>CALSQH010000001.1 GCA_943788445.1 uncultured Pseudomonadales bacterium
AAAACAACATTGAATCTGAGCGTTGTGTCATTCCGGTGACTTGGATAAACTAGGCGCTTTATTGTGATTCACCCAAAAAGCGGTCTCCCATAGGGGAAACGACCGCAATCTGTTGAGGTTTTCCATGGATATTTTTGACTTCTCCGATGGCCGCGAAGGCTACTACGGGGAATACGGCGGCGTTTTTCTGCCTGAAATTCTACATGCAACAATTGAAGAGTTGTTGGTCTGTTTTCGCGAGTGCAAAGCGGATCCAAAATTCTGGCAGGACTATGTTGCATTGATGCAGAGCTATTCTGGCCGACCAACGCCAGTGACGCATCTGGAAAACCTGTCGCGCAAACTGGGTGGTGCGCAGATTTATGTTAAGCGTGAAGATCTTAATCACACCGGTTCGCACAAGGTAAATAATGTAATGGGCCAGGGCCTTTTATGTCAGCGGCTTGGTAAGCGTAAGGTGATTGCGGAGACTGGTGCTGGTCAGCACGGTTTTGCTACGGCGACCATGGCGGCGCGCTTTGGTTTTGACTGTAAGATTTATATGGGTGCAGTGGATGTGGCACGCCAGCGTCCGAATGTGTTCTGGATGGAAAATCTTGGTGCCGAGGTTGTGGCTGTCCAAGATGGTCAGAAGACGCTTAAGGATGCAATTAATGAAGCGATGCGTGATTGGGTCACCAATATGGCTGATACGCATTATATTTTGGGTACTGCCTGTGGACCTCATCCGTTCCCGGAGATGGTTAGCTGGTTCCAATCGATTATCGGCTTTGAGGCGCGCGAGCAGATGCTTGCTCAGACTGGCAGATTGCCGGATCGTGTTTACGCCTGTGTCGGTGGTGGTTCAAATGCCATGGGCATTTTCCAGGCCTTCTTTGACGATGATAATGTTGAGCTGATTGGCAGTGAAGCTGGTGGTCAGGGTGTGGGCTCTTATATGCACGCTGCACGTCTGGCTTATGACGACGCTACTGTCGGCGTTGCTCAGGGTTTTAAAACCTATTTTCTGCAGAACGAGGAAGGCAATATGAATGAGACTCATTCGGTTGCTGCCGGTCTCGACTATATAGGTGTCAATCCGATCTTTGCTCATCTCCACGATAAGGGCAAGGTGCGCTTTGAAGCGGCTACCGATATTGAAGTTAAGGAAGCGTTGCGACTGACTATGCGCACTGAGGGTTTGATTCCTGCGCTGGAGAGTACTCACGCTTTTGTGACGGCGATTAAAGAAGCGCCGACTATGGGCAAAGACGAAATTATATTGATCAACCAATCCGGTCGCGGTGATAAAGATATCTTTACCATTGCCGATGCATTGGATGATGCGAAGTGGAAAACATTTATTAATGGCAAAGCGGATCAGTACCGCGCGGAGAATAACTAATGGCTCTGCAAAGTTTTCTTGCCGAACGTAAAAAAGATAAAGATCTGTTGGTGATGGCCCATGTGGTCTGTGGTTACCCTTCCTTTGAAGCCAATATGCAAGAGCTGGAGATTATGGCGGAAGCCGGTGTTGATCTGGTTGAGCTGCAGTTTCCATTTTCTGAACCCAGTGCCGATGGCCCATTGTTTGTAAATGCCAATGAGCAATCTTTAAAAGCCGGCACTACGGTTGAGGACTGCTTTGAGTTTATGCGGCAGGCCAGTGAACGTTTTCCTTTTCAGCTGTTGATGATGGGTTATTACAACACTGTGTTTAAGATGGGTGAAGAGACTTTTGTTAAGCGTCTTAAAGCGGCGGGTGGTGTTGGTTATATTCTGCCGGACCTGCCGGTAGAAGAGTCTGCCAACCTGCATCGCCTGTCGGAAGAGGCGGGTATTGAGCCGATTATTTTGATGACGCCGACTAGCAGTGATAAGCGTCTGGCACAGTTGGGTGCGGTAAGTCGCGGTCTGGTTTATGTGGTTGCGCGCAAAGGTGTTACTGGTTCGAAAACCAATATGGGTGATGATGTGCTGGCGCTGATCGAGCGCTGTCGTCAACATACCGACGCGCAGATTGGTGTTGGCTTTGGTATTAGTGGCAAGGAAGATATGGACTTTTTGCGTGGTTCTGCAGATATGGCGATTGTCGGTACTGCGGCACTCAAGACTTGGGAAGAGTCTGGCGCGGATGGCTTGCGCAAGTTCTTTGCTGAGTTGATGGCTTAGATAGAGCTGGCTTTTAACTCTCGGTTGCTACCGAGAAACGCCAGTCGTTGATCAACTCTGATCTTATCTCTTCAAGGGGTGTGTAAGCACCCCAGTTAATTTTTTTCACACAGACCAGATGCGCGCCAAAGGGTGAGCTGATGGGCCCTGCCCAGCAGGGTAGTGATTCGCTATCGTTGTCGCTGATAAGCGACAGCAACTTTGCAGTAAATGCCCGCCCGTATTTCTCTTCCAGCTCGGTCGACAATATAGCCCCATAGCGATCGAACATATCTCCCTCTGGGGTTGATGATTTTTCCTCTGAATGGTTGAGCGCTAGTTGGGCTTTTTCAAAAACCTGCCCGCCATGACGGGCGGTAGTGAAGCCAACCACCCACAACCAGAGTTTTGATGGCTCTCGATAGCTGTCGCGGTTGCTCTGATAAAAATCGTTAAGTTGCTGACTGCTGGGAAGCTTTTGCGTGGTTACGTTTTTGGTTAAACCCGCCAACTTAGCGTCCATAGCTGACTCATTGACAGTGCTATCTATATCTGTGCCTATACCCGGAGCATCGACTATGGCTGAACCAAAGAGCTGGTTGTTGATACGGTTTTGTAACGCGCTGTTATCGGGAGTGGTCAACTGATCCATGGCCCAGTCTTTTTCGGTTTCGGCAGAGCTCCAGGGGCTGTGCCAATAGGTGGTACTGAAAAATAGGCCGAGAATAATCAACATTATGATCAGCAGTAGAAAGAGTAGTTTGGGCGTAGGTTTTTTTATCGTCACGGCAGCTTTACTGTTTAAAGATTTTTATCCAATCGCCAGCGCGGGGTTCACCGCTGGGGTAATGACCGTTGATTATACGCAGATCATCGATATCTGTGGGGCTAAGATTCAAGGCCTTGCCCAGCCCGTCGAAGGTGGTGGCGTTGGTGGCTTTCACATAGTGAATGGTCTTGGGTTTTTGACCTTCAATTTCTCGTCTTGAGATGGGGCGGAAGGTTTTAAGGGATTCGGTAAACAATTTATCGGTGGCGGCAAACTGTTCCTGTTTATCCACTTCACCACTAAAGACAAAGGCATTGAGTTTGTAATAGATAACCGCAATGCGTTGGTCTGGCTGATTGTCGGTACCGGGCAAAATTCCACTAAAACCTTTGAGTCCAGCGGGAGAGATTTCGCGACCCTGTTCAAGTTTTGACACTTTGAGAAAGTTGTAGAGGTATTCCTCGGGACTCTGGGTGGTGCGCGCAATCGGGGTTAGCGAGAGCTTTGCATCTTTGCTCTCGGGTTCGCCCACTGAGCTGTGCTTGGTGGCGTCATTGGTTTGTGTCCAGCCCTCAGGGTAATCAAGGCGTACTCGCAGGGTCATATCTGAGTAGCGTTCGGGCTTCTTTTCTTTGGCGAGAAAGTTTTCCCCCCAGATTAAACCTTCGGTGAGTTGGCGATACTTTTCTGCGCCATCGCTGCGGGATTCGCTGGATTGCAGACGTTGAGCTTTACTCACCACGGTACGCAAGCGCGAATCATTGCGCGGGTGGCTGGCGAATATTCCATGATAGGTCTGCTTGCTGGCGCCCTTAGCTTTGGCGCGATCTTTTTGCAGCATTTCGTAGTCTTTCATTATCGATAACATGCTGATCATTTCACTGGGGGCGTAACCCAGTTTGGCCATATATTCGGCGCCCGCTTCATCGGCTTCCAGTTCGTTGCGGCGGCCATGCCCACGGATAATGGAGTTGGCATAGGCCATGCCCGCTTCATAAACTTCGCCGCTACCTGAGAGTACGGCGGCGATGGTCGAGAGAATCTGCGCGCCGGTTGCTTTGCCCTCTTGGCCGGTGACATGCTTTTTGGTGATATGCCCAACTTCGTGGGCGAGCACTGAGACTAGCTGTGCTTCATTGCTGACATAGTTGAGCAGGCCGCGGTTGACGTAGACATAGTTGTCGCGGGTGGCGAATGCGTTTAGGTCGGGTGAGTCGAGCAGTGTGAAGGTAAATTTTTCACCGGCCATCTCTGATTGGGCGATGATTTCGGCGCCGAGTTTTTGGATGTAGCTGTCGAGTATTGGGTCGTCGTAGATCGGTGTGGATTGGAGTACTTCGTTATAGATATCTTCGCCGGTGGTTTTGGCGAGCAATTCCAGCGGAATTAACAGGGCGGCCCAAAGAGCAAGTTGAAGAGGCAACGATAAATATGTCATCTGGCTTTCCTATTCCATTTGGTCTTGCACTGTAAAAAACTTTTTTAACTGTTTACCAAGGCTGCTGCAGGCATCCTTTTTGACCGGTGTTAACAGTGGGATTGGTGCCACAGCACCAATCAGATAGGAGGTTCCGGCAGAGTCTACACGCAGTCGACCTTTTTCGCTAAAGTCCTTGAGATCCCAGACGATCGCTTCATAAACAGAGCTTTTTTCCCACTGGGCAAAGCCGAAACAGCCACCGCCTCCGGGGCCTATGGCGCAGCTAATGGAACCGCCTTGGTTGTCGGTTTCGGTGGAGCCATCAAGCCAGACTAAATAGCGAATTTTCTGCATGTCGACTTGGCTTTTAATATCTGGATCCTGCATAAGGCGGGTGAGTCTTTTCAGCCCCTTGGGTGCGGTGCGCGGCTCAAACCAGGGGTAGATGGAGTCGATAAATTGTTGCTCGGGGACTACACCGATATCCGCGCCTTTCATTTTTCCAGAAACGCAGCTGATAAATTCTCGGTCTGTGTCGTAGTGGCCGGCATCGCGGCGCCCGAGTATAACAACGGATTCATCGCTGTTGATTTCCATAATGCTGTTGCTTGGACGGTATTCGTCAATGCTGGTGGTGGCGCCACAGCCGGCGAGTAGTCCTGCCATGCTAAACAGGAGGATTAATTTTTTCACTGTTCATCTCCTCGCCTTCGCTCTCGTATCAGCCAATTGTAGATGCTCGGAATTCGATAAAAATCGAGGAGTAATTTGGCACCGGCATCGCGCAGGGCGATAACGGCAGCTTCTTCGATGGCATTGGTTTTTGACAGCATAAAAGAATCCGGTGTCTTGCCGTAAGCGGGCATAAACCAGTTGTCGATTTGATCGCCTTTGGAGGTTTGGATATCTAGGCTGTACTTGATCCACACCTCATAGACATTGAGATAGGTGTCGGAGGGTGTTGAGACCTGAACTTCCTGAACGGATGGGGTTATCACCAGTGCATTTTCAAAGCTCACCTGGTCTTCGGATGAGATAAATTCGATGTTGTCAAACAGTCCTTTAAAGGCATTGCTGAGCAGTATGGTTTGGGCGGAGCCGATGTCGATGCTGGTGTTTTTGTTGGGTGTTGCCACATAGGCTTTAAATTCATCGTTAAAAATAATTGAGGCACTGACTGCTTTGGGTTTTGAGACGACGGTCGGAAATTTTCGCTCGACTTGAACCTGTGCCGAAGAGCTGCAGCCAGTGATGACTAGCAGGGCAAAAAGGGTCGCGATAAGGCTTATTTTAGTTGTCTGCATAATTTTGATTCCCTTAATTAAGGCTGTTAAGGCCTATAAAGGTTCCCCCATTGTTGTAACTTAATTCTCGCATTAGGGCGGCGAACTTGATTGCCGAGGCGCTGGGTGAGCCGCCACGGGGAAAATGCACCGGAAATCCTATCGCATGAATGCGTACGAGTCGGTCGGCGCCGCGGTGGGCTTGGTTAAGTTTATCTACGGCTTTGACTACATTGCGAATCGATCTGCCCTGAAAGTCGTCGCCCAATGTGTAGATGCTGATCTTGCGGTCGGTTTTATAAAAAGTTTGAATCGCCGCATTAATCCCTTCAACCGGGCTGGAGTTACTAAACGGTGCCCAGGTGTTCAATGTGCTGATAATGGTTTCGCGCATCGCTGGGCTGTCTGGTATCCAGCGTCCACGGTAGGCGGAGAACATATATTGGCCCATATCATTGAGCACCTGCAGGCCTTTTACATCGGGGTAAATATCGAGAATATTGATCATCTCTTTTTTGACTTTTTCCCAGGCGGCAACCTGCATGCTGCCGGAGGTGTCGATAACAAAAATAATGTAGTCACTGTCGACGGGGATACCGCCAATCAGTTTGTTTTGCTGTTTAAATTCTGGGCCCAGCAGACGTTCCATCTCTTCGCTGAGTACCTGCATAACCAGTTGTAACTGTTCTTTTTCACGGGCTTCAGACTGAGATATTTGCACAGACTGTTTTTCAACGCTGGCGAGTTTGGCTTTTAGTCGGGCAACGCGCTCGGTTAGGTCGGAGAGCTGTTCTTTGCGGGATTTGAGTTGTTCGTTGAGTACAACGGATTCACCGCGCACATCAAACAGCCGTTCTTGATACTCTTTGACGGTGCCGCGGAGTTTATTTTCCGCCGCTTCAAGGGCGGCGGGATCACCGACCTTGGCGATGACCAGCAGCAATACAATGGCGCCAAAGCCGCAGCTTATGACATCCAGAAAAGAGATGCTGGCTTCTTGAAATTCCCGGCGTTGGCGTTTCATGGCCAGTCTCGCGACGGGGCGATAAAGGCGCCCTGTGTGTTGAGGGCGAGTTGCCAGAACAGCGCGGCGGCTTCTGGGTCACCTTCCATGGGGAATAAAATAGTATTCACCGGCATTCCGCGGGGCAGTGTTTTGCTGGCGGCGGAAAAAAAGTCTCTGCGTTGACGTCCGCTGACCATATATTTTTTCGGTGGGTTGATTCCCTGAGTTGGCAGGCCATCGGTGAGCAGGAACATGTTGTCGGGCTTGTCTTCAAAGTCGTTCACGGCGGCGATGGCATTAATCAGGCTGGTGCCAGATCCTGGTGAATAATTGCGCAAGCCCGCGACGGCTTTTTCCAGTGCTAAAGAGTCTGCGGCATCCAGCCACTCTCCTTCGCTGCCGATAATTGCTGGCTGGACTTCGGTATTAAAGATATACAGTTGAAAGCGACTGCTGGGTGGCAGTTGAGCGAGTAGCCATTCTACGGTGCGCATCGTCCAAACCCATTTGGGCGAGAGCTTTTTTTGACTGTCGCTCATATTGCGTCGGCGCACGGCGTTAACCACAGTGTCGGCCAGCATGCTTGCGGAGCCATCGACGAGGATAATAACCCGTTCACCACCGAGTTTGAGGCCGGTGAGATACTGACGGTTGCCATCACCGAGAAACTCACGCACTTTGTCGCCAAATTCCACCTCTTCCATCTGGGCGGTTTCTTTTTCCAGTTGTTCTACTTGTCGGCGGAGTTTGGCAATATCATCTTTGGGGTCGGCTTGAATACTTTTTTCCTGCTCTTGCAGATCGGTAATCACGCGCTCGGAGGCACCCTGTACTGTGACCAATTGCAGTTGCAATTGCTCGAGACTGTTGAGTAGTTCGACTCTTTCTTGCTCTGCCTGACGTATGTCCTCTTGCAGCAGATTGACTTCAGAGGCGAGTCGCGGGTCTGGTGTTTCAATCTCTGTAGCGTTGTGACGAAGGATTAGAAATAACAGCGTTACCGCGCCAAAGCCGCAGGCCATGATGTCGAGAAAGGAAAGGCTAAAGGCAATATTGCGGCGCTTTTTAATCATTGAAGACCTCGATCAACTGCAGTCGATGGTCGCCGATAAATAATTCTTCGCCGGGCTCAGTGGTGTTTGGCAACTGGATCAGTCTGTCGCTGTCGAGATGGATGACATTCAGCTCGCCTCGGCATATCGACAGCACTAGGGCCGCATTATTGTCGACTAGTTGCGTCACATTGAGTCGCTTGCCATCGATGGTAATGCTCAGCGGTTCGTTTAACGGCCAGGCGCGCCCTTGGTAAAACAGATGGGTTGCTGGGGCTGGGGGTGCGATATCCGACTTGCGTCGCCCCGAATTATTCTGGGTCTGTTTTAGTGAGGTAATGCGATGCAGATCGCCACTCTGTTGGAGGAGGTATTCGTAGCTGCTCAGGCAGTTGTCAATGCCTTGGGTCTCACTGAGCTCTCTGGCCGAGCATAGCTCTGGGTTTAGTGTCGAGAGTAATTTGCTGTTGTGGGAGTAGGTGATGTCGTTGGGCGATATTTTTTTAATCAGTCTGGTTAGGCCCTGCAGGCGAGTTTCCAGCAGGGTCTCTATATCGCGTTTGCGTACCACTAGAGATATGTCTCCTCGCGGTGAGGGCAGGGTGAGGCTGTATTCCGATGCGTTGCCAAAGCGCATTATCCAATCCGGTAGCAGGTTATAAATAGCCTGTTCACCCTCTGAGGTATGCAGGGGATCAAAGCGATAATTCTTTATCGAGAGGTCGCGTATATGACCTGCCAGTGCGTTGTAGATGGCTGCGGCGCCGATATCTGGAATAATTTGATGGGCCTTTATACGCAGGTTTTTATGTTCAAAGCTGATTTGACTAACGACCAGTTGATGCATATGTAAATCCACATGCAGGGTGTGTTTTTCGGGTTTTTCATGCCCGTGAACATCATCTTCTAACGACAGGCAGTCGGCTAGTGCGGTGTCTACAATGGCGACTACAGTGGCTGGAATGGCGCTGATCAGTCCCAGCAACAGGGATAGCTGTTGGTCATCGAATGTGGCTGGAACGCTGAGTATTAGTTGCTCTGGTGAGCCTGCTTTGGCCGCTAGGTTTTTCAGTTGCGCAAAGGCGATATCGGCATGGTGGCGAGCCCACTGGTGGTCGTTGTCGAGTTTGCTTTGATTGAGTTGGCGCCAGTATTGTCGATAGATATTTTGCGGTTGCAGCCAGGCCTGTTGACGGGCTTCTAGGCCGGTGATAATGCCCTGGTCACTGTGCAGGGCAAATCCGGGCTCGGAAAATAGCTCTCCATCCTGAGTTTTAATCAGAAGTGCTTGGTCGTTAAATTCGAGAACAGCAGTGCTCATGGTTTATTTCGCTTTTAAAAATCGCAGCAGATTGTTTTCACAGTAATCGTGAGAATCGAGCACTAAACGCTCTTGAATCAGCTGTAGTTGATGCATGAAAAACATCACGATCATGCTGATCAGCAGGGCGATAAACGTCGAGTTAAAGGCCACCCCCAGGCTACTTGTAACACCGGCAATATTTCCTTCCATGGCTTCATGGGCCTGACCCAGTGCGGCGCCTATGCCGCGCACGGTGCCGATAAAACCGATCGAGGGAATCGCCCAGGTGATATAGCGAACCATTGATAGCTCTGAATCCAGACGGTCGTTTTCATTGTTACATACGCTACTCACGGCATCGGTTGCGGACTGAACGCTGTCGGTTACCTGAAATCGAGTGAGGGCGGTTTGCAGTGCACGGGGCAATAGGAGGGGGCGCTGACTTTCTGGCAGTGATTGCAGTGGTCTGGCCAGTTGGCTGGCATCTTCTGGCAATATCCTAGAGCCTTCGGTTATGGCGATTAGCGGTGTTGTAAACATTTTCTGTTCGCTGAGGGCGCTGCGGGTTTTGTAACCCATAATGGCGAGGGCCCAAAACATTAGAATAAAACAGGCTTCCTGCTCAAAGTCTTTGATAACAACAAAGAATGATCGCGGCACTTCGTAGGCTTCCCCTGCGGCAGCCATTTCGGCGTGATGGCGAATGGTGCTCTCGGCGTTGGGACGCACGACGGTGACAAAGATCGCGTGGACCACAATTACTGCCAGTAACAGTGCGATCAGTTGAAAGAACATCTCATTGGTATTACGTTTCATTTGAGTATCCTTGAGGCTGTTAAATAGAAGCCATTAATTAAAGGTTGTTAAATATCCGATGGAAGAGGTACCGGAAAGTCTTCGGAGATCTCTTCACTAGGTTTAAAATCGTCGGCTTTAAAGTCGCTGGGAATTTCAGCTTCCTCTGCGGGCTGATTTGATTGTGCTTGGTTTGTGGGCGTTTCTTGCACGCTGTCTTCTTCAGTCTCAGGTTTATCCGCTGACCACAGAGGTGCTGAAAATACCATGCTCGCTATCAGGGCCAGAGCAGTACAAAAGCGGAAAAACTTGTCTGTCATTTGAGCGCTGCCGGTCATAGGTCACTCCCAGATTTGTCTACATAACGGGCGATTCTAAAGCCCAGATCAATACGTCCATCGTTGCCAGAGTCGCGATAGCTGAGGCGCAATTCGGTGCGTGAGGCGAGAGCCCAGCTGGCACCGCGAATAGCATGTTTAGTCCCCTGTTGTGGGCCGCGCGGATCCAGTTCTGGTTCGCCGCGCTGTGGGCGTATATCAAAATAGTCATTAACCCATTCAGCGACATTGCCACTCATATCATAGAGTCCTTTGCTGTTCGGTTTAAAACTGCCGACAACTGCGGATACTGGATACTGATCATTATAGTTGGGCAGTGTGAAGGTGATAAAGCCACTGGCGCTTTGGTCCGCATAGTTGTCGGTGACTTCTAGGGGCGGGTAGAGGTCGTTGCTCCAGGGGAAGATGTGACTTTTTGATTGCAGGTCAATTTTCGCTGCCCAGGCCCATTCTGCTTCGGTGGGAAGCCTGTAGCCGTGGGCGTCCCAGTTAAAGCTGAGGATGCGTCCCTGTTCAACATTATAGAACGCTGGCAAGCCGTCTTTGCGGCTCAGCCAGTTGCAGAATAGTGCGGCATTTTCCCAGCTTACCTTGGCGACCGGCTGATCGTTCATGCCCAGCGTTTGGCCTTTGATTGCTGTGGAGCTGTGCTCTTCCTTCCAGCGTTTGTATTGGGCGTTGGTGGTTTCATGGGTGGCGAGGTAAAAGGGTCGCTGCAGGGCCACTGATCGCTCGGCTTCATTGGCGCGTCTACCGGGCTGGCGGCGGGGTGCGCCGAGCATAAAGGCTGATTGTGGGTTGGGGCGGAATAGTTTTAGATTGATACCCACTGAGCTTTTCGCTGCTGCCGGGCGCGATGCCCAGTAAGCCTGTTGGAGCGTGAGTAATTTAACGCTCAGGGCCTGCTGATGGCCGGGTCTGGGTGTGACGGTCATCGACTTGGTTTCATAGCCAGATTTTTCAATGCTGATATTGTGTGGCTTGGCATTTAGCGACAGGGTTTGGCTGCCGCGCCCCTGATTGTTGCCATCTACTTTAATGGTTGCATCTGCGGGACTTACGGTTAGCCGCACGGTGCCTATATTAGGTGTTAGGTCGACGCCTAGGTCGGCTTGCTGTTGCGGTTTTACCGAGACCGACCGGCTGGCTTTTAGATAGCCTTCAAGAAACAAGTCGACGCTGTGCTTTTTAAACGGTGCCACATCGACCACCAAGGGCGTGATGCCGGCAAATTTTTTGTCAATGGTGATACTGGCGCCCGCCGGTGAGCTGTTGATGGCTATACGGCCATCTGCGACGATCATTTCAATCAGTGGATACTCAGTTTTAGTGCCTGCTTTGACTGTTACCTGCTGTTGCAGGGTTTTGTAGCCCGTCGCCTTTAAGGTTAGCTGGCTGCCGGTTTCCAAGACTTCCGCTGTGATGGGTGTTTGACCTATCAGGCGATCATCTATAAACAGTTCAGCGCCAGCGGGAACGGATATGAAATCAATATGCCCCCAGGCCGGTTGCAGTGAAATATCTATAGCCTGAGTTTTGCCAAGTCCTTGGATATCCACTTCTTGCCGCAAGCTGAAGTAGCGGTATTTTCTAAATTCGAGACTGTGGGCGCCGCGGCTAATGCCCTCTAAGGTGCCCGGCGCTGTGCCGGTTAGCTGGTCGTCGATTAATACCTGTATGTCATTGAGACTGGCATTGATCAGCAGGTTGCCCGGCAGTGGCTGTAGGTCGATGTCGATCTCTTGGGTGGCCTGATCAGTTACCTGTATGGTTTTGCTGAGTGGGTAATATCCTGGGGCTTGCGCATTGAGCTGATGTTCGCCGCTGAGCAATAGATAGTTATCACCTATATGAAATGCTAGGCCGCTGATATCGACTACGGCAGTGGTGGGGTCGAGACGCAGAATGATGGCGCGTGCGGTAAACAAGAAAATGAGAATCACCACGGCGATCAGGGTGAACGCAGTGGTAAACAACATTGCGCCAGAGGGCCTAGTACTACGCTTTTTCGCTTGGCTTTTCAGCGGCGTAAAGTCGGTTGCAGTCAGTGGTGGGGTGTTGTGTTTATCGACCATAATCTTCTAATTGTATTTTTGACTTCTGGTGTTGGTTGAGGCTTGCGTGATATCAGTATGGCCCCAGATTCCCTTTGATGTGTGTTTTTATGCTTTTCTGTATTTTTTGATGATAGTTGTTTGACTTTAAATCGTGCTGTTAGTTATTTTTTAGCGGTCTATTTACTCGTCAGTATGGGATCTAGTCGTTAAATAGCTTCATTGCAGCTAATGGTAATGGGTGTATCGAAGCCCTTGTCGGTCAGCGTGAATTCAATGCGTACATCGCGAAAGCCGCTTCTTGTGCCGGCGACTATATAGCGGCCGGGCTTTAACGCGACTGAGGTTTTATAAAAGGTACCCAGTCGCGCTACTCTAAATAATATTACATCGGTGTTGCTATCCGATGTTAGGGCGACTTCTAAGGGTATCTGGGAGGTTTTGATAATATGTTTAAGGCTTGCGATCTGTTCGTTTAATACTGGGCCGGGGGTGGCGATTCCCTCGGCATCTTGGAGTGCTTGTCGAGCTTTTTTAAGCTGGCTGCTGGCCGCGAGTGATAAGGGGTCGTCAATCATCGCTTTGATACGACTGTCGAGATCGGCGCGCACGCTCACCGGTATTTGCTTTACTTTGACATCGGTCAGGGTTGCGTCTGTCAGTAATAGCTTTTGGTAGACAGATTTTGCCTGATGCCATTTTTCCTGCTTTTCAAAGTCCGCTGCTCTGGCCATATTACGGGTTACCCAGAGTTGCGAGCGACGGGTCTCTAGCTGTGCCAGTGCCTGCTTAACGGCGGCGTGATTGGCATACACAGTGCCGGCGCGGTTAAATGCGGCGCTGGCCTGTTCAAAGTTGTTGTTGTCGAGGGCGCTAAAGCCATCGCCCATATGGCTACGGAAGCGTTGTTCGGTGATTTTTTGACGCGTTTTAGCCAGTGCGGCGGCGGCTTTTTTATGTTCTGGATCCAATTTGGCAGCCTGGGTAAAGGCTTTTTTAGCCGCGCTAAGCTGACTCAGTGAGCTGAATTTGTCACCCTGCTGCATAGCCTCGATAACCTGCGGCAAGCGGGCAACGCGCTGACTGAGCTGTTGAATGTTTTTGTTCTCTGGTGCCATGGCGCTGGCCAGTTCAATGGCGCTGGTGGCGGTGCTTAAGATAAGCCCTTCGACGGCCTTGCCAGTATCGCTAATAGCCTTTTCGAGAATAGATTTGCCGCTGGTTTCTAGGGTGCTGAGTCCGTCGAGGGCACTCTGATAACTGGCAACAGATTCAGCGTATTCGCCGTAGTGATACTGTTGGTCTCCGCGTTCTATCTGCAACATTGCCTGTTTAAATTCAAATTCCCCCCACAGCTCGACGCGCTTTTCTTGCAGGCGATCACGATGGGCAATAATCTCGGCTAAAAGACTCTGCGCGTCCTGCCGATATTTGGTTTTTTCCGCAGCTGTGGAGGGACTTACGACGTTGGCGGAGGGGCTGGGAGCTCTGTTTTCAGACTCTGATGAGTAGTTAACCCAGGGTTCGGTCACTGAGTTGGGGAGGATGAAAATAACCGCGCTGGCTAATAGGATGAGTAGGGTGACGGCAATTTTTTGCATGCCTAGTTGTCGTCCAGCTCCAGTTTTGGAGGGGCTCTGAATATGAGTGTTGGGGGGCAAGGTATCCATGAGTTAGGGTGTGGTGCGTTCCTGTTCATAAATCTTGCCCAACAGTTCTTGCCACTGTTGATACTGTGCCTGAACGGTGCCGGTGAGGGTGACGGTGCGATCTTCGAGTTCGATAACCTGAGGGGCGATTTCGGCTTCTAAAGAGGAGCCCATTTCGGCCACCGATTCATTAAATTCTGAGGCCTTTTGTTTTTTATCGAGACCGGATTTGAGCACAAAACCTCCAACCGCTGCAGTTGCCGTGCCGGCGTCATCTGCCATGCTAGTCCGTGCCTGCGAGCGACCATAGATACCGGCTAGAATGGCACCAATACCGGCAATGATTTGTTTGTTGCCCTGGGTGTTAAGCTGCCGTGCCTTGACCACGGAGTCGTACGATGAGCGACGAAAATCCTGATAGGCAAGGTGCATCTGCTGAGAGAAGCCGTCGTAATAATCTTGCATGGTGTCGACATAGAGGTAGTCGCGCTCGCGTATTTTTCGCACGCGGATAAGAATGCTGTCATTCTCGGCGGGCAGTCGTGAGATGCGCAAAATACCTTTGCGGTCTTGGTCTATATAGTTGTCGAAGGCTTCTGGCGAGAATTTTTTCGCAAATCGCAGTTCTGAGATGGTACGCAGCTCTTCGGCGTTTTGATCGGTGATTTTTTCTCGGTAGTCGAGCAGGTCATTGGCGATGCGGATAAACAGATTTTGGAACGGGTCGCCGAGGCTTTTTAAGCGCCTGTCGTAGGCGTACTTGCCAGTGGTCTGTTTGTAGCGTTGCTTAAACCATTTTTTGCCGCTGCTATCTATTACGTTAATCTCTAGATCCATGGTTTCGCCGTCGGATTGAAATATGGTGCCGGTGATATACAGGTCCATAATCACATCGCTGTTTGGCGTGACCCGAATGGCTCCCCAAGCACCGCTCTTTTCCATGACTTTACCCAGTTGATTGGAGAAATAAATCGCCTCTGCATAGCGAACTTCAGGAAATACTGTGTCGTTTTCATCGGTCAGGTAAAGACCGTCATTGAGGGTGGGGATGCCGACATCTAAAAGTGCCTCGGCGGCGAAGGATCGCGACGGTGTGTTGAGTGTTAAGGTGGTTGATGATGTGACTTTATCGACGGCAGCTAGGGCCTTGCTGGCATTTAGAGAAATAACGCAGAGGACTAGGCTGAGTACTAAAAACGCAATTTGTTTCAGCGCTAAGTTCTTTATTAAGCTCTCGGCCACAATAGCATCTATTGTTTTGGCGGGCCTTCGCTGTGTCTTATTAATGCTCATAGTCGATAATTCCATTCTAACTTCACCCTAACTCTGGTTCTTTATACGGCGGTATTCATCCCAGAGTTTTTCTCTGAGGATGGGGTCGCGCTCTTTGAGAGCTGCATCACGAATTTGTCGCAAGACAATATCATCGCCCTGACCATCATCAATATCGTCGGGGATAGGAATAATGTCGCCGATTTCTTGTTCCGCAGCAGAAGCACTTGCGGCCTGCTCAGCTGCTGATTCACCGCCAGCGGCTCCTGGGGGCGCGCCTTCAGCCGCTCGCTGTTCTATGCTGGCGCTGCCTTGGGCTGCGCCACTGTCACCCTCTTCAAACAGCGGTTCATCGCTGTCAATACCACCACTGGTGCCGGTGGGGCTGAGTATATCTATGCCGTCTGAACCGCTGCCCTCGCCCATAACGGTCTCATCAAAATCTTCCAAGGATTCGTCGAGTGCTTGATCTAAACCTTCAATGGATTCCCCGCCCTCGCCAGAGGAACTTTCGGTGCCACTTTCGGTGCCACTACCACTCTCATCACTGCTCTGATCACTACCAGCACTGCCACCACCTCCACTGGGTGGTGTGCTGCCGCCTGGATCCCCTCCTGGATTTGGTGCTCCCCCTCCCGGACTTGGTACTCCCCCTCCTGGACTTGGTGAACCTGATGAGCCTGAGGGTAGCGATGAGCTCGAACCGTTATTGGTCGGTGATGGCATCGAACAGGCGTACAGGGTTAAAATTAAAGCGATGGTAAGCCCCACAACAATTGGCCGCTTTGGCTCAGCGGTGGGTTCTATTTTAGGTTTTTTATACGTCATTTTTATCATCACTTTTGTTTGATTATCCCGGTGTTTTATTGGTTGAATAGGGATATACAATACTGCTCTCGGTAGTTTCCCCATCGACTAGCTTGGGTCTAAATCGCTTGCCGCGTATATCTTTGTATATTGCACGGATATCATTTTTACTCATTTCTTTCGGTGGGTTAATGATTTCCATTTTCCCCGCCACGCCGTTTGCAGATATATTCATTGATACCTGCAGATCATGTTCTGTCTCACTCTTGATGCGCTTTTCCCCAAGAGCGGTAAATTTAATTACGCTGGCTTCACCAAACAGGCTGTCCCGCAACTGCTCGGGTTGGGTACTCGTCTCCAATGAGTCGTAGGCGAGTTTATAGACTTTACTGGCTGACATGCGCTGGCCAAACACTAGGTACCAGTCCCCCAACTCTGCGATAGCGAGGGCTTTATCGGCGTCACTGCTATTTTCCTGTTGCTCTAGGGATTCAACGACCTTTTCCAGGGCGACCTTACCGCGCCGAAAGTGCTGGTGAGAGGTGCTGTCGCGACTTTGTTTGCTGGAACCGCTATTGATGGTTAAGCCAGATTCAGAGGGTTCGCCATAGAGTTTAATATGGTTGGCAATAAAGTAATGCAGGTGGCTTATTTTGCGATAACGAGATGCCGCATCTGGGTCGTCAATGGGTACATTTGCATCGAGTATTTTATTCATTCGATCACCGAGGCGCTCGGATATGACTAAATTTTGGTAGCCGCCATTGCGTGTTCTCTCTTGATAAGTGTCCATATACCAGTCGATAAGTTCATCGAGCACAGGCAGCATGCGTGGATCTTTTTCCCCATAGGCTTGGGAATTAATCTCATAGAGATTTTCCAGCGCATCTTGGGATTCTTTCCAGTTGCCGAGGAAACTCTCGGTCTCTGCTATAGAGAGTAGGTAGGGTGTTTGAGAGAGGCTGTTAAGGCCATAGTTAACTCTCTCAATCTGCATTCCGCGCTGATAGGCGCGGCGGGCACGTTCATATTCACGCTTTGTGAAATGTGATTTTCCGAGACCAAAATAAAGGTCGGAGAGCTCTACAGAATAGGCGCTGCGGTCGGCTTCTGCGGTTTCAATCGCATCTAGGTAATCTGTTACCGGATCGCTTTCTACAATATCTAGTGAGCTTGACTGGGCGATGCTCAGGGAACATAGGGTTGCACAGATAAGGGTAGAGATTATCTGTAAAGATCTATATTTGATCGCTCTGCTGTAACAATTCATTTTGAGCTCCCGATTTGCTTTAAAAATTAGAGTAGGCATATCCCAGCCGGTTCCATTGCGGGTAATTTTCAAAGCAGATTTAGTGTCTTTTTGTATACTGGCTTCGGCCACAGGGCATAGTTAGAATTATATTTTAGCTGCCAGTGTTCTGTTATTGTTTCGCGTTTACATATAGTTTATACCCTGATGGGTAAGATTCCATTGTATTGAAAAGTTTTTTTTCAGCTGATTAATAAGAGAGGAGGGGCGGTGAATAAACCACTAAATAAACCACTAGAAGGATTGAGAGTCATTGAGTTGGGGCAACTTTTGGCAGGCCCTTTTGCTGGCTGCATGCTGGGTTATTTTGGTGCTGAAGTCATCAAGGTTGAGCCGCCGGGTGGCGATCCGATTCGCAACTGGCGCGAAGTTAAAGAGGGCACCTCGCTGTGGTGGCGGAGTCTGGCGCGCAATAAAAAATGTATTTCTCTCGACCTTAAAACCCCCGAGGGACGTGATCTGGTTAAGCAGTTACTAAAAACCGCTGATATCGTGGTGGAAAATTTCCGCCCCGGTGTTCTTGAGGGATGGGGTTTGGATCCAGAATCCCTGCGAGCGGATAATCCGGATCTTATTTATGCGCGAATTTCCGGCTATGGTCAGACTGGTCCCTATTCAGAGAAAGCCGGCTTTGCCTCAGTTTGCGAGGCGATTAGTGGTTTTCGCTACGTCAATGGTTATCCGGATCAGGCACCGGTAAGGCCGAATTTGAGTTTGGGCGATACTATTTCTGGCCTGCATGCGGTGTTGGGTATATTGATGGCACTGCGCTCCAGAGATCGCGGTGATGGCGGGCAGGTTGTCGATGTGGCGCTGTACGAGTCGATGTTTAATCTACTCGAGGCGGTAGTGCCTGAATACGATGGTGCCGATGTCATCCGTCAGCCCTCGGGAACGACGGTGACAGGAATTGTGCCGACCAATACCTATAGATGTGCAGATGATAAATATCTGGTTATCGGCGGCAATGGCGATTCAATCTTTGTGCGACTGATGACGGCTGTGGGTCGTGGCGATATGGCGGAGGATAGTAAATATGCTAGCAATGCTCAGCGGGTGGTGCATGAAGCGGAAATTGATCAGCTGTTAAGTCGCTGGTGTGCCACTCAGTCTCTGGCCGCGGCTATTGATATTCTCGAGAAGCACCGAGTTCCCTGCGGTCCAGTTTACAGTGTTGCCGATATGATGGGCGACGAGCACTTTAAACAGCGCGGTCTATTCGAACAGGTGGAGATCAATGGTCAGCCGCTAAAAATACCGGCGATTATGCCTAAGTTGGCCAATACTCCGGGAACTACCGATTGGCCCGGCCCTGAGATTGGTAGTCATACCGATGAGATATTACAGGACCTGGGTCTGGATACGGATCAAATAGCCTATTTGAAGAGCACTGGGGTTGTTGCCGACAGTGATTAATCGGATTGATGCGGCGTAGGCATCAAATCCATGAGCGCTAAAACAGTTGCATGAACGCCTCGGGTGACCGCCGGTTGAGGTTCTATTTTAAATAGTGGGCTGTGGTGCGAGGCTATAGCTGGCCCACCGTTGGAGGCAGCTTGATAGTCGGCCATGCTGGTGCCGCCAATCGAAAAATAAACGCTGGGAATGGCGGGCTCAGTGGTGAAGTAGGGGAAATCTTCCGCCCCCATACCCTGTGAACTCAATGAAACTACCTGATCATTGCCGAGCTTATTCTGCCAGACCGCTTTGAGTCGTCTGACCAGTGGGCCATTATTAACCGTGGGGGGTGTTGATGATTTGGAGTAAATTACCTCAGGCAATTTATCTTCGGGCAGTCCGGCCACACGTCCCATATTCTCCGCGATACGCTTGATACCTTTAAGCAGGGTTTCGCGAGTTTCGAGATTGGTATTGCGAACCGTCAACTGCAGGTGAGCGCGGTCAGAAATAATATTGTGCTTGGTGCCGCCGTGAAACGAACCCACCGTAATTACACCGGGTTCCCGCGGCGGCAGTTCTCGGGATACCAGAGTCTGCAGGGCGACAACAATTTGGCTACCCAAGAGAATCGGGTCTTTGCCCGCATGGGGCGATGCACCGTGGGCGCCAATACCATGAATAATAATATCGACACTGTCGGAACCGGCAAAGGGTGAGCCTTCTTGAACATTGACCAGACCTGCAGGTAGCCCCGCGGCAACATGGAAGGCCAGGGCGTAGTCAGGCTGCCCAAAACGTTTCCAGAGATTGTCGTCGACCATCGCCTTGGCACCGCGAATACGCTCTTCCGCCGGTTGGCCGATCAGCATTAGCGTGCCAGACCACTGATCCATTCGTGCAGACATCTGCCGCGCGGTGCCGATTAGACTGGTGATATGGACATCGTGGCCGCAGGCGTGCATGACCGGTACTTCGGTGCCAGTGATGGGGTCTGTTTGTGTTGCTGTTGAGGCGTATTCGAGACCGGATTTCTCTTGGACGGGCAGGCCATCCATATCGCCACGCATCATAACCAGCGGTCCCTTGCCATTTTTTAGGATGGCTACAACGCCAGTGCCACCGACATTTTCGGTGACTTCAAAACCACTGCTACGCAATTCGTCGGCAAGCTTTTTGGCGGTTTTAAATTCGATAAAACTGAGTTCAGGATTGCGATGAAAATGGGTAAACAGTGCGCCGAGACGATTGGTGTAATCTGCGTTGATAGAGGCGCCAAGGTCAGTATTTTTAAAGTCGGCGTGACAATACAAACTACCTAAGGTGAACCCTATTGTCAGTGCTAGTTTTGATAGTAGTGAGAGTTGTTTGATTTTCATGAGAGTCCCTAAAACATTTTGTCACTGTCTAATACTTCGGTTTATTAAGTTTCAGTGTAAATCAATTCTACAAGTACGTTGCCGACCTGCTGCAAACTTTTGGGACTGCAGCGTTCAATACTGTCATTGCTGGTGTGCCAGGATTCTGGAAATGGCGAGTGGATGAGATCCACTACTTTAAGTCCTGCCTGTAAAAAAGGCAGGTGGTCGTCATTGACGAAAGCGCCATCCAGATCAGCAAACACCTCGGCTTTTTGCTCTGCGGCGATGCGCCAGATTTTGTCTTGCAGCTTGGGCGCGCCTTTGCGGGAGTAGGCTTCGCGAGGAATAGTCAGATCTTTGTCGCAGACCATATCTACAATCACGCCAGCGTCGGGTCGATAGAAACGGTTGTTAGCCACAAATTCGCTGGCGCCGATAGAGAAGGGCAGTTTATCTATATCACCCATATCCTCAAGATCAAAAAACACTAGATCGACGATTATCGGGGCGGGGTTAGCACTCAGCAATCGAGCGATTTCTAAGAGTACCGCAACCCCTGAGCCGCCGTCATTTGCGCCGCTAATCGGCAACTTGGAATTGACTGGATTGCTGTCTCTGTCGGCGATTGGTCTGGTGTCCCAATGGGCGCCGAGCATGATTCTTTTTTGCGCCGCGCCGGTGCTATTGGCAGGATAGAAACTTGCCCAGATATTAGTGCCACTCAGGCCGTAACGCTGAAAAGGTTGCAGTACAAATTTGTCAGCGCTGGGTTGTAATAATCGTTGGATATAGTTGAGAGTCTGCTGTTTTGCTGGGTGATCAATAATCCGTGGACCATAGTTTACTTGTTGTGATATGTGTTGCAGTGCGTTCTCGCCGCTAAAGACACCGGCTTGCGTGGGTTCTTCAGTACAGTGAACGTTCCCGGCAAAGCCAAGGCTGCATAGGGCTATTGTGATCCATTGCGCAGCCTTATTCACTCTAGTCCGCCGTTGCTTTAGCTGTGGGTTCGACATCCATTGGGGGAAGCTTTATCTGATAGAAACCATAGATAACCGCAATAATCGGGCAACAGATATTAAAGAAGGCATAGGGCGCATAGTGAAAGGTGCTGACGCCGAGTGTGGCTGACATATATGCGCCACAGGTATTCCAGGGAATAAGCGCCGAGGTTAGGGTGCCGGAGTCTTCCAGGGTTCGCGAAAGGTTGATCAGTTTGAGTTTTCTTTTGCGGTAGGCGTCGGCAAACATCTGGCCGGGAATAACAATTGAGAGGTACTGGTCTGCCGCGAGAATATTGGTGCCAATACAGGTGCCCACAGTGGTTGTGATAAGACCGCCGGCAGTTTTAACACGACTTAAGGCCGCTTCTACAAGGCGTTCAAGTAGTCCTGTACGCGCCATGGCGCCGCCAAAGGCCATGGCATTTATAATCAGGCCGACAGTAGTCAGCATACTGCTCATACCGCCTTTAGAGAGCAGTGTATCCAGTGATTCGTTGCCACTGAAAGAGCTGTAACCGAGGAACATGGCGCTCAGTAATCCCTTGAAGCCTGCTGCAATACTGGGAAGGCTGTCATCTGCGGCAAGTACAATGACCGCGTCCCATTGAAAGATTGCCGCAAATACACAGCCGACCAGTGTTCCGACTATTAACGTCGACAGAGCGGGTTGTTTCTTTATGGCCATGACTAGCAGTAGTGCGAGGGGTCCCAGCATAAGGGGGTTAATTAAAAAGGCGTCTTGCATGGCGGTTTGGAGTAGCGCTATATCTGTCACCTCGAGATTAGAGCCGCTGCCAATACCGAGAACAAAAAATATCACCAGAGCAATGATAAAGCTCGGTGTGGTGGTCCACAGCATATGCTGAATATGATCAAATAAATCACTGTTTGAAACGGCGGCTGCGAGGTTGGTGGTGTCTGAAAGCGGCGATAATTTATCGCCGAAATAAGCCCCGGAGATTATCGCTCCAGCACTGATAGGCAGAGACAGATCTAGTGCTGCGGCTATGCCCATAAAGCCAATACCCAGGGTGCCGGCAACGGTCCATGAGCTGCCAATACTAAATCCGACCAGCGCACAGACTAGGCAGGAGGTCAGATAAAAGTAGTCGGGGGATATTAGTTCGACACCGAAGTAAATCATGCTCGGTACTGTGCCTGCGAGTATCCAACTGCCAATTAGCGCACCGACCATAAGGAGTATCAGTATGGCGTGAAGTGACATGGTAATGGTGTTGATCATGCCCTCTTCGATGACTTTCCAGGTCAAGCCATTTTTAATCCCAATAAGGGCTGCGGCTGCGGCGGAGATAATCAGTGCGACTAGGTTGGGACCAAAGGAGTCGAGGCCAAAGACGTAGACCGTTCCGGCCAGCATAGAGATAAGTAGTATAACTGGGATAAGTGCGTCTAGGAGACTAGGTTTTACTACGGCTCTGGTCATGGGAGACTCTTTTTTATTATGCTTGAAAATAACCTTATGCCGGAGTGTAGCGCACTAACGTGGGGCTGATCTATCTAGCTTTAAAAATTAAAGCTTTCGTTTGAGCAGAAGACTATCTATCGCATTCTCAGCAAGTTTAGCGCGAGCATAGGCCATACTCGATGCGTCGGTAAACGGACCGACTAGTACTCGATGCCAATTTTCACCATTACTGAGGGCTACCGTCTCGACACTGGCGCTTAGATTTAAGAGCAATAACTTAACTCGCAGGGCTTCGGCATCACTGGAAATTTTGAATGAACCGGCTTGTAAAAGATAGGAGAAATTTTCCTCTGGCTCAATATTCTGGCTGTCGGATGATTCATTATTTGGGACAATAATCTCGGTATTTTTAAGCAGTGTATAAAAATCGAATTTCAGTTCTGACGCTTCATTTCGTACTGTTTCAGTGACATCCTGAACGGCTGTGGTCGCTGTGGGAGCACTTTTTAGTAATGCGGGTGCGAAGTTCATTAGTAGGGCCCCAAAGACCATGCCGAAAATAAAGCTAGGCAGTGGTGAGCTCTGCTTGGCAGGTGGCTTCTTTTTCGAGCGGGTAGAGGACCTGTTGTAATCTTGTGGCATTATTAATAAAAGCTCCAGTTTAGAGCGGCGATTGTAGGGGATTAACAGGCTTTTAAGCAAACCATCCTTAGTTAAAATGCGCTGTTCTAATAAATAATTTATAGACTCTGTATTTCTATAATTCCTGAGGGTCTACATCAATAGCCCAGCGTACCTGACGGGCTTCGGGAAGCCTTTCCAGCTTTGAGCAGAGTGTTGTTAATAGCTGCTGCAAATCCCCTCGGCGCTGACCACTAATTTGCAATATATAGCGAAAACGTCCGGCGCGTCTTTCCATCAGTGCAGGCAGTGGCCCCAAATAACCGAGGCTGGGTGATGGCGGCGAAATAGTTTCGGCCAGTTGCCGTGCGGCTGTTAAAAACTTTTCGGCGTTATTGGCGTGGTTTGATTCCGCGCGAATAATGGCTAAGCGGTTGTAGGGGGGCAGTTGGGTTAGCTGGCGCTGGTTGAGCAATAACTGTGCGTATTCGCTGTAGCCCTGATTGATTAAAAGCTGAAGAAGGGGGTGTTGGGGCTGGTGAGTTTGCACTATAACTTTTCCGGCAACGCTTCCGCGACCACTACGCCCAGCAACCTGAATCAATAATTGCCCCATACGTTCGTGACTGCGGAAGTCGGCGCTAAACAAACCACTATCAGCATCGAGAACCACAACCAGAGTGATATTGGCAAAGTGATGTCCTTTGGCGAGCATCTGTGTGCCGACCAGAATGCAGGGCTCGCCACTATCGGCAGTATCAAACACTTTTTGCATGGCGCCTTTGTTGCGGGTGCTGTCGCGATCTACACGCAGTACAGGGGTATCCGGGAAACACTGTTGTAAGCAGGCTTCACTGCGCTCGGTGCCTTCGCCAGCGGCGATTAATTCTCTACTCTGACAGCTTGGGCACTGATGCACTGTGCGCTGCTGGTAATTGCAGTGATGGCATATTAGACGGCCGCGACCACGGTGCACGGTAAGTCGCGCATCGCAGCTGCGGCATTCGGCAACCCAGCCGCACTGGTGGCAGAGGAGGGTGGGTGCAAAGCCGCGGCGATTAAGGAATACCAATACCTGCTGTCGATTGTTGATGGTTTCTCTAATGGCGGCCAGTGTTGAGCGTCCAATGCCAGATTCAAGGGTCTCTGTTTTTAGATCGACAAGTGCCCAGCTCGGCTGTGATGCATTGCCTGCTCGAGTATCCAAAATAAGATGCTGATAGCGCTGGCTATTGCAGTTATTGAGCGATTCTAGTGAGGGCGTTGCGGAGCCCAGAATAATAGGAATATTTTCCTGTTTGGCGCGGATAACCGCGAGATCTCGTGCGGAGTAGCGAAAGCCCTCCTGTTGTTTGTAGGATTGATCGTGCTCTTCATCGAGAATGATCAGGCCGGGATCTTTTAGCGGCGTGAATATAGCTGAGCGAGTACCGAGGATAATCTGTGCATCGCCAGATTTGGCGGTTGCCCAGGCTGCGAGTCTGGCCTTATCGGTAAGCCCAGAGTGCAGGGTAACTAATGGCACATTAAAACGGTCGCGAAAGCGCTTTTCGGTCTGTGGCGTTAGGCTGATTTCAGGAATTAAAATCAGCGCTTGGCGTCCGTAACGAAGGATTTTCTCAATGCATTGCAAATAAATTTCGGTTTTTCCGCTGCCTGTCACACCATCCAACAAATAGCTATTAAAGCCGTGGCATTCAATAGCGTCCATAGCTTTTTGCTGGGATTGATGGAGTTTTAGAGGTGCGTTTCTAAGCAGGTCATCTAAGGCTGTGGGTTTGGTCTTTTGCAGTACTAGCTCAATAAGCTCTTTGTCGTTGAGTTGCTTAAGTGTTGCGCGGGTATAGATTGTAAGCAGCTGCTCCTGGCTGATTAGCGGCTGTTCAAGCAGTGCGGTCATCAGTGATCTTTGCTTGGGGGAGCGTTTAAGGGAGTCAGGTCCTAGGCCCTTGCCCAGCGTTGTGGCACGCCAGTTGGCTATCTGCGGTTGTTCGGGCAGTGCTTTACCGCTGCGCAGTAATACCGGCAATGTGCTAAATAGAGCATCGCCAATGGGGTGTTGATAGTAGTTGGCCGCCCAGATAAATAGTTTAAACAGTGACTCGGGCAACAGTGCTTGTTGGTCGATAATGGCGGTGATTGGTTTGAGTTTTTCGATCGCGAAATCACTGCTGTCTGTGCATTCAATCACCAGCCCGACAACCTCGCGCTTGCCAAAGGGAACTGCCACGCGGCAACCCCTCTGCGGAGGTGCATCGGTTAAATGATCGGGCACTAGATAATCAAAGGTGCGGCGCAGTGGTGATGGCACTGCAACGCGAATGATATAAGGCTTTGAATCCGCCATAATAAAGTTGAGAATTCCTTTTTAACTAGGTTTGTTTCTGCTAGAATCCGCGCTCTTTATAAATGGCTTGCCGTGCCATACGTGAGTTGGATTGTTAGTTGTTTGGTTTAATTGTTTATTTAGTCGAACATTTAACAGAATATTCTACCAACTCATTGATAAGGTGGCGGTCTGCAAATTGGAGTATATGATGAAAACAGAGATTCACCCAGCCTATCACGAATTAAAAGCGACTTGCAGTTGTGGTAACGTTATTGCTGTAGGTTCAACACGCAAACAAGCGCTCTATCTTGACGTATGTTCAGCTTGTCACCCGTTTTATACCGGCAAGCAGAAAGTTGCTGATACCGGCGGACGTATTGATCGCTTTAACAAGCGCTTCGGTGCGGCCAAGAAGTAAATCAGATATTTCTGATAAGCTTTATAGAATACAAAAAAGCGCCACAGGTTATGCCTGTGGCGCTTTTTTTATGCGGATATTTTATCCATGCAGCAGGAGGCTTTACACCGGTGCCATATCTTTATTGATTAACTGATGCCTGTAATAGCAGTTGTTAAGAAAGGCGAGTGCGGTATCTTTGTTGGCAAAAAATGATTCGTCGACAATCATTAAGTCTGGGTAGGCGAGTTTCAGTTCTCTGACAAAGATGCCATCGGTTAGACCGACTGTTGCTGCTTGTTGATTGTAGAGAGGTGTGCTGCCAGAGCCGCAACTAGGGGATCTCGCTTTGACAATATAGCCGCTGAGTAAGCGCCCCCACTGATGAATGGCCTGTTTGGCGGCTGCGGATAATCGCGAGGTGGCATTTAAGGGCTCGTTATCAATGCCCAGGGCATATATATGATCAGCTTCTTTAACCAGTTTGATCTCTGGGCGGGGTACTCCCATACCTGCTGATACCTCTGGGCAAAAAGGTTGTAGATTTACCCAGGGAGCGATTTCAAAGCAAATTATGTCATTGCTTAGGTTGCCGCCATCGTGACAAACATTTTCGCCAATAAGGCAGCTGCTGATGCCAATTGTGGGCTGCAGATTACGATCCCAGCTAAGTTTAGTTGCGGTGTTTTCGCTCATAATGAGATGATTGCGATAGTTGAAGTACTTTGAAGCGTAGCATCGTTTATTTTAAATAGATGAAATGAGATTGTTCTTTTGTCGAGTAGATTGGCAACGAGTACAATACAGCATCACATTATAAGGAGCTGCCAGTGCGTGCGCTGTGGATGTTTATTAAATTTTTATTGATTTTGGCGATTGTTATTGTCGGCGCGATGTTCGCCATGGAGAATAATCAGCTGGTTAATGTGGACTTTATTGTTTTCCAGAGTACGGCAATGAGTCTCGGTCTGTGGTTGATGATTTTCCTCGCTGCTGGCTGTCTACTTGGGCTGTTGGCTAGCTCAGTACTTATTACTTACTATCGGCGGCAATTGGCCCGCGCTATAAAAAAGGACTAATTGGCTTATGGCCTCTTCCCATTCAAACGTTATTGTCGCCCTCGATTTTGATAACCAGCATTCGGCGCTAACGCTGGTCGAAAAACTAGATCCAGCCCAGTGCAGAGTAAAAGTTGGCAAGGAATTATTTACCGCTGCTGGCCCAGTTCTAGTGAAAGCATTGGTCGATCGCGGTTTCGATGTATTTTTGGATTTAAAATTTCATGATATTCCCAATACGGCGGCAAAGGCGGTGAATGCCGCCGCTGATCTGGGTGTGTGGATGACCAATGTGCATGCCTCTGGTGGTAGTCGCATGATGAGCGCCGCGAAACAGGCGCTTGAGCAGCAGGGCAGTTCGATGCTGTTAATTGGTGTCACTGTTCTTACCAGTATGGATGAGGCTGATTTGAAGGAGATTGGTATTCAGCGCAGTCCTAGCGAGCAGGTGTTGCATCTTGCTGGGCTGGCCCAAAACTGTGGTCTTGATGGAGTGGTCTGTTCTGCTCGTGAAGCCAGTGCCCTGAAAGCCGCATTAGGCGCAGATTTTCAGTTGGTTACACCAGGTATTCGCTTGCCTGATAGTGCTGCCGATGATCAACGTCGGATTGTTTCACCTCAGGATGCGATTGCACTGGGCAGTGATTATCTGGTGATTGGCCGCCCAATTACTCAGTCCTCTGATCCGCTGGAAACCCTTCTACAGATTAATCGCTCGCTGTAGTCTCCCGGCTGTAACGAATCTAAAAGGCATGCCTTGTGGGATGTCTTTTGGCGTCTCTTTTGGCTCCTCTTATCACGTCTCTTATGGTGCGCATTCTAGTTCCTATAATTATCTAAAATCCAACGTAAATAAATATAGATTTCATCTTATTATTTAGTGCAGAATTGCGCCAAATTAATGTCGTTTATTTTTTTCTGCGACCCCGACTAAAGACGATTGGCTAAGAGCTTGTTGTTTTAGAGGATAACTTATTGGATCAGCAAAAACTCCAACCCTGGCAAGCTAAACAGTCGGCCGATTTGTATGGTATTGAACGCTGGGGAAATGATTACTTTGGTTTGTCCAATGATGGCCATGTCACGGCTAAAACCCTAAATACAGAGGTTGCCCTGCTGGATATAGTCAAGGGTATGGTTGAGCGAGATTTACAGATGCCAGTGCTGTTGCGTGTTGAAAATATTCTCGATGCACAGATCAAACGTCTCAGTGAAGCTTTCTCTGATGCTATAAATAACGCATCTTATACACAGCCCTATCATGGTGTTTATCCGATCAAGGTTAATCAGCAGGCGCAGGTCGTTGAAGAGATCGCAGACTTTGGTAAACGCTACCATCACGGATTTGAAGTGGGTAGTAAAGCAGAGATGATTATCGCGCTGTCTACGCTCGAACCCGGCCGCTTGATTGTTTGCAATGGCTACAAAGATGAAGAGTTTATTGATCTCGGTTTGCAGGCCCTAAAACTCGGCTTTGACTGCTTTTTTGTTATCGAAACACCCTCGGAATTACCGATTATTATTGAGCGCAGTCGCGCTATAAATGTTCGTCCGATGATTGGTATTCGCATTAAGATGATCTCTCAGGTCAGCGGTCACTGGAATTCTACCAGTGGTGATCGGAGTATTTTTGGCCTTACTGCTACCCAGTTAATCGATGTGGTCGATGGCTTAAGGCAGGAGGGAATGCTCGACTGTCTAAAACTGATGCACTGCCATCTGGGTTCGCAAATTCCCAACCTTGAGGATATTCGCAATGGCGTAATCGAGGCGAGCCGCTACTATGTTGATCTTGTTCGCGAGGGTGCAGCACTTACCCATATTGATTTTGGCGGCGGTCTGGCGGTGGATTACTCGGGTATTCAAAGTGAGGACAATCACAGCCGCAACTACAGTCTTGAAGATTACTGTAAGACCATGGTTGAGACGCTCAAAGCGACGCTTGATAACGAGGCTATTGCCCATCCGATTATTGTTACAGAATCAGGTCGGGCGGTGGTGGCTTACGCCTCGGTGCTGCTGTTTAACATTCTCGATACAACCACCTTTGAATCGACCGTTGAGAGTCTTGCCGAGCCAGGCGAAAACCCGCTATTGGCAAAGCTTCGTGATGTCTCTAATCAGTTAACTAAGGAAAATATCGAGCAGAGTTATGAACTCGTTCATCAGTATCGAAATCAGATTCGCAATGGTTTTAAGGAGGGTCAAGTTGATTTGCGCTGCCGTGCTACAGCAGAAAATATCTTTCTCGATGCCCTGCATAATATTGCCGATGTTTTGGATGTGATGGACGAAATTCCCTCGACCATGGAAGGCTTAAAGCTTTCATTGGCAGATATTTACTACGGCAATTTCAGTCTGTTTCAATCTTTGCCTGATATCTGGGCTATCGATCAACTGTTCCCAATTATGCCTATTCATCGCCTTGATGAAGAGCCTTCTAGGCAGGCGATCTTGGCGGATATTACCTGCGACTGCGACGGTAAAATTGATAATTTTGTCGGCCAAACTGAACCGCAAAAAACCTTGCCACTGCATCCGCTAAAAGTGGGTGAAGAGTATTATTTGGGTGTCTTTTTGGTGGGTGCTTATCAGGAAACGCTGGGAGATCTGCACAATTTATTTGGCGATACCAATGTTGTCAGTGTGCGTTTAAACCGCGATGGCAGTTTTGATTTTGTTAAAGAAATGATCGGTGACACCATTGCTGATGTTTTAAGTTATGTCGAGTATGAACCCAAGCAGGTAGAGCTCAATTATCGCAATATCGCAGAGCGCGCGGTTCAGCTGGGGCGCATTACCGTTGCTGAACGCCAAGAAATGATCAAGGCTTTTCGAGCCAGTCTGCAGGGTTATACCTATTATGAGCGAGAGCATTAAAGAGTCTTTAACCAGAGAACTAAAGAGTCTTCAACCAGAGAAATAAAGAGAGCGTTATGGCTAAAATTATAATTATTGGCGCTGGTGGTGTCGGTCAGGTTGTGGCGCACAAATGTGCCCAGTTGGCAGATGTATTCGGCGAGATTGTGCTGGCCAGTCGCACTGAGAGCAAGTGTCATAAAATTGCTGCGCAGATACAAGAGCGCTACGGTCGCAAGATTGCAACTGCCTCGGTCGATGCTGACAATGTCCCCGAATTAGTCGCACTGTTTGAACGTGAAAAACCTTACGTGGTGATCAATGTCGCCTTGCCCTATCAGGATCTGACGATTATGGATGCCTGCCTTGAAACTGGCGTGCACTATATGGATACCGCTAACTATGAGCCTCTGGATACGGCCAAGTTTGAATACAGTTGGCAGTGGGCCTACCAGCAACGATTTAAAGATGCAGGTTTGATGGCTTTGCTGGGCTGCGGGTTTGATCCCGGCGCGACCAATGTATTTACCGCCTATATTGCGAAACATTATTTCGATGAAATTCACAGCTTGGATATTATTGATGTCAACGGTGGTGACCACGGTTACCCCTTTGCCACCAACTTTAATCCAGAGATTAATATTCGCGAAGTCACTGCAGACTGTCGGCACTGGGAAAATGGTGAATTTGTCACCACGCCAGCGATGTCGACCCAGCAGTCGTTTACCTGCCCTGAGGGGGTAGGTAGTTTTAATATCTTCCGTATGTATCACGAAGAACTGGAATCCTTGACGCTGAATTTTCCGACGATTAAAAAGGCACAGTTCTGGATGAGCTTTGGCGACAGTTATCTAAAGCACCTTGAGGTGCTCGGCAATGTCGGCATGACCGGCATCGAGCCGATTGAATATCAGGGCCAGCAGATTGTACCGATTCAGTTTCTGAAAGCGCTGTTGCCCGATCCCTCTACTCTCGGTCCGCGCACTGTGGGCAAAACCTGTATTGGCTGTGTGGTGAGCGGCATTGTCGATGGACGTGAAAAAACTGTTTATCTGTACAATGTTAAGGACCATCAAGACTGTTATCGTGAAGTGCAGTCACAGGGTATTTCCTACACAACAGGCGTACCGGCAATGATTAGCGCCAAGTTGATGCTTGAGGGTCAGTGGATGAAGCCGGGCGTGTGGAATATTGAGCAGATGGATCCGGATGCCTTTATGGCTGATATGAATGAGCATGGGCTTTCATGGACGGTGATTGAAGACCCCAATTTTGACTTGCTTTGATTGAGCTGGGAATTTAAGGCCTATGATCAAGTGTAAAACCTTTCAAGTATTTGACCCCTCGCGGGTGCCTTCGCCCTGTTTTGTCGTCGATGAAGTGGCGGTCGAAAACAACCTGCGTATCTTGCAGCGCGTTCAGCAGGAGTCTGGGGCCAAAGTTCTGTTGGCATTAAAAGCATTCTCGATGTTTAGTATGGCGCCACTTTTTGATCGCTACCTTAATGGCACCTGTGCCAGTGGTCTTTATGAGGCGCGACTTGGCTACACTGAATTTGACGGTGGCGTGCATACCTTCTGTGCTGCCTACAAAGAGGAGGAGCTACTCGAAATACTGCAGATATCCGATCATGTGGTGTTTAATTCGTTCGGCCAGTGGCAACGATTTCAGTCGATTATTCATGAAGCTAAACTACAGCGTCCAGAACTTCATTTTGGCCTGCGTATTAATCCTCAGCACTCGGAGGGGACCACAGCGATCTATGATCCCTGCGCGCCGGGTTCACGATTGGGTATTCCTAAAAGTGAATTTGCTGGCCATGGGCTGAAAGGTATTAGCGGGCTGCATTTTCACACCCTCTGCGAGCAAGATTTTGCCCCATTAGATCGTACTCTGGCGGTTGTGGAAGAGCAGTTTGGCGATCTGTTACACAAGATGGAATGGGTTAATTTTGGCGGTGGACACCATATTACTCGGGCAGACTATCCGGTTGACGCGTTGATTAAACGTATTGTCGAGTTTCAGGAAAAATACGCCGTACAGGTTTATCTGGAACCGGGTGAAGCCGCGGTATTGCACAGCGGCGTTCTGGTCGCTGAGGTTTTAGATATCACGTATAACGAAATGGAATTGGCGATTCTCGATACCTCGGCAACCTGTCATATGCCGGATACGTTGGAAATGCCCTATCGCGCAGATATTTTCACGGCAGGGTCAAAGGATCACAAGGCGTTTAATTACCGACTCGGCGGCCAGACCTGTCTGGCGGGTGATGTGATGGGTGACTATAGCTTCGATGCGCCATTAGAGATTGGTCAGCGCTTAATGTTTGATGATATGGCCCATTACACCATGGTTAAAACTATGACCTTTAATGGTGTCGGGCTGCCTGCTATCGCCAGTTGGAATTCGCAGACTGACGAGCTAAGAGTGGTAAAAGAATTTGGCTACGATGATTTTAAACAGCGCTTATCCTAAGACGCTTTTAATGAAAAGAAATCACCTGAGGGGGATATAAAAATGTCTGAATTTGATCAGTTAGCGGCGCCGGGCTATCCGATATTTTTGGGTTCGGAATTTAAGCATCCAAAACCTGAACAAGCTTTTTTCCATATCTTGCCTATGCCTCTCGAGGAGTCGGTCTCCTATGGAGGTGGTACGGCTGATGGTCCAGCCTCTATTCTCGAGGCATCTTGGCAGTTGGAAACTTGGGATGGTAAAAGTAATCCCAGTGAAAAAGGCATTTACACCCATCCCCCAGTGGATGTTAGCGGCACGCCAGAGCAGGCGATTGATCGGATTGCTGCGGCGACTACGGCATTGATTAAAGTCGGTGGCTTTCCGGTGGGTTTGGGCGGTGAGCACACGGTGACCTACGGCATTATCAAAGGGCTTATCGATGCCGGTATTGAAGATTTTGGCGTGGTGCAAATTGATGCCCATGCGGATCTGCGTGAGGCCTACGAAGGTAATCCCTTCAGCCATGCGTCGGTGATGAAGCGTATTGTCGATCTGGATATTCCATTATTTCAGCTTGGCGTACGAGCGTTCTGTGAGGAGGAGAGGGATACTCGTAAGGTTTATGGGGTAGGGCATCTGGATGCGGATATTCTGGTGCCGAAAAATATTCAGTCCATCGCTCTGCCCGATGATTTCCCCGACAATGTGTTTTTCACTCTGGATATTGACGGCATGGATCCAACCATCTTTCCCTCAACCGGCACGCCTGTTCCCGGCGGTCTCGGTTGGTATCAAACCCTTGGGCTGTTTGAGTCGGTGGTTAAGCAGCGCAATATTATTGGTATGGATATCACCGAGTTTGCGCCTATTGCAGGCTTCCATGGCTACCAGTTTTCTGCGGCACTGTTGGCTTACAAGATGATGGGTATAGTTCAGCGAGAAACCCTGAGATAAAAAAAGCCCTTTATAACCAGCTGGATATAAAGGGCTTTTTATCAATCGCTCTTTAATTAAGTGCGCTTTAATCAAACGCTCTTAAAATAAGAGCTATTCAAATTCATCAGACCAGATCGGTGGAGCTGTAGAGCCGGCATTTTCTGAATAGATTCTAATGTAATCAATCTCCATGGCACTCTGGCTGAAGTTCCGCGAAATATTGTCCTGTATGGCAACATTTAATAACAGGTACTGCTCTGCATCATAGGGCCAGGTGTCGGAATTTTTAACCGTTGGCGCGTATCGGTAATGCTCATTACCATTGACACTAAAGATGATGCGATCACTGTTCCAATCCATCTCGTAGACATGAAATTGCGTAGAGGCAGTACTAATATACTGTCCGCCGTGGTTAATGGTGCCGCCATGGCTGGAAGGGGTGTGCATAGCGCTCTGCACATAATTCTGATTATTGCCCCAGTGCTCCATAATGTCGATCTCGCCACAGGCCGGCCAGCCAGTAGTGCCAAAGCCCTGAGTCTGCCAGTAACCGCCATTCTCAGTAATGTTTTTACCCAGAGTCCAGATTGCCGGCCAGGTGCCAGGGCCCGTAGGAAGCTTTGCTCTAACCTCTACACGTCCATATTTAAACGCGAACTTGGAATTGAGTCGTGCCGACGTGAACTCTTTGGTATGTCCCTGGTCTGTAAAACTCTCTTGAATAGCAACAATTTTCAAACTGCCATTGCTGACGTAGGAGTTTTCAATACGGTTGGTGTAGTGCTGCTGTTCGTTATTGAACCAGCCCCAGCCATTGGGTAGTCGGGTTTGATGGAACCAATTGTTTGAATTAATCGCTTTGGCGGTAGGGTTGCCGCCACCTGTGGTGTTATCTCCACCACCAGTATCTACGTTACCAGTATCTACGTCACCAGCATCATCGGTCACGTAAATATTTTTAACGATAACCGGAGAATCGCGATCGACTATATACATGAGGAACGATGAGTAGGTGTTGTTTGGATTCTGTGGTGGGATGGTTACGGTGTATTCAAGCTCAGCTTCACCGGTGATTAGGATCGGATCAAGATTAAACGTCGCACCAACATTTGGATAGGGCATACGCTCAAAGCGAAAGTAAATGCGCGTATCACTGCCGCCGGCTGGAATAGCCGCGTTAAAGGTGATTGTGCCGCCATCAGCAAATGAAAATGGGTAGACATCAAAGTTCATATTGGCAAAACCGGCCCAGCTCTCTGCACTGGCTGGGACGTTATAGGTAGAGGTTTCATCCTCAAATAGTGCGCCATCAAATCCTTCGATCATATCGATCTGGCTAGGCTCGCTATTGCCTGACCCATTGCCAGTGCCGCTATCAGCCTCTTGAATGATAACTGTTCGAGTGACACTGGCACTGTTGCCGGCACTATCTTGAACGCTATAAGTCAGGGTATAGGTGCCAGCTGCACTGCCAACTGAACCTGTTGTGGTGATATTTTGAGTGAGAAACCCATCAACATTATCGTTGGCGGTTGCACCCTGATCGAAGAAAGATTGTCCCGCTTCAAGAATGACTGTCGCTTCGCCAGCAAGGGAAATTACTGGATTTACAGTGTCAGTGCTGGTATTTCCGCCGTTATTGCCTGTACCGCCATCGGTAGTTCCGCCGTCAGTAGCTCCACCGTCAGTAGCTCCACCGTCAGTAGTTCCATCAATAGGTGAACCGCCACTATTGGAGGTTACCACCACCACCACCACCGCCGCAAGCATGCAATGATAATGTTAAAAGCACAGCACAGATTAAGGCTAGTCGGTTATTAATCAAAATGTATTCCCTCAATTATTTCGGCTCTATGGCCAATATTTTGTCGCTAGTTTTAGATTCTGGATTTTACCTAGATCTCATTTTATGAATGGTATACGGATTAGTGGAAAATCCTATCTATTTTCGATAACAGGCTTGCCAGCTGAGTCGAGCGGTTCGTTCTTGGCTGTAAACCGGACTATTTGAAGCATCACTATTTGCAATAAGGCTCCAATAACTCAATATTTATGTTGCTTTGGATGCGACAAGGTTGCTTGCCCTGTGGTGCTTGAGGTAATCCTTAGCGCTGATCGGTGGATATTTGCCCTCTGGGCCATAGATAGTTTGTCGACTGTTTGCTTGGCAGAAAAAAGCCATAGATTGGCGCGGGCCAAAAGGCCCATTGCCCTCAGGCATTACTACTCGGTGGGGTGTGGAGTGTAGTTTATCATCGCTCCAACGCATTAACATATCGCCGATATTACAGGTAATTAACCCCTCGTCAGGAGTCACTGGAGCCCAGATTTGGGTTTCTTTTGTCTGTTCGCAGCAGATCTCTAAACCGCGTTGATGGTTGCGCTGAAATAATAGGGTTAAACAGTCATAGTCGGTGTGGGCGCCGGCCCACCATTGCTGAGTCGGGGTAGGGGGTTTTTCATTGCTCTTGGTCTGTTTTATGTCTTCATTCGTTTTATCGCTGGCGTAATAGTGTAACAAGCGCAATGTGCTTTGATAATCCGATTGCTCTGGGTTGTGGGCATGGGTGAAGAAATCCTTGTCGAGACCCAATTTTTCGGCAAAACAACTCATCAATTGCATGCTCAGGAACCAACAGGAATTTTCAAATGCCAACAGCTGTTTCTTAAAACCGGGTAGCTGGGATTCTTTTGGCCACAGTCCCTTCATTCTTGGGGGGGTTACTTGGTAAGACTCTTTCTCATCTGCGCGGCCTGTGGAAGACCGAACCTGTGTCCTGGATTCCCAGCCAGAATTTCTAGCAGCGCGGAGTGGAAATTTGGTTTTTTCACTTTCAGGTAAATCAAAGAATCGACTAGCCTGAATAAATGCAAAATCAATATCCTTGGTTGGGATGCCGTGGTGAACTAGTTGGAAAAAACCATAATTAGTCGCAGCATCCCAAAGTTTTTCGCTGATCTCTGCCCTGCGCTGGGAAAAATTAGATAGATCTATCAGCGGAATAGTTCGTGATACTTTATCTCTCTTGGAGGTTTTGACTGTAACGGGCGGCATAGTTTTTTTCTGCGCTTTAGTCATAACGGTTGGTTTCGGACTGGCGGGGTAATTCGTTTCTGGATTGCTGTGGGTTTGCTGGTTATTCATTAATGGGCCGCTGTAAGATTATCTGCAAATTTATTTAGAAATATTTGCAAATTCTGTGCCGAAATAGCCAATTTTCATGACTTACAGCTAATTAGTGCGTAAATGCTATTGCGGGCGTAAGCGGGCTTTCTATCAGGCTTTATAGGTCGCAATAAAAATGCACCAATAGAAGTCTAGTTTGCTAATAAAAATACCTGTTGGCTAATGATTTGAACTATTTGAGTGCGCTGCAATGTTTGATTAATAGTTGATAAAAAGCCGTTAAAAGTAGTTTTATAAGTGTCTTGATTTTATGGGGTATAGAAAGAAAGTTTTTTGTATACAGATAGAGGTGGTAATGTCATCTGTGCTTTTAACTTGATCTATTCGATATCTGCCGAAGCTATTCTTGATTTGTTACAATGCCTCGGCTAAATGTCAGTCCAATAGATTTTGCTAACGCGGTAATATTTCCAAGGTAATTTATGTCCGAACAATATGTCTCCTGCGCACTCTACAAGTTTGTCACACTGCCAGATTATGCAGCCCTGCGTGAGCCTCTTTTAAACGCTATGACCGCGAACAATGTGTTTGGCACTTTGCTGTTGGCGAAAGAGGGTATTAATGGCACTGTCTCCAGTACCCGTGAAGGGGTCGACGCGCTGCTAAAGTGGCTGGGCCAGCAGCCGGGTCTGGAAAATATAGATACCAAAGAGTCCTATCATTCCGAGATACCTTTTTATCGCACCAAGGTTAAGCTTAAAAATGAAATTGTCACCATGGGTGTTGAGGGTATAGACCCCAAGCAGGTTGTTGGCACCTACGTTAAGCCGGAAGATTGGAATGCGCTGATTTCCGATCCGGATGTGGTATTGGTGGATACCCGCAATGACTACGAAGTAGAGATTGGCACCTTTGAAAATGCCGTGGACCCAAAGACCAAAACCTTCCGTGAGTTCCCCGCCTGGGCGGAAGAAAATCTGGATCCGGAAAAGCATAAAAAAGTGGCGATGTTTTGTACCGGCGGTATCCGCTGTGAAAAGTCCACGGCCTATATGAAAGAGCAGGGCTTTGATCAGGTCTACCATCTCGAGGGCGGCATTTTAAAATATTTAGAAAAGGTGCCGAAAGAGCAGACTCTTTGGTCTGGGGAGTGCTTTGTTTTCGATAACCGCGTTGCTGTGGATCACGATTTGAAACGAGGTTCCTACGATCAGTGTCACGCCTGTCGTATGCCGATTACCGAGCAGGAGAAAGAACATCAGCATTATCAGGAGGGACTTTCATGTCACCACTGTTATGGCACTGTAGATGAGGAGCAAAAACAGCGCTTTGCGGAGCGTCAAAAACAGGTAAAGCTCGCCAAGGAGCGCGGTGAAGAACATATTGGCAATGCTGCTCAAGAGGCTGCTGAGCGACGCAGAGCTGAGAAGAAGGCAGAGAAGGCGGCGCACCGCTCTCGACCGCCAGAACCTGAATTATAGTTCGGTTTATAGCTCAGTTAACTCATGGATTTCATGAAATTTTCTAGCTTTCTCGGACCAGCCACCTTAGCTTGAACCCCGCTTTGGGCGATTGTCCCAAGGTGGTTACCAGCCAGGGTAAGATATCACTCATTTGCTGTTCTAGCTTCCAAGGTGGATTGATAACAATCATCCCCGAACCTGTCATGCCGTAGCGGTTATTTTCGGCGAGCACATTGAGTTCGATCTGCAGTGTTGCGGGTAGCTCCGGTGCAGAGAATTTACGTTCGAGAAAGCTCACATCGTCGCTGTGAACAACCGGATACCAGATAACAAAGGTTCCACTGGCCCAGCGTTTTAAACCCTCCATTACGCCCTTTACGACATCGCTGTACTCATGATCGAGTTCGTAGGGCGGGTCTATCAATACCATTCCCCGGCGCTCTATAGGTGGCAGTGCGGCTCTGAGGTTGGAGAATCCGTCTAATTTATCAATCTGGGTGCGTCGATCTTGTTTAAACAATGATTGCAGGCGTGGAAAGTCTGCTGGGTGTAACTCACTCAGTCGCAGTCGATCCTGACGACGGCAGAGTTCTTTTGCCAGCAGGGGGCTGCCGGGGTAGCTGCGCAGCTCGCCATCGACATTCAGGGCTTTGATGACATCCATAAAGGGTTGCAGTTCTACAGGGCAATCCTGCTGCCATAGGCGATTAATACCGTCCAAATATTCGCCGGTTTTATCCATCTCTTTTGAGTGCAGATCGTAGCAGCCAGCACCGGCGTGGGTGTCGATATAAACGAAGGCTTTATCCTTTACTTTAAGGGATTGCAGGATCAAAGATTGAACGCTGTGTTTGAGGACATCGGCATGATTGCCTGCATGAAAACTGTGACGGTAAGACAGCATAGGTAAACTCTAAGTCTCTGCGCTGATTAGCGCGCCAGTGGTTAGTGGTTGATGATTAATGGTTTGAAGCCGTAACGCTATTTAATCGACGAGTACACGCTGGACGGCATCATTCCAGCCGGCAACCTTTGCGTTGCGCTGTTGCTCTGACATCTGCGGATCAAAATGTTTATCTAGGCGCCAGCTCTCAGCAAAACCCTGCTGATCGGGCCAGACACCGGCCCGAGAACCGGCCAGCCAAGCGGCGCCCAATGCGGTAGTTTCAGCAATAACCGGTCGGTCAATCGGGGCCTGCAAAATATCGGCAAGCCGCTGCATAGTCCAGTCGCTGGCTACCATGCCGCCATCGACGCGCAGAACGGTTTTGGCGTTTTGTTGCCAGTCGGCGTGCATGGCATTGAGTAGATCCAAGGTTTGATAGCAGACTGATTCCAGTGCGGCTTGGGAAATTTCCGCAGGGCCCGTGCCGCGTGTTAATCCTATCAGTGCGCCGCGCGCGTTAGGATCCCACCAGGGTGCACCGAGTCCGGTAAAAGCTGGGATCATATAAACCTGTTGATTTTCATCTGCCTGTGCTGCTAGCTCACCGGATTGACTGGCCGAGTCAATAATGCCTATGCCATCCCGCAGCCACTGAACGGCGGCACCAGCGATAAAGATTGAGCCTTCGAGCGCATAGGTGACTTTGCCATCCAGTTGATAGGCGATAGTGGTGAGCAATCTATTTTTAGAGGCAACGGCGGTCTCGCCGGTATTTAACAGCGCAAAGCAGCCGGTACCATAGGTCGACTTGAGCATACCTTTTTCGAAGCAGGCTTGGCCCAGAGTGGCGGCATGTTGGTCGCCAGCTATACCCATCACGGCAATCGGATCGCCAAACAAATCAGTACTGCCAAAATCAGCTGCGCAGTCTTTAACCTCTGGAAGGAGTGAGCGAGGTATGTTGAACAATATTAGCAGTTCCTCATCCCATTCACCGCTGTGAATATTGTAGAGCAGGGTACGTGAGGCATTGGTGGCGTCGGTGGCGTGGGATTTCCCCGCGGTTAAATTCCACAGTAACCAGCTGTCCATGGTGCCAAAAGCCAGTTCGCCGCGCTCGGCTCGGTCGCGAGCGCCTGCAACGTTGTCCAGTAGCCAGGCGATTTTTGTCGCAGAGAAATAGGGGTCGAGCAACAGACCAGTCTTACTGCTCACCATGGGCTCATGACCCTCTGCTTTCAGTTTATTGCACAGATCTGTAGTGCGTCGATCTTGCCAGACAATAGCATTATGAATCGGTTCGCCGCTGTTCCGGTCCCAGATGAGGCTAGTTTCTCTCTGGTTGGTAATGCCGATACTGGCAATCTGCGATGGGCTTACGGCGGCTTTGGCGATGGCCTCTCTGGCGGTATCGAGACTGGTTTGCCAAATATCTATGGCGCTGTGCTCAACCCAGCCTGAATTGGGAAAGTGCTGCTCAAATTCATACTGAGCCTGCTCGACAATGGCATAGTTACTGTCAAAGAGAATCGCTCGCGATGAGGTTGTTCCCTGATCCATTGCCAGTACCAGCTTGTCTTTAGCGTCACTCATAATGGCTTGCCCTTTCTTTTATTTAGAGGGTGGCAGCACAACAACTTCGGTGCCAGTGTAAATGTCATGAAGGCAGGCTTTATTTGATGGCAGTAGGCACCAGAGATAGCCAATGCCTAAAAACCCCAGTGATAGGGTTGCCAGTACACTGCGCTTAATGCATTGCTCAGGGCTAGCCAGGCAACCATCCGGCTGTTGCAATCTTAGGCGCCATGATTTCATTCCCAGCGTCTGGCCCTGTTTACGCCAGCATATAAAGTAGTAGCTGGCGAGCGCCAACAGCCAGCCTGCAACGCTCAGCCACTGCAGAAATGGACCGGGCTGAATATCCTCTAGTCCGTCGGTGCCGTTGAAGATTACTTTCACCAGCAGTAGCAGAGCGGCGTAAGCTAGGGTGATGGCAAATAATAAAAAAACATCGTAGATCAGTGCCGCAAACCGTCGCAGTAAATTTGCCGTTGGTAGAAGATGATTTGGCCGATTGGAAGATTGATCGGTGGTTTGTGTGGTAGCGTCAGTCATAAATTAAGGCTTTTCAAAATGAATCATCTTCGAATTCTGCCGAAAGCCAGTACAATGCGCAATCGACTATTTTAGGTCACTAACTTATTCAGGAGATTTTTGTGGATTGGATTTACGGTATTCATGCGGTGCAGACCATGCTTAAGTCAGCGCCTCAGCGGGTGCGTGAGCTACATGTGCAGCGCGGACGTCAGGATGATAGGCTGCAAAAAATTCACAAATTGGCAGAACAGCACGGCGTTACTCTGCAGTGGTCAACCGCGAAGAGACTTGATGAAAAAGCCGAGGGGCGACATCAGGGGGTTATGGCGCTCTGTAGTCCGGGTGAAACCTACAACGAAAACTTTTTATTAAGCTTGGCCGAAGAAAAAGGCCCTGAGGCTTTTTTCCTGATGTTGGACGGTGTCACTGATCCGCATAATTTGGGCGCATGTCTGCGTTCTGCTGAGGGTGCTGGGGTGCACGCAGTAATCGTGCCCAAAGATAACTCGGTGGGTTTGACGCCGGTGGTTTCCAAGGTGGCCTGCGGTGCAGCGGAAACCATGCCGCTAGTGATGGTGACTAACCTGACTCGCACCTTAGAGAAGCTCCAGCAGCAGGGTGCTTGGGTGGTAGGTACGGCTGGTGAGGCGGAGCAGTATGTCTATGATCTAGATTTAAAAGGCCCGATTGTTTTGGTGATGGGTGCCGAGGGAGCTGGGATGCGCCAATTGACGCGCAAACAGTGTGATTATTTGGCCAAGCTGCCTATGGCGGGAGAGGTGAGTAGCTTGAATGTATCTGTTGCTACAGGTATCTGTCTGTTTGAGATTGTCCGCCAGAGGCGCGTTTGATATTTTTCAGATGATATTGATAGCTTGCGGGCTTTTATCGTCTATTCTAATTGGTATAGAATTAAATCGATCATCAAAGGGAAGGCCATGGATGTGGTAAAAGAAAAAATAGTCTCGATACCTAATATGTTGAGTATGACCCGATTGGTTTTGGTTCCGGTCTTAGTGATTCTGGCTTACTCGGCCAATGCGCAGGTATTTTTGATGGTGCTGGCGATATCGCTTCTCAGTGATGTGTTTGATGGTTATTTGGCGAGAAGATTAAATCAGGCCACCGATTTGGGCGCAAAATTGGATAGCTGGGGGGATGTGCTGACCTATGGGGCTATGATTCTAGGTCTGTATTGGATTTGGCCGCAGATATTTTCTCAGCAGGTATGGTTTGTAGTCGCTGCTACGCTCTCTTTTGTGGTACCAGTCGCCTATGCCCTAGGTAAATTTGGAGAGTATCCAAGCTATCACACTCTGGGGGCTAAGACCGCTGCAGTGCTTATGGCGCCAGCCTATTATTCGCTGACTTTACTAGGCTGGGATCTATTCTTTCAGGCGGTGATTGTGTTTCATATTATGGTTGCCTTTGAAGAGATGGCTATCACTGCAATGCTAGATCGACCGCGCACCAATGTTCGTTCGATTTTAAATGTTAGTCAGTACTCCGATGTACCGGCTAAACCACCCACAGAAAGCGTTAAAACCCCTCATTAAAACAGTCTGAAAATGGCGGTTGCAACGGGCAGGTCAACTCACTACAATAGCGCGCCTTACAGCGTCCGGGTTTAACTTGGGCACTCCTTGCTTCACTACTGCGGCCAGATGTCGTAAGTGGGAAGCTTTCAATCCTTGAGGAGATACAATGCGTCACTATGAAATCGTGTTTCTAGTCCATCCGGACCAGAGCGAGCAAGTTTCCGGTATGATCGAGCGTTACACTGCTTCAATCGAAGCGGGCGAAGGCAAGATCCACCGTCTAGAAGACTGGGGTCGCCGTCAACTGGCATACCCAATCAACAAAATTCACAAAGCTCACTACATTTTGATGAACGTCGAATGTGGTCAGGACGTTCTTGACGAGCTTAATTCTACTTTCCGATACAATGATGCGGTTCTGCGTAGCTTGGTTATTCGTCGCGATGAGGCAGTTACAGCTGAATCTCCGATTATGAAGCTTGAAAATGCAGAAAAAGCTGATAAAGAAGCCCGTGAACGTCGCGCTGTTGCCAAGCAAAAAGCTGACGAGGCGAAAGCCGCTGAAGATGCAGCAGCTAAGGCTGCAGCAGCAGAAAAAGCAGCAGCAGAAGAGCCTGCGGCAGAAGAAGTTGCTGTAGAAGAGCAGCCTGAAGCGAAAGAGGGAGAAGAATAATGGCTAAGTTTGTACGTCGTCGAAAGTTTTGTCGTTTCAGTGCCGAAGGTGCTCCTGAAATTGATTATAAAGATTTAGATACGCTGAAAGGCTATGTTTCCGAGAGCGGCAAGATTGTTCCAAGCCGTATTACTGGAACTAAAGCGCGCTATCAGCGTGAACTGTCAGAAGCTATAAAGCGCGCTCGTTATATTGCGTTGCTGCCTTACACTGACAGCCATAAGTAATTAGAGGTTAGAAACTTTGCGAGCCCTTGCTGAAATTATTATGCGCGGGCGTGCTCAGGCATGTGCTGTGGCACTTTTTGGCTGGTTGCTACCGCTGGTTAGTCCAGCAACAATTGGTCTAGTGTCACTGCGCAAAGATAGTTCGGAAGGTTTGATTGTTACGCTGTGGGCTGTATTGCCCTGGTTGGCGCTGTATATGGCCAGTGATGTCAGCCCTCTGATGGTATTAGTGCCTTTAGCGGCATTAATAGTGATTGCAGTTGTTGCCAATGTGTTACGCAATACCGCATCCTGGCAGTGGACATTAGTCGCGACAGGATTAGCCAGTGCTCTAGCGGCTTTATCTTTTGGCATTTTTGCCAGCGCTGATGTCGATCTAGTTGTTGTGAAGGTCGCTGAGTTTTTTGCTCAGATTACTGCACAGGCAGAGATATCGGATGAGCTTAACTTCTCTCCCGATAGAACCTTTGTGCTGGGCATGTTGGCTTGGCTAATTGGATCTACTGCAGTCTTTGGCCTGATTGTTTCAAGATGGTGGCAGGCGCTGTTATTTAATCCCGGCGGATTTCAAGAGGAATTCCAAGGATTTAAATTAGATCAGCCGGTTGCACTTATCTTAATTGCTTTTGTTATTGCTGGTGTGGGTTTGCCTCTTGAATACAGGCCCTGGGTTGAATTGATGTCACTGCCGCTGTTAATTGCTGGTGTGGCGCTGGTTCACTCAAGTGTCAAATTGATGGGTTTGGGTACGCATTGGCTTGGATTAATGTACTTTGGGTTATTTTTTATTGGCCCAACAGGTACTGTGTTAGTCGGCCTTGGGTTGGTTGATAGCATATTGAATTTACGCTCTAGGCTTGCGGCCTTTAAAAATCGCAACTCTTGAGCCACGTGTGAAATGAGGATATTAAGATGGAAGTCATTCTTTTAGAAAAAATCGGTAAGTTGGGTGGTATTGGTGACAGAGCTAATGTTAAAGCTGGCTTCGGTCGCAACTACCTGATTCCCCAGGGCAAGGCTGTTTTCGCTACTGAAGCGAACTCTGCGGCATTCGAACTGCGTCGTGCAGAGCTCGAAGCCAATGCAGCTGACAAGTTAGTTCGCGCTGAAGGCCGTGCTAAATTACTTGAAGCTTTGGGTGCTATTACTATCACTGCAATTGCTGGTGACGAAGGTAAGCTGTTCGGTTCTGTGGGTGTCCGCGAACTGGAAGAGGCGCTTGTTGCTGCTGGTGGTGATATCAACAAGAGTGAAATCAACATGCCGGAAGGTCCAATCCGTTTTGTTGGCGAGTTTACGGTTGAGTGTCAGCTACATGTTGATGTCATCCAAAACATCACTGTTATTGTTGAAGCTGAATAAATCCCCGAAAAATCTGGGTAAATTTATTGCAAAACGGCACTGCTTCTGAATAAGATGCAGTGCCGTTTTCGTATGTCTTCTATACAAGTTAGCAAAATAGGTTAGTAGTCAAAGAAATGAACGAAGCATTATTTGCAGAGCCTGCCGCTAGTCAGCCACTCCCTCATTCTGTAGAGGCAGAACAGGCTGTGCTCGGCGGATTGATGCTAAAAAATGATGCCTTTGACGCTATTGCCGAAATTTTATCTGATACAGATTTTTATAATACAGACCATCAGTTAATCTTTAACGCGATGACCAGTCTGGCTGAGGCCGGCCAGCCCTTTGATCCCATTACACTTGGTGAGTCACTGCTAAATAGCAATGAACTTGCCAGTATTGGTGGTGCAGAATATCTTGTTGATCTGGCCAGTAGCACGCCTAGTTCAGCAAATATCCAAGCTTATACGCAGATTGTTCTTGAGCGTTCAATTGTCCGCCAGCTAATTGGTGCCGCAAGCGATATTGTTCGCAAGGGCTACAACCCTCTGGGTTGGGATAGCTCTAAACTACTTGCTGAAGCTGAGAGTCGACTGCAGGAAATTATTGAAAATCGTCCCAAAAAAGGCGGTTTTAAAGAAGTTAACTCGCTGCTTAAAGAAGCGGTTGAGCGACTTGATGAGCTGTTTAAAAACGATGCTGATATTACTGGTATGAGCACCGGATTTAAAGATCTCGATGGCATGACCTCAGGTTGGCAGCACTCTGATTTGGTGATTGTCGCTGGCCGACCCTCAATGGGTAAGACGGCCTTTGCGATGAATATGGTCGAACATGCGGCCCTTAATCAGGACAAGCCAGTATTGGTATTTTCTCTCGAAATGCCAGCCAGTCAGTTAATTATTCGTTTGCTGTCATCAATTGGTAAAATAGACCAAACCCGTATGCGCTCCGGTAATCTGACCGAAGATGATTGGCCGCGTCTCAGTAGTGCCGCCCAGAGACTTAAAGACCGTCCGCTGTTTATTGATGATACCTCCGGTATTACCCCCCTTGAAATGCGCAATCGAATCAAACAGTTCACCCGTGAGCGCGTTGAGCAGTTGCGTCAGCAATGGCATCAGGAACACGGTTCAGACGCACCGGCAGATATGGAAGCGATTATCAAGCAGGCTCAGCCAGGCATGATTATGATCGATTATCTGCAGTTGATGAGTGGCAGCAATCCGGGTGAAGGGCGTGTTCAGGAAATCTCACAGATTTCCCGTGAGCTTAAAAATATGGCCCGTGAATATGAATGCCCAATGATTGCGCTCTCGCAGCTCAGTCGTAATCTTGAGCAGCGTCCTAATAAGCGCCCAATCAACTCGGACCTTCGAGAATCTGGCGCCATTGAGCAGGACGCCGACGTTATCGTTTTCCTTTATCGGGACGAGGTTTATAACGAAGACAGTCCTGATAAGGGTAGTGCTGAAATTATTATTGGCAAGCAGCGAAATGGCCCTATCGGTACCTGCCGACTGGCATTTATGGGTAAATACACACGATTTGAAAATCTGGCTGGCGATTACTTCGTCGAAGATTAAATCGCTGTTACTAGGGTAATTGATAATGAGGATTTTCCACACTGTCAGTGGTCTTCGAGAGGTTTTAAAAGCTTGCCGTCTCAAGGGCTTGCGAATTGGTTTTGTCCCTACTATGGGCAATCTTCACGAGGGTCACTTGGCGTTGGTTGAGCAGGCTCGCAGCAGCTGCGATATTGTTGTCTGTTCTATTTTTGTCAATGCACTACAGTTTGGTCTCAATGAGGATTGGGATAAATATCCGCGCACCTATCAGGTCGACTGTGACAAGCTTCGCGATAGCGGTTGTGACTACCTCTTTCATCCCGAAGATACCGAGATGTACCCCAATGGTCTCGACACCCAAAGCCGTGTGATTTGTCCGAGTATGACTGATGTGTTGTGCGGAGCTAGCCGCCCGGGTCATTTTGAGGGTGTTACCACGGTGGTGACCAAGCTGTTCAATATTGTGCAGCCAGATGAGGCAATCTTTGGTATCAAAGACTACCAGCAGTTGGCGGTTATTCGTCGTATGGTTGAGGATCTGTGCATGCCGATGCAGATCACCGCGGCACCGATCCATCGCGAGGCTGATGGTTTGGCGATGAGTTCGCGAAACACTTATATCACCGCGGATGAACGGCCCAATGTTGTTGTACTCAAAGAGAGTCTGGAGTGGATCGCTGAGCAGATTAAAACCGGTGCGCGTAACTTCACTGAGCTTGAGACCATGGCTATCCAGCGGATTGCTGATGCGGGTTTTAAAACAGACTATATTACTGTTAGTAACAGCAAAACATTAGATCCTGCGGCTGAGGATGACCTTGAAATAACTATTCTTGGTGCTATTTTTACCCGTGCGGCGCGATTGATTGATAATTTAAGTATTAATTTGGATTGATAAGCGAAATTTTAAACGGAGATTATTGGTGTTATCTACATTTTTAAAAGCTAAGTTACATATGGCATCCGTCACTCAGGCGGAACTCTGGTATGACGGTTCCTGCGCCATTGATGCAGATTTATTGAAAATTTCAGGTATGCAGGAATTTGAACAGATTGATATCTATAACGTCACCAATGGTGAGCGCTTTACCACTTACATTATTGTCGCAGAGCCCGGTTCGGGCATTATCTCGATCAATGGCGCCGCTGCCCGTAAGTGTCAGGTCGGCGACAGAATCATTATCGCTACCTATGGTCAATTTTCTACCGAGGAAGCTGCCCAGCACAGGCCCAAACTGGTCTATCTGAATGCTGACAATACAGTTGAGCGATCGACAAATACTATTCCCACCCAGTTGGCTGAGTAATACGTTTTTAACCTAAGATTTGAAGTGCTATCTGTCGCGACAATTGGATCTTAAGTAGTTGCGCATTTTAGATATCTCCGCGCGTTTTTTCTCATCCGGAAGATAGCGATACTCTCCAGTCTGTTCATCTAATTGCCGCACGCGCCCAGCATTTTCCAGTGCGATCAATTTACGGCTTGCAGTGGCGCAATTAGTGCGCTGAACTGCGAGTTGCTCTTCGGTTGGTTCTTGAATTTCAGAAGTCTGACTTTGTGTTAGAGGAGATTCGGCGCTTTCGATTGTCGAAGACTCATCTGTTTTATTGCTCTCTATAGATGAATTTGTCGAACTGTCAGATTGATCAGTAATCTTTTCGGGGTTACCTGCTTTTATCTTAATTAGAGTTGCCGAGATATCGCTTGGCGGATTTGCACTGTAGTGAGTGGCGCCATTCTTATCCACCCATTTGTAATATTTTTCAGCGGTAACCGATGTGGAAAGGCCGGTTAATACGGCCAGGCAAGTTATTAATAACGCTAATTTCATCCTATATCCCTATTTTAAAATTTATCCATTGTTAGCTTAAGTTACTTTTAGTATAGATTTTAGAATCCATAGTAAAGCTAAATTATTTTACAGTGCTTTGAATAACCGCTGAAAAGTGTTAAATTGCCCAAGTTCTGTGCGTATTGCTACAGAAATTTGGACAAAGTACCAGGTTGGCGTTACCCATGCCGCTGGTCATCACAAGCGAAGGCGCTAGTATCCAATGTGCCAGCTACAGTCAAAAAACACTTACCCGTGTGACTGGATCTTGCCGCAATCGCGGCGTCACTTCTGATGTAACAGCTAATTGCCACTGCGAAACGTCCCGAATGTAAATATTTTTGAGGACATATTGTGGAACTCTTATCCGGCGGTGATATTTTAATCCGCGCTTTAAAAGATGCAGGTATTAAGAATGTTTGGGGTTACCCAGGCGGAGCTGCACTGCATATCTACGACGCCCTGTATCGACAGGACGACGTACATCATATTTTAGTTCGCCATGAGCAGGCTGCCGTTCACGCTGCTGATGGTTATTCTCGTGCTACAGGTGAAGTGGGTACCGCTCTGGTGACCTCAGGTCCAGGTGCAACCAATGCTATTACCGGCATTGCCACTGCCTATATGGATTCTATTCCCCTTGTGGTTATCTCTGGACAGGTGCCCTTGACCAAAATTGGTCAGGATGCCTTTCAGGAAACTGACATGGTGGGTGTTTCACGTCCTATCGTTAAGCACAGCTTTTTGGTTACTCGCGCCGAAGATATCGCCGAGACCATTGCCAAAGCCTACTATATTGCATCCACCGGCCGTCCCGGTCCGGTTGTCGTCGATATTCCCAAGGATGTTACCGATCCCAGCTACAAGGCAGCTTACAGCTATCCAAGTGAAGTTAAGATGCGCTCTTATCAGCCGACTGATAAGGGTCACCGTGGGCAGATTAAACGTGCAGTTAAAACGCTTATTGAAGCTGTGCGCCCGGTCATTTATGCCGGTGGCGGTGTGGTTATCGACAATGCCTCTGAGCAGTTGATCGCTCTAGCTCAAAAACTGAATTACCCCGTCACCAATACCCTTATGGGTCTCGGTGGCTACCCGGGAACTGATCGACAGTATCTGGGCATGTTGGGTATGCACGGTACATTTGAGGCCAATACCGCGATGCACCATGCGGATGTCATTTTTGCGATTGGCGCGCGCTTTGACGATCGAGTGACCAATGATTTGGAAAAGTTTTGTCCTCACGCAACGATTATTCATGTTGACGTTGATCCAACCTCGATTTCGAAAAATATTGATGCGCATATTCCGATTGTAGGGACCTGTACAGCGGTTCTTACCGAAATGCTTAGCATCAACGAGCAGATGGATATTGAACCGAATGCTGACGCAATAGCTGAGTGGTGGGCGCAGCTCGACCAGTGGCGTGCGGATAAGGGTATTTATACCGCCTCGCGCTATGAAGAGAGCTCCGGCAATTGCATCAAGCCGCAGGATGTTATCAAGATGCTTTATAAGATCACCAATGGTGAGGCGATTGTTACCACCGATGTTGGTCAGCATCAGATGTTTGCCGCGCAGTATTATCTGTTTGATAAGCCGCGCACCTGGATCAACTCTGGTGGCCTTGGCACCATGGGCTTTGGTTTGCCCGCGGCAATGGGTTGCCAATTGGCATTCCCTGATAAGTCAGTTGCCTGCGTTACTGGTGAGGGCAGTATCCAGATGAATATTCAGGAATTATCCACCTGTAGTCAGCACAATTTGCCGGTAAAAATTATCAATCTTAATAATGCTGCTCTGGGTATGGTTCGTCAGTGGCAAGATATGAATTACAGCAGTCGCTACTCCGAGAGCGTCTATGAAGATTCATTGCCTGATTTTGTAAAGCTGGCCGAGGCCTATGGCCATGTGGGTATGAAAATCACCCATATCGATGAGCTCGAAGAAAAGATGCGTGAATGCTTCGCCATGAAAGATCGTGTGGTATTTATGGATATTGATGTCGATCGCTCTGAGCATGTTTACCCCATGCAAATGCCAGGTGGTTCGATGCGTGATCTGTGGTTGAACAAGACGGAGAGAACCTAATGAAACGGATAATCTCTATTCTTTTAGAAAATGAATCAGGTGCTCTATCAAGAGTTGTCGGTCTATTTGCCCAGCGCGGTTATAATATCGACACATTGACGGTTGCGCCTACTGATGATGACACTCTATCGCGATTAACACTTACTACGCAGGGTGATGATCATATGGCCGAGCAGATCGTTAAGCAGCTGCATAAGCTGATTGATACGATTAAAGTTGTAGATTTAACTGTGGGTTCGCATATTGAACGTGAGTTGATGTTGGTTAAAATCAAGGCCACAGAAAATGATATCCGTACAGAATTAAAAAGCTGTGTGGAAATCTTTAGGGGGCATATCGTTGATGTGACTCCAATGACCTATACCGTACAGCTAGCTGGTGACAGCGATAAGCTGGATGCCTTTATCGAGGCAGTTCGGGAGATGGGTATTATGGAAGTGGTGAGAAGCGGTGTTTCAGGCATCTCTCGCGGTGACAAATTTTTACGGGTGTAAATTTTTTTAAACACTAGTGCTGTTTAACCGCAGTGCTTTTAAACAAAATCTTTTAAATATTAGGTGAAATCAATGCAAGTTTATTACGACAAAGACTGTGACCTCTCCATCATTAAAGGTATGAAAGTTGCCATTATTGGTTATGGATCTCAGGGCCACGCCCATGCCAACAACCTTAAAGATTCTGGTGTTGACGTAACTGTTGGTCTGCGCGCTGGATCTGCTTCGGTAGCCAAAGCAGAGGCCTCTGGCCTTAAAGTAGATAACGTACCCGCCGCTGTTGCCGGTGCTGATCTGGTTATGATCCTGACGCCTGATGAGTTTCAATCACAGCTTTACCGCGATGAGATTCAGCCAAACATCAAGCAGGGCGCGACTCTAGCTTTTGCTCATGGTTTTGCTATCCATTACAACCAGGTTGTGCCACGCGCTGACCTCGACGTCATTATGATTGCACCAAAAGCGCCAGGCCACACAGTGCGTAACGAATTTGTAAATGGCGGTGGTATCCCCGATTTGGTTGCGATCTATCAAGATGCGACTGGCAATGCCAAAAAAGTGGCTATGTCTTATGCTTCAGGTGTGGGCGGTGGACGCACAGGTATTATCGAAACTACTTTTAAAGATGAGACTGAAACTGATTTGTTCGGTGAGCAGGCGGTTCTTTGTGGTGGTGCAGTAGAACTAGTTAAAGCTGGTTTCGAAACATTGACCGAAGCGGGTTATGCCCCTGAAATGGCCTACTTTGAATGTCTTCACGAACTCAAACTGATTGTTGACCTGATGTATCAGGGTGGTATTGCCAATATGAACTACTCGATCTCTAACAATGCTGAGTACGGTGAGTATGTGACTGGCCCTGAAGTTATCAACGCCGAATCACGTCTGGCCATGAAGAATGCACTTAAGCGCATTCAGGACGGAGAGTACGCGAAGATGTTTATTACTGAAGGTGCAATGAACTATCCTTCTATGACAGCATATCGTCGTAATAACGCAGCACACCCGATTGAAAAAGTGGGCGCTGAGTTACGCGGCATGATGCCTTGGATCACCAAGAATGCATTGGTTGATAAAGATAAGAACTAAGATTTTTTCTTAATGCTAGTATCTAAAACGGCTCGCTTTATAGTGGGCCGTTTTAGTATTGTTCGCGTAGAAAAATAAACCCAAAACGAGTCGTAGGTAAGCATGAAAAATAGCATGACCAGAGTAGTTGCCCTAGATGGCGGGATTAATTTTCGCGATATAGGTGGTTACATCAATAAGGATGGCCGCACGGTTAAATGGCGGAAGATTATGCGCTGTGGTCACCTTGCAGCTCTCAGTGACAATGATCTGAATACGTTGGAGCAGATTGGCATCAGTCGAGTGCATGACTTTCGGCGCAGTGACGAGCAGGCTCAGTCACCTAGCTGTGCCATTCGTGCCGATTTTGTAGATGATTATCAGATCTCGATTGGTGATATTTCTCGCTTTTGGGAATTTTTATTTGAGGGTGAGCTGACCGCCGAGTCCTCTCATCAATTAGTGGTTAACTCCTACAGTTCCTGCATTGAAGTGGTTATCCCAGCGTTTAGTCGCTTTATGCGCCACATTATAGATAATGCCGATAATGCCTCAGTCTTTCACTGCTCTGCAGGTAAAGACCGCACCGGTATGGCTGCCGCATTGATTTTATCTGCGCTGGATGTACCCCGAGAAACTATTATTCAAGACTATATGCTTACTCTGGAGCATTACGATTCGGATAAATTGATTGCCATTGTCGAAGACCACCTCCGCGATGCCAAGGTTGAGCAATGGGATCGCGATTGGTTGATACCCTACTGCTCTGTCCATCAGGACAATATTATTGCCTTCCTCGACGCCATAGATACCAACTATGGCGATGTTAAAAACTATCTGATATCGGCACTTGGTTTAACCCAGGCAGATCTGGATAAAATGCATCACTGCTATTTAGAATAGCTAGACTGCTTTTTATAAGGCCAAAGGCTTATAATGCCCGCATAAATATTCTTACTTAAACGTTGAAAGTTAAAAGTTAAACGCTAAAAGGAAGCATCATGATTGATGAAGTAGACCAGACAGAAAAGGTTGTAGACCTAAAGCCGCCAGCGGCAGGGGATAAGTCTGTGCGCCGTAAAGGCATCTACTTACTGCCGAATATACTAACCACCGGCGCACTATTCGGTGGTTTTTACGCGGTGCTATCTGGCTTTAGTGGTCAGTATGAATTTGCTGCAATGGCTATTTTTGCGGCAATGATTTTTGACGGTCTCGATGGTCGCGTTGCCCGTATGACCAATACCCAGAGTGACTTTGGCGTGCAGTACGATAGCCTCTCAGATATGGTTTCGTTTGGTGTGGCACCGGCGGTGGTTGCCTATGGTTGGGGTGTTAGCGATCTCGGCAAACTGGGATTAGCGGCGGCTTTTGTCTATGCATCCTGTGCGGCACTGCGTCTTGCGCGCTTTAACGTTCAGGCTGAATTGGCTGATAACAAAACTTTCACAGGTTTACCCAGCCCTGCGGCGGCGGCTCTGGTTGCTGGTTTTATCTGGTCGACCTCGGATATTGTGCCATCACTGCTCTTGTCGGTGACCGGTGCTGTATTGACTGCAGCAGTAGGTCTGTTGATGGTTTCTAATTTTAAATACCCAAGCTTCAAAGAATTCGATCTACGCGGCAAGGTGCCGTTTATGGTGATTCTGTCGATCGTTATGGGCTTTGTGGTGATTACGATTGATCCACCGCGGATTCTTTTTATTCTGGCGACTATATTTAGTTTTTCCGCACCAGTGATCTGGGCGTGGAAAAAAATAATTCGATCCGCTGCCGATAAAGCCTAAGTGATTTTGGCCTTGGCATCAGAGTAAAAAACTGTTTGAATAGACCTATGAGTAATCCCACCGATACAGTGACAGCGAAAATCAGTCTTGCGACTGCTTTTTCTGCGCCTTTATATTCTGTATCTGGATTACTTCTCCTCCTGCCCTGAGGGGCATCTATCGTTAGACCTTATCCAAAATTTCGTTCATTGCTCTAGTTGCAATGAAATTCTAGCCCCACAGGGGGTGAATCCGTTTTACAATGTAGCCATTAAAAGACGCTGTTAACATAAGCTCTTAAAAAACCGCATTAAAGTAATCGCATTAAAACAATGCGTGGCTCGAATTAGGAATAGAAGACATCATGAAGACCCAGTCTAAAGACAATTTAGTTATTTTTGATACCACATTGCGCGATGGTGAGCAGAGTCCCGGCGCATCCATGACTAAAGATGAAAAAGTACGTATCGCCAAAGCCTTGGAAAAAATGCGCGTCGACGTCATTGAAGCGGGCTTTGCAATTTCCAGTCAGGGTGATTTTGCAGCTATACAGGCGATTGCCAATACGATTACCGAAAGCCGTATCTGTAGCCTGTCACGAGCAATTAGAGGTGATATTGAACGTGCCGCAGAAGCCCTAAAAGGCGCCAATGCTGGGCGTATTCACACGTTTATTGCGACGTCCCCGATTCATATGAAATACAAACTGCAAATGGAGCCAGATCAGGTTCTTGAGCAGGCAGTAGGGGCGGTAAAAATCGCTCGCAGTTTGATTGATGATGTTGAATTTTCCCTCGAAGATGCCAGCCGTACCGAGTTTGATTTTATGTGCCGGATTACCGAAGCGGTGATCAATGCCGGTGCACGCACTATCAATCTGCCCGATACCGTCGGTTATTCAGATCCCGGTGAATATGGCTCAATGGTCAAGCGTTTATTAAATATCGTACCCAATGCCGATAAGGCGATTTTCTCGGTGCACTGCCACAATGATCTGGGGTTAGCCGTGGCGAATAGTTTAGCTGCGGTGCAGAACGGTGCGCGGCAGGTTGAATGTACGATCAATGGTTTGGGTGAGCGGGCAGGCAATGCCTCCCTTGAAGAGTTAGTGATGGCTATTCGCACCCGCCGCGATGTATTCCCCGTTGAAACCAATATAGAGACTGTACATATAGTGCCAACCTCGCGTTTGGTATCCAGTATCACCGGTTTCCCCGTGCAGCCTAACAAGGCGATTGTCGGCGCCAACGCTTTTGCGCACGAATCAGGTATTCACCAAGACGGAATTTTAAAATTCCGTGAAACCTACGAAATCATGAAAGCCGAAGATGTTGGCTGGAGTACTAACAAGTTATCCCTAGGTAAATTATCTGGTCGTGCAGCACTGGCATCGCGTCTTGATGAGTTGGGTATTAAATTTGATAGCAAAGAAGAGTTCAATGATGTGTTTTTGCGCTTTAAGGCCCTGGCAGATAAAAAGCGTGAAATCTTTGATGAGGATTTACAGGCTCTGGTTTCCGATGTGCAGATGGGCACTGAAGCTGATGCCTTAACCTTAGTCGACCTTGAGGTTCTATCCAAATCGGGGCAGGCGCCGCAGTCTAAGATTGTGATTGATTATCAGGATAAACAACACAGCGCCGAAGCATCTGGCGATGGTGTTGTTGATGCGATCTTTAATGCCATTGAAAAGCTGGTTAGCAGTGAAACCACCCTGCAGCTGTATTCGGTGAATGCAGTAACCGAAGGTACTGACTCTCAGGGCGGTGTTACTGTTCGGCTTGAGAAAGATGGACGTATTATCAATGGTCAGGGTGCAGATACCGATATATTAGTCGCCAGTGCCAAAGCCTATTTAAATGCCCTGACATTGATGCGTAACCCGGGTCGCCTACACCCACAGTTGGGCGGTGTTTGATGGACCAGAGCCTGCAACATCAGTATTTACAGACTCTTGGCCTGGTGCAATACGTGCCAAGAGATACTGTCTATGAAAATACTGATGCTGCAAGCTTGGGTGCGGGTATACCCGTGCCAGCAGTTGAGGAATCTGAAACTGTTGCGAAGAGCGTTAAGCAACCTATTGATATCGCCGCTCTGGTAAATCTTGATCTGGACAGTAAACCGGCCAGCCCAGCTAAGGCTATAGCCAAGCCTTCAGTACTTGAGTCAGTGATGGAAAAGGCGCAGCCCGCATTAGCAATTGAGCTGGTGTTTTCACTCTGGCAAGCCAGTGAAGAGCTGTTGGTTTGCAGTGCTGTCGAGAGTGCTCTCGCCGATACTGATGAAATGCAATTGTTAACCAATATCCTCAATGCTGTCGGCTGTGGTATTAGTCGATTACCGCAGATGGCCTTGGTCGAGTGGCCACCCTATCCCAATGCGCCGGGTGATGAGGCTGAGGTAAGGGAGTTTCTCTCGACTTTATTGCACGGACGATTGGTGAAAAAGCCGGTTAAGGCTATTTTGTTGTTGGGTGATAGTGCGGCTAACTGGTTGCTGCCTCATGAAACTCTAAACCAACAAAAAGACGGTGGTCGAGTGGTTCTTTCGCAGCAGACAACCGCGCTGCTGTTACCCTCGTTGAGCAGTATGATTGAGAACCCAGAGCACAAAGCTATTGCTTGGCAGGAGCTGCAATTTTTAATACCTGCAGCAGTATCATCCTAGTTTCTTTAGACGCCTTATAGGGTATAGCGGCTGCCATGAAAGAAACCACTGGAAAAATTCTTATCCGCCCTATGTCCCTAGAGGATGTACTGCAGATTGTCGCCATTGAGCGAGAGGCAACACCATCTCCCTGGAGTGCAAAGCAGTTCCAACAAAGTCTAGATCAACACCGCTGTCTGGTAATGTGCACTACAGATGGCGATTCAAATTCAATAGTCGGCTACGCCATCGTCTCGACGGTACTCGATCAAGCCGAAGTGCTAAATATCTGTATTGGCCCAGAGCATCAAGGTGCGGGATTTGGTTCGCAATTACTCACCCATGTGATAAAAGCATTACCCGATGATATTGAGCTGGTGTATTTGGAGGTGCGAGTTTCAAACTTTCGCGCCATACATCTGTATCAGAACCATGGTTTTATTGAAGTGGGCCAGAGGCGTGATTATTACCCTACAGAATTTGGCCGCGAGGATGCTATTCTGATGAACTTGGTGCGAATTGCAGATTGAATAAATCTAAAAGCCCAGAGTTCTGGGTAATTTGCTAGGCTATTACATATTGATCTGGATTGTGTTCTTATTTGTTCATGCATAGAATAATTTAAAGAGGGAAGGTTATGGCTATTGAGTTGTTGTATTGGCACTGGTTGGTGTTGGGAATGTTGTTGGTGGCAGGGGAGATATTTATTCCCAGCTTCACTATTCTCTGGTTTGGTCTCGGGGCATTGGTCGTTGGGCTGTTAATGTTGGTGGTTGACCTTAACTTTCCTGCACAGATATTAATTTGGACAGTATCCTCTGTCGCCTTCACAGTTTTATGGTTTAAATACTTCAAACCTAAGATGATTGATAGAACCAGTGCCGGCATAAGTCGAGATGCGGCTATTGGCGAAGCTGGGCAAGTGATCAAAGCACCGACCGAGCACAGTCGCGGCCAGGTGCGTTTTACCACGCCAGTCCTCGGCGATGATGAGTGGGATTTTATATGTGATAACGAGGTTGCCCTAGGCGATCGAGTTCACATCAAAGAAATTTCGGGTAATACGTTAATTGTTGTTAAATTGAACTAGTGTTAGTTAACGCCAGTTTTTAATGTTTGAGTAAGGGAGAAGATAAGATGGAAGGTTCTATTGTTGTAGTGGTTTTTTTATTACTGGTTTTAATCACTCTACTAAAGGGTATAAGACTGGTTCCGCAGGGTTCCAAATGGGTCGTTCAGCGACTGGGTAAATATCATACGTCCCTCAAGCCTGGGTTGAATATTATTGTCCCCTATATTGATAGCGTTTCCTACAAAGTTACGACCAAAGATATCGTCTTGGATATTCCTTCTCAAGAAGTGATAACTCTCGATAACGTGGTTATTGTTGCCAATGCTGTGGCCTATATTAATATTGTTTCCCCAGAGAAGGCGGTTTATGGCGTTGAGGATTATGAGCTAGCCATACGCACATTGGTGCAGACTTCGTTGCGCTCGATTGTTGGCGAAATGAAATTGGATGATGCTCTGTCTTCTCGCGATCAGATCAAAGCCAAGCTTAAAGCATCCATTTCAGATGATATTGCCGACTGGGGTATCACCCTTAAGACTGTAGAAATACAGGATATTAATCCCTCCGGCACTATGCAGGCAGCGATGGAAGAACAGGCCGCTGCAGAGCGTCAACGTCGCGCTACAGTAACCCGTGCCGATGGTGATAAGACCGCAGCCATCCTTACAGCCGATGGTCGATTGGAAGCCTCACGAAGAGATGCAGAGGCACAGGTAGTGTTGGCGGAAGCGACCAAGGCTGCACTGACCAAGGTGAATGAAGCTATACAGGACAAAGAGCTGCCGGCGATGTACCTGCTTGGTGAGAAATATGTTGAGGCGCTGCGCGATATGGGGAAATCAGATAATGCCAAATTAGTGGTCTTGCCTGGAGATCTTCCTGCGGCGGTGCGCAGCATTATGAATAACACCAAATAGCGCGATTAAAAACCATCCTGTAAATAGTTCGACAGAAGCGTCAACCGAATCATTCGGTTGGCGTTTGTTTGTGACAATCTCAATGGCTAAGGAAAATGTCAATGTCTAAACTCTATTCTTCATTTTTAATACTACTCTCGGTAGTCCTATTCTCTAGTGGCTGTGCCAATGGTTATGGTGGCTATGGCGCACCAAAACAAGTCATTATTGATACTCAAGGCGTCAACATGGATCAGTACTACAGTGATTTGGCGGACTGTGAAAACTATGCGCGACAGATAGACGTTGCGAGTGAAACCACTGAGGGCGTTGTCGAAGGTGCGGTTGTGGGTGCTGTGATTGGCGCGGTATTAGGCAACCATGAAACTGCTGAGCGCAGTGCCGGAGCCGGTGCAGTACTCGGCGGTGTAAAAGGTAATAAGCGTGCACGAATTGAGCAGGAACGTATTGTTAGACGCTGCTTGGATGGACGTGGTTACAACGTTCTAAATTAGTCACTCCGTCACCCTGTCAACTTTTAACCGGACGTTTCTGTAGCTTCCGCTGCAATGTTCGGCGGTGCATTCCCAAACTTCTGGCGGTGGCTGAAATATTGCCATCGTTTTCATTTAAGACTCTTTGAATATGTTCCCACTCAAGTCGATTGACCGAGGGCGGTGAGTCCTGCACTGCCACATTGCCATCAGTTTTCTCAAAAGCAGCAATAATTTCATCTGCACCAGCCGGCTTGCAGAGGTAGTTGGTAGCACCCATTTTGATCGCTTCTACGGCGGTTGAGATGCTCGAGTAACCGGTTAGAATAACCACTGCAATATCCGGTTGACTCGTTCGCAGCTGTTGCAATATAGATAAGCCTGACTCGCGTTCAAGCTTTAAGTCTAGGACCACTCGATCTATAGATGTATTAGAACATTGCGCTATAGCCTGTTCAGCATTGATTGCGGTGACTGCTTGATTGCCGCGGCGAGCTAAAACCTTGGCAAGAACCGAGCTAAAGACGGGGTCGTCATCCACGAGTAGATAATTCATTCAGCACTATTCTCAATAGGTAAAAGAATGCGCGTCAATGTGCCGCCCTTTGAGTCGTTAGCTGGGACATTTTGCAGACTAACCGAACCGCCAAAACGGGTTAGGGTTGCCTGAGATAAGAAAAGACCAATGCCAAGGCCGTCGGCTTTATCAGTGACAAAGGCTTCGCCCAAGGTTTCTATTTTCTCTGAGTCGAGGCCCAGTCCATAATCGCGGATATCAACTCGCGCAGTATCCCTGTTCCAGCTCAGTTCAACCTCTACAGTTTTACTCGCATCTGCAGCATTGTTCAAAAGGTTGAGTATTGACTGGGCGATAGTGGGATGAAATATGGCATGGTTGTCCGCACAGTTTGTATAGCGAATATGCGCGTTGAGGGTTGGACGCATTAACTGCCAGCGCTCCAGTACAGTGGCAAAATAGCCTTGCACTGACTGGGCTTCTAGTTGGCTAGATTGAGATTCTTCGGCAGTTGTTAACAGTTGTTTTAAGGTGATTTTGCACTGTTCAATTTGCTGATTTAGCAGAACAATATCTGGGTTATCGGCCGCATCGACCAGCATCTCATCTACCAGCAGTTTCATGGTATTTAAGGGGGTACCCAATTCGTGAGCGGTGCCTGCGGCCAGGGTGCCTACGGCGAGAAGTTGCTCGTCGCGCAACTGTGCCTCTCTCTGCAGGGAAATTTCCTGCTGCTGTATTTTTAATGCCGAGGCCATACGGCTAATAAAGTAAATAATAATACCTGCGCTAATCGCAAAGTTTGCCCACATACCTAAAATATGCAGACTGTTATTGCCAGCAGCCTGATGGTGGCTGGGGGCAATGGCTGAGATCGGCATATAGTATTTCAACAATAGGCTGTAGGCGGTCATGGCCGCCAGCGCGACAAGAATACTTGAGCGGCGGGACAGGGTGATAGCGGCAATACTGATGGGGATTAAATAGTAAGAGATAAACGGGTTTGAGGCGCCACCGCTAAAATACAGCAGCAGAGAAAAGAACAGAATATCGATGAGCAGGTGGATAAAAAATTCATTGTCAGTAATGGGTACTTGCATGCGGCTGCGCTGCCACGTGGCGACTGTCACTGAAGCGTAGATAGCCAGAACCAGAGCAATGATTGCCGCGGGAAGACCAATAGGACTGACAAGGGTGAAATAGATCAGCGCAACAATTTGGCCGAGCAGAGCTACAGCTCTAATTGAACTGAGGCGGTATAGATTTTGTCTCGCGGCTGAATGGGTCTGGTATTGAACTTCGCTTGTCATAGGTAAATGGTATCAGAATTTGCTATCTGTCTAACAGATTCCTCGGTGCCTTTAGAAAATGAATAAATTATCAATGATTGTCAATCGGCTAAAAAACGTTACTATGTGCGCCTAAAACCAGCGATGAGTAATTTCAATGCAGCCACTCTCTGAAGATATTCAAGAAAATCTCGACCGCATGATTGTTGAATGCCTAGAAAAAGGTTGTGTCTGGGGTTTACAAGACAGCGATGAAAGCTGGGCTCTGGTGGGTTCAACAGATAACGAAACCATTGATGTAATTCCTTTTTGGTCTGATCAGGAATTAGCTCAGGCTCTGTGTAATGGCGATTGGGATATATACAAGCCAGTGGCTATCGAGATGGAAGAGTTTCTCGATGACTGGCTTCCGGGAATGCACGCTGATGTGTTGATGGTTGGTGTTAACTGGACCGTGGATCTTGAAGGCCAAGAATTTGAACCGTTGGATTTGCTTGAAGAATTTGAAAGCGAGTTAGATTAAAAAAATGTTATTAAAACCGTTTTATAGTGCAAGCAACTCAAAAATAACAATCAGTGCCGAGCAGGGCAGTAGTTTTGCTAAAACTATCAGCAATGATTTTAATCCCATTCACGATCCACAAAGCAAACGCTTCTGCGTTCCTGGTGATTTACTTTTTGCACTGGTATTAGAGCGCTATGGCATTAGTGAGAGGATGGGGTTTAATTTTGCTGGCATGGTTTCTGCAGATACTGAGTTATTCTTTCCAGAATCTCCAGGAGATCATTTTAAGATTATTGATGGTCGTGAAAAGTCATACTTGGAAGTCACTCGCAGTGGCCAGAACTCAAAAAACCTTGCCGCAATAGAAAGTCTGACAAAAAATTATGTCTACTTTTCCGGGCAAAATTTTCCGCATCTTTTAGTGCCCTTAATGGCTGAAAATAATGTCATGATTAATCCTCAGCGCCCGCTGGTGATCTATGAGTCAATGTCATTACAGTTTGATAGCCTCGATCTAAAGCAGCCCACAGTTGAATTGATTGGCAATAGCTTAAAGGTTGAAGGAAAGCGTGGTGACGTGCGCTTTGAATTGCGAATAATGGATCAGGGTAAAAAGGTTGGCAGTGGCGTTAAGACCTTAATTCTAAGCGGTCTGCGCGAATATCAGCAGGAAGCAATAGATACTATGGTTGCAGATTATATGGCTAGCAAGGATCGCTATTTAGAACTGGCCTAAAACCAGCCCTTCTAAATAACGATCCAAAGTTGAGTTAGCTAAGCATATCTTTTAAGAATCGGCCCGTGTGCGAAGCCTTAACTGTTGCAACGGTTTCAGGGGTTCCCTGGGCAATAATCTGCCCGCCACCAGAGCCACCTTCAGGTCCGAGATCAACAATCCAGTCTGCGGTTTTAATAACATCCAGATTGTGTTCAATCACCACCATCGTATTTCCCTGATCGCGCAGACGATGTAATACGGCCAATAGCTGTTCTATATCGTGGAAGTGCAGGCCAGTGGTGGGTTCATCGAGAATATACAGGGTCTTACCCGTATCTCGCTTAGAGAGTTCTTTCGACAGCTTGATACGCTGAGCTTCACCGCCCGACAGGGTGGTCGCGGATTGTCCAAGTTTAATATAGGAGAGACCGACATCCATCAGTGTTTGCAGTTTTCGCGCGATGGCGGGTATAACGTCGAAAAACACGCGTGCATCTTCGACAGTCATATCCAAAACCTGATGAATATTCTTGCCCTTAAAGTGAATATCTAGGGTTTCACGGTTGTAACGCTTGCTCTTGCAGACATCACAGGGCACATAGATATCGGGCAAAAAGTGCATCTCAACTTTGGTTACGCCATCGCCCTGACAGGCTTCACAGCGTCCGCCTTTAACGTTAAAGCTAAAGCGGCCGGGTGAATATCCCCGTGAACGTGCTTCCTGGGTACCGGCAAAGAGTTCTCTAACCGGTGTAAAGATGCCGGTGTAGGTGGCTGGATTTGAGCGTGGGGTTCGGCCAATGGGGCTCTGATCAATATCGATACATTTGTCTAGATGGTTGAGACCGGTAATCGTTTTATGGGCGGCTGATTTTAATGTGGTGGCTTTATTCAGTGCCACGGCTGCCGCTGGGTAGAGTGTTTCGTTGATCAGGGTCGATTTTCCAGAACCGGAAACACCCGTGATGCAGGTAAATAACCCAATTGGAATCTGTAAGTCCACATCCTGAAGGTTATTGCCGCAGGCGCCGGTTACATTGATAAATTTCTTCTTGGCTTTATTGCGCTCGGCTGGCACAGGAATGCCGCGTTTGCCGGATAGAAATTGGCCGGTAATCGAGTTTGGATTGTCGTGAATTTGCTGGGCGGTGCCCTCGGCAACCACTTCGCCACCGTGAACTCCGGCGCCGGGGCCGATATCGATAATATAGTCCGCTGCGGCAATGGCCTCTTCATCGTGCTCGACAACAATCACCGTATTGCCCAGATCACGCAGGCGCACTAGGGTTTTTAGGAGTCTCTCGTTGTCGCGTTGATGAAGCCCGATAGAGGGCTCGTCGAGGATATACATCACCCCAACCAGTCCGGCACCAATTTGACTGGCAAGGCGGATGCGCTGGGCTTCGCCACCAGATAGCGTGTCGGCGCTGCGGTTGAGGGAAAGGTAGTTGAGGCCGACATCGACTAGAAAGCGGAAGCGCTGGCGGATCTCTTTAATAATCTTTTCGGCAATTTCGCCCTGCCGACCCTCAAGCTGAATCTGATCAAAATAATCACAGCATTCGCCTACGGGCATGCTGACGATATCTTCGATGCGGCGATTGTCGATAAATACATGGCGAGCGGATTTGCGCAGGCGCGTACCACTGCACTCCGGGCAGTGAGAGCTGGTCATATATTTCCCCAACTCTTCGCGTACCGAACTGGATTCAGTCTCCCGATAGCGCCGCTCCATATTATTGATCACACCCTCAAAGGTATGTTCGCGACGGAACATGGTGCCCCGATCATTGACATAGCTAAAGGTGATCTCTTCATCACCACTGCCATAGAGCACTTTAGATTGATGCAGTTCGGATAGTTTTTCCCAAGGCGAGTCGATATCAAAATCGTAGTGAGCCGCTAGTGAAGTGAGCATGTTGTAGTAATAAAGCGTGCGTCGATCCCAGCCGCGAATCGCACCTTCCGATATGGAGACTTCCGGGTGATGAATAACTCTGTCGATATCAAAAAATTGATGCATGCCGAGACCATCACAGGTTGGACAGGCACCGACTGGATTGTTGAAGGAAAACAGTCGTGGCTCCAATTCATTGAGACTGTAATTACACACCGAACAGGCAAATTTTGCTGAAAACATCTGATCCGGTTTGTCTTCGTCCATATAGCTTATTGCAACCAGACCCTCGGCAAGGGTAAGTGCAGTTTCAAAAGACTCAGCTAGACGCAGCGCCATGTCGGGCTTGACCTTGAAGCGGTCAACAACAACTTCGATATCGTGTTTTTGCTTTTTGTTTAGCGCCGGTGCCTCGTCGAGGTCACAGACCAGACCGTCGATTCTGGCGCGGATAAATCCCTGACGGCGCAGGCTGTCGAACAGATGCAGGTGCTCACCTTTACGACCTTTAATAATCGGTGCCAAAAGCATCAGCTTGGTATTTTCTGGCATAGCCAGCACCTGATCAACCATCTGGCTGACAGTTTGGGCTTTAAGTGCCTGATTGTGCTCTGGACAGCGCGGTTCGCCAGCACGGGCAAATAACAGGCGCAGGTAATCATAGATTTCGGTAATCGTCCCCACAGTTGAACGCGGGTTGTGAGAGGTCGATTTTTGCTCAATAGAGATGGCCGGTGAAAGTCCCTCAATATGATCCACATCGGGCTTTTCCATCATCGATAGAAACTGCCGCGCGTAGGTAGATAGTGACTCTACATAGCGTCGTTGTCCCTCGGCATAAAGCGTGTCGAATGCCAGTGAGGACTTGCCTGAGCCAGAGAGGCCGGTGATAACAATTAATTTGTCTCGGGGAATGTCGAGATCAATATTTTTGAGGTTGTGAGTTCGCGCGCCACGTACCTGAATGGTATCCATTGAGTCATCTTATGATTAGGTTAAACGGTCGATTATAGGGTGCGGCCACCCCAATCGGCAAAGTGAATTTTTAAAAGCTTTCAACTAATACGATCGGCTGTGTTTTACAGACCGAAATTAACCGTAAATAGATCAATTAACGCTAAACCTTTTGATAAGCAATTGCACTGATGCTCATCGCTGTTACTATGTTGCTGTTAAAAATATGTTGCTCTTAAAAAGTTACCCTCAACCATTAATCTGATATGACCTTGACTGATTCCTCTTTATTTTCCGCGATAGAAAAGCGCGCAACCTTGTCTCTAGCCACTCTTTACGGCTTTAGAATGCTCGGCCTTTTTATGGTGCTTCCGGTACTCGCGCTGTATATCGATGACTACAGCGGTGCTTCGCCACTATTGTTGGGCGTTACTCTTGGAATCTATGGGCTTACTCAGGCACTGTTACAAATACCGCTGGGTTTACTGTCGGACAAAATAGGCCGCAGGCCAGTTATTGTCGGCGGACTATTGGTGTTTATTCTCGGCAGTATTATTGCTGCCAATGCGGATAGCATGACTGGACTTATTGTCGGTCGAGCAATTCAAGGGGCCGGCGCTATTGCCAGTACCTTGATGGCTCTAGTCAGTGACCTAACAAGTGAAGAAAATCGCACCAAATCTATGGCTGCCATAGGGGCGAGTATTGGCCTGTCGTTTATGTTGGCGATGATTTTCGGCCCACTTATTTCTGCAGTTATGGGGCTGTCTGGTATCTTCTGGGTAACCGCTGTGCTGGGCTTGATTGGCGTGTTTGTGTTTTTGCGCTTTGTGCCTCGTGCCGTCTCAATACAGCGTAATCGCGAGACCTTAACGGATATTGGGCAGATCGGAAAGCTGTTTCAGGATGCTAATCTATGGCGGCTTAATTTCGGTATTTTTGCCCTTCATTTAGTCTTGATGGCTGGTTTTGTGGTGATTCCTACAATCCTCGCTGAGGAGTTAGGGATTTCCAGCGACAATCTCTGGTGGGTATATCTGTTGCTGCTCGGGGGTGGTTTCTTCACCATGCTGCCGGTGATGATCTGGGGTGAAAAATACAGGCGCCAGAAATACAGTTTTGTCGCCGCGGTAGCCCTTATGGCTGTCGCCATGACGCTGCTGGGTTGGCAGCGTGGCAATCTGTTGACGCCGGTTATGCTGTGGCTGTTCTTTACCGGCTTTAATCTTCTTGAAGCGATGCTACCATCTTGGTTGAGTAAGGTCTGTCCTGCGGGGCGCAAGGGCACCGCAATGGGGATCTATTCTACCAGCCAGTTTCTTGGCGCCTTTGTCGGCGGCATACTGGGCGGTTGGAGTTTGCAGCAGTACGGTATTGATGGGTTGTTTCTTTTACTGGCGTTAATACTCTTTATTTGGTGTTTAGTTGCACTGGGTTTGCAGGCGCCGAGAGCCCTGCAAACAGTGGTTTTAAATGTCGGTGATATGACACATGAGCATTTTGCGAAATTAATCTTAAAAGTTCCCGGCGTAGAAGATATACTTCTCGTCAAAGGGGAGCAGCTGGCCTATGCCAAAGTCGATAAAAAGACAGTGGATATGCCTAGTCTAAAACCTTACTTTAATCGTTAAATAACAGGGGAATAAAATGGCGCGCGGAATTAATAAAGTCATCATCGTTGGTAACTGTGGTCAGGATCCAGAGACTCGCTATTTACCTTCAGGTGGTGCTGTGACCAATATCAGCATAGCTACGTCGGAAGCCTGGAAAGACAAGAATACGGGTGAGCAACAGGAACGTACTGAATGGCATCGAGTGGTATTCTTTAATCGTTTGGGTGAGATTGCCGGTGAATACCTTAAAAAGGGCTCAAAACTTTATGTCGAAGGCTCACTGCGCACACGCAAGTGGCAGGGTCAGGATGGTGCAGATCGCTATACAACGGAAATTGTTGCCAGTGAAATGCAGATGTTGGACAGCCGCGGAGGACAAGATGCCGGCGGTTATCAGCAGCAGGCTCCTCGTCAAAATCAGGCGCCTCAGCAGAATCAGGCTCCACAGGCGCAACAGAATCAAGCACCACAGCAGGCATCTTCTCAACAGCAGCAAGCGCCTCAGGATATGGGTGGTTTTGACGACGATATTCCTTTCTAGGTCTTCTCGACTTACCGGGCGATAAGAAACATTTTAAAAATTAGCTTAGAGAATAGCTTAGAAAAATTAATCAAAAGATTGAGGTTGTTATGACGATTCAGGTTGGCGATAAAATTCCCGAAGGTATGTTCACTACCATGGGTGCAGAGGGTCCTACGGGCATCAGTACTGCAGAGATATTTGACGGTAAAAAGGTTGTTCTTTTTGCTGTTCCCGGCGCATTTACGCCAACCTGCTCAGCCGCGCATCTGCCGGGCTTTGTGGTTCATGTTGACGATATCAAGGCCAAGGGCGTAGACACAGTTGCCTGTATGTCGGTGAATGATGTATTTGTAATGGACGCTTGGGGCAAGGGTTCTAATGCTGAGCATATTGTTATGTTGGCTGATGGTAATGCCACGTTTACTGAAGCTTTGGGTCTAGTATTGGATGGCACTGGTTTTGGTATGGGTACTCGCAGTCAGCGCTTTGCTATGGTCGTTGATGACGGCGTTGTTACGCTGTTAAACGTCGATGCAGGTGCGCTTGAAGCATCTAGTGCAGAGGCTATTTTAGCGGCGCTGTAACTAAGAAATTCAGGTTTTTCCTGTTTACAAAGGGAGCTGATTTCAGCTCCCTTTTTTTGTCTGTGGTTTTTGCACAGGCACAAAAAAGGCGGCCGAAGCCGCCTTTGTATTGGTTTGTTATCGGCTGCTTATCAGCCTTTGTAGCGCTCCATGATCAATGTCGCGTTAGTACCACCAAAACCAAAGCTGTTCGACATAATACGGTCGAGCTTCTTCTCTTTAGTCTCTCGTAGGATCGGTAAACCAATCGCGTGATCATCCAGAGTGTCGATATTGGCTGAACCAGCGACAAAGTTATTTTCCATCATCAACATGCAGTAAATTGCTTCATGGACGCCAGCAGCACCTAGGCTGTGACCAGAGAGCGACTTAGTTGAGCTGATGTCAGGGCAGCTATCACCAAAGGTACTGCGAATCGCACCGAGTTCAGCGAGATCGCCAACTGGCGTACTGGTACCGTGAGTATTGATGTAGTCGACGGGGCCTGAGGCAGTTTCCATAGCCATCTTCATGCAGCGTTCAGCACCTTCTCCTGAGGGAGAAACCATGTCTGCACCATCGGAAGTTGCACCGTAACCGGTCACCTCACAGATAATGTTGGCACCACGTGCAAGGGCATGCTCAAGCTCTTCAACAACAACCGTCCCAGCACCCAGACCGGGAGCAAAACCGTCGCGGTGAGCATCGTAGGCGCGCGAAGCAATCTCAGGGGTGTCGTTATATTTACTCGTCAGTGCGCCCATAGCGTCAAACATACCCGCCATAGACCAATGCATATCTTCTGATCCGCCGGCGAGTAAAACATCTTGCTTACCCAGTTGAATTAATTCAACCGCGTGACCAATACAGTGAGCACTGGTGGCACAGGCAGAGGCGATAGAGTAGTTGACGCCCTTAATTTTAAAGGGGGTCGCTACACAGGCAGAAACCGTGCTCGCCATAATTTGAGTGACGCGGTAGGGGCCAGCGCGTTTAATGCCGCGGGCGCGCATAACATCAATGGATTCGGTAAACATTTCGCCAGAGACACCACCAGAACCCATTACCAGACCGGTGCGGTGGTTGGATACCATCTCTTCGCTAAGGCCGGCATCGGCGATGGCTCGCTCGGTGGCGATATAGGCGTAGGAGGCCGAAGGGCCCATAAAGCGAATGATCTTGCGATCGATATGATCTTTGGGGTCTAGGTCAAGAACTGCGCCAACATTACAGCGCAGACCCATTTCAGCAAAATCTTCACGACGGCGAATGCCTGAGATTCCCTCTCGTAGTGAGCGAGTCACACTTTGTTTATCATTGCCGAGACAGGACACAACACCAAGGCCCGTAATTACTGCACGTCTCATCGGTAATCCTCTTAAATTAGATAGTTGTAGAGTTAGTTATACTGAGCTTTAGAAATTGTCAGTGCTCTCGAAGAGACCAACTTTCAGGTTTTCAGCGGTATAAATCTCTCTGCCATCCACTTCAACTGAACCATTGGCGATACCCATGACAAGCTTACGCTGAATAAGACGCGTCAGTTCGAGTTTGTAGGTCACTTTCTTGGCGGTAGGTAGTACCTGGCCAAAGAATTTTACATCGCCAGAACCCAGAGCACGTCCGCGACCAGGATTGCCATTCCAAACCAAAAAGAAACCAACCAATTGCCAAAGTGCGTCGAGGCCGAGGCAACCGGGCATAACTGGATCGCCTTCAAAGTGACAGCCAAAAAACCACAGGTCGGGCGTAATATCGAGCTCTGCAATGATTTGCCCTTTGCCTGCAACGCCACCAGTATTGTTGATTTCAACGATACGATCGGCCATAAGCATGTTTGGTGCCGGCAGTCTGGCATTGCCAGGGCCGAAGAGTTCGCCTCGCGAACAGGCGAGAATTTCTTCACGGTTATAAGATGACTGGGGTTGGAATGTCATGGGGTCCTTAATTAATGCTGTTTTAGAGCCGTGCATCGTACCCAGTTATCGTCACAGCGGCAACTTTTTCGACCTTTAACTCCTTAGAATGCAGGTTTGAAAGCAATGAATTTAGGGGTCTTAAATCTAATATTGGTTGACAGCATAGCAGAGGCTCCCTAGCATTCGCCCTCACCAATAACTGTAGATAATGACACGTCCATGCTTTCATTTCACAAAGCTGTTGAACAAGACTTTTCAGCCGTCAACGATCTAATCATTGATAACCTTCATTCCAATGTCGGGCTAGTAGAAAATATTGGTCACTATATTGTTGATTCTGGCGGTAAACGTCTGCGTCCTGTAGTGGTATTGCTGAGTGCTCTGGCCAATGGTTATCAGGGAAAACAGCACCTGACTCTAGCGGCAGTTATCGAGTTTATTCATACGGCGACGCTTCTTCACGATGATGTTGTCGATGTCTCTGCGCTGCGTCGTGGACGCGAGACGGCCAATCAGCAGTGGGGAAATGCTCCCAGTGTACTTGTTGGGGACTTTCTCTATTCCAGAGCGTTCCAAATGTTGGTCGGCCTGGGTGATATGGATATCATGCGCGTGATAGCGGATGCTACTAATGTGATCTCTGAGGGTGAAGTTCAGCAGATGGCTAATGCTGGCAATTCGCATACTGATGAGAGCACTTACTATGAGGTTATCTATCGTAAGACCGCTAAGTTGTTTGAGTCGGCGGCTCAAATTGGTGCCATATTGGCCTCTGCTGATCAGCAGCCCATGGCTGATTACGGCAAGCATTTAGGGATGGCCTTTCAAATTATTGATGATGTATTGGATTATCAGGGTGATGTCAGCGCAATTGGTAAAAATGTCGGCGATGATCTCGCTGAAGGTAAAATGACCTTGCCTCTAGTGCATTCTCGTGATCACCTCGACGCGCAGCAAAGGCAATTAATCTGTCAGGCTATCGAAAGCAAGAGTGCTGATAATTTTGCTGAAATTCTTTCTGCTGTGCAGTCCTGTGGAAGTCTTGACTATTCTATAGAGCAGGCAAAAATACAGGCTGAACTTGCTAAGCAGGCGCTTGTCAGCTTACCTGAAAGTCAGTTTAAATCTGTAATGAAAGATCTTGCGGATTTCTCAGTTTCGCGTTTATCTTGATCGTTTGAATTAATTAATAGTGGTTATCAGGCTACCACTTGTTCGTAATAGGCCAATTTTGATACCATCCTTTACGCACTTGCAAGATGAATATTTTCGCTTTATAAAATAAGGAGAATTGTGTGATAGTAGGGATTCCTAAGGAAATTAAAACCGCTGAGCAGAGGGTTGCCATGACCCCCGCCAATATCCAGTTTCTAACGGATAAAGGCTTAAAAGTGCTTTTTCAAACCAATGCCGGTACTGCGGCTGGTTATCCAGATGCAGAGTACACAGCCGCCGGAGCGACTCTTAGCGAAGATCGCGCAGAGATATTTTCTCAAGCAGACATTATTCTGCAAGTTCAATCTTTTGGTTCCAATAATAAAAACAGTGACGATGACTTAGCCATGCTGCGCCCAGGCCAGCTCGTTATCGGCATGATGGATCCACTGGCCTCTCCCGGTGCAGCTCAGGCTGTAGCTGACAAAGGCGCCACCGCCATAGCGCTTGAGTTGGTGCCGCGTATCAGTCGCGCTCAGAGCATGGATGTACTTTCATCCATGGCGACTCTGGCGGGCTATAAAGCGGTGCTGATGGGCGCCTCTGCCGCGCCGCGAATTTTTCCACTGTTAATGACTGCCGCAGGGACTTTGCAGCCCGCCCGAGTATTGATTATGGGTGTCGGTGTTGCAGGCTTGCAGGCCTGTGCCACTGCCAAGCGTCTGGGTGCCGTGGTTGAAGCTTATGATGTGCGTCCCGCAGCTCGCGAGCAAATCATCTCGGTCGGCGCAAAGCCGGTAGAGTTGGATTTGGATACTGGCGAGTCAGAGGGCGCTGGTGGCTACGCCAAAGAGCAGGGCGAAGATTTTCTGAGCCGTCAGCGCGAACTGATGACAGCAGTGGTTGCCGAGCAAGATATTATTATTACTACCGCCGCTATTCCTGGTGCCAAATCACCGATTCTGGTGACCGAGGATATGGTTGTGGCAATGAAGCCCGGTTCGGTTATTGTTGACCTGGCCGCTGAGCGCGGCGGCAACTGCGATCTCACTGAACAGGGTAAAACAGTGGTTGCCCATGGTGTGACTATTTTAGGTCCAGAAAATGTGCCTTCAGAGCTGGCCTATCACGCGAGTCAGATGTATGGCAAAAATATGCAGACCTTGCTGGCGTTAATTCTCAATGATGAGGGTGAGCTCAATCTTGATTTCAATGATGAAATTGTCGCTGGCACTGTAGTTGCCCATCAGGGAAATATTCCCCATCCGCATATACGTAAATTACTTGGCTTAGCCGAGATATCTGTAGATGAATCAGAGCAGGAAACTGTTGCCACTGAGAGCAATTAAAAGTACCTAAGCGAATTTAAGAGGAAAAGTAAAAATGGAAATTTTAATTTTATTGCTAGCGCTTTTTGTGCTGTCTCTATTTCTCGGTGTTGAGCTAATTACCAAAGTACCACCGACCTTACATACACCGCTGATGTCTGGCACCAATGCAGTTTCTGGTATTACTCTGGTCGGCGCACTGTTAGCCGCTGGTAATGAGGGCTCGCCGATGCTAGTCAATGTACTGGGCTTTATCGCGGTAACGCTGGCGACAATTAATGTTGTCGGTGGCTATCTTGTGACTAATCGCATGCTTGCGATGTTTAAAAGGAAGTAAGCGATGAATCCGAATATTGTAAATTTTGTTTATTTGATTGCCGGCATTCTATTTATTCTCGGTATTAAAGGTCTGACTAAACCCAAGACAGCGGTGCGTGGCAATAGGCTCTCAGCGCTGGGGATGTTGTTGGCTGTGGTTGTCACTCTACTCAATATCAATACAGTCGACTACAGTTATATCGTTGCCGGTGTAGTGGTGGGTGGCGTTGTTGGCATGACTATGGCGCTGCGTATTCAAATGACTTCTATGCCGCAGATGGTCGCGCTTCTAAACGGCTTTGGCGGTGGCGCATCTCTCACTATTGCACTGGCCGAATACTATACTGTGCTCGGTGTTGCTCCGGCATCCTTTGCCGAGCTGTTAATCCCAGTAGCGGTTGATAGTAGTGTCTTTGGTGTTGGTGTCGAAGGGTCGATTGCGCTAGTGGCCATTGGCCTGACTATATTAATTGGTGCTGTGACCTTAACCGGTAGCTTAATCGCATTCAGCAAACTTCAAGAGCTGATGAAAAAGAGCTATGGATTACCGGGCGGCCCGATTGGTAATGGATTATTTCTATTCGCTGCGCTCGCGGCTTTGATTTGCATGGTTATCAATCCAGGTAATGTTGCCGCAATGGTTGCGATTGTCGCATTGGCACTTCTGCTCGGTCTGTTTCTGGTTATGCCAATTGGCGGCGCCGATATGCCCGTAGTTATTGCGCTGCTGAACTCCTATTCAGGTATAGCAGCGGCATTGGCCGGATTTATTCTCGGAAATACGGTATTGATTATCGCCGGTTCTCTGGTGGGTACTTCAGGGTTAATTCTCACCAAGATTATGTGTGTTGCCATGAACCGCTCATTGGCCAATGTACTGTTTGGTAAGATGGCTGCCGGTGGTGAAAAAATTGATGCCGATGAAATCTATGCCGGAAAAGTCACTAGTGCACAGCCTGAAGAAGTAGCGATGATGCTTGAGGTTGCTCAGCGCGTCGTTATTGTTCCCGGATATGGCATGGCCATGGCTCAGGCTCAGCATGCGGTGCGTGAACTGGCGGATGCGATGGAAGCGCGGGGGGTAGAGGTTGAATATGGTATTCATCCCGTCGCCGGACGCATGCCTGGGCATATGAATGTTTTGCTGGCTGAAGCTGAGGTTCCCTACGATCAGTTGGTGGAAATGGAGAGAATTAATCCGACCTTTGAAGACACAGATGTCGTGATTGTGATTGGTGCCAACGATGTCACCAATCCAATGGCACGAGATGCCGAGGGCAGCCCGATCTATGGGATGCCGATTCTGAATGTGGATAAAGCTAAAAATGTCGTGGTGATCAAGCGATCACTGAGCCCCGGTTTTGCCGGATTGCCGAATCCATTGTTTGCTATGGATCACACGCTGATGGTCTACGGAGATGGAAAGAAGGCGGTTGTGGAAATGACTGCGGCGCTCAATCAACTCTAAAGAGCAATTAATAAGCGTGTAAAAAACAGGCACAAAAAAACCGGCAGAAGCCGGTTTTTTTGTTCACAGCGAAAATTACTTTGCGCCGAGAGCTTTAACCTGAGTGTTCAGGCGGCTCTTATGACGAGCAGCTTTATTCTTATGAATAATGCCTTTGTCCGCCATACGATCTAGAACTGGAACTGCTGATGTATATGCTGCTTGAGCATCGGCTTGAACACCTGTCTCTATAGCTGCGTCAACTTTTTTCAAATAGGTGCGAACCATTGAGCGCAGGCTGGCATTATGCTGGCGGCGTTTCTCGTTCTGGCGTGCGCGTTTCTTAGCTTGGGCTGTATTTGCCACTTGTTTGTACTCCTCTCAAAGGGTCTCACTGAAGGCGCGGAAATATACAGGGTTTGACAGTCACATTCAACCCAATTTTCATCGGAATATTGCTTGTTGTCAAAGTACGCAAATCCTTTGACTGTAAAGGTATTATTTACTTGGGGAACGGCGGATTTACATATTCACTTGGAGATGTTCATGCAGGTCGTTAAACTGCGCTGATTAACAGCGTGAAAGTAGAGTAGTCAATTGACCCAACAACAGCCGCAGAAGCAATCGCAACCGACTAAAAAAGCGGATGGTGGGTTATTGCGTTCCAGTGGTGTGGTTAGCTTTTTTACCATGATGTCGCGATTTATGGGGCTGGCGCGAGATATTATCTTTGCTCGAGTGATTGGCGCAGAGGCCTTGGCTGACGTATTCTTTGTCGCGTTTAAAATCCCCAACTTCTTTCGTCGCCTGTTTGCTGAGGGTGCTTTTGCTCAGGCTTTTGTGCCAGTGCTTGGTGAATATCGCGAGAAGGGCAGTCAGGCTGCGCTAAAAGATCTAACCAACCGGGTGTTTGGTACCCTGGGGCTTTCTTTATTACTGCTAACGCTGGTTATTGTTTTGGCTTCACCGATTTTGGCAGCCTTATTTGCGCCGAAGTGGTATTTAAATGATCCGTTTAAGTTTAATGCCACCGCCGAGATGCTGCGGATTACCTTCCCTTACTTGTTATTTATCTCCATGACTGGTGTTGCCGGTGGCATATTAAATAGCTATGACCGCTTTGCGGTGCCGGCATTTACGCCGTTATTGTTAAATATATCGATGATCTTTGCGGCGTTGATAGCTGCGCCTTGGTTTGATCAGCCAACCTATGCGCTGGCTTGGGGGGTGTTTGCCGCGGGGATTATCCAGTTTACTTTCCAGCTGCCATTTTTAGCGCGTATCCATATGTTGCCGGTTCCGGTAGTCGATTGGCGTCATCCTGGAGTTAAAAAAATACTGGCCTTGATGGGGCCGGCCATCTTTGGTGTCTCCGTCAGTCAAATTAATCTTCTCTTAGACACTATGTTGGCGACTTTCCTGCCCACAGGCAGTGTCTCTTGGCTGTATTATTCAGACCGCTTGTCAGAGTTGCCGCTGGGGGTTTTCGCGGTGGCGATTGCCACGGTTATTCTGCCCAACTTATCCCGTCATCACGCTGCCAGTTCCACCGAGGCTTATTCTCAGACATTGGATTGGGCATTGCGCATGGTGTTGTTAATTGCCGTGCCTGCCGCCGCTGCACTTATGCTGCTCGCTGAACCAATATTGACCACGCTATTTTTATATGGCGATGTGATGACTGCTCGCGATATGTCTATGTCGACGTTGAGTTTGCGTGCCTATACGCTGGGTCTAATCGCCTTTATGTTGATTAAAGTGTTAGCGCCGGGCTTTTTTGCCCGTCAAGATATGCGCACACCCGTGCGTATCGGTGTGATTGCCATGGTCTCAAATATGTTTCTCAATCTATTATTTGTTGTGCCATTGCATCATTACTGGCAAGTGGGCCATGTGGGTTTGGCGCTGGCAACTTCGATCTCGGCATTTCTAAATGCCGGACTATTATTTTACGCGCTGCGCAAAAAAGCTATTTATGCGCCGAGCCGCTCTTGGTTGCGCTTTATGGTTATTTTGTTTGTTGCAGTTGCTGTTATGTTGATCGCATTGATATTCACCGCTGCTCAGTTTGACGCCTTGGATGCTGCTGTATGGCAGCAACTAAGTTGGTGGCAGCGTAGTGGCGGTGTCATGCTTATCTGTGGCGCGGGCTTTGCTGCCTATACAGCAGTTCTGTGGTTTGGTGGTATGCGTCTTGGGGACTTGCGCGGTCCGGCAAAGGCGACTAGTCGCGAGCATTAATTAACGGTTGCGAATTTGGCTTGCAGTTTGATCGTTAATCGGTGGCTTAATTCGCCGCCTTAATTTGCGCTCTAGCTTACCTTTCTGGCCGTTGCTAGGTATACTCGCCGATCAGTTTAAAGAGTGAAAAATACCGTTGTGCAGCAGGGTAAAATGACCTTTATTCGCGGACTGCATAACTTGCACCCGGGAAAAGAAAAATCAGTGGTCACTATCGGATCTTTCGATGGTGTGCATATTGGTCATCAGGCGATTCTGCAACAGGTAAAAGAGGCCGCTAAACGTTTGCAACTGCCGTCGGTGGTAATGACTTTTGAACCGCAGCCGAGAGAGTATTTTTCCTCTGAGCGCGCACCGGCCCGACTGATGCGACTGCGAGAAAAGATCGATGCTCTTTTAGACTTTGGTATTGATCATGTGGTTTGCCTAAAGTTTAATCGTCAGTTGCGAACACTTTCGGCGCTGGACTTTATCGACAGAGTTTTGGTTCAAGGGTTGGCTGTAGAGCATTTGATTGTCGGCGATGATTTTCGTTTTGGCTGTGATCGCAGCGGTGATTTTGCGATGTTAACTGAGCGCGGCAAAGAGTCTGGATTTGATGTTGTGGATACCGCCACAGTAGAGATTGACGGTCAGCGGGTGAGCAGCACCCTGGTACGTGAATTTGTTGAGCGGGCAGATTTTAAACGAGCCGCAGAGCTTTTGGGACGGCCATTTTCAATTAGTGGCATTGTCGGATACGGTCAGCAGTTGGGGCGCGAGTTGGGTTTTCCAACCGCCAATGTACAGTTAAATCGTTTTAGTGCTCCATTGTCCGGCGTTTTTGCGGTGAAGGTTAATGTCGCGGGAACTGTCTGTCGAGGCGCAGCCAATGTTGGCGTGCGGCCAACAGTAGGCGATTTACTAAAGCCTATTTTAGAGGTTCATCTGCTGGATTTTGATGAGGATCTATACGGTCAGCGAATTGCGGTGGAGTTTGTTCACAAAATTCGCGATGAAGTAAAATTTACCAGCTTGGAAAAACTGGTCGCGACGATTGAATGCGACGTAGAGTTAATCAGGCAGTGGTTTACAAACAATAATTTTTAGATAAGGCTGGCCGGATGGCCAATAAAAGAGACTAATGACAGACTATAAAGCAACACTGAATCTGCCAAAAACTGATTTTCCGATGCGCGCAAATTTGGCGCAGAGAGAACCAGCAATGTTAAAAGAATGGCAAGACACAAATCTTTATCAGCAAATTCGTCAGGCTCGCGCCGGCCGTGAGAAATATATTCTCCACGATGGTCCCCCCTATGCCAATGGTGAGATTCACCTTGGTCATGCGGTAAATAAAACCCTCAAAGATATAGTGGTTAAGTCTCGGACTCTGAGTGGTTTCGACGCTCCTTATATACCAGGATGGGACTGTCACGGTCTGCCTATTGAGCACAATGTTGAGAAAAAAATTGGCAAGGCTGGCGTCAAGGTGGAGTACTCAGCTTTCCGCAAGAAATGTCGCGATTACGCCATGAAGCAGGTCGATGGTCAGCGCGCAGGATTTGTTCGTATTGGTGTGTTTGGTGATTGGGAAAAACCCTATCTGACCATGAATTATCGCGTTGAGGCGGATACTATTCGCGCCCTCGGCAAGATTGCTGGCAATGGTCATCTGGTTAAAGGTTACAAGCCGGTTTACTGGAGTGTTGTCGGCGGTTCGGCTCTTGCCGAAGCTGAGGTTGAGTATCAGGATAAAACCTCCTACAGCATTGATGTGGCCTATCCAGTAGTTGGCCAACAGCAGTTGCAAAAGCTGACTACAGCCTTTGCTGGTGCGCCCGGTGAAGGTGAGATCAATATACTGATCTGGACCACCACACCCTGGACTATTCCCAGCAGCCAAGCTATTTCGCTGGGTGCCGATCTCAGTTATACGCTGGTGCAGATCACTACTGAGAATGGCCCTTTGCGTCTGGTCTGTTCCGAGCTGTTGCTCGAGTCGGTGATGCAGCGTCTGGGGATTGAAGACTATCAACAGTTGGCTAGCTGTGAGGGTCAGCAGTTAGAAGGTATGGTTGCACGTCACCCATTTTACGATCGCGATATTCCAGTCTTACTCGGTGAGCACGTGACGACCGATGCAGGTACCGGCTGTGTGCATACAGCCCCTGATCACGGTATGGAAGATTTCGTCGTTGCCAAACAGTATGGTATCGAAACGCTCAATTATATTTTGGATAACGGTGTTTTCCACGATGAGGTTGCATTGTTTGCTGGCCAGCATGTCTACAAAGTCGATGACTCAGTTCTTGAGGTGCTTCGTGAACAACATCGTCTGATGAGCTGCGGACAGTTTGTTCACAGTTACGCCCATTGCTGGCGCACCAAGACACCACTGATCTATCGTGCCACACCCCAGTGGTTTATCTCGATGGACAAAAATGGTCTGTTGGAAAAAGCCAAGGCGGCGATAAAAGATGTTGCCTGGCACCCTGAGTGGGGGCAGGCTCGTATTGAAGGTATGTTGGACAATAGCCCGGACTGGTGTATTTCCCGTCAGCGCACTTGGGGTGTTCCTATTGCTCTGTTTGTTCACAGGCAGACGGGAGAGCTTCATCCGAATACCTCAGCACTGATTGAGCAGGTTGCTCAGTTGGTTGAGAAAGAGGGCATTGATGCTTGGTTTGAATTGGAAGCGGCTGACTTAATCGGGGCTGATACAGCGGATTACCAAAAAGTTACCGACACTCTGGATGTTTGGTTTGACTCTGGTGTTACGCATGAGTCCGTTATCAATGCCCGTGAAGAATTGCAGTATCCAGCAGATCTTTATTTGGAGGGCTCAGATCAGCATCGCGGTTGGTTCCAGTCATCCTTGAAGACCGCCATCGCGATTAATGGCACGGCCCCATACAAGGCGGTTCTAACCCACGGTTTTACGGTGGACGAGCACGGCCGCAAAATGTCTAAGTCAGTGGGCAATGTTATATCGCCGCAGAAAGTAATCAACGATATGGGCGCAGACGTGTTGCGTCTGTGGGTCGCCTCGGCAGACTTTAGTGGTGAGATGACCGTATCCGATGAAATATTAAGTCGCGCAGGGGATTCCTACCGTCGAATTCGCAATACAGCGCGCTATTTCCTCTCCAATCTGGATGGGTTTGATCCAGCACAGCACGCTGTAGAACACAGTGAATTGCTCGCTCTGGATCGCTGGGCAATCGATTGTGCGGCACAGCTGCAAGAAGAAATTATCACTGCATATGACCAGTTTCAGTTCCACCTTATCTACCAAAAATTACATAATTTCTGTGTCCGAGATATGGGTGGATTCTATCTAGATATTATCAAAGATCGTATCTATACCTGTCCTGAAGATAGTCTGTCGCGGCGTTCAGCACAGACCGCTTTATTCCATATTGCCGAAGCGTTTACTCGCTGGATATCGCCTATCTTGAGTTTCACCGCGCATGAACTCTGGGGCTTTATGCCCGGTGATCGCGAATCTTCGGTATTCCTAGCTGAGTGGTACTCACTGCCGCGTCTAAGAGCAGATGAAGCGATTAACCAGCAGGATTGGGCGGCCATACTGCAAGCCAAAGAAGCGATCAATAAAGTGATTGAAGATCAGCGCAATCAGGGTGTAGTTAAAGGTTCTCTGGGAGCGGATATACAGCTATTTGCCAATCCTGAATTACATCAATCACTGTCTAAACTCGGTGATGAACTGCGCTTTGTGACGATTACCTCAAAGGCAACCTTGCTTCCTCTTGCTGATGGGGCTGATGCCAATGATTCAATGTTGGAGGGACTAAAAGTAGGTCTTGAGCGATCCAGCGCTGAGAAATGTGTGCGTTGCTGGCACTTTATTGCTGATGTTGGCACTAATGCAGAGCACCCTGAAATTTGCGGGCGTTGTATCAGTAACCTCAGTGAAGTGGGAGAGACACGTCACTATGCCTAGTACTCTCGGCACTCACACCCTGCGTTGGTACGTGATTTCGGCGACAGTTTTGTTGCTCGATCAGCTCACTAAGCTTTGGGTTATGACTGATTTTACGCTTGGCGATAGTCGCTATATCAGCGGTTTTTTTAACCTGGTACGCGCTCATAATGAGGGCGCGGCTTTTAGCTTTTTAAGTGATGCCGGTGGTTGGCAGCGCTGGTTCTTTAGCATTGTTTCTAGCGTTATCAGTTTGGTCATAATTGTCTGGATTTCCCGCTTGCCTAAACAGCGGGTTCTTGAAGCTTTAGCGCTGGCTCTAATTCTTGGCGGTGCGCTGGGTAATCTTTACGATCGTTTGGTACTTGGTTATGTGGTCGACTTTTTAGACTTCCACTGGGCGGGTTGGCACTTTGCCGCATTTAATGTCGCCGATATGGCGATTTCAATGGGGGCAGCAATAATGATTGTCGATGCACTTTTTTTTGCTGACGCGCGAGAAAGTAAGCAAGACCAGCAGACCAGCAAATAAAATTTTATAGTTAACGAGTGATAAGCATAGATATGAGCATACCCATAGACACTGGAACCACTGTAACTCTTCATTTTGCCCTTGTGTTAGAAGATGGTGCAGTGGTGGATTCCAACTTCGAAGGCAAGCCTGCAACCTTTTCAATTGGTGATGGCAATCTGTTACCGGGTTTTGAGGAGGCGCTGTTGGGCTTGCGCAAAAATGACCAACGCGAGTTTGTTATTCCCCCAGAAAAAGCCTTTGGGCAACACAATGAACAGAATCTTCAGCGGGTAGCGATGGATAATTTTGCCGATCATGAGATTGAGCCCGGAGCAATGTTTTCATTTCAGAATGGCGATGGCGAATTACCCGGCGTTATTACTGAAATTATGGAGGGTGAAGTGATGGTCGATTTTAACCATCCTCTAGCTGGTAAAAATATTATTTTCCAAGTTAAGATTATGGATGTGATTCCAGAGAATCTGCATTAATGAAGAGTTCTATTTGATGGATATTAAATTAGCTAATCCGCGTGGCTTTTGCGCTGGTGTCGATCGTGCCATTGATATTGTCAATCGGGCTTTAGAGGTTTATGGCGCGCCGATCTATGTGCGTCATGAAGTGGTGCACAATAAATTTGTTGTTGATGATCTACGTGACCGAGGTGCGGTTTTTGTCGATGAGTTGGATGAAATTCCCGATGATGTGATCGTTATATTCAGCGCTCATGGTGTTGCTCAGGCAGTGCAGAATGAAGCGCAGCGCAGAAATTTGAAAGTTTTTGATGCAACCTGCCCATTAGTCACCAAGGTTCATCTAGAGGTTGCTAAGTACAGTAACGATGGAATGGAATGTGTGCTTATTGGTCATGCCGGTCACCCAGAAGTGGAAGGCACCATGGGCCAGTACGATCTGTCACGTGGCGGTGATATTTATCTGGTTGAAAATGAACAGGATGTTGTCAACCTAAGCGTTAAGAATCCTCTCAAACTGGCCTTTGTTACCCAGACAACCCTGTCGATGGATGATACTGCTCGGGTGATTGATGCCCTGCGGGAAAGGTTTCCAGCGATTGAAGGGCCGCGCAAAGATGATATCTGCTATGCGACGCAGAACCGTCAGGATGCGGTAAAGCAACTGGCCATTGAGTCTGATCTGGTTTTGGTTGTTGGCTCTGTCACTAGCTCCAATTCAAATCGTCTTCGAGAGTTGGCTGAACACTGTGGTTGTCGTGCATTCCTTATTGATGGCCCTGAAGATATTCAGCCTCAGTGGCTTGCGCAGACTGCGTCTATTGGTATCACTGCCGGAGCTTCAGCACCAGATATTCTGGTGCTCGATGTAATTAGAAAACTGGTCGATTTGGGTGCCAATGCACCGCAGGAGTTAGATGGCGTGGTCGAAAATGTGAGTTTTTCTCTGCCCAAAGAGTTGCGCGCTTAGTTACTGGCTTGGCTGATAGTCTGCCAAGTCAGTAATCCTTTCGCGGCTTTTACTGGCAGGATTCGATATAGGCGAATAGCGCCTTGGTAGAAACATCTAAGTCTGCGGTTTGAGCGCTGTTTTCGGCGAGTAAATGATTGGCCATTTTCTTACCTAGTTCAACACCCCATTGATCAAACGAATTTATATTCCAGATACAGCCCTGAACAAAGACCTTGTGCTCATAGAGCGCAATTAGGCTGCCAAAGTTCTTTGGCGAAAGCTCTTTTAACAGCAGGACATTGGAAGGTTTGTTGCCCGGGTAGTAGCGATGCTGTTCGCCGGCTGGCGCTTCCTGTCCACACATTAATGCTGAGGACTGAGCGAGCATATTGCCGAGCAGTACACGATGGTGTTCTTCATTACTCATTTTGTCTACAGCCAGAGCGATAAAATCAACCGGTGCCAGACGTGTACCCTGATGCAGTAGCTGGAAAAATGCGTGCTGTCCATTGGTGCCGGTCTGACCCCACAGGATTGCACCAGTATCATAATCTACCTGTTGCCCGTCGAGGGTTGTTGACTTGCCGTTACTCTCCATATCCAACTGTTGCAGGTAGGAGGGCAGGAGCAGTAGCCGCTCGCAATAGGGAATCACAGCGTTAGTTTGGGCGTTTAGGAAATTGTTGTACCAGATGCCCAGCAGAGCCATGATAACCGGCATATTTTTTTCCGCTGGTGCCGACTGGAAGTGAATATCCACCTCTCTGGCACCGGCCAGCATTTCTTCAAATTGGTCGTAGCCAATTGATATGGCAATAGACAGCCCAATGCTTGACCACAGTGAATAGCGACCGCCGACCCATTCGGCAAACTCGAGAATTTGCTCGTTTGGTATACCGTAGGCCAGAGCGTTTTCGCGGCTAGCAGTCAGACCGACAAAGTGGCTGCTGGTCTGGGCATCGTTAAGGCCAAGTTCTTTTGCAAACCAATTGAGTGTGGTTTTGGCATTTAGCAAGGTTTCCTGGGTGGTAAACGTCTTGCTGGCCAGTGCCACTAAAGTTGTCTCAGGATCGAGCTTCTTCAAAGTGCTAAGAATTTCCGCACCATCTACATTGGAGATAAAATGCAGGTTAATATTGGGGTGGGCGAATTCCTGCAGGGCGCTGCAGGCGAGTTTGGGGCCCAGATCCGAGCCGCCAATACCAATGTTGATAACATCGGTAATCGCTTTACCAGTGCTGCCAACCCAGTCGCCATTGCGAATTTTTTCGCTGACCAGTTTTACCTGGCTCAACTGTTGTTTTACTAATCTGACACGTTGATCAGATTCTTCTTCCGCGGCGGCAACTTTTTGATCGCCAATTTCGGCACGAAGGGCCGCGTGGAGTACCGCACGATTTTCCGTGGTATTAATAGTTTCACCGGAGAACATAGCTGCTCTAAATGAATCCAGAGGAGATTGATCCGCTAGAGCTAACAGAGCCTGCCAGGTTTTATCACTGACCAAGTTCTTCGAGAAGTCCAGATGAAGCTGGCCACATTCCACTGACATTTCATGAGTGCGATTAGGGTTTTCAGTGAAAAATTCCGTAATCCGTTCGGCGTTAGCTGACTCGGCTTGGTGTTGCAGAGTTTTCCAAGCGGTGGTCGCCGTGGGTGAGTAGGTCATTATGTGGTTAATCCTGTGGGTCAGTAGGTCATTTTATTCGCTGCTCAGAGCGCGTAGACTGCTGTAATTTCAACGGTTGCAAAGCCAAATTGTCGCCAACAATAGCGTATTTTTTGGTAAGTTACTTCAGTAAGTAATTATTGTAATAAAATTACATTAATGAGGGGAATAATACATTATTTATAGCTAAATTTCGTAATTTTGTTACAATTTCACCTTCGTCAAAGCGGAGCCACTATGGGCCAGTTAAACATTACAGTCGCTGAAGTTACTCAGCGTATTATTGAGCGAAGCAGCAGCCTTAGAGCTGATTACCTGCGTCAATTAAAAGAAGATCACAGCAACCGTCCAGAGCGCGGAAAGCTTAGTTGCGGCAATCTTGCCCACGGGTTTGCGGCCTGCGGCAAAGAGGACAAAGATAGTCTGCGGTTGATGGAGGCGAGCAATATCGCCATCGTCACTGCCTACAATGACATGCTCTCTGCCCACCAGCCTTACGCGGTCTATCCTGATAAGATTAAACAGGCTATGCGTGAAATTGGCTCCACGGCACAGGTTGCCGGTGGCGTTCCTGCGATGTGTGACGGTGTCACGCAGGGTCAGGACGGTATGGAGTTAAGTCTTCTGAGTCGCGACTTGATCGCTCAGTGCACAGCGATGTCTCTGTCTCATCAGATGTTCGACGGCGTATTGGCGCTGGGCATCTGTGACAAGATTGTTCCTGGTCTGTTGATGGGTGTACTCAGCTTCGGTTACTTGCCTGCACTGTTTATCCCTGCCGGCCCTATGGAGTCGGGATTACCTAACAAAGAAAAACAGCGTATCCGTCAGCTATTTGCCGAGGGTAAAATTGGTCGTGAAGAGTTGCTGCAAGCTGAGTCTGATTCTTATCACAGCGCGGGTACCTGTACTTTTTACGGTACGGCTAATAGTAATCAGGTAGTACTTGAAGCGCTGGGTCTGCAGTTGCCGGGCAGCTCTTTCGTCAATCCTGAGAACCCCTTGCGTGACAAGCTGACTACTGAGGCTTCTCACCAGTTAGCGCGTATTACTGCGCTGGGTAATGATTATCGTCCGGTCGGCGAGATTGTCGATGCTCGCGCCATGGTTAATGGCACTGTGGCCCTATTGGCTTCTGGTGGTTCGACTAATCACACCATGCATCTGGTCGCTATTGCCCGTGCGGCAGGCATTGTTATGAACTGGGATGATATTTCTGAGCTCTCTTCAGTAGTACCGCTTCTCGCCAAGGTCTATCCAAATGGCCATGCTGATGTAAACCATTTCCATGCTGCGGGTGGCACCAGTGCTATGTTCCGACAGCTGCTCAAGGGCGGCTTTATGCACGGTGATGCGAAAACTTCATGGGGTGAAAACTTTGCTGACTTTACTCAGGAGTCATTTTTAGATGGCGATAAAGTAGTCTGGCGCGAGTCTCCGGAAGTTCCTTTAGATCTCGAAGTTCTCACTACTCTGGATAAACCGTTTTCTCCTGAGGGCGGCCTGCGGCTGTTAGCCGGCAATCTCGGTCGCGGTGTTATTAAAGTGTCTGCGGTAGCGCCTGAGCACCGTATTGTTGAAGCACCCGCGGTAGTGATTGATGGACAAGATCAGCTCGCTGGCCTGTTTGAATCTGGTCAGTTGAATAAAGATTGTGTTGTTGTAGTTCGCTATCAGGGTCCGGTGGCTCTGGGTATGCCTGAACTGCACAAATTAACACCTATGCTGGGTATTCTTCAGGATAAGGGCTACAAAGTTGCTCTTGTTACTGACGGACGTATGTCTGGTGCGTCGGGCAAAGTTCCTGCGGCTATTCATCTGGTTCCAGAAGCCGCGAAAGGCGGTATCTTAGCCAAGATAGTGGATGGCGATATTATTCGTGTTGATGCGATTACTGGTGATCTGTTGTTTATGGGTGATATGCAAGAACTTGAAGCCCGTGAAGCAGCAGCTCAACCGGATGCCGGTCAGCGCGGCTGTGGCCGAGAGTACTTTGCGGTTAATCGCGACAATATCAGTAATGCAGAGCAGGGCGCTTCGTACCTGTTTGGTGGAGAGTAACCAGTGTCTGAACCATCTTGGAATCTAGTTGCTGATATTGGTGGGACCAATGCGCGCTTCTCAGCTCTTTTAGACGGGCAGTTAGAGAGCGAGTTTGAGTTCCATCATTCGGTGGAAGAGTATCCATTGTTTAGTGATCTGATAGTTAAGCTGAGAGATGAGATAGCCGCGGCAACAGGTCTAACCTGTGCGCCTAAGGCTGTTTGTCTGGCGGTGGCCTGTCCGGCTGATGCAGAGCATATTTCCTTCACCAATAGTCACTGGGCGTTTACCAAGACGCAGTTGTTAGAGTGGTTTGGCTGTCAGAAACTCGCAGTTATTAATGATTTCGAAGCGGTTGCCCACGGTATTACGGAGTTGGCTGAAGACGACTACATTCAGATTGGCGGTCAGTCACCTCAATCTCACAAGCCAGTAGGTATTCTCGGCGCTGGTACTGGTCTCGGAATGGCGGGATTAGTTGCCCATAGCGATGGTTATCATGTGTTGGATACCGAGGGCGGTCATGCGGACTTTGCACCAGTAGGTCAGCGTCAGATGGACGTTCTTCGCTGTTTGCTCCAGACTTACAAGCGGGTATCTCTTGAGCGTGTTTTATCTGGCAAGGGCATCGTTAATATATATAAAGCAATTTGTAAAATTGAGAATGTCGAGGAGTTGTTTGATACACCTCCCGAGGTTGCTGCAGCCGCATTGGATGGCAGTAACCCACAGGCGCTTACAGCGTTGAATACATTTTGTGAATCCATGGGTGCAGCGGCAGGTAATTTAGCCCTCACTTTAGGCGCCAAAGGCGGGATTTATATCGCTGGTGGTGTGGTACCTCGCTTTAGCGAGTTCTTTGCCAACAGCGGATTCCGCAGTAAATTTGAAGATAAAGGACGCTTTGCTTCCTACCTTCAGCCAATACCAGTTTACCTAGTAATGCGCAGCAATCTTGGGCTGCTGGGTGCTGCAAAAAAATTACAAGAAATCTAAGGAGATAAATGTGCGAAATTTACTAGCCGGTAATACGGTTATTCCGGTAATTGTTTTAGATCGAGAAGAAGATGCTGTTCCTCTGGCCCGAGCACTGGTTGCCGGTGGTTTGAAAGTTCTAGAGATTACCCTGCGCACTCCAGCAGCTGTCGGCGGTATTCGACAGATTATCGAACAGGTGCCTGAGGCCATTGTTGGCACGGGTACCGTATATACCCCTGAGCAGGTTCAATTGTCTGAAGATCTGGGTTGCCAGTTTATGGTTTCACCCGGCGCAACGGACAAGCTTTTGGAAGCTGCGCAGAAATCATCTGTTGGCCTATTGCCTGGCGTATCCTCAGTTAGTGAGATGATGCGTTGTATGGAATACGGTTATCAGGACTTTAAATTTTTCCCCGCTGAAGCCTCTGGTGGTGCGGCTAAAATTAAAGCGCTATCAGGTCCTTTTGCCGATGTTAAATTCTGCCCCACTGGCGGCATTGGATTGGGCAATGTGATGGATTACCTATCGCTGCCGAACGTGATGTGCGTAGGTGGTTCATGGATTTGCCCTGCAAATCTGGTAAAAGAACAGCGCTGGGATGAAATTGAGCAGTTAGCGCGTGAAGCTAGCGCTCTGGGACAATAATAAAAATTTTACAGCAGATGGTTAATCCATCCTGAGGGTTATGATGAACAGTAATATCGATTTGGTAATTTTTGGTGCTCGTGGCGATCTCGCTGAGCGCAAACTACTTCCCGCTCTCTATCAGTTGGACCGTGCTGGTTTGCTCGACGACAGTATGCGCATTGCAGGTCTGGCTCGTCAGGAAGTCACCACTGAAGAGTTTGTCGGCAATACCCATGAAAATCTTAACAAGTACGTGCCCGATTCGGATTGGGATGAGCAGTGCTGGGCTCGATTCAGCAGCCGACTGACCTACGTTAAAGTTGATTTTTCAAAACAGGAAGAATACCAGAACCTGAAAGATTGGCTGAATGAAGAACGCACCCAAATCTATTATATGGCTACGCCGCCGAGCATCTTTGGCTCAATCTGCGAAAATCTTAATGGTTCCGGCTGTGTATTCGAATCCTCGCGTATTGTTTTGGAAAAGCCTATTGGCCACGACCTAAAGAGCTCTAAGGCAGTGAATGGAACTGTTGGTGAATTCTTCCCCGAGCGCAATATTTACCGTATCGATCACTATCTGGGTAAAGAGACTGTACAGAATCTGTTGGCCCTGCGTTTTGCCAACCGCATGATCAACTCACAGTGGGACAATACCTGTGTTGATCATGTGCAAATTACTGCCGCAGAAACTGTCGGTATTGAGGGGCGCTGGTCGTACTACGATAAGGTCGGTCAGCTTCGCGATATGGTTCAGAACCACCTGTTGCAACTACTTTGCATGGTGGCTATGGAGCCACCAAATTCACTGCAGGCGGATGAGATTCGCGCAGAGAAAGTAAAAATCTTGCGCGCTTTAAGCCCTATTACTGAAGACAATGTTGTTGAGCAGTCGGTGCGCGGTCAATATGCGGCTGGCTGGATCGACGGTGAGCCGGTCGTTGGCTATATGGAAGAAGAGGGCAGTGAGCGCAATACCAGCGACACTGAAACTTTTGTTGCTTTAAAGACCTATGTTGATAACTGGCGTTGGGCTGGGGTTCCATTCTATCTGCGCACCGGTAAGCGTATGAAGGCTAAGGGGACGGAAGTTGTTATCAGCTATAAAGAACATCCTCATGCTATTTTTCCTGACAGCGGCGATCAAGCCAACAACCGTTTGATTATTCGACTGCAGCCGAATGAGGGTATTGAGCTTGAAATGTTCTCTAAAAAGCAGGGTCTTAAAGAGCGCTCTAGCCTGGAAAAGCGTACCCTCAACCTAGACTTTTTTGACTCTTCTGGCGAGTCGCGCATTGCCGATGCCTACGAGACCTTGTTGCTAGAGGTTATCAAGGGTGACCAGTGGTTGTTTGTTAGTCGCGGTGAAGTTGAAAGCTCTTGGGAATGGTGTGACACCTTATTAGATGCATGGCACAGTAAGGGTATAAGCACCAAGCCCTATGGTTCAGGTACCTGGGGACCTTCAAAATCAGAAATGCTGATCGAGAAAGATGGTCGCAGCTGGCGTGAAGATTAAGTTACAAGATAGTTAATAGAGAGAATTTTTTTATGAGTGAAATGCTTGAATTTGAAAATGCTTCGGCACTTGATATTACCTTGAGTGAAAAGGTCGCGGCTCTTCTCAGTGGCTCTATTGAAGCGCGTGGCGATGCTTCATTGGTAGTCTCTGGTGGCCGCACGCCGATGGGCTTTTTCCATCTGCTGTCGCAGCAGTCATTAGATTGGTCAAAGGTCACTATCCTGCTCGCCGACGAGCGCTGGGTAGATGCTGATCACGCTGATAGCAATGAAAAGCTGGTGCGTGAGAATCTGCTGATTAACGAAGCTAGTAAGGCTACTTATCTGGCGCTTAAAAACAGTGCCGATCAGGCCGTTGATGGTGAGGCTGAGTGCGCAGCCGCACTGGCCGAACTGGATGCTTTTACGGTAGTTATTTTGGGTATGGGTGACGATGGTCATACTGCATCGCTGTTCCCAGGCTCCCATGCTCTGGCTGCAGGTCTGGCGATGGATTCTGGTCGTGACTGTATCGCGGTAACGCCACTGCATGCGCCACATCAGCGTATGAGTCTAACCCTACCGAGACTGTTAAACAGCCAGCAGATTGTGATTCATATCAGCGGTGCGTCTAAGCAGCAGGTTCTCAATCAGGCGAATAGTGGTGATGATGTTATGGAGTTGCCGATTCGGGCAATTCTTCAGCAACTGCAGGCGCCGCTTTCGATCTATTGGGCAAAATAAGCTGATGTGATTTATTCAGAACATAAAAAAACCGGCTGCTAAGGCCGGTTTTTTTATGTGCTTTTTTACTGTCTGTAGGTAACTGACAGTAGCTCTAGCAGTTACTGAATAGCATCGCCAACACGAACAACTTTCAGGGTGTTTGTGCCGCCCTGTACATTGACGAAGTCACCTTTAGTAATCAGTACCAGATCACCGTCTACGACAACCTTGTGCTCCCGCAATGTCTCCACAGCTAGGTGATTGACCTGCTTTGGATCCATGGTTGAGGCAGGGAAGGGAACTGGAATCACACCTTTATACAGTGCTGTGATTTCACAGGTACCCTGTTTTTCAGCCATCGCATAGATAGGGAGTGAAGAGGTTATCCGCGACATTATCAATGGTGCAAACCCAGTTTCAGTCATACAGATAACCGCTTTAACGCCCTCTAGATGGTTGGCAACATACATAGCAGCCAAGGCCAGAGATTCATCAATGCGCGCAAATGATTGATCGATTCTATGCTTTGAACGCTGAACTAAGGGATGGCGCTCAGCACCTTCAATAACTCGTGCCATTGCTTTAACTGTTTCTACAGGATACTCACCAGCGGCAGTTTCCGCCGATAGCATCACAGCATCAGTGCCATCCAATACGGCATTGGCAACATCAAATACTTCCGCTCTGGTTGGTGTTGGTGCGGTAATCATCGACTCCATCATCTGAGTCGCAGTAATAACCACTTTGTTAGCATTGTTAGCGGCTTCAATTAGCTGCTTTTGCACTGCTACCAGGTTGGCATCACCAATTTCTACGCCCAGGTCACCACGGGCAACCATAACGCCATCAGCGCTTTCGATAATCCCGGGTAAAAACTCTTCGGTAATCGCTTCGGCGCGTTCAACTTTAGCAATAATATGTGCGCCACTGTTTTCTACGGCCAGCAGTGCGCGAGTTTCTTCAATATCTTCATAGGAGCGAACAAAAGAGATTGCCAGATAATCGGTGTTTAGAGCAGCGGCGGTTTTGATATCCGCTTTATCTTTTTCGGTAAGTGCCGGTGCAGACAGACCGCCACCGAACTTGTTTACGCCTTTCTTACTTGAAAGAGGACCACCCTGAGTAACACGACAGGTTACTGAGTGATTGTTGCGCGACTCAACAGTAAAGGTCAGACGGCCATCATCGAGCAGTAAGATATCATCTACGCCAATATCGTTAAGTAGCTCGCTATCAATAAATACGCCATCCTGATTGCCTTCATGAAGGCCTATCTTGCTGTCTAGGCGAAACATATCACCGTTGGCAAGGCTGATCTTAATATCGTTAGCAAAGCAGCCGATACGAATCTTCGGGCCCTGCATATCGCAGAGAATGCCTACGGGTGTTTTTAGTTCATCGGCTACTGCGCGAATAGTTTCTGCGCGCAAGGTGTGCTCTTCAGCACTGCCGTGAGAGAAGTTGAGACGAAACACATTAACGCCGGCTTCAATCAGCTGGCGTATAGTCTTTTCATCATTACTGGCTGGGCCAAGTGTCGCGACAATTTTTGTTCTACGCGGCATCTTGTTGCTCCGCAGCTGCGCCTAAAAGTACCAGCGTGTTGTCGAGCATACGATTTGAGAAGCCCCATTCGTTGTCGTACCAAGCCATAATTTTCACCAGATTTCCATTTACGCGTGTTTGAGTAGCGTCAAAGTTACAGGAATAAGCGATATGGTTAAAGTCCACTGATACCAATGGTTTGTCGTTATAACAGAGAACTTCTTTCAGGTTGCCATCGGCAGCCTTGCGCAGTAGTTCATTAACCTCTTCAACCGAGGTCTCACGACCGGCGTTAAAGGTTAGGTCAACCAGTGAAACATTGATGGTTGGTACACGGACGGCCATACCGTCGAGCTTGCCAGCCAGTTCTGGAATTACCAGAGCGATAGCGGCGGCAGCACCAGTTTTCGTTGGGATCATCGACATGGTTGCCGACCGAGCGCGGTAGACATCTGAGTGACAGACATCGCTGAGCTGCTGGTCGTTGGTGTAAGCGTGAATAGTAGTCATATAGCCACTCTCAATGCCCATCGCGTCTTGGAGGGGTGCAACCATAGGTGCCAGGCAGTTTGTGGTACAGGAAGCGTTGGAGATGATGTCCTGAGTGCCATCGATAACGTCGTCATTAACGCCGTATACAACTGTTGCATCAACCCCTTTACCTGGTGCTGAGATAATCACTTTCTTAGCGCCAGCTTCGATATGCAAAGCGGCTTTTTCGCGGCTAGTGAATACACCAGTACATTCGCAAACCAAATCAACATCCAAATCTGACCAGGGTAGGTCGGCAGGATTGCGTTCGCTCGACCACTTAACAACATCGCCGTTGATGATGATTGAGTCTTCAGTCACCTGAACGTCCTGATTGAAGCGGCCATGAACCGTATCAAACTGAAGTAGGTGAGCATTGATCTCAAGGCTACCAAGATCATTGATAGCAACTATTTTAATTTTGTTTTGCAGTTCTGGGCGCTCGTAAAGTGCGCGGACAATATTGCGACCGATACGGCCAAAACCGTTAATGGCGATTCTGTACATGATTGTGCCTTAATTTATGTAGTAAACTTACGAAAATTATAGGCTTAAACTACTTTTTAGGCAATCGTAACCCGCTTTTTGTCGGTAAAATTACCTATTTAGCGACTATTGATGTAACTTAATGACATCTTTATGAAATTTTCTTACAAAAGAGGCGGTAAAAGGGACTTTTGTCGACTATAAATCTAGGTGTTGACGGATTAGTAGTCGGTTAATAGGGAATATTACGTAATAAAAAAGGTTTATAAGATGCATTCTCAAAATTTGATTAATATCATTGCCGACGAGCTACCTGAACTCAACAAGTCAGAGAGTAAGGTGGCGCACGTTATTCTGGCGGACCCAGACCGCGCAACCAGTTCAAGTATTGCTGCGTTGGCTAAAGCCGCTGGAGTCAGTGAACCCAGTGTTAACCGTTTTTGTAAGCGCTTTAATGCTGCTGGTTTTCCTGATTTTAAACTTAAGCTGGCCAAGGCGCTGGTAAGTGGCGTGCGATTTGTAAATCGCAATGTTGATCCAGGTGATGATGTTACTAGTTATACGCCGAAGATTTTTGATAGCACGATTAACAATTTAGCTATGGTACGTGACAGAATTAGCCACACTCGAGTCAATCAGGTTGTGGATAAACTGATTCAAGCCAAGCGTATTTACTTCTTTGGTCTTGGTGCCTCAGGTTCGGTTGCTCGAGATGCCGAAAACAAATTTTTCCGTTTTAACCTCCCGGTCTCTTTTCACGATGACGTGTTAATGCAGCGCATGTTGGCCTCCACTGGTGGTACCGGCGATGTATTCTTTTTTATCTCTCATACAGGTCGTACCAAAGAGGTTGTTGAAGTTGCTGCTCTTGCCAAGGCCAACGGTTCGACAGTCATAGGTTTAACCGCTCCTGATTCTCCATTGGCGGTTATCAGTAGCGTTACTCTCGATGTAGAGGTGCCTGAGAATACCGATGAATATATGCCGATGACATCGCGTATTGTGCACCTGGTTATTCTTGATGTTCTGGCTACTGGTGTGACCCTGCGTCGTGGCCCAGACTTTCTTCCACACCTTGAGAAAATCAAAGACAGTCTTAAATCGACTCGTTATATAAAAGAAACATAAGGCTCATAGCCATTACTTAGTCCGGGAAAAGTTAAATCGCGACAATCCATTGTGAATCTGCGTTATTCGCTAGGTTGGACTTGGGTAATGTCGCAGATTTACACTAGACTAGTGGTAACAAGAAAAAATTATCCTTAATGAGGTTTCTCGCTATGTCCGATTTTCCGGTGCACCCTGTTCCCCAACAATGGTCTAACTCTGCCTGGATTGATGATCAGGCATATCAGACGATGTATCGCCAGTCAGTGGAGAATCCAGAACAGTTTTGGGCACATCAGGCTGAACAGTTTTTAACCTGGAATACCCCTTGGGACGCTGTTTGTGAAGCTGATATTTCACAGGGTAAAGCGGCTTGGTTTGCCGGTGGTAAATTAAATGTAGCGGTCAACTGTATAGACCGACACCTAGCAAAGAAATCTGAGCAGACCGCTATTATCTGGGAGGGTGATGAACCCTCCGACCATATGCATATTAGTTATTCCGAGTTGCATGAGAAAGTGTCTCGCATGGGCAATGTACTGCGTGATCGCGGGGTAAAAAAGGGTGATCGCGTATGTATCTATATGCCGATGATTCCCGAAGCTGCCTACGCAATGCTCGCCTGTGCCCGCATTGGGGCCGTTCACTCAGTGGTGTTTGGCGGGTTCTCTCCAGAGGCGCTGAAAGATCGCATTCTCGATTCTGACTGTCAGGTGGTGATCACTGCCGATGAAGGGGTTCGAGCCGGTAAGCCTATCCCGCTTAAAGCCAACACTGATAAGGCATTGGAAAACTGCCCCAATGTTCATACCTGTATTGTTGTGCGACGCACGGGCGGCGCAATAGGTTGGGCTGAGAGTCGAGATATCTGGTATCAGAGCGCGATTGAAGCCGTCTCAAAGGATTGCCAGGCAGAAGTGATGGATGCTGAAGATCCATTATTCATTCTTTACACCTCGGGTTCTACGGGTAAACCAAAAGGCGTGGTCCACACTACCGGTGGCTATTTATTAATGGCCGCGATGACTCACAAATACACCTTTGATTATAAAGATGGCGATGTGTTCTGGTGTACTGCCGATGTTGGCTGGGTAACCGGTCATAGCTATATTTTGTATGGCCCTCTATGCAATGGCGCTATTACGCTAATGTTTGAAGGTGTGCCGACCTATCCGGATGCCTCAAGATTTTGGCAGGTGATCGATAAACATCAGGTCAATCAGTTTTATACCGCACCTACAGCAATTAGAGCGCTGATGGGCGTTGGTGACGATTGGGTAAATAACACCTCACGAAGCTCGTTAAAGCTTTTGGGTACAGTGGGTGAGCCGATAAATCCAGAGGCTTGGGAGTGGTATTACCGAGTGGTTGGCGATTCCCGATGTCCTATTGTAGATACCTGGTGGCAAACCGAGACTGGCGCTCATATGTTGACACCGCTTCCCGGTGCAACTGCGCTTAAGCCAGGTTCTGCAACGCGACCATTTTTTGGTGTACAACCGGTGCTGCTCGATGCAGAAGGAAATGAAATAGAAGGTCCCGGTGAGGGCTTGCTGATGATTAAGGCTTCCTGGCCAAGTCAGATTCGCTCCATCTATGGTGACCACCAGCGATTTATTGACACCTATTTTAGTGCCTATCCGGGTTATTACCTTACCGGTGATGGCGCGCGTCGTGATGAAGATGGTTACTACTGGATAACCGGTCGTGTCGATGATGTTCTGAATATATCTGGGCATCGTATGGGTACAGCAGAGGTTGAAAGTGCCCTTGTGTTGCATAAAAATATTGCTGAGGCAGCCGTGGTGGGTTATCCCCACGATATAAAAGGTCAGGGTATATACTGTTATGTAACCGCGATGTCGGGTGTTGAGCCAGACGAGACTCTCCGTGATGAACTGATCGCCCTGTGCGTTAAAGAGATTGGTCCTATAGCTAAACCGGATATTATTCAGTGGGCACGGGGCTTGCCTAAAACTCGTTCGGGAAAGATTATGCGGCGAATTCTACGAAAAGTAGCCGCCAATGAATTGGATAGTTTGGGTGATACCTCGACATTGGCAGATCCTTCGGTGGTGGATCAGTTGATAACCAACCGTTTTAATCAATAAACGTTGTGACGAGGCTTATTTATGAGCAAGCTAGTCTGTTCTCTAGCGGTTGTTTCAGTGGTTTATGTTGTTTTATTGCTATGGCCAACCAACAATCGAGTAGGGGATATCCCTTTTTATGCAGATAAGTCTTTTAATATTATCGCCCATCGCAATGGCCGAGCCCTGCTGCCCGGAAATACTTTAGAGGCTGCGGTGAATGCCCTGTCTGTCGGGGCGGATATTCTTGAGCTGGATATACATCTAAGCGCAGATAATGTTTTGGTTGTCCGACACGATGATACGATTGATTCAACCACAAATGGCACCGGTAAGATTGCTGAAATGACACTAGCTGAGTTATCATTGTACGAAGTTGGATTTAATGAGTATGACTACCCAGAAAAAACTGCACAAAAAGGAATTCGGATACCTACATTGGAGGCATTTTTTGTAGGTTTTCCAGCAAAGAAGTTTTTAATCGAGCTCAAACCTGATGACGCTCATACTGGCGCGCATCTGTGCCAATTGGTTAAAAAGTACGACCTGATAAATCAGGTGATGGTTGGCTCATTTAGTTCGTCAGTATTGCAGCACTTTCGGAAAAAATGTCCTGAAATACCGACCTCGCTAGGTGAGAGTGAGGTTATGTGGATAGTTGCTCTTAATTGGGTTGGATTGGGTCATCTTTATGACCCACCAGGTTTTTCAGTACAGTTACCTGTTGAGCATAATGGAATAAAAGTTGTCTCAAGGTCACTGGTAAAAACTCTTCGTGAGCTTAATCTAAGTTTGGATGTGTGGACCGTTAACAGCGTGCATGAAATGAAGGAACTAATTAATCTGGGTGTTAATGGGATTATTACTGATCGACCTGATTTGCTTAATGGGGTTGTTCTGGATTAAAAGACAATTTTTTCGTCGTAACATAATATTAAACTGGCAATCCAATGAAAAATTGCCTAAAAATAATACATCATTGGATAGTAAGTAATATCATCAAATATGGGTGTAAGTATGAGCAAAGAATTAGCACGTTTAATGGCTAAAGAAGGTATATCACAGAGCGGACTTTCCAGAGCTACTGGGGTTCCCCAGCCAACTATTAACAGAATCCTTAGTCAGGTAACTCAGGATCCTCGGCGTGACTCGATGGCCGCTCTTGCTAATTATTTTGGTGTGCCTATAGATTCTCTGTATGCAAGTTCCCCACCAAATAAAGCTTCAGGCAAAAAAATTAACTCGGTCGAGGAAATCTACAACAGGATTTTGGGCTTATCCAAAACGGAGCGATCAAAATTATTTGTTAAAGTTGCCGATCGCTTTAACCAATAACCCACTCAATTATTGAGATACTATTTAGTGTACTGTTCCAGCAAATCAACTAGCTTTGATTTGCTGTCATCGTTGATACTGTTAAGCAAGGCTTCAAATTCCATGAGGCCAGCGGTAAATTTCTCTTCCAATAATTTTTGATTAATGGTTTCTTGGCGCTTTGCGCTTAGCTCAAGATCTAACATAGTGGCTCTCATTATCAGCAACTTTTTAGCTATTTAATCAATAGCTGCTCAGCACAAGTCCTTTTGCATGTAAATCCTGAATTCAGTGCCTATTTTTATTGATTAATGGATGGCTTACTATAGTCTTTGCGTACTAATACTTTAGTATTAGTTTTGATTGCATACTTTGATCTGGTTTTCGGATGATTTGATCCCGAAGAAATACCTGACTTTCTAGTCGTCTAAGGGGATTCTGATTGATTTCAGGGTGCTGGCTAAAATTATGCTTGTATAAAAGGCTATTCTACTTAAATTTACAGAGAAGCTATGGATACTGAATTTTGGATTTCTGTCACCTTGGCCTGTTTGTTAGGGGCTATGTCGCCGGGGCTTAGCCTTGCAGTAATTGTCAATTTATCGCTCTCTCAGGGAAGAATTGCGGGCTTAATAGCGGCAATTAGTCATGGCTTAATGATAGGTTTGTTCGCTTTTATCACCGCCTCTGGATTGGTTGTTATTCTCGATCGTTATCCGGTGCTTTTTAATGCAGTGCAAATTGGTGGCTGTGTATTTTTAATCTGGATGGCGCTTAAATTATTGTTTGCGACAGGGAGTCGAACTGCCTATTCGGTAGACGCTACAAAGTCCTCAAAATGGTCAGCTGCTCGGGATGGCGTCTTAATCGCTCTGGTTAACCCCAAGATCATTATTTTTTTTAGTGCTTTATTCAGTCAGTTTGTCGATGCCAATAGCCAACTCTGGGAAAAAACCCTGATGGCTCTAATTGCTGGCACTGTGGATATGCTCTGGTATATGTTGATGGCTATAGTTATTTCTCGCCCGAGTTCGTTGATGTCCTACCAGCGTCACAGCCGTTGGATCGATAAGTGTTTTTCACTAGTATTACTGATAATAGCAATAGGATTTATTATTCAAATTATCGTTTGAGCAGCATATATACTGTTCGTTGACCTTAAATTTCTGTGAGAAAAACCTTTGCCTACATCTTATAAAAACCTTTATGAACTGGCTGCACTGAATCGCGGTGGGGTGAATGAACTTGAGGCTATCTTACCTCGTGCAAAAACGACTGCAGAGTTAGCCGCCCAGACGGATGATCGATATTTGTCGATGATGACCCGCTGCGTGTTTCGCGCCGGTTTCGTTTGGCGGGTTATAGATAATAAGTGGCCGGGTTTTGAGGCTGCTTTTTCTCAGTTTAACCCCTTGGCAATTGCTCATTACAGCGACGAGAAGCTCGAAGAATTGGCCAAGGACACGCGTATTGTTCGCAATTTCACCAAGATTGTCTCGGTGAGACACAACGCAATGTATGTTTTGGACAGGCAGCACAGTCATGGCAGTTTTGCTAAGTTTATTGCCGAGTGGCCAGATGATGATCTGGTTGGGCTATGGTTAGAGTTAAAAAAACAGGGCTCAAGATTGGGCGGTAATTCTGGCCCAATGATGTTGCGCAGTATGGGTAAGGATACGTTTTTACTCACCAAAGATGTCTCTGATGCATTGGTTAATCAGGGACTAATGAAAAAATTTAGCCCAACAGCGCAGAGAGATATGCGCTTAGTGGCGGAGATTTTCGCTGATCTGCGTGAGCAGTCGGGCCGCTCTCTCTGTGAGATTAGTCGGATTCTTGCCTGCACAGTTTAAGCTTGTGATTTCCTTGGTCTGGTCTTGATTTCCCTCAGTTCGGAGTGTCTTTTAACTGCGAAAGATTAAAATTTTCAGTACTTTTTGTACCTTCTTTTCAACGCAGTGTTATTATGCATGCGTTTCCTAAGGGGCGGCCTAGTAGTTTAGGCCTGAGATGTACCCTTTGAACCTGATCCGGATTATGCCGGCGTAGGAATAGGACTATTAGTCAGTTTACCTTTCACCTCGTCTTTTGACTCCGGGTCTCCTTAACTTTAAATAATGTTACTGAGGCTCATATGAATTTTTATCGTACCACCCTTAATGCCGCCCTTGGGGCTTTCTTTGCAGCTGTTGCTGCGTCTGTTTTTCTTGGTTCTTCAGCTTTCGCTGAAGAGGCTGTAGAAGGCTCCATAGACGAAGTAATAGTCAGTGCAGACTTTCGTGATACTAAACTGCTAAGCACGGCGGCCAGTGTCAGCGTAATTGACAGTCAAACCATAGATCGCAGACAGGCGCGCCACCTTGAACAGTTGCTGAATCTGGCACCCAATGTAAATTTTGCCAGTGGTGCTTCTCGTGGTCGTTTTATACAGATTCGCGGTATTGGTGAACGCAGTCAGTTTGTTGAACCGCTTAATCCATCGGTGGGTACGCTTGTTGACGGTATTGATTTTACGGGTATTGCCGGTGCAGCTACGACTATGGATATTCAGCAAATTGAGATATTGCGTGGACCTCAGGGTACGCTTTACGGTGCCAATGCATTGGCTGGGTTAATTAATCTAAAGTCGAATCAGCCTACTGAACAGGCTGAGGGTAATCTTGAAGTATCCATGGGTGATTACAATACTCAAACAGTCAGTGGGGCTGTTGGTGGTGCCTTGAGTGAAGATTTGGCGGCTCGTATTGCACTACAACAGCACAGTAGCGATGGCTATATAAGGAATGATTTTCTTAAGCGTGATGACACCGATAATATCGACGAACTTAGTATTCGCTCGATTTTAGACTGGCAAACCAGTGAAGATTTAGCGCTTAAATTGACAGTTTTCCATGTTAATGCAGACAATGGTTACGACGGTTTTTCTCTGGATAATACGCGTCACACGCTATCCGATACTCCCGGCCATGACCGTCAGGAATCTACAGCCTTTGCCGTTGAGAGCAACTGGCAGGCCAGTGATACTTTTGATTTGATAGGTCTGGTGAGCTTTGCCGACACCAATCTTGAATATGGCTATGATGAGGATTGGGCTTATCCAGATATCTGCACAGGTCAGCCCTGTGAAGGTTGGGAATACAATTCAGTGGATAACTATATCCGCGATCGTAAAAACGCTACCGTTGATATAAAGCTTGTATCGACAGACGGCGGCAGAATCTTAAATAACACTAGTGATTGGGTGGTTGGTGTTTACTGGCGTGATCAAGATGAGCAGTTACTGCGTCAATACACATACGCCTCTGGCGACTTTAGTAGTGACTTTGATACTAATAATCAGGCTATTTATGGACAGCTTGATAGCCAGTTATCGGATTCGTTGATATTGACCTCAGGCTTGCGCTTTGAAAAGCGCAAAGCAGATTATGTTGATAGTGAAAGTGTCGCTCATGAAGTTGATGAAAGCCTCTGGGGTGGTCGTATAGCGCTTAACTATAAGCTTTCAGATCAAACTATGGTCTACGGATTAATAGCGCGTGGTTACAAGGCTGGTGGCGTCAATAGCGAACCGTCTCTTGCTGCTGAAGACCGCCAGTTTGATACCGAAATAATGTGGAATCTTGAAACTGGTGTCAAAGGCCAATGGTTAGATGATCAGTTACAAGCTCAAGTGGCTGCTTTTTATCAGAAGCGTGATGATATCCAAATTAAGCAGTCGTTAGTGCTGGCGCGGGAAGACAGTAATGCCTCTGACTTTATTGACTACTTTGGTAATTCAGCTAATGGCAGTAACTATGGTATTGAGGTTGAGTTGAACTGGTTTGCCAGTGATTCGCTGGCGGTATTTGCCAGTTTAGGTTGGTTAGAAACTGAGTATGATATTCCGCTTTCCGAAGATCTAGATAGCCGTGAGCAGGCTCATGCCCCAAGTTATCAATTTGCTCTTGGCACGACTTTTCAAGTGAGCCAAAATTTAGCACTAACTCTTGATGTAGAGGGTAAAGATCAGTTTTATCTCTCCTCTAGCCACAATGAGCAGACAGAATCTTACCAGCTGTTAAATACCAATATGACATACAATTTAGACGGATGGCAGCTGTCCCTATGGGGCCGAAACCTAACGGATGAGGATGTCATCGTTCGAGGTTTTGGTGGCTTTGGTAATGACCCACGTAAATTTTATGAGACTGAAGCCTATTACCAATATGGTGAGCCGCGAATGTTTGGTCTCAGTGGCAAATACGACTTCTAAAACAGCAGATTAAAAAGGAGCTTTAACATGCAAGTAACAATCGATATCAGTATGTATCCCAACCGGGAGGACTTTATTCCTCCCATTGATGCCTTTATTGAAAAGATTAATCAGTTTGAGAGTCTTAAAATCACCACGTTTCCTACCAGCACTGTGGTGCAGGGTGAATACGAGCATGCCATGAAGGCGGTGCAGGAGACCATTGCGGCCTGTTATCAAGAGTTTAATATGGCAGTCTATGTGGCGAAAATTATTCCCGGTTACGAGGCGTTATAAAGAATGTTTGATTGGGTCAATCTTGAGACAGTGGCGGTAGTTTTATCTATCGCCTATCTTGTTCTCGCCATGAAAGAGAATAGCCTCTGCTGGTACTGCGCGTTTTTCAGTACCGCTATCTATGTGTGGATTTTTGGCGATGTCAGCCTGTATATGGAATCTGCGCTAAATGTCTATTACATGGTGATGGCGGTTTATGGCTGGTATCTTTGGCAGCGGGGCGGTGATAGTCAAGGCGGAATTGAAATCTCCCGTTGGTCGCTGGCAACCCACGTTAGTGCTATTGGGATTATAATGATAGCCACGGTGATTTCAGGCTATTTGTTGGCCGCCAACACCGATGCAAGATTGCCTTATCTTGATTCTTTCACCACTTGGGCGAGCGTGATTACAACGCTGATGGTGGCGAGAAAAATTATTGAGAATTGGTTGTATTGGGTGGTTATAGATACTGTGTCGATTTTCCTTTATCTTGACCGAGGCCTTTACCAAACTGCGGGGCTATTTGTGCTCTATATTATTCTCGCTGTTGCTGGTTATATTATCTGGACAAAGAAATATCGTGAACAGTACAGAGCAGATTCTTCAGCAGACGCTATCTAACTGGCAGAACTGGCAGACTGGTAAGATAACGCTTGCCAGCCAGCCTGAGGTTCTGAGTGAGTTGATAGGCGGTAAAACCAACCACTCGTTTTTAGTGGCGAGCGGCTCTTTTAAAGCGGTGGTCAGAATTAATGCCGCCAATGATTCAAGTTTGGGGATTGATCGGGTTAGAGAGAGAAAGATCCTTCAGTTATTGCAACCCACCGGATTTGTGCCGGAGCTGTTCTTTTCTAGTGGAGAAGTATTAGTTGCCGATTATTGTGAAGGACGTCAATGGGTTACTGCTGATCTGGATGATACTGACAATCGCCGTGCGGTTAATCATATGCTCAAGCAGATACAGTCTATTACTGTCACTGATCTAGAGGCACGTAACTATTTCAATTACTGCACAGCCTATATCAATCAGCTAGATCAGAGCCTGATCAGCGATTCTCTCATCGAGAAGATTTTGTTAGCCGCCGCGGCGATTGACGCTAGCGTTTGGACACCGGTTATCTGTCATCATGATTTGGTGCCAGAAAATATTATTGTCACAGACGCTGGACTGGTTCTATTGGATTGGGAATATGCTGCAATGGGGCATCCAGCCCTAGATTATATACGCCTCTATCAGGGCGATCTGACATTGGCTAATCTGCCGTATGATAGGTACAGCATTAATCAATTGGAGATACTTCAGCGCGGTATGGATGATCTCTGGTTGTTGGTGCAAGATTAATTTTTGAGGTAGTTTATGAGTAAGCAATTGAATCCACTCACCCCTGAAGAGAAATATGTTATTCAAGATAAGGGCACCGAACAGCCTTTTACCGGTGAATATACGGATAAAACTGATGGCGGTTTCTACCTATGCAAGCAGTGTGATGCAACGCTGTATCGGTCTGAGCATAAGTTTCCCTCTCACTGTGGCTGGCCGAGTTTTGATGATGAGATTGCTGGGGCGGTTAGGCGCGAACCTGATGCGGACGGTCGCAGGGTAGAAATTCTATGCCAAAACTGTGATGGCCACTTGGGGCATGTTTTTGAGGGTGAGGGTTTTACAGTGAAGAATATTCGCCACTGTGTTAATTCGATTTCAATGAAGTTTATTGCTGAGTAATTGTCTGAGGCAGCCAGTTATTTAACTAGCCGGGTAAAACCCTCTTTTAGGGTTAGTTCGAATCATCTAAGTCCTTGATAAAATAGCTTTTACAGCCCAATTCCTGTAGTCTGCGCGCCATTCTATAGGTGTACTCAATTCCGAGTGGCACCAATCACAAAAAGACACCTTATGACCTTTAAAGACCTGGGCCTGTCAGCTCCAATTCTCAAAGCCATTGCTACGCAGGGCTACGAGACACCATCTTCCATTCAGGAGAAAGCCATACCGGCAGTTTTGGATGGACGCGATGTTATGGCCGCCGCACAAACTGGCACCGGAAAGACCGCTGGTTTTACACTGCCAATACTTGAAAATTTAAGCAGTGGCAGCCGTGCTCAACCCAATCATATTCGCACATTAATATTGACACCAACTCGCGAACTAGCAGCACAGGTGGGCGAGAGTGTTGCTACCTACAGCAAGCATCTGTCTCTGACATCTGCAGTTGTGTTCGGCGGTGTAAAGATCAACCCTCAGATGATGAAACTGCGCAAAGGCGTTGATATTCTGGTTGCAACACCTGGCCGGCTAATGGATCTGCACAGTCAGAATGCGGTTAAGTTTAATTACGTCGAAGTGCTAGTGTTAGATGAAGCCGACCGTATGTTAGATATGGGCTTTATTCATGATATTAAGCGTATTATTCAATTGCTGCCGAGACGCCGACAGAATCTTATGTTCTCAGCAACTTTCTCTGATGATATTCGCAAACTGGCTAAAGGCTTAGTCAATAACCCAATCGAGATTTCAGTTACACCGCGAAACGCAGCGGCACCCTCTGTTACTCAGTCGGTCTACACCGTTGATAAAAAACAAAAAGCGGCGGTACTGACGCGTTTGATTCACGATAACAGTTGGGGTCAGGCGTTGGTATTCACCAAAACCAAGCATGGCGCCAATAAGCTGACCAAGCATCTTGAAGCTGAGGGCATAGTCGCTGCGGCGATCCATGGCAATAAAAGTCAGGGTGCACGCACCAAGGCTTTGGCCGGATTTAAAGCGGGCGAGATTCGTATTCTGGTGGCCACGGATATTGCTGCTCGTGGTTTGGATATTGAGCAGCTTCCCCAAGTAGTCAACTTTGACTTGCCTAATGTCGCGGAAGATTATGTTCACCGTATTGGCCGCACTGGCCGTGCTGGTTCTACAGGTACTGCAATCTCATTGGTCAGTGCCGATGAAGTTGATCTGCTTTCAGATATTGAGCGTCTCACTCAGAAGTTGTTACCCCGCGACGTAATGGATGGTTTTGAGCCTGTCCACGATGTGCCAGAAACCACCTTAGATCGTCCAGTCCGTTCTAAAAAGCCGCGCAAAGCGTTGAAAAGCGAGACTAATAGTCGAGGAAACAGCCGGCCTGACTCAAAAACTAAACGTACCAGCACTTATTCTCACGGACCCAAGCCGGGTGCTAAGAAAAAAAGCGGTGGTCGAGACGGCAGCCGTGAAGGTAACCGGGAGACCGCCAAAGGTCGCCCTGCATCGCGCTCTTCCAGTCAAGAGGGTCGAGGAAACTCACCCCAGTCTGGCAATCGGTCAGAGGGTCCCTATGGAAAAAGTTCTAGCGGCAACAGAAACTCAAAACCAGCTTCAAGAGGGAATTCTCGGCCTCAACAACGGAGTCCGCAAGGTTAACCAATAGGCAAGGCTTGGTCATCAGGAAAGGTATGGATTTCTCATACCTGCTCCTGCTTGTTCGATTCGAATATTACAGAATTAGTTTCACAGCATTAGCATTCCAACCATCGCCCAGATCGGTTGTGAATTTATCCTTAATAGTTATTTGAGAATTTTAAATGTTTGAGCTTCGCGCTAGTCGAGTTGTATCCTATAAAAATGATCTGTTATCCGGTTTAACCGTTGCCCTGGCACTGGTGCCAGAAGCCGTAGCCTTTGCCTTTGTTGCAGGGGTTGAGCCTCTGGTCGGTCTGTATGCCGCGTTTATGGTCGGTTTGATCACTGCCTGTATTGGCGGCCGTCCCGGCATGATTTCCGGTGCTACTGGGGCACTGGCTGTAGTGATGGTTTCACTGGTTGCGCAACACGGTGTTGAGTATCTATTTATTACTGTGGTCTTGATGGGCTTCTTGCAGATAACCGCGGGTGTTTTAAAACTGGGTAAATTTATTCGCATGGTGCCTCACCCAGTGATGCTGGGTTTTGTAAATGGCTTGGCGATTGTTATCTTCCTCGCTCAGTTGAGTCAGTTTGGGGTTGCCGGAGAGCCGGGTTGGCTTGCGGGAACAGCGCTACAGGGTTCAATTGTTGATGTCGCTTGGTTGCAGGGCGAACAGCTTTATATGCTGCTCGGTCTGGTTATTCTGACCATGGTAATCATTCATTACTTACCGCGGTTTACTCGCGTAATTCCCTCATCTCTAGCGGCTATTGTCTGTGTAACCCTAATCGTTATGGGCTTTAATTTGGATACCCGTGTCGTGGGTGATGTCGCTTCTATTGCTGGAGGCTTGCCGAGTTTCCATATTCCAGTGGTGCCATTTACCTTTGAGACGCTGGCAATTATTTTCCCCTATGCATTTATTCTAGCGGCTATTGGTTTGATTGAATCACTGCTGACACTGCGACTGATTGATGAAATTACCGAAACCCGCGGTCGCGGAAATCGTGAATGTATTGGTCAGGGTGTGGCTAACACAGTGACTGGATTCTTTGGTGGTATGGGCGGTTGCGCGATGATCGGACAGAGTATGATCAATGTAAACTCCGGTGGTCGCGGTCGTCTGTCGGGTATTACTGCGGCTTTTTGTCTACTGCTATTTATTCTGGTAGGTTCTTCACTGATTGAGACGATACCTCTGGCGGCCCTAATCGGCGTTATGTTTATTGTTGTTATTGGCACCTTTGAATGGAGTAGTTTCAGAATTATCGGCAAAGTTCCGCGTAGTGATGCGTTGATTCTCGTATTGGTTTCCGGTGTGACTGTGGTTACTGATCTGGCTGTTGCTGTAGTGGTGGGAGTTATTGTTTCTGCCGTTGTCTTTGCTTGGGAACACGCTAAATATATTCGTATTGAAGCGCGCGAAGATCACAAGGGCTCAACAGTTTATGCGGTTACTGGACCCCTATTCTTCGGCTCTGTAACCTCATTCTTAGAGCGTTTTGATCCGCAGACGGATAATGACGATGTGGTTATTGATTTTGCTCGTTCAAGAGTGGCTGATCACTCTGGTTTGGAGGCAATTGATACTCTGGCTGAACGTTATCTCAATGCCGGAAAAACACTGCATCTGGTTCACCTTAGCGATGAGTGCCGCAAGCTTTTGAAGAACGCTGGCAGTCTCGTTGAAGTGAATGTCATTGAAGATCCAAAATATTTTGTTGCGGAAGATAGTCTGGCTTAATCGGGTTTTCTTTCCTGCATATTTATGCATTCTCGCTACTGCTCTGCGGTAGTGTCAAAGTCTATTTCTATACAGTGAAATAGACTTTGACAGATCGTTAGGATTCAACCTGGCCTAAATTGGCATGGATAACCGCTCCATTAATAACCGGGTTTTCGCTGCAAAAGAATAATGTCTTAGCAATTTCCTGAGGTTCTATAAGTCGTTTTTGGGTGACTTTCTCGGCTAATTGCAGGCTATTCTCAGCACCTTCGCCTATATGTTCTCTGAGCATTTCAGTGTCGGTAAAACCGGGACAAATAGCCGCAGTATGAATCTGCTTGCCAACAAGATCCTGACAGTTTGAACGCATCATACCAATGCCTGCATGTTTACTTAGAGTGTAAGAATAGCTGTTGCCAACCGCTTTTTCAGAGAGGGTTGAGCCGATATATAAGATGCTGGATTGAGGTTTCATAGAGGGCAGAATAAGCCTATTTAGACGCTGTGGAGCCACTATATTGACCTCGCAGACCTTACGTAAATTTTCAGCCTTTAAACTATCTATAGAGTCTTTTAGCAACAGTGCTGCATTGTGAATTAAGCAAATCCGGTCCGCTTGCTGTAACGGTTTAATCAACTCGGCCTCAAAGCCTATCGGCCATTCAGAATCTGCCAAATCTATAGAATAATTAATCACGCCATCTATATCGCACTGGTTGCGAGATAGATTGATCACTGAATAACCCTCAGATACAAACAGTTTTGCGGTGGCTTTGCCAATGCCTCGGCTGGCACCTGTAATCACTAAGTAGTTATTCATTGGAATTTCCCTTTCCCTCTCCCTTTCCCTTTCCCTTTCCCTTTGAGTAAAAGCTAGTGACGGATTGACCAGATCCAGAGCTAACATCAACTTCTAGGTTCTCTATACAGACTCGTTCAAAGAGCCCTGACAGCCTAAGTTGCTCAATAATATAGTTTCCCAGTTCTTCTAAGGTGATATTGGCAACGGGTAATAGCAGGGTGTCGCACTGCAATAGCAGCATTTCCTGATCGTTAAACAATACCGAGTAATAATTGCTTTTTTCTCTAATGGTCAGATGCTTTGAGTTTTCAGCAATCAATGTATATTCATCCAAACTATCACAGATAGAGGCTAATTCGCGCTTTAATTCGTTGTAATCGAAGGCCAAGCCATCCGCTTGAATCTGACTTGTTGCAACAGCCTTAACGGCAAAATTATGGCCATGCAAACGCTCGCGATCGGTAGCTGAAAAAATCGTAAAATGGGCAGCGCTAAAATGTAAATATTCGTTATGAATATTAATAGACAGGTTTTTCTTATGCATAATTTAGTCTTTCCATGAAATCTCTCTCTTACATTCCGTTGCTGAATTCTGTTTCGGCGGGTAGTTCTTGCCTCACGCCCCTTAGGGCCAACGAATAGCTAACCAGTAGATTCAGACAGTGGGTCATGCGACGTTCAAGGTAGGATTGGGATTCTGGATGATTTTCAGAATCGGTATTAAATACTGATTGAACGCGGCGAATAATAAGGTGTTCGGGCAGGTAGCAAATACGGCTGTTTTTGTAGCTGCTACTGCGCAGCTCTACGATAGGGTAGGCGCCACCTTCTCCGGCTGATACGGCAATAATCAGCGCCGGTTTGTGGGCAAGTTGCCCGCCACTGTAATGGAGAAAAAAGTTTTTTACCGCGGCTGGAACCATGCCATGCCATTCGGGCACAACAAAGACAAAGCCATCACTATCCTCAAGTTGGTCAGCCAATAATTCGATCTGTTGCTGTTCAATATTCTCGAACGTTACATCCCATAGGGGTAATTTAGTGTTGGCGAGATCAATTAAATCAACACTCAAATCAACACTTAAATTAACACCTACATTATCTCTGCTTACCCCATCTAAAGTGCTCAGTTGATGCTCTACCGCCCGGGCTATTTTCACACTTTCAGATTGCTGTCTATGACTGCCAGATATGATGCTTAGCTTAATTTCTTGACTCATTCCCTGCGTTCCTATGGTTAATTGTTTTTTAATCAGACTTGAACAAATCTTCCTTATTGATCATTCTTAGCACATAAACACGACGTTTTTTTATGATTTAAAGGAGTATTTCGTGAAATTAGAGTCAGCAGAAAAGAAAATTTTGGGTCTATTACAAAAAGATGGCCATCTATCCAATGCCCGATTAGCTGAAAAAGTGGGCCTCTCTGAATCACCCTGTTTTCGCCGAGTTAAACAGATGGAATCTGAAGGACTTATCAAGGGCTACGCGGCAATTGTTGATCAGCGAATACTGGGCTTGGATATTACCGCCTTTGTACAGATCACCATGAAAGATCAGACCAGCTACGACGAGCAACAGTTTTCGGCTTGCGTTATGGCTGACGACTATATTGTTGAGTGCTATGCCATGTCTGGTCACTACGACTATTTGATGAAGGTAGTGGCGCGCAATATGGATCACTTTTCTGAGATAGCTATGCGTCGTATTCTCGCTTTCCCTGGGGTTAAATCCATAGAGTCGAGCTTTAATCTCAAAGAGATGAAAAATAGCCACTGTTTGCCTGCTAACTAACAGGGTTGCGCTAATGGATGTTGGCTTTTTAGCGAACTAAAGCGCTTCAGACCATAGTCAATTAGCTGTGCTGTTTCTCGGTTACTATTTTTTTGCAGGATAAGCAGCTGTTCTTTTAACCGCTGTGCTGACTCCGACTCGAGTTTAAATAATATTGAAAGTTCTAGGGCTTCGAAAATCAGTAGCCATTCATTGGCATACTGTTTTTCTATATGGCTGATTAATTCTCTCGCAGCCTTTATGTTCTTCTTGGGTTCTTCGCGAAGGCAGCGTAACTTGGCATAGCAGAAAAAGAGTTCTTCAGTCGCTTTATCGACAATTAAGTCGGGTGTTGATTGCTCTATCGAGGTGTAAAGAGGGTAGGCGGTCTTATCGGCAGAACCACCATAAACTGAGCTAATAGAATGACCAATAGCCATGTCATAGACCCCCCAGTCTGGATGAAATAATAAACTGCCATCGCCCAACTTAACGGTGCACTGCTGGATCGAAAATAGAACGTTCTTTTGCTCGCGGCGCGTAATGCCAATAAGCACACCGCTGACGACTATCCCAGATAGAAACTCAAGCCTAATCGGCTGGTTGATTGCAATAGCGTACTGTTTTAGCTCATCTACGGTATGCACTGAAAGGCAGCGCTCCATACCCTGTAACTTGCCGATAGGGCTTCCGTAGCCCGAGTTGTGATATTCGATGCCCTGATTGTCCAATTCAACGGATTGGTAGGCCAGTTGTGTGGGGCCGCAGGTCTGAAGATAGATAGGGTTGCCCACCGCATCGCTAATCAGATTGCTAAACTGTCCAGATATTTCTATCTCGGAATTGAGAACGCAGGTGTTGACTGTTTCAGCGTCAATGGCTCTGTTAAGAGCTTCTGCTCCGCCGCGGACACAGCACATCTGATGAGCGAACTCTTCGAGTACCTGGCTTAGATGGCGACAGTTCTTGGTGACAAATAAATTTGGCTGCTGCTCGGTAATATCATATTTAGTCTTTATTGCGTCGACAGTTAAGGTCTTTTTAATTACCTTTTTATCGTCGAGACAGTCAACACTTTCCCCTAGAGACGAGAGCAGCCCGGCACCAAAAATTTTGTAGTTATCAATAGTCCCGACCAGACCATATTCCACGGTCCACCAATGAAGTCGTGAGAGCAGTGCTGATTCCGAGGGGACATTGTTAGCACTGATGGCCTCTTTCAGTGAGATTTCGGCCCCTTGAATAGCCTCGGCTGAGGCACTGTCATCACCTTTGATAATAGAGAGATGGCGTATCGCGTTATAGACGTCGATATCCCCTTTATTAGAGATCGCGCGCATACCCAGCTCGCCAAATCGCTGCAGAAATTCGGCGTAATCAACATCAATTATAAACGGTGCATGGCCGGCGCTCTCATGCACAATGTCGGGCGCGGGGGTGTAGAGCATATGATTTATCGTGCGTATATCAACGGCTATCACCAAGACTTTTAGTGCTTGGAACTCCATAAATATGGCTGGAGGTAGAAAACCATCCACTACAACCGCCCGCCAACCTATTTGCTGTAGCGCTTGATTTATCTCTTCGATTTTGGGGATTTTTTCAAGGCCGATCCCTGTTTCAATTAATCCTTGGGAGTAAATTTTCTCTGCAGTGGAGGCTAAGTTTTCGCTTAATTGATACAGCAAGAAGCGCCAAACAGCATGGTCTCGCGGTGAGTAACGACTGTAATCCTGAGTGGCTACATAGGGCTGAAGGTGATTTGGAAGACTGCGGATAACATCCTGTTGACTTAGCATGGCGAGGTCACTCCAGTGACTTAATGAAATTATTGAAGGCCAAAAGCCCATACTAGAGGGTTTGATTGGGCTAAATTCCTCTAAAACAGTTGGCTGGAATGATAATTAGAAATATTTGTTCGTTATATAGCCTTTTTGCGGATTATTTCTTTTCAGAGGGAAAGCTCATTCTATTTTCTTAGCTTGTTGTGGATTGATATTTATTGTTTGATAGCGGCTGGTATTTTTGTAAGTGCTGTCTTTTTAGGCGCTATCTTTGTAATAGGTTAGCTATTTAATTTTTTGAGTGAAATATTTTGTCCGATACCCCACTTCAGTTAAAGCAGTTCCTTCCCTACCAGCTTGCCAAGTTGGCACAGCAGGTGAGTGCCAGTCTTGCGGTGACCTATGAACAGCGCTTTGCATTAACCATCTCGCAGTGGAGGGTATTGGCCTGTCTCGGGGAAAAGGGACAGGCCACTTCAAAAATGATTGCCGACGAAAGCTTTATGGACAAGGTCAAGACTAGTCGCGCGATTAAAGAACTCATTGACCGGGGCCTGTTGGTCAAACAGGCAGATCAAGCCGATAGCCGATCTTTTTGGCTTAGCCTAAGTGATGCAGGTGAGGCGCTCTACAGTAGCGTAATCCCCTATGCGATTGACTGGGAAGAGCAATTTCTTGTCGAGCTCAGTGCTTCAGAACGAGAAAATCTTAAAGCAATTATCAGTAAACTTCAGGCCTCGCTCCAGCAGGCTGATTAGTCACAGTAAGCATCACAGCTTTGCTTATTGACTATAGTTACAAATGAAACTATATTTCTTTTACGTGTTCGAGCTAAATCCAGCTTGATATGGCAAAGGAGTGTTTGTTGTGGATCTGTTTGAAAATCCTATGGGGCTTAACGGCTTCGAATTTGTTGAATTTAGTGCCTCTCAAGAGGGACTTCTAGAAAGCGTTTTTGAGACCCTCGGTTTTACCCTGGTGGCACGTCATCGCTCTAAAAATGCTCTACTTTATCGGCAGGGATCGATTAATTTTATTATTAATTACGAACCCTCTAGCTATGCCCATTATTTCGCAGAAGAGCACGGCCCCTCGGCCTGTGGTATGGCATTTAGGGTGGAAAATTCTCAACAAGCCTACACCCGAGCACTGGAATTGGGCGCGCAGCCTATGGATATTCCTGTAGGGCCTATGGAACTGAAATTACCGGCTATCAAAGGTATTGGCGGCGCGCCACTGTATTTGATAGATCGCTACGAAGAGGGCTCCTCAATCTACGATATCGACTTTACCTATTTGGACGGAGTCGATCGCAACCCCGAGGGCTGTGGATTAAACGTTATTGATCATCTTACCCACAATGTCTATCGGGGCCGAATGGCTTTTTGGGCGGACTATTATGAGCGCATATTCAATTTCCGTGAGATTCGCTATTTTGATATCAAGGGCGAATATACCGGCCTAACCTCCAAAGCCATGTCAGCACCCGATGGCTTAATTCGCATTCCACTCAATGAAGAGTCCTCCCAGGGGGGGCAGATCGAAGAGTTTTTAATGGATTACAATGGTGAGGGTATTCAGCATATTGCCTTTTCATGTGACGATATAATTGACGTTTGGGATCGTCTCAAGGCTTCCGGCGTAGAGTTTATGACACCGCCGCCCGACACCTACTACAGTATGTTAGAAGAGCGGTTGCCAAATCATGGCGAGCCCATCGATCAGCTTAAACCCCGTGGAATTCTAGTTGATGGTTCGACCACCGATGGTGACCTGAGATTACTCCTACAAATTTTCTCTCAGCCGATGGTCGGCCCGGTATTTTTTGAATTTATTCAACGCAAAAAAGATGAGGGATTTGGTGAGGGCAATTTTAAAGCGTTATTTGAATCAATCGAACGTGATCAAATTGAACGCGGTGTTCTTGATACAGAGTCTAACTAGGGTACCAAGTTATGAATATTCAGCGTATTCACCATGTTGCCTACCGCTGCCACAATGCCAAACAAACGGTTGAGTTTTATCAGCGCGTATTAGGTATGGAGTTTCAGTTGGCGATTGCGGAGAATAAAGTCCCCTCAACCAAGGCGCCAGATCCTTATATGCACGTATTTTTAGATGCGGGACAGGGCAATGTACTGGCTTTTTTTGAGGTGCCTAATTCACCGCCGATGAGCAGAGATCAAAACACGCCAAGTTGGGTCCAGCATATTGCCTTCGAAGTTAAAGATATGGATGCTTTACTGGCCGCTAAACGGCATGCCGAGGCGCAGGGAATAGAGGTTATTGGTCCGATAGATCATTGTATTTTTAAATCCATTTATTTTTTCGATCCGAATGGGCACCGTCTTGAAGTCGCGGCCAATACCGCGGAACCGGGTATGTTGCAGGAACTGCATCGAGTAGCACCGGAGATGCTTGAAGAGTGGGATCAAACAAAAACTGCGCCGACTCATGCCGCCTGGCTACACAGCGGTGAGTTTAATCTAATTAATAGCATTTCTAAAAATTCTAGCAAGGATAGCCGATGAAATTAGCATCGATAAATCAGGGGCGAGATGGGCAACTGATTGTAGTTGATCGTTTAATGCAGCGATATGTGTCGGCGCAACATATAGCACCTACACTCCAGTCCGCACTGGACGATTGGACAAACTGTGAGCCTCTGTTGTTAGCCCTCTATAACGCGTTGCAAGAGGGTAGTTTAACCGACGGCGTTCAGCCCTTTGCGAGCAACAGGTGCGCATCCCCTTTGCCTCGGGCCTTTCACTGGGTAGATGGCAGTGCTTACGTCAATCATGTGGAATTAGTGCGCAAGTCTAGAAAAGCCGAGATGCCCGAGAGCTTTTGGACTGAACCCTTGGTTTATCAGGGTGGGTCAGATACTTTTTTAGCGCCCTGTGAGGATATTCTTATGGCTGATGAGGCCTGGGGAATAGATTTCGAGGCTGAAGTTGCCGTTATTCTCGATGATGTTCCTATGGGTGTCTCTGTTGAGGAGGCTGAAAAACATATTAAGTTAGTCATGTTGGTTAATGACGTTTCATTACGTAATCTAATTCCCAACGAGCTAGCTAAAGGATTTGGGTTTTATCAATCCAAACCGTCAAGCGCATTTTCGCCCGCAGCCGTCACTATCGACGAGTTGAGAGATGCATGGCATGGCGGCAAACTGCATTTACCTCTGCGAGCGGTTTTAAACCAAGAAACGGTAGGTCAGCCCAATGCCGGTGTAGATATGACCTTTAGCTTTCCACAGCTTATTGCCCATGTGGCAAAAACCCGCGCGCTGGGTGCTGGGACTATTATTGGCTCTGGAACAGTATCAAATGTAGATCGCTCTAATGGATCTTGCTGTCTCGCTGAAGTTCGCATGCTTGAAATCATCAATCAGGGTAATGCGCGAACTGAGTTTATGCACTTTGGTGATCAGATAATGATTGAGATGCTTGATTCACAGGGGCAGTCAATTTTTGGTCAGATTAATCAGCAGGTGCGCAAGTGTTGAGGCTGGCGACGTATTTTAGATCTTCTGCAGCCTACAGAGTCAGAATCGCGCTGCATCTCAAGGGACTTAACTGGATTGATGTTCCGGTCAACTTGCGGCTTGCTGAACAGCAAGATGCTGTGCATATAGCGATTAATTCACAGGGGCTAGTGCCGTCACTAGAGATTGGTGGGCAGTGGTTAGGCCAGTCGCTGGCGATTATTGAATATCTGGAAGAAACCTATTCTGGGCCGGCAGTTTTACCGTTAAAGACTATCGCGCGTGCACAGGTTAGAGGTTTGGCCCAGCAGTTAGCTATGGATATTCACCCGTTAAATAATTTGCGTGTGCTGAAATATTTAGAGAACAATCTAGGTGTTGATGCCGCGGCTAAAAGCGATTGGTATCAACATTGGATAAAGCTGGGCTTTAGCGCTTTTGAAGATGCGCTAAAGCGACTGGGATCGACAGGCCGATATTGTTTTGGCGACCAGCCAAGCCTTGCGGATATCTGTTTGATACCTCAAGTTTACAATGCTCGTCGATTTAACACTGATCTCTCGGAATACCCTTTAATCGAGTTAATCGACCAACATTGCAATACTTTGAAGGCATTTCAGGCAGCAGCACCAGAGCAGCAAGCCGATGCTGTTTAATCTGTTATTGGCTGGTGACAACTAGATAACAGATTAGCGGCTGATCACCGCAGTTTTCGATTGAATGAATAAGATCTCCGCGGTAGTGTGCCGAGTCTCCGCTCTCCAATTCGCAGCTAGTGTCACCAGAAACCACCTTAGCTCTGCCGCTGGTAATAGTCAGTAATTCCTTAGTGCCCTCAAAGTGAGGTGCACTGGATAGGTTTGCGCCAACGGCGATACGCAATTCATAAAACTCAATATTCTTCTCCATATGTAATGGGGAAAGGGTGCGAATTTGACACTCTTTATCAGCGCGGAAAAGATTGCTCTTATCTTCGCCATGAACCACCTCAATGGTCGATGACTGCCAGGGCTGATCAACCAGTTCGCCAATACTCATTCCGAACGCTTGGGCTATCCTAAAAGTAACAGTGAGTGTCGGATTGGCTTGGCCGCGCTCAATCTGGCTGAGCATAGAGCGACTTACGCCGGATGCTGAGGCGAGTTGGTCAAGAGTGAGTTTATGTTTTTTACGCAGCTCGGTGACTCGGTTGCAGAGTACGTGACTGGCTGGATCGCTATCGGTGATGCTCATAGTTAACCTGTTTTTATTTGTACTATACAAGAATAAAATCTTGCATAAGGGAATATTCACTTCTACGATAAGAGAATAATTTCCCTTATAGTAAACAATCCCTAGGAAAATAGCATCATGAAAGCATTGGTAAAAAGGAATTCCACGGTAGGGCTATGGTTAGAAGATGTGCCAGAGCCTCAAACGAGTATCAACGATGTGTTGATAAAAGTTAAGCGCACGGCTATCTGCGGGACGGATATGCATATTTATAACTGGGATAAATGGGCTCAGGAGACTATTCCCGTGCCGATGATTGTAGGCCACGAGTTTGTTGGCGAGATCGTTGAGGTTGGCTCTAATGTTAATGATTTTACGGCCGGTCAATTGGTTTCTGGTGAGGGCCATGTCGTCTGTGGTCGCTGTCGCAACTGCCTTGCTGGGCGTCGCCACCTCTGCGCACATACCAGTGGAATCGGCGTTGATCGTCCCGGTGCCTTTGCTGAGTATCTGGCTCTGCCTATGTCAAATGTCTGGGAGCACCGCCCAGAGATCGATCTCGATGTGGCGGCACTTTTCGACCCTCTCGGCAATGCCGTACATACCGCCTTGCAATACGATCTGCTCGGTGAAGATGTGCTGATTACTGGTGCTGGGCCCATAGGTGCAATGGCGGCGGCAGTTTGCAAGCATGCGGGAGCCCGCCATGTGGTGATCACTGATATTAATCCTCAGAGACTTGAACTGGCTAAACGCCTAGGTGCTACCTGCACCGTCGATGTTCGCACAGAGAAGCTTGAGGAAGTACAGCGTGTGCTCGGTATGTCTGAGGGCTTTGATGTGGGTTTAGAGATGTCTGGCAACCCCGATGCATTCCGTGATCTTTTAAAAAGCATGTGCCACGGCGGCAAGGTTGCCATTCTAGGCATTCCAGCAGAGGAACTGGCGATTGATTGGAGTCTGGTGATTTTTAATATGCTCACTCTCAAGGGCATCTATGGCCGCGAGATGTATGAGACTTGGTACAAGATGTCGGTGATGATTGAGACGGGTTTGGATATCTCATCGGTGATTACCCACCGCCTGCACTATACGGATTTTCAGAAGGGCTTTGATGCGATGAATGCCGGTGAGGCGAGCAAGGTTATTTTAAATTGGGATTAAGGCTTTAAACACAGGGATATTTATATGTACGGAAAATTTCAGGATCATTTAAACACTGAGCTTAAGAGCATTCAGGATGCTGGTCTTTATAAGCATGAACGGGAAATCACTTCACCTCAGGGCGCACATGTCGAAGTAAAAAGTGCTGCTGAGGTGCTTAATCTCTGCGCCAATAATTATTTGGGTTTGGCCCAGCATCCAGAGGTGAAAGCTGCGGCTCAACGAGGGCTGGATGAATGGGGTTATGGATTGGCCTCGGTGCGATTTATCTGCGGCACCCAGAGTATTCACAAACAGCTTGAAGCAAAACTCAGTGAGTTTTTAGGCTCTGAGGAGACGATTCTCTATCCGTCCTGCTTTGATGCCAATGCCGGTCTTTTTGAAACCCTGCTAAGCGCTGAGGATGCAGTGATCTCCGATGCGTTAAATCACGCCAGCATTATTGATGGTGTGCGCCTCTGCAAGGCTCAGCGCTACCGCTACCGCAACTGCGATATGGCTGATCTGGAAACCCAGCTGCAGGCGGCTGAGGCTGCAGGGGCAAGGTTTAAACTTATTACTACCGATGGTGTGTTCTCTATGGATGGCACCATTGCGCGCCTGGATGAGATCTGTGATCTGGCGGACAAATACAATGCACTGGTGCATTTTGATGACTGTCATGCCACTGGCTTTATCGGTGCTCAGGGACGCGGTACCCACGAGTACCGCAACTGTATGGATCGGGTGGATATTATTACAGGTACTCTCGGTAAAGCACTGGGCGGTGCCAGTGGCGGTTATACCAGTGCTCGCAGGGAAGTGGTTGATCTGCTGCGCCAGCGTTCACGTCCCTACCTGTTTTCCAATACGGTTGCGCCAATGGTGGTGGCGGGAGCGATAAAAGCCCTCGAGCTGGTAACTGAGTCAAATCAGTTGCAGAAGCAGTTGATGGAAAATACCGCCTTCTTTCGCGAGGGACTGGCTCGCCAGGGATTTAAATTACTGCCCGGTGAACATCCGATTGTGCCGGTGATGTTGGATGATGCTGTACTGGCATCGCAGTTTGCCGCAAAGATGCTTGAGCAGGGTGTCTATGTGGTTGCTTTCTCTTTCCCGGTAGTGGCCAAAGGCAAGGCACGTATTCGCACCCAGATGTCAGCAGCCCACAGCAGGGATGATTTAGAGTTTGCCCTTGAGGCTTTTGCCAGAGTTAAGCGAGACCTAGCAATATAAATAATCCAACTGATATAAAAAAAGGGTAACTCTTATTGAGTTACCCTTTTTTAGTACTGCTTTTTCACCTGCTATATTTTACAGGCTAGGTTTTAACGGCTTAGAAATTCTTGCGCAGTGTTAAACCATAGGTGCGAGGCGCATTCGGATAAGCACTGAAGCTGCCCGGTGCTGCTGTCGTTGGGAATGCTGAAATCAACGTCTCGTGGTCAGTTACATTACGTGCCCAGAGCATTGCTTCCAAACCACTTGCATCGTGATTGAGACCAAGGCTCAGATTAATGTTCTTAGTGCCACGGCTAGCAAGCGTTGTAGGTACGTTGTCTACTAATGGAACATCAGTTTCATAGACATACTCTGCGCGTAAGAACCCTGAGATTCCGTTGTTAACATTGAAAGAGTAAACAGCGTTAGCATTTACGCTCCAATCATGAACACCGGCAGGCGTTGTACCGCTAAGGTCTCTGGTAAGCTTACCTGCGTCACATTCCAGACCCTCAAAGTCGCCGCATGGACCGTTGACGAATGAGACATATTCAGCATCAATTTTAATGCCAGATACATTCACAACTAAGGATTCAGACAGTGCAACCATGGCGTCAAATTCGAAACCCGTGTGGCTCTGTTCGCCCGCATTAACTAGGGCAAAACCGTTACCAACAAAGGTATTTGACTGGAAGCCATCGATAGACTGGTCGAAGAAGGCAATGTTTAAGTAACCGTTGTCGAATACATGCTTAACACCCAGTTCGAAATTTTCAGACTCTTCTGGATCCGCTGCTCTTCCGATCTGCGCATTGTTAGCATTCACTGACAGGTTAACCGAAGTAGGCTTAAATCCTGTTGAGTGAGCCATATACACTTTGGTATCTTCCGACATGTCATAGGCCAGACGGAAAGTGTGTGTCAGGTCATCTGAATTAAACAGTCCATCTTCTTCAGCATTTGGATAGTTGACGAAAGGAGGGAAGAACTGCACGCTCGCCAGTGAAGCTGGGAGTGGCAGTGTAGAAAAGAAGTCTTCAACAATAACATTGGAAAGGACAATTTTTTCATCTTCTGTGTAGTTAAATCCAACAGATGCAGTCAATTTTTCATCTAGCTGGAAGTCAACATTGGCAAACAGAGACAGCGTCTTCGCACTCATGTCGAAATTCTCACCTACTGAGCCGCTGTTTGGAATAAAGAACTGAGCTTCCATCTGTGTGCTTGTCAATACAGGGGCGCCAGCAGCTTGAGCTGCAGACAGTTGAGCATCGACCATTGCTGGCGTCATTCCAGCAACAACTGAGGGGTCACCACCCTGTGCGCCAATGACCTGCGCCAGTGCGCCTGCAGCTACAAGTTCAGCAATACCCAACAGATCGGTTCCTGCAGGACCTAGCAAGAAGTTTACGTAGGGCTTGATGTCATCGCCGTAGCGAACGGTGCGGTTGGTCTTGGTATCTTCATCAGAATAAAATGCGCCGAGCATCCATTGAGTTGAAGAATCACCACTCGATGTTAGGCGAATTTCCTGCGTGAATGTATCGAAGTCATAGTCAACTAGATTCTCATTGATCAATCTTGCGGCACTGAAATCAGCGTCGAAGTTTGCCAACATGGTGGTGTTTCGCTGAGAGCTGATTGATGTCAGGGTAGCAAAGTCCAGATCGTAATCTATCTGAATAGACATGCCATCATTCTCAATTGCATTGTTGGGCGCGAAGTTCATATAACCTTCTCGACCCCAGGGATCAGCGTTAGTAACGCCATTACCTTGGCTGGCGGCTAAAAAGTCACTTACATCGGAGGCTGGGCCTTTGAGTAGTGCGCCAGCAACACAGCATGCTTCATCGATACTGTCTTCATCATAAATAAAGCGAACAGTTAAGTCTTCAGAGGGTTCCCAAAGCGCTTGAAAGCGCAATGCTGATCTGTCTCTATTGTTAACGCCAGTATCATCTTCTGTATCAGGCGATGAACCTAAATTTGTTCCTGTGCCGTCGGATTGGTTGCTGCTGCCTGATAGACGCAATGATAAGGTGTCAGAAATTCCACCAGTCATTGTGCCCTTAACGATTTGAGCGCCGTAATTACCAGCAGTCGCTTCAACCATGGCACCGAACTCTTGTTCAGGTAGTTTAGTGGTAACACTAATCACACCAGCAGATGCGTTCTTACCAAAGAGAGTTGACTGAGGTCCGCTGAGAACTTCTACGCGTTCAATCGTCGCTAAGTCAGAAAGTGCTGACGCCGAACGTGATCGCACAACACCATCGATAACCACTGATACAGCGGGTTCAATACCTGGGTTGTTTGCGCCGTTACCGAAACCACGGATAGTAAAGTTGGTCTGAGCAGAACTTTGCAGCTGGTTAACTCTCAATGAGGGTACAGCTGACTGCAAATCAATTAAATCAACAATGCTTGACTGTTGGATGGTTTCGCCACTAGTCACAGATACAGAGATTGGGATATCTTGCAGTGACTGCTCGCGTTTATTCGCTGTAACTATAATCTCATCTATTTCTGCTTGAGCTAATCCAGCGGACATTGCTCCTGCTATTGCAACAGACAGACACAGTTTATTAAATTGAAAATGATTCATGATTGCCCCTCAAATTTTTATAGTTATGATCACACTTGTGTGTGATTCTTTATATTGTGTTTCTTTATCTAGTTGAGTACTTATTATAATTTTTAATCTAGTTCGAAATCACATCAGTGTCCGTTAAACTAAATTGGATCACACCCTGACTTACCTACTTTAAAAGCCCTTGACGCTTATATCAACTGCTATTTTCATGATGGTGGTAAACAGTTTTGACAGCCATTTTATGAATTTACTCAAATAAATCTGCTGTTTCCGACGAACGGTAAAAATACAACTCTATGAAGAAGGTGGTTTGAATAGTATTATTCGCAGACTTTATTATAGTTTCTAGAAGCTAATCAACTTATATAGCACGATAAAGTGCTCAGTACCTTTGGATAGAGGCTCGTTGAATTTAAATGGCAGATGCGAAAATTAATAAGGCAATAATTGCCGTTAATCGGTTCGGTCTTGGCGCTAAGGGCGCTGAGCTGTCTGATGCGAAATATGATCCGCAGCGGTGGCTATTACAGCAGTTGGTAAGTCCTGTTTTTAATGAAACTCTAGCTAATACTGAGTTGGCCTTTAAAACCATTGCAGAGATGAAGGCAATTAAGCGGCGCAAGGGTGAAGTTAAAGGCCGAAAAATTGGTCCCGACATTATAACGCCCTACCGGCACCGTCTATCAATAGATAGTCTTAGTCTGTCGATTAAAACAAATGCTCCATTTGCCATGCGCTTACTTGATTTTTTTTCTAATCATTTTAGCGTTTCTGCTTCAAACCAGACATTGATAATTCTATCTCCTACTTTGGAGCGTGAGGCTATAGCACCAAACTTATTTGGGCGGTTTGAGGATATGCTGATAGCTGTTGAACAACACCCAGGGATGTTGGTTTATCTCAATAATGAAAAATCTGTGGGTCCAAACTCACCAGTAGGTAAAAGAAAGCCGAGGTTTAAATGAAAATCTTGCAAGGGAAATTTTTGAATTGCATACCTTGGGAGTAAATGGGAATTATACTCTTAAAGATATAAGCCATCTTGTCGATGGCGATTAGCGGTTGGAGTGTTACTCGAGATAACGAGTCCGAACGTGCCGGATTTAAGTTTCGATTTAGATCTCATGAGCCGGGGGAACGAAATGTTCTCGGTAGATCCTATGCAGAAGGGGGCGTGGCTCAAGGCGAATCGGTATTCTGCGTGATTTAGCCCGACATAGAAAAACTGCAAATTTCGTCTCATACAAGCTTGCACAGCACCTGATTGCCGATGAACCGCCGAAGGCATTGATCTATGCTATGACAGACACTTGGATTAAGACTGACGGTAATATCAAGGCGGTGGTAACCACATTGAGTTAAGCATCCGCAGAGTTGGGATAACCATCCACAAAAATTTAAAACACCCCGAGAGTTTAGTTGTCTCAGCTCTGCCGAGCGAGTTAATTCGTCACAAGTCTCTTGATCAGGATTTGTTAAATATTTGCATTGCGTGGCACTCACTCTTGATGGGCCAAAAGCCTTTTGAATGCTAGGTTCACCTGCGGGTTATAGTCAGTTGAATAGCGCATTGGACTGGCTCTGATGCCCTAATGAAGCGCATTGACTGGGTTAATGGGCTAAGTAAGAAAATCCCGACACACTCATCAGGCTATTGCTGAGTCGAATATTCGATTCAAAGCTCTCCCCATTAACGGTGAAATTATTAGCTGGAGCTGAGAGCCGTGCTCAGGGGTTGGCTATACTTTTACTGAGCCCTGAATTCCAGCGTCGCTAGGATAAGAATATGACATATAAAAGCACCAAAAAACTAGATCGCCGGAATTTACTTAAGGCCGCTAGCCGGAAGTTTTGTTGCCTGGCATAGCACCTAAGTGTTTTATCCGCCACTGATCCATGACGGTGAATACTGCAAAGACTACCCGGGCCCAAGTTGGTGTGGATAATGCTGCGTGGGGCGATGGATTCATTACATGCTATTTTGCCTCTATCTGATCCCAGATTTGATGCTGCATCGAAAACGTCTTGCCTCCTCGGTCAAAGGACAGTGCTTTTGATTTGGGCGGCGGTTTTGCCTTGCATCCGGCCTTTAAAGAATGCTTAACTATCTCTATACCAGCATGAACAGTTGATACCTGTGGTGGCTACAGAATCTGGCGCAAAGACACGATCACACTTTTATGCGCAAGATATGCTGGAGTCGGGGTTACCCAAAGCGGATGCTGATAGTGGCTGGTTAAACCGTGCAGCAGAAGTCCATAGTGCTGATTCGGTAGCCGTTGCTCATACCTTACCTATTGGATTGCGCGGCAAGCAGTTGGCAAAAACTTGGTATCCGGATTTATTACGGCCAGCTAAGGATGATCTCTATGAGCGTTTGCAGGTTCTTTATCAAGATGACGACTTACTTTCAGGCCAGCTTAGAGGAGGGCTTAAAAAATCGACAGTTGTTGGCTGGTGTTAAAAACGTTAAAAATAAGTTTAGTTTTTCTTCACTGGCTGCGTTCCTGTGCCAACTATGCTTGCCAAGATGCGCGGCCCCGACTTGCGCTATGCTGGAATTATCTGGGTGGGATACCCACCAAAATCAGATTGCTCGACTGAATCAATAAATTTCGAGAACTTGATAAAGGCATTGCTATGCTGCGAGAGAATCTTGCCGACCAATGGAACCAAACAGTAGTAGTGGTGAGCACTGAATTTGGTCGAACTGTTGCCGAAAATGGAACTAAAGGTACAGATCATGGTACGGCTAGCGCCATGTTTCATCGCAGGGGGCGCTGTAGCTGGAGGTATGGTGCAAGGTCGTTGGCCTGGGCTTGCTAAGTCCAATTTATTTGAGGGCCGTGATCTTATGCCCACCAGTGATACACGTCAGTGGATTAGAGCGATTTTAAGCCAGCATTGGAAGCTTAATTCGGATCAACTAGATTATGTTTTCCCAACCATTAAATCTATAGATACACAGTTAATCCGACCATTATCCAAGTCAGTTGCCGTGGGCTAGGCGGTCTGATTTTTCGCTATTATCTCTAGTTTAAAAATATTTTTCATCGAGCTGACACAGCGCCTCGAAATTGAGTCTATAGTTAGGGTTTAACTGCCTCAATATTCAAGGTTTTCGGTTATTTATGGCAATCAGCATATTTGACTTATTTTCTGTTGGGATTGGTCCCTCAAGTTCCCATACCGTTGGGCCTATGCGGGCTGCGCGGATGTTTGCTGAAACGCTTCGTGACAGCGGCCAGCTGCCTGATGTGGCTCGCATTAAGGCGGAGATGTATGGCTCCCTTGGCGCTACGGGAAAAGGCCATGGTACGCCAAAAGCAGTTTTGTTAGGTCTTGAGGGAGAACAGCCTGAGTCTGTTGATGTTACGGCTATTGAAAGCCGAATTTCCCGTATACGCAACGGGCGGTCAATCAAGCTTTGCGGCATCCACAGTGTCGAATATGACGACGAAGCCGATGTCATTCTATATCGTAAAAAAGTATTGCCGTTTCATTCTAATGGCATGGTTTTCACCGCTTTTGATAAAAATTCAGAAACGCTTAGTACCAAGAATTACTATTCAGTTGGTGGTGGGTTTGTGCTTGATGAGACCGCTGAAGAGACTGACTGCCTGATCGAAAACCTAGACACCGTCGACTATCCCTTCGATTCCGCCAGTCAACTTCTAGAACTGTGCAAAAAACATAATTTAAGTATTTCCGAATTAATGCTTGAGAATGAAAAAGCCTGGCGCAGCGAAGAACAGGTTCGGGAGGGGTTGCTAAACCTCTGGTCAGTGATGCAAGCCTGTGTCGCACATGGCATGGCCAACGGCGGAATACTTCCCGGCGGGTTAAATGTGCGACGCCGAGCCAAAGAGCTGCACCAGCAATTATTGAGTCGACCTGAAGCGGCTATGGCCGACCCGCTATCGGTACTTGATTGGGTGACTCTCTACGCCCTTGCAGTTAATGAAGAGAATGCTGCTGGTGGCCGTATAGTCACGGCACCCACTAATGGTGCGGCAGGCATTATTCCTGCCGTATTGCTCTACTATATGCGGTTTATTCCCAGCGCCAACAATGAGGGCGTGATCAAATTTCTCCTTACGGCAGCGGCGATTGGCATCTTATACAAAAAGAATGCTTCGATCAGTGGGGCTGAAGTTGGCTGTCAGGGCGAGGTCGGTTCTGCCTGTTCAATGGCTGCCGGTGCGCTAGCTGAAGTACTTGGAGGCACTCCGCTGCAGGTTGAAAATGCGGCAGAAATTGGTATGGAGCACAATCTCGGTCTCACCTGCGACCCGATTGGTGGTTTAGTACAGATTCCCTGTATCGAACGCAATGCCATGGGCTCTATAAAAGCTATTCATGCTGCACGAATGGCTTTACGTGGTGATGGGTCGCATTTTGTATCCTTGGATAGAGTGATCCAAACCATGCGTAAAACCGGTGAAGATATGCACGAGCGTTATAAGGAAACCTCCCGCGGTGGATTGGCCACCAATGTTCTGGAGGTACCAGTTAATATTATTGAATGCTAAAGGATAGCTGAGAGTTGCTTATAAACTAACAGCTTAAATGGACGATAAATTTACACGGAAAGTAAAGGCGAAAAGCGAATGTACAGCACGGAAGCACAACATCTCAGGAAAACCGCTCTCCATAATATGCATGTTGCCGCAAAGGCAAAAATGGTCACATTTGCTGGCTATAACTTGCCTCTGCACTACTGTGCAGGGATTATGGGCGAGCATAATCACACACGGCATGCCGCCAGCCTTTTTGATGTCTCACATATGGGGCAGATTATTCTAAGTGGTTCAGGCATTGGAATCGCGCTAGAAAAACTGGTACCTATCGACCTTCAGTCGATGCCTACCTATCAGCAAAAGTACGCCGTAATGACCAATGAAGAAGGGGGTCTTGTCGATGACCTGATTGTTACTCGTTGGGCTGATGATACCTATTTTTTAGTCGTTAATGCCGCGCGTAAGGAAGAGGATCTGCTTCATTTACGCAATCACTTATCGGGCTTCACCGTAGAGTATATGAGCGATCATGCGCTTATAGCACTTCAGGGGCCAAAGGCTGTGGAGGTTATGGCGGAGCTTTCTCCAATAGCGGCTAATTTATTCTTTATGAATAGCTGTCATATTCCCATTGGTGGTGCAGACTGCTTTGTCTCGCGTTCTGGTTATACCGGAGAAGATGGCTTTGAAATTTCTGTTGATAGAGTCCACGCCCAATCATTATGTGAACAATTATTAGCGAGCGGAATTACCAAATGGGCGGGGTTAGGAGCCCGGGATTCCCTTCGCCTTGAGGCTGGGTTATGTCTCTATGGTAATGAGCTCAATGAGAATATATCGCCAGTCCAAGCAGGTCTTGTTTGGACGTTTAGTAAATCGCGGCGCCTTGGAGGAATTCAAGAAGGTGGTTTTTTAGGGGCAGAACCTATTTTTGCCGAAATGATGAGAACCCCGAAGAGATGTCGCGTCACCTTTATTGTTGAACACCGCGCGCCAGTTCGTCGCGGGGCAAAAATCATTGATAATTTAGGTGACGTAGTGGGCGTAGTGACCAGCGGTGGTTTTTCACCGACACTGGGTGTTCCCATTGCAATGGGCTATGTGCAGCGGGAGTACTCAGTGCCCGGTTGTGGCCTAAACGCGATCATTCGCGGTAAACCTAGAGGCATCGTCGTTGCCAAGATGCCTCTAGTGCAAACCCATTACTACCGATCCCCAGAGGACGCGGTAGTTTAGGATCGACAGTCGTTAGGGTGAAACTTATTGTTGTATCAGGTCGAATTGATCGGCAAGAATGGCAATAATTTCGGCTTTAGGGTCATTCGAAAGCGTTAGTTTCTCACCCGTGATTTTTTCAGCGATACCAACGTAAGTATCCGACACTGCCATCATCACATCGACAGGTAAGGCGTTGTCTCGGGCTAAATCGTTGCGCTCGGCCATACGGTTTTTGTTTAGAAGGATATCCGGGTCTGGGAAGTGGTTGAGTAGTAGCTGGCGGAATCCCTCTTTAGAATTCTCGACAATCTTGCCCTGCGTAAACTGTTCCTCATCCCAGATGCGTGATGAATCTGGCGTGCCTACCTCGTCCATATAGATCAGCTTTTCAACACCCTGCTTATCCGTCACATAGCCAAATTCAAACTTGGTATCAATAAAAATCTGGCCAATTTTAGCCAACTCATGACTAATAACATCGAAGCCTTCGCCAAGCAGTTTCTCGTATACATCAATATCTGCTTTAGTTTTAAACTTAAAGCTAGCGTAGTTATTCTCAATATCCGAACGTGACACATTGACATCATCGACCTCGGGAACACCGGGAATGCCCTCAAGAATTCCCTTGGTTGATGGCGTAATCAATAATTCGGGAAGGCGCTGATCTTTTTGCAATCCGTCGGGCAACTCAATACCGCAGAAATTTCTTTCGCCTTTCTCATAGGCACGCCACATAGAACCCGTAATGTATTGGCGACAGATCGCCTCAATCATTACTGGCTTGGCTTTTTGCACAATCCACACTAGCGGATGCGGAATATCTAGAATATGGCTATCGGCTAAGCCCTGTTCACGGAATAGTTTGAACCAATGGCTGGATATGGCATTCAGCGCGGCGCCCTTGCCGGGAATACCATTCATGCCGTCTTCGCCATGCCAGATACACTCAAAAGCGGAAATCCGATCACTGATAACCATAATTGCCAGCGGCGCATCTGCAGCTACATCGTAGCCCTTATCGGCGATCAGGCGACGACTGTCAGCCTCAGTCAGCCAGTAAACAGAGCGCACTTTGCCACTGTGGACAGGTTGGTTGGTGCGAATTGGAAGATCGTTATTGGAGGCTAATACTTTATTAGCAAGACTCATAGGAATGCCTTGGAAATGGTTGAGATTGATTGATCGAAAAAGCGGTTAACTTAACCGTCTATATCTGTAAGGTCGCAGATTTTAGCAACTCAAAGTGTCTTGAGCAAAGGAAACATTGCAGCCGAAGGCGCTATTTTGTAGTGTAGCGATTCACGGGCAGTAAATTGGAAAATCATGACCTCTATTTTAGTCACTGGTGGCAGCGGATTTATCGGCAGCCATTTTTGTAATGCAGCAACCCAGCTTGGTATGCAGCTCTGTGTATTAACTCGCAACCCAGCGGTCGCAGCGCGGAGATTGCCTGATGCCGTTCAGCTTATTAGCCGACTCAGCGAGCTCGATGCTGATTACGCAGCGGATATTATTGTTAATCTGGCCGGTGAACCACTTGCAGATGGCCGCTGGACACATCGCAGAAAACAGAAGTTCTATGACAGTCGTATTAATACCACTGACAGCCTATTTGAGTTTTTCGCTAATCGAAAGGTTCTGCCCAAGTTAGTTATCAGCGGTTCAGCTATAGGCTATTACGGGCCCGGCGAGCATGCGGTCGACGAAACTGCAGAGGCCATTGATGGATTTTCTCATCAACTCTGCCGCACATGGGAGAACAGCGCCAAACGTTTTGAGTCCCTCGGCTGCCGCGTCTGCTATCTGCGCACCGGCATAGTGCTCGGCGAAGAGGGTGCGCTGGCGAGAATGCTGCCCGCTTTTAAACTGGGTCTCGGTGGACCAATAGGCAGCGGTAAACAGTGGATGTCATGGATTCATATAGACGATATGGTGGCGATGATTCTCCATTGTATTAACAGCCCAGGGATTGCGGGTGCGGTAAATGCCACAGCACCAAACCCAGTCACCAACAGAGATTTTAGTTCTACGCTTGCGGCGCAGTTAAAGCGGCCAGATTTTTTGACCATGCCGGCGATCATGATAAAAGTGCTTTTTGGCGAGATGGGTGAAGAGCTTTTATTACAGGGACAAAAGGTAGTTCCCGCTAAACTGCTCAACTCTGGTTTTAAATTCAAATACGCTAATCTAAAGGCAGCTGTGGAGAATATTCTCAAGGTAGACTGTTAGCCTGAACAATATGCTCAAAGACACATTTCTGACATCCTATTGACATCTTTTTGACGCATCACTGAATTATATTTCAGCAAAAATTTTCATTCGCACTCGTTGCGTAGTCTATATTTATATTTCTGAAAATAGGAAATATTAATAAAATAGGGAAGTGTTTTGCAGATAACAATATTTGGAAGTGGTTATGTTGGGCTCGTCACTGGGGCCTGTTTTGCCAACGTTGGTAATCAAGTGGTCTGTGTCGATATCGATCAGGACAAAATAGACGCTCTTAATGCCGGCCATGTGCCTATTTACGAGCCGGGCCTGGAAAACTATATCAGTGAATCTCTCGCCGATGGAAATCTTAAATTTACCCGTGATGCTGCAATGGCTGTTCAGCATGCAGAGATGATTTTTATTGGCGTAGGTACACCTCCCAATGAAGATGGCTCCGCTGACTTACAGTATGTCCTCAATGTCGCCAATACCATTGGTGAACATATGCAGGATTTTAAAGTGATTGTCAATAAATCCACTGTTCCAGTCGGAACAGCAGATAAAGTAACTCAGACGATTAAAGCGGCATTAGATAAGCGCAATGTCGATTTTGACTTTAGTGTCGCTTCGAACCCAGAGTTCCTCAAAGAGGGCGCCGCAATCAGCGATTTTACCCGCCCCGACCGTATTATTGTTGGCACCGATAACCCGCGTGTTGAAGAGATGATGCATGAGTTGTACGCGCCCTATAACCGCCAGCGTGACAAGCTAATCTTTATGGATGTGCGTTCCGCCGAGTTGACCAAGTACGCCGCTAACTCAATGCTGGCAACCAAGATCAGCTTTATCAATGAGATTGCCAATATCGCAGAATGTGTCGGTGCCGATATAGAGCAGGTGCGCATTGGCATGGGCTCCGATCCACGAATTGGATATAGCTTTATCTATCCCGGCTGTGGCTTTGGTGGATCCTGTTTCCCTAAAGACTTACGAGCAATGGAGGCAACGGCAGTCAATGCGGGATATCAACCCCAATTACTAAGCGCAGTCACCAATGTCAATGATCAGCAAAAAGATCGGTTATTTAAAAAGATTTTCGCTTATTTCAAGGGCGACTTAAAAGGTAAGACCGTTGCATTGTGGGGCTTGGCTTTTAAGCCGGGCACTGATGATATGCGCGAAGCACCAAGCCGTTTTTTAATGGAAGCATTGTGGGAGCAGGGCGCGTTGGTTCGAGCCTACGATCCCCATGCAATGGATGCCACCCAAGATATCTATGGTGTGCGTGATGACTTGATGCTCTGTGGCACTAAAGAGGCTGCTCTAGTAGGTGCTGATATCTTGGTGGTATGCACTGAGTGGAAGCCCTTTTGGTCCCCAGACTTTTCCCATATCAAGCAGACGCTGAGCTACCCAGTTATTTTCGATGGGCGCAATCTGTACGACCCGACACGCCTGCAAGAACAGGGGATTCAGTATTTTGCTATAGGCAGGAGAAATTTTTCTCAGCAGGGCGATATAGCGCCAACCTCTGAGATAGAAAAAACGGGCTTAGAAAAAAGCACATTAGAAGAAACTTTGTGAGAATTTTTTAGCAGAGGCCTTTAATGGAGCTCTTTAAATAGAGCCCCTTAGGTGAGCCCATAGGAGGGCTCTTTGTATAAGAACCCCTCTTAAAACCCCTCAAAAAGCCTTTCATAAAAGCTTAGACGCGGCCGTATAGATCCTCAAAGCGGACTATATCGTCCTCGCCCAAATAGGCGCCAGATTGTATTTCGATGAGTTCTATCGGTATCTTGCCGGGATTTTCTAAGGCATGTACCGCGCCTATGGGGATATACACAGATTCATTTTCACAAATCAACTTTTCCACATTATCAATAGTCACCTTGGCGGTACCGCTGACCACCACCCAATGCTCGGCGCGATGGTGGTGCATCTGTACAGACAGCTTAGCCTTGGGCTTAACCGTAATGCGTTTAACTTGAAAGCGCTCACCCTGATCCATAGAGTCGTATTTACCCCAAGGGCGGTAAACTTCACGGTGATGTATATACTCTGAGCGCTGCTGTTTTTTGAGTATTTCAACGAGCTGTTTTACATCCTCTACATGATCTTTATGGGCGACTAAAAGAGCATCTTTGGTGTCGACAATAACCAGATCTTTGATGCCCAATGTACCCACCAGTTTATGCTCGGCATGGATATAATTATTGGCGCTATTTAAACCAATAACATCGCCGACCTGAACATTGCCGTCGCCATTTTTAGGCAATAGGTCGAGTAGGGCCGACCAGCTTCCAAGATCATTCCACTCAGGATCCATGGGCATAACCATGGCATTAGTCGTTGTCTCCATAACCGCATAATCGATAGATTCTGATGGACAAGACTCAAAAGTTTTTTTGTCGGGGCGAAGAAAGCCTATGTCGTTGGTTTTTCCACTCCAGGCCTTTTCACAACAACTGTAAATATCTGGTCGCAGCGATTGCAGCTCTTTGAGATAGGTTTTGGACTGGAACATAAATATACCGCTATTCCAGACAAATTCGCCGCTCTCCAGATACTGCTGTGCAACCGCTGTCGAGGGTTTCTCGACAAATTCACTGATCTTTTGGGGATCACCATTAACCGCTGTGAGTTCTGCTTTGATATAGCCATAGCCAGTAGCGGCATGACTGGGTGTGATACCAAAGGTAACTAGTGCACCAGCCAGTGCCGTCTGGGTTGAGCGGGCTATAGCCTCTATAAAGGCTTCAGGGCGCCCCATATGGTGGTCTGCGGGAAGAATTAATAGCGTTGAGCCAGGGTTGATTTCTTCAGCTAAAAGAGCCGCTAAACAGATCGCTGGCGCGGTGTTGCGTCCAGCCGGCTCAAGAATAATGCCGTTGTGTGGGGTATCTGAAAGCCGCAGCTGTTCGGCGGCTATAAATCGATGATCTTCATTGCAGACAATAATTGGCGGTGCGCAATCGAGACCTGAAAGTCTATCAATAGTCAGCTCCAGCATCGTCTTATCGCCGGTAAAAGGTAAGAATTGTTTGGGGTAGAGTTGTCTTGAGAGAGGCCAGAGTCGTGTACCAGAGCCACCGGCAATAATAACAGGTTGAAGCATTACAGAATCCTTTCAGGTTTAACTAGAAATCCAATTTCATGGGGAGGGTTCAGGCAAATCATTACATAGATATAACTGTAGTCTGAAAGGTCTTAAATTTCCTCTATATCGTCGTGTAATACGAGTAACTCAGATTAACGATACAGCGTGGAGAGCCTTCTCTTGTTCGCTGGGCTTTGTTGCCGTAAGGCTAAAATCTTAAGTTGCTCTAAAAGTGCCGTATTTTCATAAAGAAGGTGGTGGATCTTTCGTTTGGACGCAATTTCAAACAGAGAAGATTGTTTAATAATTAAAATAGCCATTGGCAGCGCATAGACAGCTTGTTAGAATGCGCACTTAGGATAAGTAGGAGCATAGCTCAGTTGGTTAGAGCACTTGCATGACATGCAAGGGGTCCGCAGTTCGAGTCTGCGTGTTCCTACCACTTCTGAATAACCCTTTCTCTTTTATGTTGTTGCGCCAATATCATTGGTTAGTCCGCCATTTATCGCAGTTTTCCACCTAACTATCGTTTCTATAGATTTAAAATTTTGAATTTTTGCTATCTTTCAGCGAATTCAAAAATTTCAATGTCAAAAAGACATTGGTTCGCAGTATTTAGGGGGAAAAATGTTAGCAAGAATAAAAGTTTTACCGATGATTTTACTCGTTGGATTACTAGGCCTGCAAGGTTGTGGTGGCGGAGGTGGTAGCGATAGTGATACTTCAACCCCGTCTAACCCTCCTGTTGGATCAACTGATGGTGGGACCACAGACGGCGGGACTACTGGTGGTGGGAGCACGGACGGCGGGACTACAGATGGTGGGAGCACGGACGGCGGGACTACAGATGGTGGGACCACAGACGGCGGGACAGGCACTCCGCCTGGTGATGTTACCGCGGCAGATATCCTCGGTGATCCGGAATATTTAGCAGTCTCTTACGGTGGGTATAGAGAAACTAGTCGAAGCAATGGCCCTAGTATCGCTGAGATTAAAGAAGATCTTCGCCTAATGTCTGCGCTGGGTATTAAAGTATTAAGAACCTACAACACCCAAGGCTACCCTTTTGCGCGCAACACTCTTCAAGCGATTAGAGAGTTAAAAGCAGTAGATTCAAGTTTCGAGATGTATGTGATGCTCGGCGCTTGGATAGAGTGTGAAGGTGCTTGGACATCATCGCCAAACCATAATCTAGGTAACTCGGTAACCAATCCCAAGGAAATAGCAGCAGCTGTTGATATGGTTAATGAGTACCCAGATATTGTTAAAGTTATTGCGGTAGGTAACGAGGCAATGGTTCAGTGGGCAGCAACCTACTATGTTGTTCCAAGTGTCATTCTCGAACAGGTAAACTATCTACAGGGCTTAAAGGCCAATGGCGATATTCCTGCTGATACCTGGATCACCAGCTCGGATAACTTTGCCTCCTGGGGTGGCGGTGGCGGTGAATACCATACTGCTGATCTAAATGCCCTAATCAGCGCTGTAGACTTTATCTCGCTACACACTTATCCGTTCCATGATACTCACTACAACCCTACATTTTGGAAAGTTCCTGCCAGTGAAGAAGGTTTGACCGTTCAGGGTAAAGTCGATGCGGCAATGGTAAGAGCTAGAGACTATGCCGTATCTCAATATCAGGCTGCTGCAAACTATATAGCCAATAATGGTGGTGCTGGTAAGCCTATTCATATAGGTGAGACTGGTTGGTCCACGGAAGCCAATTGGCAGTATGGCAATCCCGGTTCCAATGCCGCCGATGAATATAAAGAAAAAGTCTATTTTGATCTTATGCGTGACTGGTCCAACCAAAACAATGTTTCGATGTTTTATTTCGAAGCCTTCGATGAGCCTTGGAAAGATGCGTCTAATGCTGGCGGTTCAGAGAATCACTTTGGTTTAATTACCGTTGACGGCGAAGCCAAATACGCCCTCTGGGATATGGTCGATGATGGAACATTCAGTGGTCTCAATCGAGGTGGTTCTCCGATCACGAAAACGTTTGGCGGAGATTATCAAGCGCTGATGGAAACTGTCTATGCACCACCACTTCAAAACGCTGGCGGTGGAGGCGGTCTCAGCCAAACAACCACGGTTAATACAAACCGTACGGCGGGTGAAGCAGTGACCGAATCAACCTATGTCGTCTCAGACAGTTCGTTGTTGCCAACGGGCTCCAATGATATAACCTACCCAAGTAGCACTCTTTTGGTTAATGCTTGGGAGGGTACCTCTGGACTGGCACTGTCTGCTGAGGGTGTTGTTACTGTAACAACGGGCACCGGTGACTGGTGGGGAGCAGCCTTAGAGATTGAGGCTGCATCTGGAGAAAACCTGTCGGCATTCACTGGTGGAACTCTGGTGTTTGATATCAAAGGTGATACTACTTCAACTTTCGATATAGGCTTTCAATCAGGTCTGTGGGGGGTCAATGCAAGACCGCAGGTGAATAATTTTGTCAAATTTGGCCCAAGTCAGAGTCGTTCAATTACCTCTTCCTGGGTAACCCATGAGATCCCAGTATCTGCGTTTAATAAAGGTGCGGATTTTAGTGATATTACATCCTTATTATATTTTATGGGAGCTTCTGCTTTCGATGGAAAACTGATCGAGGTTAGAAATATTTCCTACAGAAAATAATCTTATCAATATTTAGAGACACCCTATCTCCGTAGCGTTGAAACCATCAGCGTTGCGGAGATAGCGTCAGTGCAATTCGCAAAGCTAACCTGTTCACAACTGATAAATAGAAAATCTACCCCATTTTTTTAAGTGCTATGCTTATTAAAACGATTTTTGAGAAATACCATCAGGAGTTTAGGGATGAACCAATTAGCGAACGCGCGGGGATTCACACTTATAGAGTTACTGATTACCATAGCTATAGCGGCAATATTACTAACCATTGCCGTCCCCTCATTTACTAATTTCACTCAAAAGCGCGCCGTCAGTCAAAAGACCGTACAGGTTCGCGGTGCCCTCGAATTGGCGCGAGGTCTTGCCGTTTCACAGCATCAGATATGGAAAGTGTGCACAGTGAATGCACTGAATGCCTGTGTTAAAACAGATGGTGTGCGTCTATTAGTCTTTAGTGACGATAACTTAGATGACAGTTTTACTGGCGGTGAATCGCTACAAAAGGAAGTTGATATCAATGGTGTGGAGATGGTGTTGGCGGCATCCTTTGGGGTCAACTACATTAGATTTTCAGGCAGTGGTGAGGCAATGGAATCGGGTAACTACGAAATTTGCTCTCAAAATCAAAGTGTTGATTATGGTCGAAGGGTGATTGTTTTTCGCAGTGGTCGTGTTCGTTTATCCGGTGATTCAAATGGCGATGGTTATGACGACGATGGTGGCACCAAAATAGAGTGTCATACCTCTTAGCTCTAAATATTCTATCTACCAGATTTAGGTAAAAACGCCGTTAATCTGATTTTTTCTAACGTTAGTCTGACAATTCTGATTTTTTGAATGGAGTTGAATAGGGTAGGTGCTCATATAAAATTATTGTAGAAACAGATTGAAACGCCGAGACGAATTTATTCGGCAGCCTTGAGCCGATCTAATAGAAAGCCTTGAGCGGATTTAATAGGGAAGTTGTCAAAATGAGCCAAAGAAAAAAAGCAGGGTTTTCACTACTTGAATTAATGATTGTGGTAGCTATTGTCGCCATATTAGCGGCAGTCGCCTATCCCAGTTATCAGCAACATATCATCCGCACAAACCGCGCAGCAGCACAACAATATCTTCTCGAAGTCTCCAGCTTACAGCATCAAATAATTCTCGACAGCCGCAACTATGCGACAACCCTCGTCGCCCTTGGAAGCGCACCGCAAGCAAGGGTATCGGATAACTACACAGTCACCATTAGCGGTGTCGACAACACCGCCTCACCGCCCACATTCACACTCCAGGCCGCCCCCAAAGCCGGAACACCGCAACAGGGTAGCGATACACTCACGGTAAATCATTTAGGGCAAAAAAATGCGACCTGGTATGACTAATTTCCGAGTGAGAAATCAACATTTACCTTCTAGAGTGAAGGGTTTCACCATGATCGAAGTACTGATCACGCTATTGGTTTTTTCCGTGGGTTTGCTGGGTTATGCCTCATTGCAAAGCCGCGCTCAAAAAGCCCAGTTAGAAGTTTACCAGCGAGTTTATGCACTCAATCTAATTGATTATATGGTTGATCAGATTCAATCAAATCCATCCGCTCAGGGCTGTTATGGATTGGCTAATGTTGAGGTCGGCACCGGTTTTTCAGGGTCTTATAGCTGTTCAAGCTACGGTACTGCAGGAACGCAGGCGCAAGTAGTTGACGCAGTTAATGAGTGGAGCAATTTACTAAAAGGTAGCAATGAGGTTGCCGCGGGCAAAAATGTGGGTGGTCTCTTAAATGCCCGTGGATGCATTCTCTACGATGCGGTTAATGAAACCTACACCGTTTCTGTTGTTTGGCAGGGCTTGGTTGAAACCATTCAGCCCACCAGCACAACCTGTGGCAATACAAGTTATGGCGGCGCCACAAGTAAATTGCGCCGAGCCGTGACCTATACATTGCAAACCCCGACACTGGGAAGCTAATTATGACAATCAACCAACACAAGAAAAATCGACAGTCAGGATTCTCAATGGTCGAACTACTCATTGCCGTAGCACTTGGTATTTTGTTTTCTTGGGCAATTCTCGATGTCACATTGACCTCAACACGTACCAATAGAGAAGTCGAGCTTACCAGCGAGATGGTTGAGAATGGACGCTATCTCAGCCATCTGTTAAAGAGTGAAATTCGACTGGCAGGTTTTTATGGCCGCCTGGAAAGCTATAGCAGTGGCGCTGTCGCCCAGCCTGATGCCTGCGTCGACCTTGCATCCGCAGATTTGATCAATGGTATGACCTTTCCTCTGTTTGGCTTAGATGGGGTTGCAGCCAGTTCAACAACCTGTAGCGGTGACACCATGTTAACCGGTTCAGATACATTGTTGATACGTCGTGCAGACACCAATTTTGTGATTACCACTGCTGGCTTAAGCGCCAATCAGCATTACTTGCAGGGAACAATTGACGCTATGGTCTTGGATATCGGAACTAACAAGGCGAGCTTCAATTTATTGGAAAAAGATGGCGTTACGCTCGCCCCGATTCGCGAGTATCACCAAGATATTTACTACATTGACGATTCCAATGTTTTTAAACGCTCCCGGCTTGTCAATGGCGCCTATACACCAGAACCCCTAATAGAGGGAGTCGATGATTTTCAGGTGGTCTATGGCATAGATCGCTCAGGGGATGGTATCCCCAATGCAGATGGCGCCAATGCTGCCTTTATCGAGCTCCCCGCTACAGCTACAGAATGGGAAAATGTAGTCTCAGTAAAAGTATTTCTTGTATTGAGCAGCACCAATTCCGCGCCAGGCGCAAACGACCCTAAAACCTATGCCTATGCAGACAAGGCCGGCATAACCTTTTCAGACAGTAAGAAACGCCATTTATTTAGTTCAGTGGCGCGACTCACCAATGTCAGTATCAAGAGGGCAGGGCTATGAAAAAACAGATTCTGGCACGGCGGCGAACGGAAACCGGTGCAGTACTGATTGTGGCGCTATTAATGCTTTTGGTACTGACTACCCTAGGCGTTGCCACCATCAGTTCCACTAACACTAGTTTGCAGCTTGTGAAAAATCAGCAACGCCAACAGGAAACCGAGCAGGTGGCAGAAAACGCGATTAACTACCTACTCAGTGACCTTGATTATTATATTAACAACAGTACCTACCTCGACGGTGATGGGGATTTTACACTGTCATTTCCCAGTGATGTAACCAAGGGTATGGCTGTGAACATCAATAGTCTGCAATGTCTGTTGCAGGCAACGCCCAGCGGCTGCTCTCTGGTGGAAGGTAGTTCTGCGCCCTGTCATCCGGATTATTACTGGGAGGCAAATGTTACCGTTATCGATAGCACTTCCGGTGCATCCTCTACGTTTATTGAAGGTTTTAAATTCAGGTATCTAGCTGGCTACTGCCCAGTCTGATCTGCCAGGAGGCTATTCATGAAAAGGTTGTATTTATTTAAGTTGAAACTGTTAGTTACTGTTTCTCTAATACTTTTATCTCAGTCTTTAAACTCAGCGGATATTGATATTTTCCGCACCAATTCTGAGAATGTCGAGGCGCCAAATGTGCTGTTTGTATTGGATAATTCCGCCAACTGGAACAGTAACTCCAGTGGTGTCACCAAACAGCAAATTATGCATGAAGCGCTGTTTAAATTTCTCGATGGAATGAAACAGCGATTTGTTGATAACCCCGACTTTGTTGGTATCAATATTGGCATATTGGTTTACTCCAGCGGCAACTCCCCAAAAGGGGGTAAAGCCATACAGGCATTTCTGAAAATTGAATCGGCAAGTTCCAGCGCAATTGATACGATAAAGGCGCGGCTCTACTGCAATGAAGATGCATTTAAAGGCAATGGTGCCGCAGCAAGAGAGGCAGCCTGCAATGCACAGTTGACGTCTGAATGGGGTTCTAGCGGCTTTGATGAATCGCTCTTTTATGGTTCAGAAAACCTGCCCAAAACAAATAATGCGCCTATGGCCCTAGCCTTTAATGAAGCCTATCTGTGGTTTGCAGGTAAGCCATATCAGGCGGGCCAGCAGGATGGCTCTCAGGATGATGTTATTGATGGCTTTGACCCGGCAGCCTTTTCTGGCGATAACTATATAAGCCCGATTGATGAATTAGCCTGTGCCAATAACTACATTCTATTTATTTCCAATGGTGGTCCAGACAGCGGTGAAAATAATGTTGCAGAGTCCAAGCTAGCTGCACTGGGTGGTGTATTTTCTGGTGATCCGCTATCAACAGGTTTTCATACCGGTGAAGAGTCCAGTTGGCTGGATGAGTATGCTCGCTATTTAAATACCAACGATGTCAATGATCAGGAAGACGGCAAGCAGAATGTCTCAGTTTATGCCATTGATGTATTTGAAGCGCTTAATGCTGCTGGTGAGCAATACGATCCTCTGACCGATGCACAAGGCTATAAGAAAGAGTTCGGGCTAACCAAGCCAGAAGCGTCAAAGCATGCATTGATGTACAACGCATCAGCAGGTGTGGGTGGTGGTGACTACCTAGTTGCCTCAGATGCCGATGCATTGGCTGCCGCTCTAAGCGATGTGATTGACGACATCTTAGAAAAAAACAGTGTTTTTGCAGCGGTCAGTTTACCGGTATCGGTGAATATAAAAGGCACCAATGAAAATCAAATCTATATGGGTATTTTTAGACCCTCACAGAAACCGCGCTGGGCCGGCAATCTCAAACTCTATCAAATTGGATTAGATTCTATTACCGGTAAGCCGATATTGGTGGATGGTGATGGCGCGCCTGCCGAGGATACAGGCACCGGCTTTATTGAAACCGATGCGCGCAGTTTTTGGACGGCAACCAGTACCTACTGGGAAAATATTCCTACCCTTTCAGTTAAGCGAGGATCGGTGGCAACCAGCCCCAGTGATAATCCCGACGGTAAGGAAGTGGAGCGCGGTGGTGTGGCCCAAGGACTGCGAGAATATGTTGGCACTGGACGAACCGTTTATACCTGTACTGGAGTCTGTAGTAGCTTAGAAAACTTTACGACCACCAATAGCAATCTCGCCTTCGCCGACTTTGATGCCGCGGATACCACAGAGATGAATAAAATTATCAACTGGTCAAAGGGTATTGATCTGGAAGATGCAGACAATGACGACCCTACAGATATCACCGATATTCGCCCCAACGTGCACGGTGATGTTATTCATTCACAGCCAGTGGTTATTAACTACGGTGGTAGTGTCGGGCCCTACGTTTTTTATGGCTCTAACGATGGTATGTTTCACGCTGTAAAAGGTGGTGTCATAGAAAAAACTGAAAGCAGTGGTTCAAAAGACGGTGAAGAGTCTTGGGCATTTACGGCACCTGAACAGTTTAAACAGCTTAAAACCCTTTATGACAACACAACTCTGACAGGCAGTTTTGACAACAAGCCCTACTTCTTTGATGGTGCTGTGGGTAGCTACGTTGTCTACGACAGTAATAGCGAGGTAAGTAAAGCGATTATCTATCTAACTGCGCGCCGCGGTGGTGACTTAATTTATGCTTTGGATGTTACCAACCCGATAGCGCCGACCATTAAGTGGAAGAAAAACTCGACAGATAATGGCTTTAGCGAGATGGGGCAGACTTGGTCGAAACCGGCTATTACCAAAATAAAAGTAGGTGCAGCAGACAAAGTCGTTCTTATAATGGGCTTGGGTTATGACCCTGATGTCGATGATGGTGGCGTTGCATCGCGAACACAGGGTCGCGGTGTTATCGTGATCGACGCTGAAACTGGAGTGGATGTCTGGCAGGTTACCTCTGGAACAATTTCAAGCCCCTCAGGCACAGTACTTACCGAAGCTGCTATGAGATATAGTGTGCCATCCGATTTGGCGGTAGTAGACCGAGATGGCAACGGCTACTCAGATCGAGTCTATTTTGGTGATGCCGGAGGCCAGTTATGGCGGCTCGATATAGGCAGCGCAACCCTAAGTGACTGGAAGGCAACGCGACTATTTCAATTCTCATCCACTGCAACCCAGCGATTCCTCAATGCACCCGATGTGGTTGAAAGCCCCGATGGTAACTATGACATGGTTATTGTTGGTTCTGGTGACCGTGAAAAACCTATAGATACTTCGGTGCAGAATTATATGCTGTTTTATCGTGACTACGATCAAGTTGGTGTATCAACGGCAACAGGGGCTTTGCAACTCAGTGACTTGGCTAAAGCAGATACTCTGTCTGGGGGTACTTTAGATTTCGATTCCGATCAGGATATAGTGGCTAACAGTAAATTTTTAAAAGGCTGGTATCTGACCTTTGAAAGCGGCGAGAAAGTGGTCACATCAGCATTAACCGTCAATGAAACCACAACATTTGCCACCAATGTTCCCGGAGTTAACAGTGCCTGCAGCGATCTTGGCGAGGCGCGAATATACAAAATTAATCCGTTTATGGTTGTCGGCACTGCAGATGGCGATAAGAATTATGTGGAGATTGAGGGCGGCGGGTTTTTACCGCCACCGGTGGGTTTCACAGTAATCATAGAAGTTCAAAATTGTGATGGCGACGGAAATTGCACGACAGAGGATAAGGCGATCAGCGGAATAATGTTTGGATTCCACGCCGAAGACACTGAAGGAGATCCATTGGGTGTGCGACGTAAAGTCTGGTGGTACAACGAACGTGACTAGGCTTTCGTGGCTAGCTCTTAATAAAGAGTCCTCTAAATCGGCGCTACCGGTTACTCATCATTGAGCCCTAGCTTTTGCAACCGGTAGCGAATCGAACGAAAACTAATGCCCAGTTTTTTCGCCGCCTCGGTTTTATTCCAACGCGCCTGTTCGAGAGTATCGAGAAGAATCTCTTTCTCGATCTCCTCAAGATGATCATCCAGCGAGCTGAAAGGTTCCCTCACATCAGACCGCTCAGGCAGGCTCAATCGTTCCGGCTCTTTAATGGACTCTCTCAGAGTTGAGGAACTACTCGGGTTGAGCTTTAAGTCTTCGAACTCAATACGATGGTTCTCGCATAGGGTGCAGGCTCGTTCAAGAATATTTTCCAGCTCCCTCACATTGCCGGGAAAGCTGTAATTGAGCAGCGCATTCATCGCGCCGGGTGAAAGGCATATCTGTTTAGTCTGTGTATTTAATTCCGCGAGCAGATGATCCACAAGCAGTTGGATATCTTCAGGTCGCTGTCGAAGACTCGGCATATGGATATCGATTACGTTGAGCCGGTAAAACAAATCACTGCGGAAGGCCCCGTGATTCATCGCTTCTTGCAGATTCTTATGAGTGGCACTTATCAACCGCACATCCACATCAATTTCATTCTCTGAACCCACTGGCCGAATACGCTTTTCTTGAATCGCGCGTAATAGTTTCACCTGCATATCCAGAGGTAGATCGGCCACTTCATCGAGAAATAAAGTACCACCATTGGCCGCTTGAAAGAGCCCCTGCTTATCTTCAAAGGCTCCGGTAAAGCTACCTTTGCGGTGACCAAAAAATTCCGATTCCATAAGATTGCTAGGGATAGCACCACAGTTAACCGGTACAAAAGGCGCCGCTGCTCTTGAGCTCTGCTGGTGAATAGACCGTGCGGCTAACTCTTTGCCTGTCCCTGATTCCCCGCTGATAAACATCGGCGCCTGACTGCGCGCCACTTTACTGATCTGTTGACGAATATCGCTCATCAGAGATGAGTCGCCGAGTAGCAGAGGTGCGTCAATAGAGTCTATTGTCTGAGTTTGAGGCGATAGGGTTAAGGCATTGGTAATCAGTGCACGCAACCGTGACAGTTCGACAGGCTTGGAGAGAAAGTCAAAGGCTCCAAGCTTCAGTGCATCGACGGCCAGATCAACATTGCCGTAGGCAGTGAGGACGGCGATGGGTAACTGTGGGTAGTTTTTCTGCACATAGTCGACCAACTCCAAACCATTGCCGTCGGGTAATCGCATATCCGTCAAACAGAGATGAAAAGAGTTTTCTTGCAACGCGGTTTTAGCTTCTTTTACAGTTTCAACGGCCGTTGAAACTATGCCCATTTTGGCAAGTGTCAGCTTCAGTAACTCGCGTAAATCCAGTTCATCATCAATGATTAGAACGGTTTTTTCCATTAGCTGCATTCCTTGGCAGTTGCTTAGCCGGATCGGAAAATACTATTTGAAAATAGCTCTCAGTCGGGCCCCTGTATACATAGCTTAGCGTAGCAAAGTTGATTTCACAAAGTTCACGCGCGATATACAGACCAAGACCGGTGCCTTGATTTTCTGTGGTAAAAAAGGGCTCGAAAATTTTATTTCTATTCTCGCTGGCAACACCCGGCCCATGGTCATAAATTTTTAACATCGCCAAATCCATATCCTGTTGGTAATCAAATTCAATACCTGCCCAGGGCTTACCAGTTTCTAACTTTGAATGACGCAGAGCATTGCCGAGCAGGTTGGTTAGCACCTGCTGGAGTTGACTGCTATCAAAGGGTGCGCAGACAGACTTTGCAGAACTGTCGATCTCTATAGAGGGGTTGTTGAATTGCTTGCTTTCTTCGAGATGGGTTTTACTCAGCAGGCAGTTTTCATAAATATTGGTAATCTCAATTTCAGGGGTTTTTTGTCGCGACAGCTGCAAGATATCTTGTACCAGATTGTCGACTCTGCTGCTGTGTCTCAGCACTACGTCGACTAACTGTTGCTCCTGCAAAGGTAATTGCGATTCATTGAGTAACTGAGCCGCATGGCTAATGGCGCCGAGAGGGTTGCGCACCTCGTGGGCAATACTTGAAGTAAGCTGTCCCAGTGAGCGGTTTTTTAATTGTTGAGCGTATTGCGAAAGGGTGCGCGCATCCTCAACAAACATAATGGTATCTAAGTCGTTATCGCCAATAATCTCACTAAAACTAATCTGCAGTGGGATATCAGAACTTGGCGACAGATAAGTTGGCAGTTGTCGGTGGGGGTTTGCCTTCCAATCGCGATAATAGTTAATCAGTGTTGGCATTTGCTTAAGCGAATCATAGCGTGCGAGTAATTTTTGTCCGTCGATAGAACCTAGTAGAAGAGATGCACGTTCATTGAGTTGTTCAATGCGCAAGTCACTATCAAAAACAACAATCCCAGTGAGCATTTTATTAATCACAAGGTCATTGAGGTGCTGAAGTCGCGCAGCGATCAGTGACTCGCTTTTGGCCAACTCTTGAACAATGGTTAAACGCTTAGTGAGAAAGATAAAGATAAGCGCGGTAGCAAATAATAAAATGCCAAAAATACCGCTGCGCACAACGCCAGATTCGTCGGTACCGTTTAGAATAAATCCCGACAGGCTTACAGATACAGGGAAAAAGCTGGCGATAGCTGCCATCGACAGCGCCAAGTGGGTGCGCAAAAAAGTCGCTGATGCAGCGACGTTAACCATCAATAGATAGCCCACAGAGCCGGCTAAACCACCCGAGGCAACCATCATTAGATTGATGGCGATAATATCGATCAGCAGCATCGCAAACAGTGCAGTCTCGCTGGGCTGCCAGCGCTTCAAGTAAAACACTGGCAGGCTGGCTAGATTAACCGCTATATAAACAGCGGCAGTAAGAGAAAAGAGTGAGGGGTTATCACTACCAAGATAGGTAGGTGCAAACTCGAACTGCACCAACCACAACAGCAGGCTGGATAAAAATAGCCGATAACCGGCGTAGAGCCGCAGCAGCCTTGGGGAATAAGAGTGATTGTGGAGGCTAGATTGCTGCATAGTAAAGTCTTCTCCATCCCTATTGGAGTTTAACTCTACACCGAACGCTAGTACCTTATTTTTAGCCAGACCGTTGTAGCAATAGATTAGTCGTATATCGTCGCTATCGGCAAGCGCTTGTGCTGAGTTTTGATATAGACGGCAATCAACCGTTCCTCGGCTGCCTTGCTCACCTGTTTGTTCTCAAGAAAATCATCAATCTCGTCATAACTAAGGCCGAGAACCTGCTCGTCGGCTTTTTGTGGCATCAAACATTCGAGATCCGCCGTGGGAGTCTTATCTACCAGAGTATCTGGTGCACCCATAGTCTTAGCCAGTAAGCGAACTTGACGCTTACTCAAACCAAACAGCGGTGCAAGATCACAGGCACCGTCACCAAACTTAGTATAGAAGCCTGTGACGTTCTCTGCCGAATGATCTGTGCCCATTACTAGCCCGCCCAGAATTCCTGCAATTTCGTATTGAGCGGCCATACGCGCCCGAGCTTTAACATTGCCCTTGGCAAAATCGGTTGCCGCATCATGCAGAGAGTGCAGGCTGTTTTCGGCAAGCGTCGCGCAGACATTCTTATGAATGGCATCAGCGCCAGACTTGATATTTACCGTAAGACTTTGGCTCGGTTGAATAAATGCCAGTGCAACCTGCGCATCTTCTTCATCCATTTGCACACCGTAGGGCAGGCGGACCGCAACAAATTGATAATCATTGCAGCCTTGATCCGTATTTAGTTGTTCTACAGAAAGTTGTGCAAGGCGTCCGCAGGTAGAGGAGTCAACGCCACCGCTTATGCCCAAGACCAGAGTCTTGCAGCCCGACGCTAGGAGTTGATTTTTGATAAAGGTGGTACGGCGATCTATCTCAAAATGCGGGTCTATTTCGTTGAGCACCCGCATCTCTTTAATAATATCTGCTTTATTCATGGAGGTTAAAACCATTTTCTGAGAGGTTGTGGCTAGTCTATAAGTCCAAAGCTAAGCCAGCTCCAAATTGAGCGAGACTGTTCTTTTTTCGTTTCCTCGGTAGCAATCAGTTCTGCATCGCGAACCGATTTATTGAAAACCGAGCGAGTATCAAAAGCTGGTGGATGAACACGGTCAATCAAGCCTAAAGTAATTTTACCCATAAATGAGTTTTCGCTACCGACTAAGCGCTTATCAAAATCAAACACGCCATTCTCGTCGAGAGAGGGATGCTCTGGATAATTTGCTGCAAGCACCTGAACTGCATTGTCAGATAGCTCTTGCATGCCTAACATCTTATAGCCTTGGACCATTACAGCAAGGCCATCTGGCACAGCGGGAGTCTGTTGAAAGTTCTCTACTACAAAGCGGCCGCGGTTGGCTGCTGCCAGATAAGCTTTGCGTGAAAAATAGTAATTGGCCACATGAATTTCAGCGCGAGCCAGTTGATTACGCAGATTAACTAAGCGCTTTCTCGAATCGGCTGCATAGGGGCTCTTTGGGAAACGGGTCAGGAATTCAGAGAGAGTCGCAAAGGCATTTCGGGCAGAGCCAATATCACGCTTTGAACTATCAGTCGGCAAATAGGTATCGAAAAACCCCGAGGACTGAGAGATCTCAGCAAGACCTTTCAAATAAAAGGCATAGTCAACATTGGGATGTTGGGGGTGCAGCCGAATAAAACGCTCCGCAGAGGCAATGCTCGACTCGTAATTAGCAGTTCTGAAATGGGCGTAAATAAGCTCTAACTGAGCTTGTTCAGCATATTTGCCAAAGGGAAACTGCGATTCGAGCAGTTGCAGATTAGTAATTGCCAATGTCCAGTTGCCGGAATTAAGGCTGATCTGAATTTTTTCGTAGAAATCTCTCTCAGAAAAATCTTCGGTGGCTTCTTCAGTTGGCTTCTCCTCTTCACCCCATCCCAGCCATGAGCAACCAGTGGTGAAAGGTAAACTCAATAACAGCAAAATAATTGACGCGTTTTTCATGTAATATTCCCAGCCTGAGATGGTGTCGACTCAATTGTCGTCGTAGTCGTGCATTTAACCACACAGCCTGCTTTAAACCAATCTGTGCGCTTAAATTCAAGGCTTCGTTATAGTGGTATATTGATATCGGCACTTATGACAGCAAATTTTTGCCGATAACGGCATTCGCATTGAAAATATTCTAGTTTAGGAACAACAAGTTTGACTGATTTTATTGACCTTATTGAACAAACCGCCACAGTTGCAGCTGAAGATTGCGGTCGCAGACTCGATCAAATAGCCGCAGAACAGTTTTCAGAATTCTCGCGCTCACGCCTACAGCAGTGGATTAAATCCGGAGAATTGCTCGTCAATGGGCAGACACTGCCTGCCAAGCATAAATTGCTCGGCGGAGAAGAACTGTCAATTTCCGCGCAATTAAAAGCCGAGGGCGATTGGCAGGCCGAAGATATACCCCTCAAAATAGTCTTTGAAGACGAACATATTATTGTTATCAATAAACCGACCAACTTTGTTGTGCACCCCGCCGCAGGTAATCGCGAAGGTACTTTGCTAAATGCCTTGCTGTTTCATTTTCCGCAGCTTGCATCAGTGCCACGGGCCGGCATAGTCCATCGTCTAGATAAGGACACTACCGGATTAATGGTTGTCGCAAAAACACTTGTCGCGCACACAGATTTGGTTGCCCAGCTACAGGCGCGAACAGTCAATCGAGAGTATGAAGCGATAGTCAGCGGCGTTATGACTGGCGGTGGCTGTGTCGACCAACCGATTGGCAGGCATCCTAAGCAGCGTGTAAAAATGGCTGTTGTCAGAGATGGCAAAGAGGCGCGCACCCACTATAAAGTACTAGAGCGCTTTGCCGGACACAGTTATATCCGCCTAAAGCTTGAAACTGGTCGCACCCATCAAATTCGTGTCCACATGGCCAATATTAAATATCCAATCGTTGGTGACGATGTTTACGGTGGACGTTTTCGAATTCATAAAGGCGTATCTGATCAGCTTAGGGAGGCACTGCACGGCTTTGGTCGTCAGGCATTGCATGCCCGCGAGCTGGGGTTAGTTCATCCGCATACAGGTGAATTTATCAGCTGGAAATCAGAGCTTCCCGACGATATGCAAAATCTGCTAATAGCGCTGGCAGAAGAGTAGTAAAGGGAGGTTCAGGTGGCAGAAAACTTTCTTACTCCCGACTGGCCCGCTCCCACTCAGGTGCGATCTGCCATCACCCTGCGCAGCGGTGGATACAGTAGGGTACCCTACGATACCAATAACCTAGCCATGCATGTTGACGACAATCAGGACGATGTAAAGAAAAATCGCAGAAACCTTATTGAGACTCTCGCCCTGCCAAGCCAACCTCTATGGTTAGATCAATACCACAGTACAGAGCTGGTCTATGCGCCACAGGCAGAACAGGCAGCCGCAGCTGATGGCAGTTACAGCGACCAGCTGAATACTGTCTGCGCCATATTGACCGCCGACTGTCTACCGGTTCTGTTTTGTAATCAATCTGCAAGTCAGGTTGCAGCAGCCCACGCCGGATGGCGAGGACTCTGTGGCGGCATACTGCGCAAAACAGTAGCCACTTTTAAACATTCACCCCAGCAGGTTATGGCCTATCTAGGGCCTGCAATCGGCCCGCAGGTATTTGAAGTCGGTGCTGAAGTGCTGCAAGCATTTGTACAAACCGCGCAAAATAAACACCACCAACAGGCTATTGAGCACGCATTTAAACCTATCAATGGTAGTGTGAATAAATATATCGGTAATCTTTACGCCTTGGCGCGCGCAGAATTAGCCGCCTGTGGCGTCACCGAGGTCTATGGCGGAGACTACTGTACTTACAGTGATAAGCAGCGTTTTTACTCCTATCGACGCCAGTCAAAAACCGGCCGCAATGCCTCGTTAATCTGGCTTCAAAGCTAAGTGCAAATAAAGCTTTAACATTCCTTGTATTTTCACTGCTTAAACACTTGATAACAGGGGGTTGTTCCATTAGAATTGCCGCCCTCTCGCAGGGGCTATTGGCTCCATGATAATAAGCGACGGAATTTGGCCTCTACGTACCGTGTGGCCACCATAAATTGGAGCAGAACATGTACGCAGTAATCAAAAGTGGCGGAAAGCAGCATCGAGTGGTTGAGGGCGAAACCTTACTTCTAGAGAAGCTGGATATAGCGACTGGTGATAATATCGATTTTGAAGAAGTCTTGATGGTCGGCGAAGGTGCTGAAGTCAAGATTGGTGCACCTCTGGTTGAGGGCAGTAAAGTGACTGCTGAGATTATTTCTCACGGTCGTGGCGACAAAGTGAATATCATTAAATTCCGTCGTCGTAAGCACTCGCGCACACAACAGGGCCACAGACAGTGGTATACAGAAGTTAAGATTACTAGCATCAACGCTGGATAATTCTAAGAGGATATAGCAATGGCTCACAAGAAAGCTGGTGGTAGTACTAAGAACGGTCGCGATTCAGAAAGTAAACGCCTTGGTGTCAAGGTATTTGGCGGCCAAACAATCAATGCAGGCAGCATCATTGTTCGTCAGCGTGGAACAAAATTCCACCCAGGCAATAATGTCGGTATCGGCAAAGATCACACATTGTTCGCCACCGCAGAAGGTGTTGTACAGTTTGTGCAGAAAGGCCCGAAAAACCGCAAATATGCAGAAGTGGTATCCGCGTAAGTTATACCTCTTCAGTTTAAAAAGCCCCTACGCGGGGCTTTTTTTATGGGTGGCTATTTTTCACCCGAAATGACACAACCCATTAGCAACTGTAAACTGACCCTATGAAATTCGTCGACGAAGCAACAATTAAAGTTCAGGCAGGCAAAGGCGGCAACGGCTGCATGAGCTTTCGCCGTGAAAAATATATTCCCAAAGGCGGCCCTGATGGTGGCGACGGTGGTGATGGTGGCAGTGTCTTTCTGGTTGGAACTGAAGGACTAAACACGCTTATCGACTTCCGTTTTACGCGCAACTATAGAGCCGAAAATGGCGAGCAGGGACGTGGATCTGACTGTACTGGTGCTGGAGGTGAAGACCTTATCTTGAATGTGCCTGTGGGCACCACTGTATTAGATGACGAGACCGGTGACGTACTTGGAGACCTAACGGAACTAGGGCAAACCCTAAAAATTGCCCAGGGCGGTTTTCATGGTCTTGGCAATGCGCGCTTTAAATCAAGTGTCAACCGAGCCCCCCGACAGACATCGCCAGGCAGTGAAGGTGAGCTGCGTGAGATCAAGCTAGAGCTAAAAGTGCTCGCTGATGTTGGTTTGCTCGGCCTGCCCAATGCCGGAAAATCAACCTTTATCCGCTCCGTCTCGGCAGCCCGCCCCAAGGTCGCCAACTACCCGTTTACCACGTTGGTACCCAATCTTGGTGTAGTGGGTATGAGTGGCGACAAAAGTTTTGTTATCGCTGATATTCCCGGCCTTATCGAAGGTGCCTCAGAAGGTGCAGGTTTGGGTATTCGCTTTCTCAAGCATCTCACCCGCACAAGATTATTACTCCATCTTGTTGACATGATGCCCTACGATGTCACCACACCAGGTCAAAATGCGGTCGTGATAGAGCAGGAGTTGGCTAAATTTAGCCCAACACTGGCAGAGGGCGATCGCTGGTTAGTGCTGAATAAAACTGACCTGTTGCCAGAAGACGAAGTAGAAGATGCCTGTAAAGCCGTCGTCGATCAGCTTAATTGGCAGGGCCCGGTATTTATGATCTCGGCTATATCAGGGCAGGGTACCAAAGCACTGTGTGCAGCCATCATGGATTATATTGATGGCCATCGCGATCGTGAAAGCATAGACCCAACACTTATTGAAGCAGTCGAAGAGCGGCGCAAACAGATTCAGTCAGAAGCGCGACAGCGCATCGAAGGGCTTGCTGAAACCCGACGTCTGGCTCGTCTCGGCGGTCAGAAAATTGAAGGTGAAGAGTTCGACGAAGATTTTGATGACGAAGATGATGACGTCGAAGTGGTCTACGCAGAGTAACTACCGAGTCATGCAGAGTAAACAGGCATGACAAGAACGATTACCAAAAAGGCGAAGCGTGTCGTTATAAAAATTGGCAGCGCACTGCTAACCAATAATGGCGCCGGACTTCACCGCACGGCTATCGACCAGTGGGTTGAGCAAATTGCCGAACTGCTCGAGCAGGGTAAAGAAATTGTTCTCGTCTCATCCGGGTCTATTGCCGAAGGCATCGTGCGACTTGGCTGGAAAAATCGCCCTGAGACTATTCACGAGCTCCAAGCCGCTGCCGCCGTTGGTCAGATGGGCCTAATTCAAACCTATGAAAGCAGCTTTAAACGCTTTGACAGAGTCACCGCACAGATACTACTTGATCACGATGATCTCGCTAATCGTCAGCGCTATCTTAATGCCCGCAGCGCCTTACAGACGTTAATAAGTCTTAAAGTAATACCGATAGTGAATGAAAATGACACCGTGGTCACCGACGAAATTCGCTTTGGAGACAACGACAGCCTAGCGGCACTGGTCGCCAATCTTATCGATGCAGACCTGTTAATTATAATGACCGATAAAGATGGCCTCTTTACTGCCAACCCCGATTGTGATCCAAACGCGACACTGATTACCGAAGCCGGAGCAAATGATAAAAGCCTTGATCGACTGGCCGGCGAAAGTAGCAGCGGATTGGGACGTGGCGGCATGATCACCAAATTACAGGCGGCACGACTAGCGGCACGTTCTGGCTGTAGCACAGTAATCGTTGGTGGACGCAATAATAATATTCTCACAGCTGTTGCCGATGGCGCCAGCGTCGGCACATTCCTAACCGCCAGTCAGCAACCTCTGGCCGCGCGCAAGCAGTGGCTTGCAGGCCATTTACAGACAAAAGGCCAATTAGTATTGGATGCCGGAGCAGTAAAAGTGTTAACCCAACAGGGGCGAAGTCTTTTAGCTGTCGGCGTGACCGAGGTTAAAGGTCAGTTTACCCGCGGTGATTTAGTGATCTGCGTCGATTCCAAAGGCCAGGAGATTGCTCGAGGGCTAGTCAACTACAACGCTGAAGAAGCCTTGCGCATCATGGGGCAGAGCACAGAAGATATTGCTGGTATTCTCGGTTACTTCGAAGATGATGAATTGATTCACCGCGATAATATGGTTATCAACAGCTAATTTCACAAGCAAGTATTATTCCTCTAAGCCCTCACCCAAGTCCCCCAGGCATGACCTGAATCAACGGAAAGAGTCTAGCTAAAGAGTTTAGCTGTTGAAAATTCTTATGCCGTCCCCAAATAATATAGTAAGCAACAGTAAATACTATTCAGGGGCAAGCAATGCGAATCGACAAACTTACCAACCAGTTTCAAAATGCACTGGCCGACGCTCAGTCCATAGCCGTGGGCAATGATCACTCCGCCATAGAACCCATACACCTACTCTTAAGTCTGCTCAATCAGCAGGGCGGTAGTATTCGTCCGATTCTTAATCGCGCTGGTTTCGACGTACCCGGACTGCAGGCAGAGTTGAATGCCCAGCTCGACAAGCTAGCCAAAATTAGTACCCCGTCTGGCGAAGCCAATTTGTCCCAAGATTTGGGGCGATTAATGAATATGGCTGATCGCAAAGCCCAGCAAAAAGGGGATCAATATATATCCAGTGAAATCCTGCTTATCGCCGCGCTTGAAGATAAGGGCGCGTTAGGGAAAACCTTGAAAAAGTTTGGTGATATAGGCAAAGCCAAAGAAGCCATCGAATCACTGCGCGGCGGCGACAGCGTCAATGATCCCGATGCCGAAGGTCAGCGTGAAGCGTTGGATAAATACACCATCGACCTCACCGAGCGCGCCGAATCCGGCAAGCTCGACCCAGTGATTGGTCGCGACGATGAAATTCGCCGCACCATTCAAGTATTACAGCGCCGCACGAAAAATAACCCAGTACTTATAGGCGAGCCCGGCGTGGGTAAAACCGCAATTGTAGAGGGGCTGGCGCAGCGTATCGTCAATGGAGAAGTCCCCGAGGGACTTAAAAATAAACGTGTCCTCACCTTAGACCTAGGGGCTTTATTAGCTGGCGCTAAATTTCGCGGTGACTTTGAGGAACGCTTAAAAGCGGTACTCAAAGACCTTTCTAAGCAGGAAGGTCAAATCATCCTGTTTATAGATGAAATTCACACCATGGTCGGTGCCGGAAAAGCCGAGGGCGCCATGGATGCAGGTAATATGCTCAAGCCAGCACTGGCCCGCGGCGAACTCCACTGCGTTGGCGCGACCACCCTAGATGAATACCGTAAATACATTGAAAAGGACGCTGCTCTAGAACGCCGCTTCCAGAAAATCCTCGTAGAGGAACCCAGCGAAGAAGACACCGTCGCCATCTTGCGCGGTTTAAAAGAACGCTATGAAGTACACCACGGCGTAGAGATAACCGACAGCGCCATAGTTGCCGCCGCCAAGCTATCCCAGCGCTATATCACCGACCGCCAGTTACCCGACAAAGCCATTGACCTAATCGACGAAGCGGGCAGTCGCATTCGTATGGAGATAGACTCCAAGCCGGAAGAGATGGACCGTCTTGACCGACGCTTAATCCAATTAAAAATTGAGCGCGAGGCGGTTAAAAAAGATAAAGATGACGCCTCGCGCAAACGCTTGAAAAAGCTCGAAGATGATATCGCCACCCTAGGCAAGGAATACGCCGACCTCGAAGAGATATGGAAAGCTGAAAAAGCCTCCATGCAAGGTGCAACCCATATAAAAGCCGAACTTGAGCAGGCCAAAGTCGACCTTGAAGCCGCACATCGCCAAGGCAACCTCGAGAAAATGGCGCAAATTCAATACAGCATCATCCCCGAACTGGAAAATCAACTCGCTAGTGCCAACACAGAAGAACAGGTTGAGAGACGTCTGCTGCGCAACAAAGTCACCGAAGAAGAAATCGCCGAAGTAGTGTCCAAATGGACCGGTATCCCGGTCTCCAAAATGCTCGAAGGCGAACGCGATAAACTACTGCGTATGGAAGACTCACTGCACAAACGTGTCATGGGTCAGAGCGAAGCCGTAGTTGCAGTTTCCAATGCCGTGCGTCGCTCTCGCGCAGGATTGGCCGACCCCAACCGTCCCAATGGCTCATTTCTATTTCTCGGGCCAACCGGCGTCGGTAAAACTGAACTCTGTAAATCACTCGCCGAATTTCTCTTCGACAGCGAAGACGCAATGGTGCGCATTGATATGTCAGAGTTTATGGAGAAGCACTCAGTCGCAAGACTGATAGGCGCACCTCCCGGCTATGTTGGCTACGAAGAGGGCGGTTACCTCACCGAAGCCGTGCGCCGTCGTCCCTACGCAGTGCTGCTGCTTGATGAAGTCGAAAAAGCCCATCAGGATGTCTTTAATATTCTCTTACAAGTCCTCGACGATGGCCGACTGACCGATGGGCAGGGGCGCACCGTAGACTTTAAAAACACCGTAATAGTCATGACCTCAAATCTCGGTTCCGATGTTATTCAAATGCTTGCCGGAGAAGAGAATTACGACGTAATGAAATCGGCAGTGATGGATGTAGTCAGCAGTCATTTTCGACCAGAATTTATCAACCGCGTTGATGAAGTCGTTGTCTTTCACCCACTGGCCAAAGATCAACTGCGCGGTATTGCCACCATACAACTTGAACTTTTGGGCCGTCGACTGGCTGAGCATGAGCTCAAATTAATCCTCAGTGATGCTGTGCTAGAGAAGCTTCTCGAAGCCGGTTTCGATCCAGTGTATGGTGCCAGACCTCTCAAAAGGGTGATTCAGCAGCTCGTAGAGAACCCCCTAGCCGAGGCTATTCTGTCTGGCAAGTTTGCCCCAGGGGCAGAGATTAGAGGAGATTTAGAGGACGGTAAGTTGGTGTTTGCCTAAGACTGTCATCCTGACAGAGCGAAGCGACGAAGGGTTTCTCGCCTACCCACAAAATAGCATCCTTATGGCAGAGCTAACCCTCTGCCAAGACAGGCTATTTACTCCGGCGTTTCAAACTGCGCAGGATCGACATACATCAGCTTCACAGTTAAACAGTCCACCAGTGGCTCAACCGCCACCATCAACACATTCAACTGCCCATCAATCTCAATGCCGACAGGTAGGTTAAATAAAAGGCCACCAGTGCCCTCATTGGTTAATGTTTGCACTTCTTTTACTTCTTTATCCTTGCGCGCTTCGGTCTGAAACTTCTGAATCAACGCCTTTATTGAGTTCTCAAAGCTGGGGTAGTTAAATGGGCCTTTAAACTCACTGCGATCAAGTTCCAGCTTAACGGCAACCTTGGCGCCCGTTTTTTCAGCCGTTAGCTCACCGGACTTTACTGTGGTTCCCTGCTTAAGCTGCTTAAAGACTTTTTTAGCGTTTTCTGCCGGTTGATTAATAAAAGCAACGAGTAAATTGGCAGTAAGGTTAAAGAGTTTTTGTTTGTCGATATTAATGGTTTCTGTGTCGGTCATTGTCAGCAACTAAAATTGAGTTAAAAAAATACGAAGAGCGGACTCTACCGGAAATTAACTGTAAATGTAACAGTCAGCAACTCATCTAATACTGTATTCAGTACGTATATTTAGAACAAGTGTAGGTATAGATATGCAGTTTAAAACCAGTGAAGTATCGCGCATCGTTGAAATGGCCTGGGAAGACCGCACCCCCTTCGAAGCCATAGAGAACAGTTTTGACCTAAATGAGTCTGCGGTTATATCCCTAATGAGGCGCGAGTTAAAACCCCGCTCCTTTCGGCTTTGGCGGCAACGGGTAACCCGTCGAAAAACCAAACATCTAAAACTGCGCTCCCCAGAGGTTAGTCGGGGATACTGCCCAACCCAATATAAGCGCTGATCTAGGAATTAGCATAATGAAAAATACACTTAAATATATATATTCACTTTGCCTGATGATTGGATTGTCGACATTAAACGCAGCGGAGCCTCTGTTGATGGATAATTTTGATACACAACCCCAAACCCGCTGGAACTATGTCAGCGATCAGGTTATGGGCGGTGTCTCTCAGGGGCAGCTAGCGTTTAAAGCCGAGGGCAGCGAAAGATTTGCCCATATGACCGGATCGGTAAGTACCGAAAACAATGGTGGCTTTATTCAGTTTCGCACATCGATAGCCAAGGGCAGTACCGCAACAGCTTCTGGCATTACCATAAAAGTACGCGGTAACAACCAGCAGTACTATATTCATCTGCGCACCGCCGGCACTCTGCTGCCCTGGCAGTACTATCAAGCCAGTTTTAAAGCCACCGACCAGTGGCAAACAATCCAACTACCCCTGAGCGCTTTCGAGGCTTCCGGAAAATGGCTACGAAACAAGATAAAGCCAAGTTCCATTCGCAGCCTTGGTGTTGTCGCCTATGGTCGAGATCACAGCGCCGATATTCAGGTTTCAGAAATTGGTTTCTATTGAATAGTCCCCATTATTGAAGCTGGCTATGGGTAGTCAAGTATGGATAGCCAAGTATATTGTCAATAATTTTGATGCCCCCAATGAACTGTAGCTATACTCTTTAACTGATCACTACAGCCAATAAAATCGGGGATATTCCTATGAACAATCAATCTGCGCGCACAACCGAGGGTAGAGGGCAACTCTACAACAGCATTTTGGACACAATCGGCAATACGCCCTGCGTAAAGATCAACTCACTGGCACCTGCAGGGGTAAATCTCTATGTTAAAGCCGAGTTTTTTAATCCGGCGGGATCGGTTAAGGATCGTTTGGCCGTTAGCATTATTGAAGAAGCTGAACACAGTGGTGAGCTTAAGCCTGGCCAGACAGTAGTTGAGGCAACCAGCGGCAATACCGGTGTTGGTTTGGCGATGGTCTGTGCGGCTAAAGGTTATCCTTTTGTGGCGACTATGCCGACCAGCGTCTCAATCGAACGACGTAAATTGATGCGCTTTTTGGGGGCCAAGGTTATTTTGACACCTAAAGTCGATAAAGCGATGGGCTGTTATCTCAAAGCGGTTGAGTTAGCTGAGGCCAATGGTTGGTTCTTGGCGCGCCAGTTTGAAACTGAGGCTAATGCGAAGATCCATGAAAACACCACTGCTCGTGAAATTCTGGCGGACTTTAGCGGCAGCAATCTGGACTATTGGGTGACTGGTTACGGAACTGGTGGAACTTTTTCCGGGGTTGCGAGAGTGTTAAAAGAGCAGCGTCCGGAGACCAAAATTATTCTCAGTGAGCCGATTAATGCTCAGCTTATTGAAAGTGGCACTGCTCAGGAACGCGCAGCCGATGGTTCTCCGTCAGGAAGTCATCCGGCATTCCAGCCGCATATGATTCAGGGGTGGACGCCAGATTTTATTCCTCAGGTACTGCAGGAATCTATTGATGCGAAACGCTTTGATCAGCTGATACCAGTTGCTGCAGAGGATGGCATTGAGGCATCCAAGATGCTCGCTCAAAAAGAGGGTATTTTTACCGGTATATCCGGCGGTTGTACCTTTGCGATTGCGCTAGATATTGCCAGAAGTGCTGAACCGGATACGGTTATTCTCTGTATGTTGCCGGATACCGGTGAACGATATCTGTCCTCGCCTCTGTTTGAGGGTGTGGGTGAGGATATGAATGCCGACGAACTGGCGTTGTCGGAATCAACCCCGGGCTTTCATTTGAACGAATAAGCGCTTTCTTGAGGCTGTTCTTACTGACGCTTGGCAAAGGCCTCGAGCTGCTCTTCCGTTGCCGGAGGTTGGTGATTTTCCTTCCACTGGCTGTAGGGCATTCCATAAATAGCCTCGCGAGCCTGATCAGGGCTCATTTCAATGTCGCGTTCTTCGGCGGCGGCTAGGTACCATTTACTTAAACAGTTGCGACAAAAACCCGCCAGAATCATTAAATCTATATTCTGTACATCTTTGTTATCATCTAGATGTTTCAGTAGTCTGCGAAATGTTGCGGCTTCCAGTTCGGTGGACGTTGTCATAAGGTATCTCTTTAGCTTTGGTTTTCAAAATTGGGGCTATTAAAAATGGCGTAATCAAAAAAAGGTGAATGGTGGCTATAGCAGGGTAAACCGACGGGTCTAATTCTACCCCAACGACCTCGCTGATATACTATACGCCGAACCTAATTCTTAACCACAGTTTCTCAACCTAAGGGATTTTTTATGAAACCTGAGCCTTCCTTTTTGGATGCAAAGCCCGGGATTGACGATGGGGCCTATATACTCGATGGCGTTATAAAAACTGTTGAGGGTGAAAGCTCTAAGCTCCTTCGCGACCAGATGAAAATTTATGCCAACAATAGATTTATGTTTGCATTTTTTGACGATCAGACAGGTAAGATTGATGCGGCTACCGGCTATGCAGTCTGGGTTGATGGCATTTTGACCGAAACACCAATCGCCAACCAGGATGGATCTGTTGAGGGTTTGAACTTTGAAATTGCTCTTCATCCCACTGCCATCGGCTTTACCCAAAGTGTTAGAGGTATGCCCGCTGACGATGGCGGCACCTATGATCTTGATGAGGTGTGGAAAACCCTGTCCACTGATGAGAGTGCTTTTGATGGCCTGTGGAGGTTGGAAGTAAGAGACGCTGCAGACTCCGCGTCGACAAATTTTACCGAGATAAAGCTGATTGGTGGTGGACATTTTATTTTCTTTCAAGGCTTTGATCATAAAGGCGAGAGTATTCAGCACTTTGGTTTCGGGTCAATGGAGATTGATGAGTCGGGCATGGTTACCGAGACGGGTATGGCCAGCACGCTTGAAGAATTTTCGGGAAAAGATTGTCTGGTCAATATGAGTTTGATAGATGCTGATCATATGACCCAGACATTCATAATGAATGGAGTTGGCGTTGTCCAATCATACGTTCGAATCTAAGCATGTATGACCAAATAAATCTGAATTAAATAACCAGAAAATATTATCGCCTCGGCAATATCCTGTCTAGATTGAAAAAATTCAGTAGTGGGTTGGATTTTTATCGTTAATTTCGGAGCCTTTCTACCTGGGATTGGTCTAAGGTTAAGTGAACTGAGACATGGAGACTCAGGAGCCAGACAATAGCGCCCCGTCTGATGGGTTGAAACTCTGATAGGTTGAAACTCCGATAGATGAAGATATGGATCATCTCGCTAGAATCTTGTTTTTACCTGCAGTCCAAGTCTAATTTAGTGATCAACACTTAAGCTGAGACCGAGACTGCTATGAAAGCCCCCCTTCCAGGTAATGAAGAAAGTCGACTCAAAACTCTGTGTAGTTTAGATCTACTCGATACTGACGCAGAATCAGAATTTGATGAGCTCACAATACTTGCCGCACAGATCTGCGATGTTCCCGTTGCACTAATATCTCTTGTCGATGAAAAACGCCAGTGGTTTAAATCCAAAGTTGGACTTGAATTAACAGAAACAAATAGAGATTTTGCATTCTGTGCTCACGCCATTCTAAAGCCTAGCGAAATTATGGAAATTTCCGATACACACCTTGATAAACGCTTTGCTGACAACCCTTTGGTAACTCAAAATCCCAAAATTCGCTTTTATGCGGGTGCACCGTTAATAATTTCAAATGGAGATGCCTTGGGAACGCTTTGTATTATTGACTTTGTGCCACGCAAGTTATCCTCTTCGCAGAGAACGGCACTAGATGTGATTCGTTTGCTGGTCATACGCAAAATCGAAATCCGCGAAAAATATCGTGAACTAGACAGTTTCGAAGGGTCTTTATATGAAAAGAAAACAACTAGGAAAGCTGAGATTGAACACAGTGTTGTTAGCGTAGAGCAAGAAATGGCTTTGCATATGGAGTCAGAATTGTTATCACGACGGATACTCGACATGTCAATGGACGGGGTTATCACTGTTAATCAGCAGGGTGAGGTGATTTATTGGAACCCCAAAGCTGAACAAATATTTGGTTATACAGCTCGATACGCACAGCATAAGGTACTTATCGATTTGGTTGTTGAACCACGTGAGCACCCAGCAATTAAAAAGCGTTTAAAGCAGTTTTTAAGAAATGGTGAAAGAGGCTTAAAACGTGACCGCTTCGAAATGATGGCGGTTAGTGCAAATGGCCAGAGGACTCCAATAGAAATTGCGGTTATTGCCATAAAACGCTATGGCGAATATATTTTTACAGGCTTTGTGCGTGACCTGACTGAGCGAAATAAAAATATTGAGGATTTGCGTGTCTCTGCGATTACCTTCAATAGTCAGGAAGGAATTATTATTACCGATGGGGACATTAAAATAATTCGCGTCAATAAAGCTTTTACAGATATTACCGGCTATCCAGATAAGGAAGTTGTTGGAGCCGATCTTTATCTGCTTCAATCAGCTCAGCACGGTGAGGATTTTTATAGTGAAATGTGGCGTGAGGTCAAAAAAAATGATGGATGGGAAGGTGAGGTTTGGGTCCAGCATAAAAATGACGAAGCTCTCCCGCTGCATTTAACCATTACCGCGATCAGAGCCCCTAAGGGAGCAGTGAGTAATTATGTGCTCACTTTTTCCGATATCACCAGCACCAAAAAAGATGCGAATGAAATTTATAATCTTGCATTTTTTGACCCTTTGACGGGCCTGCCTAACAGGCGTCTGCTTATGGATAGGCTTTCCCAAGCCGTAGCATCGAGTAGCCGCAGCGGGGAAAAGGCCGCACTGCTGTTTATAGATTTAGATAATTTCAAAGATTTGAATGATACCCTAGGTCATGATTATGGCGATGTATTGTTGACGCAAACCGCTGAACGTCTAAAACATAATCTGCGTATCGAAGACACGGTGGCACGCATCGGGGGTGATGAATTTGTAGTTATTTTACAAAGTTTAGGTGAAGACAGTTTTGATGCCGCGGCGCAAACAGAGATTGTCGCAACGAAGATATTATCATCCCTTAATCAGCCTTATTTTGTCCGTAATCATGAGTGTTTTAGTAGTGCCAGTATTGGGGCTACGCTGTTTCATGATCATCAGGCACAAATCGATGAGCTGCTGAAGCAAGCTGATATAGCTATGTATCAGGCAAAGAAATCCGGTCGTAATATGCTGTGTTTTTTCGATCCTGAGATGCAGAATAAAATAACTCAGCGAATCAATATGGAGCATGCGTTACGTGGTGCCGTGGAAAATGAAGAGTTCCAGCTTTACTATCAGTTACAGGTTAATGATAAACAAACGATTGTAGGTGCTGAGGCATTAATTCGATGGGAACATCCAACCTTGGGAGTAGTGTCACCAATCGATTTTATTCCCCTTGCCGAAGAATCCGGCTTGATTCTGGAAATTGGTAATTGGGTGATAAAAACTGCCTGTGAGCAACTTAAATCTTGGCAGAAAAATCCCCTTACAATGGGGTTGAGTCTTGCGGTAAATATCAGTGCGCGGCAGTTCTTCCAAAGGGATTTTGTTGATGATGTATTAGCCTATATGAATAACGCTGGAGTTGATCCATGTTTGTTGAAATTAGAGCTTACGGAAAGCCTGATCTTGGATGATGTCAACGAGACTATTGTTAAGATGAATAAGCTTAAAAAAGTCGGCGTTGAGTTCTCATTAGATGACTTTGGTACTGGTTACTCCTCGTTGGCTTATTTAACTCAGCTACCCTTATCACAGCTTAAAATTGATCAATCGTTTGTGCGAAATATTGGTATTCAGGTCAGCGATAGCATAATTGTTAAAACGATAGTTGGTATGTCAAAAAGCCTCGGATTTGAGGTTGTTGCGGAGGGGGTGGAGACTCAGTATCAATATGATTTCCTTGAAGCGCTAGATTGTCATCTGTTTCAGGGGTATCTTTTTAGTAAGCCTGTGCCAGTGGCGGAGTTTGAGAATTTATTATAGGGACTTTTGAAACTAAAAACCCCCAGCCATAAGCCGGGGGTTTTTATTGGAGCACTCTTTAAATGATTTTATCAGAGTTTATTTAGCGCCTAAGGATTGTTACTTTTTTCCAGAGCGATAATTCGTTCAAGTAGAGCATCTATTGTGGCCGCCTGATTATCTATTTGGGATTGCTGCTCCTGAATAGCTTTGGTCAGTACGGGAATCAGGCCAATATAGTTAATGCTCAGAGTTTCACCTTTTTCCAAATCACCTTCAATACCATTGATTAGCTCTGGAATAACATCTCTAACTTCCTGGGCTATAAAGCCTGTTTGGTCTTTGTTGTTGGATTTCAGTTTGTAGTCAACTGGGTTTAGTTTTAAAACGCTTTTTAAGTCGTATTTAGTGGGGGTGATATCTTTCTTTAATCGTTTGTCGGATTCTTGTGCGAGTTCCTGTGCAGTGAGAGTATTTGCGACATAGACATCTTGAGCGAAGGTTGCATTTTGAGATACGTTGAGGCTACCTAAATTGGTTGAACCCATAACATCGAGATAATCGAAGCTTGCAGATCCCATGACTCGCAGCTCACTTAACTCTGTAACTCCTGACACAGAGAATAGCTCATCAGGTGGCAGAACTAAGGTCGTTGGCCCTTCGAAAATAGTCAAACCCTTAAAGGTAGTAGAGCCCATAACCTCAAGGTTACTCTGGAACGTGGCTGGACTGGCGACTTCAAGCAGTCCCTCAGGGCCAACGGGCTCGCCATTGTGGTGTATAGACCCTTCGCGATAGGCGCCAAGCAGGGGGCCGTTAGGGCCCCATGCCAAATGCGCTGATCCATTAACGTGGAGTTCTCCCAGACTGGTTTGTCCGATAACATCGAGGTCACCCGAACGCAGAAGCCCCATGACATTGATTTCATTTTGGAAAGTAGCTCGACTGGTGACTTCAAGGAGTCCCTCAGGACCTGCTTCGTTGCCATTGTGGCTTATAGATCCTTCACGATAGAGACCAAACAGTGGGCCGTTAGGGCTATCGCCTAAGCGTACTGAGCTATTGACATAGAGTTCTTCCAGGTTAGTAGATCCCATTACATCAAGGTAATCGATGCTTGTAGGTCCCATGACTCGCAGCTCACTTAATTCTGTAGTTCCTTGCACAGAGAATTGCTCATCAGGGGCCATCATTAAGGTCGTTGACCCTTCAAATGCAGTCGATCCCTTAAAGATTGTAGAGCCCATTACCTCAAGGTTATTTTGGAAGATTGCTGGGCTTGAGACTTCAAGCAGTCCCTCAGGGCCAACGGGCTCGCCATTGTGGTGTATAGACCCTTCGCGATAGGCGCCAAGCAGGGGGCCGTTAGGGCCCCATGCCAAATGCGCTGATCCATTAACGTGGAGTTCTCCCAGACTGGTTTGTCCGATAACATCGAGGTCACCCGAACGCAGAAGCCCCATGACATTGATTTCATTTTGGAAAGTAGCTCGACTGGTGACTTCAAGGAGTCCCTCAGGACCTGCTTCGTTGCCATTGTGGCTTATAGATCCTTCACGATAGAGACCAAACAGTGGGCCGTTAGGGCTATCGCCTAAGCGTACTGAGCTATTGACATAGAGTTCTTCCAGGTTAGTAGATCCCATTACATCAAGGTAATCGATGCTTGTAGGTCCCATGACTCGCAGCTCACTTAATTCTGTAGTTCCTTGCACAGAGAATTGCTCATCAGGGGCCATCATTAAGGTCGTTGACCCTTCAAATGCAGTCGATCCCTTAAAGATTGTAGAGCCCATTACCTCAAGGTTATTTTGGAAGATTGCTGGGCTTGAGACTTCAAGCAGTCCCTCAGGGCCAACGGGCTCGCCATTGTGGTGCATAGACCCTTCACGATAGGCGCCAAGTAGCGGGCCGTTAGGGCCTTCTGCCAAACGGGTTGAGCCATTGACATAGAGCTCTCCTAAACTAGTAGGTCCCATGACATCGAGATAATCTGAACGCAGAGGACCCATAACTCGAAGCTCATTCTGGAATGTAGCGGGGCTGGTGACTTCAAGGAGTCCCTCAGGACCTGCTTCGTTGCCATTGTGGCTTATAGATCCTTCACGATAGAGACCAAACAGTGGGCCGTTAGGGCTATCGCCTAAGCGTACTGAGCTATTGACATAGAGTTCTTCCAGGTTAGTAGATCCCATTACATCAAGGTAATCGATGCTTGTAGGTCCCATGACTCGCAGCTCACTTAATTCTGTAGTTCCTTGCACAGAGAATTGCTCATCAGGGGCCATCATTAAGGTCGTTGACCCTTCAAATGCAGTCGATCCCTTAAAGATTGTAGAGCCCATTACCTCAAGGTTATTTTGGAAGATTGCTGGGCTCTGGACAGCGAATAGACCTTCTGGGCCCACATTATAATTATTAACAATGTCACCGTCATTGTAGGTACCAAGAATTAGACCGTTTTGGCCTTCGACTTGCAGCTTATAGGCGAGGAGTTCCCCGAAATAAGCCCTATCTGAACTCAAAGATCCCATGACCCATAGTTCATTGTGGAATTTAGCTGGACTGACGACTTCGAACAGTCCCTCAGGGCCTGCTATGTCGCCATAGGGTGTGGTAGAACCCTCAGAGTAAGCGCCAAGCATGGGGCCGTTAGGGCCGTTACTTTCTACTTGGAAGCCATTCTCGAAAGATACTGGGCCCATGACATTAAGGTCACCTTCGACGAAAAGTTGATCCATCTGTGCAGTTCCAGACACTTGGAATTCATCGCCGAAGGAGATGGGGCCGAGAATATTGGTGGGTCCCATTAATGTTGTTGCACCCTCGACAGTAAGCTGTCCTTCAATGCCTGTTACTCTGAGCTCATTTTGGAAGCTGGCGGGACTGATGACTTCAAGTAATCCTTCAGGGCCTACTTCATTACCATCAAAGGTTGACGATCCCTCACGATGGGTAATGAGGATAGGGGCATTAGTGCCTGCTACTTCCAAGCCATTCTGGAAGAAGGCTGGACCCATAAACTCGGTTTGCCCCATTAAATAAGCAGAGCCTTCAACAGAAAGCTTGCTTTCAAGGCCTGTTACGCTGAGCTCATTTTGGAAGCTGGCGGGACTGATGACTTCAAGTAATCCTTCAGGGCCTACTTCATTACCATCAAAGGTTGACGATCCCTCACGATGGGTAATGAGAATAGGGGCATTAGTGCCTACTACTTCCAAACCATTCTGGAAGAAGGCTGGACCCATAAACTCGGTTGGTCCCATCAGTTCGGTTAATCCTTCAACTTTTAGTCGTGACTCAGGTCCGGTTACCTTAAGTTCATTCTCAAAAATAGCCTCTCCTAGAAAGCGGGCTGGACCTATAAAGTCAGTTTGCCCCATTAAATAAGCAGAGCCTTCAACAGAAAGCTTGCTTTCAATGCCTGTTACTCTGAGCTCATTTTGGAAGGTGGCGGGACTGATGACTTCAAGTAATCCCTCGGGGCCTACTTCATTACCATCAAAGGTTGACGATCCCTCACGATGGGTAATGAGAATAGGGGCATTAGTGCCTACTACTTCCAAGCCATTCTGAAAGAAGGCTGGACCCTGAAAGTCGGTTGGTCCATCGACACGTAGCTGATTCATTTTTGCCATGCCGCCAATTTCAAACTCATCGCCAAAGGAAATGGGTCCGAGGATATTGGTGGGCCCCATTAATGTTGTTGTACCCTCGACATTAAGTCGTCCTTCAGGGCCTGTTACGTCAAGATTGTTCTGGAAGGTAGCTGGACTGATGACTTCAAGTAATCCTTCAGGGCCTACTTCGTCACCATTAAAGGTTGTCGATCCCACAGTATAGGCGCCAAGAATTTGACCGTCAGGGTTTTCGACTTGCAGATTATCGGCTTGGAGCTCCAAGAAATGCGCCTTCCATGAACTCAAATGTTCCATGACATGGAGTTCATTGTGGAATAGAGCTGGACTGGCGACTTCAAGTAGTCCTTCAGGTCCTGCTATGTTGCCATTGGGTGTGGTAGAACCCTCAGAATAAGCGCCAAGCATGGGGCCATTAGGGCCGTTACTTTCTACTTGGAAGCCATTCTCGAAAGATACTGGGCCCATGACATTAAGGTTACCCTCGACGAAAAGTTGATCCATCTGCGCAGTTCCAGACACTTGGAACTCATCGCCAAAGGAAATGGGTCCGAGGATATTGGTGGGCCCCATTAATGTTGTTGTACCCTCGACATTAAGTCGTCCTTCAGGGCCTGTTACGTCAAGATTGTTCTGGAAGGTAGCTGGACTGATGACTTCAAGTAATCCCTCAGGGCCTACTTCGTTACCATTAAAGGTTGTCGATCCCACAGTATAGGCGCCAAGAATTTGACCGTCAGGGCTTTCGACTTGCAGATTATCGGCTTGGAGCTCCAAGAAATGCGCCTTCCATGAACTCAAATGTTCCATGACATGGAGTTCATTGTGGAATAGAGCTGGACTGGCGACTTCAAGTAGTCCTTCAGGTCCTGCTATGTTGCCATTGGGTGTGGTAGAACCCTCAGAATAAGCGCCAAGCATGGGGCCGTTAGGGCCGTTACTTTCTACTTGAAAGCCATTCTCGAAAGATACTGGGCCCATGACATTAAGGTTACCCTCGACGAAAAGTTGATCCATCTGCGCAGTTCCAGACACTTGGAACTCATCGCCAAAGGAAATGGGTCCGAGGATATTGGTCGGTCCCGTTAACGTGGTAGTTCCATCGACAGACAATGTTCCTTCAGGCATTACCCGGAGGTCATTCTGGAAGGTGGCTGGACTTGCGACTTCAAGTAATCCCTCAGGTCCAACGGGCTCGCCATTATAAGTCGAAGCCCCTTCGCGATAGGCACCAAGCAAGGGGCCATTAGGGCCCCATACCAAATGCGCTGATCCATTAACGGAGAGTTCTCCCAGTCTGGCTTGTCCCATAACATCGAGCTCACCCTGGAACCTGGCTGGACTGGTAACTTCAAGCAGTCCCTCAGGGCCAACGATGTCGCCATTGTAGGTCATAGACCCTTCACGATAGGCGCCAAGTATGTAGCCGTTAGGACCCCATGCCAAATGTGCTGATCCGATAACATCGAGATAATCCGAACGCAGTGGGCCGATTACTCTGAGCTCATTTTTGAACGTGGCTGGACTGGTTACTTCAAGCAGTCCCTCAGGTCCAACGGGGTCGCCATTGTGGGCCGTAGCCCCTTCACGATAGGCGCCAAGCATGGGGCCATTAGGGCCATCACTTTCTACTTGAAAGCCATTCTCGAAAGATACTGGGCCCATGACATTAAGGCTACTCTCGACGAAAAGTTGATCCATCTGCGCAGTTCCAGACACTTGGAACTCATCGCCGAAGGAGATGGGTCCGAGAATATTGGTGGGTCCCATTAACGTGGTAGTTCCTTCGACAGACAGTGTTCCTTCAGGCATTACTCGGAGGTCATTCTGGAAGGTGGCTGGACTGATCACTTCAAGTAATCCCTCAGGGCCCACAATATCATTATTAACAATGTCACCGTCATTGTAGGCGCCAAGAATTAGACGACCGTTTTGGCCTACGACTTGCAGCTTATAGGCGAGGAGTTCCCCGAAATAAGCCCTATCTGAACTCAAAGATCCCATGACCCATGAGTTCATTGTGGAATTTAGCTGGACTGGCGACTTCGAACTAGTCCCTCAGGTCCTGCTATGTCGCCATAGGGTGTGGTAGAACCCTCAGAATAAGCGCCAAGCATGGGGCCGTTAGGGCCGTTACTTTCTACTTGGAAGCCATTCTCGAAAGATACTGGGCCCATGACATTAAGGCTACTCTCGACGAAAAGTTGATCCATCTGCGCAGTTCCAGACACTTGGAACTCATCGCCGAAGGAGATGGGGCCGAGGATATTAGTCGGTCCCATTAATGTGGTAGTTCCTTCGACAGACAAGTGTTCCTTCAGGCATTACCCGGAGGTCATTCTGGAAGATGGCTGGACTGGCGACTTCAAGTAGTCCCTCAGGGCCGACTTCATTGTCATTAAACGTGGGAGGGCCCTCGAAATAAATACCAAGAAGGGTTCCAAAGGGTCCTTCTACTTGCAGGTTATTTTGGAAAAAAGATGGTTCAGAGAAATCTATAGAACCTGCCGGGCCAGCATCCCCTTTTTCACCCTTCTCCCCTTGTGGTCCCTCCGGTCCAGGCTCCCCAGATGAGTTTAGTTGAGCGATTGTAGCGCTTCTAACTCTGGATATATGCTCTTGTATTTGTTCCGAATCACATTCAGTACAGTTCTCTGCAACAGCTCCGTCAATCAATACATCATCTGTAAAGCCAAACATCGATCGCATCATTAGAAGACCATCGGTCATTGCGTCGACTTCACCGGAAGCATCAATATCGAGGATGGAGGTGTCATCTGCTCTTTGTCCGTCTGCTAATGCAAAATTGGATAAGAATAGGGGGATAATAAATGCTGCAAATAACTTGAGTGAAAGGATTTTCATTTTAGTCTTCTATATAAGGTTATTTTAGTTTTATCGTGTCAATTGTATCATGCTTTTGTGAATGAAATGAGCGGGGAAGGGGGGGGTAATAACTAGATTAAAAGCAGCTGTTAGAAGAGAGATGAAATCGAGCATAAGCCGCCGATTATAAAAGCTACGGGTGGGTTATTCTGGTAAGATAGGCATGATTAATGCCCTAAGCCATAGACTTGTCTGATAGGTGCGCACAACCCAATACTGTCGGTTGGCCTGATATTCCTGCAGTCGATTCAGACTGTTTGTCTCTAGGTCAAAGCATAGTTCTGAGTCTAGGCTCGCAGTTCCCAAAACAATATATGAGAATCCCCTTGTCACAATATAATTTTGCCAATCTAGATCTAAACTCCGCCTTAGTTGATAACCTTGCCAGCCTTGGTTACACAGAGATGACGCCGATTCAGGCGCAAGCACTACCCTCTGTTTTAGCAAATAAAGACGTTATCGCTAAGGCCAAAACGGGCTCAGGTAAAACCGCAACCTTTGCTTTAGGTTTGTTGAATAAACTGGATGTAAAACGTTTTCGTGTGCAAACCTTAGTCTTATGCCCAACCCGTGAGCTGGCAGACCAGGTGGCCCTAGAAATACGCAAGCTGGCCCGTGGTATTCATAATATTAAGGTGCTCACTCTTTGTGGTGGCGTGGCCTTTGGGCCTCAGAAGGGATCTTTGGAGCATGGCGCGCACATTATTGTGGGCACTCCTGGACGGATTGAAGAGCACTTGCGAAAAGAGAATCTCAACCTCGATAACCTGACAACTTTAGTATTAGATGAAGCCGATAGAATGTTGGATATGGGTTTTCAGCAAGCCTTGGATGATATTGTTGGTTACATGCCTAAACAACGGCAAACTATGCTGTTTAGTGCCACTTATCCTGAAAAAATCGAAAAAATTGCACAGCGAATTATGCTATCCCCAGTGACTGTAGAAGTGCAGGATAGTCACAGTAATCAAAGCATTGAAGAAACCTTTTACCAGGTTGAAAATGATCAGTCTCGGGTAGAGGCGGTTAGGCTTTTGTTGCAGGAACATCAGCCAGAGACCACGCTGATATTTTGTAATACTAAGATCGAAACTGACCGAGTGGCTAATGAGTTGCGTGCAGTGGGTTACGAAGCCTTGGCCTTACATGGCGATTTAGAGCAAAAAGACAGGGACCAAACGCTAGTCTGCTTTGCCAACCGCAGCGTGTCGGTGCTGGTCGCTACCGATGTGGCAGCCCGCGGGTTAGATATTGAGTCTCTGGATTTGGTGATCAATTATCAAGTTGCGCGCGAGCAAGAAGTCCATACTCATCGCATTGGCCGCACGGGTCGCGCAGGTGCTCAAGGCGTTGCCTGCAGCTTATATACGCATAGCGAAAATTACAGAATTGGCTTACTAGAAGATTATTTAGAACAAAAGTTTGAACGTGGTGACTTGCCGCATATGCGCTTATTACGTGAGCCTGTTTTTTATCCGCCCATGGTGACCATTCACATCGCTGGTGGTAAAAAGCAGAAGCTCAGAGCGGGGGATATTGTCGGTGCCTTGACGGGTGTTGATGGGATTCCTGGTGCAGAGATTGGCAGAATACAGGTGGGTGATCACTGGGCCTATGTTGCTGTAGCCAATGAGCATTGGAAGGCTGCTTTTAATAAGCTCAGTAAGGGTAAACTTAAGGGGCGTACTTTTAAAATTAGGCGGTTGCGAGGTTAGATATAGTCGACTGAGGGAAGGGTCATTAACGCTTTGCGTTAATGACCCTTCGGGCTTCGCCACTGCGTGGCTCGTCCAAAATGCATTCGCATCTAGTATTCGCGGCGTTGCCGCTCATCCCGGAGGGCACGGTATAAAATATCTTTATCAATAAGGCCTTATTGGCTGTACGTCACTATTATAAAGGTTTAAAGGTGTGTGCTGTCAATTGATTGTTTTTTATTGATGTGTGTACTATTGTGTGTACAGCTGTCCCTACCCTAAATTAGCTATTACATGGCGGTAGTGGGAGTGATGCCTACCCATAAAGCCCAATGATAACTCCTATTTATAGCTACATTGATAGGTTAAAGTGTAAGCCGCTCTACGGGGTAATACAGGCTTATTGAGGGGTTTGATGAGGTGGCTAGTACTGTGCTGTTAGGCGGTATCTATTAATCAGTTTTAGCTAAATTCTTGGGTTACAAGGGGGGCTTAAGGGCGCCTCACATGAACTACTGGCAATAGTAGACAAAACAGTAGACACAAATATGCCTTTGACTATGAACTAATAGTCTGTAACTATATGATTTCATTAGGTTTGGTAGTGAGTATAGTGCCTATATAAGGAGCTAAAGAGCTTTAAGCGCCGCAGTCATATATTTTGCTTTAAGCTTTAAATCCGCTGGAGAGCTATAATTGTCACTAATATCTTTAGCCCAGCCCCCTAATTCATCGCGTACATCCTTAGGGCATTCAACATTTCGCAGTCTTGTTTGCATGGTATGCCTAAAGCTATGTGATGTTGGCGCTCCTTTACCGAGTAGGGTGGTTAGGCGCTTATTGCAGGCCGCTGAAGCTGTATCGTTCTTTACCAATTTATCCTTCTCGCTAACATATCTTGGGAAAATGTATTCATTTGAGGTGTTAGCTATAGCTGCTTGCATTGCTGATAGTGACAAACCTACCAGTGGTACTAATCGCTTACTGCTTTTGGTCTTAAGGTCACGGACATTATTCTTATAAAGTTTCAAGTGTGGCGTCTCAGCGTCTAGATGGATGTCTGTAAACATCAGGCCGCAACATTCCTTGACTCGCATCCCAGTATCAAGCATTAGATGAATCATATGAGTGATTTCTGGTGTTTTAGATGTAGGCATCTGCCTTATTTTTTGAAGTTGTTCAGCATTGAAGTCTTCTCTATCCTGCGAATCGTCACCAAGGTTCGGAATGTTTAATTTCACAAAGGAGTGCTTCTGATCGACCTTGAGATCCATTTCAAGAGAAACGTGGGTAAACATTGCGGCAATAGCTTTTAACTGGCGTTGAATGGTGGCAGTTCTTTTGGTTTTTCTGCTGAATTGAATATATTCGTTTATGTCTGAGCGCAAGTATTCAGCTGGCGGCCTATCGCCACAGCAGCTAATCAAAGAGGTAATTACATTATTTGCTTCATTGACGTTTCTACGATTCCCCGATCTACCGGTCAGACGCAAGTACTCCTCTGGGTACTGTGAAGCTGTCAGTCTGAAATTGCCCTGAATAATAGCCAGTGCTGAGCGTTGCTCTTCGTTTAATAAGTGCTTTGGGAAGGGTATTTTATTGTCTCGATAGGCTTCATAAACATCCGAGGGGGCGTTAAGGTTTATAGCGTGATCAAGCTCATCGAAAAAGTTGTTTTTAGCAGCTTCAGTGCCTTCGTCAGTTTTGAGAGTATCTTTGCGTGATAAATCGTAACCGGCAAGAAGGCTGATTGCAGATTGATAGTTGCTGAGCACCCGTTCTTTCGGGAGTCCGTTGCGCAGCCGTGTAAATTGATTCTCAATAAATTGATGTTTATCCTCATACACAACAGCGGCTAAGCTTTTATCTGTCTGGCCTAGTGAGATTGCAATAAATGGCTTGGCATAATGGGGTTTTAAGTCAGCAGGAACTCTGCGCCTATAGTAGTAGGTGTTTCTGTTGCTTCTTTTGAACAGATATTTCATTGCAATAGTGTATGAGCCGATGGTGATCTTCATCATAACGTAAAAAGCCTCAGGTGTGTGTACGTTTGTGTGTACATAGCCTGAGGCTTAATCGACTACAGCCTGCACTGTTGCTGACTTGTAGTGTGTCGTATGGTGCACCCGGAGGGATTCGAACCCCCGACCAAGTGGTTCGAAGCCACCTACTCTATCCAGCTGAGCTACGGGTGCGTAATTACGCGAACTACTTTTTCTTTTACTATTTTCCAACGACCGCTTGAGCGCTATTAACGCTCTAAATATTGAAGCTTATTTTCTACGCCATCCCATTCTGCTGCATCGGCGGGGGCGTCTTTCTGTTCGGTAATATTCGGCCAGACTTCGGCGAGTTCGGCATTGATCTCGAGGAATACTTCCTGGCCTTCGGGGATCTCGTCTTCGGCAAAAATTGCGCCTACCGGACATTCTGGCTCACAGAGGGCGCAGTCAATGCACTCGTCTGGGTGGATCACAAGGAAGTTGGGGCCTTCATAAAAACAGTCTACAGGGCAAACCTCTACACAGTCTGTGTGTTTGCATTTAATGCAGTTGTCTCCAACGATAAAGGTCATGTTGTGGTCTCTTGTTAGTTTTCGTGAGCAGAATTGCGCGGCATTATAACAGCTAGAATTGACCTGTGAATGCTTAGTTGGAGTTTTTTAAGCACTCAGCTCTCTAGAGTAACTTTTTCAGATCATAGAGTAGGTCTAGGGCATCCCTAGGTGATAGTTCATCTGGTTTGATCTGCTCCATGCGCTGTAGCAGAAGCGGGTTAACGGAGGGTAGGAAAAGTTCGCTCTGGCTGGGTTCTAGATTTGCAGCAGTGCTTTTGTCTAAGGCGCTACTATCCGGAGTGATAACGGCATGGCTTCCAGCTTCGAGTAGTGCCAGTTCCTGCCTAGCCAATGTGATAACTTCTTTGGGAATGCCGGCTAATTTAGCGACTTGAATACCGTAGCTTTTATTGGCGGGCCCTTCCTGAATGCTGTGCAGGAAGACAATATTCTCATTGTATTCGGTGGCACCTAGGTGCACGTTGATCGCTCCGGCGACTTTTTCTGGCAGTGATGTCAGTTCAAAATAATGGGTCGCAAATAGGGTAAATGCCTTTACCTTTTCAGCTAGATGGAAGGCGCAGGCCCAAGCCAGTGAGAGTCCATCAAAGGTGCTGGTGCCGCGCCCTACTTCATCCATTAATACCAAACTGCGATCAGTGGCATTGTGGAGGATATTGGCGGTCTCGGTCATCTCTACCATAAAGGTTGAGCGCCCACCGGCCAGATCGTCCGAGGAGCCAATACGGGTAAAAATACGGTCCACTAGACCAATGCTTGCAGAAGCGGCGGGGACAAAACTGCCTATTTGGGCAAGTAGTACTATAAGAGCAGCCTGACGCATATAGGTTGATTTACCGCCCATGTTGGGGCCGGTGATTACGAGCATTTTACGCTCTGAACTCATAAGTAGGTTATTGGCGACAAAGGGTGCGTCAGAGACCTTCTCTACCACTGGATGGCGGCCACCCTGGATATTGATGCCGGGCTGTTCGAGCAGTTCGGGCTGGCAAAATTTTAAGCTCTGGGCGCGTTCGGCCAAGGTGGATAAAACATCCAGTTCAGAAATAGCCGCGGAACAGTTTTGCAGGGGTTCGAGACTTTCATTAAGCCGTTCCAGTAATTCTTCGTAGAGATGCTTCTCTCTTGCCAGTGAGCGGCTCTTGGCACTCAGTGCTTTGTCTTCAAAGGTTTTAAGTTCCGGGGTAATAAAACGCTCGGCATTCTTGAGTGTTTGGCGGCGGATATATTCCACGGGAGCGTTATCGCTTTGGCCGCGGGAGATTTCAATATAATAGCCATGTACACGGTTGTAGCCGACCTTGAGCGTGGCAATGCCGGTGCGTGCCTTCTCACGCTCCTCGAGTTCCAGTAGATAATCTCCGGCATTGGTGTTTAGGGCGCGGAGTTCGTCGAGTTCACTGTCGTAACCGTCGGCAATAACACCGCCTTCACGAATAACAACCGGGGGATTCTCCCGGATAGCGCTGGCTAGAAGTTTAGCTAAATCTGGTAGCGGTTTGGCGGTGGCGGCTAGTTTGGCCAGATGATCGACCGGTGCTTGGGCAAGTGCTGTTTCTAACTGCGGCAGCACGGCGAGTGATTCATGCAGGCGCGTTAAATCTCTGGGTCGCGCTGAACGCAGTGCCACACGGGTGAGAATCCGCTCCATATCCCCGACCCGCTTAAGATAGTCATGCAGGGTTTCGTAAAGATAGTTAGCTTGCAGTGCGGCAATCGTTTGTTGGCGTGCTTGCAGGGTGGGTAAATGCTGTAGCGGACGGTTTAGCCAGCGGCGTAAAAGTCGACTGGCCATATTGGTTGCGGTATTGTCGAGCACGTCGAAGAGGGTGTTTTCTTGACCGCCGGTGAGATTGATATCCAGCTCAAGGTTTCTGCGACTAGAAGCATCTAGTGAGACAGACTCGTCACGGTTCTCGGCGCTGAGGCTGCGAATATGGGGCAGGGCGCCGCGCTGGGTATCCTTGGCATACTGAAGCAGACAGCCAGCGGCGCTGATGGCTAAGGGCAGATGGTCGCATCCAAAGCCACTTAGGTCGCGAGTACCGAATTGTTTGTTGAGCAATCTTTGCGCGCTGTCCAGTTCGAATTCCCAGATATGACGACGGCGAACACCGGAACGATTGGTCAGGTAATCATTGTCTGGCAGTTCTTCTGAGATAAGTATTTCAACCGGATTTAAGCGTTCTAGTTCGCTGATTAAATCCTCTTCGCTGTGAAGTTCGAGTAGCTGAAAGCGGCCGCTGCTCATATCCAGAGTTGCTAGGCCCATACTACCGCTGCCACTGTGTATGGCTAAAAGCAGGTTGTCGCGGCGCGCATCGAGAAGTGCCTCGTCGCTGATAGTGCCGGGTGTGAGCACCCGCATTACTTGGCGTTCAACTGGACCTTTACTGGTTTCAGGGTCGCCGACCTGCTCGCAGATAGCGACTGAAATCCCCTGTTTGACCAGTTTACCCAAATAGCCTTCTGCAGCATGAAAGGGCACGCCGCACATAGGAATAGGATTACCGTTGGCCTTGCCTCTGGCAGTCAGGGTGATATCTAAGATTTGACTGGCGCGTTTGGCATCGTCAAAAAACAGTTCATAAAAGTCGCCCATACGATAGAACACGATGTCATTGGGGTGCTCTGCCTTGATGCGCAAATACTGCTGCATCATTGGGGTATGGGTTTGTGGGCTGGCTTGGGCTGTTGCGCTCATTAAATGAAGGCTCTTTTAAACAATGACTTAACTGACAGGACTAATTGTCGGGTTTAGCAAGAGCAAGAATTCTATCAGAGCGGAGGCTAAAGCACAGCGGCAACATTTAAAATTAAAAAAGCTACAGCCACAGTTAAAACGAAGATACACTTTCCCTATGCATAATGAAATCTATCATCTTTCCGAACAGTTGGGCAGTGCACTGTTGCAAAATAGTGCCACAGTCACCACTGCGGAGTCCTGTACTGGCGGCGGCGTATCTCAAGCAATTACTTCAGTTGCCGGGAGTTCGGCGTGGTTTAATTGTGGCTTTGTTACCTATGCCAATAGTGCAAAACAACAAATGCTCGGTGTTGACCAAACTCTGCTTGAGAAGCATGGCGCTGTTTCTGAGCCAGTGGTTATGAGTATGGTCAAAGGTGCAGCGCAGTGTGCATCAGCAGATTACGCCGTAGCAATTAGCGGAATTGCCGGTCCAGATGGTGGCAGTAACGATAAACCTGTCGGCACTGTTTGGTTTGCATGGCTGAGTCCCAATGGTGTTATTGCGCGTAAATATCTACTCTCTGGCGACCGGATCGCAGTCCGTGAGCAAGCAGTTAAAATTTCTCTGCAAGAACTCTTGCATCAGATTACTGGATGTAATACTGTATAACCATACAGTTAATGGTTGGTTTCAAATTATAGTGATACCAACAGCTAATCCAATAAAAAATATTTCGAGGTCACAACAATGGATGCCAATAAATCAAAAGCATTAGAAGCCGCGCTTGGGCAAATAGAACGACAGTTTGGTAAGGGCACGGTAATGCGAATGGGTGAAGGCACCCGTCAGGCGATTCCGGCTATTTCTACTGGATCCTTGGGTTTGGATATTGCATTGGGCATTGGTGGTCTGCCAAAAGGCCGAGTGGTTGAAATTTATGGACCTGAATCTTCCGGTAAAACAACTCTGACACTCCAAGTAATTGCCGAGGCGCAAAAAGCTGGCGGCACCTGTGCCTTTATTGATGCAGAGCACGCACTTGATCCTGTCTACGCAGAGAAGTTGGGTGTTGTAGTTGATGATCTTATTGTTTCTCAGCCAGATACCGGTGAGCAGGCACTGGAAGTTACCGATATGTTGGTGCGCTCTGGAGCCTGTGATGTACTGGTAGTTGATTCGGTCGCCGCGTTGACACCACGCGCTGAGATTGAAGGTGAGATGGGTGATCATCATGTTGGTCTTCAGGCGCGATTAATGTCTCAGGCCCTACGTAAACTGACCGGGAATATTAAGACTGCTAACTGTCTGGTTATTTTTATCAACCAGATTCGAATGAAAATTGGTGTTATGTTTGGCAATCCTGAAACTACCACTGGGGGTAATGCACTAAAGTTTTATTCATCAGTACGTTTGGATATTCGTCGAATTGGCGCGGTTAAAAATGGAGACGAGATTGTCGGTAATGAAACTCGCGTTAAAGTGGTTAAAAATAAGGTAGCACCGCCGTTTAAACAGACTGAATTTCAAATTCTTTACGGTCAGGGTATTAACCGCAATGGTGAGTTAGTCGATCTGGGTGTTAAGCATGGTCTTATTGATAAGTCTGGCGCTTGGTATGCCTATAAAGGTAATAAGATCGGTCAGGGTAAAGCCAATGTAGGCATTTATCTGACTGAGAACCCAGAAATTGCTGCAGAAATTGAAGCCTTTATTCGCGCAAAAGAGTTGGGTGGCGAGCAGCCAGCTGATGAGTCAAAAGGCACTTTGGCTGAATAGTTGGCCGAGCAATTTAGTCACAACAAAAAGCGCCAATTGGCGCTTTTTGTACAATTGGGGTTTTGTGCAGCCTTTAAAGTCGAATTTGATAGGCTATTTAACAGACAGTTGCAAAGTAACGCGAGACTGAAGTAATAAGAGATTAAAGGTTATGGTATTAGAAGCTCCAGCGGACATCACACCAGCCAAAATTCGCATAGCGGCGATGGATCTTCTCACCGGTAGAGAATACTCCCGAGCAGAGTTGGCTACCAAGCTAAATAAAAAGTTTGATAACCACAGTGCTATCGAGCAGGTGTTGGTGCAGATTTCTGACGAGGGTTTACAGTCCGATAAGCGCTTTGCCGAAGCGTTTATCCGCTCGCGTCTCTACCGTGGGCATGGCCTTGCTCGTCTTCGTCAAGATATTCGTCAGAAGGGTGTTGCGGACGACTTGGTTGCGCAAGCCTTGGAAGATGCTGATATTAATTGGTTTGAGCTGGCCAAAGATGTCGCACAGCGAAAGTTTGGAGATCGACAGGCTGCGGATCAGCGTGAAAAGGCTAAACGCATGCGTTTTATGCAGTATCGCGGATTCAATTATGAGCAGATAAAATATGCCCTGAGCTCATCTCTAGATGTTGATGACTATCAGGATTAAATAGATAGTTTTAAAGATGGTCGTTAAAAACCTCTACAAGCCGCGGCTCAATCCAACTGTGAGCAGCTAGGTTTTTTATAAAACCACAGTGCCCACCAAATGCCTGAATTTCGATTGTGAGCTGATCTGGACAGTTGATTCTATGAATATCTGCGATGGGAATAATGGGGTCATCTTCTGTTGCGATAAGATGTGCAGGTATCGCCAAATCAGTTAGTCGATCATCAGTCAGTGCATAGGATGAAAAGTAGCTGTCGATATCTTTAAAGGGCGTATATTGAGGAATAAATAAGGCATTCATTTCGTCTAATGACCGCGCTTGCTTGAGTGTCTCGGCAAAATTATATTCAGGAAAGTGTTTTAACTTTTGCTTCAGTGAATTACTCCAGCGATATAAAAAATATTTCTCGTAGAAAAAAATTGCATTGTTTAGAGCAATCATTGCATTTGATGGGTCGACAGGTGGGCATACACCGACAGCCGCGGTAAGGTTTAATTTGTCGCCATGGTCTGCCGCTATGCGAAGAGTGAAGTTCGCGCCGAGGGAAAAACCTGCAAGAAATATTTTTTTGTAGGGGTATTGACCACTAAAGTCTGCAATTGCATCGGCAACTTCGTCGGTGAGTGTCGAATTAAATATCCCGTGATTTAAATGTTGTGTATCGCCATGATCACGGAGGTTCAGGCGCAATACATCAAATCCGCTTTTCAATAAGTAGTTAGCAGTCGTTACCTGATAGGCGGATTTACTTGAACCCTCCCACCCGTGCAGCAAAACAACCACTGCATTTTTAGGGTTTGGGCTGCGATCAAACTCTCCAGTAAGTCTGGTTCCATCCTTCGCTGTTAGTATCAATGCTTGACTGTTTAACTGGCGAACCAATAGTTTAGCGCGAATTTTTCTCGGCCCGACACTGTTGAGAATACTCTGGATATGAGCATTTCTTAACAAAGAAGGTGGGGTAAATGGCTCGTATGCAGTCATATTAAATACAGAGAAGATTATTTTTGTTGGTGAACGAGAATTTTATACTAATATTTTTATATTAGTTGCTTGATGGCTAAGCGGTCAATTATTTCTACCATCTAATATTCACGTCATCTGCGTATCAGGGAGATCAGGATGAATAACACAAAATATAAGTGGTTTGGATTAATCCTTTTGTTAGTACTTGTGGGTTACTCCATACCTAATTACGCTCAACAAGTAGCGTCCAATAAAGCAACTTCCGCCGAGCCCTTATCGCTGACTGATCAGCTTAAATCTATAAAAGATGAAGTTAATCCGGCAGCTTGGAAAATCCGCAATGGTTGTGTAACCTTGAAGAGAATCAAACGTATAAGGTTTCTCGACGATCAAACGGCGTTGATGTCGATGCGCGGGAAGAAAAAAATCATCTTGCGATTAAAGCGCGAGTGTCCAGGTATCAAGCGCAGTGGTTATGTCCATCATACTGTTGGACACAGGCTTTGTGCTGGATTTGATAGATTTAGTGTTTTGGGCTCAGGGTTTAGTTGTCGAATAGACTCCCTAGAGCCTTATGTAAATATTGAAGAGCCTCAATCGGAAATCGATTTAGATTAATATTACCGGTCGGGCTCTTGCGAATACTTTTTAGGGCCCGAAATGATATTAAAAAAACCTTTCTATGTTTATCCTCAAGTTCTTTTGTTGCTAGGTTTACTTTGCCTATCCAATTGTTTTGCAGACACTACCGCGTCTATTTATTGGCAGGGTAGTTGGCAACAGGGTTCGCTTCTTTTAGGGCAGGTGAAACCTAATCATACTGTCAGTCATGCAGGTGAGCAGATACAGACAACCACAGACGGATACTTTTTATTTGGCTTAGGGCGCAATGCTCAGGGTTTATCTACGTTTGTAGTTGGCAGTCCCAACGGCAGTGAAATTAAACGACAATACAAGATTGCTGAGCGAGACTATCAAATCCAAACAGTCGAGGGTGTTCCCCAGCGAACCGTTGAACCACCAGCGTCGCAGTTACAGAGAATTAGGTCCGATTCAGTAATGGTCGGTAAAGCTCGTCAGGCAGTCACGTCGGATACTGATTTCCTTAATGGTTTTATTAAACCCTTAGTAGGCCCTAGAACCGGCGTTTATGGTAGTCAGAGGGTTTATAATGGCGTACCCAAAAGTCCTCACTACGGTGTAGATTATGCAGCACCTACAGGTACTGATGTCAGGGCGCCTGCTTCCGGGATAGTTCGCCTTGCGCACCGAGATCTTTTTTATTCTGGTGGAACACTTGTTGTTGATCATGGGCATGGCCTAACTTCAACGTTTCTCCATCTCAGTGATATTGTTGTGGCCGAAGGCAGTCGAGTTGAGCGCGGGGAGATCATTGCCAAGGTTGGTTCAACAGGCCGTGCAACTGGCCCTCACTTGGATTGGCGAATGAACTGGCGAAATGTTCGCGTTGATCCTGAGCTTGTTCTTCAGGCGCTTCCCGCCAAATAATAAATCCAATTTATTAGTTATTAACTAAAGCGATATTTTCCCTAGACCATAGCGGTTTTGGGGGATTTTGCGTAAACTAACGCGGTTTTGAAACGGACGGTTATCGTGGACAAAAAACTTTTAAGTATATTGGTGTGCCCTGTAAGCAAGGCACCTCTCGAATATAACAAAGACAAACAAGAATTAGTTTGCCGGGCCAGTGGTCTCGCCTATCCAATACGCGATGGCATTCCAGTCATGTTGGAGACCGAGGCGAGGCATTTAGATGCCGATGAGAAGCTTCGTGACTCTGGTAAATAACGTGGTAGCTTTGAGGTTTCTGTGACGACTGAGACAACATTATTTACACGAATTATTAATCGTGAAATTCCTGCAGAGATTATCTACGAAGACGATCAGTGTATCGTTATCAACGATATATCGCCGCAAGCTCCGATACATATGTTGGTAATCCCGCGCAAGCCGATCCCTAAGTTGGCGGATGCCAATGAAGGGGACAAGTCGATGCTCGGTCATTTAATGTGGGTTGCTGGTGAAGTGGCAAGACAGGCAGGTGTTGCAGAGTCTTTTAGGTTGGTAGTCAATAATGGTCTCGGTGCTGGTCAGACAGTCTTTCATCTGCACCTGCACGTACTGGCCGACCCTGAGGGTACAAAAGTCTTCTCTGAAGCGAATATATAAGGCGACAGTCAAACCGACTTAGCCATAATTGGAAATAATAAATGATGAAAAGCGCCGAAATTCGTGACGCATTTTTAAACTATTTTGCTAGCCAGCAGCACAGCATTGTGGCTAGTAGTAGTCTAGTGCCAGGAAATGATCCAACCCTGTTGTTTACCAACGCGGGAATGGTTCAGTTTAAAGACTTATTTCTCGGTGCTGAAAAGCGCGATTACGTTCGTGCAACATCATCCCAGCGCTGTGTACGTGCAGGCGGTAAGCATAACGATCTTGAAAACGTAGGCTATACCGCACGCCATCACACCTTTTTTGAAATGCTCGGTAACTTTAGCTTTGGCGATTACTTTAAGCGCGATGCGATTAATTTTGCCTGGAAATTTTTAACTGAAGTTCTTGAGCTACCCAAAGAGCGACTCTGGGTCACTGTGCACATTAGTGACGATGAAGCGGCGGATATCTGGATCAACGAAATTGGTGTTGATCCTAGCAGACTATCTAGACTCGACGAAGATAATTTCTGGCAGATGGGTGACACTGGCCCCTGTGGTCCCTGTACTGAAATATTTTGGGATCACGGTGAAGATATTCCCGGAGGCCCCCCAGGTAGTGAAGACGATGATCTAGATCGCTACATTGAGATTTGGAATCTGGTATTTATGCAGTTTGAGCGTGACAGCAGTGGCAAGATGACGCCGCTTCCTAAGCCTTCTATCGACACCGGCATGGGTTTAGAGCGCATCGCAGCAGTGATGCAGGGCGTGCACAATAATTACGATATAGATCTTTTTCAGCATCTTATTAAAGCTGCTGCAAAAGTGATTGGCGTATCTGATCTACAGGAAAATTCTCTTAAAGTCGTTGCTGACCATATTCGCTCCTGTGCTTTTCTCGTGGTTGATGGCGTGCACCCCTCCAATGAAGGTCGTGGGTATGTGTTACGGCGTATTATTCGTCGAGCGCTGAGACATGGGCACAACCTCGGAGCCAAGGGTAGCTTCTTCTATAAGTTAGTCGACTCACTTGGTGAAGTGATGGGTGAAGCCTATCCAGAGTTGCTGAGTATGCAGAAAGAAATCACCAACACACTCAAGAAAGAAGAAGAGCAGTTTGCCCGAACTCTTGATAAGGGTATGGGTGTTTTAGAAGCGGCGCTAGAAAATGTCTCTGGTGACGTACTTCCCGGTGAGCTGATATTTCAACTCTATGACACCTTTGGCTTTCCAACAGATTTAACCAACGATGTAGCCCGTGAAAAAGGTTATAGCTTGGATATGGATGGCTACGAGAAGTGCATGGAAGAACAGCGCAACCGCGCGCGGTCAGCCAGCCAGTTTGGTATTGATTACACAGATAGTATCCGCGTCGAGGGCAGGACTGAATTCTGCGGTTATAGCAGCTTAGAAAATACAGCTACGGTTGTTGCGTTATATGCTGCAGGCGAAGAAGTGATTAATGCCTCTGCCGATACTGAGGTTGTAGTTATCCTCGATAGCACGCCGTTTTATGCCGAATCCGGTGGTCAGGTGGGTGACAGTGGTTATCTGCAAACCGATTCAGCCAAAATAGAGATAACCGACTGTCGTAAATCAGGTGATCATCATCTGCATATTGGCCGCGTACTATCTGGCCAGTTAAAAACCGGCGAATCTGTAACAGCAGTGGTTGATGCCAATATCCGTTCTGCTACAGCATTAAATCACTCGGCTACGCACTTATTGCATACTGCGTTGCAGCAAGTGTTAGGCGAGCATGTACAACAGAAAGGATCACTTGTCGACAGTCAAAGGCTGCGCTTTGATTTCTCCCATGGTGAATCAGTTACCGCAGAGCAGACTCGTCAAATCGAACTTATAGTTAATCGACAAATACTCAGTAATACCTCGGTAAATACCGAAGTCATGAGTATGGAAGATGCCGTAGATAAAGGTGCCATGGCACTTTTTGGTGAAAAGTATGGTGATGAAGTTCGCGTACTCAGTATGGGTGGAGATTTCTCTGTAGAACTCTGTGGTGGTACTCATGCCTCGCGGACGGGTGATATTGGTTTGCTTAAAATAAGCGGCGAATCAAGTGTTGCCGCAGGCGTTAGACGTATAGAAGCGGTGACTGGCGAGAAAGCCTTGGCACTTGTCGATGAACTACAGGACACAATTGGTGATGTTGCCAATATAGTGCGCGCTACGCGGCATAACCTTGCAGAGAAGGTTCGTCAGGTCGCGGATGATAATCGTCGCTTACAGAAAGATATCGAAGCCTTAAAGAGCAAGCTGGCTAACGCATCTGGTAGTGATCTGATGTCAGCCCTGAAAGAGATTAATGGTGTCAGCGTTCTGTCTACCGTCGTAGAAGGTGCCGATGCTAAGAGTCTGCGCGGCGTAGCCGATCAGGTTCGTTCAAAATTAGACAACGGTGTGTTTTTACTCGCCGCAGTGGATGGCAATAAAGCCGCGCTAGTTGCCGGTGTGACCAAAAACCTGACCGATAAACTGAGTGCTGGCAACCTGCTGAAGTTTGTTACTGCGCAGGTCGATGGTAAAGGCGGCGGCCGGCCCGATATGGCTCAGGGAGCTGCCGGTAGTACTGAAAATTTGGCTGCGGCACTTGAATCTGTTTATGGTTGGGTTGAGGATACAATCTGAAGTCCTTAACTTTTAACCCAAATTGCTGTTTAATCAGCGACCTTTTTATCTAAGTAGATATATAGAAGATGAGTTTAATTGTTCAAAAATATGGCGGCACTTCGGTTGGCACTGTTGACCGAATTAAGGCAGTTGCCAAAAAAGTAGCCGCAGCACATGGTGCAGGCGACAAAATTGTTGTTGCTGTTTCAGCGATGAGCGGAGAAACCAATCGATTGATTGGTCTTGCTCGTGAGATTCAGGAAGAGCCAAACCTCCGCGAAATGGATGTGCTGGTCTCGACTGGTGAGCAGGTGACAATTGCACTGCTGTGCATGGCACTGAATGAGGCTGGTATTGAAGCTCGGTCTTATACCGGTGGTCAGGTGCGTATTCTCACTGATAATGCTCATGGTAAAGCGCGCATTCAAGATATCGACGGCCACCGAATTCAAGAGGATTTGGATGCGGGTAGAGTGGTAGTCGTTGCTGGTTTTCAAGGCGCCGATGAAGCTGGCAATATAACCACCTTAGGGCGTGGCGGTTCAGATACCACTGCTGTGGCATTGGCTGCCGCTCTAAATGCTGATGAATGTCAGATATATACCGATGTTGACGGTGTTTATACCACTGACCCCAGAGTTGTCGCTGATGCGCGAAGACTTGAAAAAATTACCTTTGAAGAAATGCTGGAAATGGCCAGTCAGGGCTCAAAGATATTGCAGATTCGTTCAGTTGAATTTGCTGGAAAATACAATGTACCACTCCGTGTAATGTCCAGTTTTGAAGATGGCCCAGGCACGTTGATTTCTCTCGAGGATGACGATCAGATGGAAAAACCAGTTGTTTCAGGAATCGCCTTTAACCGCGACGAAGCCAAATTAACTATTCGCGGTATTCCGGATCAGCCCGGCGTCGCTTATAAAGTGTTGGGTGCAATCAGTGCAGCCAATATCGAAATTGATGTAATCGTACAAAATGTCGCCAAAGATAATTCGGCATCAATCACTTTTACTGTACATCGCAATGATCTAAAAAGAGCCACAGAGTTGCTCGAGAAAATCGCCTCAGATCTGGGTGCGATTGAAGTAGATACCGATGACCATATTGTCAAAGTCTCAATTGTGGGCGTAGGCATGCGCTCACATGCCGGTGTTGCTGCAACCATGTTTGAATCACTCGCAGCCGAGGGTATTAACATTCAGTTGATTACTACCTCAGAAATCAAAATAACGGTGGTTATTGAGGAGCGTTACTTAGAATTGGCGGTTAGAGCACTTCATTCGGCCTTTGGACTTGAACAATAAGTGCGATAAGCGGTCTGATCTTGGACACAGCACGTAAAAACTGTTAGATTCTGCGCTGCTTGGAATAGGTCTAGATCTATAAGCAGCGTTCAACCGGGGGGATTGGCCGTGACCACTAAATTTAAAACAGTGAGTATGGCGGATTAAGGAAATATTTTTCACCAATGAATGGTGAACAGCAGTGTAGGAGCAATTATGTTAATACTTACTAGAAGAGTTGGAGAGACTCTTGTGATTGGTGACGATGTCACTGTTACAGTACTTGGAGTCAGAGGAAATCAGGTTCGGTTGGGCGTAAATGCGCCAAAAGAAGTCGCCGTACACCGTGAAGAAATTTATCAGCGTATCCAAATGGAAAAAGGCGGTAATGTATCGCCTGCAGTCGACGATTCTGCTGAATAATATGGTTTGATTTTTTCGTCAATGTGCTATTATGCCGCCGCTGTTTAAGGGCGGCATAGTTGTTTCTAAATAAGGCAATACTTTCCGTTTAAAAGCAACGTATGACCGAGAGAGTTTGATAAGTTAATCAGGCAAAACGGTAGACAAGTTTATGGAGAAATGGCCGAGTGGCTGACTAAATGCGAAAGCATTTTGGACGCACGAAGGGCGGTCTCGAAGAGACAAGAAGCGAAAGCTTCGCAGCAACGCGCGACCGGGCGCGACTTCTAACTAGTAAGTAAATACCGGAAACAAGTTTATGGAGAAATGGCCGAGTGGCTGACTAAATGCGAAAGCATTTTGGACGCACGAAGGGCGGTCTCGAAGAGACAAGAAGCGAAAGCTTCGCAGCAACGCGTGACCGGGCGTGACTTCTAACTAGTAAGTGAATACCGGAAAACAAGTTTATGGAGAAATGGCCGAGTGGCTGAAGGCGCGCCCCTGCTAAGGGCGTATACGTTAATAGCGTATCGAGGGTTCGAATCCCTCTTTCTCCGCCAAATAAAAAAGCCCCCTTAAAAGGGGGCTTTTTTATTTGCGTCGAAACTAGGGTGAGAACCCTAGCCGGTTCGACAAAACACATCGTGTTTTGGACGCACGCAGGGCGCCCCGAAGGGGTTGTTAAGTCCCTTTAGGGCCTTAACAATCAATCCCTTATCCCAGCACCACCCAGCCAAGCTAATCCGTTAAGCCCTCCTCTCTAGAAGGGGGCTTTTTTATTTGCGTCGAAACTAGGGTGAGAACCCTAGCCGGTTCGACAAAACACATCGTGTTTTGGACGCACGCAGGGCGCCCCGAAGGGGTTGTTAAGTCCCTTTAGGGCCTTAACAATCAATCCCTTATCCCAGCACCACCCAGCCAAGCTAATCCGTTAAGCCCTCCTCTCTAGAAGGGGGCTTTTTTATTTGCGTCGAAACTAGGGTGAGAACCCTAGCCGGTTCGACAAAACACATCGTGTTTTGGACGCACGCAGGGCGCCCCGAAGGGGTTGTTAAGTCCCTTTAGGGCCTTAACAATCAATCCCTTATCCCAGCACCACCCAGCCAAGCTAATCCGTTAAGCCCTCCTCTCTAGAAGGGGGCTTTTTTATTTGCGTCGAAACTAGGGTGAGAACCCTAGCCGGTTCGACAAAACACATCGTGTTTTGGACGCACGCAGGGCGCCCCGAAGGGGTTGTTAAGTCCCTTTAGGGCCTTAACAATCAATCCCTTATCCCAGCACCACCCAGCCAAGCTAATCCGTTAAGCCCTCCTCTCTAGAAGGGGGCTTTTTTATTTGCGTCGAAACTAGGGTGAGAACCCTAGCCGGTTCGACAAAACACATCGTGTTTTGGACGCACGCAGGGCGCCCCGAAGGGGTTGTTAAGTCCCTTTAGGGCCTTAACAATCAATCCCTTATCCCAGCACCACCCAGCCAAGCTAATCCGTTAAGCCCTCCTCTCTAGAAGGGGGCTTTTTTATTTGCGTCGAAACTAGGGTGAGAACCCTAGCCGGTTCGACAAAACACATCGTGTTTTGGACGCACGCAGGGCGCCCCGAAGGGGTTGTTAAGTCCCTTTAGGGCCTTAACAATCAATCCCTTATCCCAGGCACCACCCAGCCAAGCTAATCCGTTAAGCCCTCCTCTCTAGAAGGGGGCTTTTTTATTTGCGTCGAAACTGCGGGTGAGAACCCTCGCAGGTTCGACTAAATGCGAAAGCATTTTGGACGCCAAAGGCGGTCAGAAGGACTTGTTAGCAAGCTTTAGCATGCTAACAATCAATATCTTCTATCAGCCCGCCCTTACAAAAGAGTTTATATACAGCTATTTGACGGCTTATCAAAGACTTTCCGTTTGCCAGTTTTTGCCCGACAGCAGTAAAAATTTGCGGCTTAAGATTTAATTCTAATCTGGTTGCCATTCATATTGTAGTGGTTCATTATTTATTTTTTAACTGTTGTCGGAGATAAAATTGTTAACTCGATTCTATATAAGCATATTATTTTTATTGGTTTCTACTAATGTTTTTAGTCTCACTTTCGATTATAGGGAAATCGATGATGGCGTTGAGATAACTTTTTGCCACAATCCGTGTAGCTCTTATATTGTAAATATTCCCGAGCGTCTTGGTGGAAAAACCGTTACCTCAATCGCCGAAAGGGCTTTCAAGTATTCCGGTACCATTTCTCGAGTATCTATTCCAAATACAGTGAAAAATATTGGCGATAGGGCTTTTGAGGGGGCAGGTCTCATTGCTCTCGAAATCCCGAATAGCGTGATTAATATTGGCGCGATGGCTTTTAAAAACAATAAAATCGTCTCTTTGGATCTTGGCGATAGCGTAATTAGTATCGGTAACCAAGCTTTTTATGGAAATAAAATTGAGTACCTTACGATTCCTGAAAGTGTGTCTAGCATTGGGGGTAACGCCTTCGAAAGGAATGAACTGAAATCGGTTGGTATTTTCGGTAATGTGACCACAATTAGGGCATACACTTTTAGAGACAACAAGATAACTGGTGTATATCTGCCTAAAAGTCTGAAAGTTATTGAGAGGAGTGCGTTTTCCCAACATCGCTTAACAAATCTAACAATCCCCTATGGTGTGACAACAATTGGCCGCGACGCTTTCTTTCCACTTAATCCAATAAACTTACGCTTTATGGGCGATAAACCTGAAATGGAATATTTTGATTTTGTTGCACAGAGTGTTACATATTGTCCAAAAACCATTGGGTGGAATGCTTCGATTCATACGCTAGATGAAACTTGTGATTCAGATAGTGATGAGGTTATTAATCTATATGATGCATTCCCATTTGATCCGTTGGAAACCTTAGATGCAGATGCCGATGGTATTGGCGATATTGTAGATGAAGATGACGATAATGATGGTGTTGCAGATATTGATGATAGCTTTCCATTAAATGAGAATTACTCTGAAGATTCGGATTCTGATGGTATGCCCAATTCTTGGGAGCTTATATATGAGCTTGATCCTTTTGATGCAAGTGATTCGGCAAGCGATTATGACAACGATGGAATGGATGCTCTTCAGGAATATACTGCGGGAACCTTGCCAGTCTTTGATTTGGACAATGATGGTCTTGGAGACAGTTATGAAATTTCAATTGGAACTAATCCGCACTTGCCAGATACAGATGCAGATGGAGTCAATGACAAGGAAGATTTTTTCCCTCTGGATTCGTCAGAAGTATTTGATTCAGATGGCGATGGTTTAGGAGACAATGCAGATGAATTGCCTAATAATCCAGATGAAAAATTTGATACTGATCAAGATGGTATTGGGAATAATTCCGATAATGATGACGATAACGATACTTTTGAAGATTTAGTTGATGCCTTCCCTTTCGATAATTTGGAGTGGCTTGATACAGATTCCGACAACATAGGCAACAATGCAGATACTGATGACGATAATGACAATGTAAGTGATTTACTGGATGCATTTCCACTAATTTCAACAGAGTGGACTGACGCGGATTCCGATGGTACTGGTGACAATGCAGATACTGATGATGACAACGATACCTTTAACGATTCAATCGACGACTTCCCTTTTGATAATTCGGAGTGGCTTGATACAGATGGGGATGGTATTGGCAACAATGCCGATACAGATGATGATAACGATACAGTTATCGACTCCCTGGATGCTTTCTCGCTCTTAGCCACTGAATCAATTGATACAGATAGTGATGGTATTGGCAACAATGCCGATTTAGACGACGATGGAGATGGAATTCTGGATAGCCTTGATAGCTATCCCTTAGATTCAAATAATCAATCTGTTGACCTTTTAGATATCGATGGCAATGGGCAGGTTGATGCCTTAACTGACTCGCTACTTATTACGCGTTATATGTTTGGGTTTACAGGTGATGCGCTTATCGATGGTGCTATAGCTGAGGGTGCGACAAGAACCACTTCTAAAGAGATAGAAGCATATGTACGATTGTTAATGCCTAATTTTTAGTGAGGTTAACAAAAAATTACTGGCTAAGATTCTTTGGCGATACCCCTAACCGGTTTGAGTAAATACGACTGCATTTTAGACCCCAAAGGCGCTCTGAAGGGGATGTCGATATCCATGACCTTTACTGAAATAGGGTCGGGGTGAACCTGCCATAGTTTAACGGACACTTTTAATAGGCACTACAATTGCCTAAGGAGTATCCACATGACTAGAACTAGAAAGCCAAGAACGACGTACCCGAAGGCGTTTAAACTAGAAGCCATTCGTTTAATGAAAGAGTCTAATCGCCCATCGGCGGAGATTGCTACAGAGCTTGGGATTAGGCGAAATCAACTCTACAAATGGAAAGAGCAATTGGAAAGCAAAGGAGAAGATGCGTTGACGAGCAAGCTGGGAAGGCCACTGAAAAAAGATCAAAGTGAAGTCACTACGTTGCGCCAAGAGAATGATCGCCTGCGTGAAGAGGTCGAGATTTTAAAAAAGGCCGCGGTGTACTTTGCGAAAGAGCTCAAGTGAAGTACGCCTTTATCCACTCGGAGCGAAAGCGGCATTACGTGAGTCGGCTGTGTTCAGTGTTGAACGTCTCAACCAGTGGTTACTACGATTGGATTGACCGACCACCGAGTAAGACGACAAAAAGCAATCAACGTTTAGTGACAAAAATTCGCTGTTATCACAAGGCCAGCCGCCAAACTTATGGGTCTCCACGCATTCAAAGAGACCTTTTGGCCAGTGGTGAAACAGCCAGTCGGCAGCGCGTAGCAAGATTGATGCGTGCCGAGCAGATTCAATCCAAAATGGCGAAACGGTTCGTGGTAACGACCAATTCAAAAGGGACGACAGCGCCGGCGCCTGATCACTTGCAGAGGCGATTTAAAACTGGGTTCAAGAATGAAGCCTGGGTGTCTGACACAACATTCATTCGAACGCGGCAGGGGTGGCTTTATCTGGCGGTGATGATGGATCTTTATTCGAGACAAATCATTGGTTGGGCGATGTCTGATCGCAATGATTCAGCGTTGGTGGCGGATGCCTTAATGATGGCGATATGGCGCAGAGGGAAGCCAAATGGTGTAACAGTGCATTCAGACCAAGGTTGCACCTATGCCTCAGGCAACTATCGCAAGTTACTAGAACAAAACGACCTGCGTTGCAGTATGAGCCGTAAGGGCGAATGTCATGACAATGCAGTGGCGGAAAGCTTTTTCGGAACGCTAAAAACCGAGCTAGTAGATGATGAAGACTATCGGACCAAAGAAGATGCCAGACAAAGCATTTTTGAATATATCGAGGTGTTTTATAACCGACAAAGACGACACTCTTATCTGGGCTACGTGAGTCCATACGAGTATGAGCGGGCGCAGGCCCTTAATTAAATCGTCCGTAAAAATATGGCAACCTCAGGGGTATTTAATTTATCTTCTTCAAGGCTCTCATTATAGGAGGCCACTCGAATATTAGTAGCTTCACAACTTGGGCAGTTATCTTCTCGTCAGCTCTTTCTTACAAAGGTTTCTTTGCAAAACTCACAAAATCGATAGTTTTCCGCACATCTCGAACAGTATTGGTTGTTGTACATTTCATCGGTATTTTTGTCTGCTTCACAGACGCTACATTGGACGCTCAATTTCTTTTCGCCTGTTCCTCTGGGTTACGTATATTACTTGTCAGGTTTGGATGTGCCTGCATTAATGTTATAAAGCTGGCCTAGTGATATTTTATTTTATTGATAAAAATATTCACACATGTATAGTATGAAAGGTCCCAAATATAACATTCACTTAAGGCTAAATATGATTAAGCGCTATAAAGAACTCTTTTTTTGTACGTTAATCCTAACTACCTCTCATTCATTTTCTCAGTCAATAAATGGAGCACATATTGTTCCAAGAGGAGCTTTAATACTCCAAGTATCTACTGGAGATGAGTTAAATGAAAAATCAAGTATCTTGGGTTTTGAGGGGTCATATAACTTTAATCCAGATTCAAATTATGTATTTGGCGGCATTTTTGGCTACCAAAAACAGGATTATGGTACGTTTAGTGAAGATAGGTTTTCAATAGGTCTCTCTGTCAACCGTTACTTTGAGACATCAGGTAATGCAAGTTATTACGCTGGTGTAAAGTGGCTGTTCTATACAGGCATGGGGAATACTGAAGAGGCTCTTGATTGTTTGTATTGCTCTGACATTGATGAGAGTTATTCGGGTAACAATGCCTTTTTAGCCGCAGGGTTAATTTCCCGAAATTGGTTGTTCGGCATAGAGTACCTATTAACAAGTAATACTTCTGAATTTAATTTAGACGCTTATGATCCATGGGGTGTGGGCTCAAATTATGATTATGATTATGAAGGAATTCCTGACCCTAAACTTATACTTAACATAGGCTATGCGTTTTAATAACTTGGGGTGAGGTTGCCATATTTTTACGGACGATTTAATTAAGGGCCTGCGCCCGCTCATACTCGTATGGACTCACGTAGCCCAGATAAGAGTGTCGTCTTTGTCGGTTATAAAACACCTCGATATATTCAAAAATGCTTTGTCTGGCATCTTCTTTGGTCCGATAGTCTTCATCATCTACTAGCTCGGTTTTTAGCGTTCCGAAAAAGCTTTCCGCCACTGCATTGTCATGACATTCGCCCTTACGGCTCATACTGCAACGCAGGTCGTTTTGTTCTAGTAACTTGCGATAGTTGCCTGAGGCATAGGTGCAACCTTGGTCTGAATGCACTGTTACACCATTTGGCTTCCCTCTGCGCCATATCGCCATCATTAAGGCATCCGCCACCAACGCTGAATCATTGCGATCAGACATCGCCCAACCAATGATTTGTCTCGAATAAAGATCCATCATCACCGCCAGATAAAGCCACCCCTGCCGCGTTCGAATGAATGTTGTGTCAGACACCCAGGCTTCATTCTTGAACCCAGTTTTAAATCGCCTCTGCAAGTGATCAGGCGCCGGCGCTGTCGTCCCTTTTGAATTGGTCGTTACCACGAACCGTTTCGCCATTTTGGATTGAATCTGCTCGGCACGCATCAATCTTGCTACGCGCTGCCGACTGGCTGTTTCACCACTGGCCAAAAGGTCTCTTTGAATGCGTGGAGACCCATAAGTTTGGCGGCTGGCCTTGTGATAACAGCGAATTTTTGTCACTAAACGTTGATTGCTTTTTGTCGTCTTACTCGGTGGTCGGTCAATCCAATCGTAGTAACCACTGGTTGAGACGTTCAACACTGAACACAGCCGACTCACGTAATGCCGCTTTCGCTCCGAGTGGATAAAGGCGTACTTCACTTGAGCTCTTTCGCAAAGTACACCGCGGCCTTTTTTAAAATCTCGACCTCTTCACGCAGGCGATCATTCTCTTGGCGCAACGTAGTGACTTCACTTTGATCTTTTTTCAGTGGCCTTCCCAGCTTGCTCGTCAACGCATCTTCTCCTTTGCTTTCCAATTGCTCTTTCCATTTGTAGAGTTGATTTCGCCTAATCCCAAGCTCTGTAGCAATCTCCGCCGATGGGCGATTAGACTCTTTCATTAAACGAATGGCTTCTAGTTTAAACGCCTTCGGGTACGTCGTTCTTGGCTTTCTAGTTCTAGTCATGTGGATACTCCTTAGGCAATTGTAGTGCCTATTAAAAGTGTCCGTTAAACTATGGCAGGTTCAGGGCGCCCCCTTTTTAGTTTCTACTTAGCTTTAGATAGATAAATTTTATTTTTTAAATACCTACTTACTTATGGGAGTTATACGTGAAAGAGTACAAAGTGTTAACGCAAAAAGACAAATGGTTTAGCGGAAAATTCGATCCCGAAAAGCTAGAGCAGGCTCTAAATGCCTATGCTGAACAAGGTTGGCATGTTATTGCAGCTACAACGGCAACATTCCCAGGTATGTTGAGTGCTGGTAGAGAGGAAATGATTACATTTTTAGAGCGGGAAAAGACATGAATTCTACCTGCTATGATGGAGTAGATTTTTATGAGGGGTTTCCAAATGAATTTTCTAGAGGTGGAAGAGTTTCTACTCAACTAGATGGTTTTTTTGCAAACACCCATACTTCATCGCTGAGAGATGTCAAAGAGGCAATGGCTGCTTTTTGCAAATCAAAAGGTGAAACTACCATAGTAGGGTTCACCTATGGGCAGCGTTCTCTCGGATTTTTCGCTTCCATAATGTCTCGCGATAATGTGGTTTGGTATGGTGAGGGCTTTATTGGCACCAAGTCTTAGCTGTTAGATATACAAATACAGTGAAAGTGTAGGCTTATGTAATCTTTAGACTTGCCAATATAGTCATAAAAGACCTAGCCCAGAAATGTCGGTTTCTATAACAGCTAGTTTAACGTCATCCTCTTTTTTTCAGATTTTTTTTGAGGCGCACCTAACAGTTGTTGATGCTTAGATTCTTCATTTTTGGTGTTTTTAGTATCTTTTAGAGGCTTTTTTCTTCTAGCTAAAGCCTTCTGTATCTATAGGAAAATCCTTTTAATCTTTAGTATCTCAATCATTTCGTAACTTGATTGGCCAGTCTATTCATATATTGTTCGCTGCCCCTGCAAAAAAGTAATTCTAATTAACAAGTGGATCTTTCTTATGACTGAAAGAGCTTGTACTAACTGTGATAAGCCTTCTGGCACGTCGGATTGAAAAGAACATTTCTATCCAAGATGCGGATATTGGGATGCGGGTCCGGAGGCGTCGGTATCGGAAGAAAATAATTCTGCAAGTGCAGCTGGGTCCGCTACGGTCAGCAGTATCAAATCTATACCGAAAATCATTGGGGTTCTATCAACCTTAGGTGGTTGCTTATTTGTTTGTTTATTATGATGCCCTTGAGTGGATTGCTCCTTTTGACTGAAGGTGGTGAGGGAGTGGTTGGTGTAGCTCTAATAATTGGGGGCGTGTTGTATGCTTGCAAGGTCTCTAACACACCCTTTGAAAAGGCGTCGAAAGTCTAAGTCATAGCTATGATTTACTTCCTTGAGCTGATAGATGGAGAGCTGAGGCGAAAACCAGCCAGCCCCTTTTGCCACACCCAATAAAACCCCCAGTTAGTGACGGTCAGTATGAGATTCTTCGGTTCGCTTAGGATTACAGTGCTGGAGGCTCATTTAGAGCGACAGCTACGAAGTGATAGTCTACCCAACCGATATTAACCTAATTATGAGACGCTCTACTTTGAGCAACAAATCTTGCAACCTTTTCCCAATATCAAAGGTATATATCTTTGAAGGACACAACTTAATCAGGACAAAAAGGAAAAAATCATGGAAACCTTTAAAGATTCATTAGTACCCACTGTTGGCATAGTCGGTGTTTTTGCAATGCCAGTATTTTTCGTGTGGTTCGCACTGAACTTCAACTCCATCTATATTTACTCTGCTATATTAACTTAGGTATAAGTCGATCCATTTAAAAAAACCTTGCAACCTTTTTCCAATAGCCAAGGTATATATCTTTGAAGGACACAACTTAACCAAGACGAAAAGGAAAAAATTATGGAAGGCTTTATAGATTCATTAGTACCAATCGTTGGCATAGTAGGTGTTTTTGGAATGCCGGTATTTATCGTCTGGACTGCCCTGCATTTCAATAACAAAAAGAAGCAGCAGTTTCACGCATCCCTACAAAAATTAATTGAAAGCGGTCAGGAACTATCGCCAGAATTATTGCAAAGTATTCCGGGCTATAGAGAAGAAGATAAAAAAATCAGTGATATTAAATCTGGTGCGATTTTAATTGGCATAGGTGTAGGTGTCGTAATGCTGGGGTACTTTGGATTGCATGCGACGGTAGTTTGGGCCTCAGGTTTGCTGGTAGCGTCACTGGGTTTGGCGTTTCTTGTCTATGGCATCTACGCTCAGAATAAGAACCTTGATGATGCTGTTTAATGGACACAGACGAAGAGCTGGTAAAAAGAGCCCTCAAAGGTGGGAATCACCATTATGGGGTGCTTGTTCAACGCTATGCTGATTATCTGTTTGGCTTGGGTATGCGCCTGACTGCGGGCAATAGAGAACTTGCTGAGGATATCTCTCAGCAAAGTTTTCTCAAGTCTTACAGTTACCTTAAAAGCTTTGATTCTCGTAAGACCTATAAGTATTGGCTGACAGGAATTGCCGTCAATTGCTTTAAGGATATGATTAAAAAAGATCAGAAATACACGGATTTAGACAGTGGTAGTGAGCCAAGCTATTCCCCCCAACTTGAAGGTAATACAGGTTTTTTTGATCTGATTGCACCCTTGACTGAGGATGAAAAGATTCTTTTCACGCTAAAGTATATTTACGAGTATCAGATCAATGATATCGCCGATTTTTTAGACCTAAAACCTGGCACGGTTAAATCTAAGATAAGCCGTGCTTTGGAGAAACTTAAATGAATTCATTTGAAGAAATCGTTAAGCAAGAAAAGCAGGTCTCATACGCTCAAAGGGACCGAGAGCTGTTTAGCTTTTATACTTTGACGCTTATAGCGCAAGAGCAGGCATCGAAAAAGCTAAAGACAAAACTCTGGGCTTGCCTGATATTTTTTACCCTCGGTCTATTTATATTTTTCTCGCCGATTTACCAGCTAATGGGTGATCTGGTTGGTCATTTAAGCACTATCGAAATAGTTGATATTTTCAAAATGGCGCTGGTCAGTTATGGGGTTGCAGGGCTTTGTATTGTACTGATCAAAAGGGGAACAATTGTTTTTAGGTAGAGCAGGGCTGAAGCTGAAGTTTTAAGCTACTTCAGCCCCGTTAGCCGCCTGATAAAGCTCAAACCATGACTGCCGGTCCAGTTCAATCTCTAAGGCCTTGGAAAAGCCCTCTATCCGCTGAATATTATTACTTCCCATAATCGGCAGAATATTCGCCGGATGTTTTAGTAGCCATGCAATGGCAAGAGAAGCGGCATCCACAGAAAGCGCCTCAGCCATCTGATTCAATTTTAAACTTAACTCTGAGTGCGGCTCGCGAAACAGCGATCCACCGCCTAGGGGAGACCAAGCCATAGGTGCAATCCTATGCTGCTGAAGATAGGCCAAATCACCATTGGTCAGTGCAGAATTTCCCCCGAGGCTGATTTCAATTTGGTTGGTGACAAGCTTATTGCTCATCCGCGACTGCAGCAGGTCTATATCCCAGGGATGGAAGTTTGAAACTCCAACGGCTTTGACCTTTCCGCTCTCTATAAGGTGATCGAGAACGCCGCCGGTTTCCTCGGCATTCATGATTGGATCTGGGCGATGAATAAGCAGCAGGTCGATATGCTCAATGGCCATTTCTCGAAGGGAGCGGTCAACAGTCTGAGTAATATATATTTCCGAAGTATCGTAGTATTTCAATCGCTTATCGGTGTGAATTCCGCAGGGCGCGACGATATTGCATTTGGTGATTATTTCCATCTGCCCACGCAGGCTGGGTGCCTGTTTTAGGCATTGGCCGAGCAGTGTCTCGCTGGTATAACCACCATAGATATCCGCTTGGTCAAAGCTGGTGATGCCCTGATCTAGACAGGCTTCGATTTTGGCTTGAACATGCTTAACTGATGTGTCGTTACCATCAGTTAACCGCCACATCCCGTAAATAATACGGGATAGTTTTAAGCTGTCAGACAGGGCAATCCTTTCCATTAACTAATCTTCTTTATAACAATTTGTTTCAAAAAGACGGCATCAATGATTCCAGATGCGCCTCAATTTCAGCAGCGCTGGTTCTAGTGGCATTATCGGCAACAACACCATTGATCAGGGCATCGCCGCTAAAACCAAATATATAGCGCAGCACCAGCATAGCATCGGTTAATCCATCGATTTGACCATTGCCATCAATATCCATAATTTTGGTTGGCGTATTGGTTGAATCCAGTGGGAAGCTATCTAGGCTGTCCAGAACTCCATCGCCATCATCATCTATATCGGCGTTGTCGCCAATGCCATCACCATCTGTATCAATCGACTCAGTGGCTAACAGTGAGAAGGCATCTAGTGAGTCAATCACAGTATCGTTATCATCATCTGTATCAGTATTATTGCCTATGCCGTCAGCATCAGTGTCAGACCATTCCGAAGCATCGAAAGGGAATGCATCCTGTGAGTCACTAACGGTGTCGTTATCATCATCGGTATCAGCATTGTCACCGGTGCCATCTGCATCGGCATCAGCCCACTCTGAGGAAATTAGCGGGAATGCATCCTGTGAGTCACTGACATTGTCATTATCATCATCAGTATCAGCATTGTTACCTATGCCGTCAGCATCCGTGTCAGACCATTCCGAAGCATCGAAAGGGAATGCATCCTGTGAGTCACTAACGGTGTCGTTATCATCATCGGTATCAGCGTTGTCACCGGTGCCATCTGCATCGGCATCAGCCCACTCTGAGGATATTAGCGGGAATGCATCCAAAGAATCTCTGACATTGTCATTATCATCATCAAAATCGGCATTATTGCCAATACCATCCTGGTCTGAGTCCAGTTGTTCTGTTCTATTTAGTGGAAATGCATCCGTAGCATCCAGTACACCATCATTATCATCATCGGCATCCGTATTGTTGCCAATACCATCCATGTCCGAATCAACTGACTCCGAGGCATCCAAAGGGAAGGCATCAATTGAGTCGCTAACATTGTCGTTATCATCATCCGTATCAGCATTGTCACCGATGCCATCTGCATCGGCATCAGCCCACTCTGAGAAAAGCAGAGGGAAAACATCCAAAAAATCACTGACATTGTCATTATCATCGTCAGCATCGACATTGTTACCAGTGCCGTCGGAATCTGTATCAAGCCACTCGGAATTATCCAGCGGGAAGGCGTCGATTGAGTCAATATAAGAATCATTGTCATCATCTGTGTCGAAGGTGTCATCAATACCATCGTCGTCTGTATCACCAGCGCCATCTGATGTGACCCAGCGGACATTATCAAGAAGGAACGAAGTGCTTGTATAATTGCTGGCCCATATGACAATGCCATTACTTATTCTGGATAGATCGAGACCTGAGGAAACCAGAGAATCCACAGAGACAGTGACGGTTTCCCAGCCCGAAGATCCTTTGCTGCCCAGTGACTGATCTCCTGATGTACAGGGATAAACACAGTCAATTTTCATGGTGATATCACTGCTACCGCTGACAACCTTGATATCAAATTCAATTCTGCCGCCGGCATAGCTGCTTAAATCCTGGGGTGAATAGAATGCGATAAACATTCCCGCAAACTTGCCAGACGAGCTGTGAGTTACCTGAAGAACATCGCCGCGCTGGCTATCGTTAACCGTTGACCAGCTAATGCTTGGGCAGCTAATGCACACACCGTAGTCAATGGCCTCATCAAAGCCATAAACAGAGCCATAAACAGAGCCAATAGCTCCCTGATCAAGTACTAAGAGTCCGGCAGCGCTAGCTTTACCTATGCCGATAAGTAAAAGCAGGCCAAATAGACCACAGGTTTTGTAGAGTTTCACAGCTCCAGTTTGAAACATTGACGTTATTACCCTCAATTTATCGTTGTTCTTATATTTTTTTTCTAATTTTAAGCGATCGCCAAGGCCATAGAGGCCATGCAAACAATGGAGGTGATCCAGATACCACTTCTAAGCACAGAAATGCCAAATGAGTAGCAGGTCAAATCCACCTCCAAGCATCTGTGTTCTATGCAAATTATAATAGAAATATATGTCGGGGGGAAGCTGATTTAAGAACTCAATTAATAGATGGGCAGTTTTATTCTTTTTATTTCTAGCCGAGCATATAAGGCTAAAGCCAGGTTCCCGAGAGCGCGTCTCCGGTTTCCTCGGTATTCATTATTGGATCCGGGTGGTGAAGAAGCAGCAAGTCGATATGCACAAAGGCCATTTTTCGAAAGTAGAGGTCAACAATCTAGGTAATATATTTTCCCAAAGTATTGAAGTATTTGAGTCGCTTATCGGCATGAATTCCAACAGGCGCAGCAATATTACATTTGGTTATTATTCCTATCTTTGGGCGTTGGCTGGGGGCTGTTTTAGACATTGCCCGAGTGCTTTTTTGGAGCTGTAATCGCCGTAAATATCTGCGTGGTCAAAGCTGGTTATACCCTGTGCCAGACAGACTTCGATTTTGGCTTGAACCTGTCTGGTCGATGTATCTGCATCGTCTGTTAGGCGCCACATCCCATAAATAACACGCGAGAGCTCGAGGCTGTCAGACAGGGCAATTCTTTCCATTAAATCATCTTCTCTAAACTAGCCTGCTTTAAAGCAATCTACTTTAAAAAGTCGGCATCAGCGATTCCAGATGAGCCTCAATTTCAGCAGCGCTTGTTCTGGTAGCATTTTCTCCAACAAGACCATCGATCAGGCTATCGCCGCTAAAGCCAAACACATAGCGAAGAACCAGCATAACATCAGTTAATCCATCTATCTGGCCATTGCCATCAATGTCCATAACTTCGATTGGTGTGTTAGTCGAATCCAATGGGTAGCTGTCGAGGCTGTCTAAAATGCCGTCGCCGTCATCGTCTGTATCTGCATTGTCACCGATGCCATCACCATCTGTATCAATGGATTCAGAAGCTAATAGTGAGAAGGCATCCAGTGAATCAATAACAGTATCATTATCATCATCGATATCAGCATTGTTGCCAATGTTGTCGCCGTCTGTGTCAGCCCACTCCGAGGCATCTAAAGGGAAGGCGTCCTGTGAATCACTCACGTTATCGTTATCATCATCCGTATCGGCATTGTCACCAATACCATCGGAATCTGTATCAGCCCACTCAGAGGAGAGGAGTGGGAATGCATCCTGTGAATCACTCACATAATCGTTATCGTCATCCGTATCGGCATTGTTACCCGTGCCATCTCCATCTGTATCAGTCCATTCCGAAGCATCGAAAGGAAAGGCATCCAGTAGGTCGCTTACATTATCGTTGTCATCGTCAGTATCGGCATTGTTACCTGTGCCGTCGGAATCTGTATCAAGCCACTCGGAATTATCCAGCGGGAAGTCGTCAATTGAATCAGCATAAGTGTCGTTGTCATCATCGGGATCGACGCTGTCATCAATACCATCGCCGTCTGTATCAACTCCGTCAGCCGTATTAAATTCGTCTGACCAAACTGGTTGAGCCGAAGAGCTGGAATTTTCTGCATAGATTCTTATATAGTCGATTTCCATGGCAGACTGGGTAAAATTCGACGCAATACTATCCTGTATAGCTACATTTAAAATCAGGTATTGTTCAGCATTATACGGCCATGTGGATGAGTTTTTATCTGTTGGTGCGTACCGGTAATGCTCGACACCATCCACGCTAAAAATTATCCGTTGACTATTCCAGTCCATCTCATAGTTATGGAACGCTGAAGAGGCAGTGCTAATTGTCTGGCCTCCGGTGTTGATAGTGCCGCCATAGCTTGAAGGGGTGTGCATGGCGCTTGATATATGATTTTGGCTGGTGCCCCAGTGCTCCATAATATCTATCTCGCCACAGGCCGGCCAGTTGGTGTTGCCAAAGCCCTGAGTTTGCCAGTAGGCACCAGCTTCATTGATATTTTTACCCAATGTCCATATCGCTGGCCAGGTGCCGGCGCCAGTGGGCAGTTTTGCTCTAACCACCACACGGCCATATTTAAAGGCGTATTTTGAGTTTAGTCGCGCAGAGGTGAACTGCTTGGTTTGTCCCTGGTTATTATAGGACTCTCTTTTAGCAACAATTTTAAGGCTGCCATTACTGACGTAGGAGTTCTGAATTCGATTGGTGTAATGCTGTTGCTCGTTATTGAACCAACTGCCGCCACTCGGCAGTTGGGTTTGGTGGAACCATTTGCTTGGATCAACGGCAATAGAAGGGCCAGTAGTTCCTCCACCTCCGCCAGCTGAGGTTACCCAGCGGACATTATCAAGACGAAATACAGTGCTTGTTGAATTGCTGGCCCAGATCACAATACCAGTATCTACATTGGATAGACTGAGGCCTGAGGAAACCAGAGAATCCACAGAAACAGTAACGGTTTCCCAGCCTGAAGTTCCTTTACTGCCCAGCGCTTGGTCACCTGATGTACAGGGATAAATACAGTCAATCTTCATGGTGATATTGCTGTTGCCGCTGACAACTTTAATATCAAACTCAATATTACCGCCGGCATAGCTGCTTAAATCCTGGCGTGAATTGGATGCGATAAACAGTCCCGCTAGATTGCCCGACGAGCTGTGATTGACCTGCAGGACATTGCCGCGCTGGCTATCGTTAACTGGTGCCCAGCTAATGCTTGGGCACCCGGCGCCACCATCATTGCTGCACACACCGTAGCTAATTGCTGCGATCAAAGGCGTTGATACCTCTGCCCCAGCTAGAGGCAGCAGTTCCCTGATCAAAACAGTGAGTTCCGCAGCGCTAGCCTTACCTATGCCGATAAATAACAGCAGCGCCAATAGACCACTGGTTTTGCAAAATTGCACAGCTCGAATCTTCGTCATTAGTACTAATCCCCTCAATATATTTCTTTTACTATTCATTATTATAATTTTTAGTTTTCTGGTTTTAAACTATCGCTTTTAAGCTATCTGCAAAGCCATGTATATCATGCAAACAATAGACCCAGCCCAGATTCCGCTTCTAAGGACCGGAATGCCAAATGAATAACAGGCTAAATAGGCAACTCTCAGTCCTAACCAAGCTGTTGCAGCTGTGGTCACATCTGCTTCAACAATCATCGCAAGAAGGCATAGGGCGAGAAATGCGGCAGGCTTTCTTGTAAGTTGGTTGATGCGCGCGTGACTCTTTGCGAAAGCAATGATGTCTCATGCTCTGCGTCGCGGTTAGATATCAGGTAAGGCATGCTCTTGATATTGATGACCATAGGTAACAGCCATATCTGAAACAGCACTAATGCGAGTTGTATACAAAATGATGGTAGTCATATCGAACCTCGTATAATTATTTGTTAGTGCATATTAACACTGTATTTGTGGGGTAAATATACTTTTAATCTGCTAGGTTTGACCACTCGGTTTTGCGCACTTCAACCTGTTTTAGGTCAGGCTGGTCTTTAAAAACTCGATCAGCAGATGAACGGCCTCATTCTTTTTGTTTCTAGCCGAGCATATCAGGCTAATTCCAACTTCGCCAAGTTCCGGAAAGCGCGCTCGAGGGGTTAGAATTTTCAGGTTCTCAGGCACGGTACTCTTGGCCAGTACAGTGACCCCCAATCCTTCCTGAATGGCGTACTGAATACCGGTTAGATCGGGGATGGTGTAGACGATCTGCCATGGCTGTTTGGATCGATCCAAAAGCTTGATCGCCCGCTGCCGATAGATACAGCCCTCTGCCGCAGCGATCAGTGGCACTACCTCAACTTTCTGAGCATTGTGGTCGGAGCTTGCTACCCAGACTAATTCATCGGTTTTAACCAGGCTTGAGCCGGTTTTTAAGCCCGTCTTGGAGGGGTTGTCTTCGAGGGCAAGGATAAGGTCGTGGCTTGCCTTACCTTCCTTTGAGAGCAGTGTTTTACTCAGTTCGCAGTTCACTTCTAAGGTGACGTTGGGGTAGGCCTTGGCGAAACGGCTAACAATTTTAGGCAGTAATACGGTAGCAAACTCACTGGGGATACCCAGACGGATTTTGCCGGTGATAGTGCTTTTTGAAAGCTGACTTATGGCTAGATCATTAAGGGATAATATTTGATTGGCATAGTCATAGAGGTTTTCACCGGCCTCACTAAGCTCAAGGTTTTTGCCGTTGCGCACCAGCAGCGTCTCGTCGACCAATTCCTCTAGGCGCTGAATTTGCAGGCTGACGGCGGGTTGTGAGCGGCCCAGTAATTCGCCGGCTTTGGTAAAGCTGTTGAGCTGGGCCACCGAGACAAATGCTCGCAGCAGATCCATAGGTAAATTCTTCATCCTTTTGGCGCCTCAAACTAGAAAAATTAACTATAAGAAATATTAATGAATGTATTGTATCTATTAATTTAACAAATTATAAGTACAGGGATAAAATGCGCTATTGCGCGTATATACATAAGTTAAATAGACCTTAAACTGTTTGATGCCCGCTTTTTTGTGATGGCCTAAATAAGATTTTAAAGAAGAATTCTATGACTACAGATACTCAAGAAAACAAAACAATTTTCTACGATTACCACGTTGAAGCAGGGGGCAAGATGGTGCCTTTTGCCGGTTATCTTATGCCTGTTCAATACAGCAGCGGCATTATGCAGGAGCATCTGCACTGCAGGGATAATGCCGGTTTATTTGATGTTTCCCATATGGGGCAGTTGATTGTGAGAGGCGCGGGCGCGGCTCAGGCACTTGAAAAGCTGATGCCGGTTGATCTTGAATCTCTGCAGATCAACCAACAGACCTACGCCACACTGACCAATGAACAGGGCGGTGTGTTGGACGATTTAATTGTTACTCGCTGGGCCGAAGATACCTTCTTTCTGGTGGTTAATGCCGGTTGTAAGCATGATGATATAGCCCATATCCGCAATCATCTGCCGGGCTTTGAGATTAATTATTTGGCTGATCGCGGACTGCTGGCACTGCAGGGTCTAAAGGCCAAAGAGGTGATGGCTGAATTGTCACCTGAGGCAACTAGGCTGGTATTTATGCATGGATGCCATACATCAATTGATGATATCGAATGCTATATCACTCGCTCTGGTTACACCGGTGAAGATGGCTTTGAGATTTCTGTGGATCCGCAGGATGCCCACAAGCTAGCCGATAAGCTGCTCTCATACGAGAATGTTAATTGGATTGGTTTGGGTGCTCGCGATTCTTTGCGCCTGGAAGCGGGGCTCTGTCTTTATGGTCACGACATGAGTCAGCAGACCACACCAGTAGAAGCTGGGATTATCTGGAGTATCAGCAAATCGCGTCGCGTCGGTGGCGCTAAAGAGGGCGGCTTTTTAGGTTCTGAAGTGATTCTCGGTCAGATTGCCAATGGCGCCGATAAAAAGCGCGTTGGCTTTTTAATTGATGGCCGCGCACCGGTTCGTGAAGGTGCAGAGATTGTTGATGATCAGGGCAATGTGATTGGTGCTATCACCAGTGGTGGTTTTGGGCCTACTCTGCAAGCACCAATTGCGATGGGCTATGTGCCTGCCGAGTTGTCGGTTATAGGAACCAAACTCAACGCACTGGTTCGCGGTGTGGCGCGACCAATAACAGTGACCAAGATGCCATTGGTCGAGCAGCGATATTTTCGCGGATAGTTTTTCGTTACAAGACGCTGAAGGCTCTTTATTAAGAGACGCTGAGGGCTCTTTATTAAAAGACGCTGAGTGCATATTCAAAGGCTTCGGCTGCTATCAAGTATTTAATAGATTAATGTTCTTCTCTGGGGAGTAGAAAAAATGTTACAGAAAAAACGTACCTTAAAAGATTTACAAAACGCGGCTGAGTTTATCGCCCGTCATATCGGCCCCAGTGCTGAAGATCAACAGCAGATGCTTAGTGCTTTGGACTGCACTAGTTTGCAGGAGCTGACCGCTCAGGTAGTCCCTGAAGCGATTGCTATGGACGATGACCTAGCTGTTATTGATGGCTGTACCGAAGCTCAGGCGCTGACAGAATTGCGCGCACTGGCTGACCAGAACAAAGTCTTTCGCAGCTTTATTGGTCAGGGTTATTACAACACCATTACCCCCAATGTTATTCAGCGTAATATCCTTGAAAACCCAGCTTGGTACACGGCTTATACGCCTTATCAGCCGGAGATTTCTCAGGGCCGTCTGGAGGCGTTAATTAACTTCCAGACTATGATTACTGATCTTACCGGAATGCAGATGTCCAACGCCTCAATGTTGGATGAGGGCACTGCAGCGGCAGAGGCTATGGCGCTCTGTCAGCGCATGTCGAAATCAAAGTCAGTGCGCTTCTTTGTCGACAGTGACTGTCTGCCCCAAACCATCGAAATTATTAAAACCCGCGCCGAGCCAATGGGTGTCGAAGTCTTAGTTGGCGATCCGGCAACCCTAGCCACTGACACTGATTTATTTGGTCTGTTACTGCAGTACCCGGGTGCCAGCGGTGAGATTCGCAACTTCCGCGAAGTGATCAAGCAGGTTCAACAGCAGGGCGCTCTAGTGGTAATGGCGGCGGATATTTTAAGTCTCGTTGTACTCGAATCACCCGGTTCGCTGGGGGCGGATGTGGCGATTGGCTCGACTCAGCGCTTTGGTGTTCCCCTCGGCTTTGGTGGCCCTCACGCCGCCTATATGGCAACTCGTGAAGCCTATAAACGCAACCTTCCCGGTCGTTTAGTTGGCCTGTCTCAGGACTCTAATGGCGAGCCGGCCTATCGTTTGGCACTACAAACTCGCGAGCAACATATTCGCCGCGAAAAGGCGACCTCAAATATCTGTACCGCTCAGGTACTGTTGGCAATTATCGCCAGTATGTATGCGGTATATCACGGCCCAGATGGCTTGCAGAGAATTGCTCAGCGCGTCCATCTATTGACCTCTGTGTTGGCGGCAGGATTGCGCTCAAATGGTATTGAGCCAACGAATCAGAACTGGTTTGATACTCTGACCCTAAACACTGGCAGCGCACTCAGGAGATTCTTCAAGCGGCGGCAGCCCGTGAGATAAATCTGCGCGCAATTGATGAAAATACCTTAGGTGTTTCACTGGATGAAACCACTGGCGAACAAGATGTAGTCGAACTTTGGGATATTCTTGATTGGCGATCACAGCTTGCAAGTCGAGGTCTTGGCCGCAGAGGTTGGCGAGGCACTGCCCGGTGATCTGATACGTACCGATGGCTTCCTCGAGCACCCAACCTTTAATAGTTTCCATTCAGAAACGGAGATGCTGCGTTATCTGCGCAAGCTGTCGGATAAAGATATCGCTCTTGATCGCGCAATGATCCCGCTCGGTTCCTGCACCATGAAGTTAAATGCCACTGCCGAAATGCTGCCAATTACCTGGCCAGAATTTTCGACCATGCACCCCTTTGCACCCGCCGATCAAACTCAGGGCTATCGCGCCATGATCGACGATCTGGAATCTATGCTCTGTGCGTCTACGGGTTACGATGCTATTTCCCTGCAACCGAATGCCGGTTCTCAGGGTGAATATGCCGGTCTGCTGGCGATTCGTGGTTATCACGAGAGTCGCGGTGACAGTCAGCGCGATGTCTGTCTAATTCCAAGCTCTGCCCACGGCACTAACCCGGCTTCTGCGCAGATGTGTGGCATGAAAGTGGTGGTGGTCAAATGTGACGATCAGGGCAATGTTGATGTTGACGACCTTCAAACGAAGGCTGAGAAGCATGCGGCTAATCTAGCGGCGATTATGGTTACCTATCCCTCAACCCACGGTGTGTTCGAAGAGAAGATCACAGAGATCTGTGGCATTGTTCACGATCATGGCGGTCAGGTTTATATCGATGGCGCCAATCTCAATGCCATGGTTGGTGTCTGCCAGCCGGGTAAATTTGGCGGCGATGTCTCGCACCTGAATCTGCATAAAACCTTCTGTATTCCCCACGGTGGTGGTGGCCCAGGTGTGGGCCCAGTCGCTGTCGGTGAACATTTGGCTGAATTTTTGCCCAGTGAGTCGGCGGTCGAATCTGGTAACAGCCAGCGTCGTGGCGCTCAGGTTTCCGCGGCACCCTTTGGCAGCGCCAGCATCTTGCCGATCACTTGGATGTATATCCGCATGATGGGTCGTGTTGGTCTTAAGCAGGCCACCGAAGTGGCTATTTTGAATGCCAACTATGTAGCCAACCGTCTACAGGATCATTACCAGATTCTCTATACCGGCGCTCAGGGGCGTATTGCTCACGAATGTATTTTGGATGTTCGCGATATTAAAGACGAGATAGGTATTAGCGTTGATGATATTGCCAAGCGTCTGATCGACTTTGGATTCCATGCGCCAACTATGTCATTCCCAGTGGCTGGCACTTTGATGATCGAGCCTACCGAGAGTGAGTCAAAAGCTGAATTGGATCGTTTCTGTGATGCGATGATCGCGATTAAGAGCGAGATTGATCAGGTTGCCGCGGGACAGTTTGAGTTGGACGACAACCCTCTGGTTGGCGCGCCCCATACGGCGGCGGTTGTCTCGGCGGATAGCTGGACAAGAAAGTACAGTCGCAGTCAGGCTGCTTATCCACTGGCATCACTGCGTGAGAACAAGTACTGGCCACCAGTGGGTCGTCTTGATCATGTATTTGGCGATCGCAATCTGGTCTGCTCCTGCCCATCAATTTCAGAGTATGAAACGGATGAGAGTTGAGTTAGAGAGATTCTGGCGTCGTTTTCAAATGCAGGCGCAGGCGAATACGGCGAGCTAGATGATCCACGCCAATATTTAGCAGGGCGCTGGCGAGAATTAGTATAAAGCGCGGTCAAAGCGAAACTCTTCAAAGGCCGAGTCGATATAAAAGCCCAGTGTAGAAATGCCCAGAATGCCAAGGATGGCTGTCTCGCGCAAAATCACTTCCCAACGATAGAAGAGGAAAGCTAAAAACTGCCGGTAGATACGCGGCAGTACCTCGTAGAAATAGCGGTTTAAACCGCCACTGGCATCGCCTCTTAAAACCAGCTCCTCACTGTGACGGCCTACCAAATGAGCGATGATCGCGGCATTGTGGATACCCAGCGCCAATATTGCTGGCAGCATTGAGGGGCCGAGTATCAACAGGCCTAAAAAGGCCAGCAGATATTCCGGCAGCGTGCGCAGCAAAATCAGTAGGCCATCTCCAGTCGTACGCCCCCAGCGGCGGAAAAACAGCGGTGAATTTAGCGGAAACAGCAATAGTGCCAGCAGTCCGGTAAATACCAGACTGATCTGGCCTAAAACCACGGTATTAATAAGTCCCGGCCATATTTGTTGCTGCCATAACAGGCTAAACCAATTGGCAAACTCCGAGAAGGTACTTGCAGTGAAAAGCGCTTCACCGCGCAGTGGTGCCGGGACTATATCCTCAGTGATAAAGCGTGCCACCAGATCCCAGGATACCTGCGCCTGGGGTGGCAGATAATAAAAGACTGCCAGCAGATAGATCGGCAGCAGACGTTTTTGCAGCCAAAAGCGCAGGGTGCCAATCAGCAGTAAGAGGGCGTAAAAATAAGCCGCCGCTTCACTGTAATGACCTTCCCCCAATGCAGTCTCCAGATGAAAACCCAGTGTTGGTAGTCCAACAAAACCAAGAATGGCACTGGAGCGAATCGCACATTCAAATCTGTAGCTGGTATAGGTAGCCATAGGTCGCCAAGCCAGAGGCAGCACGGTATAGAAAAAATGGGTCAGGGGCTGTTTGGCGGCGGGGCTGTTTTGAGCCGGAGCCAGATCCACTTCCTCAAATAATTCGCCGTAGATTTTAGCCAATGTGCCGGCATAGGGAATGGCAATGGCCAGCAGTCCGGTCAGTGATGAAAGCCCGGTAATTTGAATAAATAGCAGTGCCCAGAACAGCTCATGGATTGAGCGGATAAAGGCACAGAAGGCGCGCACAATATTAGAGCCATAGCCCAAGTGCGAGAATAAAACCGCCAATGGCTGCCAGCTGCGACACCCTGCAGGGCAAAGGAAAAGGTATTGGCAAGACTGGTTAACAGTGTTGACCATGACCAGACCGAGGGGCTGAGTGCACCGAGCTGCCATTAGGCTCAGTTCATGCCAGGGATCTACCGTGGAAATATCCAGATCAGCACAGAGCAGGCACAACAGGGCAATGGCGGCAAACCAAAAGCTGGTTTTGCGCAATGCCTTGGCAGAGGTGTCTAGGCTATTTGCGCCTGAATTAAACAGCATCGTAAAGGCTGGCGAGATCGCTGGCAGTGAGTTGGTCTCTGGCTGCATCCAGGGCTATTGCGCCATCTCTAAGACCGATAATCCGTGTGCAGAACTGCAATGCCTGTTCTATATCATGCAGTGCCAAGACAACTGTTTGGTGTTGTTGGCAGATTAACTTAAGAAGTCTTTCAGCCTGGTACTCATCGACATTGGCGACTGGCTCATCACCAATAAAAATTGGACGCTGCTGGATTAGGGCGCGGCCAATACTGGTGCGCTGTTGTTGACCGCCGGAGAGTTTATCTACGGAGCTGTAAAGCTGCTGTTCAAGGTCAATGCTGCGGGCTATTTCGCTAACCTCACGGCGTGCGGCGGGCAGCGGTTTAATCAGATTGCCAAGGTTGTAAATAAACGAGTGGCGATCTAGCGCGCCCATATAAATATTGTGAAAGGCGCTGAGCATAGGTACCAGCCCCGGCTGCTGTGGGCACCAGGCAACTTGGTCAGACCGCTGTTCGCGCAGAGTTTTAAGTAGAGTTGATTTGCCCGCGCCACTGCCGCCAACCAGAGCTACTCGCTCGCCGGGATAGATAGATAAAGACAGATTGTCGAGTACCGTCTTTTCCTGGTACTCGAGTCGTCTGTCTTTAAGTTCAAACAGTGGCTGGTCGGTGAGCGCGGTCAAGGCTGCCTCTATTTCTCAGCATCAATCAGGCCAATCTCAATGGCAGTATTGGCGATGGGTACATAGAGATCATTGCTGGCTTCAATAAAGCTTTTGCGCGGGAAGCTGGCAAGCAGTTCCGGATCTTTCATCCCCAGCAGGGCGTTGACCAGTTTCTGCTGGATTTCAGCACTGACATCAGCGCGCAATGTCCACTGGTAGTCAGGGTAAGGGGGAGTCTCCCAGATAATCTTTACCTTGGTGGGGTCAATTTTTCCCGCTGCGAGCTCCTTGGCCCAGACTTTGTAGTTGACCGCGCCAACCTGATAGGCGCCAGACTGTACCAGAGCAATGGTGCGACTGTGGTCGCCGCTAAAGCCCACCTTGGAGAAGATATTCTGCGGTGTATCTTTGAGCTGCTGGCGAATATGGTACTCGGGCATTAGCCGTCCAGAGGTGGAGCCTTTGGAGCCAAAGGTAAAGGTCTTGCCGGCAATAGCCGCCGGAAAATCAGTGCTGCTCTTCAGGCCACTGCTGCTGTGGGCGATTAGGTAGGTTTTAAAGAATGGGTCTTCATAGCCCTGGGCAATCGCTTGGCTGCCGGGAACCAGGCGTCTTGCCTGAACACCGGAGAGACCGCCAAACCAGGCCAGCTGAACCTGGTTATTGCGAAAGGCAGTTACCGCAGCGGCATAGCTTTTAACCGGTATATAGAGTACTTCAATGCCCAGCTGCTTCTCAAGGTAGACGGCAATCTTGTTAAAGCGCTCTTGCAGATGAGCTTCATCTTGATCGGGAATGGCTGTAAAGGTAAATGGTTGCGGCGTCGATTGCGCTGTAACCATTGATGAAATGATTAGCAATGATGCAAATATAATACTGGAGAAAAGGCGGGTCATTCTATTGAGGTCCTGTGGTGATTATTTAATTAGTTAGATTTTTGAGGATATTGTTTGAGATTGATTCCAGTTAATACAGTTTTGCAGGCTAACCCCTGAGCCACCAAAGATATCCAGTGCGCTACCGATAGTCAGATCGACTTTACCTTTGGAGAGGGTCTGTACCAGTTCGAGGTCTTTCAGTGAGCGAGCACCGCCGGCATAAGTAACGGGCAGATTGCAGCAGTTGCCAAGCAGGCTGACCAAATCCTGATCAATACCCGCTTGCAGTCCTTCAACATCTGCGGCGTGAACTAAAAACTCGGCGCAGTGCTTTTCAAGTTCAGCAATTGTTTGCTGATCGACCGCGGTGTTGGTAATGGTCTGCCAGCGATTGGTGGCAATCATCCAGCCGCCGTCAGTTTTTCGGCAGCTGAGATCCAGCACTAAACGCTCGGCACCGACCTCGGCTTTAATCGCTTCGAGATGCTTCCAGGAAAATTCGCCCCCCTCGAATAAATAGGAGGTAACAATAATATGCGAGGCACCGGCTTCTAAATAGCTGCTGGCATTCTCAAGGTTAACACCGCCACCAAATTGCATACCCTTTGGGTAGGCGCTGAGCGCTTCAAGAACCTGTTGCTGATTGTTCGGACCGAGGGCGATAACATGGCCGCCGGTTAAATTATGCTGCTTGTAAAGCTGCGCATAGTAGGCGGCATTATGGGAGCTAACAAAATTGGTATCGGCACCGCTGTCCGTAAGACTACCGCCGACAATCTGTTTTACCTGACCCTGGTGAAGGTCGATGCAGGGGCGAAACGCGGTCAAGGAACTAACTCCGAATAGTTTAAATCGTCTATGAAGGCGGCAGTATAACTTATGTAAAATTTACTGCAGTGCTATTCCCACCTTTGAACCATTAATTCGCTGGAGTTTCTGGCTAATAAAATTGCCGGCACCGATCAATTTTTTAAGGTCGACACCGTGCTCGATACCCAGTCCATTGAGCATATAAACCAAATCTTCAGTGGCAACATTACCGGATGCGGCCGCGCCATTGGAGAGTTTGGCATAGGGACAGCCACCCAGACCCGCCACCGAGCTATCGACAACCGAGATTCCCATCTGCAGAGATATCAGAACATTGGCCAGCGCCTGTCCATAGGTGTCATGAAGATGAACGGCGAGTTTGTCCGCGGGAATATCCTGCAATAGCCGTTCGAGTAATTGTTCAATCGAGGCGGGGGTGCCCACGCCTATGGTGTCGCCCAGTGAGATTTCATAACAGCCCATGGCTAATAATTGCTTGGCAACCATGGCGACTGTTTCAGCATCTACGGTACCTTCGTAGGGGCATCCAACCACGCAGGAGATATAACCACGGACTTTGATTTTATTGCTCAACGCTTGTTCAGCAAGCGGTTTAAAACGGTCGAGACTTTCGGCAATCGAGCAGTTGATATTTTTTTGACTAAAACTCTCTGAGGCCGCAGCGAATACCGCCACCTCTTTTACGTCGCACTCCAGCGCTCGCTCAAATCCCTGCATATTGGGCGCCAGTGCTGCATAAACAGTTTTTGAATTCTTAGGCAGTTTGGAAAAAACCTCATCACTACCGGCCATCTGCGGCACCCATTTTGGGCTGACAAAACTACCGGCTTCAATATAACTCAGGCCTGCCTCTGCCAATTGAGCGATTAACTCAACTTTTGTGTCTATATCGACAGCGACTTTTTCATTCTGCAGACCATCGCGAGGACCAACTTCGACAATCCTGACGCGTGGGGGTAAATTCATACTGTTTCCTCTAATTCTGCAAAGGCTAAAAGTTCAGCACCATCATCCACAAGTTCTCCCGGTTGGTAGAAAAACTCAGTAACGGTGCCGTTGGCAGGGGCAATAATAGCATGTTCCATTTTCATCGCCTCTATCACCATCAGTGTTTCACCCTTGGACACTGGAGTGCCGCTTTCAACCAATAAAGTGACAACGGTACCATTCATTGGTGCGGTTAAATTGCCGTCGGCATAGTTATCTTGAAGACCTAGATCAGGTTTGGCTTCAGAGCAGTGGAATACACCCCGATCAGTAAATAGATTAAAACTTTCTTCATCAGCAGCCACTTTTACTGCTGGGTTTGATTCAGCGCTATCTACTTCGACTTTTAGCTCTTGCGTGCCGATTTTAATATGCAGGATTGGTTTGGCGCTACTGTTAGCTTGCCAGCTATTCGCTAGATGCCATGGAGAGTTGGGTTCGCTGGAACCTGCAGCCAGCGCTTTTGCACGCTGCTGTCGCGCGTGTAATATGGCTTGCGCAGCGATGGGCGCAGCATACTTAATATCGTCACTGCGCTGATGAAAAATTTCGTCTTTATGCTGTTCAATAAAGCCTGTATCTATGGCCCCACTGCGAAATGCTTGGCTAGTGGCAATGTTGTACAAAAATGAGATGTTGGTGGTTAGGCCCTTAATGCGATAATCACTCAGGGCTTCGGTGAGCCGCTTTAATGCCGCGGCTCTGTCCGTATCCCAAACAATCAATTTTGCGATCATCGGGTCATAATAAACACTCACCTGATCACCTTGAATTACGCCGCTATCAATGCGCAGATGGGTGTTTTCTCTGGGCGTTTGCAGCTGGCTTAATGTGCCGGTGGCGGGTAGAAAGTCCTGATCTGGATCTTCAGCGTAGATTCGCGCCTCAAATGCATGGCCGTGAATATGTAGCTGATCTTGGGGGCAGGGCAGTGGCTCGCCGGATGCTACGCGCAACTGCCACTCGACTAAATCCTGTCCACTGATCATCTCGGTGACTGGGTGTTCTACCTGAAGTCGGGTATTCATTTCCATAAAAAAGAATTCCCCCTGGGTATCAAGCAAAAATTCCACTGTGCCTGCGCCTTCGTAGTGAATCGCTTTGGCCGCTCGAATGGCGGCCTCACCCATGCGTTGGCGCAGATCTTCTGTCATTCCCGGTGCTGGGGCTTCTTCTATAACCTTTTGGTGGCGGCGCTGTACTGAACAGTCGCGCTCAAATAGATAGACGCCATTGTTGTGCTGATCACAGAACACCTGAATCTCTACATGGCGTGGGCCGAGCAGATATTTCTCCACCAACATAATGTCATTGTTAAACCCATTTAAGGCTTCACGCTTTGCCGCTGCCAGTGCTTGGTCAAATTCATCGGCATGCATTACCGTGCGCATACCTTTGCCACCGCCACCGGCTGCCGCTTTAAGGAGAACCGGATAGCCCATATCGTCCGCAGCTTTTTTCAGCACAGCCGGATTCTGATCATCACCATGATAGCCAGGAACCAGCGGAACATTGGCATTACCCATAATATTTTTAGCCGAGGATTTTGATCCCATGGCTAAAATAGCCTCGACTGGCGGGCCGATAAAAACCAGGTTGTGGGCTTTGCACTGATTGCAAAATTCAGCATTTTCCGAGAGAAACCCATAGCCGGGGTGGATAGCTTCGGCGCCCGTTGTCAGCGCTGCTTGAATAATTTTGTCGATAACCAGATAGGATTCGTTGGATGGAGAAGAGCCTATATGAATGGCTTCATCAGCCATCTTTACATGCAGTGCATTACGGTCTGCATCGCTATAAACGGCAACCGTGGCAATCCCCATAATGTTGGCAGTTTTGATAATGCGGCAGGCGATTTCACCGCGATTGGCAATCAGTATTTTTTTAAACACAGGTTTGTCAGACATAGATTAATTCCATTTTGGGGATCGTTTTTCCAAAAACGCGTTTAGACCTTCTTGACCCTCGTCACTCACTCGAATGGCGGCTATGGTTTTACAGGTCTGATCAATTAAGTCTTGTTCAATCGGCTTGCCACTCACATCGAGAACTAATTGTTTGGTGCTCTTAATCGCCGTCGGGCCATTGGCTAGCAGAGTGGTGATGATTTCGTCGACTTTAGGATCAAGGTTTTCAGCCTTTACCACTTCACTTACTAATCCGAGTTGCCGAGCCGTGGGTGCATCAAAGCGTTCGGCCGTGGTGAAGTAACGCCTTGATGCCCGTTCACCGATTGCCGCAATGACGTAGGGGCTGATAGTTGCCGGTACTAGGCCAATTTTGACCTCACTCAAGCAGAACGAAGCCTGTTCACTGGCAATGGCAATGTCGCAGCAGCTAACCAATCCAACCGCACCGCCAAAGGCTGCGCCTTGAATTCGAGCAATCGTTAGTTGCGGCATAAAATTTAGTGTTTTAAGCATTTCAGCCAGTGCATGGCTATCGCTAAGATTCTCAGCGTAAGAGTAATCTGCCATACGCTGCATCCATCCGAGATCGGCGCCAGCGGAGAAACTTTTCCCTTCAGAACCCAAGACCATGACGCGAACATCTAAGTTGTCGGCAATCGCAGTAAACGCCTGAGTCAGCTGACCAATAATCTGATCATCAAAGGCGTTGTGTTTGTCTGGGTTGCAGATGCTAACCCGAGCCACACCTCTAGAATTTATTTCGCTTTTAACCTTACCCATAATCGTTATTTCCTTATGTTCCCTGTACTGCTATTTGCTCGGTGTACCACTAAGCCCAAGTCCAGCGGCTATTTTGGATCAATCAGACTCCGCTTATGGTTGTCGGGGGTTCAGATTGAGCGAGCAACTGTTTGAGCAACGCGAGTTTTGCGAGCGCTGAAACCCCGACAACCATGGAGTCGATCCAAAATGGCCGCTGGACTTGGGCGATCCACTTTAGAATAATATCCTTCGCCGACTAAGCTCTCTCAGGATGATTTAGTTAGGCCGTAGACCCTACAAAATCACATTCTAAACACCCCAAACTTAGTCTCTTCGATCTCCCTGTTATGGCTCGCCGAAATAGCTAGTCCCAACAGCATGCGAGTATCCGCCGGATCAATCACACCATCATCCCAAAGCCTCGCCGAAGCAAAGTAGGGGTGGCCCTGATGCTCATAGTTATCAATAATTGGCTGCTTAAAATCAGCCTCCTCTTGAGCACTCCAATCTTTGCCGTCACGCGCATATTTGTCCCGCGTCACCTGAGCCAGAACGCCGGCAGCCTGCTCGCCGCCCATCACCGAAATCCGTGCATTGGGCCACATAAACAGAAAGCGTGGATCATAGGCGCGACCGCACATACCATAGTTCCCGGCACCAAAAGAGCCACCAATTAAAACGGTAAATTTCGGTACATTAGCTGTGGCAACCGCAGTCACCATCTTCGCGCCATGTTTGGCAATACCCTCATTTTCGTACTGTTTGCCAACCATAAACCCAGTGATATTTTGCAGAAAAACTAAGGGGATTTTGCGCTGTGCGCAGAGCTCAATAAAGTGCGTGCCTTTTTGAGCCGACTCGCCAAATAGAATGCCATTATTGGCAACAATACCGACGGGATAGCCAAAGATTCTGGCAAAACCACAGACCAGAGTGGTGCCATAGAGCGCTTTAAACTCATCGAAATCTGAAGCATCGACAATCCGCGCAATAATTTCTCTCACATCATAAGAGACCCGCGATTCAGTGGGCACAATGCCGTAGATTTCATCAATGTCGTAAATCGGGTCGACGCTTTCTTTAATGTCACCATTAACCGGCTTTACACGGTTTAGCCGAGCTACCGCGCGTCGTGCAAGTTCAAGAGCATGGTGGTCGTTGTTGGCGTAATGGTCAGCGACACCCGAATTTCGGCAGTGAACATCAGCGCCGCCTAAATCCTCTGCGCTGACTACTTCACCGGTTGCGGCCTTTACCAGTGGTGGACCACCGAGAAAAATGGTGCCCTGATGCTTAACGATAATAGACTCATCGGCCATCGCGGGAACATAGGCACCGCCGGCGGTGCATGAGCCCATTACCGCAGCAATCTGCGGGATATTTTGAGCAGACATGTTGGCTTGATTAAAGAAAATTCGACCGAAATGCTCCCGGTCGGGGAATACATCTTCCTGCCTTGGTAGATTGGCACCACCGGAGTCCACTAGATAAACGCAGGGCAAATTATTTTCGCCGGCTATGGCTTGAGCACGCAGGTGTTTTTTGACGGTGAGAGGGTAGTAGCTGCCGCCTTTAACCGTAGCATCATTGGCTACCACCAGACATTCCTGACCGCTGATACGACCTATGCCGGTAATAATCCCCGCGGCAGGAACATCTTCGCCGTAGACATTGTGGGCTGCCAGTGGCGAGAGTTCCAAGAAGGGTGAGCCGGGATCCAGCAGTGCCTGTATACGCTCGCGGGGCAGTAACTTTCCTCGACTTTCATGTCTTGCGCAGGCCCTTTCACCGCCGCCTTTGGCTATGGTTGCTAGGGTGGTTTTAAGATCCTCAACAATACCTTGCATCGACTGATAATTATTTTCGAAGTCGCTGCTCTTAGTATTTATTTTTGAGTTAATAACAGCCATAACTGCTCCTTGCTAAGCGCTCTTTATTAAGTGCTCTTCGTTAAGTGCTTTGCTTAAAAAGCTCGCGACCAATCAGCATGCGGCGCACTTCGGAAGTGCCAGCACCGATTTCGTAGAGCTTGGCATCGCGCAGCAATCGTCCGGTGGAATATTCATTGGTGTAACCATTACCGCCCAGCGCTTGGATAGCCTGTAGGGCCATCTGGGTGGCTTTTTCCGCGGTAAACAGAATTACCGCTGCGGCATCTTTGCGTGAGTCCTGTCCGTGATCGCAGGCGCGAGCTACTGCATAGAGGTAGGCGCGGGAGGCATTTAAGTCGGCGTACATATCGGCGATCTTGCCCTGCATTATTTGGAACTCACCAATCGCCTGACCAAACTGCTTGCGCTCATGAATATAGGGTAGCACCACATCTAGACAGGCCTGCATAATGCCGACGGGGCCTCCAGATAATACGGTTCGTTCGTAGTCCAAGCCCGACATCAATACCGCAACACCACGGCCTTCGCCGCCGAGTATGTTTTCTGCCGGTACTTCGCAGTCTTGGAATACTAGCTCGCAGGTGTTTGAGCCGCGCATACCGAGTTTGTCGAGTTTCTGATGGCGGGAAAATCCGGGGTAGTCTCGTTCAACAATAAATGCTGTGATGCCTTTTGAGCCTGCGCCGGTATCGGTCTTGGCGTAGATAACAAAGGTATGGGCATCGGGACCGTTGGTGATCCACATTTTATTGCCATTCAAAATGTACTTGTCGCCGCGCTTTTCAGCTTTCAGTGTCATGCTGACTACATCGGATCCGGCATTCGGTTCACTCATAGCCAGTGCGCCAACATGTTCCCCAGAGCAGAGTTTGGGCAGATACTTTTGCTTTTGAGCTTCGCTACCATTTTTATGCAGCTGATTGACGCAGAGATTGGAGTGGGCACCGTATGAAAGGCCTACTGATGCCGAGGCTCTCGAGATTTCTTCCATGGCTACACTGTGGGCCAGATAGCCCATTTCTGAACCGCCGTACTGTTCGTTAACGGTAATGCCCAATAATCCCATGTCGCCCATTTTTCGCCACAGGTCCATAGGGAATTCGTTACTTTGATCGATCTCTTCGGCACGGGGTGCTATTTCATTTTGGCAAAATTGAAAAAGGCTGTCGCGAAGCATGTCGATATCTTCGCCAAGGTTGAAATTTAGGACGGGGTAGGTTGTATTCATAAATCACAGGTTCCATTGCAATTATTGAGAGTTGGATTTAAGTGCCTCAACACAGTCGGTTTCAGCTTTGTTAAGGTCCTTGAGAAGCTTGGTTATATCATCCAGCTGTTGATTGAGCTTGGTGCGCTGTTGTTGGATGGCATCAATTAATTTTTTCAGCTGATCGACATTGGTTTTACCCGGTTCATACATGTCAATAATTTCGCGGGAGTTCTCTAGAGAGATTCCCAGTCGCTTGCCGCGCAAAATTAGTTTTAAGCGAGTGCGATCAGCCGCGCTGTATATACGAGTTTGACCACGGCGTGTGGGAGAGAGCAGGCCTATATCCTCATAGTGACGAATACTGCGCGTAGTGATCCCAAATTCTTTTGACAGCATTGAAATGCTGTACTCAATGGATACTTCGGATACGGTCATGGTCATGGCTGACAGTGGTTACGATGGGCGGATTATAGCTATATCTTACGTTTACGTCAACGTAAGCTTATAAGGCTGTGTGCTTAATGGTCTAAGCCAGCAACTGGTCACTAAACCCTGTCGGATACGCTGATTTTATGGGTGTTTTTAAACTTAAAGCGTTAAATGTGGCTATTACAGAGCGGCGTATTTTCCACGGTGAAAGATCAGCGGCTTGTGCCCCCTATCTGTAAATTTAATCACTCTGCCGACTAGAATCATATGATCGCCGCCATCGTACTGATGCTCTGCTGTACATTGGAAACAGGCACTGTAATGGGGCAGTATAGGCACGCCGGAAACCCCTTCAGCACTGTCAATATTGGCAAAGCGGTCTGCACCGGTTTTAGCAAACAGGTTGGAAAGCGACTGCTGGTCTTCAGCGAGAATATGAATGGCAAAGGCGTCAGCGGTAATAAAATCTTCGAAGCAATTTGATTCTTTGCCGATACTCCATAGAACAAGTGCTGGGTCTAATGACACAGAGTTAAAACTGTTAGCAGTCATACCCACTTTTTGGCCATTTCTGCCCAGAGTGGTAATAACCGTTATGCCCGTGGCAAAACTGCCCAGTGCATTGCGAAAGTCACTTTTGTTGATGTTATCCGACATAAATTTTTAGGGATAGGTAGTCATTCAGAGGCCGCCATAATGGGTGGTATACCCTATAGTTGCAAGGCTTGTGGCGATATTTAATAAAAAATCCACCTAATCATGCGGTCATGGAATAGGTGGATTAGGTTTATTTTTCGAGGCTTTCTTATATCTCAGCGGCCAGTCGGGTTCCCTGATTGATGGCTCGCTTGGCATCTAGCTCAGTAGCTACATCAGCACCACCAATTAAATAATGGGGAATAGTTAGATCGTCAACTAATTCCCGCAAGGGGTCCTGACCTGCGCAGATAATAATACTGTCTACGGGAAGCACTTTGGATTCATTGCCGACATTAATATGTAGGCCTTCATCGTCAATGCGCTTGTAGTCACAGCCAGGCATCATTTTCACACCTTTCATCGCCAGGCCCGCACGGTGAATCCAACCGGTAGTTTTACCAAGTCCGGAGCCTACTTTTGCGGCTTTGCGCTGCAGTAAATAGACGTCGCGAGGGGAGGGTTCAGGCTGGGCTGTTACACCTTCAATGCCCGAGCGCGATGCAAAGGTCATGTCGATGCCCCACTCTTTCATAAAGGCAGGAATATTTTGGCTGGTGGATTCACCGCTATGGGTGAGGTATTCAGCCGTATCAAAACCAATGCCACCGGCACCAATAATGGCAACTTTTTGGCCAACGTGTTTTTTGTTGGCAATCACATCCACGTAATTCATCACGCTGGGGTGATCTATGCCTTCGATATTAGGTGTTCGCGGTGAAATGCCTGTGGCGATAATCACCTCATCAAAACCGCCACTGTTAAGCTGTTCTGCAGTGACCCTTTGATTGAGTTTTAGATCAACCCCGGTTAGTTCAATCTGTTTGCCGAAATAGCGCAGGGTTTCAAAGAACTCTTCCTTGCCCGGAATTTGCTTGGCAATATTGAACTGCCCGCCGATCTCGTTGGCACTATCATACAAAGTTACACAATGGCCTCTTGACGCTGCAGTAGTGGCTGCAGATAACCCTGCAGGCCCTGCACCAACTACGGCGATTTTCTTTATCTGGGTTGCCGGTTCAATGTTCAGTTCTGTTTCATGACAGGCGCGGGGGTTGACCAGACAGCTGGTCATTTGGCCACCAAACACATGGTCGAGACAGGCCTGATTGCAGCCGATGCAGGTGTTAATTTCGTCGGCGCGATTTTCCTGAGCTTTAATCACAAAATCTGGGTCGGCCAAAAAGGGGCGCGCCATAGATACCATGTCGGCATCGCCGCGGGCCAAGACTTCTTCGGCAACTGCCGGGGTATTGATACGGTTAGAGGTAATTACCGGAACTGAGAGTTCTTTCCTAAAGTGCGCCGTCACCCAAGTAAATGCTGCACGAGGAACCTTGGTGGCAATGGTTGGAATCTGTGCTTCGTGCCAACCGATACCTGTGTTGATGATGGTCGCCCCAGCCTGTTCAACGGCTTTTCCAAGTTCGACAACTTCTTCTGCAGTGCTGCCGCCAACCACTAGATCCAGCATTGAGAGGCGGAAAATAATAATAAAATCTTTACCCACCGCTTGGCGAACTCGGCGTACGACTTCAACAGGCAAGCGCATGCGGTTTTCATAACTTCCGCCCCAGTCATCGTCACGCTGATTGGTTCGCGCAGCAATAAATTGGTTTAAAAAGTAACCCTCGGAGCCCATAATTTCAACACCGTCATAGCCCGCTTTCTGAGCCTGTACCGAGGTGAATACAAAGTCATCGACCTGTTTGTAGATCTCTTCTTCATTAAGGGCCTTTGGCGTAAAAGGGTTAATTGGCGATTTGATCGCCGAAGGCGCGACTTGATCTGGTGAATAGGAATAGCGGCCGGTATGCAGGATTTGCATACAGATTTTCCCGTCGTATTGGTGGACTGCATCGGTGATATGCCGGTGGTTGGCTATATCCTCATCAGTGACCAGATTCTTTGTGTTGGGATGGGTGCTGCCCTCTGTGTTGGGGCCAATGCCACCGGTCACAATAAGTCCAACGCCGCCTTTGGCGCGTTCGCCAAAATACGCGGCCATACGCTCATGACCATTGGCGGCTTCTTCTAAGCCGGTGTGCATGGAACCCATAAGAACGCGGTTCTTCAGCTGTGTAAAACCCAGATCGAGCGGGGCCAAAAGGTTTGGATAAGTACTGTGGGGCATAGGGTTCTCCAATTGCGGTAATATTTTAATTATTCTGCTTAAAAGTCTTGGCTTTTTATTTGGTTACCGAAGGTAGGGGCGGCAAGTTTTTAAATATCGGCTCTCGTTTCTCTATAGCTGCCGCCATAGCCTCGTGAATATCTGACTGTTGCAGCATGCCAGCTTGCCAGGTGGCCATATGGTTTAGGCTTTCTTGCACGGAGTGATCGCGGCTGTAATTAAGCATTGCTTTACTGCCATATACCGCCATGGGGCTGTGCTTGGCAATACTGGTTGCAAGGGCCTTGACCGCCAAATGCATCTCTTCCTCGGTGTCATAAACTGCATTTACAAAGCCGCAGTCGCTAGCCTCCTGTGCACCCATATTTCTACTGCTATAAGCTAATTCTCGGGCTAGACCGCTGGGCATCAAATTCTGAATACGTTGCAGTGTTCCTACATCAGCAGTGATTCCCAATGCGGTTTCTTTGATAGTGAAGTAGGCATTGCTGGTACAGAATCGCATATCCGTAGCACAGATCATATCCACGCCACCGCCAATACAGGCACCCTGAATTGCGGATATAACGGGCATGCGCGCTGTATCAAGTATGTTAAATGCGGCTTGCAGGCCAAATAACAAATGTCGCTGGGATTCGGCTCGATAGGCAGGTTCGATGGTCGGGTCACTGCCAATATCTTTGAGAATAGATAAATCCATGCCTGCCGTGAAATGCTTACCCGTTGAGGAGAGAATAATGACTCGGGCAGCGCCTTGGCGGTCTAAGGCTTGAATGATCAGAGGCAGTTCGCGCCAAAAATCACTGTTCATTGAATTTATCGCTTCCGGTCGACTCATGCAAATCTCGGCAACATGATTGTTGTCAACGGTCACCCTGAAGGCTTTTAGAGTTGGGAAATCATCAATGTTCATCTGAAACTCTCTTTTAACAGGAGGCTTAAAAGGTTTTACGCTATTTTCAAAGATTTGGGATGAGCGATTAAAGCAGGTTAAGGTGCAATTTTGACAGTGTCAAGATGTGTTGGTACATTACCAGCATGAATTCAACGGTTATCTCCCATTCTGAACGTACTAATTACCACCACGGCGATCTCCGTCAGGCCCTTTTGTCTGCCGCCAAGATCCTAATAGCCGAGGCGGGCATAGAAAACCTTTCACTGCGTAAGCTTGCCGAGCGGGCAGGGGTGTCGCGCACTGCGCCCTACCATCATTTCTCCGATAAGAACGATTTACTCTGTGCTATCGCTGCTGAAGGGTTTCGTCGTCGGCATCGCTCTGCTGCCCAGTCCTTTAATAATCCTGAAAAAACTCAGCTCGATAAGTTTGAAGAATATATTTGTGGTTACATTAAATTTGCCACTGATAGCCCCGAGGAATACGAGCTAATGTTCGGTCGCAATATCTGGAAGCAGGATAATAGTACCCAAGAACTGCGTGATGTCGCCTATCCCTGTTTTCAGCATCAGGTTGAGATGGTGCGCAGCTGGCAGGAGTCTGGTCTTATTGGCGGTAGTAACCCATTGCGCACTTCCCAGGTTATTTGGGGTACGGTACACGGCATTGCCAAGCTATGGATTGATGGTATTTATACGGATTCATCGAAAATAGAAGAGATATCACTCTGTGCGGTTAATATCTTCGTTAACAAACCTAGCTAACTGATTGTTTTTTAGTAGCTTTGCCTCTCAATAGTTTTCGTTAACACCTAAGTCCTCGACTCTTACTTGCTAAGTTGTTGATTCTGCGCATAAAAAACAGCCAATAAATCAACTTTATTTTTTGACATCATCAAAAATGAGAACTACGTTTAATTAGCCTGTTAAGCAGTTATGTTTTTAGTTTCAAAATGTGGATTTGGTCGCACATGCTTAGATTGTAAGTATCCCTGCGAATTATTAGTTTCAGGAGTTTGAGGAGTTAGTTATGAATAGAAGTTTTGTAAAATTACTGCAGTTATGTGCAGGCGTAGTGGCGCTATCAATGGCCAGTTTATCAATGGCAGCAACCTATGATTATGATTTTGATGCCGATGAGAATGAGCGTGGAGCACAGCCATTAAATTTTGGTGATCTCAATGTTTATGGTTACAAAGATGGCCGAAGCGCAAATGCTTACTTAGACAGTGGCAATCTTGCGGGTCTGGGTGTTTGTGGAACTTTGCTTGATCAGCAGGATGGCACCAACTGGTGTAATCCAGCAAGTGATGACAACCTACAGGTCGACGAAATGCTGGAGTTTATTTTCGACAACGCCAAGAAGATCTCTGTTGTTGGAATTAACGGCGCTCACAAACATGCAAATGGTGAATGGGTAAGTATTTGGACTGATACGCAAGGCTGGGATTATCTTCAAATTGCTGCGGATAGGATCACTCTAGGGTTTTATCTAACAACTTTGAAGATTTTCGGGAAAGGTGATTTTGGTTTTAAAGCCGAAACAACAGACAATCTCTATGTTGCAGGTATTAACGAAGTGCCAATTCCTGCTGCGGCTTGGTTGTTTGGTTCAGCTCTGCTGGGTTTGACAGGACTGCGCCGCCGTAAGGTTAAAGTTTCTGCCTAGATAGCTTAAAGGCGATTAACTGCAATAAAAAACCCCAGCATTGCTGGGGTTTTTTTTGTTTAAGATGGGTTTTAAATAACTGTTTTGAAATAAAGTGCGGTTATTTATCCATCATATTGTCGACAGCATCTGAGAGATCCTCTTCAGCACTGTCAGACATATCTTCCATCATTTCATCCATGCTGTCAGAAGCGTCATCAATAACCTCTTCAATGGTTTCCATAGCCTCATCGCTTGCCTCTTCGACGGAATCCATCGTGCTTGACTCGTCGACTGCAGGTGCAGTTACTTCATCAGTTGGTGCATCGCCATTATCGCAGGCGCTCAAGCCTAGGGTTGCCATAGCGGCAATAAGCAAAACGTGGTACTTCTTCATATCCTTACTCCTAACCAGATTATTTGAATTATGTAAATTATGTGAAAAAAATGTTGCTCCAGTAAAGCATAGTCCAATGCCACTAATAGTGAAGAGATATAGGGGAATTTTTTAATTCGTAGCTATTGCTAGCTAATATATTTCGATTTAAATCATTATGTCGATTAAATCAGTTAATTTATTGTGGAATTGGTTGCTGATTACTAAGTGCTGTGGCAAACTTCACGCCGCTTTTGACTGGCCCCCTTCTACAAGTGGGTGGATCCAGTTTTTCCGAATAGTAAAAGCCCATATTTTTGCGAGTGTGGCGGAATTGGTAGACGCGCTAGATTTAGGTTCTAGTGTCTTAGGATGTGAGAGTTCGAGTCTCTCCACTCGCACCATTTTATCTAGTTTGATCAAGAGGAAAATCCATGCAGGTTTCCATCGAATCGAGCACAGGTCTAGAGCGTCAGCTTAAGATAGGTGTTCCTGCCGACCGTATTGAAAAAGAAGTTACCGAACGTCTTCAGAAAGCCACCAAGACCGTTAAGATCGCGGGCTTTCGCAAAGGCAAGGTGCCTCTTAAAGTTGTTAAGCAGCAATATGGCAAGGGTGTTCGCCAAGAAGTTATTGGTGAAGTGATGAATTCGAGTTTCTATGAAGCTATCAAACAAGAAGATTTAAAGCCTGTAGGTCAGCCTCGTATAGATAATGTAACCGATACTGAAGGCCAAGATCTTGAGTATATTGCGGTTTTCGAGGTCTATCCGGAAGTAGCTCTAGCGGATGTAAGTAAAGTTGCTATAGCGCGCCCTGTCACTGATCTGAATGACTCTGATGTCGAAACTATGATTGAAGTGCTGCGCAATCAGCAGGCTACTTTTGATGTGGTTGAAAAAGCCGCTGCAGAAGGTGATCAGGTTAATATCGATTATGTCGGCACTCAAAAGAAGGTTGAATTTCCTGGTGGCAGTGCAGAAGGTCAGGATTTAATTCTAGGTTCAAACAGTATGATCCCTGGGTTCGAAGACGGGCTTGTGGGTGTTAGTGCTGGTGATGAAACTGTTCTTAAGTTGAAATTCCCTAAAGATTACCATGCTGAAGACCTTAAAGGTAAGGCTGTGCAGTTTGCCGTCAAAGTCAATTCAGTTTCTGTCAAGACAATGCCTGAAATGAACGATGAGTTCTTTAAGCTTTATGGTGTTAGCGAAGGCGGTGAAGAGAAATTCCGCGAAGATGTCCGTAATAACATGGAGCGTGAGCTGCGCAATGCGATTCGCAGCAAGGTGAAAAATCGTGTTATGGATCAGTTGTTTGATCTTAATAAGGTTGAGCTGCCAAAGGCGCTAGTAGCCAACGAGATTACTCAGCTTAAACAGCAGATGATCCAGCAGTTTGGCGGTGGCCAGCAGTTTGATCCAAGCATGCTGCCCGATGATATGTTCACAGCGAAGGCCGAGCGCCGAGCAGCACTTGGCGTAATTGTCTCTGAAGTGGTTAAAGTTGAAGCGCTAACGCCTAATGAAGACAGCGTTCGTGAAAGAATTAATGAAATTGCATCAACCTATGACCAGCCGAAGGAAGTTGTAGACTACTATTATAGTCAGCAGGAACTGTTGAGCTCTGTGGAGGCGGTAGTGTTGGAAGATCAGGTAACAGAATTGGTTCTTTCAAAAGCGGTTGTTACCGAAGAAGCACTTTCTTATGAAGATGCGGTTAAACCTGATCCAGAAGCGATCGCTTAGTCGACCGCTGATAGGTTGCTGCTGGAGTAGAAACATTTATGGTTGGGCAGTTCGATCCGGTATTTGACTGCCCTGCGTATATACCGATAGTCTGAGTCGAAGAAAAATACTATAGCGAGGAAGCAATGAATTTTCAGCAATCAAATGTCGGCAGTATCCCCAACGATGTTCAAGCCAGTGGATTGGTTCCAATGGTGGTTGAGCAAACTTCTCGCGGTGAGAGAGCTTACGATATTTATTCGAGGCTTTAAAAGAGCGAGTTATCTTTTTAGTTGGCCAGGTTGAAGACCATATGGCCAATCTTATTGTCGCCCAGATGCTATTTTTGGAATCTGAAAATCCAGATAAAGACATTCACCTCTATATCAACTCTCCCGGCGGTTCAGTGACTGCAGGTATGTCTATCTATGACACCATGCAGTTTATCAAGCCAGATGTAAGCACCATGTGTATCGGTCAGGCCGCCAGTATGGGCGCCTTTCTGTTGGCCGCCGGTGCCGAGGGCAAGCGTTACTGCCTGCCAAACTCAAGAACAATGATTCACCAGCCAAGTGGTGGTGCTCAGGGTCAGGCCACTGATATTCATATCCAGTCCCAGGAAATTCTCAAGATTAAAGCGCGCCTGAATGATCTGATGGCCAAGCACACTGGTCAGCCAGTGGAGCAGGTGACTGAAGATACTGAGCGTGATAATTTTATGAGTGCCGAAGAATCTAAGTCCTATGGTCTGGTGGATGACGTTCTGGACAATCGTGGATAGAGGCGCTAGTCTTTAATCTATAAGTTGTTGATTTTCTTAACTAGTTGGTTTTATCGTTTGGTTTTTGGGAGATAGATTATGAGTGATGGTGAGACGTTGGATGAAGGCGGTAAACTGCTCTTCTGTTCATTCTGTGGCAAGAATCAGAATGAAGTGCGCCGTCTAATTGCCGGTCCTTCTGTCTATATCTGTGATGAATGCGTCGATCTGTGTAACGATATAATCACTGAAGAGTCTGTTGTTGCCGATTCAGGCGATAGCAGCGATCGCCTGCCAGTTCCCTCTGAAATCAAAGGCAATCTCGATGAATATGTTATTGGTCAAGAACGCGCCAAAAGAATTTTATCTGTAGCGGTTTACAACCACTACAAGCGACTACAGGTTAGTGAGGCAGGTAAGGACGCTACAAATGTTGAGTTGGGCAAAAGTAATATCCTGCTGATAGGCCCAACAGGTAGCGGTAAAACGCTGCTGGCTGAAACTCTGGCTCGAATGCTTAATGTCCCATTTACCATTGCTGATGCTACCACTCTGACCGAGGCCGGTTATGTCGGTGAAGATGTAGAAAATATTATTCAGAAGCTTTTACAGAAATGTGATTACGACGTTGATAAAGCTCAGCGTGGTATCGTTTATATTGATGAGATAGACAAGATATCGCGTAAGTCTGACAACCCCTCGATTACTCGTGATGTGTCCGGCGAAGGGGTTCAGCAGGCGCTACTTAAGCTGATAGAAGGTACGGTTGCCTCTGTTCCTCCTCAGGGTGGTCGCAAGCACCCGCAGCAAGAGTTTCTTCAGGTAGATACATCCAATATCCTGTTTGTCTGTGGCGGTGCTTTTGCGGGACTTGAAAAAGTTATTCGCGAGCGTTCAGAGAAGGGCGGCATAGGCTTCAAAGCTGAGGTCAATAGCAAGGATAGCCAGAAATCGATTGGCGAAACTCTACTTGATGTGCAGCCGAGCGATTTGATCGGCTACGGTTTGATTCCAGAATTTATTGGCCGTCTTCCGGTTGTAGCGACTCTTCAGGAACTGGACCGCGACGCGCTGGTTAATATTTTAGTAGAGCCGAAGAACGCCCTCTTTAAGCAGTACCAAGAGCTATTTGGGATGGAGGGTGTCGAGCTAGATCTGCGTAGTGATGCGCTGGATGCTATCGCTGACAAAGCGATTGAAAGAAAAACCGGTGCGCGAGGATTACGTTCAATTCTCGAAACAGTACTGCTGGATACAATGTACAGAGTTCCTTCAGAACCCAGTGTGGTTAAAGTGGTTGTGGATGCCGCAGTGATAAATGGTGAAAACGAACCATTACTCGTTCACGAACAAAATGACCAGAAGCTCGCTTCTGATGAAGCTTAAGTTAGTCTCTGCTAAGAGTATTAAAAAGGCGACGAAAGTCGCCTTTTTTTCGTCTGCAAAAACTTCTCGAGAATAATTCGTTTGGTGAAGCGGATATATTATCGTTTATCCTTGATCGCAAGGTTGTTTTTACTGTGCGCGTCCCAATATAAAAGACTAATCTACTAATAAGACCGTTTTATTTAACGGTGTCCAGCCCAGCTCCAGATAACCCGAGGTAACAATGGCTGCTAAACCAAATGAATCAAAAGATACAATCTATCCGCTTTTACCCTTGCGTGATGTGGTTGTTTATCCCCACATGGTCGTCCCGCTGTTTGTCGGTCGAGAGAAGTCTATTTTGGCACTTGAAGATGCCATGGAAAACAACAAGCAAGTTGTGTTGGTCGCGCAGAAAAACCCAACCGAAGATAATCCTAAACTAGATGATCTTTACAGAGTTGGTACTCTGTCCACGATTCTTCAAATGCTTAAGTTACCCGATGGCACTTTAAAAGTGTTGGTCGAAGGTGTGGGTCGAGTGAGTCTCGTGAACGCGACTGAAGAAGATGTTGTATTTATGCAAACTCAGGCTCAAGTACTTGCCGATGGCGAGCTTGATGAGCGAGAGGCCGATGTGCTGATGCGCTCGACTATATCCCTATTCGAGCAATACGTTAATTTAAGCAAGAAGATACCCGCCGAAGTTATAGCCACTGTTAGCGGAATAGAAAATGCAAACCGTCTTGCCGATACGGTTGCTTCGCACATGACACTGAATATCGAGCAGAAACAAGATGTTCTTGAAGTTGCTGATCTTACTGAACGCTTCGAGCACCTAATGGGGCTGATGGAGTCGGAAATTGATCTGTTTCAGATAGAGCAGCGGATTCGCGGCCGAGTTAAAAAGCAGATGGAAAAAAGCCAGCGCGAGTATTACCTTAATGAGCAAATGAAGGCGATTCAAAAAGAGCTTGGCGAAAATGATGATGAGGGCTCAGAGCTCGGTCAGTTAGAAAAGAAAGTTGAAGAAGTTGGAATGCCAAAAGCAGCACTGGAAAAAACCCAAGCTGAAGTTGGCAAGCTGAAAATGATGTCGCCGATGTCTGCAGAAGCCTCAGTCTTGCGCAACTACATCGATTGGATGATTGGTGTTCCATGGAAAAAACGCAGTCGAGTGAAGCATGATTTGGTCGCTGCCCAAGGCACCCTTGATGAAGACCATCATGGCTTGGAAGAAGTCAAAGAGCGCATTTTGGAATTTCTTGCGGTTCAGCAGCGGGTTAAAAAATTAAAAGGGCCGGTGCTCTGTCTGGTTGGTCCTCCAGGAGTCGGTAAAACCTCGCTGGGGGAATCTATCGCCAGAGCTACGGGCAGACAGTTTGTGCGTATGAGCCTTGGCGGTGTGCGCGATGAGGCGGAGATTCGCGGCCATCGTCGAACCTATATTGGTTCACTGCCGGGCAAAGTCATTCAGAAGCTCTCAAAGGTTAAGGTTAAGAACCCGTTATTTCTTCTCGATGAAATCGACAAGATGGGCATGGATCAACGCGGTGATCCTGCCTCGGCACTGTTAGAGGTGTTAGATCCTGAGCAAAACCATACCTTTAATGACCACTACCTAGAAGTTGATTTCGACCTCTCTGAGGTAATGTTTATCTGTACCGCAAACTCGATGAATATTCCCGGGCCACTGCTTGATCGAATGGAAGTGATTCGTATCCCCGGTTATACCGAGGGTGAAAAAGTCGCAATTGCAGAGAAATACCTGGTGCCAAAACAGCGAAAGGCAAATGGTCTCAAAGATCATGAGCTAGCGATTACTAAAGAGGCGCTTCAGGACACTATTCGTTACTACACGCGCGAAGCTGGGGTTCGAGGCTTAGATCGCGATATCGCTAAAATATGCCGCAAAATTGTCACTGAGCATGTTCGCGATGGTGCTGCGTCTACAGATAGTATTGGCCCAGAACAGTTAGAGTCGATGCTTGGTGTGCGACGTTTTGATTATGGTCGTGCTGAAGCTGAAAATCAGATTGGTCAGGTTACTGGCTTGGCCTGGACTCAGGTTGGCGGTGAATTGTTGACTATTGAATCTGCTGCGATTCCCGGTAAGGGGAGAGTAATCAAAACCGGATCTCTCGGTGACGTAATGCAGGAATCCATTCAGGCAGCCTTGACTGTGGTCAGAAGTCGTGCAAAAGCCTTGGGGATTCGCAAGGACTTCTATCAAGCAAATGATTTGCATATCCACGTTCCTGAGGGAGCAACGCCAAAAGATGGCCCTTCCGCTGGTGTTGGTATGTGCACAGCCCTTGTTTCGGTTTTAACTGGTATTCCGGTCAGAGCTAATGTCGCCATGACAGGTGAAATTACCCTGCGCGGACAGGTTTTAAAGATTGGTGGTTTAAAAGAAAAACTCCTTGCAGCGCATCGCGGAGGTATTACAACAGTGATTATTCCTGATGATAATGGTAGTGATTTGAAGGAGATACCGGACAATATTAAAGCAGACCTTAAAATCTGTCAGGTTAAGTGGATTGATGAAGTTTTGGCTATCGCGCTTGAGAAAGATCCGGAATCACTTAGTGAGGAAGAGTTTAATCGAAGCAGTGCAACGGGTAAAAAAGAGCCTTCATCCTCTAGGCCAAGCACACACTAGTTTTAAAGAAATTAGCTATTTAGGCAAACGGAGCTTGACCCGCCAAATAGCTATTGGTATAACGTACGCAAGAAAGTGCTTGAGACCATATGTTTAGCGAGTTTGGTCCCTAAAAAGACTTTCTTTCTGACTAGGAATTACTAACTCTAAGAAAAGGGGAATACCGTGAATAAATCTGAACTTATCGACGCAATTGCTGCTGGCGCAGACATTTCTAAAGCTTCTGCTGGACGTGCACTTGATTCTGCTCTTGAAGCAGTAACAGGCTCACTTAAAAATGGCGATCAAGTATCTTTGGTTGGTTTTGGTACTTTTGCTGTTAAGCATCGTGCAGCTCGTGCTGGTCGCAATCCACAGACTGGTCAAGAAATCCAGATTAAAGCAGCCAACGTGCCTAGCTTTAAAGCTGGTAAAGCTCTGAAAGACGCTGTAAATTAATTTTATAGTAAGTCTTTTTTGCTAAATTGAAGGCGCATCGGTGATGCGCCTTTTTTAATAATATTAAACAGATAATCATAATCTGTAATGGGGATAGAAATATGTTGGAAAGTTTTAGAGATAATATGAAGGGTATTGCTTTTGCGATCGTAATTTTGATTGCTATTGTCTTCGCTTTTTCTGGAATTGGCTCGCTATCAATCTCCGGAAGTGCATCTGATACTGCAGTTAAAGTTAATGGTGAACGAGTTTCGGAATTAGAAGTTCTACAGGCAATTAATTCCGAGAAAGAAAGAATTCTCAGTGAAAATGAAGGCCTTGATCCAGCGTTGCTTGAAGATGATTTAATTCGACCACAGGTCGTTGAGCAGATCATTGGCCGCAAATTGCTTTCTCAGGAAGCAATCTCTGGCGGCATGGTAATCTCCTCGCGAAGCACAGGTAAATTGCTTCTCGATACCCCAAGCTTTCAAACAGATGGTCAATTCGACCAAGATCTATACCTCTACAGAGTGCGCAACATGGGTTACACCAGTGCCACCTTCTTAGAGATGCTCAAGGAAAACCTCCTTGTAGAACAATTCGTACGTGGGTTTGTAGCCTCTGGCTTCACTACCAGCAACGAGCTAGACCTGCTTGCCAATGTTATCGAGCAGCAGCGAGACTATTACTATCTGACTCTGCCGCTTCAGCCGGTTAAAGATACGATCAAAGTCAGTGACCAGCAAGTTGAGAGCTACTATGAAGAAAATAAAGCGGCTTACCAAGCTCAAGAACAGGTTGCGGTAGATTTTATCGAGCTCAACCCTGCCCAGTTTGATGACGCAGGAGCAGTAACTGAAGAGCAGGTCAAGGCTCGCTTTGATGAGCAGGTACAATCACTTGAATCAGGTGTTTCACTGCAAGCAGCACACATTCTGCTATCTGATCCCGATCAAGCCCTTATCGGTGAAATTCAGGCAAAGCTAGCCGCAGGCGAAGACTTTGCTTCCCTAGCTAAACAATATTCCGAAGACGTTGGTTCAGCGGACTTTGGTGGTGACCTTGGATTTACTGCTGGCGATACCTTCCCAGAGAGTTTCGAAACTGCCCTAGCGGCACTCGAAGTAGGTCAGGTTTCCGCGCCAGTTCAAACTGACAGCGGCACGCACCTTATAAAGCTTGTCGATAAGCAGGAGACAGTTATTGATTTCTCGACTGAGCGCGCTCGAATTGAGCAAGAGCTTGTCGCAGAATTGAGGGACGAGTGGCTGGTCGAAAAACTGGCTAATCTTAAAGAACTAAGCTTCAACGCTGAGAGCCTCAGCGAAGTTGCTGAAGATCTAGAGTTAACTGCTCAGGTCTCTGAATCCTTTACACGATCAGGTGCAGCGGGTATTGCCGCCTATCCTGCTGTTTTAAAGGCAGCCTTTAGCTCAGAAGTCTTAAATGATAAGTACGCCAGTGAAGTTCTTGAATTGGGTGACGATCGCTATGTAGTATTGAAGCTGAACAAGAGCATTCCAGCCCGTCAAAAAGAATTGTCTGAGGTTAAAAACGCAGTTGTTGCCACAATCAAAGCTGATCTGGCGAAAGCCGAGTTAGCAGAGCAGGGCGGTTCTTTAGTTGCTCGCGTAGAAGCAGGTGAATCAGTTGAAGACGTAGCTAAGAGTCAGGGTTTAGACTGGCAGGTAGTTATGGATGCCAAGCGCAGTACTAGCGATGTTAATGCCGATGTGAAACGCTTCGTGTTCCAACTTCCAGCAACAGCAAGCGAAGATGTGATTGAAAGTTTTTATACCCGTACTGGTGACTTCGTCGTTGTTGTTATGACTGAAGTGACTCCTGGCGATAGCAGCAAGCTCAGCGCCGAGCAGAAGAATAGCCTGCTCTATGCTGGACTTTCAGTTAAGAGCAGCCGTGAATTGCAGGCTGTAGAGGCCAGATTGCTGGCTGATGCTAAGATAGTTAGGTAGCTGATGCAGTATTGATTAGTAATTGATTTGGAAGATAAGCTCAACTAGAAGGATCATCAGAAAGGATGATCAGATAAAAAATACTGCCAGCTGAGCGATCGTTCTAGCTGGCAGTTTTCTTTCTAGGCTTATATGCCTCTCGCTATATGCTCATCTTTTATATCTTTAGGCCATCGATAAACAGAGTAAGCCGCTGTCCGGGTTGTAGTAATTCGTTGCGACTAATCTTATTCCAGCGCGTAATATCCCTGATTGCAATATCAAACCTACTCGCAATTAGAGACAGTGAATCTCCCCGACGAATACGATAGGAAAGTTTGCGAACATTTTTCTGGTCTATCTCGGCAACTTTACTGCCCACTATAAGGCGATCTCCCACTCGAAGGGTATTGCTACTCAGCTTATTGGTCTCACGCAGGCGCTTGATGCTCGTATCGTATTTTCTTGCAATGGTCCAAAGTGAATCACCTTGGCGCACAGAGTGGTAATTGGGTTGCTCAGCGCTGTTAAGGGTATTGGACAGATAATCGATATTGTCTCTGGAGTGAGGAATCAAAAGAACCTGACCAATTTTCAGGTGGTCATTGCGCAAGTTGTTGCGGCTTCTCAGCCAGCTAGTAGGTATATCAAAGCGCGCAGCTATCTGCGATAGGGTGTCGCCATTAGTCACCGCGTACTCAGTGTGCGGCACCCAGGTTTTCGGATCCGTTGTTGCCAGTAGATTCCTCAACGGTTGAGCCGTACCCACCGGCAAGAGTAAATTGTGTTTGCCCTGAGGTGGGGTAATTGATCTGCGGTAAGCGGGATTAAGTCGCGTAAAATTGTTGACCTCAATACCGGTAACCTTAATCACATGGTTTAAATCAATTTGGGACTCAATCTCAACCACCTCAAAGAAAGGCTCATTGGGCATAGCTGGCAATTGCAGATCGTATTGCTCGGGGTTGCGGATTAATGTCGCCAGTGCCAGAAGCTGAGGCACATAGTTGCGTGTTTCTCGCGGCAGGGAAATTGACCAGAAATCAGTGCCTTTACCGGCCTTTCTGTTACGTCTAATGGATTTGCTGACATTACCCTGTCCAGAGTTATAGGCGGCCAAAGCTAAAAGCCAGTCATTATCAAACCGCTTGTTAAGTTTTTTTAGATAGGTAATGGCCGCTTGAGTCGAATAGATAACGTCGCGTCTTCCGTCGTACCAGCGATCCCGTCGCAATCCAAGAGACTTAGCTGTTGATGGTATAAATTGCCATAGCCCAACGGCATGGCTGTGGGAATAGGCTAGAGGGTCGTATGTGCTCTCAACGATTGGCAGAAGAGCCAGTTCCAGAGGCAGACCAGATTTATCAAGCTGGTCAGTGACGTAATAGATATAGGGTTTGGCGCGAGTAAAAACGGTTTTCAAATAACTCGGGTTGCGCAGATACCAGTCACGCTGTTTGGCGACACTTGGCGGCATGGATTCAGGTGTCATATTAAAGCCATCTCGAATACGCTGCCACAGATCAATAGCTTCTGGTTCAGGTATTTCTTGTATGGACAATAAAAGGGGGCTTACACCTGCTTGTATCTCCTCGGAGATCAATCCTTCGGTATTTGTCGTCAGGCTCTCAGGGGCGTTTATAGAGCGGTTCTCGGCGGCCCCAGCAGCTGTCGGTGGAGGTTGGTCAGCACTAGCTGACTCAGCGCTATTGCCGGTTAGAAGCGCACAACCTGACCACAGTGGCAGGATACACAGAGCGGTGCTTAAAAAAAGCGCGCGAAATGGGGGAGACACAGGCTGCAAGTTTTTACCCTTATCCTAATTTGGGGCGGAATTGTATCGGTCAGTCGAGGTTGAAACAATGACAAGATTCGCAGATATGTGGGAACTTGACAGACTGGCACTTATTTTTTCAGGCCAAATTATTAGAATTCATACACTGGTCTTTATTCAATCTAGCGAACATAATAAGCACTTATTAATACTTTACTGCCTGATATGCCCCTAAAGTTCATTAACAATGCTGAACAGAATCTCGTAGATCGCTTTAAAGTTAAAGATCTTGCCAGTACCTCGGCTGACCTAAGGCATTGGTTGGAGGGTGATTTTGGTCGCTATCTTCAGATTCGTGAGCTGCAGGTCTTTCAACATAAGTTCTCAAATCTTCCCGGCTATCGCTTCCTCCGCCTTGGGCTTAGCGAGGACCCCGAGACACTAAACTGCTTTAACCATATTCAGCGCATTAGTTTACATCCCTCCGAGCTCAACGGTGCCCATGGGGCATTGGCCAACTATATTGAATTGCCACTGATGACAGAAACCATCGACCTGATGCTATTGCATCATGCGCTAGAGTTTTCTCAATCGCCAAAAGCCGTACTTGCTGAGGCTAGCCGAGTTGTTAAGCCTGGCGGGCATTTACTACTTTGCCTTTTGAATCCCTTTGGGCCTATGGGTATAGCCAAGTTTCCCATGCAACTATGTTCAGGGAAAGTGCAGTTCCGTTTCCATAACCTGCGCTTAGGGAGACTAAATGACTGGTTATCACTACTTAATTTCCATGTAGAGGGGGTAGAGCATGGCGCCTATAACTTACCGCTGGGTCATCCAAATAGTCTTCAGGGTCTAAGTCGGGACAGTCGTTGGGAAAAGGCCTGTGAAAAAATTCGCTTCCCGATGGGTAACTTCTATATGATTCACGCGGTTAAACGTGAGCCTAGAGGGATCTCAGGCCCGAGACAATCTTGGCGTGCGGCTACCAGCAAAAATTACACAGCGACCCAGGGTGCTAAACGCAGCTGGATAAAAAACGACAATCTGCAGCCATAGTTGCGGTTAAGGGAAGTTAATGAAAGAAATAGAAATTTTTACCGACGGTGCCTGTAGAGGTAATCCGGGCCCCGGTGGTTGGGGTGTCTTAATGCGTTATGCAGAAAAAGAGAAGTCACTCTTTGGTGGCGAAGCCGATACCACCAACAATCGCATGGAGATGACCGCTGTTATCGAAGGGTTGTCGGCCTTAAAACAACCCTGCAAAATAACCCTAACCTCAGATTCAACCTACGTCCTAAAAGGTATTCAAGAGTGGTTGCCGGCATGGAAAAAACGCAATTGGAAAACTGCCAGTAAAAAGCCGGTAAAAAATGTTGATTTGTGGCAGAAGCTAGATGCTCTAATTGGTACTCATGATATAGACTGGCAATGGGTTAAAGGTCACAGCGGCCACCGTGAAAATGAAATTGCAGATCAGCTCGCTAATCGTGGTATTGACGAGCTGTAAACTCAATCGCACATAATACAAATAGATAGCAGAGACAATGAGACAAATCGTTCTAGATACAGAAACTACCGGCCTAGAAACCTCCCAAGACCACCGAATTATTGAAATTGGTTGTGTCGAATTAGTGGGGCGAAAGCTGACCGGCAGGCACTACCATCAGTACATCAACCCACAGCGCAAAGTCGATGAGGGCGCTTTGGAAGTTCATGGTATTAGCGATCAGTTTCTTGAAGATAAGCCACTGTTTTCTCAGGTCGCCAAAGAGTTTTTGGAGTTTGTGGATGGCGCCGACTTAGTTATTCACAACGCGCCCTTCGATGTTGGCTTTATCAACCATGAAATTGCCAAACTGGCAGGCAAGTATCAGGTGATTGAAACCAGCTGCCGGATTATTGACACTCTGGCACTGGCGCGACAAAAACACCCCGGACAGAAAAATAATCTTGATGCACTCTGTAAACGCTATGGCGTAGACAACTCTCAGCGTGATTTGCACGGCGCACTGCTAGATGCTGAAATCTTGGCGGATGTCTATTTGTTGATGACCGGCGGGCAGGTCAATCTTAATATCAGCGATCAATCATCTTCAGATAGTGGTGAATTGAACACTAAAAGTAGTATTCGGCGGCTGCCGACTGATCGACCTGCATTGCAAATAGTAAAACCCAGTGAGCTAGAGTTGACCCTTCATCAAGAAAAGCTCGAGGCAATCAACAAGAGCAGTGGGGCCTGTGTCTGGATGGGCAGCAGCGACTGACTAGTAGACATGCCAACCGAAGAACAGTTGAACAGACCCAACAGTCAGCAGGATTTTCAGCGACTACACACTCTTGTTGAGCAATCGACAAGTACCCGTGAGCGCTTCAGGCTAAGCCGCCAATTGGTCGAGCTGAGTAAATTAGCGCAACGGGGTAAAGATATCAGTGCCCCTTGGGAAAAGTGGCACAGTGCACTGCTAAAAAATCAGCTGCAAATTGAAAAACGCCGCCAGAATCTCCCAGTCCTCGAATATCCAGATCTCCCTGTGAGCGCTAGATCTGATGAGATTGCCGAGTTAATCCGTAAGCATCAAGTGATCGTCGTCGCCGGTGAAACCGGTTCGGGAAAAACAACCCAGCTGCCAAAAATCTGTCTGCAAGCTGGCTGTGGTGTCAAAGGAATGATTGGCCATACCCAACCGCGACGTATTGCTGCGCGCACGGTAGCCAACCGCATTGCCGAAGAGTTAAAGGTGCCACTGGGAGAAGCCGTAGGCTATCAGGTACGCTTCTCCGACCAGAGTTCGCCGAACAGCTATATCAAATTAATGACCGACGGCATTCTTTTGGCCGAAATTCAAAACGATCGATTTCTCAGCAAATACGATACATTGATTATTGATGAGGCTCACGAACGCAGCCTGAATATTGATTTCCTCTTGGGCTACCTTAAAAATCTGCTACCCAAGCGACCAGAACTAAAAATCATCATCACCTCCGCAACTATTGATGTAGAAAAATTTTCCAAACATTTTAATAATGCGCCAATAGTTGAAGTCTCCGGTCGCAGTTTCCCCGTGGAAGTTATTTACAATCACCCTGATGATGTAGAGGTCGATCGCGACCAAATGATTGTCGATTGCTTGCAAGACATTCAAGCCAATCAGAAACAGGGTGATGTATTAGTATTTTTAAGTGGTGAGCGTGAGATTCGCGAAGTTAATCTGGCTATTAAACGAGCGCAGTTACCCCACACTGAAGTTGTTCCACTCTACGCGCGATTGAGTCTGGCTGAGCAGAGCAAGATTTTTTCAGCCCACCGCGGCCGCCGTATAGTGTTGAGTACCAATGTCGCTGAAACCTCATTAACCGTGCCCGGCATTCGCTATGTGATCGATGCTGGACGGGCAAGAGTGTCGCGCTATAGTTTTCGCACCAAAGTACAGAGGCTACCGATCGAGGCGGTCTCTCAGGCCAGCGCCAATCAGCGTGCTGGACGCTGTGGTCGGGTTAGTGAAGGGGTTTGCTATCGCCTTTACAGCGAGGATGATTTTCAGGCTCGCGCAGAATTTACCGATCCGGAAATTATACGCACCAATCTTGCGGCTGTAATTCTGCAGATGCTGCATCTAAAAATCGGTGACATCCGCAACTTTCCTTTTGTTGACCCCCCCGACCATCGAATGATCAGCGATGGATTTAAGCTACTTGAAGAACTTCAGGTGGTTACAGATGAGGGTAAATTAACCGCCCTTGGCAAACGTATAGTAAATATTCCGCTAGATCCTAGATTTGCGCGGATGTTGTTAGAGGCCGCTAAGAATGGCTGCCTCTCCGAAGTGATGATCATTACCACCGGCCTGAGTATTCAGGACCCCCGTGAGCGCCCAGCTGACAAACAGCAGGCCGCAGATCAAAGCCATAAAAAATGGCAAGAACCCAACTCCGACTTTATTTCGCTATTAAATTTGTGGAGGCACTTTGAAGAGCAGCGACAACAGCTGTCCGGCAATCAATACAGTCGGTACTGCAAGGCAAATTATGTCTCCTATCTGCGCATGCGCGAGTGGCGCGACCTGCATCATCAGGTGCACGGCGCCTGCCGCGCCCTAAAACTTACAGGCAATTCTAAGCCCGCAGAGGCAGATGATATTCATCGGTCACTGCTGTCAGGGCTGCTTGGGCAGGTGGGTATATTGCAGGAGAAATGGGAATTTCTCGGCACCCGCAATCGCAAGTTCTTTATCTTCCCAGGTTCAGGTTTAAGTAAAAAGCCACCGAAATGGGTGATGGCCGGCTCACTAATGGAAACCACCAAACAGTTCGCCCTAACTGTGGCTAAGATTGATTCTGATTGGCTGGAGCCACTCGCCGCTCATCTGGTCAAAAAGAGCTATAGCGAGCCCTTTTACAGCATTAAGTCCGGTCAGGTAATGGCCAAGGAGCGGCAGACATTATTTGGCCTGAGCATTGTTGAAAATAAACGCCGTGTCTATGGTCAGGTTGCCCCAGATGAGGCGCGCAAAATTTTTATTCAACAGGCGTTGGTGGAAGAAGGCTATCGAGGCAAAGGCGACTTCTATAGAGAAAATCACAAATTAGTCGAAGAGCTTCAGGCTCTTGAAGATCGCTTTCGACGTCGCGACTTATTAGTCGAACAGCAGGTGATCTACGACTTCTACAACGAACGCGTCCCCAACGGTATTTATAATCTACCGCTGTTTGAAAAGTGGCGCAAGAAGGCTGAGACCAGCGCACCGCGATTACTGAAATTAGAAAAAGACTATTTGCAGTTGCGAGGGTTGTCTGAGGAAGAGCAAACCCAGTTCCCTGAAACTGTTACCTGCCAAGGTATCAGCTATAACCTGCGCTACCATTTTGAACCCAACCATAGTGAGGACGGTGTCAGCGCCGTTGTGCCATTGCCGCTATTGCACCAGCTACCGAGATATTTCTTTGAATGGTTGGTGCCTGGCATGCTGCGCGATAAATGTATTGCACTGGTTAAAAGCCTACCCAAACAGACTAGGCGAAATTTTGTTCCAGTCCCGGACTATGTCGATGCGTTTTTGTTAAAAGTGAAACCTCAGGATCGGCCCTTAACAGAAGTGCTCGCTGAGTATTTAAAGCGCGAAACCGGTGTTGCTATTCCCGCTGAACAGTGGAAGCCTGAAAATCTCGACGCCTGGTATCAGATGAATTTTGTTCTCGAAGATGAAAATGCTGTTGAGATTGCCATGGCTCGTAGTCTGGAAAAACTTCAGCAAGACTTTAAACAGCAAATTAATGAAGGGCTAGAGCAGGCCGCCGATCAGGGTGCCGATAAGAGTAGAACAAGGCAGGGAATTATCGAGTGGGATTTTGAGCAGCTGCCAGAAGAAGTCGCCTTAAAGCACGGGAAAATAACCATAAAAGCCTGGCCGGCACTGCGTGACTGTGGTGAATCAGTGTCACTCGAGGTGCTCGACAATCCCATGCAAGCGGAAAAAATAAGCCGGCAAGGTCAGCTTAGACTGGCTTTGCTAAGAGGACGCGAGCAGGTTAAATATTTAACTAAGCACCTGTTACGTGGCAGTGACCTATCGCTAAAAGCGGCACAGGTTGGCGATCGTAAACAGCTATCCGATGCCCTAATTAGTGCCAGTTTTCAGCAAGCCATCTTTGCCAGCACTCAGGTGCTGAGGGAGCAGCAGCAGTTTGATCAGGCCTTTGAGGTCGGTATCGGCAACGTGGTTATGCTTGCTCAGGAATATGGTCAAGTTATCGATTCATTATTGCCGCGTCTGCATAACACCCAGAAACTACTCAGATCTTTGGGTCTTCCGGCCATCTATGCGGCAGACGATATTCGCAGCCAGTTAGATTGGTTGTTTAGCTCGGATACCCTCACCAGGATCTCCGCTGAAGTAATTAGACAATATCCCCGCTATATAAAAGCTATAGAGGTGCGTCTAGAAAAGCTTGCTGCTCAGGTCAGTAAAGATCGGCAGCATATTGCAGAGCTAGAAACGCTTTTAGCGCCTTGCAAACTTGCACTAGTGGAAGATCAGCCACTCTCTGTTGAGCTAGATATGGCACTGCGGGAATTTTGTTGGCTAGTAGAAGAATACCGAGTTTCTCTATTTGCCCAACAATTAAAAACCCGTGTTCCTGTATCCCTAAAGCGACTACAGAAACGTTGGGGCGATATTGACGAGCAATTGCGAAGATTTCGGGTATAGGTAAATAGGTGAGTGGCTAGGTGGCTAGGTGTTGTAGGTAAGTAAAGTGGAGACGAAAAAAACAACCAAACAGTTCGGAACTTCGTATAAACTCGCTGGTCTGAAATGCATCCCAAAACCAACTTGGAATGGGGTGCAGGTAAAAAATTAATTAAATATTACCAACACATGGAGAAACTCCAATGAATAAACAAAATATCAAGCCTTTAGTGACCGCTATAGGCGCTGCATTTATCGCCACAGCAGCAATCTCAGCGCCAGCGGCATTTGCTGCTGAAAATCCTTTCCAAGCGGACGAATTACGCTCTGGCTATAACCTAGCTGGCCATCATGCGGAAGGAAAATGCGGTGAAGGCAAATGTGGTGAAGGCAAAGCCGACGCGGAAGGCAAATGCGGTGAAGGTAAAGCTGAAGCTGAAGGCAAATGCGGTGAAGGCAAATGCGGTGGCGATAAAGCTGCTGACGAAGGTAAATGTGGCGGTGAAAAAGCTGACGACGAAGGTAAGTGTGGTGAAGGCAAGTGCGGTGGCGCAGCCTAAAATAACATTTATGCCAGCGACACAGCTAAATGGCTATTAAGTGAAGCAAAGCTACCCTGTTCAAGGGGCGGGCTTGGGATTAAGGCGGGCACTTTGTGGCCCGCTTTCTTCTGTATCTCCGAAACAGGTTCAGTTTATGGAGGTAGCGCCAGAAAACTGGATAAATGTCGGTGGTCGTTACGGCGCGTCTTTCAGAGAATACACCGAAAAATTTCCCTTTGTCCTGCATGGACTCTCCTTATCAATAGGTTCCCCCTCGCCACTCGACTGGGATTTATTGCGGGCTATTAAGGCATTTATGTCTGAACACTCTATTCGCTGCTACAGCGAACATTTGAGTTACTGCAGTGACAGTGGTCATCTCTATGACCTGATGCCAATTCCCTTTACAGAGCAAGCGGTTGACTACGTAGCCGAGCGTATTATGCAGATACAGGATTTTCTCGGGCAGCGCATCGCCATGGAAAATGTCTCCTACTATGCGGCGCCACAGCAGGAAATGTCAGAGATAGATTTCACCAATGCAGTGCTTGAAAAAGCCGATTGCAATCTGTTACTCGACGTTAATAATATTTATGTCAACAGTATTAACCACAGTTACGATCCCCTTGAGTTTCTTAGGGCACTGCCCGGTGATCGCATTGCCTATGGGCATATCGCCGGTCACTATGACGAAGCTGAAGACCTGCGCGTAGATACTCATGGTGCCGACGTAATTGATCCCGTTTGGGCGCTCCTAGATGCGGCGTATGAACAATTTGGAGCATTTCCGACACTGCTAGAGAGGGACTTTAATATTCCCCCGGTCGATGAATTACTTAAAGAAGTTGAGCAGATTAGAGAGCGGCAGGCCAGATACAGCCAACAATCTATAACAGAGAGTATGGGTCTTTAGGCATGAATAAGGATTCTGAGAAGCCCGCATTCCAACAGGCACAAATGGAATTTGCTGCACATATTCGAAGCCCTAAGAGCAACAGTGCACCCGCAGGAATAGAAGACCGCCGATTGGAAATCTATCGCAATCTATTTTTCAATAATATCCAATCCTTTATCGCCAATGGCTTTCCGATTCTGAAATCTATCACCGACCCTGACGATTGGGCAGCAATGGTGCGTGACTTCGTTCATCATCATCAAAGTCACAGCCCCTACTTTTTAGAGATTGGCAGTGAATTTTTGCAATACCTGCAAGATGAGCGCAAGGCCAAAGCCACTGATCCAGGATTTCTTCTCGAGCTTGCCCACTATGAGTGGGTAGAGATGGCACTGGATACATCAACGCTAGAATTCCCTGATGCTAGGACCGATGGCGACTTACTGGCTGATTGTCCGGTCGTTTCCCCTTTAGCTTGGCCGCTGAGCTATCGCTATCCGGTGCAGATGATCGGGCCAGATTTTCAGCCCTCAGTTGATCAATCCGTCGCGACTTATCTTATTGTCTATAGAGATCGCAATATGAAAATTGGTTTTATTGAAACCAATTCAACTACCGTCAGGCTGCTTGAGATATTTCGAGAGGAGAGCCTTACCGGTCGAGAAGCACTGCTAAAATTGGCGGCTGAACTCAATCATCCCAATCCAGAGGCCTTGATTCAATTCGGTCTTGATCTACTATTACAGTTACGCAATAAAGAGATTATTTGCGGTTTTCATTAATTTTTCTTCTTCTAGCTCATCAGGCTGTGTACGCGGCTGCAATTGAACAGTAGAATGCCGGAATATGTATATATGCAAATGATTTGCGAGTTAATTATGAGAGATTTGACCTTGGCAGCCATTTTTAGAGTAGCGGTTAAAACGCCGTTTAAAGCACCCGTTAGAGCACTAGTTGCATCAATGGTTGTCGTAATTTTTTCAGGTCTGGCAGCAATGCCGGTTTATGCTGAGGATGGAGATAGATTGGAAAAGCTCAATCGACAGGTTTTTTATGTCAATGAGCGTCTTGATCACTATGCTCTGCGCCCAGCCGCAGTCACTTACACCACTTTGATGCCAGATCCTCTGGAGCAGGGCGTCGATAACTTCTTTAGCAATCTCGATGAGGTGGGCAATATTCTCAACGACCTGTTGCAGGGTAAGTTCAAGCAAGCCAGTCATGATGGCGGTCGATTTTTAATCAATACAACGATCGGAGTAGGTGGTTTGTTTGATGTTGCAGAGCGTGCCGGCCTGCCTAAAAGTGATGGTGAGAATTTTGGTCAGACCTTGGCTGTTTGGGGTGTTGGTGAAGGCCCATATCTCATGTTGCCATTGATAGGGCCATCTACATTGAGGGATGCACCGAGTAAGTTCGTCGATAGTATAACCAGTCCGTTTTCTTATGTAGATGACGTTAGAACACGTAATGCCGCCAGAGGTGTAGACCTCTTGGCCAAAAGAGCAGGCCTATTAGAGATTGATAGCATTATGTCTGGCGATAAATATTTATTTGTTCGAGATGTGTATTTGCAGCGTAACCGATATCTTGTCAACGATGGTGCAATAGAAGATGATTTCGGTGATTTTGACGATTACTAATTACAGGTGATTCCAATCATCGAAACACTGAATTCAGAGAAATTAAGCATGATATTAGCAGTACATTGGCCCTCATTTGTGCTTACTTATAATCAATGCACGTTTAACCAACCAAAGCCGAATTAGCGATGAATGCAGCGTCAGGCCTGATCGCTCTCCTCAATGGAAATGAGCCCAGCGTTCTAAGTTTAAGTCAGAGCCTCCAATCCCTTGGAAGGGAGACTGCGGCGGCGGCAAATTACGAAGCCATAGGCCACCTATGCAGCGACCCGCTGATACAGCCTGTGGTAATCAGTTCTGAAAAAAACCCTATTGAAACCCCCGTTCAGCGTGAGAAACTCGAAGTTTTGGCGGCTAAATATTTGGTGATTGTAGCGTTGAGTGCAGAGAGTGCCGGTGATGTCGCCGAGTATTTTCGTCTCGGTGTAGCCGATGTGGTTCTGCCTGAGACCAGCGAAGAGAAAATAAAAAATACCCTGTTGCGAATTGATAAGCTGGCTACGTCAAGGCTGAAAAAAAGGCTCTATCGCACAGAACTGGAAAAGGCTAACCAAGAACTACAAGAGAGTTTACGGCTGCTAAAACAAGACCAGATCGCTGGGTTGGAAGTGCAGAAAAGCCTGATGCCAGAGAGCCCATTAAAGTTTGGTGACTATGAAATCTCACATTCGATTACCCCATCACTTTATTTAAGTGGCGACTTTGTTGGCTACAACTTTGTCTTGGGGCGCTACTTGCTGTTTTACTTTGCCGATGTCTCCGGTCACGGCGCTTCCTCGGCATTTGTCACCGTGCTTTTGCGCTTTATGATTGGTCGAGTAATACGCCGTCATCAATTGGAAAAGGATTATGGCGCGCTGGCACAGGCCCCAGAGGGGTTGGTGGAGCATATAAATAATCAGCTTCTGGCGACAGGGTTGGGAAAACACCTGACTATTGTGGCTGGATCCCTGGATACCGAAACCAGTCAATTACGCTATGTAGTTGGCGCGCAGCAACCCTCCCCGATTCTGGTGACAAAAGGCCACGCCGAGTATCTGCCTGGCAAAGGAAAACCCGCGGGAATTTTCGAAGATGCTTCTTGGGTCGTCCAGGAGATGACCCTGCCAGAAAATTTTGCACTGGTACTTCTATCCGACGGTGTATTTGACCTTGTTCCCGATAAAGAAATAGTTGATAAAGAACAAACACTGCTAAGTTACCTTGCCACCAGCTCTGACAATATCGATAAATTAAAAGAAGCGCTGTTTATCGATTACACCGAAGACCCTCAAGATGATATCTCTGTTCTATTACTGACGAGGGGCATGTAGTCGTGAGTGCCGGAAAGATTTTGGTCTCAGACGAAGAGGGTAACTACCTACTCAAGTTTATTGGCGATGTTAGGGTCACGCTCTGTGGCTCATTGAATCGTCATATGGAAACTATATTTGGTAGCCACGACGTTAAAAACGTCATTGTTGATATGCTTGAAGCTGAGGGCTTGGATAGTACCACGTTGGGATTGATGGCTAAGTTAGGGCTCTACTGTCGCAAAGAGTATGGGATAAATGTACGGGTCTTTTGTCAAAACCCAAGTATTTTACGGACTCTCGATTGCATGGGCTTTGAAGATATTTTTGATATTATTCAAGAAGTACCCAATATCAATGTAAAGCTACACAGTATCGAATCGGTAAACCCAGAAGTTAATGAAATTCGCCGGCAGGTAGTCGAAGCACACAAGCTACTGATGCAGCTTAATCCTGACAATAGCAAGGAATTTACCGATCTGATCCGAGCTCTCGAATCAGATCAATAGAAGGTTGAGAAATAATCTATCAGGCCTGATCGCGCGCGGCTAATTTGCACTGAATATACTCGCTGTGACGAATATGCAACAGATCAGCTACACGGCGAATAATGCCTTCCTCATGTTTATCCAAATACCCGTCGGCAAACGCCACGCGCCACATAGCTGTCATCAAAACAATTTTTTTGTCATGGTCAAAATGGCTGTTGATTTCGCGGGTAAATTGGTAGAGCGACGTCGCCTCGGCCACTTCATCCCGAGATAGTAGTATCAACTCATCAACCTGTTCGATGCTGAGTTGCAACATCTGACTCAGGGTGTTGCTAATCGACGACAGCTCATCTTCGCCAAGATTGCCGTCGATCACCATCACTTCGATAAGCAGCGCCGCAGTGGCGAGTTGATCGCCACTCAGAGAACTATCATCGGTTTCGATAACATTTTTGGCAAAAAATGCCTTAATCTTATTAATCATTAGTTGAGGTCTTTTAACCAAGCTTCCAATTTAATCTGATCGGCAACAAAACCGCGGATGCCCTCGGCCAACTTCTCGGTAGCCATTGCATCCTGATTGAGTTCAAAGCGGAAAGAACTCTCATTACCGAGCTGATAGTGAATTTTTGAGCCAGTATCGGAGGGATCAAGTTTGCGTTCAAGCGTACCGTAATCATCACCCAGAGCCTGCAATAGCTGAGGACTGATAGTTAAGCGGTCACAGCCTGCCAGCTCAGTGATCTCATCGGTATTTCTAAAGCTCGCGCCCATCACGACAGTATTGTAGCCAGTCTGCTTGTAATAGTTATAAATGCGTGTCACCGACTGTACACCGGGATCATCGGCGGGTGCATACTCAGTTAGACCGGTAGAGTTTTTGTACCAGTCAAGAATTCTACCAACAAAGGGTGAAATCAAAAACGCACCAGCATCTGCCGCAGCCACTGCCTGAGTAAAGTTAAATAGCAGGGTAAGATTGCAATTAATGCCTTCTTTTTCGAGTTGCTCTGCGGCGCGGATGCCCTCCCAAGTGGAAGCCATTTTAATCAGGACGCGCTCTTTACCAATGCCGGCTTGCTCATAGAGATTGATTAGGTGGCGAGCTTTGGCGATTGAAGCCTCGGCATCAAACGATAAGCGCGCATCTACTTCGGTCGAAACCCGACCAGGAATCTGCTCAAGAATTTTTTCACCAAAACCAACAGCCAGTCTATCCATGCAGTCTGAAAGTTGCTCTTCACTTGAGTGACGCCCATTCATAGTTTTGGTGACTATCGAATCGACAAGGCCACGATAGGCGGGCATCTGTGCCGCTTTTAATAGCAGTGAGGGATTAGTGGTGGCATCTTCGGGAGAATATTGCGCAATGGCGTCAAAATCACCGGTATCGGCTACTACGGTGGTTATTTCTTTTAATTGGGCAAGTTTACTTTTAGTGTTGCTCATCAACCATTTACTCCAGATGTTTTTGCTAATGCAGTTGTTAAAACCTCGATACTAGCCGAGTGTTTGAATGCGTTCTCGCTGATATGTCTTCTAAATTGACGGGCGCCGGGCATGCCGTGAAATAAACCTAAAATATGACGGGTCATGGCGTTTAGCTTGGTGCCTTTTGAAAGTTCATTATCCACGTATTTTAAAAATTCTTCAGCAACTTTTTCACGGCTTTTAATCGGAGTGTTAGCACCATAGATAATTTGATCTACGCTAGCCAGTAAGTATGGATTGGTATAGGCCTCACGGCCAACCATCACTCCATCTAAAAGTTTCAGGTGCTCAGTGGACTGTTCGAGAGTTGTCACGCCACCATTAATAATAATCTCAAGATGAGGGAAATCTTTTTTTAGCTGATAGACGCGGTCGTAGTTTAATTCCGGTATTTCGCGATTCTGTTTTGGGCTCAGGCCCTTCAGCCAAGCCTTGCGTGCGTGAACCAAAAATACTTCGCAGCCAGCCTCAGCAACGGTGCCGACAAAATCCGCTAAAAATTGATACGAATCATACTCATCAACCCCAATGCGGTGTTTAACGGTAATGGGTAGATCAACCGCCTCGCGCATAGCAGATACACAGTTAGCAGTGACCTGTGCATCCTTCATCATCACCGCACCAAACATACCGTTCTGAACACGGTCACTCGGACAGCCACAATTTAAATTGATTTCAGCATAGGCGTATTGCGCCGCCATCTTGCAGGCCAGCGCCAAATCCTTTGGATTACTGCCGCCGAGCTGCAGTGCTACTGGATGTTCAAAAGGATCCATCTGCAGGTGATGATCGCTGTCGCCGTGCAGGATTGCACCCGTGGTGAGCATCTCGGTATAGAGCATCGAATGCTGACTGATCAGGCGAAAAAAATAGCGGCAGTGGCGATCCGTCCAGTCGAGCATTGGGGCCACGCAAAATCTTCTATCTAAAGGCATATTTATTTCAGGTAATGGATAATTTTGGGGTTGTTGTTTTAAACAATCGGCGATTATAGAAGCCCTGAGCATAAAAGTCCGTAAACATTAGAGAGTAAATAAGATTTCAGTGATCAACCTGAAGTTAAAAAACGTTACAATTGCCCATGGCCTTTGATTACAAACCTTTCCTTAAATCCCTCACCCAGCGTCCTGGCATCTATCAGATGTTCAATGCCGAAGGGGAGATTCTCTATGTGGGTAAGGCCAAGAACCTTAAGAATAGAGTCAGCAGTTATTTTCGCGCCACCGGTCTAACCCTCAAGACCGCAGCACTGGTTAAGCGAATTGCTCAGATCGATGTCACGGTGACTGAAACCGAAACCGAAGCGCTTATTCTCGAGCACAATCTGATTAAGCAAAATCGGCCGCCCTACAATATTTTGATGCGCGACGATAAAAGCTATCCCTATATCTTTTTATCCGATCAGGATAAGTGGCCGCGGCTAGCATTCCATCGCGGAGCGAAAAAGGCCAAAGGGACCTATTTTGGACCCTTTCCAAATTCTTATGCCGTGCGTGAAAGCATGAGCTTTCTTCAGAAAACCTTCAAAGTGCGTCAGTGTGAAGATGTGTTTTTTAAAAACCGCTCGCGACCCTGCCTGCAATACCAAATCAAGCGCTGTACTGCCCCTTGTGTGGATTTGGTAAGTCAGGAGGATTACGCCACAGATGTGAATCTTACGCGGCTCTATCTGGATGGCAAAGGCGACAAGATATTAAAGCAACTCGAGCGTGATATGGAAGCGGCGGCGGAGCAACTAGAGTTTGAAAAAGCTGCCGAGAGCCGTGATCAAATCTCCGCCCTAAGGCAAATTCAGGCTCAGCAAGTGATCGAAAAGGGGAGGGGCACCATTGATGTGGTGGCCGCCGCCATCAGTAATGGTCAAGCCTGTGTGCATATGCTGTATATCCGTCAGGGGCGCATTTTAGGCAGTCGCAGCTACTATCCCAAAGCACCTCTTGCAGAAGATTGCGGCGAACTCTTGGATGATTTTCTGCCGCTACTGTATTTGGCGGGGGGGGGGCGACCGGATTTACCCAAAGAAATCTTATTGAATGCGCAAATTGATAGTGCTGAGGTGCTGACGGAAGCACTTAAGTTACGAGTGCAACGCAATATCGAAATACGCCATTCTGTGCGTGGATTTCGGGCCAAGTGGCTAGAATTGGCCCAGCGCACCGCTGAACAAAATCTTGCCGGCAAACTAGCCTCGAAAAAGACCCAGGAACAACGGTTTGAATCTCTGCGCGAAACGCTTGAACTAGAAGCAATGCCAGAGCGCATCGAATGCTTTGATATCAGCCACAGCAGCGGTGAGGCCGTGGTCGCCTCCTGTGTGGTATTTGATAATAACGGCGCACTAAAAAGTGATTACCGGCGCTTTAATATTGAGGGCATTACCGGCGGTGATGATTACGCCGCCATGGAACAGGCCATTCGTCGACGTTACACCAGGTTGATGGAAGGTGAAAGCAAACTGCCGGATATTCTGTTGATTGACGGTGGCAAAGGTCAGATTGGTATTGCCAAAGAGGTATTAAATGATCTGGGTGTGGCCGGGGTAATGATTCTTGGCGTAGCCAAGGGCACAACCCGCAAGCCAGGATTAGAAACCCTAATTCTCGCCGACCAAAATAATCGTATTATTGGCCGCCCGCAGCAGGCCGCACTGCACCTAATACAGCAGATACGCGACGAGGCCCACAGATTTGCAATTACCGGGCACAAGCAGCGCCGTGACAAAAAACGCCGTACATCCGTCCTGGAAGGTATTCCCGGGGTGGGTGCAACCAGGCGGCGTGATCTGCTTAAGCACTTCGGTGGCATAAGAGAAGTTCAAAAAGCTAGCGTAGCCGATTTGATGAAAGTACCAAATATAAGCAAAAAGGTTGCTGATGCTATTTACAGCGCACTGTACAATGAGTAAGTTTGCGGTTGTTTAAAAAACGTCCTTAAGTCAATAGAGAAGAAGACAAGTAATGTGGAATCTACCCAATATCCTAACGCTGCTGAGAATTGCACTGATTCCAGTGTTTATGATCGTCTACTACACCTCGTGGGAATGGAATAACCTAGCCGCGGCGGCAATCTTTGGCTTAGCAGCGGCAACTGACTGGGTCGATGGCTATGTGGCACGCAAATACAATTTGATCACAGCCTTTGGCGCCTTTCTCGACCCAGTGGCCGACAAGCTTATTGTAGTGGCTGCAATGGTGATGTTGCTGGAAGTGCATGCGACACCTTGGTTCTCATTGCCTGCTATCGTCATTATTGGTCGTGAAATTGTGATTTCAGCACTTCGTGAATGGATGGCAGAGATGGGGTATCGCGGCACAGTGGCCGTAGCCACCATTGGCAAAGTTAAGACTTGGGTTCAGATGGTCGCCATTGCCTTACTGCTTGCAGCCAAGCCTGAACAAGAGTTCCTGACTTCGTTGGGCTTTGTTGCAATATACGTTGCAGCGGCACTTACGCTCTGGTCTATGGTGCACTACCTGCGCGCCGCATGGCCGCAATTGAGCGCCGGTGAAGATAAGTAGTTAATAGAGTCGATAAGTAGTTGATTTATTGCTGGTATTCCCTAGAATACCGCATCGTTGAAAAGTTAGAGTATTACTGAGGCGTTAAAAGAGTTAATAGGCGCGGTAGCAAATATGCTGTGGTCTGCAACTCCGCCATCGTCGGTTCGACCAATTGCGAAGCAACGAGCGTAGCGAAGCCCGAAGGGGATTAACTTTCGATAGACTGTTAAGATTCTTCCGACCCGTCTAAAGAGTGAGACCGACGGGAAGTTAAGATACAAGATTTACAAGGCGCGGTAGCAAAGTGGTAATGCTGTGGACTGCAACTCCGCCATCGTCGGTCCGACCAATTGCGAAGCAATTAGCAACGAGCGTAGCGAAGCCCGAAGGGGATTAACTGTCGATAGACTGTTAAGATTCTTCCGACCCGTCTAAAGAGTGAGACCGACGGGAAGTTAAGATACAAGATTTACAAGGCGCGGTAGCAAAGTGGTAATGCTGTGGACTGCAACTCCGCCATCGTCGGTTCGATTCCGACCCGCGCCTCCAAGTTCCACCGGCTAATAATTCAATGTTAGCCAAAGGCAATACCAGCCTTCGAAGAAGTCCCCCTGCCCGGGTGGCGAAATTGGTAGACGCAAGGGACTTAAAATCCCTCGGTGGCAACACCGTGCCGGTTCAAGTCCGGCCCCGGGCACCATAATACCCCTGACGTTAGTACCACTGCCCAAGTTAATTTAAAACTCCAATCTTTGGACTTGAAGCGGTGAGGTTCACAAAATGCTAAGCATGTTGAACGAGTCGCTTAGCGACGAAGCCCCAAAGGGGTCAAAGCAGCCCAAAGGCTGATTTGATCAACCCGGACCCGGGCACCATATACCAATATTTTCAGTCATACCCTAATCTCTCCCCATCAAACCTTTTCTTTAGTAGTCCACTTTCGAGCACCAAAAGTAATCGTGATAAATCACGACTTCTTCGTCTAAATTTTCAGGCCTTATTGGCACGACGATCAACGCTAGAGGGGCAGTTGATATGTAAAGTACTCATTTTCTAAGCTCTACCTGGTGTGAACCAAAAAAAGCATATACGCGTAAAATAGTTTTAATCAATTAATGATATGATATATCATATTTAAAAGATTGATTATTTTACCCTGCAGAGGTCAAGACTGCTCAATATGGAGAGACTAATGACACAAACACATAAACTGCCTGTAACCGTACTTTCAGGCTTTTTAGGGGCTGGTAAAACCACCGTCCTTAGCCATATTCTGAATAATCGAGAAGGCAAGAAAGTCGCGGTTATCGTCAATGATATGAGTGAAATCAATATTGATTCAGCGATAATCCAGAACGATGTGTCACTCAACCACAGTGAAGAGAAGCTTGTTGAAATGAGCAATGGCTGTATTTGCTGCACGCTTCGGGAAGACCTGTTGGAGGAAGTCACCAAGCTTGCGCAGGAGGGGCGATTTGATTATCTGGTCATCGAATCTACTGGGATTTCAGAGCCTCTACCTGTCGCAGAAACTTTCACCTTTGCCGATGAAGATGGTGTCTCGCTATCTGATGTTGCCGACTTGGACACAATGGTCACTGTGGTCGATGCGGTCAACTTTATAAAGGATTATGACGAGGCAAAATACCTGCAGGATACAGGTGAATCTCTAGGTGAAGAAGATGAGCGCAGTGTTGCCGATCTACTTGTTGACCAGGTTGAGTTCGCCGATGTTATTCTTATCAGTAAAACTGATTTGGCGAGTGCCTCTGATATAGACCGCTTAACCGCAATTCTTAAAACCCTAAATACTGACGCGAAAATAGTTCCGATCTTCCAGGGCCAGGTGAATGTCAATGAAGTGCTCAGTACCGGCTTATTTGATTTTGAGCGAGCTCAACAGGCGCCGGGTTGGCTTAAAGAGATGCGTGGTGAGCATGTTCCTGAAACGGAAGAATACGGCATTGCCAGTTTTACCTATGAAGCACGGCGACCTTTTCATCCGGAAAAATTTCACCAGTTTCTCCACAGCACAGATAAGTATGGCAAGCTGATCCGTTCCAAAGGTTATTTTTGGTTGGCTTCACGCCCCGAATTTGCCGGTCAATGGAGCCAAGCGGGCGGCATTGCACGCTATGGTTTTGCCGGGATGTTTTGGAAAGCGCTACCCAAAGAAAAATGGCCCACCGACGAAGAATATCTCTCCTCGATTGAAAAGCAGTGGGTAGAACCCTTTGGTGATATGCGCCAAGAGTTGGTATTTATCGGTCAGGGCCTGGATCAAAGCGGCTTCACTCAAGCCCTTGATGATTGCCTGTTAAGTGAAGTAGAAGTATTGCGCGGCAAAGCTTACTGGGCGACATTGCAGGATCCATTCCCTGCTTGGGTGCAAGAATGAACAGTATAAGTCCGGCCAACAGATCCAGTTTTGATTCTTACGATGATAGTGAGGTAAAAATTCGGCGTGCTGCTCAAGGCGACGAGCCGGGAGTTTTGACTGACATCTACCTTGAACAAAGCAATATGGTTATTTGGAAGCGAGAGCTATCCGAAACACTGAAAAATTCTGTCGATGCCTTTATAAAGTCGAACCCAAACTTCCAGGCTTCCATGACCGTCACCCCACAAACTGTGCTTTCAAGCTTGAGTGAATCTTTAGGTGATAGCGCTCAACTTGAGCTAAGAGAAAACGTTGCTCAGCTGGTGGAAATGTTTTGCTACCTGTTTGAGCTTAAGCGTGCAGGCTTACGTTTAACCGTACTCAATCGCGCGATGTGCCCAAAATTCCATATCGATAGAATACCCTGTCGCCTTGTTACAACCTATCAGGGTATAGCGACAGAGTGGTTGCCCCACCAGGCAGTTGATCGTCAAAAATTGGGTCTCGGAAGCAATGGCAAGCTCGACAGCGAATCCGGTTTGTATAAAACTGCGAATGACATCCAGCAACTTAACTGTGGTGAAGTTGCTCTGTTAAAGGGCGAGCTTTGGGAAGGCAATGAAAACGCGGGATTGGTGCATCGTTCGCCCGCTTTGCCAGCAGGTGAAAGTCGCCTATTATTAACACTCGATTTTAGCTACTAATTTTTCGCTGTGAGTTAAGACTTAGGAGTTAAATAGCTATGACATTTATTGCGCGTTACTTATTTATATTGTTTTTGCCAACCCTCATAACGGTGTCAGGTATTGCCAAGTCGAGCACTCATGAAGCTCATAGGCACGGGCAAGCCGAGCTTACGTTGGTCTTAGAAAATGGGGTGCTAGAGATACAGTTCGAATCTCCAGCGGCAAATATATTGGGATTTGAGCATATAGCCAAGTCACTGGAGCAACGCAAAGCAGTAAGACAAGCAGAAATGATCTTAAAACAGCCCGATGTTCTGTTTTCGTTTGATGGCACGCGCTGTCAGGCAAAAACAACAGGGGTCAACATGTCTGGCGTGATTGCTGAGGAACAGGATAAGCACGAGCACCATAATCATTCAGCAAAGCATGATGATGGCCACAGTGAAATATCTGCGCGTTACCACTTTAGCTGTGACAATCCTGAAAAATTAGATTCTGTAGAAGTTTTATTCTTCAAAAGGTTCCCAGGAATTGAACAAATTAATGCGATGTGGGTAACAGAAACCAAGCAAGGCGCTGTGTCGTTGATATACACTAGTAGTGCAATATTCTTGAGATAAAGTGGACGCCGTTAAACAGATTTCTGACCAGGTTGATCAACGGCATAATGCAAGCAGATCAAGCTTAACCAATGGCACAAAGTAGGCGCCCTATGAATAAACAGCAACTCAATCGCGTTATCGATAAAGCAGAGGACCTTTGCGCACGTTCTGGTGGGCGTTTGACCGATAAGCGCAAAGGCGTTTTGAGGCTCTTGCTAGTTTCCAGCACACCTTTGTCGGCCTATGAAATCACCGATGCTTATAAAAAGGTCGCGGAAAAATCCATGCCGGCAATGTCTGTGTATCGCATTTTAGAATTTCTCGAAGCAGAAGATTTAGTCCACAAGCTAAGCTCAACCAATAAATACGTTGCCTGTTCCCATATCAGCTGTAACCACGCGCATGAAATCCCGCAATTTTTAATCTGTGGTGAATGCCAAGGTACCAAAGAAATCGCAATTTCTAAAAGCATTATCAATGAACTGGGTGACCTGGTGGGCAAAGCAGATTACACACTTACAAACCCGCAGTTAGAGCTGCAATGCCTGTGCAATAACTGCTCGGCTCGCACTGCATAGCTGTATTAAAACATCTATAAGAAAATCAGATACTGCAAGTGAAAAAACCTATTAAAAAATACCTATGAAGACACGTATTTCGGCTATTCCTACCAATATTATTACCGGCTTTTTAGGCGTGGGAAAAACCTCCGCTATATTGCATCTGTTGAAGTCTAAACCTGCAGATGAACGTTGGGCGGTTCTCGTCAATGAGTTTGGCGAGATTGGTGTGGATGGCAGCTTGTTTGAAGGCCAGCATGGTGAGGAACAGGGTGTATTTATTCGCGAGGTTCCAGGTGGCTGTATGTGTTGTGCAGCAGGGTTGCCTATGCAGGTTGCCTTAAATCAACTGCTGACACGGGCTAAACCGGATCGGTTATTGATTGAGCCAACCGGTCTGGGGCACCCCAAAGAAGTGTTGCAAGTGCTCTCTGCGGACTACTACCAAGACACCCTTGATTTACAGAAAATTATCACTTTGGTGGATGCTCGTAAACTCTCAGATCAACGCTACACCTCACATCAAACATTTAATCAGCAAATTGCCATTGCGGATATTATCGTCGGTAACAAGCAGGATTTATATCAGCACGAAGATAAGGCCAAACTTGAAACCTACGCGAAGCAACAGGGGGCAATCGACGCTGTGGTGTTATTTGCGCAAAATGGTGAAATTGCGCCCCTACATTTGCAAGGTAAAACGGCGGCTAAAGTTAAAGCTCATCATCACCATTCAGGTGAAGAAAAACCCTTATTGTCCGAGCTACCGATTCCTGATAGTGGTTATATTAAAGCGGTCAATGAGGGTGAAGGCTTCTATAGCATCGGCTGGCGCGTTTTACCAAGTCATGTGTTTAATTACCAAAAATTATTCTCGTTTTTAAGTGGCATAATTGCTGAAAGAATGAAGGCGGTGTTTATTACTGAAAGTGGTGTTTTTGGCTATAACCTAACGCCTGACACCTTGACGGAAATTGAATTGGATGATTGCATAGAAAGCCGTATTGAGATTATCTCTGACAGTATCAATAGCAATTGGGAAGCACAGTTATTGGCCTGTATGCATAACGACTAATACATTCAGCAGTGCAAAAAAAATCTGGTCTTTTAATCTCTGTACTCTTCAAAATATTGCATGTCTAAACTGTATGTCGCTGTTGCGATTTTATTTTCGATTAATGATGTTTTTAAAACCCCTGAAATCCAAAACGGATCGTATAGAGCGTCTAGTTTTATTCCCTCGGGATAGTTAACAAAGATTATTTGATTGGGTGGTGGTGGTGGCAGATGGAGGCAGGCACCGAAAAATGGCACTAGGAAAAACTGAGTGATGATTTGCTGATCATCAAATTCTACAGGGACAATAAAGCCGGGAATTCGAATCGCCTTGTCGTTCATTTCCGGAACTACAAGGGTGGATGCCAGCGCCTGCTGATAGCGGTCCTGATTAGCCGCCTCAATAGAGCTCTCCATAGAGTTTTGAATTTGACTGCTGATCTGGTCTTCAATCGAACCGTCTATGATATCCGTGATGTAGCTGGGTGGGTTTAATAGTGCATCCAAGTCCTCTTTAGGCATCAGATCAATCCATTCAACTGTTTTGAAGTCAGACTTTGGACGTTTTTCTTTTTGCTGAATATAAGGTTGAACTTTTTCTTTATTGACCGACTGTAAAGAAACCTGCTGAATACTGGCGTCTGAGTTAACAGTGGCGCTGAGTTGTTTTGTTTGATCTATGTTATTGCAAACACCTAGCGCTGGGGCCATCAGTAACCCTAAAATCAATTGCCGAATAGTATTCATTTTTATCACTTTGTTAGGATTATAATTTTAAGTCTTCATCGCAAGTGATACATTGTATCATTCATATTCAGTTATTTGTTCTATGGGCTTTCTACCAACAAAATATTGATCAATATTATGACTATTACTCTTAAAAACGTTCATTACGCCTATCCTGATTCACTGGATAAGCCAGTACTCAATATTCCAGACTGGGTTGTAGGGTCTCAGGAGCAGGTCTTTGTGCACGGCCCTTCAGGGTGCGGAAAGTCCACCTTACTCAATCTGCTTAGCGGCATGCTCGCCCCCACTGTTGGCGAACTGTCTATTCTGGATAAGCGCCTAGATCAGATGGGTCAGCATCAACGTGACCGATTTCGAGCCAATCATATTGGCTATGTGTTCCAACAATTCAACCTAATCTCGTATTTAAATGCGCTAGAAAATATTCAGTTAGCCACCCATTTCGGCAAGCATGGAAGATCAGGCGTAAAACAAAATGAAATAGAAGCACTGTTGGAAAAATTAAACGTATCGCCGGCTGATTGGAACAAGCAGGCCAATACACTCAGTATTGGACAGCAGCAGCGCGTGGCGATTGCCCGCGCGCTTATCAATAAACCAGAACTATTGATAGTGGATGAACCCACCTCATCACTCGACCAACACAACCGTGATAACTTTATGTCTTTGTTGATGCCCCTGGCTGCAGAAAATAATATCACCCTAGTCTTCGTCAGCCACGATCTGTCATTGTCTCGATATTTCAAACGCATTGACGCGCTGTCTGATATTAGCTGTTTGAAGGGAGATGAATGATGTTTTTTAAACTGGCATTAAAGAGTCTGCTCAATCGCAGAGGCTCAGTGATTCTCACCCTAATGGCCATGACTGTCAGTATTTTTGTTTTATTGGCCGTGGAACATATGCGTTATCAGACCAAACAAAGTTTTGCCAATACTGTTTCTGGTGTCGATCTTATCGTTGGCGCCAGGACGGGCAGTCTTAATCTATTGTTGTATTCGGTTTTTCGTATTGGTTCTCCCACCAATAACATCACTTGGGAATCTTTTGAGGATATTGCCTCCAAGCCGCAAGTGAAGTGGGCTATTCCTATTGTGCTCGGTGATTCACATAGGGGCTATCCGGTGATGGGCACAACCGGGGTTTATTTTGAGTTCTTCAGCTACGGCAATCAACGCGGGCTGACTTTTGAGCAAGGTCATGCATTCAATCAGGTATTTGATGTTGTGATCGGTTCTGATATTGCCCGAACGCTTGGCTATTCAATGGGTGAAAAGGTGGTTTTGTCCCATGGTTTAGCGAGCACCAGCTTCAGTCAACACGACGATCGCCCATTTAAGGTTGTCGGTATTTTAGCGCCTACAGGAACACCTGTTGACCAGACATTACACGTTAGTTTGGCGGGTATTGAAGCTATTCATATCGGCTGGCAACAGGGCATAAAAATGCCTGCCGCCAGCATTACTACAGATCATATAAAGCAGCTTCAGCTTCAACCTGAAAGCATTACCGCTTTTATGCTGGGTTTAAAATCCCGCATGGCAACGTTCCGCGTTCAAAGAACAATTAACGAGTACGGTAGGGAGCCTCTTCTGGCGATACTGCCGGGCGTTGCACTATCAGAACTTTGGCAAATGATGAACGTTCTGGAAAATACACTGCGTTTAATCTCAGTGCTTATTCTTATCGCTGCGCTACTAGGACTGAGTGCTATGTTGTTGGCCTCGATTCGGGAGCGCAATCACGAGGTGCAACTGCTTAGGATTATTGGTGCTCCACCTATATTTTTATTTCTACTGATAGAACTAGAGGCTTTGCTGATTATCCTGCTGAGTACTGTGCTTGGTGTGTCAATACTATATGCATGCTTGGTTACTGCCGGGAATTTCCTGGCCTCTGAATATGGTTTGTATATTCAATCGAATATTTTGTCGGGAAGCGCTCTGCACTTAGTATTGATCGTAATTATTGCTAACCTAGCAGCAGCAGCGATTCCTGCTTTGACTATGTATAAGAGTGCGAAAAAAATTTAGCGGCCCTGTGAGGGGGCGGCTCTTACAAAACCTAATCGCTCTCGATAAAAAGAATACCTTATACCCTATAAGATTTAAGCACCCCTAGTGCCGCAAGACTTCAGCTACATGTGAATAATAGTTACTGCCTAATGGACGGGCTAACACACATAGCTAGCTATCTCATCGAGCCTCTTCACAGCGCAATGCAGGACCTGTCTGAGCGCCAGTTTCGCATGATCCATCAATGTATAGCGATCCGCTAAAGCCCCTCAATAAGCCTGTATTGCCATGCAGAACAGCTTACATATAAAGCGTCTAAATAAGAGTTATCATTGACTAGCTGGGCTTAAGGGTTTAAAGCACCTTATGTGAGCTACTAGCAATAGTAGACAAAACAGTAGACATAAATATGTCTGTGTTCATGAGTTAATATCCTGTAAATATATAATTTAATTGTGTTTTATAGTGCCTGCATAAGGCGGTGAGGGAGGCCCCGGGCACCATATATTTAAATATCCCAAAAGTTTTCTGGATTCCATTGAAATACAAACTGCTTAAAAATTGGTTTATTCAAACTTGTAATTAAATAGACCTATTTCTTCAGAGAAAAACTCTGGGACTAATTCAACTGACTCGTTTGTGTAATATTGTTTGAAATCGTCCGTACTTCCTATAAGTTTATGGGGTAGTTGAATATGATTTAAGTTCATTTTGTCGCAAATAAATTCAGATATTATTTTGATATTCCACTGATTTATATGAGATTTCTATTTTGTGTTTTATTGTGTTAGGTTGAAAAAATGGGGCTTAAAATCACTAAAAAATAATTAGTTTTTGCAAAGTCCCACTTTATTTTAGCCATAAAAAAAGCCGTGATGAATCACGGCTTTTTCGTACTCAGTGTTTTAACTTTACTTAAAATGCTGCCTGCACACCGAAAACAATTGCATTGGTTTTAGCATCTGCCTCAGACCATGATTCATGAAGGAATGGTACATTAGGCTGTTCGTTATTGGGGTCCATATGGCCGCCGCTCAAGAAGTTAAGCGGAACCCAGCCAGCAGCGTGAACTAATTCAGCAAAATACTTGACGTTAGCTTCGGGCATGTAAGAAGCACCCAGAACTAATTGGTCTTGCTTCTCCCATGGGGAGCCTTTATCGCCAGCGACATATTGGCTGAATTCTACCGAGAGGTCGACATTTTGCTTAAGACCAAAGTCGTAAGCGTAGCTTCCGCCAACAGTCCATGTGAAGTTTTTCACAGCTTCAAATTCAGCATAAGCAGGGAAGTTAGGGTTAGCTGTACCCGGCCAAACTTTTAGCGTTTCTGCAAATTCTGACAACAGTGTTAATCGGTCTCTTTTGTATAAAGTGTAAATAGAAACCGCGTCTACATTGTCTTCACAGCCACGGAAGTGCTTGACCACATATTCCTGACAGTAAGCAGTACCAAACTGATAGCTGGCACCAGCCTGCAGAGAACCGCTGTTTTCAAGAGCAAAAGTATAGTTTGCATCAAAGGCAAAGTTATTCAGTAAAGAAGGTACGTTAGTGTTGTCAGCGCCAACAGGGGTGTTGGCATTTCTGAACTGCGCGCCACCCTGTATCGCCATTACACGTAAATGTAAATTATCTTTGGCGTATCCGACTAATCCACCGTAAGCCAAGCCAGCAAATGAGTGCCAGTTTGTAGAGTTGGTGAATGGGCTAACGGTGTCGTTTAGACCAAAAGGAATATCCATCTTACCAACAGAGGCATACATGTTTGAGTCGGCGAGGTTGCCAAACAATAAATAGGCGCGTCGCATATTAACGTTATTGCGTGGCAAGCCAGTTATAGTAGAGCCGGATGCAAAATTCTGCTCGGGATTATAAAGCAGCTCAACATAGCCGGTTAGATTTTCAGTCAGACGTGCAGTCAGATTCAGGTTACTTGAGTGAATAACTGCTTCAGAGACTGTTTTACCGATTTGGTTGGATGCCGTAGGGTGACGCATCAACCAGCCAAACTTAGTGTCGATGTTTGATTTCTGATAATTCACTAGGGCAGTTACCTGTCCACCGAAAGTGATTTTTTGTTTTAGCTCACCGTCGCGCAATGCCTGTAATTGTAGGAGTTGTTTTGTATTGGTGTCTCTCGAATGGTCTAGTATTTTAAAGTTATAGGCATCATTAGATCCTACGAGACCTGATGAACTATTGTCTGTTGCTGCGCTAAATGGTGCGGCGCCTAAAAGTGTTAGAGACAATAGGGTAGATATATAAATTCGCATTAAATAACTCTCCGATAATATTGTTTTTTTATTTTTGTAAATTAGCGATTATTGTAAAAATATAATTATAAAACGTGAACCTTATCAAAATTATCTATGAATAGATTAATAGATTAATAGATTAATAGATTAATAGATTAATAGATTAATAGCTATGCGTGTGAATTATCTTTTAGCACCCTCTACGCAGACGCCTTCGCTTCACTCTGGATTCTCACGTTATCCGAACCAAATTAGAAAAAACTCATTACATGGGTGGTGGATATTCGGCCTAACCGCCGATTACCTATCCTTCTTCCTGCGAACTGCCGTAGTCTCCACATTACCCTTTCCAAAGAGCTTATCAATGTCTTCCGTCGACATATAATCTAAATCCCAATGGCTGCAGATGTCACTTTTATAGCGGGTATGGTTTTTATCATTTGAGTCTAATTTCTTCCGATTAACGTATTGAACTTATAGACAGCTAAATGGCACGGTAATGTGTACTACCGGACTTCAAAATCGGATTGAACAACCGCTACGTTAGCCCGTTATTTAAGCCATAGTCACCCTGCCACCTGTTTGATGGTAGAGTGTAAACATAGTGTCTATAGTCTTATAAAAGCAATAATAATGGAGAAGGAAATGGATAAACCAAATATTTTTAAACGATTAGTAATGCAGGTGATTAACCTTTGGCGAAAGGTGATGGACGCTAAAGTTAATCCATTAAGGTTCATTCCAGACAACACTCTGCAGTCATACTTTATGATGGTGCTATTTACGATTTGGAGTGTTACATTTGGATTTATTGCGACCTATTACTTAGGCTGGCTGGGTTACAGTACAGTGGTCAGTGTCGTTGTTCATTTGACGATTTTGATACCCATTATGATTACCAATGCAGTATTCCTTGATGCGGAACGCACTGGTGATCAGTGGCTAACAGAATGGAAAGAAGAGCAAAGCAAATATAAACTGTTTATGAATAGAATGAAGATGAAAAATATAGTGCCTTGGAAATCTGATACGGAGGCCTAAAACTCTCCAACTATCTAGGGTAGTCTCCTCGAAGAAGCCCTGTTAATGCAGGGTTTTTTTGTGCCTAGGCGCAATCACTGGCAAATGATCAGTTTTTTTGGAATTGGCTTGATTTTTATCTACGTAGGTACAGTAACAATCTCACGCCACCGTAGCCCCGCCCCTCATGCAAGACGGCAGATATTCTAGGTACAGTAGAGGTTACAGTTAGTCATTTAATCTATTGACGCATGAGCATTATTAGTTAATATGTACTCATCAGGAGAAAGTAGTAATTTAGTCTATCTCATTGATTTATAATGACTTTAAGGGCAGCCAAGGAAAACCGCCCATAGCTCAGCTGGTTAGAGCAGTAGACTCATAACAAATTATTCAATTTTGGTAAATAATCATGCCCTCACGCCCCCTTTCTAAATACATACTTAGCTCTATTTTTTTAATAGGAAGTAATTTTGCCTCAAGTAGTGATGAATTTACTTACGATGTCATTGATGGCGGTGCTGAGATTACTGGTTGTGTTGGTGAATGCCCAAGTGATTTGGTTATTCCTGAGGAGATTGATGGTTATAGTGCAACCAGTATTGGTGATGAGGCATTCTGGGGCGACCGTTTTAACAGCGTTATTATTCCTGATAGCGTGACCAGTATTGGCGTAAACGCCTTCTTAGGCAGCCGATTAGAAACTATAGAAATCCCTGATAGCGTGACCAGCATTGGGGCATTTGCTTTTGATAGCAACCGTTTAACCAGCCTAGTTATCCCGGAAAGCATAAGCACTATTGAGATGTATTCTTTCGTGTATAACCGATTAACTAACCTCACTATTCCAGATACCGTAACCATCATTTCTGAGGGTGCTTTTGGCTCTAACCAATTGACCAGCGTTACTATCCCACATAGGGTTAACATTATTGGGTATGGTGCTTTTTATACGAACCAATTAACAAGCATAACTTTTCTGGGAGATAGGCCTGAAATTGGAGAGGTTGCCTTTAACTCTAATCTTCTTGAGACCATTTACTACTGCGACTATGCAGATGACTGGCCAGGAGAGGTAATTGAGGGTGTAACGCCTCAATTAGATGAAAACTGCGATTCAGACAATGACGGTGTGAAAAACACACAGGATGCATTCCCTTTCGACCCATCTGAGACTCTAGATACTGACCTTGATGGCATTGGCAATAATACCGACCCTGATGATGATAATGATGGCGTTTTGGACGAGGATGATTTCGCACCATTAGACAACACAATTGATGCGACAGATGGCATGCTCACATATGACATTATCAATGATGAAATTGAGATAACTGGCTGTTTAGAAGATTGCCCAAGTGATTTGATAATCCCCGAGATAATCAATGGCTATAGTGTCACAAGCATAAAAGATTCATCTTTTAGCTATGAGGAGTTAATTGATACCGTTACATTGCCCCAGAGTATAGTTTCAATTGGGTATGGTGCGTTTTCTTTCAATAATATTGAAAACGTAACTATTCCAAGTAGCGTTACTAGCGTTGGCAATACTGCTTTTAATGCTAATCAACTAGACATTATACGCTTCAGTGGCAACCGCCCTGTAATCCACCCTGCCGCTTTTTCAGAGAACCAGATTCAAAACATTTACTACTGCTCAGGAACAACAGGCTGGCCAGGGGAAGCTATTGAGGGTGTAATGCCTCAATTAGATGAAAACTGCGAACCTAACACCTTGAATTCTTACTCTATTCTAGATGTCGACCAAAATGGAAGTTTTGACGCTTTAACCGATGGTCTCATTCTTATTAGGTATGCCTATGGGTTTAGAGGTGATGCTCTTGTTTCAGGTGTTATAGCATCTGATGCTGAACGAACAACTGCAGGGGAAATAGAGGCGCACATACAAACACTTTTACCCTAGCCATTGAGAATTAGCCCTCTTTTAAATTCAGCTTATAAAGTATCCACGCAGGTACAGTAACAATACCAGATAACCAAAGACTCCCCCCGCCCCCTATCAATAGGGCGCAAATATAATCTTATAAGCGGGATTATCTTTGGCAGGAATTTTGGCAGGAATTGACGGTTTAAAAACTAAAAACCCCCTGCAGTCTAATGATTACAGGGGGTTCAGAGCATGCTTGGTACCAGTGGCCGGAATGATGTTAATAGCCTATGGGCTATTAACACCTGCTGCGCAGGCGCCTTCACTTCGTTCCGCGTCCAAATTGCATACGCAATTAGTCGAACCGAGGTGCCGGTCTCGCCGACCGCAGATGCCAAACAAAAAACCCCGCCTCTTTCGAGGCAGGGTTTTGTGTTTGGTACCAGTGGCCGGACTCGAACCGGCACGCTTTTAAGGGCGGGGGATTTTGAATCCCCTATGTCTACCAATTCCATCACACTGGCATTTTAATCTGTACTTCTAAGTCCGAGTTGTCTGAACCTGCCAGGGCTTCGCACTGGACCTATGGTCGCTCTCGGACGTCCTGTCCTTCACGACAATCGAGCATCCTGCTTATCGTCTACCAATTTAACCACACTGACTTTAGACTTTAACAGCCACCCGTATCAGGCAGAAGGGCGGCGATTATAGCAGTGATCGGGAGTGGGTCAACTGATGTTGTCGAGCTTTATTGTTTTAATGCTTTCTGACTAAATGGTTTGGCCTTTGGCTTTTATTTCTATACCCTTGCGGGCTAATATCGAATTACCCTAAAAACTTCGTTTTAAGTTATCTCTATGCGCCGTGATCTTTTCCAATTTGAGCTTCCCGATGAGTTGATTGCCCGACAGCCTGCTGAACAGCGTCAGGGTAGTCGCCTGCTTTATCTCGACTCTCAGGCAGATAATCTTCAGCACCAGAAATTTACTGATTTACTCTCACACATTCAGTATGGAGATCTTATTGTTTTCAACAATACTAAGGTTATTCCCGCGCGGCTTTTTGGTCGGAAAGAGAGTGGCGGCAAGCTTGAAGTGCTTGTAGAACGAGTGGTTGATAAATATACGGTTCGCGCTCATGTGCGCGCCAGCAAGTCTCCTAAAGAAGGCAATCACCTGTTATTTGATGATGGTTACAGTGCGGAGATGCTTGGTAGGGTTGATGACCTGTTCGAATTGAAATTTACTGCGCCGGTACTCGATGTATTGGATCAAATTGGCCATATGCCACTGCCTCCTTATATAGACCGCAGTGATACGGATGAAGATAAATCCCGCTATCAGACCGTTTATGCTCAGCAGTTGGGCGCTGTAGCTGCGCCGACGGCTGGGCTACATTTTGATGATCAGATGTTGGCCGACATTAAATCGAAAGGCGCGCAGATCGCTTTTGTTACGCTGCACGTGGGGGCTGGTACTTTTCAGCCGGTGCGGGTGGATAACATTCTCGATCATAAAATGCACTCGGAATGGTTGCAGGTGACTGATGAAGTTTGCCAGCAGGTACGAGATACCAAAGCTGCAGGCGGGCGTGTTATTGCAGTGGGAACGACCAGTGTGCGCTGTTTGGAAACGGCTGCGAGTTCGGGTGAGATTGATTCTTTCGAAGGCGATACGGATATTTTTATCTATCCCGGTTATCAGTTCAATGTTGTCGATGCACTGCTGACTAATTTTCATCTTTCGGAATCGACCCTGCTAATGTTGGTCAGTGCCTTTTCCGGTTATAAATCTATAATGCACGCTTATCAAGAAGCCGTTGCCGAGCGCTACCGCTTTTTTAGTTATGGCGATGCCATGTTTTTAATTAACAATCCCACTGCTGCCAAGGATATTCCTCAATGACCGATCTGCCTGAGACTGCCAATCTACCTGCGGATAAAGAATCCCGCGAATGCTTTATGGAATTTAATGTTTCCGCGACCGATGGCAAGGCTCGTCGTGGCGAAATAAGCTTTCCTCGTGGCACGGTGCAAACCCCAGCGTTTATGCCGGTCGGTACCTATGGCACGGTTAAGGGTATGCTGCCCAAAGATATTATTGAGATTGGCGCCGAGATTATTCTTGGCAATACCTTTCACCTGATGTTGCGACCCGGTACTGAGGTGATTAAAGCCCACGGCGACCTGCATAATTTTGCTCAGTGGCAGGGGCCAATCCTTACTGATTCCGGCGGCTTTCAGGTGTTTAGCCTTGGTGATATGCGTAAGATCAGCGAAGCAGGAGTGAAGTTTCAATCACCTATTGATGGCAGTCCGGTGTTTATTGATCCAGAAAAATCTATGCAGGTGCAGCGCGATTTGGGTAGCGATGTGGTGATGATTTTTGATGAGTGCACGCCGCATCCAGCCACTGAAAAACAAGCCAGTGATTCTATGCAACTCTCACTGCGCTGGGCGGCTCGCAGCAAAGCCGCTCATGGCGATAGCCCCTCAGCACTGTTTGGTATTGTTCAGGGCGGTATGTATGAGTCGCTTCGCGATGTGTCGTTGCAGGGGTTGGTTGATATTGGCTTTGACGGTTATGCAATCGGTGGTTTGTCGGTCGGTGAACCAAAGGAAGATATGATGCGCATCCTCGATCATTTGGCTCACCAGATGCCTGCGGATCGTCCGCGCTATTTAATGGGTGTTGGTAAACCGGAAGATTTGGTTGAGGGCGTTCGCCGCGGTATTGATATGTTTGACTGTGTGATGCCGACGCGCAATGCGCGCAATGGTCATCTGTTTACCAGCCGCGGGGTTATCAAAATTCGCAATGCGCGACACCGTCATGACACCAATACTCTGGATGCACAGTGTGATTGCTATACCTGTACTAACTTTAGTCGCGGCTATCTGCATCATTTGGAAAAGTGCGGCGAGATGCTCAGTGCCCAGTTAAATACGATTCACAATTTACGTTACTACCAAACTTTGATGGCGGATCTGCGTGAGGCGGTGGCTGAGGGGCGGTTGGATGCCTTTGCTGAGGAGTTTTATGCTCAGCAGGCGACTCCTAATCCATAGCCTAACCAATAGACCTTATATAGGGTCCTGATAGGTAGTTTTTTACTTGGGGTTTAAATCGGAAAATGCGCCCCCAATTTATATGCTAATGCCGCTATAATGCGCCGCTGAATTTATTGGAATCTCTTGCTATGCCTAACAAGTTTCCCCTTTGGAAGAACCTGATGGTTCTTCTGGTTGTCACCTTTGGTTTTATCTACGCCTCGGCTAACCTTTTTCCACCAGATCCGGCTATTCAGTTGTCAGGGCAGAGTGGTGCTATGCAAATTGATGCAGCGGTTCTGCAAAAGGTTGAGCGTTCGCTGGATGAAGCGGGTATTGAGTACTTTGCTGGCGAAACTGACGGTGAGAGTCTGTTGGTGCGTTTGCGCGCTAAAGATTTGCAGTTGCGCGCCAAGGAAGTGATTCAGGCCGAGATGGGCGGTGACTATATTGTCGCACTTAATCTGGCGCCGACGACCCCAGATTGGTTAAGTGATTTGGGCGGTGTGCCAATGAAGTTGGGCCTTGATTTAAGGGGCGGTGTGCACTTTCTACTCGAGGTTGATCTCGACTCTGCGCTGACTACGCGCTTAGAGGGCGATATAGAAGATGTTAAGAAAACATTGCGCGAAGAGCGTGTTCGCTATCGCAGCCTGGTGCTAAAAGATAATCAAATTATTGGTCAATTCCGTGATGTCGAGCAGGTTGAAAAAGCCAAAATTTTAATCCGTACTACCTATCGCGATCTTCAACCGCAATCTGAGCCGGGTCAAAACCCCCTCGTACTTAAGCTAAAGCTCAGTGAAATAGCCAGTCGCGAAATCGAAGATAACGCCATCAAACAAAACCTCACATCGCTGCGCAATCGAGTTAATGAACTCGGTGTTTCAGAGCCATTAGTTTCCCGACAGGGCAAAAACCGCATTGTTGTTGAATTGCCCGGTGTTCAAGACACGGCTGAAGCCAAGCGAATAATTGGTAAAACGGCTAACTTGGAATTCCGTCTTGCGGCACTGGATCGAATTGGTGAAGTATTTCCTTTTCGTACACCCTCAGGTCAGGGCCCAGATGCTCGACTTGAGAGCAAGGCAGTTATTACCGGTGAAAATGTTACTGATGCCCGGGCCAGCTTTGATGAAAATGGTCGCCCACAGGTAAGTATTACGCTCGATGCTAAAGGCGGTTGGCAGATGGGTTATGCCACTAGAGACAATATTGGTCGTCGCCTAGGTGTACTGTTTATTGAATACAAAACCAAACTTGAAAAGTCTCTTGGTGAGAATGGTGAGCTGGTTTTGACGCCGGTGCCGTTTGTTGAAAAAAATATTATTAGTCTGGCAACGGTTCAGGCTCAGTTGGGTAAACAGTTTCGCATTACGGGTCTAGAGCAACGCGAGTCTTCTGAGCTTGCTCTGCTACTCCGCGCCGGTGCTTTGGCCGCACCAATGTATATTGTTGAGGAACGTACCATCGGACCATCGTTGGGTGCTGACAATATTGCGTTGGGGGTCAAATCGGTCACTGTGGGCATGGCTATGGTGCTGTTGTTTATGTTGGTGATCTATCGCGGATTTGGCGTGTTTGCCAATATTGCTCTGGCTATGAATCTGGTCTTGCTGATTGCCTTTATGTCACTGATGGGTGCGACCCTGACTCTGCCGGGTATTGCCGGTATCGTTTTGACGGTAGGTATGGCGGTGGATGCCAATGTGCTTATTTTCTCCCGTATTCGAGAAGAACTTGCCTCAGGTGCATCGATTCAGGGGGCTATTAGTGCTGGTTATGATCGCGCCTTTGTCTCAATTCTTGATGCCAATGTTACAACTTTGATTGTGGCGTTGATTCTATTCTTGATTGGCTCAGGCCCAGTGCAGGGCTTTGCGGTGACATTGTCGATTGGTATTTTGACCTCGATGTTTACTGCCATCCTGTTGACTCGCTCGCTGGTTAATCTAACCGTCGGTGGACGCAAAATCGAAAAGCTTTGGATCTAGGGAAAAGACAATGACTGAATTAAAAGTGTATAACTTTATGGGCCTCCGCAAGATTGCGGTGGTCTTCTCTGCGGTTTTACTATTCGCTTCTGTGGTCTCACTATCCATTAATGGGCTGGTGTTAGGCCTCGATTTTTCTGGTGGCACACAGGTCGAAGTGGGATATGAAAAACCGGCCGATCTGGTTGTTGTTCGTCAACAGTTGGAATCAGCAGGTTTTGAAAATCCTGTAGTCGTTCATTACGGTTCAGAAACTGATGTGCTTATTCGTTTGCAGGGTAAGCCCGATCAAAGTGTATCTGAAAAAGTCTATGCGGTGTTACAGAGCAATGGTGAAGCAGTAGAACTGCGACGCGTTGATTTTGTCGGCCCCCAAATTGGCGATGAGTTGCGTGAAGATGGTGGCCTGGGCATGTTAGCGGCACTGGCTGTGGTTATGCTCTACGTAGCAGTGCGCTTTCAGTTTAAGTTCTCTGTAGGTGCGGTGCTGGCACTTGTTCACGATGTGATAATTACTCTTGGTGTGTTCTCGCTGGCGCGTTTGGAGTTTGATTTAACGGTGTTGGCGGCGGTCCTAGCGGTGGTTGGTTACTCGCTCAACGACACGATTGTGGTGTCAGATCGGATTCGTGAAAATTTCCGCAAGATACGTAAGGCAACACCGGTTGAAGTGGTCAATGAATCGTTGTCACAGACCCTGTGGCGTACTATTAATACATCGTTGACCACCATGTTGGTGTTGTTGGCGCTGTTCTTTATTGGTGGCGAACTGATTCATAATTTCGCTATTGCGCTGATGATCGGTGTGGGTATTGGTACCTACTCTTCAATTTATGTTGCCGCTACGGTGATGTTGGCCATGAATGTGGATCGCGAAGATTTGCTTGAGCCGGTTGAAGGTGAGTTGGTCGACGACCTGCCTTAAAATTCTGCTTAGTTGTTGTGATAGCGAAAAAAGGACTTTAAGAAGTCCTTTTTTTTCGCCATAAATTAATTAACGATTTTTATAACTAGATACTGAATTAAAAATTCTACAGTTGATGTGCTATGTTAACTGGAAGGTATTAATATCTGTGTTTAATTGGCAGATAAATCTACAGACCTACATATTCACACAACCTTAAAGGTATAACGTTGATTCCCGATGGTTCACCGACTTCTCCACTGATGAAATCACTCTCCTTAGGACTTTTGATGATCGCCAGCCTATTGTCTGGTTGCTCGTTGATGCCTCAACAGGGCGAAAATAATTGTCCAGCGGTAGAAATCGTTGAGTTACCCATTGCTGTGCAGACATGCCCAGAACCACAGATTGTTGAGCGTATAGTCACCAAAACAGTTTCCGCGCCGCTGCCGCCAATGGCCAACACCGCAGGCAAGTTGCACTTACCAATAGTGGGCGCAGTGGAGTGGGCAAGAGTAGAGCCTGCAGGCCTGTGGATAGAGTCGCGAATTGATACGGGTGCCGATACCACCTCGATCCATGCTGAAGATATTCAGTTGATCGAAAAAGATGGCAAACGCTATGTAAGCTTTGTGTTGATAGATGCAGTGACGGGTAGCCGTAAATCTCAGGAATTAAGACTGCGACGACGGGTACTTATTAAACAGAGCGGTGGGCCGGATCAGCGCCGGTATGTGGTTCGTATGTGGGTGACGTTGGGTGATACACGCTCAAGAATTGATGTAAATCTTACTGACCGCGCTAATTTCGAATATCCATTATTGATTGGGCGCAACTTCTTGATTGATAGCATGATTGTTGATGTCAGTCGTCACCATACTTTGGCTGCACAGAAGACGTCGGCTAATGATTAATTCTAAAGTTCAAATTGGCTTGATCGCCGGTGTATTCATTGCATTAGGTATAGGACTAACTCTATACAAAGCGGTTAGCCTAGATCTACCCCTAGTACCGGATCAGTATCGAGAGGTGTGGACGATTGAGTCAAAAACGAGTTTTGCACCGACGAATACGCGGGTTGGGTCACCGGTAAATGTTCAGTTAAAACTGCCCACGGGTCAGGCCGGTTGGGTGATTCTTGAGGAACATTTTGCCTCTTCAGGGTTTGGCTTTTCGATTATTGAGGAGAGCGCCGGAAGTAGTGTCGCGCGCTGGACACGGCAAAAATTAGATCGACCTACGACCCTCTATTATAAAATGCAGACTTATCGCGCCAGTCAAAACAGTAGCTTACCGATACTGCCTATCAAGATTCCACAAAAGCCGCTGTTGGAGCCAGATCAGCAGGCCGCTACGGATCGTTTGGTCGACAGGCTGCAGAAACAGTCCTCTAATATCGAAAGCTTCGTGCAATTACTGTTGCAAGAGTTTCTCCGCGACTCGCCCGATCAGGATACGCTGTTTCTGCTCGACTCTTATGAAGATGACGCCTTTGCGGTACTCATGGATGTCTTGGCAATGGCTGATATTAGCGCCCACCAAATTCGCGGCATTGTCTTGGAAGATGGTCGTCGCAGGCAGACCCTAAGCTCGCTTATTGAAGTTTATAGCGGTGAGCAGTGGAGTATCTTTGATCCCAGTACCGCCAACCTAGGCCTGCCGGATAACTTTTTTATCTGGCAGCGTGGCGATGGTGCAGTATTGAATGTGGTAGGTGGTCGCGATTCAAGCCTTGAGTTTGCGTTGGTAAGCAATAGCCTCCCAGCCAAAGCGGTCGTGGGAATGGAGCAACGCTCAGATCAATACGCACTATTGGATTTCTCAATTTATACACTGCCGGTAGAACAGCAGGGTATTTTTAAAGGTCTGCTATTGATTCCGGTGGCCGCCTTGGTGGTGGTATTTATGCGGCTATTGGTCGGGGTGAGAACCTCTGGCACCTTTATGCCAATCTTGATCGCACTGGCATTTATTCAAACTACATTATTTATTGGTCTGGCGATTTTCCTTGGCCTTATTGGTATAGGTCTGTGGATCCGCTCCTATCTCAGTCAGCTTAATTTGCTGTTGGTGGCACGGGTAGCAACGGTGATTATTATGGTTATCCTGCTGATGGCTGCACTGGCAGTTATCAGTTACAGACTGGGTCTTGATCAAGTATTAACCGTAACCTTTTTCCCGACCGTGATTGTTGCCTGGACCATTGAGCGAATGTCGATCCTCTGGGAAGAGGAGGGTGGGCATGAAGTATTGATTCAGGGGGGTGGCAGTTTATTGGTGGCAGTGATGGCTTATCTGGTGATGTCGAATCATCTGGTTGAACACCTTACGTTTAATTTCCCTGAATTGACGTTGAGTGTACTGGGAGTAATTTTGCTATTCGGCAAATATACCGGTTATCGTCTTTCCGAGTTATATCGTTTCCGAGATATGGGTTCTAAATAGAGCTATGACTAGAGCGATGAAAAAGCTGATTTCGCCCTTTGAGCTTCGCGATCTTGGCATCTTGGGGATGAATGAGCGCAATATTGGTTTTATTGGTCATTATAACCAGCGCAAAAATTACCGGCTTGCTGACAACAAACTACAAACCAAAAGTGCCGCCTTAGTCCGTGGCATTCCGGTTCCAGAACTCTATGGCACGGTGGAGTATCAATTTCAGGTTAAAAACCTCCACGAAACACTTAGTGGCCGCGATAGTTTTGTGATTAAGCCAGCGCAGGGCAGTGGTGGCAAAGGTATTTTGGTGATCACTGACCGCGATGGGGATCTATTTGTAAAGTCCAGCGGCGCGCTGATCGACGAGCGCGAGGTGCGCCGCCATACATCTAATATTCTCGCCGGTCTCCACAGCTTGGGCGGTCGCAACGATTGCGCCATGATCGAAGCCTTAATCGATTTTGATCCGGTTCTCAAAGACTACAGTTTTGAAGGTGTTCCGGATATTCGCGTGATTGTTTTCCGCGGCGTTCCAGTCATGGCGATGATGCGCTGCGCCACCCATAGCTCTGATGGTAAGGCTAATCTGCATCAGGGTGCGGTGGGCGTGGGTATTGATATTAGCACTGGCAAGAGCATCTGCGCGGTACAGCATGACCGTATCGTTACCCAGCATCCGGATACCGAAATACTATTTGATCAGTTAAATATTCCTCATTGGCAGCAGGTACTTGAGCTGGCTGCTAGCTGTGCAAGTATGACCGGACTGGATTATCTGGGGGCCGATATTGTGCTGGATAAGCAGGGTGGCCCGATGTTGCTGGAACTCAATGCTAGGCCTGGTTTAGCGATTCAGGTGGCCAATCAAACAGGACTTCGTCACCGATTGGCCTCGGCCGCAAAGATTGCAGATTTAACCAATGACCAGGCGGCGAAAATTCGCCTAGCCCGCGAGCAGTTCAGCTGCACCAGTGTTGCCCGTGGTCAGCTATCAATCAACATCCTTTAGTTTCTTCGTAAAATGGCATCAGTAGCGAATAATTGCTCAGGTTAAATCAATTTCAGAAACTACTGCTAAAAACTCCCCTTACGATTAAGAATTCGCAATTTCTGTTCGCAGGCCAACTGCTAGAATTTCAGCTATTACTCAGTAATACAAAAGCCTAATAAACCAAAGGAACTGGAGTTCAGAATATGTCGGTTTTCTCTCATCGCGAGTTTGATAATCATCAGCAAGTCGCCTTTTTTAACGATAAAAAAACCGGTTTAAAGGCAATTATTGCCGTTCATAATACCAATCTCGGTCCAGCGCTCGGTGGCTGTCGGATGTGGCCTTATGCGACGGGTGAAGAAGCATTGACAGATGTGCTGCGCCTCTCTCGAGGCATGACCTATAAGTCTGCCTTGGCCAATCTCAAATTGGGCGGCGGCAAGGCAGTTATTATCGGTGATGCAAGCACCCAGAAAAGCGATGACCTACTGTATGCCATGGGTGATTTTATCGAGGGGTTGGGCGGTCGCTATATTACTGCCGAAGACTCGGGAACCTCGGTACCCGATATCCTTAAAATGGGGCAGCGCACCAGTTATATCAGTGGTGTCGACAAAGCCTCGGATCATGGTGGAGACCCATCGCCAAGCACAGCTTACGGGGTGTTTGTTAGCTTGCGGGAGGCAGTTGCCTATAAGCTGGGTCAGACTAATCTTCAGGGTTTAAAAGTCGCCATACAGGGGCTGGGTAATGTTGGCTACCGTTTGGCAGAGTATTTAAATGACGCGGGAGCAGAATTATTTGTCACCGATATTGTGCAGACTAGTGTCGATCGCGCCGTATTCGAACTCAATGCCACCCCGGTGTCTGGTGACGAAATATTTAGCTTGGATGTGGATGTGTTCGCCCCCTGTGCGCTGGGGGCAGCGATTAATGATCAAAGCATTGAAAAACTTAGGGCATCTATTGTTGCTGGAGCAGCGAATAACCAGTTGGCGACACCTATTCACGGGCAAATTCTTCATGATCGCGGTGTACTTTATGCGCCGGATTACGTGGTTAATGCCGGTGGAATTATAGATGTCTATTATCAGCGCAAAATGCTCAGTGCAGATTACAGTGCAGCGAATTATGCCAGTGATCTATCGACCAAAGTAGAGGGCATTGGCGCAACCCTTAGAGAAATATTCGTTCGTAGCGAAGCAGAAAATGTACCGACTTTTGTAATTGCCGACAGGGTGGCGGAAGAGCGATTTAATTGCGCGTCTAGTGAATGGCAGCCAGCTAAATCAGATGCCCCAGCGGCAACTCGGTCTTATAGCAAATCGGTTTAAGAGAAAAGCTGCTTTTAACATGATCCAGTCCGTCAACTTGGGTCAGTTTGTCGAGAAACTCTTGATAGGCGTGCAGGTCTGGAGCAACTACGCGAATTAGATAGTCAAAATCGCCGGTCATTAAATAGCACTCCATGACCTCTGGCCAGTTGAGCACTTGATGGGCGAAGTGATCAAGATCTTTTTTTACCTGATGGTGCATGGTGACCTGCACAAATACAGTGACGGGAAGCCCAGCTTTAAGCGGGTCTATGAGTGTTACTCGGCGGCTTATATAACCCAGTTGTTCAAGATTCTTGACGCGTCTAGAGCAGGGTGATGGAGATAGGCAGACCTGATCAGCTAACTCTAAGTTGGAGAGTCCTGCATCGGACTGCAGGATATTGAGGATCTTCCAGTCAATATTATCCAATTTGTATTCAGTCATAGGGCTTCTATACTTTTTATAGTGATAAATCTATCTATTGAACAGCCAGTCCAGCAGTTCCTGTCTGTATCCAAATTCGGTTACAAATAGGCGTTTACGCTTTAGTTTTGAAACTATGAGTTCTGCTACGGGTTGTTCTGTATTTGGTATTTAATCTGAGTATAGGAAACTTTGCGCAATAATTCGTTGTTAAATTCAACATTTGCGCAACAACCTATCTTAACCGAGGGCGCAGGTTGAACACTTTGGTAGGATTCTCTAGGGGTCATCATGCTAATTTTGCGCCCTGTCATAAAGGCTATAAACGGGTTCAATGGTCTGCAAGAGACAGGTCATGCTTGAGCTGTTTAGTAGAGCTATCTAGTAGAGCTATAAATGGAATTGTTAGGGGTGTCACATGGTCGTTAAAAGAGCACAAAACAAAATAGCAGAAAATAATTTAATCGCCACGCCAGTGTTTGTTGATGGGTCCGCGTTAGTAATACCCACACTGAGTGTTTTACAGGCGGATGGAAGTTTGACCAAAGGTGCAAAAGCGCCAGAAATCAGCCAGCAACTGGCACAAAAAATCTACAGCGATATGGTTTATACGCGCATCCTTGATGAGCGTATGGTCGGGGCTCAGCGGCAGGGCAGGTTGAGCTTTTATCTAACCTGTACCGGTGAAGAAGCCTCGGTAGCAGGCACAATCGCTGCCTTTAAAGCGGACGATATGGTGATGGGTCAGTATCGAGAGCAGGTTGCTCTGCGTTTTCGCGGCTTTAGCACCGAGCAGTTTATGAATCAGCTGTTCAGCAACAGCAAAGACCTAGGCAAAGGGCGGCAGATGCCCGTCCACTACGGAAGTCGTGAACTACACTTTATGACCATCCGCTCGCCTCTGGCAACTCAAATTCCTCAGGCCGCAGGTTATGCCTACGGCCAAAAATTGGCCGGCAATGATGCCTGTACCCTCTGTTATTTTGGTGATGGAGCCGCTTCGGAAGGAGATTTCCACGCGGGTTTGAATATGGCCTCGGTTCTGAAAAGCCCGGTGGTATTTGTCGCGCGCAATAATGGCTACGCGATTTCCACTCCTTCTTCTGAGCAGTTTGCTGGGGACGGTATTGCTCCTCGAGGAGTGGCCTATGGGATTAAAACCATCCGTGTCGATGGTAACGATATTCTGGCGGTTTACGCCGCTGCCATTGAGGCGCGAAAAATAGCCGTAGAACAGCAACAACCCGTATTGATTGAAACCATGAGTTACCGTCTCGGCGCCCATTCAACCTCAGATGACCCCAGTGGTTATCGCAGTCCTGAAGAAGAGGAAAAGTGGCGTCAGAAAGACCCGATTAACAGAATGAAAAACTGGCTGATCAAACAGCAGTGGTGGGATGAGAGTCGTGATGAAGACCTCCAAAAGGGCTTTCGCAGTGAGATTCTCGCCGAGCTCAAACTGGCAGAGAAACGTCCCAAGCCGCCCCTCGACGATTTGATTACTGATGTCTATAAAATCCCGCCCGCTCATCTTACTGAGCAGTTTGAATCACTCAAAAAACATGTAGCCAAATATCCTGATAGCTATCGAATGCACGGGGAGGGTTAGTTGATGAACGACACTACTACATCACGTATGAATTTACTTCAGGCGGTCAATAACGGGTTGGATACAGCCATGGCCGAAAATGAAAAGGTTATTTGCCTTGGCGAAGATATCGGCAAGTTTGGCGGTGTATTCCGAGCTACGAGTAATTTACAGGAAAAGTACGGCAAGCCGCGCTGCTTTAATACCCCGCTTACCGAGCAGGGTATAGCAGGTTTTGCGATTGGTTTAGCCGCTCAGGGGTCAGTGGCTGTGGCAGAGATTCAATTTGCGGATTATATCTTTCCCGCCTTTGATCAGATTGTTAATGAGGCCGCCAAGTTTCGCTATCGCAGCGGTGATGAATTTAACTGCGGTGGCCTGACCATTCGTGCGCCCTACGGTGGTGGCATTGACGGTGGTCTCTATCATTCGCAATCCCCTGAGGCGTATTTTTGCCACACGCCGGGCCTCAAGGTAGTGATTCCAAGCAATCCCTATCAGGCCAAAGGTTTGTTATTGGCCGCCATTCGCGAGCCGGATCCGGTGATCTTTTTTGAACCCAAGGCGATTTATCGCGCATCGGTGGGCGAGGTTCCAGATCAGGATTATGAGATCCCCCTCGGTGTTGCAGAAGTGGTGCAACAGGGCAGTGATATCACCCTGCTGGGTTGGGGTGCACAGATGATTCAGATTAATAAAGCCGCAGAGCTTGCCGCGGCCGACGGAACTTCCTGTGAGGTCATTGATCTTCGCACTTTACTGCCATGGGACAGAGATGCTGTTGTTACATCAGTGAGTAAAACTGGTCGTCTACTGATTAGTCACGAAGCGCCCTTAACCGGAGGCTTTGCCGGTGAAATTGCCGCGACTATTCAAGAGCGTTGTTTTTTGAGTTTGGAGGCGCCTATTACCCGAGTGACAGGATTGGATACGCCGTTCCCATTGATTCAAGAAAAACACTATCTGCCAGATTATCTAAAGATTTACGAAGCGATCAAATCGAGTCTGGCTTTTTAGAGTTGTCATTTGAATTTCAAGGATAGAGGAAGAAAAAAATGAATAAAGATTTTATATTGCCGGATATTGGTGAAGGTATTGTCGAATGTGAAGTGATCGAGTGGAAGGTCAAAGAGGGCGATATGATCGAAGAGGATCAGATCGTGGTCGATGTTAGCACTGACAAAGCCATAGTTGAAATCCCTTCTATGTACAACGGTCGCATTACCAAACTCCATTATGCCGAAGGGGATATTGCTCTTGTTCATCAGCCACTCTTTGCTATTGAGGTGGAGGGCGAGGGAGAGAGTAAGCTAGAGGCCAATGTTGCAGTAGAAGTTACAGCAACGGCATCCAACACTATTGCCGAAGATACTCAATCAGCACTGATGCCGAATTCTGCGGGACCCATTATTAACCAAAGCCCCAAAGTCTTAACCACCCCAGCAGTCCGCAAAATGGCCCGTGAGCATGAATTGGATTTGGCAACCCTTGTGGGTACAGGTAAACAGGGCCGCGTATTAAAAGAAGATGTACTCGATTATTTGAGCAAGGATAAATCGCCAGCCGCTAAGCAAATCATCATAGCTGAGGATCGGGTAGAGCCTATAAAAGGTGTCCGCAAGATAATGGCTGAGCGTATGAGTGACGCGGTCTCAAGCATTCCTCACTTTACCTATGTTGATGAGGTAGATGTTACCGAGTTGATGAAATTTCGTCAGACACTAAAAGACAGATACGCCACTGATGATCTTAAAATTACCCTGATGCCGTTATTTATTAAAGCCCTGTCCTTGGCGATAAAAGAATTTCCGATTCTCAATAGCCGTACCAATGATGACTTTAGCGAATTGACCTACGTCGCAAGTCACAATGTAGGCATGGCAGTAGATGGTAAAACCGGCCTGTTGGTGCCGAATATTAAAAATGTTCAACAGCTTGGTCTGTTGGATATAGCGCGAGAGGTCATGCGCTTAACTACAGCGGCCCGCAGCGGTAAGATAAATCCTCAGGAACTCGCTGGAGGCACCATCACAATCTCCAATATTGGCGCTCTCGGTGGTACCGCGGCGACCCCGATTATCAACAAACCCGCAGTGGCCATTGTGGCGTTGGGCAAAATTCAAACCCTGCCGCGTTACGATGAACAGAATAATCTGGTGGCACGAAAAATAATGACAGTGAGTTGGTCCGGCGATCATCGCGTCATTGATGGAGGAACAATCGCACGGTTTAATAATTTATGGACTCGCTATTTAGAGAAACCCTCTACAATGCTACTTGCTATGTATGATGAACTAGTGCCAGGGAGTCGATAATATTTGAGTTTGCACGAGAGCAAAAATTTACAGCATTTTTATATCAATGAAGAGCAGTCTTTTTATCTGCTTAGCCAAAAAGATGCGCACAAACTTAAGAGCTGGTTAAATCTCTGCGAATCGCAGTTAATGCGTCTCGGATATAGCAATATTGAATTAATTGGCAACGGCGCTTATGGGTTTGTATTTGCCGGTACCAGTGGTACTAGCGATGGGCCAGATACTCAGCAATATGTGTTCAAATTCTCCCGTATAACCTTGCCGCAGCATATTAAAGATCGCCTCGAAGAAGAGGGCTTTATGCTCAGCCAAGTGGCCCATCAGGGCATTCCCGAATTTATTGCCTTTCAGTATGTCCGCGGTCAATCGATACTGATGATGTCCCGTGCGCCGGGTATTAATTTACAGGAGTATGCCCTTCAGATTGGCAAAGTTGAGCCGCGTCTGGTCTTAAAAATTGCTGCACAGATGGCAGATATCCTGTTGCGGTTGCGCAATAACGCCGGTAACTCGACCATAGTCCACGGCGATATAAAGCCATCAAATATTATGTTTGATCCTCAGACTGAAATGCTCTCACTGATCGACTGGGGTGCGGCGGTAGTTGCCCAAGAAAATCATTTGGGCGAGCGAATTGATGGTTTCGGGATAGATGCTATGAATATGGAATTTCAGAAGAGTAACGCAAGACTGGGCGATATTTATTTTATCGGTGAGGAACAGCTACAGGGAGCCTGTTCGTCGCCGCGATTTGATGAGCAGGGTCTCGCTGGAACACTCTATGCCTTGGCATCAGGGCAGGGCAGTCGTTTCGGTAAAAATGTCATTACTCCAGAGTCACTAGGTCTGCCGATAGAGTTCGCCAGAACCCTGTCCGGTATGCTCAACGACGATTCAGATACTCGCTGCAGAGCGGGGGATTATTTCTTTGAGAATATGCGTTATATGAAACATATTGTCAGTCGTTCTGAATCCCCGTTAGAGTTACAGGAGAAATCGCTTATTCCCTTGTTCGTTGCATCGAGTGATGAGTCCTTAGAGACCGTGGTGTACAGCTCTCGGAAGGGCTTTTTGCGCCAAGAAATCGGCTCCGATGTGTTTGATGCCCAACCCCGTTATGCCAAGCACCCACTCGCCGGAAATATAGGTGCCTATGGCGAGTATAAAAACTACCTCAGCGGTATGGGCGATACGGAAAAGGCCTTTGTCATTGCGGTTAGCCATCTTGGATGTTATCCGGTGGTCGGCGGACTTGCTGTTAACTGGGATGATGGTGGAGTCTATATAGATTCAAGCCTGACCCTCTACGACGGCAGTTTAGCGCCAGCGTTGAGTAACGGAATTAATAATGTAGTTTCCCTTGGTCGTGCAATCAGTAAAAAAGGGGTATTTAAAAGTTGTATGTTTGATGCACGAAAAACCCTGCATGTAGAGCGCGAAAACGTTAACCAAGGGTTTGTCGCTGACACTAATTTGCAGATCCCCTTTGAAATAAGCGATACGCTGACCTCGCAAAATGCCGATAAAGAAGGTGAAACCCGTCTGCATTCCTATTTTGAGGACGGCAGTGATCCAGATGAAATGTTGCAGTTGCCGGAGTCAATTATGCAGATACTGGCAACCATGAATCAGATTTATCACACCGGCTGCATTATTTTTGAAGCGGTGGAAAAGGATCTGAAAATTCATAATTACCTAACTCTGCTAGATACGACAAAAGAGCAGGCGTTTCGTCACTGTCTCGACGAGATACTCACCAACCTGCATTTGATTGAGGGCTTGGGGGTGTCTGGATTTATGAAATTACCCTATAAAAACACCAAATTTTTTAGTTATCAGGAAAAGCGCTCAGATAGTTTTTGTAAACAGAGTAAGCCAAAAAACTCAGCTTAAATGATGTTTTAACCCGCACCTTTTATGGATGCGGGTTATCGCGATCAGATTCTCGCTTTTAGATATAGGTTCTTAATGGACCAAAAGCTTAGTTGTTGGTGCTAAACCGTATCCAGTTCATATTCCACGAAGGCCCTACAGCTTCAATCCGCAGGGTCTGCGGGCCGGCTGGCAAGTCGACAGTTGCAGACTGGGTTACCCAATTTTGCCAGCCACCCGTATTGCCAACCGCCTGTCTATTAATCTCAGTGCCATCAACCATTACTCTAAAGCCGCTGCTACCCAAGTCACTGGCGACACGATATTCTATCAGGTAGCTGCCGCTGCTCTCTACATCAATGCTGTACTCCAACCAATCACCAGTATCCACATAGCCAATATTCTGACCGCCACCAGTACCACCACCACTGTCTGTCGAGGCCTCAGTCTGGATGCCGCTCATCAGTGCATATTGCTCAGCTTCAATAGAGCCAGGAATCGAGAAGGTGGTCGCCTGAGTGCCACCGCCACCTGAAGTATCCAAATCATCAGCCAGCGTATCTGTGTCCTGATAGGTTAAACCAAAGCCATAGGCAAACAGAGGGTCGTAGACTGTGTCATAGCGATTAAGTACAAACTGGTCAGTACGTTTCGGCCATGAGAATGACAGCTTGCCGGTAAAGTCGTAATTGATCGCGCCCGCTGAATCTCTAAAGATAACATCCGCCACACCTGCACCCTCACTGCCTGGGAGCCATGCAGCAACAAAGGCATTAGAAGCATTCAGTTCCTTATTTACCCACAGGGGGCGACCGGATAAAAAGATTGAAACCACTGGAATACCCTGTGCGCGCAGAGATTCAAGTAGGGCCAGATCAGACTTATTGCCGCTTTGATACTCAATATTATTTAAATCACCTACGCCCTCTGCATAGGGTGACTCGCCAAACACCACGATCGCCACATCCGGTGCGGTGCCGCTAAAACTTCCGCCGACACTTAATCGCGTGGTGCCGCCTGCAGCATTGACCACTGACTGAATGCCTGAATAAATAGAGGTGGCTCCAGGGAAGTCGCCATTGGCATTCTGGACACCCTGCCAGCTGATAGTCCAGCCACCGCTCTGTTTGCCAATATCGTTAGCGCCACTGCCGGCGACAAGTACATTGGAATTACGCGTTAGCGGTAAAATATTATCGCTGTTTTTCAGTAACACCAATGACTCCCGAACAGCCTGACGAGCGATAGCGCGATGCGCTGCCGAACCTATCAGTGAGTTGTTATTGGCGTGTAAACGCTCGGACGGCTTTACCTTGTCGATAAAACCGGCGCGCATTTTTACCCGCAGTATTCGCGTTACCGCATCGTCGATACGTGACATAGGAATAGTGCCGTTTTGTACCTGAACGATGGTGTTTTCAATAAATGCCTGCCAGGCAAAGGGCACCATAATCATATCGACACCGGCGATAATCGCTTGCGCGCATTGGTTGTCCGAACAGCCGGGCACCTGCCCATGGCCATTCCAATCGCCGATAACAAAGCCGTCAAAACCCATCTGTTCCTTTAATACATCGGTAAGCAGATACTCGTTGCCGTGCAGTTTTGAACCATTCCAGCTGTTATATGTGGCCATTACTGTCTGCGCGCCCGCACCCAGAGCCGAGAGGTAGCCCTGAGCGTGAATATCTCTTAATTGGATTTCACTGACCACCGTATTACCCTGATCAATGCCATTTTCTGTGCCGCCATCGCCGATAAAGTGTTTCGCCGTGGCAATTACATGCGCGGGGCCAAAACGATCAGTATCGTCGCCTTGTAAACCGGTAACAATTTCTCCTGCAAAAGCTTTGACGATTTCAGGGGCTTCAGAAAAGCCTTCATAGGTTCTGCCCCATCGGTCGTTGCGTACAACCGCCAATGTGGGTGCAAATACCCAATCGATACCTGTTGCCGCCACCTCCAGTGCCGTAGCTTCGCCGATCTGGCGCATCAATGCGGCATTGTTGGTCGCGCCCAAGCCAATATTATGAGGAAAGATAGTGGCGCCAATAACATTGTTGTGGCCGTGGACCGCATCGGTACCCCAAATAGCTGGAATTCCCACACCGCCGTCACTGATATCGGTGCTCGCCTCATAGAAGCTGTCTGCAAGAGCAACCCAGTCAGCAACACTTGAGTTTTTTCCGTTGGGCCAGGTGCCCCCGCCATTAAGAATAGAACCCAAATCGTATTCGCGTACTTGATCGGCGCTAACCCCACCAATTTCAGCCTGAACCATCTGACCGACTTTTTCAGCAATGGTCATCTCAGCCAGCACAAGGCCGACAATGCTGTCTACATCCTCAGTCACTACGCTATCGACTGCAGGCCAAGAGAAAGGGGTCTCTGTGCCAACAATGGTTACAGAGACTGTTGCCGTAGATCGATCGCCATCGGCATCGGTCACAGCATAGGTAAAGCTATCATTGCCAATAAAGTCAGTATTAGGCGTATAGGTTGCAGTACCGTTCGCACTAACGATTGCCGTGCCATTGTTCGCTGCGCCATCTAGGCTGAAGGTTACGGGGCTGTCCTCAAGGCCGCTATCATTACTGCTGAGGTTTGCCGTTAATGTCGTATTTTCATCGGTGTTAAAGCTATCGGCTTCGGCTGAAGGATTATGATCAACTGGGGTTGGTGTAGGAGTGGGTGTCGGAATGGGTAAAGGTGTTGCTGCACTTCCACCCCCACCTCCGCAGGCGCTAAGTGTGGCGGCGATGATAAGCACTCCAATATTGCGCCGTAGGGCGTTTATATTAAGTGTTGACTTGCAATTGCCATTTGGTTGTATAAGCCCCATTTTTTATTCCTCAAAAAAAGAATTCAGGTAAGAGTGGTTATTCTGCTTTAGTTGGACCTCAAAATTAGTGCGATTGCGATTGAAGGTGTCCAATAAGGGATGAAATGCCCAACAGGCTGCCTGGTGGCCGATTAAGGCCTGCTGAATTCAAGTGA
>CALSQH010000002.1 GCA_943788445.1 uncultured Pseudomonadales bacterium
CGCAGGATTGCTGTTTAACAGCGGCTTTATTTAACACACCCACTTCACGAGCTAATCCACGAATACTGAGACAGTCGCCACGGTTTGGAGTCAGATCAACATCGATAAGATTATCGTCGAGATCAAGATATTCAATTAGGTCAGTGCCAACAGGTGCCTCTAAAGGCAGTTCCCAGAGGCCATCATCGTCATCGCCAAGTTTTAACTCAGTCTGTGCACAGAGCATTCCAAAGGATTCAACGCCTCTGAGCTTGGCTTTTTTAATCTTAAAATCACCGGGCAGTTTCGCACCCACAGTGGCGAATGGCACTTTAATACCAAGGCGTGCGTTGGGTGCGCCACAAACTACCTGAGTGGTTTCACCCTCTTTACCGCCTGCAACCTGACAGACACGTAGTTTGTCCGCATCTGGATGCGGCTCCACAGAGATTATTTCTCCGACCACTACACCAGACATTGTTGGTGCAGCTGGCTCAACGGCATCCACTTCAAGGCCAGCCATGGTTACCTGAGCAACCAGATCTTCGGTTGAGAGAGATGGATTTACTGATTGTCGCAACCAGGATTCACTAAATTTCATAGGTTACCCCAGTTTAAAATTGTTTTAGGAAGCGCAGATCGTTTTCGAAAAACAATCGCAGATCGGTAACGCCATAGCGCAACATAGCCAAACGCTCAACACCCATACCAAAGGCAAAGCCGGTATATTGGTCGGTATCTACATTGCAGCTCTCAAATACATTGGGATGGACCATGCCACAACCCATTACCTCTAACCAGCCAGTGTGACTGCAAATACGACAGCCTTCACCGGAACAGTTGGTGCACTGAATATCGACCTCTGCTGAGGGTTCAGTGAACGGAAAATAAGAGGGTCTAAAGCGTACCGGTAAGTCCGCTTCAAAGAATGCTTTTAGAAATTGATCGATCACACCTTTAAGATCGGCAAAGCTGATATCTTTATCAATTACCAGACCTTCAACCTGATGAAACATTGGTGTGTGAGTAATATCGGAATCACAGCGATAAACACGGCCCGGACAGATAATACGAATTGGCGGTGCCTGCTTTTCCATGGTGCGAACCTGCACCGGCGAGGTGTGCGTTCGCAGTACAGTCGAAGGATCTATATAAAAGGTGTCGTGCATGGCACGCGCCGGATGGTGGCTGGGAATATTCAGCGCTTCGAAGTTATGGTAGTCATCTTCGATTTCCGGACCGGTCTCCACGTCATAACCAATTTTCGCAAAAAAGGCTTCGATGCGTTCCATGGTACGCGTTACCGGATGTAGCCCACCCACCTCTTCACCGCGCCCTGGCAGAGTGACATCTATAGTCTCACTGGACAACTTGGCATGCAGTGCAATGGTTTCCAGCTGCTCTTTCTGCTGATTAATCAGCACCTGCAGTGACTGTTTAACCTGGTTAATCTTTGCGCCCGCTGCCGGTCGCTCTTCGTTGGAGAGCGCACCCAAGCCTTTTAACAGGCCGGTAAGTTTGCCCTTTTTACCCAGATACTCAACGCGCAAGTCATCTAACACCGACAATTCGGTAGCTGCTGCAATAGCAGTTTCGGCACGGCTGGCAATCTGTTCCAGTTCAATCATTATGGGTCACCACATTCTTCTGTGTTGGCTATCTTATTACTGATAAAAAAATAGGGAAAGAGCGATTGCCCCTTCCCTATTCGGTTAGCTTTTAAACCCCTGCCTATGCAGGTAGAGCGATGTTTAAGCTAGGGCAGCTTTGGCCTGATTAACTACGGCACCAAAGGCTGCTTTGTCGTGTACGGCCAAATCGGCGAGTACGCGACGGTCAAGCAAAATGCCTGCTTTGTTCAGTCCGTTGATAAGACGGCTGTATGACAAACCCTCTACACGAGACTGAGCATTGATTCGGGCAATCCATAATCGACGGAAAGTACGCTTTTTGGCGCGACGGTCACGATAAGCATATTGACCTGCTTTAGTAACTGCCTGAACAGCAACACGGTAAACACGACTACGTGCTCCGTAATAACCTTTTGCTTGCTTAAGGATTTTTTTGTGACGACGGCGTGCTTCTACACCACGTTTTACTCTAGCCATTTTCTTCTCCTACCAATCGGTTATTTAAGTGAACTACGCAGCATGCGGTTAACGCGAGGGATATCAGCAGCATTTAGAATGCTGGTTCCACGCAATTGACGCTTACGTTTGGTAGTCATCTTGGTAAGAATGTGGCTTTTGTGCTGGTGCTTATGCTTGTAGCCTGCGGCATTTTTCTTGAAGCGTTTTGCAGCTCCACTATGTGTCTTAGCTTTTGGCATTTCTGTTCTCCAGTATGAGAGTTTAATTAATTATCAAGAAGAGACGCCCGGACAGCCTGCCAAAAACATTGGCTGAACGCGGGTCGCGTTAGTTACTTCTTCTTGCTGCGTGGGGACAACACCATAATCATCTGGCGACCTTCCATCTTTGGAAATTGCTCCACTTGTGCCAGCTCTGCGAGATCCGCTTCGATGCGTTTCATCATATCCATGCCGAGCTGTTGGTGAGCCATCTCACGACCGCGAAAACGCAGGCTGATTTTAGCTTTATCACCATTTTCCAAGAAACGTACTAAATTACGTAACTTAATTTCGTAATCGCCCTGATCTGTACCAGGGCGAAACTTCATTTCTTTTACCTGTGTCTGCTTCTGCTTTTTCTTTTGCAGGGCGACTTTCTTCTTAATATCAAAGACATGCTTGCCGTAATCCATGATTTTACAGACTGGAGGCTCTGCATCTGGAGATATTTCCACCAGATCAAGGGTCTCTTTCCGCGCAGACTCAAGGGCAGAGTCAAGGCTAACCACGCCAACCTGACTACCGTCTGATGCAACCAATCGTACTTCTGGGGACGTTATATCGTCATTAAGACGTGCCCGCTTGCTGCCTTTTTTAATAAGCTTTACTCCGTTTCAACACTAGTATGCCCACGTCGCTCCACTTCCTCGGTAAACATGGCTGCAACCTGATCTAAAGGTATGCTGCCGAGGTCTTTTCCATCCCGAGTTCGGACCGCCACTGAGCGCGATTCTATTTCTTTATCACCGACAACGAGTATGTAAGGAACTCGTTGCATTGAGTGACCGCGGATTTTAAAGCCGATCTTCTCGTTTCTCAAGTCACAATTCACTCTAAATCCTTTATTTTGCAATGATTTAGCAACTTCTTGGGCATATTCGGCCTGAGAGTCGGTAATATTCATCACAACGGCCTGTTCGGGTGCCAACCAAAATGGAAACGCACCTTCATAATGTTCGATCAAAATACCGATAAATCGCTCAAAAGAACCCAAAATTGCACGGTGCAACATCACCGGAACTTGGCGGCTGCCATCTTCGGCAACATATTGCGCATCGAGACGTCCTGGCATGGAAAAATCGACCTGAATCGTACCCAACTGCCAAACCCGACCAATACAATCTTTTAATGAGAATTCAATCTTCGGACCATAGAAGGCGCCCTCACCTGGCAGCTCCTGCCAAGGCAGGTCTTTAGCATCTAAGGCTTGGCCCAATGCTTCTTCTGCGCGATCCCAATCTTCGTCAGAACCTACTCGCTCTGGAGGGCGAGTAGAGAGACGGTAAATAATTTCGGCAAAGCCAAAGTCCGCATAAACCTCATGAAGAAAATCAATAAACTCCGACACTTCCGACTGAATCTGATCTTCAGTACAGAAGATATGGGCATCGTCCTGAGTAAATGAGCGCACGCGCATAATGCCGTGCAGAGAACCTGACGGCTCATTGCGGTGGCATGAACCAAACTCAGCCAGCCTTAAGGGCAAGTCTCTGTAGCTTTTTAAACCCTGATTAAACACCTGCACATGACAGGGACAGTTCATCGGCTTAACCGCATAATTACGATCTTCGGTTTGCAGGCTAAACATATCATCGCCAAACTTATCGGCGTGACCCGATTTCTCCCACAGACTCATATCAACAATCTGTGGTGTCTTAATTTCTTGGTAACCCTGCTCGCGCTGCTTGTCGCGCATATACTGTTCAATAGCGTTGTAAACACTCCAGCCTTTCGGGTGCCAGAAGATTGAACCCGGCGCCTCTTCCTGCATATGGTAGAAGTCGAGCTTCTTATTAATCTTGCGGTGATCACGCTTTTCAGCTTCGGCAAGGCGATTAATATAAGCCTTAAGCTGTTTCTTATTGGCCCAGGCAGTGCCGTAAATACGCTGCAACATCTCATTATTGCTGTCGCCACGCCAGTAGGCACCGGCAACCTTGGTCAGCTTAAAGGCCGGTAATTTTGCAGTGGACGGAACATGTGGCCCGCGACAGAGGTCGATAAAATCGCCCTGGCGGTAGAGACCAATCGCTTGGTCATCGGGGATACTGGCGATAATCTCAGCCTTGTATTCCTCGCCAATGCTCTTAAAGAATTCAACCGCATCATCGCGCTTCCACTCTTCGCGGGTAATACCGTGATCGGCTTTCACCAGCTCGGTCATGCGCGCTTCAATGGCTTCAAGGTCTTCTGGAGTAAAGGCACGCTCAAAGGCGAAGTCATAGTAAAAACCATCTTCGATCACTGGGCCAATAGTCACCTGCGCCGAAGGGAATAACTGCTTTACCGCCATAGCCAACAAATGCGCTGAGGAGTGACGGATAATATCCAGCGCTTCATCGGAGCGATCAGTAACAATCGCTAGAGTCGCATCTTTATCCATAATAAAAGAGGCATCGACCACTTCACCGTCAACAACACCAGCAAGGGTGGCTTTGGCTAAACCAGCACCAATATCAGCGGCGACATCGGCCACAGAAACAGGGTTTTCGAAAAGTCGTTGGGAACCATCAGGCAGGGTAATTGCGGGCATAGCGTTTTCCTTTTTCAGTGGTGACCCATACCAGGGGCCACTTGAGTTAAATTTGATAAGCGCGCATTTTACTCTGTATGGATTGAGTTACAAGCCCGCAACTTTATAAACAGCCCGATAATTACTGGCGAGTGGATGCAGGCTTGCAATTGCCGCTTAAGCACCCTATAACGGCGTTTTAAATACCCCAAACGAGAAACATAGCGCCGTGAAAATTTATGTCGATGCCGATGCCTGCCCTACCGTGATTAAAGATATTCTCTATCGAGTTTCACAACGCACGGGGATTGAGCTAATTTTGGTCGCCAACCAGCCTCTATCAACACCGAGAATTCCGACTGTGCGCTCCATTCAGGTGAGTTCAGGGTTTGATGTAGCCGATGATCATATTGTGGAGTTGGTAGAGAAAGATGATCTGGTGATTACCGCCGATATTCCACTGGCAGCCGAGGTGATTGATAAGGGCGGCAAAGCCTTAAATCCAAGAGGCGAGCTATATACCAAGGCCAATATTAAGGCGCGGCTAAATATGCGTGATTTTATGGACAGTATGCGCAATAGCGGTGTGCAGGTTGGTGGTGGACCGCCGCCATTAACCCAGCGGGATCGTATGGAGTTTGCCAACGCGCTGGATAGCTATGTGGCGCAGTTTAATAAATAAGTCCGAGTGAACCTTCGGCTTCGCTCAGGATGACGGTGGGTTCGCTCGAAATGGCGGTGGGCCTGCTCGGAATGAGAACCTACACACCGTCATCCTGAGAGAGCGCAGCGAACCGAAGGACCTCCTCCAGCTTACAGCCTTACCCAACTCCCTTAACCAACCTCATCCAACATCCGCCCAATCTGCGCAGAAGTAAAAGGCCAGCCCTTCTCATCACCATTGGCCAGTGCGACAACCGGAATCCGAATCCCATACTTTTCTTTCAAGCGTTCATCATCCTGAATATTCACCTCAACCAACTCCCAACCCTTTTCCGTTAATACCGGATAGAGAATTGCCTTGGCCTGCTCGCAGAGATGGCAGTTGGGGCCGCTGTAGATAGTAAGCCGCTTAACCAAAAGTACTGCGCCGAGTAATCTTCCAAACATTATGAATACGCGGATTTCTCTCAAAATCCACATCCAACGTTTGGGGAGTAATATTTTCACAGTCAAACTGGCGTAGGGTCAGTTCATCCATCTTAAACTTGCGGAAGTTGTTGGAGAAAATCAATACGCCATCATCGGCGAGCTTGGCCATAGAGTTGCGAATCAGGTCTCCGTGATCGCGCTGCACATCCAAAACTGAATCCATCTTTTTCGAGTTTGAAAAAGTTGGCGGATCAAGGAAGATAACATCGTACTGTTCGCCATCGGTCTCCAGCCATTTCAGACAATCTGCACGCAGCAGGTGATGATTTTTCGCGCTGAGTTTATTCAGATCAAAATTACGCTGCGCCCAGTCCAGATAGGTATTCGACATATCAATACTCAGGGTGCTCTTGGCACCACCTAGAGCCGCCTGCACCGATACCGCAGCGGTATAACAGAACAGGTTTAAGAGGCTCTTGCCTTTCGCCAGTTCGGCTACCATGCGTCGCACCGGGCGGTGATCGAGAAACAGGCCAGTATCCAGATAGTCTGACAGGTTAGCTTCAAACTGCGCTTCGCCCTCATAGACAATCATGGTGTCGCTGGGGCCTTCATTAAATTTTTGATACTGGTTGTCACCCTTTTGACGACGGCGCTCTTTGTAGTGAATACGGCCTTCTACCTCACTGGCAAACTCTTTAACCGCTTGCTTAACCTCGGCAAAACGCTCTCGGGCGACACGGTCTTCAATGGTTCCCGGCGGTGCGTATTCCTGAACATGCACCGAGTCCTCGTAGATATCGATGGCGACGGCATATTCCGGAATATCGGCATCGTAAACGCGGTAACAGCTGGTATCGGTTTTGTTTAACCATTTATTTAACTTGCGCTGATTTTTAATCAAGCGGTTGAGCACCATGGTTGCCCCTTCGGTTAACACCTGGGCGGGCGCTGGTGTGTTAAGACGCTCTTCAATTTTCGCCGATCTTGAGGTCAGATCGCTAAACACCAATAACTTACAGGGAATGGTGCCATTAAATAGCTGGTATTGTTTGGTCGGGGTTAAATCGGTCTCGCGACCCAACTCAACATTGCCCGTAAATACCGCGGCTTTCCAGCCTTGGAAATTCTTTTGCAGAACGGAACCCAACTTTTGATAGATCGGGATCAGGCCATCCACATCGCCGAGGCGCTCACCGTAGGGAGGGTTGGTAATTAACAAACCATAATCAGAAGTGGCCTTACCAAACTGATCAATCGGTTTATGGGCGAGACGGATATGTTCATCCAGCCCGGCTTTTTCAATATTTAAGGTGGCGAATTCAAGTACCCGAGGGTTGGCGTCATAGCCGCGAAAATCCAGCTCAAGCGCTTCAAGACCTGCAGTTTTGCGCTGCTCTGCTTCATCGAATATTGACTGCCAGAGTTCTTGATCGTGCTGTTTCCAGTCGCTAAATCCAAAGCGCTCACGCAACAGGGCCGGCGCAATATCTGCGGCCATCATTGCGCCTTCAATAATCAGTGTGGCACTACCGCACATGGGGTCGAGCAGTGCTGCACCATCTTTCATCATCTCAGGCCAGCCGGCACGTATCAATAATGCAGCGGCAAGATTCTCTTTGATTGGCGCACTGCCCTGCCCGGTTCGATAACCGCGACGGTGCAAACTCTCACCAGAAATATCCAGAGACACAGTGACCTGCCCTTTATGCTGACGTACCTGAATTCGAATATCGGGATTCTTGGTATCAACATTGGGGCGCTCGCCCTCTTCACGACGGATACGGTCAACTACGGCATCTTTAACCCGCTGTGAGCCATACATGGTGTTATCGACGAGGCGCGAGGTACCAATAAAATCGATAGCAATAGTTTGCTCATGGGAAAAGTGCTCTTCCCAAGGGATATCCAGACACTCTTGATAGAGTTGATCTTCCTCATTCAGGCTGAAACTGTGCAGCGGCATCAATATTCTGTTGGCAAGGCGCGACCAGAGACAGGCGCGATAAGCCAACTCGCGAGTGCCTTCGAAATGCACTGCGGCCACGGTCTCTTTGGTACTTTCAGCGCCCAATGCCTGCAACTCTTGGGCGAGCAACTGCTCGAGCCCTTTTGGACAGGTGGCTAACCAAGCTTGATCGATGGAAACTGAAGACACAAATAGGATCCTTTTATTACTTTGAGGATTAAAACGCACGCTGTATAGACTAACAAAATATTCGACAGGGTCGACAGAATTTGGTCAACTGTACCTAGCGTTTCAAAAAGGCGCTCATTCTATCGCTCTTTACACAATTTTGTTTGATAAAAACTGCTCTCAGCAGGTTTTTCAAGCTGAGTGTCAGTTTCCTACCTAAACCGTTAGGAGATATAAGTGAAAAAACATAAAAGAGATCAAGAACACCGTTCCTATGTCAAAGGCTATCAAGCCGCCGTTATAGGACGATCAATAGAAGCCTGTCCCTATCAACAAGAAACACAAATGGCCTATCACTGGTCACGGGGTTGGCGAGAAGGACGCGAAGACTTTTGGAATGGATTTAACCAAGCTTCATTCCAACAAAAAGCAGCGAATTTATAAAGCAGCGAGTAAAAAGCTACTTCCCTTTTATTTTTCGGGCATACATCCAAGTCAAAATAGACTAAATCAAGGTAGACCAAATTAAGCGGGATATGTCCCGCTTCCGGCTCACCAAATAATAAAATTTGTGATGGGCCAACACAAAGGCCGTAACTCATGCGCAGTTACGGCCTTTTTTTGCGTCTAAATCTTTAAGTACGATAAAAATTTAACACCTTATCGCGTATCGAACCTACCCGCAGGGTTAAAATATCCAGCAGATAATTCTGATATAAACGCCAAGGGGCCTTAGCGCCCTGCTTGGGGAACTGATCAATAGCGCGATTAACATAGCCCGACGCCAAGTCCAAAAACGGTACGCACGGCATATCCGGATCATCATTTTTCGGCACACAGTACTGATACCCCTGCTTGTCCATATAGTTCAACAAGCGACAGAAGTACTGACTAGTAAGATCGCACTTCAATGTCCATGACGCGTTGGTATAACCCGCCGCGAGAACAAAATTAGGCACACCGCTAAACATCATCCCTTTATAGCCGAGCGCTTCAGGTATCTTTACCGGCACATCGTCCACCGTCAGTTTCATTCCACCCAAAATCAGTAACTCCAACCCCGTCGCGCTAACAATAATATCGGCTTTAAGAAGGTCTCCAGATTTTAACTGGATACCCTCCTTGGTGAAGGTTTCTATATGGTCAGTGACTATGCTTGAGGTTCCCTTGCGCAGAGACCGAAAAAGATCACCGTTAGGCACTAAACAGAGGCGCTGATCCCAGGGGTTATAGCTGGGATTAAAGTGCGTATCTATAGCAAAACCATCACCGAGCCATTGGCGCGCCGACTTGCGAAGAAGTCGTTTAATCAGACTGGGGAATCGTCGACTCATTTGATACAACAACGCCTGAAGACTGACATTTTTCCAGCGCGTCAAACCATAGGCGAGTTTCTCTGGAAGTACTCTTCCCAACCCTCGACTGACACGATCTATATCCGGTCGGGAAATCACATAGGTCGGTGAGCGCTGCAACATAGTGACATGCCCAGCAGTTTTTGCCATTGATGGTACTAGCGTGATAGCGGTGGCCCCACTGCCAATAACCACCACTTTTTTGCCGCTGTAATCTAAATCTTCTGGCCACTGCTGAGGATGAATTATTTGGCCTTTAAACTTATCGGCGCCAGGGAAGTCTGGCGTGTAACCTTTGTCGTAGCGGAAGTAACCCGTACAGCTATAAATAAAACTACAGCTAAGGGTTTCGCTCTCAGCCTCTTTCCCATTTTCAGTTCCGCTTATGCTCAGAGTCCAGGTTGCAGTGCTGCTATCCCAAGCCGCGGAGGTGACACGACGCTGATATTGGATGTGCTTATCAACCGCATATTCGGCCGCGCTCTCATGGATATACTCTCGTATAGAAGCGCCATCGGCAATGGATTTTTCATGTCGCCACGGCTTAAAGATATAACCCAGAGTGTGCATATCAGAATCGGAACGAATACCCGGATAGCGAAACAGATCCCAGGTGCCGCCCATAGCTTCGCGACTTTCGATAATACTAAAGGTTTTATTTGGCTGATTACGGGTCAGATGGCAGGCCGCACCTATGCCCGATAGTCCTGCACCAATTATAACAACATCAAAGTGATTCATAGACTGCTCTTTGCGGCGGGTTTAGTCAGTTATTCTAAGACTGAAAGGCAACGTATCCTGTCGCCGAGGTGACAGAATTAAAATGGCCACCAACCTTTTATCGACCGATCCAGACTTTTACTGCATTTCTGCAGCTGCGCATTGTAGGTTTCAGACTGCCGTTTAACTTTGGCGGCAACCCCACTTAAAAAGCTTTTCTTCTTATAGGTACCGCGCTTATAGCCACCCCAGCCCTCATGGTAGGCAAGGTATTGCTTATAGGGGTCCCACTTGGAGATACCGAGATTTTTATGGGTTTTGTCGGTGTACCAGCCAACAAAATTGATCGCATCGGAAAATTTATCGCGGTCGTGACTCCAGTTGCCCGTATCACGGCGATAGTCATTCCATGCAGGGTTCTGCGCCTGAGCATAGCCATAGGCAGATGATTTACGCGGCAGAGGAATAAACAAAAACTTTGGCCGGTCCGGTCGTACGTTCGCCCTAAAGCTCGACTCTTGCTTAATGATCGCCATCATCAAACCTATGGGTGTTCCCCAGCGTTTATTAGCTTTGCGCGCAGCTTTGTACCAATCCGTTTCACCGCGGAATATCTTGCACACATCTTCAGCCTGACTGGGTTTGTAAGTGGCACAGCCAGAAAGAATAAAAACCAAAGCAATAATAAGTAGTCGAGAGTTAGGCATAGGTTTAAAGATAATTTTTTTCATAAGTTTACAGTATTCTATCTGTTATTCATGGCTAATTGCTCAACATTAAATATCGCGGATAAGTTTTATCTTTGCCGTCTACGCCCCTATAATCAGCCTCTGACTTTTTTGACTAGGCCACAGCTATGACCACAATGCCCAAAGAGGCAAACAACTATATCTTCACTGGAACCTGCCGTGCCGGTAGTGGTGTTGTCGCCGCCGTCACTGGATTTCTTGCCGATAGAGACTGTTATATCTGTGCTCTTGAACAGTTTGATGATGAGTCAACGGACAAATTTTTTATGCGCGCAGTCTTTCGCCCACAAGAAAAATCACCCCCTATTGAAGAAATTAAAGCCTGCTTTAGTGAAATCTCCGAAGTCTTTGCCATGGCTTGGAAAATCCATGACCCTAAAGTGCCGGTCAAAACACTAATTATGGTTTCCAAATACGACCACTGTTTAGATGATATTTTGTACCGCCGCCGCAAAGGCGAATTCAATATGGAGATCACCGCAGTAGTATCCAACCACGTGGATCTACGAGCTATGGTCGAACGCGAAGGTGTGCGTTTTATTCACCTGCCAGTAACTCCTGACAGCAAGGCTCAGCAAGAACAGCGCCTGATGGAAATTGTCGATGAGACTGAGACTGAATTGGTTGTGTTGGCGCGCTATATGCAGATTCTCTCCGACAATCTGACCCAGCAGCTGTCGGGACGCTGCATTAATATTCACCACTCATTTTTGCCCGGCTTTAAAGGTGCCAAACCCTATCACCAAGCCTATAATCGCGGTGTTAAGCTGATCGGCGCCACGGCTCACTATGTTACCTCAGATCTGGACGAAGGTCCGATTATTGAGCAGGTGCTCGCCCGGGTTGACCACAACTATAAGCCGGAACAATTGGTGCGCGTAGGTCGTGACAATGAATGTATGGCTCTGGCGAAAGCAATCACCTACCATATTGAGCGCAGGGTTTTTCTCGACGGTAATAAGACCGTGGTTTTTCTAGCGGGTTAGGCTCTTAGCCCTTAGCCCTTAACTATAGACTTAACTATAGGCTCTTGATTACAAGCTATTGGCTAAAAGCTCTTGACCACTAAGACTGCTATACAAGCTCAACAACGCCCGGCTTAAGTAACACACGCTTACTCTTGTAGAGCGTGCCCAACGCCTGCTTGTATTTTTTCTTGGAAACATTGAATACCCGGTAAATTTCTTCCGGAGCGCTCTTATCAGTGAGCGTTGATTGGCCACCAGAGGCTTGAAGGTGCTGAATAATCTGTTCACCCAAATCATGATCACCCTGCAATGTCGCCTGACTGATCAACAGGTCAATTTTACCATCACTGCGAATACTCTTAATAAAACCCGGCATCCGCTCACCAATCTTTAAGGGTCTAAATGCATCGTCGCGAAAGATCAAACCGATATATTTATCATTGATAACCGCCTTGTAACCGAGGTCCGTACGGCCCGCGATCAACAGATCAACCGCCTGTCGCGGCTTCAACCATACAGACTCTTCTTCAAGGTGGTCTTGTAATCTTGTCGATGCAGCAATGCGATCACTGTCCTGATCATGGAATACATAAACCACATAGGAATAGCCCTCTTCCATAGGCTTATGCTGTTCGCTGTAGGGAACCAGCAGGTCTTTTGGCAGGCCCCAATCCATAAAGGCACCGGCATTATTGATATCAATAACTTTAAGCATTTCACAGCGACCCACTTCGACCTTGGGGGTTTCGGTGGTGGCAATCAACAGATCTTCTGAATCAAAATAGAGAAACACATTGACCCAATCGCCAATTTCACAATCCTCGGGAACATAGCGCACAGGCAATAAAATTGTGCCCAGATCATCACCATCCAAATAGACACCAAAATCTACCTCTTTAACGACTTCCAACTTATTGAATCTGCCTACTTCTACCATGCCCTAAACCGCGCTTAAAATTATTGAATACCTGATATATCAGACTTAAATACGACGCGGCAGTATACAGTAGTTAGTGCAGGCTAGGGGCTCTTACTAATGGCCCTAGCAATAAACTTATTGCTATGACTCAATAGCGGGCTGTTCTATTGAATCCTCTGTTGCACGCTCGGGAGTGACGTATGAGGCCTCTTGCGGCGACGCGCCTTCAGCGGTATTTTGTGTATTGGCTATGGCCTGTTCTATATAGGCAATAATATCGCCAATGGTTAAAAACTCTTCGACTTCTTCATCAGTTATATCAATGGCAAATGTTTCTTCAAAATCCATAGCCAAAGAGATTTTCTCTAAAGAGTCTACCTTGAGATCTGCCAGCGACATCGACGTATCGACCTGATCAACCTTTACCGCAGGATTATTAATAATAGCTTGGCAAACGATTTCTTTAATAGTTAGCTGATCGGTATTTTCCATAATTTTTGTGCCTTTTTTCCATAGATAAGGGTTTAAAGCCGCGTGCAATCTATTACGCGTTCAATCCATTAAAAGTAGCCTAGAAAAACCTCATGTACCAATTGATTTTAATTCGCTCAACAATCCATACTGACGACTTCTGTATATAGACTATAGTTGTTTATCATCACACTCCTATGAATCGCAGCTATGAATCACGCATTTCAAATCGGGGATTACTTATGAAAATCAACGCGGGATCATAAAAACCCATCAGTAACCCATTAATCATAGAGTAAGACTGTGAATATATTTTCTACCCCCGGTTTCCGCAATGTGTGGATACTCAGCCTGAGCAATGCATTAGCCGCCTCGATCATGACCCTAATGATTCTGGTCGGTAGCCTTGTCGGCGCAGAGCTCGCCCCCTCAGCTAAATGGGCCACCCTACCCATAGCCCTAACAGTTATAGGTACCGCAGTCAGCATCCTGCCCGCCACACGCTGCATGCAGCTAATGGGTCGCAAGCATGCCCTCTGGGCATTTATGGCGCTGGGTATTTTCGCCTGCTGGCTGGCCAGTAGCGCTCTTGGGCAGCAGAGCTTTAGCCTGTTTTGTATCGCTGCAGTGCTGCTCGGCTCGACCAATGCCGCACTGCAACAGACCCGCTTTGCCGCCATGGAATCCGTAGACCCTGAGTCGGGACCGACCGCCGCGTCACTGATGATGTGTGGCGGTATTCTCGCAGCCATTATCGGCCCCGAACTGGCAGTCGCCGGCGCCCACCTAACAGCAGTGGATTATCAGGGTTCCTATTGGCTGGCTGCCGCTACGGTGATATTAGGTGCCATTCTATTAGCCTTTTATATACCGACAGTGGTTCCACTAGCACAACAAACCGCCCATGCCAGCCCGACCCTGAACATCATCCGCAATCCAACATTTATTTTGGCCGTCACCAGTGGCGCAGTAGCCTTTGTGGTCATGTCTTTTGTAATGACCGGCACACCGATCAGCATGCACCATATTTACGGTCACTCGCTAGAGGATACCAAATGGGTTATTCAGAGCCATATTGCAGCGATGTTTCTACCCTCGCTGGTTGCCCCTCTACTATTTAAGCAGTTGGGTATTCGAGGCATGATGAGCGTCGGCCTATTATGTTATTGCGCAACTGTTGCAATCGGTTATTACGATATTAGCGTCAACGGTTTTTGGATACAGTTGGTACTACTTGGGGTGGGCTGGAACTTTCTGTTCGTCTCCGGAACAGCTCTGTTACCAAGAAGCTATAAGCAGCAAGATAGATTTAAGGGCCAGGCTATTAATGACCTTACCGTATTTAGCTTTCAAGCGTTGGCAGCGCTATCCGCCGGATGGGCTCTCGGCCTAATCAACTGGCAGCAGATACTATTGATCTGCCTGTTGCCGATTTTAATACTGGCGGCACTTTTACTGATTGAAGGCAGAATCAATCGCCGCGATAAACACAGCCGCTAGTACAGGTTTCTTTGATAGTAATACAACTCAGCAGGGGCAACTGGGGCTTTAACCTAGCCCAAATCCAAATCGCCAGATTTTCACTGGTCGGATTCTCCAGCCCCTCAATATCATTCAGGTAATGATGATCTAGCTGTTCATAGATGGGCTTAAAAGCACTCTTGATATCGCCAAAGTCGATAACCCAACCTGTGGTATCGCCAATAGGACCCTCAACATGGATAGACACCATAAAAGAGTGGCCGTGCAAACGAGCGCATTTATGTCCCTCGGGAACATTGGGAAGGCGATGAGCCGCCTCGATATTAAACTCTTTGTAAATCTGCATATTTGCTACTTTGGAGGACTAATTAGGGGGCATATCTTAGGGCGCCATAAAGTATATGTATATAGTGATAGAAAATGTTTGACAGCTAATGTCAGTTCGGTAGAATGCCCCCCTTCTCCAGAGGGTGGTTAGCTCAGCTGGTAGAGCATCGCCCTTACAAGGCGAGGGTCACAGGTTCAATCCCTGTACCACCCACCAAGTTTAGAAAGTTTATGCGGACCGGTAGTTCAGCTGGTTAGAATGCCGGCCTGTCACGCCGGAGGTCGCGGGTTCGAGTCCCGTCCGGTCCGCCACTAAATTACATCAAGCCCCTGTTTATGCAGGGGTTTTTTGTTTCTGATAGAAAATTAATCTTTTAAGTTACATATTAGGTTACATTTCATCTTGTAAAAGGGATTTTTAGATAAATATATTGCGTGCATCTCAAGATAGCAAACCTAGAAATAGAATTACGAGTGCCCACCCCCCTCCGAAAGACTCTGCTTTTTTCAATTTATATACCCACCGCAAAAAAAATCATTCATATGTTGGCAACACTCTAAAGTTGACCCTATGATTGCGATACATAACCGAATAGACAAATATGGAACAACCAAATACGCAAGAACTACTAACTCAAGCTAGAGCATTCAACATAGACTTTGACACGCTACTTCATCACCTCAAAGCTCGTATCCTCCCCACATTAAGACTAGGCAAAGAGCAACAGCCAAGACGTTATGATTACTGGGAAAAGGATAAAGGTGAGTTCTATTGGTATGGTGAAGTACAGATGCCAGAGCCTGACTCCAAAAGCCTGCTCTATGTTGGTGAATGGTGTTACCTGGCAAATCACCCTGATGTCATAAAAAATGAGCGCTTGTTCTCTAGAGCGGCCAAACGTCTTCGTAACAATCCTTTCGAGAATATCCTTAGGAACAACCCAGACTATAAGTCTTTTAAGGATTCGATAACATCTCAAAAGGTTAGCCTACATGAGGACCTTAAGGGCTCTCATGATGACGTAGGTCTTCTACGTATAGCGAGCTTGCGAGTGCTTGCTGGAGGTATAGCGGCCTATGTTGACCCTCTTTACTTGAAAAGACCCTCACATCACTATCCTATTGATCTAAGTGATCATAGCCCAACCATGATGGCTGAAAAGGCTGAAATTGGAAAGCTAGTATATCCAAGTGATAAGACCATCAGTGCAGCCAAACGCCTGATAAGAAACATTAAGGAAGAGGAAGGTGAAGTAGACCCATCTATAGAAGCTACAGCCAGAGGAGAACCCTTCGCATCAGAAAAGCGGACAGTACCCATGAGGGCACTAATTAGAGAAATGACCCTTCTAAGTAGGATTTTATTGAATACTTCCAATGGCAAAAAGAATAGGTTCCCCATGTCAGCAATTCAATGTGCTTTAAACCTAATGGATGAGCGTCCAAGCAACACACTAATATCTAAGTACCAGGCACTTTATGATGACTCTTTGGATGAACCAATGACTAAAACAACCAAAAGCTATATAGCTGAAGCTGATTTACCATTTTGATTTTTCAACCTTCCCATGCTTTTTTGCCAACACTAAAACAACTCATCACACTCTTCTTCCCATTGATCTTGATACTCATCACGCCATTCTTCAGTAGTTTGGTTACGTACTCTACAGGTATCATCTATTGGTCTAATAAGGTTACTTGTATACTCACCTACTTGTTTACTTGTTTCGTAGCTATTTGGACATGCAGTTGAAATTTGCTCGCGGCCCGATATATCAAAGGCTTGAGGGATATCCTTATCAGGAGTAATTATCAGGTTTTTATCCGGTGTACCCCGTCAGCACTAGTTGGACCAGATTGGCCGTTTGATTAAGAGAGGGTTTTGGTTCATCGTTTACTCGAAGAGGAAATGATGATGACTAGAAAACCCAGTGCTGAAAAAACTGTGCGTGACATCCGTCGCGCTACTCGTAAACATTATTCGTCTGAAGAAAAGATCCGTATTGTACTCGAAGGATTGCGTGGTGAGGATAGTGTGGCCGAACTGTGCCGCCGGGAAGGTATCAATGCCAATGTGTATTATCGTTGGTCAAAGGACTTCCTGGAAGCCGGTAAGAAGCGCTTGTCAGGCGATACAGTCCGTGAAGCCACCTCCGACGAAGTCAAAGACTTACGTGCTGAAACTGCTGCGCTGAAGGAAACGCTGGCTGAGGTATTTATGGAAAACCGCGTACTCAAAAAAAGCGTGCTCGGGGATGGGGAGGACGGTATATGAGATATTCTGCCTCTGAAAAATACGAGATTATTCAGCTGGTGCAACATTCGGATCTATCCGTAAAACGCACACTGGCTCGATTGGATATCCATAAGTCCACATTCTATAACTGGCTCGGTCGTTATCACGATGGCGGTCTAGATGCGCTGGAGGACAAGAAGCCTCAGCCATCACTCGCATGGAATAAAGTCCCAACGGATCATCGCGAAGCGCTGATTGACTTCGCTTTGCGTGAAACGGATTTATCGCCACGTGAGTTAGCGGTACGTTATACGGATGAGCAATCCTACTTTGTCTCGGAGTCCACCGTTTATCGGCTACTGAAAGCGCAAGACTTAATTACCAGCCCTGCGTATATCCTGATGAAGGCCGGAGATAAGTTCCAGCAACCGAGCCAGCGAGTCAATGAACTATGGCAAACGGATTTTACGTACTTCAAGATCGTGGGCTGGGGTTGGTATTACTTATCGACAGTACTGGATGATTACTCGCGGTTCATTGTTGCTTGGCGCTTGTGTACGACCATGAGTGCTAGCGATGTATCTGACACGTTGGATGATGCGCTGGCTTTTACTGATCTGAATCAAGTGAAAGTCCAACATCGGCCGCGCTTACTCAGTGACAATGGCCCATGTTATATCTCTGGCGAGCTCGCTGATTATCTAGAAGAAAATGGCATGAGTCATACGCGTGGACGCCCTTATCACCCACAAACACAAGGGAAGATCGAACGCTGGCATCGCTCGATGAAGAACCAAGTCTTGCTCAATCACTATTACTTGCCGAGCGAGCTAGAAGAGCAGCTCCATCGCTTCGTGAGCTATTACAATCACGATCGATATCATGAATCGATCGATAACCTAACACCGGCTGACGTGTACTACGGAAGAGGAGAAGCTATATTAAGCCAAAGGGAAAGGATCAAACAAAACACTATCGCCTTACGGCGAAAAAACTATTATGGTCGACAACGAACACACAACTTGATGAGCTAAACCGTCTCTTAAATCAGGCCGCGAACGGTCCAACTATCTTTGACGACGTACAGTGCGGGGATAAGACCATATGACCTGCTCAAGATCAAATTCACTCCAGGTCGCATCAAGTACCTAAGCTGTTTTGTTGCCATTAATGTGGGAGTAACTAAGTGTAACAACGGAACATTTTCCCAGGACTAAAAAGCCCTGAAGTTAATCAAGGCTTTTTAATTTAGTTGTCGGTTGGCACCGATATCTAAGAGATTACACCTGCTACATAGTGGTCGAATAAATTTAAATCCTGTATAAACTGAAATTAAACCTAGCAATATCAATTAGTTATAAATTAAGTGCAATTGTAACCTCTGGTGATCTACAACCTATTGCTTTATAGGTTTTTTTCAAATTCAGACCAATATCAAAGTGAAATCCTAAACGTAGTGAGCGATTAAATAGGAATTTACAGGGTCTTTTATGACTTATAAAGGGGCCTATGTATGCACCCCTAATCAATTAAAGTTCCCTTAAAGCTCTGGGATTAATGTATCAAGATAGGCCTCAATCTCTTCTGAACTAGTTCTTGTAGCACCATCTGCTATAGCGCCATCGATAAGGTCATCTCCGGTAAAACCAAATGCATATCTAAGAATAATTAGGCCGTCAGTTAAAGCGCTGAGCTGCCCGTTACCATCAACATCCAGAAGCTTCTGTGATGAGTCATAAGGGGTTAATGAAAACCTATCTAAACTATCTATAATCCCATCATTATCATCATCACTATCAGCATTGTTACCAACACCATCGCTATCACTGTCCAAGGCCTCGTTCGCATCCAAGGGGAACACGTCTAAGTTATCAGCAACACCATCATTATCGTCGTCAGTATCAGCGTTATTACCAACACCATCACCATCATGATCCAAGGTCTCGCTCGCATCCAAGGGGAACAGATCTAAGTTATCAGCAATACCATCATTATCGTCGTCAGTATCAGCGTTATTACCAATACCATCAATATCGCTATCCAGAGCCTCGCTCGCATCCAAGGGGAAGGCGTCCAAGGTATCAGCAACACCATCATTATCATCATCAGTATCCGCATTGTTACCAATACCATCGCCGTCATGATCCAAAGTCTCGCTTGCATCCAAGGGGAACAGATCTAAGTTATCAGCAACACCATCATTATCATCATCAGTATCAGCATTATTACCAACACCATCGCCATCAGTATCAATACTTTCGGAAGAATTTAACGGGAAGGCGTCCAAGGTATCAGCAACACCATCGTTATCATCATCAGTATCCGCATTGTTACCAATACCATCGCCGTCATGATCCAAAGTCTCGCTTGCATCCAAGGGGAATATATCTAAGTTATCAGCAACACCATCATTATCATCATCAGTATCAGCATTATTACCAACACCATCGCCATCAGTATCAATACTTTCGGAAGAATTTAACGGGAAGGCGTCCAAGGTATCAGCAACACCATCGTTATCATCATCAGTATCCGCATTGTTACCAATCCCATCGCCGTCATGATCCAAAGTCTCGCTTGCATCCAAGGGGAATATATCTAAGTTATCGGCAACACCATCATTATCATCATCAGTATCAGCATTATTACCAACACCATCGCCATCAGTATCAATACTTTCGGAAGAATTTAACGGGAACACGTCTAAGTTATCAGCAACACCATCATTATCATCGTCAGTATCAGCGTTATTACCAACACCATCACCATCATGATCCAAAGTCTCGCTCGCATCCAAGGGGAACAGATCTAAGTTATCAGCAACACCATCATTATCATCGTCAGTATCGGCATTATTGCCAATGCCGTCGCTATCGCTATCCAGAGCCTCGCTAGCATCAAGGGGGAACACATCTAAGCTATCAGCAACACCATCATTATCATCGTCAGTATCAGCGTTGTTACCAACACCATCGCCATCATGATCCAAAGTCTCGCTCGCATCCAAGGGGAACAGATCTAAGTTATCAGCAACACCATCATTATCATCGTCAGTATCCAAATAGCCGAAAATACCATCAAAGTCGGCATCATTTTCAAATCGAATATTGTAATCAGCCGTAATATTCTCAAAATTTAACTCATCCCAATTACAACCGAAACCAAAAGAAAAGTTACTTGCTGCAATCTGCTTTATATAAGTTAAACGAAAAATTTCATTCTTATAGATGGTTATGACGTGGCGACCCGCAGGAAGCGCGATATTGAGAGCCTCATTAGGCTGCAAGGTCTCTAAACGTTGGCCATTGATCTCAAAAGAAAGAATCGTACCAGTTTCAGAAGAACAGGCATGCATTCTATTAACCAGGTAGCCATTGAACATTTCGGCAGGGTTGTAAAGCGAGTCGGTATTATCGCCTACGCCGTCACCATCACTGTCAAACCATTCATTTTCATCACTCGGAAATATATCAGCAGAGTTAATGAAACCATCGCCATCAGTATCATCATCGGGAATGCCATCACCATCTGCATCGGTATCGCTGTTATCACCAATACCATCACCATCTGTATCTATTGTTTCTGTCGCATCAAGAGGAAATGCGTCAACACCGTCTAAAACACCATCACCATCAGAATCAGCCAATAACGGATTAGTGCCATTCGAAATCTCCAGGGTATCAGCAACACCATCATTATCATCGTCAGTATCAGCGTTGTTACCAATACCATCGGAATCAGTATCAATACTTTCGGAGGAATTTAGCGGGAAGGCGTCCAAGGTATCAGCAACACCATCATTATCATCGTCGTTATCCGTTGAATTTAAAGTGCCATCATTATCTGTATCAATGTCAATATTGGCAGAAATTCCGAGATTCAGGGCTGCATTATCGCCAGTATGTTGAAGAGTTAAATTTCCAGAAAATATACCTAAGCCAACCTGATCTGTGTTTAACCCAACATTAAAATATACTGACTCACTTGGCTGGATTGTTCTGTTGGTAAGGTCTGTACTTAGGCTATAGCTAGATGACGTTATTGAGGTTATGGAAATTTCTCTATTTCCGTCATTTGTAACAGAGAACTGTTTAGAACCATTAAATCCAGCCAAGCGGGAACCAAACCCCCAACTAGACTTATCACTCTGAAGTGAGGCAGTAATGTTTTTATAGGCATTTCTGTGAGCTCTACCAAAACCACTATCAAATGGAGTTAACAAAGAATATGAGTTTTGCTTATACTGGTAATTATTTTCAAGGCCATAATGCTCCATCATTGTGTAATCGTCTGACATGACTTGTAATGCAATAGCATCATCTTCACCAATAAAAGACGAAATACCCCATGCACTGCTTAATGATTCTCCTAAATTAGTTCCATAATACCCCAGTATCTCTCGGCTTTCGAGGTCATAAATAATGACATTTGAAACTGCTTGTCCGCCCACTTCATAATCAGTCCAGTCTACAAAGTCAAAGCTAATAACATTATTACGAGTGTTTGAAAATTTGGGAAAACCAATATTAAAATTAGAATCGGAAGTCGAAAAAGGGTATTGAGTAGTCTTTGTGCCATAGTCATAAATACCAATTGACCAAAATGTCAGGCACCCTTCCTGATCAGGTATTTCTCTACAAATTGAGAAATCAAAAATTAATTTTTGCCCAGAAGTATCAAAGCTAATTGCGTCGACCACATCTGCCGCTTCACCATCACTGCTGGTAGAATAATTTGGCCCAGTCACGGCAATAAGTTCCCACGACTTCGTAACAAAACTATAAATATGTATATCACTCGAGTTAGTGAATACTAGTGCGAACTTTTCTCCATCAGGGCTGGAGGTAAAAGAACGTATAGAACTGCCTTCCATCAGAACGGCATCTTCACCCGAATTACCAATCGGGGTAATTCTGAAATCATTGTCATTGCCCTTGTATATCACATAACTAAATCCATCTGGATCTGTAAAAACTGCTGGTGTAGTCCCGAGGGCTGGTACGTCATTAATAGGGCCAATTTGTGCAGATGGCACCCAGCTAGTGAATGGTTTGTTTATGACTTGAACATAAATATCGTACTCTTCATAGAAGAGATCATCCATAGATCCATCCCTTGGGTATAGATGAACAAGTAGATCATCACCAGTTTCCAATGAAAACTGGCTAACACCACCCTCACTAATAACATCTGATGTAGTCACTCCCACAGCATCCCATGCAGTGGTAACAGCAGTATATTCTTGGCTATTTCGACCATATATACTCTCTGCCTCCAAAATCATAGTATTAGCTGAGTCAATAAAATCAGAGTTTGGTGAAAGTTTTAATAAAGTTGCATAGGCCAAAGTCTCGGTTTTTTTCTTACCTATACTTTGCCCAAGACCTTCAGCTGTTAGACCCTCAGCTATTAGATAAAGTGCTTTATTTGGGATGCCGCTATTAGTATGTACCCCACCGTGGTCATAGGTGATTGGTAAATTCTGAAAATCTGTCATATGACTTGGATCACCTTTACTCTCAGGATTAGACATTGATCTCATATAATCGCCTGATGAATAGAGGTCTTCACCAAGATACCAGTCCTCCCGGTCTACCATAGCACCGAAAAAATCTGCAAAGGATTCGCTTAATGCGCCGGATTGATTCTGATAGACTAAATTTGCTGAATGTACGACAACACCATGCGAATACTCATGTGCAGCAATATCTTTGGATATAGCCACATTATTCCAACCTTCCGATCCCCCACCTGTACCGTAGTACATCGTTCCGTTGTACCAATAGGCGTTTTCCAATGGTTCGCCGTCATAAGTTACGTTAACAATCGCTTCAAGCCTTGCGCCTTGACCATCAAAGCTATTTCTGGAATGCGAATCAAAAAAGTAGTCAAAACTCTGCTGGGCGTTATACATCGCACTGACTGCTGCAGGGTCCCAGTCTGAATAGCGACGATTAGAAAATATATAGCTATTGGAATCTCCGTTATCAATACCGATATGAGTCCCGCCTGACTCGGGAAAAGTGACATCCTTAAGAATATAGCCACCGTTTACGGCATGTGAATTAAATGAACGATTAGTAGCCTGGAGATCAAGCCCAGAACTTGCGGTCACAAAATCGTAGAAAAGAGGAATTTTTGCGACAGTGGATTTGGTATTTGCATCAAAGTAAATATTCCAAACCCGCCCTTCAGACTGCACAGCTTTAACTTTATAGGCGTAAATGGGCATATTTGAATGCAAATAAATACCTCGCTCTGCACTCTCAATGCTGACACTAGCAGAATTTAATGATTTCAACTCATTTGACACTAGACCCATCAACTGAGCGCTATCAATCTTTACTGAAGTGTCTAAATTATCTGAAATTGGTCTAAATTTTCCGGCTATTGATCTGACCGAACCATTTTTTGCTGTGACAACCAATTGACGACCCCAAACCGGCAATCCGTCATAAACCCGATCAATTCGAACAATGACCTCGTCTCTGGCATTAGTTTCTGGGCTTCCATTCAAAGCTGCACTTTCATTAATTCCGAATCCAGTTAATGCTTTATGGCTCATCACTAAACTTAAAGCTTCATCAGCTACTGAAGAAACCGTTTGATCTTGCGAAGTAAGCTTAAAATCCCCTGAAATTGAAAGGATATTATTCGATGAATCAAATCTAAGGGACGGATCATCTCCCGAAGGATCTAAGCTCGCTAGTGACTCCAGATCAGCCCGCATTAAAGGATTTATCACATCTTCAATATTCACTTGACGTGTGTTTAACGGTTTTTCAAGAACCTCAGATACCTTTGTTAGTTCAGCATTTAATTCCGCAGAAGAAAGCTTTTTCGCTTTATTTTCAGAGTTATTTTTAGCTAAGTGACTAACACTCCTCGCGGCAATTAGAGAAGCCTCCGATATTTCATTTTGGCCGTGTAAAACTTTGGATATCTTTTCAAGCACTTCTGGATCTTGAAATTCGTTAGAGTTATTTTTTTCATAAAATACTAGCGATAGGCAGATCAAGGCAATAAGAGCTGAGAGTACAATCAGAATTATTTTACGGACTATTCTATTTTTTATTATGTTAACCATTACTTCGCCTGCCATTTAAAATATTTAACTATGAATAAACAAAGCTAGATAAATCAATCTATCAGTGCCTATTTACTATTTCTATTTTTTACAAAACCTAATACAACCTATACGCTGCTAGAGGTTTGGCATCAGTGACCCAAGGTAGGCCTCAATCTCTTCTGAACTGGTTCTTGTTGCGTCTTCAGCCACAGCGTCATTGATAAGCGCATCGCCATTAAAGCCGAACATATAACGAAGAATAATAAGCGCATCTGTCAGTGCCCCCACCCGCCCATTACCATCTATATCAAGTAATTTTTGTGTAGGATCATATGGTATTAAAGAAAACCTATCTAAAGCATCCTCAATACCATCGCCATCATCATCTGGGTCAGTATTGTTACCAATACCGTCGTTATCAGTATCTAGCCACTCAAGAAAATCTAGAGGGAACGCATCTGAACCATCAATAAAATCATCACCATCTGTATCAGCTAATAGTGGATTCGTTCCGATCGAAATTTCTGCTGTGTCCGAAAGTCCATCATTATCATCATCGGTATCAGCGTTATTACCTATACCGTCAATATCTGTATCTAAGGTCTCGCTTGCATCTAAGGGGAATGCATCTGAGTTATCAGCAACACCATCATTATCCGTATCCGAAGAGGCCGTAGGATCTAGCGGGTAGGCATCAACGACATCTGCAATACCATCATTATCATCATCTGTATCAGAATTATTGCCTATTCCATCACCATCAGTATCAATCGACTCAGTGGGGTCATCTGGAAAGGCATCATTGTCATCATTAACACCATCACTATCTGAATCACATTGCCCATTTGATACTGGGGTGACTGATTCAATTTCAGCACCCGGCCAGCCAGCCTGATCTTCGCAATAAGAAATATTAGAAAGAGCTAAACTCGACGCAAAAGCATTGTTATATAAAACCGGCCTAGCTCCCAGAAAAGAAACCTGAGTAAACTGATTCTGACCAAATGCCCAAGCGTTAACAGTCATAACGCTGCTCGGTACACTCAGGCTTGTTAACTGATTTCCACGAAAAGCTTTAGCGCCAATAATTTTGACGCTATAACCATCAATACTCTCGGGAATTACTAGATCTGGAGGACATGTTTCAACACATCCCAAAATCATCGCATCGTTTGATATTAAGAAATATTTCCAAGTTCCATTATTAACGCCAATGTTGTCATTAAAGGCTGTAGAACTAAGGCTAGTTACGCTTTCAGGAATAGTTACACTGGCTAATTGGTTAAGTGCGAAAGCACCGCCCTTGATAACGTTTACGCCCTCAAGAATGGTTACATTGGTTAACTGATTGCGACGAAAAGCTCCACTGCCAAGACTAGTCACGCTTCCTGGAATGATTACGTTGGTTAACTGGTTAAATGCGAAAGCATCTCTACCAATTATGGTCACGCTGTCAGGAATGGTTATGCTGGTTAGCTTATTTCGATCAAAGGCCCTATGACCAATACTAGTTACACTTTCAGGGATAGTGACAGTGGTTAACTGGTTATTAAGAAAAGCGCTTTCACGTATAGTTGTAACACTGTTGGGAATATTAACACTGGTTAAGTTCGTAGAATTAAAAACAGAACGACCAATGACATTCACGCCATCACCGATAGTGACGCTACTTAATTGGTAGTTATCATAGAAAGTTGCCTCGAGAATCTTCACGCTGCCAGGGATAATCACGCTGGTTAATCGATTACGTGCAAAAGCTCCATCACCAATTTCAGCAATCCCCTCAGGAATCAGCACACTCAATATCCCACTGTTATAGAAAGCTTCCCGACCAATACCTGTCACGCTTTTTCCCACAAGGGTATTCGGTATCATTAGTTCTGCAGGGCAGGTGCTAAAGCAGCCTGTAATTGTGACGTTATCTCCATCAATGCTATACAGGAAACCGTTGGCACCATCTAAGGGAGATGTATCCAGGCTATCGTAGATACCATCGTTATCATCGTCGTTGTCTGCATTATTACCAATACCATCCAAATCCGTATCTGTGGTTTCGGTCGGATCAAACGGAAAAGCATCTAAACTATCTTCAACACCGTCATTATCACCATCGGTGTCTGTGTTATCGCCAATACCATCATTATCAGTATCTAGAGTTTCGTTGGGATCCAAAGGGAATAAATCATCAGTATCTGCTACACCATCGTCGTCACTATCAAGCTTTAGGCTGAAGCGTTGGCCAGACGCACCCCATACCACAACAAAATTGCCGTTAGAACCTCCTGCAATAGAAGGATTCCGTTGGCCACCATACGTCAAGGTATTTACTAAAACCTCACCCCCAATAAAAGCGCCATCAGATGCAAAGCGCTGCCCTATCAAGCCGGTATTTGAACCATCCCAGGGATGACCACCCTGCCAAGTAATGAAGAACCCTCCATCGGGCAATGATGCTATAGAAGGGTTTTTCATTGTATGAATTGAATTGGTGAGAAAGGTATTTACAACAAACCTGTCCCCTACAGCATCTCCTGCAGGACTGTATATTTGGGCAAAAACATTACGACTATTGCTATGTCTGTTGCTATGTCTGTCATTCCAAGAAACGACAAAGCCATCATTCGATAGGCTTGAAATTGAGATATCTCCATAGGGCTGATCAACAGTTTCCAACAAAATAGGCTCGCTGGAAGCTGTTCCATTTGCACCAAAAAGATGAATGGAAATACCGTTAGTTTGATGAGTATCAAACGAATTTACTCTTGCAACGACAAATCCACTGCCAAGAGAAGAAGCTGAAATTTGATAATGACTTTGGTGTGTAGCACTTATAAGTAATTCATCTCCAACAGCCAATCCATTAGCATCAAACATTTGCGCATAGAGTCCGCTTCTATCCTGAGATGGCCAAATGACAACAAAACCGCCGTTATTAAGACCCGCTATATCAATATATCTGGTGTGAGATGAGCTGTCAGCAGTAACCAAAAATTCATCACCTATTTTTTCACCATTAGCGCCAAAGCGTTGCCCGTATATCTGTCCAGAGCCACTTTGATGCCCTGTCCATGCGACTACAAACCCGCCATCAGCGAGCTCGGTTAAAGCTGGATTCACTTGCTCATCATAAGTGTCAGTATTGACCAAAAAATTTTCACCAAGCGCAACACCATTAGCTCCAAATCGCTGACCATAGATTTCGACATGTCTACGAGACCAGTCCATATAACCCCATATTGAAACAAATCCACCATCAGATAGCATAGCAACAGTGTGATCAAGTCCTCCACCAGGAATAGTAATTTCTGAGCCGTTTTTATCTAGAGTCTTACTTCCATCAAGAGGAAAGGCGTCATACACATCTTCGGCCCCATCATTGTCATCATCGGTGTCAGCATTGTTGCCTATTCCATCAGCATCAGTATCAATTGCCCCGGCATCACATTCGGCGCTGATTACAGGGGTTGTTGAATCTATATCAGCACCAGGCCAATGAAGGCCGCGGCAATAATAAATGACCGGAGGAGCTGCAGCATATTCATCGGTACTAGTAGATTGATAGAAAGTAGTATCAGCACGTTCCAAATTAGGCCTATCACCTTGAAAATAAACAGTCGATATCCTATTGTATGTGAAAGCATCTTGACCAATATTGATTACAGTGTCAGGAATATTAATATTTGTAAGGGCATTATTTCTGAAAGCAGAATCGCCAATACTGCTAACGTTAGTGCCGATTGTTACATCCACTAGTTTGTTATGAGAAAAAGCCGAATCACCAATATGTATAACACTGTCAGGGATAGTCACGCTGGTTAGCTGGTTAGAACTAAAAGCAGAATTGCCAATATGGGTTACACTTTCAGGGATGGTTAAACTGGTTAGCCCAAAACCATCAAACGCATAAGCGGGAATTTCAATTAGCCCTTTACCCAAAGTTAAGCTTCTTAACGGATTATCCTTGAAAACATTTGAGCCAATACTGGTCACGCTGTCTGGGATGGCTAAGCTGGTGAGATGGTTATGAGAAAAAGCCCCTTCGCCAATACTGGTCACGCCGTCTGAGATGGCTAAGCTGGTTAGCTGGTTACCATAGAAAGCACTATCGCCAATGATGGTTACACTGCCAGGGATGGCTAAGCTGGTGAGATGGTTATGAGAAAAAGCCCCTCTGCCAATACTGGTCAAGCCATCTGAGATGGCTAAGCTGGTTAGCTGGTTTGAAGAAAAAGCCTCTTCGCCAATACTGGTCACGCCGCCTGAGATGGCTAAGCTGGTGATATGGTTACCATAGAAAGCACTATCGCCAATGGTGGTTACACTGCTAGGGATCGTCACACTGATTAACTGGTTACCATAGAAAGCCCGCTCGCCAATACTCGTCACGCTGTCACCGATCGTCATACTGGCTAACTGGTTACCATAGAAAGCCCGTCCGCCAATGCTGGTCACACTGCCAGGGATCGTCACACTGGTTAACTGGTTACCAGAGAAAGCAGTAGCCCCAATACTGGTCGCGCCGTCTGGGATCGTCACACTGGTTAACTGGTTACTAGCAAAAGCAGAAACCCCAATACTGGTCACGCCGTCTGGAATAATTACATGGGTAAGCTCATTACTCATGAACGCACTAACACCAATACCTGTCACGCTTTTTCCTAAAAGGGTATTTGGTATAACTAATTCTGAAGGGCATCTACCAGAGCAGCCGTCAACTCTAACGTTATCGCCATCTAGATAATAGATCCAAGTCCCATCATCTAGGGCAGCACTGTTGACCGAAAAAAACAATAAGCTCAAAAACCCCAGCTTTTTCACTAAAGAACCTGCGAATAAAGCGCCAAAAGTCCGCATGTTGCTTTGATCCATTTTCATATTCCGTCTCATCTAACCTAATCCCCTAGACCCTTTAAATATTGTATACATATGGTAACCATATGAAGGCTTACTCATTAAGCATTATGGAACCACCTAGAAATAGGCATTCAGGCTACGCTTAAAATATTTACAAATGCATAATATCTGTTTTTAAAGGACGTAGCTAATCTTTCAGCCTCCATTAGCTAGAACCTGAGTAGAGGGAGTTCATTAGCTTCTCTAAGCTAAATTTTCATGATGGACAATAATTGAGGCTAGATAGGTGAAATCTTCTTCATTTAATCACTGCTATGGATTTTTAGTTGTATAACCTTTCCCTGAGGCTTCCCGCAGGCATAGTCGCTGTAATACTCCATAACACGTCTTCGCTTTTCCATTAGATCGCCCCTTCGGTATGCCCGCTCAACCGCATTACCTGCAGTGTGTGCCAAAATCATCTCAGCGGTATCCCTATCGAAATCTGTTTGCTCTGCTATAAAATCACGCATTGTCGACCTAAACCCATGGACAGTAATCTTCTTTCCAAAATCATCTGACCAATCTCGGTCTTTTCTCATTCGCTTTATTACCGAATCCATTCCAGCATTAGATAAATAATTTGTGGAACGAGTATTTGGAAATACATATTCAGAAATTCTATGATCACTGAGCTGCTAAAAGTATCTCCATAGACCGACCACTCAATGGAACAATGTGAGGTTTCTTGGTCTTACCCAATCGACCAGCATCTACTGGAATTGACCATTGCCGCTTCTCAAAATCAAATTCACACCACCTGGCCTTACGTACTTCCGTTGTCCGATTAGCATTTAAAATCAGAAACTCTAAAGCTCTTGCAGCCACACCATCTCTCTCGCGAAGCTCGGCCATGAATTGAGGTAGCTCCTTATAACTTAGTGCAGCCAAGTGCTCTACCTGTCTATTCTGTGGCGTAGGAAGAGGTATCTCTAGGTTATCTTTATAGGTAGCTGGATTACCACTTGATCGAAGTTTGAAATAAATGGCCCTGGAAAAGATAGCTTCTATACGCTGGCGCAACTTCTTTGCCGTAGGATATTTCTTAACCCAAATCGGCCGGAGAATCTCTAATATATGATCGCTGTTTATTTCAGAAACAGGTAGATGCCCTATTACTGGAAACGCATATTGTTTCAAAGTATTGGTCCATTGTTGTGGTGACTTCGGATCAGTCCAGGATGAGGCTCTATCCTCTATCAATTCGTAGGCCACCTTCTCAAAGGTATTCTCCCTCAGCCTATCGACCGCCTTAGCCTCTTCAGCTTGCTGACGCCTCAAGCCTAGCTTCCTCTGCTCTTCTGCCTTAGGATCGATATCCCGCTTGATTAGGGCCCTGTATTCATTACATCTAGCTCTAGCCATTGCCAATGTGTTGTTTACCTTATGGTAGGCACCCAGACCTTTCATCTTGCGTTCGCCAAAAAAATCGTAAACCATGCACCAGTTAGCTGTACCCGACTTAGTCATGTTGAGATAGAGGTTATCCTTACAAGAATGACGCTTAACCACACCCTGCCTAAGTATCTGATCGATTTCTTTCTGCGTTATCCGCTTACCCATAAACATTATCCCCTAGCTCCACAAGCCCTACACTACGCCCTAAGCAACTCCAGCGCCACATCTGACGTCTTTACCCCTAACGTCTTAGAACACTTTAAAAGCTCTTTAAAGTTACACTTGAAGTTACATTTTAAGTTACATATTTGAATCAATATGCAGGAGTATAATACAGGACAGTATAAGAATGGTAATTATCAATAACCACTATATAAACCATATATGGCAGGGAATTGAAGAAGATATCAGACAATATAAGTTACGGGTTAGACTTCCGTCCGGTCCGCCACTAAAATGAAAAAGGCTACCTCGTAAGAGGTGGCCTTTTTTATTTTCAGTTCGGATTGTCACGTATGGACGAGAACTCCTTTCGACTAATCGTCCTCCAGGACGATTTGTACAGCCTTTAGGCTGCCACGCAGAGGTGAAAAAAGCCCTAAAGCTTTTTTAATCTTTCCCGTCCGGTCCGCCACTAAATTAGACCACTACAAAAATGCGTCTTATTTTTTCGAACCGGTCAGGGATCTCACCCTTCTTTTTCTGCAAAAAAAAACCCCGCGCCTGAGACGCGGGGGATCGTTTTTGGCGGAGAGAGAGTCTTCCTAACTTTAGTCCATAGCTTTCCGGAAATGTCCATAAATATGCCCTATAGCCCCCTAAATACTGCCTATTAAACATCTACCCTTCCTATGCTGTCCTGTACTATACTACTGAATATGGCAGTTAAATTGTACCTAATATTGTACCTATAACCTATGCTTAAGAGTAAAGCGCTATACCAAGCCAAAGTGTAGACCGATAGCCTTAACAGCCTTAGATACGATTTTAAAAGCTTAATCAGGGGGTCTCACATGGCAGAGAAGATTACGCAAAAGGGTTTCGAAAAGATCCTAAGAGAGGGCTTAGAGAAGCCTCATAATTTAGGGGATAAGCTGTATCTAGTAATCAAGGGCAACTCGCGCGATTTTAGCTTTCGATATACCCTACATAAAAAAACACGTAAATACTCTCTTTCGCCCTACCATGCTCTAACAAACACCTTGAGTCATGCCAGAAAACGCGCAACAGAACTTAACTTTATGCTCGCCCAAGGTCTCGACCCTCACAAGAAGAGGCAACTCGAAATTGCGCTTACTGAGAAAGCAGAAATCCAGAAACAAGCACAAGATGCTAATCGTGAAAATACATTTCAGAAACTTGCTTACGAGACATATCAGCAAAAACGGTCAGGATGGTCTAATCAGAAGCACAACAAGCAATGGATTAGGTCACTCGAAGCATATGCCTTTCCTATCATAGGCCAACTACCAATCACAGAAGTCACCACAGATCACGTATTAGCTATCCTGAATCCAATCTGGAACGAGATACCAGAGACAGCTGACCGCGTCAGAGGTCGTATCGAGGCCGTTATAACTAGAGCCGATGCTCTAGGCTTGAGAACAGACAAAAATCCAGCGCAATGGCGGGGACATCTATCAGGTTTACTAACCTCAGCGGCAAAAGTTAAACAGGCTAAAGTACCTAAGGAAGAACGCCATCACCCTGCCCTGCCTCATGAACAGCTAGTTCAATTTATGAATACCCTCAGCCAATCATCAGGAATGGGAGCGAGTGCATTACAGGTATGCATTCTCTGTGCGACGAGAACCACTGAAACGCTCAAGGCGACATGGAAAGAAATTGACCTAGATAAAGCCCTTTGGGTGATCCCAGCAAACCGTATGAAAGGAAAAAAGGAACACAAAATACCGTTATCAACTCAGGCTGTAGCAAAACTGAGAGAACTCGAACAATTGAGGATCAGTGAATACGTATTTCCCAACCTATCCAACGGTAATCATCTCTCACAGGCTGGCATGTCATCAGTATTGAAACGACTGAACAAAGAATGGCGAATGGCAAGATAAACAGGGACGCAACATATCAGCTCATGGGTTCCGCTCGACCTTCCGAGACTATATAGCAGACAAGACCACCTTTGACGGCGCTATGGCTGAACACGCCCCTCGCCCACAAGATTCCAGATGCTTCTGTAGCGGCATATCACCGAACTACAATGGTAGAAAAACGCAGGATAATGATGCAGACATATGCTGATTATGCCCTTAACACAGGTGCTGTCAGAGGCAACGTGACCCAGATTAGCGCATAAAAAGGAGGCACCTCAATCTAGCCATGATTTGACTGGATGGGGAATTTTAGATATGATAACCGTAACTGCAGGAGTCAATGGGGCTCAAATAGGGCTTAAATTAACAAAAAGGACCAGTAATAATGAGCAATTCTAACTTCGCTTTAATCATTCTCTTAACCAGTTTATTTGTCGGGAACGCTTACTCAGAGAGCCTAGATTCATTGGGGTGGGTGAAAACATCTGATGATTTTGAAGGTACGGTTTCTTATGCTAAAGAATCATCCCAAATCGGTGTGAGTGAGTGCGGGTCATTTAGTGTTAATGGTACCGTTGGTCTTGTTATGGGTGATCCAAAAACCAAACCATTGGTATTGAGCCTATCTTTTTATGGTAGTGAAGACCGTTTCGACTCAAAGGGGAAGCTGAAAATTAAAACTGATGCAGGAATTACAGACACTGACGTTTCATGTAACAGTAAGTATGGCGATGGGAAATATACAGCCCAATGCTTTGTTGTCAATATTAACAACGGCTTAGCCAATAAGCTGTCTACTACCAAATATGCCCGAATATCATTACCTTCGAAAAATATTGATCTTAAGTTAGGTGGGGATTGCTCTAAAACACTTTTAGGTATAAATGAACTCGCTTCGGAGTATCTGAAGTCTCAAAAGTAAGGTGTTAAAGAATTATAATGTGGTTAATAACCTCTGGAGTTTGTAGAAATGGCATCATCTAAGAGCACTGTAAAAAAATCTGTGTAACTGTCTATCATTAACCCCAAACAGGGAAGGATAGACAGATGAACCACGATGAAATAAAGAACTTAGCTAAAGCCGCTGCGAAGAACATTAAAACAGAAGCCGATCTCAATGAGTTTCGGCAGATGCTCACTAAAATCACCGTTGAGACGGCATTAAACGCTGAGCTGGATGACCATCTAGGTTACTCCAAGCATAAAGCGTCAGACACCACTAACAGCCGTAATGGCAGCACTCGGAAGACACTTCAAACCGATGATGGCCAATTTCAGGTGGACACGCCGAGAGACCGAGACGGTAGCTTCGAACCTCAGCTGGTTAAGAAGCATCAGCGACGCTTTACCTCCATGGACGATAAAATCCTCTTTCTCTACGCCCAAGGCATGACCACACGTGAGATCGTCGAAACCTTTAAAGAAATGTATGACGCAGAGATCTCGCCCACGCTGATTTCGAACGTTACCAATGCCGTTATAGAGCAAGTTGTTGAGTGGCAGTCACGGCCCTTGGATGCGGTTTACCCCATAGTCTATCTCGATTGTATTGTGCTTAAAATCCGTCAAGATAAGCAGGTGATCAACAAGGCGATCTATCTGGCTCTAGGCGTTAATCTTGAAGGCCATAAAGAACTGTTGGGACTTTGGATCTCGGAAAATGAAGGCGCTAAATTCTGGCTCAATGTCCTGACAGAAATGCAAAATAGAGGCGTTAAAGACATCCTAATTGCCTGTGTTGACGGCTTGAAGGGCTTCCCTGATGCGATCAATACTGCTTTCCCCAAAACGCAAATACAGCTGTGTATCGTGCACATGGTGCGCAACTCCATGAAGTATGTCTCATGGAAGGATTACAAAGCCATAGCAGCCGATTTAAAGCGTATCTACAAGTCAGTGACTGAAGAGGAAGCCCTGCTTGCACTGGAGCAGTTTGCTGAGCGCTGGGACGATAAATACCCGCAGATCAGCAAGTCATGGCGTACCCACTGGGACAATCTCAATACCCTCTTCAATTACCCTGAGGATATACGGCGGGCCATTTACACGACCAATGCCATTGAATCGCTCAACAGTGTTATTCGTAAGGCGGTGAAAAAACGGAAGCTATTTCCAAGTGACGACTCGGCAAAGAAGGTGGTCTATCTGGCGATACAGCAAGCCTCGAAAAAGTGGACCATGCCGATCAGGAATTGGAAAGCAGCCTTGAACCGATTTATCATTGAGTTCGAAGACCGCTTAACGGATTACATTTAACCTAGGCAGTTACACAGAAATATTTACAGGGTCTCATCTAAACTTAATTTAAAACACCCCCAGTTTGAAGTTACTAAACAAGTCCCTGTCGGATTTTCTTGGACAATATTTTTCTTTGGTTTTTTCCCTCCGATTTTCCGTGGTGACTGGAAATGGGGTTTAATAATATTCGTGCTTGCTATATTTACTTTCGGTCTCGCGAATCTTATTTTTATGTTTATTTACAATAAGATCTATATTCAATCTCTTTTAGATCAGGGTTATACATCCATAGATTCAGAGGAAATATTGAAACCTGCAGAGGCAAAATTAGGAATTCATATCCCAAGAAAAAAGGATAATTAAACTCATATAATAAATATGAAACGATTACTTTTACTTACAGCTTTAATGTCTTTTCCTATTTTTGCAGAAGTAAATTCTTGGGAGTGTGGGAAATTTGAAGGGGCTAAGATTATAGCTAGGGACGGCACTTCTCTGGGTAAAGTTAGGTCCCAAATGGGAATCGGATTCAATATTTAATGATTCATCTGAACATTCAACCACATGGTCATCAAACAGTATCTTTAATTCATCAGGTGACTACGGAAATTCTTATTCTAGCGACAGTGTATTTAACGAATCTGCCTCAAATCCCCCTAGAATAGTATCTGAAGAGCGGGGAGGAGATTGGGAAGCTATCCATTGGACCGAGTTGGGATAGCACAAGATACGATCCTAACGATATAAAGTATACCTGTGACTGGGACTGAGATTATTTAGTGAGTTTCTTGGAAACCCTCAGGGCTAAAGGAAAGTGTCTCCCTGACGTGAACGCCAAGATGTGTGATTATTATCGGAGTACTCAAAGGATGTTGTGCGCTTAACTGCACTACTAACGCTTTGTGCGTCCTGCTGAGACAAATTAACATCGAGCCTTTTTTTAATTGGCTAAGTGAAAGCGTCATGAAATGAACCTGTCAAAAACATCAAATGGTTCTGTCAGATTCAGCTCAATTTTTCTTACCGAGCCTTAATGATGCGAAGAACAACAAAGCTAACCAACCAATCGTCCGCATCGAAGTCTCTAGCGATGACTTATTCACTTAATACTTAGTGATACTTTCTTGGTAGATTTTCTCTGCGTCAGCGTCGAATAATTTTGTGTCGATCATTAAAGCGTCTAAGGTGTCGATTTGAGTGCTGCCAATACTTGATGAGCCACTTTGAGGCTCCGCGTCAGGATATAATTCTGTAATGGCTTTAAGTTGTGCAACACCTTGAGGTCCATCACGTTCTATAAATTGTAACTGAATTCTCCATAACTTGTCGTCACTTGTGTATTTGAAACCCATACCCCATATGTCAGGCGGATGATTGCCTTCGCCACCCAAAAAGGCTCTAGTTTCCTTATAATCAATAGCTGAACAGTACTCGGTGCAGCCAGTTAATCCATCGACCTCGGATTTGCTCATCCCAGATTTGACACCGTGATAATTAAAAGCTCCACCTGCATGAGCCATACTGGAAAAAATAAAAGCTAAAACTATGATAAATAACCTCAGGTTGTATCAGACACCCAGGCTTCATTCTTGAGCTCGGTTTTAAAGCGTCTCTGCAAGCGATCTGGAGCCGGGGCTGTTGTGCTCTTTGAGTTGGTCGTAACGACAAACCGCTTCGCCATTTTGGATTGAATCTGCTCGGCCCGCATCAGCCTAGCTACACGCTGTCGGCTTACAGATTCACCACTGGCCAGCAGATCTCTCTGAATGCGCGGAGACCCATAGGTTTGACGGCTGGCTTCGTGGTAACAGCGAATTTTTGTCACTAAGCGCTGATTGGTTTTTTGCGTCTCACTCGGTGGCCGGCCGATCCAATCGTAGTAACCACTGGCTGACACGTTTAACGCTGAACAAAGCCGTCTAACGTAATGGTGCTTTCGCTCTGAATGGATAAAGGCGTACTTCACTTGAGCTCCTTTGCAAAGTACACCGCGGCCTTTTTTAGAATCTCGACCTCTTCACGAAGGCGCTCATTCTCTTGACGCAATGTGGCTACTTCACTTTGATCTTTCTTGAGCGGCCTTCCTAGCTTGCTCGTCAACGCATCTTCTCCTTTGTTCTCCAACTGTTCCTTCCATTTATAGAGCTGATTTCGCTTAATGCCGAGCTCTGTAGCAATCTCCACCGAGGGTCGGTTAGATTTTTCCATTAAGCGCACGGCCTCTAATTTAAACGCTTTTGGGTAGGTCTTTCTCGTCCTTTTGGTTCCAGTCATTTGGATACCCCTTAGGCAATATTATTGCCTATTAAAAGTGTCCGTCAAAGTATGGCAGGTTCATTGCAACTCCCTTTTTTATAAAACTATGTAGAGATGGTAGCTGATTAAAAAGGTGCACGCAATAATCTGCGATTTAACATGTTAGTCTTTAATGGGCTAGATATTTTTCTTTATACATCTTAGGGAGCTTAAAGCAGTAGAAGTGGACTTATAACAATGTTACTAAACGTGACGTACTTTATATCTAGCTCACTCTAGTCACAACCATCAACAGCCCTAGAGTCCAGAACAATCTGCATATCTCTCACCTCGATCCAGCCCTGATTTGACTGGATGGGCTATTCAGCTATGATTATAGCCTCAAAAATCAATGGAACAGTCTCATGGCCACTCGTCTTGGCAATTTTATCATCTTCTTGATTCTCACAGTTATTACTCTGGGTATCTACCCCCTTTACTTCTTTGTTACTCGACAGCAAGAGAACACTGAGTTGCTTAAAGAGATCAGAGACGAATTGCAACAAAAATAAGGAACATGAAAATGTCTTGTAAATCTTGCGGCTCTAATAGCGATCTTGTAAAACATGGAGAATCTCATTACTGCGGAACTTGCAGAGAATTAGGTCTTCATGCGGGCTTAAGTAGCTCTAATAATGATCTCGAAATGGCTGATAAAGCTCTCGAACGTATTGACTATGATGATCGTGTCAAAGCAATGGTGATTGTTACGGATGCCTCAGTAGCAAGAAAAACAGTAATTGAGACTCTAGGATTTGTAACGGGTTCGACAGTAAGGGCAAAGCACGTTGGTAGCGATATCATGGCTGGTCTGAAATCTGTGGTTGGCGGAGAGTTAAAGGGCTACACAGAGCTGCTGGCTAATGGTAGAGACGAGGCCATTTATCGATTAAAGCAAGACGCATCGAAATTAGGTGCGGATGCAGTTATTTCGATGAGATTAACGACCTCCATGATCGCGGTAGGGGCAGTTGAGATAATGGCATATGGAACTGCAGTAAAGTTCGCAGAAGAGGTCTGACATGACCATTGAAGGGCTTGCTGGCCTTGTTATTCTTGGAGTCTTAATTTTTTTAGCGTTTAACCGAATTGGCGAAAAGAAAGATGAAAAGTTCGATAAACGAAAATGGTAGATGAAGCGGACCAGTAGTGGCTGATGTAGGCAGTGCAGGAAAGGGGAGAAAGTCATGAAGAAGGGCTTTAAATGTATCCCGTCAGCACCAGTTGGACTAAATTAGCCATTTGATTAAGAGAGGAAATAATGATGACTAGAAAATCCAGTGCCGAACACCATTATGATCATCACCGACCAAACAACCTGATGAACTAAACCATCTCTTAAATCAGGCCGCGAACGGTCCAACTATCTTTGCCGACATACAGTTAACATTTACCTATAAACTTATTTGGTCGGGTGATGCTTCTTGAGATGCAGCCAATCGATAAGCTAACTTGGGATAATTATAATAAGTTAAAGGGTACTTAAAATACGAGCTATGAATAACCTAACGAAGTATCTAATCAGCTTTGCTCTGCTATGTCTGAGCAATGTAGCCATCAGTGAAGAGATTGAGTTCTCTATCAACTGTGAGATTCTAGATCAGGTGATTCTTGAGGCCGCTGATGGGAAGTCTAAAAGATACAGTAGCATTGAAGGCAAAGAAAAGGTCGGCGATAACTACAGAGTTAAATTCAAGTACATGGGTCTATCTCAAGGATACCATCTATCGATCGAGTCTGAAGGTGATATGAGTTCTATGGGCAACTTACATGCCCCGTTCGTCCCTAATAGCGCCGTCGTCTTCAGAAATGGTAGCGAAAAAGTCGCTCTTAGTGAAGACAACTTCAGCTTCAAAAATAACGATAACTTTTCCGCACGACGGTATTATAAGAATGACTGGAGCGCCTTAGTTACAGATACAGGAGGCAGTCGTATCATGGCGCTTAACTGCATGAGCGTTTCAGCTGCCTATGATCAAATGCTTCAGAAGATGCTCAACTACCACAAAGCCAACCCTATAAAACCTAAATAGGTAACCATTTATCTATCAACCTTTTTTGGTTTTCGGAGCAGTAAGCGAGCGATGTTAGCCATTAGCGAATGAGAGGTACCAGTTATGAAACGATTACTTTTACTTTCAATAATTTTATTAAGTGCGTGTGATCGCCAAATCCTATTTGATGCGCAAGGCAGCAACAATAGTTATCTGGGTTGTTCTAGCAACAACGAACTAAGGTACAGATGGCGCAATGTCATTCTCGACAATACCAACCAATCTGTAAGATCTGAGCGGTATTTTATTGCTAGTGGCAACTTTATAGTGATGCAATATGGAGCTATTTTCGTCCTGAATGATAATTATGATGGATCTGCATACCGGTGGGGCGAACATAAAGGCAAAATTTCGGAAACATTTGAATTACACAAAACGACTTTGAATTTGGATGTTGTTCAAAGAATTACCTATGACTCTACTGATGACACTTATGACACGAACGAGTTTCGTTGTAACGTTTATGATGACTATCAATCATATTCAAAATGGGAGAACTCTATTCTTGAAGAGTTAGCAATTGAAGCGATAAGACAAAAGATTGAATCAAAAAAGACAGAGGCAAATAAGAAAATATGAAACCGGTTATTTTACTTATAATAAACATTATTTCTTCTTAGGAGGTCACCCTGATAACAATACGGGTTATGAATCTATCGGAAATGGTAGATAAAGCGGGCCAGTAGTCGCTGACGTAGGCAATGACGGCAAGGGGTTGGGGTATGAAATTATTAGATTCTGTGAGTATGTGCAGAAGTATTATGATACAGCCGTCAATTGTGTTTCTTAAAGTTAAATTGCGAAAACTCTAAAACCCTAGAATCTACAACAATTTGCATAGGTGGTATCTCTCTCAAAGGCTCAGGCTGATTCTCGCCCCAGTTCTCTCTGATCTCTGACCTTTAGGTAGTAAATCATTGCTGTGACATTACCTTGGGTAGCCTTTTCAAAGAGTGCGTTAGAGACCTTTTTAAACCCTCAGCGCGTCCCTTTTTTATAGCATCCATAAACTCCTTATACTCGCCCTGTTTGCCGTATAAGGTTGATTCGGATATACCTAGGCAATCAGCTATCTGAGACACTGTAAGGCCCGTTAGAAGCCATTTCACGAGCTTCCTGACATACGGAGTCAGTTGGTATCCATGCGGGTCTGCCAGTCATGTCCTGAGACCTCTTTTACGATAAGAAGTAAACACGTCATACCCATAAAGGATGCAACCACTTGATAAGGTTTTTGGCTTAATCTCTCCACCCCCGTGATTACTAACCCTCAGTGATGGATGTACTATTTTATTCCAATCAACTGTCCGTTGCTCTGATTTGATCTTTACGTCGATTACTCATTCAAAATGCCTCTATTACCTATATAGATTTATACAGTGTGGGTATTCATGCCCGCACTTAGTTAGTAGTTTGATATTCTCTTTGATATCTCTCTTTGATCTTCTCCTTGATGTACTCCTTGATATCCTCTTTGATGTACTCCTTGATATAAACATAGTCCCTGATTAATACGCTGTTCAGATATCTCTAATGCTTCAGCATAACGTTGGTTATGAGGACGGTACTTCGGGATGTAGAGGGCTTTCACCTCAGGCGACATTATATGCCTAGGTACAAGTAAACAATAATTATGGATACACGATGCACTCAAATACAGATCAGGCATTCTTTCTTCAAAGGCTTGTGTGAGCTGAGGCAATTCTTCCTGAGTAAAGGGATGAATCAGAGGAAAGACGATCTCTCCTTGAGAGGTAACCAGATAAGGCACCTCGTAGATTAAACCTAGGTCTGAAATAACACTGAATGCCTCCCAAAATGCCTCATAAGGCTCAGCGAAAGAGGAGTCGGCCGTCAGAGTACCAGTGTCATCAAAGGCAATGAGGTTAAACTGAGCATGATCTCCCATTTTCTCAGACTTATAGTCTTTCCATATCTGCCACAGACCACCTTCTTGAGATATATCGGTTAGCCAGTAGTAATCCATCATTAATCGAAATACTTCGACACTTCCTGTTTGCCATAAAAGTTTAAGTGGCGGTACTTCACCAGCGGCCCCAGTGATAAACGTTTTGGGTAACCACAAGTATTCCTCTCTTTCGGGTGGTGCTATATCAAACGTAGGGTACTTTCCTTCCTTAACCTTGCTTACAAAGCCAGCGTCTATAAGTTTTTGCTCACTAAGATATGCTTTCCTTACAGAAATATCTAAGTATCGCGTTAGTGCATTTTTACTCCAACGAGTGCTAGGCAGAGTGCCTTTACGTCCACAGCAGTAAATTAGATAGTGAGCCGCCTCTTGCGCACCAAGTTGCTCTGTAATCGCTGTTATGCGGTCATAGGCGACAGCAAAGTCACCACTGTTAGCGCTACTCAGCTGAGGACCTCGACTTGGCATGATTCTCCGCACTGCCTGTCATAGGTCCTGAACAGGCGTTTTTCGGCAGTCCAGAGACTGTTCCCGCTGATAAGGCCGAAACCTATGTATTGGGCAGGAGTAAGAGGAACAGGACGAAATAGACTCCTTAAAGCCCTTTTCTAGGTGATTTGGAGTGCAACCAACACATTCCGCACATTTGGCCTTAATGGCATAAACTCATGATGATGAGTTGAGATAGAACTGCTGAAGGGGATTATTGCGCCTCATTTAAACTACCTCCGCGGCTCTCAACATATCGCCCATCTAGATATTCGTAGATTTCATGCTCCCACCACCCAGCTCCCCGTCCACCTGCTACAAGTTTTACTGGTGCTGGGAAACGCTCGTTGGAAATTAGGTTGTAGATATGAGAACGAGACAGTGGAATTATTTTCTGTACGTCTTTGAATCGCAGGATACGCTTAGGCTCATTTGTCATCATTGATATTCCTCTGAGTAATTAGTTAGTACAGAGAAATACTGCCATGTGGTTTAAAGAACCACACGGACATGAGTTGGGGTGTTTTGTCCGCTAACTACTTATTAGCTTTCCACCTCCGATAATCCCTCAAAAAGCTATCTTGATCTATTTCATCCTCTATATCTGATAGGAATAACTCAGCGGCATCATCTAGCGATTTAAATTCGCCTTTGTAAACGAATCTCTCAAATTCGGCATATCTCAGAGCATACTGCTGTTTGTAGCTTAGGCTTTTATATTTCGAGTGAGTGCTGCCAAGAAACGCTTGGTCTAATGAGATATTACCCTCAGATTTGAGATATGTATTAAATCCCCACATAATTTCGATCATTATTTCTGGTGGTGGGTATTTCCCCATTTCAACGTAATAGCTAAATGCGCTTATTGGATTGTCCGCTACAGAAACCTCTCGATTAAAAGGTCCGAAGTCAGATTCTAATTTTTCCCATAGCTTCTCTAATGATTCAGCCGCAGAACTGGCATCGATCTTATTCACCGTCATGTCCTCTTATATCGTTCGGAGAAGTCTATTAACAAACGATACCGATATGCAATTGATCAATAAGGTTTTGGTGAACCTGAGCGCAACTAGATTAGCGATCGGAAAAACCCACGTCCTAATCAATTTGGGATAAGCAGCAAACACACAAGTTGTAACCTGAAATGTAACCTGAGAATATTATTAACACCCAGAAACGAAGAAGCCCCTGCATTTGCAGGGGCTTCAGCGATGTCATATGGCGGTGGGATAGGGATTCGTAAGCTTTAAAGGCTTAAAGTACTTATATTTCAATAGGTTATGTTCGTTTTATTACCTTTACTTATCTTAAACTGGCGTTTCTAAGTCCTTGATAATTCACTATATTTATATTTACTTAATTTCTTCGGGGACCAGTGGTCCCTTTTACTTCTTTTTTGCTTTAACGCGCAGTGTGCCACGATTTGCTTTAGCAAATAGCATTGAGTTATCTAAATCTCACATGCTTGAGAAGGTGCAGCCTGCACAGGCGACTCTTCGGATATATTTCGATCATAGTCAGATGCCTCCAAATTTGCTAATTGCTCTGCATAAACCTTTTCGGAATTTGACAAGTTATTAGCTAATTGATTTGGATTGGGAGCAGCGAGTTCCAATTCAACCATGATCGAGGAGAACTCTTCAAGTGAGCAATTATTGCAGGTATCACTGATCACATATGATATATATTCTGAAAAATCGCCCCTACCCAAAAGTTGATGATTTAAATTTTTCTTTCCATTCAAGGAACTTAATGGCTGCATCCAAAAACTCTCACCAGACATACTCATCATAGGGGCAAATACCAAGGAATTAGATTGATCTATTGCTCCGTCGATATTGAAGTCGCCATTTATATCGGTCTTGGTTACATATTGGGATTCTGATGCTAATTTCGCCCATATCAAATGACGAGCCTTCGTCACATATTTCTCCGTAATCTCAGGTAGTTCAAGAACATCTCCATAGAGATAATTCATGGCATTAAGCCCCGAGAAGATTGCACCAGTATCAACATCTTCAGTCCCGCATGAAGATAGATTATCTTTCCACTTAGCGATGCGCTCAGCATAATCGTCAATCTCATTCATAGCTGTATTTGCCGCACGGCATTGAGACTCAGACTCGATCAAGGAGTTAATGTTTTTAGCCACTTGACTTGAATTGAAAGCATCTTTTGAAGACTTTTGATCCGCGCGAAGCTCACTTATATCATTTTCTAGCGCTGCTATCTGATCATCTTCAGGAAAGGATTGATTATTGATCTGCTTTGAAATTTTAGCAATTTCGTTATCCTGAGGTAAACCACGAGCGGCGACTTGTTCTTCGAAAGACACTCGCTTAGGACTGTAAAATATGCTGCTATCTTGTCTCTTACCTGTCTCGTCAGGTATTACAAAAGCTGTTGAGGGAAAACTTAATATCCGTACTTCATCTGGAAGGATATACCCTTTACTATTAGGCTTCCATCCCCTTTCTTGGGCAAGGAGTCTTCCAGTTGGCGTATTCAAACTCAACCCAGTGACAGAATAATAAATACTTTGCTCAAGCCTACCTAACTCTCCTACTCCTATTGAATAATTTTTGTCAAACCCAAGTGAGTCTGTCTTGTTTGATCCATCAAGTTTCAGTGAATAGTCACCGATCTTAATACCTTGGTAATACCCCTCGAGAACTACGCTTGGCCTTCCTTTGATCGCAAACTGAGAGTTATTTCTTAGATCGATGGTAACTCTCTTGCCTAAATGTAAAGAGGGATACTTCAAACGACTAGCACCTAATTCTATCGTTAAACCTGCAATTTGCTTTTTAGCAAGTTTTTTCGCCTCCTGACCTAGGAGCTGGCTCCTCTTTTTTTTCAAGTTAGCAAGCTGTTGCGAAAGCGCTCCTGCCTTTTTAGATCTAGCCGACTGAAGTTGCTTCTTTTTTTGTTTGGCAGAACTAATCTTCTGGTCGATTCCAGCTATTTTTTGATTGAGAGTTTTACGCTCAGTCTCTCGTTGGTCCTCAAGACTTATTCGTGATGAGCACATGTTCATGCAGGCATCAGGAGTTTCAGGAACGTTTCCTCTTTGCTGCAATTCATTGCGAGACTGGGCTAACGAGGCTAGTTCTTCCGCAATAATCGCATTTGCATCATCACAAAGAGGTAGCAAAGCTTGATCCAATCCCAGAGTGGAATATTCGTATGCTTCGGTTATAGGACCATGAAAAAATTCTGCGCGAGAATTATATGGTAAAAAGACCATTTCTAAATCAGGTGAAGGTAGGGTAAGTCCTAAACCATTGACTGTGTATACATGGCCATCAGGTTTTTGGTCAGAGCAACTAGATAGAAATAAACTACAAAATATTAAAACGGTTAGGGGCAAATTTTGCATGAGATCTCGCCTAATTAGTTATGCATATTAGATTATATTAGCTTTTAAGTAAATATTAAGCAATATATTGATAGGCTCTAAATTTATAGATAGTCTCTACTATTAACTTGGTAGCGGTAAGTGAGAAAAGCAATAAGTATATCCCTGTAAGCCTTTTAGTTAGAGGTTAAGGTAATCAGCTTAAAAGCTGGATAAGGCCGCTTAGAATGCGATTTAGAGGGGTTAAATAGGGGTATAAAGTCTGATGGCGAAGAGAACCTCAAAGCTAGAATTAGATGCGATAATTAAGGGCAAAATACCGAAGCGTTATCCTTTGGGAGATGGTCTGTATTTTACCATTAAGAAATCTGGAGCTATGAGTTTTGGTGTCAGATATCAGATTAATGGTGAGCCTGATTACAAAGGTTTGGGAGCCTACGACAAAGTTAACAACAATCTTGGAATAGCTCGGGCGAAGTGTGAGGCTTATCGAGTCCAGATTAAGCAAGGAATTAACCCTAAGATTGAAGAACAAAAAGAGGCAGACCTAAAACGATCCGCCAAAGCCTTGGCAGACCAACTTAAAGACAGTACGTTTGCTAAGTATGCTTACAAGCACATCAAGAACCTTGAACCTTCTTGGACGAACATCAAGACTGCGGCACAGTGGCAAAGTTCTCTGGAGCAGTATGCTTTTCCAGTGATCGGCGATACTCCAGTATCTGATGTTAGTAGGACTCAGGTGTTAGCAATCTTGCAACCCATCTGGTTTGAAAAGACTGAGACTGCTGATCGCGTTAGAAGAAGAATTGCCGCTATTTTGGATGCCGCTATTTCTGATGATCTTAGAACCGAGAGGAACCCTGCAATTTGGCGGGGTAGTCTTCACGGAAAGTTACCCAGTGTTGAAAGTGTCAAGAACGCCAAAGCTCCCCCAGAGGAGCGCGCCCATCCTTCTCTTCAATATTCTGATCTTCCTCTGTTTATGGATGCGCTAAGTGAGCAAGATGGAGCAGGTGCAAGAGCGAGAGCTAGAGCTAGAGCTAGATCATATTGCCTATCGATACTCATCGGCCCAAAGTCAGGGGAGGATTTAGTTTTTTTTAAAGTTGCTCGAGTACCACGCGAGACCTTTAAACAGCTCTTAATTCGATTGAAAATTTTCCTGTTGTCGTCTTCAGCAAGGTATCGTTCCAATTCCGTGTTACATAGCGCATCAGACTGCTCTAAAAGATGCACTAGAGTTTTATCGTCTGCGGAGTCGCGCTCGTGATCTCTTATATCTACGCCTAACGCGATAAAGTGCCTATGGAACACTCCACGAACAGAATCCATATACCATTCATATTGGTTTATGTACTGTTCACACATATCTGCGAGAGGATTATATTTGTTGTTAGGCAAGTTGTGTCCTGAATAGTTACTCGGTCCTATAGAGTCTACCCAGTCTCACATCCGCACGCCAAGCTGATTTTCTGAGCTGGCTATATACGAGTTGCTAAAGCTCACTTTCAAAAAGAGTATGGAGACGCGTTTAATATTAGATTTAAGAAATTCTATCGCTAAGAGAGATTGGCGATCGCGAAATACCCGCTGACTTGAGGCGGAAGAGTACCTACCGCTCAGCTATCTTGTACCTATTAATGTACCTAAAACAAATTTCATTATTTCAGAAACAAAAAAACCCCAGCTTTAGCAAGGGTTTAATCGTTAGCACTTGGCGGAGAGAGAGGGATTCGAACCCTCGAAACGCTATAAACGCTTACACACTTTCCAGGCGTGCTCCTTCAGCCACTCGGACACCTCTCCATAAACTGCTGCCGTTTTCTGTTCTATAAAATAGTCAGGAGCACGACGCGCTCGTTGTTGCGAGCTATGGCAGAGCCATATCTCTTGTCTCTGCGAGACCGCCCTGCGGGCGACCAAAATGCTTTCGCATTTAGTCAGCCACTCGGACACCTCTCCATAAACTGCTGCCGTTTTCTGTTCTATAAAATAGTCAGGAGCACGACGCGCTCGTTGTTGCGAGCTATGGCAGAGCCATATCTCTTGTCTCTGCGAGACCGCCCTGCGGGCGACCAAAATGCTTTCGCATTTAGTCAGCCACTCGGACACCTCTCCATAAACTGCTGCCGTTTTCTGTTCTATAAAATAGTCAGGAGCACGACGCGCTCGTTGTTGCGAGCTATGGCAGAGCCATATCTCTTGTCTCTGCGAGACCGCCCTGCGGGCGACCAAAATGCTTTCGCATTTAGTCAGCCACTCGGACACCTCTCCATAAACTGCTGCCGTTTTCTGTTCTATAAAATAGTCAGGAGCACGAGAAGCTTTATTCTCCAAACACATCTCTTTAAGCTGTTGATTTGAAGGGCGTGAACTTTACACAAACCGTTGCGCAAAAGCAATTGGCAAGGGGCTTGGGGATAATATCCGGTGGAGCTGGAATACCGGTGCTAAACTAGGTTTTATGACATGGAAAAAGTTTATATACCCGTCGCCAAAGTTGCAGGAGCTGTATCGCTTAGCCCTATGCGTTTGTGGCGCCACCATTTTGCTCGGCGCTTGGCGGGATCTCAACTATCATTGGGGGCTGTTAACCGTTATCCCATTCCTCTTTATTTACCAATTTGGCAGCTATTTAACCAATAGCCAACTGATTTCCAAAGGGAAAAAGCAGATACTCGCCATTTGCATGGAGTTTATAGATGGCTTGATTGCTGGGGTATTAATTGCCTTGGTGAGTTTTGACCCGATAATCACACTTGCTCTGGGCGCAACTTTTTTGATCACTATAGTTGGATCTATGAAACCCACTGCGCCACTGGATTTAACTGGTACATTGCTCGGTGCTTTGGCGGGCTATTGGTTACTTCCAATCACTATTGACCCAAGCTCAGCGGTACAGCTAATGATATTGCTGATCACATTTACCTACTGCCTGCTGAATATTAATATGGCTCGGCATACGCACTTTTTACTCGCGGACCAGCATGAGTCTGTCATGCGCCAGAATGATTGGCTAACACTGCGTACATTCCATTTATCCAAATACCTCTCTCCTGCTCTGCGCAAAGCTATTCTCACCGGCAAGGATGTTAAGGCCGGCACTCAGGAAAAAACCCTAACGGTATTTTTTTCCGATATGGAGGGTTTTACTAAACTGGCAGAAGATCTGGATCCGGAACAGCTCACTGCACTTCTAAATACCTATTTAACCGAGATGTCGGAGATAGCGTTTCGTTTTGGCGGCACGATCGACAAAGTGATTGGTGATTCGATTATGGTGTTTTTTGGGGATCCTGAAAGTCGCGGCGTGCGCTCTGACGCGGTCAGCTGTGTATCCATGGCTCTGGCGATGAAAAGGGCGATGGAAGAGCTTCAAGCGCGTTGGGCCATAGAAGGTATAGCCAACCCCCCTGCCCTGCGTATGGGGATTAATAGCGGGGTCTGTAAGGTGGGCAACTTTGGTACGGAAAACCGTTTGGACTATACCTTGCTGGGGCGTGCGGTCAACCTTGCCAGCCGCCTTGAATCATCGGCTCAGAGCAATGAAATTCTGGCCTCTAAAGATACCTACGATCTGATTAAAGATGCGGTAAAATGCGTTGATAAGGGACAGATTTTAGTCAAGGGTTTTACTGAGCCGGTCAATGTTTTTAGTGTTATTGATCTGCATAAAAATCTTGCCAGCAGCCAACCTAAGAAACGGAAGGCTGTGGTCTAATAAACACTTGATCGGTGGCCAACTTTAATCACCTGCACCACCAACTCCTTATCTCGTATCTCATAAATTATTCGATAGAGGCCAACTCTGACTCGGTATAACTCTTGCGCGGACAACTTGATACAACCTTCGGCTCTGGGATCTTCTGCCAGAGTATCTATCTGAGTCTTGATACGCACAACATCCCGCTTGGGGATATTGCGTAAATCCTTAAAAACAGATTTTTTAAAGGTTATTGTATAAAGAGTTGATTTAAATTTTGCCATGCTTCTTTAAGTCATTAAGCATGGTTTCATAACTGACTTCTGGCTCACTGACCCGATCGGCAACTGCATTAAGATCTTCATGATCTTCCAAAAGCTGTAAACGAACTGCATCGTCTACTAACTCAGAAACTGATCGGTGAGATGATGCGGCTTTGACCCTCAATGTCTGATGAATTCTTGGATCAAAGTAAATAGTAGATCGCTTAGATAAATTACTCATAATAGAATCTCCTTTTACAAAGATAACATCATAACGCTACAACGTTATAGCGTCAATTGATGGCAGAATGCGCTCTACTGCCTCACCTGCCGATAAGCCGGCGGCATCTTATACACCGTGCTGCGATAGGGATTGATGTCCAATCCGCCACGGCGCATATAACGCGCATACACACTTAATTCAGCTGGCTGACAGCGGGCCATAATATCGCTAAATATCTTCTCCACACACTGCTCGTGAAAATCCTGATGTTGGCGAAAAGAAACTAGGTATTTAAGTAACCCATCGCGATCAATCGGCGCACCTTTATAGCTAATATACACAGAGGCCCAATCTGGCTGATCGGTGACGGGACAGTTGGTTCTCAGTAGATGTGAGTAAAGTGTTTCGTCCATATCAGTGCCCTGCCCGACCTGTAAAAAACTGGCATTGGGTTGGTAGACATCGGTGGTCACTGAGCGCTGATCGAGACAGACACCGCTGGGTTCGGAAATAGGCTTAAAGCCATTGTATTCCGCTATCTGATAGAGGATTACATCAACCGTTGAGCCTGAGGCAGCAGACAGGTCAGCGCGCATAATCTCGCTAACCGCGCCCATTGATGAGTACTGGCTCTGGTTAAACGAGTTTAGATATAACTTAAATGACTTGGATTCAATAATCGCATCACTGGTGCAGGGGAAAATAAATTCACCTATAACCACCTGCGGCAGACCATCATTATTTAGCCAAGATATTTCAAAGGCCGTCCACAGATCGACACCGATAAATACTGTGGCGTCAGCCGAGTCTTCGCGGGCTTTGGCTCTGGGAATTGGGCATAACAGCGAGGCATCGTATTGATCGCTATAGTGGGTTTCTCGACCCAGTTCAGTATCGGAATAATCTGCCATTTTAACTGCGCAACCTCGAGCCTTTCTCAAGTAGATTAAGCGCCACAAAAAACAGAACCATTGAGAACATCCCGACCATACTAAACGCCCAGACAATGTTGATATCACTGATACCCGCAATACCGTAGCGGAAGGCATTAACCATATACAGCACGGGATTGATCATTGACACTTTGCTCCAAAACTCACCGAGCAATTCAATGGAATAGAACACGCCACCCAAATAAGTTAAAGGTGTCAGAACAAAGGTTGGGATAATCGAAATATCATCAAAGTTGCGGGCAAATACTGCGTTGATCAGGCCAGCCAGTGAAAACATCAGTGACGTCATTAGCACTATGCCGATGGTGATCGGCAGGCTGTGAATACTGAAGTCGGCAAAATACAGTGACAACACCGTCACTATAAAACCGACACCAAGACCGCGACACATGCTACCGACCACATAGCCGAGCAGGATAATCCAGCTCGGCGTCGGTGACACCAAAAGTTCTTCGATATTGCGCTGAAATTTGGATCCGAAAAAGGATGACACCACATTAGAATAAGAGTTGGTTATCACCGACATCATAATCAGACCCGGGGCGACAAACTGTATATAAGGCAGCCCTGACATCTCGCCAATACGTGAGCCGATCAAGGTGCCGAAAATAACAAAATACAGCACGATGGTAATCACTGGCGGCAATAAAGTCTGCGGCCAAATACGCAAAAAGCGGTGAATCTCACGGCGCACGATCGTTACGAAAGCAATCCATTTTTGCTGATTAGTCATTGCTGGCTCCTGATAAGCTACTAGCACTCGACGACGTGCCTGTTGATAGATTTTTCTCGACCAAATCAAAGAACAGCTCTTCCAACCGATTGGTTTTATTACGCATACTCAAGATATGAATACCGGCCTGACTCAGGGCTTCAAAAAGCGCGTTTATTGACTGCGACTTCTCCACTTCAACTTCCAGCGTATGACCATCGACCAAGGTAATGGGATAGCCTTCAATGGTCGGGCAATCAGTTAACTGCTCACGAACATCCAACACAAACAGCTCTTTGTTTAATTGCTGTAACAACTCACGAATACTGGTGTTCTGAACAATCTGACCGTGATCGATAATCGCCACATTACGGCACAGGCTTTCAGCTTCTTCAAGATAGTGGGTGGTAAGAATAATCGTTGTGCCCTGGGCATTAATCTCGCGTAAAAAGTCCCACATCGAACGACGTAGCTCAATATCCACACCCGCGGTAGGTTCGTCGAGCACCAACAGTTTCGGTTCATGTATCAGCGCTCGGGCAATCATCAGTCGGCGCTTCATACCGCCAGATAGCGTGCGCGATGGCACATGGCTTTTTTCCCAAAGACCCAGTTGACGAAGATATTTTTCAGCGCGCACTGCAGCGATTTCTCGCGGAATACCAAAGAAACCCGCCTGACAGATAAGAATATCGATGGGCTTTTCAAATTGATTAAAATTAAATTCCTGAGGCACCACACCGACATACTGCTTCGCCTGCGAAAAGTCAGTGTCGATATCGCAGCCAAAAATACTCACAGTGCCGGTGGTTTTTAATACTAGGGAACAGATAATGCCAATGGTCGTGGATTTACCGGCACCATTGGGGCCCAGCAACGCAAAAAAATCGCCCGGCTGCACATTTAGAGAGATGCCTTTTAATGCTTGAAAACCACCTTCATAGGTTTTATTCAACTGACTAATGGCGAGTGCCGGCTGCATACTATTTTCCTGTTATTTAATTCAGTTGGCCATTGTATCTGTGGAACTTGGATAAGTCCGTATTTGATAATTAATTGTGATCAAAACTTTAAGGCCGCGATAGAAAATTTTGCCGCCGATAGAGAATATCAGTAGTTCAGCGCGGGCATTGAAGGCATAATAACCAACCCCAAAAATTACCCCCCCTGATCACGAATGCCCAGAAAAACGATTCGCCGAATACTGCCCGATTTTGCAAAGGTGTTAAAACACCCCAGCTTGCGATGGACCAAGCCCCTTATTCGCGACCCCAACCTGCTTCACTTAAACAGAGAATCGGTTTCACTGGCAGTATTTATTGGCATTTTATCGGCATTTATCCCACTCCCCGGACAGACATTTATTGCTGTTGGATTGGCTCTTTGGTGGCATGCTAACTTACCCATATCAGTACTCACAATATGGATTAGCAATCCGCTGACCATTGGTCCGATGTTTTATCTGACGCACCGATTTGGCAGTTTTTTATTGGGCAGTGACCCGATTGATTTCACCGTTAGCTTAACCTGGGAATGGTTTTCCAATATCGGCGCGCAAATCCTACTGCCATTAATGACCGGCAGCATAGTATGCGGTTTGGTATTAGCAACCTGCGGCTACTTTTTCATAAATTATCTATGGCGCTGGAAAGTTATCCGCAACTGGGAAAAGCGCAAAAATGCCCGTCTTCAACGCAGTAAAAAGTAGCCGAAAAGATAAAAATTAGACGCGACTTATTCGTAGCGCAACTCTTCGGCAGGCACCACACGACTGGCGCGAAGCGCCGGATAAAGAGTCGCCAGCAGATTTAAAACCACCGCCGCACCCGCCACCATTGACACATCAGACCAGCGCAGATCCACCGGAATATAATCAATGGGATAGACCTCGGTATTTAAAAAGGTCACACCCAACATCGACTCCATCCAACTGACAAAATCCGCCACCCAGATACAGCCCAGAACACCCAGCGCCACACCAATAGAGATACCAAACAGGCCAATAAAAGCCCCCTGAGTAAGAAATAAACGCAAGATATCAGCGCGTGAAAGCCCCAGAGTTTGCAGAATCGCGATATCACGGCGCTTATCAATCACCGACATCATCAGCATTGAAATAACATTGAACGCCGCGATGGCGATAATCATAAAGATCAACAGCCCAACCATATTGCGCGACAACTGAATCGCCTGATAGAGATTGCCATGGGTTTGAAACCAATCGCGAAAGCCATAGCCGTAGGGCAATTTATCGAGCAGCTTATAACCCAGCTGACGGACATTAAATTGATCGTCTATCTGGACTCGAAAGCCCCTGACCAAACCCGGCTTGCCTGCAATATCCGCCACCTGCTCGAGCGTCGCAAGAGCCAACAGCTGATCAACCTCCGTATGGGTCGAGAAAAAACCCGCCACTTTAAGAGAAACCGCTGTTGTTGGGCCTGCCGCGCCGGGAATAATAATGGTCACCCGCTGCCCCAGCTGAACATTGAGACCTGCAGCTACCACCTCAGAGAGCAATAGCTGACCGGTTGGTGGCATTACCACCCCGCTCTCTTCGAGTACCGCAGCAATACCCGACGGCAGCGCCTCTGTCGTCAGACCCAACAGCTGTATCGGCCTGCTGTCGCGACGAAAATTGATTAAACCCATCACTTCGTTATAGGGGCTTACTTCCGTGACGGATGGCTGAGCAGCAATAACCCCTGCCTGCTGCTGCCAGTTATCAACGCCACTGTTATGAATAATTTGAACATGAGGAACCACCGAGAGAATGCGCTCGCGCAACTCACGATCAAAGCCATTCATCACCGACAGAACCACCACTAGCAGCGCCACACCCATCACTAAACCAGTAATTGCCAGCGTCGAAATAAACGACACCAATCGGTTATCCCTGCCCCCAGACGAAAAGTAGCGCAGACCTAAAAATAATGGAATCGGCTTAAACAACCGAGCTCTCCTCAGCCACCGCCGCCAACAACTGACCATCAATCAACTTCACCGTACGGTCCATACGCGCTGCAATAGCTGGGTCGTGAGTCACCACCACAAAGGAAATATTCAACGACTGATTAAGCTCCAACAACAAATCCAAAATAATCTTAGCCGTATGCGGATCCAAATTACCCGTAGGCTCATCCATCAACACCACCGACGGCGATGTCACCAGTGCACGGGCAATTGCCACACGCTGGCGCTCACCTCCAGACAGCTCTGCCGGTTTATGATCAACCCGGTCAGCCAAACCCACCTTAGCCAGCAACTCAGTCGCCCGCCGCTGTGATTCAGCAACTGAAGCACCACCGATCAGACAGGGAAGCGCGACATTCTCCAGCGCCGAAAACTCACCGAGCAGATGATGAAACTGATAGACAAAGCCAACATGCTTATTGCGCCACTGAGCGCGCGCCGACGCATCAATTGCCTTCCAATCCTGACCGCAGACATCCACCGTACCAGCAGTAGGATCATCCAAACCGCCAAGCAAATTAAGTAATGTGGTTTTACCTGAGCCAGAAACACCCACCACCGCCAGTTTTTCACCGGCTTTGACGCTGATATTTAAATCCCGTAAAACCGGCAGTAATATCTTGCCCTGATAATAGTCACGACCAACACCACAGGCCTCTAAAACAAAAGCACTGTCGTTTTTATCACTGGTCATAGCGTAAAGCCTCCGCAGGTAAAACTTTTCCAGCTCGCCACGCCGGATACAACGTAGCGAGAAAACTAATAACAAATGCACCGCCAACCACTATCAGCACATCGCCAATAAGTATTCGTGACGGCAGCGCACTGATCAAATACACCGATGGATCAAACATATAAAAGCCACTCAGGCTCTCTATGGCAGCAACAATATCGCCAATAAAATAAGCTAGCAGACAGCCTAAAATCGTGCCGCTAACAATACCCAGAGCACCCACCGCCAAGCCCTGAACAATAAATATTTTCATCACCATGGCCGATGACGCACCCAGCGTTCGCACCACGGCAATATCTTTGCGCTTATCCGACACCATCAACACCAGACTGGCAACAATATTAAACGCCGCAACCGCAATAATCACCGAGAGCAACAAGCTGACAATCACCTTTTCCATGCGCATAGCCTGAAACAGCGTACCCATATCGTCCGTCCAAGTGCGCCACTGTAGTGAGGCATCGCTGGTGTTGTGTTGCAACAACCAACTGTCAGCTAAAAAGGCATCAGAAAGCTCTATTTGAACCCCCTGATAACGATCGCCCATCTGCAACAGCTTTTGCCCATCGCGATAATGAATAAACGCTACCGAGGCATCCACCTGAGCACCCACCTGAAAAATACCCACCACCGTCACCCGCTTAACACGGGGAAAAATACCCGCTGGCGTCACGCTAACTTTAGGCAGAGTCAGCTGCAATTTATCACCGATAAATACATCTAACTTGCGCGCCAACTGACTACCCAGAATCACCCCAAACTGACCCTCAGCCAACTGCTCAACATCACCGCTAAGCATATTCTCAGCAAGCTTTTCAGCGGATTTAAGTTGCGGATTTATACCCTGCATAACCACGCCAGTCTGCTGATCATTGCGGGAAATCATCACAAAGCTTTGCAACATCGGAACAACAGAGGCTAACGATACCGGCTGACCAGGCCCATCGGTCATTAACTGCTCACGCAAACTGTCAATCTGCATCTGATCAAAGCCCTGCGGACTGGTAACCGTGATATGCGGAACAACCTTTAGCAGGCGCGATTTTATCTCGCGATCAAAGCCATTCATCACCGACAAAACAACAATTAAAGCCGTGACACCCAACGCCATCGCGCAGAGTGAAAACCCAGAAATAAAAGAAACAAATCCCTCGCTGCGTTTGCTGCGGGTATAGCGCAAGCCGATAAAAAGTGGGAGGTTAGATAACATGCAGGGATTAAACCCGAAAGCTGGATGACACACAACAAACGGTGGGGAATTTACAGCTAAGAAACGTCATCCTGAGCGAAGCAGAATGATCTCAACGCATGTAAACAGATTCCTCACTTACCTTCAGGATGACAATGGTGGGTACCAGTATGACGAAATAAAACAATCATGGGATATCAGGGCTGTTAATCAATCACGGTCATCGGCTATTGTTTGGCCTACAATTAGGCTAACTATTATTTAATCTATCAACAACTTATTGATAATAACCAAACAGGATTTTGGCTATGAATAAACTTACCACAGGCTCATTAACCACTCTCTTCAGCCTATTTCTAACCGCCCCTTTCACCACAGCAGAGACCATCACCCTGCCTATCGGCGAACAGACCAAACAGTCTGCAATTGATTTGCCCGTGCGCAGTATGAATAAACAGGATGTTCTAAGGGATTTTGGCGATCCACAGGAAATTACCGATGCCGTGGGTGAGCCGCCGATCAGTCAGTGGGTCTACGAGGAGTATGTGGTTTATTTTGAGGATAACTGGGTGCTCTACTCTGTGGTGAAGCACCCTTCCGAGGCTGATGATTAGGACTGTTTGCCGTCAAAATGTCGTTGTTGGCGTCTGACGCGATTTAACCCGTTCATTGAGGCAATGCGGTAGGCTTCGGCCATGGTCGGGTAGTTAAAGGTGGTGCGCAGAAAATATTTGATGCTGTTGGCTTTGCCTTCTTGATTCATTATTGCTTGGCCAATATGGATAATTTCTGCGGCTTCAGCGCCAAAGCAGTGAATGCCTAATATTTCGAGGCTATCTTGATGAAACAGAATCTTTAACATGCCCACTTCTTCACCAGATATGTGGGCTCGGGCGGTATCTTTAAAGTAGGCGCGCCCTATTTCATAGGGTATTTTCTGTTCGGTAAGCTCTCTTTCGTTCTTTCCTACAAAGCTAATTTCTGGAATGGTCCAGATGCCGGTGGCGACATCATCAACGCGATACTGGTCTTCCATACCGCACATATGAGATGCAGCAAAACGACCCTGATCGTAAGCGGCTCCGGCCAGTGATGGCCAGCCAATAACATCTCCGGCGGCATAAATATGGGAAACGTCGGTCTGGTAGTCTTTGTTGACTTTGATCTGGCCGCGTTGATCAACCGCTAGGCCTATTTCTTCGAGCCCTAGGTTGCTGGTATTGCCACTTCGACCATTGCACCACAGCAGGGCTTCTGCGTGGACACGCTTGCCTGACTTTAGATTTAGGGTGACGCCATTTTCATGGGTGGTGACACTTTCATACTCTTCGTTGTGGCGAACCATGACATTGAGATCGCGCAGGTGATAGCTGAGCGCGTCGGAAATTTCGTCGTCGAGGAAGCTCATCAACCATTCTCTGGTATTGACCAAATCTACACGAGTTTCGAGCCCAGAAAATATTGAGGCGTACTCACAGCCGATTACGCCGGCACCGTAAATAATAATATTTCGTGGGGTGTGGTCGAGTTTTAATATGCTGTCGCTATCAAAGATATTGGGGTTGCTGAAGTCGATATCTGCGGGGCGATAAGGACTTGATCCTGTGGCTAATAGGAAGTTTTTCGAGGTTAGGTTAAGGATCTTTCCTTCTTTATTAGTGACGGATATTTCATGGCTACCAATAAATTTGGCGCGACCGGTGTGCATATGGACACGGTGGCGGGAATATTCTTTGGTGCGCCCTTCTACCTGTTTGGTAATCACGTCGTCGGCAGATTTCATGACTTCAGGGAAGGAGAACCAGCGGGGTTCGCCGATGGCGCGAAACATCGGCATGGTGTTGTATTGCATCATGCGGCGCACAGATTGACGCAGGGCTTTTGAGGGGATGGTTCCGAGATGGGTGCAGTTGCCGCCGGCCATTGAGCGCTCATCGACTACTGCAACTCTCCAGCCCTGTTTTACGGCGTTCATTGCCGCGCCTTCTCCGGCGGGGCCACTGCCAATTACGATTAGATCGTAGTGTGACTCTTTCATTATTGTTGTTTGTCCTCGGACGATGCGTTGTAGGCTAGAGTTGTCAGTCTTCCTGTTCATCACATTTATTTGGGTCTCCGCCACAAATGTCGCAGTTGTAATTTTCTTCACCCAGGGCGGCACCAACACCGCCACAGGAACCGGTAATCGGTTTGTTTTGTAAGATGGCACCAATCGCCATGCCGGCAATTATCAGGGCTAAAATAACAATGGTTAGCAGGAATTCGGCCATGGTTTAACTCTCGTCTGGTAAGTGTTGCGAATCAATTAGGTGGGGCTGAAATGCTGCACTGCTGTTGACGCGAAAATCGTCGCCCTCTCTAAGCAGCATATAGACGGCTATCGAGTGTTGGTTAGCAATACGCAGCCCCTGTTCTTCGCCCAGCACCATAAAGGCGGTGGCCCAGGCATCGGCATCTGCGCAGGACTCTGCCATTACTGTGACTGAGGCCAGATTGTGGGTAATTGGTTTGCCGCGCCGTGGGTCGATGGTATGGGAGTAGCGCACACCGTCTTTTTCAAAGTAGTTGCGGTAGTCACCAGAGGTGGCGACGGCGCCGTTATTAATCTCGATAACTCGCTGAACTTGGGGCATCAGGCTCGGTAGTTCAATGGCGACTCGCCACGGGTTACCCTCGGGATTTGAACCACTCAGACGCATTTCTCCGCCGACTTCAACCAGATAATCGGGCAGTGCATACATTTCCAAAAGGTCGGCTACCTGATCAACCGCATAGCCTTTGGCGACGGCGGAAAGATCCAGGGCTATGGCTTTTTGTTTGCTGATTGTCTGTGCTGAGCTATTGAGTTGCAGATGTTCAAAGCCACTGTTTTCTAGGGCTGCTGCAATCGCTTCATCGCTTGGAATAGTATCTTCGCTGGCCACGGGACCAAAGCCCCAGAGGTCGACCACTGGGCCTACGGTGGGATCAAAGGCTGCGTTGCTGAGCCGCCAGATTTTATCACTGGTCTGTAGTACTGACCACAGCTGATCTGATGCTTTTACGGTTTCAGAAACTGGTAGGCGATTAAACTGACTGAGTTCAGATTGGCTTTTATAGGTGGACATAGATTGATCGACGGCACTGAGCAGCTGATCGATCTGGTCGGCGAGATCTGCCGGTGCCGGCTGATCTGCGACTATGGTGACATGGTAGCTGGTACCCATCTTGCTGCCGGAGATCTTAATAATTTCCGGGGCGTGATCACAGCCACTGACCAGGGATATTGCCAATAGCATAAAAAACAAAAACGAGGCTTTCTCAAGCCCCGTTAAATTTGTTTTATGCGACTTCATAAAACCCTACCCGCCAAAGTCATCAAGGAAGATATTCTCGTCTTCGACACCTAGGTCTTGAAGTAACTTAACCACAGCGGCGTTCATCATTGGCGGTCCACACATGTAGAACTCGCAATCTTCCGGCGCTTCATGATCCTTTAGATACTGCTCGAATAGGACGTTGTGAATAAAGCCGGTATAGCCTTCCCAGTTGTCTTCGGGCTGTGGATCTGAAAGGGCCAGATGCCAGTCGAAGTTGTCGTTATCTGCGGCCAGGGCATCGTATTCGTCATCGTAAAAACATTCGCGAAGTGAGCGAGCACCATACCAAAAGCTGATTTTACGATCAGATTTGATTCGCTTGAGCTGATCAAAGATGTGTGAGCGCATGGGTGCCATACCGGCACCACCACCAACAAAGACCATTTCGTTGTCGGTTTCTTTAGCGAAGAACTCACCAAAGGGGCCGTAGACGGTAATCTTATCGCCGGGCTTGAGGCTAAAGGTGTAGGAGGACATCTGTCCTGGCGCTATACCCTCTGATCTCGGTGGCGGCGTGGCAATTCGGATATTGAATTTAACAATACCTTTTTCATCGGGATAGTTAGCCATTGAGTAGGCGCGAATCACTGGCTCTGTAACAATTGACTCATGCTTAAAGAAGCCAAAATGTTCCCAGTCACCGCGATACTGCTCTTCGATATCAAAGTCAGAATATTTAATATGGTGCGCTGGGCATTCAAGCTGCACATAACCACCGGCGCGGAAGTCTACATCTACGCCCTCGGGCAGACGCAGGGTTAATTCCTTAATAAAAGTGGCAACATTGTGGTTTGACTCAACGGTACATTCCCAACGCTTAACACCAAACACTTCTTCCGGAACCTGGATCTTCATATCCTGTTTAACCGATGCCTGACAGGAAAGTCTCCAGCCTTCATTGGCTTCACGACGGTTAAAGTGCCCTTCTTCAGTGGGCAGCATAGAGCCACCACCGTCAGAAACAATACATTTGCACTGTGCACAGGTACCACCGCCGCCACAGGCAGAGGGTAGGAACAGTCCCGCATTGGAGAGTGTCTGTAACAGCTTGTCGCCAGCGGCAACAGTAATGGTTTTTTCACCATTAATTTCAATATTGACGTTGCCGGATGAAACCAGCTTGCTTCGCGCCGCCAAAATAAAGGCGACCAATGCAAGTATTACCAGGGTAAACATACCAACGCCAAGGATAATTTCAATACTCATGGATAGTTACTTCTCCGTTATCAGAGGTCAATGCCGCCAAACGACATAAAGCCTAATGAGATGAGGCCTACAGTAATAAATACGATACCTAGACCTTGCAGGCCATCGGGGATATCGCTGTACTTGAGTTTTTCACGAATCCCTGCGAGTACTGCAATCGCCAGCGCCCAAGACAAACCAGAACCAAAGCCGTAAACCACGGATTCAGAAAAGTTGTAACCGCGCTCGGCCATTAACAGTGAACCACCAAGAATTGCACAGTTCACAGTAATCAGTGGCAGGAATACACCCAGCGCGTTGTACAGCGCGGGGACATACTTATCCAGAACCATTTCCATTATCTGCACAATCGCCGCAATAACGCCGATAAAGCAGAGGTAAACGAGGAAGCTCAGATCTACGTCTGGCAGACCGGCCCAAGCCAGCGCGCCTTCAGACAGCAGGTAACTCAACAGCAGGTTGTTCACTGGTACGGTGATGGTTTGCACAACCACTACCGCAATACCCAGACCTACAGCTGCATCGATTTTTTTCGACAGTGCGATAAATGTGCACATACCCAAGAACAGGCTGAGGGCCATGTTGTCGATAAAGATCGAGCTGACGAGCAGACTTAAATAATGTTCCATTACGCTACCTCGCTAGGTCGGCTGTTGGCAGTAATCTTAAAGTCTGCCTTTTCTACTTGGTTTTTCTTCCAGGTTCTCAGTACCCAGATAATCAGGCCAATCAGGAAGAACGCGCTCGGCGGCATTAACATCATGCCGTTAGCAACGTACCAGCCGCCTTCAGTGCTGACCGATAATACTTCAACACCCCAGAGCTTGCCTGTACCAAACAGTTCGCGGAAAAACGCGACTATCATCAGAATAACACTGTAGCCGAGGCCATTACCGATACCATCAACAAAGCTTGGCAGTGGTGGATTTTTCATCGCAAAGGCTTCAGCGCGACCCATCACAATACAGTTTGTAATGATCAGGCCAACAAATACTGATAGCTGCTTACTAATGTCGTAGGCAACTGCCTTAAGCACCTGATCAACCACAATTACCAACGACGCAATAATGGTCATCTGCACAATAATACGGATGCTATTGGGTATATGGTTTCTAATTACCGAAACAAAAAGGTTAGAAAATGCACATACGATGGTCAGTGCCAAACACATGACGAATGCAACCTTCATACTGGAGGTTACTGCCAGCGCAGAACAGATACCCAGAATCTGCAAGGCGATGGGGTTATTGGTCGCTAAGGGCTCGATTAACGTCTCTTTAATTTTTGACATTGCTTAGGCCTCCCCTGATTTCAAATAGCTGATAAGCGGCTGAAAGCCCGAATCGCCAAGCCAGTATTTAACGAGCTTATCGACGCCACGGGTAGTCAATGTGGCACCGGCGAGACCGTCGACCTGATACTCAGACCCTGCTCTCTCCATATCCACTCTGCCTTTAATAACGTTGAGTACTAGATCACCTTGACTGTAGGCTTGCTTGCCAATCCAGCTGGCTTTCCAGTTTGGATTGTCAATTTCGCCACCCAGACCCGGGGTCTCAGCATGTTCGTAAAAGCCAATACCGGCAACCGTTTGCAGATCTGACTCAAGAGCCAAAAATCCATACATGGTTGACCACAGGCCATAACCTTTAATCGGCAGAATAATTTTTTCGATACCCTGCTCGCCTTTTACTATATATACACTTGAGTATTTGGCGCGACGCTTGATCTTGGCGATATCTTCATCGCCACTCAGTTCAACGGAAAGTGCAGGATCTTTCGAGGCTTTGCGTTGATCATAAGTTGCCGCATCAACCGCATCGGTAAAACGACCGGTTTCCATATCGACGATACGGGTAGTGATCTGCTCAAACTGAGTCTCGACATCTACGCCTTCTTTCAGCAGTCCTGCCGAGGCGAGAATATTGGTTTTCAAGTCGAGCAGCTTATTGGCTTGCTGTGCTGGACGCAGCATTACCGCTGCACTGGATACCACAATTGCACAGACTACGCAGAGCAGTGTGGCAACGCCAAAGGTTTTCTTAATAGAGTCATTAGCCACGGGCAAGTCTCCTTTTGATATTGCTTTGAACCACAACGTGATCAATCAATGGCGCAAATAGGTTGGCAAACAGAATCGCCAGCATCATCCCTTCCGGGAAGGCTGGGTTTACCACACGAATCAGAATCACCATCACACCGATAAGTATGCCGTACCAGAGTTTACCAGTATTGGTCATCGAAGCTGATACGGGATCAGTGGCCATAAAGATTGCACCAAAGGCGAAACCACCAATTACCCAGTGCCAGTAGAATGGCAGAGCAAACATTGGGTTGGTCGACTCAATGCTGTTAAACAGCATCGACAGCAGTCCCGAGCCAATAAGTACACCGGCGATAATTCTCCAAGAGGCTATTTTCATCACAAGCAACATGGCTGCGCCAATCAAAATAGCTAGAGTTGAAGTCTCACCAATTGAGCCGTGAACAGTCCCGACAAAGGCCTGCATCCAAGTAGTGCCGGCCTCTAGAGCAGCAACACCGGCAGAGGCAGCGACGGAAAGCATGGTTGCACCAGTCTCGCCATCGACAGCAGTCCATACCGCATCACCAGACATATAGGCTGGGTAGGCGAAGTAGAGGAATGCGCGACCGGTTAAGGCCGGGTTAAGGAAGTTTTTGCCGGTACCGCCAAAAATTTCTTTACCGATAACAATACCAAAGCTAATACCGACAGCGACCATCCACAGGGGGAGATCTGGAGGACAGCAGAGTGCAAATAAGACCGAGGTTACAAAAAAGCCTTCGTTTACTTCGTGACCGCGAACACTGGCAAACAGTACTTCCCAGAATCCACCGACAATAAAAGTGACCATATAAATAGGCACGAAGTAAGCAGCACCATGAATCAGGTTGTCCCAGATCGAGGTTGAGTCATAACCGGCCAGCATATTGATAAATACACCGCGCAGGCCTTCCTGCGAGACCATGCCGATCTCAGCCATAATGGTGTTGGCTTGAAAACCTACGTTCCACATACCGAAGAACATGGTTGGGAAAGTGGCCAACCAAACAGTAATCATCACTCGCTTAAGATCAATAGCATCGCGAACATGGGAACTGTTTTTAGTCACATCTGCGGGTTTAAACAGACCCGTGTCAACGGCTTCGAAAAGCGCGTACATTTTCTCCCACTTACCGCCTTTGTGAAAATGTGGTTCTAATTTATCTAGAAGATTGCGAATCATCGTCTTAACCCTCCTTCTCAATTCTGGTCAAATTATCACGCAGGATGCGGCCGTATTCGTATTTGCCGACACAGACATAGGTGTAAAGACCAACATCGTCTTCATCCAATTCCAGACAGCCAAGCTTCTGCGCCATATCTGTATCACCGACAATTAATGAACGCAGCAGTTGAATCGGCAAGATATCCAGTGCAGTGACTTTTTCGTAACCACCGACTGGCACCATGGCGCGTTCGCTGCCGTTAGTGCTAGAGGTCATATTGAATAACTTCTTGGTCAGTGCAGAAATATAGATAGGCAGTGACGAATGATTGTTTACACCAGCACGCAGATAATGCAGCAACGGACGCTCACGTCCCTCGCGAATCACTGATACCTGACTGTGATAACGACCTAGGAAGGCAAATGCACCAGCCGCTTTCCGGCCAGAGAGAACCGAACCGGAGATAATGCGGTTTTCGTCATTCTTTAATTCGCCGATCACCAACTGATTGAGGTTTGCACCTAATCGAGTCTTAAATAAACGCGGGGCATTAACCTGTGGGCCACCCAGCGCAACAACACGACTATCGTCAACCACGCCAGTGGTAAACAGTGCGCCGAAAGCGATGACATCTTGATAACCAATGGTCCAGACTGATTTGTCTGCACTAACGGGGTCAATATGGTGAATATGGGTACCGGCTAGACCTGCGGGGTGCGGGCCAGAGAAAACATGTCCCTGAACACCGTCGAGATCGGCACCGGGAACCGTGGTATTGGGTGCGGCACAGAGATGAACTGGGCCGTCAGTCAGACGGGTCAACAACTTTAAGCCATTGGCAAAGTCTTCACTGCGCTGGGCAATAATCACTTCCGGGTCAGCCGCCAATGGATTGGTGTCCATAGCAGTGACAAATATTGATGCCGGGCTCGCCTCTGGTGCAGGCACTCTGGCATAGGGGCGAGTGCGCAGAGCAACCCACTGACCTGAGTTAACTAGATTCTCAACCACAACACTGCGCTCTAAAGAAGCAAGCTGGTCTGATTGAAAGCTGGGAAACTGTTCTTTATCACTACCGTCGACATCAATCACGAGGGATTGAAACACTCGACGTTCGCCGCGATTAACCGCAACCACAACGCCGCAAGCTGGCGCAGTGTACTTTACTCCGTCAGTTTTTTTATCAGTAAACAGTAGTTGACCCAATGCAACGCGATCACCTTCGCGCACGGCCATGGTTGGCTTCATTCCTGGGTAATCAGAACCGACTACCGCAACCTGGCTTATTACTGGGCCATCGTGAATAACCTGCTCTGGCTTACCAGCTATGGGCAGGTCTAATCCGCGACGGATTTTTATCATAGGAAATACCTAATACTTAATAATTAAGGTTTGAGTTACACAACTGAAAAAACCATTACCCCAACACTATTTGCTCAGGCCAAACGTAATTTCAGTTTTGCTGTCGGCACACAGATGACGTGCTATGTTCACCGAAAAAGATCGGGCGGGATTATAAAGGTCTAAGCCCTTTGATTCCAGTCTCAAAAGGGGGTAGATAACCTAAAGTTTTCAATATCAGATATAAATAATCTTGGCAGAGCCCATTTGTGCTCAAGAATCTATTTTTTAGGGGCCATTATTTAACACCAAGGCGCACACAAAGTTACTCGTCGAAAAAAAAGACCCGCCGATTAAACAACCGACGGGTCTTTTTAATACTGCAAAGTTAGCTTTAGTTCTGCTTTGGATAGCTAGGCCAGATAACCCCAGCAAAGGTCTCCAAACAGCGCACGACCTGACAGCTATAGCCAAACTCATTATCGTACCAGCAGTAGAGAACGCAGCTTTTACCCTCGACAATCGTCGCCTGGGAATCCAACACACAGGCCTGTCTCGAACCGACGAAGTCAGTAGATACCGCCTCGGTAGAAATGGTGTAGCCTATCTGCTGTTGTAATTCTGAGTGCAAAGCCTTCTGGCGCATAAACTCATTCAACTCATCGACAGTAGTCTCGCGCCCCAGCTGCAGATTGAGGATTGCCATAGACACATTTGGGGTAGGCACACGAATTGCGTTACCCGTCAGCTTGCCCTTTAGTTCAGGAATGACTTTGGCCACTGCCTTGGCAGCACCCGTCGACGTAAGCACCATATTTAATGCAGCGCTGCGACCACGGCGATCACCGGTGTGATAGTTGTCGATCAGATTTTGGTCGTTGGTGTAGGCATGCACAGTTTCAACATGGCCACTGTTAACACCAAATTCATCCATAATACATTTTAAGACCGGCACAATCGCATTGGTGGTACAGGAGGCCGCTGAAATAATCTTGCGATCAGGTGTGATCTCATCATGATTAACCCCATAGACAATATTCGGAATATTATCACCTGCCGGTGCAGTCAATAACACTTTAGAGGTACCCGGGCGCAGATGCCCTTCGAGACCCGCATTGTCTTTCCAGACACCAGTGTTATCAACAATCAGTGCATTTTTAATCCCATATTCGGTGTAATCAATTTCCGCCGGAGAATTAGCATAGATCACCTTGACCGGATTACCGTTGATGACCAGTGTATTCTCATTTTCAAGCACCCGAATAGTGCCTTTAAAAGAGCCGTGTACCGAGTCCCGCCGCAATAGCGCCGCACGCTTTTCAAGGTCGTGATCATTGTTACTCTTGCGAATAACAATTGCGCGCAAGCGCAACACATCGCCACCCCCAGCTTTGTCCACCAGAATACGAGCCACCAATCGGCCGATACGCCCAAAGCCATAGAGAACCACATCTTGCGGTTCCGGCAGTGGTTTAACATCTGAGCCGATAATGTCTTGCAGTTCATCTCTGACAAATTCGTCCATACTCCGGCCATTTCCCAGACTCTGATATTTGACCACCATTTTGCCAAGATCCAGATGAGCGGGCCCCAACTGCAGTTTGGCGATCGCTTCGATCATGGGCGACGAGTCAAATTCGGACAGTTCATTCTGCTCGACCTGACGCACTCTGCGGTGCGCCTTCATCAGGTCGATGACCGACTTGTTGACCATGCTGTTGCCATACATATAGGTTGAAACATTACGTTCGCGATAGAGCTTGCCAATTATCGGGATCATCCCTTCAGCAAGGGCTTCGCGCTGTTTCCAGTCTTTGAAAAAATCATTGGGTGTGGGGCGATTCTGTTCTGTCACTATGCGGGTCCTTTTAATCCGTTTTAAGAAATTACATGCCCCATTAGTATAGACACTGAAACCACTTTTATAGGTTTACTTCAGTCCATAGAGAATATTCCTATTATCAATAGTCCCAGCCGAGTAAAATGCCCCGACAAAAAAATACGCCGCCGCACCCAAGGGTGTTCAAGGCTGTATAACACAGACTAACAATGCAGGTTTTATGACACTCCTCAATCTCAGCACAGCCGCTAAACCCGGAGACAAAAATCACTGGGGCGAACTTCAAGCGGCGGGCCGCGCACTGGCTATCGCAGAAGCAGCCTGCCAATTTGACGGACTCAGTGTTCTGATAACTGAAACCGCGCGCGAGGCGGCTGCCCAGAATAGAACGCTGAAATTTTTCACGGCTGAACAGGGTCTTGAGATTTTGACTTTCCCAGACTGGGAAACCCTGCCCTATGATATTTTCTCGCCACATCAGGATATTGTCTCAGCGCGTTTGCAAACTCTGGCCAATCTGCCCAATACCAAACAGGCCCTGCTGATAGTCCCACTGCCAACACTAATGCACCGTCTGGCACCGATCGGCTTTATTGCCTCTCGCACCTTTTCTTACCAAGTCGGGGCAGACCTCGACCGCGACGAGCTCAAAGATCAGCTAACCAGAGCCGGTTACCAACGAGTAGATACCGTTTATGAACACGGTGAATATGCATTCCGCGGATCACTGATCGACATCTATCCGATGGGTGCAACACAGCCGCTGCGTATTGATCTACTCGATGATGAGATTGAAAGCCTGCGACTGTTTGATGCGGAGTCTCAGAGAACCTCAGAAAATGTTGCGCAAATCCAACTGCTACCAGCGCGGGAGTTTCCTCTCGATAAACAGGCCACCAATCTATTCTTGAATAATTGGCATGAAAACTTTGATGTCGATGCGTCAAAATGCCCAGTCTATCGCGATATCAATGATGGCATTGCACCGCAGGGTATAGAGTACTATTTAAGCCTGTTTTTTGACCAGACTGCCAATCTCTTTGATTATATGCCCGCTAAGACTCAACTGTTTAGTCATGTGGGTATTGAAGAAGCCGCAGAAACCTTTTGGCAAGATGTTAAATCGCGCTATACCGAATACGGTGTCGATCCAACCCGCCCTATTCTGCCACCCAAACAACTCTTTTTAGCGGTCGAGGAAGTCTTCCAGCAGATTAAAAAACTGCCACGCACCGAGATTGATCGACAGGCTGTTGCAGAAAAGGCGGGCAGCCAAAACATTAACCTGCGCGCGATTCCCGATATCGCCGTGAATGCAAAATTAAGTAACCCTCTTATTAAGCTCGAAGACTTTCTACTCAGCTTTACTGGCCGGGTTTTATTCTGCGCTGAATCCGCAGGGCGTCGCGAAGTCCTTGCTGAAATGCTTAAAAAAATTGGCGTTGTTGCCAGCGAGGCCCAGCACTGGCAAGAATTTCTCGACACAGATCATCAATACGCGGTAACCACCTACCCGATTGATCAGGGTGTTTACTGCCCACAACAGGGTATCTGCCTAATCACTGAGGGTGAGCTATTTGGCCAGCAGGTTATGCAGCGTCGTCGCCGCTCAAAGGCCTCGGAATCACCCGACTATATTTTCAAAAGTCTTGCAGAACTTGAGCATGGCGCGCCAGTGGTGCATATGGATCATGGGGTTGGCCGCTATCAAGGCTTGGTCACCCTCGAAGTCGACAAATCGACTCAAGAGTTTTTAATGCTGGTCTATGCCAACGATGCAAAACTCTATGTACCGGTTTCATCGCTACATCTTATCAGCCGCTTTGGTGGCGGCGATCAATCAATGGCCCCACTGCATAAACTCGGGACGGACAAATGGGTTAAGGCAAAAGAGAAGGCGATTAAACAGGTACGCGATACCGCGGCAGAATTACTTGATATCTATGCGCGACGTGCGGCTCGAACCGGTTTCGCCTGTGCCGACAACGAAGAGGATTACCGCAAGTTCAGCAGTGATTTTCCCTTTGAGGAAACTGGCGATCAACGTGAAGCCATTGAGGCGGTGCGCCGCGATTTGCTTAGCCCACAGCCGATGGATCGTCTCGTTTGCGGCGATGTTGGCTTTGGCAAAACTGAAGTGGCCATGCGCGCCGCATTTACCTCGGTATCGAGTGGCAAGCAGGTAGTGGTTCTAGTGCCCACCACCCTACTCGCCCACCAGCATCTGAAAAATTTCCGTGATCGATTTGCCAACTGGCCTGTTGTCGTTGAAGAACTGTCGCGTTTCCGCACCGCTCAGGAACAGGAACAGGTTATTGCCGATGCCGAGAGCGGTAAGGTAGATATCCTTATCAGTACCCACAAGCTACTGCATGCCAAAATCGATTTTAGACGTCTGGGACTGCTGATTATTGATGAAGAACATCGTTTTGGTGTGCGCCAAAAAGACAAGATAAAATCACTGCGCACCTCGATTGATATTCTCACCATGACCGCCACACCTATACCGCGCACACTCAACATGTCAATGCATGCGGTTCGTGATCTGTCCATTATTGCCACTCCCCCGGCGCGCCGCCTGTCGGTAAAAACCTTTATCCGCCAACAGGAAGATCGCGTTACCCGCGAGGCGATACTGCGAGAAATCTTGCGCGGCGGTCAGGTCTACTTCTTACACAACGATGTGAAAAATATTCAGCGCATCGCTGACGACCTAAGACAGCTGGTGCCAGAGGCACGTATCAATGTAGCCCATGGGCAGATGCGTGAACGCCAACTGGAACAGGTGATGTCGGACTTTTATCACCAGCGTTTCAATGTATTGGTATGCACCACAATTATTGAAACCGGCATCGACATTCCCAGTGCCAATACTATTTTGATTGAGCGCGCAGACAAGTTTGGTCTGGCCCAACTGCATCAACTGCGCGGTCGTGTGGGTCGCTCCCACCACCAGGCCTACGCCTACCTGTTAACACCCCACCCAAAGGCGATGACTGACGATGCTATCAAGCGCCTTGAAGCCATATCTGCCGCCGACCATCTGGGTTCCGGCTTTACACTGGCCACCAATGATTTGGAAATCCGTGGCGCTGGGGAATTGCTTGGCGAAGAACAGAGCGGTCATATTCAAGCGATCGGATTTACTCTGTATATGGAAATGCTCGAGCGGGCCGTTAAGACGATCAAGGAAGGTAAGCAACCAGAACTGGGGGCGGGATTAGATCAGGGTATAGAAGTTAATCTGCATCTGCCCGCGCTGATACCTGATGATTATTTGCCCGATGTAAATATGAGGCTAACCCTTTACAAGCGACTCGCCAACTGCCAAACCGATAGTCAGCTACATGAACTTCAGGTCGAGATGATCGATCGTTTTGGTCTGCTGCCCGACCCAGTGAAAACCTTATTCGAGTTGGCAAAACTGCGTCAAACCGGCGAACAGCTAGGGCTATTAAAAATTGAGGCAGGCCCCAATGGCGGCAGACTTAAGTTTAGCTCAGGTACTATTGTAGAGCCGATGACCATTATCAAAATGGTACAGGCACATCCAAGTATTTTCCGCTTGCAAAACAATGATCAACTGAGTTTCACTATGCCTATGGAAAGCGCGATGGAGCGTGTAGACGGATTAACTGAGATTTTAAAACAGTTACTGCCGGAATCCAGTGAATAGTGCGTTATAGACAGCCGTCAAATGACAGCAGCAAAGGGATAGCCTTAAGATGAACAGAGATCAGCAGCAGAATACGCATCGGCGAACACAGAGTCTGTGGAAATTTGCCTGCCTATCGGCACTGACACTCTCCAGCAGCCTGAGTCTAGGACAACAAACCAACGACCCAGAGCAGCCCTCTTCTTGGTATCAAGTTGAAGTGGTTATCTTTACCCAGCAAGGCTATATCGGCAATGAACAACCGCCAAGGAAATATACCCTCGACTTCCCAGAAAAATATGTGGAGTTACGCGACACTGGCTATATTGGCAGCAACTATCCACAGATTAATTACGATGCCACCAGAGATTCTGAGAGAGCAATACCCCTAGCGATTGTTGAAGACCCGGCACTGACTTTCTCATCGGCAATTCTAGAGTTCGACAATCTAAGCCCTGAACCTCTAGCTACTCCCCTGCTGGTTACTAGTGTTGCGATTGATCAGCCTTCTGCGAAAGAGCCGGTCTATATTCCAGAATATGAAAAGCCTTTCGTCAAACTCGACAAACAATATCGCGACCTTAATGAAAGCACCAGAGCCCTAGATCGCCGCGCAAAATACAATGTGGTTTTTCATGAAGCCTGGCGCTTTTCAGCGGATGAAAATGCAGACGACCCCTGGGTGATTATCAAAGCCGGAAAACACTACCAAGATCGCTACGAAATTGAAGGCAGTCTGCGTTTTTATAAGTCCCGATTCCTGCATTTTCAATCTGACCTGTGGCTTTTAGGCTTTGACGACCCCAATGAGTCTGCAACCATGATTAAGTTGCCAGCCTTTCCGGAAATACCTCTGCAGAGTTTAAGTGACGGACGCGAGACACTTGAAATTGCTATTGATGAGTCTGAGGTTGAGAGTTTATTCTTTGATGCTCCTCCCGCTCAAATTCAAAAAAAGAAAAATAAGCCCAAAGAGTTGCGCACAGAGATGGACGCTGAAATCGAAGCCGTAGACCCAGAGCTACCAACCAGCTACCCGATTTCGACACTGTGGATATTTGATCAATCGAAACGCCTAGAAAAGCAACAGAGCTATTATCTAGACCATCCGAAAATGGGCATTTTAGTCACAATCAAATCCCATGAGGTAGAGATTACCAACCCACCCGAAGATATCGAGTCAGCTGATGCAAAAACTATTGAACCGAACTCGGCTCAATAAATCGCGAACTAGCTTCTGCTCGACTGTTTAACTCTTGTTTGACAAAGATTAATCCCTCAGGATCAAATCCCAGCGCGGTAATACGCTGCAAAAAATGCTCTCGCAATTCCTGACTGATTTCTGGCGTCCTCGCCAACAACCATAAATAATCGGTGCTATTGCCGGCGATAAATGCGTACTGATAATCCACAGCATCCATTTCGAAGATAATATATGAACCGTAAAAAGGCCCAAAGAAAGATACTTTTAAATGCCCGCGCTGTTCATCAGCAATAAAATAGGCTTTGCCTTCAGCGTCTTGCCAAGCACCCTCAACGTCTGAATAACCGCGATTGATAACCCTGACACCGCCATCTTCACGAAGAGAATAATCCGCCGTAACATTGCTCAAACCGCGCTCAAAAGAGTGATCGAGGCGCGCCACTTCATACCAGCGACCTAAATAACGCTGCTTATCAAAGCCGTTAATTGCATTGACACCCTCGGGAGAACCCAAACAGGCGGAAAGTAACAAACAGCTGAGTAAAATTCCTAGTCGCATCACAAACCTTTTTAAAATAGCCTCTAAATAAAACACCGCATAAAGCGGTGAATTATAATGCTGTAAACTACAGCGCGGTAAATTATAGCGCAAAGCAACAATCAGAATAAATCTAAGCAAACAAAGACTGAATAGTCCCTCAGTGCTTCAACATCAGATCTACAAAATACCTGCCATCCGATGATAGAGCAGGTTCGTTAACCACCTCATACTGCCAGTGCTTATCAAACATCCAGATTATAAAACAAGCAAACAGTAGGTGTGTATTGAGGTGTCCAATAATACTATTGAGTATCAGCACACCCAGCGGCACCGCCATTATTAGGCATGCAAGAGAAAGGTAATTACCCAATAATTCACGGTTAAGGGTAGTTTTGATCATTTCAAAAGGATGCTGTGAAAAGACATTTGAGATTTTCCCAACCCCAGAAGCAGTCGCTTCTTGAGAATCTTTTTGGCGCCGACGAGCCATCAGATAGATGATTAAAATAAGCCCGACAACAAGGATCCAAGAATTTAAGGACTGGCTGATCATAATAGCGATATTTTGTTGCACCAAGGTTGGCGCCACAAATGGATAGAGCAGCATATTGTCAGACAACAGCCAGTAACCAAAAAAGTAGCCGAGTGATAGTAGCCGTGCCATATTGCTGTAGAGTCCGACAAAAACAATAATCGATATGATGCTGCAATACTCGATTAGCGCTATATAGCTAACATCATCAATCAGCCACCAACCAGTACTTGCCGAGACTATCAACAATGGCGCACCAACGCAGAACACCACGTCGGCAAGGAGATAGAGATTGATATAGAGGGCACGTAGGGCACGGCTAATCATAGCCAGACAAGTGCCGAATCGCTGCTGTAAATAGAAATCAACAGGCGTGTTGGTGTACCACTGCTTAAGCTTTAATTGGGTTGCCTTTAGTGATGAGGAGAAAGAGAGTGCGACCAGCAGTAAAATCGCCCATCCCTGACTGTATATTGAAGTGCTAAAAAGCCCTAATATATCCCCGAGTAGATAATCGACAAGGATAATGCCAAGCAGACACCAACCGTTTAGCACTACAAGCATAAGTATTGCGCGCTGCAGAGATCGCATCATGAGCAATAACCAACAGGCACTGCATTACTCGCCGCAAATTCAAAAAAACCAAATAATGAAGAGCAGACAGCTGCATGCAAAGAAACTGCTGAATAAAAGATGCTTGTGCAAAAGATTATGCACATGACGCTTAGCCACGAAAGGCCCGCGATGCCTATTAAATAAAACTGTGCAAAAAATTCTGTCAAATCCATGACATGATCTCCTTATCTTACGCCCACTTTATAGACGTATCCATGAGCAGCCTTTTGCTGCAATACCCCCACCATCCCTTTTATTTTTATATGCGCCGCCCGATGGGAGCACGTCGTTAAACTGTAGTTAATGTTAACTAACTATTCCATATTTCATATCAATCTATCGGCAACTGATCAATCCTTCCCTGCCTGAGCTAGACCACCCGCCAATTCAATTCCGTTGGGCACCTGCAATGTAGATGTGGGGAATGCAATTTCTGCCTGATTCGCTTCAATAATCGCGGCAACTTTCAACAGTACGTCCTGCTTAACTTCGTGATATTTTGCCCAATTGGTAGTCTTGGTAAACACATAGATAAAAAAATCGAGCGAGCTTGAGGCAAATTTATTGAAATTAACCATCATAATGAGATTGGTATCAATTTCCGGATGCTCACTCAACATGGTTTTTACCTGATCGGCAATCACATCCATTTTGTGTAAATCATCATAGCGAATACCCACTGTCTCATAGATTCTACGGTTGCTCATGCGCGATGGGTTTTCCACCGAAATACTGGCAAATACAGCATTGGGAATATACAGCGGACGCTTATCAAAGGTGCGAATTCTGGTCAGTCTCCAACCGATATCTTCAACAGTCCCCTCAATTTCTTTGTCTGGAGAACGAATCCAATCACCTACGGAAAAGGGGCGATCCAAATAGATCATCAGGCCACCAAAGAAATTCGCCAACAGATCTTTTGCCGCAAAACCCATGGCTATACCACCGATACCACCAAAGGCCAGCAGACCGGAAATGCTGTAACCAAAAAACTGCATGGCAATTAGCACACCGGTAATAATCACCGCAGCACGCAACAGCTTGCCCACCGCGCGAACCGTTGTTTCATCCAACGGTTTGGCAATGTAGTCTGGGTGTACCAAATTGCGTTCAGCACGCTTAATAAAATTAGTCAGAAACAATGTGCTTAAAAAAACCAAGGCAAGGCGATTGATTGGATCTACCAAGCTGTAGAGCTCGGAATCCATCTTTTGCGCGGCAATCCCGGCGGCAAAGTTAATGCCCAAAATCCAAACAAGCCATATCACAGGTTTGCGGCAGGCCTCTATTAGTGCATCGTCCCAAACAGTCATAGTTTTAGCAGCATGTGCTTCGAGCCTATCGACGATTCGATTGACTACATAGCCGAGACTCAAGGCTACAAGCACTATAAGAAACAGCTCAAGCATCCAAAGATACTGTTCACCTGTTAAATTGACCAACCAGTTTTCTACTTTGCCCATCGTTTAACCTTTTTAATCCTGTATTTACCCAGCCTGCAACCAGCGCTCAACCTATTACTGAAGGCTTACTAATGTTTTTAACCGCGCTATGGTATCAACTCTTCGCGAATCATTCTCTAGTTCAGCCCAGCTGACAGACTTTGTTTTACGCATTGCCGATATCCTTTCACTCGCAGTGACTTTGTTTTCAACCATATAGTGCAAAACCTCAAGCGCCCCAGCACGATCATTGCAGACCAGAATCATATCGCAACCGGCATCTAGAGCCAGCTCTGCCTTGCGCTGATAACCACCCGCAACATCGGCACCCTTCATGGCCAGATCATCACTAAATATCACCCCATTAAATCCAAGCTGTTTACGCAAAACCTCTCGTAGCCAGAATTTCGAAAATCCCACCGAGTCGGGATCGATCGAAGGAAATGTAATATGCGCGGGCATAATGCCTCCCAAATCTGAACTGAGTGCAACAAAAGGCTCTAGGTCATGTTCCCAGAGTTGCTGCCATTCGCGATGATCCACAGGTGCTTCAAGATGGCTGTCGGCAAAAATACCACCATGACCGGGAAAATGCTTGCCGGTCGCCGCCATTCCCGCTTCATTCATACCCTGAATAAATGCCGCCGCAACTTCTGCAACCCGTTGCGGCTGATCCGAAAATGCCCTGTCGCCAATAATACTGCTGGTGTCCCGATCAACATCCAGAACTGGGGCAAAACTGATATCCAGTCCACAGGCAATAACCTCTGAAGCCATTAACCAGCCCGCATCGCGGCTGAGAGCCAATCCTGCCTGTCTATCATTGATTGTCAGATCTCCAAGCTGTTGCATCGGCGGCAGTTGGCTAAAGCCCTGCCGGAATCTCTGCACCCGACCGCCCTCTTGATCTACAGCTATTAACAGATGCGGTGCTACGGCCCTTATCTGCCCGACCAAAGCCTCAACCTGCTGACGAGTTTCAACATTCCGAGAAAACAGGATTACTCCCCCCACCTGAGGATTCTGTAAAAGAGCCGACTCGTCATCAGCTAGCGATGTACCTGCTAGGTCGAGCATCAGGCGTCCATGTAAATTATGTGTCATTGTATTTTCCAGAAACAATTTCGAGTACCAACGCTAAAACAACCCCTAGCGATAATAAGCTAAAGCTGACTATAAAAAGTTCAGCGATTTTTAGACAAGTTTATTCTTTCACAAAGCTCGGCTATTCCATAAAGAAATTTTACCTGAAAAACAGCTCACAACCGCGAAAAAATATCTTTATATATTCCAGTAAGTTATCGGAAATATCTCAACCATTGCTTTTGCATATTCTCGCAACTGGGCTTTCAACCTCCAAGAAACAGAGTATGCACCACACCTAATAAAGTGATATTTTCGACCCTTAAGAAGGAGGATGATCATGGGTAAAAGTGTTCCTGTTATTAATCAATGGTACCAAGACATCGCTGTAAATAGACTCTTTGAGGTGATCGCTGTCGATGAGTATTCTGCACTTATTGATATTCGCTATGCCGCAGCTACCTACGAAAACATTATAGATGGCGATGCAGGCGACGATACAGAAGACAATAGCGGCTTGGATGAAATAAGTTTCGATGACTGGGCGCAGATGATGGTTATTCCGGCCAGACCGCCAGAGGATTGGCGGACCTCATTTGGAGAAGCCGCAGGTGAACAAATGACCTCAGACGATATTATCATGCCTATTCACGATGCCAGCTCAGTGGATACCCTTGAAGCCGCCGATTATCTGTTTGGCTGGGACGAATTCTAATTATCAACAGTATTAGTCCAAGGCAACGGCTTCGCCCATGCGGATATGCCTTAAGATTATTTTTGCTGCCTCGGCGGCATCGTCGACTATTTCAATAAGGTTGAGCTCCGACTCTGATAACGCGCCTTCCGCAATCATTCGCTCACGCATCCAATCAACAAGACCAGACCAAAATGAAACCCCGACAAGAACAATAGGGAATGCATCAACCTTGCGAGTTTGCACTAAGGTCAGCGATTCAAATAATTCATCCAGAGTACCAAACCCCCCAGGAAATATAACAAAGCCTACAGCGTGTTTAACGAACAGATATTTGCGCACAAAAAAATAGCGGAAATCGAGGGCAATATCCTGATAGGGATTCGGTGCCTGCTCAAAAGGTAGATCAATATTTAATCCCACTGAGGGTGTCGGTGTGGCGAAACAGCCGCGGTTAGCGCCCTCCATAATGCCTGGACCACCACCGGTAATAACCGGAATACGCTCTTCACCTAATATTTTCCCAAGTTCCTCAGCCTGACGGTAGTAGCGATTACCCTCATCTAATCGAGCCCCACCAAACACTGTTACGGCGGCCCCTAACTTAAGTAATTTTTCTGTACCGTCGACTAATTCTGACTGGATACGCATCACTCGCCAAGCTTCCTGCACCTTTGATTCAAGCATAAAAATTCCTTTTGTTTACCTTAAAGATAGATTAACTTGCGGAATATTGATTACTGTATATAATCACAGTTAACTGTTTTGAGGAAACTCCTATGGAACGACTGACTGCACGACAGCAACAAATATTCGATCTGATTCGCGACAATCTCGAAGAGACAGGCTACCCGCCAACTCGTGCAGAGATTGCCCAACAGCTTGGCTTCCGCTCAGCTAATGCGGCTGAAGATCATTTGCGCGCACTAGCTCGAAAAGGTGTTATTGAGATGATTCCTGGGGCCTCCAGAGGAATTCGTATAGTTGAACAGTACTCAGGTATTCCAATCGTTGGTAGCGTCGCCGCCGGCGAGCCGATTTTATCGGAACAACATATCGAAGATTATCAAGAAGTTCCCTCCAGCACCTTTCAGCCCCATGCAGATTACTTCTTGCGTGTGCAGGGACAGAGTATGATTGATGTCGGTATTATGGATGGCGATCTACTCGCCGTTCACCAACAGCCCACCGCTGAAAACCAACAGATTATTGTCGCTCGGGTAGACGGTGAAGTGACGGTGAAAAGGCTCAAGCGGACAAGCGCCAAACATGAAATACATCTGCTGCCAGAAAATCGCGACTACTCACCGATTTTAGTGGATTTACGCGCTCAGGAGTTTTCTATAGAAGGTCTTGCGGTAGGTGTGGTTCGAGTAGGCATGTAGCTTTTTAGCCAGAGCTTACATCAGCCCAGCATGGGATTGGTTGCAAAGCTATAGTCTTTAACTGGCGTACCAGCCACAACATGCTCCTGCAGAATACGCTCGATGACCTCTGGCGTGCAACTGTGATACCAGGTGCCGTCGGGGTAACTGACCATAATAGGACCCTGAGCACATATTCTCAGGCAGTCTACCTTAGACCGATAAACCCCACCCTCAACATCGTATAGATCAAGCTCTCTAATACGGCGTTTTAAATAATCCCAAGACTCATTAGATGCACCCTCTGAGGCGCATTTTCCAGCCGTACATAAAAAAAGGTGCTGCCGGTAACTGGTGAGTTTACGCTGCTCACTTAGATGACTGAGTATATCGCCAGAATTCATTGTATAGGGCTCTTGGTAAAGAATTGAATATAGCGTTTAGCTTGCATAAAAAGCCTAATATCTAGGTATATTGACTCGACAAACAGAGTAATGATCAGTGTAAGGTATGAATCTTATCCTCTGCACTATCAGACTGTGGAAGCCTTTCCTCACCAATATCAAATGCTTTTTGAAGGCCTGCATCCATCATAACTTTTGCCACCTCGAGATGTTTTCCATCAAGATAGCTCATCGCTTCAGGAGCAAAATTAATACGCACAAGAGGCTCGTCAGAACCGGCGCGTTGCAAAGCAACTTCACCACTTTCTAACATAACTAATTCGAATTCTGCGAGGGGCATAAATAATGTACTCTGTTTTGTAGTAGAACTGATAGGTTAAGCTTTCAAGGAGTTAGTCTAGCAGTTGCAACAAGAACTGTTAACTACTTGCCAATAGATAATTAAAATTCAACCATCATATCGCGCTGCCGCTCAACCAATTCCTGCATGCTCCTCAGCCACAGTTGGGCGCGCTCGAGACTCCAATCAACCATCTCCGGCGCATCTACTGCAATCATTGGTAAGCGATCAACATCCATCTCGGCCTTGCGGATAGTCGGAAGCTGATAAATATACGCATGGGCTTTAAGTAGTTCACTTAGCCAAGACGTGGGTTCATTTTGCAGATTTTGCAATTCGGTTGCTTCACCTGGAGACTTGCCCTGCCCGGCCAACAACGCTACGAGCGTATTGGCGCAATCGACCGATTCAAGCTCTTGCAACTTATAGCTCTCAGCAACATTTCGGCAGTGCCAAAGCCATGCCTGATGCAACTGAACGGCAACTGACTGGCATAGCGCTGCGCTCTGCTGCTGAGATTTTTTAGAATCTGGCTGAGACAAAAGCTGTCGCGCAAACAACAGCTTTTGATTAACGGCTGAAAGATAGCTGGAAACCACGGCGGTTACTTACTGCCTTTTTCCGTAGCAACCCACTTACCCTTAGTATAAAAGGCACTCCAGCCAGAGGGCTTACCATCTTCTTCACTACGCACGTACTGCTCTTTAGTTTTTCTGCTGTAGCGAATAATGCTCGGTAGGCCATTGGGATCAACAACGGGGGCCTTTAACAAGAATTGATATTTTTCATCAATTTGATCTTTATAAGGCAGTAATTCTTGAACTGTTGGCGCTCGCGTTTCACGGAATTTCGGAAACTGACTAGCCGCCAAAAATAAACCCGAGGCGCCATCGCGCAGCACATAGTGATCCTCAACTTTGAGGCAGCGTAATTCCGGCATCGAAATTGGGTCTACCTTAGGCGGAGCAGCTTCACCACTGCGGAGTAATTTACGGGTATTTTTACAGGGTTCTCCGGGAGTAGTCTCGCCAGTACAGCCAAAGTACTTGCCAAAGCGACCGGTCTTAAGCTGCATCTCGCTGGCGCATTTGTCACATTCGATAACCGGGCCTTCGTAACCCTTAATAACGTACTGGCCACTCTCTACTTCGAAGCCGCTACAGTCTGGATTATTACCACAGACATGTAACTTGCGTTTCTCATCGATTAGATAGCTATCCATTGAGGTGTTGCAGATTTTGCAACGATGCTTGTGCATCAACAGTTTCGATTCAGCTTCATCATCTTCATCAATATTAACTGCCTCATCACCGGCGGTTAAATTAATCGTTTGCTTGCATCGCTCCTTGGGTGGCAAGGCATAACCCGAGCAACCGAGGAATACACCTGTGCCTGCCGTGCGAATCATCATTGGGCGTTCACAGAGGGTACAGGCTATATCGGTCTCCGTCGGGGTATTGGGACGCATCCCCTCATCGGCCTCTTTAGCGCTCTCGACTTTCTGGCTAAAGTCGCGATAGAAACGATTGAGTAGATCTTTCCAGTTTAGGGTGCCATTGGCAATCTCATCGAGATGCTCTTCCATGGTGGCAGTAAAACCGTAGTCCATCAGATCGTTGAAATTCTCATTTAAGCGGTCGGTAACAACATCACCAATTTTTTCTGCAAAGATGCGCTTGTTCTCAATCCGCACATAGCCGCGATCTTGAATGGTGGAAATAATCGCCGCGTAGGTAGAGGGCCGACCAATACCGCGTTTTTCCAATTCTTTAACCAACGAGGCTTCAGAGAATCGTGCGATAGGCTTGGTGAAATGCTGTTGCGGGACCAGCACCAGCAGATCCATCTTATCGCCCTTCTGTAAATCGGGTAGCTCACCGTCATCATCATTCTTGCGACTGGCTGGCATAACCGCCAGATAACCATCAAAGCGTATAACACGACCCTTGACGACCATCTCATAGTCACCCGCAGCAACGGTGATTGATGAAGCTGTAAACTGCGCTGGGGTCATCTGACAGGCGACAAACTGCTGCCAGATAAGCTGATAAAGTCGACGTGCATCCACTTCCATATCGCCGAGACTGCCTGGCGTAATATCAATATTCGATGGACGAATCGCTTCGTGAGCTTCCTGAGCACCAGATTTACTGCTATATACCTTGGGCTCTTCGGGAAGATAGCGGTCACCATGACGTACTTTAATATACTCACGACAGGCGTTGACAGCGTCCTCACTGAGGTTGGTCGAGTCAGTTCGCATATAGGTGATATAGCCAGCTTCATAGAGACGCTGAGCCATCATCATGGTCTTCTTAACCCCAAATCCCAGTCGTGTACTTGCGGCCTGTTGAAGGGTCGAGGTAATAAAGGGTGCGGACGGCTTTGACGAGGTCGGTTTATCTTCGCGTTTGCTAACAACGTAAGCGGAAGCCTTAAGTGCCGAAAGTGCTGTATCGGTCTGCGCCTTATTGGTCGGACGAAAGGCTTTGCCGAGATGTTTTTTAACTTCGAAGCGAATTTTATTCAGATCTTCTGCACTACTATTAGCCGTAGCTTCAAGATCGGCGAGAACTGTCCAATATTCTTCTGGCTGGAAAGCCCGGATTTCCCGCTCTCGCTCGACAATCATTTTAAGTGCTACAGATTGAACACGACCCGCTGAGAGGCCGCGGCCTACTTTCTCCCACAGCAGTGGCGAGACCATAAAGCCCACCACGCGGTCGAGGAATCGGCGCGCCTGTTGAGCATCAACTCGATTGGTATTGAGCATTCCGGGCTTTTCAAATGCCTCACGAATTGCTTTTTTAGTAATTTCATTAAATACCACACGTTTGTAGCGACCATCTTCACCACCGATGACCTGCTGCAGGTGCCAAGCAATTGCCTCTCCCTCGCGATCCAAATCCGTTGCCAGATAAATAGTGTCGGCGTTCTTAGCGAGTTTCTTTAACTCAGCTACAACTTTTTCTTTACCCGGCAGCGTTGCGTATTCAGCTTTCCAATCATTCTCCGGATCAATACCCATACTCTTTATAAGTTGAGATTTGGCCTTGGCAGCTTTGTGAACAATCTTATCTTCGGGGGACATTTTGCGAGTCAATGCAGCCTGTCGCGCTCTTTCTTTGGGGTCGGATGGAGTGCGATTGCCACCGGTGGGCAGATCGCGGACATGACCGACACTCGACTTAACAACGAAATCGTTACCCAGATAACGATTGATCGTCTTGGCTTTGGCGGGTGACTCAACAATTACTAAAGATTTTCCCATGGAGGCTGTTTTTCCCTATTGTCATTGGGCCTATTGATGGCCACGCTGAAGATAAATTCACCTAATTGGAACAGGTAATACATTATAAGGTGCGCATATATACGTGTTTGTCTGCCCTTCGGTCAAGCCTCATCGGCAAATTTCTTTGCCATTTGCTGTATTTTTTTTAAATTAAGGGCAATTTTTTGTAAATCTGAGGCGTCATCCCGCTCATTCCAAATTACACCAATACCAGCTTTATTGGCGATAATTGCGCTGACACCCAGTGGGAATTCAGCCGTAGCTTCTTGCAATAACCCATCCCATTGCGGCTGGGCCTGAGCGATAGTCCACCGCCATTCACTGGTATTGATATCAGGGCTGTTGAACGCCCAACCCCGATTACTGTAGCGGTGCAATACCCAGCTCTGCCGACAGTTATCATTGAGCCACGGCAGCCTGTAACAGACAGACTCCAAGCGAGTTTCGTCTTCTCGTGCATCAGGACGTCGATGCAGTGAAACCTGCAGACCCATACTGCCAGCTGCACGTCTCAATTCGGTAATCAGTTTTTGTCGCGGCGACTGTCGGAACCACATAAGCGGCGACACAACGACTGCTACGCCAAACACTATTAACAACCAGGTCATTTCATACTACTCTTAGAGCGAGGGAATTATGTTTAACACCAAACCAACTGTTAACAGGGAGAAGTTTTATGTCTACTTATAAACATCTACTCGTCGGGCTTGATCTTTCACCAGAATCACAGCAAGTGGTAGACCGCGTCAAGTTTCTTTTTTCTGACAGCGATATAAAAATATCTATCTGTCATATTTTAGAGCCATTAGCTTTCACCTACGGCGGAGATATTCCAGTAGATTTGTCCGATGTGCAACTTCAACTTGAACAGCAGGCCAAGGAGCGACTCGCCGCCCTTTCCGGCCAACTCAATGTTGCCGAGGAGAATCAATATATAGTACTTGGCCAACCCGCCAAAGAAATGCATCGTATAGCCAGTGAAGATGGCGTTGATCTTATTGTCGTCGGCAGCCATGGTCGACATGGTTTGGCATTAATATTTGGCTCGACTAGCAATAGTGTTCTGCATGGCGCTAACTGTGATGTTCTGGCCGTGCGCATCACCGAAAACTAGGTCCAATTTGTTCGTATATTGCCCCTTTTAAAAAAGGGGCTTCCAACTTGGCGGCCTGTGGCTTTAAACTCTAGCTTTAAATTCTGGCTGTAGTTACCAGAGATATCAATCTAAAAGGTTTCCGCGATCATTAAGCGAGTAAAAAATTGCCCTGACTGGGTCACTGTCGTAATGCTTGGATCACTTATGATTTTGGCTAGCGATTCCGTGCTAGCACAATCGGCCAAACCCAATAGCCAGACAATAGTACCTTCAGCGCAAGAAGAGCTATTAGCCAATATAGAGCCCTCAGCGTCTTTTCATAAAAAGCTGAGCCAACAACGAGAACTCTACCGCGAAGCCCTCGATTTAATGCGCAAAGGTCGCTGGAAAAAACTGGTACAACATCGACAGAAGCTAACCTCTTACCCACTCTACCCCTACCTTATATACGCCGACTTAATATCCAACCTGCGTTATTCAAGGCGCAGTGAGGTTGCCGAGTATTTAAACGACCACAAAGAGACAGTAAAAGCCCAGCACCTGCGCAGTAAATGGCTAGACTATCTAGCAGGGAGAAACTATTGGACAACCTATTTAGAGTTCTACAATCCAGCTCAAGCGAGCATTAAACAACAGTGTCACTTCGAATTAGCTCGCCACAGTCGCGCTAAGGGTCCCGAGAAGCAACGCGCACTAGAATCCGCAAAAGCGCTTTGGAATGTCGGCCTATCGCAACCCAAAGAGTGCGATAGATTATTTAGCCTGCTGGTCAGAGAACAAAAAATCACCGAGCCGCTGGCATGGCAACGCTTTAACAAAGCGTTACTCAATCATCAGTATGTGCTCGCCAGATATCTGCAGAAATTTCTCAAAAGTAATCGCTACAAAGCGTTAGCCAAGCACTACTACGAAGTAGATCGCAACCCGAAATTGATCGGTCAATTTTCAATATTCACAGACCACAGCCCCGAAGAGCTCAATATTATTGAGCATGGGCTGGTGCATTTGGCGCGCAAAAACAGCCATACCGCTCTGCAATACTGGAGTCATTACCAACAGACTCATGAGTTTAGTCACGAGACCCGCAGCGCCATTGTCAGCGCCATAATCAAAGGCCTTTACCGGCAAGAGTTCGACGTCATTGCCGATGCCTATTTTGTCGATCATCTGCAATTACTCAATCAAACCTCCTCTGGAACTATGACCGAATGGCGAATTCGTCAGGCATTGCAGCAGCGAGACTGGCTTGCTGTTCAACTGTGGATAGAGCGCCTACCCAAGGTTAAAAGGGAATCGACGGCGTGGCGCTACTGGGCCATTCGCAGCATGGAAGCCGAGGTATCCACCACTCAGGATCCAAGACTCCAAGAGATGACAGCAATACTCGCCAAAGAGCGTGATTTCTATGGGTTTTTGGCCAGTGAAAAACTCGATAAAGAGTACAGCCTCAACCATAACCCAGTGACCATTGATGAACTGCGTATCAACAACATTAAGCTTCAGCCGAGTATGCAGAGAGCCCGAGAGCTGTTTTTTCACCACGACAACATCGATGCCAATCGCGAATGGCATCAGGCCAGCAGAAATTTCGCCTATGAAGATTGGTTGGCCGCGGCGATTATTGCCAGTCAGTGGCAGTGGCATGATAAAGCCATCGCCAGCCTCGGCAGTGCAAAATATTGGGATGACATGGAAATCCGCTTCCCCCTCGCCTATTCAGAGGTTATCGACAACACCGCAAAAAAAACCGATATCGCCAACTATTTGTTGCTCGCCCTAGCCCGTCAAGAGAGCGCCTTTAATCCGCGAGCCACCTCCTCGGCTGGCGCCATGGGGTTAATGCAACTGATGCCCGCAACAGCCAAAGGTACGGCGCGAAAGCACAATCTTAGCTATAGAAAAAAAGCACAGCTGCACAACCCGTCGATCAATGTCCCGATTGCAGGTCAATACTACCGTAATATGCTCGATCGCTATGACGACAACCGCATTCTCGCCAGTGCAGCCTATAATGCTGGGCCTCGCCGGGTTGACCAATGGCTAAGTAAAAGTAATGGAACACTGCCCTTTGATATCTGGATTGAACTGATTCCCTACAATGAGACACGTTCCTATGTGCGCAATATTCTTATGTACTCAATTATCTACTCGCGCAAAATGGGCCATACTCCACCCATGCTCCAGCGCGATGAAAAACTTAGGCTGTTGTAAGCGATGATTGATATAGGCGTAAATCTATCCAATCCCCGCTTCGCGAAAGATATCGAAGAAACATTAGATCGTGCCCAGCAAGCCGGCCTGGAAAAACTTATTCTCACGGGTACCTCAATTGATGAGAGCCGCGCAGTTGTCGAGCTCTGTGAAAACCATTCTCAGGACTTTCCAAAGATGCTCTATGCGACAGCGGGAATCCATCCCCATGATGCAAGCACGCTTAATAGAGAGTCTATCGGCATGCTTAGAGATATTGCGGCGAAGCCGCAGGTCGTTGCTATTGGTGAAATGGGTCTAGATTTTAATCGCAATTTCTCAACCCCCGCTGAACAGGAAAAGGCCTTTGAAGCACAGCTTGAGCTGGCCGTTGAATGTCAGCTGCCCGTATTCCTTCACGAGCGAGATGCCGCTGAACGGCAGCTGCAAATTTTAAGACATTATAGAGATCATCTGGTTGATGCAGTGACGCATTGCTTTACAGGCTCTAAACAGGCCCTTTTCGGCTATTTAGATCTAAATATGCATATCGGTATCACTGGGTGGGTTTGCGATGAGAAGCGCGGACAGGAGCTACAGCAGCTGGTCAGCAATATTCCCCTTGAACGTTTAATGGTTGAAACTGACGCCCCCTATCTATTGCCAAAAACAATGCTTGAGCCTCCGAAGGGAAAACGCAATGAGCCCGCTTTCTTACCCTGGGTGATAAAAGGGGTTGCTGACTATAGAAAAGAGAGTATCGAACAGATCACTAGGGCAACTAGGAATAACGCTTTGAGGTTTTTTCGATTAGACCGCTAGCATGATAACGAGGAAGACAGGCAGTCTAGTATTTAAGGTTATTCGGTACTGTAATCTCGAGGGACTATATATTATGTGCCATTAGTTAATTCCATCACCAACAGAAATCACACCATTGCTGCGAATCTGAGCGCGCAGCCCACCCTGATTAATTAGATCCGGTAAGATTCTTACCCCGAGCTTTTTCTGTAATTTGGCGCAGGGCTCACAGAGTTGCACGCCATAGAAACTGACGCCACCAATCTGAAAATCTTTTCCAACCAAATCATTTAAGCGAATATCGCGAGTCACAAGATTACGGCGAAAATCGCTCTCGTGAAATTTATGACCGCCGCGCTGATTAAAGGACTCTACAACCTCTGCTTCGATAAGGGTGATTTCCCAGTCTGGCTGGCCCCTATAGTTGGATCGGTTTTTACCGGTATTGGTGAAATAGCGATCACCCTCAATACCCTTGCCCGCGCGCAGAGAGACTTTCTGATGGCCCATAACACCCGCGTCTTTTACGGGTGCTACATAAATCCCAATTATCTGACCCTGTGCCATACCCGTATGCCTCGCACTCAAATTAATATGGTTGGATACTAGCAGTGCCGACAGAGCTTTTCTATCTATAAAAAAAGCTGCATAAAAAATACCCGTATAAAAAAAACAGAATAAATAAACCAGAATAAATAAACCAATAATTTATCCCGAGCCCAACGCAAACCAGCCCGATAAGGGCTGGTTACGTAACACTAATTTTGATTAGATCCGCGAAATATTAACCACAGCCAATCAATGATTTTTCAGAAATCTCAGAAGTGATACGAACATCTGAGATAGTTAGCGCAAATGGCTTTCCTGAAACCAGAACAAAAGGAGAGGTTACTCGGGTTAAATCAACACCCACCTTTTCAAAACAGCTCAGTGGAATACCTAAGCGGACTGGACGTCCCTCTGGGATAGCGCGGAAAATACGCGTTAAGTTCATCTCACCACGACAGGGCCATCCGCAATCCATCCGCATAGTAACCTTACCCTTAGGGTGCTTATCAACTTTGAAGATCATAACCATAGCGGCACCTTCATCGCGAAGAGAGGTGAGATCAACCAGCGAATCAGCCTGCCAGTAAAACTGACTCTCATTGCCACCTGCCCACTCAATCAAACGCGAATCTTCCTGAACAGCACCATCTACAGTAGTGACTGTCAGCTTGCCATAATTAGAACTGGTTTTCTTGCCACTCACCAACTTCTGCCAGTTGCCTGCATCACCGACAAAAGTCCTCCAAGGTTCACGCGTACTTCCACTAAACACAACCGATTCAACCTTGGCAGTATCAAGCAATGGCTTTTCATTAAGATTTACAGCAAGCAGTTCCTTATCACCATAACTTAAGCCCTGCCCTCTTTTCAGCAGCGCATCAGCAACAGGAAGTTCATGATTGGCAGCATTGACTTCAGCATTTGGCCAGTCAAAAGAGAGACGGCCAGCAAAGTCATAGCGCGGAGCACCTTTGCTGTCAGCTACCAAAACATCGGCAATACCACCGCCCTCAGTACCGGGCAACCAAGCAACAACAAATGCATCTGAATTATTAATTTCAGCATTCATCCACAGTGGGCGTCCAGTGAGGAACACGGCTACCACGGGAATATTTTTCTCTTTAAGCGATTTCAGCAGAGCCAGGTCAGACTTAATACCATTGCGGTAAATCAGCGATTTGACATCACCCACACCCTCTGCATAGGGTTCTTCACCAAACACCACCACAGCAACATCTGGCTTTTTCTGCCAGCTACCATCTTCGCTCAACTCGGTGGAACCGCCGATATTGTTAACCGCCTGCTCAAGACCTGTATAGATAGAAGTCGCACCAGGGAAGTCACTGTTTTCATTCTCAGTACCCTGCCAAGTAATAGTCCAACCACCATTCTGCTTGCCAATATTGTCAGCGCCGTCACCTGTTACAAGTACGTGCTGAGCGCCTTTCAAAGGCAATAGCTTATTCTGATTCTTAAGCAGTACCAGAGACTTTCTTACCGCATCTCTTGCCACTGCGCGGTGCTCTGCAGAGCCAATAATATCCGCCTTGCCAGCAATTTCACGCGTCGATGGCGCACCTTTTTCAAATAATCCGGCGCGAATTTTAACGCGCAGAATACGTCTTACCGCATCGTCGATACGCGCCATGGAAATTTCACCAGACTTGACTTGGGCAATCGTATTTTTCAGAAATGGAAGCCATGACTGCGGTACCATAATCATATCGACACCGGCGATAATCGACTGTGCACACTGCTCATCATCACAGCCTGGAACCTGGCCGTGGCCGTTCCAGTCACCGATAACAAAGCCGTCAAAACCCAACTGGCCCTTAAGGACATCAGTTAGCAAAAACTGCTGACCGTGCAATTTGTCGCCGTTCCAGCTGTTAAAAGAAGCCATAACAGTCTGGACACCGGCATCGATTGCACTGATATAACCCTGACCGTGCTGTTCGAGAAGCTGATCTAATGACAAAACTGTATTGCCCTGATCAACACCACCGAAAGTACCGCCATCACCGATAAAGTGCTTGGCTGTACCTATAACCTTTTGATTATTGCCACGCAGTTCATTACCCACGCCCTGTATACCACTGACGATCTCGCCAGCGTAAGAGCGGACAATAGCTGCATCGTCACTGTAACCTTCGTAGCTACGACCCCAGCGGTTGTCTTTTACAACAGCAACTGTAGGTGCGAAAACCCAATCGATACCAGTCACTGCAACTTCTCTCGCAGTAACTTCACCAATCTTGCGCATTAACTGGGGGTCGTTTGCCGCGCCCAGACCAATATTGTGGGGAAATAACGTCGCGCCGATAACGTTGTTATGGCCGTGAACAGCATCTGTACCCCAGATAAGAGGAATACCCGTACCGCCATTGGAGGTATCAGTTGATGCTTTGTAATAGTTATCAGCCATCACTAACCAATCATCGATGGATGAACTTTTTTCCTCATCAGGGAAAGAACCGCCGCCATTAAGAACAGAGCCTATGTGAAATCGCTTAACGTCTTCATAAGAAATTTCCTGAATCTCAGGCTGAACCATTTGACCGACTTTTTGCTCAACAGTCATCTTAGAGATAAGCGCTGTAATTCGTGACTCAATAGCATCAGCTGACTCTTTAGCGAGAACCATAGCAGGTGATACAGCAGCAACTAACGCTACAGATTTTACTAGCAAGCCCAAAGTCACTGACCATTTTTTTACAGACACATATTTCCCCTTTACCGTCTAATTTTTAATTTAAAAATAGATTTACATTATTATTGCGATTTACAATTTATCGGCATTTTTAGCCATGAGTTACGGGCATTTAAAATAGACGAGGTATGCAACTTAAAGGTAATTTTTTCACGAGAAACTGTTTGTTGGAAGGCCTAATGCGACTACAGGCTTCCTACCTGCGATCAAAGGGTAAAATACTCATTATTGAAATAACTTGCGGGTAGATTCTCGATAATTTCTGCTTACTTTGAGGGTTTGTCCATCAGATAGCTGAAGCAAACTGCCACCCTTCTGAGTCAATGATGTTGAGACAACTCGCGAAAGATTAACCACGGTTGATCGGTGAATACGAACAAAGGTTTTTTCATCTAATTTTTTCAATAAATCGAGCAGCGTAATTCGCATAATATGAGTCTCATTATTAGCATGAACACACATATAATCACCCGCCGCATCAATCCAGTCTATATCGTCAAAAGGTATGATTTTCACAATACCAGAATCACGAATCAGCAACTTTCTATTAATATTTTCTGACTCGCCTTGTTGGTTAACATTTGAATCAATAGAGGCGTAATTATCTTTACCCAAACGGATAGATATATCATTTATCGCACCAATCAGAGGAATTTTCATCCCTTCCTGCTGGGTTTTTTGCCGTTCAACCGCACGCTGTACTGCCAACGCAACTCGCTCTGAATCAAAAGGTTTAAGTAGATAGTCAACCGCATAAAAATCAAAAGCATCAATAGCGTATTGATTATAAGCAGTGGCAAAAATCACCATCGGCATAGTATCTGCCTGCAAAGCCTTAACCACTTCAAAACCGTTGACATTAGGCATCTGAATATCAAGAAAAATTAGATCTGGAACCAAGAAGTTCGCAGACGCTATAGCTTCGCGACCATTCAAACACTCACCAATGATTTCAATATCATCGTTCTCGCTAAGCAGAGAGCGCAATAAATTAAGCGCTAGTGATTCGTCATCAACGAGTAGGGTTCTAAGCTTTGACATAACAGTTCACAGTATTGATTAGTTATTATTTTCTACGAATCTGAGAGGATTGAGTCCTCGCTTGATTGATTAAAACGACAGGCCGCAGATCCTTGATTAAGTATTGAAAAACCAACGATCGGCCCTTCAACGACTTTAAAGGTAAATCTTTTCACGTGAGGGGGTTTGACGGAAGATCAGATGCGACCACTAGGCTATAAACTGGGATAAAACGACTCAAGAGTAATTATTGAAATAACTTACGAGTAGATTCTCGATAATTCCTGCTTACTTTAAGCGTTTGGCCTTCGGAAAGATGAAGCAGGCTACCGCCTTTCTGAATTGATGATATTGAGACTACTCGAGCAATATTCACCACGGTTGATCGATGTATACGAACAAACAAATTATCATCCAACTTCTTCAATAATTCACGCAGCGTACTGCGCACAATATGCGTTTCACCCAACGCATGGACACACATATAATCACCCGCCGCATCAACCCAGTCTATATCATCGAAAGGAATAACCTTTACCACGCCGGAATCACGAATCAGCAATTTTCTCTTCATTCCTTCGGGGAGTGATTCGTCGTTATAATTTGAATTGCTGGGTGTCGGCTGATCCTTGTCTAGGCGCAATGAAATATCATCTATGGCGCCTATCAAAGGTGTCTTAAGGCCCTCCTGCTGCATTGCGTGTCGTTCGACTGCACGCTGAACCGCACGCAAAACCCTCTCTGGGTCAAAGGGCTTGAGCAGGTAATCGACGGCATGCAAGTCGAACGCATCAATAGCATATTGATTGTAGGCCGTGGCAAAAATAACCATCGGCATAACATCGGATTGGAGTGCCTTAACCACTTCAAAACCATTGATATTAGGCATTTGAATATCAAGAAACATCAGGTCTGGCGCTAATAACATCGTTGACTCAATGGCTTCGCGGCCATTCTTACATTCGCCAATGATTTCAACGTCATCCATTTCGCTGACGATAGAGCGTAATAGATTAAGCGCCAACGGCTCATCATCAACCAATAGAGCTCTTAGCTTTGACATAATGATCCACGATTATTAGTTAACATTATTCATCTTCTCACTATAGCCTTGCTCAGCACGACTTTCTGCAGACTGCTTCTCCAAAGGGATGCGTATAAATATTTTCAATCCACCCAGATCACTAATGCCCAAATGAAAAACATAACAATCACCGTAAAAGGTATCCAGTCGATCAATGGTATTTTTCAAACCAATACCAACACCCGCGGCTTTGTCGTTCTTCGACATCAATACCCCAGGGCCAGTATCATTGACTTCAACAATTAGGTAGTCGCCGTCAAGCTTTGCCAGAATACCAATTTCACCGCCGTTTTCCATAGGTGCAATCGCATATTTGATGGCATTCTCAACTAGTGGCTGTAAAAGGAGACTGGGAACCTTAACCTGATTGGCAGCCTCATCAATATCAAAATTAAGCTGCAGGCGCTCACCAAATCGAGTCTGTTCGATATTGAGATAGAGGCGCAGAGCATTTATCTCTTCCGAGAGACTGACCCGCTGAATAGGGTCGCTCTCTAAAGAATAGCGCAGGAAGTTGCTCAATTGTACGATCATCTTATTAGCGTTATCAGCATGTTTCCCCTGCACCAATGAAGCGATGGCATTGAGTGTATTAAACAAAAAATGAGGATTGAGCTGATAGCGAAGCATCTTTAACTGCGCTTCCTGGGCTATGGTCTCTGCCCTGCTACGCTTGAGTTGCTCTTCTTTATTCTCAGCCTCAATAGTCAGTAGTGTTGCGTGCTCACTCTGTAGTAATTGGTAATACTTTATGCCGTGATAAAACGCCGCCCAACACAGAAAGATGATAATCGAAGCAAATAACCAGCCACCAAAATCATTCCAAACCTGAGTCTCACCGGTCATCCACATAAATACCGCGACGCGCATTACCGACCATAAGGCAGAGCATATCAACACTGCAATCAGCGAGAGGAAAAGGCGCCAGAAAGGGTTTTTATTCCACACCAGGTGAAATATTGGGCGCAGTGGCCAGGAAACAATAATTCCAATCAGTGACTGAATCACTGTATGGGCAATATAGTCAAAGCTCTGCTGGTTATACCAGAGGGTTAAACTAAAATAGGTTATTAGCGAGAGACTAAACCAACCAATAAACTGCAACAGCAAGAACTGCATGTCATTATCTTTGTATAACTTGGCGAGTATTGGGGACATTTTAGTTTCTGTTATAGGGTCCATTTAGAACCTCTCATTTAGAGCATTTCATGTAGGGCATTTCACCCAGAGAGTGACCTTTGGAATCGTTGGCAGTATAACAGTAAGATTTGCAGAGGAAAGCCTTGCATAACGATCGCAGCTAATAGAATATTTAATTGAAAACCGAATAGCGACATTAATCATAACGTTATTTATTGATAGAATTATTTAATTTAATCCTGAATAGTACCTAGATAGCAAACAAGTGCAACCAAATAACAACTGAATAATAGCAACCATTAACTCTATGAGAAAAGCTCAGTCTTTAGATAAACATCTAATTTCCTTTATGGGAATCAATGCTTTGCGCTCTAGTCATCCCGGGGTGCGCAAGCTTAAACGCCAACAGCAAGGCCATGCTGCACATGGCAATAAGGTCTGGCGATCAAGCTTTGTACTCATGGATTATCTCAGCACATGGGAGATTCCTGAAAGATCGAAGGTATTAGATATTGGCTGCGGCTGGGGACTAGCCGGTATTTATCTGGCGAAAAATTATCGCGCACAGGTGACTGGATTAGATATCGATGAAAGGGTCGAACCCTATCTACACTTGCAGGCCGAAATCAACAATTGCAGCTTAGCCTTTGAGGCCCGCAGTTTCGAATCCCTACAAGGGAGCGAACTGGAAAACTATCACACTATGATGGGTACCGATATATGCTTTTGGGATGAACTAACAGCCCCCCTCTTCAACCTGATTCAGCTCGCCGTGAACGCAGGAACCGAACAGATTTTAATTGCCGACCCAGGCAGACCGCCCTTTTGGGATTTAGCTGAGCGCTGCGTCAGCCAATTGGGTGCGGAAATTATTACCCGTAAAATCGACCAGCCGTGGAAAACTGAAAAGTTTATTCTCTCCATCGGTGGCCGCGACTAATCGTTGGCATCAGTTATACTTTTTTGCTTTGCTATTCAATCCCCACTCTTTGCTCCCCACTCTTCACTTTTTTAAAGTCAAAAAAAAATGCCCTTATTAAAAGGGCATTTTTCGTTTTACCTACACTGCATTTCTTACATTTTGCTTTTGTTACTTAGCTTAGAACGCCATGTTGAACTTCAAGCCGTAATGACGTGGCTTGTAGAACGAACCGCGCATATAGCCGGGTCCACGATCAGCCCAGTTACGGACTAGCTCGTTAGTAACATTGCGAACATAGGCCTCAACCGCCCAACGATCTTGTTCGTTGATCAGACGCAAAGCGAAGCTGCCAGTAGCAACTGCTGCTTGACCTGAGTGTAAAGCACCTTCAGAGAAGTTACTTTTATCGAAGAACATTTCGTCAGTCCAGCTAGCCGAGATATAAGGGCTAAGACGCAGGCCATTACTCAGGTACCAGTTGTGCTCGTAGTTAATAGTCGCTGAGAACTCTGGAGACCACGGCATAGCGTTACCTTCAAAAGAAGTCCAACGACCTAGATCACCGGCTTCGTTAAGGGTCTTTTCTGGGCAGTTAGTCAGACCTAATAGCGCTCTTTCTAAACAGTACCAACCGTCTTGCGTACCTTCCAGTTCAGTAATTTCAGAATCCAACCATGCAACCCAACCAGTCACGCGGCCACCGTAATAAGGTGCCCAGTCAAATTCAATCTCAGCACCCATATTGCGAGTCTCACCGATATTTTGAGTAAGCAGAGTACCGATGTCGCGACCAACAATTACACATTTAGCTGGGTCTGGAGCTTCTTCGCCTTCAACAAGCTCAACTTCTTCTTGACCAGTACAATCACTTGTACGGCCTTCTGAATCAACGTAGCCTTCAGGCACTGCAATTTCTGCACCCGTACTGGTAATAATCGCATAGAAAGTGTCTTGCAGATTGGTGTTATCCATCCAGAAGATATTACCCAACAGGTTTAATCGTCCATCTAGGAAAGTGCTCTTAACACCCAGTTCGTAGGTAATATTGCTCTCTGGATCATAGTCAAAAGTATCAACAATATTACAGTCACAAACATCAACCGCATCGCCGAAACCACCGGACTTATAACCTGTACCGACCGAACCGTAGACAAATACATCATCGCTGATCAGATAGTCAAAACCAAACTTCCAAGTAACCTTGCTCCAATCACCTTTATGACTGTTATCAGAATACTGCAAACGGTCGAGGAAAGTATCGCCAAGGGTGCCCATCTCATCAGTCAGACTATCTGATTGATAAGGGTTCAAACTAGCAGTAGGATTAATTCCCAGACGAGTCCAAGACTCAAGCCAGAAAGAAGCGTCGGGATCGTAAAGACCGCCATTTGGCTGACGGTAACCACTGGTTACATAGTTACGGCCACCTACATCTTCTTTGGCATCATAGGTATAACGTGCGCCGAAAGTGTAGTTAAGCTTTTCGCTGGCCTTGTAATCAAACTGAGCAAATAAAGCTGCAGATTCAACGATGCGCTCTGGCTGAACAAATGATTGAGCCAGTGGAACGATAATGCCACAGCAGAAAGGATCTTCAACATCGAAACGAATCTCGTTGTTTTCCTGCATCATGAAAAGACCAGTGATCCACTGTAAATCAGCGTCAGAAGTCGACTTCAACTGAAGTTCAGCAACCCAAGACTTATAGTCAGAGTAGTTAGTCGTCAACGACAGATCGCTAAACGGTTGCATCGCCATATCGCCATAGCCAAGTGACTCAAGCAGCGGCAAATTATTCACTAAGTTAGGACACTCAACCATAGTACCGTTACCGCCAGTACAGCCTGCAGGAGCAGGATTAGTATCATACCAAGTGCGGATTGTACCGTAGGCAGGATGATCGGGATCAGCATAGACAACAGATGCATCGTGAACCTGTGAACGTTGCTGACGTGAATAACCTAAACGGCCTTCAAAGAGAACATCTTCGTTAATATCCCAAGTCAGAACGGCACGAAGGCCAACCATGTTCATATCCATCTCGCCGGGAACGTTTACATTGACATCCCACTGACCGTGGTCACACTCAAAGAATGTACCCTCAGCTTTCTCACAATCTTTTAAGCCCAACGTGCCAGGTGAATAATCCTGAAAGTAATCTGCAACAACATCCAGACTTACATCATTGTTAGGCTCAAAGCGCATACCCAAACGAGCACCTTGGCGATCAACAGAACCATAAGCTTCGTCTGGACTGAAAGGTAAAGGATTACCATCGGCATCCTTTTTCAGGCGACGCTGATCAACGTTAGGGATGCCATCGGCAGCAACTTCGTACTCACCAATTTCACCATCGCCATCACGATCCCACTCAAAATCATAGGTATCTGGCATCTGGTTGTACCAAGTATCAGCTTGGTCAACAAAGAAACTTGCGCGAACAGCAACTTCATTGGTTAGAGGCTGATTGAACCAACCCTTAACCGCTTGTTGATTGTACTTACCAACTTCAACTTCGATCTTACCTTCTTGCTGATCAAAGTTAGGGCGAGCACTAATCACGTTAACGCTACCCGCAGTCGAGTTGCGACCGAACAATGTACCCTGGGGGCCACGGCTGATTTCAACACGTTCAACGTCATACATCAGGGCTAAACCAGCCTGAGGACGTGGTGAATAGAGACCATCGAAGTGCATAGCAACCGTCGGGTCACCAATTTCGGTGAAGTTATTCGAAGACAATCCACGAACAACAACCTGAACACCAGAATCACTGGGTGACAGAGCGATCTGCATATTTGGAACCATATCACCGATATCCAGCAGGTTCTTAACGCCCGCATCATCGATAGCATCCTGTGAGAATGCAGATACAGCAATTGCTGTTTCCATAAGAGATGTTTCACGTTTGGTTGCCGTAACGATAATTTCGTCAAGCGCTTCAGCGGCCCGTTCTTCTTGCGCAACAACGTAACCGGATGCAAAACCCGATAACGCAACTGAAAGCGCGAGTGCAGACCGAGAAATATTTATATGTTTATACATTTTTTTGACTTCCCCGTAGCTAATCTAAAATTTAATATTTTTTATATAGATCACCCGAGTACCTGAAAAGGACCCGGGTGACATAGAAACCTAATACCGACTAATGATCAAATAGCTTCCCAGCGAACATTATCGATTTGGTAGACAAGGCCAGCGCCAGTGCCTGCGTCTGGAGAGAACTCAAACGGCACTGTTACAAAGCTTGGATCAAGCCCAACCAGTGAACTTAATGAAACAGTCACCGATTCCCAGTCTCCACTTCCAGTAATACCTGTAACGGCAGTCTGACCAGATTTAAAGCCATTATTACTTAATGCCTTCAACATAAACCCAGTAACCGAAGCTTGGTTGATAACTTTGATATCAAACGAAATGCTGATAACTCCAGAAAGGTTCGCACCTGGAAGAGCTATAGGACCAACCACTAAGCTAGCATCGCCTGTATGGGTAACTTGCAACACAGCTTCACGGTCAGCATCATAAACTGCAGTGAACGATGCATTTGAATTGGAAGTTGATAGATCAGAAGTGCTATCTAAACTTGCACCCATGGCAAAATCACTGATAACAACTGCTGCAGTTTCGCTATCTATAGCCTGGGAAGGTACACCAGTACTTCCAGTGTCATCAGTCACAACAATATCCTTGATCATAACTGGGGAATCTTGCTCAACCACATAAAGGAGGAAAGACTCGTAAGTATTCGCTGCATCCTGTGGCGGAATAGTCACTGTGTATTCCAGCTCAGCTTCACCGACGACCAGAACATTTTCTAAAGTAAACGAAGGCTCAACATCCGGGAACGGCAAGCGCTCAAATCTAAAGTAAACATTGGTATCCGATCCACCCGCTGCAACCGCAGCCGTAAAGGTAATGCTGCCGCCATTGGCAAACGTAAAGGGATATACATCAACATCTAGGTTAGCAAAGCCACCCCATACTTCAGAGCCAGCAGGGTAGTTATAAACACTATCCTCAACCACTGCGCCACCAAAAATACCGGTCATATCAATTGCAGCAGTCCCGCGCGCTCCACCGTCAGTAGTTCCACCGTCAGTAGTTCCACCATCAGTAGTTCCACCGTCAGTAGTTCCACCGTCAGTAGTTCCGCCGCCAGTAGTATCACGGTCACCGCCAGTGCTACCGCTATCGTCAGTTACAACGATATTTTTAATGATCACAGTTGAATCTTGCTCAACCACATAGAGGAGAAAAGACTCGTAAGTATTCGCTGCAGCTTGAGCCGGAATAGTGATTGTATATTCCAACTCAGCTTCACCAACGATCAGAACATTGTCTAGGTTAAACGAAGGCTCAACATCTGGATGCGGCAAGCGCTCAAATCTAAAGTAAACATTGGTATCCGATCCACCCGCTGCAACCGCAGCCGTAAAGGTAATGCTGCCGCCATTGGCAAACGTGAACGGATAGATATCAGTGTTTAGGTTAGCAAAACCAGCCCATACTTCTGCGCCCGTAGGGAAGGTAAAGGTATCATCCGCAAATACAGCGCCGCCAAAGCCTTCAATCATCTCAACAGCTGCAGCATCTCCAGTAGAACCATCAGTTGAACCGTCAGTTGAGCCATCAGTAGAACCGTCAGCTGAACCATCAGTAGAACCATCAGTAGAACCATCAGTAGAACCATCAGTAGAACCGTCAGTAGAACCATCAGTAGAACCGTCAGTAGAACCAGCTCCACCGCCAGTGCTGCCGCCGTCATCGGTCACAACAATATTTTTAACGATCACTGGGGAATCTTGATCAACCACATACATCAAGAAAGATTCGTAAGTATTCGCTGCATCTTGAGCTGGAATAGTAATTGTATATTCTTGCTCAGTTTCGCCACTGATCAGAACATTGTCCAAGTTAAACGAAGGATCAACATCCGGATGCGGTAAACGCTCAAATCTAAAGTAAATATTGGTATCCGCGCCACCTGCAGGAACAGCCGCCGTAAAGGTGATCGTGCCGCCACTGGCAAACGTGAACGGGTAGATATCAGTGTTTAGGTTAGCAAAGCCAGCCCATACTTCTGCGCCCGCTGGGAAGGTGAAGGTATCATTCTCAAACAATGCACCGCCAAAGCCTTCAATCATTTCAACAAATGCAGTAGAACCGTCAGTTGAACCGTCAGTTGAACCGTCAGTTGAACCGTCAGTAGAACCGTCAGTAGAACCGTCAGTAGAACCGTCAGTGGAACCAGTACCGCCGTCACCGCCAGTGCTACCACTGTCATCGGTCACAACAATATCTTTAATGATTACAGGAGAATCTTGATCAACGACATACATCAAGAAAGATTCGTAAGTATTCGCTGCATCCTGAGCTGGAATAGTAATCGTGTATTCGAGTTCAGCTTCACCGCTGATCAAAACATTGTCTAGGTTAAACGAAGGATCAACATCTGGATGCGGTAAACGCTCAAATCTAAAGTAAACATTGGTATCCGCGCCACCTGCAGGAACAGCCGCCGTAAAGGTGATCGAGCCACCATTGGCAAACGTGAACGGATAGATATCTGTGTTTAGGTTAGCAAACCCAGCCCATACTTCTGCGCCCGCTGGAAAGGTAAAGGTATCGCCATCAATCAGCGCGCCACCGAAACCTTCAATCATTTCAACCGCTGTTGATCCGCCACCGTCAGTTGAACCATCGGTAGAGCCATCAGTTGAACCGTCTGAAGAACCATCGGTAGAACCGTCAGTTGAACCATTACCGCCAGTGCTACCACTGTCATCGGTTACAACGATATCTTTAATCATCACAGGGGAATCTTGATCAACCACATACATCAAAAAAGATTCGTAAGTATTCGCCGCGTCCTGTGCAGGAATAGTGATTGTATATTCGAGTTCAGCTTCACCGCTGATCAGAACATTGTCTAAGTTAAACGAGGGGTCAACATCTGGATGCGGTAAACGCTCAAATCTAAAGTAAACATTGGTATCCGCGCCACCTGCAGGAACAGCCGCCGTAAAGGTGATTGTGCCGCCATTGGCAAAAGTAAACGGATAAACGTCAGTGTTAAGGTTAGCAAAACCACCCCATACTTCTGCGCCCGCCGGGAAGGTAAAGGTATCATTCTCATACAATGCACCACCAAAGCCTTCAACCATTTCGATTGATCCAGCGCCGCCAGTTGAACCGTCAGTTGAACCATCAGTTGAACCATCAGTTGAACCATCAGTTGAACCATCAGTTGAACCATCGTGAACCTCAGTGAACCAGTCCAGTACCACCAGTACCACCAGTACCACAACCCGTTGCACAGTATTCGATAGCACTTCCATCAGTGGTTTCAGAAACAGCAGCTCCTGGGTTAGTGTTTAGATCAGCATAAGAAATACTGAATGTAATCACACCATCAGCGTCCGACTCGAGCATTACTCGCGAAGCCGTCCAAGAAGTGCCAGATCCTCTGACAGCATCTGCCGCAAGACCGTTAATCATTACTGTCGGAGCCATAATGGCTTCATCGGCAGTAATATTAATCATAAAAGTTCCGCCAAGAACCACATCAGTACGAAGTGGTGCATCAGCATCTTGCACTGTCACTTCGGTCAACGACGGAGATACATAATCATTACTTTCTGGATTATCGTATCCGCCACAGGCCGACAGTATTAAGGTAAATAAAAGTGCAGAAATGGCACCGAAATGATTAGCTTGGAAAAAACCAGCAACGCTAGTCGTTACTTGCGAACGCATAAATCCCCCTGGATTAATTTGATATTCTATTTTAGAGCTTATTATTAGACATGCTCGACCCACGATTGTCCGCGGCATATGTGATCAGCACCAGAGATATACGGCGAACAGCCATTATTATGCGGTGAATCGGTAGGTTTTTTGAGGTGAATAGACTATTAGACGTGACTTGAGCGCTGACTGAAGCGCCGGTTGAACAACTAACTGTAACAAATAAGCCGAGTTAGTGATAATTACGTAGCTTTACTTCCGCCGAGACAGCTAGGAGATTCGGGCGCTAGAGCATTCTTTTCCGCCCACTCTAAAGGGCTATAGGTATGCAGTGCCAGAGCATGAACCGGGCCAGCCAACTCATCAGCTAAAAGCTTGTAGACAGACTGGTGACGCTGCACCAAACGCTGACCATCGAACCGATCACAGACAATCACCAATTTAAAGTGACTCTCTGAACCCTCAGGTACCGAATGCATAAAACTCTCATTCGCCACCTGTAAAACCTCCGCCTCAAAAAAAGCGGAGATTTTATTACTGATAGCGCGCTCAACAGGCCCCACCCTACATACCACCAACGAGATTGATCATTACACCAGCGGCAACCGCAGAACCAATCACACCGGCCACATTGGGGCCCATCGCATGCATCAACAGGAAGTTTTGTGGATTTGATTCGAGACCAACCTTATTCGCAACCCGAGCAGCCATAGGCACAGCCGAGACCCCTGCCGCTCCGATCAGCGGATTCACCTTGTGCTTTGACATGGTATTCATCAACTTAGCCATCAAAACGCCGGAAGCGGTACCAATACAGAAAGCAACAGCACCCAACCCGAGGATACCCATGGTTTCAGGGTTGAGAAACTTCTCCGCGCTCATCTTTGAACCGACGCCCAAACCCAGAAAGATAGTAACGATATTGATCAGAGCATTCTGTGTAGTATCACTAAGGCGATTTACCACACCACATTCACGCATCAGATTACCAAAACAGAACATCCCCAACAGTGGCGCCGCATCGGGAAGCAACATAGCCACCAACACCAAAAGCGACAGAGGGAATACAATCCGCTCAGCCTTAGTCACCGGACGCAACTGCTCCATTTTTATTTGACGTTCCGCGGGCGTCGTCAGCGCGCGCATAATCGGCGGCTGAATAATCGGCACCAGTGCCATATAAGAATAGGCCGCCACCGCAATAGCACCGAGCAGATCCGGAGCCAACTTACTGGTCACAAAAATAGCTGTCGGACCATCAGCACCGCCGATAATACCGATCGAAGCCGCCTCGCGAATAGTGAAATCAAGAATACCAAAATGCCCTAAAGCAACAGCACCGAGCACCGTAGTAAAGATACCCACCTGAGCCGCAGCACCCAACAGCAGCGTCTTAGGATTAGCCAGCAAGGGACCAAAATCGGTCATCGAGCCAACACCCATAAAAATAATCAACGGGAACAGGCCAGTTTCAATACCCGCGTGATAGATATAGTAGAGCAGTCCACCAGGACTCTCCATATGCCCCATCGCATCGTAGATTGGCGCCGCATCAAAGCCTGCACCGGGAATATTAGCCAAAATAGTACCAAAGCCAATCGGAACCAAAAGCAGCGGCTCAAAGCCTTTACTAATCGCCAAGAACAGCAACACCAGACCCACAGTCATCATTACAATTTGACCGAGTTGAATCTGTGCAAGGCCAGAACTAGCCCATAAACTGAGTAAATTTTCCATCGTCAGCGACTCCTTAAGCCAGGGTTACCAAAACGTCGCCGACTGTCACACTGTCGCCGCCCTTCGCTACCACCTCAACAATCTGACCAGAAGCTGGTGCACTTACAGAGGTTTCCATCTTCATCGCCTCAAGAATCACCAGGCTATCGCCCTCAGCAACCTGCTGACCTGGCTGTACTAAAACTTTAACCACCGTGCCCGCAAGCGGCGCAACAACCGGCTTACCGCCAGCGCCTACAGCGGTGCTCGAAGCAGCGCTGACAGCAGAACTAGCGCCGGCAATAGCGCTGACATCACCACCATCGGTAACGGCAACGGTATAAGAACGACCCTCAACCTCAACCGTGTAAATCTCTTCACCGGCATCATTGGTTTGTACTTTTGACTTGCCAGTAGGCACAGGCTCAAAGGCATCTGGGTTATTTTTATTCTGTAAAAACTTCAGTCCGACCTGCGGGAACAACGAATAGGTCAACACATCATCGACCTGCCCTTCGCCACTGCACAGATCAAAGCCATGCTCGGCGGACAATCCCTCTAACTCGAGAGTCAGCGCCTCTAGTTCTGGCTCGAGATTATCGGCGGGTCGACAGGTAATCGCCTCTTCGCCCTCACCTAACACTCGAGACTGCAACTCAGCATTGACTGGCGCCGGTGTCGCACCGTACTCACCGCGCAACACACCAGAAGTCTCTTTAGTGATCGACTTATAGCGTTCACCGGTCAGCACATTCAAAACCGCCTGACTGCCAACAATTTGTGAGGTTGGGGTAACCAGTGGAATAAAACCAAGATCTTCACGTACCTTGGGGATTTCGGCAAGCACATCATCAAGACGATCTTCAGCGCCCTGCTGACGCAACTGAGATTCCATATTGGTCAACATGCCGCCGGGAACCTGAGCCACCAGAATTCGTGAATCTACACCGCGCATAGACCCTTCAAACTCAGCATATTTTTTACGTACTTCTCTAAAGTAAGCCGCAATTTCTTCAAGCTTGTTAATATTTAAACCGGAATCACGCTCGGTGCCCTTAAAGATTGAAACCACAGACTCAGTCGCCGAGTGACCATAGGTCATCGACATCGACGAGATAGCGGTATCGACATTATCGATACCGGCTTCAACGCATTTCAAAATAGTACTTGTAGAAAGGCCAGTCGTTGCATGACAGTGCAGCTGCAACGGAATAGATACCGCAGCCTTCAACTTAGTCACCAGCTCAAAGCCCACATAGGGGGTCAACAGACCCGCCATATCTTTAATGCAGATAGAATCAGCACCGGCATCTTCCAGCTGACGACCGAGATCAATCCAGCGTTCGATAGTGTGTACAGGGCTTACAGTGTATGAGATTGTTCCCTGCGCATGTTTGCCAACCTGCTTGACCGCACGCAGTGCCGTTGTCAGGTTGCGCATATCATTCATTGCATCAAAAACACGGAACACATCAATACCATTAATGGCTGCGCGCTCGACAAACTTCTCAACCACATCATCTGCATAGTGACGGTAGCCTAAAATATTCTGACCGCGAAAAAGCATCTGCTGCGGCGTATTTGGCATCGCCTTTTTAATTTCGCGAATACGATCCCAGGGATCTTCACCGAGAAAACGAATACAGGAGTCAAATGTAGCGCCACCCCAAGACTCCATAGACCAATAACCGATCTCATCAAGCTTTGCTGCAATCGGCAGCATATCGTCAATACGCATACGGGTTGCAAAAAGCGATTGATGAGCATCGCGCAATACTACTTCTGTAATGCCTAGGGCGGCAGTTTTCGAGGGCATATTCATGTCCGTTTAGTAAATTTCAGTGAAGTTTATTCGATTATCTATTTGCGGTGTTGGTCAATTGCAGCCTGTATCACTTTGGCAATACGCGGCTCAACCTTTGCCGAAGTGCTAACCAGCACTGGGGCAACAGGAGCCACTTCAACCTCAACAACCAACTTATTTACAACCAACGACATCAGCGTGGTGATACCAACCAATAGGGTGAGAAAGGTAAACACTGTGCCCATGCCGTAGAGCATTAAATCTAAACCCTGAGTAATAAGTGCTGAATCCATTAGTATTCCAAGTTATTCGTTGATTTTTTAAATATAAAAGGCCTAAAACAGGCCACAACGCAAAACTATATCAATAAGCGGATTTTTTGCAAGTATGGCTTTGCTTTCAGCATCAGTAAACCTACAATCCGCACTCTTATTTAAGCCTATTTTTAAGGATAACAGTCACCATGCGCATTAAAGAGCTTCTAAATCTTCGTTTTTCCGCCGCCATGCAGGCCGCAGGAATTCCCAGCGAATGCTCTCCAACACTGGCCCTCAGCGGCAAACCGCAATTTGGTGACTACCAAGCCAATGGCGCTATGGGCGCCGCCAAGCGACTAAAAACTAACCCACGCGAGCTCGCGGCAAAGATTTTAGAAAATCTTGACCTCGACGGCATCGCCGACAAATTAGAAATCGCTGGGCCCGGATTTATTAATATTTATCTCAGCAACGACTTTCTCGCCAATAGCGTTGCTCAAAGCGCAGTCAAACTGAAAAAAAATGCAAACCCACAAACCGTGGTGGTTGACTACTCGTCCCCCAACCTCGCCAAAGAAATGCACGTCGGCCACCTGCGCTCAACCATTATCGGCGATTCGATTGCCCGCGTACTGGAATATCAGGGTCATAAAGTTGTCCGCCAAAATCATATGGGCGACTGGGGCACCCAGTTCGGTATGCTTATCGCCGAGCTCGAACAGCACCTCGGCGAAGGCGAACAAGCCGCACTAGCACTCAATGACCTCGAAGTCTTTTATCAGCAATCAAAAAAGCACTTTGACGAAGATCCCGGCTTTGCCGACACCGCCAGAGCCTATGTCGTCAAACTCCAGTCCGGCGACCAACACTGCAGAACCCTGTGGCAGAAGTTTATCGACGTCTCCGTCGCCCACAACCTAGAGATCTACAAAGAACTCAATGTCGGACTCAGCCGCGAGCACATAATGCCCGAGAGCGCCTACAACAATGACCTGCAAAATGTACTCGATGATCTAACCGCCCAAGGGCTAGCCGTAGAAAGCGACGGCGCCAAAGTCGTCTTCCTCGAAGAACTGGCCGATAAAAATGGCGACCCCTCACCAATGATCATACAAAAATCTGGCGGCGGCTTTCTTTACGCCACCTCAGATCTCGCCGCCATGCGTCACCGCGTCAACAACCTACATGCCGACCGTATCCTCTACTATATTGATGCACGCCAATCCCTGCATATGAAGCAAGTATTTACCGCAGCCCGCAAAGCCGGTTATGCAGCACAGACCGTCAGCCTAGAACACCACCCCTTCGGCACCATGATGGGCAAAGATGGCAAACCGTTTAAAACCCGCAGTGGTGGCACCGTCAAACTCGCCGACCTTTTGGTCGAAGCCGTCGAGCGAGCTGAGCGCCTAATCCGCGAGAAAAACACCGACCTCGATGACCAAGAGATAAACCTAATCGCCCGCAAGGTTGGAATCGGCGCCGTCAAATATGCCGACCTTAGCAAAACCCGCACCAACGATTATATTTTTGACTGGGACGCCATGATGTCTTTTGAAGGCAACACCGCCCCCTACCTGCAATATGCCTACACCCGCATCCGCAGCATCTTCCGCAAAGCTGGCATAGACCCACAAAGCTTTAGTGCCGAGATCAACATCGTCGAGCCACAGGAAAAAACCCTGACCATGAAGCTACTACAGTTTGAAGAAATTATTGATCAGGTCGCCAGCGAAGGTTACCCGCACATCCTCTGCAACTACGTCTATGAACTGGCCAGCGCCTTTATGTCATTCTACGAACAGTGCCCAGTACTCAAAGACGACGTTGCTAAAGAAACCCAAAACAGCCGTCTGCAACTCAGCAAGCAGACCTCAGAAACCATCGCTCAGGGCCTCGACTTACTTGGTATAGAAGTCATGGAAAAAATGTAAGGCCAGCCGCTACAAACACTAACCCTTGATGCGGCTAGCAAGTTAAACGTCCTAATTGCAAATAGCGATAATAGGATTACTCCCCATGCGCCTGTCGATTTTAATTAGCCTAATCGTAGTCCTCTGCGGCTGTAACTTATATGAACAAAAAAGCAGCCATCTCAGACCCGCCGAACGCGGCCTCGACCAAGCAAGCGCAGAACTCCGCAAACAACAAGTCAGCAAACCAAGCTATCAGATCAGCCTAATCCTAAACGCTCAGGGCACAGACTTTAGCGGCAGCAATATACTCGACTTTGACTTCCAGCCTCAGGGCAGCGATCTAACCATCGACTTCACCAACGGCACCATTGAGCAACTCAGCGTCAACGGCAAGCCCAGCGACTATCAATACAATGGCTTTTTTATCAGCATCGCCGAGCAGCAACTAGCGATTGGCAGCAACCGCATAGAAATCCACTACAGCCACCCCTACAGCAAAGATGGCGCCGGACTCTACTACTTTCAAGACCCCATTGACGACAGCGTCTACACCTACAGCGACCTCGAACCCTATGACGCCAACCGCATCTTTCCAATATTTGACCAGCCCAATCTCAAAGCCAGGTTTACCCTTAGCGTAGATGCCCCGACAACATGGCAAGTTATCAGCGCAAACCGCGAAACATCGATCATCCAAAATGCTGACCGCGCTATTTGGAAGTTTCCGCCAACACTGCCGATCAGCAGTTATATTATGCCGGTGCATGCCGGTGACTACGCCAGCTTTGACTTGGGTGATTATCAAGGTATCCCCCTGCGTCTTTTTTCACGCCAATCCAATGCTCAGTATGTGCCAGTGGGTGAGTGGAATGCCGCAACTCGCCATGGCTTTGCTTTTTTTAATGACTTTTTTGGTGTCGACTACCCGTTCGGAAAATACGATCAGATAGCCGTGCCTGATTTTAATTCAGGCGCCATGGAAAATGTCGGTGCAGTGACCTTTTCCGACCGCTTTTGCTGTATTCCCGGCAGTCGCAGCATCACTGAGAAATCCTTTCTGACCAATGCGATTCTCCACGAGCAGGCACATATGTGGTTTGGCAATCTGGTGACCATGGACTGGTGGGATGACATCTGGCTAAACGAAAGCTTTGCAGAAATTGCCAGTTACTTCGCCCTCGAAAGCTACGCAGGCTTTGACCAACCCTGGTTAGAATTCCTTCTGCAACGAAAGACTTGGGGCTACCGTGACGATGAATACGTCACATCACACCCCATCAAAGGTGATATAAAAACCACCGAGCTAGTGATGGCCGCCATCGACGGCATCACCTACGCCAAAGGCGGCTCAGTCCTGCGCCAGCTAAAATACTATATAGGCGAAGAAAACTTCCGCACCGGCCTGCAGAGTTACATGAAGAAATATTCCTACCAGAACACCAAATTCCAAGACCTACTCGATGAACTAGCCCTTGCCGCCGCCGACAATCAGAGTGTCGACATCAACCAATGGGCCGATGAGTGGATTAAAACCATCGGCGTTAACCGAGTCGCCTCACAGCTGCATTGTAGTGATGGTCAAATTGAATCTCTGCATTTAATTCAGAGTGGCAGCCATAACAGCTCAGTGTTACGAACCCACAAACTGCAAGTTGGGCTCTACCAATTAAAAGATGAAAAACTTCAGCAGCCAATCATCTTACCGGTGCTGCTACAGGGAGAAAAAACTCGAGTTCAGGCTGCAACGGGTCAGCCCTGCCCGGCACTGGTACTTCCTAATATTGGCGACTACGCGTATATTAAATTGACTCTCGACAAGCTGACTCGCAGCACTTTGGCAGAGCATCTATCAGCGATTGAGGACCCAGTCGCTAGCGCACTATTCTGGCTGGCACTTTGGGATGGTGCTATGGATGGAGAATATCCGCTAACCGAGTATAGCCAAATAGCACTTGAACACGTGCGCTTGGAAACTAATAACCAGATGATTGATGATATCGCCAACTCCCTTGCCAGCGCCCAGAGCTGGATAGAACGAATGAACGATCAGGGTCAGTTCGATCAGCTATTAGCCGAGCTCTCAGCACAGATAGTTGAGCTTGCCGATCAGCGCCTATCCACCAGCGAACCCGGCAGCGACCAATTCCAAATCTGGTTTAACCTCTACCAAAGGGCACTCTACCTGCCTGAACAACTGCAAATCGCAGCCCAATGGCTGCAAGACAATCAAGCTTATGACTGGTCACTTGATCAGCGCAGCCGCTGGTCACTACTGTCGATTATGGCCAGCAACAAGTTTCCGGATATCGAAAAAATGATTGAAGCTGAGCTGGCCAGTGACAGTTCCGCGCGCGGCAAATTACGCTACCTGTCAGTGAAATCAAAGATTGCTGATAAAAACCAAAAACTAAACATTATCGAACAGGTACTCAACCCTAACAGCAATGAAAGTCTCGCTAATCGCAAAGCTATGGCAGGCCCCCTATTTGATATTAGAGATCGCCAGACCACCAGTGAGCAGACCGAGATAGTAGTCCGCAGACTTATCAACCAAGACAGCAGCCTTGACCCTAGAATACGTGACTATTTAGCCTCTCGGGTACTGGGTAGCGCCTACCTCTGTTCGGAGCAATGGAATCAGTTTGTCGACACCTCTTTGAACAGTTCCGCTAAGCTGAACCAGTTACTGGTCAACGGACTGCGTGAATCACAGCAAAACAATAATCGCTGCATCAAAGCCAAAGCATTACTTTTACATTAATCCTCAGTTTTTTATGGCTAGAAGCTTTTTTATAATCAATACTTAAAAAGTTGTTTCTATCTCTCTAGCCAATAAAGGATTATTGAATGTACGATTTGAGCATACTGGCGATTATCTGGATCAGTGTATTGATCGCCTCGTTTATTGCACATCACACAAGGCTCACCCCGGTACTCTGGTATCTATTTCTCGGCGCACTGATGGTCAATCTTGGCTTTCTGCCTGAAATCATGCCTATCTTTATCGTCAATTTCGCCGAACTGGGAATTATTGTCATTATGTTTGCCCTCGGTTTTGAGGAGAACACCGGACACTTTTTACAGAGTATAAAGCGCAGCTGGGGCATAGCCCTATTTGGCGCGCTCATTCCGTTTCTGACCACCTATGCTGTGGCTATAAACATATGGAATGATCACAATATGGCCCTGCTCTGCGGCCTGGCTATGACAGCCACAGCTGTTTCTCTGACCATGGTATCCTTGAAATCCGAAGGGTTATCTAAATCGCCTGCCGCAGTCGGCATTATGACCTCCACTGTTATCGACAGTATCTCCTCTGTAGCACTGGTTGCGATTCTCATCCCAATCACCACCGGCAACGCATCCTTGACCCTAGACGGGGTAATCTTGACCATCGGAAAAGTAATCGTCTTCTTTATGATCGTGACCTTTTTTGGCGCCTGGCTATTTCCAGTTGAAAAGGGTTGGCTAACAAAAATACCCTTTATCAAACATATCAACCTGCCGGTTATGCTGGCCATGGGTCGCGGCCAATACATGATATTGGCGTTGCTACTGATTGCTGTCTTAGTTGGGGTTCTCGCTCACGAGTTTGGCTTTCACCCGGCAGTGGGTGCCTACATGGCAGGTCTAATTATCAAAAAAGAATATTTTGATTTTCACCCTGAACGGCAAGTTGACTTTCATCAGCAAGCGCTGGAAATGATCAACAATATCGCCTATTCCTGGATTGGCCCGGTATTCTTTGTCACCCTCGGCAGCAAACTGATCTTTGATAGTCAATTAGTCATGACTGTACTGCCCTACAGCCTGACATTATTTGCCTGCCTGTTTGTTGCGCAAACTCTCTCTGCAGCACTCGCGGCACGTTTCACAGGCAATTTTGACTGGGCCTCCAGCTGGATGATTGGTTTTGGTATGTTAGGTCGCGCAGAACTGGCATTTGTGGTGATGGATATCGCCTTTGTTGAACATCAGATCTTCACTCTAGAGACATTTTATACATTGATGTTAACGGCATTCTTGCTGAATATCTGCGTACCACTGACTATCCGCTGGTGGAAACCCCGCATGCTGCCAAGTTGACTATCTACGAAGCACCCTCTAAAGAGTTCTAGCGACCCACCTGACTGCGATACAGCGCAGTCGTCACTGGGTCAGAACAGCAAAAAATAACCGACTCAATTAGCGGATTATCCCGCAGCGCCAAATCCACCTGTGTGACAGCAATTTTAGTCGCCCGATTAAGCGGAAAACCCAACAGCCCAAAGCTCACCGGCGTAAAGGCAATGCTGCGGTAATTTTGCCGCTTCGCCAACGCCATCGCCTTGTTGTAACAGACCGCCAACTGCTCCTCCTCCTGATGATCGCCGCCCTGCCAAATCGGCCCAAGCGCCTCAATAACAACGCTTCCCAAAGTCGAAGAAGCCGGCACAACTTGCATATCGCCAATCAGGCAATGTTGTTGATTAGTTTTGCTTTCAGAACCATCACCAACAGGCCGTGGATTGACGATAGCATCCACCTTTAAACCGTTGATTTTGCCCTGATGTATTTTTATACGATGCACTATTTTTCCCACCTCGAAATAGACTTCCGAATTATAGGAAAAAGTGCTCAATGGAATGGTGATGGGCGTCGCAATAGCTACGACAACCCAAGGGAAGAAATTAGCTAAAGATTAATCGCCTTGATTGACGACATATCCACATCCTCGCGCTCAATCTGCAAGGTTTCAAAATCAAATAAATCAGTGTCCGCCAACTGCGAAGGAGAAATACTCTGAATAGCACCAAAGATTTGATCGATCCGACCGGGAAACTGACGCTCCCAGTCCACCAACATCTGCTTGACCACATTGCGCTGCAAGCCTTCCTGAGAGCCACAGAGATTGCAGGGGATAATTGGAAACTGCTTTAACTCAGCCAGCGCAATCAGATCCGACTCACGGCAGTAAGCCAACGGGCGAATAATAATATTCTTCTTATCGTCAGACAGCAGCTTCGGCGGCATCGCCTTAAGCTTCGACTGATGAAACATATTCAAAAACAACGTCTCAACAATATCATCGCGGTGATGACCCAACGCCACCTTAGTACAGCCAATCTGCTCAGCAAAACCATAGAGAGTTCCGCGGCGCAGGCGAGAGCAGAGACTGCAGTATGTTTTACCCTCGGGAATCTTGCTAGTAACAATGCTATAGGTATCTTTTTCAAGGATATGGTATTCGATATCCAACGTATCCAAATACTCAGGCAGAACATGCTCGGGAAAGCCCGGCTGCTTTTGGTCCATATTCACCGCCACCAGATCAAACTTGATCGGTGCACTGGCTTGCAAGTTCAGTAGGATATCCAACATCGCGTAAGAATCTTTGCCCCCCGACATACAAACCATAATCCGATCGCCCTCTTCGATCATATTGTAATCGGCGATAGCCTGCCCCACATTGCGACGCAGGCGCTTTTGCAGTTTATTGGCTTCTAGCTGATTTTTTCGAATCGACATCTTGGGCTCTGTTTGCGGTTGCTTGAAAGCCGGCTATTGTAATTGCACTGGGTAGTTTTCACCATGGGGCAGTTAGGGTTTTGTTAGACGATTACAATATGAGTAACCTGATGGAGATCCCTCGTCGCTTCGCTCTGTCGGGATGACGGTGATTTTGTCATCTCTAACGTTCAAGCTTGTCAACTCGAACGTATGTGAGAGATCTCTTCCAGCCCACTACAACGGCCAAACAGTCTCAGGAGAATTCATTCGCGAATCATGCTTAAACTCAATATCACCACTAAAGCCAAGAATATACAGCGCCTTACTATCATCCGCATAATGGGCAAACAACTTCAGCAAACGCTTATCATCCGCCCCAAAATCCTCGCGATACCAATCGAAAATCTTAGACACACGCATCTGTTTACGACTCACCACCAAGCCCCGCGGATGATTAATAAACTCCCGCGCAGACTGCCTTAACAAACCATCCATATTCGCCACCGTAAATGCCCGATCCTGAATCGCCGGACAGCCAACACTCGCGCAGGTCAAACCAAAAATAACCTTATAGTCATGCCATATCGGACGCAGAATACGATTGCCAATATCCGCACGGCTCAACTTCACACCCGCCACCTTAACCCGCGAACGTAACTTGCGCGCATCAACCGACTTAAGCGGATAGTTTTTTAACAGACTTTGAATAGTCAGCGCATTGTAAAGATTCAACCAATAAGCCTTTTGTTCACGCTTGCGAAACTCTCGGGGATCAAGCGACACCATGCGCTTAATATACGCCTTCAAACGCTTGCCATCCCCACGACTAACATCGCCATAGCGAAAGCGATTAATCCCCGACGGATGATTAGTCACCACATAAGTTTTTAAAAAGCCATCAAAGGTCGAATGATCTATAATGCTCTCGTTTGATTCATCACTCTGGTTCCATATCGGCCAAGATTGACTATCAAGACCAGCCACAGCTGACGAAGTATAGATAAAGGTAATTACCAACAGAAAAAACAACTTAAAAGCACGCATAAACAACTCCGTTTGGGCTTGGCTTTTAGAAAAAAATGCAAAAAGAAACAACACTCTTTACGACAGATACCCTTGGTAACACTGGCAACCCAAGCAATCAATTTGGAGAAATCGGAACTTTGAACAACATCACCAAAACCGACCAACCGCAGTCACAAATCAGACAAAAGGACCAACAATTTGTCTGGCACCCCTACTCATCGTTGACCGCGCCTATCCCCGCCTACCAAGTCGTATCAGCCCATGGCGTATACCTAACATTAGACGACGGCAGCGAACTTATCGACGGCATGGCCTCCTGGTGGTGCGCCATCCACGGCTACAACCACCCCGTCTTAAACGCCGCCGCCAAAAACCAGATCGATAAATTTAGTCACGTCATGTTTGGCGGCATAACCCATGCGCCAGCGGTGGATCTCTGTGAAAAGCTGGTGAAGATAACCCCAGCTGGATTGGACAAAGTGTTTCTCTCAGACTCCGGCTCCGTCGCCGTAGAAGTCGCCATCAAAATGGCCTTCCAGTACTGGATATCCCAAGGCCAGCCAAACAAAAACAAATTACTTAGCCTACGCAGTGGCTACCATGGCGACACCTTTGCCGCCATGTCCGTCTGCGATCCCGTCACCGGCATGCACCAGATGTTCGACCAAGTCGTCGCCAAACAGCACTTCGCCCCCGCACCGCAAACCCGCGTGCACGAAGAATGGGATGAGCAAGATATCGCCGAATTTGCCAAGATCATTAGCGACAAAAAAGACCAACTAGCCGCAGTAATTTTAGAACCCATAGTCCAAGGCGCCGGTGGCATGCGCTTCTACTCACCGCACTACCTAAAGCGTGTCCGCCAACTCTGCGACCAACACAACGTACTATTGATCGCCGACGAAATCGCCACCGGCTTTGGCCGCAGCGGCAAACTATTCGCCTGCGAATGGGCCGACATCTCCCCCGACATCATGTGCCTAGGCAAAGCCATCACCGGCGGCTATATGACCCTCGCCGCCACCCTGTGCAGCGAAGACGTCAGCAACGGCATCTGCAATGGTGAAGCCGGCTGCTTTATGCACGGCCCAACCTTTATGGGCAACCCCCTCGCCTGCGCCGTCGCCAACGCCAGCATCGACCTACTGCTAAGCAGCGACTGGCAAGCCAATATTCAACGCATAGAAGCAAGCTTAAAAATCGAATTAGCCCCTTTTGAGGCGCTAGACAACGTCGCCGAAACTCGCGTTCTCGGCGCCATCGGCGTGATAGAAATGAAACAAGCGGTTAACTTGGCAGAGATTCAAAAGCAATTTGTTGCAGAGGGAATATGGGTACGACCGTTTGGGAAACTGGTCTATGTAATGCCGCCTTATATCACTACGGATCAGCAGCTTCATCAGCTAGTGAGTGGAATTTATAAGGTGTTGGCGTCAACCCCGTCGTCCTGAGATGCAAGGCATCGAAGGATCTCATCCGGACTATTTATTGCTAAATGTCGTCTCAGCAGAGCGCTTAAGTCCCTGTCATCCCGACAGAGCGAAGCGACGAGGGATCTCAAAGAGATCCTCGCCAGTCGAAGCGGTTTTCGGGTTTGATAAAGACGAGGTGGGCGTTGCCGAGGGCGCGTTCTAAAAAGCCGCCTTCGCTGTAGCAGAGGTAAAATTCCCACATGCGGATAAATTGCTCGGAGTAGCCGAGTTGTTTGACTTGGTCGATGTTGTCGAAGAAGCGTTCACGCCAGTGCTGCAGTGTGGTGGCGTAGTGGGGGCCGATATCTTCGAGGTTGAATAGGCGCATGTCGGTGGATTGTTTGACCGATTCGGTGATGGCGCTGACGGAGGGGATAAAGCCACCGGGGAAAATAAACTTCTGGATAAAATCCACTGAGTTAATCGCCTGATCATAGTACTGATCGGCAATGGTTATCGCTTGAATCAGCATAATGCCTTGGGGCTTTAGCAGTGAGCTGCACTTGGCAAAGTAGGTGTCCAGATACTGGTGCCCTACCGCTTCGATCATTTCAATGGAGACGAGCTTGTCGTACTGTCCTGTCAGGTCGCGGTAGTCTTCCATCAGTAGAGTAATTTTATCTTCGAGGCCGGCGGCGGCTACGCGGCTGGCGGCCATGGCGTGCTGTTCTTTTGAGATGGTTGTGGTGGTGACTTTGCAGCCGTAATTAGTGGCGGCATAGATGGCGAAGCCACCCCAGCCGGTGCCGATTTCAATGACATGGTCGTCGCGGGTGAGCTGCAGTTTGTCGCAGATGCGTTTGAGTTTGGCGAGCGAGGCTTCTTCTAGGGTGGATTCTGGCTTGGGGTAGTAGGCGCTGGAATACATCATGGTGGGGTCGAGAAATAGCTCGAACATGGCGTTGCCGAGGTCGTAATGGGCTTCGATATTGCGTCGGCTGCCGGTTTGGGTGTTGCGGTTTAGCCAGTGGCCGAGACGCATTAGTGGGGCTTTAACTTTTGATAGGCTGCCTTCTACGGCGTCGAGTACGTGGCGGTTTCTGACCATGATTTGAATGAGTTTGGTGAGGTCGCTGCAGGTCCAGCAGCCTTGCATATAAGACTCGCCGGCTGCGACGGAGCCGCCGAAGGCGAGGTCTGAATAAAAGCGTGGGTCGATGACGTTAATATCTACGCTCAGATCGCCGTGATTGTCGGGCTGACCAAAGGTTATTTGCCCATGGCTGTCGCTGATGCGCAGTTGTCCGTTGCTGATTTTTTCAAAGCGTGCAAATAGGCCTTTGCGGGCGAATTGGTCGATCCAGCGCGGTTGTTTGAGGGTGATTTGTGGGGTGGTTTCTGTGCTCACTTTAGGTTTCTCTCTTATTATTGTGTTGGCGGCTTTCACCACCATGGCCCAAAAATGGTACGCGCTTTAAGGCGATTTTTAATGCTTGCCAGTATATTGCTGCGGTGACCTTGGCGGTCATTAATGGCAGTTTAAATAGCTGCTTTGCCAGAGTTGCCGAGGTTATAGGTTTAGCCGCCATATCCAGCTCAACATCAAAGACTCTCTGGCCTTGGCGGTGGTTTTGCATTTTTACCTTTAACTGCTCTGTTGGCAATGAAAACTCGAACTGATAGTGCATATCCATGGGCATAAACGGGGATACGGTAAATCGTTTGTCGGTACGGTAGTGCAGGTTGTTATCGGCTGTTGGTGGGGCAATTTTTTCATCGTCGCCCAGTACGTAACAGTACCGCTCGCCCCAGGGGGTGTTGGTGACTTCGGCAACGATGTTTTGCACGGTTTTACCGTCGGCGGCGAAGCAGTAGTAAAAGCTGACCGGGTTGGATTTGTAAAACAGGTAGCGCAGGTTGGTGAGTAGACGAATCGGGCCTGTGGGTCGGTGGCCGGTTTTTTTACTGACGAGGTCGCGAATGGTTTCTGTGAGGGGCTGTTGTGGATCGCCACTGTGGTCGGCGCGTTTAAACCAGGCGAAGTTGATGCGTTTGCTGGACCAGAGCCAGTATTTGTCAAACAGGCTGTCGAGTTCGTCGAGGTCGAGGTAGAGCATAAATAGCTGGTAGCGAAATTTGTTGACGGCGGGCATGTGCCGGCAGTGGCCGATGGTACCGCTGTAGAGTCGGCTGTTAAGCCGGCTGGAGGGCCGGCTATTGATGCTGCTCATGCCGCGTTCTTCATGTTAAAACCTTGGTTAAAGTGCGCTAGGGCATCCAGGGCACTGACGACGCCATCTTCGTGAAACCCGTAGCGCCAGTAGGCGCCGCAGTAGTAGGTGCGGCCGGTGTTGATTTCGGCGTGTCGGGCCTGGGCGGCAACTGATTCTGGGGTGTATACCGGGTGTTGGTAGTGCAGGCGTTTTAATACTTTACTTGGATCGATGGCCTGACTGTTGTTAAGGGTTACGCAAAACTGTTCGGGACAATCAAAGCCTTGGAGGATATTCATGTTGTAGGTGACGGGTACCCTGCTCTGTTCGCCTTCGAGCAGGTGGTAGTTCCAAGCAGCCCATGCGCGTTTGCGGACCGGCATAACTGTTTGGTCGGTGTGCAGTAGCACTTCGTTGTCTTGGTAGGTGATTGCGCCTAACACTTGGCGTTCTGCGTCGCTGGGGTCGCTGAGCATGGCGAGTGCTTGGTCGCTGTGACTGGCGATAAACACGGCGTCAAACTGTTCTTCGCCTGCGGGGCTGGTAATGATGACGCCATTGGCGTTGCGCTGTATTTTTTCGACTGGGCTTGAGAGTCTGATTTTGTCTTTAAACGAGGCGGTTAAGGCGCTGGCATAGGTTTTTGAGCCACCTTTAATCACATACCAGTCGGGTCGATCATTGACACTGAGCAGGCCGTGATTTTGGAAGAAGCGGATCAGGTAGCGGGCTGGAAACTGATACATTATTTGCAGGTCGGCGGACCAGACGGCGGCGGCCATGGGGATAAGGTAGTTGTCGATAAAGGTCTGACTGTAGTTGCCGCGCTGGAGATATTCGCCGAGGGTGATGTCGTCTATATCTTCGGTGACTAGTGCGCTTGCCTCTTTGTTGAAGCGCAGTATTTCACGGATCATTTTCCAAAACGAGGGGCGCAATAGGTTGCGCCGCTGGGCGAAGAGGCTGTTGAGGGTGGAACCCATATATTCCAAGCCGGTCTTTTCACATTTGACGCCGAAGCTCATGCTGGAGAGCTGTTCTTCAACCCCTAGTTCGGCCAATAGTTTTATAAAGTTGGGGTAGGTTTTATGGTTGAAGACGATAAACCCTGAGTCGACCTGATAGGTTTTTCCTTTTGATTCTATGCTGTGGGTATGGGTGTGACCGCCAATATAATCGTTGGCTTCAAATACGGTAATCTCATGCTCTTTGTTGAGATGATAGGCGGCGACATTGCCGGAGATGCCTGTGCCAATAACTGCTACTTTCATAATCGGGTTTTCACTTGGGGTCTGATATTGGATTAGGTGCTTCTTGTAATAATTGATGCGGGGCTTTTTCTAATAACCCTGAATCATATCCCAGTGAACCAACAAAGGCTTCTAGTTCAGTGTATATCTGGGCGGGTATCTGCGGGCTGCGCGCCATTATCCACACATAGTCGAGGTTGTTGCGGCCGATAACGGTGTATTGATACTCGGCATCCAGATAGACGATTCTGTAGTCTGCTTTGATCGGCCATATAAATTGCATGCCCCATTCGGCGTTGGTTTGGGGGTTTGTGACAAAACCGCGGGGTTGGTAGGTTTTTTTCTCGCCGTCAAAGCTATCGGCATTGAAGGTGAAGGTGGTGGCGATGCTGCCGTCGCTATCAAGGCGATAGGACTCGATGGGGTTGTGGGCGCCCTTTTCGAGAAATGTCGGGATATTGGCTATGACATACCAGTCGCCCATAAAGCGCTGGATATCGACGTAGTCGACGGTGGCCATGGGTGGCTTGGAGCTGCAGGCGGTGAGCAGTAATAATAATGCCGCGATTATTGTCGGTTTAAGTGCTTTCATGCTGGCTATTGCCCTTTGCTGGATGGATTGGGGGCGACGCGCCGGTAGCGTATCAGTCCGCCTATCTGCAGCTTTGATTCGAGTGATAACCAGTTCCCTGCGGCATCGTATTGGACTAAAACATCGGCTTGGGGGCCGTCGATCAGCATCTGGGAGAGGTTGTCTGTTGGGGATTGTGTGGTGGTTATTTCAACCGGCACATATTCACCAGATTCGGCATTGAGCAGAAAGTCTGCCTCGAGTAGCGCGGGGTTCCAGTAGGCAAACCCTCTGGCGCAGCCTTCTATGGTTTCTGTGGCTTGGTTGCCAGAGTCTTTGCTACCTGAGCCATGGCTACGAGATACGGTTAAACCCTGGGCGTCGGTGACGGCGTTGACGCTGATGTTTTTGCCGAGCTTTTCGGTTTGGCTGGTTAGGGATACTAGACAATCGCCCTGCCAGACTTCGTTGGCTTGGTGGCGGTACTTTATCTTTTTAACCAGCATTACGGTGAAATCCAAATTCATAGTCGAGGAGACGAGTAATCGTTCACCCTGCTGTTGCAGGTGGTATTGGTGGCTGCCGACTTCTCGGTCGTTGAGAAATACTTTGAATTCTAGCTTTTGCTCTAGGCTCTTTTCACTTTCCGCAGGCACTTCGCTGGCACCGCTAATCGGCCACAGCATTAGCAAAAAAAGCCCTGAGAAAGCTTTAACCATTACAGGTTGCCGCCCACTTTGGCGCGCGGTTTCCATGGAAAGAAGGTGTTTGTCGAGTCTATATAGGCCTGGTAGTCAGGTCTGCGTGTGGTGATGCCATTTTCCATGTTGCCGACGCCAGAAAACTTCATCAGTAGGAAGGTCATCACTAAGGGGGCGACGATTATCCATGCGCTTGCGGTGGGTATGGCGAATATAAACCAGGCCCACCAGATGCAAAACTCGCCGAAGTAGTTGGGGTGGCGAGAGTAGCGCCAGAGTCCGGTATTCAGGGTTTTACTCTCGGGGACGATCTTTTGGTTAAAGGCGTGCAGTTGGTTGTCTGATACGCTTTCAAATATCAGCCCGAACAGCCACAGTGCAACACCGGCGCTGTGCCAGAGGGTCCAGGACATTGCGGTTTCTGCGCTGGATCCGGCGTCGAATACGGGGACAAAGATACTGCTGATTATCCAGGCGATAAGGCCCTGAAAGATAAAGATTAAGTAGAAGCTTTTTAATCCAAAATTCGGTGAGTTGCGCTTGCGGATGACTTGATAGCGCCGATCCTCTGGCTGATTGCGACCGCGCTTCATTAAAAAGTAGGTGAGGCGTAGGGCCCAGATGGCGACCATTACCAACATGGCTAGGCTGACATAGCTGTGACTGGTGTCGATACCGGCGTGATAGGCGTAGGTGGATGCGGCGGCCAGTGATAACAGCGACCAGATATAGTCGACAATGCTGACATCATCTATCGCTAGGCTGATAAGCCAGGTGGCGACGGCAACCAGAAACAGGACGGGTAGCGCCTGCAGCATTAGGTCTAGATTAAGTGTTAAGAGTAAGTTCATTGTGTTTTTCCCTCAGCATGGTCAGATCTATTTATTCTGTCTGATATCCACAAAATTAACGGCATGAGTATGGCCCAGCCAAATGAAAGCGCGATTAATGCACGGGTGCTGTCAAGAAATTCAACCGCGCCCAATTTTTCTCCGGCGATAAATGCCATAGGGCCAAATACTGCGCCCATGACAACGGCCAATAACCAACGGCCTTTTATCCAGGCCATTGAAATATTAATCGTGGTGGCAAAAAGTGCCCACATGATTACTAGCCAATAAGGGGCTAAATTGCTGCCTATGGATGATCCTGCATAGGCGAGCCAATTCTGGGTGAGTAATAGGCTTTCCCAGATTAATCCAATCACTAGTGCGGCGACTATCAAATAGAGTTCGGCGCGAAAGTTTGCCACTCGGTAGAGGTGCACGGCGATCAACAGTATGGCTATTGAGGAACCGAGCAGCGACATATTGCTGGCGGCGCCTATTACGCAGGCTAACCAGCCGAGATGAAATAGGCCAAAGTTTACAATTAGATTCATCAGTAAGTACCGCAACTCTTATTATTATGTTTATCACTTGTTACGACTATTGGTGCCTTAAGGATCATACACAGTTCACAGAAAAAGCCCTACAGGCGATCATGGTTAAGGGGCTACATCAACGCTTTATACGCCGCGCTTGCTCAAGCTTTTCGCTGGTGGTGTGGCGTGCAGCGGCGCTTTTTTTAATCAGTACATAGGTGGCGCCCAGGCCGCCATGATGTTTCTGTGCGGTATGAAAGGCGAGCACCTGGTCAAACTGTCTTAACCAGTGATTAACACAACTTTTGAGGATTGCGGGTCGCTCGCGTCCCTCGCCTTTGCCGTGGGTGATCAGGGCGCAGCGCACGCCATGTTTTTGACAGTCATCGACAAATCCCCAGAGGGCTTTGCGCGCTTGCTCTACGCTGTGGCGATGCAGGTCGAGGCGCGATTGGATTTCGTATTTTCCCATGCGCAGATTTTTGTAGACGCCATGCTGTACGCCGGGGCGCGAGAATTCCAGCGGGTCGAGTGCTGCGACCTGTTTGATAATGCTGTCTGGGTCGAGGAAGTTACCGTCGGCTTGTATTTCGAGCTGTGCGGCTTTGCGACGTTCGGCGAGACCTGGGGTTGGTTCGGCTGACTTGGGGATAAAGGCTGCGCCCTTTCCTCTTAAGGGTTCGACGTCATCGCCAAACAGTTCGCCAAATTGCTGGTCTAGCTCGTGGTCTTGCTCGTTATTCAGCGCTTTATCTTTGCCCGAGGACATTGCTCTCTAACTCCTTTGTTTTCTGTCACGGTACATGGCTGTTTGATACTTTGGGGAGAAAATCCGTTTAACGGGCATGAAGCCCTGATCAACTTAGGGTAATATTGCCGCCCAGTTTTTCCACCCAGTAAGGATTCAGCTATGCAGGTCACTAACAATAACGTTATCACCCTTCACTATCAGCTTAAAGATGATAATGAGGTTATTCTCGATAAAAGTTACGACAGCGAAGAGCCGATGGTTTACCTGCACGGTCATCGCCAGATGATTCATGGCTTTGAGTCGGCGATTAAAGGGGCTGAAGTTGGAGAAAAGCGTGCCTTTACGGTTATGCCTGCTGAGGGTTATGGACTGCGCAATGTGAATAATATGCAGCGTATCCCGCTTAAGTATCTTAAGCATGAGGGTAAATTGAGCGCTGGCAAGACGATTAACGTGAATACGGACAATGGGGTTAAACCGGGCACGATTATCAAGCTGGGTAAATTTAATGCGGATGTCGATATGAACCATCCTCTGGCGGGTAAAAACCTTCACTTTGATGTAGAGATTATCAATATCCGCGCCGCCACGGAGGAGGAAGTCTCCCAGGGTCGTGTTAATGGCAACGGTGACTGTGGTGGCTGCGCTAGCTGCGACAGCTAATGGAGTTTGTCTGGCAGCAATACCTGCTTATTGTTCTGGTGTTTATATGGAGCGGTTTTGTCCGCTCCGGTCTCGGCTTTGGCGGGGCGTTGTTTACCATTCCGTTTTTGTTGCTGATTCACAATGATCCGCTGTTTTTTCTGCCGATTATCTCGCTTCATCTGCTGTTTTTTGCTGCGCTGACACTTTTTCCGAAACGCCGTGCTTCTGGGTTAGATAATGGGTCTTTAGATCTGACTGCTTTAAAAACAGTTCAACAACAGGTACCCAGTATTAACTGGCGCTTTGTACGCTATGCGCTGGCGATTATGATTATCCCCAAGTTAGCCGGGGTTATCGGTCTGCTGATACTGCCGACCGATTTGATGAACTGTATTATCTTTGTGCTGATTGGTGCTTATTCGCTGACCTATATTCTCGGTCGGCCGCTAAAGAGTAATAGCCGTTTACTGGATATATTGTTTTTGATTCTCGGTGCCTATATCAGCGGTACTTCCCTGATTGGTGGGCCGCTGGTTATAGCCGTGGCCATGCGCCATGTAAAACCCCACGAGTTCCGCAACACATTGTTTGTACTCTGGACGGTGCTGGTGAGCATAAAGTTATGCGCCTTTGCCTATGCCGGTGTTGATCTGCAGTTTTTGGCGGCACTCTGGTTGCTGCCTTTTGCCGGTATCGGTCATTTTATTGGCCTGAGGTTTCATCAGCAGTTGCTGCAACAGAGTAATACGCAGTTTTACAAGATGCTCGGCGGGGTGTTGTTAGCCGCCAGTGCTGCGGGTGTGATTCAAATCCTTAGCGCGTAACAGATAGCGCGTAACAGATAGCGCCCAGTAAATAGCACCTTTTTACTGCCTCCTGTTTGCGAGAAGTACAACCTTTGTGGTGATCCCGCCCCGCTTTGCTACTATAAAAGGAGTATCTACAAGGAAGCACTGACGCAATCTATGTCTGCTCTTATTATGCGCCTAGCCCTGCCCGCGCTCTGCTTTGCAGGGGCCTTAATACTGCGCGATCAATACGATAATCAGGGGGTTATTAACGGCAGCCAAGACCTGACCTTTTTCCTTGTCCATCTACCCTATATATTGCTTGCGCTTGCGGCACTGCTGGCTCTGTTGAGTAACCATGCGGTTGAAGCGGGCGCGACTCTGTGCATGCTCTGTGTCTATTGGTTAATTCAGGCTCAGTTGCAGGTGCGTTTGGAATCTCAGCCCGCGGGGCAGATCTTTTATCTACTCAATCTGTTGTTGCCCTGCCTGATGCTCGCCTATGCCTTTATTCCGGAACAGAGTTGTCGACAGCCCTTGGGTCTCGGGGCAATTGCACTGGTGCCGGTGATGATTATTCTGCTTTCGCGTTTACTGGCTTTTGACGGCGATCTGTTTTTGGCTTCGGCCCAGCAGGCGCTCAGCGACCCTCTATTTGACGGCTATCTATCAACCAGCTCTACGACGCTGTATCTGGGCGCTTTTGGCGCCTGCCTAGGACTGTGCATTTATCGACAGCAGACTTTAGAGAGCTCTCTGCTCGGTTGTACGCTGATGTGCTATGCCACCTTTGGCTGGATTCATTTGGCGAACATTTCTGCTTTTATGTTTTCCGGGATTGGGGTTTTGTTAACAATTAATTTAACCGCGAGTCTATTGAATATTGGCTATCGCGATGAACTGACTCAGATCGGCAATCGCCGGGCGCTTAAACAGAGTGCGAAGACGCTGCGCGGCAGCTATTCGGTGGCCATGGTGGATGCTGATTACTTTAAAAAAATCAATGATAAATACGGGCATGATCTGGGCGATCAGGCGCTGCGGGTTATTGCTGGGTTACTGCGTAAAACCGCCGATGGGGCTAAACCTTTTCGCTATGGTGGCGAGGAGTTCTGTCTGCTATTTAAGGGTAAGTCGAAGCAGGAGGTGATTGATATCCTGGAGAATATTCGCCAGGCGATTGCCAATTACGATATGGTGATTCGCGATAAAACACATCGCCCCAAGGCGCCCAAACAGGGTGAAAAACGCCGCGGTGCCAGCCGCCGCAATGGTGAGCTACGCTTGACGGTAAGCATAGGTGTTGCCTGCAGTGATAACTGCGAGGAATTTGATCAGGTGTTAAAAAGCGCCGATAAGGCTCTGTACCGGGCCAAGGCTAAAGGCCGCAATCGTGTGCAGGCGGCCTGATTCAGCTGATCTTTCATGAGGCTACATGAGGTTATTCGTGATGAAAGGTGGTGTTATCTTCAAGAGCCTCGCGCTCGGTGCGGAAGTTATTTGCCGCATCAGACGGGTCAATATAGCCAAATGATAGGCCCATCAATAATTTAAAGTTACTCTCGACGCCAAGCTCTTGGCGAACCATATTCGGGAAACAGCTGATAGAGGTCTGCGGACAGGAGCCGATACCCGCATTTGCCAGTGATAGCATTAGGGTCTGGGCATACATGCCCACGTCGGTGGCTAGACGCAGGGTTTCTGGAAATTCGTCGGTAACAAAAATAAACGCCACATGAGGGGCATCGAAAAATTCAAAGTTGCGCATCCACGACCAGGCGCGTTTCTCGCGATCTTCGCGGGTAACTCCCTGATATTCCCAGAGTCCCAAGGCTGAGCATATCTGGCGTTCGCGGTAGGGGCCGGTAAATTTCCCCTGCCAGGGAAAGTCGGCATCACCCTCGGGGTTTTCGGCTGCGGCGGCTTTCATTTTAGCGCGCAGTCTATCGCAGGCTTGACCGGTGACTACATGCACATGCCAGGGTTGGACGTTGCAGTTGGAGGGGGCCCAGTTGGCCAGTTCAAAAACCTCTTTTAAGGTTTTCTGATCCACGGCTTTGGGTAAAAATCCGCGGTAGGAATGTCTGGCGTGGACGGCTTGTGCAAATTCCATAATTTCTTCTCTTGTTTTTGCTTATCTTGTCTTAACTTGTTTTAGTCGGATGGACTTTAGCAATGGGGCTATAAGCTGTCCAGAAATAAGCTCTTAGGAAATAAGCGGGCAAAATAAAAGCTCCGCCTTGGCAGTGAATATTGAACAGGGGGAAACAATTTATCAAAAGATAAAAAAACCCCTTGAGACAGCCCACGGGGTTTTGGCTAGCTATTCATAATAGAGCTTACTTGATAAAAAACTTACTCGAAATAGCTAGTAGGCATGCCCATAACACTGTCGATATTCGCTCCCATGGTCTTAGCATGGGCGCCAGCGCGAGGAAGAATGCGCTCAAAGAAAAATTCGGCAGTATGCAATTTGGCTTCAAGAAATTGCTTGTCACCCTGCCCGGCCTGTAACTGTTTGTGAGCAGCCGCGCTCATCTGCAACCACATAAAGGCCATATAGGCGTAACCGGAGAACATTAGGAAGTCGACAGATGCTGCTCCGACATGATCGGGATTCTTTTTCGCACGCATCGCCAGACGGTAGCTATGAGTACGCCACTTGAGGGCCAGCTTTGTCACTGCCCAAGCTTGCTTGCGCATGGCTTTATTCTTGCCACCGGCCTTCCAAGGTAAAAACTGCCCGGCAAAGGTAAACATTTCACCGGTGAAAACATTCAACTGTTTAAACTTGTCCATCAGCACTTTTCGGCCAACGAGATCTAGGGCTTGAATACCGGTCGTACCCTCGTAGAGGGTAGCAATGCGACTGTCGCGAAGAATCTGTTCCATGCCCCATTCTTTGATGTAGCCGTGACCTCCAAATACCTGTACGCCATGGTTAGCCGCTTCCACACCCAACTCGGTAATAAAGCCTTTGAGAATAGGCGTACAAAAGCCCAGGCGCGCTTCGGCGGCGGCGCGAATCTGAGGGGTTTTACCAGAGTTGTAGAGATCGGCAAATTGGCTAGCGTAGATAACCATCGCCCGTCCACCCTCGGCTATCACTCTCTGGGTTAGTAACATGCGACGTACGTCTGGATGTTCAATAATGGCATCGGCGGGGCCATCAGGGTTCTTGATCCCTGAGATGGATCGCATCGCCAAGCGTTCGCGGGCGTAGGCTGATGCTCCCTGATAGGAGCGCTCGGCTGCTGCAGCACCCTGACTGGCGGTACCAATGCGCGCAACATTCATATAGGTGAACATTGCCGCTAAGCCTTCATGGGGCGCGCCGATCAAAAAGCTTTTTGCATCATCGAAGTTAAGTACTGCGGTGCCATTGCCGTGAATGCCCATTTTGTGTTCAATTGAGCCGCATCTAACGCCATTGCGCTCGCCCACTGAGCCGTTTTCAGCGGGTAAGAATTTGGGGATAATAAATAGCGAGAGTCCCTTGGTGCCTGCAGGCGCGTCAGGCAGTTTGGCCAAGACGATATGGACAATATTTTCGGTAAGATCATGTTCACCGGCACTGATAAATATTTTGGTGCCGTTAACGCTGTAACTGCCGTCTTCATTTGGTGTTGCTTTGCTTTTCATCTGGCCCAGGTCGGTACCGCAATGAGGCTCGGTCAGGCACATGGTGCCGCTCCAAACGCCACTGATAAGTTTGGTCAGGTAATCTTGTTTCTGCTGATCGGTTCCGCTGGCCTCTAGGGTGGCAATCGCACCTTCGCTAAGACCGGGATACATAGCCCAAGCCCAGTTAGCGGTGGTCATCATTTCGTTAACGGCAATACTTAAGGAAGGAGGCAAACCTTGGCCACCCATTTCAGGGTCGCCCGTTAAGGTAGTCCAACCAGCGTCGATAAATTTGGCATAGGCCTGTTTAAATCCCGCTGGAGTAGTAACTTCACCGTCATCCCATTTACAGCCATCATCGCCACTCTGGTAAATGGGTGCCAATTCATTTTCACAAAACTTTGCAGCTTCAGAAAAGATTGCTTCTAACATGTCTGGGGTAGCTTCAGCACCACCTTCGACATGTTGATATTTACTCTGCATATCTAAAACATGATTAAACAGAAACAAGTAGTCATTTATGGGGACTTTGTAATTAGGCATAAGATAGATCCTAAGAGATTAAACCTTGAAGGTAAGACTTCTGCCCCAAGTTATCAAACAGAGAGAAATGCTGACCGGTTTCTAGTTGTCGGGTATAAAACCTTACTTGAGATGGTATAAATACTGGGCGTTGAAAAGAGACATCAACTGAATAACCCGACTCGGGTAACTGATCTTCTAATCCTGCGATGCAACGTGATTTAGTCCACATACCGTGAGCAATGGCATTTTTAAAGCCAAATAGCTTTGCTGTCAGGCTGGATAAGTGCATAGGGTTACAATCGCCCGTGAGATACCCGTAGCGACGACCAATTCCTTTTGGCACTTGCCAATCTTGTGGCTCATCCCCGCGTATCATTTTTGGCTTTACCCTAGATGAGATACCGGTTTGGCATTGATACAAATAAGTGGAGACACCTGTCCACACCAGTTGATTGTCGACCATGGCACTAAAGTCAATATCCCACTCCAAACCACGGCTGGTCAACAGTGAGCTGCCAATACATACTTTGAGGGTTACAGGTTGCCTGGGGTCAAAAGATTCGACAACAGTGACTTTATTGCCAACATGCATCTTACCTATGGCTCGAATAGGAAACTGCTTATCACTCAAAATACCAAGAATCATTGGCATTGCCAGTGATTGTAAATAAGTGGCAGGAATTTTGTTGCCCTGTTTATAACCACACATTTTCTTGAATACAGCTAGATGCTTGGGGCTAATAAGCATATTTTCTTGTTGAGCTGACAATGCAGGCAATCCATCAATCATATTGTAAGTTGATTTCTTTAAAGTCAACTTTGCAAATATAGCTGGCAGACAAGGAAGCTTTTCAATGATCATAGAGTTATTTCTGTAATAGAATCGGGGCTTTACTATAACCCCTACGGATTGGAAGTAATTCATGGATCATATAGTAATAACTTTTCCTTGTTAGTCATTGGCGCTAAAAATACATCGCCTTGTCATTTCGGCCAATCGTGTATTATAGAAACCCTTTATTTGGACTAACTCTATGCCAGCCTTAACCGATGCAGGAACCCTAGCGCGGCTTGCCTACCAGGGCTTAGTCAATCTTGGCATTGATGCGGCAAAAGTTTTACAGCGCTCGGGGCTTAAACCCGAACAACTTTACAAACCAAACCTTCGCACACAATTTTCCGCTCAGCCGAGATTTTGGCAAGCGGCCGCTGATCTATCTAATGATCCCTGCATTGGTCTGCATGTGGGTGAAAAGATGCCTGTCTATAAAGGGCAGATTATTGAGTACCTGTTTTTTAGTAGCACCAGTTTTGGTGATGGCCTGCGCAGAAATATCAACTACCAGCGCTTAGTAAGTGATGCACTGCACGGTCAGCTTGTCGAACAATCAGAGCCCTATCTGACCGGCTATTTTTCTGATCAACAATATGTAACCTCTCATCTAATCGAAGCCTTATCAATAGGTATTATCAAGTGCTTTCAAGCAGTAACCGATGGTGCATTTAAGCCTGAAAAAATTATGTTTACACATACCCCCAACACTGATATCGCTGAATATCAGCGTATATTTGAATGTGAGGTCGAGTTTGAGGCTAAAGAATTCAGGATTTATTTCCCCAAGGAAATGCTTAACTACCGCTCGTTAAATGCCGTGCCTGAACTTTTAGATCTACACCTTAAAGTTGCAGACGAACATATCGCACGACTGCGACAGCAAGACTTTATCGGCGAAGTACGCAATCTTATTGCTGCACTTTTGGAAAGTGGCGAAGCCAGCTTGGAAAGCGTTGCTGAAAATCTTAAACTATCACCGCGCCAGCTGAGGCATCAACTAAAAACTGCGGGCACTAGCTTTCAACAGATACTCAATCGGCACCGTCATTCACTGGCACGCCGACTGCTTTCAAGAACTGATGAAGCGATTAGCGAAATTGTCTATCTAACGGGATTTTCAGAACCCAGTACTTTTTATCGGGCGTTTAAACGCTGGGAGGACTCAACCCCTATAGAGTACCGGCAGAGGCATAGAAGCTAGGTGAAATTTCTATCCTACCGGCGGCATTTCCACTGGCCTATTCTTCAAGTAGAATGCACCCTCAATTTCAGTCAGCACCTACAGAGCAAACACCTCCATGTCTAACAGTACAAATCCCGCATTTGAGCTTTTACGTGAACAAGATATTCCCTCTTTAAAAGTACGCTATCAGGAATATCGCCATCGCGTGACTGGTGCCCAGCATATTCACTTGGCGGCGGACAATAAGGAAAATGTATTTCTGGTGGCCCTGAGAACTGTACCCATGGATTCCACTGGTGTGGCGCATATCCTAGAACACACAGCGCTATGTGGCAGTAAAAAATACCCGGTGCGCGACCCATTCTTTATGATGATACGGCGTTCGTTAAATACCTTTATGAATGCCTTTACTAGCTCCGACTGGACTGCCTACCCTTTCGCCAGTCAGAACAAAAAAGATTTTAACAACCTGCTCAGCGTGTATTTAGATTCGGTGTTTTTTGCCCGTCTCGATCCCTTGGATTTTGCTCAGGAAGGCCATCGTCTGGAGTTTGCCAATCCCGCCGATACAGGATCAGAACTGACCTATAAAGGTGTCGTCTTCAATGAAATGAAAGGCGCCATGAGTTCGATCAATTCGACCCTCTGGCAGACCATGACCCAGCATCTCTATCCAACGAGTACCTATCACTTTAACAGTGGCGGAGAGCCGGCGGATATCCCCGATCTTAGCTATGAGCAATTTAAGGCGTTTTACGAGACTAACTACCATCCGAGCAATGCCATTTTTATTACCTATGGTGATATTCCGGCGGCTGAACATCAGGCTAGCTTTGAAGAAAATGCTCTGAGTCGCTTTAAAAAGCTCGACTGCCATATTGCCGTAGAAAACGAACAGCGCTACACCCAGCCGCAGTATTTTGAAGCGGTCTATGCCGCGGATGATCAGGAACCTCTCGAGGACAACACGCATATTGTTGTCTCATGGTTGCTCGGCGAATCGACTGACCTCGAAGCGACCATGCAGGCGCGTCTGCTGTCGAGCGTACTATTTGACAACAGTGGCTCACCGCTGCAAAAAGCGCTCGAAACGACTGATCTGGGCAGTTCTCCGTCACCGATGTGTGGTCTGGAAGATTCACAAAAAGAGCTCTGCTTTGCCTGTGGTGTGGAAGGCTCAAATCCTGAGCAGGCGGATGCTGTTGAAGCTCTTATCTTGGATGTGCTGCGCGATGTTGCCGATAATGGCCTGCCACTGGAGCAGGTAGCCGCAAGCTTGCATCAGCTAGAACTGTCACAGCGAGAAGTCTCCGGTGGCGGTTATCCCTTCGGACTCAATTTAATTCTTACCTCACTGACCAGCGCTACCCACCGCGGCGATCCCATTGCGCTGTTAAATTTGGATCCCGTCTTAGAGAAACTGCAGCAGCAGATTCAAGACCCTGAGTTTATTAAGTCACTGGCCCGCGATCTATTGCTCAATAATCAACATCGAATTCGTTTGGTCATGAAACCAGATACTCTGTTAGCGCGCCAAAAAGAGAAGGCGGAAAAAGACCGTTTGGCGGAGATTAAGGCCAGCCTTAGTGAGAGCGAAAAACAGTCTATTGTCGATGCGGCGGCAGTCTTAAAAAAACGCCAGGAGATGGAAGAGGATTTAGAGATTCTTCCCAAGGTTGGCATTGAAGATGTTCCAACTGAGATTGCCTATGCTGAGAAAACCACCGTACAGAGTCAGCCACTGCCCCTAACAACCTATAGTGCCGGCACCAATGGCTTGGCCTATCAGCAGATCATTATGCCTATGCCGGCGCTCAGCGATGCGCAGATGGATCTGTTGCCCCTTTATAGCACCTGCGTCACAGAGATGGGCGTTGGTGGTAAAGACTATCAGCAGACCCAGCTTTGGCATTCCAGCGTGGTTGGCGCCTACTCGGCATCCGCTTCGGTGCGCTCGGATAAAGACAGTATTGAAAAGCTCCACGGCAATATCAGCTTTTCTGCCAAAGGACTGGCGCGCAATCAGCAGGCGATGACCGATTTAATGCAGGAATCACTGCTGGAGACCGGATTTAGTGAGCTGTCTCGGCTGCGCGAGCTAGTTTCGCAGATTCGCACTCATCGAGAGTCAACCATTGTCGGCAGTGGCCATTCACTGGCTATGATCGCAGCGTCTAGTGGGCTGTCTACCAATGCCTACTTGAGTCAGCGTTGGGGCGGTGTAACGGGCCTCTCTTTACTCAAGTCTCTGGATCAGAGCTTAGATTCCGACACTGGCCTGCAGACCCTTGCGGCTCAGCTGGAAGAGATTCATCAGCTGGTCTTGCAGCAGCCTCGCCAGTATCTATTGGTTGCCGAAGGGGAACGTTTGGACGGCTTTAAGAACATCATGCAGGAGACTTTTGTAGGCTCCAAAGCTGATGCTGTGAGTAACATCATCAGCTTTAATCCAACACTAGCGCCGGTTAATCATTGCTGGACGACGAATACTCAGGTGAGCTTTTGCGCTAAAGCCTACCCGACCGTGCCTACCACCCATATTGATTCAGCGGCGCTGACTGTACTCGGCGGTGTCTTGCGAAACGGGTATCTGCATCGCACTATTCGCGAGCAGGGCGGTGCCTATGGCGGCGGCGCTTCTCAGGATAATCAATCCGGAGCCTTTCGTTTTTATTCCTACCGTGATCCACGAATCGCTGGCACTCTGGAAGACTTTGATAATTCGATTGATTGGCTGTTGGAAAAGCCGCTCGGTGAAGACAAGGTTGAAGAGGCTGTACTTGGGGTTATTGGCAGTCTCGATAAGCCTGCTTCACCGGCTGGAGAAGCAATGCAGGCTTTTCATAGCGAGCTAAATGGTCGTAACAAAGCCTCTATTGTGCAGTTTAGAAACCGTGTTTTGGCCGTCACTGATGCCGATCTCAAGCGAGTCGCCAGCACTTATCTGCGCCAAGATGTCGCCCAGACCGCAGTGATTACCAACAGTGATTTAGCGGCTAAAACTGGTTTGGATATTATTCCGGTTTAATGACTATGAATCATGACACTGACGCCAACGTAAAGCGCGACGATCTATTTGCCAGCCCACTGGGAAATGTGCCGCGCTTTGTCTTTGATCAGGCGGTAGTGGATGTATTTCCGGATATGATTCAGCGCTCGGTGCCAGGCTATCAGACCATTATTAATCTCTGTGGCGAACTGGCTGCACGCTTTGTGCAGCCCAGTAGCAACTGTTATGACCTCGGCTGTTCTCTGGGCGCTTCATCTCTGGCGATTCGTCAGCAGATTACTCAACCCGAGGTTACTATTGTCGCAGTGGATAACTCCTCGGCGATGCTTGAACGCTGCCAATCAGTTCTCGAGAAGCAAAACTCAGCCACAGCGGTGCAGTTGCTGGAGGCGGATATCTGCGATATCCAGATAACCAATGCCTCTCTGGTAGTGATGAATTTCTCCCTGCAATTTATCCCTCTCGACAAGCGTCAGGCACTACTGGAAAAGATTTATGCGGGGCTAAAACCGGGCGGTTGTTTGGTGATTTCCGAAAAGTTGTTATTTGAGCCTGAAGCTTTAAATCAGCTGCTCTGTGAATTACATCACCAGTTTAAAAGCGCACAGGGCTACAGTGATCTGGAGATTAGCCAAAAGCGCGATTCCATTGAGAATGTGCTGATTCCCGAAACCCTAGATAGCCATATTAATCGACTGAAGGCCTGCGGCTTTGAGTCAGCAAGCCCCTGGTTCCAGTGCTTTAACTTTGCTTCTCTGGTGGCAATAAAGCCTGTTTAAGATTAACTAGCGGCCTAAAAAAGAAACCGCCATCTTAATCAGCTTTTTCACCTTCGGGGTATAGGGTGGATGCATCATATGAATATTGCTCCATTTGTCCTCCAAAACACTGCGCTCATGGGAAAAGGCTTTAAAACCCCACTCCCCGCCGGACATACCAATACCACTGTTATTAATCCCACCGAACGGCAGGTTAGGATGCACAAAGTGCATCACTGACTGATTGATACAGGTGCCGCCAGCACTGGTTTCAGTCAATACCTTATCTATTGCCCGCTTATCCGAACTGTAGAAATACAGCGCCAGCGGTTTGGGCTGGCTGTTGATATGAGCGAGAACAGTATCCAAATCGGTGTAAGTCAGAATTGGGAGCAGCGGACCAAAGATTTCTTCCTGCATAATTCGCGAGTCAGCACTCATACCCTCGACCAGAGTCGGAGCAATAGAGCATTGCTGGCCATCAACCTGACCCCCAGTAATCAACTGGCCACCCTGTGCCAAAGCATCATTTAACAGGCCAGATAAGCGACCATGGTGGGCAGCATTGGCTATCTGGCAGTAATCATCATTAGCCAATGCCTCTTCATCCAAACCGTATTGGCGGCCGATATAGGTCTTTAACTCGGCAATCAATACGTCCTTCACCGCCTCATCCACATAGAGGTAATCCGGAGCGATACAGGTCTGACCATTATTACTGAACTTACCAAAGGCAATGCTGCGAGCAGCCTTGGCAATATTGGCAGTCTTATCGACAATGACCGGGCTCTTACCCCCCAGTTCAAGGGTGACCGATGTGAGGTTTTTAGCCGCAGCGGCCATAACCAGCTTGCCCACCGCCGGACTACCGGTAAAAAAGATATGATCAAAAGGCAGGCTAGTCAGATAGGTGGACACCTCAGCGGTACCCTCAAACAGAGCCACCTCTTCAGGACGAAAAGCCTCAGCGACAATCTCGCTGATCACCTTGGACATATGCGGGGTCATTTCCGAAGGTTTAATGATCACCGTATTGCCTGCGGCGATCGCCGACATCATCGGCCCAAAGGTCAGGTTAAACGGATAGTTCCAAGGTGAAACAACCAGGCTTGTACCCTTAGGTTCAGTAATAACTTTTGAAGACGTGCCAAGCATAGCCAGCGAAGGTTTGACTGGTGTGGATTTCATCCATTTCTTGAGTTTCTTACGAATATGGGCGAGTTCAGAGACCACGACCATAATCTCGCCCATATCCACTTCCGCTTCCGGCTTGCCAAAATCTGCGGCGGCGGATTTGTACATCTTGTCGTACGAAGCTTTAAAAACTTTTTCAAAGCGCGCCAAAACCGCAAGGCGTTCAACACAGGTAGACTTGCGCAATTTCAGAGCGTAGGCCTTTTGCAAAGCAAAGGTGTTGTCTATAGCGCTCTTATCGGCAATACTGATTTCGGTATTATTCATGGGGCCCCTCACTGATATATTTTATGTTTTTTTAAGCCAACACCATCTAAAACTAGTCTTCTCAGCAGCCTGTAGTCAATAGCTCGTCATTAATAGTGTGGAGGTCTGTCCTCCTGTACCTCTCCCTCAGCAGCAACATCCTGCAACGTCTCAAGACGCTCCAGCAGTGAACGGTGCGCTTTAGTCAATGCGTCAATATCCTTCTGCTGACGGAAAATTTCATCATTCAACTCAACATTATTCATTTCCAGATAGGCGAGCTTTTCTTCCAGCTGTTCAAATCTTTGTTCGATTGATCGATCAGTCATTATTTTTTTATATTCCGGTTACTAAGCAGTAAACCATAACGGAAATACCTTATAATTTCCTGCTTAAATTTTGAGTATCCGCATGATCCCTCCATCCCTCGACTACGGCCCACTATTTTGCTGGCTTGAAGAATCTGACCTCCATGACTGGGGTATTGAACTTCCAGAGCTTATCGCCCATCAACTGCGCCGCGAGCGCTGGGGGGATATGCCTGAATGGGAAGAAACCCTCAAACGCCTGCCAGAAATTGATCCTCTGCATATAGACCTATCTAACGGCGTGCAGATTGGAGATATCAGCTTAATGGACAAAGGCCGTCGACTGGCACTGCAAGCCACCCTGATGGGACTGCATCCTTGGCGCAAAGGACCCTACAACCTATTCGGCATGCATCTAGATACTGAGTGGCGCTCTGACTGGAAATGGGATCGTGTACTTCCACACCTAGCCCCACTCGAAGGACGAACCGTCCTCGATGTTGGCTGCGGCAATGGCTATCACGGCTGGCGCATGCTCGGCGCGGGTGCTGAGCGCGTTATAGGTATAGATCCCTCGGCCAAATTTGTCTTTCAGTTTTACGCCATCAAACAGTTTGCCGGAAAACAGCTACCGATAGATGTATTGCCACTGGGTATAGAGCATATGCCGAAAAACATGGCTGCCTTTGACAGCGTTTTTTCCATGGGGATTTTGTATCACCGCCGATCGCCCATGGACCATCTGCGCGAACTGCGCCAGCTGTTAAAACCCGGCGGTCAGTTAGTTCTTGAGACTCTGGTTATCGAAGGTGATGAAAACCAACTTCTAGTCCCCGAAGATCGCTACGCAAAAATGCCCAATGTCTGGTTCTTGCCAACACCAAATATGCTGATTAACTGGATGAAAAAGAACGGGCTTAAAAACCCGCGTATGGTTGATATCAGCACAACCAGTATTGAAGAGCAGCGTTCGACCGATTGGATGAAATTTGAATCCCTAAAAGACTTTTTAGATCCCGAAGATCCAACTAAAACCGTCGAGGGTCACCCTGCACCCATTCGTGCAGTATTTGTTGCCGAGGCACCTTGAATATTTAGTGCTACATTTAAGGCATTAGCCATAAACAACCAAAAGGAAGAAGCATGAACAGGGTAATGATCAGCATCGCGATGATTTTTTTCGTTCTCTCAACCGCCTGTAGTACTACAGCAGTCAAAACACCAGTCGAAAAGCGCCAGGCACTTATCGACATGCGCAAACAGGTGCTCAGCGACCTTTACAAAGTCAAACCCGACGTTAAAGCGCAAATCAACAGTGCCGCGGGTTACGGGGTATTTAGCAATGCTAACATCAACCTTATTTTTGCCAGTTTTGGCGGTGGTCATGGTGTTGTTCGTGATAACCAGAGCGGCAAAAACACCTTTATGAAAATGGGTGAAGCCGGTGTTGGCCTAGGTATAGGCGCAAAAGACTTTAGAGTAATATTTGTCTTTCACAGCCGCGATGCATTAACTCAATTTGTCG
>CALSQH010000003.1 GCA_943788445.1 uncultured Pseudomonadales bacterium
TAACTTCAATACCACCATCGGCATTGAGGTGTGAGGTGGCAAAATAGACTTCTTCGGTACCGACCATGCCAATATCAATAACGTCTGATCCAGCGTCGCGTATGCCTTCACTAAGGGCTGCTTTAAGCTCTTCACTGGTCAATCGAACATCGCCACCTAGGACAATACTTTTTGGTTGCAGAAATTCTGCGTAGGCACGTCCAATACGGTAAGCAATATCTGTGTCCAACTCGGTTCCCAGTTGACCGCGAATATCATAGGCTTTAAAACAGGTTAATTCAGTCATTACTCTCTCGTGTTAATCTCTTCTGAGATATTTATTAGGCTGGTTAAATTGGCTATTTAACCATCTGTATTAATGTTTAATATGAAAATATATTGCTAATAAAAAAACAACAAAACTACAGCAGGCAACACTGCTGCAGCTATTCTAAAAAGTATAGCTTAGATTATGGGTTTAGCTAGAAAGGCCAGAAAATAGGCACTAAAAATATTACCGCGACACCAACAAATATGCTGAGAAGTATACCAACCCTAAAGTAATCAGAAAAGTGGTAACCACCAGGTCCTTGAACCATAAGATTAGTCTGGTAGCCAAAAGGTGTCAAAAAGCTTGCGGATGCTGCGAACATAATAGTCATTACAAAGGGTAACAGACTAACGTCTAGCTCAATACTCAGCGCTTGGGCGAGGGGAAACATCAATACAGCCGCGGCGTTATTGGTGATCAATTCGGTAGCAGCAACTGTCACTAGGTATAGCAGGATTAGATTTAAAATGGGGCTGCCATCGGCCAGAGTCAAAATGCCATGAGCAGCCATATCAGCTAATCCCGTTTTTTGCAGGGCAAATCCCAATGACAACGATGCGCCAATGGCTAAGATAACTCGCATATCAATACTGCGTTGAGCAAACTCCAAGGATATGCAGCCGGTTACGGCCAATGCTGCCACTAGAAGCAATGAAGCAGATACCAATGACATAACATTTAGCAGCACAACGATTATGAACATTCCCAACAAACCTAGCGCTATGGGTGCTTTGGATATGTCAGGAATGGTCGCGTCATCAATTCGGCTCAACAAAAGAAAGTCACGGTTGTAGCGGTGACGGCGAACAAATCCACGTGCGGCCTCTAACAATAGAGTGTCACCAGCTTTAATAACGATGCTACCTACCTTTTCATCAATTCTCTTGCCATTGCGAGAGACTGATAATATGACGCCGCTGTATTGGGTACGGAAACTGGAGGCTTTGACGGTCTTACCAACCATATTTGAGACCGGCGAGACTACCGCCTCGATTAATGCTCGCCTGCTATAAGGAATATCCAGCTCTAAAACTTCATTTTCTGCAGGTGATAGACCACGAAATTGGCGCAGCTCGCTGACCCCCTCAGGTTGGCCAACAAATACCAAGATATCATTAGCACTTAAAATTTCCTCTGGGCCTACCGCGGGTATTACATGGCCTTTGGATTGAATCTCGGTTAGATAGCTGTATTGCAAATGACGCAGGCCGGCATCGGCTATCGACATACCACACAGTACGCCACCCTCTTCGACACGCATGGATACCGCGTATTGACGGGTATCTATAATATCTTCGGTAATACTTTTGCGTTCAGGTAACAGGCGGTGTCCGATCAAAACAAAATAGCCAACACCCAAAAGTACCAAGGGCAGACCGACTGCCGCAGGGCTAAATAAACTTAGCTTATCGACCTCTGGCAACCCTTGCATCATACCTACAATAAGGATATTGGTACTGGTGCCAATTAGAGTGCAGGTGCCACCCAAAATAGAGGCGTAGCTGAGCGGTATTAAGAGCTTGGAGATGGACAAATTATGCCTACGCGCCCAGTCCTGAATCAGTGGAATAAATATAGCCACTACGGGTGTGTTACTAATCACCGAACTGCTGACGGCAACTGGAGCCATGATTAAAGGTATAGCCCCTTTGACTGATCTGTTTTTCCCCAACCAGCGCATAATCCACCAATGCAAGGCACCACTCTCTTTGAGAGCCGAGGAAACTATATAAAAAGAGGCAATAATAAAAAGAGCGGGATTTGAAAACCCCTGAAAGGCTTCATTGGGTGTTAAAACACCGAAGACTAACAATGCTGTCATGCAAACGGCTAAGGCGATATCTACGGCCAGCCGGCCACTGATAGCGACAACCAGAAAACAGGCTAAAACCACAAGGGTGATAATTGCATCTATGCTCATTGAGTTCTCTCCGTGTTTAATGAACTCAATCTTTTATATTTATAAACCAATTTAATCATCCAACCTTTTTGAAGGAAGCAATTCTACAATAAAAAATGTGATGCGATCTAAATAAGCGAGGAATTACTTATAAATATACCCAAGCTTTTTTAAAAATATTTTTCTCGTGGTATTAAAAAATATTTATCGTATATTCAACTTCTGAATAAGATCGGTATTAAGCTGAGATTTGATAGCATTTTCAAGTGGCTTTTTAGCTAGCAAGCTTGCATCCCGACAGTGGTAGCGAAACAGTCTGTGGGTAGACATGCGCGCCTCTCTTCCTGGGGGCGGAGTGTATTCTTTAATGAAATACATATTAAACGCCTCCAATCGCTGCGACTGATCATGGTTATTATTCCAATCTCTACAAACCCATGCACCGTAATGCTTACGATGCTTAGAGTTACGTTTCAGCCCGATAAAGTTAATATATTTTCGCCAGCGATAACTCTTAAACTGCTCGCTACTCTCTGGTCGATCAGCCGTAGGTAATTCGATACCAGAAGCTGAAACATTCACCAAGCTACCATCACTAAGCAGACCGGGCGTAACAAACCAACCATCATTCTTTTGCGGGTATGGTGCAAACATGCTCCAGTACTGTTCGAGGTGCAGTCCTCGATAAACTGGATCAAAAAATTTCGGGTAGGGTATTCGATATCCTCGAGTGACTCCGGTATCAATACCGTGCACTGGATTCCAAACTTTAATCGACGCTAAATTCTGCCAAAACAATAGCACGCAAAGTACCGCAACAAATACTGAACTTAATATTCCAATGCGCGGATAGGTTTTTCGCCAAGGCATCCAGCGTGCGGTCTGAACACCAAAGCCATAGCGATGTTCACCTATCCAGTTGTAGATGCGGTCGCCACAGGCACCGGCTTTTTTCAGTAACTTGGCCATCCAGAAAAATCGCTGGCTAGACTGAGTAACAAATACTAAGGCGTCCCAGCGCAGGCGCTGAACGCCCTGGTTATCGACCACCACCCAGCTATTTTCCCGCTCGAGCACAGGACCGATTTGAGCATCATCTTGGGCGGCAGAAATAGTCGCATTCAAGCCTAAGAGATAACGCAATAAATAGCAGGTCTTTTCGCAGAAGGAACACTGCTTATCAAAATACATCTGTATTAAAGGTTTCTCTTTCTTTTCCGATCGCCACAAAAAGTCCATAACAGAAGGAGGCAATATGGCGATAAGCGATAAGCTAGAAATAAAAGGAAATAAACCAATTCGTAAATTGAACATAAAGCCTACTTCCATTGCCACAAGAGCAACTACTACCAGAGTACGGAAGCCGACAAACCACAGAGGACTCAACGCCAAGATTGGCCCGATCATCTCCAGCCACCAGACATAGTCAGTTAGCGGGCCAGTAAACCAATGCCAGTCACGCCACAGGGAAGCCAAACCAAAAGAGACCTGATCATTGTGCAAGGCATAATAAATACCAGTTCCCTCCGACATCCATTCTTTGCCTGTTTTAAGCAGCGCCGAGAAAAAGTACACCGACATAACTTGCAATACCAGAGCCACACTTACCGCGCTGAAGTAGCGATTTGACAGCCTCGGCTCGCGCACCATAGATGCATCAATCGAAGCCCGCTCACCCCAGGGCAAAAAACAGCCCCAGAAAGTCAATAACAGCAGTAAGTTGTCGCCACCCTGCTGAAGGTAAGGATTGCGGGTATGCAGCGAGGCCAACAGGATAAAGCTGGCGATCGACGCCAAGCGAGTACGCATACCAAACATCAGCATAATCGCAAAGCCGGCAGCCATAATCATTAAAAACATGGCCCATATAGGTTCGGCATTTAACCAATATAACGACCAGTGCCAACCAGAATTAACCGACATCGACATCTCACGAGACATAATTCCATTGTCGGTCATAAAGGCCATAAAACTTGGTGCGCGGAGCAACAGGTCTGTCAGGATCAACGCACCTACGCCGATACGCATTAGCGCTAACGCACGAAGATCAAGAATGAAAGGATTGGAAAACGATTTAAAGAACGAACGCATTTTTGGGCCAAAATAGTTTTTATGATTATTGTTCTATCCTACAGAATGGCCAGCAAAAAAGGAACTTGGTTAATAGTTTAGAAGCCTAGTCTGTATGCACAAAACCACCGATCAACCCATTAACCCATCAGGCAAAAAAAACGGCCGCCAAGGCGACCGAATTATTGCACTATTTTTCACTACGGCAGACTATTATTCGAGAACGATTCGCTGCTTGTTTTTCTTGATTGTTTTACTGGCCACCCCCTTGACCATCGCCAGTGACTCTACACTCTGAAATGCACCATTGGCATCGCGATAGGCAACAATAGCCTGTGCTTTTTTCAACCCTACCCCATTGAGCACCGCGGCAATTTCTGTAGCAGTGGCACTGTTGATATTAATCTGCTGCTGAACCTGCTCAGCGACTAACCCACGACTATTTTCAGCAGGCGCTGCCAAAACAGTAGCAGAACCAGAGAGTGCGATAAGTGCGGCACCGATTAAGAGGATATTTTTGCTTTTATTTAACATGGTCTAACTCCTTGTAGATTGATATATTTGAGCCACAACTATCAATGATCATCCCTGTTGTTCTCCGAAGCTCAGCTTCACAGAGTCTTCACCACAAAACAGCCTGTGACCGATTGATACTGGCAAAAAAACACCCCCAACCAATAGGACTCGGTCACAAAATCATTAATTTGGCCTGTTGTAATTGACAATAACCGCAGCGATTACTATAGTTCGCGCCCACTGTGAGAGGTGGTGCATTTTGCCTCTAAAAACCGATCACAGAGACCGAGGAAACGTTGGTCACCCGGAATGCAAAACCCATCTAGTTACATGCCCAGGTGGTGAAATTGGTAGACACGCCAGCTTCAGGTGCTGGTCCTCGCAAGGGGGTGGAGGTTCAAGTCCTCTCCTGGGCACCATAGATATCTAAAGCCTATTCGGCAGTACTTTCCCTCTACTTAATGAGACGCGACTAGCGCGGCTCCAATAAAGGCCATTACAACACCGGCCATCTTGCGCCTAGTTAGTTTTTCGCCCAACAAGAAGTAGGCAAGTAAAATAATAAACACCGTCGACAGCTGATTATAAATAGCCGCCCTACCCGCCTCTAAATACTTGAAACCGGCCATCCAAAAAAGCGTTGCTAAGAATGGCCCTAAAACCGTCATAGGAATCATAGTGGGCCACATATCTCGACGTATAAAGCCCAGTAAAAGGGTCTCTCTGACTCTACCAGGGAAGCGAATAACTGCGTAGATGTACATTGCAACCCCACCGATCAAAAAGCGGAAACTACAGACCCAAATCAGTGATTCTTCACGGAAAAGATCGCGCACCATCAGAATACCGACAGCCATAATAATGTGTGCGCCAGCTGCCAACAGAATACCCACCCAGAGATCTTTCGGATTTTTAATTTCTGCGGTCATAGTTGCACCGACAAAAACACCGAAAAGCACAAAAATACCGCCGACAATTTCCCAGGCGCTAAGCATCTCGCCAAACATCATAAACCCAACAAAGGCGATCGACGGCGCATAGGCGCAATCAGCGAGAGCCTGCAAACTAGCGCCCAAGCGATTAACCGCTGAGGCGATCATCGTGTCAGCAACGGCAATGCCAAGCACAGCACTCACCACCAAGCGCAGGTAATCGTATAACTGAAGATCTATATATAAAGGCTCGCCAAGAACGACCAAGGTGATAACAACCAGAATAAAAGCAATAAAGTTTTTGAAAAAAGTCAACGGAATCGGTGGGATTTCACGCCCCGCCACGCGCATCAAAATCAAGGCAAAAGACCAGACTAGAGCTGATCCTACAGCGTATAGATCACCAATTTGCACGATTTTATATTTATCCTTTAATTTTTGATGATTGTTTAAATTGTTTGAAGTTTATTGTTCGAAACTCATTATTTGAAACTTAAGCTGAGCCACTCTATACAGTAAAAAAGGGCGACTCAACTACAAAAGATTTATCACCCTTAAATTAACCACCAGTAATCTTTCGCATCAGTTTGTTCATGCCGCCAATCCAACGATCATAGTTAGAGGTTTTATTGCGCATATACTCCAAAACCATCGGGTGGGGCAGAATCAGAAAGGCTTCGTTGCGCAGCTCTTCGACCACTGTCTCTGCCAACGCCTCTGGCTCAATCATGCCATCATTACTGGCCGCTGCTGTGGCATCATTATCTGATTCGGTCATGGCCGTGCGCACCGCCTGTGGGCAGAGCATGGAGACCTTAATACCCTGATGCTTATGATGAATAGCCAGCCACTCACCAAATCCTATTGCCGCATGTTTAGTAACCCCATAGGCTGCCAGACCAATCTGGTTAAGCAGGCCTGCCGCCGATGCGGTATTTAAAAAGTAACCACCACCGCGAGCGACCATACGTGGCACCAGATGACGGGCGGCGTAAAGATGCGACATCAGATTAATATCCCAGCTCATCTGCCATTGGCTATTAGGTGAATTCAGGTCTGGTCCCATGCCTACTCCGGCATTCGAACAGAACAGATCAATCGGGCCTATTTCAGTTTCGGTCGCTTCGATAACGCGGACAATATCATCTTCATTAGAGACATCTGCGGTCATCGCCACACCACCGATCATATCTGCGGTGGCCTGAGCATTTTCTCCATTGATATCCACCGCGACAATCTGCTTGGCGCCCTCGGCCTTAAAGCGAATTGCCAGTGCCCTGCCGATACCACTGCCAGCACCGGTGATCACAATAATCTTATCGTTAAGTTCCATTAGATCGCTCTCGTTGTTTTAACTTTTCATACTAAAATTACTGCTAAATTGCGCGTTATTGGCGCCATAACAATACGGTTTTTAAGGCGTAGATTGCCGAGGGTAAACGGCTTGAACAGGCTGTTATTACTCATTATAGGGCCATCATTAATTATAGTTTTTGTGGTTGCTGGCATCGGCTCACTCTATGATCTGGCACCTGCTGTGTCAATATAATCAGCGATTGCTTATACTCGTCAAAACAGCGGCGATTAGACCGTTCTTGTGGGGTACAAAAATATGGTAGCGCAAAAGTTAACCAACACCATCAGCATTCGCCGCCGATTATTGCCTGTATTTGTGACCCGTAGGGTCACTTCTTTGGACAGAGGGCCGCTGAGAGGCCAGGCAAGAATGCTGGCCACTATGCTTTACGCACTCATATTCACACTGGCCGCAGCACCCACATCAGCAGTCGAAGACCAGCGACCCAATATTGTTATCATCGTTGTCGATGACGCTGGCTTGACCGAGTTCGAACCCTTTGGCGGCGAAGCGCGCATGCCGACGATTCAAACCCTTGCCGATCGCGGTACCAAGTTTACGCAATACCACAGCTCACCGCTCTGTGCGCCATCCCGCGCCATGCTGCTGACCGGCATCGACAATCACCGCACCGGCATCGCCACCATTCCAGAGGCCATCCCCCCTGAGCATCGAAACCAGCCCGGCTATTCGCTGTTTTTTGAACCCGGTGTGCTGACCCTTGCCGACCGTTTGAAAAGCGAGGGTTATCGGACCTATATGAGCGGCAAATGGCATCTCGGATCGCGCCCTGAAGATCTACCCAATGCTCACGGCTTTGATCGTTCCTTCGCGCTGGATGCCTCTGGCGCGGATAACTGGGAGCAAAAACCCTATATGGCCTATTACGCGACAGCCCCTTGGTTTGAAGATGGCAAGCCCGCCCAACTGCCAGAAGATTTCTATTCATCAAAATTTATTATTGATCGGATGATTGATTATGTGGATCAGGGCCAGCAGCAATCCCAGCGCCAGCCTCTCCAGCGCCAACCTTTCTTCTCTTATATTGCGTTTCAAGCCATTCATATTCCCGTGCAGGCCCCGCGTGAGATGACCGATCACTACGCGGGTGTCTATGATCAGGGCTGGCATGTACTGCACCAAAAGCGCTGGCAGCGCGCTGTGGATCTGGGCTTGGTTCGAGCCGATGCGCCACCTGCCACACTGCCTGAGAGTGCCCGTGACTGGCAGTCCCTGAGCGATAAAGACAAACGGCTCTACTCACGATCTATGGCCGTTCAAGCCGGTATGCTAGAAGCTATGGATCAGCATATAGGTCGGCTTGTCGACTATCTTGAGCAGCGAAGAGAGCTAGACAATACCCTGTTTGTCGTCACCTCGGACAATGGCCCCGCACCGAGTAATCCTATAGAGCGATGGGATGCAAGATTATGGTCGGCCACCCATAGCTATGATCGCAATATTGACACCCTCGGCGAAAAAGGCAGCATGGTCTTTATTGGTCCAGAATGGGCCAGCGCCACCGCAGCACCAGGTGCTCTGTTTAAATTCTATGCCAGCGAGGGCGGCATCAGGGTTCCGCTGATTATCACTGGGCCGAATATTCCCGGGGCATCATTGGATTCATCAGCAACCCCATCGACCATTTCAGCTATCAGCATGGTCACCGATATAGCCCCGACTATCCTCGATTATATTAACGCCCCCCAGTCCAGTGACTATCCAACCGAAGTTGCGATCACTGGGCGCAGTTTGATGCCCTTGCTGAACGGCTCTAAACAGCACGTTTATGGCGCCGACGAGCCGCTAGGAATGGAAGTATCAGGCAACTCGGCGCTGTTTAAGGGCGACTACAAAATCACCCGCAATACACCCCCCTATGGGGATAATATTTGGCGGCTGTACGATCTCACCAAAGACCCTGGCGAAACGCTGAATCTGCGCGACAGCATGCCGCAGAAATTCTCAGAAATGATGCTCGATTACACAGCCTATGAAGAGGAATTTGGGGTTTTGCCTATGCCTGCGGATTACGATCATTTGCAGCAGATTTACAACAATACCCTGCGCAGAATGGTCGCAGCCAACCTTCCCGGTCTGTTGATAACAAGCCTTATCGTCATCGGGTTGATTGCACTGATTCGGTTTGCCCTGCGACGGCGGCAAGGACTCTAATCCCATTACCCTATAAATCACTTAGCCAAGGAGTAAAATATATGCGCGAATCGATTCTGTTATACGGCGCACCCATGTCGCTCTACACCGGCAAGGTACGCGCCTATCTGCGTAAACACTGCATTCCTTTCGACGAGCGTATGTTCGGCGACCCCAGTTTTGCCACAGAGGTTTATCCGCAGACACAACGGCTAATGATTCCTGTTGTGGTGTTGCAGGACGGCAAAGTCATTCAAGATAGCTTGGATATTATCAATCACTTCGAGCAATGCGGTCAGGGTAAATTTTCCGTCTATCCCGAAAGCCCAATCGTCTTACTCAGCGCCTTAATACTCGATCTGTTTGGCAGCGAGGGGCTATTAAAACCAGCCATGCATTACCGCTGGAACTACTTCGAGGAAAACCAAGCACTACTGCGCGCTGAGTTTGGCGACAGTGCCGCACCTGCGGCAAATGAAGAAACCGGCCAGGATATTGCCACTCAAGCCATGGCCCTAATGCGATCCTATCTGCCACCACTGGGTATTAACGACGAGAGCACTGCCGCCATCGAAGCACAGTATTTAGAACTTTTAGCCCTGCTGCAAAAACACCTGCGCGACCACCCCTATATGCTTGGCGGCCTGCCCTCGGTGGCGGACTACGGTCTCTATGGGCCTCTTGGCGCGCATCTTTCACGAGATATACATCCCGGCACACTGATGAAACAAAAGGCCCCGCGCCTGTTCCGCTGGACCGAGCGCATGAGTGCAGAAAACGCCGACATAGCGGAATACGTCGACTACCCACAGCACTACTTTAGCGCAGAGCAAATACCGCAGAGCCTAAAAGACATACTCGCCCTTGTCGCACGGGATTACCTTCCCGAAATAGAGGCAACCGTCGACGGGACGAATAACTGGCTAAAAGCGCATTCGGATATTCAACAAGGCGCCGGCGTCAGTAAAAAAACCAGCCAACAAACACTCGGCAAAATGGACTTCTCCTTTCGTGGCGTGCAGTGCCATGGAATGATCAAACCCTACCGGCTTATTCTATTGCAACGCATTACCGACGCTTACGATGCTCTTGACGAAGATAACCGCAAACTCTGCACGGCATTTTTCGCCCCACTGGGCCTCGACAGCCTGCTACGCTTAAAAGCACAGCGGCGTATTGAACGGGCAGATAACCTTGAAGTTTGGGGTGCGGCCAGTGAATTGTCACCATCAGCGGCACAGGCATCGCAGGAGCAACAACCATGATTGATCTCTATACAGCACCCACCCCAAATGGTCACAAGGCCTCCTGTTCACTCGAAGCCCTATCATTGCCCTATAAAGTGCATCTGGTCGACATCAGCAGTGGCGACCAACATAACCCCGAGTTTCTTGCCTTGAGCCCCAATGGGCGCATCCCCGCCATTGTCGATCGAAACAACGACAACTTTGCGGTCTTTGAATCCGGCGCAATTATGCTTTACCTCGCCGAACTGACCGGCAAGCTTTGCCCCAGTGATGCAAAGGGCCGCTCGAAAGTCATCCAGTGGCTAATGTTTCAAATGGGCGGCGTCGGCCCGATGATGGGACAGGCAAATGTGTTTTATCGCTACCTGCCCGAAAAAATACCCACAGCCATCAGCCGCTATCACAATGAATGCCGACGACTGTTTGAAGTACTCGACAACCACCTAGCCAACAGCGAATGGTTAGCCGACGATTTCTCGATTGCCGATATCGCCAACTGGTGTTGGGTACGAACCTACAAGTGGTCCGGGGTGTCCCGTGACGGACTGGAAAATCTCGACCGCTGGCTGGATACTATGAAACAAATACCCGCCATGCGCAGAGGTATTGAGGTGCCGATGAGTATGGAAAGCTTGTTAAACGATGACAAGGCTGCCGAAGAATTTATTACCAAAGTACGCAACTCAGTCCAAACCTAACTAAAAAAATAACACTAAGAGAACAACTATGTCGACAATGAACCTAAGCCTCAACGATGGCGTGCATATTTTAACTCTCACCAATGCCGCCGATGGCAATGACAACCGCTTTACCACCGAGGTTATGGAAGAGTACATCGCCGCCTTTGATAGCGTTGAGCGCTATGTGGGTAACACCGCACTTATTATCACCTGTGAAGATCAGAAAACCTTCTCCACCGGCATTAATTTAGACTGGCTCAGCCAGCAATCCGCAACCCAGCAGCAGGATTTTTTAAACATCTTTGACCGCATGCTGTGTCGCTTTGCCCTGCTCAACGCCCCCACAGTGACCTGCCTGAATGGCAATACCTACGCCGGCGGCGCAATTCTCGCTATCGCTGCAGATTTTCGGCTAATGCGGGCAGACCGTGGTCGCCTATGTCTGCCAGAGATCAATATTCCACTACCGTTTACACCCGTTACTCAAACTCTAGTGAGTTTACTGCCGAACAAGCAGGCGTTGAAAAATATGCTACTCACCGGCATCGCCTATACCGGCGAAGAATCTAAAGCATTGGATATTGTCGACAGCATCCACCCAGCCGATGAACTGCAAAGCGCAGCCTTTGGCCTAGGCAAAATTCTGAGCACAAAAGACCGCGCTACTTACACGCTTATTCGCAACAACATGCGCCCAGAAGTTCAGGCATTGCTAAACGCGCTTGACGGCTAAACCGACAACCAAGTCTATTATTCTGTTCAAACATTATTGGAGATCCATGCATGGCTACAACCCTATTTGATCTAAGCGGCAAAGTTGCACTGGTAACAGGCGCAAGCCGGGGCATTGGCGAGGCTATCGCCAGATTACTCGCCGAGCAAGGCGCCCACGTGATCGTCTCAAGCCGCAAAATCGAAGGCTGTCAGTTGGTTGCCGATGGCATTATTACCGACGGCGGTAGCGCCGAAGCACTGGCCTGTCATGTAGGTAATATGGAACAGATCGAAGAGACCTTCGCCACCATCAAAGACAAATTCGGCAAGCTCGATATCCTCGTCAACAACGCTGCCACCAACCCCTACTTCGGGCATATTCTCGATACCGATCTCGGCGCTTACACAAAAACTGTCGACGTCAATATTCGCGGTTACTTTTTTATGTCCGTTGCCGCCGGCAAGCTAATGCGTGACAACGGCGGCGGCGCCATTGTCAATACAGCCTCAGTGAATGCACTACAGCCCGGGATGGCACAGGGCATCTACTCTATTACCAAAGCGGCGGTGGTAAATATGACCAAGGCTTTTGCCAAAGAGTGCGGTGAATTTGGTATTCGTGTCAATGCCCTACTACCCGGCATGACTAAAACGCAATTTGCCGGCGCACTATTTGCCAACGAAGAAATGTACCGAGCGGCGATGGAAACCATCCCAATGAAACGCCACGCAGAACCCAAAGAGATGGCTGGCACGGTGCTCTATTTAGTGTCAGATGCATCCACTTATACCAATGGCGAATGCATTGTGGTCGACGGTGGACTGACTATTTAAATAGCCACCAATCCGCTTCAGCTCGACAAATAATTTTATCCTGCAAATCTAAAATCATCATCTATACTTTAAAAAAAGATGGTGTATTTAGTTGGGGGGCTAAACCATGAACCTGTCGAATATCGCAAATCATTTATATCTAAAATTCATCCTGCTAACTAGCCTGCTCTCATTACTTTCGCTGGGCTTTTCCAGTGATACACAGGCAAAAGTATGGTCGGAAAGAAAATTTGAAAAGACCATTCTCAGTATTGATAAAGATCTCAATCGAAAGCGCTGGAAGTCGGTAATAAATCGCAGCCAAAAAGCGCTGCCACATTGTGTCGAACTTTATTCCGAGCGCGCGTTGAGCTGTCTTTTTATTCTCAGAAACATTAATCAAAGCTACGCAAAAATGCATATTTTCAATCCGGATAATAGCCAGATTAAAACGGCCTATAGACTATCCGCTGAAGTGCTGGGTAAGACCCACTTCACCACCTACAATGCGCGAGATTACTACTACAAATACCTTATCTTTACCGAGAGTTACGCCCAGGCTAAACCCCTACTTAATGAGTTTATTGATATTGAGAAAAGCACCACCAACGACGCCTATCAATTGATGGAGCGTTATAAACAGCTCTACGCACTGGAGGGATTGACCGAGAACTGGCCGGCAGAGGAAGCTGCATTGACCATGGTGCTTAAACTGGCAAGAGATGTTTTGGGTGAGGAGAGCGAAGATTTTAAAGCCGCAGTCGAGGCGCTTGCCTACAATTACTGTACACAGAAAAAATATTACGAGTACTTCGAGTTGATCAAGGAAGAACAGCAGGAAGTCTCCTGTTTCTCCGAGCCTAGCAGCTGATATAGACAACCAATAGCCTATAAAAAAAACCCCGCTATTGTTTAAATAACGGGGTTTTCTTTTAACGCTTTAAGAGCAAATATCTAAAAGATTTACGCGCTCTCTAACTGATAATAATCCATCAGAATCTTAGCCACTTCCGGGCGTGAAAACTCAGGTGGTGGCGCAATACCCTCACCCAACATCTGACGAACCTTGGTACCAGATAACAGAATAAAATCGTCTTTAGTGTGACCTTCAGCTTCGTTCATCATCACAACACGCTCAAGCTTCTTAGAGAAAGCCGTGTGATCAGCATTGAAGATTTCGATATCCAATGAACCAGCAGGCACCTTGTCAGCAAAGATAGTCTGTGCATCAAACGCACCGTAGTAGTCACCAACACCGGCGTGGTCACGACCAACAATCAGGTGAGTACAACCCATGTTTTGACGGAACACCGCGTGCAGAACCGCTTCACGTGGGCCAGCGTACAACATATCGAAACCGTAACCGGTAACCATCACAGTGTTCTCAGGGAAGTACAGCTCAACCATCTTACGAATGCAGTCATCGCGAACAGAAGCAGGAATATCACCCTTCTTAAGCTTGCCTAACAACATGTGAACCACGATACCGTCAGCGTCCAAACGCTCCATTGCCATATGGCAAAGCTCTTCGTGAGCACGGTGCATAGGGTTACGCGTTTGGAAAGCGACAACTTTGTTCCAACCGCGCTGGGCAATCTCATTGCGAATTTCAACAGCGGTGCGGAAAGTATCCGGGAAGTCAGCTTGAAAATAGCTCAGGCTCAATACCTGAATATCACCAGAAACTACATTGCGTCCCAGATTGGTGAAAGTAGCAACACCAGGATGCTCAGGATCAACAGTACCAAAAATCTCTTGTGCCATAGACTGGATCTGCTCGTCGCTAACCGACTCAATTGCAGCCACGTCCATAATCGCCATAACCGGGTTGCCCTCGGTGTTAGGATCGCGCAGTGCAATACGTGAAGCGCCGGCAATAGCCGTCACATCTTCAACTAGATTCAAAACTGGAACAGGCCAGAACAGACCTTCTGCCGTGTGCAGATTTTCAGACACGCTCAGTGCATCAGCCAGATTCATATAACCGCTTAAAGGGTTAAAGTAGCCAGCACCCAACATAACAGCATTGGCCGCAGCCGCTGAGTTGAGTAGCAGTGAAGGCAGAGTCTCTGCTTCAGCTAACAGTTGCTGATGTAGTTGCGCGTCTTCCACTAAAAGTGGGTTTAAAACTTCAGAGCCATGGGGCTTAATCAAAGGTGTATCTCCATCAATATCAGTAAATTTTTAAATTAGTTTAGTTCTGTTTACCCAAAATAAAAGTGGGAAATGTCAAAAACAGACTTAAGCAATAAAACCATTCTCTTCGAGGTAAGAGATAATAATCTCTACTTCTTCTTCGAGGGTCATTTTATCAGTGTGCAAGTGAATCTCAGGCTTAACAGGCTCCTCGTAAGGATCATCAATACCAGTGAAATTCTTGATCTCACCCGCGCGGGCTTTCTTGTACAGACCCTTAGGATCGCGCTCTTCAGCCGCAGCCAGAGAACAATCGATAAATACTTCAATAAAGGCAAAGCCAGAAGCATCATGCAGCGCACGAACCTGATCACGGTCATCGCGGTATGGGCTGATAAAGCTAGACAGTGCCAGCACACCAGAATCAACAAACAACTTAGCGATCTCACCAATACGACGGATATTTTCAGTGCGGTCTTCCGCAGAGAAACCCAAGTTCTTGTTAATACCCAAACGAACATTGTCGCCGTCCAAACGGTAGCTAAGCTTACCGCGGTTAAATAACGCCTGCTCCAAGGCAACCGCTACAGTGCTTTTACCACTGCCTGACAAACCCGTAAACCAAAGGGTAGCACCGCGTTGACCTAGAAGTGCACCGCGATCTTCAGTTGAAATATCACCGTCGTGCCAATGCACATTTGTTGCTTTTTGCTCTGCCATGCTTGTTTCCTGATTGGATAAATTAATGGCGCGATAGTAGAGACTTTCTATTTATAAGTAAAACAGGATATTATGGTTTAGATTATCGGTTTTATCGATAACGAACTATTGGTTACCGAACTATTTACCAACTATTTACCGAAATACAAAAAGAGTCGTCCATGAAATACAGCCTAAGACAACTCGAGATATTCCTCGCCATCGCCCGCCAGCAAAATATCTCGCGCGCCGCCGAAACCTTGCACATGTCCCAATCCGCCGCCAGCGCCGCCCTGCAAAACCTAGAGCAGAGCTACAATATCAGTTTATTTAACCGCGTCGGTAAAAAGCTCGAGCTCAACGAAGTCGGCAAAACCCTGCGCAGCAAAGCCGAACTGCTGGTCTCCCACGCCCAAGAATTTGACCAAGCACTGCAAGGCCACAACGATATCGGCCACCTCACCGTCGGTGCCAGCTTTACCATCGGCAACCACCTCGCCGTCACTCACCTTGCCGGCTACCTCGCCGACCATCCAGAAGCCCAAGTCGACATCAACGTCGCCAACAGCTCAGACGTTGTCGGCCAAGTACTCAACTTTGAAGTTGATATCGGCATGATAGAAGGTGAAATAAAACACCGAGAACTAGAATTAATCCCCTGGCGAGAAGACAGCCTAGTGGTCTTTTGCAGCCCAGAACACCCACTGGCAAAAAAGCAAAGCCTCACCGACAAAGATATCAAACAGGCCCGCTGGATTCTCCGCGAACCCGAATCCGGCGCACGACAAACCTTTAACAACGCACTCGCCGGACTCATGCCCGACTTGGATGTCTACCTGGAATTCAAACATAACGAAGCAATCAAAAAAGCCGTAGAAGCCGGCCTAGGCATAGGCTGCCTATCAGAAATAGTACTGCAGAATAATTTTAAAACCGGCGAACTGGTCCCCCTAAAACTACCCAAACGGGATATGAAACGAACCTTTTACTTCGCCCTGCCGAAAAAGCGCCACAAGACCGCGGCAATTGATTGGTGGGTTGAAGAATGTAATCGTGGGGGCTGATGGCAATAATGCTATAGAGCCTTAAGGAAATAGTCCCTGCTCGAGATCAAGAAATTACAGAATGCGAACCCAATGCTACGCCGCATTTGAAACCACCAACTCGACATGCTTATCAAGCTTACTGAGCCAATTCACTACCCTTCTAGTGAAGCTCGCAATCTCAGTCATCTTCCACCCGCCTATTCCAAGCCTCAACCGTCGCATCCTTATCACGCACATGAGGCCCACGCCCCAAACAATTCGAACAGGCCGTAAAGTACAACGTACCCTCATGCCCAGGCTCATTACCCCGGCCATTATTGCCCTCAACAACAACTTCCTCCGCGCAGTAAGGGACAGGCCTTGGCAACAGCATCACCCGCTACAGGTGCAGCCTCAACCCGTTTATTCCACATAAGCGCAGCCAGATGATAGTTAGGCGCCTGAGGCCCTTTAACCAAACAGCTGGGACAAAAAACAATATTAGACAGATAAGGCCAATCGGCTAGACCGGCAAATTTAGCGTCGCCACCACAGTGGGGGCAGTCTTCTAGTACGATTTCAGTTTGCATAATTTCCTCCCTGGAAATGGTTTATTCAATCTCCTGCGCCGGTATGACAGACTTTTTTGCCATTCTGACAGAGCGAAGCGACGAAGGATCTCACCCACCCTCACAACAAATAAGTCTCCTCCAACAAATCACGCACCGTCTCACGACCACGGAGCCGCAACGGCTCGAACTCTTCATCAGGCAACATCTCACCGCCCGTTAACCAAATAACATGAACACTATTAACAACCTTGTCCTGCAAATTATGTTTCTCAATATACGCCTGCCCTTCTGGCGACTTTAAAAATAACGAAGGCCCGGCAAGCCCAACTGCGGCTGAAGGCTCTACTTTCATCTCGGCGTTTTTATGAATCAGATACAGCCAAGTCAACAGACCTTCGTCTTCAACGGTATAACAGCCCGAGACCAGTTTCTCCATCATCGGCGCAACTAATTCCGAGGCGGTGGCCACGGCTAAACCATCGGCTTCGGTTTTATTGTCTAGCCCTAAGTCATACACCGATGCGTATTTATCTTTGCCATAGGCAAGACGCGTTAACATGCAGGGACTGGCGGTAGGTTCGGCAAAGAAGCAATGCACATGGTCGCCAAACAATTGTTTTAACGCAAAGGTGATGCCTCCGGGAGCGCCGCCCACGCCACAGGGCAGATAGACAAACAGCGGGTGGTCTTCATCGATGGTGACATTGGCGATGCTGAACTGCACGGCCAAACGGAGCGCCGCTACGCCGTAGCCAAGGAATAAATCTTTAGAGTTTTCATCGTCGATAAAATGATTACGGCTATCCCCTGCCGCCTGTTGCCGTGCAGCTAACACCGCACTGGCGTAGTCGCCTTTGTGTTCGATAACCCTAACGCCATTGTCTCGCAGTTTGTTTTTCTTCCACTCCTTGGCATCGTGAGACATATGCACAATGCACTTAAACCCCAGTGTGCTGGCGATAATGCCAATGCTTAACCCGAGGTTACCGGTGCTGCCCACTGAGATGGCATGTTGGGCAAATAACGTTCGGCCCTCATCGGTAGCGAAAAGATCAAAATCGTCACCTGCTTCAATTAGGCCCTCTGCAATAGCGATCTTTTCGGCAATCACTAACACCGCATAAATACCTCCACGGGCTTTAATTGACCCGGCAATGGGTAGATAGTTATCGGCTTTAATAAACAAATCGCCTTTAATATTTTCAGGCAGCAGCATTGCCCTAATTTCGGGTACTCGACATAGCGGCGATTCGATAATGCCCTGTGTGCTTTCCAGTTCTGGAAACAGGTTTTTTAGTAATAGTCTGGCGCGATCCCAGAGGTAGTCGGCTTGTTCTACGTCGCTAAATCCCAAGGGCAAGGTGGGGAGTACATCGGCAGTATTGCCAAGATTGGGGTTGATCCAGAAAACTCTTTTTTGGGTTTTGATTCGACTTAGCATGGTCTACGTCCTTTGTAGGTTGGGTTTGTTTATTCCTCAACAATACTCGCCAGCATCTCATCTAACATCTGTCGCTCATAAACTCGACCGCGTGAAATAACGGAGGTAATGCATTGGCTGTTACTAATATCCGTAAGGGGGTCTGCTTCCAACAAAACTAGATCGGCGCATTTACCCACTTCAATTGAACCCTGCTCATCAGTGAGATTAAAAAACTCCGCAGGGTTGATTGTCGCCGTTTGTAATGCTTCCAATGGTGATAAACCCGCTTGAACCATTGCTTTCAATTCATAATGTAGCGCTAGCCCAGGAACGTAAAATGGCGTGGGTGGACAGTCTGTGCCCGCTAGAAATTTAACGCCTGCAGCATGCATTTGCCCAGCGGTTTCCAAAGTCCACTGTTTCTCAGCATTCTCGTTATCATTCTCTTCTTGTTTTGTTCGGAAGTCCTGCGATGTTGCTTGCCGCTCCTTGGGCAGATAACGAAAACTCGATAGCCAATTGGCATCGTCTTCGAACCCTAGCAAACGGAAACCAACACCATTAACCAAGGTCGGCGTATGCCAAGTGCCTTTTTCAACAAAGAGTTGAATCAATGCTGCACGTCGATCTACATCCTGTTCACTGATGTCCACTGGGGTTGCTTTTAATATTTTCATCATCAGTTCAACACCATTTTCGTGGGTGCACTCATCGAGAATAGCAACTTGGTCATCAAGTAAAGCTTGCGGGTTGGTGACACATTCGTATTTTATTCCACTGCATACACCGCCCAAGTGTTGGATATCGTATTGACCAACAGCCAGTACTTCTGGAATTGTCATGCGTATGGGCAAATGACCCGCCGCTTGCAATTGGTGTGTTTGAGCGCGTTGCAACAGTGCGGTAAACACTTCAGGGCGTAACATTTCATAGCCCTTAATAAAATCGATACCCTGCTTAAACAACTCATCGACCAGCTGATTGGCTTCGCAAGGGGTATCGACCGTCACCGAAATATTGGGCATATTGAATTGTGGTTCTTCTTTCATGATGGGGGGAGAACCATCTATAATCGGACCGGCTATCCACAGACGTGGTGCTACAGCACCTGGCTGAGTTGCTTTTTCTCTGAATGCCAGAATATCGTCCAGTGCTCCCCCCATGTCTCTTACACTTGTTACGCCATTGGCGATAAATAAGCCCGAGATTTTCTCTTTGAACTCCGGCCACGCGGTGAGGTGCACATGCATATCACAGAGACCGGGAATTGCATATTGTCCGCTGCCGTCGATAAGGTAAGCATCTGATGGTAATTGCAGGGAACTCTGTGGGCCAAGCTGTACAATTTTTTCGTTCTTGATCACTATATCTTGTACAGATTTTAAACCAGTATGGATATCAATAACGGTGACACCCGTAATAACTAGGCTGCCAGTTTCTTTCGTCACATCTGAAGTAGATTGTTTTCCCTGACTGGCCTTTTTGCGATCCTTGTTCATTACATATTTCCTCATATTGATGGAGTGAGTCGCACCTATTAAGATAGGCTCATAGTCTTATTCGACTCTTGGCGCTCTTAACTATGTTGGCTCACCCGTGAATGTCAAAATTAATCTAAGCGGTAAGCTTATTTGAATAATATTGTCAGGCATCAGGCGCGGAGCTAACTGTCTTTAACTTTCTGGAATTCCCGATCCATAACAAACAAACTAAACACTTGCCCTGTTGGGTCCAACCTGAATTGAACCGGTCCATGGAATAAAAGTTTCCCCAGATGAGGTTTTATGACATTAATATAAAAAGTGTCGTGATTTGTATGCAATAAATCACCTATATAGCTTGTGCCAAGGGTGAAGGACAATTTCCCTGCTGCGGCTTTTACCGTCAGATCGCCGAGCAAAGGATGTCGGTAAAGAGCGGCATAAGATTCTATAGAATGGCTTGGTTTTTTAGCAGGGTTGGTGATTTCTTCTCGACTTTTCTCTAAGCCTGCGAAAAATGCCTCACGCTTAGAGGCAAAGACAGGAATCCAGTCCTTGCGAGGTGCATCGGTGTAACGATCAATAATCCAAGCAATAAGAGGCTGAGGTATCACCTTCGTTGAATTGACCATCACTGCGATACCTAAATCAAGTTCAGGCACAAAAGCATGACAAGATTCCATCCCTTCCGTGTCACCGCCATTACTGTAAATTTTATGGCCCGTGTTGCTATCTGATATAAGAAGACCAAGGCCTTGATTGAGAAAATTTCTAGACATTCCGGGGAAGTTAAAATTGGCGGCAATAAAACTGGTACGCATCATGTTGATTTGATCTTCTGGAATGAGAGTCTCATCATCCAACTTGCCATTGTTAAGCTGGACGGTAAGCCATTTGGCCATATCCGCGGCACTGCTGTAGATTGATGCCGCTGGGCCAACATTAGACGTGAGAGCATGAGCAACGGCCATGACTTTACCCTGTTCCATTTCATGAGGTGTCGCAATATTGGGATTATTTTCGAACAGGTGTGGCCCTGGAATACTGTCGGTCATCCCCACGGGATGAAATAAACGCTCACACACAAAATCATCCCAGCTTGTTCCTGTCAAGGCTGGAATAATTTCGCCCGCTGCCACATTCATATGGAAATTGGTTCCCCAGGTGGATCTAAAATTATTGGTGGATGTTATATGTTTCATACGGTCCAGAATATCTGCACGGCTAAGGTCAGGATGGGGATAAAAAGATAGCACCTCCAAGGGTAATCCTGTCCGATTAGCCAGTGCGTCAATCACTGTTGCATAGTGGGTCACAAGATCGTTACCCGTTTTAAAACCGGGCAATAAATCGATCATGCGATCATTCCAATCCATTCTACCTTCGCCGACCAGGATGGCTAAGGCAGACGCGGTAAAGGATGCGGTCGTTCCAGTCATAGCAAATAATGTATGTTCATCAACGGGGAGGTCTTTGCTCACTTCACGTGTACCATAGCCTTGGCAAAGAACGGTGCTCCCATCTTTTACGATGACTATTGAAAGACCGGGAACTTCCCACCTTTCCATAGCATCAATAATGTAGGATTCCAGTTCTTTCATATCCAATGTTGTTGTTTTATTCTTTGTCATTACGCCTTTTTTCCTTTAATAATCTGCCTACCTTGTGAATTCGGTCTGTGTTAGCTGGGCAAGCCCTGTTTGGGGCGAATTAGATTTCAGTATTATCCGTTAAAGCCTGATAAGCCCATTCTGTAAACCGCTCTACGTCACCTGCCGGATTCCACCAGACTTTAGGAATCTTGGCAGGATCAATCGAACCCATACCTTTCACCATATTTTCAGGTGAATCATCTTGTTCGTAGATAGCAATGGTTTGATAATCAGCTGCCATAGCGCCCGGGGTTTGAATTGCTGTCAGTTCAAAGCGCTGGCTGCTAATAAGCGCGGGGATAATTAGTGCATGACGAAGATGTTCAGTGGTATACCACTCTCTAAATTCAGCTTCACAACCTTTTACTGCATTGGCAAATGCGATAGTAATAACTGGGGAAGAAGGTGAAATAGTCGTTTTATTACAACCCACTTTTTCACTCACGGGGTAGTACAACCACGTGGCAATATCGCCTGCGCTGGGTTCATTTCGATACAGTGTATTGATCTGATTAATTAGTTCACTTGCGTCCTCTGCGCCATCCAGATGGAGCTGGTATATCCCCAAATAATCGAAGCCAATCGGCGTATAATTACCGCTAAGATTAAATGGATATTCTTGATAATGCCTAACGGAGAGTACCTTACTCAAACCCGCAACAGAGCGCAGGCAATCCATTTTAAACCAGTTCGAAAAAGCCTCTGCTTTCCCATCTTCAGCCTTACAGAATACTAACAATGTATGGCTACGCTGTTGTTTGGCTAATGCTTCAGCGTTGTTTGTATTTTCGCTTTTTATATTTTCGTTCATTACTGATTACCGTCCTAATTAGTTTATTGATCTATATGTTAGTTATCTGATGAGTCGACAAGTGCCAGGTTGAATTCTTTGGGTGGTTCCTCGCCTTGAAGATGAGTCACAAGATAATCCCAGGCCCTGCGGATTTGATAGGTGCTGGCTGAGTATCCCCAGTTGGGCTCAACGACCAAATCAAAATCTTTATTAGCCCTCTGTAATGCCTCCACCAATCGAAAGGTCACTGCAGGTGGTACATAGTCCTGCAGGCCAACCATCAGTAACATTTTTCCTTTGAGGTTATTGACAAACTTTTCAGGATATTTTTCATTGGAATTCGGCTCGGAGCCTTCGTAAAAGTCCCCCCAACTCATGTTCATAATCCGCGTGTCATACAGCTGGGCGGCTGTACCTACCTTGTAAAAATCGGGGTGTTTCAGAAGCCCCTCCAACACACCATTACCACCCATATGAAGACCACAAATCCCCACATGTTCTAAATCCATATAGGGAAATCGTTCGGCCAGCTGTTTGATACCGGCGACATGATCGTCAATATGACTGCCAGAATTCGCCCAGCCATAACTTTCATCCCAAAAGGCTTTACCTCTATACCGGCTGCCACGACCATCTATTTGAACTACAATAAAACCCAGCTCCGCCAGTGCCCCAGCTTCAAGATACATAGCGCCACCAGCGACACCAGTCGCAAAGCTGCCTTTTGCAGCAATAGGGTCTGGATAACCTACAAACGACTGATCGATAACAGGATACGTTTTATCGGGTGAAAAACCTGAAGGCCGATAGATCACACCATAAATATCTGTGTTTCCGTCGGCGGCCTTCATTTTTACAGGTTTCGGCCACTGCCAATTTTTTGGTAGGCTTGCGCTGTTTGGGCATTCAAGATCAAGGATTTTCTTTCCGTCTCGATCCAATAAATAACTCTCTGGCATTTGATCTGCTCGGGAACGAGTTACCACTGCGTAATCACCCAAAGGTGAGACACCACAGGATGTGCCCACATAGCCACTCAGAAATTGCATAAAACCCTTAGGTGAAACCGAAATGTATTCATGGTCACTCGAGATAAGTGTTGTAATCTCTCCTGTATCAATATTTACCCGCACTAGATCACGGTAGTAAGGGTCCCTGTCTTGATCTTCCGTGCGGCCAGATGTTGTAACAAATAATGTTCGACGCTTTGCGTCAAAATGAATCACGTCTCGCACCAGCCATTGTCCAGACGTGACGGTGTTTTTAAGCGCACCCGTTTTAAGGTCATAGAGATAATAGTGAGACCAAGCACTGCGATCTGAATACCACAGTAATTCATCAGTTTCTGGCAACGGTATAAAGTGAGCCTGATCAAAAGGGCCCATTGTTAAGTCAACTCGGGTTGCTGAGGTTTCTTCAAACAGAATTTTTGTAGCACCGGTATTCGTATCTAATTCCACCACACGGGCATATTTATAATAACGATCAACATCTATAAAATATGCCTGTTTGCTATCAGTGCCCCACCAACCAAAGGCATTCTCAAAAAATCCCCCGCACCCGCCATAGGTAAGTGAAACACGATCATAACTTACCTCTTGGTTATCTCTCGATTCAATATCAATTGTGAGCAAGCGATAGTTTTCAACGTCAGTATCGCTCGAGAAAGCCAGTTTTCTAAACGATGTTTGAGGGCGCAGACTGCCATCAGGGGGCACATGTGACACAACGCCAACGGTATTAACCTGCCTTTGATCTAGCTGTACTGTGAAAAGACGTTTACTATCCGGCGACCAGAGGGCCTGAAGTCCTAAAAGAGAAACTAAACCGTCATTGCCATGAACAGACCCTGGAATAGCGTATTGATAATATTCCTCACCATCGGTAGTCAGGGCTCGTTCTTCTCCGGTATTTAAGTTTCGCACCCAGAGGTTGTAATCGTGACTGAAAGCCACATGCTGTCCATTTGGGGAAACCAAGTAATTGTTAGGAAATTGATTTATTTCTTCAAGAATTCCTGATTCATCAATGTAAGACCAGCGTTTACCGGAGGCCGTGAATTTTATAGTTAAAGGATTTAACGTCATTTCAATGGTGGTAATGACTTGACTATTTAAATTGTTAATCGGCAGATTGTTTTCATCGATTGACTCACCAAGAACCTCCGCTAAAGCAGCAGCTAAACGCTTATGATCAAAAGCGGGAGCGTTCGTCGCAGCTTCTGCATTCACCAAACGGAATTCTTTTCCAACAGTCAGTTGCCGTTCATACCAGAAGCTGTTGCTTCCTTTAATCCAGACAGGAAACAATAAAGAATTTGGGACAGTAGACTTAAACATCCCTTGCGATAAGGACTTTGCCCTCTCGTAGCGCGATAGTATTTCCTCTGCCTGTTTGAGTGTTGACGATGGGTGATTAGCAGTCATAACCTTTCCTTAATTTGTTAAAAATCAGTTTAACTAACTCGCTGATTTATGCGTGTTCTAAATAAATTAGTATACTTTCCCTGATTATCTGGGTTAAGAAAACGCAGTTTCATTACATCGATACCTTCCTCGTTGTGCCCCAACCACAGCGCATCATCTAATGCTTTTAGACGCAGTTTTATTGCTGGAGCCTTGGTAACAAGGTCTTTATAAAGAGCGGTGAGATGACCATTTTCTAGCGTAACGGAGTAGTGCTCACCGGAAGATTGATAGTCACCGAGGTAATTGGCAAGCTGTTGATCAGGCACCGCCACAAACGAAGGTTCCGGTTCGGTCAAATCAAAATCGGCCAGTTCCTTTAGCAGGGTATTGATTACCGTTTGATGAGCCACTTCGGTATTTTCACAATTCACCAGAACCGCAACACAAATATCTTGATCTGGAACGATTCTGAGCATCGACATTTGACCAAATGTTCCACCGGCGTGGCCGAAGATCATACGGCCGTTGTGATTATGACGATGAAGCCCCCAGCCTATACCTATATGACTGGTTATTACGCTAGATAAGGATGGAACCTCTACTTGTGGCTGCTGCATTTGCGTCACGGCATTTTCCGATAACCAACGTTCACCACCTTGAGTAAGGCCACGATCCATATGCGCTCGGGCAAAGGTAATCAGGTCTTTGGCGCTCATAGTTATCGTTGCACCTGCCGGTGCCTGACCCATCGATAAATAAAGTTGTTTGGTTTGTTGCCAATGGTTTGGGCTATCAGGCCCTGAACTCTCAGGATTAGGAATATGGCCAATAGCGGCTCGATAACGCAAGACATCCATGGGACGACATATGGCGCGTTTCATACCGAGGGGTTGAAATATCCTTTCCTCTATAGCATCAAACCAAGTGGCGCCAGTCACAACCTCCACCAAGCGTCCTGCTATCGCAAACGCGGAATTAGAATAGGAATAACGTTCACCGACAGGATGGACGAGTGGTAATAGATTACAACGATCTACAAAACGAGCAATCGGGTTTCCTGTTTGACGATTATCGTCAGGAAAAATATCACCGCTCATGCCGCTGGTATGATTGAGTAATTGGCGTACAGTAATAGATTTCGTGGCCTCCTTGTCGGCAATGGTGAAGTCACGAATATACTGTTTAACGGGTTTATCCAGATCTACCTTGCCTTCATCCACTAATTGCATGACTAAACTCGCCGTCATCACTTTGGTGATAGAACCAATTTGAAAAATAGAGTCGCAGGTGGCTTTTACCCCGGTTTCCAGATTTAAGATCCCAGCGGCGGCTTGGTATAATTGCTTGTTATGCCACACCGCCAATGAGATAGCTGGCAGATGGTGAGTCTCGATCAAATTTTCAGCATAGGCCTGAAAGCCTGCAAGAATTGAAGGCTTAAGCATTGGCGTTCCTAATTGGAGAAGATGATGATGCAATTTGGGTATCGAGACGACGGCGAATAATTCCGTGGCGGCGGGTGTTAATGGGGCTCAGCACAATCAATACCAGTGCGATGGCAATAAAAAACATTGGCAACCAAACCATGCCGAGCAATAGGCCGACAATACCTTCTGAAGTTTGCACCGTGGTGGTAGCATCCAAGCCATACCAACCAGCGATGGCTAGTCCTATCGCTCCGCCAACGGCAACATTAAATTTACCTAAAAACATAAACAGTGCGTAATAACTTGCCGTATTTTCAGAACGGTATTTCAGCGTACTGTAATCAATAATTTCCGAGAGCATGGCCGGTGCAAATGCCATCATGCAGCCGCCGCCCAAAACATTGATGATTTGCAAAACTAAAAGCTCACGAAAACCTGAATCTTCGGGTGTTAATAGAGAGGCATAAAGAAAACTGGTGATCAATAAAACCATCGCCATTGAGAGCACTGTTTTTTTACCCCAAATAATCGCTAACTTGCACCAACCCGGAGTAGCGACAATTCCGACGACAAAGGACAGCAAGAATGTCTTCGCAAAATACTCTCCCAAGTTTAGATAGCTATCAACATAGAGAAAAACCAACCCATACCACATACCAACGGCAAAGCCGTAGGCTAAAAAGGCACTAAAGAAAATAACTAAGGGCTTATTGCTTGCAATCGAGCGAAACAACTGTTCCAGTGAATTTTTATTTCTTAGGTTACCGTTAGCACAATGCTGTTGGATCGGATCAATAGAAGAAAAAGAAGAACGATTCGGTGTCCATCTTATACAGAGGTACAGCAGAGGAAGCATTAAAACGACCGCAGAAATTACCGACACTTTTAGGGTTTCTGGCGTAATATCTTGCGTATCAAAAAAAGGCAGCTGCGGTACAAAATAAAAACAGACCATACCTAAAGACCCAGCTACATTGCGAAAACTGAAAATTTTGGCTTTGTCTGCAGAGCTTAAGGCCAGCTCACTTGCCCAGGCAATGTGCGGAATTTCAAACAATGTCATAGCCAAATAAACAGCCATAAACCAAAAGGTAAAATAGGCGACACTAACATTACTGTGTTCACCAGCATCACCACTAATAGGCACATATAAGAAATACGCACTCAGTATCAGCAGTAACCCACCCGCCAAAATAAATGGCTTTCGGGTGCCGGTGCGACGAGCATAGCGATCAGAGTAATAACCAATCAATGGATCAGTAATCGCATCAAAAAGTCGTGCGAGTAAAATTATCGAGGCCAGCGTTGTTAATGAGAATCCGTAATATTTGGCATATATTCCCTGAAGAATAGGAATAGGTGCACCCAACCAAGCCATAGTTAGGTAAGGCGCAGAATAAGTTAGCGATTCGCTTAAAGATGGCCTGGAACCATCTGTCGTTGTTCGAACTGGCGCTAGTTGATCGTTCAGAACTGGCATGAGAAGTACGGCTCTTAACTAGTAGTATTGCGGGAAGTTAGAAAAATCACAGCAGTTTCCTAACGAAAGCTGCTGTGATCTTAGACAGGCATCAAATCAGAATTGATAGCGTAAATTTAGACCGATGGTGCGGGGACGAATTTGATTGGCGCGGGCAACTCCCGTCGAACCTGAGAAGACTGATTCAACCCAAGTGAGGCCGTCATTATTGGTCAGATTGTCGACAAAGATATCCGCCGTAATTTGATCAATCTCCATACCCACTTTTAAATTAAGTTGTCCGAATCCACCCGCCGGTGTTTGGCCAATGCCACTACCTACGCTGTTAAAATATTCACTGATATAGGCGTAATCAATACGAGCAAAGCTGTTATTGCTAGCTAAGCTAAAGTCATATTGAATACCTACCGTCGCATTAAAGTCTGATGATCCGGGTAAATTATCACCGTCACTACCACCAATAGTCGGATAATCACCTGAAAGCGTTGTTTCACCGTAAGAGGCGCTAAGGTCTACATGAAGGTTTTCCGTGATACGACTTTGGAACTCTAGCTCAACACCCTCGGATACTGCTTTACCGGCATTAAGAGGCACAACACAAGAGTCTACGCCATTGCTTCCTAGGTTAACTAGAACAGGGATATTGTCCCAATTAATACGGTACAGCGCGGCATTGAAGACAAATTGATTATCTGCCCAAGAAGACTTAAAGCCCAATTCAATGTTTTCTGTGGTGTCAGCATCCAATTGAGTCGGCGTAGAGATATTAAGCACATCACATGTGGGGATTTGCGGCAAACCTTCTCCAGGCCTAAAGCCTTCAGCCCATTGACCATAGACCATCATATCTTCATTAGGCGTATAAGCCAGTAACGCCTTATAACTTTGCCCTTTTTCGTCTCCTGATGGAATGGGCGCGAAGGGCGCACCATTAAACGAGTCAATGCCACCAACTTCATAGTCAAAATGGCGAACACCTACAGTGGCTGTTAGTTGATCGCTAATGTCATAGCTTAACTCACCAAAAAAGGCCTTTTGTTCAAAGGTTTCAGTGCGAATAAGCGGAAACAGTATCGCCCCGGATTCTGGGGCAGTTGGGTCACCGCTCCATGTCAAAATATTATCAATATTTTTTTCTTTGTCTTCATAATACACACCGACCACAAACTGTAAATCACCTTCTAATGAGGAACTCAATCGTACTTCCTGAATAAAATTTTCAGTATCAGTTTTGGCTTCTGAGTAGTACGCGCTGAAAAATAGTTGACTAAAATCAGTATCAATCTCAGCGTTATAATCAAGCTGTGAGGTAGAACTGGTAAGGCTACCCCAGCCTAAATCGTAGCTAATCACCAAATTTGTAATATCTACCTCATTATTTAAAAACTCATAACGGCTGCCCGCCGGCCCTGTATTCACTCGATTTTGTTGATAGTCGCCAGCCGCATTTAAATTCACCTCTGGGGTTCCATCCTGCTCAATATCCTGCTGCAGGTGCATCAGTGTAATATCCAGGTCTTCAGTGGGTTGCCAAAGAGTGGTTATACGAAAGCCAGTGTATTCATCGTTACCGACATCATTTCGATCCTGAATCACGCCGCCAACAGCTTCAGCGAGAGTATTTTGGAGGGTTGGTTGACTTGCTGCAACGTTGTTAATAAAGCCACTGTTATCGAATTGATAGGCCACTACTCGAACCGCTAGCTGATCTTCAACTAAGGGAACATTGATCATGCCTTGCAGCATAGTATTGTCATCGCCCCTTTCACCGGTTTGAGAGTACCTTGCAGAAACTGAGCCTTCCATCTCACTCAACACAGGCTTGGCTGGCAGTACACGCACAACACCACCCATTGAATCGGCACCATAAAGGGTGCCCTGAGGGCCGCGTAACACTTCAATTCGCTCTACATCCACTAGCTTGATATCAGCATTTCCTTCTCCAGCAAAAGAACTTGTGGTTCCCAAGCCGGTTAATGGCACTTCACCTAAATAGACACCTGTGGTTGAACTTGATCCTTGAGGATCTGCTGAGAGCCCACGTATGACAATGCTATTCTGACCTGCACCACGATCCTGCATGCTTATCCCAGGCAACGTTCGCAGGTAATCATCCATCCCCACCAACCCGCGCTTCTCAATCGTATCCCCACTCAACGCAGAAATCGCCATGGCCGTATCCTGAATACTCTGCCCAGCCCCACGCTTGCTCGCGGTTACAATAATTTCATCAATTTGATTTTGCTGCGTCGCAGCCTGTTGATCGCTATCTACACCCTGTGCGGTTGCACCTGCTGCAAACACCGCTATAAATGTTGCCAGTAAATTTTTTCGTTTATTTATATTCATTCTCTTCCCCTTACCGTTTTGATTTAGGTCATTAGGTGAAATCGTGATGACTCCACTGTCGGTAAGGCCGCCGTATAGGCCGGTGTTGTGCAGCATGGTATCCAAGGCTTGTTGCAGGGTGTATGTGCCGACCACTGCGTTGACCTTTTTCGCTTCGACAATTTCGTAGGGGAATAAAACCTGTATATCGGTTTGTTCTGACAGGCTGTTGAGTGCTTTGGCGACGCTTTGTTCAGGCAGGTTTAGTTGGTAAACCTTGGTCTGATTGTTGGCGGCTTGGGCGCTTGTACTCAGGCTTAAAAGTAGGCTGACAAACAGGGTGACTAAATGACACGCTACCGCCCTGCTCCGAACTTTAAATCCCGATGCCTTTCCCCCGAAGTGCCTGCAGCGATGTGTCTGCTGCGTAGCTTCTACGGTGTCCTTACGGGGGATATGTCGCATGGCTGATTTAAAACCTCTATTGGAGGTGCAGTTTTTTTTGGTTATTTTTTTTATGCGCTGGTTTTTCAACGCGGCCCTCCTCTTTTTTGGTGGTGTTTCGGTGTCTATGATTGTTTAAACATAGCAGTAGGTGGCGGGGTTTGCTGTGTGGGTGGCGGGGTTATTCGGGCTTTAGCCGCAGCTGTATATGTTGGTCGTCGATACGGCTAACCTGTATGCCAAAGCTGCTTTCGAGTACGTCGAACATGGCTTCTAGCTGACCGACTTTAAAGCGTCCGCCGATTCTGAGCTGGCTGATGGTGGGGTCGGCGATTTCGATGGTGGTGGGCAGGTAGCGGTTGATTTCGGCGACTACGTGGCTGAGTGGGTCGCCGTCAAATACGAGGTAGCCTTCGCGCCAGGCGAGTTGGCGGCTGAGTTCTTGTTTGGCGAGGGTGCTGATTTCGTCGATAACGGCGGTTTTTTCTTGGGCGGCTAGTTGGCTGATTTCGCGGTTGCTGAAGGTGGCTTTTTGGCCGTAGCCGAGGCTGCCGATTTTTTCGAGGCGCTGTTGTTTTTCGACGCTGGCGGCGATATCTACGCGGCCTTCTGAGACTAATACTTTGACGCTGTCGCTGTTGAGTTGAACCGAGAAGGCGGTGCCTATGGCTTTGACTCTGCGTTTGCCGGCGTAGACTTCGAAGGGCCAGTTGGCGTTGTGGCTAACTTGGAAGTGGGCTTCGCCGCGCAGCAGGCGTATTTTGCGGGTGCTGTCGCTGTAGTCGATTTGCACTTGGCTGTCGGTGTTGATTTTTAGCATGGTGCCGTCGACGAGTTTGTGTTGTTGGATGTCGCCGATGGCGGTAACAAATATGCCGTTGGTGGCGTTGCTGGGCTGTGGGCCTAGGGCGGTATATAAGCCTAGGGCGGCGGCTAGCATTAGGCTGGCGGCGATGGCGCTGTAGCGATTAAAGCTGAACAGTGGTGCCCATAGGCTGTTGAAGGTTTTGCGCGGTTTGTGCTCTCCCTGGGGAGTTGTTAAGGGAATAGACAGCTCGGTGAGTATATTGGCGTCGTCCCAAAATTCTGAGATGCGCAGCAGTTCTTCGCGGTGAGCGGGACTGCGGGCGACCCAGGTGCGCAGTTCGGTAATTTGTGCGCTGCTGGGTTCGTCGTCGCCATCTAGGCGTATTAGCCATTCTCGGGCTTCTTGCTCGATGGTTTCGCGATCAATAAATGCGTGAATGTTGTTCACTGCTGTTGACCTCTGTTGGTGCCTTTGCTTTTCTGGCTGGTGTTGGCGGTGTCGGCCATGCGGTTTTTTACAAAGTCGTCACAGATTTTTACGCCGTTCATTAGGTGTTTCTCTACGGTACTCTGGGCTATTCCCAGTCGCGCGGCAATTTCTTTGTGGGACATGCCGTACACTTTACGCATTAAATAAACCCGTCGACATTTTTCGGTGAGGCTGGCTACGGCTTCGCAGTGGATGCCAAGCTTTTGTTGGGCCATGACTTCGTCTTCTGTGGTCCATTCATTGAGTAGGACGCTTGACTCTTCTTGATCCTCTATATAGTCGGTAATTTTTCGCGACTTGGATCGCAGTTCTGAGATGGCGACGTTTTTGGCGATGCGAAATAAAAATGATTTGGGCTGCAGTACTTCGGTGGTTTTTTCAGCTTTATAGGCGCGCAGGAAGGCTTCTTGGGTAATGTCTTCGATATCTTGGGTATTGCGCAGGTAGCGTGAAATAAAACGCTTTAGGGCGAGTTGATGCTTTTCAAAGGCGGCCAGTATGGGTGTGGCTTGGCTCTTTTTTGTGTTTCCCCGCAATGGGTCAACCATGGGTTTTCTCGTTGTTGGTTGCCGGTCGTTTCATGATCGCTTGTGGCTATTTTCCAAAAAGCTTGGGTCTCTGAAACAGGGCTTAGGAGGTAACCTAAACGTAGATTAGGGTTGCGGGTTTTTCAAGAATTGAACTGCTGGCGGTCTGAATATAGGTTTCAATAATGTACCGTTTCTAGGTTGGGCAGCAGGTTTTTCCATTTAACAATGTGGTTGGATTTTTCTGCGGGTAGCTGTTTTGAGTCGCCATCGATCATGAGTATGTCACGGGCATCAAACAGGTAGATGGGTTCAAGGTCTTTGCGCGCTGAGGCGGATTTAATGCGTCGTTCTATGTTGTCGAGTATCAGTGGTTCTGCGGTGGGTGTTGAAAAGTATGCGAGCACTGTGTGGGGGCGGTTTAGGCCGTTTGATTTAACGTAGCTGATACGCAGTTTGGCTAGGGGTACGCCCATGCGATGCAGGGTAAATAGTTTGGCGACGCTAAAGTCTTGGCCGTCGCCGGCGTGGTTGATTAAAAATTCTAGTGGGTTGGCGCGGGCATCGGTTTTTTGCCAGCTGTCGATGTCGTTGACTGGGTGGGCGCGGTTAACAAATTCATTGACCAGTGCAAGTTTGTCTAAGTCGAGTTTGGCGTCTGAGTGGTTGATCATTTTTTGCCAGTTACGCAGTCGTGTTTCGGCTACAGTGCCATGTTCTGTGCGGACTTGCTCTAGTAGCTTTTCGGGGACTTGATAGGTTTCTGCCTCGCCGTGGAGGGCTATAACGAGCCCTGCTAGTACCATTTTTTTCGCCGGGCCAGCCATTTTCTGCGTTATATAAGTATTCATTAAAATACTCTTTTTGGGGTGGGTGCCAATAGACGCTATTCCTATACCGGCCCTTGGCATAGTGCTTTTTATAAAGTATGTTGATGAGGTCACAGTTATTCGACAAAAAGGGAACTGGTTAGACGTCAGGAGGACGCTATGAGCCTGTATCGACAATTAATTAGTGTGATAAGCGCGGTAATATTTCTGCTTGTATCACTGTGGATGATGATCAGTGTCCATGGGGATAGGTCGATTATGATCAATCAGTTGCAGGTGCAGGCCCAGAGTGGCGCGACTTCGCTGGCTATTTCGATGACTGAGGTGATGGCCAAAACTGACCGGTCTCGGCTGGGGGTTTTGTTTAATGCGGTTTCTGACCTTGGTTATTATCAAACGATCTATTTTGTCGATCTCGACAATAACCGTCTTTTAGAACGTTCTTTTTCGGTGGAAAATCCTGAGGTTCCGGCGCTTTTTGTGCGCATTGTGGCGCTGCCCCCTATCGAGGCGCGCGCAGCGGTTTCGTCAGGCTGGACACGGGTTGGCGATGCGGTGGTGATTATGAGTTTGCGGCAAACCTATGAGCAGCTGTGGCAGGCAAGCCTGGAAAAGGCGCTCTGGTGCCTGTCTATGTCGCTGGCGGCTATCCTGATTGCAACGATTATTATTCGGCTGCGTTTGCGGGCGGCGCAGCGGCCTAGGTCTCGACGTTAATTTTATTTCTAATCTGGGGCGACAGATAGTGACAGATGCCCCTGGGAAAAACGTATAATGCGCTCTTCTAGTTGGTTAAAAATTTTGGATTTATAGATGACTGTTCGCACCCGTATTGCCCCCTCTCCCACCGGTGACCCCCATGTAGGCACGGCGTATGTCGCGCTGTTTAATATGGCGTTTGCCCATAGTCAGGGCGGTGAGTTTTTACTGCGTATTGAAGATACTGATCAGGCTCGTTCAACGCCTGAATCTGAAAAAGCTATTTTGGATGCTTTGCACTGGTTGGGTTTGGATTGGGATGAAGGTCCAGATAATGGTGGCGCGCACGGGCCCTATCGCCAGAGTGAGCGTTCGGATATTTATCGCGAACATGCTGACCAGCTTTTAGATAGCGGTCATGCGTTCCGTTGTTTTTGCAGTTCCGAGCGTCTTGATGAGCTGCGCAAAACACAGATGGCTGAGAAACAACCGTTGGGTTATGACGGCCACTGTTTGCACTTGCATCAGGATGAAATTGCTCAGCGTCTTGCCAACAATGAACCTCATGTTGTGCGCATGAATGTGCCCCGCGAGGGCCAGTGTGTGTTTAACGATATGCTGCGCGGTGAGATTAGCATTGAGTGGTCGCAAATTGATCTGCAGGTGCTGCTAAAAGCCGATGGCATGCCGACTTATCATCTGGCCAATGTGGTCGATGATCATCTGATGAAGATTAGCCATGTAATCCGCGGTGAGGAGTGGATTAATTCGGCGCCTAAACATATTTTGCTCTACCAATACTTTGGCTGGGAAATACCGGTGTTTTGTCATTTACCGCTACTGCGTAATACTGATAAGAGCAAACTATCGAAACGTAAAAATCCAACCAGTATTTTATTTTATCAGCGTATGGGTTATCTGCCTGAGGCACTGCTTAACTACTTGGGTCGTATGGGTTGGTCTATGCCTGATGAGCGTGAGAAGTTTACGCTAGCAGAAATGCTTGAGGTGTTTGATATTCAGCGTGTGTCTCTCGGCGGCCCGGTGTTTGATGTGGAAAAACTCAGCTGGTTAAACGGTATGTGGATTCGCGAGGAACTTAGCGATGAGCAGTTAGCTGACCGACTGCAAGAATGGGCACTTAACCGCGATACGCTGATGGCGTTTCTGCCTTTTGCTAAACAGCGCATGGAGACTTTTTCGGATATCGCGCCTCTGGGCAGTTATTTGGTCTCTGGCATGCTGCCGATTAGTGCTGAGGACCTTAAGTCTGCCGGTATGGAGGAAGAGCAGCTGCTGGAAGTATTGCAGTTTGCTCTGTGGCGACTTGAATCGGTGCAGTCCTGGAACCGAGACAATATCTTTAATGCGTTAAAAGCGGTGGCTGATGGTATGGAGATTAAGTTAAAACCGTTTTTGGCTCCCCTGTTTATCGCGGTTGCCGGCAGCAGTGCTTCGATCTCGGTGATGGATTCAATGAATTTGCTCGGCGCCGATATGTCTCGAGCGCGTTTGCGCTATGCTATCGACTTGCTCGGCGGTATTGGTAAAAAGAAACTCAAGAAGCTCGAGAAGGCTTATCAACAGCTTGCTTAATCTGCTGTGTTTAGTACTAAACTAGCTTGACTTGATAAGAGGCGGTGCCTATCATGGCGCCTCCTAAATTTGGGGCCTTAGCTCAGCTGGGAGAGCGCAACACTGGCAGTGTTGAGGTCAGCGGTTCGATCCCGCTAGGCTCCACCAAATACAAACCCTCAAGCCCCAAGGCTTGGGGGTTTTTATTTGGGCGAACGGTAGTGAGCATCGAACTGCTGAAAGCGGTTCACAAGGAGCACAGCGACGCAGAACGCCCACATGGGCAGCCCCCTTCACTTAAAAAAAAAGGTGATAAGCAACGCTTCGAATCATCCCGAGGTGGTACTCTGCCGCAACCCGACATCATAGTGACGAAACCCCGTATACCCAATTACACTCAGCTCGTGAACAAACTCCTCAACCAAGTTATACTCGCGTGTATAACTTTCAAAAGACCTTACTGAATGCTTCTCCTAGCCGCACTAACAGCGAATCAAAAAATATGATAATTAATTGGTTTCCGCTTAAAAAACTCCGCTCTTATTTAAGAAATCCCTATTTTAGCTTACTGGCGGCTATTGGAATGATTTTTAGTGGCGGCCATGAGTTATTCAACGCTTATGAGGCTTTTGAGTCTGAACAGACGTACTTCAGCGTAATTCATGGCGCGGTTTTGTTCGGTATTTTCCATGCCGGAATAGCGATTTCAGACATTTGGGAGTCTATCGAACTCTTTGAAAAAGCTGAAACGTCCTCTCAGGAAAACAATTAAATAAGCCGTATTTCAGATACTTATATTGTTACCCAATGCATTTTTTTTGGCGGCTCCGCATTAGCGAATAAATATCCTATTAACTAAATTAGGGATAGATGAGGAATGATAGAGCGACAAGGGCTAAGAGTTAAACCCCGATGAAATATACTGAGAAAATTCTTTTTTTCACAGTCAGTCCAAGACAATACCGCCAGAGCACTATTCATTTATGTTTATTGGCTGTATAGTTTCTATATAATAAATTTCCGGTCCATTGGCAGTAATCCAGACCTTTTAGTAGGTTGAGTAATTAAGGGGTTTTTATACTTACTATATTCGCAGCAAGAAGGTTAATGGTCCGTGGCGGTCCTGTTCGCAAACCAAGTTAAACCTTTATTGTTTAAGTTACTTTGGCTCGGCCGGAAGTTTTATAGTCTCGAAAGGTAGCAGAATTATCTTGCTGGAATAGTACTCAATGTTATTAACCGATGCTTAAATCCATTGTCAGACTTACTTCCACGCGGTAGTTTTTACTGTTTTATCGCGGCTATTAATGGCCTGAGCTGTACCCATACAATTAAAAAATAAGATAAAAAAAATAGAATAAAAGTAGGAAGTTGAGTAATGTCGAATATTAGGGGAAAGGCTTATGGCATGAATGTCATAACGCCGATGAAACGCTGGAAAACGAAGATATTAAATATACTCTTCAAGGTGCTTACCATCAAAGCACTTCAGAAAGACCTACACAGTCTTTCGTTTATTCATTTTGCTCGCTGGACGGTTATCCCTAGTAAGAAATTCCCGAATTTCCCCGAGCAACCTACCAAAGAGTTCCTAAAGTACGATTACATGATGTTTGAAAGTAACTTTAATGGTTCATGGAATGAATACATTGATGCTTTTAACTCTGTTTTATCACTTAAGTTGAACTTGATTTGGTTTTGGAGCGAGAACTATCCTGGATCGCAGCCATTAACACCTTTCAAAGATTATATTACGCACAATCAAATTTATACTGATTACTACTATATGGCCTACCCTGGCTCTGCGGTTAACGATGTCAAAAATGCCCTAGATGTGCATAGAAGTTTCCAAGACCTAGTAAAGTTAACTGAGCAAGATGATGCGCAGTTTGACAAGTCGTTCAACAAATTTTTTGTTGGCGCACAAAACAAACTCGGCGCGTCGGGTTCTCTCGGGTCTGAAATGACATAAAAATAATAATAAGCTTATTTTAGGAGATAATAGTGAGTAATTATTACGAAAAATTCTACGGCTACACAGGATTTTTCCCTATATTAAAGGAAGTTAGAGAAGTCTCCCATACCATTGAATTGCGCAAATTGCTCAGCGTTTTGCCAAATGCTGGAGGATCCTTATTCTCAAGAACTGGCTTGGTTCACGGGGCAAGGTTGTTCATTTTGGATGATGTTGTTTATAACGGGCACCCGACAACCGCAGAGCATCTTGAGTATGAGTACTTGGCCGTTTCGCTCACCTTTGATGGGGAACTTGAGTTCTTAGCCGAAAAGTTGGCTGAATTTGGCGGTGAGGAATTCAAAAGTATCTTTAGCCATTGCTACGGTTACGCAAAAGTTGAATTGAATGCCGGCAGTATTCTGAAATTTTTAGAGACGGGCCAAGTGACGACATCCTTTTTATATGTCGAAGCCGATGGCGATCTTCAAGAAACCTTGCGCGCGTTGTTGGCTCAAAAATTAATAACCGAAATGTTAGCGAAAGCTCAGTTTTTAAATACCGCAGATAAAAGAGCTCTAGTTTTAGAGACCGCCGATAAAATCAGGTCTGCAAACTTACCGCTGGCTGGCGACTTTATTGAGGAAAGGAATTAACAATGAATCTGGATTTAACCGATATTCAAGGGAACATATTAAGGGCTTACGGGTTTCCTTTCGCCCGCTATGTATTTTTAAATTTCACCTCGCAACATCAAGGGATGAAATTCCTAGGGGCTGTGATTCCTCATATTACTAACTCTGAAATTTGGCTTGAAGAGAAACCGTCTAGCACGCTAAATATTGGCTTGTCGCGCTCTGCTCTAACAGCGTTGAATGTACCAACGGCCAGTATTAACTCCTTCCCTGTTGAATTTTTGAACGGCATGGCAGATCGAGCTAAGGCATTGGGCGATGTGGCTGATTCAGCACCCGCCAACTGGGATGATGTATGGCAGGGGCGTGTTGATCTGTGGATATCTATTAATGCGCTAACTGAAGAGGACCGCGAAACCAAATTTAAGATTCTTGAGGATTTGATCGCGCAAACAAATGGCGCAGAAATTCTAGCGATCCAAAACAGCAACGCATTAACGATTAATGGAGCGCCATCGAAGAAGGAGCACTTCGGTTACTCAGACGGCATAGCTCAACCAGATTTCGAAGGAAGCCATTCGGTCAATACTCCCGGCGATGGAGAAATTGCTGGTAACGGCAAGTGGAAAGACTTGAAGAACGGTGAATTCCTGTTGGGATACCCGAATGAGGCTGAAGAAGACGGCAATTTACCTGTACCTATGCTACTGGCTAAAAATGGATCGTTTATGGTTTATCGTAAGCTTGAACAAAATGTGAAGGCATTTAGAGATTACGTAGATGCGTGGGGCGAGCGCTACCCTGGCGGAAAAGAAAAATTAATGGCCAAGTTTATGGGCCGTTGGCGGGATGGAACTCCCTTAGCCCTCTCTCCTGAAAAAATGGACCCTGAGCTAGTAGCAGATGCACAGCGCAGTAACAATTTCACCTATAAAGATGATATGGATGGGGCTAAGTGTCCGTTAGGTGCTCATGTTCGGCGAGCCAATCCCCGAGATAGCATACTGTTCAATGGAAAACTCGCAAGCCGCAGACGGATTGTGCGCAGAGGAATGCCTTATGGCAATTATGTGCCTGAAGGAGAGACCGTGAATGAAGAAGAGCGCGGCATCATTTTCATGGCATTAAATTCTAGCATCTCTCGTCAGTTTGAGTTCATTCAGCAGCAGTGGATTAACTACGGAAATGATTTTCATTTGGGTGAAAGCAGTGATCCAGTCCTAGGAAATAGACCGACACCAGGCCGGTTCGTTATTCCCGGCACAGGTGAAGACAATCCACCCTTTATCTGCTCAGATATGCAGTCCTTTATTACACTAAAGGGCGGTGATTATTTCTTTATACCAAGTATTACTGCATTGCATCAATTGTCGGCTGGGCTTATCGATCCACGATAGTAATTTATAATAACAACTTCAAGGTAGGCGGAAGATGACAGCGGGACAAGACGCAACGATCAGTAATATACAAAAACGACTCGACGCGGGAAAACCCATTCGCGTTCTCTCCATTGATGGAGGTGGAATGCGTGGTGTTGTGCCTGCAACGTTTTTGGATGCGATGGAGACCCTATCAGGTTTAGGTATAGCAGAATTGTTCGATGTGGTGACTGGAACCTCAACCGGCGCAATATTGACCGTGGGTTTGACAGTAGCCGGTGAAAACAATAAGCCGAAATATAAGTCTACCGATTTTATTAAGCTCTATCAGGATATGGGTGGTGTGATATTTCACAAAGACCGTTCAATGCTTGAGGTATTAGACGGTATTACACGCCCAAGCTATGATCCAGTTGGCTATGAAAATCTCTTAAAAGAATATTTTGCGGACGCAAAGCTGTCTGACGCCGTTACTGAGTTGGCGGTGCCTTCGATTGAGCTTGAAGATATGAATATGCATATCTTTACTAGAGCCAATGCGCGGAAATCATCGAGTCATGATGTGGAGGTTCGAGAGCTTATTAGAGCTGCGACTGCGGCGCCAACCTATTTCCCGGCAGCAAATGTTAATAATGCGGACGGCAAAACCATGGGCACTTTTGTGGATGCTGGACTGTCTACCAACAACCCCGCGATAATTGCATTGGCAGAGGCGAAAGCATTGGTCGCGGGGCAAGCCGCGGACTATCTTATCGTTTCCTTAGGTACGGGCGCTATCACCAAGCCCATAGACGCGATGAAGGCAAAAAACTGGGGCGAAGTTGAATGGATTACGAGCATTTTTGATTTGCAGGGCGATGCTCAATCAAGCTACACCGAAACGGCTGTTTCTACCTTTCTTGAAGACAATGACAATAGCGCATATCACCGTTTTCAGGTCGACTTACACAAGTTGCCGTTTCAGTTGGATGATACAAAACCTGAACATATTGAAGAACTCAGAGAAGCTGCAGTTAAATCAGTAAACGATCAGCTCGACATAATTAAGCAGCTTACGCAAAATCTAATGGAGTAATAAATTGAAGTCATTATTAAAATGGTTTGAAAGTGTTATTGACAACGATAGCTATGACGCACTCAACGAAAAACATCCTTTAGCCCATGAACTCGACCAGCAGGTAGATAAGAATCCAGAAGGTTTTACAGGGTTTGTCCACGAGTTAGGTACTTGGGCCAAAGAGCACCCAGGAGCTATTCTAAAAACCCTTAATAAGCTGCGCCCAGTGTTAACGATCAAAGATGTTAGCGTGGTAACAAGTTATGAAGCTGTTAAGGACGTATTGGGTCGCGACGGTGATTTTGGGGTCAATTATGGCCCGAAAATGGAGAAGATTACTGAAGGGAAAGGCTTCTTTCTCGGTATGGACGATAACACTGACGGATTTTCGGCCAGAAATAATATGCAGATGCTATTTCGGCGAGATGATATAGACACCATTGTTAAGCCGACTATAAAAGGCTTATGTGCAGACCAGCTTAAAGGACTGAATGATCAATTTGACCTCGTTGATGACTATCTAAAGCTTATTCCAGCCAAATTCGCGATTCAGTATTTTGGTTTGAAGGACACAGATCCTCAATGGTTATTGAAGACAACTCAAACTCTTTTTGAGTATATATTTATTGATGTCGTTAACGATCCAGATCTTGACGCCAGAGCACAGCAAGCTGCCAAAGAACTAAGAGATCAATTGGATAAAATGATTGCATCCTCGTCAACTTCTGAGGATGCCAACACTGTCATTGCTAGAGGCATTAAGTTAGATTTGGCTGGGGTTGCTGGTTTTGATTCGGTAAATTTGCGGAATAACATCTTAGGGTTGTTGATTGGTTTAGTTCCGACAACGGCTAAGTCTGCGGCTATGGCATTTGACTACGGTACCCAAACGCCAGCGAAGGAAAAGGAGCTCTATGCTGCGTACAAAAACAGCAGTAATAACCCCTTCCAAAAAACGGTCCGAGAGTTAAGTCGGTTAAACCCAATCAATCCTGGCTTATTTAGAAGGGCTAATTTCAACACGCAGATTTCCAGCGGCGGTAACCAATATCAAATCAAAAAAGATACGCTTATCTTTGTTGGAACATACACCGCCATGCAAGATAGCGCGCATGTCCGTGACCCCTCTAGCATTAAAACTGATCGGCCTGAAAGCGACTATCTGACTTATGGCTTTGGATTGCATGCTTGCTTTGGGCGCTACATAAATGATTTTCATGTAGGGCAGTTGCTCGAAAGTTTATTTGATAAAAATCACTATGTCCGAGAAGAAAATGACTCGGGAAATTTAATTTTTGACGGCGCTTTTCCCGTGTCATTGAAAGTTAAGTTACTACCTTAATCTAATCACAACATATTTATAGGGCTTCTTAAATGAAATCTATCCCGATGAAAAAAGTTAAATCCTTACTGCCGCTCGGTTGCTCAGTTCTAGCCGCCTGCTTGCATTCAAATGTGAGCGCCAACGGCTACCAGTTTTTGCATCAGTCTGCTGAAGGGCTCGGAAGTGCTTATTCAGCGAATGGTACGGCTATTAATGATATTAGCTCGATGTTTTCAAATCCCGCTTCAATTATTCGGTCTGATGGCACCCGCTTTTCAGGCAGTTTCACCTTGGATCTGCCTCGTTCAGAAATGGATCAGGCGTCCGCAACTTCCCCTTACAGCGATGGTACAGTTGACGTAACTGGTACCCCAGAAGAGCCCACTCAATTTATTGATACAGCCTATGGTGCGGCTTCATATTTTACCCATCAACTTAATCCAGACCTGGTGCTTGGCTTGGCCATCAATGCGCCCTATGCCTATGAGTCAAACTACCCAACCACCGCGGTATCACGCTATACCGCTACTAAAACAGAGTTAAGGGCGCTAAATCTTAGCCCGACATTTGCATATCGAGTAAATGAGAAACTAGCAATAGGTGGTGCTTTAAATTTCCAATATTACCAAGCGGTTTTAGGCACTCAGGTAGCCACGATTGTATCCGATCCCACAGTAAGCACCGATCTGGACAGTGAAATGAAAGGAAACGATTTAGGTTACGGGTATTCGCTTGGGTTTGAGTATCAGGCGACTGACAATACTCGGCTTGGGGTTTCATATCGCTCTAAGATTGAGCATGAGTTCGACGGTGATATCGAATTTTCGGGTACTGATGCGAACTTAGCGACGCTAGGCAGCTTAGTGCCGACGTTGACGGGCTTCAGCGGCGGGGCAAGCTTTGACGTTGCTACGCCTTCTATGCTGCAAATAGGCTTATTACACAAGTTTGATGAGAAATTCGAACTTTATGCCAACGGCAATTATAGTGGCTGGAGTGCTTTTAAGGATACCCATATTATCTATGACAATGGTTTGCCCGACACGATTGTAGACAATAATTGGAACGACAGCTGGTTTGTGGCTGTTGGGTTTGGTTACCAACTGAATGATAAGGTTAAACTACGAACCGGTGTGGCATATGATTGGACGCCCACCCCTGCCTCAGTCGTCAGCCCTCGTGCGCCAAACAATGATCGTTACTATGCTGCAGTAGGCGCAAGCTACGAATTATCACCTCAAACCAAAATCGACTTTGGCTACCAGTATATTAAATTCAATGAAGTGACTATTGCTCTAGAAGGTGGTAATAATATTCCTAGAGGGACGCTCGATTCCAAGGTTAATTTATACGCCAATGTGTTCATTACGCAGCTCAATCATAAGTTTAACTTTTGATGCTTCTGAACTATGTGCTGAACTATGTAAATAACAACAATACGTTGGGATACAGATATGTTAAAAAAGATTGTTAATAGCCCGTATTTGAACCTTGCAGGGGGTTTTATTCTGTTAATTGCCGCGGGTGATGATATTTTTGAGTCTATGGAAAGCGGAGATATGGGTGCAGAACACGGTATTTTCGTTTATGGGGTCTTACATATATTAAAGACAATCCCTGAATTGCTAGAAGGGTTGAAATTTATTGGAGAGGCACAAGACGGCTAGCCCATCTATTTTGCGCTGATGTGCCAATAGCTTAACGTTCTCTATTGGCACTTAGCGGTCTACTCGCCTGTACCACATATGAGCCTTTTTATATCCGCTTTCGGGTACAGTACAGGCAATAGTTTTAACTGCTTCTGCAAATAATCGCAACATAGAAAATATCGCTTAATAGCTCTTGTGCTTTTTTAGTGCGTCTTGTTCTTAACCGTCGAGCAAACAGATTCTCACACTCTTCAGAGCGGCACACTTCACTTAACAAAGGGATGAGAAGCACAGCTTCGAATCATCCCGCGGTGATACTATTGTTACAGCTCAAAGTCGTGCTAACGAAGGAACCGCACCCCAGCATCCCACCTAAGACTGCTGATGAATATCCAAGGCACCAACATCCAAAACCGGAGAGGCATCAATATCCTCTGCGTCCATCATTTGCGCGATTCGCTGGAGAGACGAAATAATCATCGTCTGCTCCCAAAGTTCTAACTCATTAAATTGGTCAGAGAATTGTTCTTGAAGGGGCACAGGTGCATCCTGGAGAATTTCAATTGCTTTGTCGGTCAAATAAACGTGAACCCTGCGCTTGTCTTTGGTTGATCGGACTCGCTTGACCAACTCACGTTTTTCCAATCGGTCTAGGATGGTTGTTACCGTAGCTTGGCTGAGGCTGATCTTTTTGGCGACTTCGCCAATTGTCACATCGCCGTTGTCACGAATCGCCTGCAGTAGCAATAACTGGGGTGCCGTTAGACCGGTGGTCTTGACTAGTTGCTTGGAATGCAAATCTGTTGCCCGGATTACTCGACGCAGCGAAGTTAAAACCTGATGAAGACTGTCCAATGTTTAATCCTTTAAGTAGAGCTTATATTATTGTTCGAAAATAGCGCCGCGATAATAATCAATCACTTAGTTCTCAGCAAGACCTCGATACAAACTAACGCACATCAGCAACAATATCAGCGTAAAGGGCAACCCTGTTGCGATTGCACCTGCCTGAAGTGCACTGAGGGCCTCTTTTCCGCCACCAAATAATAAGGCACCTGCGATACCGCCCTGCAGTACAGCCCAGAAAATTCGCTGTGGCGTAGGCGCGTCCAATTTACCGCCTGCGGTAATACTGTCAATCACTAGGGAGCCCGAATCTGATGAGGTAACGAAAAACACCATGACTAACAAAATACCCAGTCCGGTGGTAACTTCATTGAATGGCAAATTTTCCAACATTTGGAATGTCGCCAAACTGGCGGTACTGATGCCGTTGGCAAGTGACCAACGCCATTCTGTGCCTGTTCTAACGCACTAATTCCAAAGCTACTCATCCATAATAGGGTGACAAATGGGGGAATCAGCAATACAGCAATCAAAAACTCGCGGATGGTGCGACCTCGGGAAATACGGGCGATAAACATGCCGACAAACGGTGACCAACTGATCCACCAGGCCCAATAAAAAACCGTCCAGTCTTGCATCCAGGTCTCATCCGGACGATCGTTCCAGACGCTAAGCGGTAATAGGTTGGAGAAATAACCACCAGCAGAGGAAAACACGCCTTTGAAAATGGCCAGTGTCGGGCCGGTGATAGCAACAAAAATCAACAGGAGCAGTGCAAGAACCATATTCACATTGCTGAGTATCTTTACGCCGCCGTCCAACCCTCTGACCACCGAGATAATGGCGAGAAAGGTTACACCTACAACTATGGCTATTTGGGTATTTAGCGCATCGGGGATACCAAACAGGAAGTTTAGGCCCGAGCTTGCCTGTGCAGCGCCCATCCCCAATGAAGTGGCTAAACCGAAGATAGTCGCCATCACCGCCATGATGTCGATTAGGTGCCCCCACCAACCCCAAATACGATCACCCAAAAGTGGGTAAAACGCCGAGCGAATGGTTAGAGGCATACCTTTATTAAAGCAGAAGAAGGCCAGTGATAGCGCTACTATTGCGTAGATGGCCCAGGCGTGAAGACCCCAGTGATAGAGGGTGGCCGCCATAGCAAGTTCGGCAGCTTCGGGGGACCAAGCTTCTACAGCAAGCGGTGTGCCGCCCCAACCACTGAAGTAAGCCATTGGCTCGGCGACGCCCCAAAACATCAACCCAATACCCATGCCCGCAGCAAATAACATTGAAAACCATGAGATGCGATTGAAATCTGGTTTTGCTGATTCACCGCCAAGGCGAATTTTTCCAAACCGAGAGAATACTAAGAATAGGCAAAACAAAACCAAGATATTAGCCGATCCCATAAAGAACCAATCAAAGTTTACCAGGCACCAGTGCTTTACCGCGCCAAGATAGTTGTTGGCCAATTCAGGAAACATGATTGTGCCGGCAACAAATATAATAATGAGTAGCGCACTGATACCAAACACAGGATTGTGGACGTCCATTCCCAAAATTTCGACGTTGTCCTGTCCCAGTTCATATTCAATATCATAGTGGCTTGAGCTTGATGAATTCATAGGTATTCTGACCAAAACTGTTTAGAGGTTTAATTTTTATTGGAATTATTAACGGTCAATTAAATCTATTATTGATAGAGTTGAAAGCATAAAGCTTACCCTATCACAGGGTAAAAGAACCAGCGTTACACCAAATAACTTACTATATATGCCTCATTCATTCATTGTTTATTTCCCTAGGTAATTTTACACCTGTAGTTTTGTTAGAACACTAATGTTTATTGTGCTAAAGTAACGTGCTCATCACTAGAACAATAACAATTCTCAAGGGGTTATCTTCATGCTTAGACGCACCGCATTATTTAGTGCCATTGTTGCTGCATCATCTGTTACAAGTTTTTCTCACGCTGAAATCGAAGAGGTTTTAGTTACCGCCACCAAACGTAGTGCCAGTACTCAGGATATTGCTGTTGCTGTCTCTGCAATAACGGCAGAAAAGCTCGACCAGCTAGGTGTTTCAAACTTTGAAGACTACCTAATTCAATTGCCAGGCGTAACCGCCGGCGGTAGTGGCCCAGGTCAAAACACCATTTACATTCGTGGTATAGCTTCAACCACGCCTAACCTGACAACTGCGGGTGTAGCTGGTCTGGCACCTAACGTAGCGTTCTACTTAGATGAGCAGCCGCTCTCTCAGCCTGGTCGTAACCTTGATGTCTACGCTGCTGATATGGAACGTATCGAAGTACTTTCGGGTCCTCAGGGTACTTTATTTGGTGCTAGCTCTCAGGCTGGTACGGTTCGTTTGATTACCAACAAACCAGATCCTTCGGAAACATACGGTCGCATCAAAGTGGGCTATGCTGAGACAGTTCAAGGCGAAGACAGTAACAATGTCGAAGCCATGTTCAACATGCCTGTTAATGACAGTGTAACTGTCCGTGGTGTTGTCTATCGCGATAACCAAGGTGGTTATATTGATAACGTTGAGGGAACAATAACGGCGCTTGAAAGTGCACGTTTCCGCGAATCAGGCACTATGCGCTCAAATGGCGTTCCTGTTTCAGATCTGCGCGCTGGTTTCCAGACTCAGACTTACATTGATTCTATTCAAGGCCTGTCTTACCAGGAAAACAGAGTTCCACTGGATCCAGCTGATCCTGCAAGCTATGCATTGGTTGATTTCAAGGAAGCCAATAACAGCGATTTGGTCGAAGAAGACTTTAACGACGCTAGCTATGAAGGCTTTAGACTGGCTACTCTGATTGATCTAAACGACGATTGGTCACTACTTCTAGGCTACGGTCATCAAGACTTGGAGACTGATGGTGTGTTCCAGGCTGATCCAAACCTTGGCACAGAGTCTCCTTCTGTTCAGCGCTACAGCCCAGAGAGTTTGGAAGATTCGTTCGACAATGTGAATTGGAAACTCGAAGGTCGTCTTGGCGATTTGGATATTGTCTATGCTGGCGCCTATACCAAGCGTGAAACAGATCAGATGATTGATTACACCGATTACTTATTTGTCGGCCAGTATCTTCCTTATTACATCTGTGACACTACAGTGACCTATCCAGAGTACAACTATTACAATCCGGGTTATGCATCCAATATTCCTGCGGGAACCTGTTATGCACCAGATACCTATGTTACTAGCTACAGCGAAACTACTGTCAGCACTCATGAACTGCGCTTTACGACAGATCAAGATAAGACGATGCGTGCAACGGGTGGTGCCTTTTACAGCGATCTAGAATTACAAGAGCGCGTTGATTTCCGCTACCCCGGTATGACCCAAGCTAATTTCTGGAATAAATACGATGGCGCAGATGCACCTTTAAATATGCCTTTTGACGATGGCTTCCTATCACAGGAAGGCCCTTTCCCAAGAGATACCATCTTTAGAAATGATATTCAGCGCACCGATAAACAGGTTGGCGTTTTTGGTGAACTTACCTTTGATTTAAACGATGAGTTCTCGGTTACTGCTGGTGCTCGCTGGTACGACGTTCGTGTTGATATGGAAGGCGGTGCCAACTCTTCATTCGGTAACTTTTTCCAAGGAACAGATGTCGACGCTTTCGGTACTAATATTACTGATCTCTACGATGGCGATGGCAAGTTGACCTTTATCGGTGACAGCAAGCTAGCGACCCGAATTACATTTGAAGATGGCGTAACCTTTGATGAAGTTAAAGCGGCTTTAACCGAAGCTGATGGCTTTAGTGTTGGTCGTGGCTCAGTAGCCAATGCGCCTAACGCAATCAGTGATTTAGAAATCACCGGTATCCTTAACGCCCTAAAGGCACCTGATGAAGCCAAAACTAGCGGTACTATTGTTAAGGCTACATTGAACTGGACGCCCAGTGAAGATGTTCTGATTTACGGTACTTACTCTGAAGGTTTCCGTCCTGGTCTGTTGAACCGTCCTGGTGGCGCGTCGAATGCTGCTGGCTACACTGTTCCGTTCGAACTTATGACGGATGAAGTGACTAACCTCGAATTAGGTTGGAAAACGGATCTCTACGACGGTCAGTTGCGCTTTAACGGTAGCCTGTTCTTTGCCGAAATCGAGAATCTACAGACTACAATCTTCGATCCTTCGATTGCTAACCTGTTCTTCTCTGATAACGCAGCAAATGCTGAGATCACTGGTTTAGAGGCGGACTTCATTTACGCGCCAAACTCAGTACAGGGTCTGACTCTTAGCGGTGGCGTATCGTTCCTCGATTCAGAAATCACTAAGGTTCTAACCCCAACAGACGACGTTGTTAAAGGCGACTCTCTGGCATTTGCTCCAGAATTCCAGGCTAACCTGCAGGCGCGTTATGAATGGACTCTGTCGAACGGTTTAACCGCTCACTTTATGCCTCATGTTGCCCATTCTGGCGAATCATATAGCGATATCATCAGAATGAATCGCGATGAGATTCAGGGCTGGACTATGATTGGACTGACGGCTGGTGTAACAGGTGAATCATGGGGTGCTGAGTTCTTTATGGATAACATGAGAGATGAGCGCGCAGAGCTGTCTCGCAACTTCGTTAATGATAGAGAGCGTGTTACATACGCAAGACCCTGCACTATGGGATTGCGCATGACTTACAACTTCTAACTGAAGGTTGTTAGATGCTAGAATCGATATGCCCCTCTATAGGGGCATATTTTTTGCCTAAGGAAAAGTATTTTGAATCAGCAAGATAAGATCCAGATTGAACAATTGATGCGCGATAAGCTTTTTGATGAGGCGCTTATAGTTCTGGCTTCGGCCTTAGAAAAGCAACCTGACGATATTGATGCGCTTTACTACAGCGCAGTTTGCCTTAGGTATCTCAATCGTTTAGATGAGGCTCTGGTGCAATTAAACGTCTTGCGAAAAATTGCCCCAAGCTACGGTCGAGGACTTCAGGAAGAGGGGCATATTTATCGTGCCAAGGGTAATTTAAAACAGGCACTGCACCTTTATACCCGCGCGACCCATGCCAACCCTTCACTGCAGGGAAGCTGGCGCAGGCAGATTGAGATCTTACTCAAGCAGGGTCGAGAAGCTGAGGCGATTAGATTGAAGCCGCATCTGGAGCGAGTTCTACAAATGCCCCAGCCATTGGTTGCCGCAATGGATTATATCGCTCAGGGGAAACTCTCTAATGCAGAGGACCTGTGCCGAGAATTTTTGAAACAGCGCCCCCATCATGTCGAGGCAATGAGACTGCTCGCCGAAGTGGGCATGAAGTTAAACATTCTTCATGACGCCGAGTTTTTATTGGAAAGCGCGCTTAAGCTGGAGCCTGACAATGACCTGCTGCGCGTTGACTATATTGAGGCCCTGCGCAAGCGCCAAAAGATTGAGGCTGCCCATGCAGAGGTAATGACACTCTATAAAGCCAAACCAGATAATGTGCACTTTGAGTCATTGTATGCGGTTCTGTGCATGCAGATGGGTGACTACGACAAGGCACTAGAGCTGTTTGACAGTATTTTGGCCAAGATCCCTGGTGACCCAGTCACCCTGACATCCAAAGGCCATGCGTTAAAAACCTGCGGCAATACTGCTGAGGCTGTTGCGTCCTATAGAGATGCGACACAGAGTAGTTCAGCCTACGGGGAAGCCTGGCACTCGCTGGCCAACCTAAAAACCGTTAAATTTAGCGATGCGGATATTGGCAAAATGCTTGCTCAGCTTGAAAGCGATGATTTGAAGTTTATGGACCGGGTATATATCAACTTCACTCTGGGAAAAGCCTTTGAAGATGCCAAAAAATTTGATCAGGCCTTTAGTCATTACGCCGCCGGCAATAAAGCTAAAAAAGCTCAGAGCCGTTACTCTGCAGAGCAGATGACGGAGGAGTTTGAACAGCAAAAACAAGTTTTCACCGAGCAGTTTGTCAACGACAAAAAGGGCTCAGGGTACAGTGCCGCTGACCCTATCTTCGTAGTGGGTCTTCCGCGTGCTGGCTCAACCTTACTGGAGCAGATACTCTCGTCTCACAGCCAGGTTGATGGCACCCTTGAATTGCCTAATGTGCTAGCACTGGTAAACGACCTGCGCAGAGGCGGTAATATGACTGGGGATAATTTATATCCCTCGATTCTGAACAGCCTTGATACGGATAAATACACTGAATTTGGCGAAGCCTATATTGGTGATACTCAGATTCACCGTCAGGACGCCCCATTCTTTATCGACAAAATGCCGAACAATTTTAGGCATATTGGTCTGATCAAGTTGATGCTACCCAACGCTAAGATTATCGACGCCCGCCGTCACCCGATGGGCTGTTGCTTTAGTGGCTTCAAACAGCTGTTCGCCGAAGGACAGGCGTTTAGTTATGACCTCAGCGATGCCGGTCAATATTATCGCGACTATCAGTCCCTGATGGATACTTGGCAGTCGATTTTCCCCGATCAAATACTGCATGTGCAGTACGAAGATGTGGTCAATGACTTTGAGGCTCAGGTACGTCGTATCTTGGACTATTGTGGACTGCCCTTTGAAGAAGCTTGTTTAAGTTTCTATAAAACCGAGCGCGCGGTACGCACGCCCTCTTCCGAGCAGGTGCGTCAGCCTATCTATCGAGGCGGCATTGATCAGTGGAAGAACTTTGAGGCTCACTTAGCGCCCCTGAAAGAGAGCCTGGGTTCAGTTCTGGATGACTATCTGAGTTAATTAGCGGGGATAAAACCCTACTCAAAGCGATTGATTTTGACTATACGTTTGCGCATCATCAATCACTTGATTTAGCGCTTTCTTTAAAAAATGCACTCAGGCTTTAGAAGTCATTTCTATGCCGAGGGAATTCTTACACCTTTTTAATCAGCACCCAATTCTGTTAACCAGCCACTTGCCATAAGTGAATATATTTTATTCATTTATGGTAATATTCGATTTTTTATGCCCATAATTTATAAAATTATTTTGTAGATTCTAATAAAGTTCGTAAAGCACTTTTCGGAGAATATCTTGAAAAAAACTATTGTTTTTCTTACCTCTGCGGTCATTATATTTACTGCAACTTGGCATCATTTATCTAAAGAAACCGGCAATCTAGAAGTGAAAAAGAATAACCCGCCATCGCTGGTTGTTGATATGGATTTGGCGCCCCTCTCTGAAAAAGCCGTCAAAGTATTACCAGAACCAAATAAAACCGGGCTAAACAAGGATTCAAATGCAGAATCTGCAGTTGATGACGCAACAGATTATGCGAGAGAACGTTCAAGAGCGCTGCAGGTGGAAGCCCGAGAATTCAACGCACTTGACGCTACCGCTAAATTAGAAAGAAGAAAAACGGCACTTAGCAAAGTTATCAGCGGCCAACCCCTTGATGTTGCCGAGGATATTGCACTACAGCAATCGTGGCAGCGCGAACGGCGAGCAGAGCCAGGCTATCAACACCAAAGAGGCCGCAGTAAGATTAATATCAATGGCACAGCCATTGACGTTGCACAGCCAGGCATTATTGTCCCCAACGCAGTCATGATTCATCTGCCCAAGGGGCAGGATCAGCTGTTGGCAGCCTTAGCTCAGGTAGCAGGCATTGAAAGCATTGAACCGGTATTTAAAGGCGTCAAAGCAGCCGCCGAACCGGGGAAACGTGATCTTGCCGGTTGGCAGCGGGTAGCAATTAATGCACCAGCCGAGCGCGTAACGAGCATCGTTAATGCCTTGCGCTCGTTTGAGGGCATGGGTAGCGTTGAGCCTGTTTTTGAGCGACGCATTAATGCCGCTCCTGTTACTGCGGCCAATCTAAACGATAGCCTGATTGCCGATCAGTGGCATCTGGATGCCGCTAACGTAAAGGCCGCTTGGAATCACCTTGAAGCCAATAATCTACCTGCCGGTGGCGATGCCTCAGTTACAGTGGCAGTCATTGATACAGGTGTGGATTATGCACATCCTGACCTAGCTGCAAATATGTGGGTTAACGCAGGTGAGGTACCTGATAACGGTGTTGATGATGACCAAAATGGTTTTGTTGACGATCTCCATGGCGCAGATGTCCTCAGTGAAACCTATAACCACTCGGGCGACCCCAAGGATGACAACGGCCACGGAACTCATGTTGCCGGGATTATTGCATCAACCGGCGGAAATAATATCGGTGGCGTAGGCATTGCCTACAACACTAAAATTATGGCTATTAAGGCTGCTCAGTATTCAGGTGTTTTGACCAGTGCGGATATCGCAGAGGCTATCTATTACGCCGTCGACAATGGTGCCGATATTATTAATATGTCTTTTGCTGGCTATGGCCGTTCGCAAGTGGAAGAAGATGCCCTTGCCATTGCTTATTCACAGGCTGTACTAGTTGCCGCCGCAGGCAATGACGGCAAGCCCAATCAAGCTGCATGCTATGGAGCACCAACCTACCCCGCATCCTATGCATGGGTCTTGGGCGTTATGGCGCACACAGAGCTACCAAACGATAAAGGGGATTATTTAGCTGGATTTTCCAACCGTGACTGTCAAAAAGACAATGCTATTGAATATGAATTAATGGCCCCGGGCGCTCAGATTATGAGCACCTTACCTAACGAGGGCTACTCAGCTTGGAGTGGCACCTCTATGGCCGCCCCAGTCGCAGCAGGTATTGCCGCACTTGCACGCACAAAGTGGCCAGACAAAGGCACGCATAGTTCACGATTTATTATGGGACAAGTTTCCGCAACTGGTGGTCTTAAGCAAGCCTATACACCAGTGGGTTCACCAACGGTTTCCTATCGTCAAGCCGATGCTTTAATGGCCCTGACATCAACCCCACAACCTGAACTGACCTATGAACAGCACTGGCTGTTTGATGAGGTGTCACAGAGTACCAATAATGATGGTGACGGAAGGATTGATGCCGGCGAGACCATTGAATTAGCCATTGTGGTGCGCAACAGATGGGGCAAGGCCGATAATATGGTAGCAACACTGTCGACACCTTCGGGTGCATCAGGCGCCGACCCCTATGTTACCTTTGTAACTGCAGCTGTCGACTATGGTGCGGTTGGATCATTTAATAAAGATGATAACGGTATTGAATATGACCAAGGGCTGTTAGTTACCGGCGCCCGCAATCCATTTGTTTTCTCTGTCGCTGCCGACACCCCCAACAACCATGTAGTTCCCTTTACGCTGACCATGACCGCCAGTAACGGTATGGATCCTGCGGATACTACCAGCTATAGCTTTACATCTAGCTTTAGCTTAGTCGTGCAGCGTGGCCGCGAACTCCCGAGCATTCTCGACGGCGATGCTATAGGTACGAATGGCGGCAATATTGATACTGATGGCGTGGAAAATGGCATAGTTACGCTTGATGACTCTGCTCTATGGATTATTGATAAACCTGTGCTGGTTGCACAGGGTACAACGGTTAAGGTGACTGAAGGTGCACAGCTGCAGTTCTGGTCATCCCTACCAGATGATGCCTACATCCTGTGGCGCAATGCCTATCTCCAGGTTGAAGGCAGCCTGGATATTCTTGGGACGGCGAGCAACCCCGTTACTATTGCTCCCTCAGCTCTTTTTCCTACCCGTGCAGTTCATATCCTAAAGGGAGACCCCACAGCAAAAATCCATATGAGTTACGCCCAAGTAGCCAATCTTGTTGTTGGAAATGATGGACCTACCGAGCATTGGGATACTGTAAATTATAATTTATTTAAACGGCTTGCCCCCGGAAGCATAATATATGGCGGCGACAGATCTGCGTCAGGGCCCTCAGATATGGAATCCAATTGGACACCTTTGATTCCAGAGATTAATGGTTCGGCCACTGGCAATCGTTTCCTCAGCTTAGGCTTTGAATATCCTGATCACACTGAAAATGAAACAGTTCATGGTTTTATGGCCTTTAAAATGCCAGAAAACTACAATATGTCTTTGCTAAATAGCAGTCAGGCCTATTTAAGCGGCTCAACTAGCAACTCAGTTCTGCTAAAAAACAACCAAAGTTATAATAATCGTAATGGAAACAGAGTTTATCTGGGCTCAGAGTTTAGCTCACTCTCAACCAGTACCGATTATGCGGTAGTAGAGCCTTTGAATTATAACGGCAAAACCTACGCATTTTTTTATAGTCATGAAGGCTCGGATGAAGAAAAAATAGCCGCGGCGCAGGCCTATGCTAGAAGCCTTGGAGGTTATTTAATGACTGTCTCAAGCTACGATGAGATTGATGCAGTCAACAACTGGATGATTGATACCTCTGGTTTACAAACCGCCTATTGGGAAGAAACCTATCCACTATGCGTAGCGGCCTACGCTGACGACCATTTCTGCAGAGACACCTTGGGCAACTCACACCCACTTATTGGTTTAATCCGCCAAGCTGATGGCAGCTATACTTGGGATGGTGGAGAGCCCAGCTATGACTGGCTGGCTACACAGCGAAAATGGGATCCAGCGGCGTATGCGATTAGCCACGGGCAGACACCCAACGCAAGTGATCTTAGCTGGGAACCCAAGGTTCCTATTGCGCAATTATGGCTGCATCAGAAGTATGAATCGGCGTCATCCTCAAGTTGGGGCCTTTGGAATCCCAATTCATCGTTAGGGGGCATAAACCGCTTTATCATCGAATTACCCAGCACTCTCTCGCAAGCTGATTTAGATGCAGGACTGAACGCCTTTAAAGCTAACAAAACTTCAACGTCATTTTTTAATAACGCTATTCTAAATGTCTGGCAAGATCTTAACCCTCGACATTGGGGCACGATAACCGCACCAAATGGCGACACTTCACGTCGCTGGGATCTTGAAATGGATATCAGTGATAATTTTTGGGGCGGAGCCAGTGATGCACTGGTAGATATTGCTATTACTGACTTCAACGACAACTTTAACCTGGTAGCGGTTAAATATAAGCCAACTCTGACGGTTGCGCCGGCCACCACCTACCCTTTTGTAGTCAATGTTGAGTTAACCGATGGAAATGGCGCTGTCCCTGATGGCAATAAATTTGGCAGTCAAGAGAGTATTTGGCGTGTCACTTTTAACCGTGATATGGATACCTCAAAACAGCCGTTAGTGACCTTTGGCGCCGCTGAACCGTTCACCGATGTCTCTATACCTGGTGATTGGGTCGACGCCCGAACATGGCGAGGTGCCTGGGCCTTTAACGCTCTCACCGGCGATGGATGGCAAAATATCCGAGTGGCTGGAGCCGTGGCGGCGAATAATCCATGGCTAGTCACTGGGGATGATTCTGAACGTTTCCGCTTTGAAGTCATTACCTCTGGCACAGAGGCGCTGTCGCTGCAAGCGTCCGGCGGCATCGACAAGGTATCCCTAAGCTGGGTGCAAGATGATTTTGAGCTGTTGCAGGGTTATAACCTTTACAGATCATCGACGATTGATGGCCAATACACGCGTATCAATACCTCGGTTATCAATAAGGCAACGACAGCCTATATTGATACTGACGTAAGCCCGGGTATACCCCAGTATTACTACTTTACAGTGTCATCGGATGGCGATGAATCTGGAGCGTCAAATATTGCGGTGGCCACACCATCCGATACTATTCCGCCGGTTGTAATCCATCAGCCAGTATCAGTTGTATCCTCGGGTAGCAACCTAACTCTTAGGGCAACGGTGACCGACAATATCGCCGTCACTGGCGTAAATATTGTGCTGCGAAATGCTGCATCATCAAGCTGGCAGACGCGGACCATGGTTAACACACAGACCTCCAAATACAGTATAACCATTGAGCCATCGGCAATTGGTGGGCAATACCTTGAGTACTACATTGAGGGCATAGACTCGTTCAACACTGCCCTAAGTGGTTCTGAGACATCCCCACATAAAGTGTATGTCTCTTTACCTAGCAACTCCGACACAGATGGGGATGGGGTCAATAACGCTACAGATGACTTCCCATATGATCCAAATGAGTTTAACGATCTAGATAATGACGGCATTGGTGATAATGCAGATGAGGATGACGATGGCGATTCTGTTAAAGATGTCAATGACGCCTTTCCTGAAGACGCCTCTGAATGGCAAAATACGGACGGAGATGATTTAGGCAATAATGCCGATTCTGATGATGATAACGACGGTGTTCTCGATTACTTTGATGCTTTCCCTCTGGATGCTCGGGGCTCATCAGATACGGATGGTGACGGGCTACCGAACCAATGGGAAACCGATAATGGTCTGGATCCGAATGATGGTTCTGATGGTAATTCCGACCTGGATCTTGATGGATTTAGCGCGCTTGAAGAGTTTACAGAGAATACCTCACCCTCGGTTGCAGATCAAAAATCACAAATTGTCTACTACAGGGCTGAACCCTTTATTGCCGGCGTAACTAATATTGTGCAGGTCTACTACCGTCCTAGTGATGGTGTTAGCGAGCTCAACGGTCTTGGGGTAAGGGTCCATTTTAACAGTCAGTTGATCAATTCTTTAACACTACAAAACCCGCTATTACTGGATATTATTGCCACAGATTCTGCGCCTAGCCAAGATTCGCCTAACTTTGACAATGATCAATCAACAGATAGTTATGTTACCTGGGCTGCATACTCCCCAGGTTCATGGCCGGGTACAGTGCCAATTAAACTCTTTGATTTGGCCATCGACTTTTCCGAAGATATAACGCCTGAAGATGAGATTTCCATCCGATTTAGTTCAACATCAACGCACACTGGTTATGGGTTTAGCGGAACACCGCTCAACGCTAATGTGCACCAAGTTTCGCTTGATATTGACGGCAATGGTATGTCCGACGCAATGACTGATGGTGTTTTAATTTTAAGGAATATGTTCGGTTTTTCAGGTGATTCTTTGATAAAAGATGCACTATCCATAGATGCTGAGTATACCAGCGCAAGCGAAATTCAAACGCGGATTAATGGCTTGGGGCTATTCTTGGATATTGATGGCAATAACAGACTAAATCCTCTCACTGATGGTCTACTGATCTTTCGATACCTATTTGGTATCAAAGGTGCGCCTCTCACACAACAGGCGATTGGGCAAGATGCAACAAGAACAAAGGCACTGGCTATTGAGAGCTACCTTTCCAAGATAGCTCCGGATATCTAAAAGCTGTAGAATTGTCATAAGGCAATGTGGGCAATGTGGGCAATGTGGGCAATGAAAATTTAAAACTTGGGTGAGTGGAGCTATGGATAAGCTCACCAATACCGAGGGGCAGAATAAGCCCGAGAAAATAATTAATCCCCCGCATACCAATGAGGGGGATTTTTATTTTCACTAATCCCACATCGCTCTATTAAAAACAAACGTACTAACACAAATCACACTACCAGGTTTTATTAATGAAAATTATCCGCTGGATATTAGGACGTATTATTTTAGTGCTCGACGCAATCACCTCTCCCAAAGGCATTGTTAGAGATGCCGCCGTGCAACAAGAAATCGACGCGGTTACTGCGACTATGTCGATGTACCAATTTAAGACCTGCCCTTTTTGCGTAAAAGTGCGCAGGGAATTTAAACGCCAGTCACTGAATATTGAGCTGCGCGATGCCAAGGATGATGCAGAAATCAAAGCTGAGTTGGTTCGAGAAGGGGGACACCACAAAGTGCCCTGTCTAAGAATCGAAAAGCCCGACAATTCCGTCGAGTGGCTTTACGAATCCAACGATATTATTGCCTACCTAAAAAACCAGTTTAATCTGGTGTAGTTTTTTAGTTGCCAGCGTCTAGCCTAAAGGCGCTAGCAATTGATCTTCTTGTCATTAAGCGCTTATTTGGGGATGCCCCATCGCGCAGGCTGTTGTAGAATCCCCCTTTAACATCTGAATTGGAAGTCACAATGGGCAGAGCCTACCAAAACCGCAAAGATTCCATGGCGAAAACATCGGACGCCAAAGCACGGGTGTATAGTAAATACGGCCGTGAAATTTATGTTGTCGCCAAATCTGGCGGTCTTGACCCGACCGGCAATCTTGCTCTTCGCAGCCTTATTGATCGCGCCAAGAAAGATCAGGTGCCGACGCATGTTATTGATAAGGCGATAGAAAAAGCCAAGGGCGGCGCTGGTGAGAATTTCGAATTGGCTCGCTATGAAGGCTATGGCCCGGGTAATTGCATGGTGATTATCGAATGTTTGACCGATAACCCAAACCGTACCTTTGGCGATGTGCGCCTGTGTTTTACCAAAACCAAAACCAAGATTGGCACTCAGGGTTCGGTCAGCCATATGTTCGACCACCTGACTATCCTTAGATTCGCCGGGCAGGATGAAGAAGCTGTTTTAGACGCGCTGCTGATGGCTGATGTCGATGTTATCGATATTGAGAACGAAGGCGGTATGTTGACGGTTTTTGCATCGCACACTGAGTCGTTTAAGGCTAAAAATGCGCTTAGCGAGACATTCGGCGAAATTGATTACGAGGTCGATGAGGTTCAGTTTATCGCGCAAAATACTGCACCGCTTAGCACTGATGATGACAAAGCAATGTTTGAGCGCTTTATGACTATGATGGAAGATTTGGATGACGTTCAAAATATCTATCACAGCGTGGAAGTTGATTGAACAGTGTTTATGATTGGCTATAGATGATCAGTATTTTATACTCTTTAACAGGCTTGAGGCGATGTAACATCAATGTCATCTTCGCTTGCCACAGTATCCAAAAACCCCTTGAAGTCATTTTTTAAAGGAATAAGACCAGATGTCTGAACAAGAAAAAGTATTTGTTGTTGTTGACCCCACCGCGAGTGAACATATAGCCCTGCAGCGCGCCATTATTACTGCAAGATTCCGTAAACCATCGCCTATTTTCTACGTGTTTGTTGGTGTCGATAGCGAAAGTGTTGATACGCGCGCCAGCAATGATGCGCTGTTTAAAAACAGTCAGTGGTTTGAAGATGAGATACACGCCCCGCTGAAAAAAGAAGGCCTGGATTACAAGATTGAGATCTCTTGGTCTAGTGAGTGGCAGCGTTCGATTCTAAAGTCGGCGAATAGCTTTGGTGCCGATCTTATTTTGCTACCGATTTTGAAAAAGAAGAAGAACGCGCTGCGCTTCACCTTCAGTGAATCAAAATGGAAAGTTTTAAAGAAAGCCACCTGCCCTGTTATTTTGGTGCGCCCTGGTTCTGCCGAACAGCGCAAGACGATTCTCGCTGCGGTTAATTTTCAGGCGCTTGGCAAGCATCAACAGCTGCTTAATGCCAACATCCTCGCTCAAGGAAAATGGTTATCTGAAAATTACGGCGCTGAATTCCATGTAGTGAATGCCTATATAGACTCTATGCACTACCCTGATCGTGGTAATCTGGCAAAAGAAGCTGGCCTGCCTTCGAAAAATATCCATGTGGTTAAAGGTTATACCGATGAGGCGGTTGCAGAAACGGCCAAGAAGCTCAATGCTGATCTGGTTATTATGGGTACTCTCGGTCAAACTGGCTTAGTTAAAACCCGTCGAGGTAATACCGCTGAACGCGTTATATCTGCCCTAGATGTGGATGTAGCAGTGGTCAACACTGAATACGAAAGCTAGAAATATCCCGCTTTTAGTCAACAAGTGCTAGCCGCTCATGTGAATAGATAGCGCTGTAAATATACTGCTGTGTGAATGGAGGGGTTAAAATCCCTCCATTTTTATTTTAGGTATGGTTGCAAATCAGTGGTGCTAATAAGAAAAATGCCATTGCTGCGATAATCAGACCGCAGAATAGTCCCCAAAAAAATCCTGCTCGACTGCGCTTTTTGCGCATCGAAGAAGAGGCGTTAATACGCGCTTCAAACTGCTGCTCAAGACGTTTTATCTCCTCGCAGGCCCAAGGCTCAAGCTCATCTAACGCAGCCCGAGTTTTATCTTCATCGCTGCAATCAGACATCCATTAAGACAAATTCAGTTAACGCTTTGGCAGTTTGATCCTGCGCGCAATCAATATGGGTTTCCACAACCGACTCAGACACCTCAAGAAGATGGGCGATATTCGTTTTAGACATGCCCTTAAAGTGGTGCAAGAGAAAAATATAGCGGGTTTTTTCGGGCAACTGTGAAAGGCTTTCTTTTAATGACTCTTGCTTTAGCTCATTCAACAAGACTTTGTAGGCAGGACCGTCCTGTCCTGAAAAACTCTGCGGGCTTTCAGGGCCACCATAGTATTGACTGTCCATTTTACGTTTACGCAATACATTGAGCGCCAGCCTGACTGCCATACTGAACAGATAACGGCGCAGGTTTCCAACATCTTGGTTGTGTTTGATACGGATCAGCTTCAGATAGGCATCGTGGGCCAATGCCTCGGCACCCTCTTCATCACCCAGCTTACGGACTAACAGGCGACGTAATTCATCAGAGGTGTCCTGATAGAGCTGTGTAATCTCAGCATTTGTTACGCCTGCGCCAGCCGCGGTCATTTCCAAAATAAGCCTCTTCAACTCTAGATTTTCATGCTCTGAATTTACATGCTCTAGGTTTTCAGTTTTGTCTTGTGGTTTATGACTCACCTTGTCTCCTGTACATCCAGTGTCTAACGCTCATCCTGTCGTTAGTCGTTGCCCCGAGAATCCCTGTTCCGGACAACCGAGCCGCGGTGGCTTTAACTTTCGCGAGTCGGCATACCTTATAAGACTCTGAACAGCTGTTTATCCCTACCTGCTCTGGAAAATATTTTTAACTATTGCAGGCTTAGTGGCAGATCAGTGAACCAATCACTGACTGGAAAATCTGGTCTATTATTAAGCCTATGCAATCACCAGAACCGCCAACAACTTCCCCTAGCAATCAGGGCCCTCAGCTTAAACGGGTATTAAATCTCCCGCTGATCACCCTCTATGGGCTCGGAACGACCATTGGTGGCGGCATCTATGTACTGGTTGGAAAGGTCGCCGAGCGCGCAGGCATGATGGCGCCGCTGTCATTTATGGTCGCGGCACTGCTATCGGCATTTACGGCTTTGACCTTTGCTGAGCTATCCAGTCGCTACCCGAAGAGTGCGGGTGAAGCGGTCTATGTTCAGCAGGCTTTCAATTACAAACAACTGGCTGTATTTATCGGTATTTTGGTTATTCTCAATGGCTGTGTTTCCGCCGCTGCCCTAGCCAATGGTTTTGTCGGCTATCTTCAAACCTTTATACCCATTCCAGATTGGGCCGCGATTGTGCTGATTAGTATCGCCTTAGGTCTCCTTGCCGCTTGGGGTATAGGTCAATCGGTGATGGCTGCAGCTATTATTACGCTTGTCGAAGTGGGCGGTCTGATGGTGATTATCTGGGTTGCGCGAGATGAATTTTCTACCATTCCTTTGCGCAGCCATGAACTTATGCCGGGGTTCGATGGGGTAGTCTGGCTGGGAATCTTAAGTGGGTCTTTCTTGGCGTTTTATGCCTTTATTGGCTTTGAGGATATGGTCAATGTTGCCGAAGAGATCAAGGATGTTGAAAATACCTTACCGCGGGCAATTATTATCACGCTAGTACTGACTACCCTGATCTACTTTTTGGTCACACTGGTGGCAGTGCTGAGTATCCCTCCAGCGGAACTGGGCCAACAAAAGGCTCCTCTCAGTTATATCTATGAGATAAAGTCTGGCGCCGATCCAGCAGTGATTAGCCTGATCAGTATCTTCGCTATTCTGAATGGCGGCTTAATTCAGATAATTATGGCGTCACGAGTTTTGTACGGCATGAGTCGCCAGTCCCTGGCACCAAAAGCACTACGGTTTATGGCGGATATCAATCCGCGCACCCAGACACCGATAAAAGCCACGGCCTCTGTGATCGTTTTGGTTTGTGTTTTGGCGCTGAGCTTTGCAATTGAGAGCTTGGCGGAAACGACGTCGCTGATGATTTTGATTATTGCCACGCTGGTCAATGCGTCACTCTTGCGAATAAAGCTCAATGAGGATAATCAGGAAAAAGTTACCCGGATAAATCTGCCTCTTTGGGTTCCCGCCTGTGGTTTGCTGGTAAGTTTTAGCTTTGCTCTGATGATTGCAGTGGATCTGCTCAAATAGCCTTTTGAGCAAATAGTCTTTTAAGTAAACAGCCTATTTTAGTTACCAATTGTCACGCAGTGATCGCAGGGCTATAAACACCTGCTGGTCGGTCGCTGTCAGACAATCGAGACGCTCTCGGATATCTGCACTATCAAGCCGGAAAAAGCTGTTAAACAGCCTCTCATCGCCAATACAGGTAATGATAGGCTCAACGGTAGGGTCTGATTCAACAGCGCGTTTAAGCCAAGTTTGGGCATTTACATTGCCCGGTTCTAGGCTTAGCGTAAAGCGTAAATTATTTTCCAGATACTCATGTCCGGGATATACCAGCACTTCATCCGGCAAACGGTGAAACTGCTCAGAGATAGTTTGATAAAGCGCTTGAGCATCGCCACTGCGGCAGTGGCCAACCCCTGCGCTAAATAATGTATCACCGGTAAATACTGCTTTTATCTGAGACTGCTCTAACAGCAAAAAGCACAGGTGGGCGAAGGTATGACCTGGGGTGTCCAACACCTGTAATTCCATGTCAGTATCCAGAGCAATTCGCTCACCGGCAACCAGTGTCCGACTAAGGCCGGGGATCTTTCCCCAACCATTTTCATGAGCCCATACTTCGCAGCCATGTTGAGCGACTAACGCTGGATTCCCCTGAATATGATCCCAGTGTTCGTGGGTATTGATAATCGCTTTGAGGCTGAGCTGGTTTTCACTGAGCAGCTTATTAACCACAGCTTCGTCCCAGGGGTCGATCGCAATGGCGCTGCGATTTTCCAGCTCGATTAGGTAGGTAAAGTTACGCAGTTCACTGGCGGTGTAGACTTGGTGGATTTTCATGCAGGCCTCTTTATCAAGGGTTTTTTAGCACTAGTCTTTTTAGTGCTGATGAGACACAAAATAATAGTCGTTTGAAGAACAATAACTATTCAATGGTTTTAATACCAATCAATTATCAAAAGTATTGGCTAAGATCCGAAACTCTAAGAACTGGTCAGTTTTCATGTTGTAAGGGTTTTTTTAATCTATCTTAATAACTACTAACTACGCTTGGACGTAACAACACGAATCATTTCACTAAATCACACAATACGTGTCGGTAAATAATTTAGGCGTCATGGATAATGACTCTATGAATTTAAAAGAAAAAATAGGGGAAAGACTTCGGGAGCAACGGACTAATTTAGGCCTATCGCTCAAGGAGTTATCTGACGCATCCGGTGGCTTATACTCACCATCAAGGATTGGTAATTACGAGCAAGGCATCCGTATGTTACCGCTAGAAGTAGCTAACAACTTATCCAAACCGCTGAAGTGTTCTGCGCCGTTCCTGTTATGCTACGATGAAAATGAAACCATCGCGAGCATGTCACCGGCTCAAATTGAGTTACTTAGAGCCTATATGCAAGCTCCAGCGACTCTTCAGGAAGGGGTTCGACGCCTCTTAAATTTGAAAGACTAGTCAAAGTTCGAGTTATTTTATTACAGGTCTCGTCAGATGTTTCAGCTATGGCGACAATGACTTCGAGGGATTCGCTATTTGCGCTTTCACCATTAATCGCCTCTAAATTCATTTTCCAATCTACTCCGTATTTAATCGCTTATTTATACCGATTCAGACCTGAGTAGTCAAATATTACAACCGTATATAACGTCTTATGGGTATATGAGTTTAAGCGACTATTACGAATCTGCGGGCTTCAGCGCATTGCGCCTCATGTTCAAACACCTTCGCGTTTGGTCGAAAGGTGGTTCTTTCCATACGGACACATCAGACAAATAAAAAGCCAGCCTATGGGTTATTGCCTATGGTATGTAGGTTGTACTGACTGGGAGTGTGGGATGGATTGATAGATAGCAGCTTTAGACTGCTATCTACCCCTTCGGGGCAGCCTGAAGTCTGTCCAAATCGTCTTAGAAGACGATTTGTGATTCCAGCAGCTTTAGACTGCTATCTACCCCTTCGGGGCAGCCTGAAGTCTGTCCAAATCGTCTTAGAAGACGATTTGTGATTCCAGCAGCTTTAGACTGCTATCTACCCCTTCGGGGCAGCCTGAAGTCTGTCCAAATCGTCTTAGAAGACGATTTGTGATTCCAGCAGCTTTAGACTGCTATTACCCCTTCGGGGCAGCCTGAAGTCTGTCCAAATCGTCTTAGAAGACGATTTGTGATTCCAGCAGCTTTAGACTGCTATCTACCCCTTCGGGGCGCCTGCGGCGTCCAAACTCGGCTGGAGCCGTGTTTGTCGAACGGTGGTTCTTTCCAGACGAACACATCAGACAAATAAAAAAGCCACCCTATGGATTATTGACTATGGAAGGTAGGTTGTGCTGACTGGAAGTATGGGATGGATTGATAGATAGCAGCTTTAGGCTGCTATCTACCCCTGCGGGGCAGCCTGAAGGCTGTCCAAACTCGGCTGGAGCCGTGTTTGTCGAACGGTGGTTCTTTCCAGACGAACCCATCAGACAAATAAAAAAGCCACCCTATGGATTATTGACTATGGAAGGTAGGTTGTGCTGACTGGAAGTATGGGATGGATTGATAGATAGCAGCTTTAGGCTGCTATCTACCCCTGCGGGGCAGCCTGAAGGCTGTCCAAACTCGGCTGGAGCCGTGTTTGTCGAACGGTGGTTCTTTCCAGACGAACCCATCAGACAAATAAAAAAGCCACCCTATGGGTGGCTTTTTTATTTGTTTGGTGGGCCGTGATGGATTCGAACCATCGACCAATTGGTTAAAAGCCAACTGCTCTACCGCTGAGCTAACGGCCCTCAGAAGAGGTGCGTATCATACTGACCAAAACTTAAAATTCAAGCGTTATTTTGATATCTCGTGGGGTCTTCTACGCCAGCTTGATCAAAGCCCTGCTTGCGCAATCTACAACTCTCGCATCTACCGCAGGCTTGACCTTCTGAATTAGCTTGATAACAGGAAACTGTCTGGCTGTAATCTACGCCTAAAGCTAAGCCTGACTGGACAATTTGAGCCTTGGTCATATCAATTAGGGGGGCGTGAATACTAAGGCGATGGCCTTCGACGCCGGCTTTGGTTGCTAGATTGGCCATGCTTTCAAAGGCGCTAATATATTCTGGGCGGCAATCGGGATAACCGGAGTAATCCACTGCGTTAACGCCAAGGAAAATATCATTGGCTCCGAGCACTTCCGCCCAACCTAGGGCTATGGATAGAAATACGGTGTTGCGGGCGGGAACATAGGTTACGGGGATACCTGAGGTCTCTTCTTCGGGGACATCGATGGCTGTATCCGTCAGTGCAGAACCACCGATGGTACCCAGATCCAATTTCACTACTTTATGATCATACACGGTCATTAGTTCAGAGGCACGCTGTGCGGCTACCAGTTCTGAGCGGTGACGCTGACCGTAATCAAAACTTAGGGTATAGCAGTCGTAACCCTGACTTTTCGCCATGGCCACTACGGTTGTTGAATCAAGGCCTCCGGAGACCAAAATTACGGCTTTTTTTGACATGTTTGCTGATGCCTTTTATACGAGAGTTTTACGAAAAAAGTTAATGGCCGGGCTGATCGCCCCAGATATATTTGTGGGTTTGCAGCTGCAGTCTGACGTTTAGTTTATCGTCTAATATCCACTCTGCAAGTTGCCTCGGCGCTAGCTGTCCCTGACTTGGCGAGAACAGCACTTCAGCTACCCTGCCCTGCAGGCCCAACTCATCGACTTTCATACAGGTCCAGTCGTAATCCTGTCGGTCGCAAATAACAAACTTAACTTCATCTTCGGGAAGTAGGTGTTCGATATTCTCATAGAGGTTTTTTGAAACCTCTCCTGAGCCTGGGGTCTTTAAGTCGACAATTTTAATCACGCGCTTATCAACATCGGCGATTGGCAGGGCGCCACTGGTCTCAAGTGAAACGCGATAACCCTGATCACAGAGACTCTCAAGTAATTCGATGCACTGAGGTTGCGCGAGAGGTTCGCCTCCGGTCACGGTAACGTATTTGGCACCGTATTCAGCCACTGTGGCCATAATCTCGCTAAGGGCCATTTTACTGCCGCCCTCGAAGGCGTATGCAGTGTCACAGTAACCACAGCGTAGCGGGCAGCCGGTCAGGCGCACAAATACGGTGGGCAATCCAGTGGTGCTGGTTTCACCCTGGAGTGAATGGAATATTTCGGTAATTCGCAGTTCAGTTTCAGACATTTTATTATTTTTTTATTCGGTTATTCGCTAAGAATTAGGCGGTTAAAATTATATTCGGGACTAGAAATTATTATTTAAATAATTTTGCGCTTTGATAGCAGCGCCACCCGTTCCTTTTGCCGCTGCTTCTAACAATTCTCGGGCGCGGTCTAACTCACCTAACTGATGGTAGATCTTACCCAATTTAAAATTAGCATCTAGCGCTTTGCCATGGGATGGGTGCTGCTCTACGACTAATGCAAAAGCCTGACGAGCCATTTCATCCTGCCCCTGCAAAAGATAAATCTCACCGAGCCAATAGTGAGCGTTGGCACTGTAGGGACTATTGGGGTATTTGACAACATGCTGTTTAAAGGCTTCTACAGCCCCATTAAAGTCACGCTGCTTTAAGAGTAAGTTGGATGCCTGAGCATAGTCCTCAGCGATCTCTTCGCTGTTTAGTGAAGTCTCTTCGACTGTCTGAACTGCTCCGGCAACACCGCTCTGTTCAGGCTCAGTGGTCGACACTCCCGTTTCAGTGGTCTGTGCTGTCTGGTCTTCGATTTCAAGACCGGCGGCGGCAGCTGGTTGCCCAGACATTGCGGCACTAAGTCTGCGGTCAATATCTAGATAGTCATCCATCTGACGCTGTTTAACGCGCTGCAGTTCATAGCTGAGCTGTTCAACCATTCCTCTCAGCTCACGCACTTCATCCTGCAATATCTGTGACTGGTAATAGCTGTCGCCGACGTTTGCTGTGGGTGTTTTTACGGCATTCACTGGGGTTGTATTTGCAGCACTTAAATCAACCACGGGTGTGGTCGGATTTTGTGCAATAGCAGCAACCGAGGTTAAGGCCAAGCTAACAGTTAAAAGGGCAAGCGAAGTACGCACGATTGGTGATTTCATGGCTATTCCAAGGTATTCCTATTTATTCCGCATAAGCCAACGACCAGAGCTAACAATTTAACTCTGGCCGCAGGGGTTTTATGCTGGCTTAGTGACAAAGCCAGATAAAATTTATTTTAATTCAACGCGGCGGTTTAAGCCCCATGCGTCGTCATTACTGCCGTAGGCTGCTGCTCGCTCTTCGCCGTAGCTGATCACTTCAATCAAGCTGGGTGATACGCCCTGAAGAACCAAAAATTCTTTAACGGCCTGTGCACGGCGCTCACCCAATGCCATGTTGTACTCTCGAGTACCACGCTCATCGGCATGACCTTCAAGACGAACATTGCGAGGGTTGCCCTGTAACATTGCAGAATGCTCAAGTAGTGCCGCACGCGACTCAGGCTTGAGTAATGCCTTGTCAAAGTCGAAATAGAAGATGGTGTCAGCGGCTATAGCTTCAACGTCAACTGCCGCATCTTCAATCTCTGAACTATCAACTTGGCCAGTTTGCACTGATGTGTCTTCAATATCGGTTGACGCTGGCTGCTCGTCAACAACTGGGTTACTGCTACAACCTGCAAGAAGCGCTGCCAAAAACAGTGCACTAAGACCAGACTTGATAAATGATACTTTCATGTTTAACTCCTGTGAGCATAGATTTAGAAAAAGTTTAGCGTAAAAAAGGTGACCATGCTGGTTCTCTTACATCTCCGATGCTGGAGGGCAGTACATAGCGTACTCCAGCATCGAGAGAAACAGCGGCAAGAACTCCTCTGTCGCCCTGCTTGGTAGCATAGATAATCATAGCTCCGTTAGGCGCAACTGTCGGAGATTCGTCCAGTCGTGTTTCAGTTAATTCAATCATTCTGCCGGTTTTTAAATCAAACGAGGCAATATGAAAAGTGTCTGTTTGCCGATGAACCAGGGCCATTGTTCGCCCATCGGGTGCCAGGTTCGGTCGAGCATTATAATTACCGTTGAATGTTAGGCGTTCCGTGGCCTTGGTTGCAATATTTAATTTATATATTTGGGGTGTTCCGCCTCGATCAGAGGTAAATAACAGGCTTTTTCCGTCACGCATCCAAGTGGGTTCGGTATCGATAGCAAAATGTCGTGTCAAACGAGAGAATTTATTGCTCTGTAAATCCAGCAAATATATCTCGGGATTGCCATCTTTTGATAAAACCATGGCCATCTTTGTACCGTCCGGTGACCAGGAGGGTGCACCATTGAGACCGGTGAAGTTGGTTAACTGCTGGCGCTCGGCGGTGACTAAATTTTGCCGAAAGATAGCCGGGCGTCCGGTTTCAAACGACACATAAGCAAGCTCTTTGCCATTGCTCGACCATGAGGGCGACATAATTGGCTCGGCGGATTCCAACACTAGCTTTTCTCTGGCGCCGTCAGCGTCGGCAACATTGAGTCTATAGGTGTATATGTTATTTTTACGCACGGCAGTGACGTAGGCGAGTCTTGTCGAGAAGGCTCCGCGAATACCGGTAATTTCCTCATAGACCTTATCACTCATCAAATGAGCGAGATCTCGCATTTGGGTTATTGAACCGCTGACTTTGTGAGTTAAGACCGTCTTTTGTGCGGTGACATTTAACAGGCTAAATTCAAGTTGGTAACGACCACTACCAATTGAGCGCAATTGCCCAGCGACTAAATACTCGGTGCCAAGCAGTCGCCAGTCGCGATAGTAGACATCTTGGGCTCGGCCCGGAAAGGCGAGCATGTCGCGGCGTTCAATGGTTTTAAATAATCCACTGCGCTGAAGGTCTGACTCAACAATACGGCTAATATCTTCGCTGATCTTAATCCCGCCTTGATCAATTGGCGCTATAGCGATTTTGGTCGGTTTATCATTGCCTTGAGTAACGCGAATAACCAACTCACTGTAACTGGCTGAGGAAACCATCATCAGTAACAATAAGGCTAATATTTTGTGACCCACAGACTTCTCCTTTTTATTTTCACTCAACGTTCGCTTACTGGCGAAGATCTTCAGGGCTAAATGCCACATCAACCTGACGGAATTTACTTTCAAACAGTACCGGACTCATGCCCTGAAGTTCAACAAATTGCTCGGCCTTTAATGCTGCCTGCTCCACTGAGCGATCAAATGCACTATCACCGCTGGACTTCAAAACCGTGACTCCAACAACCCGTCCGGTAGGTACCAGACGAATACGAATAAGTGTTTCCATACCAAGGCGCGCACTTGGCGGCCGACTCCAGTTCTCTGACAGGCGCTGTTGAATCAACTGTCGGTAACTATTGGCCGCCTGCTCATCTTGCTGAGCATTGATAAGCGCCTGCTCTTCTGCCAGCGCTTCGGCAAAGTCCGATTCTTTACGCAGCCTTTCAGCTTCTTCCTGCTGGCGACGCAACTCTTCTAGCCGTTGCTGCTCTTTGCGCTCTTGCTCGGCCTTAGTTAAACGCTCCTGTTCGAGGCGTTTCTTTTCTGCGGCCTTTTTCTGCGCGGCCATTTTAGCCAAGCGTTTTTTCTCTTCACGCTTTTTCTTGGCCAAATCTATTTTAGGCTTTTTTGGCTGTGCTTTTGGCTTAGCTGGCGGCGTTTTTTTCTTCGGCGCCAGCTCAACAAGTTTAGCCTCAATGTATTGCGGCTGCATAATCACTCGCTCAGTCTCTGGCTGCCAGTCGACAAACAGCGCACCGACCAATCCAATATGCAGCAACAGACTGACAAAAACTGCAACTGAGTAACTCAGATAAGAACTCATATTATTTCTGCGGTGGCTCCGTAACCAGCCCTACTGAGGGAGCACCCGCCGCTTGTAATTCACTCATCAGATTGACCACAACGCCGTAATCAACACTGCTATCACCCCACACCAACACGGGTGTTTTGGGGGTCTGACGCAATACCTTCGCTACTCTGTCTTTAATAACAGCCAAGCTCTGAACGCGATTTTCGCCCTTAACATCAATCCAATAACTGCCATCTGCTTTTATTGAAACGATAAAGGGTTCCTGATCTTTGGTGTCCATAGGCGCCGAGTTAGCGTCGGGCAACTCGACTTTAACACCCTGCATTAACAGCGGCGCGGTAATCATAAACACCACGAGTAAGACCAATGTTACGTCGATGTAGGGGACGACATTGATCTCGGCAACCAGTTTTCGTTTTGTTCTTTTACTCTTCACTTATCAAGCCTCAGTGGGCATGTACTTGACGGTGCAGAATACTGGAGAATTCTTCCGCAAAAGTTTCATAATTACTATTAGTTATTTCCACTAGTGCCGCATAGCGGTTATAGGCAATAACTGCAGGAATCGCAGCAAATAGTCCCATGGCTGTGGCAATCAAGGCCTCGGAAATACCCGGCGCTACTGTTGCTAGTGTTGCCTGCTGAACCATGGCCAGTCCGCGGAAGGAGTTCATAATCCCCCACACCGTGCCAAACAGCCCAATATAGGGACTTACGGATGCAACACTGGCCAAAAATGGCAGGCTGATATTGAGTTTTTCATCTTCTCTTGAAAGCGCTACACGCATAGCGCGATCAGCACCTTCCATCACCGCATCGGGATCCGCTTTATCGCCTTGAGTGAGACGGTTAAATTCACGAAAGCCGGCGCGAAAGACATTCTCTATGCCATCAGTGCCACCCTCTTGCTTGGCTCTCTGAGTAATATCCCGGTAGAGACTGTTAAGGTCAACACCAGACCAGAAGGCGTCTTCAAATTCGCGGTAACCGCGCTGAGCACTGCGAAGATACAAGCCGCGCTGAACAATCATCACCCATGACATCACTGAGGCAATAAACAGAACAGCCATGACAAATTTCACCAGCAAACTGGCATGGACAATTAACGACCATATGGATAAATTTTCTTCAATCACCTGCGTAAACTCCGAGTTCAGCCAATTTGGCTTTTTAAGGTTTCAAACATCATTTTTGGCATGCCTTTGGGGCGCTTGCTGTGGGCATCGATACAGGCAACTTTTACACTGCCCTCGACTAATAGTTCTCTACCCTCACCTGAAGTACCACGAAAAACTTGCTGAGTCATTTCGAAGGTTGCCCTGGTCGCTTTATTCAGCCTTGCCGTGACAAAAATCTGGTCATCGAGCACTGCAGGGCTGTGGTATTTAAGTCCAACTTCATAGACGACAAACTGCATTCCATCAAACAGTGCCGGTTTGTCAAAGCCTAGACTACGCATTAATTCCGTGCGCGCCCTTTCCATAAATTTTAGATAGTTGGCGTAAAAGACAATGCCGCCAGCGTCGGTATCTTCGACATAAATTCTGATTGGCAGAGAAAATTCAGCAACATCCTTAATCATCAAGCGCATCCATCTGCTGATTGACCGGTTTTGGACTCTTTAAACCAAAATATTCATAACACATACGGGTAGCCATACGCCCTCTGGAGGTACGCATCAGATAACCCTGCTGAATCAGATAGGGTTCCAAAACATCTTCAATAGTGCCGCGCTCTTCACTCATAGCGGCAGCCAAACTATCCACACCCACAGGGCCACCTTCAAACTTTTCCATCAGGGTTAACAGCAGACGTCGATCCTGATGATCAAAACCACGCTGATCTACATTGAGCATATTCAGTGCGGCATCGGCAACCTCTGCGGAAATAGTGCCGTCACCTTTAACTTCTGCATAGTCGCGCACGCGGCGCAGCAGTCGGTTGGCTATTCGCGGCGTACCTCTTGAGCGACAGGCAATTTCCTGCGCACCGTCGGCATCCACTTGAACATTTAAGATATCACCGGCGCGACGCACAATACTGGTCAGGTCGACTTCAGAATAGAATTCAAGGCGCTGGACTATGCCAAACCGATCGCGCAATGGCGAGGTCAGTAGACCCGCTCGGGTGGTCGCCCCGACGAGGGTAAAAGGCGGTAGATCGAGTTTGATGGAGCGCGCCGCGGGGCCTTCGCCAATCACAATATCAAGCTGGTAATCTTCCATTGCCGGATAGAGAATTTCTTCAACCACGGGGCTGAGACGGTGGATCTCATCAATAAACAAGACATCGCCAGGTTCAAGATTAGTCAGCAGGGCCGCCAAGTCACCGGCTTTTTCCAAAACTGGCCCAGAGGTGGTTTTAAGATCCACCTGCATCTCGTTGGCAATAATATGTGCCAGGGTGGTTTTACCCAGGCCGGGAGGGCCAAATACTAGGGTGTGATCAAGAGGTTCATCGCGTTTTCGCGCCGCCTGTATAAAGATATCCAGCTGTTCAACGACCACTGGCTGGCCGACATAATCGGCGAGCGATACAGGTCTTAAGGCGCGATCAAAACGCTCTTCAGCAACAGAGATATCGGGGGATATTATGCGATCCGGTTCTATCATCTAACACCATCTTGGTTTTGCTGGGTAGCATACCTTGGTGGTATGCATTTTTCACTAACCGGCCAAGGCTTTATTCAAATATGAGGACTATTGTGAGCTCATACTTTTCAGTGCGAGACGTATCAACTGTCCCGCATCGGTGACCGTTTCATCAGCGACGCGATTAATAATCTTCGCGGCATCCGTAGGTTTGTAACCCAGAGCGATCAGTGCGCTCTCCGCCTCTTGACCTATATCAGACTTGGCACCGCGATTTCCAGTAGAACTACCGCCACCGGCGGTAGTGTCTATATCGCCAATCTTATCGCGCATTTCAATTAACAGGCGTTCGGCCGTTTTCTTGCCGACGCCAGGTAACTTAACCAGCGCGGCTGTATCGTTGTTGTGCACACAGAGCGCAAAGTCATTGGCAGACATACCCGAGAGGATTGCCAGGGCCATTTTTGGACCCACACCATTAACCTTAATCAGGTTACGGAACAGACTGCGCTCAGAGAGCTTGGTAAATCCGTACAGTTGTTGAATGTCTTCACGCACCACAAAGTGGGTGTGCAGGGTTACAACAGCGCCAATCTCAGGGACATCAAAAAAGGTATTCAGCGACACCAATACCTCATAGCCAACACCCTGCACATCGATCAATAAATCCGGTGCTTGCTTTTCTACTACCTTACCCTGAAGTCGTCCAATCATAATCTTTTCAAATCTCGTCTATTACTGTTTATGGCGGTGAATTTAGCCGCGAATTTATTTGTGCCGTCCGCGGGCATAGCTGGTTGCCCCGGCTATGGCACTTAGCGAACGCATACTCTGTGCATGACAGAGCGCTACGGCCAAGGCATCGGCGGCGTCTTCTGCGGGCGATTCGGACAATTTTAAAAGCTGCACAATCATCATCTGTACCTGATTTTTATCGGCGGCACCGGTACCCACCACTGCAAGCTTCACGCTGCGCGCAGAATACTCGCCAACAGAAAGCCCCGCATGAACGCCTGCGACAATTGCCGCGCCCCGCGCCTGCCCCAACTTTAGTGCGGAACTGGCATTATGGGATAAAAATACCTCTTCAATACCCATCTGCTGGGGATGATATTGCCCCACCAACTGGGTGACACCATCAAAAATAATTTTTAATCGTTCGGGAAGAGACCCTTCCGGCAGGCGAATAATTCCGCTAGTCACGTAGCGCGGTTTACCCGCGTCCACGTCGATAATACCGTAGCCAGTACGACGTGATCCTGGGTCTATGCCAATTATTCGGGTCATGGGATTGCTTGCGTTTTAATTAGCTTGCGAGTGTTGCAACCCTGCGCCGTTGAGTCAACTACATTTACTCGGCTCTCTATTCAGCTCCAGCCTCAACTCCCTCCTCAGTTCCCTATTCAGATCTAAGCGCATCAATAGGCGTTAGCTTGGCTGCGCGCGAGGCGGGCTGGCCGCCGGCAATTAAGCCAATCAGCATAGAGATACCCAAGGCTCCCAGTACGATCTTGGGGCTCAGGGCGACCGGCAAACCGGGCACAAACAAAAAGATAATCAACAATAGAAAGGCCACCAGCAGAATCCCACAGACCCCACCAATTAAACCCAGCACTAGGGCTTCACCTAAAAACAGCGTGCGCACCTGCCCCACGGTGCCACCCAGCGCGCGCAACAGGCCCACTTCCGTGATTCGCTCATTGACGGTGATCATTAGAATGGTGGTGATGCCCACGCCCCCGACCAAAAGCGAGATAGCGCCAAGTCCTGCTCCGGCAAAGGTTAAAATGGATAAAATATTATCCATAGTTGAAAGCACCTGATCCTGAGTGACTATGGTGAAGTCTTCAAACCCATGCCGATCGATCAATAGTTTACTTATTTTTGCGGCCATGGCCTCGCCTGAGGATCTGGGATTATAGAAAATATCAATTTCCATCAAACTCTGGCGATTAAACAGCTGCATACCCTTGCCTGCGGGGATATAGACCAGATCATCCAAATCGGTACCGAGAAATTCACCTTTGGGTGCAGTAACACCAATCACCCGAAAACGCGCTCCGCCGATATGAACAAAATCCCCAACCGGATTAACCGTACCAAACAGTTCCTCGCGGACCTTACTACCCAAGACCACAAAAGAGCGCGCCCGCTGCAAATCATCCGCCGGCAAAAAGCTGCCCAGTTCCAACTCGAGCTTCCAAGCCTTATCCGCTGCGCCACCTACCCCGGCGATATCGATATAACGCCCTCGCTGCCCAGCTTTAATTTTGGCATTGCCCATCACTACCGGCACGACCTCTTCGACATTTGGCAGTTTGGCAATTGCCGAGGCGTCCTGCAGGGACAGCGGTCTGGTAGTATTTAATAATCCACCGATACCAAAGGTTTCGGTTTTACCCGGATTAACCGCAACAATATGGCTGCCAAACTGGGTAAATTCATTCATCACAAACAGCCGCAAACCCTCACCCAAAGCACTCAGCAAGACCATCGCGGCAATGCCAATCGAAAAGCCCGCAATAGTTAAAAGCGTTCGTGTGCGTTGCATCCACAGTGCTTTAAATACCCAACTGCTGCTGTCGCGAAGTCTCATGTTTGAATACCCCGCAGAGCCAGCACTGGGTCTAGAGCCGCGGCGCGTTTGGCGGGCATAATTGAGAATGTCAGGCCGGTCAAAAAGGCAATACTCACGGCTGCGGGCACCGCCCAAATTGGCGGCATAAGCGGAAAGTCGGGCCACAGATTGGCAAGGACAAATATCACCGCAAAAGCAAACAGAATACCGGCGATGGAACCCATAGAAATCAGCAACAGCGACTCGCCGACAAATAGCTGTTTAATCTGCCGACTGCTGGCACCAATGGCTTTTAATAAGCCTATTTCCCGTCGCCGTTGACTGACGGAAATAAGACTGATGTTCATTATTAAAATACCCGCGACCAATAAACTGATCGACGAGATCGCCGCAATGGCCATGGTCAGTACCTCGAGAATATTATCGAAAGCGGCTAGCATCGAATCCTGGCTGATCACGGTAACATCCTCTTCACCATCGTGGCGCTGGCGAATAATCGATAACATTTGCTGCTGAATTTTATCGCTGTCGGCACTGGCGGCTATATCCAACATAATTCGAAACAGCCCCGGTGAATCGAATAGCTGTTCGGCGGTGCGCACTGGAATCACCAGCATATCGCGCAGGTCCAAACCCAGTGATTCGCCACGCTCCTCGAGCACGCCAACAACCCGCATTCGACGATCGCCAACACGTACCCACTGGCCCAGCGCACGGCTATTGCCAAATAATTCGCGCTTAAGTTTTACGCCCAGCACACAGATTGCCAGCGCCTCGCTGCGGGTGCGCGTTGAGAGTATCTTTCCAGCACCGACACCGAGTTTACGAACGGCAAAAAAAGCATCAGTACTGCCCAGTGTAATCACCTCTCTGGAGCGACTATCCCGAGCCACCGTGGTCATGCCCGCAATAATCGGTGCCATCGCCAATACGCCGGGGATGCGCTCTAGCGCGACGGCATCCTCGAGGGTTAAATCTCTGGGTACGGCACCATAGATAGGTGGCCCACTGCCTGTGGTTTCTTTGCGACCGGGCAGAACAATTAATACTCGGTTGCCCAGTGCTGAGAATTCTCGATCCACATAGCGCCGCGCGCCCTCGCCAAGACTGGTCAATAAAATGACTGATGCAACGCCGATGCCCACGGCGAGTAATAAAAGGAAGGTGCGCACGCCATGGCGCTGAAATATCTGCGTATTGAAAACAAGCTGATCACGCAGTTTCATTGTCCACCTGGCTATTTGCATTGGGGTTACAGCTATCCCGATCAATCTGCCCGTCGACCATGCGAATATGCCGGGTCGCACGATCACCGATATTCTGATCATGGGTAACCATAATCAAGGTAATGCCCTCGCGATTTAAGCTTTCCAACACCTCAATCACCTCGCCGCCGGAGCGCGAATCCAAATTGCCGGTGGGCTCATCGGCAAGCAGCAATCGCGGTCGCATGACAATTGCGCGGGCAATCGCCACACGCTGCAATTGGCCACCCGATAGCTGGTTGGGTTTGTGCTTGCCGCGGGATGTCAGACCGACCATCTCCAACACCTCCTGCAACGGCTTGGCGGCGCTGCTTGACTGGCTGTTCAGCGAGCATCAAGGGTAATTCAATATTTTCAAAGGCCGTCAGTCGATTAACCAGATGAAATGATTGAAAAATAAAGCCAATATTTTCCCCGCGCAGTCGCGCGCGCTTTTCTTCGGCAAGTACTTCAGTGGCGACATTATCAAACCAATAACGTCCTGAATCCGGCCGATCGAGTAATCCAATCATATTCAGCAATGTCGATTTTCCCGACCCAGAGGGGCCCATAATCGACAGGTATTCGCCAGCTTCAATTGACAGGCTAACATCGCGCAGCGCACGCAATGGCGACTCGCCAACCTGATAGGTCTTATTAACCCTCTCAAGTTTAATCACGGCTGCACAACCACCTCGGCACCGACAACAATGCCCTTGGCACCAATATTACTGACAATTAAATCGCCCTCTTCAAGGCCACTGAGCACTTCACTGTAATGCCAGTTGGCGAGACCCAGTTTAATTTCACGCTGCTGTATAAGATTATTTTCGATCCACCACTAAGACAAACTTCTCATCGACAATCAATTCAGTCGGCACCCGCAGGGCATTCTCTTTGGCCTCTAAAACAATTTCCATATCGGCACTATAACCGGCCAGCAATCGTGGCATCTGCTGATCAGCCAGCAGATCTGCCTCTACTTCAACCGTGCGCGCCTGCTTTTCAAAATCTAAGACATAGGTAGAGATCCTGCGAATAGTGGCCGGGAAATCACGCTCCCGGAAGGAATCCATGGTCACCCGCACCGGCATACCCACGGCAATATCTGAGGCATCCACCTCATCAATCGGCGCGCTGATATAGTGGCAGTCATCGGTCAATAGATCGATCGCAGGAGGGGTTGGCACCCCCGGTGGTGACGGCGTAGAAAACTCACCCACCTCGCCGGTCACTTCTGCAACCCGACCGGCAAACGGCGCGTGTAAATAAGTTTGAGCCAAAATAGCTTCGGCGAGTTTAACGCTGGCCAATGATTGCGTTTTACGCGCATCTGCCGCCGCACAGGCCGCTTCGCTAGCCAGTGACTTGGCGGCGGCCATATCGGCACGCTCTGCTGAGATCAGCTTTTGTTTTAACAGTCGCGAGAGACGCTTAGCCTCACGGGCATCAGATGAACTTGCAATGCAGACCGCCTGATGGTCCTTGCTAGTGGACTGAACCTGAGCCTTAGCCTGCTCAACCTGCGCCTTGCGGTCATCATTCCACAGTGACATCAACAGCTGGCCCGTTTCAACTAGATCGCCTTCGCGAACATGCAACTGAGCAATTTGACCGCCAATCGGTAGGGATAATTTGGAGCGCAGGCAGGAATCTACCGTACCCGCCCGTGTATTGGAGACGGTTTTTTCAACCACCCCCGAAGAGACCTCAAACAAGGTTGCTTCAGGTAAATCAGGCCGCGAGAGCAGATAGATCACTCCGACCAGAAGCACAACAATCACAGCGACAATCGTTCTCTTCTTCATAGTAGTTCCTTTAATGTAGGACTGTTTCAATGTAGCTAATCAGCAACCAGATTTCTAGTTAATGGTCCAGGATAAGAGTCGATGTCAATGCTTGAATGACTTAGGACAAGTCATTGATTAGTTGAAGGTTGAAAAACCACAGCCAAAAAAAAGACCTTTTGAAATAAATCCAAAAGGTCTTTTCTGAGCGAACGAAATTACTCGTCGGCTTTTGGCTCGGCTTTAGCTTTGGGAGCAGCCTTAGCTTTTGCTTTTGGCGCGGCCTTTGCTTTAGCCTTGGGTGCAGCCTTAGCTTTGGCCTTCGGTGCAGCTTTGGCCTTAGGAGCAGCTTTGGCTTTTGGTGCTGCTTTCGACTTTGCTTTTGGCTTTTCAGCTGGAGCTTCTTCTGCCGCCGGAGCGTCTTCAACCACATCGTCTACTACGGGAGCAGCGTCTTCTGTAACAGGAGCAGGAGCAGCAGCCTCTTCAACCACATCTTCTACAACTGGAACAGCTTCTACTGTAGCGGGAGCTTCTTCTATAACAGGAGCAGCTTCTTCTGTAACAGGAGCAGCTTCTTCTACCGCGGGGGATTCCTCTACTACAGGAGCAGGCTGTACAGTTTTAATTAAGCCTTCAGCCAATAAAATAGTTACTTTCTCATCTGCGTTTACCCAGTTTTTATCAGCATTTTTTACTGCATAACGGCCTGAGCCTTTCTGGTAAACAGTGTATTCCTTAGTCTTTTTTATAACTTTCATCGGTAACACCTCTTTTAATGATTACTCGTCTGAGTTTATAGTTTTTCCTACACTAGCTTTCACTTACCACTTTCTTGCTTCTAACAAAATCCACGGCTGGCCCATCCTAACTGATAACAGCAGCCGTGGAAATATCATTATTATTTATGCTTCAGGATCCTTACTGCGCACTCTTATACTTAAATCACGTAACTGAGCACTGTCGACATCACCAGGGGCATCAGTTAGCAGACAGGCCGCAGACTGCGTTTTAGGAAAGGCGATAACATCGCGAATAGACTCTGCACCAACCATTAACATAATCAATCTATCAAGACCGAAGGCTAATCCACCGTGAGGGGGAGCACCATGTTTAAGCGCATCCAACAGAAAGCCGAACTTCTCGCGCTGCTCTTCTTCATTGATACCCAGCACATCAAAAACGGTCTGCTGCATATCCTGATCGTGAATACGAATGGAGCCGCCACCCAACTCACAGCCATTCAACACCATATCGTAGGCGCGGGACAACGCTTCGCTTGGATTAGCTTGTAACTCTTCTTTCGAACAAGAAGGCGCTGTAAATGGATGGTGCAATGGTGTCAGACCGCCGTTATCGGTGGTTTCAAACATCGGGAAATCGACAACCCACATAGGTGCCCATTCGCTAGTGTAGAGGTTTAAATCCTGGCCTACCTTACAGCGCAATGCGCCGAGAGCCTCGGAGACGATCTGTGATTTGTCGGCACCAAAGAAGACGATATCGCCATTCTTGGCATCCAGTCGCTGCATAATATTCATGGTTACTTCATCGCCGAGGAATTTAATTATCGGTGACTGTAATCCTTCTATACCGGTTTCAATCGCATTGACCTTAATCCAAGCCAAACCTTTGGCACCATAGATCGAAACAAACTTGGTGTACTCATCAATCTTCTTGCGTGAGATATCAGCGCCGCCCGTTACCTTAAGTGCAGTGACTCGGCAGGCAGGATCGTTGGCTGGACCGGCAAAAACTTTAAATTCAATATCTTTAAGCAGGTCTTTAATCTCGACTAACTCGAGAGGAATACGTAAATCTGGCTTATCTGAACCATACTTATGCATCGCATCGGCATAGGTCATACGCGGAAAGTCACCAAATTCAACATCCATATGCTCAGCGAAAATACCGCGAATCATAGTTTCGGTAATCGACATAATGTCCTCTTCATCAACGAAAGAGGCTTCTATATCAATCTGGGTAAATTCTGGCTGACGATCAGCACGCAGATCTTCATCGCGAAAACACTTGGCAATCTGGTAATAACGATCAAAACCAGCCACCATCAACAGCTGCTTGAACAGCTGAGGAGACTGCGGCATAGCAAAGAACTGGCCGGGATGAGTTCGCGATGGGATCAAATAATCACGAGCACCCTCTGGGGTTGCACGAGTCATAATTGGCGTTTCAATATCCAAAAACCCATGATCTACAAGGTAATTGCGAATTGAAGAGGTGATTTTTGAACGGAAGCGCAAGCTGTTTTGCATCTCGGTGCGACGCAAATCCATATAGCGATACTTTAGGCGAACATCTTCTCCAACGGTAACGTGATCGTCGAGCTGGAATGGCGGCGTAACAGCACTATTCAGAATTTCCAGAGCCGTTCCGTAGACTTCAATCTCGCCAGTAGCCATATTAGAGTTAACCGTTGCCTCGCTACGAGCGCGCACTTTGCCGGTTACCTTTAAGACATATTCAGAGCGCACCTTGTCTGCTTGAGTAAAAAACTCACCAGCATCGGGGTCGAATACCACCTGAACAATACCTTCGCGATCGCGAAGATCAACGAAAATAACGCCACCGTGATCGCGACGGCGATCAACCCAGCCACAGAGCGTAATTTCTTCATCAATATTTTTACTTGTGACTAATCCACAATAGTTAGATCGATACATCAGGTGTCATTCCCTACTCAAATTCATTTTAAATTTATATTTATGACGCACCAGCGTTAAGGCTAGTTAGCCACATCAACTTTCTTTTGCCGGTGTAGCGGTTTTGTTGTCGCTAAGATTCTTTTTACTGCCTGTTTTAAAGTCTGTCTCGTACCAACCACTGCCACTCAAACGAAAGCCTGCGGCTGATAGTTGTTTTTTCAATTCTGGTTTTGCACAAGCAGGGCAGTCTACAAGGTTACCATCACTCATCTTTTGCAACGCTTCAAGCTCATGACCACAGGCCTGGCAGCGGTACTCATAAATAGGCATATGTTAATTCCCTAAACCATTATCTAACAGCCACCTGTAATAAGTAGCCTATAAAAAAGCGACGCATTATACCCCAGCACCTGCAGTTCGAGAATGCCCTCGCGGGAGCATAAACCCTTGAAATCTAAAAAAAACCCTAAAAAGACGGCTATTCGTGGCACAACGGTAAAACAGCGGCTATAAATAATGTCGAGGCCCTGCTCGCAGTCCCCCCCCTCGACGCGACAGGGATAGTGTAAATTTTACCTTTATAAAGGAAGAGAAAATGGCTGTTAAAAAAGGATCTGCGAAACCAAAAGCAAAGGCAAAAGCGCCTGCCAAAAAGAAAGCACCGTCAACAATAAGTGCGGCGAGAAATGTAACTGCTAAAAAAGCATCTGTTGTAAAAGGAAGTAATAAAAAAATCGCAGCAAAGAAAGCTGTGACTAAAAAACCTGTTACCCAGAAAAAAGTCACCACCAAAAAGTCTGCAAGCAGTAAGGCTCCAGCCAAAAAAACCGCGATAAAAAAAGCTGCTGCGCCAGCCCGCAAGATTACCGCGATCAGCGATCGGTATAGCAAAACTCAAATTATTAGCGAATTAGCAAGCAATACCAACATGACCCGCAGACAGGTTAATTCTGTACTTGAGGAACTGTCAATTCTTATTCAGCGGCATGTTAAGAAGCGTTCCGTAGGCGAGTTTGTGCTTGCCGGCCTGATCAAAATCCACACGGTTAAGCGTCCAGCCAAGAAGTCTTACAAAGGCATAAACCCATTTACTGGTAAGCAGACGACATTTAAAGCACGTCCAGCATCAGTTGCAGTTAAGGTTCATGCGCTTAAAGGTCTTAAGGATATGGCACAGTAACTTTAGATGAGTTTGTTTCTCTCAGTTCGAAGGTTCATTCTTGTCATCTCGAACGAATGTGAGAGATCTCCTGGAGGTCCCAGCATTCGCTGGGATGACTGTGGTTTCTCTCGTCATACTGGCGTAAGCCAGTACTCAGGATTTTGACTATTTGTTGGGAGATTCCTCGTCTCTTCGTTCTGTCGGGAAGACATTAAAGATGAGCCACCAGCCCATGGGGCTCGAGTGCAGACGCAATTCTCTCGACCCTGTGGGCCAGCATATCTTGCGGGTAGGCAACCGCCTCCACTGCGCCCCACACTGGTTTGGGCCAGGCTACATCAGTTTTAAATCTAGCCACATGGTGCATATGCAACTGCGGCACCATATTACCAATCGTTGCGACATTGATTTTATCCGCAGTAAATAGATCCGCTAACGTTTCCGCCAACAGACAGGACTCCTGTAAAAGTTGCTGCTGATCAGCAGTATCTAACTGATAGATCTCTTGCATATCGGCCCGCTGCGGCACCAAAATACACCAGGGGTAATTGGCATCTTTACTGAGTAGTAAAAGACTTAACGGAAAGCGCCCTACTAGCACCGTATCCAACTCAAGTTGTGGATGTAATTGAAACATTTTGCCCTCATATCTGCTTATGACTGTACCGCGACAGCCGCGCACCGTAAAATAGCTGGCTTAAACTCATTGACCACCAGTGTAAGAGAAACCATGCGCGCCAGCCAATACCTGATTTCAACAAAAAAAGAATCACCCGCCGACGCTGAAGTTATCAGCCATAAACTCATGCTGCGAGCCGGAATGATTCGCAAAGTCGCCTCGGGTCTCTATTCCTGGCTGCCCATAGGCCTGCGCGTATTTCGCAAAGTTGAAGCCATAGTGCGACAGGAGATGGATAAATCTGGCGCCTTGGAAATTATGATGCCGGTGGTACAGCCCGCCGATCTGTGGGAAGAATCTGGCCGCTGGGGACAGTTTGGCCCTGAACTACTGCGTATTAAAGATCGTCACGGCCGCGAGTTTTGTCTCGGCCCAACCCATGAAGAGGTGGTTACCGATATTATTCGCAGTGAAATTCGCAGCTATAAACAACTGCCGGCAAATTTCTATCAGATCCAGACCAAATTTCGCGACGAGCGCCGGCCGCGTTTTGGCGTTATGCGTACCCGCGAATTTTGTATGAAAGATGCCTACTCCTTTCATATCGACAACGCATCGCTGCAAGAAACCTATGATCAAATGTACCAGACTTATTCTGCGATTTTTGAGCGCACCGGTTTAGTCTTCCGCGCGGTACTTGCCGACACCGGAAGCATCGGCGGCAGTGTCTCTCATGAATTCCATGTATTGGCCGACTCGGGTGAAGACGCGATTGTCTTCTCTACTGAAAGTGACTACGCCGCCAATATTGAAAAAGCCGAAGCGATTGCATCTAGTAATGAAGTACCGAAAGGCTGTGCTGAGATGGCCGAACTCTCCACTCCTAGCGTGCGTAGCATCGATGATCTCTGTGCCTTTGTCGACAACAGTGCTGATCAATGCCTTAAAACACTGATTGTCAGTACAACCAATGAAGAAGGTGAAGAGAAACTTTACGGTCTGATGGTGCGCGGCGATCACGAACTCAATGAAGTAAAAGCACAACACGCACTGGGATTGGCCACAGAAATTACCTTTGCCACTGAAGAGCAAATCAAAGCCACGTTAAACTGCTCACCCGGCTCTCTTGGTCCGGTTAATCTAAACCTGCCTATTGTGGTAGATCACAGCGCTGCGCAACTCAGCGACTTTATCTGTGGTGCCAACCGCGATGGCTATCATCTAACCGGTGTTAACTGGCAGCGCGACTGCGGTGAATTTACTACTGCAGATATCCGTAATGTCGTAGCCGGCGATGCCAGTCCAGACGGTAAAGGCGTATTAGAAATTAAGCGCGGTATCGAAGTCGGTCATATCTTCCAGCTCGGCACCAAGTACAGCGAGGCGATGAAAGCCACCGTGCTCGATGAAAATGGCAAAGAACGCAGCATGGCTATGGGCTGCTATGGTATTGGTGTCAGCCGTATTGTCGCCGCTGCCATCGAACAGAACCACGATGAGAATGGCATTATCTGGCCAGAGGCTATCGCTCCTTTTCAGGTCGCCATCGTGCCGATCAATATGCACAAATCAGAATTGGTAAAAGAAACCTGTGAAGCACTTTATGAAAAACTCAGCAGCGCTGGCTACGAAGTGCTATTTATGGATGAAGCCAAAGCAAGACTTGGCGGCATGCTGGCAGATGTTGAATTGCTTGGCATTCCCAACCGCATCGTGATCGGTGATCGCGGGCTTGAAGGCGGTACTGTCGAATATCGCAATCGTCGCGAATCAGAAAACCAACATATAGCTATGGATAAGCTGGATGATTTTATTAGCGAGAATGTATTTAAGTAGAAGTTTTGTAAGTAGAAGCTTTTTTCTGCTGATAATGGCAGCGCTGGGGCAATTTGCCTTGGCGAAGCCAGTTACAGTAGCAAACCCAGTTGCCGTTGTTGAGCCTTCACTGCTCCAAGCACTAAAAGCCGCCGCCTCCGCCGCTCACAGTTTCGACAATATCTACGACGCAGAAGTCTGGCTAGTCGCAAAAGACCGCCCACTTGCAAAGATAATCAAAGATCCGCAACAGCGCCTCAACCTGCTTAAACTGATTCATGCCGAAGCCTCCCTCGCGCAACTGCAACCAGAGATAGTGCTGGCCCTTATTGAAGTCGAGAGCCGCTTTGACAGTTACGCAGTATCCAGTGCTGGCGCCATGGGTATGATGCAGATAATGCCCTTCTGGAAAAAAGAGATTGGCCGCCCCAACGATAACCTGATGGATATACAGACCAATCTACGCTACGGCTGCACCATCCTCAGATACTACCTCGACAAAGAAAAAGGTCGCCTTGCTGATGCTCTAGCTAGATACAATGGTAGCTATGGTGAATACTGGTATGCCGAGCGTGTGCTTGATGCCTGGGCGAAAAACTGGCGATAGACATGTGAAAGATGTCATAAGATCCCCCGGCCCTTCGCCTTGCCGCGGTGACAGCGAGGCTAGATTGTTTATTGCCCGTATTCTTATTCTTCGTATTCTTATTCTTCGTACTCTTATTGTCCGTATTCTTATTGAACGTCCCCTGATTGCCTGTACTTTCGGTTAGCTGTACTCCGGCAGTTCAGATAGCCCCACCAAAAGCCCCCCCTTACAACAAATGAATAAAGAATAACTGCTATTATTACCTTAAACTAAATCAACAATCACTCGTACAAGTAACAACCATTAATTAAAATGGCCCGATGCAAGCACTTGATTAAAACAACCGAGTAAAAAAATGGCATTACTATTAAATTGTGATCTCGGCGAAAGCCACGAAGCCTCGAAAATCGGCCTCGACGATCAGGTAATGCCCTTTATTGATCAAGCCAACATTGCCTGTGGCTTTCACGCAGGCAATCCCATTCTAATGAAGAAAACCCTGCTCGCCGCCAAGCGTCACAATGTCGCGGTTGGTGCTCACCCCAGTTACCCAGATATAGTCGGCTTTGGTCGTCGCTCCATGAGCCTACCTCCGCCAGAAATTATTGCCCTAGTGCAACATCAGATCCGGGTACTCTGCGAGACAGCACAACATCTCGATATAGCGGTCACCTATGTTAAACCCCACGGCGCTCTGTACAACGATATGATGACCAACGGCCATCTTCGCAGCGCTATTATGCAGGCAATTGTCGACAGTCCAACGGCGAAAGATCGGCCCCTTGCCTTTATGTTACAGGCCACGGCAAATGCCGAAATCCATCGCCAGGAAGCGCAGATGTTTGGTCTCGAGGTTATCTTTGAGGCCTTTGCCGACCGCTGCTATAACGATGATGGCAGCCTGCTTTCACGCAGTAAAGAAGGCGCAGTGCACAGCCGCGAAAAAATGCTTGAACAGGTACAGCAGTTAAATAAACAGGGAACGGTAACCACTGTTAGCGGCAACCAATTATCGCTTCAGGCAGACAGCCTCTGCGTGCATGGCGACAACAGGGAAGCGGTTAATGCCATTGAAGAAATTCGTCAACTGTTAAACCAATGAGTGCACAGCAAATGAGGGCACAGCAGACCATCTCCATCGCCGGAGAGAATGCCCTGATAGTCTATTTTGGCGATAAGCCGAGTGCGGCCATCTCCACTGAGATAGCCACTACGGTAAAAAAACTCAGGACCTATCTCGGCGCAACCCTCATCGATCTAGTGCCCTCCTACGCCTCATTGCTGGTTATCTTCGACCCGCTTACAACCGATCATCACTCTGTGCGCATAGCCATTAAAACGGCTATTAAAGATTTAAATCAAAACACCACTGCGCAACAAACAAGTAGCGCTTCACGGGTAACACTGCCGGTTTACTACAGCAGCGAATCCGGCCCCGACCTGCAGAGAATTGCCAATACAGCTGGACTCTCTATAGCAGAGGTTATCGCCATTCATCAGCAGACTGAATACCGCGTCTACGCGATTGGCTTTGCACCGGGTTTTGCCTATCTTGGCCAAGTAGATCCGCGCATAGCTACTCCCAGACTGGCTACCCCTAGACAGCAAGTGCCGCGCGGTGCTGTGGCTATTGCTGACCGACAGACCGCAGTCTACCCGGCGCAGTCGCCCGGCGGCTGGAATCTGATTGGACTCTGCCCACAGCTTATGTTCGATCCAAAGGCTTCCCCAAGTATGCCCGTCGCGGTCGGCGATCTGGTTCGCTTCGAGGCCATAGATAAAACCACCTTCGAAAATTTTGGCGGTGTTCTTTGAATAATCATTTAAGGGTAATTAAGCCGGGAATATACAGCCTGCTGCAAGATAGCGGACGCTACGGGCAGCAGAGTATAGGATTAACCACCGGCGGCCCCTTAGACCGCAGCGCCTTTCGCTGCGCCAACCTGCTCTGCGAAAACCCTCAGAATAGCGCCTGTATCGAAGTGACTGTCGGCGGTCTGATAGTGGAATCCACAGTCAAAACCACTCTGACTGTAACGGGTGCCGACATACCCTTACGCATTAACAAACAACCCGCCGCACTCTGGCAAAGTCACAGCATTAATCCCGGCGATTTGATTGAATTGGGCTTTGCACGCAGTGGAAGCCGTGCCTATCTAGCCGTTAGCGGAGGCTTTCAAGCCGAACCTCTTTTTAATAGTGTTGCCACGGTTCCCCGCGAGGGCTTGGGTGGCCTGCACGCTGATGGTTCAGCACTAAAAGCCGGGGATATATTACCCTGCCAACCCATTGAAGATACCAGTCTCTGGCAACTGCCAGAAAAGCTCAGAGCCGACTACAGTCAAAATTCAGCACGCTTAAGAGTTGTGCTCGGTTATCAGCAAGAGAGCTTTAGCGAAACCCAAAAACAGTGTTTTTTTAGATCGCAATACAGCGTCACCAAATACAGTGACCGTATGGGCTATCGCCTTGAGGGCGCAGAGATTATTCCCGCCATCAAGGGTATTCTCTCCGAAGGCATCTGCTTGGGAGCGATTCAATTCCCCCCTGATGGGCAGCCAATAGTTCTGTTAAATGACCGCCAAACCATGGGTGGCTATCCAAAAATTGGCTCAGTGCTCTCTCTAGATATAGGTAAACTGGCACAGCTTTCAGCCGGCGGCACTGTGCATTTTGAGCCCATAAGCATAGGTCAGGCACAATCTTTATGGGCGGAAAATGAAAAACAATTTGCATCAAACCCGCCACTAAAACTTTGCTTGTAACAGAGTGTACTGATACCATTTTTGGATTAGGGGAAAACCGCACAGCAGTCGTATCTTTAAAAGGAAACACATGAACATCGCATTTCTCAATGGCAGCTATCTCCCTCTGGAAGAAGCGAGGATATCGCCACTCGACAGAGGCTTTTTATTTGGCGACGGCATCTATGAAGTCGTGCCCTCTTACGGCGGAAAAATGGTTGGCTTTGCTCCGCATATCCAGCGCATGAATGATGGCCTCGACGCCATCGGTATCAAATTCGACTGGTCAGAAAGCGACTGGGGCGATCTGTGTAACCAGCTGATTAAAAAAAATGGCTCGGGCAACTTAGGTATTTATCTGCACGTAACACGCGGTGCTGACAGTAAACGCTTTCATGGTTTTTCCGAAAATATCACACCAACGGTATTTGCTTTTGCCTTTGAAATCGCCCCCGCACCAGTGGCCGATAAAACTCTGGCTAAAAAATTCAAAGTCTCTTCCAGCAAAGATCTGCGCTGGGACCGCTGCCAGATTAAATCTACCTCTTTACTCGGCAATGTGTTGCATTTTCAGCAGGGCCAAGATCAGGGCAATGACGAAACACTGCTGTTTAATGCAGATAATCAGCTTACCGAAGCTAGCTCCTGCAATGCCTATATCGTTAAAGATAGCGTGGTTATCACGCCGCCATTGGACAACCAATTACTGCCCGGTATCACCCGTCAAATCCTCCTCGACATACTGCGCAATGATGGCAGTATCAAAGTCGAAGAGCGGCCTGTCAGTATGCACGAAGTAAAAAATGCCGATGAAGTCTGGATCACCAGCTCATCCAAAGAGATTGGCGCTGTAGTAGAAATCGACGGCCTGCCCGTCGGCAACGGTGAGGTTGGCGATATATGGCTGGCGGCACAAACTCTATACTCCGCCGCTAAACACAATTATTAATCGGCTTTTTATACAGGCTTTCCTTAAAAAGGAATTAAATCTATGTCACGACCTACCCAAGTAACCATCGACCTGCAAGCTCTGCGCGATAACTTTGCCCTCGCCCAGTCTTTAGCACCTAACGCCCAAACCATGCCAATGGTCAAAGCTAATGCCTATGGTCACGGTATGGTTGCAGTGGCGCAGGCCCTTGCCGATACCGCACCGGCTTTTGGTGTCGCCTGCATCGAAGAGGCACTGGAGCTTCGTGACGCCGGTATCACCCAGCCTATCTTGCTGCTTGAAGGCACCTTTAGTGCCGATGAGGTAAATACCGCCGCGCTCAAAGGATTTTGGTTAATGGTTGAAAACCAGCCCCAAAAAGAAGCGATTATCAATGCCGATATAGCTCAGCGGGTAAACGTCTGGTTAGGTGTAGATACCGGCATGCACCGTCTTGGCTTCGCGCCGCAAGAAGTCGCCGGTGTGTTTCGAGATCTCAGCGAAAGCCGCAACGTCAACGAGCAGATTGTGGTCGCCACGCACTTTGCCTGCGCAGAAGATTTCGACAGTGAATTTACCGATAAACAGCTGGCAACCTTCCACAAAACAGTAACGGATTTTGATTCGGTTAAAACCAGTCTGGCCAACTCTGCCTCGGTTCTCGGTAGGCCAGATACGCACAGGGATTGGAATCGCCCCGGCTATATGATCTATGGTGCATCACCTTTTGATCAGCCCCAGGAAAATGCCGACAAACTAAAACCGGTTATGACTCTCTCATCGGCGGTGATATCAGTGCGTCAGATCGACACCGGAGAAGCCGTTGGTTACTCTGGAAAATGGCGTGCCGAACGCCCTTCAACCATTGCCACAATCGGCATAGGTTACGGTGATGGCTATCCACGTACCGCGCCCTATGGCACACCGGTACTGGTTAATGGGATCGAATGCCCATTGGTAGGCAGTGTCAGTATGGATATGATTAGCGTCGATGTAACCGATCTTGAGAACGTTGCTATTGGCGACCCGGTAGAACTTTGGGGCAAGCAACTCGCCGTCAATCGAGTGGCCGCAAGCTGTGGCACCTTAGGCTACGAATTGCTCACTAGAATGCCGCTCAGGGTTCCCAAAATTTACCCATAGTTTAAAGAGCTAGAGATTAATCTGTAGTGCGGTCTGAGACTTAACGTCCTGAATGACAACGTAAGTATGGGTCTGGCTAATGCCTTGGATAGTCGATAACTTCTCCCCCAAAAAACGCCGATAATGATGCATATCTGCAACGCGAATCTTGATTAAATAATCAAAGCCCCCCGCCACCATCTGACATTCAAGCACCTCGTCCAGAGCCAATATCTGTTGATTAAAAAGCTGAATCGCCTCGGTTGTTGTACTCGTCAACTGTACTTCAATATAGGCACAGAGTGCAGCGTTAGCCTTTATCGGATCAAGTAGCGCCACATAGCTGGTTATAAAGCCCTCTTTCTCCAAGCGCTTCACCCGCTCCAAACAGGGCGTCGGGGTTAAATTGACCTGCCGCGCCAGATCTACATTGGCAATGCGACCATTATTTTGCAGCGTATTCAAAATCCGGCGATCAGTGCGATCCAAATCAGCGACTGTTTTCATAGCATTTCCCCCATAGCTCTTTGTGAATTGCGCCTATAAATTAAAGACAGCTAAATTAAAGACAGCTAAAGAATAATAGTCTATTAATTTCAATATCACAGTTTTATTAACTATTAAAAGAGTAATTTTGGAGACAAATACTAAGACAAATAACTGAGAATGCCAGATATTAATCACAACCAATTTTCACGGACTGAGTCGATGAATCAAATAGCCTTGCGCCAGAGAATCCGCCATAACACCCATCAGGATGAGCATCAGGCAGTAACTCAATTACTGCACAGCAACCCCCTTTCAAGTGCAACCCGCGAGCGTATTTTGACCGACGCCCGACAACTGGTAACACATTGCCGCGCCGACAAAAATAGCAGCGGCACACTGGATGCATTTCTGCTTGAGTTTGGCCTTTCCAATGCAGAAGGCGTGGCTCTAATGTGTCTGGCGGAAGCCCTGCTTCGCGTACCCGACGCCCTCACCGCCGATCGTCTAATCGCCGAAAAGATCAAAGCAGGTAACTGGAATCTACACCGCGGAAAATCCGCTTCCCTGTTTGTGAATGCCAGCACCTGGGGCCTCATGCTCACCGGCCAGATAGTCAGTCTGGACAAAGAGATCACCCAGAACACCGACAGCTGGATAAAACGACTTAGCGCCACATTGGGCGAACCGGTTATTCGCTCAGCCGTTATGCAAGCCATGAAAATAATGGGCGGCCAATATGTGCTCGGCCGCAATATCGAACAAGGCTTGAAACGCGGCATCAAACACAATGATATCAACACCAGATTCTCGTTTGATATGCTCGGGGAAGCCGCCCGCACTGAAGAAGATGCTGCCGAGTATCTACAAGCCTACGCCGCCGCCATTGATGAAATTGGTAAAGCCTGCAGCGGTGAAAGCATCTACTCAGCCAACGGCATCTCAGTAAAACTCTCCGCCCTCCACCCCCGCTATTACTATGCCCAGCAACAGCGAGTGATGAACGAACTACTACCGCGTATTAAACAGCTCTGCCTGCAAGCTAAAAAATATAATATTGGCTTATCCATAGATGCCGAGGAATCCTACCGACTGGATATCTCCTTGGATATATTTGAACAACTCGCCAAAGACCCAGAACTGAACGACTGGCAAGGTCTCGGCTTTGTGCTGCAAGCCTATCAAAAGCGCGCACCCGACACCGCCAAATGGTTAATCGGCCTAGCCCGTGAAAGCCATCGCCGGCTAATGGTGCGATTGGTAAAAGGCGCCTACTGGGATGCCGAGATCAAACATGCCCAAGAACTTGGCTTAGAGGGCTACCCAGTTTTTACTCGCAAAGCCAACACCGACCTATGCTATCAACACTGTGCTGGCATTCTACTGGATGCCGAGGATGCCATTTACCCGCAGTTCGCCACCCACAACGCCTACACCGCCACTATGGTTTTAGCGCTGGCCGGCGAGCGTGAATTTGAATTCCAGCGCCTGCATGGCATGGGCCACATCCTCTATTCACAGCTAAAGGCTCAACTGCACAAGATAGAGCCTAACAAACAACTGCCCGTACGTGTCTACGCCCCGATCGGCAATCATAAAGACCTGCTGCCCTATCTAGTGCGCCGACTTTTAGAAAACGGCGCTAACAGCTCGTTTGTTAATCGCTTTCTCGATCATCAAACCCCCGTTGAGGAACTGCTCGATGACACCCGCGATCAGGTCACCAGCGCGTTTCCCTATCAACATAAAATGATCGCCATACCCGAGCAAATATTCCGCATAGCTGGCGAAGACCGTAAAAATGCCATGGGGATAGATTTAGACTCGCCACTGGAAACTGAAGAACTTCTGCATCGCGTAAACCTTACAACCAGCCTGTTATCACACCCCACGATCAACGGAAAACCTTCAGGTGGTGAACTACAAAAAGCCTATAATCCAGCAGACCAAAATCAGCTGATAGGCTATTACGCAGAAGTAGACGAGAACGATATTATCAATGCGCTAGATTCGGCACATCGAGCCCAGCCCGCATGGAATGCAATCGGCCACAAAGCCCGCGCAGATATACTCGAAAAAGTCGCTGACCTCATGGAGCGCGACTGCACAGACTTGGTCGGTGTTATTGCAATTGAAGCCGGTCGTACATTGGCGGATGGCGTTTCAGAAGTGCGCGAAGCTATCGATTTCTGTCGTTACTATTCTTTACAAGCTAAGTCTTTACAAGCTAAGTCTTTACAGGCTGAGTCTTTACAAGCACAAGAACTGCAGGGCCAGGGTGTCTTTCTTTGTATCAGCCCATGGAATTTCCCGCTGGCGATCTTTGTCGGCCAAATCGCCGCAGCCCTCGCCACCGGCAATAGCGTTATCGCCAAACCTGCGGCACAGACTCCTGCCATTGCAGTACATGCGATCAAACGCTTTCACGATGCAGGTGTGCCCGGAGAAGCCCTGCAACTCCTTCTAGGCAGTGGCTCAAAGATCGGCAAAGCTCTTATCGGTGATAGCCGTATTGCCGGCATCGCCTTTACCGGCTCCACCGACACCGCACAAACCATAAACCAACAACTCGCAGCACGCCCCGACGGACCAATCCCCTTCATCGCCGAAACTGGTGGGCAAAATTGTATGATCGTCGACTCGACTGCCCTGCCCGAACAGGTAGTAGACGACGTGATTGCCTCGGCGTTTCAAAGTGCCGGACAGCGCTGCTCTGCCCTGCGTGTGTTATTTATTCAAGAAGATATTGCCGACAACACATTAAAGATGCTCGCCGGTGCTATAGGTTCAATGTATGCCGGAGACCCAAGACTACTTTCCAGCGATCTGGGCCCAGTGATCGACCGTGGCGCCCAAATCGAACTACAGGCACATATAGATCGGATGAATAAAGAAGCCAAATTTATCGCCAAAGTCGAACTCGACGAGCACTGCGCCAACGGCAGCTACGTCGCCCCTCATGTATTTGAAATCGATTCGTTAGAACAGCTGACTGAAGAAGTCTTCGGCCCGATACTGCACGTTATACGCTACCCTTCAGACCAGCTTGGCTCAGTGATCAAACAGATTAACGATACGGGTTACGGTCTCACCCTCGGCATTCACAGCCGTATCGAAGCCTTTGCCGAAACCGTGTTTAAAAATACCATTGCCGGCAACAGCTATATCAACCGCAATATGGTCGGCGCAGTGGTCGGCGTAAACCCCTTTGGTGGACGCGGCCTATCCGGCACTGGCCCTAAAGCTGGAGGGCCCAACTATTTAATGCGTTTTTCCGCTGTAGTGACAGAGGGTAAAAAATCAAGCAGGACAAAACCCCTTGCCCTACCCCTAGAAAATACAACACCGTCCAACAGTAACAGTATCAACGCGGCAGCCAATGCGCTAAAGAAATGGCAGGCAACCAGTATTGATAGTCGTTTATCAATCATCAAGAAATGTAGCCCAGACTTTCTGCCCATTATCGAATCCATGGCTAGAGAAAAACTCGCCAACCCAATCCAACTGCCAGGGCCCACCGGAGAAGACAATAAACTCAGCCTCCATGGCCGTGGGGTAATGGTATTGGTGCTTACAGTAAATGATTCGATTGAAAACGCAGAAAAACAGATAGCCAGTGCACTTGTATGCGGCTGCCCAATTATCGCCGCTATCGATAAAACCCACATAGCCGCCTTAAATACCCTGCAACAGGATTACCAACACGCCGGTCTAGCTGAAGCACTACTGCAACTAGAACCCCTAGAAACCCTCGCAGAGCTAATCCAAAATAATAGTGTCGAGGGACTAATAGCCAACACCACAAACAGCGATAGCACCATCCTTCGACAAGCCATGGCTAAGAGAACCGGCAGCATCATCCCACTAATTGAATGGCCTGAAAATAATCAGGGATATAACTACCACTGGTTGCTGTGGTTCTTAAGTGAGCGCACCAGAACAGAAAATCTGGTTGCTAGAGGCGGAAATACTCAGCTGTTTAATTTAGCCGAATAGGCCTTTACCCCACCAAAAAAGATATAACCCTAAAGCTAAAAAACCCTCACCCCAGCCTCGGGGGTGAGGTTCCTTCGCAATAATGACGAATCTTCTATCAGGAATAACAGAGATAGTATCAACCCTAAATAATTAATATCACAAATGATATTTTATTGCCTTTTAAAGCATTAAGTTAATCATATGCGATAGCCAAATATCAGCCTAGAGCTGGTAAATTTCAGATCAACAAGCTATCATTAACGATACTTAAAAGCCAAAATTAAACTATTTTAGATCATAAATGATATTATGAAAATTACTAAACTGACACCAGACAATCATATACTCAGTGAATTTGGCCAGCGACTGGCAAAAATTCGCAAACAACAGGGGCTCTCGCAAACAGCACTGGCTGAGCAGGCAGGCCTTGGGGTAGCCACATTGCGGCGCATAGAAAGCGGCACTGATAGTCAGCTCGGGTCGTGGATTAAACTTTTAAAAGCACTGGATATGGGCTCGACTCTCGATACCATACTACCCGAACAGTTTAACTCTCCTATGACTGAAACACTGCGCGAGCGCCAGGCCAAATATAAGCCAGGTTCGGGGACAGCCAGAAACAAAAGCACCGATACCTCTGTCTGGGGAGATGAGCAGACATGACCACTGCCACGGTTAAACTTTGGCAAACACCGATTGGTTACATCTCCATGCATAATGGCGAACGGTTTGCGCGCTTTGAGTATGACCCTGAGTTTGTCAGCAAAGAGATTGAGCTTGCGCCACTGACGATGCCTGTGCGGGCCAGGCATATTTATCAGTTTACCGACTTACCTATTCATGCATTTCACGGCTTACCCGGACTACTGGCCGACAGCCTCCCTGACAAATACGGCAATCGCCTGATCGATGTATGGCTGGCTCAAACCGGTCGGCAAAGCAGCGATTTTAATGCAGTGGATCGGCTCTGCTATACAGGCACAAGAGGCATGGGGGCACTGGAGTTTGAACCTGCCAGCGATGCCAATAATACTGGCGACCAAGAGGTTGCGGTAGAGCAATTGGTCGAACTGGCCTCTATGGCATTTGCCGATAAATCTGTATTGGATACACAACTCAGCGCCAACAATGGCAAACAAGCATTGCTGGATATTTTAAGTGTTGGCACATCAGCAGGTGGCGCACGAGCCAAAGCGGTTATCGCCTTTAATCCAGAAACCAAACAGGTGCGCTCAGGTCAGATTAATTTGCCAGCGGGGTTTGAGCACTGGCTTATAAAATTTGATGGGGTTAAGTTTAATGGTGACTGGGGTGTAAGCGACCCGGTGGGCTATGGTCTGCTGGAGTACAGTTATTATCAGATAGCTTTAAGTTGCGGTATTAACATGGCCGAGTCGCGTTTATTTAGTGAGAGCAATCGCCACCACTTTATGACTCGACGCTTCGACCGCGATGCACAGGGAGGCAAGCTCTTTATGCAAACTCTGGCTGCAGTGGCGCATTTTGATTATTTTGAAAGTGGCTATTATTCCTACGAACAGCTATTTATGGTGATGAAGCAATTGCGAATACCAACCGCATCAATTGAACAACAGTTTCGTCGCGTGCTGTTTAATTTGGTGGGATGTAATCAGGATGATCATGTGAAGAATTTTGCCTTTACCATGAGTCGCCGAGGACAGTGGGATATCACTCCTGCTTACGATCTCTGCCATGCTGAGGGCAGTGACTTTACCCGCCATCACCAGTTGAGTATTAACGGTAAAACCCATAGTTTTACCCTCGCTGACTTAAAACATCTTGCCGTTTATGCTGGCCTGCCCCGCGGCCGTGAAAAACGGATACTTACGCAGGTTTTGGATGCCTTTTCTGGCTGGCCAAAACTGGCTGAAGAATTGGACATTCCCGAACGTTTAATTGCTCATGTGGATAACACATTGCGAATGAAATGGGTTTAGCTCCCGCTGGGTGATGCCCCTGACCTGAACACTCACATAGGGCCATCCTGAACGTCAGTGAAGGTTCTGAGGTTCTTAGGCTCGCTTCATCCTCTCAGAATGAGAGGCTCTAGAAACCATAAAGGATAGCTAACTAACGCCAGCGTGACGGCGAAGAATATCAAGAAAGTCACCGCCATATTTTTCCAACTTACTTTCACCAACGCCAGTAATGGTTAGCAACTCCGCTTCCGACGTAGGCAAAGTATCCAACATCTCCTTAAGTGTTGCATCATGGAAAATCACATAGGGCGGTACATTAAACTCATCGGAAAGCATCTTCCTGCACTCCCGTAGTTCGTCCCATAACTCCTGATCTTCCGGGGCTATCTGGGCTTTTCTTGCCGACTTTGAGCCTGCCTTCTTAGCGGAGGGAGCTTTAATTTCTTCAATACGCAAAAACAGCGATTGCTCGCCTTTTAATACCGGCCTGCACAGATCCGTTAATTGCAGGGCGCTGTAGCCTTCGATATCAACCCGCAGTAACCCGCGCACCACTAGCTGCCGAATCACCGAGCGCCACTGCGCTTCGTGAATATCCTTGCCTATACCAAAGGTACTGAGCTGGTGATGATGGTGCTGGAGTACCTTTTCGGATTCTTTACCCTGCAATACGTCCATCACGTGCACGGCACCAAAGCGCTGACCGGTACGATAAACACTCGACAGTAATTTTTGTGCGGCTTCGGTGGCATCCCATGTCTGCGGGGGAATCTGACAGTTATCACAGTTGCCACATTGGTTGGGGGCCTCATCGGCAAAGTAATTTAACAGTACTTTGCGGCGACAGCTGGTGACTTCGCAGAGCCCCAACATGGCGTCGAGTTTATGGCGCTCGGAGCGTTTAAATTGCTCAGAGCCATCTGACCCCTGAGCCATTTGTTGCAGGCGAACCACATCTTGCAGGCCATAGACCATCCAGGCATCAGCCGGCTGACCATCGCGACCAGCACGACCGGTTTCCTGATAATAGGCTTCAATACTTTTGGGCAGGTCGAGATGGGCAACAAAGCGAACATCAGGTTTATCAATGCCCATCCCAAAGGCGATAGTAGCGACAATAACCACACCATCTTCTCGCAGAAAACGCTGCTGATGTGTCTGCCTGAGCCTAGCTGGCAAGCCAGCATGATAGGGTAAAGCGGTAAATCCCTGTTGGGTTAACCACGCAGCTGTATCCTCGACTTTCTTTCGCGACAGGCAATAAACGATACCCGCTTCGCTTTTTCGTTGCTTTAAAAAGTCTAGCAGCTGTTTTTTAGCGGTGGTTTTGTTGGCAATAGCGTAGCGAATATTGGGTCTGTCAAAGCCACTGATATAGGAGTTAGCGCGAGTAAGAGACAGTCGTTCGATAATTTCTTTGCGGGTACGTATATCGGCGGTGGCCGTAAGGGCAATCCGCGGGATATTCGGAAATCGCTCGTGCAGCAAACTTAAAGACAGATAATCTGAGCGGAAGTCATGCCCCCACTGTGAGACACAGTGAGCTTCGTCAATGGCAAACAGGGCTAATTTGCAACGCTCTAAAAGATCCAAGGTGTAGTTTTTTATGAGCCGCTCAGGGGCTATATAGAGTAAGTCCAACTGCCCTGCTAGTAACTGCTGTTCAATAATTTTTTGTTCGCTGTGGGGGAGGCTGGAATTTAGAAACGCCGCTTTAACACCCAGTTGCTGCATAGCATCAACCTGATCCTGCATAAGAGCAATCAAAGGTGAAATAATCACCCCAACGCCCTCGCGGATCAGAGAGGGTATTTGGTAACAGAGTGACTTACCACCGCCGGTAGGCATTAATACCAAGGCATTATTTCCGGCGCTGACATGCTCAATAATCTCGGCCTGATGACCGCGAAAACTATCATAGCCATACAGGCTATTTAAAATCTCTAGTGCTTTTTGCGACATATTGTTCCGACTATTAATATTGGACCGAGAGAGATTTTACAGCTGCCATTCAGTTCGGCCTGCGAAGCTGTCGCCATTATTGGTAAAACGAATAAAGGATGGGGTTACACGGTAGAAATGACTGCGCCCAAAAGCAGCGCCAATCAACGTTTCCTGTTGGGTTTTGGGATTATCGATCAGCACTTTAATTTCCGGAAAACGAGAAAAATAAGCCTCGGCAATTGATGCCCTACGCTCTACAGCGACCTGCATTATGGTGCCGTGGATTTGCGCGCCACAAATGGATTGCCAGTCACCCCTGTAATCAGAATAGATTGAAACCGCTGCGCTACCACTAGCGGGAATACTTTTTATGTGTCGGCTATTGGCAGAGGACAAAAAGTACAGTGCGAAGGGTTGTTCGGTTGTATCGGCGGCATAAAGTACTGGCGCTGACCAGAGACCACAGGCATCAGAAGTGGCGATAGTCAAAACCGACTCAGCATTCAGAAACTCATGCAGTTTGGTAAAATCCTTAACCTCGTCAATCACGTTAGACATTGCCCTGCCAGCGCTTTAGCCCGTCCATTTCAATATCAAAAAGATCCAGTACTCGGGCAACTGTGTGGTCAATAATATCGTCGACGGTTTCTGGCTTGCTGTAAAACGCCGGTGACGGCGGACAGATAATGGCGCCGTATTGGCTGGCTTTATACATCAGCTCACAGTGACCGGTATGCATGGGGGATTCGCGGGGAACAATGACCAGTTTGCGGCGCTCTTTTAATACGACATCGGCGGCGCGAATTAGCAGATTATCTGCATAGGAGTTAACAATGCCGGAGAGGGTTTTCATTGAGCAGGGAACCACAATCATGCCTGCGGTTTTAAACGAGCCACTGGCAATAGTGGCGCCAATGTTTTTATTGTTGTGGACTTCGTCGGCCAGTGCTTCGACATCTTCTGGCTTCCAATCGGTTTCAATACCGATATTCATTCGTGCGGCTTGGCTCATCACCAGATGGGTTTCTATATCACTGCGTTCGGCGAGCACCTGTAGCATTCGTATGCCGTATATAACGCCGCTTGAGCCTGATAGGCCAATAATTAGTCGCATGATGATTCCTTGTTTTAGGCTGCCTATTCTGCCTTTTTTACTGACAGCTGGGTAGTGAAAGTTGTTTGAATGTTACGTAGTGAAGGGACTGGTGGTTTTACTCTCTTTGGCTGCAAGGGGTTTTGATTGAGAGCGGGATAGCCTCTGCAGATCCCCTTGAGATCGGTCCCATGAGTTTATAGTTTTCAGCGCTCCCGCAACTCGCTTCGCTCAAACAGGCGCTCGCTCTATCTGAAAACTATAAACTCATAAGCGGGCCCTGACTGATCTCAAGGGGATCTAAAGAGGCTATTGGCAAGATTGGCTGGCTCTGAAAGTTCTAGGGCTTAGTAACAGAATCGGTTTGGATATTTTTTTCAGCTAAGTAACACACCCATAGACAGTCGGTCTTCTTCTTTAAAACCTAATGTTTTATAGAAATTTGCAACCTTCGCATTATCTGCTCGTACCTGTAAATTAACCTTAATACAGCCCTGCTCCTTTAGCTTGGTAACCACCGCCCTAACAAGTTTTGCCCCTACGCCTTCCCGACGATATTCTTCAAGTACTGAAACTGAATAGAGCCAACCACGAACACCATCATAACCGCCCATACAGCAACCGATTAAGTGGTCACCAGTCTCAGCGACATAAATCAGATCATCAACTTTAAGCTTTGCCTCAATAACTGCAGCTGGCTCGTTATGACCTGTATCACCAGGAAAAACTGCCTTTAAAAGCGCAACCAAACGGTCATGATCACCATGGCTGTATTTACGAACTTCCATACCCAAGCCTCTCCATTTCTCCAAGAAAGATTTAAATATAGGTCAGAAACTTGGATATTTCCCTGCAAGATTTTAAAAAAAGGAAATCCGCGCCGATCATTCAAATAGCACCTGTCTCTTCCCTTGAGATCAATCAGGGCCCGCTTATGGATTTGTAATTTTCAGATTGAGCGAGCGCTTGTTTGAGCGAAGCGAGTTGCGGGAGCGCTGGAAATTGCAAATCCATGGGGTCGATCTCAAGGGAAGAGACAGGGGCTATTCCGCTCCCAAACTAAGGAGTAACCGGCGAGGAGATCCCTCGTCGCTGCGCTCTGTCGGGATGACAGGATAAATTGGAAAAACTCGGCCTAAACCGGAGCGACATTTACACCATAGATAAAATAACCTTGCCCTTAGCGCGGCGTTCAGAGATTGAGGCAAATGCCGCTTTGTAATCATCCAGCGGATAGACCTCAGTCACCAGCGGTGAAAACGCACCGCCATCAATCATCGCAATCAGCTCCTGAAAATTCTTTTGAGATTCCCGAGGAAACTTAGTTGCCCAGGTGCCCCACCAAACACCAACAATAGAAGCGCCCTTCAGCAAACAGAGATTAAGCGGCATTTTGGGAATCGGGCCCGACGCAAAACCAATCACCAGAAAGCGACCATCCCAGGCAATAGCGCGGAATGCCTGTTCGGAAAAATCACCCCCGACAGGATCGTAAATCACATCTACACCCTTACCCTTAGTCAGCGCCTTAACCTGCTCTTTAAGATTTTCAGTAGAATAGTTAATCCGCAGATCCGCACCCGCCTCAAAGGCAAAATCCAGCTTCTCTTCACTGCTAGCCGCAGCAATAACCGTGGCACCCATCGCCTTGGCGATCTGAATAGTAGCAATACCCACGCCCCCAGCAGCACCCATAACAAGTAAAGTCTCGCCGGGCTGAATCTTAGCCTGCTGCTTCAGGGCGTAATAAGAAGTCCCGTAAGTAATTGCAAAACCCGCCGCCTGTTCAAAACTCATGCTCTCGCCCAAACAGAACGACAAATATTCTGAAGTCACGCACTGCTCTGCAAAGCCACCAAAGGGAACCGTGGCTATCACCTTGTCGCCCACCGCGCGGGTGCTGACACCCTCGCCCACTGCCGTGACTACACCGGCCACTTCGGCGCCGGGAACAAACGGCAGTGGTGGCTTAAACTGATACTTTCCTTGAACGGTCAACAGGTCGGGAAAATTAACCCCAGAAGCTTTTACATCAATCAGAATCTCGCCCTTACCAACTTCCGGCGTGGGTCGATCTTCAAGATCAAGCTGTTCTGGTGGTGCAAATTCATTACAGACAAGTGCTTTCATCATACTCCCCGACTCAATTTATTATTGTTATTTCCCAACCACAATTTACATGTACTGCTTTAGCTCACGGCGACCGATCACCATACGGTGAACCGCATCCGGGCCATCGGCAAAACGTAGAACACGCATTCCGCCATACCAGTTTGCCAGCGGCGTATCCTGAGACAGACCCAAACCACCGTACATTTGCATAGCTTCATCAATAATCTTTAAGGCCATATTCGGCGCGGCAACTTTAATCATTGAGATATAGGGCTGCGCAGCATCGGTACCAACATTGTCCATCAACCAAGCGGCTTTTAGGCACAGCAGCCGAGTCATCTCAATATCAATACGCGCCTGAGCAATAATATCCACATTGCCACCCAATTTAGCCAGTGGACGCCCAAAGGCTTCACGCTCAAGAGAACGCTCACACATCATCTTTAAGGCCGCTTCTGCAAGACCAATTGAACGCATACAGTGATGAATGCGGCCCGGCCCTAAACGTCCCTGAGCTACTTCAAAGCCACGGCCTTGGCCGAGGATCATATTTTCTTTAGGGACTCGCACATCGGTAAAACGCATATGCATATGACCGTGAGGGGCATCGTCTATATTGAAAATTTCCATGGGACGGAGGTTTTGTACACCAGGCGTAGCAAAGGGAACCAACACCTGTGAATGGCGCGAGTGACGCGGTGCATCAGGATCGGTATTGCACATCACAATCATAATTTCACAGCGCGGATCACCGGCACCAGAGATCCAGATTTTCTCGCCGTTAAGCACCCATTCGTCACCATCGGCAACACAGGACATAGCAATGTTAGTCGCATCGGATGAGGCGACATCGGGCTCTGTCATTGCATAAGCAGAACGAATTTCACCGTTGAGCAGAGGTGTTAACCAGCGCTCTTTTTGCTCTTCGGTACAGAAGCGCGCCAGCACTTCCATATTGCCGGTATCCGGCGCGGAACAGTTAAAAACTTCAGGGGCCAGATGAGAACGTCCTGTCTCTTCTGCGATGTAGGCATACTCAACGGTATTTAAGCCGTGGCCACCTTCCCAGTGGGTGAGGAAGAAATTCCACAGGTTTTGGACTTTGGCTTTAGTCTTGAGACTCTCGAGAATCTCAGCCTGGCGCTCGGTATAAGTCCAGCGATCACCTTTGCTGATCTCAGCGTGATATTCCCTCTCTAAGGGCAGAATCTCCGTATCAATAAACTGTTTTACTTCTGCCAGTATGGGTTTGACCTTGTCGCTAATACCTAAATCCATCTGCTTATCCCTCTTATTTTTATTCTATTAATTTTTATAATCACTGGCTTGTCTGCGCCAGATACAAAAACGGGCGGCCAATTGTGCAAGCCCTATTCTGTCATATTATTACGGCACTGTAGCTTTTAGTAGCCAGAGAGCAGCGCAAAGCGATCACCATGATAACTATAGTCTCCAAACTGCATAGCGGCTGGACGGGCGCGTTTGATATAAAAGCCGACATCATATTCGTCAGTCATACCAATACCGCCGTGCATCTGAATCGCTTCGTTTGTCGCTAGTTCTGCGACTTCACAGAGTTTGGCTTTGGCGATACTGACCGACACCGGACTCTTGGCGTCGCCTGCATCTAAAGCTTGCAGCGCTTTCAGGACGACGGATTTACACAGCTCAATCTCACTCCACCAGTGCGCGGCGCGATGCTGCAATGCCTGAAATGAGCCGATCAGCACGCCAAACTGCTTGCGCTCTTTTAAATATTGCAACGTAACATCAAAAGTCTGCTGTGCTATTCCCAGCATCTCTGCGGCGAGAAAAGCATTGCCTGCATCCAGTGTCGCAGAGAGTGCCGGAAAACCCTTACCCTCTTCACCTAAGAGTGCAGTTTCAGCTACTTCAACATGATTAAAATTGATGTTGGCATAGTTGCGGGTATCGACCATTTCAGTGCGTTCAACCTCAACACCAGCAGCTGCGCGATCGACTATAAACAGGCTAATGCCTTGCATATCGCCGACCTCACCACCGGTGCGCGCGACAACAATCAACTTCTCGGCAGAGCTGCCATCGGCAACAAAACGCTTGCTACCATTTAAAACATAGCCCGCCCCTTGAGCTGATGCTGTCATACTGATCTGTGTCGGTGCATGGTGAATCTTCTCATCCACAGCCAGTGCCATGGTCAATTCACCCCCAGCGATAGCAGCCAAAAGTTCCGTTTTTTGATCTTCGCTGCCGGCTTGATTAATCGCTGTTACACCGAGAATTGCCGTAGAGAAAAGCGGTGAGGCCGTTAATGTGCGCCCAGTTTGCTCAACTATCTGGCCCATGCCCACATAACCAAACTCCAGGCCGCCGTATGCTTCTGGAACCAGTATTGCCGCCCAACCCATATCCGTCATCTGACGCCAAAGATTATCCGCATAACCAGCCTCGCTAGCAGCGTCACGCTGTTTACGCAATTCACCAATGGGGGCAAATTCAGCCAGAAAACCCTGCGCCGACTCTTTGAGCATTTGCTGTTCTTCGTTTATGACCATTGCCATGATTCTGTACCTTTAAATTCTATTAGCTCGCTTGGTGGGAGGTTTAACCCAAACCGAGGATATTTTTGGCGATAATATTTAGCTGAACTTCAGAGGTTCCGCCTTCAATTGAATTGCCTTTGGTGCGCAGCCAGGTGCGTGGCGTCCAACCACCATTGGCGTTGGCGCCATCCCAGACCATTGCGTCACTGCCGTCGATTTTCATCATTAATTCAAAGCGGCGTTTATTTAATTCTGTACCGTAATACTTGAGCATTGCGGAAGTTGCGCCAACACCATGGCCGGACTTAACTTCGTCGGTGACGCGCTCTGCGGTCAGGGCAAAGGCCGCGCCATCAATTTCCCATTTGAGTACATCCGCACGTAATAGTGGGTTATTCATACGACCCTGTTCAACACCCACTGTCTTGGAGGCAATCTGTCCAAGGGTCTCAGAACCCGCATCGGTCAGACCAAAGCCTCCGATCATTTCGCGCTCATGAGTGAGCAGGTATTTGGCGATTGTCCAACCCTTATTAAGGTCGCCTACGACTTGGTTTTTCTCAACCCTAACATCATCAAGAAAAGTTTCACAGAATGGAGAATTGCCCGAGATAAGCTTAATCGGCTTGGGCGTTACGCCCGGGGTTGCCATATCAAACAGCACTAGGCTGATACCCATCTGTTTTTTCGCTTCAAAATCGGTACGCAGCAGGCAGAACATCCAGTCGCATTTGTCAGCATAGGAGGTCCACACCTTTTGCCCATTGGCAATAAAGTGATCTCCCCGGTCTTCGCCTTTAGCTTGCAGGCCGGCCAGATCGGAACCAGCACCGGGCTCGGAATAGCCCTGACACCAGCGGATTTCTCCGCGAATAATAGGCGGCAAGTGCTGTTGTTTTAATTCTTCAGAGCCAAACTTTAACAGCGCAGGGCCGATCATCCAGATACCAAAGCTATCCAGTGGTGAGCGAGCGTTAATCCCTGCCATCTCTTCTTTGAGGATCTTGGTTTCGGCTTTGTTCAAACCGCCACCGCCGAATTCAGCAGGCCAATCTGGCGCTGTCCAGCCCTTGGCGCCCATGCGCTCCATCCACTGCTTTTGTTCTTCACTTTTAAAAGTCCAATTGCGGCCTCCCCAGCAGGCATCCCCTGAATCGGTCACTGGAAAACGCATCGTGGGGGGGCAGTTTTCTTCGAGCCAATCCCGAGTCTCTTGCCTGAAAGTTTGTAAATCAGTCACTTTTTTCTCCTGCCATTCAGCTTGAAAATACTGTTGAGGTTTGTTTTTAGGATTTTGAATTGAACTTACAGTACGTTTTTATAGCATTCAAGCATTTGGGTGACAGGTAGACTAAGAATATAGGGGTTTTTCTCGTGCTTTTATGACTCGAGAGTTTTATTATCGGCCGACTATGGCAGGGTCGGCACAGCGATAACCCTGTAAAGAGATCCCTCGGCGCTGCGCTTTGTCGGGATGACAGTGGTTGCTTTACTTTGTCGGGATGACAGTGGTTGCTTTGCTTTGTAGGGATGACGCGATGCCTAAGTAAAAAACTCGATAAAGAATCAAGGAAAAATGAATGACTGAAGCATTAACGCAATTACTCAACACTCTCGGTCTCGAGAAAATTGATACCAATATCTATCGCGGGCAGACGCCAAAAACTCGCAATAAAAGGGTATTTGGTGGTCAGGTCTTTGCTCAGGCAATGCGTGCTGCACAGGATACTGTCTCAGGCGAACGCATGGTTCATTCACAACACGCCTATTTTTTGCGCCCCGGCGATCCCAGAGTGCCAATTCTCTATGAAGTCGATGGTATTCGCGACGGCAGATCATTTACCACTCGTCGGGTAGTTGCCTCGCAGCGCGGCAAAGCAATTTTTAATACCGAGCTGTCGTTTCAGGTGATGGAGTCAGGGCTCTCTCATCAGGTAGATATGCCAGCCTGCGTGGGGCCGGAAGAACTTGAAGACGACAGTATCCGCTGGGCGCGACTAAAAGAAGCAATGGAAGAAAAATCTCAAGATAGCTCTAATGTTAACTATCATTCAGATAGACCCATTGATATTCGCTCGGTAAATCCACTTGATCTTGTCAATCCGTCCGCTAGAGAACCCGAGCAGCTGGTATGGCTAAAAGCCAACGGTACAGTTGAAGATATCAACGGCCAAGCTGATAGACCACTCCATCACGCCATCCTCGCCTATGCCTCGGACTTTAACCTGATGGGCACAGCACTGCTACCCCATGCCACAAACCTAATGAATCCCAAACTACAGCCGGCCTCGCTGGATCACTGTATATGGTTCCACGATGATTTTAGAGCGGATGAATGGTTGCTGTATGCCATGGATAGTCCGCGCTCCAGTCATGCCCGCGGACTGAGTCGGGGATCCTTTTTTACTCGTGATGGGCGTTTGGTGGCCAGTACCATTCAGGAAGGACTAATGCGATTGCACAAAGACTAAATGCACATCTTTAGGTTAATTAAAACGCCACCCAATCTAGCCTTGAACTTTACCGATTTGTGGTGTCTTATTAGCCCATGACATCCTATTCAAAAAGCAGATTTATTTTACTCAACGTACTGGTCATTGTATTCACAATGAATGCAGTGCTGGCGCACAGTGCCTGCTTTATGGACATGGCACCTGCTGAGCAAAACGCTAACGTTGAAATGAATATGCACAACGGCAATATGCCTTGTCACACGCAAGATAGCAGTCAAGCTGATGGCCCAGGACAAAGTACAGAGAGCGCGAAAAAAGAGTGCTGTTCTGCTTGCTCGGTTATAGTTATCACCGTTGATGCAGTAAAACCAATTACAGCGACACACACAGATAAGATCCATGCGACTCTAATCTCATTTGTAACTCGCACATTAGATATCCCCTTCCGACCCCCCATCAATCACCTTTCATAGTTTTTCACACCCACCGCGGTGTTACATCCACTGAATAAATGAAAGGTGAAACCATGCTTAACAAAACTATAGCGATAGCGCTGCTCTATGCGCTGCTTGCCACCCCAGCTCTGGCACAAAACTATGTGGTCAGCGTGAATGGCATTGTCTGTGAATTTTGCGCCTTTGGCGTCGGCAAAAAAATTCGTAAGCTGCCCTTTATCGACCCTTCGCAATACGACGAAGGCGTTAAAGTAGACATTGAAAATCAGCGCGTATTTATTGCCATTCGCGATAATGTCTCACTCGATCAATCAGCTCTTTTCGAGGCGATTGAATCCGGCGGTTATGACCCCATCGATATTCGCCAAATCACCGATAAAGAACCATCAACGGAGGTTATCGAATGAAACATACCTTCGTTGTTTTATTTATCACTCTCGTTAGCAATGCCTATGCCCACCAGCCGGTTATGGATATGGCCCCGCGCTGGAATAATGGCTACGGCGTGCAGACTCGAGTGGAGCATGCAAATTCTGAAACCACCACATGGCTCGAGGGCGTTTACACCTTCAAACCCTCCCTGCGTATGACCTTAAAAGTGCCGCATAGCAATGGTAAAACTGGCGATGCTATTTTAGCCATGCCCATAAAACGCTATAAAAATGACGGCGCATTCACCTCCAACTGGGGGCTTACACCCTCAGTGCGAATGCCGACGGGCGGCGGCAGTAAATGGGATGCGGGCCTAAGCCTGAGTTATAGCGCTGAATCCAGAAAGGTATATACCCTCTACGACCTTTACACCCTCGGCGACACCACCGGCATCGATATCAACGCAGGTCTAGTGCATTCCGACGGCAAGGGCTCATCTTGGTTTACCCTGTGGGATATTACCGCCAAAGATTCAGACTCCGGCCAGCATCTGCTCACCGGCCCAGTGCTGGTCTATTTCAAGCGTAATATTATTGTCCGGGCTGAGTATAAATTTGAGGCCTATGATGACGACACTCAATGGGATGGTAACTACCTGAGCATTGGTATTGGGATGGTGTTTTAAATGAATAAACAAGCGCCAAATATAAGTAAACCTCGCACCTGGAGCTGGCTACTGCTATTTACCACCTCAGGCACCCTACTCTGCTGCGCTATTCCAATAACCTTAGTTACCCTAGGGCTCGGGGCCAGTGTTGCAACCTTGGCATCGGCAGCACCCTGGATAATCACCCTCAGTCAGTACAAAGGTTGGATTTTTTTAACCTCAGCAATACTCATAGGAATTTCATTCTGGGCGATTTATCGTCCCGGCCGCATATGCCCTACAGACCCCGTATTAGCGGCTGCCTGCAACAGAGCAGATAATTGGAATCGTCGCTTTATTCTGCTTTCAAGCGGGATGTGGCTGATCGGATTTATTGCCGCCTTTGGACTGCCACTCTTGCTGCGTCTGTAGACTTGGCTAAAACCAGCGGCGAACGGTTACTTGGTAGGCCTCAAACTCAACGCCAAACAACTTAACTAGAGCACGCTCTTCAGGGGTAATTTGGAAGCGTTGAATATAGACCATAAAGCTAAATACAGCGACCAAGCCGAAGGGCGTAGCAAGATAGGTTGTCCAAGCCAATAAAATAATCGTCATGCCAACATACATTGGATTGCGTGAGTATTTGAACACGCCAGAAGTGACTAACGAAGAAGCCGATTCAGGCTTTAAGGGATTAACCGTGGTGGCTGCAGCGCGAAAGGAAATACCGCCAGCGATGACGAAACCAATACCGAGTACTAACAGAGCAATGGCGACGACTAGGGCTTGCTGGTCGCTTAGTATTCTTGCTGTGGGTGTTGCTGTGGAGATTGCCCAGATAAGCAGGGCGAAAACTAAGCATACAACAGGTGGTGGGATTTTATTTTCCAGAAAATTCATAGTAGCCATACTAGCATTACTACGATGATATTAATCAACCTCTAAAAAGCGCTGTACACCATTTTAACCGCGGCAATCGTCAACACCGCGGCAAGCAATTTGCGCAGGGTAACCGGTGTGGCTCGGTGAGATGCGATTTCAGCGCCGATTAAACAACCGGCAAATGCGCTAATCATTAGCCAGCCTGTTCCAAGCGGCCAGGGTTGACCACTAACCCCATAGCCGGCCAGTCCACCAATTGAATTTAAGAGGATAAATCCCGCCGCTACCGCGGTACTTTGGCGAACGGTGCACCAGCCAAAAACAAGCAGTAGTGGACTTAAAAACACCCCGCCACCAATGCCACTTAATCCAGCGGAAAAACCGAGTAGAACACCGACGGTTAACAATAACCATTGCGAGGGTAATGCAATATTTTCTATAGGTTTGGCGGTGATAACCATTCGCAGCGCCGCTAACGCCATCAACACACCGACTAATAAATGGTAACTGAGGCTATCAATTTCCCACAGACCACCAACAAATGCTGCTGGTGTTGAGACAATCACCAACGGCCAAAATAGCTTGTAGGGCATAAGTTTGTAAGGTTGGAAGCGGTATAGCAGCCAGCTGGTGACAATAATGTTCATCGCCAAAGCCGCCGGGCGCATTTCTTGCGGAGCCAGCCCCCAGAGCGCCATAGCGGCGAGATAGCCTGAGGCGCCGCCGTGACCTACTGAAGAGTAAAGCACAGCCATCAGGGCAATGGCAGCAAGCAACCAGAGGCTGTATTCATAGGCGAACATCTGTGTAACAAGTGAATCTATAAACACTAGATCAACCGCCAGTCATATTCATAAAACGGACTATATTAACCTGCTCAGGATCAAAATAATGGCGCTCGGGTTTGTCTTTAAGTGCTTCTAGGATTTTACTTTTTAGTAACCCTGAATCTCCGGGGTGGCTGCGCAGCACTTCTCGTAAGTCGATACTGTGTTCGTTACCCAAACAGAGAAGTAATCGCCCTTCCGCGGTCATTCGAACTCGATTACAGGATTCACAAAAGTTATTCGACATCGGCGAGATAAAACCGATTTTGCATTCACTATTAGCCACTTGCAGATAGCGCGATGGGCCACCGGTAGTTTCTGTACTATCAAATAAAGTAAATTTTGAATCCAGCTTGTCACGCAAACTGCTGCTTGATATCTGTGTATTAACTCTCTTATGAGAATTGATTTCGCCGAGTGGCATCTCCTCAATAAAGGAGATATCCATGCCATGATCGACCGCAAATCGGGCCAAATCAATTATTTCATCGTCATTAAAACCGGCAAGAATTACGGCGTTTAGTTTGACCTTTTTGAAGCCTGCGGCGCCTGCAGCTTTAATACCGGCAATAACCTCATGTAGGTCTCCCACGCGGGTAAGTTGCCTAAAGCGATCGGCATTCAAACTGTCGATACTGATATTCAGCCGTGACAAACCGGCATCTTTTAATGGCTGAGCCAGGGCTGGTAGCAATACGCCGTTGGTGGTCATAGTCACTTCATCAAGGCCCGGCAAGGCTGCCAGTGAACTAACCAATTTAACAATATCACACCTAATTAATGGCTCACCACCGGTTAAACGTATTTTTCGGATACCCAATTCAACAAACACGGCGGCAGCATCACGAAGTTCTTCAAGGCTAAGAATCTGCTGCTTGGGAAGAAAAGTCATATCTTCTGCCATACAGTAGGTACAGCGCAAATTACAGCGATCAGTTACCGACAGGCGCAAATAATCAACGGTTCGACCGAAGGGGTCGACTAGTGATGGGGTTTTATTGGGTGGGCTTTTCATGCTCAGGTTGCTCTCACAATTCCATTGTCTTTATAAGCTATAAGGTAGCACATCAATCAGATCGCCAATCTGTATGGATTGGCCACTCTGCTGTTTAACAAAAACTTCCCCCCAGCAGGCCGAGGATAAAACACCGCTGCTCTGATTGGGGTAAATGTCTACGCCGCTATCAGTCAGTTTAGCGCGCAGATAGACCTCGCGCTTTTCGCCAGCCTTTTCAAATTGAGCTATGGCTTTTAAAGCTTGGGGGGAAATCTGCGTTAACCCCTGACTGGCTAATAAGAAGGGCCGCGCCAAAATCATAAAGGTGACAAATACTGATGCGGGATTTCCTGGAAGGCCGACAAATGGAATATTGCCGATCTTTCCAAAAGCCAGAGGCTTACCCGGTTTAATAGCAACCCGCCAAAAGTCGATACTGCCCAGACTGGCAACAGCGTCTTTCACATAGTCTTCATCACCCACAGATACGCCGCCAGCACTGAAGATAATATCGCCGAGAGCAGCAGCTTTTTTCAGCACCGCTTGAGTGGCGTCGAGACTATCTGGGACGGTGCCTAAGTCTATTGGAATCATACCTAGAGTATGAATTAAGCCTATCAGAGTAGCGCGATTGGAATTATAAATTTGTCCGGGCTGAAGTGCCTGACCGGGTTCGACAAGCTCATCACCGGTAGAAAAAATAGCAATTTTTAAGGGTTTAAAGACATCGACAGTAGCAATACCAATCGACGAAAGCTGGCCCATCTCTTGGGCACGTAATTTTGTACCCGCAGTGAGAATAGTCACGCCTGACTGAATATCTTGCCCTTTCGGGCGTACATTGGCAGCACTGGCTATCTTAGGGTCGATAGAAACTGTTTCATCTGATTCCTGACAATTTTCCTGCATAGCAACCGTATCGGCGCCAACAGGTATTTCAGCGCCTGTAAAAATACGCGCTATGGTAGATGGCGCAAGGGCTTTTGGAGCAATACCTGCGGGAATGCGCTGACTGAGTGGCAATTGAAAATGGTTTCTCTGGGCATCCGCAAAACAAAAAGCATAGCCATCCATTGCACTGTTATCCGCGGGCGGCACATCAATACTGGCACTTATGTCCGTTGCCAATACGCGATCAAGGCAGCTGATAACCGGCAGCGATTCTACGGCGACTGGGGCCTTAACTGTGCTGATCAGCTTATCTATGGCGTCAGAGACGGTTAACATTATTGCGCCTTGACTCCAACGTGTTGAACAAAATTGCAGGGGCCAAAAGTATTGTTGAGCTGTTCACGAATAATGCCATTCCAACCAGTTTTACAGGCGCCGGTTGAGCCGGGAAGGCAGAAGATTGCAGTTCTATTGGATAGCCCCGCCAGACAGCGAGACTGTACCGTCGAGGTACCAATTTCAGCGTAGGAAAGCTGACGGAACAGCTCGCCAAAACCTTCAATATGTTTGTCGAATAGGGGCGCTAAGGCTTCTGGCGTGCTATCGCGTCCGGTAAAGCCGGTACCGCCGGTGGCGAGAATAATCTCTACCTGTGGATCGGCGATCCAGGCTGAAACGGTAGCCCGCATGAGGTAAATATCGTCAATCACCAACTGGCGATCGGCCAGATGATGGCCCTCGTCTTCTAGTGCTTGTTGTAAATAGCTGCCGCTGGTATCGGTTTCTAGACTGCGTGTATCTGAAACCGTGAGTAGTGCTATGTTTAAAAACCGTCTCTCTTTGGAAAGCTCGTGACCCACTTTTTTCTCCTAAACTTTTAATTTAAAACGGCTTTAAACTCTGCCGTCCCTAACCGAACAACCTATCACCCCAAACAAAACAACCTGTCATCTCGAACAATAACCATTGCATCTCGAACGGGAAAACCTATCATCTCGAACGTATGTGAGAGATCTCGAGACCCCTCATCGCTACGCTCTATCGGGATGAAGGTGGTGTTTTTGTCACCTCGAACCTATGTGAGGGATCTTGGTATCACCCACTTCGGTTCGAAATAAAGAGCTAATTGATAACACCACAAACGGCACAATCGGTTTTTGCTGAAGCCTGTAGACACAGCCAGCGCCCTGATTTTCCATCGTAACGCTGCATCTCGCCATGCTGTTGAAAAAATCCCAGTAACAGACGGATAACTGAGGTCGCTTGTAAACTACCCATAGCACCCAAAACCGGGCCAACTACACCGGAGTTGCCGCAATTTAAACTTGGCTCTGGGGAATTTTCATCAATGATACAGTTAAGACAGAGACTTGGGTTATGACCGAAATCAAAGCCAACTAACTGACCCTCCCAACCCAGTGCAGATGCACTGACAAATGCTTTTTTTTGGTTATAACAGTGTCGATTTATCAGCTGCCGCGCGGCTAGGTTGTCAGTGCAATCAACAACGATGTCAAAGTTATTATTTAACAGTTCAGCGCTTGCTTCGACAGCATAACTACTAATCTGCAGATGTGGATTTAAAGCTAACAACTCACGTTTGGCACAGTTTACTTTTAGCTCGCCGCAGTTAGATTCTTTGTAGAGAATCTGTCGCTGTAAATTGCTCAACTCTACATGATCAGGATCGCAGAGGCTCAACTGACCTATTCCAGCCGCGGCAAGGTAAAGCGCTACGGGGCAGCCTAAGCCTCCAAGACCAACGATTAATACACGCGCATTAAAAAGCTTTTGCTGGCCGGCTTCGCCGATATCATCCATTAGCAGATGACGGCTGTAGCGCATAAATTGCTCATGGCTATTAATCATAGCTCTTAATCATAGTTCAGATCATCTGTGCTTATTGACATATAACAGCCTCGGCCTCGGCCAGATCTTCGCAGCTATTAATATTAAAAAATGGATTTATCTTCTGTTCAGGCCAATCAAGATAAACGCTATTTAATGTTTTTAATAGCGGCTTAAAGCCGCCATTCTTATCCACCAGAAAAGCCTGTTTAACCGCCTTTACAGTGCGTTTATTCCACAGTGTAAAAGTTGACTGTGCAAAGCCCTGATAGCGAGCACAAGCTAGATCAGCATCGTTTTTAATTATCTGCTGGTAGAGCTCAGAAACAAGATTTCTGGGAATAAAAGGGCCGTCACAGGGCACCATCATTAGATAGCTGGCGTCGCTAAGTTGATCGTTGATAAGCGCGCTATACAGACCCGTGAGTGGCCCTTGAAAATCATCTAATTGGTCTTCAATAATCGGGTAAGGCAGATCCGCACACAATCCAGAGCCGCCATTAATAAAAACGCAGTCAACCTGTGGCGACAAACGATCAATTACATGCTGCAGCAATGTTTTACCGGCCAATACAGCTTGCAGCTTATTTCCCGAAATCATTCTACTAGAGCGACCGGCAGCCAGAATTAGTCCGTCTACATCAGTCATTCTTGATATCCCAGCGAGTAGCCGCATCTGTATCCGATTCTTTATTCTCGACCCAGCGATGCTCTCCATCCTGACTTACCTGCTTCCAAAAGGTCGCCTTGATTTTTAGAAAGTCCATTAAAAATTGTGCCGCCTGAAAGGCATCGGCACGATGCTGACTGGCAACGCCAACAAAGACGATTTGGTCTCTTGGTAGCAACTCACCGACTCGATGAATAACCGTAGTAGCAATTAAATTCCAACGCAGGTTGGCCTGATCGACGATCTCCTGCAAAAGGATTTCGGTCATCCCCGGATAGTGTTGCAGAGAGAGTGAATCTATAGAGGAGTCCAATTCAAAATCCCGTACCAAGCCTGTAAAGGTCACCACCGCACCCACCGCGGGTGACAGTTCCCGCAGAAATTGATACTCCTCAGCTAAATTAAAGTCATGGGTTTGAATGCGAATACTATCCAAAGTAACTAGCCTCCAGTGACCGGTGGTAAAAAAGCCACCTCACTGCCATCCATTAATGGCTGCTCCCATCCGACAATCATTTGGTTTACCGAGACTAATACCTGAGGCTGAGACAGCTCCTTTGCCAGCGCAGGGTGTTTAATAGTTAAAAGTTCACGAATCTGTGCGGGAGTTGAAGCTTTAACAGTTCTAGGCGCATTCTTGGCAAAATCACCCAAACGCCCAAAAAATAAAATACTAATCAATGATGTAATCCTCTGAACGCCAATTTCCAGACTTACCGCCCGTCTTCTCAAGCAATTTAGTCTGACCAATCACCATACCTTTATCTAACCCTTTACACATATCATAGACCGTTAAAGCCGCCACTGAAGCCGCAGTTAAAGCTTCCATTTCAACACCGGTTTTACCTGTGGTTTTACAGATGGCAGTAATCACAAGACAACTACCCTGTAGTTCGATATCCACGGTTATTTTGGACAGTGGAAGAGGATGGCAAAGAGGAATCAAATCACTGGTTTTTTTAGCCGCCTGGATACCGGCGATTCTGACCGTGGCATAGAGGTCCCCCTTGGGCAGATTATCGTCAGTGATAGCGGTAACAATAGAGGGCGTTAGGTTAACTTGGGAGCGAGCAATGGCAATCCGCGCTGTATCGGGTTTACCCGATACATCGACCATATGGGCTTCGCCATTACGGTTGAGATGGGAGAGCTGAGACATTTGGGTTCCATGACAGTTAATTCGGATAATTTCAGATTATGTCAAAAAACACGGGGCAATTACATGACTTAAAACATCATCATTTACAGATAACTCGAGTTTTCAACTACTTTGTATCGCTAGAATCAATCTCAACGGCGGTAGATAGTTTTGAATGATAATGCTTACTTCCTGACTGAACCGTTACACTGAGAAACCGTACGCTCGTTTGAGCTAAACACAATAAAACAACACCTTACTCCCCATAATTCAGTTACTTATAAAAACAATCTCTACGATATAACGTTTAATCTTGGAGAATAGTCCTAAATTTTAAGCAAACCTAAGCACTAGACGGATTTTATCCGTAAGTGTCACTTTCATACGTATAATCACTATAATAATCTGAAGATTTGGAATCAACGGCATTAAAAACAACACCGCCAACATCAACTCCACTTAACCGGAATCGTTGAATAGCTGCTAAGACCTCTCTTATTTTACTTTTCTCAAACCGAACGATCAATATAGTAAAACCCACATGCCCACCAATAACTGCTGCATCAGTAACGGCTAATATTGGTGGCGTATCAATAACAATCAAATCATATGACTTCGAGGCATCATCTAAATATTGCTTAAATCTTATATTCATCAACAATTCTGAAGGATTTTGACAAAGTGATCCTCTTGACACAATATCTAAATTTTTATCATGAGATTTGCGAGTAATATCTTCAGCGGAAGCCATGCCGCCTAAATAATCAGACAGCCCTGGACTTATATCCTTGGAAAAATTTCTATGCAGGGACCCCTTTCGTAAATCTGCGTCAATAACCAATATTCGTTTATCCGATTGCGCGAGCACTGAAGATAGATTAGCCGATATAAACGATTTTCCAGCCGCAGGACTAGCACTCGATATCATCAATACATTATTTTTTGCCTCTAACATGCCAAAGTAAAGAGTCGCTCTTAAGCTTCTTAGTGCTTCAACTGACAAATCTGTAGGGTACCTATCAGCTAAGATCATTTCATCATTGGGCGAAGAATTAACGATTCCCATTACATTTTTTTTCTTTTGGTCAAAATCAAGTTGAATCTTAGAAGCTGGTATGGAAGCATAGATATTGAGACCCGCCAATTCTAATTCTTTAGCATTAAAAATACCAGAAGTAAAGGCACTTTTTATTAGAGCGAATGTAACACCTAAAATAAAGCCAATAATAAGAGACATAATCAATATAAGTGTTTTCTTGGGGGAGCTTTTATTCGGAAAGACTTCAGCTGAATCTAAAATACGAACGTTACCCACTGTACTAGCCATAATAATAGCTAGCTCTTGGCTTTTATTTTGTAATGATACAAAGATAGCCTGATTTACTTCAAAATTTCTCATCAAAGTGAGAACTTTTTGCTGTGTCTCTGGGAGAGCGCTAATCTTTGCATTTAGTCTATTACGCTGCCCAATCAAATCAGATAGCTGACGTTTGAATGATAAATAATTGGGGTGCTCTTTAGTGAAACGACGTGCAATATCTGCTTCATTGAGATTCATTGCACTGATGTCGGCCTCTAATATTACAAATGACTCTAGTAACGATTTAGTTTCTAAATTCAAGTCCACTGAATCACGTTCAGCGCGGTAGGTATTTAACTCAACCTCTGCCTTACTCAATGAAGTTTGAACCTTGGGAATCTGATCATTGACGAAATTTAGAGAGCTTTCAGCTTCAGCAGCCAAGCGCCTGACATTTTGGGTTACATAGTTAGCTGAAATGGAATTTAATATTGCAGATATTTTTTCTTTATCTGGACCTAATATAGTCAACTCCATAATACCAGTATCTTTCCCTAGATTTGCCGCTTTAAATCCTTGTTGTAAATTCAAGATTGTCTTGAGCCGAGAGATCTTTTTGAGTGTAAATTGAGTCCCCTCATTCGCAATCAATTGGTCTATTTTTAGACTAACATTATATTGATCATTGCTTGCGAAATAACCAACAGCACCCGACAGCAGCTTTTTATCGTCAAACCATAAACTATATTGCTCATCACCTTCCGCAATTAATGTTAATTCTTTCGAATAAAGTTGTTTCGTAACATTAAGGTCAGAAACAATGACGCGCTCTCCACCCCAGGCATAAACAGAACCGAACATTGGCTGGGCCAGTTCAGAGCCTTTATGCCGTCGTGCAAAAAAAGCACCTAAAACCGGGAAATAATTTGCTTTGACCTTAATATCAAGATTTAAATCATCAACAGTTTTACCCAGAACAGAACGAGATTTAATGATATATACTTCAGTATTCGCAGAGCTTTCAGACACAAACATATCACCTATGTCATCGAGAGCTAGCACACCGCCCGAATTATCTTCCACTTGAATAAGCGCATTAGACTTATATATTGGTGTGGACAGCTGCCCATAAACAATACCAACAAAGCCAAAAATTAGCGTGGCAAGTAATATCATATTTTTGCTGACAAAAAGGGTTCGGAACAGCTTACCAACATCAATTTCATCAGATGAACTATTATTTGCGGAATTTACGCTGTTAAAAAAAGCATTATCATTCATATTTAAGTCTATATATTTTATAATTATTAAGTAATCTGAGTAACCATCGCCAAAAATCAGTCTATCTTACTATCAAAATGGAGAAGTTTGAATGTAGGGAACAATTGTGAAATAACACGATTCCATCTAGCAATCGGTGCAGAGGTTACATAAACAATATCAAGAGGCTGTAATTGAAATTGAGTGCTAAGAATAAGCATTGGACCTTCAGAGGCATCTAACTGAAAAACATCGACAAGCATATCCTTTTGATCACTGGCTCTTAGTACAAATACACCGCTTGCATTAGCCGAATTTTCTCTTATACCACCAGCATTATTGATTGCCTCAGCCAAAGTCATCATGTTGCGGTCAATATTTTGCGTAGACGGTGTATTCACATCTCCCATTACAAAAACCTTTAATTGATCATTGCGAGGGATATGTAAAATATCATTGTGATCTAAAAGCCTATTTTGGCTCATATCACCCTTTTGATAAAGAGCATATAAATCGAGCTTTTGCTCCACAGAATCTTCATCGATTTGCGAGGTTAGCACCACAGACCTCCAATCAGCATTTTCGCTCATACCACCGGAAAGGTTTAAAGCATCTAGGATCGTCATAGGTACATTGGTAATAGGGAGTACCGACGGATTGTTCACCGCACCTGTAATAAAAGTTCTTTTAGAACGGTATGAAGCCACAGATACATCAATTTGCGGTGATTCAATATACCTACTCAACTTAATTGAAATTAGATCTCTGACTTCATTTACTGATTTTCCAATTACAGGGACTCGCCCTATGTAAGGGTAAAATATCGTTCCATCCGAATGAACTACATTGCCCGACTCACCAGCAGACCTAAATTGACCCGCTGGGATTGTGAGTTCAGGATGATCCCATACAGTAATAGTTAAGATATCCCCTTTGCCTAAAAGATAGGTATAATTATCAACTTTCACATCAAGTTGCTTATTAACTTGAGCAACCGGTTCAGAAACTTTCAATTCAGAGATAAGCTCTGGAGTTATATACCTAACATTGACCTGTGGAATTATATCAAAAGACTTATTTTCAACCAAAAGATCGACATCGACATGAAAGCCTGGAGTCACAGTGCATCCCACCATTGAGAAGAATCCGGCAGACACTACTAGAAATTTTACAATACCTTTAATATTACTCACTATTACCGCCAAGTATAAATTTTAATTAGAAAACTATTATTTTGATAATTTAGCGCACCACTCCGTGCAATTTTTTTCAATTTGATTAAACACATAATTGAACATCTCATTGCTTTTACGGTAAGGATCATGAATGTTAATGTTTTTTTCCCATTTACCTAACAAAAATATCTTTCCAGAATATTCAGGGGAATGTTTTATCATGAAGTCTTGATGGCTCTTTTCCATCACCAAAACTAAATCAGCCTTAAAAACTTCTTCAGCATTTAATTTTCGAGCAATGTGTTTTTCTGAATTATATCCATTAGCCTCTAATAATGAAGCTGATTTTCGATCCATATCATGCCCTACCATCGCACTTATGCCTGCAGATGATATTCTCGCAAGAGGCAATTTTTTTTGAAAAATCCTTTCAGCAGTAGGGCTTCGACAAATATTCCCCAAACAAACAACTAAAATATTCTTAAAGATAAAGTACAACCTCACTAAAAATTTAATTTTTCTTAAACTTTATTTATGCTCAAGTTTAAAGCATTTTCACCATTAATCTACAGTACCTCTCATCAAAAAAACTTTAAACGTTAAAATATACATTCTTTATAAGTGAAAAAAAATTAAAATGAACTCGAGACATCCAATACCCTATAAAAAATAATTCCTCAAGACAAGAATCGATTAGTCGTAGCTAAAGTAATCAAAAACATCACAATTCTACCGCCGATCACAAGTCAATCTTATTGAAAATAACTCTCGCACCCTTAGCTTAACCCATCAATGTTGTCTGACAAGCAAAGTTGATAGCCTAAATTAATATTGGCAAAACCTGCCAGACTTGCCCAAACAACACCATACTAATCCCATAGTTTTTTCCACCCCACACTGGATAACAGTGAATTTTGGATCTATACCTAATAGGGCAAGATAAACATAAAAATAGAAACACCATTTCTTCAGGGGGAAGATCATGAATAGCAAATCATATTGCCTATCTATCAATGAAGGGCAAAAAAACCATTTATTTCAGAATCAATCACTTATTCGACTACTCTTAGTCGCCGCAGCCTGCGCAGTACTGCCGCAACATCAGTCCTTTGCCGCTGAGGGAATAGTTGATGAAGTACTCACCATAGGTAGCCGAACAGCCGGCCGAACAGCTGTTGATATAGCAGTTCCTATAGACGTCTTAAGTTCAGACACTTTAAAACAAACCGGTCAAACAGAAGTCGGGCGAATGCTGCAGACCGTTGCACCCTCGTTTAACTTTTCTAGTTCATCGATCAGTGACGGCACTGACGCACTGCGCCCGGCCACGCTGAGAGGCCTTGGACCAGACCAGACACTGGTATTAATCAATGGCAAGCGTCGTCACACCACCTCGTTAATTCACGTCAACACATCCGTTGGACGCGGTTCGGCTGGTGTTGACTTAAATGCTATTCCCGCCGCCTCTATTAAGCGCATCGAAGTATTGCGTGATGGCGCCGCCGCACAGTACGGATCCGACGCACTGGCAGGTGTTATCAATATCGTTCTCAATGACGATCCTGATATCGGCAGCTTTAACGTCTCTTACGGTCAATACTCGGATGATGGCGAGACAACCAATATAGACATAACCAATGGCATTAATTTTGGAGACGGCGGCTATGTCAGCGGATCAATCAACTATCGTGATCGCGCTGCCACTAACCGTGCAGGCTTAAGCGGCCAATGCCAGTATCTGGCAGGCTGCGATGCCAATAACGACGGCACAGGTAGCTCAGATCCCGACGGCATCGACGAAGCCGCCGACCCACGGGAAGCCGAGTTCAATCGACAAAACTTTAGAATTGGCGATGCAGACTCAGAACAGCTAGCGGTTAGTTTAAATGCCGCCTATGAACTCTCTGAAGGTGAACTCTACGGCTTTATCACCTACTCAGATCGCGACAACCAGTCCGGCGGCTTTTACCGACGAGCCAACGCACCCTCGGACAATCCGACATTATCCGATGGTGAAGCCTTTGCCCCAGATGGCTTTTTACCCTTAATAAATACCGCCATCGAAGATATGTCAGCCAGCATTGGTTACCGCACAGAACTAAACAATCAGGTCACCATGGATATCTCTTACACCAACGGGCAAAACGACTTTGACTTTAACATCAGCAATTCAGTCAACGCCTCCTATGTAAACCTGCAACTGCTGGGCAATATGCTTAGTGACGATGATATTCGCGCCACAACATCGCGCAGCGCAGACGCAGGTAGCCTGAGCACCGGACTGCAAACTATCAATCTAGATTTCACCAAACCGATGGGGTCTCTCGATATCGCCTGGGGTGCTGAATTGCGCCGCGATAATTATGAAATCAACGCGGGCGAGGAATACTCTTACCTTGATTACGATACAGACTCCGCAGGCACCAACATCTACGGTTCCATTAACGGCGACGCCGGCATCGAAGTCTTCCGCGGGTTCCAACCCTCCAACGAAGTTGATGAGGATCGTGATGTCTGGTCGATCTATGGCGATGCGGAAGCAGAGGTCAGTGATGATCTTCTGATCAGTGCGGCAATCCGCTACGACGACTACAGCGACTTTGGTGACACCACCAACTTCAAATTAGCCGCGAGTTACAAGCTCACCGAAAAACTAAAACTGCGCGGAGCGACAAGTTCTGGATTTAGAGCGCCCTCCATGCAGCAGCAGTTTTTCAATAATATCAGCACGCAATTTGTCGTTATTGACGAGATGACCGTCGCCCAAGAACGCGGCACCTTTAGAAATGACAGCGCACTGGCAAGAGCCATCGGCATACCAGAATTGCAAGATGAGGAATCCACAAACTACAGCCTCGGACTGATTATCGAACCCACTGATAATCTGAGTATTGCTATCGACGGCTATAAGATTGATATAGATGACCGCATCGTTATCAGCGGCAGTCTCACCTCAGCACTTGGCGATCCCAACCTAACCGCAGCTCTCGCAGCCGCGGGTGCCAGCGGCGCACAGTTCTTCCTTAATGGCGCCGACACAGAGACCGAAGGTGTGGATGTAGTCGCAATCTACGATATGGAAATGGGTGAAGGCGAACTCGGTCTATCTCTGGCCGCTAACTTTACCGAGACCAAAGTCGTCAACACCTTCACCAGTGGAGGACTGCAAACCATCAGTGCAGAAGATGTTTTCACCCCGCAGGATATCTCGATTATTGAAGACTGGCAGCCCGAAGATCGGATCAACTTAACGGCCAACTACAGCAACGAAGGCTTTAGAGCTGTGCTCTCATTCAATCGTTATGGCGAATACACCGTCTGTGAAGGCAGCTGCGACAACGCATCCAACACCCAAACCTTCGGTGCCAAAGTGCTAACCGATCTCAACCTGCTGTTTGATCTGGGCAATGGACTGGTACTCAACCTCGGCGGCATCAATATCTTTGATGAAACGCCAGACACCAACACCATCGGACAAACTCGCGCAGGCACCATCGCCGATGCATCTGGCAATGTCTTTGTAGATTCCAACGGCGTATTTGATTTTTCACGCCGCTCCGCCCCGTTTGGGTTTAACGGTTCTTACTTCTTTGGAGGCGTCAGCTACAACTTTTAGAAAGAGACAGCTACAACGTCTAAATCTTCAAAGAGTATTAGTTTTGTTGGATGCCGGTAAACGCTTAACAGGTGGGCACTAGACAAAAAAAAGCCGGGCAGAAATGCCCGGCTATTTATTAAGCTCTACTATAAAGCCCCACTAAAAAGTCCCTAGCCACTCCGCCTCAGCAGATACAGCCCAACCGCAAAACAAAACACAATCGGCGCCAGCACCGCCAACAACGGCGGAAACTCAAACACAACACTCAGCGGCCCAAGCATATCTTGCAAAATCCTAAAGCTAACACCCACCACCACACCGATAAAAATCCGGAAACCCATAGTCGAATCACGCAGCGGCCCAAACACAAAAGAAATACCGATTAACACCAAACCCAAAATAATCAGCGGCTGCAAAACCTTGCGCCAAAATGCCACCTCATAGCCCGCCGTATCAGTATTTTGAAGACCCAGAAAATGAATATACTTATACAAACTCTCGATCGACAGCGAATCCGCCGGCAAAATATTTAACGACAACACCCCCGGCGTCAACTCCGAATCCCAGCGCCTAGTCAGCAGCTTTTCAGTCTCGGTGCTATTGTCTAAAAATCGCGTCACCGACACATTTTCTTCCGTCCAATAACTTTCAGAGACATTAAAGGTCGCCCGCGAAGAGAAGCTCGCCTCCTCAATCTGCTTATCCTCATTAAAGCGATAGCGCGTCACCCCATACACCACACCCCCGGGGAACACCGCATTAAAATGCATAAACTCATTGCCCTCGCGGTTCCAAGGGCCAGTAGCCGAATCCTGCGCCGACTCACCCTTTAGCAAGTAACCGCGACGACCCTCAGCCAACTGATCCAGATAGGGTGAAAAATACTCGCCAATAACCATCGTCAATAAAACAAACAGCAACACAGGCTTTAAAACAAACCCAACCACACGCAATGGCGACACCCCCGCCGCGCGCATCACAATCACCTCACTATTAGTCGCCAACAGACCAAGGCCAATCAGACAACCAATCAGCGACGCAAAAGGCATATATTCATAGATTCTCGACGGCAGTAACGTACCCACATAAATCAGCACATCAGAAAAATAATAGTTGCGGCTTATATCAGCAGTCTGATCGATAATCGCACCCACCGAATCAAGCCCCACCAATACCAACAGCGCCACCGCAATAGCACCAAAGATCGTCTTACCCACATGTAGTGACAACTTGCGCATTAGGTCTGCACTCCTTCAGTTGGAATGCCTTGCGCAGAAAGTGAAGCACTCGGCGGCGAAGTTTGACCACCCCGCGGCTTCTTAGGACGCCCCGACCTCAGCAGCACCAACGCCAAACTCAAATAGACAAAATGCACCGGTAACATAGTCACCGACACCGGCACCGCACCAGACTCAATCGCCCCGCGCATCGCATTTAAAGAAACCAAATAAGTGAAATACAAAACAATGGCCGGCAGCAACTTACCAAACCGACCCTGACGATTATTCGCGCGACTCAAAGGCACCGCCAACAGCGTCACCACCAGCACCAACAGAGGAATAGATAGCCGCCACTGCAACGTAGCCTGCAACTCAGGATCATCCGAGCCCAACAACGCCCAAGTCCCAATCGCATCGGTCTTCGGCTCATCATTTAGCGGCTTCCTGTCCTCAAGGCGAGAACCGTACTCCTCGAAATAAGTAATCTGATAATCGTGCTGACCGGGAATACCCTCAATGCGATAGCCCTTATCCAACACAAGATAACGTTCCGCACTTCCATCAACGCGCCCCTCAGCCTGCTTCTGGCGGCCCTTATCCGCCAGCACCAACACCAAACTGCGATCCGAGTTTTCCTCGCTGCCAACAGCCATAGCCAAAAACACATCATTTAACTCGCGATCCTCAGACACCGCCTCCGCATAGGTCACACCCTTGCCACCAGACAGCGAATAAAACTTTTTCGGCATCAGCTTATCCAGCTCACTGCGGGCACTCTCCGCCTTATACAGCGTCTCCGCCTTAGCCATACCCGCAGGCGCCACCGACAAACTCAACCAACCCGTAATCGCCGCAAAGAAAAGCGCCAACACCAGCGTATAACCCATCAAGCGTTTTTCAGACACCCCGCAAGCCTTCAACACACTCATCTCATTCTGAATATGCAAGCGACCAAACGACAGCAACACCGCCAGAAAGAAAGCCAGAGGCAACGTCAGCTCAAGAAAACCAGGGATACGATAGCCGATCATGGCAAAGATAACCCCCGCCTCCATATCGCCAGTAACTGCCTTAGCCAAATACTTTACAAAGCGACCGCTCATCAAAACCAACAGCAAAATGACACAGACAGCAGTAGTGGCGGAAAGGATTTCACGACATAAATAACGAAAAATAATCACAGGTAGAGGTTATAGCCCTTGGGTGTTGTGGCATAAATTATGGTATCGTTCGACATCAACATAACGTAATCAAAATACATTTCAAATAACGACGAAACCACGGAGCAAACATGGATTTTACTGCATCTTCCGCACAGCTGTTAAATTTAAAAGCAGATTCTCTCATTCTACCGACCGGCCCACAACTAAAAGACAGTGCACAGGCACTGGATGAATCGTTAGACGGTGCCATCTCCGCCCTGATCAAGGCCGGCGACTTCAGCGGTAAAAAAGCAGAAACGCTAGTTATGCACATACCCGGCAACAATGGCAAACGTATTATTTTGCTCGGTACCGAAGGTGCAACAACCCAACAACAGCTAATCAAAGTGATAGCCGCCGGCGCCTCAGCCCTTAAAAAAACCCCCAGCGCCAAAGCTGTCTGGGTTGGAGAAGGCCTCTCGGACGACCCCGAATGGGAATCCAGTATCATCGCCCGCAGCATCAACACCGCCAGTTATAAATATGACAACGGCAAAAAAGCCAAAGCGCAAAAATTAAAATCACTCACCTATTGGACCGGCAAAAAAACACACTTAGCCGCCGCCAAAAAAGGTTTAGTTTACGGATCAGCCGTCGGCAACGGCATGAACATCGCCCGCCAACTCGGCAACCTACCCGCCAATATCTGCACGCCTAGCTATCTCGCCACACAGGCCAAAGCTATTGCGAAGGGGAAAGCCAAAGAGCAGGCAAAAGTCACCACCAGCGTACTCAGTGAAGCCGAGATGAAAAAGCTCAAAATGGGCTCCCTACTCTCCGTCAGCGCCGGATCCGATGAGCCAGGAAAATTAATCATCATCAAATATCAAGGCGCAAAAGCCTCAGCCAAACCAGTAGTACTGGTCGGCAAAGCTGTCACCTTTGACTCCGGCGGCATCAGCCTCAAAGGCGGCAACGGCATGGACGAAATGAAATACGACATGTGCGGCGGCGCCTCAGTCTTCGGCGTTATCAATGCCCTGATCGAAACGCAACTGCCAATCAACGTTATCGGCGTTATACCCGCCGTTGAAAATATGCCCAACGGACACGCCACCAAGCCCGGCGATGTCGTCACCAGCATGTCAGGCCAAACCATCGAAGTGCTAAACACCGACGCCGAAGGCCGCCTAATACTCTGCGACGCCCTCACCTACGTCGAACGTTTTAAGCCCGACACCGTTATCGACATCGCCACATTAACCGGCGCAGTGATCGGCGCACTCGGCAAAGTCACCGCCGGCATGCTTGCCAACGATGACCAACTCGCCGACGACCTCATCAGCAGCGGCCTGCGCAGTGGCGACCGCGCATGGCGTCTGCCGCTCTACGAAGAATATGACGACCTCCTAAAAAGCAACTTCGCCGACATCGCCAACATTGGCGGCGCCCAGGCAGGCACCATCACAGCAGCCTGCTTCTTAGCGCGCTTTACCGAGCAATACAAATGGGCGCATCTCGACGTAGCAGGCACCGCATGGGTGTCCGGCGCACAGAAAGGTTCCACAGGACGCCCCGTGCCAATCCTAATGGAATACCTGCGCAGCAAAGCGAGATAATCAATGACCGACGTCTCGTTCTACAAATTGTCAGGCGACCTTCAGGTTGCCTTGGCACTTGTCTGTCAGCTCGCCCAAAAAGCCCTCAAAGCCAATCAGCAAGTACTCTGCCTAGTTGCCGACAAGCAAACCGCAGAGCAACTCAACAAAATGCTCTGGGACTTTCAGGCAACCTCATTTGTCCCCCACGGCATAGGCGCAGAACACACGCCGGTCGCCATTAGCGTCGACAGCGAACCCGCCGACCACCACAGCATATTAATCAACCTGCAAGCGCAAATACCCACCTGGTTTAGCCGCTTTGAACGGGTAATGGAAGTTATCTACCAAGAGCCAGAATATGAGCAAGCCAAACGCGACAACTTCACGTTTTACAAAGAGCGTGGCTATCCGCTAAGCTTTCATGATCTGAGCGACAAATTTAAAGTTTAATGAACAACCACAACAAACGAGCCGACGACAAATACTCGGATTACGAAACCCTTCTCGACGACCTCTACTCCCTGCAGAAAAATCTCCTGCCGGAAGAAAAGATCACAGCAGAAAAAACCGATCAACTGCCCCCCAGCGTCACCGCAGAAGATGTGCAAAATTTAGAAATCCCCATCCTCAGCGACGTTGTCGACAGCGAAATTGATCAGCAACAACAGATCGCAGAGACCTATAATAGCGCCCAACATCACCTCTTTGATCAACCCACCAACCCACCGCCAATCAGCGACGAACAGATCAACGCGGTAGTGACTAAACTAATGGCGCGCATGCGCCCAAAAATAGACCAGATAGTCCGCGACAAAATCCGCAATATGGTTGTTGAGCGTTTTAAGCGCGAAAACTAACCACAACCGCTAGCGACAAAACCCGCCAACATCTATAATCCCCAGCCTGTTAATTAGCGCCCCTTAAAGCACTATAAAAAAGTGCTAAAAAGAAGCACTAAAAAGAATCACAAAAATTAAACACTGAGCCCCATAATGGAAAAAACATTTGCCCCCCAAGAAATAGAAACCAAGTGGTATAAAACTTGGGAGCAGCGCGGCTACTTCGCGCCCGACGGCAATCGTAAAGAGCGCGACGACGCCTACAGCATTGTTATCCCGCCACCGAATGTCACCGGCAGCCTGCACATCGGCCACGCCCTGCAGCACGGCATTATGGACGCACTGGTTCGCTACAACCGCATGAAAGGCAAAAACGCCCTCTGGCAAGTAGGCACAGACCACGCCGGCATCGCCACGCAAATGGTCGTTGAGCGCAAACTCGCCGCCGCAGGCCTGCCCGGTCGTGAAGAAATGGGCCGTGAAAAATTTATTGAAAAAATCTGGGAATGGAAAGAAGAATCCGGTGGCACCATCACCCAACAGATGCGTCGTCTTGGCAACTCTGTGGACTGGGAAACCGAACGCTTCACCATGGACGACGGCTTCTACAAAGGCGTACAGGAAGCTTTTATCCGCCTGCATGCAGATGGCCTGATATACCGCGGTAAACGCCTCGTCAACTGGGACCCGAAACTGCACACCGCCATCTCTGATCTCGAAGTTGAAAACCGCGAAGTCAAAGGCAAAATGTGGCACCTGCGCTATCCGCTCGCCAATGGCGCCACCACCGACGACGGCAAAGACTACATCATCGTCGCCACCACCCGACCAGAAACCATGCTCGGTGATACCGGCGTCGCCGTAAATCCAGAAGACCCCCGCTATCAAAACCTCATCGGCAAAGTTTGTAGAATTACCCTTGGTCGGCAGACTGATTCCGATTGTTGCCGACGACTATGCCGACATGGAAAAAGGCACCGGCTGTGTGAAAATCACCCCAGCCCACGACTTCAACGACTACGAAGTGGGTCAGCGTCAAAAGCTGCCGATGATCAACATTCTCACCACCAATGCCGATATTCGCCAGACCGCAGAAGTGGTTAATACCGACGGCAGCGACAACGCCGACATCGACGCTACACTGCCAGAAAAATATCGCGGCATGGAGCGCTTTGCCGCCCGCCGTGAAATCGTCGCCGACTTTGAAGCCCGAGGCCTGCTAGAAAGTATCGAAGAAAACGACATGACCGTACCCTACGGCGACCGCGGTGGCGTCGTTATCGAACCCCTACTCACCAACCAGTGGTATGTAGACGCCAAGAAACTCGCCGGCCCCGCCATCGAAGCCGTCGAAGATGGACGCATAAAATTTGTCCCCCAGCAGTACGAAAATATGTACTTCTCATGGATGCGCAACATTCAAGACTGGTGCATCTCACGCCAACTCTGGTGGGGCCACCAAATCCCCGCCTGGTACGACGAAGCCGGCAAAGCCTATGTCGGCAAAAGCGAAGCCGACGTACGTGAAAAATACGACCTCGGTGATATTAGCCTCACCCAGGATCAAGATGTCCTCGACACCTGGTTCTCCTCCGCCCTCTGGACCTTTGGCACACAGGGCTGGCCCGAGCAAACCGAACGTCTAAAAACCTTTCATCCCACCGATGTACTGGTCACCGGCTTCGACATCATTTTCTTCTGGGTCGCGCGCATGGTCATGATGAGCATGCACCTGATCAAAGACGAAAAAGGCCAACCAGAAATACCCTTTAAAACCGTCTACGTCACCGGCCTAATCCGCGACGAACAGGGCCAGAAAATGTCCAAGTCCAAGGGCAATGTCCTCGACCCACTGGACATGATCGACGGCATCGACATCGAAAGCCTACTGGAAAAGCGCACCGGCAATATGATGCAGCCCCAGCAAGCCGCCAAAATCGCCAGCCGCACCAGAAAACAATTCCCCGATGGCATCGAGCCACACGGATCAGACGCACTGCGCTTCACCCTCTGCGCTCTTGCCTCCACCGGCCGCGATATCAACTGGGATATGAAACGGCTCGAAGGCTACAGAAACTTCTGCAACAAAATCTGGAACGCCTCGCGCTATGTACTGATGAACGCAGAAGATCAGGACTGTGGACAAGACGGCAGCGACAACTACAAACTCAGCCTCGCCGACCGCTGGATAATCTCACGCCTGCAGCAAGCCGAAATTGACGTCACCGCCGCCATCGACAGCTACAGGTTCGATCTCGCCGCACAGGCCCTCTACGACTTCGTCTGGAACGAATACTGCGACTGGTACCTAGAACTCTCCAAGCCGGTACTCTGGGACGAAAACGGCGACCCCGAAGTGCAAAAAGGCACCCGCCGCACACTGGTAAGAGTATTAGAAGCAACCCTGCGACTAGCCCACCCCATGCTGCCGTTTATCACCGAGGAGATCTGGCAAACCATTGCCCCATACGCCGGTGTAGAGCTAAAGGCCGAGGGCGACACCATTATGTTGCAGCCCTTCCCCGTCGCCGATCAAAGCAAAATTGACAGCGACGCCCTCGCCGATATCGAATGGCTAAAAACCGTCATCGTCGGCGTGCGCAACATTCGCGGTGAAATGAACATCTCCCCCGCCAAAGCACTGCCCATCTACATGACCAAAGGCGGCAGCGACGACCAGCGCCGCATGGAAGACAATCGCCAGTTCCTCAGCAAGCTCGCCAATCTGGAATCCATCACCTGGTTAAACAATCCAGAAGACGCACCCATGAGCGCCACCGCACTGGCAGGCGACCTAGAAATACTCGTGCCCATGGCAGGTCTGATTGATGTCGACGCAGAACTCGCGCGCCTCGACCGCGAAATTGACAAAAATGCCCTAGAAGCGAAAAAGCTCACCGGCAAACTCAGCAATGCCAAATTTGTCGACAATGCACCCGCAGAAGTAGTCGCCAAAGAGCGTCAAAAACTCAGCGACTTCGAAAGCTCCCTGACCCAGCTACAAGAGAAACGCACTGCAATAGCTGAAATGGCTTAACCCGGGAATGTCGCAAAACTTAAACCCCCAACAGCATGCAGCGCTGAAATATATCGATGGCCCACTGCTAGTACTTGCCGGTGCCGGCAGTGGTAAAACCAGTGTAATCACGCGCAAGATCGCCTATCTAGTCGAAGAGTGCGGTATACCTGCACGCAATATTGCCGCCGTCACCTTTACCAATAAAGCCGCCCGCGAAATGAAAGCGCGAGTCTCTGCCCTGCTCGGTAAAACCGAAGGCCGAGGCCTAACCGTCTCCACCTTTCACAACCTCGGCCTGAATATTATTCGCACCGAGAGCAAAGCACTGGGCTTTAAACCCGGCTTCTCGATACTGGATCAGGAAGACTGTAAAAACCTGCTCAAAGAACTATTAGCGCGCCATACCGAGCTCGATGAAAAGCTTATCGACACCGCACAGAACACCATCTCCAACTGGAAGAATGGCCTGCTCGAACCCCACCAGACCGCCAACGCATCCAACAGCACCGGCGAGCAAGCCATCGCCATGCTCTACGAACGCTATCAGCGCGCCCTAAAAGCCTACAACGCCGTCGACTTCGATGACCTGATTATGATCCCGGTGCTGCTATTTAAAAGCCAGCCCGAGATACTGGCCAAATGGAAGCGCCGAATACGCTATCTGCTGGTCGATGAATATCAGGACACCAACCTCGCCCAGTACGAACTGGTTAAAACCCTGGTCAATGAAAAACAGGCACTCACCGTCGTAGGCGACGACGACCAATCAATTTACGCCTGGCGTGGTGCCAGACCGGAAAACCTGATGCAACTGCAGGAAGACTTCCCGGCCCTGAATATTGTTAAGCTCGAGCAAAACTACCGCTCCACCGGCCGCATCCTAAAAGCCGCCAACACCCTAATCGACAACAACCCTCACCTAATCAGCAAAGCGCTGTGGAGTGAACTGGGCCCCGGCGATCCGCTGCGCTTTATCAGCAGTGATAATGAAGAAGGCGAATGCGAACGGGTGGTCAATGAAATTATTGATATGCGCCTAAAACGCCGCTGTAAATACAGTGACTTTCGCCGTCCTCTATCGCGGCAACTATCAAGCCAAGATGGTCGAGATTAAACTGCAATCCCAGAGTATTCCCTACGAGATTACCGGCGGCCAATCGTTTTATGCCAAGACCGAAATCAAAGATATTATGGCCTACCTGCGGTTAATTATTAACCCAGATGACGACAACGCCATGCTGCGGATTATCAACACCCCAAGACGCCAGATCGGCCCTACCACGCTGGAGAAACTTGGCGAGTATTCTAATAAACGCAGTATCTCGCTCTACGATGCCATCGATGAAGTCGGCCTTACCGCCACCATGCCACCGAAAAACCTAGAGCGCCTAAAACGCTTTAAACACTGGGTGCAAAATATCAATCGCAATGTCTACAACGGCAAACCGATTGAAGCGATCAATGAAATGCTCGACGACATCGACTACCTCGACTGGCTAAGACAAAATGCCAGCAGCGATCACGTCGCGCAAAAGCGCTGGGAGAATGTGCAGTTTTTGCTCAACCAATTAGCCCAGGTGCTCAAGAATGACGAGACCGCCACCGATGAAGAGAACGGTGACAGCAAGATTGAAAATGCCATCTCGAAACTAATTCTTAGAGATCTACTCGACCGCGAAAAAGAAGAATCCGCCGACGACAAAGTACAGCTAATGACATTGCACGCCGCCAAAGGTTTGGAGTTTTTGCATGTGTTTATGATTGGTATGGAAGAAGATATTTTGCCCCACCGCAATAGTGTTGAAGGTGGGCAGATTGAAGAAGAGCGCCGCCTTGCCTATGTAGGCATCACCAGAGCCCAGCGCACTTTGACCATGACCAGCGCCAGACAGCGAACCCAGTTTGGTGAGACATCGGCAACCACGCCCAGTCGGTTTATTGATGAATTGCCGGAAGATGATTTGATACGTATTGGTGGTGGTGAAGAATTAAGCCCTGAGGAGAATCAGGCCAAGGGGGAGGAGTCTTTGGCGGCGTTAAAGTCGTTGTTTGGATAGGTGGTTCGTCACTTCAGCGACAAAAACGTCACCCCATGGGATCAACGCCATCCCAGCGGAGGCGCCTATTTATTAAAAACTCCCTTTCATTCCGCCAAATCAACCAACGGGTCACCCTGACAGAGCGATGCGACGAAGGAGCTCCAAAAACAGTGACTCCCTGTCTAGTTTCAATATCTCTACCAACAAAAAAGCCGAAATCAAAGCCTCTGCAGCGAACTCACGCAGGCGGGAATCTGTGTTGGTGTGGTTGTCATCTCGAACGGTGTGTGTGATCTGGGGTTTAAAGGCTGTCGTTGACGCGGGTGCGGAGGTCTTTGCCGGGTTTGAAGTACGGGACGTATTTGCCGGTTAGGGTGACTGGGTCGCCGGTTTTGGGGTTGCGGCCTACGCGGGGGGCGCGGTAGTGTAGGGAGAAGCTGCCGAAGCCGCGGATTTCTATGCGTTGGTTGTTGAACAGGGCTTGGGTCATGCGCTCTAGTATCATTCTTACGGCTAGCTCAACATCTCGTGGTGGAAGTTGGTCTTGGCTAACGGCGATTTTCTCGATTAATTCAGATTTAGTCATTCTTCTACTTGTGGTCTTTTTTGTTTGTGGCTTGGCTGATATTAAGTCTAAAAATCATTCCCTGATATTTATTACTTGTTGATTTTATTGAAGTTTTAGATTTATACAAGTAAAAACTTACTTGTTTGTGATTTTTAGGCGAAAAAAAAGGGTGGCTGAGCCACCCTTTTTTATCTTGCTTGCTTTCAATTGAACATTACTTGTCCATTTGAGCTTTGATCAGATCACCGATCGTTGTTGCTTTAGATGAGCTTGTGTCTGCTTCGGTCTGGCGATGAGCTTTAACAACGGCTTTCTCTTCAGCGACGTCTTTAGCCTTGATAGACAGGCTAATGGCGCGGGTCTTACGATCTACATTGATGATCTTGGCTTCGATCTCTTGGCCTTCTTGCAGTTCGTGACGGGCATCTTCTACCTTTTCACGAGATAGCTCAGAACCTTTGAGGTAAGCTTCGATGTCGTTGCCTAGATCAACGGTTGCGCCTTTGGCATCAACTACTTTAACGGTACCGGTTACGATAGCGCCTTTGTCGTTGACTGTGACGTATTCATTGAATGGGTCGTCTGACAGTTGCTTGATGCCCAGTGAGATGCGCTCGCGCTCTGCATCGATGCTGAGTACAACTGTTTCAACTTCGTCACCTTTCTTGAAGTTGCGCACGGCTTCTTCGCCAGTTTCGTTCCAAGAGATGTCTGAGAGGTGAACCAGTCCGTCAATTCCACCGTCAAGCCCGATAAAGATACCGAAGTCTGTAATTGACTTGATCTTACCGGAGATCTTGTCTCCTTTGCCCATTGTGGTGGCAAAGTCGTCCCATGGGTTGGTGTGACACTGCTTGATACCCAGTGAGATACGACGACGTTCTTCGTCGATATCGAGGACCATAACTTCAACTTCGTCGCCCAGCTGGACAATCTTAGATGGGTGTACGTTTTTGTTAGTCCAATCCATTTCAGAGACGTGTACCAGACCTTCAACACCGTCTTCCAACTCGGCAAAACAACCGTAGTCAGTAAGGTTGGTGATCTTGGCTTTAGCACGTGCGCCTTCTGGGTAACGACCTTTGATGTCGCCCCAAGGATCTTCGCCCATCTGCTTCATGCCCAGAGATACGCGGTTACGCTCGCGGTCAAACTTAAGTACTTTAACGTCGATCTCGTCGCCAACATTGATCATCTCTGATGGATGCTTGATACGCTTCCAAGACATGTCAGTGATGTGCAACAGACCATCGATGCCACCCAGATCAACGAACGCGCCGTAATCAGTAAGGTTCTTAATAACACCTTTGAGTGATGCGCCCTCTTCGAGGTTAGCCAGCAGTTCTTCACGCTCTACAGAGTTTGCACTCTCCATAACGGCACGACGGCTTACAACAACGTTGTTGCGCTTAGGATCTAATTTGATAACTTTGAATTCGAGTTCAATGTTTTCGAGGTGGGTGATTTCGCGCAGTGGGCGAACATCTACCAGTGAACCTGGTAGGAACGCGCGTAAGCCGCGAACATCAACTGTGAAGCCACCTTTAACCTTACCGCTGATAACACCGATAACGACTTCGTCAGCTTTGTGAGCTGCTTCAAGTTCGATCCAGGATTCTGCGCGGCGGGCTTTTTCACGAGAAAGCTTGGTGGCACCGAATCCGTCTTCAACGGCTTCAAGGGCTACCTGAACTTCGTCGCCGATAGCAACTTCTAGTTCGCCTTTGTCGTTCAAAAATTGTTCTGCTGGAATGACGCCTTCTGACTTCAGTCCTGCGTGTACGGTTACCCAGTCTTTATCGATATCGATAATTACGCCTGTGATGATGGCGCCGGGATTCATCTCAACGGTCTTGAGACTTTCTTCAAATAGTTCTGCGAAATTTTCGCTCATGGAAAAATACCTGATATTTGACAGAGACACGACAGAAGAACTGCTAGCGTCGCGCTCTTTTTTCCGCGTGGCCAGTTTACGCGGGTCAGTTAAAATAAAGGCCTACAGCAATATAAGCTGGCGATTGCTGCGATGCCCATTGGGTTTAATACGTAGTTACGGGTGGGGTACATAACCTTTTATTGCTAATAGGTTTAGTACTCTGTCCGTGACTTCTTGAATGGACATTGACGAGGTATCTATCTCTATTGCGTCTTCTGCAGAGCGCAATGGTGATGCTTCTCGGTTCATGTCTCGTTCATCTCTAGAGCGTACCTGCTCTACGAGGGCGGGCAGACTAACATTTTCACCCTTTCCTAGCAACTCTTTGTAACGTCGTGACGCACGTTCTTCGGCGCTGGCGGTGAGGTAGAGTTTAACTGGGGCGTCGGGGAATACTGTGGTTCCCATGTCGCGCCCATCGGCCACTAGGCCGGGGCCTTGAGCAAAAGATTGCTGGCGCTTGAGTAGTGCGACGCGAACTTCCGGAAATCCTGCTACTTGTGAGGCTAAGAGGCCGGTGTCTTCGGTGCGCAATTCACGGGTGACGTTTTCACCTTCAAGGTGGACACTGAAATCGCCGTTGCTGGCGGTCGTGAAGCTGATATCCATATGTTCTGCAAGGGTGGATAAGGCTTTTATGTTGGTTAGCTTTACGTTGTGGCGTTTGCTTGCTAGACCCAGTAGCCGATAGAGTGCTCCGCTGTCTAGGTAGTGATAGCCGAGCTTTTTGGCGACTATGCGACTGATGGTGCCTTTACCTGCACCGCTGGGGCCGTCGATGGTGATGACAGCTACTTTGCTTGCAACTACCTTGCGCTCAACTGACATCGATTACTCCGCTGTATCTATTGTGATCTCTAGCCCTACTGCAGCGGCTAACCCGACAAAGTCAGGGAATGATGTCGCAACATTGTTACAGTCGTGTATCAGTATTGGGTTTTCTGCACGTAAACCGGCGATGGCGAAGGCCATGGCGATGCGGTGGTCGTCGTGACTGTGGACTTCTCCACCGCCTATTTTGCCACCTTGAATGCGTATTCCATCTGGGGTTGCCTGTGCATCGACTCCCAGTGTGACTAGGCCGTCGGCCATGCTTTGAATGCGGTCGCTTTCTTTGACGCGCAGTTCTTCGGCACCGGTTAGTACGGTTTCACCTTGGGCGCAGGCGGCGGCTATAAAGAGTACCGGGAATTCGTCAATGGCTAAGGGGACCTGATCTTCGGGTATCACTATGCCGTTTAACTCGGCGTAACGGACGCGAATGTCGGCTACGGGTTCGCCGCCTACTTCACGTTCATTAGATAGTTCAATGAGGGTGCCCATCTGACGGAGGATGTTGATCACGCCAACTCGGGTTGGGTTTACGCCGACGTGGCGCAGGGTGATATCTGATCCTGGGGTTATTGCCGCAGCAACCATAAAGAATGCTGAGGAGGAGATATCGGCGGGTACGTCGATTCGCGTTGCGGTTAGTGATCCGCCGCCACTTAGGGAGGCTTTGCTGCCTTCGGTGGTGACATTGTATCCAAAGCCACGCAACATACGCTCGCTGTGGTCGCGGGTGGGCGCTGGCTCTACTGTGGAGGTTTTTCCTTCGGCGTAGAGGCCGGCCAAAAGTACGCAGGATTTAACCTGGGCGCTGGCCATGGGCAAGACATAATCAATGGCTTTAAGTTTTTTGCCACCTTTTATACGCATGGGTGGTCTGCCGCCGGGTGCGGTTTCAATCACTGCGCCCATTTCGGCGAGTGGGTTGGCGACGCGAGCCATGGGGCGTCCAGACAGAGATTCATCTCCGGTCAGTTCGACGTCAAAGCTCTGTCCTGCCAATAGGCCGCTTAGCAGGCGCATGGAGGTGCCTGAGTTGCCTAGATAGAGTGATTTGCTTGGGGCTTTGAGTCCGTGCAGGCCGACGCCGTGTATGACTACGCGACCTTCATTGGGGCCTTCGATGACTACGCCCATATCACGGAATGCCTGTAGTGTGGCTAGGCTGTCTTCGCCTTCGAGGAATCCGGTGACTTCGGTCATGCCTTGGGCGATGGAGCCGAGCATAATTGAACGATGTGACATTGATTTGTCACCTGGTACGCGGATATCGCCGCGTGCTTCTCCCCCGGGAGAAACTGTGTAGTTTATTATTTTCTCTGACATAGGTTCTTGTAGTGCCTTGCTTTCGATTAATTTTCCAAAATGATTTCGTGCATCTCGTGCACGGGTGAATACGTCCATCAGGTAGGTTTGATCTCCGCTGTCGATGGCGCTGCGCAGTTCGCTAAAGTCATTCATAATTTGGTCGAGTACGCTGAGAATGGCGTCGCGGTTGGCCAGTGCTATATCTCGCCACATGATTGGGTCGCTGGCGGCTATGCGAGTAAAGTCGCGGAAGCCTCCGGCGGCATAGCGAAAGATTTCTCGGTCTTTGCGCATGCTGGCTAGGGTATCAACTAGCGAGTAAGCGAGAAAATGCGGCAGATGACTGGTGGCGGCTAAGACTTCGTCGTGCTCTTTAATGTCCATTGAGGAGACGATGGCGCCAACGGATTGCCAGAGCTTTTCGACTAAACGGATATGCTGTTCGGTGCAGTTCTCATGGGGCGTTAGGATTACCCGATGATCTTTAAATAAGTCAGCTTTGGCGGCGGTTACGCCACTTTTTTCTGATCCGGCAATCGGGTGCCCTGGCACCAGTTGGGGTGGCAGTTGGCCATAGATTGTCTGTGCGGCATCGACCACACTGCCCTTTACGCTGGCCACGTCGGTGAGGGTGACATCGGCTGATAGCAGTTTGTGACAGTCTTCGAGTATTGAGGGTACGGTGAGGGTTGGCACGCCAATGACGACGATGTCGCCTGCACCTAGCTGCGGAGCAATGGCGGCTAAACTCTGTTCTGCGCGATCAATTATGCCGGCTTCAAGGGCGATATCTAGGGTTGATGTGCGTCGTGAAATCCCCACTACTTCTTGTGTTATACCGGCTTTTCGGGCTGCGACGGCAAGACTTGAGCCGATGAGGCCCAGTCCGATAACAACTAGTCGATTGACTGTGGTGTTAGCTGTGTGAGAATTTTCTACCATTAATACATCACTTTGAGTAATACAGATTAATCGCTGCGAATTGACGGGCAGCGGTTACAAAACACCTCTTGGGTATGAACCCAGCACTTTAATGTCTGCTACATCTAAGGCGAGCTCTTCGAGTACCTTGGTTGCTACAGGGTTGTCCATATGCCCGGCAAAGTCGATAAAGAATACGTAGGACCACTTGCTGCTGCGCGATGGCCGCGATTCGAGGCGGGTCATATCCAGATCGTGTTTGCGGAAGGGTTCTAATAGGTCGTGAAGCGCTCCGGGGCGATTGTGTACTGATACCACGATTGAGGTTTTGTCATCTCCACTGGGGCCTACGGCTTCGCGTCCAATAATCAGGAAGCGGGTGGAGTTGTCTGGGCGATCTTCGATATTTTCCCAGAGTTTTTCCAATTCGTAGAGTTCGCAGGACATGTCGCCGGCAATCGCCGCTGAGTTCCATTCGCCTTTTACTCGGCGCGCTGCTTCAGCATTGCTGCTTACAGCTACTCGTTCAATATTCGGGTAGTTGGAGTCGAGCCATTTGCGACATTGAGCAAGGGACTGGGAATGGGAGTAGACGCGGGTAATATTATTTTTGTTGGTGTTTGGTCCGATCATAAAGTGCTGATGGATACGCAGTTCAACTTCACCGCAAATCTTTACCGATGAATCCATAAAGCTATCTAATGTATGACTGACTACGCCTTCCGTTGAGTTTTCAACGGGCACAACGCCGTAGTTGCAGGATCCGGCTAGCACATCTCTGAAAACTTCGTCGATGGCGGCTTTGGGGACGGTCTCGGCGGATGCGCCGAAGTGCTTGATGGCGGCTTCTTGGGTAAAGGTTCCCTCAGGCCCAAGAAAGGCGACGTTGATCGGCTGTTCAAGCGCCAAACAGGCGGACATAATCTGCCGAAACAGGCGCGCCATCTCTTCGTTGTCGAGTGGCCCGGTGTTTTTTTCCATCACTGAGCGCAACACCTGAGCTTCGCGCTCAGGTTTGTAATAAGCCGCATCACCCTGCTGTTTTTTTATCTCGGCAACGTTTTGTGCACAGCGCGCTCGGGCGCTGATGTTTTCCATGATCTGTTGATCAAGGGCGTCAATTTCATTTCTCAGATCAAGAAGTGGATTCTTTTCAGCCATTATTTTTAACCTTCAGAGCCATCAGCGGAAGAAGAGCCATCAGCGGAAGAAGAGCCATCAGCGGTCTCTTTATTAGAAGCTTCTTCGTTAGAAGAGTCTTCATTAGAAGCCGCTTCAACTAAAACGCCATCTTCATCAAAAACGTCCTCTTCCTCTGGCTCGGCAATACGTGCCAATCGGACCAGATTCTCGCTGTCTTTAAGACGAATAATTCGCACGCCCTGGGTGTTTCGGCCCACCACTGAAACTTCATCACCGCGGGTTCTCACCATTGTCCCCTGATCTGAAATAAGCATTATTTCATCACCGGAAAACAGCTGGGTTGAGCCTACTAATGGGCCATTTCGCTCACTGGCCTGAATCGCAATCATACCTTTACCACCACGACCCTTCGTTGGGAATTCGGTGACTTTGGTACGCTTGCCGTAACCATTTTGGCAGACGGTTAACAGGAAGCCCTCCTCTTCTGGGACAACCATAGAGATAACTTTGTGCTCTTCCGGCAGGCGCATTCCGCGAACACCTTTGGATACTCGACCCATGGCGCGTGCGTCGGTGCTGGCAAAGCGTACGGCCTTACCCTCAGAACTCAACAGCATGATATCGCTGTCGTCATCAATAATGGCAGTGCCTACTAAGTGATCGCCTTCAACCAGATCAACTGCGCGCAAACCAACACTGCGGGGTCGCGAGTATTGCTCCAGCGAGGTCTTTTTCACGGTGCCATTAGCTGTCGCCATAATAACGAACTTGTCGGCGCTGTATTCTTCTACTGGCAGGATTGAGCTGATGCGCTCGCCTTCACCAAGGGGCAGCAGATTAATCACCGGGCGTCCGCGCGAGTTTCGGCCAGCCACAGGTATCTGATAAACCTTGAGCCAGTAAACCTTACCCAAGTTGGTAAAGCAAAGTATCGTTGCGTGGGTGCTGGCAACTAGCAGGTGTTCGACAAAGTCTTCGTCTTTGACTGCAGTTGCTGACTTGCCCATGCCGCCGCGACGCTGTGCTTGGTAGTCGCTGAGCGGTTGTGTTTTGGCGTATCCGCCGTTGGAGATGGTGACTACGCGATCTTCTTCGGTAATCAGGTCTTCAACGGTGAGGTCGTGCAGTGATTCAATAATTTCGGTGCGACGCTCATCGCCAAATTCTTCGATAACGGCTTCGAGCTCTTCGCGGATTACGGTCATCAGTCGCGTCAGATCACCAAGGATTTCTTGGTACTCGGCAATTTCTTCGAGCTTGACGGTAAACTCGGCAATAATCTTGTCCTGCTCCATACCGGTTAGGCGGTGCAGACGCAGTTCGAGAATCTCTTTGGCCTGTTCTGGTGACAGGTGGTATTTGCCATCGCGCATTCCGTGCTGCTCTTCTAGCCAGTCAGGTCGTGTCGCTTGGGGACCTGCACGTTCGAGCATAGCGGTCACTGTTCCTGGGTTCCAGCCGCGGGCAACCAGTGCTTCACGCGCTTCAGACGCTGTCGGTGATTGCTTGATCAGGGTGATAATTTCATCAATGTTCGACAGTGCTATGGCGAAGCCTTCAAGGGTATGAGCACGCTCTCGGGCTTTGCGCAGCAGATAGATTGTTCTGCGTGTCACTACTTCGCGGCGATGGCGCAGGAATGCATTGATCAGTTGTTGAAGGTTGAGTATCTTTGGCTGGCCATCGACCAATGCCACTACGTTGATGCCGAACACGCTCTGCAGTTGAGTCTGTGCAAAGAGGTTGTTTAAAACCACCTCACCGACGTCGGCGCGCTTAATTTCAATCACGATGCGCATACCGTCTTTGTCTGACTCATCGCGCAGTTCGGAGATTCCTTCGAGCTTTTTCTCTTTTACCAATTCAGCAATGCGCTCAATTAAACGCGCTTTGTTAAGCTGGTAGGGGATTTCGGTGATTATAATAGTTTCGCGCTTGGTCTTTTCATTGACTTCTATATCGGCTTTGGCACGGATACGGATACGTCCGCGACCGGTGCGATAGGCTTCAATAATACCTGCTCGGCCATTGATGATAGCGCCGGTGGGGAAGTCGGGACCAGGGATATATTCCATCAGTTCGTCGACGGTGATATCCGGATTTTCAATCATTGCCAGACAACCTTTAACCACTTCGGTTAGGTTGTGGGGCGGGATATTAGTCGCCATACCCACCGCAATACCGGAGGAGCCGTTGACCAGCAGGTTGGGTATGCGGGTGGGCATAACCACTGGAATCTGTTCAGTTTCATCATAGTTGGGGACGAAGTCGACGGTGTCTTTTTCCAGATCTTCAATCAGCGCATGGGCGATTTTGGTCATACGGATTTCGGTATATCGCATTGCCGCAGCGGAGTCACCATCAACGGAACCGAAGTTGCCTTGACCATCAACCAACATATAGCGCAACGAGAACGGCTGAGCCATTCGTACGATGGTCTCGTAAACGGCCGAATCACCATGTGGGTGATACTTACCAATTACGTCACCAACAACACGGGCAGACTTTTTGTAGGCTTTGTTCCAATCATTGCCCAGCTCGCGCATAGCGAATAGTGCGCGACGATGCACAGGCTTGAGGCCGTCTCTTACATCCGGTAATGCTCTGCCAACAATCACGCTCATGGCGTAGGCTAGGTATGACTGTTTGAGCTCGTCTTCGATGTTTACTGGAACAATTTCTTTTGCTATTTCACCCATAAGATTCCGTTGCGTCCTAGTTTTTTATTGCTATTGTTTTGCCGCCGCATTTGGCTATAACTTGGCAGGTATTTATTGTGCACCAACAGGTACCAAAAACCGCCATTTCAAAGCCCGAAATATTACCACAGATATCCCCCTATGGGTCGCTTTTATTGCTCTGAAAGTCACCACAGAGCTTAAACCCAATTAAAAAGTCGGTATACTGCCAGCACTTGCTCAGGAGGCTACATGCAGCCAACAAAAATCGATTTACTCATAAATAGTCGCTGGATCATTCCAATCGTTCCAGAAGACCGGGTTTATGAAAACTGTGCTCTGGCAATTGACCAACAAAAAATTGTCGGCATCTACCCGCAGGCTGAGGCTTCGAGTAAATTTAACGCCGATTCGGTGGTTGATTTGGATGAGCATATTCTGATGCCGGGGCTGGTAAACGCTCACGGTCATGCGGCGATGAGCCTGTTGCGTGGCTATGCTGACGATCAACCTCTAGAGCCTTGGTTGGAAGAACATATATGGCCGATTGAAAAGCGCTTTTTGAGTGAAAAATTTGTTGCCGATGGCGTCAAGCTGGCAATGGCTGAGATGGTTCAAACCGGCACGACCTGTTTTGCCGATATGTACTTTTTTGCCGACAGTGCTGCAGAGCAGATTCGCGCCTGCGGTATGCGCAGTCAAATTGGCTTTACGGTGTTTGATTTCCCGACGGCTGATGGCAAAAATCCGGATGAGTATATTCACAAGGGCCTTAATCTTCGTGACACTTACAAAGATAACGATTTAATCAAGATCGCCTGCGCGCCACATGCGCCCTATACGGTTGGTGATGAAACTCTGCGGCGCATTGCTACCTATGCCAATGAGCTTGATATGTCGGTGCATATTCACTGCCACGAGACGGCTAAAGAGATTACTGATTCGGTGCATTTACACAGCTGTCGGCCTATGCAGCGACTCGATGACCTAGGCATTTTGTTACCCCAGACTCAGCTGGTGCATATGACTCAGATCGATAAAGACGATATTCGCCTGATTCAGGATAATAATTGCCATGTGGTGCACTGCCCTGAATCCAATCTTAAGCTGGCCAGTGGTTTCTGCCCTATCACCGAGCTGATGGATGCGGGTATCAATGTTGCTCTGGGCACCGATGGTGCGGCGAGCAACAATGATCTGGATCTGTTTGGCGAGTTAAAAACGGCGGCGCTGTTGGCCAAGGGTGTCTCTGGCGATGCGACTGCTCTGGATGCTCACGCTGCCCTGCGCATGGCGACGATTAATGGAGCTAAAGCACTCGGCTGGCAGGATCAAATTGGCAGCTTGGAGGCTGGTAAAAGCGCTGATGTAATTGCCGTGAAAATCAATTCTCTGAGTCAAAAACCGCTGTATAATCCAGCATCTCAATTGGTTTATACCAATGCCGGCAGCCAGGTAAGCCACAGCTGGGTTGCGGGTAAAGCACTGATGGCAGAGCGCGCTCTGCTAACTTTAAATGAAGCTGAGCTGATCCAATCTGCGGATGAGTGGCGTAACAAAATCAGCCCCGACTAACCCAATTTTTTGGTATTAATGCCTTATGTCCAATAGTGAAAAACCCGCGCATTTTAATGTTGATCCCGATGAGGTTGCCAAGTTTGAAAAGCTGGCCAGTCGCTGGTGGGATCGCAACAGTGAATTCAAACCATTGCACGATATCAATCCCCTGCGCGCCAACTGGATAGATAAGCTGGCACCGGTGGCCGAACAGACGGTTCTCGATGTTGGCTGCGGCGGCGGTATTCTCTGTGAAGCCCTGGCGCAGCGCGGCGCGGTGGTAACCGGTATTGATATGGGTGAGGCGCCGCTCGCGGTGGGTAATCTTCACAAGCTTGAGTCTGGGGTTGAAGTGGATTATCAAAAATCTACTGCTGAGGATTTTGCTCAACAGCACGGCGAAGCGTTTGACACTGTTACCTGCTTGGAAATGCTTGAGCATGTACCTGATCCCAGCTCGGTTGTGGCGGCCTGTGCAGCGATGACTAAACCTGGCGGTTCGCTATTTTTCTCGACGATTAATCGCAACCCCAAGTCCTATCTGTTTGCGGTGATTGGTGTTGAATATGTTCTGCGTATGCTGCCCAAGGGCACTCATGAGTACGGTAAGTTTATTCGTCCGGCGGAACTTGGCCAGTGGATTAGGGAGGCGGGATTGGAGATTGATGAGATGACTGGATTGACCTATAACCCGTTGACCAAGACCTATCGTCTGAATGACTCTGATGTCAGTGTTAACTATATGATTTGCGCGCGCAAACCTGCCTAACGAACTTTAATCGGACTATCTCTATGCTCGACTTTAAGGGTTTGTTATTTGATCTAGATGGAACATTACTGGATACGGCGCCAGACTTTATCACTGCCTTAAACAAGCAATTAACGGTTCATGGCCGCAAGCCATTGCCAGATGACGCTATTCGCACCAGTGTGACTAATGGCTCGGTGGGTTTAATTCAGGCTGGCTTTAACATTGCTCCCGATCACGACCAATTTGAGACTCTTCGCGAAGAATTTTTAGAGCTCTACTTTGCCAATCTGGCGGATAAAACTGCGCTATTTAGTGGTCTTCAAGAGGTTTTAGATGGGTGCCGCTCGCGGCGTATTCCCTGGGGCGTGGTAACCAATAAACCCTGGCGATATACCGAGTCGGCGATGGCTCAGCTGGGGCTTATGGAGAATGCGGCAACGGTGATCTGTCCAGATCATGTTAGACAATCCAAACCCCATCCCGAGGGAATTTTGCTGGCTTGCGCTGAGATTTCTCTGGCACCCGGTGATTGCCTCTATGTGGGTGATCATGTGCGTGATATTGAGGCGGGCCGCGCTGCGGGTACGCGCAATATTGCTGCGGCTTGGGGTTATATTGAGCGGGATGAACACATTGCCGACTGGCAGGCTGATTGGGTTGTTGAGCGGTCAGAGCAGTTGCATTCATTGTTGTTTGAGGGGTGACAGTTTTTAATCACTTCGATCTATCTCTCTGTCATTTCGATCGAAGGGAGAAATCTGATGGAGATCCCTCGTCGCTTCGCTCTGTCGGGATGACGAAATAAAGCGCAAAACCAATACAATACAAGAGCACAAACTATGTTATCAGCAACACAAATTGCCGAGTATCAGCCAGACGCTAATCTGTTGGCGGGGCGCGCTATTCTTATTACCGGTGCCGGCGATGGCATTGGTAAAGAGGTGGCTCTTACCTCTGCGGCCCATGGGGCAACTGTTATTCTCGCTGGGCGCACGGTGGCTAAACTGGAGCAGGTTTACGACCAGATTATTGCGGCTGACGGCCCTGAGCCAACTATCTATCCGGTTGATCTGGAGGGGGCAACCAGCGACAACTACGATGAGCTGTGTGTGCACATTTTAGAGCAGTTTGGCCGTCTTGATGGCTTGCTGCTGAATGCTGGCATTCTTGGTCAGCGTACACCGCTGAGCAATTATCGTCAGGATGTCTGGGCTACGGTTATGCAGGTTAATGTTACTGCGCAGTTTCAAATGACTCAGGCGCTGATGCCGGCACTGGAGAAATCTGCGGATGCTTCGGTGATATTTACTAGCTCGGGCGTGGGTCGTGTTGGGCGTTCTTTTTGGGGTGCTTACGCGGTGTCAAAATTCGCTGTTGAGGGCATGGTTCAGGTCTGGGCTGCAGAGCTCGATGGGCTAGGTTCGGTGAGGGTTAATGCTATTAATCCTGGTGCTACGGCTACGGGTATGCGCGCTCAGGCGTTCCCAGCGGAAAATCCCGGCAGCCTGAAATCAGCTGCTGAGATTATGCCGGCTTATCTGTATCTTCTCGGTTCGGATAGCAAAGTGGTTAATGGGCAATCGATCGATGCCCAACCTCACCGCTAGGACGATTATTTGTAAATATTACCACGGGCGCGGAGTTTCTTTTCTTTGCGCTCGCGCATATCGCGAAAAACACTCTTTTCACTGAACTTTGGCGGTCTTAGGCTGACGGCGCTAAACAGCGATACCACCTGCTTGGGGTCGAGTTCGATAAAGTCGGAACTGCGCACTATCGAGGGCAGGTCAATCGGGCCATAGCTAATGCGCTTTAGGCGATTGACTTCAACTTCTTGAGATTCCCACAGCCGTCTAACTTCGCGGGTTCGCCCTTCAGCGAGAATCACTCTAAACCAGCGGTTGCGTCCACCCTGCTCGTCGGCGGCGCGTGCGTGCTGCGCTTTTACGGTTTGAAAACGCGCTATACCATCTTCCAATACCACGCCATCGGTAAGGCGCTTAATCATGGCTTCATCGACGTCGCCGTGAATACGCACCATGTACTCTCGCTGTACTTCGTAGGAGGGATGCATCAGGCGGTTAGCTAATTCACCGTGATTGGTAAATAGCAGGAGTCCGCTGGTGTTGATGTCGAGACGACCAATGGCGATCCAACGCCCGCGACTAAGACGCGGCAGGCGGTCAAATACTGTAGGTCGGCCATCGGGGTCTGATGTGGTGCAGACTTCACCTTCGGGCTTGCTGTACATCAGCACTCGCGGGGTGTCGTCGGTAACAATTTTGATCGGTCGGCCATCAACCAGTATTCGATCATCGTTTTCTGCTCGATCACCTAATTTGGAGACAGAACCGTTGACTGAAACTCGTCCTGCAGAGATCCATTTTTCAAGCTCACGGCGGGAACCTAATCCTGCTGTGGCCAATATTTTTTGCAGTTTTTCACTCATGATTGGTGCCGCTTATTTGGTCGTCTGTATCAATTTCTTCATCAGCACCGTCGTTCTGCTGCTGTAGATCGAAGCCTTCGACACTGCTGTCGGATGCTTCATCGTTGGCTGCCACTGGGGCAGAGGATTTTTCTGAATCTTTACCTGAATCCCCTGAAAGGGCGAGTTCAAGCTCTGGGTCGAGTTCGGCGAAATCTTTAATTTCGCTGAGTGCCGGTAACTGTTCAAGATTCTTTATATTAAAGTAATCGAGGAAATTCTTTGTCGTGGCGTACAGCGCGGGCTTACCCGGTACATCTCGGAAACCAACAACTCGCACCCAGTCGCGTTCTTGCAAGGTTCTGATAATATCCGAACTTACTGCGACGCCGCGCACCTGCTCAATATCACCTCGCGTGAGGGGCTGGCGATAGGCTATCAACGCTAGGGTTTCGAGCATGGCGCGGGAATAGCGCTTGGGCTTCTCGGTCCACAACCTGTTAACCCAGGTGGCTAGATCTTGGCGTACCTGAAAGCGATAACCGCTGGCGGTCTGTTTCAGCTCAAATCCGCGTCCGCGACAATCAGCTTCGACTTCTTCCAGTGCGGCTCGAATTTGATCCCGCGGTGGACATTCGTCCTTTTCAAACAGGCTTTCAATTCGCGCTATATCCAAGGGCTTTCCGGCAGCTAAGAGTGCGCCTTCAATTATTTTTTTTATTAATTCTGCATTCATGATGTTCTAGCTTTTACATGTATCGGGCCAAAAGATTCGCTCTGTACGATTTCTACCAATGACTCTTTAATCAGTTCCATAATGGCCAAGAATGTTACCACTACGCCTAGCTTGCCTTCGGATAGCTTAAACAGGCTGACAAAAGGCACGAATTGTTCACCCTGAAGTATATCCAATACTTTGGTCATGCGCTCTCTGGTGGAGAGTTTCTCCATCTCTACCTGATGACTTTCAAACATCTCTGCACGGCGCAATACGTCTGCAAGTGCGGTTAACACTTCACGCATATCGACGGTTGGATGCTGAACTTCTTGGTTGCGTTCTGGCGCATGGGCTGTTGCCTGATGGATGTCGCGACCCAGACGCGGCATTTCATCTATATCATCAGCGGCTTTTTTAAAGCGCTCATATTCTTGCAGGCGACGAATAAGTTCTGCACGAGGATCGTCTTCATCCTCTTCATCTACTACCTGCCGAGGCAGCAGCATACGAGATTTAATTTCGGCTAACATCGCGGCCATAACCAAATACTCTGCGGCCAATTCCAGCTGTATGGATTCCATCAGGCCGATATAGCCCATATATTGGCTGGTGATTTCGGCAACATTGATCTCGAGAATATCGAGATTTTGACGACGGATTAAATACAGTAATAAATCGAGTGGTCCCTCAAAGGCTTCAAGAAAAACTTCCAGCGCATCCGGTGGGATATACAGGTCTTTGGGGACGACGGTAAGCTCTTTACCCTGAACCATAGCAAAGGGCATCTCTTCCTGCGCGGGATGCACCTTACCCCCAGCGGTATTGCTGGGTTGGGCGGGATTATTCTCTTCAACGGAGGTGGCTTGGATAGACAAGGTCGACTCAATTATTCATTTGGGTGGGATTATAACCCCAATGCGGCCCTTGACCATCATGATTATCCATTAACAGAAAAATCACCCATGCCCTGCCGAGTAATTTCCGGAAGGGATCCGGTCATATCAACAACGGTGGTGGGCTCGAGGCCACAGTAACCGCCATCGATAATAGCATCGACATGAGCGTCCATGGCGGCGCGAATATCATAGGGGTCGGACAGCGGGTAGTCGTCATCGGGGAGCATCAGGGTAACGCTCATCATCGGCTCTGCTAACTCTTCCAGCAGTGCTTGAGCAATGGGGCTGTCGGGCACGCGTAAACCAATGGTTTTACGCTTTGGATGCATCAGTCGGCGCGGCACTTCTGAGGTGGCTGGCAGAATAAAGGTAAAGGGGCCTGGAGTGCTGGCTTTGAGACTGCGAAAGGCGCTGTTATCAACCTTGGCGTAGCTGGCCAGCTCAGAGAGATCTCTGCACATCAGGGTAAAATTATGATGCTTATCTATATGCCTGATGGCGCGGATTCGATCGAGAGCCTGCTTATCACCAATATGGCAGCCAATGGCATATACCGAGTCAGTGGGGTAGACAATAACGCCTCCCTTGCGAACAATCTCTGCCGCCTGAGCTATCAGACGTTGCTGGGGGTTTTCCGGATGGATGGAAAGATATGTGCTCAAAGATAGTCACTCACGGTAATCTAAAAATTAAACTCTACTGATATATTTTCGGCGGCATTATCACACACGACGAAGCTAATGAGTTGATTTAGATTGCTTTTTCCTCGGATAAAAATGTCTCAGCAAATAACTCTGGGGGCAGCGGCTTGCTGAACAGATAACCCTGATAATTATCACAACCTAAGTTTTCCAATATGCTGCGCTGTTCTTCGGTTTCGACCCCCTCAGCGACAGTCTTCATCTTGAGGCTTTTGGCAAGTCCGATAATGCCCGCGACAATCGCACTGTCACTGGGGTCTGATTCAATATCAGAGATAAAAGAGCGATCTATTTTTAACACGTCTACTGGCAGGCGCTTTAGATAGTTAAGTGATGAATAACCGCTACCAAAGTCATCTACTGCAATGGTGATACCCATTTTCTTGATCTTGTTAATCTCGACGATCATCAACTCGGGATGATCCATTAATGTGCTTTCGGTAATTTCCAATTCAAGGACATTTTTCGGCAAGCTATTACGCTGTATAAGGTCGTGTAATTTGGTATGTAATTCTTCTGCCATTAAGTCCTTGACTGAGAGGTTAACTGCAAGGGTTAATTTGTGGCGCTGCTGAATCCAACGTTTTAATTGCACCGCAGCATTTTCTAAAACCCAGTCACTGAGCTGGTTGATAAGACCACTTTCTTCGGCGAGAGGTATAAATATATCCGGCCCTATCAGGCCTTTATCCGGATGCTGCCAGCGCACTAAAGCCTCGGCACCGATTAGCTCTCCAGTCTTTAAATTTACCTGTGGCTGATAGTATAAAATCAGCTCATCACCGTCGATGGCTTTGCGCAGCTCTTGCTCCAACTGGAGACGTTTGGCAATCTCTGATTCCATTCCCTGCTCATAGAAGCAGAAATTATTGCGCTTCTCTTTGGCTCGGAACATGGCTGAATCCGCATGTTTGATAAGCGCACTGACATCCTCTCCATCATCAGGAAAAATTGATATGCCAATACTGGTGGTAACAAACATCTTCTGCTGCATAAATACAAACGGCTGACCGACTGATCGACATATTTTTTCGGCAACATTCGATGCGCCTTCTGGGCTTGCTATATTCTCTAAAACAATGGTGAATTCATCACCCCCAAGGCGGGCAATAAAATCACTTTCACGGACACAGTGACGAATTCGATCGGCAACCGCTTTGAGTAAAAGATCTCCCGCATCGTGCCCCATGGTGTCGTTGATCATTTTAAAACGATCTAGATCTAAAAACAGAATGGCAAATCGCTGCTTTTCTAGGGCGGCACGATTAACAATAATCCGAATCTGCTGTTTCAACTGAGCACGATTTGGAAGACCTGTCAGTGGATCATGGTAGGCGAGCTTTTTAACATTCTTCTCCGCTTTATTGGCTTTAATAAGGCGCGCAACTCGCTGCTTCATAACAGAGAAATTGATCGGTTTGGCAATATAATCTGTCGCCCCCGAGGAAAACGCTCTGACAATCGACTCTTCATCTTCTAGAGCAGTGACTATAAGAACGGGAATATCCGCTCCCTGCGTTGTATCACGGATCATTTGGCAGGCATCAAACCCATCTAACTCCGGCATAACCGCATCCATCAGCACCAAATCTGGCATCCGTCGTTTGCAGATATTTAGCGCGTGCATACCATTACCGGCCTCTTCCACGTCATAATTTTCTTTGAGGAATGCATCGACTAATGCCATGCGCATAGTTCGGTCATCGTCCACCACCAGAATTCGACTGTGTTTTTCGTTTTTAAAGGGTACTTTGACGGCCTGATTGACTGGCGAGAGCTCCTGCTTTAGGTCATCTTTCAAAATATCAAAAGCCGCAGAAATATTACCTATATGATCCAGTACTCGACTCAGGTCCTGTTGAACCGCTCGCTCTTCCAAAGCTTTACTAAGCCTGACGAGATTATAAGCACCGAAGTTGGCCGCACTGCCTTTGATGGTATGGGCCATTTCTCGAACCTGACGAGCATTATTTTCTATCGCGGCAGCTCTTAACTTTTCGAGATAGATCGGCGTATCCTCAATAAAAGCTGAAACCATGGATGTTACGACTTCACCTACCGCTTCTCTAAGCTCTTGAATAACTTTTACGTCATAGCTCAGTGATCGATAAGTTGTTTCTGGATGTCTTAATTGATTGCCTGCGGTCAGGCCATCACTGGGGGATTTTTCGGCCCCAACCCAGCGATCCAACTTTTCCCGCAAATTATTAATACTTAGCGGCTTGGGTAAAAAATCACTCATGCCAGCATCTTTACAGCGAGCCTCTTCGGTCTCTAAGTTGTTGGCTGTCATTGCAATTATCGGGAGAGAACCTGCATTTTCACCCTCAAACTCTCTTATTTTACGGGTTGCATCGTAGCCGTTCATGACTGGCATATTGCAGTCCATAAAGACTAAATCGTATGGCTCGCGAGTCACTCGATCCAAAGCTTCTTTACCGTTGATTGCTACCACCGCCTGACAATCCAACTTTTCTAACATGGCCATCGCTACCTGCTGGTTGGCCCTATTATCATCGACTACTAATACTCTGAAACTTTGACTATCGGAATCTTTTAATAATTGGTATTCATCTGAGTCACGAAGATGTTCAGTAACAAAATATTTAATTAATAAATCAGCAAAGGATTTACTGCGAAGAGGTTTATTTAGACGCGGCAATGACAGATCGCGAATCTGTGGCTCCACCGCCCATGGGTTACTTAGCATCACCGCTAGCCGCTTGCCAAAATTCTTCTCCTGTCTGACAAAGCTTATAAAACTATTAATTTTAATATCCGCAATATCCTGATCTGCAAATAGAATATCGAAACAATCTTTAGCAGTGCTTTGGCGAATAATCTTTAACGCCTCTGCTCCAGTCTTTGCGAAAACTGCAGTAACCCCCAATGCCGAAAGCTTTTGCGCAGCAAACGTATTTAATATCTCACTCTCACTAACAAAAAGGGCTTTTATCCCTTTGAGATTATCATAAGATTTTGCTTCATCTTGAGACTCTCCAATCTGAATCGGCAGAGTAAAACCAAACTGACTGCCAACACCTAATTCGCTAGAGACAAAAAGCTCACCACCCATCATTTCTACAATCTGCTTACTGATGGCAAGACCTAACCCCGTGCCCTGATATTCTTTCGTAGTAGATGAGTCGACCTGAGTAAATGCGTCGAACACTCGTATCTGATCTTCTTGTGAAATCCCTATACCGGTATCCTTAACGACGAATTTAAGCTGGGCTATACCCATTGTCGTCGCCGTATCGACATCCACACTGACATGAATAGAAATTTCTCCGCTGTCGGTAAATTTTGCGCCATTGCCAGCCAAATTAATCAGTACCTGACGAATCCTCGCGCTATCTGAATGCAGCGTCTGGGGCACATCGTCGTCGACTATATAGCCTATATTGATTTGCTTTTTTAGTGCCGTGTTGGACAGTAAGCCGACAATATCATCGAGACTCTCATCGAGCAGGTAATCGTGATTGTTGATACTAATTTTTCCAGCATCCCCCTCGGAAAAATCCAATATCTCATCGATAAGGTAGAGCAAGTTTTCGCCGGAGGACTTGGCCGTCTCCACATACTCCCTCTGCTTGTAACTTAGACCCATAGTCATCAGTAAATCGAGCATACCCAGAACAGCATTCATTGGCGTGCGAAGTTCATGGGTAACATTGGCAGCAAACTCACCCTTTACTCGTGCCGATTCCAATGCTGCATGCATTGCCTTTTCCAAATCCTCTTTACGGTCTTCAAGTACTTGCATCATGCTATTAAACGACTTCTGCATCTCAGTGATGTCTACCGGGCCATTAACTTCAGCTCTAACCGTCGTCTCTTTATTATCCTGCGCCCTTTTCATGACCGCCGACAGGCGTTCAATCGGTCGAGTTAGGCGGTGAGAGAAAAACAATAAGACCAGCAATAGAATCATCGCCCCAGCAAAGGATACCCATAAATTATTCCTTAACGTGCTCTGCTGCATCAACCTTAAGGTATCCTTGCCTACGATTACGGTAATATAGCCAAGTAAAATATTCTCTTCGTAAGTACCCTCTAAGCTATCCAAACTCTGCATATCAGATTCACTATCATCAATGCTTGAGAATACCGGAGATCTGAATTTCCAAAGATTTTCATTCTCTTCAACCAAACTTAGTGTGCCAGCGCTATCAGGCAAAGCTACTTGAGCATTTGATTTCGATATTAAAGTGGATGAATTGGGTGAATCTAGGGATGTGACACCTATATTAAATAGCAGGTCTGATTTATCAGTCTCAATGATAATTCCCTTTACCCCAGGGAAGTTAATTGCGCTCTTACCTATATCTCTAGCGCTTTCAGTGCTTTGATAGAGCAGAGCCACTTCGCTCTGTCGAGCAAGGGACTCTGTAACCTGCATTCCTTGAAGAACCTGATGATCTTCAATAATACCACTGGATATCTTGCTCACCACCACCGAGGTAACCGAGGCTAAAAGTAGTATTCCAGCAACAAAAACCAGAGCCAGCTGAGTTTTAAATCGCAATTTATCGAACCAGTTTTTTACCGCACAGCTATTCATCATTATCGGGCCGGAAGAATCAAATCAATATGGGTACGCATATCGTCGGTAAGGTTAATACCTAAGTGGTTACTCGTACGTTCATTCACGGTAACGAAAATATCTTCAAGAGGCTTCATTTGGCGCTCAGGAGGATTGCCCTGCGCTACATCCTGAGCCAAGCGCCCCAAGCTTAAGCCCATTTTGTAGTTGTTTGGATATACAGAGAAAAGTGCACCGCGTTTCACATGAATTGGATTCGAAGAAAACACCACAAAATGTTTTTCCCATGATTCCTGAAGAAGAATGGCAAGCATCGCATTATTAACAAATGAGCCTCTGGGGAGAATCCACACGGCATCATCCTCGTCCAATGTTTTCATCAGATCGCGATAGACACCAGCAGCGACTCTAATATCTTCAGCCTCATGTAAAGACAACTCAATACCATATTGCAGTAATGAGGTTGTAGCGCGCTCAAAATCGAGCATATTATTGTCATGCGTGGTGACTATATGGACATGTTTCACCCGAGGTACCAACACCGGGAGTTTTTTAGCGATAACCTCGGAATCCGGTATAAGCGTAATACCAAATACATCGTTAAATTCACTGTTCACAGCACCGACAATCAACTTGCGTCCAGGATTATTTTTCGACACCTGCTGCGCTAACCGATTCCCCAATACCAAAACCGGAAGACTTTCATCAAGCACATGAACAAAGTCGACCGGAGATTGGTTATCTGCCATAGGCACGCGCTTAGCCTGGTCTTCATAACCTTCTTCAGCACCTCGAACCACCTCTTCAAATACCTTGGCAAAAGGCTCTCTTACCTGCGGATATATAATCACTAAATCGGAGGCTCCCACTGCCGCGCTTGAAACGCCAACTAGAAACGTAAGTCCCAGTGATGCAAGCAAAAGTATCGATACAATCTGTTTGGTTTTTATAGCATTACTCCCTGTACTGCTGTAAAAATTGGGTTAGCGTGGCATATAGGCCTTTGCCAACATATAAGTCCAGTTATCTAAAACAGCTTAGAAACTGTAACGGATTTCACCTAAAACGGTTCTCCCTGATAGGGGTAAATCATTGGGTATAAAAGGTACTGGGGCAGAGTTAGGACTCGGCTCCCTCGCATCCTCATCAAAAGCATTGTTAATGGTTAAGCCAACCTCAAAAGACGCTGTTAAAGCCTTGCGAATCGAGAGGTCAAACACAACGTAATCATCAACTGTAGGACGCAGATCACCAACCATTCGATTTCTATCCATAACCCAATTAGCTTGCATATTTATCCGCCATTCACTAGGTAATTTCCAGTCGCTGCGCAGATAAAACTGCTTTTCAGGTGACTTGGACGCGGGTACATCGAGTGTTTCATCAGTAGAACTTTGGATAGAAAAATTACTCGTGATGGTTAAATTTTTCGTGGCGGACCAATTGACTTCAAACTCCATTCCATAACCTGTCTGCTCGCCGGCATTTTGCGCCGTTCGAGTACTACCACTTATATCCGGTACAAACTGAATAATATCTGTCCAGTCATAATAGAAAAAATTAGTATTTAGGGTCAGTTGATAGTTCGGACGGTAATCAAAAGCAATCTCATAACTCTCAATCTCTTCTGGTTTAAGATCAATATTACCCAAGATCAATGGATTGTTGATAGCTCTGGTCTGCGCGAACGATGGCGCGCGAAATGCCTCGCCATAGAGAAACTTGGTAGTTAACTTGTAGCTGGTCGACCAGACTAACGCGAAACGTGGATTCGTGGTGGTGCCAAAATCAGAATAATCATCATGGCGTATCCCCGCCGTTAGCTCCCAATCATTACCGAGCAACCAAACATCTTGAAAGTATAAATAGTAGTTTTCGCGCTTATCTTCGGTCAAAAACACCAGCGATGTATCCGAAACATCTACCAAGGGGTCACCCGGTAAAATAATCATTCCTGTGAAAGGATTAAAACCAAAATTCTTTTCCTCAGTAACCTTATCAATTTCTCCATCGTAGTAACCGGCACCAAGACTAATATGATGGCGTTCGATACCTTTGTAATCGGCTTTTATCCCGGCGCGCAGATGATTTTCAAATATTTCTGGATTGCCTATTACACCATCGGGAAAAGGTGGAAACAGTGGCACACCCAATGGATCGAGAAATGGGCCCGTTGAGCCCGGTGGGTAGAGAATAAAATCACCCTCCACTTCTTGAGAGGTATCCAGATAACTGGCTTGAAATTCAACCGAAGTATCTTTGAATAGTTCTTCCTCAGTATAGGTGAAATCAATATTAAAACGCTTGCTGGCAAATTTATTGGTTGGATTTAAGGTCTCCGCGGCGCCTGCACCATCGCCAATATCTTTACGAATTTGACTGCCAAATCTGAGGCGCATTTTTTTATATATTGCTTCGAATCTTAGATCTAAATTTTGCTCTGAACGATTTACTGAGCCTGGCGCATTTGACACAGAGGTTCCGGAGACAAAATCCAACAAGCTTTGAGCATCAACTTCTATCAGCTCATCAGTACCATCGGTTTCACCCAATTCGATGACCGCTGAATAGGTGAAGTCACCTGCTTCACCCGCCGCAGATATCCAAACATCCTTTGTACCAAAATTGCCTAAAGATAAACCCGCAGAGTTATTTTCGATTTCCCCGGGACCCTTGGTCACTATATTAATCACTCCCGCAAAAGCATCAGCACCATAGAGCGCTGAACCCGGCCCGCGAATTACCTCTATGCGTGCAATTGCCTCTACTGGCATTCCGCCCCAGACAACATTCCTATCACCCTGAAATAAATTGGTCAGCGGAATCCCATTAATTAACATTAATACCTGAGGATTAAAACCAGCGTAAATTCCACGAAAAACATAGAGCGGGTTATATCCGATTACATCTCTGCTAACATGCAAACCAGGAACCGTTTCTAATACCTGATCAATATCTCTAGCGCCCATAGCCTGAATTTGCTGAGCAGTAATCACCGAGGCTACAGCTGGCGCCTTAGCAATCGGCTGAACAATACCGGTAGCAATAGACACGAAGTCTTCATCGCCATAAAAACCGGCAAAATCAACTTCCGACTCCGAAATCTCTTGGCCTAGAGTATTTAGTGAAACCAGACCCAAAATTATAAAAACAGCATACCGTTTATTCATCATCTATCGTCTCCATTTCTTAACCTGCTCAACACCCGTATACTTGAGCCGAGAGGTTCGCAAGGGTAAAAAACACCCCTCCTGCTGATTACACGTATCAATAAAACAGGGCATAGCTCCGGCAGTAAAAGCCAATGTTGCCATATGGTAAAAGTCCATCGGACTCAATCCCTCATCAGCCAACAAAGCCGCACAGACCGCCGCTATATTGATTTTGTATTTAAGTCGGGTACCACTTAAATATTCCTCAATTTCAAAAGCCAATTTGACAAGCTTTCCATTGCCGCAGCCAATTGAACGGGCAAAATCCATCATTGGCTTTACTCTTTCATCTGCACCCACAATCGGTCGTCCATAGCCAAAGACACTGCGGAACTGCTTTATCTCCGCCTTGACTATCTGTTCTAAACTTTCACCCTCGGCTAGTAGTTGGTCAGCACGATATAAAAAATCCGTAGCTCCTTTAATTGGCTTTAACCCATAAATAGTGGCCTCGGTTACCGCGACCGAAGCTGCCGCGGCTAATGCGCCTGTAGATCGGGCAGTACCTGCCAATGCGGAAACACGATTATTCCAAATACGTGGATCAGGAAAGCTTGTGCATATCACCCACATTGCCTCCATTAAACGCGCGATCTTTGGTGATTCTTTCCCAGTTGCCGCATATAACAGATATTCCATCCATGGCTTATCATTGAGTTCTGTAAAAACATCCTTGCCGCGCAGAATAACTTTGTCACTCGGAAACCAACCGCCTATAGAGGTTTGCCAATTATCCTCAAACATCTCTAACTTACTGTGAACCGGCATACAGTGTTTCCATAAAAGTAGTTGTACTTACGAATTTAATTTGAAGCTGTTGGCAAAAAATGGGTACTTACGCCAACCAAGCTTCTCCTGTTCCAAAGAATGAACCGCTGCGCCCGGCAAGCGCAATAATAGATAGAGCATCTCGGCCTGTTCAGGTAAAAAACCCAGATCATAAAATGCCGCTGCAGCAACGCCCGAGAATGCCAAGGGGCAATCGGCATATGCCTCTAGCTGCTGTCGGTTCTCTTGCAGCCAAATCAGATAAGGCGCCTGACCCACTTCGGCGAGGTGCGCCAAGGTTTGTTTTACGGGTGTAGGACAGGACATCCCATTGGAATCAAATCCCGGCGCATGCTCCATAGGTAACCAAACATCAACGCGCCCTTCTTGGGGTGGGTTTTTAATTAACTGCTGCCACTCTTCCAGACTGGTATTGCAGTGTTGCCAATATTCAATGGCATGAAAAACTTCACGGGCACCGCCCAAATTTCCGGCACCAACGGAAAGTGCGGCGATTAATGCCGAGGCGTGAGTGGAGCCACCCACACCGGCATTCATAGCCGCCCGAACACTGTGATCGCGGGGTCCGGAATTGGCCAGCGCAATTGCTAGCCCCTCTAATAGAGCAGACTGTTGAGAATTTGGGGGTTCCAGTTTAAACAGCAGATAGAGATAGTCGATAAAGCTGGCGTTCTTTAATAGGTCGCCATAGACATCATAGCCAGAGCAAAAACACTCTGCTGCTGCAAAGGGGTTATCTGCTTCTGGAGTTTCACGCCAAATTTTTGTATTTATAACTTCCACAGATTCATCTGGCATGATTCATTTTCAACACATTAGTTCTCAAAGCGATAGGAGGGGCTTCATTTGGATCAATTCTGATATCTAAAACGGTCGGACCCTTGCGCGCGCAAATAGTCTTTATATCTAGGCAATTCAGATCTTCTGGCGAATGAATAATATGTCCAGGCGCACCAATGGCATTTGCCAGTGCGGAAAAGTCTACCTTAGTCAATTTATTTGCAGTAGGCTCTGCCCCCGTTAACGTTTGTCCATGACGCACCATGCCGTAGGCACTGTCATTTAAAATTACAAAAATAATCGTTAGCTTTTCTTCAACGGCAACTGTGATCTCCTGGCCACTCATCAACCAACTACCATCACCGGTGATACAGACAACAGGGGTATTTTTACTGCCAAGACTGGTTCCTACCGCATTCCCAATAGCCCAACCCATTGAAGCAAAGTCCACTGATGCGCTAAACAACCCGCCATGCGCTCTCATCGCCTTGCCAGAGAATCGTCGATCAAAGGGATGTAGATAGTGCGTCCCCCAAGCAAGAGCTATTTCCCGTATCAGCAAGATAACGGGTATGAGGAGGGAATAGTCTTGGTAAGATCACGCATTAAGCGCTGAGGTTTTATCGGCGTCGCATCTGAGCTAATAGCCCTCTATCATCACATTCGAAATGCATCTTAAGCTTGCAATCAGACTCTTCTTCACTAAGTTCGGTATTTTCTTCAGTACCTCTAGACACTGCCTTATACGAATCTGGATCATGACGGCATTGATAGTCCATACGATGAAAATAGTTTCAAGCAACCCCTTACATGCAGTTTGGCCATTGGCGTTCGGGTTAAATTAGCTTCAGTGGATTCCACATGGACCAACTTGCCATTAAGCAGATTTGTAGTATCCCAAGCATTACTGGAAAACTCGCCAAAACGAGCGCCAATAGCAATCACCTAGATCCACCTCAGGATCTGCTACAAACGTTTCGGCGAGCACGTGACCTGCAAAACCAAAGACCCCTTGAAACTGAGGTGATAGGGACTAACCAACCCTTTGCCCTGCGGTGTCACTATAAGATCCGCACAGGTCTTGACGACAAAGTAAGAATGCTGCCAATCGCATCACAGGCTTCATCGCCAATAATAAAAACTGGTTTTTCGGCTTGAATCAATCTCGTGAAAAAGCTGATCTACGGCGTGTTCATCAATCAACGCAGGCCGATCTAACAGAGTATCCAATTGATAATTAGCCTCGACTAACCGTTATCGGCATCGCCATCACATCACGGGGAATACTGATATGTGCTGGCCCCGCAGGCGAACCCATAGCAGACATAATTGCCGCCGCTAACTTGTGTTCAAATTGATCAATATGGGAAATAAGGGTGTTGTATCTGGTGCAGTGTTGATAGAGACCTACCGTGTTCACGCCGGTGCAGGAGGAATCCTGAATGGCACCTTTACCAAAGGTTGAAATCGCCGTCTGTGCCGTTATCACCAGCATCGGCACATTGTTTTCGTAGGCAGACGCAACACCGGTAATCATGTTGGTTGCACCGGGCCCAGTGGTTGAACAGCAGACGCCCAACTTGCCACTATTTCTAGCGTAGCCATCGGCCATAAATGCCGCGCCCGTTTCATGCCGAGCGACAACCGCCCTTACCCCACCGCGCCGCTCGCTTCGAGCCAAGGCGTCGTAGAGTGGCTCTATTGCACCACCGGGCACTCCGAAAACATATTCCACTCCCAATTGATCTAGATAAGCAACTAACAGGTCGGCCATCTTTGGGCCAATCTCCGCAACGGTTTGAGCAATTTCGCCCTCATCCAATTCTGTCATATTTTTGCCTTATAAATTAGCAAGATACAAAGGGGACTTAATGTTTTTTTATTAACTTCAGTAATAGATCATGTTCTATAAGTTCGCAAAAAAAATATTCTATTCTGTAAGGCTATTCTTAGTTTATTTATGGCTAGCCTATTGGCAACTGCTTCCCAGTGGTTACAATGCCTGCACAAATATGCCTGCTTAACTACGCGAATGATTACTATGGATGAAATCACAGATACCAGCCCGAAGCCCGAAGCCAAAAAAGAAAGCCTGCTTTTAAATCTGGCGTTTAACATTGCTATACCCACATTGGTACTGACCAAGCTCAGTGGCGATAGTTATCTGGGTATCAAATTGGCGATAGTGGTGGCACTTGCCTTCCCTATCATTTATGGCATTAGGGATTTCTTTAGCCGCCGTAAAATTAACTTTTTCTCGGCTCTGGGTGTTGTCAGCGTTTCCATGACTGGCGGTATTAGCCTGATGGAATTGGATGCTATTTATATCGCTATCAAAGAGGCGAGTATTCCGGCGCTTTTTGGCTTGGCTACACTGGTTTCGCTGAAAACGTCACAGCCTTTGATACATACGTTTTTACTTAATGACTCCATTCTTGAGACGGATAAAATCGCCTCTGCGCTAAAGGCGAACAATCGCCAGGCAGAATTTGATCAGTTACTGGTTAACGCTTCGTGGATATTGGCCGGTTCATTTTTACTGTCGGCGGTTCTCAACTATTTTCTCGCCGTATATATGCTCACGGCAGACCCCGGAACTATGGCGTTTAATGAGCAGTTGGGCAAGATGACGGCACTGAGCTTTCCGGTGATTGCTGTGCCTGCGATGCTGGTGATGATTGGTGATATGTTTTATCTGTTCAGAGGTATTAAGCGTCTGACGGGTATTCCTCTCGAAGAAATTATTAAACAAAAATAGTAAGGTAGTGGTTATGTGGTATGCAATTATCAGTGAAGACGTAGACAACAGTTTGGACAAACGCTTGCAGGCGCGCCCTGCTCATCTGGAGCGATTACAGCAACTCAAGGATGATGGCCGCCTGTTTGTAGCTGGCCCTCACCCAGCGATAGATTCACTCGATCCCGGCGAAGCTGGCTTTAGCGGCAGTTTGGTGATCGCCGAATTTGATAGTTTGGTGGATGCACAGCATTGGGCTGATGCGGATCCCTATATGGATGCTGGGGTTTATAAGCAGGTAAGCGTAAAACCGTTTAAGAAAGTTCTGCCCTGAACCCTAGTTTAGGTGGCAAATAGTTATCATTTGCCGCCGATCAGAGTATTATCCTCGCTTCTCCAACTGATCATCTTAAAAAACATGAATTACCTATTTTTGGCACTATCTGTTTCGGCACTATCTGTTTTAGCTCTTTCAGTCAGTAATAATGCTTTTGCTCAAGAGCCTGCAAGCGATCTAGAAACCCAGCAAACAGCAATTTCAGCAGAAAAAACTGTTTACATTACTGATGAGTTTTTTGTACCGCTGCGGGAAACCCCTTGCTCACGCTGCACCATTGTGCATCGCGGTATTAAAACCGGCAGTAAGTTGCGTCTTTTGGAAGTTGTTGATGGCTGGGGCCACTTAATCACATCGAAAGGTGTTGAGGGTTGGATGGAGTCTCAATATTTAGTCGAAGAGCCTATAGCTCGCACAAGAGTTACTCAACAGCAGAAAGAACTGGTCGCGCTTAAAAAGCGTAATAAGGAACTCGACAATAACTTTAAAGAGTTGCGTCAGGAATCGAAAGCGCTGCGAGATCAGCTGGATAATTCTGTCGGCGACAAAGAGTCTGTGGCACGAGAATTGGCTGAGATTAGAGCCATTTCCGCGGATGCTATTACCCTTAACCAACAGAACGAGCAGTTGGTTAAAAATAATCATATGCTACAACGCGAGAACGATGCCTTAAAAGCCAATGTTGATGATTTGCAGAAAGATAAGCGCAATGAGTCTTTTTTATACGGTGGTCTGACCGTATTTTTAGGCGCTATTCTGGTTATCCTGATTCCCAAATTGCGGGGACGTAAGCGCTTTTCAGAATGGCAGTAGACTGACCCTAAGCTTAGAGCGACAAAAATTAAAGGAATGATAATGAAAAAAGCAGTTTTTTTACTCTTTGTTTTAATCGCGGGGTCTTTACTGCTTACCTCTCAAGCTTTCACTGAAGCATCTAAGACTGAAAGTACCAAAACCAAAAGCGCCGAGATCAAAAACCCCCTGGTGAAATTAGACACAGAAATGGGTGATATTGTTCTTGAGCTATACGCCGATAAAGCGCCCATTAGTGTCGATAATTTTATTAAAAACACCAAAAATTACCACTACGATGGGCTGATCTTTCACCGGGTTATCAAGGGTTTTATGATCCAGTCCGGCGGCCATACTTTTGATATGAGCTTTCGCGAGTCGGGGCGCGATCCGATTGTTAATGAATCCAACAATGGTTTGAGTAATATCCGTGGCAGCATTGCTATGGCGCGCATTGCTGATCCAGATAGCGCTCAGGCACAGTTTTTTATCAATCATAAAAACAATAAGCGCCTTGACCCCAGCGTTTCAAGACCGGGCTATACGGTTTTTGGAGCAGTTGTCTCAGGAATGAATGTGGTCGATGCTATCGCGGCTGTAGAGGTGCGTTCGATGGGTATTTATCAGGATGTTCCAGTAACGCCGATTCGTATCCTCAAAGCGCGCCTACTCAATCCAGATGTATGGACGGCGATGCCAGAGCCAAAAAAAGAACCGGCCTATGAAATGCCGGTTCCTCTTTAATTAAACACCTTAACCAAACTCTACAATTACACGGCAGCACTGCTATGACTGCATTAAGTATTAATCTCAACAAGGTCGCTTTGATCCGCAATTCTCGCGAGGGTAATTACCCCGATGTGGTCGAGCATGCCAAGCTATGCATTGAGAATGGTGCAGATGGTATTACCGTTCACCCACGCCCTGATCAGCGGCATATCCGCCCAGATGATGTGCGTCGACTGGCGGCATTGGTTAAGCCGATAAAGTCGATTGAATTTAATGTTGAGGGCAATCCCTTTGCCCCAGCGATTGGCAGCTATCCCGGTTTTATTGAATTGGTTAAAGAGACCCATCCCGATCAGTGCACATTAGTGCCCGACGGCGATGATCAGCTAACCTCTGATCACGGTTTCGACCTGCACAGCTCAGGGGAGCAGTTACGGCCCATTATCCAACAACTGCATGCTCTGGGAATGCGCGTCAGCTTATTCATGGATCCCGATCTTGAGCAGATTAAACTAGCTAAACAGGTTGGTGCAGATCGTATCGAGCTCTACACTGGCCCCTATGCTGCAGCTTGGGGCAGTGAGCAATTAGAGGCGAATTTCCAAGCGCATATCGCCGCCGCTGCATTGGCGACAGCTCTTGGTATGGGGGTCAATGCAGGCCATGATCTCAACCTGGACAATTTGGCCAAGTTTGCCAGTATTCCCAATTTGCTCGAAGTCTCTATCGGCCATGCCTTTACCGTCGACTCTCTGGCGATGGGTATGCCAAACGCGGTGCGAGCTTATAAAGCCCTGCTCGGCTAACCCTTGAGTACACTCTTGAGTGAAGCTAACAGATCTCTGACCCTCTCTTGCATTGGTGCTGGTCGCGCCGGTAAAACCCTGTGCAAGCTATTTACCGATCACCAGTGCCAATTTGATATATCCATTCAGCAGATTATCAATCGTACACTGGCTTCAGCATCAGAGGCCGTCTCTTTTATTGGTCAGGGCCTTCCTGCAGAGAATTTTGAAAATCTTAAACCGGCAGATATCTGGCTGATATTAACCCCCGATGATGAGATTGCAGCGGTCAGTCAACGTCTTTCTCTGTCTGCTGTTCTGCGCCAAGGGGATATAGTTTTACACTGCAGTGGTTCGCTCAGCTCACAGATCCTTTATCCCTCTGGCGACAACCATTATCGCGCCTCGGTGCACCCAATTCACAGCTTTGCCAACCCAGAAAATTCTTTGGATGATTTTTCAGGCACTGCCTGCGCTGTTGAAGGCGACCCTTATGCGACAGCTATTTTGACTGAGTTGTTTAGCGCCATTGGCGGCCAGTGTTTTGCGCTGAAGGCAGATAAAAAGACGCTTTATCATGCCGCCACGGTGATGGCCTGCAATAATCTAATCAGCCTGCTTAGCCTTAGTCAACAGATGTTGGAGGCTGCTGGGGTGGATAGCGCCACGGGTGATAATTTATTCCAGCCTCTCATAGAAAATACGCTTAAAAACTATTTTCGCAGCGATGGTGTCGAGGCACTAACGGGTCCTATTTCCCGCGGTGATAGCAAAACTGTAGAAGCACATATAGATAGCTTAAAAGAGCATCCAGACTGGCAGGGAGTTTACTCAAGTCTGGGTGAGGTTGCAGTGAGTCTCGCCACACAGCAGGGTTATGCCAGCAAAGAACAATTAAAAACCATTTCCAATTTATTAGACCGAGCCAAACATCATGAATAAAACCGATAGTCCTGAATACATAGCCAAAAAATCATTTTTTAATCGGCTGATAACGGTCTACGGACGCAAGCCGGTATTGGAAATACTGACCGATTCTACGCTGCAGATTTTTCGTTTGCATCTTGCCGAGTCCAATCGGGGTGGGGGTATTGTCGAACAGATCAAAACTCTGGCGGCGCAGCGCGATATTGAAATCTGCTATCACAGCCGCGAGCAGCTGGCGCGTATCTCACGCAACAGCAAGCAGGATCAAGGCGTGGCTTGCGATATTCACTGCCAAGGCTATGAACCCTATGAGCAGGCCTTAGAGCAGCTGCCTGTGGCAGATCAGCGACCCCTGATCGCGGTGGATGGTATTACCAACCCACAGAATCTAGGTATGATTATTCGCAGTGTGACCGCTAGCCCCGCCCATGGACTGCTATTGCCAGCTAAGGGATGCGCGGATATTGGCCCACTGGTTATCAAGGCCAGCGCAGGAACTCTATTTAAAGGCAATATCCTGCGCTGTGACTCTCTCGCCCGTGCTCTTAAGGCGTTTAAGGATAAAGGCTTCGAGATTTGCACTCTCTCTTCGCATCAGGCGACACCGCTTTTAGCGTTTAAGCCGACGGCACCGGTTATCTATGTTTTGGGTAATGAAACAGAGGGTGTTAGTAAAGAGATTGCGGCGTTGAGCGATCACCGGGTGGGCATTCCGATGGCCAATGGGGTGGAATCACTGAATGTGGCGATTACTGCGGCGTTAATCGCTTTTAGTGGCCTTTGAGACCTCTAGCTTTTAGTCGCCTTCAAAGACCATAGCGGTGACAGGGTCGCCGCAATTACCGAGACTACCAGTGTCAGGCCCGCGATAACCGTAAAGGTCTGCGCTAAGCCTACCTGCTCTATCGCAAATCCACAGGCCCAAGCACCAAGCGGTGCACCACCAAATAAGCAGAGCTGATAAACCGATGCCGCCCGCGATCGGTGCGAGTGGGGAACCTGATTGTGAAGAATCGTACGCCCTAGCGTCATGGATATCCCAGAAAAAGCACCCCAGGCAAAAATCACCGGAAAGAGTACCCAGTAATTCGGTAGCAGTGCAATTACCGAGACCAACCCGCCACGCCCAAGAAAACTGATAATCATCAAACGACCGGGATTTTTAAAGGTATTTTTTTGACGACTAACGACAAAGTTTGCCAGCACAATGCCCATGGTGAAGGTCACCTGCAGTGTTGCATAGAGCCCTGCCCCGCCCTGATAGGCCTGTCGGGCCAGCAGTGGCATACCCACAAGGTAGACACCAAAGGCGAGAAAGCCTGTGGCGCTGACGAGTAGCAGTAAATGGAATAGTGCCTTATCGTTTAAAAACAGTGCGAAGCCTGCACGCAATTCTTGCATTGTCTCGCGCTTGCTTTCGCGTCTTTCCTCGGGCCCCTCCACAGACCTCCCCTCACTAAAGCTTTGTTTACTCGCCTCATCTATCGCCACCAGTGGATGACTGCGCTTAATCAACACTGAGCTGAGGATAAACATCAGCATCTGCACGATAAGCAGAACCGTTAGGCCCAAAGTATCTAACTGACCGGCGAGTACAAAACCCACGCCCTGTGCAATAAACTGCACCATCACTACCTTGGCTACCGCCTGATGCATAATGTCCTGAGAGGTGTAACCGAGCAGGCTTTCACGGGCTGGTTGAACAAATGCCGAGACGGTGCCAAAGACCATGCCAAACATGAGCAATAGCGAAAAGGTAAGCTCGCCAGAGATTGCCGCACCGATAAGAATGGCGATTGGAAAGGTGTAGAGCAGATAGAGTCGCGACAGCCATGAGCCGCGATGGCGGCGGTCTGAAATAACACCGCCCGGCAGTATAAATAAGAGGTTGGGCAAAAGTACCGCAAGCTGAGCCAGTCCGAGGCGACTGGGGGATTGTTCTAGGACACCAATCACTAACCAGGGGTAGAGAACCGTGTGCAGGCCCATGGCCAGATTACTACTGCCAATGGTTGCTAAAAAGTGACGAAAGTGAAACTCTTGCGCCACCTATTTACGCCATTTTCGAAGCATAAATATCAGCGCGACAAGACCGGCAGCGGCGATAAGAATAACTCCCAGAACCAATAGCGTGGTCAGCAGATTGCTGGCCAATGAACTGACAGAGACCTTATAGAGTTTTACCGCCAGTAATAAAAAGGCGGCGCAGCCAAACATGGACGCTAACCATGCGGAGCGCTGTCTGATGGCTTTTTTCCCCAGGGCCTTTTTCAACGGGTGTTTCCTCTATAAGTTTTAATTTTCTCGCTATCAACCGGTGTCTTTTACCCATTCGCAGCGGATTTGAATATCCGACTGATCGGGCTCATGGGCCACTCCGTTGGTGGCAAAAACAAACGAATGCAGTCCAGACATTTCTGTTTCTAGGTGCACGGTTGCGCTAACCCAGTACATTTTACGCAGCAGCGACTCAAACTGTTCAAGCCAATAATTCCACTCGTGCTCTACCCCTTGATAAGAGGCGCCAAAGTGCATGACTTCGGTCATCAAGCTGGCATCCATCGCCTGCTGGTCGGGCACTGAAAACATTTCACGGTTAATCAGGCTCCAAGTTTCTGCCGGAGGCAACTCCAGCATTGCATCGCGGTTGTGGCGCCTGTGGTGGACAACCTCATCGGCGGCAATATTTTTTATGCAGCCATAGACAACTGATTCACTGCGAATATCATTATTCATTTATATCTCCCTGTTAATCTTGAATCCTTTTAAAGCTTAATAAAAAGTGCCTTATAAAAGCTATTTTGCATTGTGTTGATTACAAATCAGCTAAAAATTTCACAAACTGTTCTTCATCCATCACCGGAATTTCCAGAGTCTGGGCTTTATTCAGTTTTGATCCAGCACCGGGTCCAGCGACTACCTGACTGGTTTTTGCTGAAACACTGCCAGCCACTTTGGCTCCCATTTCCTGAAGTTTATCTTTTGCTTCTGCGCGACTCATTATTTCCATCGCGCCGGTAAGCACCCAAGTCTGGCCTTTTAAGAGCTGTGAATCTTGGGCAGCTAAATCTATATCGTCCCAACTGACGCCAAATTCTTGCAGTGCTGTAATAATAGCCAAGTTGTCGGGGTTGCGGAAAAAATCGCGAATATAATAGGCTACTACGGGGCCCACATCATCCACTTCCAGAAGCGCCTCTTGATCAGCGCTAATAATCGCTTCCAGAGAGCCGAAATTTTTCGCCAGAGTCTGGGCAGTCGCCTCACCCACTTCACGGATACCCAGTGAAAAAAGGAATTTCGCCAGTGTTGTCTGCTTGCTATTGTGGATCGATTTAATCAGATTTTTCGCAGATTTTTCGCCCATTCTCTCAAGGTCGGAAATTTTAGCCACCTCCAGCTCGTAGAGATCAGCGACCGAGTAAATTAGTCCTTGATCAACTAGCAGGTCGACTAATTTATCCCCAAGCCCATCAATATCCATAGCTTTGCGTGAGGCAAAATGCTTAATCGCCTGTTTGCTCTGGGCGGCACAAAAAAGTCCTCCAGAACAACGGGCAACGGCCTCTCCTTCGACTCTTCGAACCGGTGATTGACAGACCGGACAGTGTTCGGGAAAGACAATAGGTTGGACATCCGCAGGGCGTTTTTCGAGAACTACTTTGGCTATCTGAGGAATCACATCACCGGCACGACGAATAATCACGGTGTCGCCTATACAGACACCCAAGCGCTGAATCTCATCGCCATTGTGCAGGGTTGCATTGCTTACCGTGACACCACCAACAAACACTGGCTCTAATCGCGCCACTGGTGTGATAGCGCCGGTTCTACCCACCTGAAATTCGACATCTTGGAGTACCGTCATCTCTTCCTGAGCGGGAAATTTGCGTGCGATTGCCCAGCGCGGAGCCTTGGCGACAAAGCCAAGTCGCTGCTGCAGTTTTAGATCATTGACCTTGTAGACTATGCCATCGATATCGTAAGGCAACTGATCGCGACGCTCTTCCATGCGGTCGTAATAGCTTTCGCAGGCTTCGACACCATAAACTGATTCTACATAGCGGTTAATTTTAAACCCCCATTGACCCAGTGCGGCAAGCATATTGAGGTGGCTATCTGGCGTTGCGCCTCCCTGAAATTGGCCGACGCTATAGGCGCACATTTCCAGGGGCCGACTGGCCGTTATTTTAGAATCTAGCTGGCGTAAACTACCCGCGGCGGCATTGCGTGGATTGACAAAGGCTTTATCGCCTAAGGCTATGGCACTGGCATTGATCTTTTCAAAGCCGGCGCGGGGCAGGTAAATCTCACCGCGCACTTCAAGTAATTGCGGAATTCCCTCGCCGGTTATTTTCAACGGAATGCTGTTGATAGTTCGGACGTTGGAGGTAATGTCTTCACCGACCTTGCCGTCACCGCGGGTGGCCCCACGAACTAATAATCCATTTTCATAGAGCAGGCTGACCGCGACACCGTCGAGCTTGGGCTCACAGACATATTCTATTTGCTGGTCTTCTTTTAGGTTGAGACGATCTTTAATGCGTCGGTCAAAAGCCTCTAACTCTTCTTCGCTAAAAGCATTATCGAGAGAGAGCATTGCCACTGCGTGAGTGACCTGAGTAAATGACTGCAAGGCCTCGCCTCCAACCCGCTGGCTGGGCGAGTCATCGCTGAGTAATTGGGGATATTGCTGTTCGATATCCTGCAATCGACGCATCAGCCGATCGTATTCGCTATCGGGAACACTGGGGTCGTCTAGTACATAGTAGCTGTGGTTGTGCTGATTTAACTCGTCCTTGAGCTGTTCATACTCTGTGAGAACCTGCTCGGGATTTTGTGTCATTTAGAAGAGGCCTTTTAAATCAGTTACTCTGACTGCGTCGGAGAGAGACATCCTGAGCGCGCTGTCGGTAGTGATCAATTGTTTGACGGGTCATGGAGCTGCGAGTTTCATCGAGAACGCTCAAGTCCATTGTTCCAGAAAGTGTATCTACTGATTCGATCATCACATCAAATGCCGCTACCGGATCTGCAAGATCATCTAGCGCCATAAATAGCGTCACACCCGGGGTGGTCATCTGATCGATAGTATTTAAATCGAAGGTGCCGGGGTTAACTAGATTGGCCATACTGAAGAGTACTTCTCCAGAACCATCTTCATTGAGATGTCGCTGAAATATTTTTAACTCACCAAAGCGAAAACCCACTTTTAAAGCGGCGTTTTGCAACTTCTTGCCACTGAGCAACTCACCTTTGTGTGCCATTAGATGCATCACCAATATCTGCGGTTGCATGGTTTGATTATTAGGTCGCTGCGGGGGCTCTGGTTTGCTCTCAGGAATTTCTTGCTCATTACCTAGATCAAACTTTTCCTGCTGCGGCTGATTGAAACCAAAATCAGGCTTGTTGTCCATGGCGCGACGCAGGTTTCTTTCAACCTGCTGAATATCATCTTCATCTCTCACGCCAACGACGCGGGATCCACCTGAGGGGAACTGACTAGCATTAAATAGATCATCCTCGTCCTCGTCATCGGTTCGCGAGGATTTCTGCAATTTGCGTGAAGACATATGCAGATTTTCATAACGATGATGCTTAATACGCCGCGCACCATCCAATACAATCGCTAGAAAAACTAACGAACCTACGGCGATTAAAACTTCTCTAGGGCCAATTAAATCCATAAAGGCTAAATACTCAACTATCGATCACTTTTATTATTATAGAGATGACTCCGTCATACTCTTACCCGTCCTGACATATACCCGCCCTGACATACCTTTCAATTCTTATCAGGCATCCGCCAGCTCAGCGGCCTGATTAACATCTACAGTTACCAGACGTGAAACGCCTGGCTCATGCATGGTTACACCCATCAACTGATTGGCGACTTCCATAGAAATCTTATTGTGGGTGATAAAGATAAACTGTACATGCTCAGACATCTCTTTAACCATATTCGCGTAGCGACCCACGTTGGCATCATCCAACGGTGCATCAACTTCGTCAAGCATACAAAACGGTGCTGGATTTAACCTAAATATAGCAAATACCATAGCAATGGCTGTCAGGGCTTTTTCACCCCCTGAGAGCAACTGAATAGAGGCGTTCTTTTTGCCCGGTGGTCTGGCCATCAGGGTTACACCCGTATCCAATAAATCGTCACCAGTCATTTCCAGATAGGCGTGTCCACCACCAAACAGTTTCGGGAATAGCTCCTGAATATGCTTATTGACCAATTCAAACGTTTCTTTGAAGCGTGTTCGTGTCTCGCGATCAATCTTATGGATGGCCGTTTTCAGTGTTGCCAGTGCTTCTTCTAGCTCTGCATTCTGTGCATCGAGATAATCTTTACGCTCAGATTCAATCTTATATTCGTCAATAGCGGCTAGGTTAATCGGCCCAAGTCGCTGGATGCGATTAGCGATTAATTGTAGTTGCTCTTCCCAGTCGACTATATCCGCATCGTCGGCGAGATATTCGAGCAGACTCTCAAGGTCGCCCTGCTTTTCAGTAATTTGCTCTTCGATGGTACGACTGAGGGTGCTGATTTCCTGGGCGGCTATACGCTGCTTTTCTAACTTGCTACGCACTACCTGAACTTCGTTCTCCAGCTGGCTGCGGAGTTTCTCCTGCTCGCGCATCTGGTGATCAACGGCCTCTAGGGCAGCTCGCGCTGCAGCCAACTCTGTATCTATAGACAGCCTCAACTCTAGCTTTTCTTCCAATTCAAGTTTGTAATTATCGGTGGGGTCATCTTTTATATTAAACGCTTCACGCAGCTGAGTACGGCGCTCTTGAAGTCTTGCCACCTGCACTTTAAGTCGCTCAATACCTTCAAGGATAGAGTTTAACTGGGTCGTCAGAGAGCCTTCGCGTACAGCTAAATCGTGACGCTTATCGCGGTCTTGACGAGCGGCCAATCGGCTTGTGTCGAGTTGTTCGCGGAATTTATCGCGCTGCCCGACTAAATCTTCACGCTGTTGAGTATCGGTATCCATCTTTTCAATAGCTTGCTGAAGAACTTGGCGCGCGGTGGCGAGATTTTCCTGTTCACTAGCCTGTTGTTTAAGGACTTCGGAAAGTTCTTTTTCAGCGCGTTCTTTACGCGCTTTAAGTTGCTCAATCTGAACTTGAAATCCACTTAACTTGGAGCGCAAATCTGCGTAGGTACTCTGCTGCTGTGCAACACTCGCGGCAATCTCCTGACGCTGGGTCTCAAGTGCCTGCAATTCATTTTCATTGCTCTGACGCCGGGTTTCCAATTCGCCAACCTGCGCCTCAACTTCGTGTTTCTGATCGCCAATAGTGGTCAATTCCTGCTTGCGCTTAAGCACGCCAGCAGTGGCATCTTTGTCTCGCGCAACACGCAACCAATTGTTACCCAACCAGATTCCGTCGCGGGTCACTACCGATTCAATTGCCGACAGCGATGGCTGTAAAGCCAGTGCTTCAGAGAGACTCTCTGCCGCATAGATATTATTTATAAGGCCTCGCGCTGCATCACCTGAAATCAGTTCACTGAGTAATTGGGCTTTTTTTCCACTTGCCTGAGCGGCACTATTGGCCTTGCCGATTAGCAATAATTCGCCTTTCTTAAAATCATCCAACAATCCGATATTGGCTGCGATATCGTCAACGGCTACGGCTTGTAGATAGCTGCCCAATACGGTTTCAGCGGCAACTTCCCAGCCTTCGACTGGCTTTACGGAATCGGCAAGACGGGCGTTAGCGCCAAGCCCTTTAGATTCCAGCCACTGCTTCTCTGCATCATCACCCATCGCTGCCTGCTGAAGCGCTTCCAATGAAGCTCTGCGACCCTCAAGGGTTTGCTGGCGGCTACGTGCTTGATCCAGAGATTCGCTCAATTGTTTTGCACTGCTTCGCGCCGCTTCAATTTCCTGACTGTTGTCCTGTCGCTGACTCTCAATTGATTTGCGCGCCAACTCTGCATCATTGAGCTGGTCTTGAATGGCAGCCATTTCCTCTTCTGCTGGGCTAGCTTGGAAACTGCTGGCTTCAGTGGCAAGACTTTCATGGCGCTCTGTCAAGCGACGGATTAATTGCTCAAGATGCTGAATGCGAGACTGTTGAACCTCAGCCTGTTGGCGGGGTGCGGCAGATTGCTGATTAAACTCATCCCAAGTTTGCTGCCACTGGTTCATCGCTTCTTCGGCAGACTGTAATGCCTGAGTCGAAATAGTCTCGGCTTCAAGGGCTTTTTCTAGCGCCGGTGCCAATTCATTGAACTCGGCCTGCCAGCCCGCTGCTTTTTGAACATCGGTATTTAAATGCTGTTCAGATTCGGTAAAGTTTCGCTCGGTCTGCTCAAGGTCTTTATGCAGTTCAGAAGCCCGCTGCTGTGCGTGCTCAAGGGCCTGCTCAATACGCGCCACATCACCACCCACCTTATAAAAACGCGCCTGCACTTCATTGAAGGCATCGCCGAGGTCGGTTGATTGGGTGCGCAACTTTTCGATAGTCGTATCGCAAGCACTGCGCTGGGTAAGGATTTTCTCCTGTTCGATTTCCAACTCACCAATCAGCTGCTTTTGCTGAGAGGCAGATTTATCGTGACCGCGCCATTTTAGGGCGAGAAGTTCGGCAGAAAACTGGCGCTCTTCTTTTTTGTATTCAGAGTATTTTTCAGCAGATTTTGCCTGGCGCTCAAGACGGCTCAACTGACGACCCAGCTCATCGCGGATATCGGTTAGGCGCTCGAGATTTTCCATGGTGCGGCGCATACGATTTTCAGTTTCTCGGCGGCGCTCTTTGTATTTGGAGATACCGGCAGCTTCTTCAATATAAATCCGCAGCTCATCCGGTCGCGCTTCGATTAAACGCGAGATCATGCCCTGCTCAATAATCGCATAACTGCGCGGACCGAGGCCGGTACCCAGAAAAATATCGGTAATATCACGGCGGCGACACTTACTGCCATTGAGATAGTAGTTAGACTGTCCGTCTCGGGTTACTTTGCGCTTGATACCGATTTCGGAATAAGCGGCATACTCGCCGACGATTCGGCCTTCAGAGTTATCAAAGATAAGCTCAATAGAAGCTTGACCAACCGGCTTGCGACCACCAGAACCGTTAAAAATAACGTCGGACATCGATTCGCCACGGAGATTTTTAGCGGAACTTTCGCCCATCACCCAGCGCACAGCGTCGATAATATTCGACTTGCCGCAGCCATTAGGGCCTACAACTGCACAGAGGTTGCTGGGGAAGTTGACTGTTGTCGGATCAACGAAGGATTTAAATCCAGCCAATTTTATCGATTTAAGCCGCATATTTAGTCATTCTATTAATGATTGGTCCATTGTAAGGGACCAAAAATGGCCGCGAGTCCAAGCCGCTTATTCTACACACTACTGCGCTGACACAAAATAGAAATAATCACCGATCTCGGCAGAAATTTCACAGGGCTTCCAACTCTAAAGTGATCTCTGCTTGGCAATATTCAGGTTAATCTTCAGCGAGTCAGCACTAATATCAATAATATCGCTAATTGCCTCCCAATCACCGGGCTGAGGCGTTGCCGTTCCCGAACTTGAAAGCCTAGCAACGACACGAACCTTATTGGCATCAGCCAAGCTACGGCCTTCCATCAGCGCATCATTATCACTGAGGACAATATTAATCGGCAATTGACTGGCAGTAAGTTTGCGGGCCGCGAGCGGCATCGGCGTGCCGCCTGCCTCAATCACGGCCACAAAGACCATCTGATCGGGAGAAAATGTAATCGTTGCATCTATACTCAAAGCTACAGCCAGCTGTACAGCAGGTAGGTCACCCATCAGCTGTCGCGCTTTTTGAATACCACCTTGCAGAGCTTGCCAGTCGCCACTGTTCGGTATTAGACCCTTAGCTGCCGCCTGCCAATAGGTTATGGCAAGCTTATAATCCTCGCCTTCAAAGGCTTGAATACCTTTTAAGCCGAGTACGGTTTGATTTGATGAATCCACAGCAAAGGCATTATCCATAGCGACAATTACCCGCGCTGAAAATTGGTTGGCGTCGGCAAAAAACAGTGCCTGAGCATACTGGCCCAGCAGGTAGCTCTCTCGGGGTTCAATTCGTAGGGACTGGGAAAAATATTCTGCGGCGGCGGGCATATCACCGCGAGACACGGCCTCTTGTGCCAGAATGGTCCAGTAGTAAACATTGTTTGGGCGCTGCTTAACGCGCTCGGTAATCAAGGTTATTAACTCGCTATCCCAGGCCATTTTCTGGCCGGTATTGGTCGAGGCGTTAGCGGTCAGTTTTTCCGCGATCTGCTCGTCGGCACTGGCGCCCAATGATTGATACATCCACAGGGTTGCGAGTGGAATAGTGACAATCAGGATCGGCAGCATCCACAGGCCTGACTTAGCTTTCTGTTCGGCCTGAGTAATAGCGGTATTACTTAACAGAAGCTGTTCGGCTTCGGCGAGCATTGCTGCATACTGCTGCTGACTGATTTCACTGCGCTCGAGCTGTTGCTGATATTGATTCTGCTGGTCGCGGAATATATCGACATTGGCCTGCTCTGACTTGTTGGATGTGCCTTCAGCGGGGCGAAAAAAGAAGGGGTAGGCGAGAAAGCCACCGGCGACGATTAAGATTAATGTTATTCCCAGCCACAAATTCATTAATTCGAGTCTCCATTGGTGTTTTTCAAAAGCTCTCTCAGGCGTAGCTGATCATCGGCGCTAAGCGGATCTTTAGCTTGCTCTTCAGTTGGCTCGCCGACTGACTGATTAATGCCATCTGTGCTTTTCTGGCGCTGGGAGATTCGATATAAAATCAATAGCCCCAAGAACAGTAGCGCTATTGGCGCGATCCACAGAAACCAGGTGTTTTGCTTAACCTGTGGTCGGTAGAGTATAAAGTCTGAGTAACGACTGGTGAGATAGGCTTTAATCTGTTGGTTACTCATGCCCTCTTCCAGCAAACGCTGTACCTGTCGACGCAGATCCACAGAGATAGGCGAGTTAGAGTCGGCGAGATTTTGATTTTGACATTTTGGGCAGCGCAATTCTGCGATTAGCTGCTGGTAGCGCGGACGCAGCTCTTCATCAGAAAACTCGACTATATCTGCGCTGGCGAACAGTTCGCAGGAGATCAATAATAGGCCTAAGCAAAGTTTATTCACCACTGGCTTGTTCCACTAACTGGTTATAGAGATCACGAAATTCTTTATTCCAGATTCGCTCGTCGACAACACCCACTCGGCGGTGGCGGATAATTCCCTGAGCATCTACCAGATAGGTTTCCGGTGCGCCGTAGACACCGAGATCAATTCCGAGTGTTCCCTGAGGATCAAAAATAGTCATCTGGTAGGGGTCGCCGCGCTCTGCTAACCACTGCTGTGCCAGCAGTCGATTATCTTTGTAGTTGAGACCAATAATCGCAACGCCCTGTTCTGCCAGACCGTTTAAGTAGGGATGTTCAATGCGGCAGGCAAAACACCAGGTCGCCCAGATATTAACCAAGACCACCTGTCCATTTTTGCTTTCACCGCGGAAGTCTGCGCTGCTGACCCGTCGCTGAGAGTCATTGAGCTCTTCTAAAGAAAAATCGGGAAAAGTCTGCCCGACTAGTGCCGATGGCAGTTCCTGGGGGTCTTTGTCGAGACTGGAAAATAAAAATCCACCCAGTGCTATACAGAGAATCAGCGGAATAAAGAGGGCTAGTCTATTCATAGGATAACTGCTCATGGCGTGACTGTTCCTTGAGCCGCAGCGCTGTTTGATTGAGCCGCAGCGCTTTTTTTACGGCGGCGGTAACGCTTATCCAAAACCGTAAGCAATCCACCCAGACCAATCAAGATACCGCCCAGCCAGATGCAGCGTACAAACGGTTTTACATACAGGCGAATTGCCCAGGCATCGCCTTTTAAGGGCTCGCCAAGTGATACATAGATATCTCGACTGAGACGGGCATCTATGTCCGCTTCGGTCATCACTTGATTGCGGGCGCTGTAATTGCGTTTCTCAGGGTGCAATACCGACACTAACTGTGCGTTTTTAAATACCGATACCTGTCCACGACTGGCGGTATAGTTTGGTCCCTGCACAGCGTCTAAACGATCAAATATAAATTCATAACCAGCGACTATCTGCTTGTCGCCGGGCACCATACGAACATCTTTCTGCTCATCATAGACAGTGCTGAGACCCACACCTATGGCGCAAACTGCGATACCAATATGGGCGCACAACATTCCCCAGTAACTGGCCGAAAGCTTTTTAACATTGGTGATTTTAAAACCACCATGGCTGAGCTTTTGCCAAAGATCTTCGGCGCTCATAGTCACTACCCACAGACTAATACTAAGCGTAATAACAGCGGTAATAGAATAGCTGGCCAGAGATATTTCCTCGACCAAAAACAGCGGTAGTATTAAACCCGCGAGAAGACTCATTATTGCCGGCATCACACCTTTTTGGCGCAACATCTGAGCATCGGTTTTTTTCCAGCGGCTGAAAACGGCAAAGCCCATAGCAACCATTAAACCGAGGGTCAACGGCACAAAGAAAAAGTTGAAGTACGGGGGGCCAACCGAGATTTTCCCCATATTTAAAACATCGGCGATCAATGGGTAGAGGGTACCGATCAGAATCATCGCGGTGGCGGTAACCAGCAAGATATTATTGAACAGCAGATGCATTTCCCGCGACCAGATGCTATAGCTCGCGGTCTCAGATTGTTTATGCATAGCGTCTTTACGCATAGCCGGGCCGCGCAGAGCAAATAGCAGCAGTGAACCACCGACGACCAAACCCAGAAAGGCGAGAATAAATACCCCGCGCTCAGGATCACTGGCGAAAGCATGCACTGAGGTAAGCACACCGGAGCGGACCAAAAAGGTTCCGAGCAGACTCAGGGAGAAGGCCAGGATAGCCAGCAGTAATGTCCAACTGCGGAATACGCCGCGCTTTTCGGTGGCGGAAATACTGTGAACTAAGGCAGTGCCCACCAGCCACGGCATAAAGGAAGCATTCTCTACCGGATCCCAGAACCACCATCCGCCCCAACCCAGTTCATAATAAGCCCACCAGCTTCCAAGGGTAATACCTATAGTTAAAAATACCCATGCGGTATTGATCCAGGGTCGCGACCAGCGCGCCCAAGCACTGTCAAACTGACCGCCAATTAAGGCTGCAACGGCAAATGCGAAAGGTACAGCAAAACCTACATAACCCATATAGAGCATCGGCGGATGAATGATCAGGCCAATATCCTGCAACAGTGGATTTAAGTCACCACCTTCGATTGGGGAGAACGGCAGAATACGTGCAAAGGGATTTGAGGTCAGCAGTAAAAAAAGACCGAAACCAACTGCGATTGCACCCAGAATTGATAGCACGCGCGCCGATAGAACCAGCGGAAGATGACGACTGCAGAGTGCTACTGCAGCGGTCCAGCCGGCCAGTATCAAGGCCCAGAGCAACAGCGAACCCTCGTGGGCACCCCAGACGGCACTAAACTTGAAATGATCGGGAAGTAAGGTGTTGGAGTTATCGGCCACATATTGCAGAGTAAAGTCATCCTGCAAAAAGGCGTTTGCCAAACAGGCAAAGGATATGGCTAAGAGTACAAACTGTCCCAACGCCAGTGAATGACCCAGACGCATCCAAGAGCGGTATCCGGCAAATGATCCCAACATGGGGACAATCGCCTGAATCACCGCCAGACACAGCGCGACTATTAATGCTCCATGACCTAGCTCTGCTGTCATTTTGTGTTATCCATATAGAATTTTTTGTCGCCGCTCGGCTTTTCTTGCTTGCGCTCATAGGCTTCATTCATCGCATCAGCAACTTCGGGAGGTGTGTAATTTTCGTCGTGCTTGGCAAGTATTTCGGTAGCCTGCAACACTGAATTTTCATCGACTTTTCCTGAGGCTATCGCCGCTTCACCTTCGGTGAATAGATCTGGCAGTATGCCGGTGTGCTCTACGGTCAAATTCTCTAGGCCATCGGTAATCTGAAACTGCACCCAGAGTGAATCGTCGGCACGCTTTAGGCTGCCGTCAACGACCATACCTCCAGCACGCAGATATACATTTTGCGGCGCTTCACCGGAAACAATCTGCTCAGGGGTATAAAAGAAATTGCCGTTTTCACGCAGCATATAAAGCACTAGCCCCACGACAACCGTGGTTGCGACAAGAATTAAAATCACTAATTGCAGACGCTGTTTTCGCAGTGGGTGCATTAGCTCTCTCCCTGGGTGCTGGTCGATGAAGTCTGTCTGGCGCGCTCGCGCAGAATATCTCTGGCAACCTCTTTAAGCAGCGCACGGCGGCTGAGCATAGGGGCTACCAACAACCAGACCATAACTAATAAGGTAACAATCACTGTCGACCAAACATAGATGCCATGGCCATCCATGTCAGTAAATCTTGAAAACTCGCAAAGTACATTTTCATAGCTTTAGCTTTCCCCAGCCTGTTTGTCGGCCTTAGCCTGTTTTTTTGTGTTCAGCAGATCGCGTACCCAGCTGGTTTTGCGCTCACGACGCAGTATTTCGCTGCGGGTATGTAAAATAAGCGCCACGGCATAAAACAGATAGAAGCCGATTATCATCACCAACAGCGGCTGGAACATATCTGGATGCATGCTCGGTGCAGAGGTAAATTTGATCGTCGCTGGCTGGTGCAAGGTGTACCACCAGTCCACAGACTTGTAAATAATCGGAATATTGACCGTACCTACCAACCCGAGGATTGCACCCGCTTTACTGGCCACATCAGCACTATGGTAGGCGTACTGCAGCGCCATCACGCCGAGATATAAAAACAACAGGATTAACATGGAGGTGATGCGCGCATCCCAAACCCAATAGGTACCCCAAGTCGGCTTACCCCAAATAGCACCGGTAAATAACGCAATAAATGTCAACGCGGCACCAATGGGCGCTGCCGACTTCATCACCATATAGGAAAGCTTCATCTTCCAGATCAGACCCACTGCACCGGCAGTGGCCATAATGTAATACCCCGCTAGCGCTAGAAATGAGGCTGGTACATGAATATAAATAATTCGGAAACTATTGCCTTGCTTGGCGTCCTCTGGGGCAATTGCCAACCCCCAAATCAATCCACTGAGCAGAACCACTGCCGTGGCTAGAGATAACCAAGGCAACCAGCGCGCGCTGCTCTGATAAAACCAGCGCGGTGATCCAAGTCGATGAAACCATTGCCAACTCATATCTTTTCCTTTATCTAATTGGCGCTTGTAAGGCGCAGCGCACCGGCCGCAGCCAGTGGGCAAAGTGCTACAGAGGCTGCAAATAGCGCCCCAAGTATCGCCAGTGGCGGCAACCAGTTGAGGCCATCAACTGCGAAATTAACCGTGGCGGTACCAAAAATAAGTACCGGCATATACAGCGGCATGACCAGCAGTGACAGTAATAAGCCACCTTTGCGAAGCGACACGGTTAATGCTGCTCCAACTGCACCGGTCAAACTTAAACAGGCGGTGCCAAGAGCCAGACTGCACAACATCGGCAGATACCCGGCCGCTGGCAGTGACAGCATCACCCCCAACAGTGGTGAAACTAGCGTTAAGGGTAAACCTGTCGTAAGCCAGTGAGCAGTTATCTTTCCCAATAGAGGCATAGGCAGTAACTGTGGCGTTATTAATAACTGCTCCAGTGAACCATCTTGGTAGTCGCTGGCAAATAAACCCTCGACCGATAATAGTGTTGCCAGTAGAGCCATTACCCAAATCATACCGGCGGCAACTTCTGCCAGTCGCGCAGACTCGGGCGTTAAGCCGAGGGGTATCAGTGTCGAAACCATAACAAAAAACACTAGCGGACTGGCGGCTTCACCGCGACGGCGATAAGCCAGTAACAGGTCGCGCCTTAACCATGCGCTAAAACCACTATTGATTGAGTGGGCCATTATGCTATTTGCCCTGCTGGTGCGCTCAAACTGTATTTACGCAGATTATTCAGAGCCAGATCTTGATGGCTCGTTAACACCACCGCGCCGCCACGATCAGCATGTTCCTGCAGACGGGCCTCTAAATAACTCACTCCCTGCTTGTCGATGGCGGTAAAGGGTTCGTCGAGATACCAGAGCTTGGCCTCACTTATCAGGAGCCGCGCCAGCGCCACTCGTCGGTGTTGGCCTGCAGATAGTGCATAACAGGGAACGTCGCTGTAACCGGAAAGACCCACACCGGCCAGCGCGTCATTGATTGCAAGCTGATTTGATTTTGCCGAGTTGCTGACCATCCAGCGCAAATTTTCTTCTGCGGTAAGGGTTTGTTTAACCGCGGGCTGATGGCCGATATAGAGCATGTCGGAGAGATACTGATAACGGCAGTCTGTTACCGTACAGCCTTTATATAATATTTTTCCAGCACTGGGCTGCAGGGCCGTTGTCAGTATGCGCAGCAGGGTTGTTTTACCGCTTCCGTTAGCACCTTCAATCTGTAAAATATCACCGCTATCAACGGCCAGATTGATATTATCAAACAGACAGCTGTCGTCTCGCTCAAATGCGAGATTCTCGACTTTTATCAGGGATGATTGCGACAACGGAATTTCCCGAACTCAATGAATTTTATAGGTCGGGTATTATGCCAAAATAAGCTTTTAAATGTTGCGCTTTAATTAGCCTTAAATTTTAAACTATAAACCCTGATACAAGTGCTAATCAAAATCGAAGTCATAATCTTGGGTTTGCTTTTCGACCCTAGACGCTTCAAGTTTTTCTTCAAGACGCCTACGTATGCCGAAAGAATGCTTTACACCAGGCTTTTGTAGGATCGAAGGCGCTTCACCCTGGTCAAAATTATCATCTAAATCCAAGCCGTCTTCGTCGCTCATCACTCACCTTTTAAAGTGCACATAAAGGAATGAAATAATATAAAAAAACCTGTGAAACTATCCGCTTATTGGCAGTCAAACCACTAACGGTACGCTAGCCGTATACACAAAGCCCGATCAATAAATTGATTACCCCCCTGGGGAAAAGAGAGCCGACAATGAAAAACAAATCACGTTTATTTTCCGCCATTATCACCTGCCTTTATTGCACTTTCTTTACAGGTGCAAGCTATGCAGAAGAGCAGATAGCAACTTTTGCCGGTGGTTGTTTTTGGTGTTCAGAGAGTGATTTTGAAAAGCTTGACGGGGTTATTTCTGCAACCTCTGGCTATATTGGCGGGCATCTGGAAAACCCCTCCTACAAACAGGTATCTTCAGGAAAAACGGGGCACACCGAAGGCATTCAGATCATCTTTGACAACCAGACAATCAGCTACCCGAATCTTCTTGAGCACTTCTGGAAGAGTATCGACCCTACCGATGCTGGCGGACAGTTCTGCGATCGAGGCCAACAGTATCGCAGCGAGATTTTCTACCATACTGAGGAACAGAGGCTGGCAGCGGAAAAGTCGCGAAAATCCCTTAGCGACAAGGTCGATTTAGGTGCTCCGGTAGAGACACAGATTACGGCTGCAAGTATTTTTTATGCCGCTGAAGACTACCATCAGGATTATTATTTAAAAAATCCGCTGCGCTACAACTATTACCGCTGGGGCTGTGGACGCGATAAACGGCTTGAGGAGCTGTGGGGAAAACCCGCCAAATAAGCCCCTCATGAACCATTAATGAACAACCAAAACATCCCCAAGCACATGGTGGATAACTTTTTCCGAGGTGTTGCCAAATAACTTGGCAGCCACCTTGCCGGGAAGATTGCGTGCCGCGGCACTGCCGATAACTAGTACGCCACTGCCACCCACTGCATCGGCCATTTCAATATCGACAAAGCCAGTTCTAACCTCGGTGACATCTGCCTTTATATTCATACTCTCAAGGGATTTGTTAAGTATTTTTTCGGCCCGATCCAGAGCATCTTCACCTAAATCTGCCAGCATGTATGGAAATTGACCGGGCATTGCAGGAACCGGTGCAATCACCGCCTGAGAATTCAGCCAATCCGGTATCACTGAGACTACATGTAACTCCACACCGAGCGCGGCGGATAAATCACGGGCTTTGAGCAACACTCGCTCCCCCAGAGTTCTGTGCTCTGGAGTTTCTTCCAATGTACTAAAGGCTGCGACCACCTTATCTATATGTTCCGCCGTATCATTGACAAGCCACACAGGACAGCTGGCTTCGCGCAGTAGATGCCAATCCTCTGGGGTGTGAAGAAACTCAGCTATGCGTGAGTGGCGATGTACGGCTTTAATTATTAAGTCTGCCGAGAGTTTTCGAGCTTCGGACACCACACTGAAATGCCAGCGCCGTCCCCAATGCATAGAGGATGAGAAGCGATCGCCGAACTTATCGGTTAACACTCGCAATCTAACCTCAGCCTCATCCAAAATCGCCTGCTTTACTTCGGCATAATTATCGAAGCCAACATAGCGGTTAAGCTCCTCTATGGAATCATAGACAACCATAAATAGATGGATATCACCGCCATTGGCCGTGGCCACCTGAACAGCCTGACCCAATACATGTTCATCACTCTCCGAACCATCCAGTACCACGAGTATATTTTTCATCTTAAATCCTATAGAAAAGACCCTGTTAACGTTGCTTTTAGTGTAGTTCGAAAATTTTGCTCTAGTGAAAATATCCGCTGCTGCACAAAATCAAACTGATGTAGATCAACTCAGCGTCTATACTTATTTTTAAGCGGCACTTAAAGGCCAACCGAAGACTTTTACTCGCGCTTTTGATCACTGATCAATGAGATTTAAAATGGGCTGCTGGCGTAAAAAGCCAAAATAGATGTTTAATTAAGGATGATGTTTTGAAAAATACAGAGACTGTCTACACTAGCCCTATTAGCTGCCGCGAATGCAGAATGAATACTCTATGTATTCCCCTGTCACTTAGGTCAGACGAACTCTACAAGCTAGACCAACTTATCCACCGCGGAACTCCACTACAGGCCCGACAGGCGGTTTTCTATAGTGGTGATAAATTCACCTCAATCTATGCGGTTCGCAGCGGTTCTATCAAGCAATTTTGTGTCGATGATGACGGCAGAGAACAGGTAACAGGCTTTTATCTGCCGGGAGAACTGTTTGGCTGGGATGGCCTTGCAGAAAACCACTACCAAAATACAGCTGTTGCTCTGGAGACTACCTCTGTTTGCGAAATACCCTTTGACCAGCTAGAGCAACTGGGCGCGTCCATACCCTCAATACAGAGACATGTAATGAGGCTAATAAGCCGAGAGATTAGCTCTGATCACAAACTTATCGCCCTGCTGGCGGGACATTCCGCACACCAACGACTCGCCAGCCTCTTACTGAGTTTTTCTGATCGTCTCGCTCAACAAAAACTCTCATCAACTCGCTTTCGACTGCCCATGTCACGCGGTGAAATTAGTAATTATTTAGGCCTGACCGTTGAAACCGTAAGTCGCGCTTTTAGCCATTTCCAACGAATGAATTACCTTATAGTCAATAAGAAAGAGATTGAACTGGTCGATATACCCGGCCTCGAACTTTTGATCTCCAACACTGGCGATAGTGAATAATCTCAGCACAGCGGTTATTGATTGAGGTGAACCGCGCCGCCCCTTACAATGCATAGCTATTAGTTAAAAACAGCTTTATCTAACCGCCTGTAGACAAACTGCTGGCGCGCATAGACTGTAAGTATTGGAATCCACAATGAAAATCTATCGAGTCGGCGGTGCCGTTCGCGACAAACTACTTAATTATCCCAGTGATGAGAATGACTGGGTTGTAGTTGGCGCAACTCCAGAGAAAATGGTCAAACTCGGCTATGTTCCAGTGGGCAGCGACTTTCCAGTTTTTATCAAACCTGACAGCGGTGAAGAATACGCTCTGGCTCGCACTGAGCGAAAATCAGGGCACGGCTATCAGGGGTTTACCTTTCATGCCGATAAAGAAGTCAGCCTAGAGCAGGATCTGGTGCGTCGCGATCTGACCATCAACGCTATGGCCGAAGATGCGGACGGCTCGCTTATTGACCCCTACGGTGGACAGCGCGATCTCAGTAGCAAACTACTTCGCCATGTTTCCGATGCCTTTACTGAAGACCCTTTAAGAGTATTGCGCGTGGCGCGCTTTGCCGCCCGCTATCACCATCTTGGTTTTAGCATTGCGCCAGAAACCATAGATTTAATGTCATCAATCAGCGCAAGCGGTGAGTTAGACTATCTGGTCGCCGAGCGAGTCTGGAAAGAAACTGAACGCGCTCTGGGTGAACAGTCACCGGATATCTATATTCAAACTCTGCGACAGTGCGGCGCTCTGGAAGCCCTATTTCCGGAAGTAGAACGCCTGTTTGGCGTGCCTCAACGAGCAGATTTTCATCCAGAGATTGATACCGGCATTCATACGTTGATGGCATTACAGCAATCAGTGCGAACATCGGGCAACAGCGCGGTGCGCTTTGCCGTACTTGTCCACGACCTAGGTAAGGGCATTACACCCGATAATATTTTACCCAGCCATTCTGGCCATGAAGCACGAGGTGTCGCTTTGGTAGAGAGCCTCTGTGACCGCTTAAAAGTACCAAACCATTTCCGTCAACTGGCTCTGGCAGTGACTGAATACCACCTGATGTGCCACAAAGCTCTACAGTTGGAGTCCGAGTTAATCGTCAAATTACTTAAAGGTATTGGTGCACTTAAATCCAGCGAGAAACTCGAAGACTTTATTCTCTGCTGCGAGGCCGATGCCCGCGGCCGCACCGGTTTCGAAGAGCGCGATTATCCATCGGCAGATTACTTGCGGACCGCACTGACTAAAATCATGCAGGTCAGCATCGCAGATTTGGTTAAAGCCAATACAGATGGCGCCGAAATTGGTCGTCAATTAACTCTGCGCCGTATTGCCTGTATTACAGAACTAAAACAAACTTACCGCGCGAGCTAGCCATGGCTGATACCGATAAAAATTCCACTCCAGTAGTTTTGATAACCGGTGCCGCGAGACGCATTGGCGCAGCCACAGCCGAGCTTTTTCACCGTGCCGGATATCAGGTAATTATTCACTACAATCGCTCGGCCAGTGATGCAGACAAACTCTGTGAAAAATTAAACCGTCAGCGCGACAACAGCTGCCTGTTAGTTCAAGCTGACCTCAACGACCTGAATGGTTTACAAAAGATTATTAATTTAGTCGATTCCTTGGGTCGTTTAGATGTGTTGGTGAATAATGCGTCGAGCTTTTACCCAACCCCTTTACAAGACTGCAACGATCAGCAGTGGAATGACCTAATTAATAGCAATCTAAAAGGACCCTTTTTCCTATCAAAAGGACTGGCTCCACATTTGCAAAAAACGCAGGGAAGCATAGTTAATATCTCGGATATGCACGTCCGGCAGGCACTTAAGAATCACCCTATTTATTCAATTGCCAAGGCTGGCAATATCGCCATGACTAAATCTATGGCCCTAGAATTGGCCCCCAGAGTGCGGGTTAATAGTGTCGCACCCGGCGCCATTCTCTGGCCTGAGCACGAACAGGACGACACCCAAAAACAGGATTCGGTGCTCAGCAAGGTTCCAATGGGTCGTTTGGGTAGTGAACGTGATATCGCCGAGACGGTGTTTTTTCTTGCGACTGATGCCAGCTATATGACTGGCCAAACTATCGCTGTGGATGGCGGCAGCTCAAATAGCCTTTAAGCTGCCTGTTTCGAAGACAGACCTCCTACCAGCCTAGTTTGCGCTTAATTTCATCATGTTTATTTTTATCCAGCCGGTCAGGTACTTCATCGCCTGCTTTAGCCAGCGAATGGCCCTGAATATAATCCACTTCGAGGTCGTTGACCAAAGTTGAAAGGGTAATATTTTCTTCCACCTCTTCATCTAAGCCTTCGACAATAATGCTAAATAGTCGATTGTGAGAGGCGTCCTTGGTACTAACTAGCTGAGCAATCATCTCCATCGCAAAATTGGGCTGATACAACAGCACCTCTCGATCAACTTTGACAAAGTCAGGCATAATCTTTTGCACTCTAAGCAGCGAACTATAACCAGCGCCAAAATCATCAATGGCTATTTTGACTCTCTTTTCTTTGAGTTCTTCCTTGGCCTTAATAAACGCCTCCAAGGTTTCATCTTCATTGACTCCGGCTTTTATTACACCTTTTTCAGATAATTCTAAGACCAATTTGTGGCCGGGAAATTTTAACTCTTCAAGAATTTTATACAGTTCCTCCCTATAGCCAGGACGAAGAATGGTACTGGAGTAAAGATTGACCGTAAGCATCATTAAATCACTGAAGGAGCGACGTTTATTTTTTACCAGTAAATCAAGGTATTTGGTTAATGCAGTTCTTAAAATATAAATATCAAGTTGCGTCTGGAACCTTATCCCCCAAAGCTCAGCAGCCTTAAACAGCCAGCTGGGCACAAGACCATTGACTCGTGCCAACGCCTCAAAGGCAATAATATTAAAACTCTTGCCAGAGGCGCTAAACCGAATAATTGGTTCGTAATAAACATCCACTAACCGAAGCTGCTGATTAAATAACTTATAACGCCGCTCGTACATTTCCTCACTGACGAAGTTGTAGACCGACTTAAAATTGTCGTAGACATGAATGCGAATATCATCGCGCTCAACCCTGCGGATAAAACCATTGGTTATTTCAAATATAGACGACAGAACTATCTGAAAACTAGCGTCAATACTGACTGTTTTATCAACACCATTGATCAATAGTCCAACTATCTGGTCCTCACTGGCTGAGCTATCAAAAACCAACGGCACATAGGCAGAATTATTTTTTAAAATAGATCGTGTCGCATTAAAAACCAGTGCCAAATTTTGACCAAAAAGCTCGGTATAATCCTCTTTGAGCGCTTTTATTTGGCGCGCAGAAACCTGCCCCTTTTTACTCGTATGAAACTCTTGCATATTGTCGATAAAAACACACGAACTAGCGTTAAAAGCGGCGCAAATCACTTTCAAATAATCTTTTATGACGCAGCTCGAACTATCCAGTTCATCAAGCCGATTGAGTATATTTTCAAGTAATATTTCACTCTGTTCAAAACACGAAGAAAACAGAGATACATCACTGTAGCGCTGGCTTAGTTCATCAGTGATCAGATCAAATTTACTTTGCTCACTTGCCCCTGAAAGCCAACTATTCTCTGTCTTAAATTTTTTCGCATTTCCATAGATCAGATTAAAAACATCCGCAAATGGACTAGATTGAGCAGAGGTATTGTCTCTTCCTAGTGTGGTTTTCACCCTAGGTTGCATGCTGTCATTAACGGCGCCATTGAGACGTTCAGGAATACCGCCTCGAGCAGGCTTTTTGTGAAACTCGCGGCCATAGATAAAGAAAAGTAGGCGTTCGTAATTGACATCAAATTCTTCTGGAACAGAAAAATCAATATAAAACCGCGAGCTCAGATACGCTGGGATGCAGCCGTTGCCATCTTCATTTTTCTCACAGGCCAGGGCAAAAAATTTCTCTTGAGTAGTGTCATTGGCAATACAATTCACCATTAACTCTACCTCGTTACCTACACCGCCTATCCGCCCATCGGCCTTCTCTTTATACAGGCTGTCGCAAACAATAAGCACCTTATCCACCTCAGGATCGGTAACCATTTGTTCCATAAACGCGAACATTTCTTGCCCGTATTTCAGATCCCAGCGATCCATAATGACTTCAACGCCATCTTTGAGCAGACTTTCGGCGAGATTGGCCACCCAGTCTTTATGCCGATCATCCGTCTGGCTATAGGAAATAAATAATTTGGGGTGCTTTATTGATAAAGTCATTGATAGCATCCTTGCTTAGCAAACTCGAACTGATTAGGGGCCAATAACGACCCCTATAAAGGCTATTCAGTAATTGGTAACAGGGTGATTTCCGCACGGCGATTAAGCTGCTTGCCCTCAGCGGTATTATTCCCAGCAATAGGCTCTGCCTCACCAAATCCAACAGTTTCTAATCGTACCGGCAATATGCTCTGCGAGACCAAATAATCCGAAACCGATGCGGCGCGGCGTTGAGAGAGGTCTTGATTAAAGCTAGCGCTGCCATCACTGTCGGTATGACCGGCGACAACAACCAGTGTTTTATCATATTCAGCAATCACTAACGCCACAGAATCAAGTACAGAGTAAAAGCTCGCATTGATATTCGCGCTATTGCTGGCAAAGGTAATATTGCCCGGCATAATCAGATTGATATTATCGCCGACCCGCTCGACGCTGACACCGCTACCGCGCAACTGCTTGCGCAGCTTGGCTTCTTGGGCATCCATGTAGTAGCCAATTCCACCCCCTATAGCAGCGCCACCTCCGGCAGCCGCAAGGATACGTTTGTTGCGCTGACGGCTGTCTTCGTCCTTGTTGTCTATATACGCAATAACTGCACCGACACCCGCGCCAATACTCGCGCCAATAGCTGTATTGGTGGTTTTTTCTTCACCGGTGTAAGGGTCAAATGTAGTACAGGCTTGCAGGGCAAAAAGACATAAAAAGGGGGGAAGGCAAGCGCGAATTTTTTTCATTGATGAACTAAACGATAAGCTAAACATAGTTACTCCATTAAATAGTAATGGGCATCATTGCCCAAAACATCATCAAAATCAGTATAGCCTGTAGATTAAGGCCTGCATGATTTCACTTTAAATTGCCGACTGTATCAACTCTAAAGCCCCGCCACCTGATCAAATCGCTGCCGAATTGAAAGCGATGGTTTATCGGTTAGTAAGGAAACCAACACAATGGCGAAGGCTGCAAGAGCAAACCCAGGAATAATTTCATATAAATCAAAAATACCACCGCCAAGCTGTTTCCATATCACTACAGTACAACCGCCGACAATAACCCCCGCCAAAGCACCCTGCCCATTCATACGCCTCCAATACAGCGAAATAATCAAAGTCGGACCAAAAGCCGCACCAAAGCCTGCCCAAGCATAACTCACCATATCCAAGACTTTACTGTCGGGATTCAACGCAATAAACGTGGCAGCGACCGCGATAATCACAACCGCCCCTCTACCCACATTAACCAACTCTTTTTGGCTGGCCTGTTGGCGAAAGAATGCCTTGTAAAAATCATCGGCTAACGCTGAAGAGGAAACCAGCAATTGGGAATCCGCTGTGCTCATCACTGCGGCCAAAATCGCCGCCAACAGTACACCGGCAATCACGGGATGAAAGAGCGCATTAATCAGCAGCATAAATGCCTTCTCAGGATCATTTAGCGGTGTATCAAAAAAGGTAATAGACGCCAAGCCACAAGCCAGCGAACCGAGCAGAGCAAGTGCTGTCCAGCTGACAGCGATTCTGCGCGCGGTGGGGATATCCTCTGGTGAGCGGATGGCTTTAAATCGAGCCAAAATATGCGGCTGGCCAAAATAGCCCAGCCCCCAACCCAGCAGCGACAGTATGGCTATTGCACCCAGAGGTTTTCCATCAATGCTGGTCCAGATATTTAATAATTCGGGATTTGTATTTGCTATCCCGGCACGGGTCGCCGACCAACCACCATCAACGGACATCGCGACTACTGGAACAATCAACAGAGCGGCAGCCATTAATAATCCTTGCACCACATCAGTCCAACTCACCGCAATAAATCCACCAAAAAGGGTATAAGACACAACCGCTACCGCACCGATAATCACTGCAAATTGATAGTCGAGACCAAAAGTAGTTTCAAATAGTTTTCCACCAGCGACCAAACCGGAGCTAGTGTAGAACAGGAAAAAAATCAAAATAAATGCCGCAGAGATCACTCGTAAAACGTGCGTCTTATCTTCAAAGCGGTTTTCAAGAAATTCAGGAATAGTCAGTGAGTCGCCTGCCTCCTTGGTATAAATACGCAGGCGCTTGGCAACAATCGACCAGTTAAGCCAGGTGCCTGCCAAAAGTCCGAGTGCAATCCAAATCGATTCCAGGCCCGCAGCATAAGCAAAACCAGGCAACCCAAGTAGTAACCAGCCGCTCATATCGGATGCGCCAGCACTGAGCGCCGAAGGCAGTGGCCCCAAATTACGCCCACCCAACAAATAGTCCGACAGGTCACTGGTTTTAAGATAAGCCCAGATACCAATGCCCAGCATCATTGCCAAATAAATAAAGAATGTGATGCCGACGGCAAGTTGCTGTTCAATCATAACGGTACTCTCTGAATAAAATTCATCGGACTCACTCGCCTACAGACTGGAAGTGAATTAGCCATTTATGGACAACATGCCCACATTGATCAGCATGTACGAGTAACATTTTCTCCGCGCCAGATAAATTCTACCGGCCAAAGTTCTTGTTTGCTTTTATCGTATTCCTGCCAATGCTGCGAATAGCTTTGAGTGGTTACAGGATGTTGAGTCTGGGGAGCAATCTCCGCAAGAGGTAACAATACAAAGGCATTTTTTAACACCTCATCTCTCGGTAACTGAATACCATCGATCTCTCCGGCAATATCGTCAACGGTTAAAATATCAATATCTAGGCTGCGCGATCCAAACCTGGGACCGCTGCGATCGCGGCCATTTTGGTCTTCGATACTCTTGAGTATTTTAGACACTTCACCCACCGCCAGCGAGGCGTGAATACCGACCACCAGATTGTAAAAACTATCGCCGTCAAAACCCACGGATTCACTTTCGTAAACCGACGACACCACTAACTCACCAAAACATTCAGCCAATGCATCCAGTGCCGCAGTAATACGTCTGCGGCGCTCAATATTACTGCCTAGGCTGAGGTAAACAAGAGCCATTAGGGCTGTACTCCTCGTTGACCCAGCTCTCCCCGCTCGATCAAAATGCCCACATCTTGAGATCCTCTAAGGGCGCCGGGCTTGCTGACTCGCAGCCTCAACCAGGGCACAGAAAATTCATTGGTCACTATACTGGCGACTTCCTCAGCCATGCGCTCTACCAATAAAAACTCGCTCTCTTCAATAAACTTTATCAATCGCTTGGCGATAGATTTGTAGTTGAGGGCATACTGGATATCGTCAGTTTCGGCGGCTTTGCGAATATCGTGCGCCATCTCCAAATCTAAACTGACAATCTGCTTTACTTCGCGCTCCCAGTCGTAAATACCAATAATGGTCTCAATACGCAGATCTCTTATATAAACAATATCCATTAAACTTTTTCCTGTGGCTTTATCAATTGATCCAATGGCCAGCGCGGCGTTGCCGAGATTTCCAGTATATTTTTTTCACCCGCCAAGAGTCGCTGGCAACCGGCATAGGCAATCATAGCGCCATTATCGGTGCAAAATTCATGGCGAGCATAAAATACCTGCGCGCCCTCTTTGCCCAGTGAGACTTCGAGCTTTTCTCGCAATCGAGTGTTGGCCGAAACACCACCGGCAATCACCAATGTTTTCATTAAGGTCTGCTGTAGTGCTCTGCGACATTTAATCACCAGAGTATCGACCACCGCCTCCTGAAATCCGGCACAGATATCCAGCATAGTCTGCTCGTCAGGGAGTACATCATCACCACGGTTTTTTTCGATTAGATTGCGGGTAAAGGTTTTTAGGCCGGAAAAGCTGAAATCCAAACCGGGTCGGTCGGTCATTGGGCGCGGAAAGGGGAATCTTTCGATATGACCGCGTTCAGCCATTGCCGCCAATCGCGGCCCGCCGGGATACTCTAGATCGAGCAGTTTGGCGGTCTTATCAAAGGCTTCCCCGGCAGCATCATCGACCGATTCGCCGAGTAATTCATATTCACCGATGGCGGTTACAGAGACCAGTTGGGTGTGTCCGCCGGAGACGAGTAGCGCAACAAATGGAAATACCGGAGGATTATCTTCAAGCATCGGTGCCAGCAGATGGCCTTCCATATGGTGTACCCCTAACACGGGTATGTTTAACGTATAAGCCATCGCCGATGCCACTGAGCCACCCACCATTAATGCACCCATCAATCCGGGGCCAGCGGTGTAGGCAATTCCATCGAGGTCAGTTTTGCTGATATTGGCCTCTGCTAAAACCTTTTCTAACAGGGGCAGAATCTTGCGCACATGATCTCGCGAGGCAAGTTCGGGCACCACGCCACCATACTCAGCGTGAAGCTTTACTTGAGAGTAAAGTGTATGAGCCAATAGACCCCGTTCACTGTCGTAGACAGCAACTCCGGTTTCATCACAGGATGTTTCTATTCCTAGCACAAGCATTTAAATTTGGCCCTGAAGCATTATTTACGGACATTGGAAGCAACTGTTAAAGTCCGTCAGAAGGCGTAACTTTAAACTCTCTGCAGGCCTTTGTGAACGGGTACTTTGAGTTAAACCAATAAGAGCTGAAAAGTGCATAAAAAACTTTGCATCAATCAGGCTAAGTGTATAGACTACGCGCCCTTAAAGAGTCAGCTAAGAAATAGTTCTTGGCGACAGATCGTTTTAACACGAGATACATACAGGATTTATAAATGCCAAGCGTTCGCCTTAAAGAAAACGAGCCCTTTGACGTAGCACTACGTCGCTTCAAACGTTCATGTGAGAAAGCCGGTATTCTGGCTAAGGTCCGTAGCTGTGAGTTCTACGAGAAACCTACTTGGGAACGCAAGCGTAAAGCTGCTGCCGCTGTTAAGCGCAACCAGAAAAAAGTATCTCGCGAATCACGCAAGTTTACTCGACTCTACTAAGCTTAACTCTCAAACAAGAGAGTTAACTTTTGAGTTAAAGCAAAGAGCGCCTGACCGGCGCTTTTTGTGTTTCTGGAATTCAGAAATTCCACTTTAAACGGAGAATCATTATGTCCTTAAAACAGCAAGTTAAAGACGCCATGAAAGATGCCATGCGCGCCAAAGAAAAAGAGCGCCTGAGTGCTATTCGTCTGATAATGGCAGAAGTAAAGCGCATCGAGGTGGATGAGAGAATTGAAATTGAAGACGAACGTATGCTGGTCATTCTAGACAAAATGGTTAAGCAGCGTCGCGATTCAATCTCCCAGTACGAGAGCGCTGGACGCCAAGAACTCGCCGATATTGAAATCGCAGAGATCAATGTTATTCAGGACTTTTTACCCACGGCATTAACCGAAGCGGAAATTGCTGAGCTTATTCAGCTGGCAATTGCTGAGACCGGCGCTGAATCTATGCGCGATATGGGTAAAGTAATGAGTATTATCAAACCCAAGATTCAGGGTCGTGCCGATGCTGGTGCAGTTAGTGGGCTGATTAAGAAAGCTCTTAGTTAAAAGCTCTTAGTTAAAAGCTCTTAGCCTATAAAGCAGTAATGTTTGATTGAGCCTCAGTTCTGGATCGTGGCGGTCAGAGCGAGCTTAGGCTTTCCCCGACTCACCGTAAACCCATCCCTGGGGGCTCGAGTGCGGCATCCATGCCGCACACGGTCTGGGAAAGCCTAAGCCCACTCTAACCTTCAACCGAAACTATGGATTACCTGTGTAATTTCTTATTGTTTTTTTAGAAATCCGATGGCTGGTCTTAGGTCGGAGCCGAGAAAGGCCTCCCGGGACCGTGCGCCGAAGGGAACGGCGCTCGAACGCCCATGGATGGCTTGAGTGAGTCTCGGGAGGCCTTTCTTGGCTTCGGCCGCCACGCGACAAATTTCCACTCAATTAAAAGAAAGCCCTTAGCTGATGGAAAGCCCTTTGATAATTAGAAAGCAATTAAACCAGCAGCAACCCAAGCTCTAGTTTATTTCCCCACCGAAGACGTTACACTATAGCAATCAAAAAAGAGCACCGTAAAACGCCAATGGCCGGACGAATCCCACAAACATTTATTGATGACCTGCTAGATCGCATTGACATAGTTGATGTGGTCAATGGTCGTGTCCCGCTAAAAAAAGCCGGTAAAAATTACAAAGCCTGCTGCCCCTTTCACGAAGAGAAAAGCCCCTCCTTCACAGTTGCCCAAGACAAACAGTTTTACTACTGCTTTGGCTGTGGCGCTGGCGGCAATGCCCTCGGCTTTGTCATGGAATTTGATCGTCTTGATTTTTTGCCCGCAGTCGAAATGCTGGCCAAAAATGCCGGCTTGGAAATTCCTCGAGAAGCCGCCCAGGATGCTCAGGTCAGTAGACAAAAAGACAGCCTATACTCCCTGCTCAACGAGTCAGACCTCTACTTCCGCAAGCAGTTGCGCGAACATCAAGCAGCAGCCGGTGCCGTCGATTATTTGAAAGGTCGCGGACTGAGCGGGCAAGTGGCGAAACAATTCGGCGTCGGCTACGCGCCACCCGGGTGGGACAACCTGTTAAAAGCAGTAGGCACCGACCCAGAGCGAATCGGCCTGCTCGATGAATCTGGCATGGTCATCAGCAAGCCCGAAGAGAAAAAACAATACGATCGCTTCCGTCACCGTATTACCTTTCCAATCCGTGATCAGCGTGGGCGCACCGTTGGCTTTGGCGGTCGTGTATTGGATGACAGTACGCCAAAATACCTCAACTCTCCAGAGACACCAGTATTTCATAAAGGCCGCGAACTCTACGGACTCTATGAAGCACGGCAAAAGCTTAAAGAAATCCCTTGCCTGATTATGGTCGAGGGCTATATGGATGTCATCGCCCTAGCCCAGTTCGAGATCAATAACGCCGTGGCTACCCTAGGTACCGCACTGACCGAAAGTCATCTACAAAAGATATTTCGCTACACCTCAGAGATTGTATTTTGTTTTGATGGTGACAAGGCCGGCCGCAAAGCGGCTGCCCGAGCACTAGACACTGCGTTACCAGAAATGCGTGACGGGGTATCTGCCAAATTCCTGTTTCTGCCCGATGGTGAAGACCCGGATACCATGGTCCGCCAGCTTGGCAAGCAAGCTTTTATGGAGCAGGTCGACAGCGCACAACCGCTGTCTGAATTTTTATTTGAACAGCTCAACGACGGTATTGACGATAGCACCGCAGATGGCAAGGCACGCCTAAGCAAAGTCTGCGCCCCGCAAATTAATCGCATACCTCAGGGCGTGTTTCGCCAATTGATGCTTGAAGAACTGTCACGCCGCACCGGTATCTCGGCGGACAATTTGCGCGACTATGTGGCCACTCACAAGCCGCCGCAACAATACAGCGCTAAACCCAGCAGCCCAACGCCGCCTCAGCCCGAACCCATCGGCGAAGAACCACCCGAAATTTACGGTGGTGTGGATTATGAGCCCTACCCAGAAACGGTTACGGCACGCACTAACAAAATTCGACTCTCACCGGTCAAATTCCTTACCGCATTGCTGATCAATCACCCACAGCTGGTAGAATATGTCGATGATATCGAGCTGCTCAGGGTCTCTGCAGATATTGATATGGCGCTTTTCCTAAAGATTCTGGCACTGATCAACACCGCGCCCCAGTGCACAAAAACCTCGCATATCTTTGCTCGCTGGCAAGTTGCTCACGACAATCAACAAGAGCTGCAAATACTTAAATCTCTTGCCGGAAGTGAATTGCACCAACCACCCAAGGGCACGGGCCGCGATGACGATCAGGAATTCACCGATACTTTAGCCCATGTGATGCGGGATGCCTTTGAGGCTCTTCCCGGCGAGAGAAAGGCTAAATTTTTACTGGCTCAAGAAACTCTCACCGAGCGACAGTTTAAGCAACTGCTGAAGATTCATATGCAACTGGGCGATGATATCGAAAATATAGCGTTAAAAAACAAGATAAAACAAAGACTTGTAGTCTAATATTAGAAATTAAAGTGACTTTGAATAAACTCAAAATTTGTTCAGACAACGGCGAGATTATCCGCTATAATTGCGCGCTATTTTTCAGCCTCAAAACAGTATTTGAATCCTATGACCGACGCTAAACAAAAACAACAATCCGGCATTAAAGATCTTATCGCTAAAGGTCGCGAGCAGCGCTACCTGACTTACGCTGAAGTCAACGATCATCTTCCAGAAGATATAGCCGATCCAGAACAGGTCGAAGATATCATTCAGATGATCAATGATATGGGCATCGCCGTTTTTGAAACGGCTCCCGACGCTGAAGCCCTACTGATGCTCTCCGGGGATAACTCCCCCGATGAAGTAGCCGCCGCTGAAGCCGCCGCTGCACTAGCATCTGTCGAATCTGAACAGCACAGAACGACCGACCCTGTCCGCATGTACATGCGCGAAATGGGATCTGTCGAACTGCTTACCCGCGAAGGCGAAATCGAAATCGCCAAACGTATCGAAGAAGGTACTCGTGAGCTAATGGCAGCGGTTGCCGACTGGCCAACCACTGTTGCAGCGATTATTACCGAATACGAAAAAGTTGAAGCCGGCGAACGTAAGCTGACCGACATCATCAGTGGCTACCTGAATCCCATGGAACACGTTCCATCAGCTCTTGCGCAACAGCAAGCCGCTGAAGCCCTAAAACTTGAAAATGGTGACGATGACGAAGAGGAAGAGGAAGAAGAAGAGCAGCATGAAGGCGGGCTTGACCCAGAAGTCGCTTTCGAGCGCTTTGACGCTATCCGTCAGCAGCTGAAGAAAACTGAAAAATCTATTGCTCGCTATGGCCGCGACAGCGATTCAGGAAAGAAAAATATTGCTGAATTGTCCGACCTCTTCAAATACCTGAAACTGACACCACGTCAGTTTGATCCGCTGATCGCAAAAGTGCGCATGGCAGTAGAAAGAGTTCGCGCCGAAGAGCGCAAGGTTATGAGACTCTGCATTCGCCGCGGCAAAATGCCTCGTAAAGTGTTTATTACTTCATTCCCCGGCAACGAATCCAATCTGACTTGGATTACCGAAATAGCCAAGTCAAATGAACCTTGGGCAGAACGTGTTGCCAGCGAAGAAATTGATATTCTGCGCTCACAGCGCAAACTGGCGCAGGTTGAAAAAAATAGCGGCATGAACGTTGCGGCTATTAAAGATATCAACCGCCGTATGACCATGGGTGAAGCCATGGCCCGCCGCGCTAAGAAAGAAATGGTTGAAGCTAACCTGCGTCTGGTTATCTCGATCGCCAAGAAATACACCAACCGCGGCCTGCAGTTCCTCGATCTGATTCAGGAAGGTAATATCGGCCTGATGAAAGCGGTCGATAAGTTCGAATATCGTCGCGGTTATAAGTTCTCCACCTATGCAACCTGGTGGATTCGTCAGGCGATCACAAGATCTATTGCCGATCAGGCGCGCACCATCCGTATTCCGGTACATATGATTGAGACTATTAACAAACTCAACCGTGTATCTCGTCAGATGCTTCAGGAAATGGGTCGCGAACCCTCTCCGGAAGAATTGGCAGAACGTATGGAAATGCCAGAAGACAAGATTCGTAAAGTGCTTAAAATCGCCAAAGAGCCAATCTCCATGGAGACGCCGATTGGTGAAGATGAAGATGCCAGCATCGGTGATCTTATTGAAGATACCACTATTGCCCTACCGCTCGATGAAGCCACCAAGAACAACCTCACCGAGTCGACTCGTGATGTATTAAGCAGCCTAACAGCCCGAGAAGCGAAAGTGCTGCGCATGCGCTTCGGCATCGATATGAACACTGACCACACACTGGAAGAAGTCGGCAAGCAGTTCGATGTAACCCGTGAGCGTATTCGTCAGATCGAAGCTAAAGCACTGCGCAAGCTGCGTCACCCGACCCGCTCGGATCACCTGCGTAGCTTTATTGACGAGTAAGAAAGAGTTAAATGCCGAGTTTTGGTTTAGCGCAACGCCGCGATAAGCCAAAAAGGCAAGTTTAAAAATTAAGACAGGATTTTTGTTGTTGGGCTAGGAGCCGCGCAGTAATGGGAAGGAGCATACATTAGTATGTGACTGAGTATTATGAGCACGCGACGACGCATAACAGCAAAAAGACAACTTAAACGCCGAATTTTTGGTTTAGCGCAAGGCGCGCAATGAGCGATTGAAGGAGCATACATCGGTATGTGACTGAAAGAGCGAAGCCGCGCAACGCCGCGATAAGCCAAAAAGGCAAGTTTCGGTTTAAACGCCGAATTTTTGGCTTAGCGCAAGGCGCACAATGAACGCACGAAGGAGCATACATTAAGTATGTGACTGAGTAAGTGAAGCGGTGCAACGCGGCGATAAGTTAAAAAGGCAAGTTTAAATAAGGGCCCATAGCTCAGCTGGTTAGAGCAGTCGACTCATAATCGATTGGTCGTAGGTTCAAGTCCTACTGGGCCCACCATTTAGTTCATATAAATCAATTAGTTAGAAGTAATTTCTCTTTCACCTGAATCCATATTGGTTCATCAGGTACAGTAGAGGTTACAGTCAATGGCTACACTCATACCCTCCGGCAGCAAGACAAAGGCTGTCATCCGCAAGCAAGGCTTCCCCACCAAATGTAAAACCTTCACAAAAAGGTCTGACGCTTTAGTATGGGCGAAGAAGACAGAGTCAGAGATGGAGCGTGGTCTTTATATAGACAATACAAAAGCCAAGTTTGTCACACTAGAGACACTACTCGACCAGTACTACCAATATTGTCAGTCTAAGCAGCTTAAAGCACTCAAGTTTATTAAGGCACATTCAAGAATCATTAAACGACACCTAGGACAGCTTAAACTTGTTGAGGTTAATTCCTATCAACTAGCATGCTACAGAGATAAGCGCCTAGAGACGGTGTCAGCTGCTACAGTCAAAATAGAGTTAGGCATAGCCACACGAACCATCAAACTTGCTGTCACTGAATGGGGTTACCGGCTTAACGAGACACCATCAATAGAGCTTCCCAAGGTTAACAATGCACGACATCGTCGCCTAGTAAGGGATGAGATGAGCATTATCCTCAAGGCTATATCCAACAAGAGAAGTCAGGGTGTTGATTGAATTAGCTATCGAAACAGCCATGCGACGCGGTGAGTTACTCAATATAAAGTATGAACATATCGACTGGATAAAACGAACGCTAACGATTCCAGACACAAAGACTAATGTCGCCAGAACAATCCCACTGACCAATAGAGCCTTGGAACTCCTTGAACCATTATCACCAAAGGCTAATGACAGACTATTCAGCCTTAAACCTGATTCAGTTTCACAAGCATTTAGTAGAGGTGTGTGCAACGGGAGGAATTACAGACTTAAGGTTCCATGACCTACGACACGAAGGCACTACACGCTTCTTTGAGATGGGTTTAAATGTTATGGAAGTAGCAACTATTACAGGGCATAAAGACTTGAAAATGCTTAATAGATACACTCATCTTAAAGCTGAAAATATCGCTCTTAAGTTAGCCTAACGCCCCCAAAACTAGCAAGAGTGAGTATCCATAACGGTACTTATTAAGCTATTTAACGACCCATTCACCAACCTACCCATCAAGGCTGCCATGAGCCTTCTCAGGAGCTTGTGTAGTGCCTTTTAATGCTCAATTAAGCCTTTCCAAGCTATCGGGATAACGCCTCAGAACCTCATAGAATGCGTTCTAGGCGAGGCTAATATTGGTCTTTTTGTAGGTTGTATATTGGTGAGAACAGCTATACATTTATGATTACAAAAATTAAATTTAAGGGGATTTGTTCGTCATGAAAAAAACTGTCATAACTTTAAGCATTTGTTTGTTAATTTTAGCCACTTATGTAGCTATCGGACCTTTACTAGCAATTAATGGAATACAACACAGTATTCAGGAAAGTAATTCAGAGGCTTTATCTGAATATGTCGACTTTTCAACTTTGAGAAATAACTTAAAAGAACAAATTAATGCCCAGATGGCTGAGGAAGTAGTTGATGAACCTGACAACCCATTTATGTTTGCTGCTGCAGGGTTTGCATCTATGTTTGTTGATAAGATGCTTGATGGATTTGTAACTCCTGAAGGTATTACAAGATTACTTAAAGGTAAAAAAACTAATATTAACAGTGAAACTAATCCAGAAAGTCCCCGTGATTGACAATACAGACTTCCTTGAGAACACATCCTTTGAATATAACTCTTTGAATAGGTTTACTTTAATAATTCACGGTGAAAATAATTCAGAAGTTTTAGCCACATTTAGAAGATATGGTTTATCGTGGAAGCTATCTAACATAAAACTTCAAGATTTATGATTTTATTCTATTTCTGATTATTGAAGAGAATGAGCTAGCTATAGCTTTTAGAGACGGTTATCCCGTTACTAGGGGGCATACTTTAGTTATTCCCAAGCGACATGTCTCTGACTATTTTGGGTTGCATCAGCCTGAAATAAACGCAATTCAATCTTTAATACATAAGTGCCGAAACGACCTTTTGGAAAAAGACAACACTATCACTGGTTTTAACATAGGCATGAACTGTGGTGAAGATGCAGGACAGACAGTCTTTCACTGTCATATACATTTAATACCGAGACGTAAGGGTGACGTAGACGAGCCTAGGGGTGGTGTAAGGCATTTAATACCCGGGAAAGGTACTTATTAAGTAATATCCTACAAGGTAACAATACAACGTCTACCTAGGCAGTACATAGGAGTACTAGGACAGGCCTTAAGCCCTATAGATACCAAACCTAAGTGGTAGTCATTACGAGTATGTTAGTTGTTCTTGTAGTATGAGTATTTAGTAACCAACTACAACTAGCCCCTAGAGGCAGCAGGTAGCCATAAGCACTATGCATACCATTTCCAAAGACACCCTATCCCAACTCAAGAACATGGCCTTGAGTCTCGATTTACCAGAGGATGACTATAAGCATCACTACTTCCTTAGCCCCCTTCAACTAAACAAAAAGTCTAAATTACACCTAAAGCTATCCCTCTTGATTGATAAATACGTGGAAGAGACTAGAGGTGGTCGTGGTGGTAAGCAGTTAGAGGAGCTAAGACATCATTGGCAATGGATTTTATTAGGTCTTTGTCGTGCCCTGTTCATGAACAATTGGTTAGTTGTCTCCCTAAGAAAGCAGACATATGCTGATGATATCTGGTTGAAGCGGTACCAGATTAAATACTCCAAGGTAAAAGACATTGTTGGTTACCTTAAGCAAAACCAACTGATTACCTTTCTTCCCGGAAAGCAGTTTTTTAACAAACCCTCCAGAACAAGAATTTACCCATCAGGTACCCTAGCTAGTGAGATTTGGGAATACTTCCTCGACCAAGAGCAGCCGATAGAAGGGCCATATCTGACAATCAATGAAACTGATGATATTTGGGCAGAAACTATGTTCAAGGTCAAAGCTGATGAAAGCCATCCTGATATGGACGATATGATAGCCATCAATGAGTTTATAAAGCCCCATCATTGGGCTTGTAAGGCTCCCATAAGGCTTGTTTACAAGCACTCACCATTCCAAGGTGGCCGCTTGATAACACCCTTCCAGAACCTACCTGATAGAAAAGTACGTATCACGGATAAACACATTGATTGATGAGTAAGCCTATTTGTGAAGTTGATTTCAACGCCAATCATCTGAGGCTTAATTTAGCGTTTAGTGCGAAGGAATATGCAGGTGAAACGCCCTATGAGGACATTGGCGAAATAGCGGGTATGTAGCGAGTAGAGACAAGGTTAAAGCGGTTCATAACGGTTGCTATGGGTGCCTCTGATGAAGTCAGGAAGGGTATGGTTCCTTATATACCGAAGGCTTCCATAAGGATTATGTTCGAAGAATCCATGATGCGACTTTAAAACGATATCCAAAGCTTAGAGCTTTTCGAGGGTTGGGGTATATTTGCTCAGAACTTTGAGGGTCAGATATTGAAGGATGTCTTGCTTGAAGGGATGAAAGAGGACATCGTATGCCTACCAGTACATGATGCAGTAGCAGTACAACAACAGCATCAGGAGTGGGCTAAGGAAGTCATGCTAGAGACATGGCAGCGTCATATGGATGGCGTGAAGACTAAGGTGAAGGTGGATATGCCGTGACTTAAAGCTAAAAAACCCCTGAAAAATACAGAGGTCTTTTCATCATAAAGAGACAGATTTGCTACCAAAATTATAGTGTAAAGCTAAATCCTAGGGAGCAAATAGCAACTCCGCCGTCAACTTTATCTACTGCATATGTGAGTCCGAAGCCGCTGTCTCCAAGGGGAGCTCTCATAGACGCCTTATAAAGCTTATAATTATCAACTACCATCACGCCCAAATCGAAATCCAAACCATCACCGCTACGCTTTGAAAATCCCGTGTTAACAGCTGTTGAGAGATTGTCGTGGACTGAGGAGTCTGATTCTATTAATTCGTTTAATAATTTCATATTAGTTGACATGTTATATGGCATTGCAGTTCCAACACCCACATACAGTGAACCCGTCTCAAAAGAGCCAAAAGCGAAGTCTACATTAACTTCGATAGTGTCGTATTCTGTGCCGTCTTCAAACTGCAGGTCAATATAATCCAAACCTACAGAAAGCTTACCGTCAATAACCGCTTCATACCCAATATTTAATGAGTTAATACTATTGCTACCTTTACCAAATTCAGCTGCAAAAAAATTAACATTATCTGCAAAAGATATTGAAGGAAGTAAAAGTAAGGCAAGTGCAATTTTTTTCATTTTCTTTTTCCCAATGTGGTTGTTTTTATTTATTTTTATTCATAAGACTATACAATTTTAACTAGGTATTATTCGTTTGTAAATCGACTTGTTAAGTACCCACGCAGATACCGTAACAATACCGAATAACCAAAGACACCCCCCGCCCCTCATGTAAGACGGCAGATATTATAGGTACAGTAGAGGTTACAGTTAGTTGTTTAATCTATTGACGTATAAGCATTATTAGTTAATATGTACTCATCAGGAGAAAGCAGTAATTTAGTCTATCTCATTGATTTATAATGCTTTTAAGGGCAGCTAAGGAAAACCGCCCATAGCTCAGTTGGTTAGAGCAGTCGACTCATAATCGATTGGTCGTAGGTTAAAGTCCTACTGGGCCCACAATTTTCACCTACGGTTCGATGTTGAACCCGTAGGACTAATCCAGTCAGCTCTCTTGATTATCTTTGATAATGCCGCTGCCGTTCGGCTGTTGCTACAGCTTCACCCTACTGGGCCCTCTCTCAAGTCTCACCTACGGTTCGATGTTGAACCCGTAGGACTAATCCAGTCAGCTCTCTGTATATCTTCGATCATGCCGCTGCCGTTCGGCTGCTAGAACAGCCTCACCCTACTGGGCCCACCATTTAGGTTCATATAAATCAATTAGTTAAATGTAATTTCTCTTTCACACGAATCCATATTGGTTCATCAGGTACAGTAGAGGGTACAGTCAATGGCTACACTCATACCCTCCGGCAGTAAAACAAAAGCTGTCATGCGCAATTCAACAATCGACAGGATTCAATTTTGACCTACAACTGACAAATCCACCATTACCCCTAAAACAAAAAGGCCTAAATCCAACATTGTAGATTTAGACCATTAACGCAATTGGCTACTCTATATAGCTATCTGATTTACTGGCTTGGAAATATCAGTTAGTGATCACCGTATCAATCACATGAATCACACCATTGGTCGTGTAGATATCCGTGGTTATTACATTTGAACCCTGAACCTGCAGAGACACCTGCTCCTGATTCACTGCCCACCAAACCCCACCAACAGCATCTCCATTAGTATCACCCGGGGCCAAATCACTCTGGAAAAAATACAGGGGACGACCCAGATAAGCGGCCTGTTTGGAATCGTCATCTCTGGTAATAATACTTAATCCGGGAATATTGCCAACCTCATCATCAGTAACTAATACCGGAGGCCATGCGCCTGCACAGCCGCCATTACAGACACTACCGGAGGTTCCAAGATCGTTATCGAAAACATATAGCGTAAAACCGGGTTGTGCGCTATTAGTGCCACCGACAAGTATTTCCATTGCACTGTTATAGGCAACTTCGTCATTTGCACCATTGGCTGTCTGGGCGAAATTGACCAGATCAACGCTAATAGTATCACCACCAGTGGTTTCGACATCCGAGCCATTAGCTGCAAAGGCATTTAGCGCATTGATCTCAGCGCCAGAGACAACATGCTTTAACAGAACATTGGTCAGCGCCGTGGCATCTGCAAGCAGAGCGTCCAGAGCCGAACTTTCAATCTTTGAAAATGCCTCATTAGTCGGCGCAAATACGGTAAAAGTTGCCGACTCATCGGCCAGAGTTGAGATCAGATCAGCCGCTGTAAGCGCATCGACTAGCGTGGAAAATTCTGCATTGGAGGTTGCCACATCAACAATACTCATGGTCGGTTCAGCTTTGGCTGACAGTGGCAAAATAACCTGATCAACCACATGGATAACGCCGTTATCTGCGGTAATATCAGTGAGTGAAACGGCTGATTTATTGACGTATAGAGTCCCGTCAGTGAATGACAGGGATACATCCTGAGTATTGGCAGTGGTGACTATGCTATCAACCGATTGAGCGATTGTGACTGCCCCGTCCTGAAGAACAGTGGCACCGGGCAGTACATGGTATAAAAGGATTTCTGTGAGGGCTGCGGTATCTGCAAGTAAGCTATTAATGGTCTCCTGTCCGAGAAGTGCAAAGGCATCATCTGAGGGGGCAAATACCGTGAAGTTTGACTCTGGATCATCGAGCACTGTATCCAGACCGGTTGCCTGCAATGCAGCTACTAAGGTGGTGAAATTTCCATTGGCCAGGGCGACATCGACAATAGACATCGCGGGGCCCGGCAATTCAACATCTGCAACCACCACCATATCGATCACATGGATCACGCCGTTACTGGCATAGATATCCTTTACAGTTACCGTGGCACCACCAAATAACAGGCTGTTAAGAGCACTGTTAATCGAAACCGGAATAGCCACGCCGGAGAGAGTCTCTGCTGACTGGCCATTTAGGGAGAAGGCGGTAGTCGATAGCACTTCAGCTTCCACAACATGCTGCAAAAGAATATCTGTCAGTACATCCAGATTAGCCAACAAAGCGGCAATAGTTTCTGCATCAATCATGGCAAAAGCTTCATCTGTGGGTGCAAAGACAGTAAATGATCGGCTTTCATCAGCCAGTGCAGCATCTAATCCAGTTGTCTGAAGTACTGAAACCAGGGTATCGAAAGAACCGGCCGCAATAGCGGTATCGACAATATTCAGGGTTGGCTCTGCTTTATCTGCCAACGGCATTAATACCGCATCAATCACATGGATAATGCCATTGTCTGCCTGGATATCAGTAATTGTTACCGTTGCGACATTGACTAGCAGGTTATCGCCATCCAGAGATAAACCAACCATATCGCCATTGACCATCTCCACTAGATTACCAGCACTTGCTATTGCAGCAGCGGCATCGACTTCTCCACTGATCACGTGGTAGGTAAGAATATCTGTAAGGGTATCCAGGTCGTTGAGTAGTCCATCTATGGTCTCTTGCCCCAGAAGCGCAAAGGCGTCATCGGTGGGGGCAAATACCGTATAGGATTCACTGGTATCGGAGAGAGTCGCGTCGAGACCCGTGGCCTGAAGAGCCGCAACCAGAGTGGTAAAGCTGCCATCGGCTACAGCGACATCAACAATAGTTGTGGCTGTAGGTTCCGGGGTGGTATCTATTGGGGTATCTGTCTCATGAATGCTGGTGTTGCTGCTTCCGCAAGCCTGTAGAAAGAACAGGCTCACAAATGTAATGCTGAATAACTTTAAGGTTTTCATTTCGTTTCCCTCGAGTTCTTATAATCATTATTTTTGTTTTCCAGTTACGCCTGAAAAATCACTCCAGATCACAGGGGTAATTCAGGCGAGTAAATCTAAGGGAAATCAAACTGGTAATTCAGAACTGATATAGGGAGATAAAAATCAGCCTAATTGAGGGTTGCAGACCAATTATGGCTTTGGATTCAAAGCTATAGAGCGCCAAAAAAAGCCCCTTTGTAAAAAGGGGCTTTTTGTAGATTTTAAGCTAGACCGCAAGATTTAAAATGCTTTCTGGTACCCAAGAATAAATTGATAATCTGTATCCATCTGCAGATTATTCTTCTCTTGCTGGATAGGCTTGATCAACTCCAATCCAAATCTGTCACTTTTCCCGGGAAGAATATGGGTCAAGAAATTTACACCCAGTGCAAAATGTACTTCTCTGCCGCCATAATTTTCCGGATTTGCGGTTTGAACTGGCGCGCTAATCATAGGATTAGAACCAGATATTTTATCCTGATGAACAAACTTCAATCTTGAAGAAAAAGAAACAAATTTATTGAGCTCATACTGCAACCATGTATTGAGCTCAATTTGATCCCCAAACGACCAGTCATTATCGGAGATCACAAACTTCCCTCTCAACTGATTGCCCCAGACTACCTTTTCACTTAATGCTTTCACGTTAGTGATACCCAGCACCAATTTAACAGTGTCATCACCAGCTTGCATGCCGTAGGGTAGGATCATTTCCATGTTCATACCCATTGGGGTTAGAACAACATCTTTAGCCTTATTGTCACCGATAGATTGTTGTACAGTGACTTCCCCGTGCCATCTGGAGGTATCTGTCTCCTGCAGCTTGATCAGGGCACCCAGAGAAATATCGGAGATATCGCTGGAAGAAGTACTGAAGCTGCCTATAAGGTTACGACCCATCATTGGCTCATAGCTGTTGAGGGTCATATCTTTAGACATAGACATAACCATTGCCATCAGAGTAACTCTGTCAGAGGGCGCATACATGGCGCCAATCATGGTCATTTTCATATCCATCTCTGTTGGCACTACGGAAAGATTTTCGGGCATATCTCCAAGGGGATTTGGCATCGCCAGAATCTGTGAATTCGAGATACTCTTGCCATCGAGAAGATTACCGCTCATATCCATATAGCCCTGACGGACAGATATCATCGATTCGCCTTTCTTATGATAATGGTCTGCCATTACCCCTATGGGTGCATGGTCAATTGCCCTTGCACCAGAATCAGCGTATGCAAATAACGTAAAACTGGAAAAACTTAACAATATTAGAAAAGATGTTATTGCCTGCATATGCGTATCTCTTTTGGTTTTTTAAAAAAAGGAAAAAAGTAAGCAGCAATTTTACCAACAGCGAATAGCTGGCAATATGTGACAAATTGTCGCACTTAGCTAAAATATGTCGCAGCATTAAATAAACAGCATTAACAACAAAATAATAAGGTTGTAAAAACTCTGATATGTCTTACAGACCTGTAATTTCCATCGCTATTATTTCGCTTACCAGTTTAGTTTTTTGCGGCTGGCTGCTTTTTAGTGGGAATCCTGACCTGCCGGCAGAGAAAATAGTCCAGATTCCTATCAGCTTCAGTGAAAAGCAGAGCTATATGGGCACCCAGAGATGCGCCGAATGTCATCAAAAGCAGTATCAGGATTGGATGGGGTCACACCATGACCAAGCCATGCAGCACGCCTCCGAATCGACCGTTAAAGGGGACTTTAATAACACCACATTTAACAACGATAGAAACAACGCTCTGTTTTTCAAAAAAGCGAATGACTTCTATGCACGGTTAGCGGGTAGTAGAAATCAAGTCGAGGATTACAAAATCCTCTACACCTTTGGTACCGAGCCACTGCAACAATATCTGGTCTCCTTTCCGAATGGTCGACTGCAACAATTACCGGTTGCTTGGAATACCCAGACACAGACGTGGTTTGATCCACAGCCAGAATTAAAGGCTCAGGCTGATGAGTGGGTGCACTGGACTCAGGGCGCTAAGAATTGGAACAGTATGTGTGCCGATTGCCACAGCAGTAATGTAGAGAAGAATTTCAATGCCGTCGAGAATAGCTATAACACGCGTATTTCAGAACTAAATATTGGCTGCGAATCCTGCCATGGCCCTGGCGAAAAACATCTACAAGCCGTCGAAGCTGTAACATTTAAACCCGGCATCGATAATCCCCATATAGATATGATGGCCAATGAGAATCCACAGGTTGTGGTAGATAAATGCGCTCGCTGTCACGCACGCCGCCAGCAACTAACCGCTAAATTTGAACATGGCAGCAGTCAGTTACTCGACCATTATTTACCCGCTGTATTAACCCCTCCGCTGTATCACAGTGATGGGCAAATATTGGATGAGGTATTTGTTTATGGCTCTTTTCTGCAAAGCAAAATGTATCAGTCAAATGTAGGTTGCGTTGACTGTCATGAACCTCATAGCGGAAAATTGAAAGCGGAAGGAAACCAACTCTGTGTCGGCTGCCACAGCAGTGAGCAATTCGATACGCCAGAGCATCATCACCACAGTGCAGTGAATAAGCACTCTGGCAATCAATCTTCTGGAGATAAGTGCATTGACTGTCATATGCCCGGACGTCTCTACATGGGCAATGATTATCGCCGCGACCACAGCTTTCGCATTCCTCGCCCCGACTTAAGTGTCGCTCATAACACGCCCAATGCCTGCAATGATTGCCATACTGAAGAGAGTACAGCCTGGGCCGCTGCTGCAGTAGAAAAATGGTTTGGCGAACAACGACCTAGGCATTTTTCTGAAATACTCACTCAGGCGACGAGTAATCGCGGCGCATCGATTAATCCCCTAACCGCCCTATTAAATAATCGCTTTCAGCCGGCTATTGCCCGCGCCACTGCCGCGTCAAATCTTGCTGCCAGTATATCGATTCCATCCGTTGAACGCGCCCTAACCATTGCCACTGCTGACCAGAGCGCATTGGTCAGAACCTTAGCCACTCAGGCCCTAAGCGAAAGCGCCAACAAGATCGAACCTCTACTTATATTACTTAACGACCGAGTTCGCGCTGTGCGTATTGCCGCGGCACAGGCCTTGATTGATGTGCCTAAGGGGCAGATTCCCGCTATTAATAGAGAAGCCTATTTGGCTGCCAATCGCGAGTATCAAGCCTCACTGCAAATCAATGCAGACTTACCCACCGGTCGCTACCAGATTGCAGTTGATCAACACCGTCGCGGCAATTTAGAGAAGGCTGCAGTGGGCTATTTAGAAACATTGGCCATCGATAATCATTTTACTCCCGCACGATTAAATCTCGCTCAACTTTACTATTCACAGCAGAAACTGACAGAGGCTGAAAATCTTTACAGAATTATAATTGCACAGCAACCCAACGCTAGCGATGCGCACTATTCCCTAGGTTTATTAATGGCTGAACAGGGTAACTTTAAGCAGGCGGCTATCTCGTTAGAGAACGCCGCTGTAACCGGCAATAATCCGCGCGCCTGGTACAATCTTGCAATACTTTACCAGCAGCGCGGTAGGGTTTTGGAGGCTGAAAAAACCTATCTAAAGGCGCTGGAACTAGCGCCAAAGAATCCTCAATTTATCGATGGTCTGGTAAGTCTTTATGCCCAGCAACAGCAATGGGATAAAGCACGACAACTAAAAATGACGATTGAGTATTCAAACTAGTGCTTAAAGTCTATATATCTAAACTCTACATATCTAAACTCTACTTCAGCGCAGACGTGGCTTGGTCAAATAAATTACCGGCGTAATTTATCACATGGAAAATAATACTCTGCTCATTAGTGCCGGTTACCAGATGGGCTCCGGGGCCTGTGGCATAGATCGCCACATCCTCGCCACCATGGGTCTCGGATTTTCTTGGCACCAATGCCTCCTGATGAAATCCGGCAGCCTGAGTATCTACCTTGGTTAAGTCCTGACGACCTGCTGCAGGCCCGCTATGATAGGCATGATCAGCATCGGTCTCGGCGGCCAGATTCCTAAACCCCAAACCATTGGCATAGCCCAGCGAAGTGTATGGCAAGCCGTCAGCCGCCAGTGCCGGCTTATCTGAGCCCACATTAACCACCTTACCCAGAATCGGATTACCCCGTTTTGGATAACCCGCCATAGTAAACACATGGCTGTGATCTGCTGTAACAATAATCAATGTTTCCTCTGCTTTAGTCCCATCAACTGCAGACTGAACCGCACGTGATAGCTCAATAGTGTCGTTTAGCGCAGTGAACGCGCTGCCGGCATGATGGCCGTGATCGATTCTGCCCGATTCAACTACCAGCAAGAAACCACGGCTATTATTGTCGAGAATTTCAATCGCTTTGGCGGTCATTTCAGACAGTGATGGCTCACCACTAATATCATTTTTACGATCAGCTGCGTAGCGCATATGAGATTCACTAAACAGGCCAAAAAGCTGTTTGGTGGTCTCGCTATCAACCCCATCAAAACCGCTCTGGTCATCAATATAGACTCCAGCTGGGTAGAGTCGTATCCACTCTTCAACCAAATTTCGACCGTCGCTGCGATCGCCTTCTATCTCGCTATCAGCATCCGCACTATTGGCGGATTTAAGATTGGGTAAAAAATGACGGCGACCACCACCCATAACTACTTCGATGCCATCAATATCTGCCGTGGCGTATTTGCGTTGAAGGTTGGCTTTGAAATTAATCAGCTGCGCAGCGATATCTTCGCAACCAGAAGTGACTGCAGCAGCGGGTAGCTTTGAATTATCTTCCCAGTTGCGTTCAGGGGATTTGGCGTAGGTCGCCGCAGGTGTTGCATGGGTAACCCGCGCAGTAGTCACAATACCCGTGGATAGACCCGCAATTTCAGCTAACTCAAGGGCAGTGAAAACCTGATTACCCGCAACCGAGCCACAGTCTCCGCGAACAGCACCCTCATCGAGCCCAATCACACCGTTATCGGTTTTAACACCACTGATCATTGCCGTCATGGTGCCTGCAGAATCCGGCGTTTGTGCATCGACGGTATAGGTTTTAGAAAGACCGACAAAGGGGAATTTCCCAAAACTAAGGCTATTTTCTTCGCCGAGCATGCCTCTCTGCTGACCGTCGAGAATACGTGCGGCGGTAACCGTCGACACACCCATGCCATCGCCCACAAATAGAATAATATTCTTTGCCGAACCGGCTTCAGTCGCTATGCGCTGAATCTGACTATTAGTCTGCGCAACCGCAGCGGCTGATTCTTTATACCAACTATTATTCGTCGTACTGAGTAATCCAGTTTTTCCATCGGCAGCAACAAGGTTGCCACTTGTGAGCAATGCAAAAATATAGGCAGGCAGGGCTAATTTCATCATGATGTATCCATGTAATTTTGAAACTGAAATCTTAGGCTTGGATTATGACAGTAGTGAGAGTGAGATTGAAAAATTAGTCGAAATGCAACAACTCATCAATATCAAGATTGTGCGCTTTGGCAATCTTGAACAGTTGCCAGAGAGAGACTATAGCTGTGGGGTCCTGTTCCATACGCTGATATTGACGAACTGACAGTTCGTATTCAGCCATATCTTCTTGGACAAGATTTCGTTTATTGCGCAACGTCACTATGCGTTCTTGCAGTTTTTCTTGAAACTGTAAAAATTCATCGTAGTAGATTGAATCTGCATTTGGGCGTTGCATAACAGTTTGCTCAAATTCCTCTTGACCTTTCTCGCCAAGCTTGGCATATTCAAAATTAGAGAAACACGCCATGCCTGACGTGTACCCAGTATGGCGAAACAAGGAATTGTTTTATGTTGCAACAAACTTGGAAGTTCTGTTGAACTTCCAAGTTATAAGCTAACAGTTATTAGCTAACAGCAAGGAGCTAAATCGTGAAGCAAATGGTGTCTTTAAAACTACTCTTGATCACTCTAATTTTGTCCGGCACATTAATTGGATGTTCAAATAATGCTACGCAACATAGCTATGAATTAGATTACTTTACACTGGGCCACAGCGCCGTTTTCACCCAGAGAGAACTGATTAATTCTCTGCTTGAAGATTCAACGGATTCTGAAGAAACCTCCCCAGATCCTCTTCTGAACAGCTATTGTGACCTGATTGATCGGCGAACTATTTACGTGACAGAAGAAAATATTCCCCAACAGTGCAACGACTGGGCAATCAATCACAAAACTCGTAGCTGCGCTAAACAATTTCATAAATGTGTAAAAATGTGTTCGCTGCGCAGCAATGACTGCCAGCCCTGCATAGGGCCCTCTAAGGAATGTCTTGAATAAGTACAGGTCGGAATTATTTGAGCATCAGAATAAAGCGCCTAATAAATAGCTCTTAAAAGACAGCCACCTGTGGATTGTTCTCTCTACAGAAGCGCTGTAAGCTACAGCGCTTTAGGAAGAGCCTCTTCCAATAGTTTTTTATTGAGAACTTTTGTGTCCAAAACATTTACCTATCCCGCGCTGCGCTCAACTCGCGAAAATTTTAAATGCCCCAACTGCAGTCAAGCGCTAACGTTAAATGCCGACTCGCATCCCAAAACCTATAGCTGCACCAATCAGCACAGCTTTGATGTTGCCCGCGAAGGCTATCTCAATCTTCTTTTGGCACAGCATAAGCGCAGCCGTAATCCTGGTGATAGCGACGATATGATTCGCAGTCGCCAGCGCTTTCTAGGTGCTGGCTATTACCGCCCATTATCCGATGCCATCGTTAACCAAGTAGCCAATTCAGCGGCAGGTTTTAATCAGGCATTAATCGACCTCGGCTGTGGCGAAGGCCACTATATGCAGGAATTGCGTAATGGCTCGAGTAAAGCCTCGGCAGATTTAAAACTACTGGGTATAGATATTTCCAAATTTGCCGTGCGTCTGGCGGCAAAACGAAAAATGGATGCACGCTTAGTCGTCGACAGCGCGTTTAATATCCCGCTATTTGAAAATCGTATCGATACTGCTATTTCAGTTTTTTCGCCGATCAGCAGCGCAGAGACCGCGAGAATCTTAAAGCCCAACGGGACACTAATTATGGTCGGCCCCGGCGAACAGCATCTGTCTGGACTCACCGAACTGATTTATGACAAAACTGTACCCCATGCCGGCAATCCGCTGGATAGCGCAGCGCAATTTACACTGCAAGAGAGTATAGAGATCAAAGGGGATATCTCTGTTAAAGGCAGTGATATTCTCGACCTGCTGACCATGACTCCCTACTATTGGCACAGCCGTCCCGAACAGCAGGAGATGCTAACCAAACGTGAAAATCTTGAGACGCCTATCCATTTTTATCTCAAAATTTATCAAAATGTGAGCCCCTAAAACTACCGAGATCCAGAGCACCTTTATGAGCCACGCCGAACAACAGTTTCTTCAACGCAATCAACTCCCCGACACTTATCTCAACAGTGCTAACCAATGGTTTGCACCGCTGGTAGCAGAGTTTACCGCCGCCCGAGCATCACAGACTAAACCCATCGTTATAGGCATCAACGGCTCTCAGGGTTCTGGCAAGTCGACCCTGGCCGATTATCTGTGCACCATGCTCAACGAACAGAGTGGCTTAAAGACTGTTTCTCTCTCACTGGATGATTTTTATCTCACTCGCGCTGAACGGGAAACCTTGGCTTCTGATGTGCACCCACTGCTAAAAACGCGCGGTGTGCCGGGCACCCATGATATTCACTTGGCCTTAGAAACACTCAGCAGTCTAATATCGGGGTCTGCACAAACACTGATTCCACGCTTTGATAAAAGCACCGATGATCGTCACTTGGAAGTGGATTGCGACCGCGTAAACGGCCCAGTAGACGTAATAATTTTAGAAGGCTGGTGTGTTGGCTGCAAACCCCAACCTAAAGAAGCTCTAGCTGAACCCGCCAACGATCTTGAGCGCGAACATGATGCCGAGGGCGTCTGGCGAAACTATTTTAACGCTGCGCTGGCAACCGATTACCAAACCCTTTTCGACCGTATTGATCTGTTGATTATGCTCCGTGCACCCTCTTTCGGTACAGTATATAAATGGCGTTTGGAGCAGGAACAGAAAATGATTACACGCCTGGCGAAGGGGTCTCAGGGCAATCATGCAGGAGTGATGTCCGAGGCGCAGATTGCCGCGTTTATTGCCCATTATCAGCGCATCACGAAATACAGTCTTGAAGAAATGCCAGCGCGAGCAGACCACCTGTTTAGATTGGACAGCCAACGACAGATTGTTAAATATTCGCCATTAGCGATCTGAAGGCCTAGTTTACCGTGTGAGTAAACTCGCTAACCACCGATAACAGTTTGCGACAGGTTATTTGGCCGACTAGCTTGCCATTGTCCACCACGGGGCGGCGGCGATGGCCTTTCTTGATCATATCGGCGGCCACATCGACTAGATCCGCGTGCAGCTCACAGCAGTCAACCTCTGCGGTCATAAAATCAGCAACATTGCCGACATCGCCATTCTCATTGTAGGTGGCACTGAGAATAGCCCTTAAACAGTCGAGCTCAGACAGCACGCCCAACAGATTGCCCTCAGTATCGACCACGCAGACACCAGATACCTTTTGCTCAACAATCACATCAATGGCATTAAATACATTTTCTTCTGCTGAAACCGTCACCGGATTAGTCAGCATATAATCACTTAGATCAACTGAACGTAACATGGCTTTCTCCTTATCTTTAAAGCTAAATATATAGGTTCTACAGGCCACCGGCAAAGGTAATAAAGGGCTGTGGCCAACTGCCCAGCATCAATATTAATGCAGTGAGTAACAGCGCGGTCAAATTTGCAGAATAATCTTGGACTCCTATATCACCAACGGAATCAATGACCGAGGTCTTACTCATAGAAAAAATAATTCGCAGGTAATAATAGATAGCTATAGCACTACCGATAACCAGCGCGCTTAATAAAAACCAATAAGACCCCTGTATAGCCAGACTAACCACATAAAATTTAGCCATAAAGCCTGCCGTCAAAGGAATACCCGCAAAGGACAGCATTGCCACAGTCAACGCAGTCGCCTGAATTTTATCTCTCCAGAACAGCCCTTCAAAAGCCGCAATTTGAGTTTTATGCTGATCTTCTCCGGCAACCCGAGCTATCACCGCAAAGGCCGCGAGGCTGGTCAAAATGTAGGCCGCTAAATAAAAGGTCACCGCATCGCTGGCCATGCCAGTGCCGGTAAGCGTAATTAGCACCACCAATAAATAACCGAAATGAGCAATAGATGAATAAGCCAGCAGACGCTTAATATCCTCTTGGCGCAGAGCGAGTAAATTACCGATCAGCATTGAGGCAACTGCGATTATAGATAACGCCGTAATCAAAGGCTGATACTGATAGAGCTGAGCATCCATATAGAAGCGCGTCAGGGCGACAAAGACGGCGCCCTTGGAAACCGTTGCCAAAAAGCCCGTCACTGGTGTCGGCGCTCCCTGATAGACATCCGGTGTCCACATATGAAAAGGCACCACCGATAACTTAAAGGCAAGGCCCGAGATAACCATAGCAGTGCCAGCCATCACCAACAGTGGATTACTGAGATAGGCAGTAGCCGCCTGTTGGCCTATTCCCACATAACTCAACTGCCCCGTCGCAGCGTAGAGAAGTGCAAAACCAAACAGTAAAATTGCCGAGGCACAGGCCGAGAGTACTAAATATTTAATTGCCGCTTCAAGGGGCAGTAGACCTTTCTCGGGAAACGCGATCATCGCATAGAGAGCCACGCCCATTAACTCCATACCCAGTAAAAGCGAGACCATATGACTGGATTGGATCAACACCACGGCACCGAGGACCGACAACACCAGCAGTAGGTAATACTCTTCTTTACGCTCCCCTTCCGGTGAAAAACTCTTTCGCGAAAGCACCAGTGTCACCAGTGCTGCAAATACCACAAGTGCACTAAAAAACAGACTCCAGCTATCCACCTGAAGCAATATAGTCACTGGCTGTGCAAATTCCCGAGCGTAACCGGTCGCCCAAAGGGTGCATAAAAACCCCAGGGCACTGATAATCCAAGCAAGTTTCTGATCGCGCTTTATCGAGGCCTGAATCATCAAAACCACCGCGGTTAGACTCAATATCAGTACAGGCAACAGAGCCTGCATCTGGCTTGCATTCATAAAAGCTCTCCTGTCACTGTGGCCGAGAAATTCAACAGCCCCTCGACTACCGGTCGGGCAATATCCAATACAGGTTGCGGGTAGAGCCCTAGCCCGATCAATGCAATCATCATCACCGCCATAGTGAGCATCTCTCTGCTGCCAAAATCGGTTAGCTGGCGTGTCTCGTCCGGCTCACCCTGAAAGGATCTCTGCATCAATAGCAGTGAATAGGCGGCACCGGTAATTAAACCCAGCGAGGCAATAACTGTGAGCCAACGATCGACCTGGAACAGCCCCAACAAAATCAAAAATTCAGCGACAAAATTACCTAGACCGGGCAAACCCAGAGAGGCCACGACAAAGAACATTGCCACAGCACCCATGCGCGGCATGTTCTGCCACAGGCCACCCATTTCACGCATATCTCTAGTGTGCAGCCGCTCCTGTAGAGAACCGGCAATCATAAACAGAGCCGCTGTACTAAAACCATGGGCAACCATTTGCATCACCGCACCCTGCAGTGCCAGCGCATTCCAAGCATATACTCCAAGCAGCACAAAACCCATATGGCTAACACTACTGTAGGCAATCAAACGTTTAAAATCGGTTTGCCCAAAGGCCAGCACTGCACCGTAAACAACACCCGCGGCACCCAACCACAGGGCTATCGGAGCGAACTCTATCGAGGCCTGAGGAAATAGCGGCACCGCAAAGCGAATCAACCCATAAGCACCGGTCTTAAGTAGTACCCCAGCAAGTATCACACTGCCGGCGGTGGGCGCTTGGGTGTGCGCATCGGGCAGCCAAGTATGAAAGGGAAAGCCCGGCAGTTTGACCACAAAGGCAATAAAGAAACCGAGCATTAACCAGAAGGCGGTCTGCTCGGCAATTTGTGTATTTAACAAATCGAAATAACTAAAGGTCCAGACACCGGTATTGCTCTGATGAACCGCAACCAGCGCCAGTATCGACACCAACATCAGCAAGCCGCTGACCTGAGTAAAGATAAAGAATTTCATCGCCGCGTAGCCGCGATTCTCATGACCCCAGATGGCGATCATAAAGTACATGGGAATCAGCATAACCTCCCAGAATAGGAAGAACAGAAACAGGTCCATGGCCATAAATACACCCAGCACACCGGCTAGGGTCCACAGCAGATTGGCTTCAAAAAATCCCCGTCGAACCTGCACATCAGTCCACGAAGCACTGACCGCCACGGCACCCAGTATGAGTGTTAAAAAGACCATCAGTAGACTCAGGCCATCCACAGCTAGTTCAATTTTGATACCAAAGGCCGGAATCCACTCCCTGCTGTAGTGCATCAACCAGCTCTGCGGATCGCTTGGCTGGGGTGCCTGCAATAGCTCTAATTCAGGCATTACCGAGAGTGACAACAGCAGATAAACCAAATCTAGCATAACCACGGCCAATGCCACCTTGCGCGGTATATTTTGACCAAAACGCTCGGATATTAAGGCCGCGAAACCCCCGACTATCAGGATGAGTATCAGGTTAATCATCAGCATCAGAGCACCCCCACTAAAATAGCCAGCAGTACAATCAAGCCAAATACCATACTGGCGATATAGCGGCGCATCTGCCCGCTCTGTCCCTCAGACAGCCAGTGATTCAAGCTTTGATTAACCCTGACAATAAGGTTGTAAAGCGCATCTACCGGCTCCGACTTAAGTACTCTAGCCAGTCCGTAATAGGGTTTTACAAAAACCCGATCATAGAGCCAATCTATGCCCCAACCGCTAAACCAGAAATGCTGAATTTTTTGCATAAGCGGTGCCTTAACCAGCCCTTCTAACCTGAGTTGTCGGCTGTAAAAAACCAAATAGGCAATCGCCACACCGATCAGTGGAACCGCAATCGAAACAGCTTCGACCCAAAACGCGGGATGATGATCCGACGCCACTGGGAATACCTCGGCAACCGGAATAATAATCCACCCTCCCAGCAACGCCAGCACACAGAGCAGACTCAGAGGCACTGCCATACGCCAACCGGTATGCTTATCTGGTTCGGTATTGGCCTGACCAAAAAACACCACAAACACCAGACGGAAACTGTAAATCGCCGTCAATAGTGCACCCACCAAGCCGCCCAACCACAGCCAGGGCCCAATGCCATGCATCTGATAAGCCTGTAAGAGGATTTGATCCTTACTGAAAAACCCAGAGGTCATGGGTAGTGCCGCAAGCGCCGCAGAGCCAATCATAAAGCTCCAGAAGGTCACTGGCATACGGCTGCGTAAACCGCCCATTTTGAAAATATCATGCTCGTGATGCAGGCAGTGAATAATGGCACCGGAGCTCAAAAATAGCAGGGCTTTAAAGAACGCGTGGGTCATCAGGTGAAAAATGCCCGCACTCCAGGCACCAACCCCAAGCGCCAAAAACATATAACCGATCTGGCTGATGGTTGAGTAGGCGAGAATACGTTTAATATCCCGCTGAGTAAGGGCGGTGAAAGCAGCCATCAATGAGGTGGTTAAACCCACCAGGGCCACGGCAATCATGGCAATCGGCGCGAGCAGATAGAGTTCATGGGTGCGGGCAATCAAATAGACACCCGCGGTAACCATAGTCGCCGCGTGAATCAGAGCACTGACCGGTGTCGGGCCGGCCATGGCGTCGGGCAGCCATGTATGCAGTGGCAACTGTGCAGACTTGCCCACAGCACCACCTAGTATCAGCATACAGGCTAACAGCGGCATGTTATCGCCCACCTGCCATTTAGCGTTAGCGGCAACACCCAAGGCTTGAATATCCAATGTGCCCAATTCGGTAAATAGCAAAAACAGCCCTAGCGCCATTGCCGTGTCACCGATACGAGTAACTATAAAAGCTTTGCGCGCGGCATAGCCATTGGCGGAATTCTGATACCAGAAGCCAACCAACAGATAACTGCACACCCCGACCCCTTCCCAACCCAAATAGAGCAGCAATAAATTGTCCGCCATCACCAAAATCAGCATGGCGGCGACAAACATATTTAAATAGGCAAAATAGCGCGCGTAGCTAATATCGTCTTCCATAAACTCTGTGGAAAAAAGATGAATCAAAAATCCGACACCGGTAATGACCGACATCATCACTAGGGTTAAACCATCAAAATAAATCGCCACACCGGGCGCAAAATCGGCCACCTGCATCCAGGTCCAAAGGGTGACCTGAAAGGGCTCTGGATTGGCTAAAAAATCTAGGCCCATAGCAGCAGTCAATAGCGCCGCTACGCCCACTGAGCCAACCCCTAAGCAACCGATAACTATTCGCGATAAGCGTCCAGCACCGAGTATCAACGCGACTGAACTGAGCAGTGGAATAAACGCTATCAAACCGATAAGTTCTCGCATAATCACCCTCGCATCCGGTCGGCGTTATCCATATCCAGGGATTTAAAGCGCCGCTGTACCTGCAATACTAAACCTAGTCCGACAGCCACTTCGGCAGCGGCAACACTGAGTATAAACATAAAGACTATCTGCCCATCGGGCTGCCCCCAGTGCGCTCCAGCCGCGACAAAGGCGAGTGCCGCTGAGTTGAGCATCACTTCGAGAGACATCAGGATAAAAATAATATTGCGGCGGATCATCAATCCGAGCAAGCCAATCGCAAACAGCAACGATGAGACCAATAAAATATGGTTGAGCGGTATATTCAAACCTTCCACTATTCGGCCCCCCGTTGACTTTTTTCTTCTTCTGGGGTGTTTCTATCCAGATAGCGGCGGCCTAAATGGAAGGATCCCACCAACCCGGCCAGTAATAGCATTGAGGCTATTTCCACAGCCAGCACATAGGGCCCAAACAGGCTTAATCCCACCTGTTTAGCACTGACCACGCCAGTGGAGACTGGGCCATTGGCGGAGGAAATCACATAGAGTAGCTCGGCAAACAACACCACAGCCAACAGCGCAGGGCCAGCCCAGACTGCAGGACTCAGCCATTGTTTCTCGCGGGCATCACCTTTCTCGCCAAGGTTGAGCATCATGATCACAAACACAAACAGCACCATGATCGCCCCAGCGTAGATAACAATTTCCAATGCCGCGGCAAAGGGTGCCCCAATCAAATAAAAGATCACCGCGACGGCCAGTAACGAGACGATTAAATAGATCAGCGCATGAATGGCATTGGCTCTGGTCATGGCGAGTATGGTGGCGACTAGGGCGACGGTGGCGGCGATATAGAAGAGTGTTATCTCTAGCATGGAGTGGCGCCTCTTTTTAATATCACCAAAACTGGGACTATTCTGGGTGTGGGGGGAGATACGGATTGCTGGTTTACGTCTGTGACACGGCGTGTCACAGACGTACATATAAACCCCCTATCATTAACACCCTCCCTAAATAATTTAAAAACATCGCCCAAAAATCTCATGGCAAAAGACTCCTAACATCAATAGGCCGAGCTTCATTTTTAGCCTCACCCTTGTCTTTATAAGCCGTTTTCAACCCAGAAACACGGTAGAAGTTATAGCCGGGATACTTGCCTACCCCATTGATCAGCAAATGCTCTTTTTCGTAGACCATGCTCTGGCGATCGTACTCGCACATTTCAAAATCTGGGGTTAACTGAATGGCGTAGGTTGGGCAGGCCTCTTCACACATCCCGCACATAATGCAGCGTGAAAAATTAATCCGGAAAAACTCTGGGTACCAACTGCCATCCTCGCGGGTGTCTTTTTGCAGAGCGATACAGTCCACGGGGCAGACTGCCGCACAGAGATTGCAGGCTACGCAGCGTTCCTCTCCATCTGGATCTCGAGTTAGCACAATGCGGCCGCGGTAGCGCGGTGCCAAATAAGGTTGTTCCTCTGGGTATTGGACTGTCTCCGCCTTGGTGAAGGTATGCTTGAGGATTGTCCACATGGTTTGTAGTTGGCTAAGCATGATTAAGCTCCCTCCATCCATAAGAGTATCGCGCCAGTCACCAGTAAATTAACCAGAGTGATCGGCAACATGACTTTCCAACCCAGTGACATTAGTTGGTCGTAGCGTGGTCTAGGTATCGCCGCTCTCAAGAGTACAAAAAAGCAGATAACCAGAAATACTTTTAGACTGAACCAGACAAAGGGTGGCAGCCAATGACCGATAAAGGCCGGCCCAAGCCAGCCACCAAAAAATAGCGTGGTGATCATGCAGGCAATCAGTATTAAGCCCAGATATTCACCGAGCATAAACATGGCGAATTTCATCCCGCCATACTCAGTATGAAACCCTGCTGTCAGTTCATGCTCTGCTTCTGGAAGGTCGAATGGCAGGCGATGACTTTCTGCTATACCCGCCACCACAAAGACCAACAGTCCGAGTACCTGTGAGAAGCAAAACCAGACATTGGTTTGTGCCTGCACTATATCCACCAGACTAAAGCTGCCAGTCATCATTACGATGCCCATCAGTGACAGTCCCATAAAGACTTCATAGCTGACCATCTGCGCTGCCGAACGCAAGCCGCCCAGCAGAGCATATTTATTGTTTGAGGCAAGGCCACCCAAGAGCACGCTATAAACGGCCAGAGAGGTCATACCCAAGAAAAACAACAGGCCGATATTAACGTCGATAATGTAGGTGTTGGGGGCGAATGGCACCACCGCGAAACCCATCATCATCGCCACAACGATGGCTGTGGGGGCAAATATAAATACTACTTTGTCCGCAAAGGGTGGGACCCAATCATCCTTAAATAGCAACTTAATCATATCTGCGGCAACCTGACCTATACCGAAGGGGCCGAGCCGATTGGGGCCGAGGCGATCTTGCCAAAAGCCAAGTAATCGTCGCTCCCACCAGGTCATAACGGCGGCTAGACCTACACCGCCGACAAGAATAGTCAGGGCCAGTAATACCGGCATTAATTCAGACATAAGCTCAGACATGAAGAGACTCCTGCCAATCATTAGGTGGACGCTTATTGCCGCCGTCGGTGGCGATCAACTGCGGCGTGCGGCGCTGCCATTGCGGGTCTTTAGCCAGAGTTGCGAAACTCCCGACCCTAAAGTCTAGTGTTTGAGCATAACCGGCACTGTAGCCAATGCAGTTTTTTGCCACCCGAGTAAGAATTTTTACCTCTAGGGATTGATCATCGCCAAAATGACTAACAATCACGCCATCGCCCTCCCCAACACCGAGCTTCTCAGCCACTACTGCGCCCAGTGCAATAAATGCTTCTCCGGCCAGTTCGGAAATTTCTTCCGTAACCGCTGATAGTTCTTCACTGCCATGAACCCGATATATAGGCACCAACTGCCATTGGCTCGGCTGCATTTTAAAGTGATTAGTGGTTGAAGCAGTACTTTTAAATGTTTCTGTTTGCGGTTCGAGTAATCGTTGACCCGCGGAGCCTCCCCGCAGGGGGCCATCGACTTCAGCTTGAAATTTTTGCAACGATTGATTGGAGTTCCAACCGGGAGACCAATAGAAGGGGGTTAGAGATGCCGGCTGATCGCGATTAATCCCCTCCATACTAAACGTCAGTGGTGACTCATGGTCTATGGGTTGCTGAGGCTCGTGGACAGATAGGTTGGCATTGATGGCTGTGCGGCCACTGTACCTGTGGGTCTTGCGGGCAATCTTTAATCCATGACTGCGGAAGCCTTGATCTGGGGCTACTTTGGTCAGCGGTCTAAACAATTCACAACTGGCGGCGCAGGCTTCAACGATCTGATCAAAATGCGTCAACTTGGAAATTTCGCTGTGACCGCAAGCGGTGGGCAAATCCAACAGCCATTTCCAACTCGGCATACGCTCGGCAGCGGGTGTAAATACCGGGTAATAGCGCTGCGCACGCCCTTCACTACTGACCAGTGTACCCTCGGCTTCTGCATAAGAAGCGGCCGGCAGGACGAGGTCGCAGATGCTAAGCAACTCATTTTCGAGAACGTCGAGTCCAATTAGCTTGGCCCCTGCGCTTCTCAATTGATCAATTTGACTGGGGCTAATACGTCGTTGCAGGTCATTTTCCAAAATCACTAAAACATCTATTTCACTGGCGCGAGCAATAAGCCCTGCAATGCTCTCAGATTCTTCGGTTAGTAGCGCAACACCAAGACTATTGGCCTCAGGAACACAGTAGCTAAGCATTGCCTGACGATCAGAGTCCTTAAGCGCACTGGCAATTGCCGCGGCACTTTCTACTACGGCATTATTCAAAAGGCTCGAACCGCTGACAATCAACGGTCGTTCAGCCTCTTTAAGCAACTCTGCGACCCTGTTAGCCATACTGTTATCGCTAGGCTGTCCTGCTATGGCCTGAGCCACTGCAGATCCAAACAGCGCAATATCATCGGCCCCTAATGAGACTAATTCACTGGCAATATCGTCAAGACGGGTATCCAGTGGCGAAACAATAATCATCGGCGAGCGCTGATCTTGGGCGAGGTTGCGCACCGCGGCATCCTGCCATTTTGGCAGCCCCGCTTGCTCGGCCAATTGATGGGCTTTATTGCGAACCGCTTGGCGCAGCCCCAGTGCAACCCGCGGCGCGGTATGGGTCACATCTTCACCGAGAATCAGTATCGCATCAGCGGCTTCCATCTGTTTTATCGACGGGCAAAGGGCATTGGTGGTTTTGAGAATTGCGGCAATTTGATGCACGACCTGACCTTCGCGATCACTAAATCCGGCGGCAAAATTCTCCTTACCCACCCATTCACGCAGCAGGTAATTAGCTTCGAGGGAGGCTCGCGGCGAACCAATAGCCGCAACCTTTTTACCTTTTATCCACTCGGCAGCAGTGTCGACAGCCGCCTGCTGGTGGATCGCCTGAAAACTGCCGTCAAGCTTACGCAGGCCAGCATAGTCGAGTCTTAACGGACTATTCACATAGCCGCTACCAAAGCGTCCGCGATCACAGAGAAAGTAACCATTAACCTCATGGTTGAAGCGGTTGTGTACCCGTTTGAGTTTACCGTAGCGTTCACCGGGGGCGATATTGCAACCCACCGCACAGCCAGTGCAGATCGAGGGCGCCGACTGCAGATCCCATTTGCGACTGTAGTGTTTTAATAAAGGTTTATCGGTAAATACACCGGTGGGACAGACTTCCACCAGATTGCCGGAAAACTCACTCTCCAACACGCCCGCTTCATGGCGACCAAAATAGACGTGATCATGGGATGCCTGGGCGGATAGATCAGTACCTCCGGCATAGTCGCTGTAGTAACGCTCGCAGCGATAACAGGTGATACAGCGATTCATTTCATGGCTAATTAAGGGCCCGAGATATTGATTTCTGTAGGTATTTTTTAAACCCTTATAACGGCGGTCGCGATGCCCGACCATCACGGTCATATCCTGCAGATGGCATTCGCCACCCTCGGCACAGACTGGGCAGTCGTGTGGATGGTTGAGCATCAGCGATTCAATCACCGCCTCGCGGAATTCTGTACCCTTGTCGGCACTCAGAGAGAATCTTGCACCCTCTGTTACTGGCGTCATACAGCCCATAACAATTCGACCGTTGGTATCCTCTTCATTCTGATATTGCACGACCGCGCACTGACGGCAGGAACCGATCGAACCCATAGCTGGGTGCCAGCAGAAATACGGCAGATCTATACCCGCATTAAGGCAGGCTTCGAGTATATTCTCACCCTCTTTAACACTGAGCTGCTGACCATCTACATAAATCGTCGGCATCGTTAATGGCCTCCAGAATGACTGTGCGAATGATAGGGACAACTACTACCTCTAATATGGCGGTCAAAATCATCGCGGAAATATTTCAGCGCACTCTGTAATGGCTCCATGGCTCCCGGTGCCAATGCGCAGTGGGTATTGCCTATCGCACCTATATAGTTAACCTGATAGGCCAGAGTACCCAAGTCCTCGGCAGTTCCGCGTCCCTCTTCGATATTGACTAACACCTGTCTTGTCCAGGGCAGACCCTCGCGACAGGGCGTGCAGAATCCACAGGATTCATGAGCAAAAAAACGGATTAGATTAAGCACCATGCCAACCGGGCAGGTCTGGTCGTCGAGGATAATCATGGTACCGGTTCCCATACGACTGCCGGCTTTGCCTATTACGTTGTAGTCCATCGCCAGATCCAGATGCTCGGGCACCAAGAAGTCCGTTGAGCCACCCCCGGGAAGAAAGCCTTTTAGTTGCAAGCCCTCTTGCATGCCTCCGGCGTAGTCTTCAAAAATCTCTCTTATGGGTGTGCCCATCGGCAACTCCCAGCAGCCGGGATTTTTGACTTTGCCACTGGCACCAAACATTTTTGTACCACTATCTTCACCGCGACCGAGAGATTTAAACCACTCGGCGCCACGATCGATAATATGTGGGATATTGCACAGAGTCTCGACGTTATTGACGATGGTCGGACGACCCCAGAGTCCACTCACCTGTGGAAATGGCGGCTTGGCTCTAGGATTGGCGCGCTTGCCTTCCAGTGCATTAATTAAGGCGGTTTCTTCACCGCAGATATAGCGACCGGCACTCGGGTGGACGTGCATTTCAAGGTCAAAACCACTGCCGAAGATATTCTTACCCAGATAACCTTTTGCGTAACATTCCGCTAGGGCATCGCGCAGCCGTTGTATGGCGACCACATATTCACCGCGGATAAAGATATAGGAGAGATCGGCACCGATGGTGTAAGCGGCGAGAATCATACCTTCAATTAATTGGTGCGGATCGCACTCCATCAGCAGGCGATCTTTAAAGGTGCCCGGCTCCATCTCGTCGGCATTACACACCAGATACTTATGGCCGGGTGTGCACTTATCACCCACGGGTACAAAGCTCCACTTCATGCCGGTTGGAAATCCAGCGCCACCACGACCACGAAGATTAGAGGCGCTGACAATATCTTGACAGTCCTTTGGCGACAGGTCTTTCATCGCCTTGTGTAAACCTTGATAGCCGCCGTTGGCCTCATAGGCAGCAAGATCAGTGGGTTTGAGATCATCGCCAATATTGCGCGTCAGAACCTTCTCCATTATTGATCGCCTCCGGACTGGTTGTCGGAAAAAAGCTGATCAATTTTTTCTTCATCCAGATGGGTCACCAAATCATCGCCAATCATCATTACCGGCGCTCTATCACAGGCTCCAAGACAGGGAACCGGCAACAGTGTGTAGTGGTTATCGGCGGTGGTTTGGCCATAATCAATACCGAGTTTTTCGCTGACTTTGGCTTTAATCTTGTCGCAACCGCAGATCCAACAGCTGACGCTGTCGCAAAATAAAATCACTTTTTCGCCGACTGGTCTGCGGTAGATGAGATTGTAAAAGGTCGCCACGCCCTCCAGTTCTTCCGCAGACATTTCTAAATAGCTGGCAATAGCTTGTAGCGATTCATCAGAAACCCAGCCGCGATGAGCCTGAACAATTTTTAAGGCATCAATAGCCGCGCCAGATTTATAGGGTATATGCGCAAGCTCGGCGTCGATCTGGCGAATCTCTTCCTGAGTTAACAGTCCAGTCCGGTCGGTTTGAATCATCTGTGCATCATTCATCGGTCTACGTCCGCCATAACAAAGTCAATACTGGCAATAATCGCAATCAAATCCGGAATCATCAGGCCATTACTAATCAGTGGAATCTGCTGTAAATGTGGGAAGGAAGGTGTGCGAATTCTGGTGCGATAGGAGCCTGTACCGCCATCGCTGATCAGGTGATAACTATTCAGCCCTTTGGTCGCTTCAATCATGACCGAAGCCTCACCCTCTGGAATCACCGGCCCCCAACTGACATTTAAGAAATGATGAATCAGGGTTTCGATATCCTCCATGGTCCGCTCTTTGGGTGGCGGCGTAGTGGCACTGTGATCGCTCTTGTAGGGGCCTTCGGGCATATTATCGATACACTGGCGAATAATCTTTAAGCTTTGACGAATCTCTTCAATACGCAGCGCCGCTCGGTCGTAACAGTCGCCGTTCGCAGCGGTGGGAACTTCAAACTCGAATTGGTCATAGCCGCCATAGGGGCGTTTTTTACGAATATCCCAGTCGCTGCCAGTGGCTCTCAAGCCCGGGCCGGTCACCCCCCAATCGATCGCTTCCTGCTGTGAATAGGTGCCAATGCCCACAGTGCGATCTTTTAGCATTTTGTTTTGCATGGACATCTTGTCGTAGTGATCGAGGCGCGCGGGCATCGAATCAATAAACGCGCGAATCATCGGCTCCCAACCATTGGGGAGATCCTGCGCCACCCCGCCGATCCGAAACCAAGCAGGGTGCATACGTCCGCCGGTGATCGACTCGATAATTCCAAACAGCCTCTCGCGATCGGCAAACATATAAAACACCGGCGACATCTGGCCAATATCCTGAACAAAGGTGCCATAGAAAACCAAGTGACTGGAAATACGAAACAGCTCGGCGAGCATAATGCGTATCACTTTGGCGCGATCGGGGACTTTGATGCCGGCCAGCATTTCTACAGATTGGATATAGGCGAGGTTATTCATCACCCCACCAAGATAGTCGATACGGTCTGTATAGGGTATGTAGGTATGCCAGGTTTGACGCTCGGCCATCTTCTCTGCACCGCGGTGGTGATAGCCGATATCCGGTACCGAATCGACAATCACCTCGCCATCCAGTTGTAGGGCGATTCTAAATACCCCATGAACGCTGGGGTGGTTAGGGCCGAGGTTGAGAAACATATACTCATTGTCATCATTTGACTGTTGCATGCCCCAGTCTTCAGGACGAAACTTTAGCGCCTCCTGCTCTCTTGCCACTCGCTCTGGGCCCATTTCAAATGGCGCCATCTCGGTGGCTCGTGCTGGGTGATCTTTTCTTAGGGCATGCCCTTCCCAAGTGGGCGGTAACAGAATACGGTATAGATTGGGATGCCCTGCAAAGGTAACGCCGAACATGTCCCAGACCTCTCGCTCATACCAGTTGGCGTTTGGCCATACTCCTATAGCGGTGGGCAGATCTGCGTCGGATTCCATCAGCGCAACCTTGATACGCATATCTTCGTTACTGTCGAGGGACAGTAGGTGATAAACCACAGTGAAATCTGAATCCGGTTGCCCGGTGCGATTAACACGGGTGCGCTCGTCGATGGCGAACAGATCGTAGAGCATGGGAAACAGCGGTTTTAGAAATTGGAGTACTTGAATTAGGTGTTTTCGATCAACCCAGAGGGTGAGTTTGTTGTCTGCGCAATGCTGGGCAATAAAAAGTTCTTGGCCGAACTCTCGACTTAAATCTCGATACAGCTCGCCCTCGACCCTGTGATTGGCCATAGTTTTTGCAGTGTGCATTCTTACCCCTTAGTGTTTTGCATATCCTTATGTATCTTTTGGCTCCCTCAACTCAGTCGCCATAATTCGCTGCGGTGTCAATTTATCCCGCATGCTGATCTGGTCCGGCTTAACAATCGTCTGATCACCCGCCACCCAGCTCAGTGGTCGCCGCTCTTTGCCGATCGACTCTTGAAGCATCATTAGCCCCTGCATCAGTGCCTCGGGACGCGGTGGACAGCCGGGAACATAGACATCCACAGGTATAAACTTATCGACACCCTGAACCACTGAATAAATATCGTACATGCCCCCAGAGTTAGCGCAGGAGCCCATGGAAATAATCCATCGCGGCTCTAAAAGCTGTTCATAAAGACGCTGCACTACTGGCGCCATTTTTAGAAAGCAGGTGCCGGAGATAACCATCAAATCTGCCTGTCGCGGTGTGGCGCGAATCACCTCGGAGCCGAAACGGGCAATATCATGACGACTGGTAAATGAGGTGGCCATTTCCACATAACAGCAGGAGAGACCAAAATTAAACGGCCACAGAGAGTGGGCACGACCCCAGGCCAGTAAGTCCTCGAGCTTGGCAAAAGCGACATTGCGCTTGACTTGCTCCTCAATAAAATCATCGCTGTGATCAGCAACGTTGCCATCGTCGGGACGTGTCAGGCTCCATTTCATGTTAAATCTCCAGCAGGTGGGCGATTTTCTCGTAACCCAGTGCGTGTTTTATTGCCCCACTCAAGTGCACCAGAGCGCCATTGATAGATAAGGGCCAGTACCAGAACCGCAATAAATATGGCTATCGACAGGTAGCCCTGCCAACCCAGCTCAAAAAAGGCCACAGCCCAGGCAAAGATAAATACAGTTTCAAGATCAAAGATAACAAAGAAGATAGCAATCAGATAAAACTCAACAGATATGCGTATTTGCGAACCGCCAACCGAGACAATACCGGATTCAAAAGGATCGTTGGTAGCGGCTTCACGACGCCTTTGGCCCAGTAGCCACGAGAGCACTAGCATGGTGATCACCAGCAGAATGACCAAGCCGAAATAGACGGCCAGTGGCCAGATTTCTGATGCGTAGTGATTCTCCACTAAGCCCTCCTCTTATCGGCGGTATTCATAGACGGAAAAGACCGCGAAAGAACTACAAAAAATGCTTTAAATAGGCTTGTATTTAGATTTATATCTAGATTTGAAAGTGATGGGATAAAAGGGACTCGTACCACCTTAGATCGGCAGCCCGCGTAAACTCTGACATGTGCATTCCAACGCAACAACTGTGGCATAACCACCCCCAATCCTATGGGATTCTCTTACCTGATTAGCTGAAAAAATAACGTCGCCGGTAAAGATCCCGTTTATTTTTATTCAGTTTTACAACGCAGAAGGTACAGGGGTTAAAAAAAATTCGCAAGTACCAGGTTTTCCACAACAGCTCAATCGGAGTTTCAACCCCCCTTATATGGCTGATATTAAAAGCAGTAATTCCTTGCCGACAGTGCCAATTATTGGGGTCAAAAATGCGCACTACATTAATTGATAATTAATGTGCGCAAATTGATTTTGGTCTAGGATTATTTTTAATATGGAAAGATATATTGTTTATCTGGGTACTTTCTTCGAATGACCAACTCAATAACGAGTTGATGGGTAGCCAAATAATTCGTTGGACAATTCTTGTCTTGGCAACCAAACCTGACAAAAGGAAAACTAGAATGGAATACAGCATCGCAATTATTTTAATCGCACTACTGCAATTTATTTTCTTTACTGCACGGACCGGTTTTAGCCGTGGGAAATATGATGTCAAAGCGCCAAAAACGGTCGGCAATGAACGCTGGGAACGAATCTATCGGATTCAGCAAAACACCCTAGAACAGCTGGTTATATTTATTCCCAGCATGGTTATTTTTAGCCTGTATGTGAGCGCAACTTGGGTTTTGCTGCCAGGTATATTATTTATAGCCGGCCGACATATCTACTCGCGACTGTATCTGCAGAGCCCCGAAAATCGAGGCCCCGGCATGATACTGAGTTTCTTTAGCAATATTGCCCTGGTGATAGGCAATTTGATCGGCGTAAGCTTAGATCTACTTGGCTAATTATAGATAGCCTTAGGCAAAGGCATGGCGCAAGACAATCGTTTCAACACGATCTGGGCCCGTTGATACTACATCAACTGGAGCGCCAACCAGCTCTTCAATACGCGCAATATAGGCACGTGCATTAGCCGGCAAACTTTCTATATCTTGAGCACCAACTGTGACTTCACTCCAACCCGGCATTGTTTCATAGATTGGCTCAAGGCCTTCAAAGTCATCCGAGTGAGAAGGAACACCCACTTCTTCACCATCACTGTTTTTGTAACCAATACAGATATTGATCTCGTTCAAACCATCCAGAACATCTAGCTTGGTAAGACAGATACCCGAGATACTGTTTATTAACACCGCCTGCTGCAGGGCAACTGCATCAAACCAGCCACAGCGACGCTCGCGACCTGTAGTAGTGCCAACCTCATGACCTTTAACACTTAGATAAGTACCAGTCTCGCAGTGAAGTTCTGTTGGGAAAGGACCTGAGCCAACACGCGTAGTGTAAGCTTTAGTAATACCCAGAACATAGTCGATATAAAGGGGGCCAAAACCTGTGCCTGTAGCAGCACCACCAGCGGTAGTATTCGACGAGGTAACGAAGGGGTAAGTGCCGTGATCAATATCGAGAAGTGAACCCTGAGCGCCTTCAAAAAGAATATCTGCACCCGCTTTACGAGCATCATGAAGTATTTTGGTCACATCGGCTTTCATCGGCAACAGTGCTGCAGCCCAATCTTTAGCTTCGGCCAGTGTTTTGTCGAAGTCGACCGGTTCTACTTTGTAGTATTCAGTCAGTGCGAAGTTATGGTAGTCGAGCACTTCTTTCAGCTTGACCGCAAAACGTTCCATATTGGCCAGATCACCTAGACGCAGTCCACGACGGGCAACCTTATCTTCATAGGCGGGGCCAATACCACGACCAGTGGTACCAATTTTCGCATTGCCGCGAGCGGCTTCACGCGCCTGATCAAGAGCAATATGGTAAGAGAGAATTAATGGGCAGGATCCTGAAACTTTGAGGCGATCACGTACTTCAACGCCACGCTCTTCAAGCATGGCAATTTCTTTAAGCAATGCATCGGGAGCTACAACTACACCGTTGCCAATCACGCAGGTTACGTGGTCGCGCAATATACCCGAGGGGATAAGGTGCAGTGCGGTTTTTTTACCATCGATAACCAACGTGTGTCCGGCGTTGTGGCCACCCTGAAAGCGTGCCACAACAGTTGCTTTATCCGTTAACAAATCAACGATCTTACCCTTGCCTTCGTCCCCCCACTGGGAACCAAGAATAACGACATTTTTACCCATAATAATGCTTGCTCGAAAAGATTACGCCGCCAAAACTATCTGTTTAGGCGAGCTTTTGAATAACAAATTGACCGTCTACTTCAACCAGTAAACGATCACAATTTACTTCACTGTAGTCAATGTGCTGACCATCAAAACCCTGTACCACGCGATTACCCTGAGTGCGCAACAACGCTATCTGATGTGCCACATCAGGATTGCTGCTGTAGGGCACAAAAATACCCGGCACAGTACTGTGGTCACTGCTGGTCTGGCTAACCAGTGACTTTAGATTAAATGCAAATCCCGTTGCGGGACGCGGACGACCAAATGCTTCGCCAACCTGATCATATCGTCCACCATTACCCAGCGCTTTACCGTAACCCTGAACATAGGCCGAAAATACGATGCCTGTGTGGTAGTGATAACCGGGCATCTCGCCGAGATCCAAATAAACGCTGACATCTCGGTCTGCAATCGCTTCAACAATAGATTCTAGCTGCGCTATGGCTTGGAGTACTGCTTCAGGTGCGCCTGCCAGCTTTTGTTTTGCGGCAGCCAGCACTTCGACGCTGCCAGTCAAACTTGGCAGTATATTCAACCAATTTGCCAGCTGTGGATCGGTAATATTTAACCCTATCCACTGGCCAAGTTCACGGGTCGCTTTGCGCTGCAACAACTCAAACAATTCCGACTCAAGGTCTGAACTGAGCCCGGAATCGGCCAACAGACCACGGAAAATATCGACATGGCCGAGATCGAGATGAACATTTTCAACACCAGCAGTTTTTAAACTCTGTAGGAACAGCTCAATCACTTCGATATCGGCGGCCATAGTAGCCTCACCGAATAACTCGACGCCGAGAGAAATTGGCGTGCGTGATTCAAGAGGACCACGGGGACGTGTGTGCAATACTGTGCCGGCATAACAGAGTCGGCTCGGACCTTCGCGTCGCAGGCTGTGGGCGTCCATTCTGGCGGCTTGGGGAGTCATATCGGCACGAATGCCCATCATCCGGCCACTGAGTTGGTCGGTAACACGAAATGTCATCAGATCGAGATCAGAGCCAGAACCGCTGAGTAGCGAATCGGTAAATTCCACCATTGGCGGAATAACGAGGTCGTAACCCCAGTTGTGATAGAGGTCGAGAAGCTGGCGACGCAGATACTCTACTACCTGAGCGCGCTCTGGAAGCACCTCATCAACACCGTCTGGTAGTAACCAACGATCCGCAATTGTCATGGCAGTTTTAAACCTCTACCTGTAAAACCCTTTAGCGTTGAGTGGAGTCTGCAAAGACCAATCTCAACGCATGAAAAATAATAAGCCAGCACCAACGAGCATGCTAAAAAAACCGACTGCGCGCATAGTTCGATCATCAACTGTGGCCAAAAGTTGAACCATGTTTCGCCATCTGGATGGAGACAAAAAGGGCATTACTCCCTCTAACACTAGCATCAGGCAAATCGCGGTACCAAAATCTTTAAGCACAACATTTAAGCACAATAAGCTTCCTCAGAATCGGCACAAAAAAACCGGGGCGAACCCGGCTTTTTGGATTTTAACAAAGTGCTGTCAATGTGTCAGAAATTTTTACATTAAAATTTCTGACACCTAACGCGACAATCAGCAAAGAGGCCGATTATTTGCCACTTTTCTTATTCAAGTATTTAAAGAAATCACTGTCTGGCGCAACCAACATCACATCACCTTTGTTAGCAAAGGAGAGCTTGTAGGCATTAAGACTGCGCATAAACGAGTAAAACTCTGGATCTTGCTGATAGGCATCAGCATAGATTCCCGCGGCCTCAGCATCGCCAGTACCACGCAACTGCTCAGCATCACGATAGGCGTTAGCCAGTTCGATAGTTCGTTCACGATCAGCTGATGCACGAATTCTCTCGGCTTTTTCCTTACCTGTTGAACGCAATTCACGAGCTTCTTTCTCTCGTTCGGCGGTCATACGTCGGAATACCTGACTGCTGACTTCCTGCGGCAGGTCGATACGCTTCACCCGAATATCGACAACTTCAATACCCAGACTACCTCGCACCGAAGCATTCAGTTCAGAAGTGATATCTTCCATCAATGCGTCGCGCTCACCAGAAACCACCTCGTGCAATGTACGAGTACCAAACTGATTTCTCAGCCCGTTATTTACACGATTGGCAAGGCGGTTGTGAGCAACCGTCTCAACGCCACCAGTAGCTTTGTAGTAAGTCTCTACATTGGCGATACGCCATTTGGCATAGGAATCTACAATCAGACGTTTTTTCTCTACAGTGAAAAAGCTCGCCGGCTGTGCATCTACCGTCAGGATTCGCGCGTCGAATAAACGTACATCATCTGCCAGCGGAAATTTAACATGTATGCCAGGTTGGATATCGGCTTCAACAAGCTTACCAAAACGAAGTTTTACGCCACGTTGCGTTTCGCTAACAACATACAATGTGCTGCTGGCGATAAACAAAAGAACAGCCAGAGTAATAACAGACTTTAATAAATTGCTCATCGTCTTCTCTCCGATGTAGTTTGCTCAACATTACGTTGCAGTTTTTCTATAACCTGATTAGCAATTCGATCAATCAATTCACCACTCGTCGCATCATCTCTGATCTTCGACTGATTGCCTTCTTGAATAAGCTTATCAAGCGGTAAATAGAGCATGTTGTTGCCGCTGTCCGCATCGACCAGAATCTTAGTGCTATTCATCATGACCTTCTCTACCGCATCCAGATATAGACGCTCACGAGTGACTTCCGGGGCCTTCTCATACTCGGTCAGCAAGTTAACAAAGCGCTCTGCTTCACCCTCTGCTTTGGAGACAACCTGAGACTTATAACCCTCGGCTTCTTCACGCATACGCTGTGCCGAACCGCGGGCTTCAGGAATAATGCCGTTGGAGTAAGACTGGGCTTCATTCACTAAACGCTCTAAATCTTCACGGGCTTTAATAACATCATCGTAAGCTGACTTAACCTCGGTGGGTGGCCGGGCTTCTTCGATATTAATTTTTACCACGTTGATACCGCTGCGATAAATATTCAAATACTCCTGTAGCTTCTCAGCTGTGCTCAGGGCTATTTGCTCACGACCAGTCGAAATAACACCGTCCAAACCCGTGCTACCGACAACATGGCGAAGTGCACTGTCAGTGGCGTGTTTGAGACTAATTTCCGGATCGCGAATATTGAGCACGAAGGCTTTTGCATCGGCAATGTTATATTGCACTGTCAGTGATATCTCGACAATATTCTCGTCTTGAGTAAGCATCAAACCACGGGCTGAATACTGACGCTCTTCGGTGACTCGAACCGTACTGATCGAATCAATGATTGGCGGATTCCAGTGCAGACCAGAACCGACCGTGTCGTGATATTTACCGAGTCGCAAAACTACTGACTGCTCTTTTTCATCAACTTGATAGAAACCCATCAGGCCCCACAAGACAATCAAAACAACTAAGATAATCGGCAGTAAATTTTTTCCTTCACTACCGCCTGAGCCTCCGCCAAAGCCACTGAATTTTTTCTTCAGTGCATTAAGCGCCTCATCCAAATCAGGAGGTCCATCATTGTTTCTATTTCCACCCCAAGGGTCTTTACCACCACCCGGTTCATTCCAGGCCATAATCTCTCTCCAAATTTAAGTAATTTTTTTCCAGCTACTGACTACCCACAGGTTTCCAGCGCGGGCACAATTCTAAAGCCTTTACCTTTAACTAGCTACAATCTCTAGCTATTTACAATGCGATTAAATCTTCTGATTTCAACCCTGCAGCCTTGAGAATACGATAAAAATCCATTTCCTGAAGCTTTATTTCAAGATTAATGCAGCCATTCCCATCAATCTCTTCGCCTAAAACCGCTTTATGACTATACATTGCGGCTCGCAGTGCGCCCTGTTCGGGCAAAAGATGCAGCGTTTTGTGCACCACCTGACCGGGAAGCCGCTCACTAACCGCTTGAAATAATAGATCTAACCCACAATCATTTAACGCCGACAGCCACACAGCTATTGGCTGACCCTCAGCATTGCGCTCAATGCGTGCAGTCGCATCATCGAGCAAATCGATTTTGTTGTAGACCATCAATGTGGGCAATTTATGTGCATCAATCTCTTTCAACACCTCTTCTACCCTTTTAATATTAGTCGCTCGATCCTCTGCAGCTGCATCGACTACATGTAACAGCAGATCGGCATTGGCGGCCTCTTCCAGGGTGGCTCGAAAGGCATCGACCAAACGGTGTGGAAGATGGCTAATAAAACCCACGGTATCGGCAAAGATAACCGTCCCTTTCTCCGGAACATCTACCTTACGCATAGTGGGATCAAGAGTTGCGAAGAGCTGATCGGCAACAAAAACATCGGCCTGAGTCAGGGTGTTAAACAGGGTAGATTTACCCGCATTGGTATAACCCACCAATGACACCGCCGGTATTTCAGCACGATCTCGGGCTCGACGACCCTGAGCGCGCTGTTTACGCACCTTTAAAAGGCGTCCTTGAATTGACTTAATTCGATCGCGAACCATACGTCGGTCAGATTCGAGCTGGGTTTCACCCGGCCCTCTCAGACCAATACCACCTTTCTGACGTTCGAGGTGAGTCCAGCCGCGAATCAGTCTAGAGGAAAGATGTTGCAACTGAGCTAACTCAACTTGCAACTTACCCTCATGGGTGCGCGCCCTCTGGGCAAAAATATCCAAAATAAGGCCAGTGCGATCGAGTACGCGACATTTTAGTTCGGCTTCGATATTGCGCTCTTGGCTGGGAGAAAGGTTGTGATTGAAGATTACTAGCTCAGCTTCACTGCTTTTAACCGCTGAACTAATCTCTTCGAGCTTGCCGGTGCCGACAAAAAACTTGGCATGCGGAGAGATGCGCGACCCAGTCAAAAATTCAACTGGATCACCCCCTGCAGATAACACTAATTCTTCAAACTCTCTTGGATCTTCGGGTTCGGACTCACTATTCAGTTTTAAGTGAACAAGAACCGCTCTTTCGCCAAAATCAGGTCGTTCAAAAAATAGTGACACTTAGTATTTTCTAATAATCATCATCAGAGAAATTTCCATTATCGAAACCACCCTGACTATCGTCTGCCGATCCAGCAGCACCGCTCGCGGGGAGTTTGACTGCACGTGACGGGACAATAGTTGAAATAGCATGCTTGTATACCATCTGACTGACGGTGTTTTTCAACAGAACAACAAATTGATCGAATGACTCTACCTGTCCCTGTAGCTTAATGCCGTTAACGAGAAAAATTGATACGGGTATACGCTCTTTTCTTAACACATTAAGAAAAGGGTCTTGTAAATTGTGCCCTTTTGACATTTATACTTCTCCTTTTAAATACTCAAACGTTGTTGCAATAAGCGCTGTAATGAAGTGCTGTAAAAACTGCAACCAAATAAAGTAGGTAAAATTCAACCTACAACTAATATTAACCTTCCCTGTTATTGCCATATATGGGCGCATCAGAAAGCTTTTTCAAGGCCAACAGGCACATTCTATCAATTGAAAAGAACTCTGTCTCATTATCAGTCTCGATTTCACAACTTCCCGGCCAATTCCTCAACCAAGTAATCTGCCGTTTAGCTAATTGGCGAGTCGCGGCTATGGCTTTCTCAACCGCCTCATCCAAATTGCACTGGCCGTCGAGATACTGCCAAATCTGCCGATAACCCACCGAGCGAATTGCGGGTAAATCCCCATGCAAATCACCGCGCTTATAGAGACCCTGCACTTCAGCCGCAAAACCCTGATCCATCATCCTTTTGAATCTCCTTTCAATACGTTGATGTATCAGCTTACGGTTCACAGGCATCAACGCTAATTGTTTTATGGCATAGGTGTCGAAAATAGCACCTATATTTTTCGCTTGTCGAAGCTTCGACATTGGCATGCCCGTCAAAAGATAAACTTCCAGTGCGCGCTGAATACGCTGAGAGTGATTTGGGTGTAGCTCGGCCGCGGTCTCTGGATCAACGGCCTGAAGTTGTTTGTAAACAGCCGGCCAGCCTTCACTGTCTGCCTGATGCTGAATCTGCGCACGGATTTCAGCGTTAGCCTCGGGCATCTCTGATAGCCCTTCGAGTAACACTTTAAAATAAAGCATGGTGCCGCCAACCAATAACGGTATATTTCCCCGCGCAGTAATCTCGGCCATCACACGAGTCGCATCAGTAAGAAAATCTGCCGCAGAGTAGGCATCAAGGGGATCGCGAATATCGATCAGATGATGAGGGGCTATCTCGAGGGTAGCTTTATCGGGTTTAGCACTGCCTATATCGAGTTGCCTGTATACCTGCGCAGAATCTACATTGATTAATTCAACCGGGAAATGCGCTTGCAGCGCAATCGCCAAATCAGTTTTTCCGCTGGCGGTGGGACCCATAACAAATATAGCTGAAGGTTTTTCAGAGCCTGTCACTGGTTTATCGCCCACGTAAGAAAAGCTTATCTAACTGATCAAGGGTCAACTGAGACCAGGTGGGTCGACCGTGGTTACACTGACCGCTTCGTTCAGTGGATTCCATATCTCGCAGCAATCCATTCATTTCAGGAACTGTTAATTTTCGATTAGCCCGAACCGAACCATGGCAGGCCATCGTTGATAGGATTTCATTGATATGATCTCTAATCCGTTCTGATGTCCCGTGCTCAAGCAAATCTGATAATACATCGCGAAGCAGTGCTTCGACTTCTGAACCGCGCAATATAGCCGGTATCTGGCGCACAATAATACTTTCAGCGGCGGCTCGCTCAATGGTGAATCCTAGCTTGGTAAAAATATCGTTATGCTGCTCTGCGGCATCTGCCTCACGCTGACTAACCGCCAAACTCTCGGGGACTAGCAGGGGCTGAGAAATAAGACCCTGATCATCAAAATCGCGTTTCATTCGCTCATAGGTAATTCGCTCGTGGGCAGCGTGCATATCGACAATAATTAGACCCTCTCTGTTCTCGGCAAGAATATAGATACCTTTCAATTGAGCGATGGCATAACCCAACGGCGGAACATCCTGCTGACTATTAAAGTCAGGAGTCGCCTCTGGCAAGCGGGTCTGATCGGTCGAGTAGAGGCTTTGATATGCCGCCATCGGTGTCGCGGTACCATGGCTTGACTGGCGATGATCAGAAAACCGCATTGATGGTTGCCACTGCGTCGCCTGCTGAGCTCCCTGAGGGAACGCCTGCTGACCTTGAGTAAGATTGCTCGAAGCAGAGGGATCATTGGATTGTAAGTGATCCTGAGGGCGATCCTCAGCTAGGGCTTTCTTTATGGTTTGCGAGATAAAGCTATGAATGGAGCCACTCTCACGAAAACGCACCTCATGCTTTGTGGGATGTACATTGACATCGACATCTGTCGGATTAATTTCCAGAAACAGCACATAGGCCGGATGTCGGCCGTGATAGAGAACATCCTGATAGGCCTGTCGCACCGCATGAGAAACTACCTTGTCACGAATCGAGCGACCATTGACAAAAAAGTGTTGCAGATCAGCCTGACTGCGGGAGAAGGTGGGCAGACCAATCCAGCCCCAGAGGCGCAGGCCGTGGCGATCATTATCCACATACAGGGCCTGCTCCATAAAGGGCGCGCCGCATATATCTGCAACCCGTTTTTCTTGCTCCAATTGTGTGACGGCAGGTCGCAAGCTCAGCTGTGCACGCTGATTGTGGCGTAGACTAAAGGCCACATCAAAACGGCTCAGGGCAAGTTTTTTTATGCTCTCATCTATTCGGTTATATTCGGTTTTTTCGGTGCGCAAAAATTTGCGCCGCGCAGGGGTATTAAAGAATAGGTCGCGAACCTCAACACTGGTCCCTACCGGATGCGAGGCCGGCTGAATATCGACCTCCATATCACGCCCTTCGGATACCGCTTTCCAAGCACTGCCCTCACCCTTATTAGAGGTCAGGCTGAGCCGCGATACAGAGGCTATACTGGCCAGCGCCTCACCGCGAAAACCAAGAGAGGAAACCGCCTCAAGATCTTCCAGATTGCCAATTTTACTGGTTGCATGACGACTGAGAGCCAGAGGTAAATCCTCTTCACCAATGCCGCAGCCATCATCGCGAATTCGAATTAATTTAACGCCGCCCTGGTCTATATCAATATCAATGCTTTGGGCGCCAGCATCAAGGCTGTTTTCAACCAGTTCTTTTAGCACTGAAGCGGGACGCTCCACCACTTCACCCGCAGCAATCTGATTGGCTAATTGCGGACTGAGAACCTGAATAACGGGCATAGCTGGTGACCTTATATTGAATATTTGGCTGTTTTCATGATTTTTAACTGGGCTTACTACCTAGCAGGAATGATAATTTTTTGACCCACTTTAATCGTGCTGGAGCCCATCTTATTGTAGCTCAGAATAGTGGTAACTGAGGTATTGTAACGCTGGGCAATCCCTGACAATGTATCGCCGCTGGCAATGGTGTAACTGCGCTCACGCTTGCCTTTATTAGCCGCTAGCGAGGTGCCTTCCGGAGTATGATCCATGTAGTAACTAACCAGCCCATTGTAGATCGCCGCAGCCATTCTTTGCTGATAGGCGCCGCTGCTCAAAAGGCGAGCCTCTTTGGGATTGGATATAAAACCGGTTTCAATCAACAATGAGGGAATATCAGGAGATTTAAGCACCAAAAACCCAGCCTGCTCGACACGCTTTTTATGTAATCTGGCTACACCGCCCATATTTTTTAAAACATACTTACCCGCGTCGAGACTACTGCTAAGGGTAGCAGTCATCGACAGGTCTAATAGCACCTCACGCAAGGCGGGATCTCTGGTATCCAAATTCAATGAACCTTCGGCACCGCCGATTAAATCGGCACGGTTTTCCTTTTTCGCCAAATAACGTGCCGCCTCACTGGTAGCGCCCTTGGTCGACAACGCATAAACCGAGGCGCCATTGGCCTTGGGGTTGGTGAAGGCATCTGCATGAATAGAGATAAAGAAATCCGCACGACTTTTACGGGCAATTGCTGTGCGCTTGCGATGAACAAGATAGTAGTCTCCGGTACGAACTAACTCGCCCCTGAAGTCTGGATTTTTATCAAACAGTTTTTCCAGACGTTGAGCGATTTGAAAAGCCACCACCTTTTCATAAATATGTTTTGGACCAATAGCGCCAGGATCTTCACCACCGTGTCCGGCATCAATGGAAATAACAATTGGACGATTAGTGGTTGGCAACACTTTACTGAGCGGTTTTTTTGCGACCTGATCTTTATCGTAAAGATCGACTACCAACCGATCTCCATACTGTTCATTCGCCTTAAGAGTAAAACCATTTACCCTCACATGGCTCTTCAACTCCAAAACAATGCGCATATCGGCACTGCCGCGAAGTCCTGAGCGAATTTTGCTGATGGGTGTTGGAGAGATATTCAACTGGTCAAGATTTGCTTTGAGCTTTGCACTCTTAATATCAATCACTACACGACTGGGATTATCTAGACGAAAAATACTATGTTCAAAGGAATCACTGATATCAAAAACCAAGCGCGTATTATCCGGCGCGCGCCAAATTCGCGCACTGTCAATATCCGCCGTTAGAGCGGGACCAGCAAATAGCATTGTCGAAAACATAAATGCTGCTGTTATTTTTAAGCGCAAGTCAAACCCCATTTTTATAAATTGTCCAGCAGGGCGACAACCTGACCACCTAACTCAGATCCCGCACTCAAACTAAGAGTACGACCCTCGCCTGCTTGGATAATTCCAATATTTATATCCGCTTCAGGCAAAAACCCCTGCCCTCTTTCTGGCCATTCTATCAAGCATAGGCTAGCCTCTACTAGATAGTCGCGAAAACCCATGTATTCAAGCTCTTCAGGATCGATTAAACGATAGAAATCAAAATGACAAACCTTTCCCAGCGCCAACTCATAGGGTTCGACTAAAGTATAGGTCGGACTCTTTACCGAGTCATGGTGGCCTAAGCCATTTAATATGCCGCGGCTAACTGTGGTTTTACCCGCACCTAAATCGCCACTTAGAGCGACCAACAAGGCCTGTTTGGAAATGATTTGACTGTTTTCTTTATGGACAAGATTAATCGCCTTAGCGATTTCACGGCCAAATTGGAGCATTAACGATTCCCCCTGTAATTCAAGGGTAAATCGATTAAAACCTTCAACTAAAGGTTTGTCACTCACAAATCGGTACCATTTAAAATTGCCGTCAATGAAGCCGTGATATCCGTCGCGACAAGGCCGCGTGCACCGCGCACCTCTACCGCCAGATCCGCCGCTGCCGAATGCAGACAACAGCCCAACTGAGCCGCCTGAAATGGCTCCAGCCCCTGCGCTAGCAGACCACCAATAATTCCCGATAACATATCGCCCATTCCGCCAGTTGCCATACTTGGATTACCATAAGGGCAGACCTTAATTTGATCAACCTCGGAACTCGCAACAAGCGTTCCGGCACCCTTGAGAAGCACCACTGCATTAAACTTTTTCTGTAGTTTGATAACCGCAGAGAATCGATCGACCTGAACCTCAGTAACGCTGATATTTAACAGTCGCGCAGCTTCTGCCGGATGAGGTGTCATCACCCAACGACTCCCATTGGGGTTAGGCACAACCCTTCCCTCTGCAATAATATTCAGTGCATCGGCATCCATAACCATCGGCAGTCCGGTGGCAACGGCTTTTTGCAGTAACTGCTCAGACCAGGGTGAACGACCCAGACCGGGACCAACGATTAACACTGATGGCTTATCTAATAAGGGCTCTAATTCCTGACCAGAAATAATACCACTGACCATTATCTCTGGCTGACGCGCCAATATCGCGGCGACATGTTCTGGGCGCGTGGCAACACTTACCAGACCTGAACCAACTCGCAGAGCCGATTCGGCTGCCATCGCCGCCGCACCACCAAAACCAAGATCACCCCCTACAACCATGGCGTGACCAAATTGATTTTTGTAGGCATCTGCATCGCGGCTAGGGTAGTGCTCAAGCAGATCATCTAGATCCATTAACTGCGAGCTACTTGGCTGTTGATAAAAAAGCTCTTCAGATATATTTAGAGAATGATAAATAATCTCACCACAGAGTGCCGGTCCACGACCAGTGAACATCCCCTGCTTGGCGGCAATAAAGGTCACCGTAATATCAGCTTTAACGGCAGCATCTGCTGCACTGCCTGTGTCACTGCAGAGCCCAGAGGGAACATCGACTGAGAGTATCGGTAGAGCGGCATTGTTTATGCAGTGGATAGCATCTGCATAGAGTTTACGCATTTGATTATCTATAGAAAGTTGAAAGCCTGTTCCCAACAGAGCATCGACAACCACCCCCTCAAATAAATCTATATCGGCATCAAACGCTTGAAAAGAAACCCCAGCCTTTGCGCTGTAGTCTCTGGCGAGAGCAGCGTCCGCAGATAGTTTTTCTACAGCAGCCAATTCAACAACCCGTGCGACAATACCTTTTTCGACAGCCAGTGCCGCCACTATGTAACCATCACCAGCGTTATTTCCAGAACCACAAAAAACCGTGATTAATGAGGGCTGCCCCCAAGCGTCCACCAACTCATCAAATGCAGCTCGACCGGCGCGTTTCATTAAAGCTATGCTCGGAATAGCGAGCTTTTGTATCGCCAAACGATCAAGTTCTCGAACAGATTTGGCATTATATAGAGCGTCTTGAATAACAATGTGCGACATGACTGCAAGTTCCCAGTAAGATTACCGCGATTATATGTCAGATTAGCCCTGAAACCATGACCGAAACAGATAAGCTCAATGATCTAGCGAAAAATATTAAAGCCTGGGGTGAAACTTTAGGCTTTCAGCAGGTGGCTATTTCAAAACCCGACTTGGATAAAGCTTCAGAACGTCTTTTGCAGTGGCTGGAAAAGGGCTTTCAAGGTTCGATGCAATGGATGGGGCATCATGGGGATAAACGCTATAAGGTAGAAAAGTTAGTCGACCACACGGTGCGGGTTATTTCTGTGCGCATGGATTATCTTACTGACAGCAATATGATCGCGGTACTCAAAGACGAAAATAAAGCTTATATATCAAGGTATGCTCTGGGTCGCGACTATCACAAACTGATTCGCAACCGGCTTGCCAACCTAACCAAAAAAATTGAAGCCGAGATAGATCAACTTGGCCTTACCGATCTGCAGCTAACCCAACGACCCTTTGTGGATAGCGCGCCAGTGATGGAGAAACCATTAGCGGCACAGGCCGGACTTGGTTGGATCGGTAAAAACACTCTGCTATTAAATGACAAAGTCGGCTCGTGGTTTTTTCTTGGGGAGATCTATATTTCTCTGAAGCTTCCAGTTGATGAAAACCAGCAAAGCGACAAATGTGGTAACTGTCGCGCCTGTTTAAAGGTTTGTCCAACTGACGCCTTTCCCGAGCCCTACGTTCTCGATGCGCGCAAATGTATTTCCTATCTCACCATCGAGAGCCAAGAGCCAATCCCTGAAGAGTTGCGACCGCTGATGGGCAATCGAGTATTTGGCTGTGATGACTGCCAGATAATCTGCCCCTGGAATCGCTATTCATCAAAGACTCAGGAAATAGATTTTCAACCGCGGCACAATTTAGATAATTCAGAGTTAGTGACTCTATTTGAGTGGACTGAGGATGAATTTATGCAGAAAACCGAAGGATCCCCTATTCGACGCATTGGCTATCAACGCTGGTTGCGAAATCTATCAGTGGGTCTTGGCAATGCGCCGCCATCTGAGCGGATAATCAATGCACTGAAAAATAAAGTCGACGATCCTTCACCGCTGGTTCGCGAACATGTTGAGTGGGCGCTGCGAGAACAGCAGCGCAAACTTGAGACTGCTGAAGAGATTTCTACAGACGAATAAACACATCTCGGTAATAATCTAATTCGCGGATAGAGTCATGAATATCATCCATCGCCAGATGACTACCACGCTTCTTAAAGCCATTGGACAGCTCAGGTTTCCAGCGTTGAACCAACTCTTTCAGAGTACTAACATCCAGATTTCGATAGTGAAAGAAAGTTTCCAGCTCAGGCATGTAGTTGGCCAGAAACCGGCGATCCTGACAAATTGAATTACCGCACATAGGCGACTTACCCGAAGGCACCCACTGACGCAAAAATGCTAGGGTCGCCGCCGCTGCCTCAGCTTCGGTGGTGACACTCTGACGAACCCGCTCGGTAAGACCAGAGCCGCCATGCTGGCGAGTATTCCATTCGTCCATACCCGTTAACAATTGTTCCGATTGATGCACCGCTAATACAGGGCCCTCGGCGAGAATATTAAGATCTTTGTCAGTTATCACTGTGGCGATTTCAATAATTCGGTCGCGCTCAGGGCTAAGACCCGTCATCTCTAAATCAATCCAGATCAAATTCATTGGATCGGGGCTGGGGGTTGCATTGGTCATCTATAGTATTTCCGTAAAGAATAGCGGTGTAAAAGGCCCAGTTGGGATTAGCAAAATGTTACTTCAGCCAGATATGCTATATCCTTGCGAACCAGAACGCCAGAGATGGTGTTTAATGAGTAATCAATACAACCCATACGAGCACATGAATGGCCAAACGCAATCTCAGTCTACGGCAAAAAAACCGCATCCAGTCAATTCAGGAGCGTCGACGTGAGCGAGCCATTCTTAAAAATTCAGTCAGCGATGATGAATTGGAGAATCTGACCCAGCTTGGCCCAGAAGTACGTGGCACAGTTATTACCAACTTTGGTGCTCAAATTGATATTGAGGGCTTAGATGATAGCTACAGAGGTAAAATATACCGCTGCCATATCCGCACCAATCTCGAGCCGCTGATTACCGGAGACATTGTAATCTGGCGGCATGCGCAACCCAACGGGGTAATCGTCGCCCGCGAGCCGCGCAACTCTGAGCTATTGCGTCCAGACCCCTACGGCAAACTTCGCCCAGTGGCCGCTAACGTTGATCGTATTGCCATCGTCTTTGCCGCCAAACCCACCGCTTATAGCAACCTGATTGATCGCTATCTAATCGCCTCTGAGGCGCAGGATATTCAACCAGTACTGGTTATCAACAAAATCGATATGCTCGAGGGAGGCGAACACCCCTACATTCAGCAGCTAATTTCCGATTATAAAACTGTTGGCTATGAGGTTCTTCCAGTCTCAGTCAAGACTGGCGAGGGTATGGATGAACTAAAAGCCTATCTCGCCAGCCATACTTCAATATTTGTCGGCCAGTCAGGCGTAGGGAAATCATCACTGATCAATCAGTTGCAGCCAGAAGCGAACATTCTTGTCGGTGCGCTCTCCGAGGGCACCGAAAAAGGCACTCACACCACGACCGCTTCACGGCTCTTTCATCTTGAAAATGGCGGCCACCTTATTGACTCACCGGGTATTCGAGAATTCGCCGTCACTAACTTGAGTGACGAGCAAATTATTGATGGTTTTATTGAATTTAGACCCTTTCTCGGCCAGTGTAAATTTCGCGACTGCAAGCATAAGGTCGAACTCGGATGCGCTCTTCTAAAAGCATCCGAAGAAGGCAAAATTCTCGATGTACGGCTAATGAATTACCGTAATATCCTTGCCAGCCAAGATGAACGATAATGTTAAAATAAAGGTTAAAATGGCCACTTAAAAACCTCAATGACTAACCCAAACGACTAACAATAATGACTAACAATATTCCTCGCCTACTAGAGCCCAGTGAACTCGAAACGATTCTAGACCGCGATAATTTACTGATTATCGACCTCTGCAATCCGGCCCTATACCAACAGAAACATGTACCCGGCGCAGTACATCTATCCGGTAATCTATTGATGGCTGGCACAGCACCGGTTCCTGGCAAGCTACCCGCTCTTCAACAGTTGAGTAACATTATTGGCTATCTTGGAATTACCAAGGACAGGCATGTGGTGGTCTATGACGACGAAGGCGGGGGATGGGCTGGTCGAATGGCCTGGACTCTGGATTTACTTGGTTTCAGCAACTGGTCTTATCTAAATGGCGGCATTGTCTCTTGGGTAAAAGAGGGCTTTTCGACTCAGAGTGAAGCAAACCAACCGGCAAGCCTCAGCATCGAGGCAAATATAGCCAACCCGAATGTGCGCAGCGATGTAGGTTCAATTATCAGCAAACTGAAAGATTCTGATTTTGCGGTCTGGGATGCACGTAGTCCCGGTGAGTACCGCGGCGATATGGTTCGTGCAGCCCGCGCCGGTCATATACCCGGCGCGATCAATATTGAATGGACCACTCTAATGGACCAACAGCGCAATTTACGCCTACGAGAGGATGCTCAAGCGATTCTCGACGCGGCTGGATTAACGCAGGATAAAGTCATAACGACGCACTGTCAGAGCCATCATCGCTCTGCATTCACCTATATGGTTGCGCGTATTCTCGGCTACAAAAATATCAGCGCCTACGATGGCTCTTGGGCCGAATGGGGCAATCTCGACTCAACGCCCGTTGAACTAGGCGCCTAAGCAATGCGAGTCTTGGACTGTAATTTACAAACTATAAGCCACAAACTATGAGCCATAAGTTATGAACCACCGTGCAGAATTATTTGTCGCCTTGCAGCGACTACTCCCCAAACACGCCCTATCGAGACTTATCGCCAAAGCCGCGGAATCGAAAACCCCTTGGCTGAAAAACTGGTTGATTGAACGGGCGATTGCATCATTCGATATTAATATAAATGAAGCGGCCAGTAGCGATATTAATGACTACGATAACTTTAATAGCTTTTTTACTCGCGCATTAAAAGATGGCGCTCGCCCTATCAACAGTGACAGCAGCGCTGTTACCTCTCCTGCTGATGGTGCCATCAGCCAGGCTGGACCAATTAACCGCCACAAAATTATTCAAGCTAAGGGCAGCGATTACTCTGCGAGCCGGTTACTCGGCAATTCAGAGCAGGCTAAGCGTTATGATAATGGCAGTTTCGCAACCATCTATCTTTCACCGCGCGACTATCACCGCGTACATATACCGGCTGCGGGTAAGTTGCTATCTACACGTTATATCCCCGGAGATTTATTTTCGGTAAATGATCAAACAGCTCAGGCACTACCAAATTTATTTGCCCGCAATGAGCGACTAGTCTGTGAGTTTGAATCAGACATCGGCAATTTTGCTGTGGTTTTTGTTGGCGCAATGCTTGTTGCTGGTATTGAAACTGTCTGGGGCGGCTTTGAAACGCCAGGACGCGGCGCCATTAGAGAGGCTGATTATTCCGACCGCGATCTTATCTATAACAAAGGCGATGAGATAGGACGGTTTAAATTCGGCTCAACGGTTATCCTTTTATTCCAAGAGGATAAGGTTACTTGGCAGGACTCACTATTGCCACAGAGTGATATTCAGATGGGTGAAAAAATAGCGGCTTTAAAATAGATCTATTAAATAGAAAGCCGCTGTTTAAGTGCTGAAAGAAACCCACGATTCGCCCCTGTTTTAGCACCGCTCGTGGCCAACAGTCCGGCCATAGTTGAATCAAAAGGTTTGGTTATCAATCGATTCAATAACTGATCGTTAATATTTAATTTCTCAGGCTCAATGTCTTTGGTAATGGATAGCTTTGATACTTCATAGGCTCGTCGGGCACCAAAATTACGCAACTGAGCTCGTGCCTTCTCCTCATTTTTGAGGTCGACAAAAATATAATTCGGTTCATCGTTACTGTTGTCTGTCGGCTCAAATACAGCCAATCTTGGTGACAGCCGTGATTTGGGGTTTTGCTCAACCACCATACCCAAATCTCCAGTGGATAGTTCAACCATCGTTCCGGCCGGATATAAACCCATAGAACGGATAAATTCAATCACCAAATCCTCGGAAAAAGAACGACCGCGAAGCTTGTAGAGCCTGCCTGTGGCTTTCGATGGCGTTAACGTTTCTGTCACTTCTCGAGGATTACACAATCGATCGAATTCAGAAGCTATTCCAGCAACAGAGGCCAAGAAAGGAATCCGTTTCCCCGTACAACCCTTGGGGAACCCGCTGCCATCAAATCGCTCACAGTGGAATTTAATAATATTTAGCACCCGTCGATTTTCAAAGCCTGACTGCTTCAAATTTTCCACACTGGCACTGACAAAACTACGATATTCGGTCTCTTCATCAGCATTTCGATTGGGTTTTCGCAACAGCGTTCGGTCTATATCCGCCTTGCCTACATCTTTTAGTAGCGTAGCCAGACAGATATCTTTTAATTGCTCTATATCAAGACCAATATGCCGAGCGAACTGAGTGGCCCAAAGCGAAGAGCGTATACTATGGTCATGAGTATGAGGATCTTTGGCGCGCAAGCGCAACAACCAGGTAAACGCATCTGGGCAGCGCACAACGCTATCAACCATATCGTCAACGGACTGCTGTAGCTGGTCTAAATTGAAGTCACTGCCTTTGGTAATTTGACGAGTTGCCACACTTAAGCAGCCAACCAAATTATTCATCACTCTGCGTGCAGCGGGTATCTCCTTAGCCAACTCAACCGTTTTATTGTAAATATAAGGCTTTACAATAAAACTGCGTGGTACAGAACTATGCTTACTTTGATGGGAACCTTGAGGGAACGAATTATTGTCAATTAACACTGACGAGGGTTCATTACTACGGGGAGGGCTGACGGAGGATGAATGTTTTAAATCTAAAGGGGAAGCGCCCTTTGTCACATCAATATAAACATAATCACAATAAGCCTTAACCCTAGAGGCATCGGCGATACTTTTGATCATAAATCCCTGAATAGGAAATGGTGTCTCCGCCCAAGGCTTATCAAGAGCAGAAACAAACATTCCCACTTCAAGCTCGTGAATAAAAACTTTTAACTGCTGTAAAGACATTGCTTTTACCAGATCCTCTGCGTATCTAAATTATGCAAAAACCGACTTGAACGCAAAATGTAACGCTTTATGAAATAGAAAGGCGTGCTCAGGTATCAGTTTTAACAAATATAGACCAAGAACTGGTCGAACTAAGGGTTAGTTTCCAGAAAATCTGTGAACTGCATCTATAAAGACTTTAACGTTCTCTGGATCTATATCCGGGGTGATGCCATGACCTAGATTAAATACATGGCCAGAGCCCTCACCAAAGCCGCGCATAATACTCTCTACCTGCGCCTCAATAGTGGCTGGATCAGCACGTAGAACAGCGGGATCCATATTGCCCTGTAAGGCTACTCGCTGACCCACTCGGCTCTTGGCTGCGGCAATATCCATAGTCCAGTCGAGCCCCAGACAGTGACAACCAGTGTCAGCCATCGCCTCCAACCAGAGGCCACCGCCTTTGGTAAACAATATGACCGGCACTTCGCGACCATCGTGGTGAGTAATCAAGCCATCGACAATTTTTTTCATATAGGCAAGGGAGAATTCAGCATAGGCCGAGTGACTGAGTGCACCGCCCCAGGTATCAAAAATCTGTACGGCTTGAGCACCAGCACGAATTTGCGCATTCAAATAATCAATCACTGACAGCGCCAGCTTTTCCAACAATTGATGCATTAGTTCAGGCTGGGTGTAGAGCATGGTTTTTGCGCGGGCAAAATCTCTGCTGCTCTGACCTTCAATCATGTAGGTTGCCAGCGTCCAGGGACTACCAGAGAAACCTATTAGAGGAACCCGACCATTTAGCTCACGACGAATCATAGTGACGGCATCAGTGACATAGGCCAAATCACTGGCTGTATTAATTACCTGTAGGCTTTCAATATCCGCTTCGGTACGCACCGGCTTGCGAAATTTTGGGCCCTCTCCAGTTTCAAAATAGAGACCCAGGCCCATGGCATCGGGAATCGTCAAAATATCTGAAAACAGAATCGCTGCATCCATCTCATAGCGCTCTAAGGGCTGCAATGTCACTTCACAAGCCAACTCAGTGTTTTTACACAGGCTCATAAAATCACCGGCTTGAGATCTCACTGCGCGGTATTCGGGTAGGTAACGTCCGGCTTGACGCATCATCCACACTGGCGTGCGGTCGACTGGTTGGCGCATCAGGGCTTTTAAAAAACGGTCATTTTTTAATTCGGACATACAATTCCCTTTTAAAATTGGTGTTGCAACACTTTAAATTTTATCGTTTGTAGCTTGTAGCCAAGAGTTTATATGTCGAGATAATCCAAAATACCTTTGGCCGCTTCGCGTCCTTCCCAGACAGCTGTAACAACCAAGTCTGATCCCCGCACCATATCTCCACCAGCAAATATCTTTGGATTGGTGGTCTGGAATGGGAATGTCTGCTCTTCCGCGGCAAGTACTGCACCCCAATCAGAAGTATTCACTGCAACACCGGTAAGCCATTCTGGTGGGCTTGGCTTAAAGCCAAAGGCAATTAGCACGGCATCAGCGGGCAAAATCTCTTCACTGCCGGGAATAACTTCTGGACGACGGCGACCATTCTCGTCGGGCTCTCCCATTTTGGTAGAAACCACTTTAACGCCCTCAACAGAGCCATTGCCAACAATTTCTACAGGCTGCATATTAAACTTAAATACAACGCCCTCTTCGCGGGCATTTTTTACCTCACGACGAGATCCGGGCATATTTTCTTCGTCGCGACGATAGGCGCAGGTGACACTGCTGGCATCCTGACGAATTGATGTGCGGTTGCAATCCATCGCGGTATCACCACCGCCGAGAACAACAACGCGCTTGCCTTTCATAGAGACAAAGTCTTCTGGGGCTTTTTCGAAACCAAGGTTGCGGTTTACGTTGGAGACCAAGAATGACAAAGCTTCATGAACCCCATTCAAGTCTTCACCGGGAAATCCGCCCTTCATGGTCGTGTATGTCCCCATACCCATAAACACCGCATCGTAATCTTTGAGCAGCTCGTCGATTAGTATATCTTTGCCGATCTCTATATTCAGGCGGAATTCAACACCCATGCCTTCGAGAATTTCACGGCGTGTGCGAATAACAGATTTCTCAAGCTTAAACTCAGGAATACCAAAGGTTAGCAAACCACCAATTTCAGGATATCGATCAAACACAATCGGTTTTACGCCATTGCGCACTAGGATATCAGCACAGCCAATTCCCGCAGGACCGGCTCCGATAACGGCAACTTTTTTATCTGTCCAGACGACTTTGGACATATCCGGACGCCAACCCATCGCAACGGCTGTGTCGGTAATATATTTCTCCACCGAACCAATAGTGACCGCACCAAACCCATCATTCAGGGTACAGGCCCCTTCGCAGAGTCGATCTTGAGGACAGACGCGCCCACAGACTTCAGGCAGTGAATTGGTCTGGTGGCTGAGCTCAGCCGCTTCCATCAAATTGCCTTCGGCAACCAGTTGCAACCAGTTGGGAATGTAGTTGTGCACTGGGCACTTCCATTCGCAGTAGGGATTGCCACAGGATAGACAGCGGTGTGATTGATCGGCCGCTTCACCCGCATTAAAAGGATCATAAATCTCAACAAACTCACCAACACGACGTTTCATATCGCGTTTTGGTGGGTCAATTCTCTTCATATCGAGAAACTGAAATTGGTTGTTTAATCTTTCTTGCATAGCTCTTATCTCTATTTTCTAATTAGCGTTACTGCGGGTTTGCATGGGCTTGAGCCAAAAGGCTGCTCAGGCTTGCTGCTTTTGGCTTAACAAGCCAGAACCGCGGTGCATAATCAGAAAAATTATTAATAATATTTTCGCCCCACTGGCTACCAGTTTCATTAACATGGTCGCTAATCATATTCTTCAAGAATACTCGGTGAGACTCAGTTGCTTCGGTAGTGATCCGCTGGATATCGACCAATTCCATATTGTAGCGATCAACAAAATCACGATTCATATCCAACACATAGGCAAAACCACCGGTCATACCAGCGCCAAAGTTGTAGCCGGTTGAACCGAGAATGGTCACTATGCCACCCGTCATATATTCACAGCAGTGATCGCCAGCACCTTCGACAACCGCTACAGCACCTGAGTTGCGGACTGCGAAGCGCTCACCAACCTTACCAGCGGCAAATATTCTGCCTCCGGTGGCACCATAGAGACAGGTGTTACCCATAATGGGAGTTTCGTTGGAACTGAATGTGCTGTTCTCTGGTGGACGTAATACCAACTTGCCACCGGCCATACCTTTGCCGACGTAATCATTGGCGTCGCCTTCAAGATAAATCTCTAAACCACCGGCATTCCAAACCCCCAGTGACTGTCCCGCAACCCCTTTTAGATTAAGTCTAATCGGTGATTGCGACATACCAGTATTGCCGTAGCGTTTTGCAATTTCACCCGATAAACGCGCACCAATAGAGCGATCACAGTTGCCAACATTAAAGTCAAAGCTACCGCCAGTCTGAGCTTCGATACTAGGTAACGCCTGCTCAACCATTTTTTCCGCCAACAGCCCCTGATCTAGCGGGTTATTTTTTGGCTGAGAACAGATTTGCGGCTTGCCTTCCAATTCAGAGCGATCTTCAAGTAGCGGCGAGAGTTCTAAATGCTGCTGTTTGCTGGTATCGCCCGGTAGTGTTTCAAGTAAATCAACTCGACCGATCAATTCTTCGAGAGAGCGCATACCCAACAGGGCCAACCACTCTCTGGTTTCCATGGCGATAAACTTAAAGAAGTTAGTTGCCATGGCCACAGTGCCGCGATAATGATCTTTACGCAGACGTCCATCTTGCGTCGCAACACCAGTTGCACAGTTATTTAGGTGACAGATACGCAGGTATTTACAACCCAATGCAACCATTGGGCCGGTGCCAAAGCCGAAGCTCTCTGCACCGAGAATCGCTGCTTTAATTACGTCGAGACCCGTCTTTAGTCCACCATCCGTTTGAACTCTAACCTTGTCGCGCAGGTCATTAGCACGCAGAGTTTGATGTGTTTCAGTTAGACCCAATTCCCATGGAGATCCTGCATAACGGATTGAACTGATTGGACTCGCGGCAGTACCACCGTCATAACCAGAGATGGTAATCAAATCGGCATACGCTTTAGCTACACCGGCAGCAATGGTGCCTACACCGGGACGTGAAACAAGCTTGACCGATACCAGCGCACTTGGATTGACCTGTTTCAGGTCAAAAATTAGCTGGGCAAGATCTTCAATCGAATAGATATCATGGTGCGGTGGTGGTGATATCAATGTCACCCCCGGCACAGAATAACGCAGGCGTGCAATCAACTCATTGACCTTACCGCCCGGCAACTGACCGCCCTCTCCTGGCTTGGCGCCCTGCGCGACTTTAATCTGCAGAACCTCGGCACTGGATAGGTAAGCTGGTGTTACACCAAATCGCCCGGAGGCAATCTGTTTGATTTTCGATGATTTAATCGTGCCATAGCGGGCTGGATCTTCACCACCTTCACCGGAATTAGAACGTCCACCCAGACCGTTCATCGCTTCAGCTAATGATTCATGGGCTTCCGGTGAAAGAGCGCCCAATGACATACCGGCAGAATCAAAGCGTTTAACAATTTCCTCTATAGGCTCAACTGATGCCAGTTCAATCGGCGTAGTCTTATCGCTGAGTTTGAGTAGGTCACGCAGGGTAGCCACTGGTCGCTTATTAACCAGATCGGCATATTCACCCCAAGCCTTGTAATCATCGTTCTGCACAGCTTTGTGCATGGTCTGAACAACATCAGGGTTGTAGGCGTGATACTCCTGACCATGAACATATTTAAGCAGACCGCCGGGCTCAATGGGCTTGCGTAGTTTCCAAGCCATTTTGGAAAGTTCAGTTTGGTCTGTCTCGAGATCATTAAAGTTTGCACCCTCAAGACGACTGACAAGTCCGGGGAAACATAGGTCGACCACTTCACTGTTAAGGCCAATAGCCTCAAATAACAGCGCGCCTCGATAGGAGGCAATGGTTGAAATACCCATTTTTGAGAGTATTTTTAGCAGGCCTTTGTTAATACCTTTTCTATACTGCTTAAACGCAGTATTAACATCAATAAGCAGCTCTCCGCTATCAATAAGGTCGCAGAGAACATGGTAGCTAAGGTACGGATAAACCAGTGATGCCCCACAGCCAATCAGCGCGGCTATCTGGTGCGAGTCTCTTGCGTAACCGGTACTGGCAACAATATTGGCGTTACTGCGTAGGCCCTGCTCTATCAGGTAATTGTGCACCGCACCCACGGCAAGCAATATATGTATCGGCTGCTTACCCTGAACTATATTGTGATCGGAAAGAATACAGATCACCGCGCCGTCGCGAACCGCATCAGCGACTTCAACACATATGCGTTTGATCGCCTGCTGCAAATTTTCTTCGCCAGCATCGTAGTTAAGCGCAAATTTAACCACGGGAAACTGCTCAAACTCATTGAGCTTTAAAGCGTAATATTTACGCGGTGAAAGTACTGGGCTAGACAGACCAATACGGGTACCCAGATAAGGGTTCTCCTCAAAAATACTCTCTTCACGACCCAGTTCGACGCCTAGCGACATAACAATTGCTTCGCGCAGTGGATCGATCGGTGGATTGGTTACCTGAGCAAATTGCTGGCGGAAGTAATCAAAGATATTGCGATGTTTTTTCGACAGTACGGCCATAGGGGTATCGTCACCCATCGAGCCGGTCGCCTCTTGCCCACCTTCAGCCAGAGGTCTGAGTACCTGATCTCGCTCTTCAAAGGAGACCTGGAACATCTTCATATAACATTTAATTTCATCACGACTGAGAGTCCCCTCGATCTCGATGCTATCCATATCAAAGCTCGATTCAATCGCGTAACGCCCTTCATGCAGCCATTTCTTGTAGGGGTGGCGAGCTGCGAGCTGATCTTCAATTTCATCACGGAAGAGAATCTTTCCTTCCTGGGTATCAATCGAAAGAATATCTCCGGGCCCTAAACGCCCCTTGGCTACCACATCTTCTGTGCGGTAATCATAAACACCCACTTCAGAGGCTACGGTGATCACATCATCATTGGTGATTACCCAACGAGAGGGACGCAAACCGTTGCGATCTAGGGTACAAACTGCAAAGCGACCATCGGTAATAACCAATCCAGCAGGTCCATCCCAAGGCTCTTGGTGCATCGATAGGTAGTCATAAAGTGCACGGTGATCGGGATTCCGGTCTTCGACATTCTGCCAAGCTGGCGGAATTAAGGTGCGCACGGCTAAATGCAAATCCATACCACCGGTCACTAGCATTTCAAGCATATTATCTAGACTTGAGGAATCAGAACCGGTGCGATTAACCAATGGTGCAGCTTCCGCAAGATCCGGTAATAACTCCGAACTATATTTTGGCGTGCGCGCCACAGACCAGTTGCGGTTACCCATAATGGTGTTAATTTCACCATTGTGAGCCAACATTCTGAACGGCTGGGCCAGTGGCCATCGAGGCATGGTGTTGGTTGAAAAGCGCTGATGGAAAACACAGATAGCAGTTTCCAAACGCTCATCGGCAAGATCCAAATAAAAGCCCGGCAAATCCACCGGCATCATCAGCCCTTTATAGCTGAGGATTTTGGTACCCAGGCTGGCAATATGAAAAAGACTGTCGTCAGTTAGCTGCTTTTCGGCCTTGCGACGCCCCATATACAATCGAGCGCTGAAATGTTTTTCATCGACAATATCGCCAGGTGCTATAAAAACCTGTTCAAAAGCAGGTAGCGATTCGATGGCGATAGGGCCCAGACAATTACTATCGGTGGGAACTTCACGCCACCCAAGAATCTGTAGCCCCTGTGCGGTAAGTTCTTTTTCAAGAATATCTTTGGCTAATGCACGCTTCTCGTCATCAGTATTAAGCATTACTGCGCCAACAGCATAGAGCTCAGGAAGCTCTATTTGCAGTGTTTCTTTAACCACTGTGCGCAAAAAGCTATCGGGTTTTTGCAACAGAAGACCACAGCCATCGCCGGTCTTACCATCAGCTGCAACACCGCCGCGGTGTGTCATACAGGTCAGAGCCTGAATAGCATTAAGTAACAGTTTGTGACTTGTCTTACCCTTGATATGGGCAATTAAACCAAAACCGCAGTTATCTTTAAAATCGTCAAGCCGACATAAGCTCTGAGCCATAAATAAACTCTATTTAATTTCTAAATTAAACTCTCAATTAAGCACTAAAGAAGTACTAGGATATGCATCAAAACAAGCATAAAAGAGTAAAGTGGTGATAGCCAAAGATTACAATACTAGGCTAAACAGACAAAACGGTGGGCATTCTACACTCTGAACGCACCTTCGACAATTCTCTTATACGGATCAACTGTGGCTTTCAGGCTTATCTATGATCAATAAATGACAAAAATCTCATATCACATCAATTACAGATCTAATTGTTCAAAAATGGCGACTGTGTAAACCGATACTCACAGACTGTGCAATAAACAATACAACCCTAGCTGAATAGCTGTAGGCATCGATAAAATCTACCCTGACATACAGGTCTGATTTAACATTTTATCGAGATCTGCAGTGGCAAATTTATCGCTCACATAGGCGTTGCCAAGACTTTTCATTAGTACTAAACGCAACTGTCCATCGAGCACTTTTTTGTCCCGAACCATAAGGCGCATAAAATCTTCTGCCGCCATACCCTTCGGTGGAGTAACTGGCAGAGCGCAGGCGGTTAATAAATTCTTTATTCGCTCGAGATCAGCAAAGCTTAAATCACCGGCCATGACAGATAACTCTGCGGCCATAACCATACCAGCGGCTACGGCTTCACCGTGAATCCAATCCTTGTACTGCTGAAAAGTTTCGATGGCATGACCAAAGGTATGCCCTAGATTTAAAATTGCGCGAACACCCTGCTCGGTTTCATCGGCAGCCACAACACGAGACTTGCTGATACATGAAAGTTCTACGGCATAGGCTAAAGCCTGCTGATCTCTATTCAACAGAGCCTCTAGATTGCACTCTAACCAGCTAAAAAAGTCTGCATCTACGATCAATCCATACTTAATAACTTCAGCCAAACCCGCACAAAACTCTCTATCAGGCAGAGTGGATAGGGTATCGGTATCAATAATGACCGCTTGAGGCTGATAGAAAGCGCCGATCATATTCTTACCCAAAGGGTGGTTAACCGCAGTTTTTCCGCCCACAGACGAATCCACTTGAGCCAACAATGTGGTTGGGATTTGAATAAATGGAACACCGCGCTGATAGCAGGCTGCGGCGAAACCAGTCATATCGCCGACCACACCACCACCAAGGGCGATCAATGTAGTTTTTCTATCATGGTGACTGGTGATCAATTGATCAAAGATCAAGTTGAGATTTTCCAAATTCTTATACTGCTCGCCATCGGCAAGAATAACCCTATCCACCTGCTTACTAGGCAGTTGTTTTTCAACAAGCTCAAGATAGAGCGGTGCGATGGTTTCATTGCTGACAATAAGAACCTTTTTCCCACAGATGTAACTGGCGATATCAGCGCGCTGAATTTCTCCTGCACCAATATGAATGGGATAGGAACGATCACCTAACTGAACTTGGACTTTCTTGGATACTGACGTCATGAAGCACTCTGACTCTTGATAAAGTGGATACTGTGGACAATTAATACGCCGCCAGATAGCCGCGCAATTTATCTCACAGAGCTTATCATAGCGCCGAAAGGGCTTCAGCCAGTTTTTTTGCCAATTTGTTTGGCTGCATGGAGCCTGAGGGAAATACCAAATCAGCCACCTGATTATAGAGCGGGTCGCGAGTCTCCACGAGCTGATCGATAACTGCGCGGCGATCCTCAACCTGTAACAGAGGCCTAGTTTTATCTCTTCGAGTGCGCTCAAATAACTGCTCGGCGGTCGCTGACAAATAAACCACCATGCCTGTGCGCTGCAATACGGCCCTATTTTCATCGCGCAGAACAATTCCACCGCCAGTTGCAATAACTTTTGGCTGACTGTTGCTGGACATATCTAGAAGCATTTTACACTCGCGATCACGAAAGCCCTGCTCGCCTTCCATATCAAATATCCACTGGATATCAGCGCCGGCCCGAGATTCAATTTCAGTGTCCACATCGACAAACGGCAGACCAAGGAGATCTGCTAAATGCTTACCAATAGTAGTTTTGCCAGCCCCCATGGGGCCGACCAAGAATATATGCTGTGGTGTCATCGATCCAATAAACTGTCGTCAATTATTTTTGGTGTTATAAAGATCAGTATTTCACGTTTTTCAACATTTCGCAGGTCATTTCTGAAAAGTCTACCTAAAAAAGGTAAATCACCCAGTAATGGTACCTTTTCTGTGCCATTAACTTCTTCGGTTTGAAAGATGCCACCTAAGACTAGGGTTTGCCCATTACCCACCAGAGCCTGTGTTTGAATCTGAGTGATATCGATAGAAGGCTCACCGGTTGGAGTAAAGGCGCCTACCGAATCCTGAGATACCAGTAGATCCATAATAATACGGTTATCCGGGGTAATCTGCGGAGTGACCTCTAACTGCAGTACAGCCTCTTTAAATTCAATACTGGTGGCACCACTTGAAGTAGCTTTTTGAAAGGCGATCTCGGTACCCGATTTTATTACCGCCTGTTGTTTATCACCGGTAAGTACTTTTGGTTGTGAAACGATTTCACCAAAGCCATCGGATTCCAATGCACTGAGCTCTAAATCAATCAGGAAGTTATCAGTTAGATAACCCAAGCTAAATGAACCTGTTGGATTAGCTACACCTAAATCTACAGCCAAACTATCGCCCAAGCCAAAATCAAAGTTTCTAGTAAAGGTTGTCACATCATCTGCATTGCCTGCGATGCCATCAGGGCCATCATCTGTTTCAATTTCATCGGCGGAGTATTTAAAACTCTCAGCTACCCCAGCTCCCGGATTTAGCCCTGACCGTCGACCCGAAAAACCCAGAGTCTTATCACCAAAGGCACTGCCAATTGTTCCACCGGCCAACTTATCTATACCCGCCAAACCCCAAGTAACACCCAATTCTTTTTTGAAATCAGTATTGGCAATAACAATTCGCGCTTCGATTAGAACCTGCTTAATCGGAACGTCAATTTCATCAATTAGCCGCTTAAACTCATTTATTTTCTCTTCCGTATCAGTGAGGATAATTGTGTTGGTTCGCTCATCGACAATCGCACTGCCGCGCTCTGACAGGATGGTATTGGTTGCATTGCCTTCACGACCACCCCCTGCACCAGACTGGCCCGTTCCAGCATTACGGGCAGTGAATAATTCAAATATTTCTGCAGCATCAGCATATTTAATACGTACAAAGGTGGTTTCCAGAGGGGCTAATTCTTGCAGTTGCTTGTTAGCTTCAACTTGAAGGCGTTCCTGCTCAGCAATTTCTGATGCCGGAGCGACCATCAGTACATTGCCCTCTTGGCGCTTATCCAACCCTTTGGCTTTAAGGATAATTTCAAGTGCTTGATCCCAGGGAACATTGTCCAACCGCAGAGTAATACTGCCCGTGACCGTATCACTAGCGACAAGATTTAAAGAGGTAAATTCGGCAATAATTTGTAACACCGATCGCACTTCAATATTTTGGAAATTAAGGGTCAGTCGCTCACCGTTGAAGGCAAATTTTCTACTCTGCTCTTCAACTTCAGCATCAGAAAGTGGCTTGATATTGACCACATACTGACCATCAGCCTGATATGCCAGATAGTCATACTGCCCAGAAGCCTCAATAGTAATCGTGGTTGTAGTACCTTCCTGAACAGTATCAATTGTCTCTACAGGGGTAGCGAAATCGACCACATCCAAACGCCTATCCAATCGCCCTGGTAGCTCTGTCTGGTAAAAAGACAGCTTAATTTCACTGTTATTGCGATCGATATCTACGTTTACCGACGGTTGGCTAAGGCCAATACTAATTGTGCCGGAGCCATCTTTGCCGCGACGGAAATCAACCTCGGTGACAGACAAATCGCTAGAAGAAAAATCATCATTTTGACTATTATCCGCCTGCCGAACTGAACTTGGACTAAACTGGCCGGCGCCATCAGAACCGACTCTCAGAGTCATAGCATTGCCATCAATATCGGTTTTAAAGGGTGCAGATTCTGTCAAATTAACGATAAGACGAGTTCGGCTGCCATCGGCGATAATCACAGCATCGCTGGCATTTTCAAATCCCAGCGCATATTTTTTCTCAGCTAAGCTGCTACCTACTCCGGGAAAATCCAAAATCAAACGCGCCGGATTACTTATCTCATAAGCCTTTGGCTGTGGTGGGTTCTCGGAGAACAGAAGCCTGATTTCAAACTGCTCACCGGGAAGGGATGCAAATTCGATATCAGTTACCTTAACTTCTCCCCAAGCAAATCCAGGTAATATCACTAATAACAAATACAAGTTTTTGATTCGACTCATCATTTTACTTTTCCCTAGCGAGTTACTCACTCTTCATCCATGGCCATAGTACGCGGCCGGTTAATCCATTCACCTTTACCGTCGGGAACGGTTTCCATAATCTCTACTTCAAAGGCGCCAATATTAGTTATCAGGCCATAATTTCTGCCTAGATAATTGCCTACTCTCACTCTGTGCACCCTGCCATCACCGTCATTGATTAGCGCCCAAACATTGCCTTCTTTGGATAATGTGCCAACCATGCTGAGCAAGGTGTAATTAATCAATTCTAAGGGCTCTTTGCGTCTTTGCTGATCAGGGGCGGCTACTGCTTTCCCCGATACCTTCTCGTTGCCGGTTACGATAACGGGCGCCTCAAATGGGCTGCGCAGTGCAAGTGCCGAGTATTTAAACCGCTCTGCGGGCGGGTACGTGGGCAGAGGCTCAATAGTGCCCTGCGGTTTATTGCGAGCATCTTTCATTTTCTGATCGAGATCAGCATGTTGCCGATCACCTGAGCAACCAGCCAAACTCAGAACACACAGTATTGGAAGTATTGAGAGCACTGAGAGTACCGAACGCGCGGAGTGACCTAAAAGACGAATATTCATTACTCTGCCTCCGCTTTGTAGCGATAGGTTTTAGCTTCTATAACCATATTAAGTTGAGAACCCTCAGATTTTTTTATTGCATAATCATGCAGAGTGACAATCCTCGGAAGTGCCGCTACACCGCTAACAAAAGAACCAAAATCATGGTAGTCGCCGGTCACATCAATTCTAATTGGCAGCTCGACATAAAACTCAGAAACCTTTTCTGGCTGCAGTGATATAGATTTCATACTCAGGCCGCTTCCATAAGCCACTTCGGTAATATCTTCGAGTAGGCCGGGGACTTCGGTGTCTTTGGGTAGCTGCTCTAAAAGGGCGCCAAAGGTTTCGTCTAGCTCAATCATTTGCTGACGATATGCATCTAAATTCGCTGCCAAAAACGCTTTGCTCTGATACTGCTGCAATAATTGCGCCTCCTTCTCAGCGGCGCGCTGAGTCTGATCGCGGATATCCTGTACTTTAAGAAAATAGCCCAGCCCTAGTATTACGATTAAAATCAATGCGATTAAAATCGTTTTTAAAGCGGTCGGCCAAACACCAATTTGCTGAATATCTAATTCGGCAAAATCGATATCTTTTAATTCTTTTACGCTCTCTAAAAATGGCATAACGTCCCTGCTATAAATTTATTAGTTATAAACTACTCTCTGGTATCAAATTTTATCTACGGCGCACTAACTTCAGAGTCGCCAACATCCAGCTTTTCTATTTTAATTTGCAGATCAAATACGCTGCCCTGATCCCCAAGAGTTGTATCTTGCTGAACTTTGGTAAGGTTTGACTCTTGGTATTTGTAAGAGGTGTCCAGGTTTCTCATCAAGGCAGAAATACGATTATTCGACTCAGAGAAACCAGACATTTTTACTGTACCAGCGGTTTTTTTAAGATTTGCTAGATAAGTACCATCAGGCATTGCGCGAACAAGCTCATCGAAAACCTTAACCACTTCCGAGCGGTTTCCCTGCAGGTCTTGAATAACTTTCATACGAGAAATCATTTCTTGTTTTTTGCTCTTTAGCTCGCTAATTTCGGCAACTTTTTTGTCCATCTCGGCAATATTCGATTCAAGATAACTGTTTCGCGAGCTTTGATTACCCAACTGCGCCTGAGCAACAGAGATCCATATAAATACCAACACAGCGCCGATCAGCGCGGCGGCCAATAACTTACCGAGAAAAGCTTTTCTTCGCTGCTCGCGTGATTCTTCTCGCCAAGGTAATAAATTAATACTCGTCATTTATTCAAAACTCCTCATCGCCAGCCCTACAGCAAGCAATAATGCGGGGGCATCATTAGCAATCGCCGAAGCATTGATAGACTTGCTCAGCTGCATATTTGCCAGTGGGTTTGCCACTGCTGTGGGCAGACCAATTACCTGCTCAACCTCGTCAACCAAGCCCTCCAAGGCAGATACACCACCAGCCAGAAATAGTTGATCTACATAATTAAAGTGACTCGACGAGTAAAAGAATTGTAAGGAGCGGGTAATGTGCTGAATGAGTGATTCTTTAAAGGGCACCAACACTTCGGTTTCATAATCCTCCGGCAAGCCGCCTTTACGCTTTGCTTCTCCAGCCTCTTCCCAAGATAAGCCATATCGACGCTGTATCTCTTCGGTTAGCTGCTTGCCACCGAACAGTTGCTCACGACTGTAGATCGTTTTTCCATCCACTAAAACGGTGAAGGTAAACATGGTGGCACCAATATCAGCAATGGCAACAACTTGATCGCCAACTTGATCAAGCTGGCCTTCCATCAGTTTATAAGCACGTTCTACAGCAAAGCCCTCTACGTCAATTACTTTGGGCTGCAGTCCAGCCATCTCCAAAGCCTGTCGACGATGCTCGACATTGTCTTGACGGCAAGCTGCCAAGAGCACTCGCACCAAGTCAGGGTTATTCTCCACTGGACCTATTACATCAAAATCGAAGGCCACCTCTTCCATCGGGTAGGGAATATACTGATCAGCTTCAACTTCGATCTGCATTTCCATCTGCAGCTCGGTGAGGCCTGCAGGTAGTTCAATCTCTTTGGTGATGACCGATGACCCAGAAACTGCCGATATAGTATCTTTTAGCTTGGTGCCTGAGCGTTTAACAACCGATTCGATGGTTTCTGACAGCGCATCGAGGTCGGCAATATTTTTTTCTACCACTGTATTGGGTGGTAACGGCAGTACTCTGTATGCCTCTACCTTGTATCCGTCACCAGACCTACTCAGCTCAATTAGCTTTACCGCAGATGAGGAAATATCAAGCCCTATCATTGGTTTAGAGGGGTTCGAGAAAAAATCGAAGAATTCCATATTGTAATTATTTCCTTTTTATCAGCCATCCTCGGCGAGTACGCATATCTAGAAACCCGAGCTAGAAACTACATTAACAATCCTAAGTAATCTTGCAAATGATGCACTTCACATTCCCTACACCTTATAATAGACCCTGAATTTTTCTGGTGCCTGAAAATAGTGTCTATCTCAATGCGTAATTTATTCAAACCACTAGCTATGCTGGCTCTCCTTGGAACAGGCGGCTTTCTTGTTGTAACTACCTGTTTGTACCTCTACCTTAGCCCAAAACTCCCATCAGTCGAGGAACTAAAGGAGATCGAGTTACAAATTCCACTGCGAATCTATTCACAAGATTTAAAAGTAATTGCCGAGTTCGGGGAGAAAAAACGCTCTCCAGTGTCATTCGACGAAATCCCCCAATCTATGATTGATGCCTTTCTTGCCGCTGAAGACGATAGTTTTTTTGAGCACCGAGGCATTGTTATTTCTGGCTTGCTCCGCGCCGCTTTCGAATTAGTTACCACCGGTCGTATTCGCAGCGGTGGCAGCACTATAACCATGCAGGTGGCACGCAACTTCTTTCTCAGTAGCCGTCAGGAGTTTTCACGCAAATTTAATGAAATACTGCTCGCCTTTAAAATTGAGGAAGAATTAACTAAACAAGAAATCTTATCGCTCTACACCAATAAGATTTATATGGGTAATCGCGCCTATGGGGTTGGTGCAGCAGCTCACGTCTACTACGGAAAGAGTCTGCAAGAATTGACACTAGCTCAGGTGGCTATGATCGCCGGACTGCCAAAGGCACCCTCAACCTACAATCCTATTGCCAATCCCCAGCGTGCTTTACTGCGAAGAAATTGGATTCTTGGGCGTATGTTGTTGCTTGATAATATCGACAAGCAACAGTACCAATTAGCTGTGGCAGAACAGGACAACGCTTCTTATCACGGCTCTATTTCCGAATTAGATGCGGCCTATAGTGCTGAAATGGTGCGTCAGGAAGTTATCAGTAAATTTGGTCTTAAAGCCTATACAGAAGGTTATTCGGCAATCACCACAATTGATTCCAGTATGCAAAAGAATGGCGTCAAAGCACTGCAAGAGGGAATTATTGCGTATGACAAACGCCATGGTTACCGCGGTCCTGAGCAACTCGCAATCCCAGAGGAAAATTGGGCTACTGTATTAAATAAAACCTCAGTCTACGGTAATCTTGAGCCAGCAATAGTCAGCGAAGTTGCTGAGGATCATCTGACATTGCTCAATCGAAAGGGTGAATTAGAAGCCCTCAACTGGGTGAATGGACTAAAAGGCCTGCGACTGTTCAAAACTATCAATGCACGCTCAGCGCCTATTCAAAGTGCCTCTGACGTTTTTACTCGCGGTGATCTCATCCGTGTGATCCGCACAGGCGATAACACTTTGCAGCTAGCCCAGATACCTGAGGTTCAATCAGCGTTGGTCGCTCTAGATCCTCAAGATAGTGCTATTCGAGCATTGGTCGGTGGCTTCGATTTTCGCCACAGCCGATTTAATCGCGTGACTCAGGCTCTGCGTCAGCCGGGTTCAAACTTTAAACCGTTTATTTACACCACGGCACTTGATAATGGTTTTACTGCCGCCTCGATGATCAATGATGCACCGGTGGTGTTCAACGACAAAAATCTCGAGGATATGTGGCGACCCGAAAATGATGGTGGTAAGTTCTATGGTCCGACACGTTTGCGCGAGGCACTGTACCGCTCACGCAATATGGTTTCCATTCGACTTTTGCGACGCATGGGCATTGATCGCACTCTGGAAGGGCTTCAGCGCTTCGGTTTCGACACCGGTGAAATGCCACTGGATTTATCATTGGCCCTCGGCAGTCACGCTATGACACCGCTTAAAGTTGCCAGCGCTTACAATATTATTGCCAACGGCGGTTATCGTGTGGTGCCCTATGTACTGGCGACAGTGGTAGATCGTGATGGCAACATCATCTACCGAGCAACGCCAGACACCGTTTGTGTAAACTGCGACACAGCTGCTCCGCTTTTTAGTCAAGAGTTTTCTAATCAAGAACCGTCTAATCAAAAGCTTTCCAACCAAGGGCTTTCCAATGAATCGGTTAGTAGCGATTATCAAACCAATAACTCCAGCAAGTCTTTTTCCAGTGCTGTTGATGAAGTCGACCTGCAACTTGAAGAGCTGTTAAATGAACTGGCCCGCGAATCGCTGCCTGAAGATGAACGTCAGAGTTTCGAACTAATTAAGCAGGCACTTGAAAAACTCCCAGACACAACTAATCCCGCAGCCGTCCGAGTAATTGATAAAAAAACGGCTTATATTATCGACTCAATGTTAAAAGATGTTATTTTGCGCGGCACGGGGGTTAAGGCAAAAGTACTCAACCGCTCTGATCTAGCGGGCAAGACTGGTACCACCAATGGCCCACGCGATGCTTGGTTCTCAGGCTATTCGCCACATCTTACAGTTACTACCTGGGTTGGTTTTGATGACAATTCCTTAATTGGCCGCAATGAGTATGGTGGATCGGCGGCACTGCCAATTTGGATCGACTTTATCCGCGAAGCACTGGATGGCAAGACGGACACTAATCGACCTCAGCCAGACGGTATTGTTATGGTTAAGATAGATGCCAAAACTGGCATGCGTGTAGACCCGAACCAAACAGGTATCTTCGAGTTCTTCAAGGCAGAAAATGTTCCAGAACTGACAGGCGGGGAAGCCCTACCCAGCGGTGCACAGAACAGTTTGCCGGATGATCTTTTTTGAATTCAACGTCATTCACTAAATAGGTTAAAAAATTGATCACAATGAATTGGGCAAATATAGATACCGTTCTTCTGGATATGGATGGGACGTTACTCGATCTGCATTTCGACAATTTTTTCTGGTTGCACCACCTGCCAAAACGCTACGCTGAAGAAAACAATACCTCAGTCGATTTAGTTATCGGCAATCTTCAACAGCGTATGCGCGAACTGCAGGGCACGCTCGACTGGTATTGCACCGACTTTTGGTCTCGTGAACTCAACTTGGATATCATCGAACTAAAAAAAGAAATCAACCACCTGATTGGCGAGCGGCCTTTTGTGCGACCCTTTCTAGAGACGCTGGGCCTGCACAATAAACAACGTGTATTGGTGACCAACGCTCATCGCAACAGCGTTGCCATAAAATTTGCCTTAACCGGCATAGAGGCTCTTTTAGACTCGGTTATCTCTTCCCATGACTACGGGCAACCCAAAGAGCAGCAGAGGTTCTGGCAGTTATTGCAACAGTCTGTGGGCTTCGACCCTACACGCACACTCTTTATTGATGATTCAGAAGCAATTCTGCAATCAGCTCAAAAATACGGGATTAAGCATCTGCTCTGTATAGAGCAGCCAGACAGTAAAGGGGAATCTCGAAAATCTGATCACTTTACGATGATCAACTCATTTGAACAGATACTTAGCTCTGACTCAGGGCTCAGGGAATAAGCCATGAATAAAGTGCGGATCGATAAATGGCTTTGGGCCGCGCGCTTTTTCAAGACCCGCTCTCTGGCAAAAGCCGCAATCGAAAATGGTAAAGTTCATATTGACGGCAATAAATCCAAGGCCAGCCGGCAACTCGAAATTGGAACAGTACTCACTATTCGTCAAGGGTTTGACAGTAAAGTCGTGGAAGTCATCGCTCTTTCAGAGCAGCGCCGCGGGGCACCTGAGGCCATGCTCTTGTACAGTGAGACCGCGGAAAGTATTGAACTTCGAGAGAAACAAAGCGCAGAACGCAAAGCGGCGAATAGTGGCGCGGTCAGCGATGGCAGACCGAATAAAAAACAACGTCGCCAAATTCATCGTTTTTTAAGTAATTAAGGAAAATTTCAGTACAATACGCGCCCTATGACTAACAACGACACTCTGCAACGCTTCCTGTTTGATAACACTGATATACGCGGTGAAATAACCACCTTATCAGCGAGTTATCAAGACCTGCTGGCAAACCAAAATTACCCACCCCAAGTAGCACTGCTATTTGGTGAGTTTCTCGCTGCCGCCAGTCTTCTCAGCACGACATTGAAGAATAGCGGAATGATCACAATACAGGCGAGAGGTGATGGCCCGATATCCACAGTGATGGCCGAATGTACTCAGGGCAACAAGCTGCGTGGTATTGTGCGCGGTGACTTTGATAACATTAAAGATATCAGTAGCCTTAAAGAGTTACTCGGTTCGGCGATTCTAGCCATTACTATTGAACCTGAAGGCAAAGAACGCTATCAGGGTGTTGTTCCACTGGACGGAGAGAATCTTAGCCAGTGCCTTGAATTCTACTTTTATCAATCCGAGCAGTTGCCGACTAAAATCAAGTTATCCTCAAACGCAGAATCTGCCTCGGGAATGTTGATTCAACAGCTCCCCTCATCCATAGATGCGGAAAAAAGTGCTGATGATTGGCAGAACATCTCAGTCTTGTTTGAAACCCTTTCAAGCACCGAACAACTGGAACTTTCTCATAATGACCAGTTATACCGGTTATTCCATGAGCAAGAATTACGCCTGTTCGAGCCCCAATCACTATGCTTTTCTTGCAGCTGTTCAAGACAGCGCACAGAGTCCGCACTGATCTCTCTCGGACACGATGAAGTGGTGGATATGTCAGTAACACAGGGACTTATCATGATCACCTGTGAATTTTGCTCTCAGGAATATCGATTTACTTCAAGAGATATTTCAGAGTTGTTTGACCCTCCACACCCACCAGTGCACTAACCATCGTAGCAAGGAATATTTTTAATACCCGACTTAGATTAGGAAAAGTTATCTGGCATAATTAGCTGACATATGGAATCAAGCATCCATCTATTTTCGTTCACCTTAGGAAGAGAGGAAGAAAATGACCCAAGTAGTACACACCGACCCAAGCTCAACCGAGCTTATAGAAACAGCTCTCAAACGAGGTGAAGGACATCTCGCAGATACCGGCGCATTCTTAGCCCTTACCGGCCAGCGCAGCGGAAGATCACCCGCTGATCGATTTATTGTTCATGAACCCAGCTCCTGCGAAGCCATTGACTGGGGTTCAGTCAACCGCCCTTTTGATACCGCAAAATTTGATGCCCTGTGGGAACGCGTAACAACTTACATTACAGAAAAAGAGCGTTTCGTTTCTCACCTCCATGTTGGTCAAGACTCGAAACACTATATCCCCGTCCAAGTCACTACCGAGACCGCATGGCACTCTCTGTTTGCACGCAATATGTTTATCCGTACAGACAAATACAATCCACTCGAGAAACAGAAATGGACAATCCTTCATGCGGCAAATTTTGTCTGCGAACCCGATCGTGACGGCACCAACAGTGACGGTGCAGTGCTTATAAATTTCGCTCAACGCAAGGTGCTGCTCGCAGGAATGCGCTATGCCGGTGAAATGAAAAAAGCCATGTTCTCGGTGCAGAATTTTCTCTTACCGGAAAAAGATGTTATGCCTATGCACTGTGCATCGAATGAAGGTGAGGATGGCGATACAGCACTGTTTTTCGGCCTTTCTGGCACAGGTAAAACCACCCTTTCAGCGGATCCTGATCGCTACCTTATTGGCGATGATGAACACGGCTGGGGCAAAGGTACGGTGTTCAATATTGAGGGCGGCTGCTACGCCAAGACTATCGACCTAAGTCAGAAAAATGAACCCGTGATATGGGATGCTATTCGCTTTGGTGCGATTATTGAAAACGTAGTGATCTCAGAGGGCCAACGCACCGCCGATTACTGCGACACTTCACTCAGCGAAAATGGTCGCTGCAGCTACCCTTTAGAGCATATTGCCAAACGCTGCCTTGAAAACCAGTCTGGTGAGCCAAAGAATATAATCTTCTTAACCTGCGATGTGACAGGTGTATTACCGCCAGTATCACTGCTCAGCAAAGAAGCTGCTGCCTATCACTTTTTAAGTGGTTACACCGCGCGTGTTGGCTCTACAGAGATCGGTGCTGAAGCGGGCATTCACCCAACCTTCTCGACCTGCTTCGGCGCACCCTTTATGCCGCGCCCAGCGAGTGTTTATGCCGAGCTGTTAATGCGACGCATTGAAGAGTTTGGCTCTAAGGTCTATCTAGTCAACACAGGTTGGACGGGTGGTTCTGGCGGCGCTGGCGGCAAGGGAAATCGATTCCCTATCCCAGTCACTAGAGCCGTGGTTACCGCCATCACTAACGGTTCACTTGAAGGCTGTGAAACCGAACATTTAGATGTCTTAAATCTTGATGTGCCTCTGGCAATAAACGGGGTCGACAGCAAATATCTCAATCCTCGCAATGCCTGGAATGACAGTCATACTTATGATGAACAAGCAGCCAAACTGGCCAGTTTGTTTGTAAAGAATATTGTTAGCTTTGCGCCATCACAGGAAATAATTGATGCTGGACCACAGTTAGAAGCGGTTGCTGTCGAATAGTCTTTTTATATGCCCCATCCTAAATAACCTTCTGTGTTTTTAGGATGGGGTATATAAATAATGCTACGTTTATCGGTCAATCAAAATCTGCTTTGAAAATTGCGTCACACCCTCAACATCGCGGACACCAAATAAAACAGGCCTGCCTGGTGCTTGCCAATCAATCTCAATAAAACCATAGTTTTGTCCAACATAAGGCCCCAGAATTCGGTTTTGATTGTGGCTGGGGCTGTGCCCTGTATTAGTTAGCCCACTGGAGGTCAAGTCGAACAAACTATTACCGTCACTATCGGTTACTTCACTGAGATCAGCCGAGTGAGTATCGCCACTAATAAGTAGTACATTTTTAGCCTTAGTGGTTTTAATCAATTCAATCAATCGCGCCTGTTCTTGGGGAAAGTTGGACCAAGATTCCCATCCAGTAAAATAAGAAAGTACCTGTATACTCGAAGCAATAATACGTAAATCAGCAGGTTGTTTTAGCTCTTCTTCAAGCCTCTGCCATTGTTTTTCACCTAAAATAGTTGCCTGGGGACCAGTGTCAGGAATATAGAAGCCTTTATTGAATATCTTTCGCTTGGCCTTATATTCATCTTTTACCAAAGCGGTTAAGGGCGTTCGATTCCAGCGTGTATCGAGCATAATAATCTGTACTCGCTGATTCTCAGGACCAAAATAGCTAGCAGTGTAGATACCCCAATCCTGACTGCGCCTTTCTGAGGACTCTGGCTCACCCCAAAAATCCAACATCGCTTGGCGTGAAATTTCCTTTGCTGGGTAGTCGACACCCCCATCATTAACGCCGTAGTCGTGATCGTCCCAAGTTGCCAAAATCTTGCTATTTTGGCGCAGTGTTTGAAAGCCCTTTATTGAATTTAATTTTTCATATTTTTGCTCAAAGACTTGCTTGTCTTCGGTGTCAGCATAAATATTGTCCCCAAGAAACAAAAAAACATCCGGCACTTCTTTGTTGATCGCTTTCCAAATCGGCTGAGGGTCATTTTGATCGGCACAGGAGCCGAACAAAATTTTTGTCACTAGAGCATCACCTTCAGCTATTTGACGCGATTCGGATGGTTCTTGAGCCGATGTCACTGCTGCCAAAACACTCCCCGGATCTAACTGCTCAGCGGGAACCTCTTTAATATCAGAGCAGCTACTCAAGACAAAAGATACTACAAGCGCTAGATGATGCTTATTTAAAAACATGGCAGGAGCTCCAAGAAATTGGTTAAGGTATTTAGTAAACGCCCAAGAGTAACGGGGAATTATTGAAATTTTAGGGTTTATCGATTAAATAATGTGTCGATTTTAATGACGGGCATAAGAAAGAAAAAACATTTTATTTCGCCCTAAAAACCTTGACGGGTTTTAGGGCGAAATAGATGCGGCTACTTGCTGTTTTCAAGAATATGATCAATCGCTGCTTTCACTTCGTCATCGCTACAATCCATACAGGTACCACGCGCAGGCATAGCACCGATACCATTAATAGCATTGGTGTAAACCGTCTCTATACCTTTACCCAAACGAGCAGACCAGGCCGCCACATCACCAAGAATTGGCGCGCCAGCAACACCTGAGCTATGACAGGCAATACAGTTGGTCGCATAGATATCTGCGCCTGAACGAGCCGCGCCCGCACCAACAGGCGAAGACATAGAGGCAACCTGACCAGCCATAGAGACATGTCCTTCCGGTGCAATTCGCTCAGCAACCTGCTGTTCCTGCTTTGCCGTTAGCTCTACTGCATTATCGCTGGAGCCACAGCCCCACAGAAGCGCAGAGGCTAAAGTGATCAATAGAAAATTTTTCAGTCGGTTGTTAAGGATTGTATTCATTAAAGGTTATCTCCAGTAAAAACGTGATATGGATAAATTTCGCCGCATTATAGCGCGCTATTGTTCAATTCTCATTAGCAATAGATTGAATTTTTATAATCCCACCCCTCTATTGCTGGAAAGCGATCCAAAGCTTATACCAGAGGTCGTATACCCACCGCATAGCGAAGCTTGGCCAACAGTTCACTGCTTTCTTTTCGGGCCTTTTCTGCACCTTTTTGCAGCACTAACTCAATCTCGGCTGGATTTTGCATCAATGTCTCATAGCGCTCTCGCGCTTCAGAGAGCTGTCCATCAATAAGCTCAAACAACTGCTTTTTAGCCTCACCCCAGGCAATACCATTGGCAAACTCTTCGCGCATGGCCGCGGTCTGTTCCTCACTGGCAAAGGCCTTCCAGATTTGGAATACCGCCGAGGTATCCGGATCTTTGGCTTCACCCGGCTCAAGTAAATTGGTTTTAATCTTATTAATATGTTTCTTCAACTTCTTGGCACTTAAAAATAGCGGGATAGTATTGCCATAGCTTTTGCTCATCTTGCGCCCATCGAGGCCCTGAAGAATAGCCACCTTATCGTCAACTACCGCAGAGGGCAGCACAAAGTGTTCACCGTAGTGATGATTGAATCGTCCGGCCACATCGCGAGCCATTTCTACGTGCTGTATCTGGTCTCTCCCCACAGGTATCTGATGAGCATTGAACATTAAAATATCCGCAGCCATTAAAATGGGATAGCTAAACAGCCCCATATTGATACCAAAGTCGGCATCTTCACCCGCCTCTTCGTTAGCCTGAACTGCACCCTTATAGGCATGGGCACGATTCATTAAACCCTTGGCAGTCATGCAGGTCAGAAACCAAGTTAACTCGGTAATTTCGGGAATATCCGACTGGCGGTAAAAAGTCACCTTGTCGGTATCTAGCCCTAAGGCCAACCAGGCGGCAGCAATCTCCATCGTAGATTGATGGACTAATTCGGGATTCTGAGACTTAATCAGCGAATGGTAGTCAGCCAAAAAGAAAAACGACTCGAAATCACCGCTGCGACTAGCTTCAATAGCGGGACGAATAGCACCTACATAGTTGCCTAAATGTGGCGCTCCCGAGGTTGTTATGCCAGTTAAAACACGCTGTTTACTCATAATTACTCTATTTTTTTGGTTTTTAATTTAACGTCTGGCTATGATAATTGATCTTAGCTTTAATCGCAGTTAAAGCTTATTCATCCACAACCGTTTGCAGTTCGACCTGAAGCTTCCCTGAAAGATTGAAGAAATGGGTTAATACTGCAGTTAAGCGCAGTGGATCGGCAGACCCAGTCACTTCACGACAGGAGTGCATCGCCAACTGAGGAATACCGACATCCAGAGTTGGAACCCCCAATTTCGCCGAGGTCACTGGGCCTATGGTGCTGCCACAACCCAAGTCGCTGCGCGAAACAAACGTCTGCACCGGCACATCAACCGCTTCGCACATCTGTCTAAATAAACTCGCGGTTACTCCATTGGTGGCGTATCGCTGCTTCACATTGACCTTAATCACTGGCCCGCCATTCAATAGTGGACTGTGCCCCTGATCATGCTTGCTAGAGAAATTTGGGTGCACTGCGTGAGCGTTATCGCAAGAGATCAACAGTGAGCTACCTAACACGCGAGCCTTATTACTGGCTGCGCTATCATTTTGGCATAATCGCTCAACCACAGACTCTAAGAACGGACCATCGGCACCTACAGAAGAAACACTGCCAACCTCTTCATGGTCATTACACACTATTAGTGAGGTGCTATGCGTTTGCGCTTGGATCAATGCTTGTGTCGCGACAAAACAGCTAAGCAAGTTATCCAGTCTCGCGGAGGCAAAGAACTCTTTTTTAAGACCAAGCGTAGCGGCTTGTTGAACATCGTAGAGGCACAATTCATAGTCCACCACTCGTTCATCATCAGTTAAAAAACGTTCACTCAGTAATTGGTGAAAATCCTGTTTCTCTTGCGCTTGCATTAATATTGGCGGTATATCAGTTTGAGCATTGATTGTCCGGCCACTATTTGCCTCGCGATCTAAATGAATAGCAAGGCTTGGAATCATGGCTACAGGATCTTCAAAATTAACCAGTTTTTGCTTTAACTGGGCATCTTTATCTTTGTAAATAATCCGCCCAGCAATTGATAGATCACGATCAAACCAAGGATTTAATAACGCACCACCGTAGACTTCGACACCCAACTGATAGTATTGATTATTCAACAGCTCCGGTTGGGGCTTAATCATCAGGCAGGGGCTATCTGTGTGTGCACCAGCTATGCGAATACCGGTTTCACTCAGCGCATCGGTACCCACAACAAAAGCAATAACCGATGAGCCATTGCGAGTGACAAAATATTTCTCGCCAGACTTTAAAGACCATTCTTCAGTTTCACTAAGGGCGATAAAACCAGCCTCCGCCAGCATATCAGTCATTGTTTTTACCGCATGAAACGGTGTTGGCGACTGATCTAGAAAATCACCCAACTGGCTATTAAATATGTCTAGCTGGCTTTTTTTTACAGTCATTTTTTAATTCCTTTTTCCTTAGTTTTATCTGGATCCTGATCATCTAGATGCTCGAGCCTAGCTAACAAGCTCGATGTATCCCAGCGGTTGCCGCCCATCTCTTGCACCTGCTGATAAAATTTATCGACTAACCGAGTTACTGGCAAGTCACTGCCATTCTTGTTTGCCTCATCTAAGGCAAAGGCTAAATCTTTTCGCATCCATTGCACAGCAAAACCATGCTCATATTCATCTGCCAACATCGTCTTGTAGCGATTTTCCATCTGCCATGATTGCGCAGCTCCTTTAGAGATAACCTCGACAACCTGTTCGGCATCAAGACCAGCGCGCTTGGCAAAATTAAGCCCCTCAGCAAGGCCTTGTACTAGACCGGCGATACAGATTTGGTTGACCATTTTACACAGCTGTCCGCTACCGGCCACACCCATCAACTGTACTGATTTGGCATAGCATTCAATGACCGGAGCAACCTGTTTGAACTGTTTTTCACTACCGCCGCACATGACGGTTAACTGTCCGTTCTCGGCACCCTGCTGACCACCCGATACCGGCGCATCAATAAACCCGCAATTAACCGTAGACGCTTCAGCAGCTAGCTGTTTAGCCAATTCCGCAGATGTCGTAGTATGGTCAACCAGTATCGCTCCCGCTTTCATTTTCCTCAGAGCACCCTGCTTAGCCAATAGTACATCGCGAACATCATTATCATTGCCGAGACAAGAAAATACGATTTCAGCATTGGCCACGGCCCGGCTCGGGCAGTTTTCAGCTACACCGGTATACTCGGTTAACCAACGCTCAGCGACTGACTCTGTGCGGTTGTATACCACAACAGAATAACCCTGTTTACTCAACCAGCCTGCCATGGGATAACCCATTACGCCAAGCCCTAAAAAAGCCACAGTTTTATTCATAATAGTGTCTGGAATCCTTGACCCAATCTACTGCCAGATCAAATAAATCAACAGTGCGCCCAACAGCATTCTATAAATAACAAATGGCATCATGCCGATCTGTTGAATCACCTTCAAAAAGAGTTTGATACACAGATAAGCAGTAATTCCGGAGAGCACAGTACCTATAGCGATCATTGTCCAATCAACGGATTCAGCGTCTAGTAACTCTAAACCCTTTAATCCACCACTTAATATAATGATTGGAATTGCCAATAAAAACGAAAAGCGTGCCGCAGTTTCACGATCAAACCCTAAAGCCAGGGCAGCTGTGATGGTAACACCGGATCGCGAGGTGCCAGGAATTAACGCCAGCGCCTGAGCACCGCCAACGAAAAGAGCCGACTTCCAAGTGAACTGGTTGATACCGCGCTCACCCTTGCCCCGCTTATCTGCCCAAGCCAACAATAAACCAAAGAAAATCGTTGTAAAGGCGATCACTGACATCGAGCGCAAATGTAATTCAATCATTCCACCAAGCAGTAAACCAGTTAAACCAGCGGGCACTGTCGCCAAAATAATATACCAAGCCAAATGGCTTTCTGGGCTGTGGCGTCGAACAAATACGCTGTCTATCCAGGCCTGAGTTAAGCTGACAATATCGTTACGAAAGTAAATAATCACGGCGATTAATGAACCAACATGGACAGCCACATCAAAAGCCAGACCCTGATCAGGCCAGCCGAATATTTCAGAGGGTAAAATTAAATGTGCAGAACTTGAGATCGGCAAAAATTCTGAAATACCCTGAATAATTGCTAACCAAACGGCTTGTAGATGATCCATATTTTATAAGGCTCTTAAAGGTGTATGTTTTTTCCAGGCATCAGTGCCACGCAAATAAACCAAGTCTATTTGGTCAATCGACACTGCGGCGCCAAGAGTATATTTAACTAGGGCAATATCCAGAAGATCAATGGCATCTGGGTAGATATCAACAGTTGATTTATCACTCAAATTTTCTCCGTCGATTAAAACTTGAGCCTCACCAACAATAACACTGGGGTTTAATGCACCGCAGAGGGCAATGGCATCATTTTTAGTGAGTAGTTGATCATCAATGGTCGCTGCAAACTGGCCATTGCCATCCATTTGATAGACGCCACAATTAAATTCACCCATGCGTGCATCAAGCACTGACATAATAATATTTGATGGCTTGTGATCAACCGTTAAAGTCTCAGGGTATTTTCGCCTATACGTTTGGGCGATTACCTGAAGAGTTGAAACGGCAATAACTGGAATATCGGCAGCGAATGCAAGACCTTGAACAGTGGAAAAACCAATCCGTAATCCGGTGAATGATCCCGGGCCAATAGTTACCGCAATAGCATCTAATTGATCAACGGTTAAATCAGCTTCGCGTAAAACATCATCTATCATCCGCATAATTAACCGAGTATGCGAACGCGGTTCTTCGGAGTAACGAGAAAATCTCTTATCGCCAATATTCAAGGCAACTGAGCATGCCGGAGTCGATGTTTCAATCGCTAATATAGTTGTCATATTTAGAATCCCTGCAAATAGGGAGTAATCGTAGTTTTGTCAGGGGCATAAAAAAATCCCCCAACTCAAAGATGGGGGATTTTACAGGTCTCGAAGCAATTAAACTATTAAGTTTTTTTGACCTTGGTCGCTTTGGCCGGTGCCTTTTTAGCGGCTACTTTCTTCACCGATGATTTTTTCGAACCGGTAGTTTTAGCTGCTGCACTCAAAGTGGCGGATTTTCTTGCTACTGGCTTTCTGGTTACTGGCTTTCTTGCTACTGGCTTTCTTGCTGATAATTTTTTTATTGCAGCTTTTTTAGCTATGGGTTTCTTGGCTATGGGTTTCTTAGCAGCAAGTTTTACAGCAGCCGGCTTTTTAGGCCCTTTTACAACCTTTCCTGACTTACGCGCCTCTACTTTAAGTCTTGCCGAGGCCACTTTTTCAGCGGCTTTAATTTTAACTGTCGCTTTTTTCTTCAAGGCTTTCACTTTTTTTGCCGTCGAAATAGCACGAGCCTTCAGCCAGCGCTTCTCAAATCGTTTTACTGCAGCAGCCAAATCAGATGTTTGAGCATCATGCAGTTTTTGCTCTGCTCTAAGAATAGCGTTTTTAGCTGCGATTTCAGTCTTGGCCATTTTTTGCTTAATACTTGCTACTCTAAAGTCACTTTTAACAACCTTAAAGGCTTCTTTCAACTGAGCAGATTTTTTACGGCTGGCAGCGGCTTGAAGTCTGGCTGATGCCAGTGCCTTTTGGCTCGCGGCTGTTGCTTTAATAGCAAGATTAGCTTTAGCTTTACTAACCTTTACCATCAGTGTCGCATGGGTTTTATTATGCGCAGTGATCTGTGCTTTTACTGTATCAACTGCTTTTTTAGCTTTCTGAATTGGTGTGATCTGAACTTTTGCCTTTGAAACTATTTTCTTTTTTGGGTTTTTCATTTGTGGGTTCCTTGCTTAAATTAAGACAAACTGTAAAAAAAAATTACAAATTATCGCTTCCTGATAATCAGAAAGTTTAGGCAAGAGATGTTGAATTTTCCAACTGGACGTATCAATTACTTGTAAAAACTGCGTTTTTTGCGGTAAATATACGTTTTTTAGAGATTATTATTTCGAAAGAGCAAGCAGTATATCGTTAGATATACTGCTTTTTATGGCGGATCTTCTAACCGAGCGCTTTTACAATTCTTGCCTGAACTTCATCAAGTTGGCCTAGACCATCGATGGTCGAAAATATTGGCCCATCGGTCTGTGACTTTGATAAATCAGTGTAGAATTCAACCAGCGGCTTGGTTTGATTATGGTATATAGACAGGCGATTACGAATCGTTGCCTCTTTATCATCTTCGCGCTGAATTAAAGGTTCTTGAGTCTCATTATCAAGACCTGCAGTCATCGGTGGATTGTGTTCAACATGATAAACACGACCCGAGTTCTCATGTACACGACGTCCGCTTAAGCGAGAGACAATTTGCTCGTCATCAACAGAAATCTCAATAACATATTCAATGTCTACACCAGCATCGACCAGCGCCTGTGCCTGAGGAATAGTTCTGGGGAAGCCGTCAAACAAAAATCCATGACTACAGTCTGGTTGTTGAATACGTTCTTGTACCAACGCAATAATGATTTCATCAGAGACCAAGCCACCTGAAGCCATAATATCTTTAACTTTTAAACCGAGCTCAGTGCCAGCTTTTACCGCTGATCTGAGCATATCGCCTGTCGATATTTGGGGGATTCCGTATTTTTCAGTAATAAATTGCGCCTGCGTGCCCTTACCTGCGCCTGGTGGACCTAACAAAATAACTCTCATCAATGAATTTCCTTAAACACTAGCCGAAAAAAGGCCGATCACAATACACGGATTGATATAGGCAAACAACCCTACTGTAGGGTTACAAAATCCCCTAGGTCACTTCTGTAGCTCTATTTTCAGCTCTTTCTCTGCACTCTTGACCTGAGCCCAGAGTAACTCCATTTCGTCCACAGATATTTCAGACAGCAATAAGGTGCTCTTTTCGCTAGCAAGAACTTCCATTGCCTCAAAACGCCGTTGAAATTTAATATTCGCCAAACGCATGGCTCGCTCAGAATCGATCTTAAGGTGCCGGGCCAGATTGACACAGCTAAATAATAAATCTCCGAGCTCCTCTTCCATTGCTAGACTGTTATTAGCTTGTATTTCAACGTCTAATTCAGCGACCTCTTCTTTTACCTTACTCAAAACATCTTCAGGGTTATCCCAATCGAAACCCGTTGTAGCTGCTCTCTTTTGCAGTTTCTGTGCACGACTCAGTGCGGGCATCGCCATAGGGATATCATCGAGCGTGCGTCGCTCTCCTTTTTCTGCTCGTTCCTGTTTTTTTAAATCTTCCCAAACGTGCTTTATGCGCGCCTCCTCAACTGTGCCCTCAGCCCCATCGGAAAGGTTTCGTTCACTCTTTAATGTGCCCAATGGGAATACATGAGGATGGCGGCGAACAAGCTTTTCAACAATGCCATGGACTACGCTATCAAAATCAAAAACTTCCTGTTCAGCGCCCAACTGGCTATAAAAAATAACCTGAAATAACAGATCTCCTAGCTCTTCACCTAGATGGCTGAGATCATTGCGCTCAATCGTATCTATGACTTCATAGACTTCTTCTAATGTGTAGGGCGCGATAGTTTTATAGGTTTGCTTTAAATCCCAGGGGCATCCGGTCTGCGGATCACGCAGCCGTTTCATCAAATATCGCAAGTCATCAATGGTGTACATGAACAAAACCTTTTGCCTTGAATAAAATTTTAATCTGTTACCCGTCGCGCTTCTTTTACGTTGGGTATTTGGTTTAACTGAGACAGTACTGTACTCAACTGTTCTAAGCTCGCCACATCTATACTGAGAAATATTTTGGAGCAATTCATCTTTGCGGTGTGAGCACTACCTTCGTCTGATTGCATTGAGGAAATATGTAACCCGAGTCGATCAACTGTTTTGGTGATATCTAGCAATAATCCCGTCCGATCATAGGCGGTTAAAACAATTTTTACCCGATAATTTTTTTGCGGTTCACCACCCCATTCAACTTTGATAATTCGCTGAGGATCAACGGTTTGCAGGCGCAAAAAATTACCGCAGTCCTCTCGATGAATTGAGATTCCCCTCCCCTGAGTGATATAGCCGGCAATATTATCTCCCGGCACTGGATCGCAGCAGCGAGCGATTTGGGTCAGCAAGTTACCGACACCATGTATAAATACGTCAGAGGATTTAAAACGCTGTGCGGCTATAGGCTCTTTGGCGGCAATCCTTTCAATAGCCCTGCTGTTACCCTGTCGCGCTTGAGATGAATTGATTACCTGCTCAACACCCACATCTCCGGCTCCTATAGCAGCATACAGCCCGGCTATACCCTGTTTATTGTAGCGCTGGGCAACTTTTTCTAGATCTATACCGGTAACATTTAATTGGTTTAACTCTCGATCGAGAAGCTTCTTCCCTTCAATTCGGTTTTGCTCTTGGTTCTGCTTGCGGAACCAGTACTGCACTTGGCTTCTGGCTCTATTAGTCTTTAGATAGCCCATGGAACTAGACAGCCAGTCGCGAGACGGCTCACCCTGACGGGTAGTAATAATACTGACTTGATCTGCGGTCTTTAGTTGAGAATTTAACGATACAATTCGACCATTAACTTTGGCACCGCGACAGCGATGACCAAGACCGGTGTGAACATAGTAGGCAAAGTCCAAAGGCGTCGCGCCTACAGGCAAATCAACGACATGTCCCTCAGGGGTAAAAACATAGATCCGACCCTCGTTGATGCCGGGCTGAGACTGTCCCGCTAGGCTCTTATGTTCAGCCGTTCTAGTTTCAATTTCATTTGACCACTCGAGAACCTGACGCAGCCATTCAATCTTTTCCTCATAACTTTTATCCGCATGCTGAGCATCACCACCTTTGTAACGCCAGTGCGCACAGACACCTAACTCCGCTTCACTGTGCATATCGAAGCTGCGAATTTGAATTTCGAGAACTTTGTTGTCGGGACCAATTACCGCTGTATGCAAGGAGCGATAGCCATTCTCTTTGGGGGCGGCTATATAGTCGTCATACTCTCCGGGTATATTTTCCCAGCGACTGTGCAACCAACCTAACATCTCGTAACAGTCGGCGATGCTCGGAACCAGTACCCGCAGTGCACGAATATCGTAGACTTCAGAGAAACCAAGGTTTTTACGCTGCATTTTCGACCAAATCGAGTAGATATGCTTTGGTCGGCCGCTTACCTCGCCGTCAATATTGAAGGTTTTTAATTGCTCTTCAACCTGATGAACAGCGTCTTTAATATAGGCCTGTCGATCGCGGCGCTTCTCCGCCAGTAGTGAGGCAATAGAGGCGTAGTCGTCGGGTTGTAAATAACGAAAAGAGAGATCTTCGAGCTCCCATTTAATATTACCCAGACCGAGTCGGTGGGCGAGAGGGGCATAAATATCAAAGACCTCGCGAGCAACCCGCACACGCTTTTCTCTGCTATCGTTTTTTACTGCGCGAATGGCACAGGTGCGCTCGGCAATTTTAATCAGTGGTACACGGATATCATCGATAATCGAAACCAGCATTTCACGTGTTTTACTTGCCTGTTGCCCACCCCCATGACCAAATACCGATCTTCCGTGGTCGGTATTTAGGGTGCTGACTACGGCCATCCGCAGTACTTTATCAATCAATCCTGCGACTTCTTGACCAAATTCATTGCGTACTTTATCGAGGGAAAGACGTCCCTCACGAACGGCGCGATAGAGTATCGCGGCTTGCATACCAACGCTATCGAGAGACAAATCAGCCAGAATCTCGGCCATTTCGAGGGCTGTTTGAAAACAACCAACGGCGCTACTCCAGAGCTTGTCGGGATCAAAATCTTGTTTCAGGGCATCGCTGGCAAAAACACAGGCCTGAGTTATATGCTCGGCTGCGCTGGGTTGGATGGGATAACGTTGAATAAGACTCGCGACCCAAGTTTGGATATCAATCTGGTCGCCCTCTTCCTGAGGATGGTGTTCGCGTACTTTAACCATGATTTTAGACTCGCGTTAGAAAGAGAGCTCTTTTCAGCGATAAAGTCATCAATAGCCCGTGAAAAAAGCCTAGCCGTAAATTCCAGAGGACAGGTAGCGGTCACCCCGATCACAGATAATAGCAACGATAACGGCATTTTCAACCTGCTGGCTAATTTTCAGGGCAGCGGATACCGATCCACCCGCCGAAACACCGCAAAATATGCCCTCTTCAACCGCTAATCGACGCATTGCCTGTTCAGCATCAGCTTGAGAGATATCCATAATTTGATCAACTTTTGCGGCATCAAAAATACTCGGCATATAAGCTTTTGGCCAACGTCGAATTCCCGGTATTGATGCACCATCTTCCGGCTGTAAACCAACAATCTGTATATCGGAGTTTTGTTTCTTGAGAAATGCCGAGACACCCATAATGGTGCCGGTAGTCCCCATGGAACTGACAAAATGGGTGATCGTGCCACCGGTATCTCGCCAGATTTCTGGGCCTGTGCCCTCATAATGGGCTAGAGGGTTGTCAGGATTATTAAACTGATCCAGTACCCGCCCAAGTCCCTGCGCCTGCATCTGCATTGCTAGATCGCGAGCGCCCTCCATACCCTGCTCTTTAGTCACCTCAATTAATTCAGCGCCGTAAGCGGTCATGGCCGCTTTGCGCTCAGCAGTGGCATTGGCGGGCATAATCAAAGTTATACGGTAGCCCATCATTGCCGCGGCCATAGCCAGCGCTATTCCAGTATTGCCACTGGTGGCTTCAATAAGATGATCGCCGAATTTGATCTCACCGCGAGCCTGTGCATGTTTAATCATACTCAGAGCCGGTCTATCTTTGACAGAGCCTGCGGGATTATCACCTTCCAGTTTGGCCAGAATAGTATTAGAGGTATTGCCCGGCATTCTCTGCAATCGCACTAATCGGGTATTACCAACGGTCTGGTCTATGGTCGGGTACTGCATGCTTGATACTCTAAGAAAATCTGAATGCGCTATTGTGCCTGAACAGCTTCTATCGCGCCCCTTCAAGACAGTTATATCTAATAATAGTTTTGCATAACGATAATTGAATCATCACCTGTCTGTAATGATTTAAATTAAGACGGCATAGGCCATGGCGTAGTGGCGTTCATCGGCGAGACTAATCAACATCTTTACACCGCCTCGGGCCTGCATAATATCAGCGGCACCGTTGGATAACTCGGCTATAGGCGCGCCTTTTTTGTCGTTACTGATAACCATATCCTGAAAACTGACACCATGACCAATACCCGTACCCAAGGCTTTAGCTATAGCTTCTTTTGCAGCAAAACGTTTAGCGACAAAAGCAACGCCGTCACTGTGGCTCTGATATTGCAATTTTTCGCTGGGGCTGAGGATTCTGTCGATAAAGCGCTCTCCCTGCCGTTCTAACACTTCGGCAATACGGACGATCTCGACAATATCTGTTCCAATGGCTAAAGTCATATTTTCAGTTCCATCAATATTTTTTAAGACGCTTGGGACAAAAGGTGCTGCCGGTAGAGTTCTCGACTGTGCAGGAGCCTGCCACCCAAGTAAAAGTCTATCACGCTACGTAACAACTGTTTCGCCGTTCTCAAAGTACTAGCCTGAGAAAATTCTCCGCGGGAAATATTGGTCAAATCTCGGCCAGGATAATTGCCTTGCACCTGATCGCGCTGATTGATCGCCAACAGTAACCCCTTTTCAGGAACATATTGGTAGTAACTGTCCTCTTGCAGTGCTGCCCCACTCCGGGCCTCAGAATCTAACACCAGCCCATAGCCAAGCTCTTCGAGCAGGGTCATTTCTAATTGTCGCAACTGAACTTCATCGGGCTGTCCTGTGCACAGAACAGCGATAAAGTTTTGATACTGTTGATAGAGGTATTCGTGAATATCCTGCTCATGTAACAGGCGATAAAATAACTCGTTAATGTAGAGACCTGTAAACAGGCATACCCCTTGCAATAGAACTGGGGCTTGTCTGACATCTGCCTGAATAAGCGTCTTTAATTCACCGCGACCCTGCCAGCTAAATTGATGTTCTGTGTAGGGGAATATTGGGCGACTGATGCCCTTTTTGTTAGGTTTGCGAAAACCCTTGGCAACACAGCGAATACGGCCGTGATTTTTAGTGTACAAATCAACCAGCAAACTGGTTTCGCGGTAGGGCGTCGAATGCAACAAGAATCCCGGCTCTGCCTCTATGCGCACGACTAATTACTCGTCGATATAGCCAAGGCTGCGCAGTGCTCGCTCGTCATCGGACCAGCCACTGCGAACTTTAACCCAGGTTTTAAGCATAACTTTACGACCCAACAAGCTCTCCATATCTGCCCTTGCCTGCTGACCAATATTTTTAATTCTCTCGCCTTTGTTGCCAATAATAATTTTCTTCTGGCCTTCACGCTCAACCAGTATCAGCGCACCGATATGGGTAACTTTAGGCCCAACACGAAATTCTTCGATTTCTACAGTTACCTGATAAGGGACTTCAGCACCCAACTGGCGGGTTATCTTCTCACGGACCATTTCCGCGGCTAAAAAGCGTTCGCTGCGATCGGTGATTTGATCTTCGGGAAACATATGCGGCGCTTCAGGCATAAAGCTATTAATTTTTTCTTCGAGTTGCTCAAAGTTAGTTTTGCGCAACGCGGATAACGGAATCAATGCAGCGGCATTAACTTTCTCTGAAATAAACTGCAAATGCGGAAGCAGCGCCTGCTTATCTTCAACCAGATCGACCTTGTTAATCGCTACGATAACCGGCACTTCGTAGTTGGAAATATACTTGGCAACATATTCATCAGCCTCGCTCCATTCAAAACGGTCGACAACAAAAATCACCAAATCAACATCGGCAATCACACTAGCTGCCGAGCGGTTCATTACGCGATTAATCGCACGCTCCTGATTGGTATGAATACCTGGCGTATCTACAAAGACAACCTGCAGATTCTCTTCGGTTTTGATCCCTAACAAGGTGTGTCTGGTGGTCTGTGGCTTGCGCGAGGTAATGCACAGCTTTTGGCCGAGGATATGATTAAGCAGCGTCGATTTTCCCACATTAGGGCGACCGACAATGGCTACATAGCCACAGCGAGTTGGTGTATCTGTCACTACTTACTCTCCAGTTGTTTTAATAATTGTTCGGCCACTAGCTGCTCCGCCTTGCGACGACTACTTGCAGTGGCAACAGCCATGGATTCTATACCGGCAATTTCGCAACTGATAGTGAACATGCGATTATGATCCCCCCCCTGAGTGCTTACAATCAGGTACTCTGGCAACGGTTTGCCCCTACCCTGCAACCATTCTTGCAGTCCTGTTTTTGCATCTTTGATCGGCGTATCCAGAGTGAGGGTGCTTAACAAATCACTAAACCAGTTAACCACAGCTTGCTCTGCCGCAGGTAAGCCTTTATCCAAATAAATTGCACCGATCAATGCCTCAACTGTGTCACCAAGAATAGAATCGCGACGATGCCCGCCACTTTTCATCTCGCCTTGACCAAGCAGTAATTCAGGGCCTAAATCAAGAGATCGAGCAACATCGGCAAGGGATTCGGCACGCACTATCTGCGAGCGAATACGACTGAGGTCGCCCTCTTTGGCTTCAGGAAAGCGCTGATAGAGAAAATTGGATATGGTTAGACCAAGTACAGCATCACCAAGAAATTCGAGTCGTTCGTTGTTTTTATTACCGCAGCTCCGGTGAGAGAGCGCCAGCTTTAAAAGATTCTGATCGCTAAATTGATACTGCAAGCGGTCCTGGAGTTGCTGGGCATTCGCCACGGATTATCCTCAGGTTAATAATTTCACTCGGCAGTAGGATATTGATTGCTAAATTTAAGCACTACATCGACATTGCCAAACATTTCGATTCGTTTTTCGTAGTCTAGGCTTATTCGCGTTCCAGTCTCTTCCTGAGCTATGGCTACTTTTCTTACATCTATATCGCGAATATTGTTAATGATAAAAAAATCTGCAACCTTTCTGCGGATCTCTGAATTGGACTTACCATTAATATCAGACTGGCCGACTTGGTCAATTGCACCCTGAATAATTCTGTTATCCATATAGTGCGGAGCAAGTTTAAAAATAATCGTTAAAAAAAATCCAACAAGAAACACTGTAAAAAGCGCTGATGTTGTGGTCATACCGCTCTGACTATTAATACTCATATCACTCTCCCTGAGATATTTTAAAACTGTTGTTGGCGATCAACCTTACTGGATTTTGCCGGCCCGATCAAAACTGGGCAGAGATAAAAACTTATCCCAGAACATCCATCGTGCAAATGCTTTACCCACTATTCGCTCTTCGGGAACAGGACCCCAGACACGGCTATCGCTAGAATTATCGCGGTTATCACCCATCATAAAATAATGCCCCTCGGGCACTACCGCGGTAAAGTTCTGGCTCAATCGAGTTGGCAGCAGTCGTTTTTGAATGGCGTGTTCTACACCGGTCAATTCTTCAGTCATCACCACTGAACGCGGTGCGGCCACCTCATCTGCCAGAATTTTCTGACTCATTTTGTCGCCATTAATATATAGCACACCATTCAACACATGAATCTCATCGCCCGGCAGACCAATGACGCGCTTTATAAAGTAACGGTCTTCGTGGGGAGGAAAAAATACCATCACGTCGCCGCGCTCTGGGGAGTTAATCTCAATTATTTTATTGCGGATAACTGGCAAGCGTATCCCGTAAGTCCATTTGCTGACCAGTATAAAATCGCCGACTTTCAAGGTTGGCACCATCGATGAGGATGGAATCTGAAAAGGTTCAACAACAAAAGACCGCAACACCAACACCAACCCAAGCACTGGTGCCATTGAACCGGCAAATTCGATTGGCCCTTCAGCCTGCTTAACCATAAATTTGTTCAGCAACCAGAAAATGGCTGAAATCAGAAAAATAACGGTCAATATAAGCTCGAAATTAAGATCCATTAGGATCAGTCTCCTTTTATGTCAAAGACCTGTTGGCCAGTTAACTCTTTAGTACGGCAAGAAATGCGTCCTGCGGTATTTCCACATTACCCACCTGCTTCATGCGTTTTTTACCGGCTTTCTGCTTTTCTAACAATTTCTTTTTACGAGTCACATCACCACCATAACATTTGGCGGTGACATTCTTGCGCAGTGCCTTCACCGTGGTTCTAGCGACAACACTTCCACCAATAGCGGCTTGAATAGCGACATCAAACATCTGACGAGGAATTAATTCTTTCATTTTATCGGCCAGAACTCGGCCCTTTTGCTGAGATGTATCGCGGTGAATAATTGCCGCTAACGCATCTACACGGTCACCGTTAATCAACACATCCAGTCTAACTAAAGTCGATACCTGAAAACGTACAAAACTATAATCCAGCGAGGCAAAACCCCGGCTGACAGATTTTAGTCGATCAAAGAAATCCATAACCACTTCACTCATCGGTAGTTCATAGCTGATAGCTACTTGACCGCCGACAAACTGCATATCTTTTTGCAGTCCGCGCTTTTCAACACAGAGTGAGATGACATTGCCAACGTATTCTTTGGGTACAAGAATATTGGCTTCGCAGATAGGTTCACGCATTTCCTCAATATGCGCTGGATCCGGAAGCGCAGAAGGGTTGGATATATGCAGTAGATCACCCGCATTGGTAAGGATTTCATACACCACTGTAGGCGCAGTAGTAATTAGATTGAGATCATATTCGCGCTCCAGGCGCTCCTGAATAATCTCCATATGCAGCATACCTAGGAAGCCACAGCGAAAACCAAAACCGAGAGCATCTGAGCTTTCCGGCTCATAAAACAAAGAAGCATCATTAACAGCCAGCTTTGACAGAGCTTCACGAAAGTCTTCAAAGTCATCAGAATCGACTGGGAACATCCCCGCATAAACCTGCGGCTTAATGCGCTGAAAGCCGGGTAGGGAATCAACATCCGAGGTACTCAGATTGGTAATAGTGTCGCCTACTGGGGCACCTAAAATATCTTTAATGCCGGCAACCATATAGCCAACTTCACCTGCACTTAGGACACCGGTCTCTTTGCGCTTGGGTGTGAACACACCCACACTGTCAACCACATGAGCCTTGCCGATGGTTTTAGCCACGATCTTGCTTTTACTGGTCAGCGTGCCTTGCATAACACGCACCAGAGAGACAACACCAAGGTAGTTGTCAAACCATGAGTCGATAATTAACGCCTGTAACGGGGCATCTAAATCACCGACCGGGGCTGGCACTTTCAAAACCAGTTCTTCGAGAATCTCGTCAATGCCCTCACCCGTCTTGGCACTGCAACGGACTGCGTCAGTGGCTTCAATACCAATAATATTTTCAATTTCAACAATGACTTTTTCTGGCTCTGCCTGAGGCAAATCCATCTTATTCAAAACAGGGATAACTTCTAAACCCTGTGCAATAGCGGTGTAACAATTCGCCACTGACTGCGCTTCAACACCCTGCGCGGCATCCACAATCAGCAGGGCGCCCTCACAGGCGGCCAGCGAGCGTGACACTTCATAGGAGAAGTCCACATGGCCCGGAGTATCAATAAAATTCAGCTGGTAAGTTTTACCATCTTTAGCTTTGAACGGCAGCGTAACGCTCTGCGCTTTAATGGTAATACCACGCTCGCGTTCAATATCCATTGAGTCGAGTACTTGTGCAGCCATCTCGCGCTCAGCCAACCCCCCACAAACCTGAATAAACCGGTCTGCAATGGTCGATTTGCCGTGGTCAATATGGGCAATAATAGAAAAGTTTCTGATGTGACTTAGATCGGACAAGTTGTTTTCACTACCGTTAAAAATTGCGAGCGGAGTTTAGCCTATTTACAGCACTTTCGCTATCAACCGCGCGACTCATTAAGCGAGACGCACGATCATTAAAGGGTCAAATCTATGACTTGATTATAATGGTTCTGGAAATCGCTCGGCCCTGACGGTAAAAACGAATTAAAACCGGCGTATCCGTCGGCAGTTCGCGAATCACCTGAGTATATTCATCAACGTCGTCAATGCGGCTATAACCGAGCTGCAAAATAATATCGCCGCGCTTCAAGCCGGACTCGGTCGCCGCAGAATCTGGAGACACCTGCTCAATCACAACACCACCGCGAATGCCCAACGAACTCAACTCCCTCGCACTTAACGCCTCGACAACCAAGCCTATTCTGTCGCTGCCATCGCCACGACCGGTAACAGATTGCTCTCCACCCTCCAAGACACCAACCTCAACACTGAGCTTTTTAAGTTTGCCTTTGCGGTACAGCACAACGGGGGCCTTCTTACCTGGAGCCAGCATACCGACCACATGGGGAAGATCACCCGAATCGACAATCGGTTGACTATTAAAGCGAATAATTACGTCACCGGGACTTATCCCGCCCTTGTCAGCAGGGCTGTCCGGCTCAACGGCGTTGATTAAAGCACCCTGAGGCTTATCCAGATCAAGAGAGCGGGCAAGATCTCTATCCACATCCTGAATTACCACACCGAGCCAACCGCGCTGCACCACACCATTTTCTTTCAACTGCCCTACAACCCCTATTGCGACACTGGCGGGAATTGCAAAAGAGAGCCCTATGGAACCGCCAGAACGTGAATAGATCTGAGAATTTATACCTACTACTTCGCCATCAAGATTAAATAGCGGCCCACCCGAGTTACCCGGATTGATTGCCACATCAGTCTGAATAAACGGCACATAATTTTCACCTTTTTCAGTAGGAATACTGCGCCCTATGGCGCTGACAATACCAACACTGGCCGAGTAATCGAGCCCAAAGGGAGAACCAATAGCCAACACCCATGCGCCAACTTTCAGCTGTTCGGGTTCGGCAAACTCAAGTACCGGTAATCCACTGGCTTCAATTTTTAACAGTGCCAAATCTGAACGTCGATCTTTTCCTACCACTTCGGCGGTAAATTCACGTCGATCGGAAAAGCGCACGACAATTTCATCCGCTCCATCGACAACATGGTGATTGGTGAGAATATAACCATCATCAGAAATCACAAAACCTGAACCCAATGAAAAAGCAGGTCGCGGGGCTTGACGTCTCTCTCGCTGCTGAAATAATTCGCGAAAAATATCTGGAATCTGACCTGGGGGTATTTGCGATGCGCTACTTTTACGCGCTTTCTGCACTGTATTAATTTTAACCACCGCCGGAGAAGTCTCTTCAATCAATGCGGTAAAGTCTGGCAATTGAGCGCCAATGGACAGCGAGGAAATTAGAATAAAGACAAAGAATGTAAGAGCGGTAAATCTTTTAATCACAGAATTTTCTCCAATAAAAGTAATAATCCATTTAACCTAAAAAGTGATATTGGCCTATAAAGAATAGTCGAGTAATAGAAGGTCGAGTAATAGAATGTCACGTAACAGAATGTCGATTAATGAAAGAGCGTTAATACAGATCACCGAACTTGAAGCGTTGACGTTCCACCTTCTAACTTGCTGTCAAAAGTATCGACTAGAACGGGGTTGTAGCGCAGATCATTGCGGGATTTTTTACTGTGTAACCTAACTAACCATCCGCCCAGTAACAATCCACCAAACGCACCGGCGATGCTTTGTAAATCACCACCCCCAACTAAAGCGGCACCAGCCACAGCACCAAAAATAGGCAACAAATAAACTAGCAGAGAAGCCAGTACAATTACGTCCTCAGGAATGCCAATGGTCACAGACTGACCAACGGAAAAGTGCTGCCGAGAGTGATTATTAAGCAGTACGCGAATACTGGTTGTTTTACCCGCCAACTTGGAAAGAAACTTTTGCCCACAACCTTTTTCAGCCACACAGGCTTCACAGGCAGACTTTTGAATCGTCTCAACCCATAGGCCGTCAGATTCAACGGCGACGACTTTTCCTGTCTCGAGAATCATAAATACTAGTCCTTAGGGTGCTAAACCGACAGCTCCGGCCACTTGACTGGCCGTGCCGCGAGGAATTTCACCAACAACGCAGATCGCGTATTCACGACCATTGATATCGGCTTTGGTTAACACGGCAACTGTCGCACCCAGCTTCGCATCAATCGGAGTAAGTACACTACCCTGCACCGAGTCAATAAAGACCGAAAAAACAGCTAGACCATCGGTGTACATCATTGACTCTTGACCCTCTTCACCCGGCGGTTGGTGAGAGGCTAAAACAAAACCCGGCGGCAACCAATCCACATGCCACATTGATTCTGGAACATTTACTTTGCGGTCAACCTCGATGCAGCCTGCTTGATCAACCGCTACAAACTGGTCATCGTCAATCTCAAATTCAGCTCCCAAAGATGTTTTCCCAAGGTTGATATCGACAAACTGAAAACGCTCCAGAGGTTTACCTGTATGACTCATCAACACCGACTGAAGTAGAAGGCCAGATTCTTTATCTATGGCTACCACATAGCCATAGCGGTATTTATCCTTGGGTAACACATGCACCATAGACACTTCGCGATTGGCGATACGGCCATCGCCTTTAATATAGAAGTCGTAGAAATCCTCTAGGCGCGAATAATTTTCATCATTTATTCTGTAGGTATTACCGCGCAAGAGCATATCACCGGTGCGTAAACAGTCGACATTGTCGGAACGGCCCACTACCTCACGTTGGTTACCATCCATGTGCAAAATACGCTCATAGATTTTGCCATCTCTCACTTCGTGAATCAACTTAACGCTGGTCAGATTGCCGCGGTATTCGTAGGTAAAGATACCACTGTAATTCAGTTCGCGGGAGGCTTTGGCCATTCTTGCCATAAGATCATGGGCAGATTCCATCTGTCCGGCAAATAATGGCCCATGCAGCAAAACGGCGGCTACCAGAGCCGCCAATTTAATTGTTTTAACTGTCATTTTTACTGAAGAGAATACAGTCATTATGATTTGTTATTCCTTCTCGGGTAATGCCTCGTCTGAACTCTCACTTCCACTTCCACTTCCACTTTCACTCAACCTGGCGAATGGCCACATGCCCTGATTACTGTTTAAAGCCGCATGGCTAGAATGTTTCAACATCACATCATTAAAATAAGCGCGAAGTTCGGCCTCAGAATTCTGCTGTTTAGGCTGTTGCTGGACTTCGAGAAATGGCGTTGTGCGTTGTGAGGTTTTGTTATTTCCACCTGCACTAACTGTTCGTGCATTAATCGTTGGCTGAAAGCCGGAGGGAAACTGAATTGCTGGACCGGTATTTTCATCTAGACTTTCGACACCGGCAAACTCCGATAACTCTGCGGGATTATCTATTGGACTATTGAGTTGCTGAACACCAAATACTGCAACGAGCGCCACAGAGGCGGCAATCGCAAAGCGTCCTGCCGAGCCAGCAAACACTGCCAATCCACTTGTACGATGTGCTGATTCTTGATCAATAGCGGCTGAAATAGCAGCGGAGTAATCAACCGAAGTTGTAGCTGGGTCACCTTTGATGGTTGCCGAAACCATATGGTAGCGTTTCCACCGATTCCTTAAATCCTGATCTTCTGCAACCGCCTTCAACACACGATGCGTCTCCATTTCACTAGCTTCTCCGTCCATGAGTGCGGAGAGTGACTGCTCTAGGCGTTCCTTGTGATCGCTCATTAATTTACCTCTTCGTGTAAAATTAGTGCAAAAGTTAAATTTTGTAAAACTCTATAAATACGTGTTCGTTGCATGAATACTGATGGGTATGACCAATGATTATTTAAAAGGTTCATCAATCGTTCACACTCCATCGATTAATTCTAGAACTCGCGCATCAATCGATTCTCTACCACGGAAAATTCGCGACCGAATCGTGCCCACCGGGCAATTCATCACCGAGGCAATATCTTCGTAACTCAACCCTTCATATTCACGAAGTGTCACAGCCGTACGCAGATCCTCAGGCAATTCAACAATTGCCTGCTTGATTACCTTTTCAAGCTCATCGCGGAACAGCTGATTTTCGGGTGACCCAAAATCTTTGAGCTGCTCACTGCCCGAATAGTATTCCGCATCATCCAGATCAACATCAGATGCCGGGGGCCTTCTACTGCGGGCAACCAAATAGTTCTTCGCGGTATTAACCGCAATCCTGTACAACCAAGTATAAAACTGACTATCGCCACGAAACTTAGGTAATGCCCGATAGGCCTTTATAAAAGCCTCCTGCACTACATCACTGACCTCATCACGGTCACGAATAAATCGGGCGACAATAGCGTGGACTTTGTACTGATATTTGAGAACCAGCAGATCAAAGGCACGTTTGTCGCCTTTTTGAACTCTAACAACTAGCTGTTGATCGGTTGGCTCTGTCTTTGTTTCTGTCATTTAGCAGTCCATTTATCCTACATTTCCGAGTTATTATTACTTATTCATTGGTGAAATAAATAACGGCAATCAAAGACAGACCACCACTAAACGATTTAGTTCGCTTGTAATTTGAGCTTATACTATCATGCCGCGTCAACCGATTGTGACCCAACCATGAAACAAACCCATATCTACGATGTTCTGATTATTGGCAGTGGTGCCGCTGGTTTAGCCGTTGCATTACAGCTAGATCCAAACCTGCGTGTTGCGCTAATCAGCAAAGCTTCGCTTCAGGGTGGGGCCTCATGGTTAGCCCAGGGTGGGATTGCCGCTGTGTTCGACAAAAATGACAGCTCTGATGCGCATATTGCCGACACTCTGGTTGCAGGCGCAGGCCTCTGTCATGAAGATGCAGTGCGCTTTGTGGTCGAGAATGGCCCAGCCTCAGTGCAATGGCTGATAAATAAAGGCGTTGATTTTACCCGTGAAGAGGGTCAGACAACGTACCACCTGACTCAGGAAGGTGGCCACAGTCATCGCCGCATATTGCACACTGCAGATGCAACCGGCAAAGAAATTACTGGCACACTGGTCGACCGAGCCATAGCCGCGAAGAATATTGATATCTTTGAACACCACTGCGCTGTAGATCTAGTGACTCAGGCCGATAGTAATTCACGCAAAATCCGCTGCACCGGATCCTACATATTGGATATAAACAGCGGCGCCGTCTCTCTATTCAGAGCCAAAAGTGTTGTGTTAGCCACCGGTGGCGCCAGTAAAACCTACCTTTACACTAGCAATCCAGATGGCGCCAGTGGCGATGGTATTGCTATGGCTTGGCGTCGCGGTTGCCGCGTTGCCAATCTGGAATTCAACCAATTCCACCCCACCTGCCTCTACCACCCAAAAGCCAAATCTTTTTTGATCACCGAGGCTCTTCGCGGTGAGGGCGCGCTACTCAAATTGCCCGATGGCTCAGCTTTTATGCACAACTTCCATCCGGATGCCGAGCTGGCACCGAGAGATGTAGTGGCAAGAGCTATTGACCACGAGATGAAACGGCTGGGCAGTGACTGCCTGTATTTGGATATAAGTCATAAACCGGCAGACTTTATTACCGAGCACTTCCCGACGGTATACAAACACTGCCTCGAATTTGGTATCGACATTACCACTGATCCAATTCCTGTAGTTCCAGCCGCTCATTACACCTGTGGCGGCATTATTGTAAATACCAAGGGGCAGACTGATCTGCTCAATCTTTACGCAATCGGCGAGAGCGCGTTTACAGGACTGCACGGGGCCAATCGCATGGCCAGTAATTCCCTGCTCGAATGCCTGGTATACGCCCATGCAGCAGCTACTGAAATTAACAATCTCCAAGATCAGATTACGGAACCCGACTTTGTTAAAGAGTGGGACGAATCCAAGGTCGCCGATTCAGATGAAGATGTGGTTATTTCTCACAACTGGGATGAATTGCGCCGCTTTATGTGGGATTACGTTGGTATTGTGCGCACCGATAAACGCCTTCAGCGTGCGGAGCATCGAATAAAGCTGTTACAAAAAGAGATTCAAGAGTATTACAGTAACTACACAGTGAGTCGCGATCTGCTTGAACTGCGCAATTTGGCAACCGTGGCCGAGTTAATTATTCGCTGCGCCTTGCAGCGCAAAGAGAGTCGCGGCCTGCACTACACGCTCGACTATCCGGAGCTTTCACCGATTGCCAAAGATACCATTCTGGTGCCGTTTAATTTTGCCGGACAGAATGTGATTATTAATCGCCGTTAGCTCTTGCTACAAGCAGTTCTCGCGATAAGCAGCTTGCGTAAAAGACGATGCTCTTCCCCAGAGAGGCTATCTCTGGGAATCACTCGAATTAACTTGGCACCCTGTAGCGATTTAAAATCCTGTAGCGATTTAAAGTACAGTATGACCAAATATGCCGTGACAAACTGACTCGGCATCAGCTGCAAATCAACCTTAACCTCCCGACTACCCTGCCCCTTTTTACGTTTAACCTCTAAGATCAAACGCCAGGAATCTGTCTGGCTATCCAAGACAAAAAGCCGCACTGGGTATTGCTGGCGAAAACGGTGATAAAAGCCATAGCCAACCACGAGTAAAAACAACAGACCTCCAGCTTTAGCCCACAGCAGTATGGGCGCGGTAGCTACAACAAGCCCAACCACAGCCGTAAAACCAAGTTCGGCATAGAGAGTATATCTTGAGGGAGAAAGGCTAAATTCAGCCGACTTTGGCACGTGACTCATGAATAATCTGCACTATCCTTTGCAAATCAGGGTTATCCGCTGGCTTGCGCTTCATCAGCCACAGAAACAGCGACTGATCTTCGCATTCGAGCAGCGCCTCAAAACGCAGTTGATCACTTTCTTCCAGTGACTCGTAGAATTCTTCAACAAAAGGCTCAAGAAGTAAATCCAGTTCCAACATACCTCGGCGACAGGCCCAACGCAGGCGATTTTTATTCATAGCTAATCATTAATTGTGTTAAAGCCGCATTATAAGAGACAATCACTCATTAACCTACACTGTGATTCAACAGTGTCACCAAAACCTATGGATTGGCGATGACCGAACAGAATAAAGAAATAACCGACCAACGAGCTTATATCCAACTAACCGGTCCGGACAGCCGCAAGTTTTTGCAGGGTCAGGTGACTTGCGACATTGAAAGCCTAACGGGCGATGTAACCATTAATGGCGCCCACTGCACCCCCAAAGGGCGGATTATTTTCCTTTTTAGCGCCAGCTGCGACGAGCAGGACAACATTCTTTTAGAAACCCATCACTCGGTAAAAGATATCGCTATAGGCAATCTTAAAAAATACGCCGTGTTTTTTAAGACCGAGATCAGCGACGTTAGCCAACAGTATTTAATAGATCGCATTCCCAGCAACCTACAGCGAATCAGAACCGGTAGTGCCGATGTAGTTGCTGAGACCAGCGATATGTTTATCCCGCAGATGCTCAATCTTGATGCGCTGGGCTATATCAGCTTTAAAAAAGGTTGTTATACAGGGCAGGAAATCGTCGCCCGCGCCCATTATCGCGGCGCCGTCAAACGCCGTATGCATCATCTGCAGCTGTCTCTCAACAGCCTGCCGAATGCCGGTGATGATATAAGAAACGCAGAAGGTAAAAGTATCGGCAATATTGCCAGTGCTGCCTGGGCAGACTCATCGACAGTCGAGGTGTTAGCAGTTCTCGCCGACAAATACAGCGACTGCACCCAGATACAGATTGGCGAACAGCCCCTGACCCCAGTAGAGCACCTGCCCCTGCCCTACGAGATTCCGGCCAGCCCGTGAATAATTTAATCGATCTAGAGAGCCATCAACAACTGCTGGTGTGGATCGGCATTGGCTCTCTGGCGGTGTTTGTTATCAGCCTGCTAACCCTGCCCTGGCTGGTTGCAAAAATTCCTGAAGATTACTTTGTGCCTAAAAAGCGCCAACCCACTAAATGGAAAAACCAGCATCCGCTGGTTCGACTGCTGACTCTGATTGGAAAAAATCTGCTGGGTTACGGTTTGATTCTGGCGGGGTTGTTGATGCTGTTTTTGCCCGGTCAGGGAATCCTTACGTTGGTGACCGGTTTGTTGTTGATCGACTATCCAGGCAAATTTCGTATCGAGCGAAAAATTGTTAGAACCCCAACTATTTTAAATGGGCTTAACTGGCTGCGCGCCAAAGCTAAAAAGCCACCGTTGGTGGTTTAAAAATTATTACGGCGAGAACACCGCCACCTTCCCAACGACCACCTCATTACCATCACTGGGCTGCAGCGGGATATTTCTCGCCAACAACAAACTGATTAACGCCATAGCAGAGCCCATTAAAAATACCGCCATTGGCGATACCAGCCACACCAACCCAAACATCGCCGGAATAACCACCGCCGCAATATGATTAATAGTAAAAGCCACCCCCGCCGTGGAGGCCATATCTGCCGGATCGGCAATTTTCTGGAAATAGGTTTTGATGGCAATGGCTAATGAAAAGAACAGATGATCTAAAACATATAAACCCGCCGCCCAGGTCGCATCGTTAACAAAAGCATAGGCAGTAAATACACAGAACAGACCACAGTATTCAAAAGTCAGCGCCCGGCGCTCGCCAATACGGCCAACCAATTTTCCAATACGCCCGGCAAAAGCCCAGTTAAAAAGATGGTTAATAATATACAGCAGCGCTATATCACTGACGCTGTAACCAAACTTTTCGACCATCAGGAAACCGGCAAAAACAACAAAAATCTGGCGCCGCGCACCGCCCATAAATGTCAGCGCGTAATACAGCCAGTAGCGTTTGCGCATCAGCAGATGTTTGCGCTGCGGTGTCTTGGCCTTAAAGCGGGGAAAGCCCAACCAGGCAAACAGGGTTAATGCCAGGCAACAGCCTCCGCCCACAATATAGATAGCTTTAAAACTCAGATCCCAATAGGCCTCGGCCAACCACAGAAAACTATAAGCCGCCAGTGCAGCCATAGAACTAACAGCGATCAACTTGCCCAGTACAGCTGGCGCCTCATCGATACTCAACCACTGTAGCGACAGGGACTGTTTAATCGTTTCGTAATAATGAAAACCAACCGACATTAAAAAGGTTGTCAGATAGAGTCCCACTACCGTGGGAAAATAACCGGTCGCGGCAACGCCAATACCCAATAGCGCCAGAGACAGATAGGCAAAGGTCTGCTCCTTTAACAGCAACAGCAAAAATACCGCCGTAAAGGCTAAGAATCCGGGCACCTCGCGAATGCTCTGCAACATACCAATTTCCGCACCGGTAAAACTGGCTCGTTCAATCACAAAATTATTCAGCAGTGCCATCCATGTAGCAAAGGCAACTGTCATCGCCACCGACATTACGATAAGAAGATTTTTCGGTGTCTGCCAAGATTTTGTTGCCACGTTTTACGCCTCTGCTTGTGCTGTTAGTCATATTTATAACTGGGCTTTTAATTAGGTGTTTGTCAGGGCCCTTCGGACAGACTCCCAGTGTAGTCCAGAAGACAGTTCAATATTTCGCACTTTGATCTGCATTTTGCAAAAACTATCTAGTTTCTTTCGCGATCTGCAATCCATAAAAACGCTAAGAAAATAATAACAACCATATAAAACAATAGGTTAAGTCAATCATTAGCTACTGGCATCATAGTTGCTCTACTTCCCTACAGACGGACTAAATAATTTTAAGGAGCCCTAAAAATGACGACAGCAATTAAGCCGATTGTAGGAACTAGCGGAGATGACCAACTAAACGGTGGCAATGGCCACGAGGTACTTTCAGGGAGAGGTGGTAACGACCTGATCAATTCAGGTAATGGCCACGATATTGCCTACGGTGGTGCAGGCAATGATGAGATACATGGCAATTCAGGTAACGATACCCTCTACGGAAGTGGCGGGCCGTCATTCGTCAACCTCAGCGCCTTTAATATTACCGAGGATTATGAAGGCAGCGTTATCTTTCAATCGGAGAGCGCCGGCTACAAAAACTCCCTAGGCAGTTATAAGGTTTCAGCTGAGGGTTTAATCACTGATGTTCAGTTCCATTTTCCCAATGCCAGTCTGCCCGGCTCTGGAGGAAATACCCAGTCCGGAACAACCAGTGACCTAAGTATGCAAGCTGGCGATCAGCTGGGCTTTTTTATTGTTGCCAACGGCTATTCCTACAACAACAGCTACAGCGATATGAATTTCAACGAGGGTCAGTTGGAATTCCGTAATACTGATGGCTCAATCGCAACCATCAACTCAGTTAATCCAAGCCTATGGTTTGTGGATACCGACGGCTCTGAAACAAAGTTGGTTTATAACGCCTATCACACCGCTGCCGGTGTTGAGAGCGGCAATTATCAACTCAATCCGGATGGAATTGCCCATACAGTAGGGCTCGCCGACACCGATGCGGGTTTGATCACTCTGGGTTTTGAAGACCTCTACAATGGCGGCGATAAAGATTTTGATGACTCTGTCTTCTCAGTTGATATTGGCAATTCCAATGCGCAGGTTTTGGATCCAAATATCGCCAGTGGCGATAGCGGTATCGATCAGGATCAGCCCACCTATACTTATCAGACTCTTGGTGATGGCAGCCTTGGCAAGTTCGATCAGGACGGCAATTTTATCGGCATCTCAGAGCAGAACGATGAAATTCATGGCGGCAATGGCAATGACGATATCTATGGCCGCGCCGGCAATGACCAATTATTCGGTGACGATGGCAACGACCTGATTGATGGCGGTTCGGGTAGTGATTCGGCCTGGGGCGGCAGTGGCAACGACAATATCTCTGGCGGTAAAGACAACGACCAGCTCTACGGCGACAGCGGCCATGACAGCATCAACGGCGGCACCGGCAATGATTCAGCCTGGGGTGGCAGTGGTAATGACACTATCTCTGGCGGTAAAGACAACGATCAGCTCTACGGTGACAGCGGCAATGACAGTATCAACGGCGGCACCGGCAATGATTCAGCCTGGGGTGGCAGTGGTAATGACACTATCTCTGGCGGTAAAGGTAACGACCATCTCTACGGTGACAACGGCCATGACGATATCAACGGCGGCAGCGGCAATGATTACATAGACGGTGGCAAGGGCAATGATCATCTCTTCGGCGGCAATGGCGATGATACGCTGATCGGCGCATCAGGAAATGACCAGCTAGAGGGTGGCACGGGTAATGACAGCCTCTATGGCGGCGACAAGAACGACCAACTCAAAGGTCGCTCGGGCGATGACTATCTGGATGGCGGCAGCGGCAATGACAACCTTAGGGGTGGTGTCGGTAACGATACCCTGCTCGGTGGTTCGGGTAACGATAATCTTAAAGGCGGTTCTGGAAATGATCTTATTTACTCCGGCGCCAATAAAGATGTGGTCAACGGTGGCTCGGGAATAGATACAGTTTCTTACAGCTACGCTGATACTAGCGTCAATATTGATATACACCGCAAGAAAGTCACCGGCGGTGATTCCGACACGCTCAAGTCCATAGAAAATGCCGTTGGCTCAGACCATAACGACAGCCTGCGCGGCAATCGTCTGGACAACCGACTTGAGGGCGGCAGCGGCGACGATACTCTTCGTGGTATGCGCGGTGACGACGAATTACTCGGCGGTTCCGGTGCCGACTCGTTTACCTGGCGACAGAGCGATATTGATGGCAGCCTCGATCAAATTCTCGATTTTGCTCTCGGCGAAGATAATCTTAGCTTTGATGTCAGCGCCTCACTGGCCAACAAAGATATCAGCGAATGGATGCAACTAGAGACTTCTGGCGACAACACTCAACTATATGCGGATCTGGATGGCGACGGTGATTTCTCCGATGCCATCCTGTTTGCAGAGCTGCAGGGTATTAGCACAGACTCACTCTCAGACTTGGATATTTCAGTTGCCTAAGCTTCTGTCTAATCGCAAGACTTTTATCGCTGCGGTAAAACGTGTGGCCCGGATGATTCTGGGCCATTCTTTTTTTACCAATCTGGCGGCCTTTTGTGTGCCCCTTTACACGCTGCAAATTTTTGACCGGATTATCACCACCGGCAGCTATGAATCCCTGTGGATGTTGGCGGTTGGCGCGTTGATAATTTCCATCAGCGGTCTTGCCTTTGAACAGTTGCGGCGCAAATCCATCGTCAATTTTGCAGAGTATCTCGACCAGCAGATTTGCCAACATATCAGCGCTCAGATACACCGTGGTTATCCGGGTAAAAAACTCTATCGCAGAGTAAAATTATTTCAGCAGCAGCTTAAGATCGGTGGTATCGCCAGTATTCTCGACGTGCTCTTGCTACCGATTTCAGCCATCTTAATATTTCTTCTATCGCCGATATTAGGGCTGTTTATGCTCGGGGTAAATCTGTGCTTCTGCCTGATTGCCTATGCAAAATTCAAACAGGAAAAACCTTCTCTGGACGAGGGGTTAATCGACTGTTCAAACAAAACCCAACGCTGGTTAAAGTCGGCAAATACCATTCAGCACTGGGAAGCATCCAAACCCAAAGCAAATACCTCAAGTATCGACAAAGGGGGATTGCTAACCGATATTCATCACTGCCTGAGAACTTTATATCAACTTGGCACCCCAACCATTGGCGCTATTTTGTTATTGCAAAACAGCCTGACCGCCGGTGGTTTTATCGCCGCCCTAATTATTTCATCCAGGGCCATTGCACCCTTTGATATGCTTTTTGCCAACAGTGCCGTGGTCTCACTGGGCAGGCAGGTGGTGCTCGACGTATGCGAGTATTTTGATCAACTCAGCCTGCGCACCCCGGGCAGCTATTCCGGCTCTGTGCAGGGCAGAATCGAGCTGCAAAATATCAGTGTTAAGGATCCAATTAATCCCGGCCATAAGAGCAGCTCAACTGTAACTGCACTCGCAAATATAAGCCTGCGGGCAAATCCGGGCGAAATCACCGCGCTAACCGGGTCAGTTGGTGCGGGGCAGAACGAGGTTATAAAAGTACTGCTTGGCGAACAGCAGCTACTATCAGGTAACTGCCTTATTGATGGCACTCGCCACGCCGACTGGTGCCCAGAGAGCTTACAAAATCATATGGCTATCGCTGGCGAATCGGTTAGCCTGCCAGAGGGCACAATCGTTGAGCTGATCACTGGCTTCGGCGCAGTGGATAAAAGCCAAGCGATAGAAGCGGGACAGATAACCGGCCTCAATCAACGGCTTATAGAGCTGAATATTGCCTATGATTTTCGCTTTGATCATCAGGTTGCTCAAAGCACTGCTATTGGCCGCCAACTTGAGCGCTTGATTACGCTAACTGCAGCAGTCGCCAGCAAGGCGCAGATTATTCTTTTGGAAAATCCTGAAACCCTCTGCAACTCAACCATGCTCAATCAACTGCAGCAAACATTGCTGTTACTTAAAGAACAGAATAGAACGGTTATTTTAACCACCCATTCCAGGCAGCTGATCAAACTTGCTCAGCGCAGCTACCTATTTGAGAACGGCACTGTTGTGCCACCGCCACACAACTTTGCCAATGCACAGCGCGTCGCCTGATCAGGAGTCAAAACAGTCATGCAAGATCAACTAACCCCTCTCCAAGATCAGTCTCTGCGAATCAGAACAGTTATTATTCTCTGCCTTAGCCTATTGGCATTTTCTCTATGGATTGCCCTTGCACCAGTGGAAAGTGCGGTATTGGCCAAGGGGCATATTCGCACCATGGAAGACAGCAAACCGATCCAGCATTTGCGCGGAGGCAAAATCGCATCGATTAATGCGCGCTCCGGCGCTCAGGTCGCAAAGGGTGAGATTCTTTTACAGCTGGATATCTCGGAACAGCAGTCCGCATTAAAAGCCAATCTTCGCGACTATCTGATGACATTGTTAGATAGGGAAATCGCCCTAACCCATATCAACAAACGTCAACAGCTAGAATTTTCAGACAAAGTATTATTGTTAGCAAAGAGACTACAAGAAGCGCCGGCATTAGCCATGCGACAACAGAACTTTTCTGAAACCATCACAATAAAAAATAACCAACTTAAACTGATCGAACACCGAGAACAGCAATTACAACTCTCTATCCAAGCACAGCAAATTGAGAATCGGGCACGGCTTGAACGACTTGAATTGCTAAACAAACAGCACAGCGCAATTAAGGCTCTGGCTGGAAAAAACTATGCCTCAGAAATTCAGCTCGATGAAATATCTCAGCGGCTTATAAATGCTCGTAGCGAAATTGATAGCACTCAGCAAAAAATTGCCGCCGCTGAATCTGAATTACAACAGATCCCCATTCAAAGAAACCTAGTAATCTCCGAACTGAGCCAACAGGCAACCCAAGACAACAACCGTGCGATGCAGCGTATTATTAGTATTGAAGATAATATTAATCAGCTAAAAAACAGAATCGCCAATGCAACTATTCGAGCATCCCACGATGGCCTGATCACCCACCTAAAAAGAAAAAATCCCGGCGAGATGGTGTTGCCTGGAGAAGAGATTATGCGGCTTCTGCCCAACAAGGAAGAATTACTTATAGAAGCGCGGGTTCGCCCCACCGATATAGATTTACTCTGGCCCGGCCAGACCGCGCGCATTCGCCTGTCGGCATTTAATGCCAGAGCTACCCCACTGCTCGAAGGCAAGGTTCACTGGGTCTCAGCAGACCGGCACGAAGATGCACAAGGCTATTATTTTATTGCCGAGTTACGTGTCGATAAAAATCAATTAGACAGTATCCCAAAGCTGCATCTATCCAGCGGCATGCCTGCTGAAGCTATCCTGATCACCGACAAACGCACTATTGCCGACTATCTACTGGAACCATTGTTACGGGGAATTAGCCGCAGCCTACGCGAAAGCTAGAAGAAAGAGCCTATGTAAAGAGCCTATGTAAAGAGCTAAGGCTAGATTTTTAAATCGTCCAACGCCTCTTGCTCGGTTGGCAACTGCCAATTAATTGGCGTCTGGCCATTTTGCTGAAGATAATTATTGGCAGCGGAAAAATGTTTGCAGCCGAGAAATCCACGGTATGCAGATAAGGGCGATGGGTGAACCGACTTGAGAACTAAATGCCGTGACTGGTCGATAAAGGCGCCCTTCTTCTGGGCATAGCTGCCCCACAATACAAACACAATACCCTCGCGCTGATCGTTTAATGCACGGATAGCCGCATCGGTAAACTGCTCCCAGCCCTTGCCCTGATGAGCACCGGCATTGGCCTGTTCGACGGTGAGTGTGGCATTTAACAGCAGCACCCCCTGCTTTGCCCAGCTGGTAAGACAGCCATGACCTGGTTGCTCAATACCCAGATCATCGGCCAACTCTTTGTACATATTGGCTAGGGATGGCGGCACCTTAACGCCGGGCAGCACTGAAAAACACAGACCGTGGGCCTGATTGGGACCGTGATAGGGATCCTGGCCAAGAATTACCACGCGAACCTGATCAAAGGGGGTGTTATTAAATGCCGAAAACCACTGCGAGCCCGGCGGATAGATCACCTTGCCAGCGGCTTTTTGCTGGACTAAAAACTCACGCAGTTTATGCATATGGTCTTTATCAAATTCACCACCAAGCACCTGGTACCAACTCGGATCCAACTTAATCTCACCCTGATCAGCCATCTCTATTTCCATCATCAAAAACACCTAAATCTCTACCAGCCAATTGGTTGCAAATGTTACCATAGCCGGCGATGAATTCTGCCTCCACTATCAACAGACAACCTCGACTAAATTTTTTCATAAAATCTAGTCTGAATAACCACCGTTTTCGTAAAACTGCTGTTTGTATAACTACACAGCCCTTTGGCTCAAATTAATTTTTGGTACTTATATCTATGTTGGAAAACACCACATCCCTCGAGCAACAGGCGCGCTACAACCGCCAAATAGCTTATTGGCTAATGGCCTGCGCCGCAGTTATCTTCGGCATGATCCTGCTTGGCGGCGTTACCCGACTGACAAATTCCGGCCTGTCGATGGTCGACTGGAAACCGCTGATGGGCATTATCCCACCACTGTCGGAAGCGGATTGGCAGGCGATGTTTCTCAAGTACCAACAGTTCCCCGAATACCAAAAAGTTAATATCGGCATGAGCCTCGAAGAATTTAAACCGATCTTTATGTATGAGTATCTGCACCGTGTACTGGGACGATTTATCGGCCTGATATTTATATTGCCATTTCTGTTTTTCTTCTTTACCAAGCGCATTAAAGCCGGCCTCACACCAAAGCTGATTATTATGCTGATCGGCGGTGGCTTTCAGGGCTTGCTCGGCTGGTATATGGTTAAGAGTGGCTTGGTCGACAACCCTCAGGTCAGTCAGTATCGACTGACCGCACATCTGGGTGCCGCGGTATTGATCTACGCATTTATTTTATGGACCGCCCTAAGCTTAATCAGCCCGAAATCCGATCAACCCATTGAGCTAAAAAGCCTTGCCTACACATTGAGCGGACTGATCTTTCTGATGATTCTATCCGGCGGACTTGTTGCCGGAACCCATGCCGGGACACGCCTATTCCACCTGGCCACTAATGGGTGACAGCTTTATTCCGGCGGGCCTCTACTCCCTGACACCAGCCTGGTTATCGGCCTTTGAAGATATCACTACCATCCAATTTAACCATCGGATGTTTGCCTACCTGATTGTTGGTCTGGTTGCGGTTTTTGTCTTTTAAAGCCCTAAAAGCCGGTATTCAAGGGCCTGCCAAAATCGGACTTTGGTGTTTGATTGGACTGCTGATAATGCAAGTCACTCTGGGTATCAGCACCTTAATATTTTATGTACCAGTGCCCGTTGCCGCCGCCCATCAGGTGGGCGCCGTTGCACTGTTAAGCGCCTCGCTGTTTATCAGCCACTCACTTCGTCACAGCCTGCGCCAAACGAATTAATCAATTTTAAGACTTAAGTGGAGAACCAAAATGAAAAACCTAGTAATTCCTTTTCTAGCAGTAGCACTCTCAGCCGCATCATTCGGCGCCCTTGCCGGTGACCCGGTTGCCGGCAAAGCCAAGTCCATGACCTGCGCCGGTTGCCACGGTAAAAATGGCATCAGCAGCAATGGTATGTGGCCAAACCTTGCCGGCCAAAAAGAAGCCTACCTAGCAAGCCAGCTAAAAATGTTTAGAGATGGTCAGCGCAATAACGCGATGATGACGGCTATGGCCAAAGATCTGTCTGATGCAGATATTGCAAACCTTTCAGCCTACTATGCTGGGATTAAGTGACAGGCGGAGCCTGTCATCCCGACAGAGCGAAGCGACGAGGAATCTTTTCGTTTAGAGCACTGAACCGGCTTACCTACCCTTACCCCTTTCGAAACCGTGGCCAGCATCCATGCTGGCCACGGTTTCGAAAGGGGTAAGGGTAGGTAAGCCTTAATAACGGTGTGAAGATAGGCCTTGAGATCTCTCACATACGTTCGAGATGACAGGGAAAGCCAAGACATTAGGGAAAGCCGAAATGACAGGGAACGCCGAGACAATAGGGAAAGCCGAAATGACCGAGCAACAACAAAAAAGCCCAGCAAGTGCTGGGCTTTTTTATATCCGGCTTTTAAAGCCCATAAATCATTCCGGACGCATATGGGGAAACAACAACACATCGCGGATAGACGCTGAATCGGTCAGTAACATCACCAAGCGATCAATACCAATACCCTCACCCGCCGTCGGTGGCATACCGTATTCTAGCGCGCGGATATAGTCCGCATCAAAGTGCATAGCCTCATCATCACCGGCGTCTTTCTCAGCGACCTGCTGCTTAAAGCGCGCTTCCTGATCTTCTGAATCATTTAACTCAGAGAACCCATTGGCAAGCTCACGTCCACCGACAAAGAACTCAAATCGATCAGTCACATGGGGATCCTGATCATTGCGACGAGCCAGAGGCGAAACTTCAGCCGGATACATAGTGATAAAGGTTGGCTGCTCTAAAAGATGCTCAACAGTCTTTTCAAAGATCTCGATCTGAACCTTACCCAGCCCCCAGATATCCTTTAACGGAATATGCAGGTCTGTGGCAATCTTGCGCGCACCGGCTTCATCACTTAACTGCTCAGCGGTGATATCCGGGTTGTACTGCAAAATGGAATCAAACACAGATAGACGCGTAAAGGGCTCGGCAAAGTCATAGTTAATTTCCTTAACCACCTCACCCTCAGCATCCTTAATAGTATTAACCACCTTGGTTGAACCCAGCACTTCAGTGGTCATCTTGCGCAACATATCTTCGGTCAGATCCATCAGATCATTAAAATCTGCGTAGGCCTGATAAAACTCAAGCATGGTGAACTCAGGGTTATGGCGCGTTGAAAGACCTTCATTTCTAAAGTTGCGATTAATTTCATAAACCCGCTCAAAGCCACCGACAACCAAACGCTTTAAATACAGCTCTGGAGCGATACGCATATACATATCAATATCCAGCGCATTATGATGAGTGACAAAAGGACGTGCCACAGCACCGCCAGGAATTACCTGCAACATTGGCGTTTCAACTTCCAAAAAGTCAGAACCATTCAGGTAGCGGCGAATAAAATCGACAACCGCCGAACGGATACGGAAAGTATTGCGCACTTCAGGGTTAACAATCAGATCAACATAGCGCTGGCGGTAACGCATTTCCTGATCGGCCAGACCATGAAACTTATCTGGCAGTGGACGCAGTGCTTTGGTCAGCAACTGATAGTTGTCCATCTGTACATAGAGATCGCCTTTACCCGACTTGTGCAGCGCACCGGTAATACCAACGATATCACCGAGATCGATAGACTTGGCAAACGGTCGCGCCTCTTTGGTGACGTAAAGCTGAATAGTCCCAGAGCTGTCTTGAACCACGATAAAAGCACCGCGGTTCCGGATAACCCGACCGGCGATACAAACAATTTTCCCCAACTGCTCTAGCGCATCTTTGGTTTCTTCCCCAAAGCCTGCCTGCAGTTCCGCAGCACTGTGCTGAGGACGGAAATCATTGGGAAAGGCCGTACCTTCTTGCTCACGAAGTTCGGTGAGTTTAGCGCGGCGCTCTGCTATTAATTTGTTTTCGTCTTGTTGATCAGTCATTTTTTAGTCTTTGTTATTTAATTTAGCGTTAATCCATTCCCGCTCGGTATTAGATGCAACCCAAGGGTCAGCATCTGAGACCGTGAGTGGCAGGGATGCCACTCTCGAGCGTACACGGACGTATTTACAGCGTGTCGCAGATGCTGACCCTTGGGTTGCATCGAACTAATATCTTCACACTCAACCTACTGCACGAGACCCTTTAGCGTCGCCTACAACCCAGCCTTTAACGAAGCGACAATAAACTGATCCAATTTACCATCCAACACCGCACCCGTATTACGGGTCTCAACACCGGTACGTAAATCCTTAATCCGTGCATCATCCAACACATAAGAGCGAATCTGACTGCCCCAACCAATATCAGACTTAGTATCCTCAGTTGCCTGAGCCGCCTCAGCACGCTTCTGCATCTCCGCCTCATAAAGCCGAGCCCGCAACATCTGCCAACACTTATCACGGTTTTGATGCTGTGATCGTTGGTTCTGGCACTGCACCACAATACCACTGGGTTCATGAGTCAAACGTACAGCCGAATCAGTCTTGTTAACGTGCTGACCACCCGCACCAGAAGCGCGATAGGTATCAGTGCGAACATCCGAGGGATCGATCTCGATATCAATATTGTCATCAATTTCTGGGGACACATAGACCGCAGAAAAAGACGTGTGACGACGGCTGCCAGAATCAAAGGGCGACTTACGAACCAAACGATGCACCCCAATCTCCGTTCTCAACCAGCCAAAAGCATACTCACCAGTGACCTGTACTGTCGCACCTTTAATCCCGGCAACATCACCCGCCGAGCATTCAATCAATTCAGCTTTAAAGCCCTTATCATCGGCCCAACGCAGATACATACGCAGCAACATCTCCGCCCAGTCCTGCGCCTCGGTGCCACCAGAGCCAGACTGAATATCCAGAAAGGCATTGTTTTGATCCATCTCACCAGAGAACATCCGGCGAAACTCTAACTTAGCCAACTGCGTTTCTAAACTGGCAATTTCAGCTTCAACATCAGCAACCGTATCCGCATCATCCTCTTCAACCGCCATCTCCAAAAGCTCACGGCTATCGGCAACACCAGAGTCCAGATCTTCAATGGTTTTTACCACAATTTCCAATGACGAACGCTCACGACCCAACTCTTGGGCGCGATCAGGGTCATTCCAAACATCGGGTTCGCCGAGCTCTAGCTCGACTTCGGCAAGGCGGTCTTTACGGTTAACGTAGTCAAAGATACCCCCTCAACACGTCAGTGCGTGCCTGAAGATCATCGAGGGCGTTATAGAGAGGATTTACTTCCATGGAATTTTAAAGCCAACCAAAATAATTAAGCCGAGTATTTTACCCCAGCGACACAAGCACTCCAAGTTAAAACGCTGTTGATTAAGCTTTATAGGAAGCGCACCATAAGGTTATGTTAAAAATATCTCTGAGCTTTATCTTTGTTGTTCTCGCCTACCTGCTGTTTTGGCCAGTGGCCATTGATCCCGTTAATTGGAATGCACCGGTTAACCAAGGCTACGTGGGCGACTTTCAACAAAACTCCATCTTGCGTCAGATTCAAACCATTGAAATGAAAGGCACCCATGGCCCCGAGGGCTTAGCCTTACTAGATGGCGAAGTTTATGTCTCTACTCGAGAGGGCTGGATCATTCGTCACAACCCCCTAAATGGCGCGGTAAAAAACTGGGTTCACACCCAAGGCAGCCCGCTGGGACTCACCTTTGATCAGGATAATAATTTACTCGTCGCCGACGCCTATCTCGGATTATTGAAAATCGCAGCCAACGGCAACATAACCACCCTCACCAATCAGGTAGACGGCACTCCTATAGCGTATGCCGATGATGTGGATATAGCGGATGACGGCAAAATATATTTCAGTGACGCATCGACAAAATTTGGCGCCAAAGCCAATGGCGGCACCTATGCGGCCAGCCTGCTAGACATCATGGAACACGGAGGGCACGGACGACTATTAGTCTACAACCCAGAAGATCAAACCACCAAAATACTTATGCAAGGCCTGAATTTCGCCAATGGCGTGGCTGTGGCAGAGGACAGCAGTTTTGTCCTGATCAATGAAACCGGCAGTTACAGAGTGCATAAATACTGGCTGCAAGGGGACAACACAGGTCAATCAGAAATCATTATCGACAACCTGCCCGGCTTTCCAGACAATATAGTTCGCGGTAAAAACGGCCGTTTCTGGATAGGTTTAGTCACACCGCGCAATGCACTGCTGGACGGCGTTTCTAACGCTGCTTTTACGCGCAAGATAATACAGCGGCTACCGGCTTATATGCGTCCCGAAGCAGAACACTTCAGTCATGTATTTGCTATGGATAAACAGGGCAAAGTGCTACTATCCCTGCAAGACGAACAGGGCGTATATCACACCAACACAGGTGCCCTAGAAACTGACAACTGGCTGTATATCAGCAGCCTTCATGCCGAAAATCTCGGACGCATTAGCAAAGCCAACGCCGGACTCCAATGACACTTTTCACCGACCGCTTACAACACACATTTTTTGACCAATTTAGAGAACAGGGCGACATGCACTTTAGCCCAGTTATGCCAAGCCGCCTCGACGACCCAGTCATCGTTAGCAGCAATCAACAGCTAGCCGAACAGCTAGGCATAGATCCGGCAGAACTAAATCAGCCAGAAATGCTAGAACTGATGAGCGGCAACTTCCCCGTCACCAATATCAAACCCATAGCACTGGTTTATTCCGGGCATCAATTTGGTGTCTGGGCAGGTCAGTTGGGTGATGGCCGCGCCATGACATTGGGTGAGTTACCCGTGGGCAATGACGCAACCCTGTGGGATATTCAACTTAAAGGCGCAGGGCCAACCCCCTATTCCCGATTTGCCGACGGCCGCGCCGTCCTCAGATCAAGCATCCGTGAATATCTCTGTTCCGAAGCCATGCACGGTCTAGGCGTAGCCACCACCAGAGCGCTGTGTTTAATCGATAGCAAAACTCAGGTCTACCGCGAAGAGGTCGAACCCGGCGCCACAGTTTGCCGCGTCGCCCAAAGCCATATTCGCTTTGGCTCATTCGAACACTTTCACTACCGCAACCAACCAGAAGCCGTCAAAGCCCTGGCCGACTATGTAATTGAACGGCACTTTCCGGAATCGGTAAACGACGAAAATCGCTACCTGAAAATGTTTGAAAACACCGTTTTAAAAACCGCCAAAATGATTGCCCAGTGGCAGTCAGTGGGTTTTGCACATGGCGTGATGAACACCGATAACATGTCGATTCTAGGTGACACCCTCGACTACGGCCCGTTTGGCTTTTTAGATAACTACAACCCAGACTTTATCTGCAACCACTCAGACACCAATGGCCGCTACTCCTTTAAAAATCAGCCCTCAGTCGGCCTGTGGAATTTAAATGCCTTAGCCACCTCACTGACCACATTACTCAGCAATAAAGAATTAATTGGCGCACTGAAACAGTACGAACCCGAACTTTTAAGTCAGTTTAGACATATTATGGCTGGGAAAATTGGTCTTGAAGAATACCAGCCTGAAGATGAATCGCTGATCAATCAGCTACTGGAATTGATGCAAACCAACAATGTCGATTACACCATTTTCTTTAGGTCGCTGTGTGAATTTTCAAACAATAACCAAACAGTACGCGATCAATTTTTAGACCGCGAAGGCTTTGATAGCTGGGCAGAGAAATATCTACAACGTCTAGCACAACAGCACTCAACTGACGCCCAGCGCCACGGGAAAATGCTTGCCAGCAACCCCAAATATATCCTTCGCAACTATATGGCCCAAGCGGCGATAGAATTGGCATACCAAGGTGATTACTCAGAGGTTCAATTGCTGTTAGAAGTGTTGCAGAGCCCTTTTGATGAACATCCACAAGCGGAGAAATATGCCGGCTTGCCACCAGATTGGGCAGAGGCAATATCGGTGAGTTGCTCTTCTTAAGGTCACACCAATCGTTGTCAGCCTGCGCTGGCATGACAAACATCAGTTCGCGACGACAGGCTTTGCCTGTCGCTTTTCTACAGAAGAAAAAAACCCCTGCTGCAAGGAGGGGGAGTGATACATATCAGCAGGGGCTACAAAGTTTCGAATAAAAAAGACTACATTAATAAGACTGTTGCAATACCACAGTTATTTATCCATTTTTTAAACATTGTGCTTATAAGACTCCGTTCGGCGAAAAAACCCTACCTACAAACAAAAATATTATTTCCAGACTCATCCTTCAATACGCTTGTGATTCTGCAGATAACTCTCATCTATCACCGCATCCAAGCCAGCACCATCGCTCAGGTGCAACAAACCGCCAATCTTCTCGTCATAACGCACACCACCGATAACCGGATCAGCCTTAAAATCATAGGCAGAATCGAGATCTAAAAAGGTGATATTAGGTCTAGCCATAGCAAGGTGCGCAGCGGCGGTCAGTGCCAAACGCGATTCACCAAAACAACCAATCATGCACTTACAGCCAGCGGCTTCGGCAATCGCGGTTATTTTTAATGCCGTGTGAATACCGCCAGACTTACCGAGCTTAATATTCAGATAATCTGCCGCACCCAATTTGATCAGCTTCAAGGCATCTTTATCGTCAAAAATACTCTCGTCGGCACAGATTGGCAGATCTACCTTGTCACGCAAACGTGCCAGATTATCAAAATCCCACACCGCCAACGGCTGCTCTGAATAATCCAAATTAAACGGTTTCATGGCATTGATATTGGCCACCGCTGTCGGGTAATCCCAGCCCTGATTGCTATCAATTTTGATATTGATGTCGGGACCTGCCAGCTCGCGCACTGCTTTGACATGTTCCACATCCGCAAGACCGGAGCGCCCCACTTTCATTTTGATCGCATCAAACCCCTTGGCCAAAATACCCTTGGCTAAATTCACTGTCTGCTCAACCGTGTCCTGCATACCAATAGTCAAATCCGTGCGAATCTCGCGCACACTGCCACCCAAGAATTGATACAACGGCATACCCGCAGCCTTAGCGGCAAGATCATAGAACGCAATATCAAAAGCCCCGCGAATCGACGGCTCGCCTACAGTAAAGCGGTTAATCTCAGTCATTCGCGCCTCAATCGCCAGTGGATCCTTGCCCATAATCAACCGCGCCAACTGCTGTGCCATCGCGTAATTACTCTCTTGGGTATCACCAGTGATCGGCGCAAATGGGCTAGACTCACCCGAGCCGACCAAATCGCTGTCGGTATTAATTTTAATCACCACATTATTAGCCCCTTCAATAACGCCAATCGGCACTCTTAAGGGATGGTGAAACGGAATTTCTAGACGGTAGATATCAACACTGGTAATAATCATTAAGCGAGCTCTCCTTGCTTGGGTAACTGGGTTTGTAGCAATTGATCAATAATCTTATCAACGCCGTCAATAATCGAGTCTACAGCAGGCAGACCGGTTTGTGCGGCAATCGAATCTAACAGCCCACGACGATCTTCGGGGGCAACCGCCGAGGTATTCACACTAACCCCGACACAGCGAACGGCCGGATTGGTCAACCGCGCCAACAGCAAATTGGTATCAATACAGGTTTGAACACTGGGAACTGGATGATTGGGGCAACCGACAATATGTTCGCGCAGCGGGTCGTGACAAACCACAATTGCATCTGGCTGAGAGCCGTGCAGCAATCCTAAACTCACCCCCGCGTAAGCCGGTGTAAACAGCGATCCCTGCCCCTCGACAATATCCCAATGGTCAGGGTCATTGTTTGGGCTCAGGCTCTCAGCAGCACCCGCGGTAAAGTCACAGACCACCGCATCAATCGGCATGCCACTGCCGGCAATCATAATGCCGGTCTGGCCGGTGGCGCGAAAATCACAGTTAACACCCCGCGCCTCCAACGCTCGTGAAATCGCCAAGGTGGTATATTTCTTCCCCACAGAACAGTCAGTACCAACCGCCAGTAAACGCTTACCGCTACGCTTTTCGCCACTGCCAATCGGCAGGTTTTGCGGCGGAACACGCACATCCACTAAGCGTACATTGTGCCGCTCAGCCGCTTCACGCAGTTCAGGGTAATCCTCTAGCTTAGTGTGCAGACCGCTAACAATGTCCAACCCCGCAGCAATCGCCTCAAGTAGCGATGGAATCCAGTTCACCTGAATAGCCCCGCCTACTGGCGCAGAACCAATCAGCAGACTTTTTGCGCCCGCCGCCGTGGCCTCAGCAATCGACATATCCGCAAGACCGGTATCAATTTCGCACTCGGGAAAGCGATGCTGAGCAATACATTTTTCTGGCGCCCACTGCACAATACCCAGCGCAGTTTTGGCATAGACCGCACTCGGCACATCGCCAAGAAAGATCAAATAAGGGGCGGACAGCTGCAGAGTAACCGGCATAAGAACTCCATTTCTATATTGAGAGAACAACAAAAACCCACGACAAGGTTTCGTCGCGGGCGCACAGGGTTATATTTTTATTGAGAGGTAAAACTCACTACCTATAAGACTCTAAAGTAGCTGAAATCCCTACCCCTAGAGAAAACTATTTATAGATATCCCATACACAAACCTGCCACTTAGACCGCATATGTAAAATCACAACAGAATGGGCAGACTAGCTAAAGTCCGCCCCTTTGCCATTATTTCCATACTACTTCGTTATCGATAATCACAAACCGAGCCCCTTCATTCGGGTTAAAAACTCCCGGCCTCCACTCTCTAATGTGATCCGGACAACCATATTTACTCAGCTTGGAGGCATTAATACCAAAAGGCAGATCAATGCTATCGATCAAACTACAGGCAAACAAATAATTATCGAGAATAGGCCAACCCGTGTTTAGGTCTGGAACAGCGAACCCGGGGAGACTGGAGCTATTACTACTTTTGTATAGATTAAAGAAGGCATCAATATCTTTTTCAAATTTAAAGCTTGTATGATCCGTGTAAGTAATTGCCGCGAGTGCCGTACAGGAATGATTGGCGGTAACTTTTATTTCATTGTCACCAATATAACGTCCACCATGCTCCTGAGAAAAATAACCTGTCCTCTCACCTTTTTCACGCCATTTGTACTGAAAGCTATCCCAGCCCTTATCTTCAAGCTTAACCGTTGTTGGAGACCCATCAAGTCCAATGGCCAACGCTACGGTGTTATTAGCTGACTCTTTTAAGACAAAAAAACCACTGCCATATTTCTGACTACGACCATAATCCAAAAATTTGGCATCTATCACGTCAATACCGGAGTAAATGTAAAATGAGCTAGACAAACGAAGCTTAAGCATTGGAATATTGATAGGCTCCAATGCAGACTTTCCATTCCAGGAAAGCTTGCCGTCACGAAGTGACATAACTATATTTTCGGGCTTTGTCTCTACCACAAAATCAACGTCCAAATTGCTGATCGGGATATAGCTTGGCGTTCCAGCGATCACAATCATCTGGGTGATAGAGCCATTGTTATCAGGATATAAATTTTCCACCCCTGCTCCAGACAATAGGCTTTGAGTGGATGGGGAATAGAACAAACTACCATCAGCAACAGTCAGTAAACCGCCTTTATAGGACGCAATAGTCTCAATAGTTTTGGCCGATGTCTCAACATATTTAGGGTTATAATCCGCTAATAAATCGTTTACTGAAGCATAAGTATAGATTTCACCGGCGGTATTTTGATAATAGATTTTATTGCCTGCGTAGCCAATAAACTTCACATCAGAAATAGCATCGTTATGTAAAACCCCATTGGCATCAACCACCATTAGAGAAGCGCCTAGAAAAGCGTAACTGCTATGGATCAGCACCTTACCTTCATTTTTTACCTCAACGATATTCTTCGTGCCCAGATACTGAATATATTCACGTAGAAGCGGTAAAGACTCAAAGGAATACGCTGAAGCAACTGCATCCAATAAGACGGTATCTCCCCCGCCACTCAGGTTTAAACCATTGGGGCTATAGAAAACAATACCATCCCCGGTGACCGAAACGACGCCAGATTTTCCGAGCGCGGTGATTGCCTCAAACACAGTGCCTGGAGATTGCAGAGAAAGTGATCCTGCGCCCCTAAGATAGCGTGGATTGTGAGATAGGTTGACCCCACAATTATTGACGCTTCCAATAATGCCACCATGGTACTCCGCTAATATTTGGTTATAGTCGTAAGCATTAGCGCGTGACAAAAAGCAGAGTAAAAACACAGAGATAAGTAACTGTACCTTCCTCATAAAATAAATTCCTTTTCATTAATTACGTTGAGTTAGCAGTGTTCAATCCAGGCCATTGGTTATGACAGGAATCAGCCACGAAATGATGCAGGTTCTATCGTTAACATCATCCGGATAGGGAACAATGACACATGGCTGATAGGGGTAATCAGCCTTTATGATTCTCGTTTTACCGATGATTTCCGGCGCATCAACACCGGCAGAAAGCGGCCCTGTAAACAATGCTCTAAACAGTTTATTTCTCACTGGTTTTTGCCAGGGCAAAAAACCCGTATCAGTGTCAAAAGATAGCCCTTCGGGAAAATACGGCGCGCCGACTGAATTTGGTAGCGGCGGCGATTCGGGCATCCATTGATGATTGGCATCAATAGTCTCAAAGGCATTTGCAACTACATTGTCGATACCGTCAAAGAAATGATGTGGGATCCCGGCAGCATCAGCCAAGTCACGAAGACCCTGATAATCTAGCAAGGCCAGTTTCGCCAATACAATAGCATTGCGAACTACCGCAAATTCATTGGGATCAAATTTTCCATTGACCAGATGCATTTCAGCTTTTACTCGGCTCGCCATATCTGGGATCATCAATAGATGCTTAGGTTGCTGCGCTGTTTCTGCAGTCGTAAAGTATTGATTTAGAACGGCATCTGTTACCGGCACGTCAAATAGCGATATCAGCTCCTGTACCTCTTCCGGTATAAAATCCTCAAGCTGATCGGCCGCTTCTTCTTTGAGGCTATCAGTAAGCTGTGTAATTACCTCATCTTTGAGTTCCTGTAGTCTTTCAAGTGCATCATCAACACCTGGTGGCGTTCCAGCCACACCTACAATACTAATTATGTTCGTCAGCGAGTCTATAAGCGTGGCTATCGAGTCTCTGAACTCACAGCCAGATACCTCATTCGGTATACCCTGAATTCCAGGACTTATTATTGACAGGTGGTAGCAGTCAAACCAGTTAATGACAGGACTGATGGCTGAGGCATCGGGATCCATGGTGTTAAGCATGGCTTGGCCCGTCGCCTTCACATATTCCCTCATGGCCACGTCAACATCACCACGCCAATTGCGCAAAACACTCTGTATTGGTGACGTATCAGAGCCTGGAATCTGAGATAAATCTATCAAGGCATTTTTAATCACATTGGCAGCCTCTGCTGCGGCAATGAGCTCAGCTCTCAGTTCCTGTGTTGCCTGTATTAGCTCGGCTTTCTCTTCGAGGGCTTTATTCTCTAGGCCTTGCTTAGCGTTTAAAAGGGAACCAACCGATGAATCGATAAGTTTGTTTACTGATGAGCAGAAAAACCCACCTGAGCTTTGACTAATCGACCCAACGCGCCCATCTGGACTGCTGGTGACAAGCGTGATATTTACCCCATCGGGTACACCAACAATGATAGAATTTAGCAAATCGATTCGCTCTGGAACCCAAGCTCTGGCAATTGGCTGGCCCTCTTCTCGATAGGGTGCGGTCTGTGCTAAATAGGCGTCTAGGGCTGCAATTCGACCCAGAAAATAGGCCCTATCACCGGTTTCAGTAATAACAAAGGGCCCTGTAGGAGTCGGCTCATCACTGCCTCCAAATAAGGCATCATAAACGTTCCGTGGACTTGGTATATTTAGTTTTTCCGATACATCGAAGGGATCAAGGGAGTCAAGAAAGGCATCGTTAATTTTTTCACCAAACGGGAGATTTTCTACAAGGTATTTATGAACGCCAAGCGGCGCCAAAAAGGTTTCTTCAAATAATTCGCACCCACTGTTTCTTAGTTTTGACTCAATTGATACCAGCTCGTTCTCCACCTCGTGTTTCTTTGAGAGGAATTTTTCTTCAGCCGCAAGCATTTTCTCACTAGCCGCAGCTACCTTTTCAAACCCTAGATTTTCGTACTTAAGCGCATACTCAAAGAGCCGGTTTTCCAGTGCCTGAACTTCATCGGGAATATCATTATTAAAGGCATCAAGTACGGGCTGTGCGGCATCAACGATCTTACTCGCCTCATCTGGCGTTATCTCGATATTAAAATAGCGAGCTACAATTTGTAGTACTGCAATATCAATATCGCGCCATATGCCATCTTCTGCCAGGGAGTCAATAGCTTCTCTATACTCATAATAGGCAGCAAGATGTCTCCCCAAGGGGTTTTTCCAATATTCTTGGGCTACGGTGCCATTAAAAACCAGCGTATCTCTAACATAGGTTCCATAGTCATCATCCAGATTTATTAGATCCTGAGGCTTACCGAGTAAATTACCTTGGTAGTCTTGCAGTGGTGGCGTGTGCTCATCAATATACCCCTCAAGTACAAAGTGACGCTTTTCCACTAGGGTTTCATTATCTGTGAGTTCAAATATGTCGCCGGCATACTGGTTAACATAGGTATGCGCAAACACATCTGACGCCGCATGACCGAGGTAACCATAGGTAAAGGCTTTACCCAGATCACTATCACCTGCACCCTCAAGAAGATATTCCAACCAGTCATTGGTTTTCCAGCCACCTTCGGTTCCGGGGTGTACAAGCGACTGCCCCACCACCACATCAGGTGCTGCATCTGGGCCAATATTGCCCATCAAAAAATCGGATTTGTGATTAAGAATTGCAGTTTTAGTAACTGGGTCGACCGGTAGGTATATCGTTTTACCGTCTAATTCAATGGATAGCTGCCCGTCATCTTCTAAATCATTAATAACTTGCTGCCCAATCCAGACGTGGGTACTAACTTTGAACGCCAAGGCTGGCATGGCCAAGCCTGTAATGATAAATGCGACACTAAATTTCCAAAATACGAGTGTTGCCAATTTTTTGGTTTGCACAAAAATTTCCTTATTAATTGTTCGTCCATGTTTCATTAATAAGCGCTCTCGGTCATGAAAGAAGAGCGCGCCACCGACCATCTCGTCGGCGTCATAACTATTAGTTTTATTTTCTACGCCGCACCAAAAGTCCTTAACTTTAGCCGAGCCGACTCATGCCCTTAGCCGGCAATTAATCGGTGCAGCTTATACGAAGGAATCGTGCTACCACCGGGGTCATCTTCCGTCGGATAGCAGACTACACTGACATTTTTACCTGCCATATATAAAGATAAAGCCAATGCATAAAGCTCTTTGTCTGCGTGGGGGATACGACACTTTGGTCCATTCGTGAAGAACTCCAGAATCATATAGTCCCGGTCAATACCGCGTTCGAATTAATAGATTTTAGTGATAGTGACGCCCTCGTTTTGAATCCAAGCAAAACTTGTATTAGAAAAAAACAGGAAAGACATTGCTAATAATACCGAGTAAAACTTCTTGTTCATTTTTTAACCTCATTGTTAACCTAAAGTGTTGTGATTTATAGCCTGACAGATTCTTGCCACCACGTTGCTTGCCTTTTGGAACAGTCGGATTCCGGCTTGAACCTAACTAAAGCGTCATGCCCATGGACTACTTAAACATTCGAGTGGAATGAAAAGCACATAGATGCACGAAACTGGCAGCCTCGATCACTGGACTCACGTAAATGATCTTGGGACCGCCAACAAGCACGATGCGTTTTAATTTTTAAGCGTAATAATCTATCTGAGCCTTGCCAGAACCATTACAAGGCAAAAGTCCAATATAGAGGGTTTTAGAGGCACTAACGGCGGCCAAGGCCATGCTGTATACCTCTCGCCCCAAAACGCCATTAGCCGGATCGAAATTAACTCTGGATGTGTTTGGGCAGCTACTGATCGTACTGTCCGGAAAAACAATGTCACAGGTTCCAACCCCTGTCCCAGACAGTATGCAATTAACGCCTATCGGCGTTTCGTCTATTGACTCTGCCTGCACAAAACCTGATGTAAAGATAACTACCGACATTAGCGCAAACTTCCATATATATATTTTCACTTTTATTCCATTAAATTTATGTAACTTATTAAAATAGCCGGAGCAAGCCAAATCTCTGGCCCCTATATTTACTGTAACTAACTATAAGATAGCAAATAAGATGAATGCTCGGATAACCAAAAAAATCAATTCACTTGCGCTGTTCCAAAACCAATCAGTGATGCCTTTGGCCTGCCTCCAGATAAGCAGCCGTCCCAATAGACTTTGATATCTTTACCACTAGCCACTGCCGCAAGACTCACTGACAGTGAAGACCTTATAAACCCATCGGAATGATCGGCAGTTCTTAATAAAATACTATTCTTGTTCTGGGTGCATCCATTTGCACCGAGGTCCTGCGACGAAACAATGTATAAATCACCGTTATCTGCCGTATAGACCGAAACTGGAGTGACCTCTTGATACCCAGCAGCAAAGCCAGCGCAACAAAAAATAGCAGCACCAAGAACCGATGCCACCCGAACCACATTTTTATTCAACATATCCATACCTTAAATTGTAAAAAATAAACTAATACCGAATTAATCCCTTGAAAAGAGCCTCAGAGGCCACTGCGTCAAAACTACTCTTTTTAGCAGGGACATTTTTGGTCTTTCATATTAAAGTCCAGATGCAGGATAAAAAGCATAGGGGTCACCAACCCAGAGTAAGACTGATTTTAAGATAAAAACCCCACCCTTTATTTTGATTTTTTTAACTTATTTAATCACTGGTTGATTAATTGGTTTTTTAGACTATCCTTTTCTATTGGCGTTAAGGCATTTACGGTTAAGACCAACCAGTATCCTTGCCATCGCTGGTATTTATTACGACTTTGTACGAAAAATGATGACAGAAAATATATGATTTTTTAGATATAAAATAACTGAAAATCTTGAATGGAATGTTTTACTGCAACGGATATGCAAAGGTTAAGTTTGCTACTTACTCTCTGTATAAGTTGTTAAATCTTAACCAATATTGAGAACACAAATAATGCAATTTAGATCCTTAATAATTTTAGTATGCTTGATTACATCATCCCAATTCACCTATGCAGCAGAAACCAATACCCATAGAAACATAGTCGATATTCGAACCACTACCACGCACAACGAAAACCCTTTACAACAGGGTATAATGTTAGTGCAAGTCGACGGTCCAGCTCTGCTATATAATTGCACCTATCTTGGCATCAGTAAGGATAATTCTTATACCGCATCAGCGATACTGGCAGCTAAATTTGGCAACAAGCCAGTCAGATTTTGGTACACCTATGATGCCGCCACCTTAGGCAATGGTGCTTGCCAAATTGAAACCATTTCGGTCCACTAAAGAATAGATCTAGGCATCAGAAAATTTGGTGGGGTTTTACGGCGGTTATTTTTATAGCGCTTACACTGGGAATAATAGATGTCAAGAAAGCATTCCCTATGACCTGTCCGTAACCCCTCCTACCTATTGTGAAGTTCACTAAACCAAGGCTGGGCGCGACTTTACGAAAGCCCCTTTTTCACATTGGAATGCGCTCGACCATGGAAAAACGAGAGATAGAACACGAGTAATCCAATCCCAATAAATCCTGCCGCCATTGGCCACATCACTTGCATCGAATTTTGCCCAGCCTGCAATGTTAGCTCCGGTAACGCTATTAGAAATACACCCTTAAGCAGAAACATAACGCCAAATAAACTAACTATAATTTGAAGTGGCTGCCTCCACCGAAAATGCACCACAAGAATAGTCATCCCTATAAAGAAATGAACCATCCCGGAAAGGTTAATTAATATGGGATCTGATCCGGTATGCGCGATCATAGCGCTGTAATATTTATCGGAAAGTAGAAAACCTAATCCACTGACCAAAAAGTACATTGATACGATTCTTGCAATTAACACTGTCTTATTTGCAATCTGTGCTTTTTCCATTTTATAGATCTCGCCCTCTTGCTTGCATTTCAATGTGAATCGCTACTTAAACAAGTGCTGCAAACTAACCCTATCCAAATCCTCTTGCAGCGCCAGCATCAACAAAATCCGCGCCTTTTGCGGCGACAGATCATCAGCGAACACGGCCCCAATTTCCGCAAGACTCTGGCCACCACCCTGATAGCCATAAATCGGCTGCACCCGCCCCTTTGGCACCCGTGAAGCAATCACTACCTTTACACCCGCCTCAATAGCCTCGCGAATGGCTACAAACAGCGTCGAGTTAACATTCCCAGCACCCAAGGCCTGAATCACAATTCCCTTAGCCCCAGCATTAATTGCCGCCTGCATCATCAGATCATCGGCGCCCCCGTACATCGCGACAATATCCACACGGCAGAGGCTGCCTTTCTTTCTATTTGCCTGCCTGTCCGCCTGTCTGCCCGCTTGCAAGGCAATATGCCGCCGCCGAGCAGGTGAGCGGTCAAACATCACCTGATCGTCATCCACCCGACCTAAAAAGCCATTATTCCCAGACTGAAAACTATTGATATCCGTGGTATGGGTTTTGGTCACATCCCGGGCCGCGCTAATCTGATGATTCATCACAATCATCACACCCTTATCTCGGGCATCATCCGACACCCCTACGCGAACCGCATTAAGCAAATTACGCGGCCCATCACTGTCTTTTTCCGACGCATTGCGCTGGGCGCCAAATAATATAACCGGCTTGCTACTGCCAAGGGTCAGATCCAAAAAATAAGCCGTCTCCTCCATGGTATCGGTGCCATGAGAGAGAATCACAGCCGCCACCTCAGGTCGATCCAGCGCCTGCGAGACGCGCTGGTGCAGAGCCACCCATTCAGTCGGGCCCAAAACCCACCGACGGCGTATTGGAAAAGTTATCCACCTCCACTCTGGCATATTGGTTAAGGCCCTCAACTTCATTGAGTAAATCCTGACCTTCAACCGCAGGCACCGGGGCCTGACTTTCGGCATCTCGCTTCATCGCAATAGTGCCGCCAGTGGCGATATAGGTCACCACTGGACGAACCCTGTCCGATAGTACTGTGCCGCCGAGTTGCTCTTTAACGCTCATTCCAAACTCCTTTACGTAAACGCCCATAACCGCAATACAAAACAACAGCCCACAAAAGGCTATTGGCCACAAAAAGAATATAGCCGTACAAACCTGAAAAAACACGACGGATGTTATTTGGGGCGTATTCCAAAGTGATTGTTACAACAGGGCTATTAAGCACATTCAACACGGTATTAATCACCTTCCCTGCAAGTGGTTTTTCTCCAACTTCCAGGCTGGCCAGCACATAAGCTGAATGAAGATATACAAAACCCAGGCAAATCAAAAAATGAATCAGGGCTATAGATAAAATTGCTCGTGATTTAGTTTTCATAAGGCCATTTGCTTTAATACGTTATGGATTCCTGCCTGCGCAGGAATGACGTTAAACCCGGGAATGACGTTAAACTCAGGAATGGCGTCAATCAAGAGCGGCCTATAACTATGACGGCGTTAACGACCCACTGGCCAACATAAACTGCAAAAACTTCGCGATCTCCACCATATCCTTACCGACAAACTTAATCGTGTGAGGCATCAGTGCGCTCTACATTCGGCAGATAGTCCAACAGCTCTGCGGCTTTGCGTTGCAGGCAAACCACTTCCAAAACACTATTCTCTGGCAGGCGCTGGGCGTTCAAAATCACCCAATCTCGACAAGGCATTCGCCACGCCCTCGCCCACGGCTTTCTGCGCCACGCTTGGGGCATCAGAGTTCGCGCACTGGTAAATGACACCGCCCACTTGGTGGTCACCCCTTCAACATTTGGCAGCACCGAGCGCGCATGCTCTATATAGGCATCATCGCCAGATGACCATAATGGTTGGCACACCATAAGTGGGCCGCCGTGGCTGCGCTGATCACGGTTTCAGAGGCCACCTGGCCATTTAAGCGCACCTCAGTAATTGCGCCGCCGTGCAAGGTATGGCGCAGATGCACCGCGCAAATCACTGGCACCGGCGTGGTAGCCAATTAACAGAGCTCCAACAAACTTACCCTCTTGAACACCTTCCATCATGCACAACGGACGCGGCCATGAGCGCACCAGCTGCACATTGTCGGGCAATTTATCAATCAACAGACTCTGGCCATTGCCGTGGGAATCACTCATCACAATTTCATCAATGCCATGATTAAAAGCCGCTTCACAGGCAGCATTTACTTCGGCGGTATACCATTCCCGCGCCTGTTGATATTCAAAACCAGTCGGCGACATATGTTCACCACTCACCACACCGGCAATACCTTCGATATCCGCTGAGATATATAAACGTTTAGTCATTATTGATTCCTTTCAAATAACTTATTGGATGCGCGAACTAAGTCGACCACCGTTAAAAACATACTGAGGTACACCGGCTTCATTAGGCTTTAGGAACGCAATCGCAAGGCAGCGTTCACCCTTTGCGTTATAGGCCGCGAATGAAAACGGCTCATCGGGGCACAGCCCTTCGACATGACGTAACTCAACATCAAGCGCTGGCAGTGGATCAATTTTGTAAAAAATATTCGCCATCAACTTACCCCCAGTAGACGTCACCTTAATCAGCGTATCCAGGCACTCATAGTCACCGGTAATTTTCTCTAGCGCCACCAGTGGTGTTTCACTGGCTGGCTCTGGCTCTTGAAGATCAAGACCCGTAACGGCAGCCAATAGATCAGCGGTAATTCCACCAATCGCCGACGGCCTTGTGCCGTTGGTTAAAATTGCTATCGCAGCATTTTGTTCAGGAACTACCTGCAACATCGACAGGAAGCCAACCGTGCCACCGCCATGACCCACCGTCTTGATATCGCCGGCATGGTAACTGCTCATACCCCAACCCAAACCGGTGTGCTTATCGCTGATCAGCGATGTTTTTGGCAGCTCCATATGCGAGACCTGCATCTGTTTTACCGACTCAGGCGATAACCAAGATTGCCCCTGTTGGTTCATACCGCCTTCAAGGTGAGCGCGGGCAAAGCGAATCAGGTTTTCAGCGCTCATAGCAGGGGTAGAGCCAACTGGCGCCTGCCCTATGCTTAAAAATGCGCGTTCTGGCAACACCCAGCGGTCGGTGTTATCGCCATCGTAAACATGGCCCATGGCCGTGCGAAAACGAATCATCTCTTTAGGGTCGGCAATCGAATGGGCCATACCCAGCGGCTTAAACAGATACTCGTCCATGGCCGCATACCAACTCATACCGCGCACCACTTCAATTAAGCGACCCGCCACACAAAATGCCGCATTCGAGTAAGACCACATTTCACCCACCGGATGCATCAAAGGCAACGAGCTACAGCGATCGACAAAGCGCGCAATCAAATTGCCTTGATGACCCTCATCATTGGGGAAATAATCCCCGGCAATGCCATTGGTGTGATTGAGTAGCTGACGGACGGTAATAGATTGCGACGCGTCCGCATCGGCAATCATAAAATCACGCAGATAATGCACCACCGGCTTATCCAAATTCACCTTACCCTCATCCACCAATTGCATAATCAAACAGGTCGTCATCACCTTAGTGATCGAACCAATCTGAAAAATGGAATCAGTGGTCGCCTCAACATCCGTGGATATATTTAAACAACCGGCCGCCGCCTGGGTAAGCACGCCGTCTTTCCAGATGGCCACCGACATAGCGGGGATATTATATTTAACAATTCCTTGATCAACGTAGGCTTGAAGATTGGTAATAATCTCGCTGCTGGGTATTGCTTGAGGGAGGGTATTAGAGAGTGACTTATCGAGATTTTCAGTATTCATTGAGCTGTCCTTAATTTCAAAAGTTTAATCACCTAAAAGCAATCGCCGCCACCAGCAATATCAAAAGAGTGAAAGGGGAAACGAATCTGATGGCCTGTTAATGGGGCCTGTTATTGGGGCCTATCAATAGAGCCTATCAATATGACCTATATAAAGAATAGACGCTTATATCTGGGAAGACTCACCAACAAGAAAGCGAGCAGAAAAGCCAGCCAAGAGGACAAGCAAGAAAGTTGAAATGCCAGTGCCTTCTATAAGTTCCAGCTTTGTCTATAAGCTCCAGCTTTGCCTGCGAGTTCCAGAATATAAGACTACTTTCAAGGGAAAAACCCCACCTTTAAGCGAGCAAAAAGAGCTTATTTTGACTCAGCAAACACAGAACAACGCGCAGATTCCATTCCCAGCAGCATCTCAGCCACCAGCTCATCTATTTGTTGCTTACTGTGCGTCGAGAAAATCGCCACACGAATCGCCCCAGACTTCGGCACACTAGTGTAAGAACCACCGGGCACATGCAGCACCACCTGCCCTTTATCAAAGAGCGTCTGCTGCAATTTTCCCAGATCAACAGCAGACGGACTCAAACAGATAATCGGCACCGGCGTATCTGGAATATCGGTAAAACCAATCTGCCGAAAAGCCGCTTTCGCATAAGCGACATTGTCCCAAAGCTGTTGCCTTAACGCCCGGCTATCCATCAACAATTGCAGCGCCGCAGCACTAGCCGCCGCCGCAGGAACAGGCACAGAGCTAGTACCATAGGGAATGGATGAATGTTTTTTTAACTGCTCAATAAAGGCACTGGAACCAGCAATAACCCCACCGTGACCACCCACAGCCTTACTCAGAGTTCCGGAAGAATAGCGCCGCTCACCGCTAACCCCACAATATTCCAGCGACCCCTGCCCTTTCAGGCCCAACACAGCCGTGGCATGGGCATCATCCACACAGATAATTGCCCCCTCTATAGTAGATAAAAGATTGTCGTAATCAGCCAGCGGCGCAACAGCACCAGAGGTGGGAAACACCCCATCAGTAATCACCAGCGGACGCTGGCCCGGTTTCAGGGTTGCTGTCAGCTTGCGCTGTAAATCCTCGACATCACAATGGGCAAAACGCACCACAGGCTTTTTCGCCATCGCTGCACCATCCATCACCGAATAATGCGCCTCGGCATCGGCAAAAATCACCTCGTAATCGGCACTAAGCCCCTGCAATAAAATGGCATTGCCCAAATAACCAGACACATAATAAAGCGCCTGCTCGGCCTCAAAAAAACGCGCGGCTTTTTCCTCGACATCCAACAAAACAGCATTATTACCAAACCCCGAACGGGAGGTGCCTGAGGCAATGCCATACTGCTGCATCGCATGACAGGCGGCATTAATCAGTTTGGTATTGCCCTGCAAACCAAAGTAGCCTGTGCCACAGAAGTAATTGACCTCGCGGCCATCGATGATGGTTTTTGCGCCGGGGGCACTGTCCATGTGATGCATAGATATTCCTTTTGAATATACAAATACTGATGTGCAAATACTATAGACCACTATAGGTACAGAGGCAGGGTTGCCTGACGAGATTAACCAGTGGTCTAAGCAGCTGCCCCAAAGAGCTATCTGGCCATACCGCCTACCCTGAAATCACCACCTCAACCCGCCTATCCAACCTACTCAACCAATTAACAAGCGTATCTATAGTGAACTTATCAATACGGCCCTTCAGCAAATTATTCACCCGTGGCTGTGAAACCCCAAATAACTGAGCCGCAGCCACCTGAGTCAATTTACGCGCTTTAATCAAAGCCTCAATCTCAAGCATCAACTCAGCCCGCAGGCGTAAATTTGCCGACGCCCTAAGATCAAACCCGAGGGCGGTAAAAATGTTGTCTTCAGCGTTAAGCGCTTTGGTCTTAAACCCTTTGACCTTGGCCATGCTTACTCACTTTCTTCCACCCGCCTATTCCAAGCCTCAACCGTCCCATCCTTATCACGCACATGCGGCCCACGCCCCAAACAATTCGAACAGGCCGTAAAGTACAACGTACCCTCATGCCCAGGCTCATTACCCCGGCCATTATTGCCCTCAACAACAACTTCCTCCGCGCAGTAGGGACAGGCCTTGGCAACAGCATCACCCGCCACAGGCTCCAGCCTCAACCCGTTTATTCCACATAAGCGCAGCCAGATGATAGTTTGGCGCCTGAGGCCCTTTAACCAAACAGCTGGGACAAAAAACAATATTAGACAGATAAGGCCAATCGGCTAGACCGGCAAATTTAGCGTCGCCACCACAGTGGGGGCAGTCTTCTAGTACGATTTCAGTTTGCATAATTTCCTCCCTGGAAATGGTTTATTCCTTAATGTTGTCTTTTCAATCTTTTGGCAATACCGTATTACCGCTTTAAATTCGAGTCTGACCCTGATTTACATGATTCCTTATAGTAAATTACATTTGATAAAACAAAAAAATGAGCTGGCCGGTTTAGGGGTCAGCTCGGTGGGTGGCGTTTGGGGATAGTTGTGAAGCTGCGGGTATAAAGCACGACTATAAACAGGCACGCCGGGCCTGATTTTTAGGCGGGTTCTTTTTCGTCGGCAGGTACCTCCCATCATCTCCAAAAATTCCGACTTGGAGGGTTCAGGTCTCTCTTCAACCAGAAACTCCCCGACCGTTAAGGAAAACTCTTTCGGAGGCTCTATACCCTGCAGATGGGTGACCAGATAATCCCACTCTCGCCGGATGGTGTAACTGGTCATTTGATGGGTCATGTTGGGCAAACAGATCATATCAAAATCTTTATTGGCCTTTTGTAAGGCTTCAACCAGCCGAAATGTGCCGCCTACAGCTTGTGATAACATTCCCTGAATGAGCAGAAGTTTTGCATTCATTGACTCGGCAAAGTCCTCAAGATTTTTTGTCGTAGAGAGCGCATTTTTACCCGTATCGGTCTTTTGTGGCAGGCCATAATGTACTTCACCATAGCTAGTGGGCGATATATCGTGGATCAGAAAACAATGTTGTACCGCGACCTTAAAAAAGTCAGAATGATGTAATGCACCAAAGACGGCAAATGGACTTTGCTCCGCAGCGACAATGCCAACCCGTTTAAGATCCATAGACGGGTAGCGTTGCGCTAACTGTTTGATACCCGCCACATGGTCGTCAAGAACATGTTCTCCGGCGATGTCATTCACGTAATAATCCTGAAAACGTTTACCCCTAAAGGGCGCCCCACGCCCCTCAATAGAGACCACAATAAACCCGAGCGCGGCAAGGGCGGTTGACAAACTGTAGGTGTAACCAACATTGGGTCCAAATGAAAGGATCCTACAGGGACAGTAGCGCTTCCCCTCATTGACCAGACATAATCAATGACAGGGTATTGCTTTTCCGGTGAAAAGCCGGGAGGACGATAGATCACCCCATAGGTATCATTGTTACCTTCCGCATCTTTCATCATGACCGGCTCCGGCCAAACCCACCCCTCTGGCAGATTGGAAACGTCCGCCGTTTCCACGATCATGATTTCACATCCATTGCGATCAAACAGTACAGTCACGGGTGCTGTATCAACGCGTGATCGGGTGGTCACGATAAATTCGCCATTGGGTGATACCCCATTCACATCACCACGAACGACCATAGCCGGGTTCTTTTCTCGCAAACCTAGGACCAAAAGTTGCTGCGGATGACTGACCATATGATCAAAGTCATCTGATACCAGCGTGGTTAATTCGCCGGTATCAATATTGACCTTGCCGATATCACGGTAATAGGGATTGATTTTTGGATCACGTCCAGCGGTTTGAATGAGCAGCTCTCGGCGCTTAGCGTCATACTGCGCTATATTCCTTACCAGCCACTTTTCTCCAGTTAGCTGAAGGCTCTTTATCCGCTAAAGGCTTTCCTCCAGTAATTTGATGTTTTAGCTCGCCAGTCGTCAGGTCATAAAGATAGAGTTGCCCCCAGCCGCTACGCTCTGAATACCAGATCAATTCATCACTTTCTAGCAGGGGTAAAAAAAGTGGGCGGTCATTGAAGTCCGGACACAAATTCACCAGTGTGTCGGAGGTTTCCTCAAATAGAACCCGTGTATGCCCAGTTTGTGTATCGAGTTCAACAAGGCGCACTGCATCTGTTGAGCGTGTCGCATCGACAAAGAAGGCCCTATGACCGTCTGAAGACCACCATCCAAAATTTGCGGTGAAAAACCCCCAGGAATAAGCACCGAGGGCTATACAAGGCAGTGCCGGATAGTCTACGGAGTGGATATCGCCTGTTTCTATCTCTATCCAGCATAATCGATAACTGTTGACATGATCATCGCCTGGGTAGCCCATCTTTATCCGAGTCACCTGCGGATTGAGACTGCCATCTTCAGGGGCGAAGAAAACAAATGGGCGTTGAGTTTCTCCTTGGGTGTTTAATTGGACCGTCAGTAGACGTTTGGAATCCGGTGACCAACGCGCTTGAACGGCGGTATCAATACCGAATGGTGCCAGACCATAACCTTCGTCTGCCGATCCATTGGTGGTTAAGGGTTTATCTTTTCCCGTGGCTTTATCACGAACCCACAAGTTGTAATCGCGAACAAACACAGCCCGTTTCCCATCGGGAGAAGAGAGTGCTTCGGGAAGACCGTGCATATCCAGAATGAAAGGTGCCATGCCATCTTCCGCATAATGTAATTCATCCAGCGCTGGCTTTATTTCTTCAATCTGTGATTGATCAGAATCGAAGCGCCAATGTTTATCAAAGGCCTGAACGAATAAGTCTAGGCGATAAGTTTATGGTCAAGTCACTTCAGCGGAAGATCATTGCTATCCACCTTTTGGCCGGTGACTGCGCTCAATTGAGTCGCGAGTATTGCGTGATCAAATGCTAAACCCTTAGTCGCGTCTTTGGCATTGACGAGGCAAAACTCTTTGCCCTTATCGCCACTGCGCACATACCAGAAGCATTCACTGGTTCCAATCCAGTGCGGGAGAATAACGTCGTTTTTAATAATGTTGGTTGTTAGCTGGCCTTGGCTCAAGACTTGCGCTTGCTGATATCTTGACTGAATATCATCGTTCATTCGTAACTCCATTCTATATTTTATGCGTCATCTGTTTAGCTGACTTCAAGGTTTATCAGGAAAGAAAATACTTGTACGGATAATGTAGGGCGGATAATAAAAAGAAAAAACCTTGGGCCACAGGCTGTGGCTCAAGGCTATATTCTCTAACTCATCGTTTAGAATTCATAACTGGCACTAACACCCAAGGTGCGCGGCCGGTTTTGCGTAAAAAGTGCATAAATGACTGGTTAATGGCCCTAAGCTCGTTAGTGAGATTGCGCCCGAATACTCTAACGGTTAACTGCTGCCATTCGGCACCAATTTGTGCGTTAAGCAGGTTAAGGTCGCTAGATTCTAGGGTTAACGGTGTAAATGACAGATTAGTCAATGTACTGGGCCCCTGTCTATTGAAGTTAATATGTGCAAATCCTGCGGTGGAGGAAGACCAGTTAAAGTCAAAATCCGCATTGATTGAATAGCTGTATTTTGGGATATCATTCAGGGGATCGCCAACGCGTACAGAAACAGCATTAGGATCCAGCTTGGTAAATTCAGTATCCGTAAAATTGGCATTAAAACCAAGGGACATTAGCTCGCTAATGTGAAACTGTGTAGACCATTCGATACCCTGAATTTCAGCATCACCCGCGTTTTGTATTAGAGCCAACCCCTGATGGTCTAGAACGCGCTTTGGTAGTCCTGATATTGGCTGTGATAAATGGCAGCCTCGGCATTCAATCGCCCATCGAGCAGTGTGGCTTTTGTGCCAACTTCATAAGAAATCATGGACTCAGGACCATAGTCTGGGCCACCAAATGCATTAAAGCCACCGCTTCGGAAACCCTCTGAAATACTCAAGTAAAGGTTACTATTCTCTGTGGGTGCATAGGAAATAGAGCCTTTTAAACTAACATTATCAAATGAGCCACTCTTAGAACGCCGAAGAGAGGAATATCGAATGTCCGGTCATCCTCAAAGCTTCGAGCACCTAGAGATAGCGTTAATTCATCGTTAAGATGATAGGACAGATTACCAAAAATGGCTTTCGTTTTAGATGTTCCAGAGCTTTTGAGATCCGCCAAGCTCGAGTAAAACTCCTCCACTATAAAATTCTAGATCGGAGGCCTGATTCTCTTCTGCATCCGTGTAGAATCCACCGATCACCCAATCAATGGCATTGCTAGTCCCAGCCAAACGGAGTTCTTGCGCATAGGCATCAGCCGAGTCACATAACCCACGAAAGCTTGATCGAAAGCACCGTCATGAGTTGAGTTGATGCCTGAAATAATTCGACATCTGCCGATGAACTGGAACTGGTGAGTGTAGCGAAACCCAAATCATAGCTCAGGGTTAGATTATAAAGATCGTATTGATAGCCGATATTTATTGGAAGAAAATCCTGACCATTGCGGACAATAGATAGGAAGTTGCTATCGGCCATAGCACCGGTATTTATTTGATTAGGCCCACCATCATCACTTCTGTGTCGCATTGCGGTTAGCTTGGCCGTAAAGTCTTCGGATATCTTCCACAAGCCTTTAAGACGAATGCTTGAGAGCTCTGAGTCATTGACATCTTCGATGCCGTCAATACCGACATCAGGTCGATCAATCCAGCCGCCCCTGTCCTTATAGGTCGCCGCCACGCGAAAGGCCAAGGTATCATCAATCACCGGCAGGTTGAGAACACCGGTAAACTCACCGCTTGAATCGCCATCTTTTGTGTCTGTAGGCCGATGCGCCAATCTGCCCTTCAATACCATCAAAGCTTGGATCTTTTGTAATAAAGCGAATGGTTCCGCCCACCGATCCCTGCCCGTAAAGTGTGCCTTGCGGCCCCTTTCAATACCTCTACCCGTTCAATATCAATTGTTTCCACATTGATTGATACCAGCTGCGTTATAGAAAGGGGGATTTCGTCGAGATAGATTCCAGTCAGTGGGGAAAGCCCTGAGCTATTTGAGACGCCCCTTATCGCCGCAGTGAGTACTCCAGGTGATGTCTCTATCACTGATAGATTAGGAACGGCGTAAGCCAAATCAGCCAAATTACTAATACCCGTATTCTCAATAAATTCATCACTAACAACCGAAATACTAATCGGCACATCCAGTAACCGTTCTTCCTTTTTCTGTGCTGTAACAATAATCTCATCAATCGAACTTTGCTGCGTCGCAGCCTGCTGATCCCCATCCACACCCTGAGCCATGGCCCCTGATGCAAACACCGCTATAAATGTTGCCAGTAAATTTTTCCGTTTATTTATATTCATTCTCTTCCCCTTACTCTGATTACCTTCCGTAATAATCAGATGGCCCGCTAAATCAAACTCTGCGGTAAGGGCGACGTTGTCGAGGAGAATAGCTACCGCAGTGGGTAGTGTGTAATCCCCGCGCAGCTGATTGGTGGTGTGTTGTTTTACCAGGTCGTATTGGTAAATCACCGTGAGATCAGCCTGTTGCCCTAGCGCTGTTAGCGCGTCATCTGCACGTTGCCGGGGGATGTTGAACTGTATCTTTGCTGCCAGTGCCAGTGTTTGCCTGCGCCTGTGTTTGGGCGTCTGCGTAAACTGGGCTGGTGGTTAAATACAGGAACAGAGGGGTTAAAAAAACGCGGCACAAAAAGGCGGTGATTCGATAACTTGCTGTGCTTTTTTGTTGGCGGTTTTTGGTTCTCTGTTGATTTCTACAACCCCGGTTTGCGGTAACGCTATCTGTTGCCAGATGGGTTTTTGTTACCGCATGTTTGTGAGACCGGAGTCGCATAATTTACCCTTAGTTGGTTTTGAAAAAAGTAGGGTTTGGGATGAATTGTTTACTTCACTGCCGTGCAGATATCTCGATGGTGTTGCGTTTGGTTTGTTTTATGTTGAGATCAAAGCCTTGGCTGAGTGTGGCGAGCAGGCCGTCGATGTCGTTGGTTTTGTAGTGGCCGCCTACTCTTATATCTTTGATGGCTGGGTCGATAATAACGAGCTGTTTGCTGGTGTAGCGGGCGATTTCTGTTAGGGCTTGTTCGAGGGTTTGCCCGGTGAAGACTATCGAGCCCTGCTGCCAGGCGAGCTTTTGCTCGAGCACTGTGTCGGGTGCTGGTGCTATGGCGTTGATGTGGTTGCTGTATTGTACGGTTTTGCCTGCGTTGACTAGTGCTTCGGTGGCTTGTGCTTCAATAGCTTGGGCTTCACTAGCTTGGGCCTGCTGGCTGAGGCTGCTGGTGTCGTCTATTGGGTTGGTGCTGAGTGACGGCGCTGCGACTTCTACCTGTGCATAAACTTTTACCGTGCCTTCGGTGACGGTGACGTCGATAATCGGGTCTGGTCGGTTGCTGTTTAGGCTGCCGATATAGCGTACGTTAAAGGCGGTGCCAACGGCCCAGACCATGCCTTCGCCGGCATAGACGACGAACGGGCGCTGGGGGTTTTTGGCGACGTCGAAGTGGGCTTCGCCTTTAAGCAGGTGAATTCTGCGGCGGTCTTTGCTGAAGTCGATTTCAACTTCTGTGTTGGTGTTGAGGTTGATGGTGCTGCCGTCTTCTAGTTGGTAGCTGGCTTGTTGGCCGATGCCGGTTGCGAAGTGGTTGGGCGGCTGGCCGCTAATAAAGAGTGCTATGACCAGTGCACAGGTGGCGAGGCCGGTGCCGCTCCAGACTGCGGGGCGCTGCCAGTTGCTGAGTTTTTCGCGCAGTCGCTCGGCTATTGTGGGTTTGCCCTGTACGCCATTGATGGGGAATAAGGCGGCGAGCTCTTGCATGACGGCCATGGAGTCCCAGTTGCGGGCGAGTTTTTCCAGGTAGTCGCGGTGGTAGTCACTGGTGCTGAGCCATTGCTGCAGTTGGCTGGCGTCGCTGGCGCTGAGGTTGCCACCGTCGATTTTGACTATCCATGCGCCGGCTTCCTCTTTGATGGAGGCTTTGCTTGAAAAGGCTGCGATGTTGTTACTGTCTGTTTTATCCATGGTGACGCTCGCTGCTGTGGTCGCCCGGCTTGCCGGGATTGTCGCTGTGTTCTTGCTCGTCCATATAGTCGGTGCAGCGTACGATGGCTTTGGTGAGATGGGCTTCGACCGTTTTGATGCTGATGCCCATCTGTTTGGCGATGTCTTTTTGCGAGTAGCCGTAGACACGCCGCAATATGTATACCCGCTGGCACTTTATGGGTAGCTGCCGCACTGCACGACAGAAGAGTTCGAAGCGCTGCCGCGATTCGAATTGATCTTCCATGGTGGCTGTCTCTAGTAAGACCGACTCGGGCACTAAGTCCCCTATTGTGTCGGTGAGCCGGTAGTCGCTTTTGTCGAGCCGGTTTAACGAGAGGTTTCTGACGGTTTGGTACATATAGGCTTTGTGGTGGGTGATGTCGCGGGTTTTCTGTGCTTCGATCACTTTGACAAAGGCTTCTTGAACTACGTCTTCAATTTCTTGGGGGGTTTTGAAGTAGCGGTAGGCGAAACGCATTAATGAGGTGCGCAGCTCGACATAGACGCGGGTGATTTCGGCTTTCCCGGTCTGTGGTTCGCTGTTTGCTGTGTTCCTCTTTGCTGATTGCTTGCCGCCTGATGCCTTGGGGCTGCAATGCTCGTTGTCGGCCATTTTGATGGTGCCTGTATCCCTACTATTTATTGACTGCGCTTTTTTTGCGCTACCTTAATACCGTTTATAAACCACTTATTTAACAATTAAAGGTTAGACCAGTTTTGTGATTTTTGTGGGCTGACACCTTGTGTTGCTGAAACAGAAATATTCAACGAATGCTATCAAACCTGATTAAGCAGCCACCCAATCAGCAACACTTGCGGCAGGGTTATCAGCGGTAAAAACAGCGCTATCTTCCATGACTTGGTGGTATCTCTAATGACCATGACTTCGGTGTAGTCGGTGGCGACACCGGCCATCAGGAAGGTGAAACCATTGCCGGGGGCGGCGGCGCGGGTGAGGATGTCGGCGGCGATGGGTGTGGAGCCTTCGGAGCAGACTTCAATAATAGTTGCCGCTAGCAGGGTTAGAAACAGCCCGGCAACTGTGGGTCCAAACAATGTCTGGTAGGTGTCGAGGGGCATAAAGGCGCGGATGGCGGTGGCCAGTACGATGCCAAAAAATAACCAGCGGAAGACCATTCGTGAATCTTTAAGACCGTCCCAGAGTAAGTTGCCTATAGCGCGGGGGGAGTAATCTGCCTGCTTTATTAGGGCGGCTATTTGCGGTGTAATCGCTGGGCTGTTATCTCTATTAATATGATTGGGGTTTGCCGGCAGTACGCCTGTGGCCACCAGTCGATCAAAAATAAAGCCTGTGACTATGCCTATGGCCATCGAGAACAGGATAAAGGACAGGGTCCATCCCCAGCCAATTAAGGTAATCAAAATAATGGTTAGGGATAATGAGTTCCAGGGGCTGGCTATTAAGAAGGCCATCAACTGCCCGAGGCTGGCGCCGCGTTCGTAGAGCTTGGTGCCGACCATAAGTATTCCGTGGCTACAAAGATCGAGAAGTACGCCAGCTGCGGTGGCGCGAGCAATGCCTTTAAATGTGCCGCCCTGCCCTAGTGCGGACATGACCAGTTCGCGGGGAATACGTTCCAACAGGCCGACAAAGACTATGGCCATTGCCAGCCCCCACCACATTTTATTGATAAGTTGGTAAATACTGGAGGTCATGGTCACTAGCCACGGGGGCAGTTCGGACAGCAGGTCTGCTCGACCACCGATTAGCAGATAGCTGAAATAGCTTGTGGCGACAATGCCAGCCGATATCCAGAGTAAATAATCGGGGCGCGAAGGCGCCGCTTGGTCCACTTCACAGCAGGGGGTCACGGGTTTAGGTGGCTTGGGTTTACAACAATCATTCATAAAATAAGACTAGTTGTAATAACAGGCACTGACAACTGAGTTTACATGGCTATAATGGAGTCTAGACGATGGCTTTTGAGATATAAAAATTGATTCCACTAAAAAATATTCTTGTTACCTGTGCGCTTGTTGCCCTGCTTTCAGTTGTGGTTTATAGCCAGCTGGCTTCAGTCGATATCTTTTGGGCTTTCCGTGAAGCGGATGGGGCCACCAACTGGCAGTACGTGTCGAACTTTTCCAGTAGCCTGTTAATCATTGCCCTGTCTATTACGGCTATTCGTCTCGCCTTTACGCGCCGCACCGCGCGCCGCTATAACCATGAGCTGGAAGAGATACGTGCCGATCTCGAAAAGCGTGTAAAAAAACGCACGGAAACTCTCGACGAGGCCAATATTTTATTGCAAGACAGCAACAAAGCGCTGGAAGAAGAGATCGACGAGCATCTAGAAACCACCACTCGCCTGCGCCTGTCTGAATCCTATATCACCAGTATTCTGCGTTCTATGCCGCTGATGTTGATTGGCCTAAATAAAGAGGGCGAGATCACTCAGTGGAATACCCGTGCCGAAGAGATCAGTGGCCTGCCTGAAAATACCGTGCTGGGCAAAAACCTCTGGGAAGCCTACCCAACTATGACCGTGACCCCAGCACAGATCAAAAAGGCGCAGGATGAAGATAAAACCCTGACGATTAAATACAGCCAGCGCGGCCAGTTTCATTTTGATATCACTATTTATCCGCTTCACGATCAGCGTGATACGGGTGTGGTTATTTTGGTCGACGATGTTACCCAGCGGGTGCAGAGTGAAAATATGCTTATTCAGCGGGACAAGATGTCGTCGATGGGTGAGATGGCGGCGATTATGGCTCACGATATTAATATTCCGCTGCAGGCGATTCTGAAAGATGTGCAGACTGTGCGACAAGATCTTACCGAAGAGCATATAGACCCTATTGGCCTGAATGAATTACTTGAAGATGCACTTATCCGCGGTCGTCAGGCGGCAACGGTGATTCAAAATCTAGTTGCGTTTTCCGATAGTGGCGCGGGTGAAAAGCAGTTCGCCAATATCGCTCAGGTTATGGATCACAGTATTGAGTTGGCGGAAGATGTGCTGTCGGTGACCAAGGGTTTACGCTTTAAAGATGTGGTTATCAACAGAACCTATGCCGATGAGTTGCCTGAATTGAACTGCCATGCTCCTGAACTACAGCAGGTTTTTTTGAGTTTGTTTAGATATGCTTGCCATGCACTGGGCAAAGCTGAAGACCCCGATCATATGCCGACGATCAACATTGAGATCAGCGAGTTTTACGATGCAATATGGGTGCGTATTCAACACAATGGGTTGGGTATTAGCATTGAAGATCAGCAGTATATTTTTGAACCGTTCTTTGCCAATGAGCACGGTATTGCAGAGCATGCGGGTGCATCGACCAGTGGCGTACCAACTAAAGAAAAATACCACTACGGTGCGGCAGATCGACTGTCTTTTGCCCACTTTATTATTACCGAACAACATCAGGGGCAGGTTGCCGTTACTTCAGATATTGAGATCGGTACTACTTTTCATATCCAGTTGCCGCTTAAAAGCAAAGGGATTTAATACTGTTTTTTAATGGCGGGAGAACACTGAGGGAGATCCCTCGTCTGCTGCGCTCTGTCGGGATGACATTTTTGTTATTTGGCTCTGTTCCCCCGTTATTTCAACCTATTTTCTGTTTTTTGACCTCTTTTATGTCATCTCAACCAGCGGGAGAAATCTATAGGCTATTCAAAACTTGCAATGGCGGCTGTGTGACCGCCTTGCGACTGTAGACAACCCCCAACAATCCAACCAGTAAACCACCACCCAGTGGGCCTGCAATCCACAGCCAGCTGTGCCAACTAAAAGGTAGGCTAAACATAAAGCGCTGCAACATAGCCACGGCAAACTCTGCCCCTAGTGCCGCTAGCAATCCGGCCATCATGCCCAGAGTGGTAAATTCAACCCACTGCACCCCCAGGATCAAACCTCTTGAGCTACCCAATGTGCGCAGTATTGCGCTCTCTTGTAAACGCTCGCTCATGGATAAACTCACTGCGGCAAACATTACTAAGATACCGCAGCCGAGTATCATCAGGGTCATCATTTCGAGTCCTCGAGTAACCTGTGAAACGATGGTGCGAATTCGATCAATAATTTTGTCCAGCTCGATGACCTGCACGGTGGGATATTTGCGCAGCAGGTCATTGACCAGTAGTTTTTCTTCACCGGGAATATACAGGCTGGTCATATGGGTGCGAGGATAGTCTTCCAGATAGCCTTCGGGGAATAGAAAATAGAAGTTGGGGGTCATGCTCTCCCAGTTAAGACTGCGGGTGCTGGTAACCTCTGCATCAAAGCTTAATCCACCGACACTAAATCTAACCGTATCGCCAAGGGATAAGCCTAATTCACCAGCGAGTTCGTCCTCTAGGGAGACCGGTGCCAGACCACTGGCTGGTGCAGTGTTAGCCTGCCACCACTGCCCCTTAACGATCATATTTCCCTCGGGTAAATCGCTGGTCCAACTCAGATTCAGTTCACGACGCAGGGATTCATGGCCGTCTTTGGCGACTTGGCTTGGCAGTTGATTATTCAGGTGGGTAATGCGTCCACGAACCATGGAGTACCAGCCTGCTGTTTCCAGTTCACGTTCGTTAACCAGACTTTTCACCCCGTCCAATTCATAGGCGGCTACATTGACCAAAAAATGGTTGGGCGCGTCATCTGCTAGCTGCCAGCGCCATTCATCAATCAACGAGGTTCTTACCACCACCATAATCATCAACAGTGCGATGGCGCCAGAAAAGCCCACCATCTGAATTAGGCTGGGTTTTTTACGTCGCCACAGGTTCGATAAGGCTAAGCGCCAGATACTGCCCATCCAATGACCGTAGGTTTTTCCTAAGCGCAGTAATACTAGACCCACGGCAATAGAGGCTGCGGCAGTGATCGCAAAGCCGAACAGTATGGCCATTGAGAGGTAGAGGTTTCTACTGTACCAAAAGAGTAGAACTGCGACCGTCAGCACCCCTAATGATCCGCGCACTAGGCTGTTCAGTGATTTGGATTGAATGTCGCGACGCAGTACTGCGAGCGGTGACTGGGTTGGCAGATGCCAGAGTGCAGGCAGGGTAAAACCAATAAGACAGAGAATACCCGTAGCAAAACCGGTTATCCAAGGTTTCAGACCAGCCGCGGGTAAGGCTATGGGCAACCATTCACGAACGGTTGTAATTAATAGCTGATGAAATCCCCAACCAACCAACAGGCCCACGGCAGAGCCAGCAATTCCAAGCAAGATAATCTGTTGAATATAGAGCCTGCGAACGGCGTTGGCTGAGATACCCCAACCTTTAAATAACGCGACCTGAAGTAGCTGGCCATTGGCAAAATGATGGCTGGCTAGTGCCAGCGCGATTCCGGCTAGAACCACACCTATGCTTCCCGCCAAGAGTAAAAACCGCCGACCTTTGTCCATGGTGCTGGCAATACTGGCCTGGGCTTCATCGGGGGTAATTATGCGGTCATGGACATCCAATTGCTGCTTTAACCAGTCCACATAAGTGTCGAAGTTATCGGCTTGCCCCTCATTGGCAGCGATAAGCAATCTATAGGAAACACGACTGCCAGGCTGAATAACGCCAGAGGCTGGCAGGTCTTGCCAGTTCATTAAAATCCGTGCACCAAAAGCGGAAAAGGAACTGCCACTGTCCGGCTCTTCGATTAATATCTGGGTTACTTTAAAGCTGCCATCGCCCACATCAATGGCATCGCCAAGCTCAACATTGAGCAGTGGCAACAGGCGCGAATCGACCCAGAGTTCGCCGGGTTGTGGGCCTGATCCAACGCTTTCTATGTCGGCATCATCAATAGCAAAGGGAACGCTGGAACGCTTTAGCGCTCCACGCAGAGGGTAACTGCTCTCTACCGCTTTTAGCGAGGCGAGATGCATCTCGTCACCAAAGTAGGTCATAGAGGCAAACGACGCTGTCCGAGCTGTTCTGACACCCTCCTCCGCGGCTCGCTCTAACCACCCTGACTCAATGGCTACACTGCTGGAAACCACTAGATCAGCGGCTAAAAATGAACTGGATTCTTTAACCAGTGCTAGCTCTACGCGCTCGGCTAAAAGGGCAACCGAGGTAACCACGGCAACCGCTAAAACCAACGATGAAAAGATCAGTCCGAGCTGCCTGCCGCGCCAACTGCGCAGTAACATTTTTAAGGCCAGCATCAGGCGGTAATTCCTGTGGGTTCGGCAAGTTGACGACCGGCCTGTAATTCCAGCGTGCGTTTACAGCGTGCCGCAAGGGTCTTTTCATGGGTGACTAATATTAAGGTGGTGCCCTCTTCTTTATTCAGCTCAAAGAGTAGGTCATTAATTTTTTTACCGGTTCCAGTATCCAGATTGCCGGTGGGTTCATCGGCAAACAATAGCGTCGGACGGCAGGCAAAGGCTCGAGCCAGTGCGACTCGCTGTTGTTCACCACCGGAAAGTTGGCGCGGATAATGGCTGACTCGCTGCCCGAGACCGACGCGTTCAAGATAGTGTTTGGCGGTTTGCAATGCATCATCAATGCCCTGCAATTCTAGGGGCAATGCGACATTTTCGAGTGCCGTTAAGCCGGGCAATAGATGGAATGATTGAAAAACAAAACCCACATGACCTGCACGAACTCCGGCACGGCCCTCTTCGTCCATAGCGGTAATATCTTGTCCGTCAATACAGACGGTGCCGGAGGTGGGTAAATCTAAACCCGCCAAAATGCCCAGCAAGGTAGATTTTCCTGATCCTGAAGAACCTATAATCGCCAGTGTTTCTCCCGCCTCTACCGACAGATTGATCCCATCGAGAATATCTAGCGTACCTTCTGAGGTAACCACCTGTTTACTAACATTGCTTACTTCTATCATTAAATAATTCCATTGCGGGCTACAATTACGGGCTGTATAAAATACACTACGGTTGGCAATAGTAAGTGTATTGGTTTTTGTATTCACCCACTAATAAACAGAGTTGTTTTATGCGTTTTTCCAAACTGCTAGTACTGTTGTTTTTTTTGGCGGGCAATAGTTATGCATCGACATTGCTGGTTCTCGGCGATAGCCTGAGTGCTGGCTATGGTATTAATCCCGACAATGGTTGGGTGAATTTATTACGCGCTGACTTAGAGCCCAAGCATGCGATCATTAACGCCAGTATTAGCGGTGATACCACGGGTAATGGCCTGGCTCGACTGCCTGTGCTGCTGAAGAAATTTAAACCGACCTATGTACTCTTGGAACTCGGCGGTAATGACGGTCTGCGTGGCCATCCACTGTCGAAAATGAAAGCCAATTTACAGACTATGATCGACTTATGCCGTAAGCATAATGCCCAGCCAATTCTATTTGCTATGCGCCTTCCGCCGAATTACGGCAAACGCTATTCGGATACCTTTGCTCAGGTGTTTCCAACACTGGCAGAAGAACAGCTTATTCCTCTGGTGCCCTTTCAGTTTGAAAAGCTGGTACTGATGGAAGGAATGATTCAGCAGGATGGTATTCATCCCACCGAGCCTGCACAACCGATTATCAAACAGGCTGTTTTGACCGCGTTTGAAAAGCTATTAAATAATCAGCCCTGAGACTTGCCGACAGCCTTGGGCACAAACTTCAGAGCCAAGCCATTATTGCACCAGCGCAACCCCGTGGGTTTCGGGCCGTCGTCAAATACATGGCCCTGATGTCCGCCGCAGCGCGCACAGTGATATTCAGTACGCGGCCAGATCAACTTAAAATCCCGCTTAGTTTGCAAATGCCCTTCGATTTTATCGAAGAATGAGGGCCAGCCGGTGCCGCTTTCGTATTTCATCGCCGAGGTAAATAATCGCAGATCACAGCCCACACAGCGGTATTCGCCCTCGCGATGCTCTTGATTTAAAAGGCTGCTACCCGAGGGTTCGGTGCCCTCGTCGCGCAAAATATAATACTGATCTGGGGTGAGTAGTTTTCTCCACTCACTGTCCAATCGCTCAATTGTTTCCACCGCCCAGAGTTTGGCTGAGGTAGCAGCTGCCACAAAACCAAGTCCAACTCGCTGTATCCATGCACGTCTGTCCATAATATTCACCTTAGGCTGTTTTAACGGGTTGTAAGTGTATGACCGCTCAAGTATTAATTTACTCCCTGAGGATGTTCGATAGGCGAAGATTTTTTCAGAAACACTTTGAGCTGCGAAACTAGGCCACCGAATAAAATCAGCGCACAGCCAATCATCTCGGTAAGGGTTAGATATTCATTGAGTAACCACCAACCTCCGATTGCAGCAAACACTGCTTCAAAACTGAGAATAATTGCAGCATGAGAGGCCGGCGCAGTTCGCATACCTACGACCTGAAGCGAGAAGGCCACGCCTGAAGAGAGCACGCCCACATAGAGGAGCGCGACACCGGCATCGAGCACTGACTGCCAGTTCCAAGTCTCCACCAAGAGCATTATCAATCCGCTGATTAGCGCTGCCACAGTGAACTGGATGAACATCAGGCGATAGACGGATATTTCATTGGCTCTGCGTCCGGTGTAAATCACATGCAGCGCCCAGACGACGGCACTGATCAGGATTAGCCCATCACCGAGAAGGAAGTTAGGACTTTCAATCTGGGCAAGAAAGTACAGCCCGATAATTGACAGGACGATGCCCAGCCATGTCGGCCATTCTGTACGATTACCCAATAGCAAACCAATCAGCGGCACAAAAATAATGTACACACCGGTCAAGAAACCGGCGCGACCGACGGTGGTATATAACAACCCGGCCTGCTGTAAAAGCATACCCGCCGCCATAACCACACCCAGCAGCATGGCTTTTTTATCCACCCCGGTCACCACCAATACCTGCTTGGGTTTTTCCATCAAATACCAGATCGGCACTATGGCCACGGCGGCAATCACAAAGCGGCAAAAGACAAACGTGATAGGGCCAATATGATCCATACCCGAGCTTTGAAAAACAAAGGCTAAACCCCAAATGGCGGCGGTTAATAATAGGATCAGGTCGGCACGAAAGTCGGCTTTATTGCTCATACGCACTCCAAAAGAGACAGCCGAAAAAGTTACCGGCCAAAAAGTTCGTTTTTCTTAATCCTGCTTGAGTTAGCAGGCTTCAATAAACTGGATTAATAGTTGTAGTTTTTCCAGTCCGCGGTACTCATTGATATCCAAACGAAACACACAGCGCACAGTCTCTGCCCGATGATTGGGCCACTCGTCGACATCAATATTAAAACAGATAGCGTCAATACCACGATTGGGCTCAGACTCGTGAGCCAAGACTAACTTTAAATGCTTCTCACCGACAATACGCTGTTGCCTGATAAGGAACAACCCTTCAAAACAGGGCTCGGGAAACAGCTGCCCCCAGGGGCCGCCATCGCGCAGTAGATGCGCGGTATTCATAGATAGCTGATCAGACGCCAACTCACCATCGGTATCCATTCGCGCCAGCAGATCATCGGCACCGAGGGCTTTCTCAACCTGGCGCTGAAAAGCCTTTTCAAATTCGAGCAGTTTGTTTTCATCCAAACTTAAACCCGCAGCCATTGCATGGCCACCAAACTTAGTGATTAAACCGGGATTTTGAGTTGCCACTGCATCCAGCGCATCGCGGATATGCAGACCGGGAATTGATCTCGATGACCCTTTAAGTTGGCCGCCATCACCGCGCGCAAAAGCAACCACAGGACGGTTATATTTTTCTTTAATTCTTGAGGCCAATAAGCCCACCACACCCTGATGCCATTCCGGCTGAAAAAGGCACAGCGCTACGGGCACTTCGCCCTCAAGGGACAGGGGGATTTGTTCGACAATCGCCAAGGCTTCGCGCTGCATACCCTGTTCGATTAATTTCCGGTCTTGATTGAGTTCATCAAGCTGTTGAGCACTGTGCATGGCCTGTTGCGGATCGTTGGTCAGCAAACATTGAATGCCCAGCGAAATATCGTCCAGACGACCCGCGGCGTTTAGTCTGGGGCCTACGGCAAAACCTAAATCTGTAGCCACTAATCGCTGTAGCGGTTTTCCGGCGATGGTTAACAGGGCTTGAATACCCGGACGGCACTGGCCCGCGCGAATACGCATCAATCCCTGATAAACCAGCGCGCGATTAACCTGATCTAGGGGGACCACATCGGCAACCGTTCCCAGCGCGACCAGATCGAGCCAACTGGCCATATTCGGTTCGGCGATTTCATGCTGCGCGAACCAATCTAATTTACGCAGCTCAGCGCGCAGTGCACTGAGTAGATAAAAAGCTACGCCGACACCGGCTAGGTTTTTAGTCGGAAAATCACAGCCGGGTTGGTTGGGGTTAACAACGGCCGCGGCATCCGGAAGGCTTGCGCCGGGCAGATGGTGGTCGGTGACAATAACCTGCATACCCAGCTTGTTGGCATGGGCGACACCCTCAATACTGGAGATCCCATTGTCGACGGTAATAATTATATCTGGGCGTTTCCCTAAGGCTAAATCAACAATTTCCGGCGTCAGCCCATAGCCATAATCAAAGCGGTTGGGGACTAAAAAGTCGACCTGCTGATAGCCCATGGCGGTCAGCGCTAAGACCATCAGGGCTGAACTGGTTGCGCCATCGGCGTCGAAGTCTCCAACAATAAGCACTCGCTGCTGTTCGTTTAGTACACTGATTAATAGTTCTAGGGCTGCCGGAATACCCTGCATGGCGGCAGGAGCTGGCAAGCATGAGAGTTTGCGCTCGAGGGCGGCGCTATCAACAATGCCGCGAGCCTGATAAATACGTTTTAGTAGAGGGTCTAGTTGACCGTCGAAATTACCCAGATCTGCGTCGAAGGTGCGCGCTTGAATTAACATACTGGTTGCCCAAGTGTGAGTGGTTTAGCTTTGCGCTCTAACCATTCGAGTAAGATTTCATTAGTCGCTTGCGGCTGTTCTTGCTGAATCCAATGTCCGCAGGGCAATGAATGTAATTCAAGATCGGCGATTTTATCGTTCATATCAACTTGCGGCACCATATCGTAGTCACCGTAAATCATCAGTGTCGGCTGGGTAATCTTCTGTTCTACATGAGCCGTTAGTTCCCAATTGCGGGTAAAGTTGCGGTACCAGTTGCAGGGGGGAACAAAGCCGCCCTCGCTAAAGGCATCGACAAATACCTTTAAATCTTCCTCGCTGAGCATCAGTTCACCACGCTTATAATCAATTTCCGCGGCGTTAATAATATTAAAGCCAACCGCTGGTCGATTCTCGCTATCAAGCCAATGCTTGGTTCGGTAAAGGTTGCGCAATGTACGCTGGGGATTACTTTCGAAAGAGTGCGCGGCTACATCCGGCTGACGGTTAAAGTGCACCAGATAAAACTCAGGCCCTAGCATTTTTTCCCAAAATGCCACCGGCTCTGTCGGCTCTCGGCCTCTAAATGGCACTGACAAATTGGCCAGAGCAATCACCCGACTGGGATTTAGTAGCGCGTGTTGCCAGACCATAATCGCGCCCCAGTCATGGCCGACATAAATAGCTTTTTCAATACCTAGTGCATCGAGAAGGGCATTTTGATCATTGGTCAGATGAAAAATATCGTAGGCTTCTACATCGGCGGGTTTATCGGAATGACCGTAACCGCGCTGATTGGGAATAATGCAGTGATAACCGGCGTTAACTAGCGGTTCTATTTGATAGCGCCAACTGTAGGCGAGTTCCGGCCAACCATGACAGAGCACTAGCGGAATACCCCCCTGCCCGGCCTGAAAGACTTCAAGCTGAATACCATTGCAGGCAATCATTGTGGGGCTCGGAAACTGCATAGAAAAACTCCGCTCTATTGTCGGGTGACGTGAACAGTTTAGTCGGCTGCGGTCGGGATATTCCTGACCTAAATAAAGCCTGAATTTTTACCAATCAGCCAACTGACACCACCGAGAATGGCCACCACAGCCCAGAGTACTGCAAGCAGTCTCAAAGGGCGGAAGGGTTTGCGCTCTGTACGGTTATAACCGCTGTTGATTACCGAACGGACGCGCTCCTGATCGGCTTCGGATAATTTATTTTCTTCGCTCATGTTAAATTCTCTACTTAACGAGTTCTATAGCTCTGGAACCGTCAGATAACTGGCTACCTGTTGCGGCGACAAATCTTCAAGCTTCGGCACAACGCCCAAACAGGGTTCGGCAATACGTTGTTTTAGTGTATCAATATTTTCTTCAAGGCGCGGCATATCTGGCTCAATAATATTCGCTACCCAACCAGCAATTTTCAAACCGTCGCGACGAATCGCTTCGACAGACAATAGTGCATGGTTAAGACAACCGAGACGCATTCCCACTACGAGTATTACGGCGCAATTGAGTTCGCAGGCCACATCGGCAAGGGTTTCTCGCTCATTAATGGGCACCCGCCAACCGCCGGCACCCTCTAGCACGACAATATCTACTGGAAGCAACGACAAACCGCGGCAGAATCCGGTCAGACGCGATGCTGTTAGCCGCTTGCCCGCTTCATTGGCGGCAATATGTGGTGCAATGGCCGGTACTAAGGCGACCGGATTAATCTGCTGATAGGACAATGCATGGCTGGCCGCGGCCTGCAACTGCAGAGCATCGCTGTTGGTCATGCCCTGTTCGGTTTCTTCACAGCCTGCGGCTATAGGCTTGATCGCAGCGGTGCGCAGACCGGCCTGATTGGCGGCGGCCAGAAATCCGGTGGCGATCACTGTTTTGCCGACATCGGTATCTGTTCCGGTAATAAATAACCAATTTTTGGCCATAATTATTTCTCTGCTTATTTACGGACTGTATTTACAGGCCCTATTTACAAGCTGTGCAGCTGATAATTTCCCAAGTAGCCGGGAAACGTCCATCCGCCTGTCGATAGCCATCATAGGCTGCATACAATGCCTGTAAATGCTGCTTGCCGGTTAATGTGGTCTGCTTGCCCGCGTTATTGTTGTGCGCGCCGACATCTTTCAATTCCATCAATAATTCTCGTACGGACTGATGCTGCTGAATAATATTCTCGCTTTGCAGTTCAACCTGACTAAAACCAGCATTCTGCAATGCGCTCTGCCAATCCAATAAACTATTGAAGCGATTAACATGCACCCTGCCATCGACTTGTTGCCAAGCACTGCGCAATTCAGTGAGGGTTTCTGGCCCCGGAACGGCAAAACACAGCTGTGCCTGCGGCTTTAAAACCCGATACAGCTGCGAGGCAAGTTGCTCGATATTTTCACACCACTGCAGGGCAAAGTTAGAGAAGATTAGTGACTGAGAATTATCCTCAAAGGGGAGATCCTCAGCATCGGCACAGAGCCAGTTGCCCTGGGGATACTGAGTCGCCGCATAGCTGAGCATCGCTGATGAAATATCGACGCCGATTATCTCTGCTTTGGGGTACTGCTTTTGTAATTGCGGGCAGTGATATCCTGTACCGCAGCCCAAATCGATAACGGTGGTAACACTGTTATCCGAGTCCTCTCGGTTTAAATTGGACAATAATTGTTCGCCAATTTTATGTTGTAAGACTGCGGCGCTGTCGTAGCGGGATGCGGCGCGTCCAAAGGATTCGGCAACCTTGGTTTTATCTAGTCTGTACTGCTGAGGTTGCAAAAAACTGTTGATCAGTCTGTGTACTTCATCGGCGCGGCTCAGATGCGGTAGATGCCCAGCATCTTCAATAACAGCGATCTCAACTAGGCTGTTTAAATCTCTAAATCTGTCGGTACAGGCAACCGGTACCAATGCATCTTGCTCGCCAAAAATTGCCAAGGTTGGGCAATTTAACCCTGTAATAGCAGTTTGATTATCTATCTCACCGAGAAGCTTTAATAATGCGCCGCCACTCTCAGCATGCAGTTCACCGGTCATGCCGCGCAACTGACGTATCAGCTGTCGCTGCTGGCTATCACCCTGAGTCTGTAGACCGCAAAAACGCTTGAGGCAGTCTTGATTGTTTTCTTCCCAAGAGGCGGTAAAACCACGGTATTGTTCTGCGGGCATGGCTTGAGAATTATTATTGCCAGTAACAAAACTGAGATTACTGGAAAGGGTCATTAGCCCTTCTACTCTCTCTGGATGCTGTGCCGCAAAGGCGCAACTTAGCATGCCACCCAGGGAGAGGCCGAGTAGATAACAGCGCTCGGGCAATACCTCAGCCATCCATTCCATAAGGCTCGCTTGAGAATAATCCTCAAGTGCCGGAGATTGCGCGAAACCGGGTAAATCGAGAGTTAGAATATCGGCAGTCTGGCTGAGCTGTTGCGGCAGTGATTGCCATATCTGACTATCGACGCCCCAGCCGTGTATTAACACTATTGGCTGTGTATAGAGACGTATTCCAGTGCAGGGATAGTCCGTCAACAAAACCTTAGGGGTCATCACAGCAGCGGTGTTCATTAATTAGGGCCTGTTCGAGAAGAGCTTAGTCCACAGCTATCTAACGCTGATAACAACCGCTCGACCTGCTCTTCGCTATGGTCTGCCGTGAAAGTAATACGCAATCGACCACTGCCAACCGGAACTGTGGGTGGACGTATAGCACCAACCAGAAAGCCCTGCTCGCGCAATGCAAGACTGACCTGCATAACCTTTTGATCATCATTAATTAACACCGGCTGAATAGGTGTTGATGAATCCATCAACGGCACACCGATCTGTTCTGCACCCTGACGAAACTGGGCGACCAGCTTGATCAATTTTTCCCGACGCCAGGTTTCCTCACGTAGAATTTTTAGGCTGGCCAAAGTCGCCGCTGCAATCGCTGGAGGCATGGCGGTGGTGTAAATATAACTGCGTGAAAATTGAATAAGGGTTTCAATCAATGCTTCACTGCCAGCGACAAATGCGCCAAAGGTGCCGAAGCTTTTCCCCAGAGTCCCCACCAACACCGGTACCTGTTCAGGGCTCAAATTTAACGCTTCAACCAAACCGCCACCCTGATTTCCAAGTACGCCAAAACCGTGGGCATCATCGACCATTAGCCAGGCATTATTTTTCTCAGCGAGAGTGCTGATCTCTTTAAGAGGTGCCAGATCGCCGTCCATACTAAAGACACCATCGGTGACGATAAGCTTGCGGGCTGCATTGGATTGTTCAAGACGCTGCTGCAAATTACCGAGGTCAGCGTGTTTGTAACGCTGTGAGGTAGCTCGAGAGAGATGGCCGCCATCAAGTAATGATGCGTGATTTAACTGATCTTGCAACACCAGATCATGGCGTCCAACCAGCGCATTAATGGCGCCCATATTGGCCATATACCCAGTGGAATATAGGAGTGCTCGTGGCCGACCGGTAAAGTCGGCAAGTTGCTGCTCTAGCGCTTGGTGAACCTCAGAGTGACCGCTAATAAGATGCGAGGCACCGCTGCCGGTACCGTATTGGTCGGCGGCTTTTTTGAGCGCATGACTAATCTCGGGGTGACCGGCAAGACCTAGATAGTCATTACTGCAAAAGTTAACCAGTGATTGGCCATCAACTTTGAGGGTTGATGAACAGCCGGAGGCGACGTTGAGCCGCGTTCTATACAGGTGCTCAGAGCGACGCTGATCCAGCTGCGCTTGAAGTAGCGCGTCCATAGACTTCACGGGTCTGGTTAGCCTGCTCGATAAAACAGTAGGTCGGTTTTTGACTCGGCAATCACCTGATGTAAATCGGCTTCCTGCTCTTCACTGTTTTTATCGACCTGATATTCCTCAGGCTTGATTCCCAAACGCTCAAACAACTGCATATCGCTATTGGCTTTAGGATTTGGCGTGGTGAGTAACTTATCGCAGTAGAAAATCGAGTTGGCACCAGCCATAAAGGCCATCGCCTGCATCTGTTCATTCATCTCTTCTCGACCTGCAGATAGGCGCACATAAGACTTGGGCATCATCAGACGCGCTACAGCAATAGTGCGGATAAATTCAAAGGGATCAAGATCTTCCTCACTGGCCATGGGTGTGCCGGCCACTTTTACCAGCATATTGATGGGCACAGATTCTGGATGGTGGGGCAAGTTGGCCAGCTCCATTAACAAACCGGCGCGATCTTTCTGCTCTTCACCCATACCGACAATACCGCCAGCGCAGACTTTCATGCCCGAGTTGCGAACATTGGCGAGAGTATTTAGACGATCCTGATAGGTTCTGGTGGTGATCACTTCACCGTAGAATTCTTTGGAGGTATCGAGATTGTGGTTGTAATAATCGAGTCCGGCATCAGCGAGCTTTCCAGACTGTTCTTCACTGAGCATACCCAAAGTCATGCAGGTCTCTAAACCCAGCGCTTTTACTTCGCGAATCATATGCGCGACGGCGGGAATATCGCGGTCGTGGGGTGAGCGCCATGCAGCGCCCATGCAAAAGCGGCTTGAACCACTGGCTTTGGCTACTTTGGCGGCTTCGATAACGGTTTCGATTTCCAGCAGCTTTTCTTTTTCCAGTCCGGTGTCATACCTTGCGCTCTGCGGGCAGTATTTGCAGTCTTCTGGGCAGGCGCCGGTTTTAATCGACAGCAATGTACTGAGCTGCACACTGTTGGGATTGAAGTGACGGCGATGCATGACCTGTGCATCAAATAGCAGGTCATTAAAAGGTTGATTGAACATCGCAAGGACTTCGTCGCGGGTCCAGTCGTGGCGGATTGAATTTTGTTCTTGGACTGCCATTATCATGCTCCTGCCCTGCGCTTTGAGGGCGGTATTTTATTCAGATGGGGCTATGATAGGGCGGAGGAATTCACTGTCAACCATATTTAGGTTTTTTGGTTAACAGTAGAGGTTGTTGTCTCGAACGCATTTGAGAGATCTCTGGAACTGGCGGGAGATCCCTCGTCGCTAACGCTCTGTCGGGATGACATATTAAAGCGCTCTATCGGGGTGACGTATTAAAGCGCTCTGTCGGGATGACATTTTGAGTTAGGCAGTAATATGATCCACAATAAACTGCTGCACTGCATTCTGATCATTATCCAAAACGCTGTAACGCTCATCACGCTCAAACAGATCTGCCATATGGGTCGGCAGCTCAGGATCATTGGGATAGCCCGCTTCCCTGACCGCATCCGGAAACTTCGCCGGGTGTGCAGTAGCCAGAGTAACCATCGGCGTCTCCAGATTGGCGCGACAGTGGCGAGCAGCATCCAGACCAATTGCCGTGTGCGGGTCCATAAGATAATCGCTGTCTTTATAGACCGAGCTAATCATCTCAAGCATACCCTTATTATCGCAGCGATAGCTGGAGAATAATTTGCGCGCTTCAACCAATGCAGAATCACTCAGTTGCATATGCCCTGCTTTGGCATCTTTCATTAGATCTGCAATAGCAGCGCCATCGCGGTCGTAAAGATCAAAAAGCAAACGCTCAAAGTTACTTGAGATCATAATATCCATACTCGGTGCCAGACTCTGCTCGAGGGGACGGGTGCTGTGATCATTGTCGCTAATACAGCGATGTAAAATATCATTCTGGTTGGTCGCAATAACCAACTGCTCGATAGGTAATCCCATCTTGTGGGCCAGATAACCGGCAAAGATATCGCCGAAGTTTCCTGTCGGAACCGAAAAGGAAACTTTGCGCTGAGGGCCACCCAATGACAGTGACGCCCAAAAATAGTAGACGATCTGAGCCATAATTCGCGCCCAGTTTATCGAGTTAACCGCGGCTAACTGACGTCCTTCGGGCAGGAATGACTGGTCTGCAAAACTCGCCTTAACCATATTTTGACAGTCATCAAAGTTACCGTGCATGGCAATATTGTGAATATTATCGCCGGCAACAGTGGTCATCTGACGACGCTGAACTTCCGAGACTCGATTGTGTGGATGGAGAATAAAGATATCGATATTCTCGCAGCGACGACAGCCTTCAATAGCTGCTGATCCGGTGTCGCCAGAAGTGGCGCCCATAATCACAACTTTTTGATTGCGCTTTTGCAAAATATAGTCGAGCAGATTGCCCAAAAATTGCAGCGCAAAATCTTTAAAGGCTAATGTTGGGCCGTGAAACAGCTCCATAATCCATTCGTTGTGACCGGTCTGAATCAGCGGCGCTATTCCGCCGTGACGGAAGGTCGAGTAGGACTTATCAATTAACTGTTTGAGATCAGCTTGGGGAATCGCACCATCGACAAAGGGGGTGATAATCTTTAAGGCCAGATCCTGATAGGACAGGCCTGCCCATGAAGCAATTTCTTCAGGGCTAAATTTCGGCAATTCCTGAGGCACATAGAGGCCACCGTCTGGCGCTAGACCGGTTAGTACAACGTCTTCGAAATTCTGTGGCTCGCCGCCGCCTCTGGTGCTGATATATTTCATTTACTGGTCCAAATGTTCGACGCGGATAAAGCTTACTTTGCCGCGCACAGTTTCAAGTTGCTCAATATTTTCAACCGCTGCATCCAATGATTTTTCATGGGTGACATTGGTCAGGATAATAACATCGACGTACTCTTCAGTAGCCGGCTGCTCTTTCTGAATAATGGCCTCAATACTAATGCCAGTATCGGCCATAATCTTGGTGATATTGGATAGCACGCCCGGCTTATCCAAGGCAGAAAAACGCATATAGAAACTGGTTTCGATATCTTGAATATCAAGAACCGTACGTTCTTCAACGGCATCAATTTTAACACCTAGAGCAGGAACCCAGCTATCTGGATTGCTGTCCATGGTGCGCGCCACATCAATAATATCAGCTACTACAGAGGATGCAGTTGGCTCTGCTCCTGCGCCAGGGCCATAAAATAAAGTTGTTCCAACGGCATCGGCACTGACCATCACGGCATTTAATACGTCGTCAACACCGGCAATCAAACAGCTTTTCGGTACTAGCGTTGGGTGAACGCGAATTTCGACACCCTGCTCAGTTTGACGAGCAATACCCAAATGCTTGACGGCATAGCCGAGTTCACGCGCATAGGAGACATCCTGCGGCTGCAACTGAGTAATGCCGTCGGTAAAGATTTTTTTGGTATCCAGCGGCATCGAAAACGCTATCGAGGCGAGAATAACCAATTTATGCGCCGCATCAATTCCCTCAACATCAAAGGTTGGATCTGCTTCGGCATAGCCTTTTTCTTGCGCTTCAGTTAGAACATCCGCAAATTCACGACCTTTGCTGTCCATTTCTGAAAGAATAAAATTTGTTGTGCCATTAATAATCCCAGCAATCCAGTTCACCCGATTGCCCGACAAGCCTTCGCGCAGACCTTTAATAATGGGTATACCACCGGCGACAGCCGCTTCATAGGCAACAATTAGATTGTGCGACTCGGCATAGGCAAAAATTTCCATGCCGTGCTCTGCTATCAACGCTTTATTGGCAGTGACTACATGCTTGCCATTTTCTAAGGCGGTCATCACCAGATCTCGGGCAATGGTTGTTCCGCCGATCAACTCGACAACAATATCTATATCGGGATTTTTTGCGACATCAAAAATATCGCGCGAGACATTTAAAGAGGATGTATCGCAATTAGGATTATCGCGACGGGCGCCAACCTGTGAAACAACGATTTCGCAGTTTGACCGTGGGTTAATTAACTGTGCGTTTCTCTGCAGAAGATTGATAGTACCAGAGCCAACCGTGCCCAACCCGCAAATGCCAACTTTTACCAATCTCAACGTATTTCCCCGAATTAACTCTATGTAAAAAGTTTGTGTGAATAATCTATGTAAATAAAATGACGAGCAACATTAAATGCCTGACTCTCCCCTGTCAATGAAAGGAGCGTCAAGAGTGCCTAATGCTGCGTTATTATAACGCTAGAATGGTTTAATCAGTTAGATTGAACACCCAAGCCAAGGAGTTGGGCGAAATCAGCGGCAGTTCGGTAACCGGGATGCAGGGTTCCATCCATCAAAACGATGGCTGGTGTTCCATTGACACCGATTGATCCGCCCAGAGCAAAGTGCTCGGCGACAGGATTATCTTCACAGATTGAGATATTGCTCTCTTTGCCATTTTTAAAATTGGTCAGTGCTTTATTTGGATCATCCGCACACCAAGCTGTAGCAATTTTTAGGTAGGATTCAGATTCCAATCCGGCACGGGGATAAGCTAGGTAACGAACCTCAACACCCATAGCATTTAGCATTGGAACTTCTTTGTGCAATTTACGACAGTAACCACAATCAATATCCGTAAATACATTCACGATCGCCTTGCTCTCACCTTCAGGCTTGAAAATAATCATGTCATCGGTATTGTAGGTGGTGAATATTTGACGTCGCACAGCGGCCATGCGAATTTCTTTAATATCAATAAACTCAGTTGGGGTGATCTGATAGAGATTGCCATCAATAAAATGACTGCCATCTTTAGCGACAAATAGTATCGGGCCACCATCAACCTGAACCTCATACACACCCGGCATCGAAGATTCACCCAAGACCGAGAACGCAAGGTCGGGTCTTACCGCAGCAAGCTTTTTCTCAATAGTCGTGTAGACGACATTTTTAGGCGTTTCTTTTTCAGGGGCGGCCACAGCTAATGCCGATATAAACGCGCAACTAACTACAAAAGCAAAGGTTGATCGAAGTATTGAATAAGCCAAGGTGCCATCCTAAATAGTTTAAGAGAGTATTGAGTGGGAAGTTGGAGTATAAAACTTTGCGCGGGTTCCTAACAGTCTAAAACTCACTATTAAAAACGTTATTATCAATGAAAGACATTCCATTGCCTTCCTATTGTATAAGTACTACTTAAACCGCTTGCTCACCCGTTTCGCCAGTGCGAATACGGATAACTTCATCTAGCGCAGAGATAAAAATTTTGCCATCACCAATCTTGCCGGTGGCCGCTGCTTTGGCAATTGCCTCAACAACGCTGTCGACCATTTCCTGACCAATAGCAATTTCCAACTTTATCTTCGGCAGGAAATCAACAACATATTCTGCGCCGCGATATAACTCTGTGTGCCCCTTCTGTCGACCAAAGCCTTTAACCTCTGTTACGGTAATTCCCTGAACACCCACATCTGCAAGCGCTTCACGAACATCATCGAGTTTAAATGGCTTAATAATCGCTGTAATTAATTTCATTGTTATCAATCTCCTTTTATTAGAATTGTTGATGCAAAGATACCTGTTTAATTGATAAATTGCATCTCTGTATAAGAGTATTGACCTTTAAAACTATTCCGACAACTTATTACAGACCTTTTAATACTCATAAATAGCAGACAAAAAAAACCGGGGCCCCTGTAAAAGGAGACCCCGGAAGGATGTTACTAGATGTTTCGAAAGGCAATTACTAGTTGTTAGTAAACTCAGGGTAAGCTTCGATACCGCATTCAGAGACATCAACGCCTTCGAATTCAGCTTCTTCGCTAACGCGAATACCAACAACCATTTTGATGATGTACCAAGCGATAAAGCTAGTGACAAAAGTCCAAGCAAAGATCACTGCGATACCCGTCAACTGACCAACCAGTGTTGCACTGTCGTTACCCGAGAAACATACTGCGAGCAGACCCCAGATACCTACAACACCGTGAACAGAGATTGCGCCAACAGGATCATCAATCTTGATCTTGTCCATCAGAGTCACAGACAGAACAACGATAACACCACCGATGGCACCCACTAGAGTAGCTGCACCGCCAGTCCAGTTAAGAGGCTCTGCAGTAATAGCAACCAGACCTGCCAATGCGCCGTTAACAGCCATAGTCAAATCAGCTTTACCGAACAATAATTGAGCCAGTACAAGTGCTGCAATCAAACCACCGCAAGCTGCTGCGTTAGTGTTAACAAACACATCAGATACTGCGTTAGCTTCAGCAATGTTAGAAACCATCAACTCAGAACCGCCGTTGAATCCGAACCAACCCATCCAAAGGATGAACATACCAATTGCCGCTAAAGGCATATTGGCACCTGGAATCGCATTAACTTTTCCGTCTGCACTGTACTTGCCTTTACGAGCGCCAAGCAGCAGTACACCAGACAGTGCAGCAGTAGCACCACAGAGGTGAACAACACCAGAACCTGCGAAATCTTGGAAACCAGCAACGTCAAGGAAACCGCCGCCCCACTTCCACATACCCTGTAGTGGGTATATAAAGCCAGTCATGACGATGGCGAATGCGAGGAAAGACCAAAGCTTCATACGCTCAGCAACAGCACCAGATACGATAGACATTGCAGTTGCAACGAACACTACCTGGAAGAAGAAGTCAGATGCGCCTGAGTAGTAAGTATCACCACCGCTAGCCAGTACTTCTTCAGTAGTTGCATTACCAATAATGTTGCCGAACCACTGATCAGGCAATATACCGCCAGCACTTCCGCCGTACATAATGGCATAGCCCATTACCATGTACATGCAGCAAGAAACTGCAAACAGAGCAACGTTTTTAGTAAGGATTTCTGTTGTGTTCTTAGAGCGAACAAGACCAGCTTCAAGCATCGAGAAACCAGCTGCCATCCACATTACGAGCACACCAGACATCAAGAAATAGAATGTGTCTAGTGCGTATTTGACTTCAATTATATCGGAATTCATTTTTTTGTCTCCAGTTATACCGCTTCGACGCCGGTCTCACCGGTACGAATGCGAATAACTTCTTCAAGTGTTGAAATAAAAATCTTGCCGTCGCCGATTTTCCCAGTTTGTGCAGCCGTGGTAATAGCTTCTACAGCGCTATCAACCATCTCGTCTGCAAGGGCGATTTCCAACTTAACTTTAGGGAGGAAATCAACCACATATTCAGCACCACGGTATAACTCTGTGTGCCCTTTCTGGCGGCCAAATCCTTTAACCTCTGTTACTGTCACACCGGCTACGCCGAGATCTCCTAAAGCTTCTCTAACTTCATCAAGTTTGAAAGGCTTAACAATTGCTGTTATCAGTTTCATATTCTTTCTCCTAAAGGGGTTGGGTGGCCGAGGCCACCCGTTTTGTAGATGTATAACTTTTTAATGCAAAATTACAAAGATTTTGAAATGGTCAATACGAACTCATTATCTGCATAGTCGTCGTGATCAGTAGAAATCAGGCTAAGATCAAAACCAAGTCCAGCAGCTTCAGTGCTCAATGAAACAGAGTAATCAGCGTATTCATTGGCTGCATCATCTGCAGAACTAGAACCGTAGTGGAAACCTAAGCTAAATGCTTCGCTTAGTGCAAGACTGTAACCAGCATAGATGTAGGTGTAGCTGCCAGTTGATGCATACCAGTCGTTTGAAGTGGCAAAACCAACAGTGATGTCACTGAAAGAAACACTGCCGTAAAATTCTTCAAACTCTTCTGATTTTTCGCTCTGTGGGTAGCCATAGTAAACATAGCCAACATCATAGCTAACAGCATCAGTCAAAGAACCGCCGTAACCAACGTAGTAATCAAGTTCAAGGCCGCCCGCTGTAGTAGCTTCAACGCCACCTTCAACATCTGCATTATTTCCGAAACCAATACTTGACGCCCAAACTCCAGCATAAATACCGTTTTCAAAACCAGCATCGAACCCGCCAGAAATAGCTTGCCCACCAGCCTGATCAACACCACGGAAAAAGTAGTCTGAACCAATTGCAACGTTGCCAGATACTTCAGCAGCAGATGCAGATACCGCACTCAACATAGTTGCAGCAAATAATAGCAGTTTTAGCAAATTTCATAATGATCTCCCAAGATACATTAAATTTAAAAAATGAATTGTTAGTTTTTCTTGTGTAGCAACTCGGTAAATGCATATACCGTGCCAACATTCATTCTTAGAGAATTTATAGGGATATTTGCGTAAAAAAATGGCATGAGTGCTAAAATAGTGCACAAGATCTGCCTACTATTTACAAAAACGCACCAATATGGACAGACTGCAGATACAGATCACATAACAGGCGAAACTCATGGGGCATTGTAGGTGCAATTTGTTAAACTGCCTGTCATCGAAAAATCACAGCAGCAGGAGATCAGGCATTTGAATCAGGACAATATAGTCAACCAATTTATAAAGCAGTTTAATCAAGCCTTCGTTCCAGGTGCCCAGGCACTGGGAGATGAAGTGCAGATGCAAATACGCTCAGCCATGACCAGCGCACTGCAAAAAATGAATCTGGTGACCCGAGAAGAATTTGATACCCAGCAAGCAGTACTAATGCGCTCTCGTGAAAAGCTCGACGCCCTCGAACAGCAGATAGCCGAACTTGAAGAAACCCTTCGCCAGCTAAGCAACAATAAAAACCAGCCAACTATCTGCTAATGCATAAAAACAACATACAGGGAGGTATGTTATGTCACTAGCCGTGGTCTACACGCGCGCCAAACTAGGGATCAATGCACCCTGGTGTCCATCGAAGTCCATCTCTCCAATGGCTTGCCCAGCTTTCATATGGTCGGCCTGCCGGAAACCGCAGTCAAAGAAAGTAAAGACCGCGTGCGCAGCGCCATTATCAACTCCCACTTTGATTTCCCCGCCACGGCGTATCACCGTCAATCTCGCCCCAGCCGAACTGCCCAAAGAGGGAAGTCGCTTTGATATCGCCATTGCCATCGCCATTCTGGCCGCTTCAGAACAGATTCCCCGTGACCAACTAGAAGACTATGAATTTATCGGCGAGCTAGCACTCTCAGGAGAAATCCGTCCTGTTGATGCAGTACTACCGGCAGCTCTGGCCTGTGCAAGCCGCAGCAAACAGCTGATTATTGGCAGAGACAACGCCCCTGAAGCATCCTGGTTAGCGACGCTATCAATATTACCCGCCAAACATCTTCTAGAAATCTCTGCCCATCTCCATCAAAGGCAGCTACTCAGCCATGGATCAATCAAACCACTGCCCCCACAGCAGAAGACTCAGGAATCCTGCGCATTACTAAACAAAGAACTAATAAAGAGCTAAACAAAGAGCTAAACGATGTGATTGGCCAGTATCACGCCAAACGAGCACTGGAAATTTCCGCCACCGGAGGCCACAACCTACTCTTTTACGGCCCGCCCGGCACCGGTAAAACCATGCTCGCCAGTCGCCTGCCCGGTATTCTGCCGCCATTACCAGTCAAGCAAGCCCTAGAAGTTGCCGCCATCTACTCCGTAGCTGGCAAAGGCTTAAGACGCAGAAATATGGTCACGGCCATTTCGTGCACCCCACCACACCGCCTCCGCCGCCGCACTGGTCGGTGGCGGCAGCACACCCCGCCCGGGCGAAATTTCACTGGCCCATCAGGGGTTTTATTTCTCGATGAATTACCGGAATTTTCACGCAAGGTATTAGAAGTATTAAGAGAACCCATGGAGTCTGGGGAAATAATGATCTCGCGCGTTGCCGCCCAGTCTCGCTACCCCGCCAACTTTCAATTAATTGCCGCCATGAATCCCTGCCCCTGCGGCTACCTTGGCAGCCAGCGCTGCAGTTGCACCCCCGACCAGATCAATCGCTACAAGGGAAAAATATCTGGCCCGCTCTTAGATCGTATAGACCTGCAGGTACAGGTAACAAAAATTGAAAACCAACTTTTAGAATCAGCGCGACAAGCCAAAGGCGAATCCAATCAGCAGATACAGCAGCGCATCAGTAGCCGCGCGGGAACGGCAAATAAAAAGACAGGGAAAAATTAACAGTCAGCTGAGCAGTCTAGAACTTAAAACTATCTGCCCGCTCAATACGAACAGCAGACATTAATGGACAGCGCCATCAATCGCTTTGGCCTCTCCACCAGAGGGTTTTATCGGGTTCTGCGCGTCGCCCGCAGTATTGCCGATCTCGAGAGCAGAGATGACAGTCACCACCGAAGACTATCAAGAAGCACTGAGCTACCGAATCACCTCAGACTGCTAAACAGTTAAATTAGATACTCCGCTTCAGGAAGTAGCACACCGCAGTGATAGCAGTACTCCGCATCCGGATGATGGCCGGTGCGCTCGCAGACATTGCAGCGCTTATGGCTGCTCTCGGCATTGATCTCGCGGACAATTTCGGCGGTAAATATACCCGTGGGAATAGCGATAATCGAATAACCGGTCAACATCGCCATGGTGGCAATAATCTGCCCTAAAATAGTCTGCGGCGTAATATCCCCATAGCCAACAGTAGTGATAGTCACAATGGTCCAATAGATGCTGCGCGGAATACTGGTAAAGCCATTATCCGGCCCCTCGACAAAAAACATCAGGCTGCCAAACAGCACGCTGAGAATAAACACCACGGTAAAAAACACTAAAATCTTGCGCCGCGCCGCATACATAGAGCGCAATAAAATATTCGCCTCGGAGAGATAGCGCACCAGCTTAAGCACCCGGAACACACGCAGAACCCGCAACAGACGCAACACCAACCAGTAGCTGGCACCGGGCAGGAATATCGCCAGATAGGTTGGCAGTATTGACAGCAAATCGACCAGACCATAAAAACTAAAGATATAGCTCAATCGCTTTGGCGAAGAGTAAATCCGCAGCAAGTACTCCACCGTGAACAGCAGCGTAAAAATCCACTCCAGATCGAAACAGCCAGAGCCCAAACTGATTGTGTACAGACTCTATAGAGTCAAAAATAATCGCCAGCACACTCAGGACAATCAGGTAGATCAGCGCAATATCGAAGCGCTGACCCGCAGCTGTATCTGTGCCAAAAATCACTCGGTAGAGTTTTTCTCTCGCTGTCACTTCAACCATATTCCCTTACCTTAGCTCTATGCTTTATCTCAATGGGAATATTGTAGGCACTAATGCCTCGATTGACTATTCTTCAAATAATCGTACTTTTTATAAAGAGAGGCAAACCCAGCAAACAGCGTCTATTTTTAGTACTCTATGATCTCAACAAAAGCCCAGAGGCAGCCATGAAAAAAATCCTTCTCTTGGTGTCGTTACTCACGGCATCATTTGCCCTGCACGCCCAGCCCGAACTCAAAGGTAGCCCAGAAGAACTGCGTCATTTCCTGCACCCCAGCGAAAGAATTGTCAGCCTGCACGGACAGGCAGAAGAGAAAGCCTATTCCGACAGAGCGATTATCAGCCTGGTAATAACCACCGAAGATAAACTGCTGTCCAACTCGATAGCCAGTAACAGCAACCTGCGGAAATTTATCACCACACAACTGACCACCGCGGGTATAAACGGCGAGAGTATAAAAAGCTCCAAGTTTTCAACCTCGCCCCAGTACGGCTGGTTTGGGAAAAAACCCGACAGCTACAAAGTGGTGAATCGCATGGCAGTGACCATTACCGATGAATCACAGCTAAAAACCATCGCCACCGTCGCCGACACCAAAACAGAAATAGAGCTTGCCGATACCGCCTTTGAGCACAGCAAAGCCGATGAGTATAAGAACAAGGTTAAAAAGCTCGCCTTGGAAAAGGCCATGAAGCAAAAAGCCTTTTATGAATCCAGTCTTGGCGTCACCCTAACTCCGGTGGGCTTTAGAAATAGCCAGATCCGCTTTAGAGGAACACAGGGTGCCAATATGCTGGAAGAAATTGTGGTTACCGCAAGCAAGCGCAGCATGGGCAAGATGCAAGATATGGCCTACAGTCGACCAGCAACGAAGCAGACACCCTCCTTTGATGAGATAGAGTATGAGGCAGAAATTTATATCGACTTCAAAATTGAAACGGTAGATAGCTCAAAATAACAAAAGGCAAACCCCATGGATCTAGCTCAAGGGTTATTGATTATTACATCAGTCCATCTTCTGGCCGCCGCTTCACCGGGGCCGGACTTTGTACTGGTGTCGCAACAGACACTATCCAATGGTAAAAAGGCCGGGTTGCTCTGCAGTATTGGTATTGCCCTCGGTCTATCCATACATATTCTTTACTCCACCTTTGGCCTTGCCGCGGTAATTGCCAACTCCACAACAGCACTATGGGCGATTAAATTACTCGGCGGCAGCTATCTGATTTTTCTTGGCATTAAAGGTCTTAGAGCCAGATCCAACGCGCAGCCAGTCGTTGCAAGCCAGAAAACTGTCACTCAGCGGTCGGCAACCAAAACCATCGGGTTGGGATTCCTCTGCAATGCACTAAACCCCAAAGCACCGATCTACTTTGTTTCATTGTTTACCGTCGTAATCTCGGCAGATACATCGGCCACTCATTTGGCAATCTATGGTATCTGGATGATGGCCATTCAACTGGCCTGGTTCTCACTTGTTACCGTTCTGCTCTCATCACCAAGGGTGGCCAACAAGCTTCAGAGTATGCGGCTATATTATTGATCGTATCGCTGGTGGCGCAATGCTTTTACTCGGCCTAAAAGTACTGGCTACAAGGGCAAACTAATGACACTCACCTCAACCCTATCGCTTTTCACCACTATGCTTGTACTGGCCGCACTGCCCGGCCCCGGCATGCTTGTGGTTATCGCACGAACCTTAGAAAGCGGATGGAGACAGGGCCTCGCAACAGTCGCCGGAATAATCACCGGCGATTATATTTTTATCAGCCTAGCCGTATTTGGCCTCGCCGCGCTCGCGGAGGTTATGGGCAGTTTATTCGTGATCGTTAAATATGTCGGTGGCACCTATCTTGTCTGGCTTGGCATGAAATTAATTCTGTCAAAAACAACCACCCATATCGAAGTCCCTAAAAAGGCAGGCAACCATTCGACCAATTTCTTTGCGGGATTACTAACCACCCTTGCCAACCCAAAAGCGATTCTATTTTTCTTGAGTTTCTTCCCAGCATTTTTGGATTTAAATCATGTCTCATCAATAGATATGGCTATTTTGCTTCTCGTAGAAATATTCTCTGTGGGCGCTGTTATGACTGCCTATGTTCTCCTGGCTGTAAAAGCGCAATCATCGTTTCAATCCTCACCAAAAACCAAGTACCTTAAATATGGTTCCGGCGCGTTTTTGGTCGGTGGCGGTGCATTTGTGGCGCTTAGGCCCTAAGAAGCCAATCAAACATTCCATTACACAAACCTAACCACTACGGCTAAACTCTCACCCCATAGAAAAAAACAAAAAAGTGAACATGGTTATGAGCAACAAAGAATCGCGACTGGTTTACTCAACCGATGCGGGGCGTATTAAAGAAACCGAAAACACGCAACCTATCGAGACCGATGGCATTGTACGAATTCGCCGCGAAACCAAAGGGCGAAAGGGCAAAGGCGTAACAACTGTGTCTGGCACTGGCCTTGTGGATAAAGAATTAAAAAACCTAGCCAAGCAGCTTAAACAGAAATGTTCGACGGGCGGTACAGTAAAAGATGGCGTAATTGAAATTCAGGGCGACCATCGCGAAAAGCTAAAAGCCGAACTGGAAAAGCTTGGCCACAATGTAAAACTGGCAGGTGGATAAGCTGTGGCAGACAAAATCCAAAAACCCTTTGGCAGCTGGCCCTCGCCGATCAGTGCAGAATTAATTACCCGAGCAGCGCCCGGTCTAAACTGCCTGCAATCTTATGGCGAAAGCCTCTACTGGGTTGAAAGCCGACCCTGGGAAGCCGGCCGCAATGTGATTATGTGCCGCGCAGCCGATGGCAGTATCAAGGACCTACTGCCCAAACCCTACAGCCACTCTAGTCGCGTTCATGAATATGGCGGTATGGCCTATGCGATCAGCGACGATAGCCTCTATTTTGTCAACGCCTCCGATCAGCGTATTTACAAAACTGATCTAAGTGGAGAGAACGAGCCTAGGCCAATCACAGGGTTAAGTCTGCAGCGCTTTGCCGATCTGGTTATTGATAGCAACAATCAGCGCATAATTGCGGTTTGTGAAGAGCATGAAGGAGATAGCGGCGAGCAGGAACCAGAAAACTATTTAGTGGCAGTATCACTCAATACGGAAAACCCTAGCGTTACCAAATTAGAAACTGGTGCTGATTTTTATGCCTACCCACGCATTAGTCCAGACCAAAAAACACTCTGCTGGATTCAATGGCAGCACCCCAATATGCCCTGGGACTGCACCCAGTTATGGCAGGCTTCTATTTACAGCGATGGTAGCCTAACGGATAAAACACTTGTTGCTGGTGCTAGTAATAATGAATCTATCTTTCAGCCACAGTGGTCGCCAGATAACCAACTGTATTTTGTCTCAGATAGAAATAACTGGTGGAATATTTACCGCGCTGAAAGTGACGGCTGTACACCGGTACTGGAAATAGAGGCTGAATTTGCCACGCCCCTCTGGCAGTTTGGTATGAGCACCTATGACTTTGTTAATGCACAGACCATTGGTTGCCTGTGGACTGATCAGGGTATTTGGCACAGTGGCTTTATTGATATTACCAGCGGTCAGCTCAGTAAAGTGGATTGCTCGTACAGCAGTATCCACGCCGCCTGCTGTTTTCAGGGCTCTCTGTATATGGTTGCGGGTGCCGCAGCTATTGCCAGCGAAGTAGTCAGTGTTACTAGTAGCGATCAAACACTGAACACTATCTATGCCCCAGCCACTCCGGATATTGATCCTCAGGGACTGTCTCAACCCCAATCAATTTTATTCCCTACTAATGGCGGCGAACAGGTTCATGCTTTCTTTTATCCGCCGGCCAATGAAGCCTATTGCGGCGAAGACAATGAACTACCACTGGTAATTGCCCTCTGCCATGGGGGGCCAACCGGCGCCACCGACAGCGGTCTTAATCTAAAAATTCAGTACTGGACCAGCCGCGGTTTTGCGGTGGTGGATATTAACTATCGTGGCAGTACCGGTTTTGGCAGAAGCTACCGCCAATCACTGGCCGGAGCCTGGGGCATTGCCGATGTGCAAGATAGCCAAAGTGCGATCGCCTATTTAACCGCTGAGAACAAGATCGATCCTGAACGCTGCATTATTCGCGGCGGCAGTGCCGGTGGTTACACCGTATTATCGGCCCTGACCTTTACTGATACTTTTAAGGCCGGCGCTAGCCTCTACGGTATTGGCGATCTTGAAACACTGGCCACCGATACCCATAAATTTGAATCACGCTATATGGATAGCCTGATTGGCCCTTACCCCGAGCGCAAGGATATTTATCTGGCCCGCTCACCCATCCATCATGCCGAGGGACTTAACTGCCCGGTGATTTTTTTGCAGGGACTAGAAGATAAAGTGGTGCCACCCAATCAAGCCGAGATGATGGTTAAACTACTTGAGGAAAAAGGCATTAAAGTCGGTCATGTGACCTTCCCCGATGAAGGCCATGGATTTAGAAAAGCCGCCAATATTATTCGCGCCATGGAATCAGAATTAGCCTTCTATGCTGATGTATTTGATCTGACCGATAAAAACACTGGGGTCGATTAAGCATGTCGCGCTATCGCCCGCCCTCACCAAAAAGCTCTCCCTATATGACACCAGAGGGTGCCAGTAAAATGCGTGCAGAACTGCACCAGCTGTGGAAAGTCGAGCGCCCGCAGGTGACCCAAATAGTTCACGAAGCGGCCAAGAATGGAGATCGCTCGGAGAATGGCGATTATATTTACGGCAAACGCCGACTGCGGGAAATTGATAGCCGCGTGCGCTACCTGACCAAGCGTATTGAAAATGCCACTATCGTTGAAGATAAGCCTCGAGATCCCTCCAAAGTGTTTTTCGCCGCCTGGGTCACTATTGAAGATCAGGACAGTGGAAACGAAGAAACCTACAGACTGGTTGGCTCCGATGAACTTGACCCAAAACTAAACTGGATTAGCATCGACTCGCCCATGGCCAGAGCCTTGGTCGGCAAGGGCATTGATGATGAGGTGAATGTAAAAACACCGGCTGGAGACCGGTGTTTTATCGTAGTCAATGTCCACTATTAGGGCGATAAACGGGAGATTTCCCAATCGCCATTATCCAGTCCATAGCTAAAGCGGTCGTGCAGACGCTGCTCACCCCCCTGCCAAAACTCAATCTCCTCAGGCACCACCCGATAACCACCCCAGAAATCCGGCAGCGGGATTTCACCCTTGGAAAATTTTTCTTTAACTTGAGCAAACTGGGTTTCCAATGCCTGACGGGAATTAATCCGACTGCTCTGCTTAGAGGCCCAAGCCGCCAATTGGCTACCCTTGGGACGGCTAAGAAAATACTTCATCACATCAACCGTCGACAAGCGCTCGGCGCGACCACCGACAATCACCTGACGATCCAACTGCAACCAGGGAAAATGCAGGCTGACCTGAGGATTACCCTCAATATCCTTAGCCTTGCGACTGCCCAAATTGGTATAAAAAACAAAGCCACGCTGATCAAACTCTTTGAGCAATACCATTCGCTGCCAGGGCTTGCCGGAACTATCTACAGTCGCCACAGACATCGCCGTCGGATCCTGAATACCCGCCTCAAGCGCCTGATCCATCCACAGCTTAAATTGCTCGAAGGGATTATCCAGCAGCGACTCGCGGGTTAGTTTGCCGTAATCATATTCGCGGCGATTATCCTGAAGGCTCATAACAGTCCTATTAATTTCAATCTAAAATAGCAGTTTTACATATTACCTATACATTGCCCACCGTCCACCGGCAATGCAACACCATTTAAATAACTGCCCGCATCACTGGCCAATAGCAAAAACGGCGCACTCATCTCATCCATACTGCCAGCGCGACCCGAGGGCGATCCAGCAATAAAGGCCTGACCCTGAGGCGACTCAAATAGACCCTCAGTCATCTCGGTTAAAAAGTAACCGGGACACAGAGCATTAACCCGAATCCCCTTGCGCATCCATTCCAACGCCAACGCTTTAGTCAGCTGCACCACCGCTGCCTTGGATGCCGAATAACTCGACTGAGCAAAAGCCACGCGCAGCCCCAGAATAGACGCGGTATTAACAATACTGCCGCCAACACCCGCCGCAATCATTCGCTTCGCCGCCTCCTGAGCGACAATCCATACGCCCTTAACGTTAGTATCGATCACCTTATCCCAGTTTTCCTCATTGATCTTCAGCGCACTTTTACCATCCGCCACACCGGCATTATTGGCAATTACAGTGACGGTGCCAAAGGCCGCTTCCGCCTGATCAAAGGCCGCTACAATCGATGCAGAATCAGTGACATCCATTGCCACCGCAAGCGCTTCGCCACCAGCGTCCTGAATTTCGGCAACCAGTGACTCAAGGCGATCAACGCGTCGCGCTGCCACAACAACTTTGGCGCCACGGGCCGCTAATATCTTCGAAAAATGCACCCCAAAACCACTGGAGGCACCAGTGACCATTGCAACTTTTCCAGTCATATCAAATTCTGTTGTCATTGTTATTCTCTTTTATTTTTTGTAGTTATAGGCTGCGAGTTAATACTGTTATTTGTTTCCTAGTTTAACCCGACGACGATCGGCTAAGGGTAAAAAAAAGGACTGTTTAGTTCTGGGGATTTGGGGTGGTTTCTTTGTGGCTTTTGCATTCTGCAAAGGGGGATTTGTTGGTCTATGTTTAGTGTTGACTGAGTACTTGATAATTAATTTAAGATCACAAATCTCGTTAAAAAATATCTAAACACACCATCATCAAACAATCCTGAGCAGGAATAAACATGACTGATCAAGCAGAACTAAAAGTAGCTTCAAAAGAGCAAATTGCATATAAGCTCGCCATCGACATTGCCGGTCAAGAAAACTTACTGAGTGACAATTCAACATATAGAAAAAAACTGCTCGACCTTTATGCCGAGTGCTTAAGCGCTACGAGTGGTTTCCGTAGAAATGGTGAATGATTATAACTACTGTCTATGCCCCTCTTTTAATTCTTCTGTAAAAGAACGATCAATAATACGACCGCTTTTATAGGCAGCTAAACAACTTACTGGAAGATTATTAGGTTTTCGGTATGGAAGAAACTATAGAGCTTATGCTTAAACTGATGGATAGAGTATTCCAGGACTTTGAGCATGGAATGCCCACCAAACCTAAGCTTGTTAAGCTACCTTTTGGCTCTGCTTATAGATTTAAAGAAAAAACTATATACCAAGCCATGATTCAAAAACTGGCTCGTGTTCAGAGCTCTGTGCGAGCTGCACAGATTTTATTAAAAAATGGTTTTCTGCAAGAGCAGGCGATCATTCACCGTACTATTGATGAAACTAATGAAGATATTATATTTCTTGCTCGAGCAGCAGCCAACGAAAGAATTACTGAGTTGCATGATCGATTCTTAGAAGCCTTCTGGGAAGAAGAAATTGACGAATCAGGAAAGATGATTGACTCAGAGCAAAAAAGGCCAATGATCCCACGCAAGAAAATTCATGCTTACTTGGCAAAGGATACTGGCTTTGAACTAGATCCAAGCACTCACCAAAAGTTAATCAGAACTATTAGTAAAGCTTATTCTGGATTTGTGCATGGCGCTTCTCCTCATATTATGGATATGTACGGCGGTAATCCGCCTCACTTCCACACTAAAGGAATGCTTGGAACTCACAGAATGGAAGAGCACGCGGATGATCTATGGAACTACGTTTATCGTAGTTTTATATCTCACATCTTAGTTGGAAAAGCTATTGGAGCTGAAAGGCATGTCGAGATACTTACGAACCATTTACATGAAATTGAGCGTTCAGTAGGTATGCACGAATAGATCAGAACTCACATTTTATTGAACAACAACTTCGAATATATTATGCAAGTATCACCCGTAAGTAACATACCCTTCCAACTTATTAGTATCCAAATGAGGAACCCCATTAAAGCCAGATAGATTCATCTTCTTAGCATTAAAAAAGAAATGACTAATCGCCGTATTTTTATACTGCAGATTTAAATCAAAAATCTTCTCATCGGGAATCCCCAGCACCAAGCCAACAAAAGTACTTATCGACCCACCAGAACCAATCGCTAATATGCTCTTGCCACTGTCGGCCATGGCCTGAATTCGCTGCTGTGAATCATTGACACGGGTTTTAAAATCCACCCAGGTCTCAGGCACATCGGGAATACCATCCTGAGTCCAAACGGTCAAAACCTTGCGCAGTAAACGGTAGTAATTTTTTTGATCCGAGGGGTGTGCGGCAATCTGCTGATAGAGTGGATCATCGCCATAGGTTAGACCATAGGCTTCGGTCATTTCAGTAAAATTGTATTCATTAAGCCCTGGCAGTACCAGCCGATCGCTGCCATCAATACCCATACCCACACAGATACCATCGAGAGTTTGATGGTGGCGATTCATATCGCCGACCACAAGGGTATCGAAGTTAATACCGCGATTACCCAGATGCTCGCCAAGCCAACGTGACTGCTGATGGCCAAGACCGGATAGCTGATCGTAATTTGCAGCGCCAAAAGAGGCCTGAGCATGACGTACTAGATAGAGCTCACTCATTGCATATCCTGTCGGTTATGGTGATTGGATTTTGTCTATTTGTATTTAAACCCAATTTAAAAACTATGAATAGGCATGCAAGGATATATCAGAAGATGGCTAAAAGACGAGACTGTATCTCTAAGTCCCCGAACCCCTATTTGATGACAAAATACCCCCAAAACCACTATAAAAATTAACAACTTAGGAGTATACTCCGCCGCCTCTCAATCCGGGGCCTAAACTCCCCAAGCCACAGGTAAATCAATGTCGTCAGCTGACTTCGCATCATTGGGTCTTTCTGCCCCCGTTTTAAAAGCCGTTAAACAACTCGGATACGAGCAACCCTCCCCTGTTCAAGAGGCTAGCATTCCTATTATTTTGGAAGGCAAAAATCTTCTTGGAACTGCCCAGACAGGTACAGGTAAGACTGCAGCGTTTGCCCTGCCGTTTTTAAGCATGCTCGACGAAAAGCAGAAAGCACCACAGATTCTGGTACTGACACCAACCCGTGAGCTAGCGATTCAGGTGGCTGAAGCATTTCAGAGTTATGCCAAACATATTAAGGGTTTCCATGTTCTGCCGATTTACGGCGGTGCCGATATCGGCGGTCAGCTGCGTGGCTTAAAGCGCGGCACTCAGGTTGTAGTGGGTACTCCCGGTCGAATGCTTGACCATTTGCGTCGTCGCAGCCTGGATCTCAGTCAGGTTAAAGGCCTGATTCTTGATGAAGCTGATGAAATGTTGCGTATGGGCTTTATCGATGATGTTGAGACAATTCTTTCCAAGACGCCTGCTGATTGTCAGCGCGCACTGTTCTCGGCAACTATGCCGCCGGCCATTAAGCGTGTTGCCGATAAGTACCTGGGCGATGCTGAAGTGGTTAGCATTGAAGCTAAAACTAAAACTGTTGAGCGTATCGAGCAGTCTTACCTGATGGTTAAAGGCCACCAGAAGATGGATGCGCTTACTCGTATCCTCGATGTTGAGCAGTTTGATGGCATGATTATTTTTGTGCGTACCAAGTCTGCCACGTTAGAGATTGCTGAAAAATTAGAAGCCCGCGGATTCTCCTCCTCGGCGCTAAATGGCGATCTGACTCAGACACTGCGTGAACGCACTATTAACCGCCTAAAGAAAGGTCAGGTGGATATAGTTGTGGCAACCGATGTTGCTGCCCGCGGTCTGGACGTTGAGCGTATCAGCCATGTGATCAACTACGATATCCCTTACGATAATGAGTCTTATGTTCACCGTATTGGCCGAACTGGCCGTGCGGGACGCGAAGGCAAGGCAATTCTGTTTATCACACAGAAAGAAAACCGCATGTTGCGTTCGATCGAGAAGTCGACGCGTCAGGCAATTAGCCAGTTTAATCTGCCGAGCAATGAAGAAGTCAGCGGTCAGCGTGTCGCTCAGTTTAAAGAGCAGTTGATCGGCATGTGCAAATCAACCAAACTGGATAAGTTTAATTCATTGGTTAAAGAAGTTGCGGCGGAGAACGAGATCGATATGGCTGTTCTGGCTGCGGCACTGGCCTTTGAAGTTCAGAAAGAGCGACCATTGTTTCCAAAACTGGCAACTTTAGATGCGCCTAGAGCCTCGTCTAACGACCGTTCAAGCGATAGAAAAGAACGTAAGCGGCCTGAGCGCGGTGATCGTTCTGAACGCAGCGAACGAAGTGACCGTCCAGATCGTGGTGAGCGCACACAGCGTGAAAGACCTACTCGCGAAAAGAGCGGCCCTGCCGATCAGGATGGCAATGAGATTCCAATGATCACTTACCGCATTGAGGTAGGTCGCAATGACGACGTTTCACCGAAGAATATTGTTGGCGCGATTGCCAATGAAGCGGATATCGATGCACAGTTCATTGGTCATATCAAACTTCACGACGATCACAGTACTGTCGATCTTCCAGAAGGTATGCCTAAAGAGCTTTTTGATCACCTGTACAAGGTGCGCGTTTGTCAGAAGGCACTAAAGATCAGCGTTGATAATGGCACTGCTGGCGAACAGCGCGATGCTAAGCCTGGTTATAAAGGTAAGCAAGAGGGCAAGAAGGGAAGCGGCAGAGAAGATAGAAGAGATCGCAGTGCGCCGGCACGCAAAAAGCCGGCCTTCAAAGGCAAGTCTAGCGGCGATTCAGAGCCAAGAAAACCCCGCAAGCGTCCAGCTACTGATCGCAAATAAACGCATCTATTGCGGCAAGGTGCCGAATAAGTGATATTGCATCCACTTGTTCGGCCTTGTAAAACTCTTCAGCCATAGGCGCTATGCTGCATTTCTCAGGTAGCGCTGATACGGCTTCAACAATCCCAGCCATCCTCGGCAAGAAAATAAACTGTAACCACTGATTAAAACTTAGCTTGTCTATGGCAAAGGGCTCACTGCTGGCCAGTGCCTCTGCTGATGGCCTCTGCTGATCCCACCGCTGCATTGCACGAAGCTCTTGCTCTACAGCCAACAGCAGTCCGGCTAGCTGCTTATGAGTATTATCCATTTTCGCTAACCAATTTCTCGACGGAAAGGTGGCAGTGCATTTAATAGTTGACCGCCATAACGCTTGGTGATTAAACGTTTATCTAAAATAGTCACTGCGCCAGTATCAGTTTCAGTACGCAGCAGCCGTCCGCAAGCCTGAATCAGGCGCAATGAAGCAATCGGCAGTGAGATATCAAAGAACGAGTTACCACCGCGATCTTCAACCCACTCTGAGAGCGCTTCGTGAAGGGGATCATCTGGAACAGCAAAAGGCAGCTTGGCAATCACCACATGCTTGCAGTAATCACCGGGCAGATCGACTCCTTCGGCAAAGCTAGCCAGCCCCATCAAAACGCTGGTGCGGCCCTGATCAATTCGCTCTTTGTGCAGACGAACCATTTCACGATTGGAAAACTGGCCCTGCATTATTATTTCTTTCTGTAGATCTTTATCCAATTCATCAAAGACCTGTTCCATCTGACGCTTGGATGAGAACAGCACCAGAGTGCCGCAGCGCTTCTCCACTAGGCCGGGAAAATTATCAACAATATAACGGCTGTGCGCATCGACGGAATTACCCTCGACGGCATCAGAAGGAACACGAATAACCGCCGCTTCGCCATAGTTAAAGGCGCCGGCCACTGACATGAAATTGGCAAAATCTGGCACGCCGGTCTCGCGCTTTAAGGTTTCAAAGTTGCCCAGTGCTTTTAATGTGGCCGAGGTTAAAACCGCCGCATAACAGCTGCCCCACAGGCGGTCGCTAAGTAACTCAGCGGCTTGAATGGGACTGGCATTAACCGAGATATCTATATTGCCGCCACTGTCATCAAGGCGCAGCCAGCAGGCTGTGGGCATCTCGCCCTGCTTTAGCTCGCGGTGCAGCCTGTCCCAGAGTGCTAATAGCTGCTCTGCTCTCGACTGCCAGCTTCCCGCCTGCTGATAAAACATTTCAATATCTGGAATAGGCACCGGATACTGTTTGTCGCCCAGCGCATCGTTAAGGGTATCCACCAACACTTCAAGACGCCCTAACCAGCCGCTGGTTTTATGGGCTATCTGTTTGGCTATATCGCGAATACCGGCACCGACATCCCCATGGGCATATCTATAGCGCCCATCCTCTGGATAATCGGCAGACTCTAGACTCTGTTGCAACAGCGGGTAGGCAAAACTGAGCAGTTCGGCAATTTGTCCAGCTTCTTTTTCAATACGTGGCAGCTGTTCGGTAAGGGCGCTGTCTTTTTCAAACAGTGGCCCCTGACCTTTGATCTGTTTTTGCAGGCGCTCAAGAAAGGTAATACTGTTGTTGACGCGGCACTCAGCGCCAAAATGACGAATCGCGGTATCGCCGAGACGATGACCTTCGTCAAAGATATAAATACAATCTTCTGGGGGCGGCAATATAGCACCACCACCGAGGGCGAGATCAGCCATAACAAGATCGTGGTTGGCAACAATACATTCGCTCTCTTCAAGTTCATTGCGGGCGTTAAAGAACGCGCATTGATTAACAAAGCGACAACGTCTGCCGGTACATTGGCGCCTATCAATGGTCAGGGCGCGCCATTCAACATCTTGAATGCGAGTTTCCCAAGAGTCGCGATCGCCATCCCAGATACCTTCAGCCAGTGCGTCTGACATCTCTCTATAGAGACCTTCGGTGTGCTGATTGGGATTAAAAGCGACTTCATCTTCAAACAAAAACAGACCCGCGTCTTTGGACTTTATGGCGTCGAGGCACTGTTCCATCTTGAGATTGCAGGCATAGCGGCCACGACCTTTTACCAGCGCACAGCTATGGTCCCAACCGCAGGCTTCAAGCAGTTCGGGAAGGTCTTTATGGATTAACTGTTCTTGCAAGGCGATGGTGCCGGTGGCAACCACCACAGTCTTTTTTAAAGCTCTGGCTATCGGCAGCGCAGCGATAAGATAACCGACGGTCTTGCCGGTACCCGTGCCCGCTTCAACCACGGCAACGCGCTTATCGGGATCGGTGTTGGTCAGCGCATTGGCAACCGCGGCGATCATCTGCTTTTGCCCTAGACGTGGACTAAGGTCGCGTGTTTTTAAAAACTGACGGTAACCCTGCTGAATGGTTTCTCTGACTTTTGGATCTAACAAAAGCTTAACTTCCTTATTTTACAAGCTGGTTTTACTGGCTTGTTTTACTTTTAAATAATTTAACACCGGTGCGGCATAGCCTTCGGTGATAATTTTTCGATAAAGGCTTGGCGCTCGGTTTAAATAATCTTTAAAGCGCAATTCGGCATCCTGCCAATTCTGATCCGGCCACTGGCTTTTAACCAACTCTAAATCCTGCGTGTACCCCAAGATCTGACAGGCAACTATATTGCTCGGGAACAGTTTGTAATTAGTGTAGACCTGTCGGTCTATCTCTTCTGCCAAACCATCGGCAGTTTCATATTGATCAGCTATAGGTTCACCAAAGGCGACATGTATACGCCCCTTGTAACCGACAAAACCTTTTTGGATGGTATCCAGATCTTCGAATTCTTGTTTGACGTACTCTTCGCCCTGCCCTTTGGCATAGAGCTCGCGGCCTTTATCCACATCACAGGGGTCGTATTCATAGGATATGGCGACCGGCACCATATTCAGTTCAGCAGTCGCCTCAGCAAAGCTTTGCGGCTTGTCCTTGGACAGTGCCAGCATTTTTAGTAGGGCGGTTTCCGTGCGGTCGTGACCATCTTTGGCGCGACCTTCACGTTGAGCGATCCACACAGAGATGCTATCAGCAGAAACTGAATGGCGAATATAGCGCGAGAGTTTTTTAAGTGCTTCAAGCTTTTCTCGGCGACCCGAAATGGAGCGTTTAACAATAAAGCTGCGATTGACGCGCATCAGATCAGAGGCAAAAGGCTTGCGGAGCAGGTTGTCACCTATCGCAATACGGACGGTTTCCATTCCGGCATCTGAAAGGGCGAGATTAACCATCGCGGGATCAAGCGCGATATCGCGATGATTGCTCAAAAACAGATAGGCCTTATTTGAATCAAGATTTTCCAAACCGCTGACTGAATAACCGTCGGTCGTTTTATCGACAAGAGATTTCAAACTAACGGTTATATAGCGCTGCAAATCATCAACACTATTAATTTTCTGCGCGGCTTTAGATAGTTTACTGCGCAATAAAGGGCGCAGTAACCAGGGGCAGATTTTTGCCAGCAGGGGCAATTTGCGGGATAAAAGCAGATCAATAAATTCAGGATCGGCAATCAGGCGCGCAATAACCGCTGGCACTTCACTGTCGTTGTAGGGACGAATATCGTCAAACTCACTCATTGGAACCTCTAATAAGCACTTTCCCTGCGCTGTGTTTCCATATTCTATGCTTTACAACAAAACTGTATAACCGAGTATCAAAGACCAAAATCAGTTATTGGGTAATTATTGAGTTTAATTTTGCCGGGAGTTATACCAGCGGACTTCATGGGAATATTCATCGACCTTATTAACCACATCCAGAACTAATGCAAACAATGCCATACGAACCAACAGCCCATTGTCAGTCTGGCGGAAAATGGCCAAATTCGGGTTGTTATCGAGATCTGAATCCAACTCGTTGGCATCGCTGCGTGAGTCTCTCGGCAGTGGATGCATTATCACTGTATTCGGCTCGCAGTACTGGGTGTAAATAGCTTGATTTAAACGGAACTTGCCGCGGTATAAATCAGCCTCTTCTTTACTGCTAAAGCGCTCTTCCTGAATGCGGGTGGAGTAGACAATATCCACATTAGCAATGCTGTTATTGAGTTCATCAGAGATGCTGACATTAACTCCAGCACTCCGCATTTCCTCAACTATAGATTCCGGTAAGGCCAGTTCTTTTGGCGAGACCAGTATGACCTGCACATTATTATAGAGACTGAGAAGCTTACTCAAAGAGTGTACGGTGCGGCCATGGCGAAGGTCGCCGATCATGGCTATTCTCAGGCCGTCAATGGCGCGACCCTTAGCGTTTAACTCACGGGCAATGGTATATAAATCTAACAGCGCTTGAGTGGGATGCTCATTGGCACCGTCACCGCCATTCATCACCGGCACACGACTGGCGGCGGCAAAGTCTGCTACCGATCCCTCTTGGGGATGGCGCATACAGATAACATCACTGAAACCAGAAAGTACTCGCGCGGTGTCTTGCAGTGATTCACCTTTGACCAGCGCTGAACTTTCAAAGCCTGCGGTCTCACGGACTTCTCCGCCGAGCAGGTTAAAGGCTGAGCCAAAACTGACCCGGGTTCGAGTGCTGGCTTCGAAAAACATATTGCCGAGAATGGCACCTTCCAAGACACGGGTAACCCGTTTGCGCAGGGCATAGGGTTCCATTTGATCCGCTACCGAGAAGATTTGATCAACATCCTGTCGCTGAAATTGGCTGATGGAAAGAATGTGCGCGCCAGTAAAATTCACGCGATACCTCGGGAGGGTAATTTAGTTGGCGGATTCTAGCCTGTTTGACCGTTTTTCTCAATTAGAACCGCTGCAAAGCGCTTACAAAGAAAACTGTTTAGCGACATCCTGACTCCAGTTTTGCAGAGCAAATAATACCTCGCGCCGCTTATCACTAAGACTGTTATCGGCGAGTAATTCAGCCAATTCGAGGTTGTTTTTCTCGACGGTCAGATAACCAGACTGCTCATTGGACAGCCGCCAGCGACAACTCTCAAACCAGGTTTGCTGCTCGGACTCTGATAAGGATTCAGGGAAATAGCGTGCGCGGTAACTAAACAGCAGTTGGTTGTAGCGGTCATCGGCAAAATAATACCGATGCTGCTGAAAATCGGTTGCGCTGGCACCGCGTATATCGTCGAGAAGACCGCGATCCTGGTCGGGCAAAAACCCTCCGTAAAGCTGTTGCTCTGCCTCCGGTTTGGGGGGAAATTTCTGGTCGGCAAATACATCGGCGACTTTTTTACTTAAATCCACTGCCATCAATCGCTGCCAATGCTTTTCACAGCGCTCAAGGTCGATATTCAATCGTTCAGCCGCCTGTTTATCAATCAACTTCGGGGTGGTCACCACGGGAGCTTTATTAATATGTATAACTTTAAGTGGAATTCTCTCTTCACCTTCCGGCAATTGATCGCCGGCGGTAAATACTCGACGGCGGATCTGTTCATCATTGAGCTTTATTAAGGCCTCTGGATCTACTGACAAATCAACACAGATAATACCGTTGCTGTTAGTCGGATGCTTGGCCAGTGGCATCATTATCGCGCCGTACATATGCGCTTTGGAAAGCATACCGGAAATATGAAAAAACGGCTTGCGCTCTTTCAGATCAAGCATCGCAGCCACCTGTTTCTTGCTGCGGTTTTGTAATAGGTAATCAAAGAGTCGCGGCTGCTTTTGTTTTATCAGCTTGGCCATGGCGATGGTTGCCGTGACATCCGACAGGGCATCGTGGGCAGCTTCGTGGGCTAACCCATTGGCGGCGGTTAAGTCTTCGAGTTTAAAGCTGGGACGACCAGGTTCGTGGTCTGGCCACTCTATGCCCTCGGGTCGCAGCGCTCGGGTAAGTCGCATCATATCAATAACATCCCACCGGGAATTGCCGTTTTTCCACTCCCGCTGATAGGGATCATAGAAGTTGCGGTAGAGTGCGTAGCGGGTAACTTCATCGTCAAAACGAATACTGTTGTAACCGACGCCACAGGTTTTTGGCTGCGACAATTGCCGATGGATTGCCTGAATAAATTGTGGCTCGGGCAGGCCTTTTTCCAAGGCTAACTGTGGGGTAATACCCGTTATTAAACAGGCCTGCGGCGCAGGCAGGATATCTAACTGTGGCTGACAGTAAATCACCAGCGGTTCGCCAATAGGGTTTAGATTAAAGTCGGTGCGCAATCCGGCAAACTGGCTAGGCCTGTCCACGGAGGGGTTTACACCAAAGGTTTCGTAATCATGCCAATAGAATGTGTTGTCCATTTCTGCTCTCCCTACTGATAAATACCGACAATAAAAAAACGGCGCCTACCTATTAAGTAAAACGCCGCCTTTGATACTGCTTGCAAACTAAAACTTAGTCAAACTTATTGACTATTTTTACACTTTCTCAATAAGAATAAACTTCTGAGAATGACATCTCGCCAACTACACGGCGGTTGCGCGCGCGACCTTCGTCAGTTTCATTGCTTGCTACTGGCTTAGTCTCACCATAACCCACGGCTGATACTCGCTCAGCGGGAATACCGTAATCAGATACCAGCTTAGCTTGAACAGCTTTGACGCGACGGTCAGACAGGCTCATATTGTAGTCATCTGACCCACGGCTATCCGTGTGTCCTTCAAGAACCAAATCAATATCTTCATGGGCTTTCATGGCTGCTGCAATAGCGTCCAGTTGATCGCCATAAATTGCCAGTACGGTGTCTTGGTTAAATTCAAATTCAACATTAAGGCGTACAGTAATGGTGCGAACTTCAGGCTCTGGCGTTGGCTCAGGCTCTGCAACTACAGCCACTGGAGCAGGTGCAGGTGCAGGTGCCGCTACTGGAGCAGGTGCAGATTTTTTACCAATCAGCTTGTTTAGAGAAATCTGGAAACCATAGTCGGTGCCATCATTATCTCCTAGACCTGACATGCCACGAACGTCAGCACGAAACTCCATACCACTCTCAAACTGAGTACCCAAACCTAGGCCAAGCATAAGCTGCTCGGACTTATCATCATGGCCGACAACCAGATTGTTGGTGTCATCGAAATCATACTGGTTAAAACCACCCAGCAGATATGGACGCCAGCTATTGGCATCTTCACCCATCCACATAAGTGCATTTAAAGAGGCGACACTAAAGTCGTCATGACCTGCATTGGCACCATAACCTAATTCAATGGCGACGTTATCAGAGATATATTTACCGACTTGCAGGCCGATGGTTGCAGCGTTGTGATCTTCATTGATGGCGCGCTCGGCATCTAAATCATAGTAACCCGCAGTTGCGCCGAGATACCATTGATCGTTAGCAAAAGAAGTTCCCGCAAGAGCGAGAGCAACGGCCCCAACAATTAAATTAATACGTTTCATACTTTTGATCCCTTTTATTCCTTTTTAAAATTACGCTCCCCCAAGGAGCCTATGGTTTTCGATATTAGCTTTTAACTAGTGTTTAGCTAATATCTGGTTGAACAATGATCAGTTTGATCACCTTTCCTTGTTCTACTTAAAGTTAGCCTAGTTTTAAGGTTTTTTCTTCAATTTTTGCCTGCCAAATTTGCGGGCCGATTCTATGCACAGAGTCGCCCTGCGTATCTACGGCGACGGTAACCGGCATATCGTTGACCTCAAACTCGTAAATAGCTTCCATACCCAACTCAGGAAAGGCAACAACTTCAGCGTGAGTAATCGCTTTAGACACCAAATAGGCTGCCCCACCAACGGCAATTAAATATACCGCCTGATTATCTCTGATCGCATCTATACCCATCTGACCGCGCTCTGCCTTGCCAATCATTCCCATCAGCCCAGTCTGCTCAAGCATGGTGCGAGTAAATTTATCCATTCGCGTTGCCGTGGTCGGGCCCGCTGGACCGACAGCTTCATCAGCGACCGGATCCACGGGGCCAACATAATAGATAAAACGGCCGGTTAGATCTACTGGCAGCTTTTCACCACGAGCAAGTATTTCGGTCATTTTTTTGTGCGCGGCATCGCGGCCAGTAAGCATTTTCCCTGAAAGCAGCAGTGTATCTCCAGGCTTCCACTCGGCGATATCCTGTTGAGTAATAGTGTCGAGGTTGACTCGTCGAACCGACTCATCCGCTTCCCAGGTGATATCGGGCCAATCTTCTAGATTTGGCGGGTCGAGCTGGACTGGCCCTGAGCCATCCAACACAAAATGCGCATGGCGAGTTGCCGCGCAGTTGGGAATAATCGCTACCGCTTTATTCGCCGCGTGAGTCGGAAAATCTTTAATTTTGATATCCAGTACAGTGGTTAAACCACCCAGACCCTGAGCACCTATACCCAAGGCATTAACCTTTTCAAATAACTCAAGGCGCAGCTCTTCGTTGCGATTTTCCGCACCCTTGGCCTGAAGTTCATTGATATCAATATGCTCAAGCAATGATTCTTTGGCCATAATCATGGCTTTTTCAGCAGTACCGCCAATGCCAATACCCAAGATTCCTGGCGGACACCAACCGGCACCCATGGTCGGAACCATTTTCAGCACCCAATCGACAATCGAGTCTGAAGGATTGAGCATGGCAAATTTTGCCTTTGCTTCTGAACCACCCCCTTTAGCGGCGACATCAATGGACACCGTATTGCCGGGAACTATATCGTAGTGAATAACCGCCGGTGTGTTGTCACCGGTGTTTTTGCGTTCGCCATCGGGATCAGAGAGTATTGAGGCGCGCAATATATTATCTGGATGGGTGTAGGCGCGTCGCACACCTTCATTGACCATATCGGTGAGGCCCATATCTCCCTGCCACTGCACATCCATGCCCACCCGGACAAACACCGTGACTATGCCGGTATCCTGACAGATTGGTCGATGGCCCATGGCGCACATGCGCGAATTGACCAGTATCTGTGCCATAGCGTCTTTAGCCGCCTTAGATTCTTCGCGATCATAAGCCGCCTTAACCGCTTGAATAAAATCAACTGGGTGATAATAGGATATATATTGCAGAGCATCTGCAACACTTTCGATTACATCTTCTTGGCGAATCATAGTCATCAGATTTGATCTGTTCCGTTTTGTGTATCGCTGGCGCTAGTCGGCGTGGCCATTACCGGCGCAGACGATTGAATAGAGGCTTGAGGTTTGTTCTCAAGATTATAAATTTTCTGGTTAGTTTGGCGGCGGAATGCATCCATAGACTCAATCGCTTCCGCATTAAGTTTTAGCTGTTGGTCGATGCTGGTCAACGCAGACTGCAAGCTGGCAATCTTGTCCGACAAATTACGAGCGGCTGTATTAATTCCGTCAATATCCGCCGAGATAGCCAAATAATTTCCACTAAGATTGGTCAGGCTACGATTCTGCTTATCAACCCGGGCACTTAGGTCTGAAATAGACTTTTCAATAACCGTTCGCTTAGTGGCTAAAAAGGCGATATCTTTTTTATTGGTATCAATCTTGCCCTTATTGATGTCATTGGTGACACCCCAGAGCTTTTTGATTTCAGCCCAATGTCTTTCTAACGATTCCCCCTGCTTGCTAATTTTTAGCTGCAGAGCGGCTCCCGACTGGCTCATTGACTCATCGGTACTGCTCAGGCGTGATTCGAGCGCATCAAAGCGCTGCTGGAGATCTGCATGATTGCCGGACAGCGCCTTAAATTGAAGCCAACCAAATGCAGCGGCAGCCACTAGAGCAATAAATAACAGAGAAATTAATAACTTCCAAAAACCGCCACCTGATCCGCCTGAGCCATTTGAAGGTGACTTGGGGCCGTCAGATTTGGATGAATTTTTTTTGCCGGAAGATGCACCAGAGCTGGAAGAACGCCCAATCATATCGTCCCGCTCAGGGACTATGGGGTTAATACGGTTTTTATCCGCAGTCATTTTAAAATCCTGTTTTAGATGTTCCGTTTTGGATTTGTTTATTATACGTCAATTGGGACTGTCCTCCATCCCGAAATAGAGAGTTATTTAACCTAGCTTAAGATTTTAAGCAGACACAAAAAAACCGGCGCTAGGCCGGCTTTTTCAAACTACTGTAACGAACTTTTTAAACCAACCCAGGGCTGATTACTAAAGCCGCCCGGGGCGTCTCGTTATAAATAGTTAAGAACAGCAACCATAACAGCAGTTAAACCAAGGCTTGAATGGATCACGCCCTTAACAGTAGTCATAGGACCCTGCTTGCCGACCAATGCATTAACTTCTAACAAAGCAACAATCACCAGCATAACGATCAAGCCAGTACCACCAACAGCAGTGCCGTAACCAGCACCCGCGTAGTGAGGGCCAGCCAACATACCCAAAGCCATAGGTGCAGAGAACAATACGTTGGTACGAGAAGCTAACAGCGCTTTAGCACCGGCAGCCGCTTTATCGCCACCCTCAACAATACCCAGAGCAATCTTCTGTGCTGGCCAGATAACTGCCCAAACATTCAAAAACATCAGCGTACCCATAGCCGCGCCAACAATAATGTAGTTGTTCAGCTGACTGCTGCCAGTCACTACGTGCAACAGATACAGACCAGTGATAAAAGTGAACATGGCGCCCCAACGGAACCACCAGAGTGCACTGGGTGCCAATTTAGCTTTGGCATCTGACAGTGCTTCGGGAGTTGCTGACTTAAAGTAACCGCCCTGAATGAAGTTAAAGTAGTAAAGCATACCGATCCAGGTAATACCGAACAGCAAATGGCCCCAACGGACTAGAAAATTGAAAAATTCGACGGTCATAGCAGACTCCTCTTAATCTTTTATTGATTTTGCCCTTGCGGGCTTTTGATTTGATAAAGGTCAATTGTTCGGTAATACAGTGCAAATAGCAATCACCTTTGCTCTGCTGGAGGCTTTTTTTTGGGGATAGAGCATATTTGTCGAGGATTCCGCTGAAGATCTCTCGCCGCTTCGCTCTGCCTGCCCGACAATATTCTATGTTGAGCGGAGCGTATAGAACTTGCTCAATCTTGCTGCGCAGCCATGGCCACCCTTTACGATCAATCAGGGCCCGTTTATGGGTTTGTTATTTTCAGATTGAGAGAGCGCCCTGTCTGAGCGTTAGCGAGTTGCGCGAACGCTGAAAATAACAAACCCATGGGACCGATCGCAAAGGGTGGCCATGGCTGCGCCCACTCAAAAATAGCTGCGCCCACTAGCACCCAAGAGATCCCTCGTCGCTTCGCTCTGTCGGGATGACAAGTTCGCTGTCATTTCACCAGCCAAAAAAAACCCCGCAAGAGATTGCGAGGCTTTTTTTACGGTGCGGTTTGAGCAAACCAAATTACATCATGCCGCCCATGCCACCCATTCCGCCCATGCCACCCATATCTGGCATAGCAGGTCCAGCTCCTTCAGCAGCAGGTGCATCGGCAACCATAGCTTCAGTAGTGATCATCAGGCCGGCGATAGAAGCAGCCGCCTGAAGCGCAGTGCGAGCTACTTTGGCAGGATCGAGAATACCCATATCAATCATGTCGCCGTACTCATTAGTCGCAGCGTTGAAACCAAAGTTACCTTCGCCCGCTTTAACTTTATCGACAACCACAGAGCCTTCACCGCCAGCATTTTCAACGATTTGACGCAACGGAGCTTCCATCGCGCGCAGTGCGATCCCAACACCGACTGTTTGATCGTTGTTGTCACCAGTGATATCGGCAATTTTTTGCAGTACACGTACCAGAGCAACACCGCCACCAGGAACTACGCCTTCTTCAACTGCAGCACGAGTTGCGTGCAGTGCGTCTTCAACGCGGGCTTTCTTTTCTTTCATTTCCATTTCAGTAGTTGCACCAACCTTGATCACTGCAACACCACCTGCCAACTTGGCAACGCGCTCTTGAAGTTTTTCACGGTCGTAGTCTGAACTAGTATCTTCGATCTGCGCACGAATCTGCTTAACGCGAGCTTCGATTGCACTTGGATCACCAGCGCCATCAACGACAGTAGTCGCTTCTTTGCTCATGGTAATGCGCTTGGCTGTACCCAGGTGCTCAAGAGTGGCTGATTCAAGATCTAAACCAACTTCTTCAGAGATCACTGTACCGCCCGTTAGAATAGCGATATCTTCAAGCATTGCTTTGCGACGATCACCAAAGCCAGGCGCCTTACAGGCGGCAACTTTAACAATGCCGCGCAGGTTGTTAACAACCAGAGTCGCCAGAGCTTCGCCTTCAACATCTTCGGCAATAATCATCAACGGCTTGCCTGCTTTAGCTACATTTTCCAGCAGTGGCAATAACTCGCGAATATTAGAAATCTTTTTATCAGCCAGCAAGATAAACGGGCTGTCTTGCTCGGCGCTCATGCTCTCTTGATTGTTGATAAAGTAAGGCGAGAGGTAACCGCGATCAAACTGCATACCCTCAACGATATCCAGTTCATTTTCCAAACCAGAACCTTCTTCAACAGTAATAACACCCTCTTTACCCACCTTACCCATAGCTTCAGCAATGATGTCACCAATATGTGAATCGCTGTTAGCAGAGATCGTTCCCACCTGAGCTACTTCTTTAGACTCTGAACAGGGCTTGGCAATTTCAGCGATCTCGGCAACGGCAGCAACAACTGCTTTATCGATGCCGCGCTTTAGATCCATTGGGTTCATACCCGCAGCTACTGACTTGAGACCTTCAATAATAATAGCCTGGGCCAATACTGTTGCTGTTGTGGTACCGTCACCCGCATCATCAGATGCTTTTGAGGCGACTTCTTTAACCATCTGAGCACCCATGTTTTCAAACTTGTCGCTGAGCTCGATCTCTTTCGCTACAGAAACACCGTCTTTAGTCACGGTTGGCGCACCAAATGATTTATCCAGTACAACGTTACGACCTTTGGGGCCGAGAGTTACTTTTACTGCGTTGGCGAGAATATTGACTCCGTCCAACATACCTTGGCGAGCATTGCTGCCAAACTTAACTTCTTTTGCTGACATGATTATTTCCTTTCAAAAATCTAGTTATCACAAAAATTCTTTTAAAATCTGATTCAATCAAAGCCGACTTATACTTAAGCCTTAATTTAGGTCTTAACCTAAGCTTCTACTACAGCCTTGATATCAGTTTCACTAAGGATGATTAACTCTTCACCATCGACATCAATCGTGTCCTGTCCAGCATACTTACCAAACACAACGGTATCACCGACCTTTACGTCAACCGGACGCAGGTCACCGCTATCGAGTATACGGCCACTACCCACGGCAATAACTTCGCCTTGATTGGGCTTTTCCTGGGCTGAGCCGGGTAGCAAAATGCCACCAGCAGTTTTCGCTTCTTCTTCCTCGCGACGAACGATTACTCGATCGTGTAATGGGCGAATCTTCATATTTTGTATCTCCAGTTTATCTATCTGCAATATTCAACGATTACTTATGCTTGCGGAATCCCGCAACTGCACATCATATGGTGGTGCCATGGTTCTTTTTCAAGGGATCAGAGCAGTTTTTTTGTTACACCAATCTAACCCTCCCTGTTGTTCACATCATTACCTTCCTTCTTACTTATCCTGTTCATCCCAAGACTCACCTTCAATCACATCGCCCTTATCCCCAGTAGCATTACGCCCACTACTCGCAGAGGAATGATTAAATCTTGCACCGTGCATCTGTGTAGATACGCTGGCCACCACCATTCTACTCAGTACGAACTTAGCAATAGTTCGTCGAACGGGCGGAATTAGGCCCGCAAATCCAATTGCATCAGTGACAAATCCGGGGGTTAATAACAACGCACCAGAGACGGCCAAAATAATTCCCTCGGCAATCTCCTGAGCTGGAAGCTGCCCCTCTTCAAATTTGCGGCGGCCGCGCCACAATGTCTCAAAGCCTTGGGCGCGCAGCAGATTGACACCTATAAACGCAGTCAACAGCACCAGACCAATGGTCGGCAGTGCGCCGAGCTGGTTGCCAACGGTTATCAACAGCCACATCTCTAGCACTGGCGTAATTACAAAGATCAAAAATAGATAGCGCACGGTACAGTTCTCTTTTGGATTGAGTTTATAGATTGGGGTAGTTTCGTCTATTTCAACATCAGACTGAATAGCGTAGTCTTACGCCATGGAAAATGACGACTCCGACCAGCCCGGACAAAGACAAGAGCAAGGACAAGAGCAGGCTCAGCATGAGGCCCAAAATAGAGTTTATATGATTTTGGCGGCAGTGCCTTCAGGCAAGGTTGTCACCTATGGTCAGTTGGCTGAATTGGCCGGACTGCCCAGAGCAGCTAGATTGGTCGGGCGTATTTTGAGCAATCTGCCAAAAGAAACCCAGTTACCCTGGCACCGAGTAATTAACGCCGCGGGCAGAATTAGTCTGGCGGAAGATAGCCCGAGCTTCAAATTACAAAAGGCCTGCCTAGAAGAAGAAGGGATAGTTTTTAGCAACAATAGAGTCAGCTTGAAAAAGTTTAACTGGCAACCCTAACTCAGGCCTCACCAACCAAAGGATCTCAATGAACTCACCCACCATCAGGCAAGCGCTGCTCAATCGGCGTATGTTGATCTGTATCTTTACCGGCTTTGCCTCGGGCATGCCGCTGTATTTACTGATCTCACTGGTGCCCGCATGGTTGCGCACAGAAGGTGTTGGGCTAAAAGAGATCGGATTCTTTGCTCTGATCGGGCTACCCTATACTTGGAAATTCTTTTGGTCGCCATTGCTTGACCGCTACCAAATTTCTTTTTTCCCCAGATTTGGACTGCGCCGCAGCTGGATGATGGCAACCCAGGTTTTACTTTTTTTGAGCATAGCCTCTCTAGGGTTTTTCGATCCAACCACGCAACTCTGGAGCATCGCCTGGCTCTGTGTGGCTATCGCCTTTCTCAGCGCCACGCAGGATATTGTCCTAGATGCCTACCGGCGACAAATACTGCCCGACAATGAACTTGGTCTGGGTAATTCAATCCATGTAAACGCCTACCGGATTGCTGGACTGGTTCCGGGCTCCCTGTCGCTGATACTGGCCGATAGTCTGCCCTGGCAGCAGGTATTCTTTATTACCGCTGGCTTTATGTTTATGGGCATTGGGCTGACTCTAAGTATCACCGAACCCCAGAGCCACAAGCGCCACCCAACAACACTGGAAAAGGCCATCGTTGAACCCTTCAAAGAGTTCTTCACTCGACAAGGCGTAAAGCAAGCTTCGTTGATACTGGCGTTTATGCTGCTCTACAAACTTGGTGACAGCATGGCCACTGCGCTGGCGACACCGTTCTATTTAGATCTTGGTTTTAGCATGACCCAAATCGGCTATATCGCAAAACACGCGGCACTCTGGCCGATGATTTTTGGCGGTATTCTGGGCGGTATTCTGATGCTTAAGATAGGTATCAATCGCGCCTTGTGGCTTTTTGGATTGGTGCAGATTATCTCTATTCTCGGCTTTGCCGTCCTCGCCAATATCGGCGAAGGCTTGTGGCTTTTAGGTCTAGTAATCAGCTTTGAATATTTAGGCGTCGGGCTAGGCACCGCCGCTTTTGTGGCCTTTATCGCCCGCTCAACACACCCCGCCTTTGCCGCCACCCAACTAGCTCTTTTTACCGCGCTAACCGCAGTACCACGCACAGTGGCAAGCTCAGCGACCGGCATTATTGTCGAAGGGGTTGGCTGGGAAAACTTCTTTTACCTGTGCACTGTGCTAGCGATTCCCGGCATGCTGCTACTGTTTAAAGTCGCACCATGGAATAGCAGTCAGGAGCCAGATGCTTAACTTCCGAGTTAGCGTTTAACTAAGCATTACCAACAGGGCAATCACCACCAACCACCCCATCATCGAACGTCTAAACAGCGCACCGACTTCAGCAATAAGCTCAAGACCACCCAATGCAATCTTATCAGTATCAGAATCAGACGAAGCCGGAGTGATATCACCCATAGCGCCAGTTACACAGCGCTGTAACAAATCCGCTGTGGTAGTACGCGGACATAAAATTAACTCTTTAAGCGGAGCAGTGGCATGAGCAAAACTGCCCACCAACCCCAAAGTTAAAGCCAACAAACGCACTGGAACCCACTCCATTATCCAGAGCAATTGATTCCCTGATTGAGCGTCGGCAACCTGCACCTCTGGCTCTTGGTTATCATCGCTATTCTGACTATCTGACTGATCTTTATCGAGCTCCATATCACCGTGCAGAGCCAACAGCCGATAAGCCAAGGCAGCCGGCGCACCGAGTAAAAAGAACCAAAATACCGCCGCAAAACTGCGCTCAAAAATTCTGTAGGGCAATGCACCGGTCAATTCCTTGAAAAGATCCTGCGAGCTCTCCGCACTGCTGCTGCGATGGCCAATATTAAACAGGGCCGCATCGTGATAGGCCGCTTGCAGGTCGTCGCGCTCAATATCTGATTCCAACAGCTTAATTTGCGCGTTTAAATCACCCCGGCCAAAGCTGTAGAGCAACACTGCCAGCTCGAGTATAAATACCAACAATCCGTAACCACTGCTGTGTAATTGCAAGATCACTAAATACAGCACCAGCACAGGTACCAAAACATAGGCCAGCAGCCTGAGCATTGCGGAGCTCTGTAACATCGACAGCTGAGAGAGTCTTGCATACCAAGTCTGCACCCAGACATCACGCTGTATAAAGGCTAATTGACCATTGCTTTCAAGGGCTATAATCGCCACTAGAACAATTAAAAAATGCACTGCACACCTCAGTTATTTTGGTAAATCGTAAATCGGTTAAATAATTATTTAGTCCAACGTCTTTTTATAGCGAGCCCAGTCAAACGCTTCACCGGGATCGGTTTTTCGGCCTGGCGCAATATGGCTGTGGCCAACAATTCTATCCTGAGTAATCAATGGGTACTCTGCGCAGATCATTTTCGTGACTGACGCCAGCACCTCGTATTGAGAGTCAGTGTAAGCAATATCGTCCGCACCCTCCATTTCAATTCCTATGGAGAAGTCATTACAGTTTTCACGGCTATCAAATTGCGATGCACCCGCATGCCAAGCCCGGGCAGTAAAAGGAGCAAACTGAGTGATATTTCCCAAACGATCAATCAGTAGATGAGCCGAAACTTTAAGCTCACATATCTGGGCAAAATACGCGTCAGCCTGAGGATCCAAACAGTTAGTAAAAAACTGGCTGATATAACCACCGCCAAATTGATTGGGCGGCAAACTAATATTGTGGATAACCAACAGACTGATATCAGCCACATCTGGCCGAGTGTCGATATTGGGGGATGGAACTTCAGAGGCTGGACACAACCAACCATTATTTATCTGCATTAAAGATGTCTGCTAACTTGCAACAGGCAACCCTTTGATCTGAGTAATTGCCTGTTTAATGGCTTTATCGAATAGATGGGAATTATCCAGCACAGTAACCTTACCGTCCATTAATTCCAATGCTAAACGCGCCCTGTCACGCTCAGCAATAAGCTTACCTTTATTATCAACAAATACATACTTCCACGAGGGTCCTACAATGCCAGCAAGCTTGCCGCGCTTATGAGCCTTTATATCACCCCCCAATTCGATCCAGCAACCCTTTTGTAGCACCATTAAACATCGCTGCGCACTACTATCTAAGGTTTCTGCATCGCGCACCGCTTGAGAAATATTTTTGCCGGGCAATTCTGTTCTAACCTTCGAGACCAAAATACGCTTAATTTCCTCGACCATTCGCTGTTCAGGAAAACTGTCTCCCGCAGCAGTTTTATCGCTCTTATTATTACCGACTGATTTAGATTTTTTCGCCGATCTTTTTCTCGCCACCGGAGTAATCTCGGTGACCACCGCCGGTTCCACCACCTGTGGCTCGACAATCCCCAGCGCCTGACTCAGCTGCTTAATTTGCAGCTCTCGCTGAACCACATCAATGGAAATATACCCGAGACGGGCATCAATATGGGCAAGTAACTCATGGCGATATTTAATATCACTGTCAGTAGGCGTTCGCCGCGCCAGATGGACCAAGTTTTCCAGCAACTTGACCCCCAACAACCAATCGGTTCCCGCCTCGCCAGAGCGCAGGTGCGCCATATGCATAACCGTACACCAGCTGCGCTGAATAAAATCAACAACGGTTTCAGAAAGCTTTTTGCCGACAATCCGCCGAGTAACTTCTTCATCAACCCGGGTGCGCGCCCAATTCACTTTTTCCTGAGCGGCAATCTGTTCCAACTCTCTCGCCTCTGCCGCAGAGGTTGTGCGTCTATCGCGATCGACAATAGCCATAAATTCGGCGAGCATACTCGGCAGCTTCTGCTCATCGAATGACTCACCCGCCATAGATGCAGAGAGCTTTAGCATCTGCTGATAAATCTGGTTATCCTCACAGTCGCCCTGCTCCAAGCCAATGGCATATTTGGCCATTTCATTAAACAATCGCCGAATAGGGTGATTCTCCTGCTCAAGAATCAGCGGCTTCTTAATCGCCATCTTTAACATGGGTATCTCGCAGCGATTAATAACTTGCTGCACCTCTGGGGCCACGACCAGGGATTGCCCAAAACTGGAAAATACATTCTCCACCACCTGAAACACACTCAAGTCATTGCGGTGCAGGCGGCTGCCGTTTTCCCCCTCAGACAAATGCTTTATCGCCGCGGCTAATTCGCGGGTTATCTGTCCATTACCCAACAGCTCTGCTCGATTAGCGACAAGATCATTCATATGCTTATTGATCTCGGCGAGTAACTGCGGTTTATCCATGCAGGGTTTGGATAGATGGGCTTTAGCTTTTTTCTGCGCGTTACTCTCATCAAGCTGGCTTCTGTTTAGAGCGCTATTTTCTGATTGGGAGCCATTTGCTTGCGAGGTCTGTGATGGAGAGCTTTGTAATGAAGAGCTTTGTAATGAAGAGTGAGAAAAATCATTTTCCAATGGCAGAGCAGACTCGTGCTCGGCGTTTTCCAGCATAGAAGTAATTTTCGCCAACAACTCCGTTTGAATTCGAGAATTGCCAACCGAAGGCGAATCAACTTCGTAATTAGCAACAGCTTCACTAACATGAGTAACGGCCTCAGTGGGCTGACTTATATCCACCGACTGAGTTGATACCTCAGGCGTTTGCTGCTCTAAACTTTTATTAAGCGACTTTTTATCAGCAGACCGCGTAACAACTGCATCTTCGACAGCCGCAATATCAGCAGCGGGCGTAAAACCAGCATCCTCAAGCATCTGATTAGCCACGCCGAGCATCTCCCCGTAGCTTTTATCAAAACAGCTCAGATCAAACATCCTGACCAACTCTAACTGCACTTCGACGGCAACCATATCCTCATCAATTGCAGACACAAATGCCTCCAAAATCACATCCGGTGACATTGGCAACGTTTTAATGAGACTAGCCTTATTGAGCATTGATCTCAGCCGCCCCTCGAACTGATGCAGATCACTGCGCAGCTCTTCGCGGACCCGACTAGAGCAATTATCCAGCGCGATCATTACCTCAAGATCTTCATGGCCGAGCAATTTAAGCCTATCTGCATTGCTCGATTCTGTTGTAGGTTGAGTGGTATCTAAACCAGTCTCCGCAACGGGCTCAACTCCAGAAGCCTGCGCCTCTAACCTTGTTAAATGATCAATTGCAGCAGCTATAGTTGCAGCCTCAATCATCGAGCGCTGCTTTCTCAACAGCCGCTGAGAATCCAAATACAGGGTCTGCAAACGATTGCTCTCGGCACGCGCCGCCATACCCACCAAACGGGAGGAACAGAGTTCATAGAATTTTTTAAAGGCATCAGAAAGATGTTGCTGGCAGAGCTGCCCCAACGACTGTACGAGCTGTTTATTTCCGTTAACTAATCCCTTGCTCATCTTGCTTGCCAACCCCTTGGCGACGACCTAGTACTAATTCACGCTAGTCCTGTGAACTTATAGATATCTAACCTGTATTGAAACAGAACAGCCCGAGAAATCCAATGTTAAAAAGGCCCGCAGAGAAAATAACTCGGCTATAATTCTGCCCAAGCAAAGCCTACAGACCCATAAACAGATTCAACGAGAACCCGATGAGCGCCAACCACCTATCAACTGAAACCCTCAATGATATCCCCTCCTGCGTAGCACGTGCACTACAAGAGGATATAGGCAGCGGCGATATCACCGCCCAATTGATTCCACAAGATCAGCAAGCCAGCGCCGTGGTTATCTCAAGAGAAGCCGTTGTAATCTGTGGCCGTCCATGGGTTGATGAGGTGTTTAACCAGCTCGACGAAAACACTCAGATTGAATGGCATATCAGTGAAGGGGACAGCGTAGAAGCCAATCAAAAGCTTTTTACCCTGACCGGCAATGCTCGAATACTTCTTACTGGCGAGCGCGCCGCGCTAAATTTCTTGCAAACACTCTCAGGGACCGCGACCATCGCCAAGCAATATGCAGCCCTTACGCCGAACAGCCAGATTAAGATCCTCGACACACGAAAAACCATTCCCGGACTGCGACTGGCACAAAAATATGCCATCGCCGTTGGCGGCTGCCAAAATCACCGCATCGGTTTATACGACGCATTTCTGATAAAAGAAAATCATATTGCCGCCTGTGGTGGCATAACCCAAGCCATCGAAAAAGCCCGCGAGATTGCGCCTGATAAACGGGTTGAGGTGGAAGTGGAAAGTCTCAATGAACTGCACCAGGCACTTGCGGCCAAGGCTGATATTGTGATGTTGGATAATTTTTCACCGGCGGATATTGAGGCGCTGTCGTCAATAGATTTGGGCAGTACCAAGATTGAAGTTTCTGGCGATATTACTGAGGAGAACTTGCGCATCTATAACCATGGGGCGATTAATTTTATTTCTTCGGGGAGTTTAACTAAGCATCTTCGGGCGGTGGATTTATCGATGCGGTTTGTTAGTTAATCAAAATGAGAGACTTAAATAAAAAAAGGCTCCTGAAGGAGCCTTTTTCGAAGCTTTTGGTATTACCCTCTACCTACATGAACCTGGCAACAGTCTAGCGTCTAGTGCAGTCGCTGCAGCTCCATTACCACAAACAAAACCAGACACTTGAGTTGGAATATCTGCTGCAGTTGCAGCTGTCCCTGCCACTGATTCTGGAGTTAATGTAAACGTAGATCCATCAGCTGCAACCAAGCCTAAAGCTGCGGTATTTAAAGTTACAGTTATAACTCCGTTCGCATCAGTAGCTATGCCTGCAACATATTGTGTTGGATTAGCAACACCCTCACTGCAACCCCATCCGTTGGCTCCAATAACTACTCCTGCTGATGCAGTTTGGTAAATTTCTGAAACAGATGTTCTGCATTGGCTAGCGGCTAATATTCCTTCTGAAATCTTCGCTCTAGTTGAATAATCATTATAAGCCGGCAATGCCACAGCAGCCAAAATACCAATAATAGCCACTACAATCATTAATTCGATAAGGGTAAAACCCGTTTGTTTTCTGTTCATGTTCATTGTTACTCTCCGTTTATAAAAAAATAGGAACTTCCAGTTAACTGTAAAAAATACTTTTTATTACTTTCGAGTTAGAAGTTAGCAATTGGCATGCCAATATCTTTTTATCCATATATTTCAGCAAGTTAGATACATTCCCCATACTTCCGGCATCCCGAGACACCTATTTCCCAGCGTTTATTGTTCCCTATCTGTCAATTTGTGACTTTTTTTGTCAGTTATTTTTAGTCAATTTCTCGACAATCGGTTTATTTTTACTACGCTTAAATTAAAACTATTCGCAAATAAATAATCACAATAATTCAACTGGCAGATCAATTCGCAGTGCAGTGTGAACAAAATGCCCCCTTCATTATTTGCGAGCAGAGAAGAGTGTTGGACTATTTATGCGGTGCCGACTGTTTTTAAAAAAAGTGTTCTCTGGTTCACATAATATTTTTTGTTATGTGGGGTTTGGCACATCATGGATTTAAAACGCTCAGTAGACTTGCCCGTACCCATAATTAAAGCTGGTGATACTGTTATGAACATGCCACAAATCGCTTTACACGGCCTGCCCAAGCGTTTGGTTGACGATCAATTGATTGCGGCAACCGTACTTGAAGAGGCCACTGTTTCGGCCAAAACCGATAAAATTTCTCTGGTGCAGTATCTCTGCGACAAGCATTTGCTCTCACCAGAGCAGATTGGCAAGTCTGCAGCCAAAGAGTTTGGCATTCCCCTCTATGCCCTCGACAAGCACAACCCGGATAGCTTTCCCAAAGACCTCGTAGATACCAAATTACTCAAGAAACATCAGGCTATTCCATTAATGCAACGGGGTAATAGACTCTTTGTGGCCATCGCAGACCCAACCAACCAGCGGGCAATTACCGAAATTCAGTTTCAAACTGGTATTGCCGTAGAACCGGTTCTAGCACTCTACTCTGCGATTAACGAGGCTCTGGAAAAATGGCTTGAAAGTGCCAATGACGGCGATATTGGTGAGGCTCTAGGTACTATTGATGATGTGCATCTCGATGATCTGGATATGGAAGCACTCGACGACGACGATCAGGCTGATAGCGGTAACAGCAATGGAGAAGACGATGCGCCGATTGTGCGCTTCGTTAATAAGATGCTCTTGGATGCGATTCGCCTGGGTGCTTCAGATGTTCACTTTGAGCCCTACGAAAAGTCCTATCGTGTACGCTTTCGTGTCGATGGTATTTTGCAGGAAATGGCTAAACCTCCCACTAATTTGGCACCCAGATTAGCCGCTCGCCTAAAGGTTATGTCGCGCATGGATATATCCGAAAGGCGTGTGCCGCAAGATGGCCGTGTAAAGCTCAAGTTATCGAAAAACAAGGCCATCGACTTCCGGGTCAATACATTGCCGCTGCAGTTTGGTGAGAAAATTGTGCTGCGTATTCTGGATCCCAGCAGTGCCAAGATGGGTATTGATGCTCTGGGTTATGAGCAGGATCAAAAAGATTTGTATATGGAGGCTCTGGCTCGACCGCAAGGAATGATTTTGGTCACAGGCCCAACCGGTAGTGGTAAAACTGTGTCGTTGTATACAGGCTTAAATATACTCAACACCACCGAACGCAATATCTCCACGGCGGAAGATCCGATTGAAATCAATATGGAAGGCATTAACCAGACGCAGATTAATATGCGTGTTGGTCTGTCGTTTGCCGAGGCTCTGCGATCATTTTTGCGTCAGGATCCGGATGTGGTCATGGTCGGTGAGATACGTGATTTGGAAACTGCTGAAATCTCTATTAAAGCGGCACAGACCGGTCACTTGGTGCTGTCGACACTGCACACAAACAGCGCTCCGGAAACCTTGACCCGACTGCTCAATATGGGTGTGCCATCGTTTAATGTGGCGACTTCGGTCAATCTTATTATTGCCCAGCGACTTGGTCGCAAACTCTGCCAACAGTGTCGCGAACCCTTTGATGATATTCCAGAGAAGGTACTAACCGAAGAGGGTTTCGATCATATCGGTATTCCCCGCGAAGAGATGAGTATTTTCAAGCCGGTAGGCTGTGCGGCTTGCACTAATGGTTACAAAGGACGGGTGGGTGTTTACGAGACATTAAAAATCACCCCAGCAATTTCGCGAATTATTATGGAAGGTGGCAGTTCAATTGATATTCTCGATGCGGCAATCAAGGAGGGGTTTAGACCATTACGTACATCGGCTTTACGAAAGGTCACTAGTGGTCTAATAAGTATTGAAGAAGCCAATCGAATTACCAAAGACTAACTATCTACTATTAACCAATAAAGAATTAGCAGAGATCAAAGGAAGGAAGTTGCTATGGCTACAGCCGCCGACAATCAAGTTTTTATATTTAAGGGTAAAAACCGTAAGGGCGAAAAAGTTGAAGGTGAGTTGCGCGCAACGAATCTACCCCTGGCCAAAGGGCAGTTGCGTAAGCAGGGCATTATTTCGACATCCTTAAGAAAGAAACCCAAACCGCTATTTAGCAAATCGAAAAAAATATCCCCTGCCGATATCGCGCTGTTTACGCGACAGCTGGCCACCATGATGAAAGCTGGTGTCCCGCTGGTTCAGTCCTTTGATATTGTTGCTGACGGTGTTGAAAATGAGACGATGAAGGAATTAATTTTCCAAATTCGTGATGACGTTGCCGCCGGTGGTGGTTTTGCCAACGCCCTGCGTAAAAGCCCCCGTTACTTTGATGATCTGTTTTGTAGTTTGGTTGATTCCGGTGAAACGGCGGGTGCTCTGGAGACTATGCTCGATCGTGTAGCTACCTATAAAGAGAAGACTGAACAGCTTAAAGCGAAAATCAAAAAAGCCATGACCTACCCGATTGCCGTTATGGTGGTTGCCGTTATTGTTACGGCTATTTTGTTAATTAAAGTAGTGCCGGTTTTTGCTGAGACTTTTAGTAGTTTTGGTGCCGACCTGCCGGCCTTTACGCTATTTGTATTGGGTTTATCTGAATCGCTACAGAGTTCTTGGATGGTTATTTTAGTTATTATTGCTATTTCTATATACGCGTTTAAAGAGGCGCGATTCAGATCGGAAAAATTTTCCTACGCGGTGGATAAATTCACCCTGAAAGTTCCGATTGTCGGCGGCATTGTCTATAACGCCGTGGTGGCGCGTTTTGCGCGTACACTTGCGACAACCTTTGCCGCGGGTGTGCCGATTGTCGATGCGCTTGAGTCTGTGGCCGGCGCTGCTGGCAACGCGCCTTACCATGATGCGATTTTAAAGGTTCGCGATGATGTGACTACGGGTATTCAGTTACAGCAGGCAATTAAATCAACCAATATGTTTCCTATTTTACTCCAACAGTTGGTGGCAATCGGTGAGGAGTCAGGTGCTCTAGATGAGATGCTTGAAAAAGCGGCGGAGCATTACGAGGAGTTAGTCGATAACTCGGTAGATAATCTGACCAGCCTTTTGGAACCTATGATTATGTCGGTGCTAGGTGTTTTGGTTGGTGGCCTGTTGATTGCTATGTATCTGCCGATATTCCAGCTGGGTAATGTTGTTTAAAATAACTCTTTTTGTCATTTCGAGTGCAGGGAGAAATCCCCAAGAGATCCCTCGTCGCTTCGCTCTGTCGGGATGACCGATTTAACAGAGCTTATAGCCTTCGTTCGGTTGACGGTGCGGGTCGGGGTGACATTACCTGCCATTCGCCACATAATTGGGTGCTGTTGAAATAGATAGTCTAAATTAAGGTCAATAAACCGTTTTAATAACTATAACCGGCGCGGGTCAAACCAGCGTCCAAACTGCGAATAACTTATGTTTTTAGATACCGGATTATCACTCTCAGCCCTCGCCATGGCGGCATTTCCCTTTGGCTTGATTATTGGCAGTTTTCTCAACGTAGTTATTCTGCGATTCCCAGAGCAGCTCAAGAACAGCTGGCGCCGCGAATCGGAGGACTTTTTGGGTCTGCCGTCCGAACCCATAGAAACCATATCTCTGGCTAAGCCTGCTTCGCGCTGCCCTTCTTGCGGTGTCCCTATTAAGCCCTGGCACAATATCCCAGTGATCAGCTATGTGTTTTTGCGTGGTAAATGCACCTCTTGCTCAACGCCTATATCGATTCAATACCCATTGGTAGAACTGCTCTGTGGACTGGCGACAGCCTTTATTGTCTATCAGTTTGGTCTGTCAATAATGAGCGCTTACTGCCTGTTGTTTACCTGGGTTTTGATTGCCCTGACGGGCATTGATTATCACGATCAGCTGCTACCGGACCAAATTACTCTACCGCTGTTATGGCTGGGACTGTTCGCTAACCTCAGCGGCACTTTTGTGCCCCTTAATGAAGCGGTAATTGGTGCCCTCGCTGGCTATTTATCGCTGTGGTCGGTGTTTTGGATATTTAAGTTAGTGACCGGAAAAGAAGGTATGGGTTACGGTGACTTTAAGCTGCTGGCAGCTCTCGGCGCGTGGATGGGCTGGCAGATGCTGCCGCTGATTATTATTCTCTCGACCTTTGTTGGCGCAGTGGTGGGTATTATTGGCGTCATGGCCAAATCAAAAGACAAGCAGGTTCCGATTGCCTTTGGCCCGTTTCTGGCAATGGCCGGTTGGATTGCATTGATCTGGGGTGATAAGATTCTTGAGTCTTATTTGAGCGTATTTGGTTTCTAAATAGCTTTTTTAGTTAATTCACCATCTAGCCCTAGAGTGGCCTATTTTGAAAGTAATAAATTCTCCTATCGTTGGTTTAACCGGCGGCATCGGCAGTGGCAAAAGCACTGTGGCCGAGAAATTTCGCCAGCTTGGCATTGATATGGTGGATGCAGATTATGCATCCCGCGCAGTTGTCGAGCCGGGAATGCCCGCCCTGAAAGCTATTAGCGAGCATTTTGGCAACGATATTCTTCACGCGGATGGCAATCTCAATCGCGCTGCACTGCGGACTATTATTTTCTCTGATCCAAAGCAAAAGATTTGGCTAGAGTCATTGCTACACCCATTGATTCGCGAATGGATTATTGAGCAGTTAAGTCAATCTAAAAGTCCTTACGTTATTCTCGAATCTCCTCTGCTGCTTGAAACCGATCAGCACCAGCTTGTGGATAAGGTTGTGCTGGTGGATTTGCCAGTCGAGCTACAAATAGAGCGTGCCTGTGCACGGGATGGCAATCTTGCCGATCAAATTCAACGTATAATCGATTCACAGATGCCGCGACAGGATAAATTATCCAGAGCGGATATAGTTTTCGATAATTCTCAGCCACTGGAAACAGTGAACGAAAGAGTTACCGCGTTACACCATCAATTTTTAACCTTGGCACAAAACAAAAACGAAGGAAATTCTCTATGACTGGCGCAACAACACTGGACTGCCCAACCTGTAAAACCAAGGTGCAGTGGAACGATAAATTCCCCTTCCGACCTTTTTGCAGCGAGCGCTGCAAGCAAATAGATTTTGGTGGCTGGGCTCAGGAGAGTTTTGCCATTAAAGGCTCTGCGATGTTGGATCCAGAGTTTATGGACCCAGAGCAGCTGGGCGCCGAGTTGTTAGAAGCAGGACTTATTGATCCAAGACTATTAGAAAAATAGCTTTTAAAAATAGCTATTTGAATAACTCAGGTGAATTTGACCTCGAAAGGCTTACCTGCGCTACTGGGCGTTAAAGACCGTGAGTGGCATAGATGCCGCTCACGAGCGTTCAGGGTCGTATTTACAGCGTGTTTTGAACGCTCAGTAGCGCAGGTGAGCCTGAACCCCGATCGAGCTTCAGATCTATTAAATACCAACCTTAGCAAGCCGGTCTAAAACCGGTTGATTGGCTGCAGGAAAATCAAATAATCGTTCGGATTTTTCAGTAACCAATGTTTCTAAGCTAACCCAACAACAGTCCTGCCCCTCTTTGCCATGAGCTGTTCCGGCAAAACTATTTACCTGCCAGATATCCAAAAAAACCTGCTTATCCGGATAGTCATGTTCGATCTGCATAAAGGGCTCGCAAGCGTTGATGCTGATACCGATTTCTTCAAAGAGTTCACGCGCCAGAGCCGACTCGGCAGTTTCGCCAACTTCAACCTTTCCACCAGGAAACTCCCAGAGCCCACCCTGATGCAGATGATCGGGGCGGCGGGTGATAAATATTTGCTGTTGATTGGCGTCGACAATAATCGCGGCAACCACGTGGATACGCTTCATCTAAATGGCCTGCTTCTGTCTATGCAATTAAGTACGGTATTCGGCGTTAATGCGCACATATTCATAGGTCAGATCTGTAGTCCAGACGGTCTCGGTAGCAGTGCCGCGATTCAGGGACACTTGGATAGTAATATCTTCCGGCATCATCGCCTGATCTCCGGCCTGTTCGGTATAGCTGGCAGCGCGACAACCCTGCTCGACAATCAAGACCTTATTAAGGCTGACGGAGACGTTGTTAACATCGAGGTTATCGACACCAGCGCGACCTACGGCGGCGAGTATTCTTCCCCAGTTGGCATCGGATGCCGCCAGTGCAGTTTTAACCAGAGGTGACTCGGCAATACAGTAGGCGACTTTGACCGCTTCCGCTGAATCGATTGCGCTGTCGACTACGACACTGACAAACTTACTGGCTCCTTCGCCATCGCGAATAATCGACTGGGCAAGTTCAACAAAGACTTTTTCGAGATTGGCGACAAACTGATCGAAGGAACTCTCATCAATAACAACGCCACTGGCGCCTGTGGCAGCCAAAACGACCGCATCATTGGTCGAGGTGTCACTATCAACCGTGATGCGATTAAAGGATTTATTTGATACTAGGCGCAATGCACGATGCAGTAACTCTGGGTCGACCTGTGCGTCGGTGGCGACAAATCCCAGCATGGTCGCCATATTTGGCTTGATCATGCCGGAGCCTTTGGTGATTCCGGTAATGGTTACGGTGGCGGATAAATCGCCCGCTAGACTAGTGTCTGAAGTGCTATTAGAAGTGTACTGCAGGCTAGATCCCTTAGGGCGAGTATCCGTGGTCAAAATACCTTCGGCGGCATCGGTCCAACCATTTTCATCAAGGGCTGCAACTGCCTGAGGAATTCCTGCTAATAGCTTTTCCATGGGCAATGATTCGCCGATCACACCGGTCGAAAACGGCAGTATTTGATTGGCTGCCACAAACTGACCATCGGCCAAAACCTCACAGCTCTTGTGAGCATCAGCAAGGCCAATCTCGCCGGTACCGGCATTAGCATTACCCGTATTGATCAATAGGTAGCGTGGCGCACCCGTCTGCAAATGTTGCTTGGCTACGGTGACCGGTGCCGCGCAAAACGCATTTTGGGTAAACACTGCGGCCACGAATGCTGATTCGCATAGTTCCATGACCACAAGGTCTTTGCGGCCCGGTGTTTTAATGCCCGCGCTGGCAGTGCCAAGCCTAAATCCTGACACTGGGTGCATCTGTGGAAATTTTCCGCTACCTGTAGCCATTTCTATTCCCTTATTAGCTTTTCATTATTAGCTGTTAGCTTTTGATTAAATTTTGCCATGGCACTGTTTAAATTTCTTGCCTGAGCCACAGGGACAGGGATCATTGCGCCCTACTTTTGGCCCCTGACGTTGCTGTGGCTGCTGAACCGGCGAGGCCTTTCTTGCGCTGGCTGATTGCCCGGAATTTTCTTGAGTCAGGCTTTCAGACGCTGCATGCTGATACTCACGGCCTTCCTGCTCACGGCGACGCTGCTCTTCCAATTTATGCATATCCTCTTCGCTGGCGACTTGGATATGACTTAAGAAGCGAACGGTTTCAAATTTAATATCGTTCAACAGTTGTTCAAACATCTCAAAAGATTCACGCTTGTATTCCTGCTTGGGATTCTTTTGTGCATAGGCTCGCAAGCCAATGCCCTGCCGCAGCTGATCCATATTCGCAAGATGATCTTTCCATTGATTATCCAAAACCTGAAGCATAATTTGACGTTCTACTTCGCGCATCTGTGCGCCGACATCCGCATAACGAGTTTCATAATCGGTTTGTATATGCTGAGTAATTCGCTGACGCAGGGCCTCTTCGTCAAGGCGACTGTCTTCGTCAAGCCAACCGCTGATCGGTAGCTGAACAGCAAAATCTTTGGCTAAGATTTTTTCCAGACCTTCAATATCCCACTGCTCTTCAAGACTCTGTGGCGGAATAAAGTTATCAATGGATTGACTCACCACATCTTCGCGTACATTGGTGATGATATCGGAGATATCTTCATCTTCGAGCAAATAGTTGCGCTGCTGGTATACCACTTGGCGCTGATCATTGGCCACATCATCGTATTCGAGCAGGTGCTTACGAATATCGAAGTTGCGTCCTTCAACTTTGCGCTGGGCTTTGACAATGGCGTTGGTAACCATACGGTGCTCTATCGACTCGCCCTGCTCCATACCCATTGAGCGCATCATATTTTTCATGCGGTCAGAGGCAAAAAGACGCATTAATGGGTCTTCCAACGACAGGTAAAAACGCGATACCCCGGGGTCACCCTGACGACCAGAACGGCCGCGCAATTGGTTGTCGATCCGACGCGATTCGTGGCGTTCGGTGGCGATAATATGCAGGCCACCGGCTTCAAGAACGGTTTTTTGTCGTTCCTGCCAGTCTACTCTAAGGGCCGTTATCTCTGCTTCACTGGGATTATCCAATGCTTTAATCTCTGCTTCGAGATTGCCGCCGAGAACAATATCTGTGCCTCGACCCGCCATATTGGTGGCGATAGTCACCGCACCGGGTCGACCAGCTTCAACAATAATATTTGCTTCTCGCTCGTGCTGTTTGGCATTCAGAACGTTGTGCTTAACCTTGGCGTCGTTAAGCATATTCGAGAGTAATTCTGAGGTTTCCACCGAGGCCGTGCCGACCAATACCGGGGCACCTGCGGCGGTTATTTCGGCGATATCTTCAATGACCGCTTGGAACTTTTCTTCCTGCGTTAGGAATACCAGATCATTGAGGTCTTTGCGCAAGACCTCAACATTGGTCGGAATAACCATAACTTGCAGACCGTAGATCTGCTGAAATTCATAGGCTTCGGTGTCAGCGGTACCGGTCATACCGGCGAGCTTGGCATAAAGTCGGAAGTAGTTCTGGAAGGTGGTTGAGGCCAGTGTTTGACTCTCCTGCTGAATTTCCAGCTCCTCTTTGGCTTCAATCGCCTGATGCAAACCCTCTGATAGACGGCGACCGGCCATGGTGCGACCGGTGTGCTCATCAATCAGGACCGCTTGACCGCCCTGAACTATGTATTCGACATCTTTGTGAAACAGATGATGTGCGCGCAGCGCAGAGTGCACATGATGGAGCAAACCTAGGTTAGTTGCCTGATAGAGGCTCTCTTCTGGCTGAAGTAGGCCCTCACTTATTAAGATTTCTTCAATCTTCTGAAATCCCTCTTCGGTGAGTTCCACCTGACGGGTTTTCTCGTCAACTGTAAAGTCACCGGATTCCTCGTCAGCAACGTCTTCAGAACCTGCCTCGAGCTTTTGGATCAGTAGATTGACACTGCGGTACAGGGAGGAACTGTCCTGTGCGGCACCAGAGATTACTAGCGGTGTTCTGGCTTCATCGATCAGAATCGAGTCGACTTCATCAATAATGGCAAACGCCATTCCGCGCTGTGACTTATCACTGAGACGCAGGGCCATATTATCGCGCAGATAATCAAAGCCAAATTCGTTGTTGGTACCGTAGGTAATATCCGCTGCATAGGCCTCACGACGGCTACAGGGCTGCGGATCATCAGAATCGCTGATCAAATATGAGTTGGCAGTTTCCGGCCCCTGATAGGACTGAATAATACCGACCGAAAGTCCCAGTGCTCTATACAGCGGACCCATCCAGGTTGCATCACGTCGAGCCAGATAGTCGTTGACGGTAATAACATGAACGCCCTCTTCCGGCAGTGCATTGAGATAGGCGGCGAGTGTTGCCACTAGGGTTTTACCTTCACCAGTGCGCATTTCTGCGATGCGGCCTTGATGCAGGGTTAAACCACCGATCATCTGCACATCGAAGTGACGCATTCCCATTACTCGCTGGGCGGTTTCACGGACTACAGCAAAGGCTTCTGGCAACAGTTCATCGAGCGCTTTCCCTTCGGCTAACTGCTCGCGTAATCGGCCAGTTTCGGCTTTGAGGTCGGCGTCGGATAGCTCACCCAGGGCAGATTCAAATGCGTTGATTTTATTGACTGTTTTTTGAAGTTTACGCACTTCACGATCATTTTTTGTACCGAAAACTTTTTTAATCAGGTTGGCAAACATTACATTTTTCCATAAATAAATAACTAAAATTAGGGGGTTATTTCCATTTTTGCGCTATAACGTTTTTGCGCTATAAAAGGACGCGCGGAGAAAATGCTAAGTTAATTCAGCGATTGGTTTTGTGAATATAACTTGCGGGGTCGACTGTGCGACCATTTTTGAAGACTTCAAAGTGAACATGAGGGCCTGTTGAACGGCCTGAACTTCCCATGCGGGCGATCTGCTGGCCTTTTTTAACCACCGAGCCCAGCGCAACAAGGTTTTCCTCATTGTGGCCATAGCGGGTTACGAAGCCGTCGCTGTGATTTAATTCAATTAATTTGCCGTAGCCACTGCGGTTGCCCGACCAGGTAACGACACCTGAGGCGACGGCAATAACGGCTGAACCATCTTTTCCGGCAAAATCGACACCGCCGTGCCAGCGCTGTTCGCCATGGAATGGGTCTGTGCGCATACCGTATTCAGAGGACATCCAGCCTTTTAAAATGGGTCTGCCAGTAACTGTCTGCTCTTTTTCAAGCCTGCTGTCTGACATCATCGAGGTGAGAATCTGCAGCTGTGACTCACGGCTATTTAACTGCCGATCAAGTTTGGCAAACATCGCCTCCAAATCACTTTGCATATTCAGCTGGTCGATCGCTTCAAACAGCTCAGGTTCTTCTGGGCCACCAATTCCGGGGGCTGAGGAGAAATCAAACTCACCATCTTCAAGACTGGCAATCTGGGTGAGGTGCTCACCGAGCGCATCGATACGCACTAGACGAGTTCGCATTTCAGCCAGTTTTAGGGTCATCGCCCTTAAGGTATTATTGGCCTCTGTACGACTATCATCTACTTGGCCCTTCTGAACTACCAGCTCATGCTGCATCTCGTTCATGCTGTTTTCAAATAACAGCTCCCAACGTCCATCGGCAATCTTTACACCCATCATGGTGCCAGCTGCGACTGGAATACCCAGTAACAATACAGACAGCAACCCTTTTGCCCAGCTATTGAGCGTTAGGGTTCGGGCTTTATTGGCCCGATTACTGATAAGAATAATTTTCACCTTAGGAGATGCTCATAGTCCGGTGCTTTTAGCTCGCAGCCATATAGTTGATGGGGACATCTTGCGGGTTATCTTCGAAGGTAACCATCTCCCAGGCATCGGTGTCTGCGATAAGCGCGCGCACTGAGGCGTTGTTCAACGCATGGCCAGATTTATGCGCATTAAACTCGCCGATCAGGCTATTGCCTAATAGGTAGAGATCACCGATAGCATCAAGAATTTTGTGTTTTACGAACTCATCTTCGTAACGCAGGCCATCTTCGTTCAAAATTTGGAATTCATCGACAACAATGGCGTTTTCAAAGCTGCCACCGCGGGCTAGGCCCACTGATCGCAAATATTCGAACTCATGCATAAAACCAAAGGTTCTCGCACGACTGACCTCTTTTACAAACGAGGTGGTCGAGAAGTCAATACTCGCCTTGAGTGCGTGATGTTTGAAAACGGGGTGATCAAAATCAATCACAAAGTTTACTTTGAAGCCATCAAAGGGCTTAAAAGTGGCAACTTTATCATCTTGCTTGATAGTGACATCGCGTTTGATACGGATGAATTTCTTCGCTGCATTCTGCTCGCAAATACCGGCAGACTGAAGTAAAAACACGAATGGACCAGCACTGCCGTCCATAATTGGAATTTCCGGTGCCGACACATCGACAATAACATTATCAATACCTAGACCGGCAAAGGCGGAGAGTAAGTGCTCGACAGTAGACACCCGAACATCACCATTCATCAATGTTGTAGACAGGGTTGTGTCACCAACATTTTCAGCTTTGGCCTCGATTTCAACGACGGGATCAAGATCAGTGCGGCGAAATAATATGCCACTATCAGGTTCAGCGGGGCGCAGAGTCAGATAAACTTTTTCACCGGTGTGGAGACCCACGCCAGTAGCACGTATGACATTTTTTAACGTGCGTTGCTTAATCATGCCCGAACTCTCTTATTCAAAGCTCGGGATATTAACAGACAAGCCCCCCTATCACCAAGATTTTAAATCTGAGGCGAAGGTGATAAAGGGGCTCTCAGCAGAGACTCTGCAATCAGTCTGCTTGCTTGCGTAAGAACGCTGGTACATCTAGATAATCAAGTTCTGGATCGGCATGCAAGTCCATCTTGCGTGCAGCTGATTGAGCCGTACCCTGTACACGTCGTGTGACAGTTGGCTTGGTTAGGCTTCCGTAATCAACATCACCCTGGGCAGTACGAGGAGGATTGTCGACAACAACACTCATTGGCACTGACTTTTCACCCGGCTCTCTTAAGCCCGTAGCAACCACTGTCACTCGCAGTTGATCGGTGAGTTCTGGATCGAATACGCTACCGACAATAACGGTGGCATCTTCATCGGAGAAGTCGCGGATAATATTACCCACATCTTCAAATTCACCAAGTGTTAGATCGTAACCACTTGTGATATTAACCAGAATACCCTTGGCTCCCTGCAGATTTACATCTTCAAGCAGTGGGCACTTGATGGCGCTTTCAGCAGCAATAATTGCACGATCAGCGCCATTGGCTTCACCGGTTCCCATCATTGCCATGCCCATTTCAGACATTACGGTGCGAACATCGGCGAAATCGACATTGATTAAACCTTCCAGAAGAATTAGGTCGGCAATACCCTGAACCGCGCCGTACAACACATTATTGGCTTGCTTAAATGCGTTGATCACGGTCATATCTTTGCCAAGTACCTGCAACAGCTTTTCGTTGGGTACGATAATCAGTGAGTCAACGCGCTCTTTAAGTGCGGCGATACCCTGATTGGCAATATCCATGCGCTTGCGGCCTTCAAAGGCAAATGGACGAGTCACCACACCGACGGTAAGAATCCCCATCTGCTTGGCAACTTCGGCGATTACTGGTGCAGCACCTGTTCCGGTTCCACCACCCATACCTGCAGTTATAAAGACCATATCGGCACCTTCGATCGCTTGAGCAATACGCTCTTTGTCTTCGAGGGCAGCCTGACGGCCGATTTCAGGATTGGCTCCAGCACCCAGGCCTTTAGTCAGGGTTCCACCCAACTGCAAGATGGTTGCTGTATCCAGATCGTTTAATGACTGAGCATCGGTATTGGCACAGATAAACTGTACACCGTCAATACTGCTCTCGATCATATGGCGAACTGCGTTGCCACCGCCGCCGCCTACTCCAATAACTTTAATATCTGCATTCTTGGGAATGCTCTCGATTAATTCAAACATATGTTACCCCTTAGTTGCGCCTCTCAATTAAAAACAATAGCCATCAACGTTGATGACAATTACAAACCACCTTGGAACCAGCTTTTCGCCTTTTCAAACAGGCTTGGCGCTGAACCCTTGCTTGATTCCCCAACACTTTCCTTGCGCTGTGCTTGAGCACCAAAATGTAGCAAGCCAACACCCGTCGAGTAGATCGGGTTATTGACAATATCTGACAATCCTTTGACGTTGACTGGACTACCAATTCGCACTGGCATATGGAAAATCTCCTCCGCCAGTTCAACAACGCCTTCCATCTTTGATGTGCCACCAGTCAATACCACACCCGCGGCGATCAATTCTTCAAATCCACTGCGTCTAATCTCTGCTTGAATCAGCGTAAAAAGTTCGTCGTAGCGCGGCTCAACCACTTCTGCCAGAGACTGGCGAGACAGATCTCGTGCTTCGCGATCACCCACACTGGGGACTTTTACGGTCTCTTCCGGACGAGCCAACTTGGCCAGTGCACAGGCATACTTTATTTTTAGATCTTCTGCATGAGGTGTCGGTGTGCGCAGTGCCATGGCGATATCATTGGTCACCTGGTCACCGGCAATCGGTATCACACCGGTATAGCGGATTGCGCCTTCGGTAAAGATGGCGATATCCGATGTGCCACCACCGATATCCACCAGCGCCACACCCAATTGTTTCTCGTCTTCTGTCAGCACCGCATGGCTAGAGGCCAATTGTTCAAGAATGATGTCATCGACATCGAGACCGCAGCGACGGATACATTTTTTAATATTCTGTGCGGCGTTAGCAGCACAGGTAACCAGATGCACCTTGGCTTCCAGGCGCACACCCGACATACCAATAGGCTCGTGAACGCCCTCTTGGTTGTCGATAATAAATTCCTGTGGCAACACATGGAGAATTTCCTGATCGGCTGGAATCGCTACGGCTCTGGCCGCATCAATTACTCTATCCACATCCAGATCCTGCACTTCACGGTCGCGAATCGCGACAATGCCGTGGGAGTTAAGGCTGCGAATATGGCTGCCAGCAATACCCGCATACACTGAATGTATTGAGCAGCCGGCCATTAGCTCGGCCTCTTCGATGGCGCGCTGAATTGAGTTGACGGTCGCTTCAATATTGACCACCACACCTTTTTTTAGACCTGAGGACGGGTACAGGCCTGTGCCTATAATCTCCAAGTCTCCCCGCGGGCCAACTGAACCTACGATGGCGACGATTTTGGAGGTACCAATATCCAATCCGACGATCATGTTTTCTTCATTTTCATTAGCCATAATTTTTCCTCAGCAGCTCTCTGTTAAGCCTGAACAGCGCCTGCTATCTCTTTTCGATTGCCTTCTAAAGTGTTTTGCCATTTTCCAACCACTGCTCTAACAAGTGCGCCGTCTTTCCATGCTACGGCCAACCCGTTGGGATAACGCAGATCTATGGTTTTAATGTGTTTCAATTGCTGGCTAAGGCCTGCAGCCCAAACCGTCGTAAAGCGTCTAATTTTTTCACGGACTTGATCGCGCCCAATAACCAAACGTAAACCGCCTGCGGTATCAATAAACCAGACACCTAAATCATCGCGTTTAAGCTGCGCAATTTTCAGTCCCGTAGGGATCAATAATTCAGCCATCAGCTGATAGTTCTCCATCATCTCTCGCGAGGTACCAAAATCAGCGCGCAGTAAAGGCAGCGCACTCAACTGACTGTTGTTTTCAATCAATAACTCTTCGCCCAGTCTGTTGAGAAAACCCTTTTCTCCCCAGCGTGCAATCGGTACCTCTTCAATCACTTCAACTTTTAGCATCGATGGCCACTCTCGACGGACGCTAACTTCATCGACCCAAGGGTGTTCGCGCAGAACATCACTAAGATGGCTTAAATCAGTACTTAAGAATCCGCCATCTATTTCCTTGGCCACTAACTCAGAGAGCTCTGCGGTTTCCAAGAAAGTAAAATTGCCACCAATCATCACATTGGTTAGAGGCTTATCAATCTGCTTATAGAGCAGCCCTACGCCGTAAATCACCCCAATCAGCACGGCAGCTAAAACCACTGTGGTCAAACTGCTGAAAATACTGATGCTGCCCTCTTCGTAAGTCGGCACAGTTTCCTTGCGGTTTGCTCCTCGGCGATTCTGAGTAGCCATTACAGAGACACCTCGAGTACTTTCGCTACCAACTGTTCAAAGCTCAATCCGCCAGCCTTAGCCGCCATTGGCACCAGACTGTGGCTGGTCATACCAGGCACTGTGTTGACCTCGAGCAGTTGATAGTTACCCTGAGCATCGACCATCACGTCAACTCGGCCCCAGCCGCGACAACCCACTGAGTTGAACGCCTTTAGACAGAGCTCTTGTAACTCGCGCTCGCGTTGCTCTGACAGTTCGCTGGGACATAAATACTGGGTCTGATCTGAAAAGTATTTGGCTTCATAATCATAAAATTCAGCGTTCGATTCGATGCGTATCGACGGCAATACCTGTCCATCCAAAATAGCCACGGTATATTCAGGGCCGGGCAGTAGCGGTTCGGCAATGACTGCTATTTTCTCGCTACCTTCTGTTCCCGCTGCATCTCGCCACGCTTTTTCCAATTGCTCGGCGGTCTCAGCGCGGCTCATACCAATACTGGAACCCTCGCAGGCTGGCTTAACCATGACAGAACCACCCAAATCGGCCAGCGTTGCGGCCCAATCTGAATCAAGTTGTAACAGTGCAAAATCCGTAGTTGGCAGACCAATACCCTGCCACATCTGCTTGCAGCGCATTTTATCCATCGCCAGTGCAGAGGCCAGCACACCACTCCCGGTGTAAGGCAGATTGAGATATTCCAGCGCACCCTGAAGTGTTCCATCTTCCCCGCCAACGCCATGCAGTGCGATAAACACTCGGTCTAATTGGTAACCAGGCAACGCTTGTAGAAGATTTTCTCTAGCATCTATAGCGACAACATCAACACCCAGATTAAGCAGTGCCTGGTGAATAGCGGCACCACTCATCAGAGAGACTTCACGCTCGGAGGATGTTCCGCCATAAAGCAGCCCTACACGTCCAAACTTCTCAATCATATTTTTATTCATAAGGCCCCCTTATCGACAGTGGATACACCTAGACCACCCTCGGCTAATAGAGCCACTAATTTGCTAACACTGCCGGCACCCTGAGTGATGACCAGATCATTGTCTTGCACCAACTCACCCAAGAGCGCGGGCACTTCTTCAATGCTCTCAACATAAATTGGATCTACAGAGCCACGCTGGCGAATACTGCCGCACAAATTTTTACTACCAGCCCCCGCAATCGGCTCTTCACCGGCGGGGTAAACGGCTAACACAATCAATAGATCGACTTCGGCCAACACCTTGACGAAATCTTCGTAGAGATCACGAGTGCGGGTATAGCGGTGGGGCTGGAATATCATTACCAGACGCTTGTCTGGCCAACCGGCGCGCACAGCATCGACGGTGGCTTTAATTTCGGTGGGATGATGGCCGTAATCATCCACTAACATCGCCTGCCCATCTATGGCAACCGGGTATTCACCATAAATTTCAAAGCGCCGGCCAACACCACCAAAACTGTTTAATCCGTCAATAATTGCTTGATCGGATATTCCCTCATCACTGGCAACGGCGATCGCTGCCGCGGCATTTAGAGCATTGTGCCGTCCCGGCATATTTAGGCTGACATTTAACGCAGCCATACCCTCGGGCCGCTCGATCACAAACTGGCTGCGGTTTTTCTCAACCACCATATCCTGAATACGATAGGCCGCATCTTCGCTAAAGCCGTAGGTCAAGATTGGCCTCGCTACATCCACCAGCAATTCAAGGATAACCGGATCATCAATACACATGACCGCCAATCCATAGAAAGGCAGATTGTGTAAAAACTCGATATAGGTTTTAGTCAGACGACTGAAGTCGAAATCATAGGTTTCCATATGATCGGCTTCGATATTGGTTACCACAGCAACCATCGGCTGCAGATGCAGGAATGAAGCATCGCTTTCATCGGCTTCGGCCACTAGATAGCGACTGCCACCTAATTTGGCGTTAGTGCCCACACTGTTAACACGGCCGCCAACCACAAAGGTTGGGTCGCGCCCGTCCTCGGCAAAAATTGCTGTAATTAAACTGGTGGTTGTGGTTTTGCCGTGGGTGCCAGCAACCGCGATGCCATGACGATAGCGCATCAGTTCGGCGAGCATTTCAGCGCGACGAACGACCGGTATACCAAGCTTTCTCGCCGCTGCAATCTCGGTATTTTCCACGGTCACTGCGGAGGATTTAACCACCACGTGAGCGCCTTGGATATTCTCTTCTCGGTGGCCGATAAATACTGTCGCACCGGCATCGATTAGGCGCTTAATACTTGGGCCACGATTGATATCGGAGCCGGAGATTTCATAGCCTTGATTCAATAACACTTCGGCAATACCACACATACCACTGCCGCCAATACCGACAAAATGGATGCGGCGAATACGGCGCATTTCGGGTGGTTGGAAGTCTGTGCTATTTTTCATACGCCACCTCCATGCAAACGTTGGCGACTCGCGCGGCGGCACCGGTTTTAGATAACTCGCGGGCGCGCATGGCCATTTCGAGAAGTCGACTGCGACTGCTACAGAGTGCGGTAATTTCTTCGGCGAGCATTTTCGCGGTAAGGTCTTTTTGCTGGATCATTAATGCCGAACCCTGTTCAACTAATAACTTACCATTGACTGTTTGATGGTCATCAATGGCATAGGGGAAAGGGATCAATACCGAACCCAATCCGGTACAGGTGAGCTCAGCTACTGTCAGTGCACCGGCGCGACAAACAGCGAAATCAGCCCAATCATAAGCCTCTTCCATCTTTTCAATAAAGGGCACAATCTCTGCCTCAATACCAGCCGCCTTATACAGCGCACGGGTCTGCTCACAGTGCAACTTGCCAGTCTGATGAATAATCTGCGGGCGTATTGCTGGATCAATCAGCGCCAATGCCTGCGGCATGATTTTATTAATCGCCAATGCACCGCGACTGCCACCCAGAATGAGCAGACTGGTAGTACCGACTCTATTGGCAAAGCGTTCTTCAGGGGGCGGCATATTGGCGATAGTCGGTCGCACTGGATTTCCACACCATTCACCGCGCTTTAATGCACCGGGGAAACCCTGCATCACACGGCGCGCAATGCGCGCAACAATTCGATTGGTAGTGCCAGCCACAGAGTTTTGCTCGTGAATAACAATTGGGATTCCTTTAAGTCGAGCTGCGACAGCACCAGGGCCGGAGGCAAAGCCACCCATACCCAAGACCACTTGAGGCTGATATTCACCCAGCACAGACAGTGACTGACGAATTGATCGCCACAGCAGTAACGGCGCTTTTAATAGCGCGACTAATCCGCGTCCGCGAATACCTTCGATATCTAAGTAATTAAGTTTTATACCGTTGGATGGCACCAACTCTGCTTCGATACCGGCTCTGGTTCCCAACCACGAGACGTCGACATTTGCTGCGCGTAACTCTTCAGCCACAGCCAAGGCAGGGAATACATGGCCTCCGGTGCCACCGGCCATAATCATCACTTTACATTGCATCTCAGCTACCACGACTGACCCTCCTGATAACCTGAGTATCCGCATGCATCTCGTGACCAATGCGCAACATCATCCCAACCATGCCGCAGGTCACCATTAGACTGCTGCCGCCATAGCTCACAAAGGGTAGGGTTAAACCTTTGGTGGGTAATAGCCCTGCATTAACGCCGAGGTTGATAAAGGTTTGACCGCTGATCAAGAGACCAAAACCAATCAGTAAAAATGCGCCATACCAATATTCTTGAGCCACGGCTTTCTTAGCGAGCTGGAAAATCCTTATGACTAAAATACTGTATAAACTGAGCAGGCCGATTACGCCGACAAAGCCAAATTCTTCAGCAAAGATCGCGAAGACAAAATCCGTATGCGCTTCCGGTAAATAGAGCATCTTTTGCACCGACTGCCCAAGCCCAACCCCAAACCACTCGCCGCGACCAAAGGCGATCAATGACTGGGTCAGCTGGTAACCGGAGTTAAATGGATCAGACCAAGGATCGATGAATGTGCTCAGTCGAGCTACTCGATAGGGAGCCGCTTCGGCAACAAAATAAACCAATGCTACAGCTGCTAGCATTAGCAAGAAGTAGTGCCAGAACTTGGTTCCGGTTAAAAACAACATCACCATAAATGTCGCGGCCAGAACCACGGTTGAACCAAAATCAGGCTCCATTAACAGCAATATTAGCGGCACCGCCAATACACCCAGAGGCTTCGCCCAATCTCGCCAATCGTCGCCAAAGTTTTCACGGCGCTTATCAAAATAGCTGGCTAAGAAAACTACTGTGGCGACTTTTGCCAGCTCAGATACCTGCAGGGTCATTCCACCCAAGGATAACCAGCGACGACTGCCATTAACTTCACGGCCAATACCCGGAACCAGCACGACAATCAGCAGCAGGATCGCCAGTAACATCCAAAGACGACTGTAATCAGACCATATTGTTGGAGGCATCAAAAAGGCAACTGCCATGGCCCCACCGGCCACGACCAGATAGATCAGGTGGCGCTTAACAAAGAAAAATTCATTATTGTAATTGTGTTCGGCATAACTAAAGGATGCCGAGGCAACCATAATCAGACCTATAGATAATAGCGCTAGTACCGAAATCAATAAGGGCAGATCTATATGCCATACGGGTCGCGTGATTGCCGAGTAATTAAAGGGCATGGTTATATTCATGCGACCACCGCCATTACTGCGCGCTGAAAACAGCGCCCACGCTCTTCGAAACCGGCGAACATATCAAAGCTGGCACAGGCCGGTGACAACAGGACAATATCCCCTGATTCAGCACTGGCATGGGCCCTTGAAACGGCATTTTCCAGCGAATCAAACTGCTCTATATCAATAGTACTTTCCAGCGCAGCGGCAATCTTCGAAGCATCTTCCCCAAACACAGCTGCGAGTTTTACGAACTGCTTCAGCGGCTTTTTCAACGGGGTGAAATCTTGCTCTTTGCCCTGCCCTCCGGCAATTAAAATCAGATTAGCTCTGGTGCTATCACCAAAGCCATTGAGTGCCGCAATAGTGGCGCCGACATTGGTGCCCTTGGAGTCATCGATATACATCACGTTATCAATGGTGGCGACATGCTCGCAGCGGTGTGGCAATCCCTTGTAGGTTTTCAAGGTTGCTAACATCGCCGACATATCGAGGCCAGCGGACTCTCCTAGAGCTAGCGCCGCCAGAGCATTGGATAAATTATGCATTCCTTTAATCGCCACATCAGAAACCAACATAAGAGGCTGTAAACCAAAGGCCAACCACTGATTTCCGCCATCTTCAATCAGACCAAAGTTACCCAGATCCGGTCTATTTAAACCAAAGCTGCACTGCTTAACACTGGTCGACAACAGTGGGTTGGTCAGCGGATCCTGACGGTTATTGATAACCCTGCTAGCACCGAGGAAAATTCGGTGTTTGGCGGCGTGATACTGCTGCAGACCGGCATAGCGATCCATATGGTCTGGACTTATATTGAGCAATCCGGCAATAGCACCGCGGATATCGGTGACTAATTCAAGCTGAAAGCTCGACAATTCGATCACATAGAGTTGATGACGGTTATCGAGCAGATCTAGCATCGGCGTACCAAGATTACCGCCAACGCCAACACTCAAACCACTGGCCTCGGCCATCTCACCAAGCAATGTAGTGACTGTGCTTTTACCATTGGATCCGGTTATCAGAATCACTGGTGCTGTCGCATGCTCAAGAAACAACTCAATATCACCGATCAACTTAACACCGCGTTCGCGCGCGGCGATCAGTGCTGGTTCTTTTAGCGAAACCCCTGGGCTGACCAAAACACGGTCAAAACCTAACAGCAGGTCTTCAGAAAATGACCCCAACATCAATGGGACCTCAGGGTATTGAGCACGCACTTCTGCAAGACCTGGCGGTTCTGCACGGCTGTCTGCAAACACAAAAGACTTTCCGATTGACGACAAAAATCGCGCCGCAGACAGACCCGTGGCACCCATGCCAACGATAGCTGTATTGCGGTTTGTTGCGATTAAATCTGTCATCATTGTGTTAAACATCTCTGTTTGTCTAAGTTCTGTGTTTAAGCTTTTTATCTAAGCTTTTTATCTAAGTTTTAACGTTGCCAATCCAATCAGGACTAATACGACGGTAATAATCCAAAACCTCACGATCACTCGCGGCTCAGGCCAACCTTTTAATTCATAGTGGTGATGCAGTGGCGCCATTCGGAAAATACGCTTACCGGTAAGCTTGAATGAAGCCACCTGTAAAATTACTGAAACCGTTTCTATAACAAACACGCCACCCATTACCGCTAATACGATTTCCTGGCGGATGATCACAGCAATCACACCCAACGCAGCGCCCAACGCCAGAGAGCCCACATCGCCCATAAAGACCATCGCGGGGTAGGTGTTAAACCAGAGGAAGCCGAGTCCGGCACCACAGAGCGCAGCAGTAAAAATAAACAGTTCGCCAGCACCGCTGATATAGGGAATATGCAGATAAGTGGCAAACTGATAATTACCCGTCAGATACGCCATCAAACCCAACGCACCAGCCACCAAAACTGTTGGCAAAATCGCCAGACCATCGAGGCCATCGGTAAGGTTTACCGCATTGCTCGTGCCGACAATGACGAAATAAGTAAAGAGGATATAAAACGGTCCCAGATTGAGGGCAACATTTTTAAAGAACGGAACGATCAACTCGAGTTCTGCAGGTGAAGCTGCATTGGCAAACAAGAACAGAGCTGCCGCCAGACCACAGAGAGACTGCCAAAAATACTTCCAGCGCGCCGGAAGACCGCGTGGATTTTTATGCACTACTTTGCGGTAATCATCCACCCAACCAATCAAACCAAAACTAAAGGTTACGCCAAGCACTACCCAGACATGGGTGTTTTCAAGATTGGCCCAGAGCAGTGTGCTGATAAATATTGCCACCAATATAAGCGCACCACCCATGGTGGGTGTGCCCGCTTTGCTGAGATGACTCTGAGGTCCGTCACTGCGAATTGCTTGCCCCATCTGCAAATCATTGAGTAGACGAATAACCCGCGGCCCGAGAACCCAACAGATACTTAGCGCAGTAATCACGGCAAAAATACCGCGCAACGTAAGGTATTTAACCACCGAAAAGGGGCTATAAAATTGAGTTAAATAATCAGCAAGCCATAACAACATTAGGATTTCTCCGCCAGTAACATATCCACCACCAAGTCCATTTGCGAACTGCGCGAACCCTTAACCAATATAGTTAGGTCGCTGCGCTTATTTTTTCCAAGAGAAGCATTTTCAAGAAGCGCCTCTTTTAATAAATTTAAATCTGTAAAATGCTGGCCGTTAAATGCCGCACTGGCGAGGGCGCTTAAACTGCCCAGCGTATAAAGCCCATCAATGCCTGCATCCAATGCGTATTGGCCAATCTGCTGATGGAGATTTTCCGCATCAGCACCCAATTCAGCCATATCACCGAGCACCAAAATTCTACGACCAGTACTGCTCGCCAATACGTCGATAGCGGCACGTGCGGAGGAAGGACTCGCGTTGTAACTATCATCAATGACCACCCCACCTTGGGGCAAAGCTTTAACCTCGAGGCGACGGGCCGGAGATACAGCGGATTCTAAGCCGCTAACAATCTGTTCAAGACTGGCGCCTGCGGCAACCGCGCAAGCTGCTGCGGCCAGCGCATTACTAACCGAGTGACGACCGGGAATAGCCAGAATGACGGGCTCAGCTCCCATGGCTGTCTGTAAAGTAAATCGACAACAACCACTTTCTAAAACCTGTATATTTGCGGCGCTAATATCTGCCGCTAAGTCCACTGCGGAAAACGTCACGCAGTCTCTATCACCAATTAGATCGCGCCACTGGTCAGCCCAGGATTGATCGATATTTAAAACCGCAATTCCCGACTCGCCCAATGCGCTATAAATTTCACCCTTGGCGGCCGCAACACCTTCAATACTGCCGAAGCCCTCTATATGAGCCATCTGAACATTGTTGATCAGGGTTATATGCGGCTGGGCAATGGAACACAGATAGCCAATCTCACCCCCGGCGCTGGCACCCATCTCAATCACAGCAAAATCAGCGTCACTGTCCATCGACAACAGGGTTAGCGGTACACCAATATGGTTATTGAAATTCCCCTTAGTGGAATGCACAGTCCCAAGCCGCCCCAGGATCGAGGCAATTAAATCTTTAACCGAGGTTTTACCGGTACTGCCAGTGACGGCAACTACTGTACCAGTGAAATTCTCACGCTGGAGTTGGGCCAATTGACCCAGAGCAACAGTGGTGTCCTCGACAACCCACTGCGGCAGCTGCAGTTGCTTATCCGCCTCTGAAACTACCAACCCACAGGCTTTGTCAGCGACTTGATGGAGAAATTTGTGCGCATCTAGGCGCTCACCCACCACCGCGACAAATAGATCGCCGTGCGCAGTGTTGCGGCTATCAATGGAGACCCTGTCAAACTCGCAGCTTGGATTTAAAAGGGTGCCACCAAATCGAACTGCGGCATCGGTTAGGCTTAATCGGACGATCATTGATCACCCCCACTGCGATGACGCAGTGCTAGCCGAGCTTCAGCTTGATCACTAAACGGCAGTCGTTCGGCACCGAGAATTTGATAATCCTCGTGGCCTTTGCCGGCAATCAACACCACATCATCGGGCTGAGCATCTCTAATTGCAGTGCGAATCGCGTCCCTACGATCCACAACCGCAAATACATCACGACTGATGCCCAGAAGAACCTGGTCAATAATTTTTTCGGGTGACTCGTTGCGAGGGTTATCGCTGGTCACCACAATAGTATCTGCACGGTGATCGACAACCTTGCCCATTTCGGCACGCTTGCCGGTATCGCGATCACCACCGCAGCCAAACACAACCCAAAGCTTGCCTTTACAGTGAATACGCAATGCCTGTAAGGCTTTTTCCAGCGCGTCTGGGGTATGAGCATAATCAACCACGACCGTTGGCCTGGCATTGGCATCAATCACTTCCATGCGCCCAGCAACCGCTTTTAATTGAGCCACTGCTTGAAGAATTTTATCTAGCGCGAATCCCTGCACCCCCGCTGCGCCAATAACGGTCAACAGATTGGATAGATTAAATTTGCCCAGCAGTGAGAGACCAAACGACCTCTGCCCCAAGGAGTGAAAATCTCGGCATCTATACCTGAAGCGCCAATTGATATTCCTTCACAGTGGATGTCCGCACTGTGATTTTCAACGCTATAACTTATGCCATTGATTAGCGGATCTAGATTGGCCAGTATCAGACGACCCACATTGTCATCCAAATTGATCACTGCATTTTTCAAACCCGTCATGGCGAATAATCGCGATTTGGCCGCGGCATAGCTGTTCAAGTCGCCGTGATAGTCCAGATGCTCACGGGTTAAATTAGTAAATACTGCGGTATCTATTCGCAGCCCGGCTACTCGACGCTGAACAAGACTATGGGAAGAGACTTCCATAGCAACTCTCTTTGCTCCCACATCATTGAACTCGGCAAGTATGCGCTGGACAGATACGGCATCTGGCGTTGTTAGCCGCCTGTATCTGTTATGCTGCCGAATGCTACTTTGACCACTTGTCCGTAACCACTTAGCCCGTAACCAAGAGTCCCAACAAAACCAGCAGGCTCGCCAAGCAACTCAAACAACTGTGCCAATAACTGCGAGCAAGTCGTCTTACCATTGGTTCCAGTAATAGCTGTGACCGCCATCTGCTGTGATGGCTGACCATAAAACACCCCGGCAATATCAGAGACATATTCGCTCAACTCTGGCATAACAATAACGGGCACACCACAATCCGAATCAGCTCCGTTCTGCTCCAGCAAAATCGCCACAGCGCCTCGGCCTACAGCCTCGGCAATATGCTGTGCTCCATCAGTCTGAGTGCCTTTTACCGCGATAAACAGATCGCCGGGCACAACCAATCGGCTATCTATGGCTACACCGCCAATCTCGATAGACGGGCAGTTACTGACATCAATAAAGTCTTTGAGAAGATCGACTAGTGTGGGCGCGGACGAATGCGATAGGCTCATCATAGATTCCCCCGCTTCGCCAACATTGCTTTTAAGCTAGCAACATTGCGGTTCATATCCATATTGTCCGGCGTTACCTGCAACAGACGCAGCGCGTTGCCAGTCACTTCAGAAAACACCGGCGCTGCCACCAGACCGCCAAAATAATCGCCTTCCCGCGGCTCATCAATCACAACAATCGTCACTAAACGAGGGTTGTCGACCGGTGAGAGACCGGCAAAAACTGACATGTAACGATGATCGTCGTAACCACCGCCAGCCTTGACCTTGTGCAATGTACCGGTCTTGCCACCCACAGAATAGCCATCAATCATGGCGCGCTTACCAGTACCCTTGTCACTGGCTGCCGCCTTCAGCATAGTACGAATACTTTTCACCAACTCGGCATCAGCCACCTGAACAGATTCCGGTGCTGACTCTATCGCCGTCATACTGACTTCTTGGCGGGCGCCATCGTTCGCCAAAATTGAGTAGGCTCTGGCCAGCTGTAGCGAAGAAGCACTCAAACCGTAACCGAAAGCAAAGGTGGCCTGCGTCACTGAATCCCATTTTCGATAAGCGGGAAGATTACCCGCAGTCTCTGCCGGAAATCCGCTGCCAATACCCTCACCAAAACCCATCCGCTCGTAAAGCTCTCGAGTTGTATCCGGGTTGAGGTCCAAGGCAATTTTGGTGGTACCCACCTGGCTTGATTTAGTCAGAATACCGGCCATATCTAAGGTGCCGTAGTCGCGATGATCAACAAAGGTTTTGTAATCAACCTTTAAATAACCAGGACTGGTATTAATAACTGTCTCGGGCTTGAACTTACCACTCTCAAGCGCCGCCAACATAGTGAACGGCTTAACCGTGGAGCCGGGCTCCATCATATCGGTGACTGCACGATTACGAATAGAATCTGGACGTAAGTCAGAGCGGTCATTGGGATTAAACGAAGGCTGATTGGCCATCGCCAACACTTCGCCCGTCTGCACATCGAGAACAACAACTGAGCCTGACTTGGCCTGATGCTTTTGCACCGAGGCTTTTAATGCGCGGTACGCGGCATACTGCACCCGCAGATCAATGCTCAATTTCAAATTATTACCCGGGCTTGCGGGCTTAATCAGCGCAATATTTTTAATCACTCGACCCGCAAGATCTCTGACAACTTTCCTAGAGCCAGACTCGCCGGTTAAAATAGCGTTATAGGCGAGCTCCATACCCTCCTGCCCATCGTCATTGATATCCGTAAAGCCAACCAACTGCGCCGTAACTTCACCGGCGGGATAGAATCGCTTGTATTCCTTACGGCCAGACACACCCGCGATCCGAAGCTCTAGAATGCGCTCAGCTTCAGGGGCTGGCAGCTGACGGGCGAGATACATAAAAGACTTGTTGCGATAGCGCTTTAAGCGAGCCTGCAATTGCGGAAATGACACATTCAACGCTTTTGCGAGTTTCTCCACATCCGACGCAGAGGCGCTCTTTTGCATAATCTGAGGATCGGCTATCAAAGTCGTGACCGGGGTACTTACCGCCAGTGGCTCACCATTTCTATCGGTAATCAGGCCTCTGTGGGCAGGAATATTTTCACTGCGAATTGAACGAGAATCTCCCTGATGCTGCAGAAAATCACGGCCGCGCTCTTCACTGGTCATGATTTGTAGCTGAGCAATTTTGACCCCAACGATCACCGGCAGGGAGGCCAGGATCAACATTACAAAATAGTAACGCCAGCGCGGTATCACATGTTTTACCGTTTTCTTGGCCACTGTTATTGCTTCACCATCATAATTTCTTGGGGCTGCGGACTGTGCATATTCAGACTACCCGTAGCCATAGTTTCTACCCGCTGCAGTGATCCCCAGGCGCTCTGCTCAAGTAAATATTTACCGTAAGCGACCTGCAGCTGATTTTTCTCCCGCTCAAGATCCGTTAACTGGTCATACTTCTGCCTACAAACATGACTGACAAAAGCCACCGCCAATGCACTGCTAAGCACCAACAACCAAACCACCGCTATTCGCAGCGGACCACTCATGCAACACGCTCAGCGATACGCATTACTGCGCTGCGCGAGCGCACGTTGCCATCTACTTCTGTGTCCTGCGGCTTTATTGCCTTGCCAATCTTTTTCAAACGCACACCGCGCTCGACATCTCTAACCGGCAGGTTTTTTGGCAACTTTATGCCGCGCTCTTGGTCGCGAATAAAGCGCTTTACCTTGCGGTCTTCCAGCGAGTGAAAACTGATCACTACGAGTCGACCACCCACCTGCAGCAAATCTATAACCTGACTCAATAGCGAGCTCAAATCATCCAGCTCGCGATTGATGAAAATTCGAATCGCCTGAAAAGCCTTGGTTGCTGGATTTCTGCCGCGCTCCCATGCCGGATGCGCATCCGCTAAAATCTTTGCCAACTGGACTGTTCGGGTAATTGGCGTCACGGCTCGCTCACGAACTACCGCCGCCGCCATACGCTTACCAAAACGCTCTTCGCCGTATTCTTTAATCACTTGCGCAATATCCGCTTCTGCCGCGCTGGCAATCCAATCTGCTGCCGATAATCCAGAGCTTGTATCCATTCTCATATCCAGTGGTCCATCACGCATAAAACTAAAGCCGCGCTCAGCCTGATCGAGCTGCGGGGAAGAAACACCAAGGTCAACTAACACACCAGCAATCTCTTCACCTTCCAACCAATCGCCCATATCGGCAAACGAGCCATGCACAATCGTCAATCTTTTCTCATCAGCAAACCGCTCACGGCCCGCCTGAATAGCCTGAGGATCCTTATCGATCGCCAGCACCCTACCCTTGTCAGATAGCCTTGAAAGCAATTCGGCAGTGTGCCCGCCACGCCCAAAAGTGCCATCCACATAAAACCCATCTGGATTTATAACCAGAGCGTCGACAGCTTCATGTAATAAAACTGTTGTGTGCTCTGGCTTTTCAATGTCATTCACTACAGGCGCCCCTACCAAGAGAGATTTTTTAAAGCTTCCGACATGTTCTCTCGATCGAGAAGCATGCTTCGATAAGTTTCCTGAGATTTCTCACGCTCAGCATTCCAGTTCTCTTCTGACCAGATCTCCAAGCGCTGCGTACGCCCCACCAGAACAAGCTTTTTCTCAAGCTGCGCATAACCGCGCAATTCTGGTGGAATAAGAATTCGTCCACTGCCATCAACCTGAAGGTCTTTGGCCTGACCGACAACAAAACGGCTGAGCATTTCACCCAGATCGTCCATTGCTGGCAGAGCGGCAACTTTTTCTTCAAATTTTTTCCATTCGGGAAGCGGTGAGAGCGTTAGGCAGGTAGACTTCATATCGATGGTAATAACCAAGTCGCCACGACATATTTCATCGAGCAGGGCACGGTAGCGAGTCGGAATTGCCATCCGGCCCTTAGTATCCATATTGATTGGATCACTACCTTTAAACACTTTTCACCCTTCCTATCACCGTTGATATAGTTATCGGCGATCTAAATTCGCCACTTTTTGCCACTTTTACCCATATGTGTACACTATTGGCAGGCGGTATCAAAGTCAAGCATCGATCAAGGCTAAAAAAGTGAGTAAAATCAGTAAGTTCCGACAATATACTGAGTTTCTACAGAGTGCGACTGAAGGGTCTAAATAATTAGCAATATAAAACATAAACGTAAAGCTAGAAGTTAATGTAACTTCTAGCTTTGCTTGGTTTTAAGAATAATTTGAGCTATTTTTCGATTTTAATATAGCTAAACGGAATATCCTATCTGAGCAGATGAGATAAAAAATTAGGTGAGTTGACCGATAAGCCGGGTTCTGTCGTGGACAGTCATTCATCTGGGACAAACGTCGCCGTTTGCCTCAAGCAACCTACCCGTTCCCAACGCGGGTCGCGCCATATGGAAACCTATTTGGTCTTGCTCCGAGTGGGGTTTACCTTGCCACTACTGTTACCAGTAGCGCGGTGCGCTCTTACCGCACCCTTTCACCCTTACCTGTGTTCGCGAACGAACCATCGGCGGTCTTCTCTCTGCTGCACTGGCCGTAGGCTTTCGCCCCCCAGGTGTTACCTGGCACTCTACCCTTTGGAGCCCGGACTTTCCTCTGTGAGGCACCCTTTTAAACGCAAGCGATTAATTGAGAAATCAACACAGCGACTGTCTAGTCAACTCGCGGTTAGGATAGCACAGCAAGGGGTTTTTAGGACTTTTAAAATACCCTGCTTTGTAAATATCTTATTTTTAAATCTAGGGTGATTTGCTTGGTGTTAGTTGGTTTAAGATAGCCCCTTTGCACCCCCTTGAGATCGGTCCCATGGGTTTTAAATTTTCAGCGCTCACGCAACTCACTTCGTTCAAACAAGCGTTCGCTCAATCTGAAAATTTCAAACCCATAAGCGGGCCCTGACTGATCTCAAGGGGGTGCAAAGGGACTATACGAATTATCGCAGTACACTCAAGAATATCTGAATTAGACTTAATCTTAGGCTTCCTACTAACCTTACCTCTCAAAATCGTGACCAGCATGGATGTTCAAAAAAGCGTTCGCGTTACGTAAAAATCTTAAACCCATGAACGAGCCCATACGGATCTCAAGGGTATACAAAGGAGCTATTTGAACTATCACAGCACACCAAAATATATCTGAATTACGCTCGATCTTCGAGCTTGCCTATAACCCTTACCCCTTCAAGACCGTGACCAGCATGGATGCTGGTCCCGAGACTACAGGGATGTATTCACGTCGTGTCTTGAAGGGATAAGGGTTATAGGCAAGCCCCTCCCAACAAGCCCAACCAAAACAAAAAGTAATCGGCAGGGAGATCTCTCGTCGCTTCGCTCTGTCGAGATGACAGAATAAGGAAGAGCACCGGGGTAACAGAATTATAGGAAGCAGAGATGACAGGCTAAAGTAGAAAGCCGAGACAGCAAAATTGGGTAAAAGCCTGCCAGAAATGACAGGCTAAATTTCGAAAGTAATTACTTAGTGTCAGACAGCAGAGGATGACCTGCAGGAAGCTGACGAGAAATCCACAGCGCCAATTTATGACGCATATTCGGGTCGCTGATATCATTCTTCGCCAACGGCTGAATCAACTTATCCTCCACCAACACCTTATAGATAAACTCAACCTTCAACTTGACCGAATCCTGCCCCTCAATCACACCATAGGCACGCTTTTGAGCGTACACAGCGCCAACCTGAAGCGCCTTCTTAACCAACTCCACCTCATTAGGTAACTTTGACATAAACCGCTCCTCAATCTTAACTAGTTAGTCTGCAAACTTACGCGCATTTCTGAACATACGCATCCAAGCACCATCCTCACCCCAATCCTCAGGGTGCCATGAATTAGACACAGTGCGATACACCCGCTCTGGGTGTGGCATCATCAATGTCGCACGGCCATCACTACTCGAAACACCCGTAATACCCTCCGGAGAACCATTTGGATTAGCCGGATAAGTGCTGGCAACAGCACCATGATTATCCAAAAAGCGCATAGCAATTTGATTGCTGTCCAGTAACCTCTGCATCGCTTTCTGAGATGAGAATTCAGCGCGACCCTCACCGTGCGAAATAGCGATTGGCATATGCGAACCAGCCATTCCCTGAAGGAAAATCGAAGGGGACTCCTCAACCCGAACCAGCGAGAATCTCGCCTCAAACTGCTCGGAGAGATTGCGCACAAAGCGCGGCCAGAGTTCGGCGCCGGGAATCAATGTTTTCAAATTACTCAACATCTGACAACCATTACAGACACCGAGACTAAAGCTGTCAGAACGATGGAAAAAGGCTTGAAACTGATCGCGAATCTGCTCGTTGAACAACACAGTTTTAGCCCAGCCCTCACCGGCACCCAACACATCACCGTAAGAGAAGCCGCCACAGGCGATCACGCCAGAGAAATCAGCCAGAGTCCGGCGACCCGCCAGCAAATCGCTCATATGAACATCCACCGAATTAAAGCCCGCGCGATCAAATGCTGCGGCCATTTCCAAATGACTGTTAACACCCTGCTCACGCAGAATGGCGACAGCAGGTCGCACACCACTATTGATATAGGGCGCGGCAATATCTTCTTCAGGGTTGTAAGTAAGGTTGGCGGAAAGACCCGGATCATCCATACGCAGAGTATTAAACTCTTCCCAAGCACAGTCAGCGTTATCTCGCAGAGCGGCCATTCGATAGGAGGTTTCACCCCAGGTGCGCTGTAAATCTACCCTTGGGCGGATAAACAGTGAGCGTTCATTTTTATCTATCTTCAGCTCTTGGTAATCATTTAAGCCACCCAGCAGATGGACATCCACCCCCGCTTTACTGAAACGCTCAGTAATCTCAGCAGTACGCGCTGCACTGACCTGAATAACTGCACCAAGCTCTTCATTAAACAGTGCGGCAATCGGATCATCGCCAAGGGTTTGCACATCAACAGAAACACCCACATGACCGGCAAAAGACATCTCAGCCAGGGTTGTTAACAGACCGCCATCCGAGCGATCGTGATAGGCGAGAATATCGCCCTGCTCGAGGGAAACCTGCATGGCATCAAAGAAGCCCTTTAATAGCGCGGGGTTATCCAAGTCTGGTGCAGTGTCGCCCATCTCGCTATTGACCTGAGCCAAAATCGAGCCACCCATACGGTTGGCGCCGGCACCCAAATCCAACAGCAACAGCTGCGTCTCACCGCAGTCAGTTCGCAACTGAGGCGTCAGGGTTTTACGTACATCCAGAACGGGTGAAAATGCAGTAATAACTAATGACATAGGTGATGTAACGGCTTTATCTTCACCGCGGTCATTCCAGGTGGTGCGCATTGACATAGAATCTTTGCCCACTGGAATCGTAATTCCCAGCGCCGGACAGAGCTCCATACCCACAGCCTGAACCGTGCGGTAAAGCTTTTCATCTTCACCAGGGTGCCCTGCAGGACTCATCCAGTTGGCAGATAACTTAATATCTTTAAGATCACCAATCCGTGTCGCGGCTATATTAGTAATCGCCTCACCAATGGCCATACGCCCAGAGGCGGGAGCATTGATCAGCGCTAAGGGAGTGCGTTCACCCATAGCCATAGCTTCACCGGCAGTACTGTCATAAGTCACGGTAGTGACAGCGCAGTCCGCTACTGGAACCTGCCAAGGACCAACCATCTGATCCCGTGCGACCATACCACCAACGCTTCGATCACCAATGGTAATCAAGAAGCTTTTACTCGCGACAGTCGGATGACGCAGTACTTGGAATACCGCATCATCAACATTCAGGTCTGAGGTTGAAAAAGGCGTGGCATTGATCTCTTGGGTCTCGGCGACACGGTGCATTTTTGGCGCCTTGCCAAACAACACTGACATCGGCAGCTCGACGGGATCATTGTCAAAATGGCTATCGCTGACGGTAATTCTTTTATCTTCGATAGCCTCACCCACCACGGCTACAGGGCAGCGTTCGCGGTGACAAATTTCTAGAAAACGGGTTAGATCGCGAGGAAGAATGGCCAACACATAGCGCTCTTGAGCTTCGTTACACCAGATTTCAACGGGCGCCATGCCCGGCTCATCATTGGGCACCTTGCGCAGCTGGAAATGTCCGCCGGTACCACCATCTTTAACTAACTCGGGTAGCGCATTGGACAGACCGCCAGCCCCCACATCGTGGATAAAGGCAATGGGGTTGTGATCACCCTGTTGCCAGCACTGGTCAATCACTTCCTGACAACGTCGCTCAATTTCAGGGTTTTGGCGCTGCACTGAGGCAAAATCCAGATCCGCTGAACTAGAACCGGTCGCCATCGACGATGCAGCTCCACCGCCGAGGCCAATCAACATCGCTGGCCCGCCTAAAACGACTAACTGCGCACCGGGTTCAAACTCAGGCTTATCAACATGATCTTCACGGATATTTCCGTAACCACCAGCGATCATTATCGGCTTGTGATAGCCGCGGCGCTGACCGTCAAAATCCACTTCAAAGGTACGAAGATAACCACAGATATTGGGTCGACCAAATTCATTGTTAAATGCCGCGCCACCAATCGGGCCCTCAAGCATAATATCCAGTGCCGAGACAATTCGCTCCGGCTTACCGTAGTCTTCTTCCCAAGACTGACGATAGTTGGGAATATTTAAATTGGAAACACTGAAACCAACCAAACCAACCTTGGGCTTAGAGCCACGACCCACTGCTCCCTCGTCGCGAATCTCACCACCTGAACCGGTGCCTGCTCCAGAATAGGGGGAGATAGCAGTCGGGTGGTTGTGGGTTTCAACCTTCATTAATAGATGCACAGGCTCTTGATTGTAGCCGTAGAGCTTAGTCTCCGGGTCGGGGAAAAAACGCCCGCCTTTAGTGCCAGCCACAACAGCTGCATTATCGGAATACGCTGAGAGTACGTTCTCACCGTTGACCTTATAGGTGTTGCGAATCATGCCAAACAGCGAATGTTCTTGCTCTTCCCCATCCAGAGTCCAGCTGGCATTAAATATTTTATGTCGGCAGTGTTCTGAATTGGCCTGAGCAAACATCATCAACTCAACATCGGTTGGGTTGCGCTTGAGTTCTTTAAAGCTATCCACCAGATAGTCGATCTCATCGTCGGCAAGCGCCAAACCGAGCTCTACATTGGCCGTTTTCAACGCATCAACACCGCCGCCGAGGGTATCAACGCTAGTGACTGGTGCCGGTTGCTGATGGCTAAACAACACCTCAGCCTTATTTAAATCATCAAGCACAGCCTCAACCATACGGTCGTGCAACTCAGTCGCCAACGCCGCCAGCTGAGACTCGCTGAGCAACATTTCGGCGTGAACATAGTAAGCCGTACCACGCTCAACTCTAACCACCTGATTAAGACCACAGTTGTGAGCAATATCAGTAGCCTTACTAGACCAGGGAGATATAGTCCCGGGTCGTGGCACAACCAAAATCAACTGGCCTTTAGTGGATGTTTTATCTTCCCGCGGCCCATAGGTAAGTAGTGCCTTTAGCGTTTCTGCAGCGTTATCACTGAGAGGTTCTCTAAGATCAGCAAAATGGGTATATTCCGCGTACACCGACACCAGAGAGGGCAAAGTTTTTTGCAGAGTGCTAAGTAATTTTTTACGTCGAAACGCAGACAGAGAGGGTGCGCCACTGAGGATCATCATAGATGGAGTGCTCATATTCATCTGATTGAGAAAGCACGCCATTCTAGCTGAAAAAAGCGCGCGTAGGCAGATAGAATTTAGCAAACCATGTACAATTCTTTCAGCGCGGGAAATCACAAGATAGATAATCCACAGCTTTTTGCAATTGGCGGCCTAAAAATTCCATGAGAGGACTCTCAAACAGAGCAAGACGCATACGCAACCGGATACTACTGATCCTTTCGGCCAGCGTATTTTTGCTCTATGTTACCAGCGCCTCACGCATCAGTGACCTTGAACAAATTCAAACCAGCGGCGAACTTCATGTACTGACCATTGACGGCCCGACCACCTATTATGAAGATGGTCGCGGTAAAAATGGCTTTGAATATCTACTCGCCAAAGCCTTCGCCGACAGTCTCGGTGTTGAACTGGTCATGAAGTCGAAACCCACCCTGCACGCCATGCTGCTCTCAATCGGCGGCCCTGAGGGTAGCTTCGCCGCTGCCAATATCACTCAAACCGAAGATCGTAATCAATGGTTGCAGTTTTCTGACCCCTATTTAGACGTTACTCAACATCTGGTCTATCGACGCGGCAGTTCACGGCCGCGCTCGCTGAACAATCTCAATGGCACATTGCTCGTCATCAAAGGTTCTTCCCATAGTGAGCGACTTAACTACTGGACTAAAGACTACCCCAACCTGGTTTGGCAAGAAGACGACAGCGCCGAGATGAGCGAACTAATGCGCATGGTTCACAACAAAGAAATCACCTACAGCGTAGTCGATTCTCTGGCCTATCTGGTCAGCCGGCATATCTACCCCCAGGTGCGCCGAGCGCTTGATATTTCCGATTCGCAGCCTGTTGCCTGGGCATTTCCCACTCATGGAGACGGCACTTTACTGAAAGCAGCGAATCAGTTTTTACATAAATACAGCGCCAGCGGAAAGCTCGATGTACTAAAAGATGAATTGCTCGCCCACACAGAAAACTTCTCTGTTGCCGACTCGCAGCGGCTCCGCGAATTAGTCAAACAAAGACTCCCAGACTATCAAGCCCTATTTGAAAAAACCGCCAACCAATTTAATTTCGATTGGCATCTACTGGCAGCGGTTGCCTATCAGGAATCACACTGGAATCCCAAAGCACGCTCCCCAACCGGCGTACGCGGACTGATGATGCTGACTCTGGGTACCGCCCATGAAATGAAAATAAAGAATCGCCTCGATCCACTGCAGAGCTTGCAGGGTGGAGCCGCCTATCTGGCCAAGCTCAAAACGCGCCTACCCAAACGAATTGCCGAACCAGATCGCACATTTATGACTTTAGCTGCCTACAACGTGGGCATGGGCCATTTGGAAGATGCGCGAATATTAACTGAGCGCGGGGGGCAAAATCCCGACCTCTGGGCTGATGTGCGCCAATATCTCCCACTATTAAGTAACAAACAATACTACTCAACGTTGAAACATGGCTATGCACGAGGCAAAGAGCCGGTTGTCTATGTCGATAATATTCAGTACTACACCCGCTACTTGCAACTGAATTCGCTCTCGTTGCAACGAGAGAGTGAAACAAGTAGAGAACCCACCACAGAAACATCGAAAAACACTGACTGGGAAGGCTCTGGGCCTTCATCGCTTTAGAGATTAATTAAAAATATGGCAGTGCGCGCTAACTTTTAGCCCGCTTTTGACGAAAAAAGCTACTGATAATTTCACCACAGTCCTCAGCCAAAACACCGCCCTGAAATTCAATTGAATGATTGTAATGATTTTCATCCATCAACCTTAGCTGACTCTCCAGCGCTCCAGCTCGAGGCTCAGGAGCACCAAAAACAATTTTGCCGATTCGTGCATGAATCATGGCACCGACACACATGGTGCAGGGCTCTATAGTCACATACAGATCACAGCCGCTAAGGCGATAGTTCTGCAGAGCTGCGGATGCATTGCGCAGGGCAATAATTTCCGCATGGCCAGTTGGATCACAGCTCGTTATCGGCTGATTAAAACCCTCACCAATCACCAAACCATCTTTAACCACCAAGGCACCCACTGGCACCTCACCGGCTTCGGCAGCCTGCTCGGCAAGCGCAATAGCTCTGCGCATAAAAACTTCATCGGAAGTCACATCATCACCTGTACATTAATCAACGTTTTATCAACCGCCCTCTATAACAAACTATCCACCCGAATCGGGAATAGCGTAAACTCTGTAGCATACCGACCACAAAGCCTGCCATAAACCGCCATGCTAAATTCTCCACAGCCTATTGCCATCACTTCCGACTGGAAATTGGAATTAAGTCAGTCCGTCACAACCATTGATGAACTTCTTGACAGTCTAGACCTAGACAAAAAAGCGCTTAGCACTAGCCAACAGGCAGCAATAGATTTTCCCTTGAGAGTACCGAGGCCATTTATCGCCCGAATGCAGCCTAATAACCCCAATGATCCGCTGCTGCTACAAGTGCTACCCGTAAAAGCAGAGCTAACCATTATAGAAGGCTATAGCCAAGACCCCCTCGACGAGGCAACACACAACCCCATTGCCGGCATTGTACATAAATATGCCAACCGGCTGCTGTTAGTTATCAGTCCCGCCTGCGCGATCAACTGTCGCTATTGTTTTCGCCGCCACTTCCCCTACGAGGAAAATCGTCAGAGCAAAGAGCAATGGCAAAGTGCTCTAGACTATATACGCAGTGACAAAGAGATCAACGAAGTCATTTACAGTGGCGGCGACCCCCTTGCGGCCAACGACCATTTCTTAGCTTGGCTAACCGAGCAGATCGCCAATATTGCGCATATTAAACGCCTGCGTATTCACACCCGACTGCCCGTGGTAATCCCCTCGCGCATCGACCAAACATTTTTATCTTGGGCAACCGCCACAAGACTAAAGCCTATCGTGGTCCTGCATATCAACCACAGCAACGAAATAGATAGCGACGTCGCAGCTAGCATTAAACGGTTACAGGACTGTGGCATTAAAGTCTTAAATCAAAGCGTATTACTGCGCGGTATCAATGACAGTGCAGACTGTTTGGCCGAACTTAGCGAAAAGCTTTTTGACTGTGATGTTATGCCCTATTACCTGCACCTACTTGACCCGGTCGCCGGCGCCAGCCATTTCGATATCGATGAAAATCACGCGAAAACAATTTACGCCGAACTACAGGCTATTTTGCCCGGATTTTTAGTGCCAAAACTGGTCCGCGAAGTCCCCCACCAAAAATCTAAAACCACGATCGCCCCATAACAAAAAAACACTCACTTTTAATTAAAAAAAGGCTGAGGACATAGACCTCCCGTTCGTTCTAGAGGTGGTAGGTTAAATTTAATCTACCAGCGATGTATTCAGATAACAAAAAAATTGAAGCGTCGTTCCTTTTTGAACACTATCTCGGGGGAGATCTATGAACACTAAAACCTTTTGGAAATTAAATACACTTGCAGCTGCAATTATCGCTGGAAGCACTGTGCTTCCTACAATTGCTATAGCTGCTGACGAAGGCATGGTAGAAGAAATTGTAACTACTGGTAGCCGTGTTAAAGCACGTTCAACCACTGAAACACCTGCACCTGTAGATGTTATTAGTGCCGCTGAACTGGCTAACCAAGGCGACACTGATATCAGCAATCTGCTACGTAACTCAGTACCTTCTTACAGCGTAAACGACCAACCAATCAGTGATGCGGCGACTCTAGTTCGTCCTGCTAACCTGCGCGGCATGGCTCCTGACCACACATTGCTGTTAGTTAATGGCAAGCGTCGTCATCGTGCTGCTGTTATTACCTGGTTGGGTAACGGTATTTCAAACGGTTCTCAAGGACCAGACGCTGCTGCAATTCCCGGCGCAGCACTTAAGAGCGTTGAAGTTCTTCGAGATGGTGCAGCTGCACAGTATGGCTCTGATGCCATTGCAGGCGTACTTAACTTCAACCTGAAAGATGCAAGCGAAGGCGGCAGCATTGGATTACGCACCGGCCAGTACACGGAAGGCGACGGCGATCAAATGACCATATCCATAAACAAAGGCATGCAACTGGGCAGTAATGGCTTTGTAAATGCGACACTGGAATATGGCAGCTCAGAAGCAACTAGCCGTTCAGAGCAGCGTAACGATGCACAGGGTCTTATTGACGCTGGCGTTCAAGGTGTTCCAGCTCCCGCTATGGTTTGGGGTCGTCCAATTGTTGATGACGACATGAAATTGTTCGTCAACTTTGGTGCAGACCTGGGTGGCGGTACAGAAATGTATGGTTACACCAACGTCAACTCCAAAAAAGTAGACGGCGGCTTCTTCTTCCGTAACCCCACTAATCGTCCAGGCGTTTTTGCTGATGGCGGCGATGATGACAACCTGCTAGTTGCAGACACCACTGGTGATATGTCGGGTAACTGTGATCAGTATGCAGTGCCTTACTCTGCATCTGCTGTAGCGGATCTGGTTGCCGATGATAACTGCTTCAACTTCAACGAGACTATCCCTGGTGGATTTACGCCTCGTTTTGGCGGCAAGGTTACTGACCAGTCTTTCTTGTTTGGCTTAAAAGGCGCAACTGATGGCGGTATGGGTTGGGACGTTAGCACTTACTACGGTAAGAGCAAAGCTGACTTCCATATTAACAACACTGTGAATGCCAGCCTTCTGGATTTGACTCCACGCAACTTTGATCCGGGTTACTACCAGCAGGTTGATATGAACCTGAATGCTGATTTCACTTACTCGCTAAGCGAAGCTGTAAACCTAGCATTCGGTGCAGAATACCGTACTGAAGAGTTCACTGTTGGTGCCGGACAAGAAGAGTCGTTCATTGACGGCGGCTATGGTGATCAAGGCTTCAGCACATCTTCAAACGGTTTCCCTGGATTCCCTGCTGCAACTTCTGGGGTATTTGATCGCTCTAACTTCGCTGCCTATGTAGAGGCTGAGTGGGATGCATCTGACGATCTGCTAGTTCAATCTGCATTGCGTTTTGAAGACTTTGAAGATTTCGGTACTACCACCAACTACAAGATTGGTGCTAACTACCGTATGACCGACGACATGGGTGTACGTGCAACTTATAGCACAGGTTTTAAAGCACCAACACCCGGTCAGTCAAACACTTCAAATACCTCTACCGAGCTAACAGGTGGTGTTTTGGTTAACAATGGTACGATCCCTGCAACAAGTGCTGTAGCACTTCGCAACGGCGGCGCGCCACTGAAGGCTGAAGATGCGACTAACTTCACTCTGGGTGTCTACGCAACCGTAGGCGAGTTTGATATCACTGTTGACTACTTCGATATCGATGTAGAGGATCGTTTAAACCTCTCGTCAGAAGTTGAATTAACGGATGATGACATTGCCGATCTAATTGCTGAAGGTGTTCCAGGCGCTGGTGATTTAAGACGTTTCCGTTTCTTCACCAATGACTTCAACACTAACACTAGCGGTTTCGATATTATCGTTTCAACTAGCACCGATTGGATGGGTGGAACCACTCAGTGGAATCTTGCTTACAACCAAACTAAGACAGATGTTACTGAATACAACACAGCAACTATCGACCCACAGCGTATCAAGCAAATCGAAGACACTACGCCTGAGACGCGCTGGAACCTGTCAGCTAATCACAGCATGGACGCATGGCGCTTCCTCGCTCGTGTAAGCTTCTATGACGAGTGGTTCGACCAGTTCGAGTGTGATGTATTTGCTTCAAGCTGTAACGATGACATCCTTGCAGATAACGGTGCTTACACGTTTGACTCAGAGTTTGTTGTTGATTTAGAAGCTGAATACGAAATCAACGCAAGTTCTAGCTTACTGCTTGGCGTGAACAATGTTCTCGACAACAGTGGCCAGACCACAACTGAAATGCATGACCTTGGATTTAACACAGCAACTGCCGCCGTAGGTAACACTTACAGCGCATTCGCTCCAATGGGCTTCAGCGGTGCATTCTGGTACGCGAACTACCGTTACAACTTCTAAGAAACTCGTAATGAGTTAATTGGAAGATAAGGTCAGTGTGAAAATACTGACCTTTAAGATACAAAAAAAGGGGTGCCAATTGGCACCCCTTTTTCTTTACTGACTTTTCACATTAGCTCTTATTTTTGTGGGTTCAACAAGTACTTTTCACCCGTAACTTGTTTCGCGTAACGTTTAAGAATCTCCGGCTGCAACATTTCCTCGAAGGAAATCTCTTGAGTGTAATGACTGGCGAAAGTCGTTTTAATCTCACTGGCCACACGCTGGCGCATCTGCTGGAATTTCTCCATGCCAATTCGACCAATCATCGGCATTAACAGCCAGCCTCCCAGACCCCACTGCATACCAAATGATCGATTTAAAACCGTCGGCGTCTGGTCTAGCCCACCATAGATATACACTTGCTTATAGGTATCTGAGCCATACACAGAGTATTCAGTCGCAGCTTTATTAGCCGCAACTTCCATTGCAGCCAGAATTTGCCCAGGCAGCTTGCCTCCATTGCCACCACCTGTGGCATCAAAACCTATGGTAGCGCCACTAGCCACCAGTGCAGCCACCAGGTCTTGCATAAAAGTGGGCTCACTGGTGTTGCAAATATACTCCGCACCCAGCTTCTTAAGTACATCTACCTGTTCAGCTTTTCTAACAATATTGACCAGAGGGATCGAGTCGTCGCGACAGATTTTAACCAACATCTGACCCAGGTTTGAGGCCGCAGCTGTATTCAGTAAGGCACTGTGATTTTCCATTTTCATGGTTTCAACAAAGGCCAGAGCGGTTAGTGGATTCACAAACGATGAGGCGGCTTCAGCAGAGCTTGTGCCCTCATTCATAACCAAACAGCTAGTAGCCGGAAGGCATCTGTATTGAGAATACATAGCACCCCCAGCAACACCCACCGTCTTGCCTATCAGCCCTTTGGCATTAGCACCGGCATCTACAACGACCCCAGCGCCCTCATTACCAATCGACATCGATTGACCCACCCTGCCCTTTAGAGCACCCATTAACGCAGGGTTTATCTTCATTTTTGCCACAGTCCCATCACCGGAACCGGTAACGCTGAGGCTATCAAAGTCAGCGGCAAAGCTAACCAGAAGACCAAGGTCTGAGGGATTAATGGGAGAGGCTTCTATTTTGACTAAAACTTCGTTTTCTGAAGGTGTTGGAATTTCTACAGTGGCGATAGAGATTTCTATATTCCCATCGCTGGTGACCATTGATCTAATCTCTTTTGAAGACTGCTCTGACATACCTTTCTCCCCTAAAATATATTATCCATAACCACTACAAACTCTATTCGACGATAGATTTTAAATTTTCGTAGTGGATATTCTTTTATCCAGAGTAACAGTTTTCACTTATGGATCCAGTGAAAAACCGGAGAGTCACTAAAACACTCAAATGAAATTAAAAAGGGAAGCCCTGAACATTCAATTTGGCAGTGTAAATCCCCGCTTTTAAACAGGGCTTGTCACCACAGTAGCGAAGTTTTTCGCCGTCCATCGGTGCGGTTAAACTAGTAATAAATAGGGTTTTACCCTCGTCACCACCAAAAGCGACATTGGTCACAATATGAATACCCTCAACGTTTAGCTCTCCCACTTCACGATAGGTTTTATCTAAAACCACAACCACCTGTCCGTCGGTTCTTGAAGGCAACTCACGGGTAGTAGTGATATAGATATTACCGCTGCAATCTTTACCCAAACCATCAATTGGCGTATCTAATAATTGCACTGGGTTTGACACCTCACCGGCGTTTAAATCAAATGCCCACAACCCTCGCAACCCACCGACAATAAGCTGCTGCTCATCAAGGGATAACGTAATACCGTTGGGCTTGTCACGCAGTGCAGGCACCAGATCGGTAACCGCTGTGGCATTAACTTCACCATCAGCTGTAACACGGTAAACTCGCTGCCCCGGTTCCATTGATCCTGGCCATCCGCCACCTTGAATCGTATATGATGGAATATTTGAGGGTGTATTCCAATTGGGATCGGTGAAATAAACCGTATCATCACGGCTAATGGTTAAGTCATTTGGTGAGTTAAAGCGTTTATCTTGGTAAGAAGCCACTATCGGCGTGATCTGTTTAGTCTGCCAATCAATAGTGGAAAGAGAGCCGTCCAACTGACGTGCGCCAACCAGATTACCTTTGCTATCTACTGCTAAACCATTTGTGCCTGCAAGAGTATCTTCCATCCACACCTGCGGTTTTTCGCCAATAATCCAACGCCAGATAGTGGTTTGGTTGCTCAGCGCAAAGCCATTTTCATCTGGCTGATGGGTACCCATATTGGAGTAATACAGCGCACCATCGTGCCATACAGGGCCTTCAAGATTGTTATAGCCCTGATACATAAGCGGAATATTTTCTTCGCGGGTAAGGGCTATATTTGCCAGATCCAGTTTTACCTCTTCAGACCCAGCCGGACAGGTACTTGCATTGGTATTAGAAATTGATTCGAGATTACTTTCTGGATTAATAGCGGTTTTATTCGAGCATGACAGAGTCAAAAAACTAAAAAGAACCGCAATAAGAGACAACTTGCCGAGCTTCGAGAGTTTAAAAAGCATAAAGAGACACCTTTAAGTAATCTATTAATGAAGGTAGCGCAAAAACAATATTAGCAGCATTAACAAGAAAAATTACTTACTTCTGGATTGAATCAATTCCATTTTTCAACGTTCCCAGCGATAGGGTTGCTAACACAGTTAATATCAACCAGCCTGATTCATTTGGAGCAACTAGAGCAGTGCTGATTATCGCTGCGGCCCAAAAAATTGATTGCGTAATGATGATTTTTGCCATGCTAACTTTCTCCTTTTTATTCCCACTCAATCGTAGCCGGCGGCTTGCTCGACACATCATAAGCAACCCGAGACACATTGGGGATCTCATTGATAATGCGGTTGGATACTTTCTCGAGTAACTCGTAAGGCAGGTGCGCCCAGCGGGCGGTCATAAAGTCGATAGTCTCAACAGCGCGCAGTGCAATTACCCATTCGTAACGACGAGCATCGCCCACTACACCCACAGACTTAACCGGCAGGAATACCGCAAAGGCCTGACTGGTTTTATGGTACCAATCAAAGTTATGTAACTCTTCGAGGAAGATCGCATCAGCCTCACGGAGAATATCGGCATACTCTTTTTTCACTTCACCGAGAATACGTACACCTAAACCAGGGCCGGGGAACGGATGACGGTAAACCATATCGTAGGGCAGACCCAGCTCAACACCGATTTTGCGTACTTCGTCTTTAAATAGTTCGCGCAATGGCTCAACCAATTTTAGGAGCCATATGATCTGGCAGTCCGCCAACATTGTGGTGGGACTTAATCACATGTGCCTTGCCGGTTTTAGAGGCGGCAGACTCAATTACATCAGGGTAGATCGTACCCTGGGCGAGGAATTTTACATTATCAATTTTCTGAGACTCTTCATCGAATACTTCGATAAATGTATTACCAATCACTTTACGCTTTTTCTCTGGGTCGCTAATACCGACCAAACCATCTAAGAACTTATCCTGCGCATTGGCGCGGATAACTTTTACGCCCATATTTTTGGCGAACATTTCCATCACTGCATCGCCTTCATTTTTGCGCAATAGACCATTGTCGACAAAAACACAGGTCAGCTGATCACCGATGGCTTTATGCAGCAGTGCGGCGACCACTGAGGAATCAACACCACCGGAAAGGCCCAACAGCACATGGCTATCACCGACCTGCTCGCGTACTCGTGCGATCTGGTCTTCGATAATCGCAGCCGCCGTCCACAGAGCCTCACAGCCGCAGATATTCAGCGCGAAATGTTGGAACATACGCTCACCCTGAAGGGTGTGAGTCACTTCTGGGTGGAACTGAATACCGTATAATTTTTTCTCTTCATTGACCATGCCGGCAATCGGGCAGGATGGTGTCGATGCCATCAGCTCAAAGCCTTCTGGCATAGCGGTAACCTTGTCACCGTGGCTCATCCAGACATCGAGCAGAGAGTCGCCGTCAGTACCTATATGATCTTTAATGTCCTGTAGCAGTGTATTCGCCGACTCAACTTTAATCTGCGCATAACCAAATTCGTGTACTGCGGAACTCTCAACACGACCACCCAACTGGCCAGCCATGGTTTGCATGCCGTAGCAAATACCCAGCACAGGTAGACCCATTGTAAATACGCAGTCTGGTGCGCGAGGTGCCTCAGCGCCGCCAGTCACCGACTCGGGGCCGCCGGAGAGGATAATGCCGCGGGGATTAAACTCGCGAATCTCTTCTTCGCTGATATCCCAGGCACGAATCTCGGAGAACACGCCAATTTCGCGAATACGACGCGCAATCAGCTGTGTGTACTGTGAACCAAAATCGAGAATAAGAATTTTTTGCGAATGAATATCAGACATTAATTGATCCTATAAAAACAAAAAGAGGGCTGCACCCATAGCACAACCCCCCATAACATTTGTAAAAAGCGCTAACGCAACTTTAAAAAAACCGACCTTAGCGACCACCGGCCGGATAGTTGGGAGCTTCTTTGGTAATCTGCACATCGTGCACATGGCTCTCGCCCATACCTGCAGAAGTCACCCGAACAAATTCAGGTTCGGTACGCATCTGCTCAATAGTGGTACAGCCGGTGTAGCCCATCGCTGAACGCAAACCGCCCAACATCTGGTGAATAATCGCCGACACTGGCCCTTTATAAGGCACACGACCCTCAATACCTTCAGGAACCAGCTTCTCAGCACCCGCATTGGCATCCTGGAAATAGCGATCACTGGAACCTTGATTGCGCGCCATAGCACCCAGAGAGCCCATACCGCGATAAGATTTGTAAGAGCGACCCTGATAGATTTCAATCTCACCCGGTGCCTCTTCAGTACCGGCAAGCATCGAACCCATCATCACCGCACTGGCACCAGCAACAATTGCCTTCGACATATCACCCGAATAGCGAATACCGCCATCGGCGATAACAGGAACACCCGTTCCTTTAAGCGCTTCAACAGCACTGGCAATAGCCGTGACCTGTGGAACACCAATACCGGTGACAATTCTGGTGGTACAGATTGAACCTGGACCAATGCCCACTTTAACGCCATCAGCACCCGCATCTGCCAAAGCTTTAGCGCCTTCGCCCGTTGCCACATTGCCGCCGATAACCTGCACTTCTGGATAGTTCTCTTTAATCCAGCGTACGCGATCAAGTACATTCTTCGAATGGCCATGAGCAGTATCAACCACCAATACATCAACACCGGCAGCGACTAGCGCACGGATTCGCTCGGCGGTACCTTCGCCAACACCCACTGAAGCACCCACTCGCAAACGGCCCTGATCATCTTTACAGGCATTGGGGTACTGCTCGGCTTTATCGATATCAGTAACTGTAATCAGACCTTTAAGCTCAAAGTCATCATTAATCACCAATACTTTTTCAATTCGGTTTTTGTGCAGTAAAGCGCGAACTTCATCGGGCTCAGCACCCTCTTTAACGGTCACCAAACGCTCTTTCGGTGTCATCACCGAAGTCACTAAAGCGCTCATATCTGTGGCAAAACGGACATCACGACGAGTGACAATACCGACCAGATTATTTTTATCCAGAATAGGTACACCAGAAATATTATTCGCCGCTGTAAACGCGTGAAGGTCAGCTAGGGTAGCCGTTGCCTGAAGGGTGAACGGGTTTTTAACCACGCCACTCTCGTATTTTTTAACCGCCCAGACTTCTTTGGCCTGCTGTTCGATAGTCATGCTCTTGTGCACAATACCAACACCGCCTTCTTGCGCAATAGCAATCGCCAGGCGAGCTTCGGTGACCGTATCCATCGCCGCTGAAACCAGCGGAATATTCATACTGATACCACGGGTCAACTGAGAAACTGTAGAAACGTCTTTCGCCGTAACCGATGAATAACCGGGCACCAGCAAAACATCGTCAAAGGTTAGAGCTTCGTGAGAAATGCGTAACATAAGGGACGCTTACCTCAATGAGGGTTTAAAAAGTAAGCGGCGCATTATAAATCAGCCTCCACCGTAAGGAAACAACTATTTAGTGCCATCAGCAGGTCTAAAACTGCTTATATCTGCGCGCCTATGCCTCTACAATGGCATCATGATTTCAAACCCCACCGACCGTCAAATCTTTAGCGTAAGCGAACTCAACAGAAGCGTTCGCCACCTGCTCGAAACTCAACTACCCATGCTCTGGGTCGAAGGCGAAATATCCAACTTTGCCCGCCCCGCTTCTGGCCACTGGTATCTTACCCTTAAAGACGGTCAGGCCCAGGTGCGCTGCGCGATGTTTCGCAACAGCAATATGCGCATCAACTTTAAACCTGGCAATGGTACCCAGGTGTTAGTGCGTGGACGGGTGGGACTCTATGAAGGTCGCGGCGACTATCAGCTGATTATCGAGCATATGGAAGAAGCCGGCTTTGGTGCACTGCAACGGCAGTTTGATGAACTTAAGCAAAAGCTCGCCAGCGAAGGTCTATTTGAAACCGCGCATAAAAAGCCAATGCCTGAGTCCGTGCGTCATATAGCTGTGATCACCTCACCCACCGGCGCCGCAGTAAAAGATATTCTCTCGGTACTCAAACGACGCTTCCCGTCTATAAAAGTCAGTATCTTACCCACTGCCGTTCAGGGCGAGCAAGCCGCAGGACAGATAGTTGAGGCCATTGAAAACGCACAACAACACAGTCAACGTGAAGCGCTAGACGCGCTAATCATCGGTCGCGGTGGTGGCTCATTGGAAGATCTATGGCCATTCAATGAAGAGTCAGTCGCCAGAGCGATTTACAGCTGTAAAATTCCAATTATCAGCGCCGTCGGCCACGAGATCGACTTCACCATCGCCGACTTTGTCGCCGACCTGCGTGCACCCACACCCTCTGCCGCAGCTGAACTGATCAGCCCCGATGGCGAGGATATGCTCAATCAATTTGAAGGCTTTGAAGTGCTACTCGCCGAAGCCATGGCGCGAAAAACTCATCAACTGCGTCAACAGGTCACCAATCTTCATAAACGCCTACAGCATCCGGGGCGTAAGTTGCAGGAACAGGCACAGCATTTGGATCATCTGGATATCCGTCTGCGCCGCGCTATCAATAGTAAGTTACAGCAGCAGCGTTATCAGATGGATAATGTGCAGGACAAATTGTCGCGTGTGCACCCAGCCGATGCCATTGTTAATCGTCAGCAGTTGATAGCGGAGTATCTCAAGCGAATGTCTCGGGGTATTACTCAGCAGCTTGAGACAAAGAAGAGCAAGACTGCCCAGGCCATGCATCTTTTGGATACGGTGAGTCCATTGAAAACGCTGGGGCGGGGATATTCGATTATTCGCGACAATCAGGGTGCAGTGGTTAAAACTGTGGGAGCGGTTAATGCTGGTGATAATCTGAAGAGCCAAGTGGCGGATGGTGAGATTTACTTTAGTGTAGTCAAGACGACTAAAAAGCTTTTGAAGGGCTCGAAATAAGGTTCTTTGTAAGTAAAATCCCTCGTCGCTTTGCTCTGTCGGGATGACAGGTATTAAGGCTCTGTTAGGTGGCAAGTTCCGTCATACTGAACGTAGTGAAGAATTTGCTTGGAATCCTTCGCCGCGTTGCAGCTCAGGACGATAATTCAGGCGGCATTTCGAGACGAGGTCCCTCACCGCCTTGCGGTTCAGGACGATAATCTAGGCATAGACTAGATTATCGCTTTTTCGTATTCTTAGGGTTTTTCTGTTCGTTGCGCTTACTGAACTTAGTCACCGGCTTGTTCTTAAATGTCGGCTTATTCACAGCCTTAGCCTTGCTGTACGGGTTTTCCGACGTGCGGAACTCCACCTTGACCGGCGTGCCATGTAAACCCAACTCACGACGGAAAATCTTCTCGAGATAACGCGTGTACTGGGCAGGGACAGAATCCGTCTGATTGCCGTGAATAATAATGATTGGCGGATTGCGTCCACCGGCATGGGCAAAGCGCAACTTAATACGACGCCCGTGAACCAGCGGAGGCTGATGCTCTTCCACTGCTCCCTCGAGAACCTTAGTGAGACGCGAAGCACTCAGTGCATCGGTGGCCGCACGATAGGCATTTTCAATCGAATCATAGAGATTACCAACGCCCGTACCATGCAGTGCTGAGATAAAATGCACATCGGCAAACTCGGCAAAACGCAAACGACGGGTAATATCAGCCTTGATCTTTTCACGCTTTTCCGGATCCAGGCCATCCCACTTATTGATTCCCAACACCAGACCACGACCGGCATCAATCACCGAGCCCATCAAGTGCATATCCTGATCGACCAATCCTTCCTGAGCATCGACCATCAACACCACCACATTGGCGTCATCAATAGCCTGCAAAGTCTTAACAATTGAGAACTTCTCGATCGCCAACTTAATGTTTTTGCGCTTGCGAATACCCGCCGTGTCGATCAGCGTATAGTTTTTACCATGGCGCTCATAATCGATATAAACGCTATCTCGGGTAGTGCCCGCCTCATCAAAAACTACCACGCGCTCTTCACCGAGCAAGCGATTAACCAACGTTGATTTACCCACATTAGGGCGGCCAACAATACCGATCTTAATGCCATTTAAGCCACTGTTATCAGGCTCAACATATTCCGGATAAGGCTCTAACAACTCTTCCATCATTGAACTAACGCCGCGACCATGGGTAGCGGTTGTTGGAAACATGCCGGAAAAACCCAGCTGATAAAAATCAGCCAGCGCCGCCGCCGGATCCAAACCATCAATCTTATTCGCCACCAAATAGACCTTACGGTTCTTCTGGCGCAGCTTCTCCGCGATCATATAGTCCGCAGCAATAATCCCCGACTTACAGTCGACAATAAACAGAACAATATCCGCCTCATCCATCGCCAGCAGCGACTGCTCAGCCATACCAACGTCAATGCCCTCTTCCTCACCGCTAATACCGCCAGTGTCAACCACCATAAAACGGCGGTTATACATCTCACCATCGCCGTACTTGCGATCGCGGGTCAGACCAGAATAATTGGCCACCAGAGCGTCGCGACTGCGCGTGAGTCGATTAAAGAGTGTTGATTTACCAACATTGGGACGGCCCACAAGGGCGATAACAGGAATCATAGGAATAAAAAATGCCGCAGGTTTAAGTGCGGCATTCTACTGTAAATGGAAACATTAATCGCTATTGAATTTTAAACGCCGTCAACGAGCCGTTATTGGCTTGCACGATTAATGTTTCACCAATATTAAGCATCGGCGCGCTCACGCCACTACCATGCACTTTGGTGCGGGCAACAAAGTGACCGTCGGCTGGGTCGAGCAGATGCAGGTAGCCTTCAGCATCGGCTACGGCGATGGTGCCGCCGAGTTTTGTTGGGCCGGTTACGCGACGTAAAAATAGATTTTCGTTGCTCCAGATAACTTGGCCACTCCCTGCGCGGAAGCCGCGGACGGTGCTGTCAGCTTCGCTGACATAAACCTGCTCTAGGCCATGAGCTGGAGCTTGGTGAGACGAGCTGTCTTGTGACCAGAGGCTTCTACCGGTACCGCGAGAAAGTGCGCCTAGGCGACCTTGGTAGGTGACGGCGTAGATTACGTCGCCAACTAAGATGGGGGCGCCGTCGATATCAACCATGCGCTCTAAATCTGTGCGTCCTTTGGGTAGCGCTAATCTCGACTCCCAAATCAGTGATCCGTTTTCTGGGTTAAAGGCGATAAGTTTGCCTGAGTCAAATCCAGTGAGTACCATTTTCTCGGTGACTAGGGGTGCACTTGTGCCACGCACGCTGAGCAATGGGGCGTCGTCTTCGTGCTGCCAGAGGGCTGAGCCATCGGCGGCACTGAAGGCGAACAGTTTGTTGTCGATGGTCTGTACGACTACAACTTCACCATTGCTTTGCGGGCTTGAAAGTATTTCTGAGCTGGCTGTGCTGGTCCATGCTACTGAGCCGTCGGCGGCATTGAGTGCGTAGACTTGGCCTTCGATGGTGCCGAGCAGGACGAGCCCTGCTCCATAACCAACACCCCCGGAAACCGACGTATCTAGCTCGATATTCCAGCGGCGTTTGCCGGTGGCGATGTCGATGGCGGTAACACTGCCTTCATGATCTGAGGCAAAAACCAATTCTTGGCTAGCTGCAGGTCGCAGGCTGTTCCAAAAGTCTTTATTGCTTGCACCTATATTAATCGACCACTGTTTTTTGATTGTGGCTTCTTGGCTGAATTTAACCAGTTCCGCGGGCTTGATTTCGCCCTCTTCGTCGTCGCCACCAAACCAGCTACAACCAGAAACGAATAATGAGCAGATTAATGCACAAAACAATAAATTTAACTTTTTCATGGCGCGTTTTCCTATTCGACGGACTGCTTGGCAGCCTGGTAATTCCTTTACTCTACTAGCTCAGACTCAACAGCCTCAGACTCTTCTAACTGGGCAGGCGCAACCAAACCAATCTTAAGATTTAGCAGTCCGCGTACAGAGTTATCAGCTGAGGTCTCACTTGCCATTGCTGACTCGTAGGCGGTGTAGGCTGCGGCTGTGTTGCCCTGCTCTAAATAGAAGTCGCCTTTGGCTTCTTCGTAAGCTGATTTCATCTCGCCAGCATCAACGCCTTGAACTAACTGAAGTGCTGCATCGAGGTTGCCACGTGCGGCTTCAACTCGGGCTAGGCGCAGTCGAGCGATAGATTCGCTGGCTGCATCTGAGTTATCCATGGCCCACTGTAGTTCGATAGCGGCGGCGTCCAGATCATTGTTTTCAACGGCTAGCTTGGCTTTAGCTAAAGCTGCATAGACTGCGTACTGAGTGCTGCTGTAGTCGGCTTTGAGTTTGTCTGCCAACAGGTTGACCCCAAGTTGCTTTTCTTCACTTAAGATTTCCCCAGGGGTTGCACCGACAAATTGGTCGAGCATTTCTTGATAGGTCAGTGAGGCTGCAGATGATTGCTCTACGTTGTGATCGGTCCAGGCTTGCCAGCCAAAATATCCGCCAACGATTAATGCTATACCAAGAATAGTTTGTTTGCCGTTCTCTTCCCACCAACGCTTAAGAGCTTCAATTTGCTCTTCTTCTGTAATGTGATCTGCCACGAGTGTTCCTCAATCAGTAAGTAGTAATTATTGTCGTTAAGTAGTTGGCCAATTCTGCTTGATCAACTGTTTCTTGGGGGCGGTCCTCGCGTAAAAACTTAACCCCAATTTTTTTATTAGCTGCTTCATCTTCACCGAGTATCAGGGCGATAGATGCTGCGCTTTTATCCGCTTTTTTTATTTGCGATTTAAAGCTGCCACCGCCGCAGTTTGTCTGCAGACGAATGGTGGGGCAATTAGAGCGCAATTCTTCTCCTAAAACCAGTGCTTGAGTATCTACATCACCTACGGCTACAAGATACACATCCACTATTTGCCCGACACTATCAGGGACAACGCCCAGCTCGTCAAGCAACAGGACCAGTCTTTCTACACCCATGGCAAATCCAACCCCTGGGCAGGGTTTTCCACCGAGCTGTTCGACGAGACCGTCGTAGCGTCCACCGGCGCAAACTGTACCCTGTGCCCCGAGGTGGGTCGTGACCCATTCGAAGACTGTTTTTGAGTAGTAATCAAGCCCGCGCACCAGCCGTGGGTTGATTTGGTAGTTAACCCCTGCTGCATCGAGCATGCTGCACAGTTGTTTGAAATGTTTTTTGGATTCTTCGTCTATAAAGTCTTCTAGGCTCGGCGCGTCATTGAGCAGTGCCTGTGTGTCGGCATTTTTACTGTCGAGGATGCGCATCGGGTTACTACTTAGACGACGCTGACTATCCTCATCGAGCTGCTCTTGTCGGGCGCTGAGGTATTCGACTAGGGCGCTGCGATAGTTGGCGCGATCGGCGGAGGTTCCCAGTGAGTTGATTTGCAGGCTGACTGCATTTTCAATCTTGAGGGTTTTCCACAGTCGTGCGGTGAGCACTAGTAGCTCTGCATCAATATCTGGGCCGACCAGACCAAAGGCTTCAACACCGACCTGGTGAAATTGACGCAGGCGGCCTTTTTGTGGGCGCTCGTGACGAAACATTGGGCCGGTGTACCAGAGGCGCTGGGTTTGATTGTGTAATAAACCGTTTTCGGTGCAGGCGCGAACACAGCCGGCGGTGCCTTCGGGGCGCAGGCTTAGACTGTCGCCATTGCGATCGTCGAAGCTGTACATTTCTTTTTCGACGATGTCTGTTACTTCTCCAACCGCGCGTTTAAACAGTTCGGTTTGCTCGAGTACCGGGAATCGTATTTCCCGATAGGCGTAGCGCCCGAGCACGTCGGCGATAGCTCTTTCGAGGTATTGCCATGTGGCTGACTGTTCAGGGAGTAGGTCGTTCATCCCCCGGATTGATTGGATTTTCATCTGTCTTTCAATACTCTTTCATTAAGCTATTACAATTATGATTTTACTATTAAGACCGTATTATAAGATTGGCTTCATCTTTGGCCATCTGTATTTTTTTGGCTGCAGCTTTGGCGCGAATCTGGGTTTCTAATTCATCGACTAGGTTGTCGTTACCCACTTTATTGTCTGGTACTCCGTCCACATAAATTAGGTTGGCTGGTGTGCCGCCGGTTAATCCAAAATCGGATTCTTTGGCTTCACCTGGGCCGTTGACGATGCAGCCAATAATCGAAACATCCATGGGCACCGTGATGTCTTCAAGTCGGGTTTCCAATTCGTTGACGGTTTTAATAACGTCAAAGTTTTGTCGTGAACAGCTTGGGCAGGCGATAAAGTTAATGCCTTTGCTGCGCAATCTAAGACTGCGCAACATGTCCCATGCCACTCTGGCTTCTTCTGCGGGATCTGCCGCTAGGGAGATGCGCACGGTGTCACCGATACCATCGAGCAGTAATGCGCCGAGGCCAATCGCCGATTTTACTGTGCCTGAACGCAGTCCACCGGCTTCGGTGATACCCAGATGCAGGGGCTGTTCGATTCGTGTTGCCAAATCGCGGTATGCGGCGACGGCCATAAATATATCTGAGGCTTTTACGCTGACTTTAAAATCTTGGAAGTTGTATTTGTCGAGTAAGTCGACGTTGCGCATTGCCGATTCAACCATCGCTTCGGCGGTGGGTTCGTTGTATTTGCGCAGTAAATCTTTGCCCAGTGAGCCGGCATTGACGCCGATGCGAATGGGGATGTTGAGGTCTCGGGCTTTGGCGATGACTTCTCGCAGGCGATCTTCACGACCAATATTGCCGGGGTTAATACGCAGGCAGTCAACACCGAGGTCGGCTACGCGCAGGGCGATATTGTGATCAAAATGAATATCTGCAACTAAAGGCACGGTGACTAATTTGCGGATTTGACCGAAGGCTTCGGCTTCTGCCAGTGAAGGGACGGATACGCGAACAATATCTGCACCGGCCGCTTGAATGTTTTGAATCTGGGCTACGGTTGCCGCGACATCTGCCGTGCTGGTATTGGTCATGCTCTGCACAGAGATTGGGGCGTCGCCACCTACGGGGACGTCGCCGACCATGATCTGTCGCGACTTACGTCGCACTATGGGTGTTTCACTAAACATTCTTCTTGGCTCTTAATTTAGTTCTTAATTTATTGCGCTATTTATACGCGAGTTTCCTACTGTTTTAACCAGGCTTGGTAGGCGAGGTTTTCTCGGGAGTACGGAAACAAATTCTTTAGTTTCAGTCCATCACTCGCGGCTTTGTCTCTGTTGCCAAAGCGGTCTTCAACACGCACCGATAACCAAAGGCTCTGGGCGGTCGGCCTGCTCAGTTGCTTAAAGCGATCTAACGCGAGTTTGCTCAGAGGGAAGTTCTTTTGCTGAAAATAGAGCTCAGCGGCCTCTAAGTACGGCGCGGAAAATCCCGATGAAAGCTGTGTTGCTTTCTCAAAGGATTCTAGCGCTTGCTCGGTGTCATTCATTCTCTTCTGTGTCAGGCCAAGTATATAAAAGGCTTGAGCTCGCCGTTCATATCCAAGATCTTCGCTGACCCATTTCATCTGTTCTCTGGCTTCGGCCATGCGCCCTTGATTGAACAAGAATGCGGCAAAATTATAGCGAGCCATGGTGTAACTTTTATTTCTCGCAAGTGCCTTTTGATAATTATCTTCGGCTAGTTTAAATTCTTGTTCCATCTGGTATAAAAGAGCGTAAGCATTATAAAGCTCAGCCGAACGCGAATTAAATTTCGCTGCCTTTTGCAGATGGACTCTGGCTAAATCGCGATTTTCCGATCCTATATACTTTAGTGCCAACTTGATGTGCTGTTGATTTGCAGCCTCTGGGTTTGCTGAGCTGGCACTCTTTTGGCTGCTAGTTACACAGCCGGTGGTAGCCAATACCACGATTAAAAAACCTCGTTTAATTAAGCTTGCAACAGGTCCTATTGTCATCTTCATATTCCCTCTCCTTGTCACCACTTTTGACAGTTGGTCTTCCTTGCTCAGTATCTACTGAGCACTTTTTATCAATCAATAATTTTAACTATCTGCTCCTCGTCGAGACGTTTTTTATAGCGTTCCTGACGTTTTGTGCGGTCGTTAACTTCGCCTGCCAACTGACCACAGGCGGCGGCAATATCATCACCGCGTGTTGTTCGCACGGTTACAGTGTACCCGTCATTATGCAGAATGTCCCTAAACCGCCCGAGGGCAACTTTGGTGACCGTTTTATAGCCGGAACCGGGGAACGGGTTAAACGGAATTAGGTTTATCTTGCAGGGTAAATCGCGCAGTAGTACGGATAATTCTTTGGCGTGCTCATCGCGGTCATTCACCCGATCCATCAGGGTGTATTCGACGGTAATTTTACGGCGGTTATCCGGCATTTTATCGAGATAACGCTTGGCGCTATCGATAAATGTCTGCAGTGGATATTTGCGGTTAATCGGCACCAGCTCGTTGCGTAGTTCATCATTTGGTGCGTGCAGTGAGATCGCCAGAGATACGTCGCTCACATCACCCAGCTTATCTAGCTCTGGCACCATACCGGCGGTGCTCAGGGTAACTCGGCGCTTGGAGAGTCCGTAGGCGTTGTCATCGAGCATCAGGTTCATAGCATCGACAACATTATCGAAATTCATCAGCGGTTCACCCATACCCATCATCACCACATTGGTGACCCGGCGCGGTGCCTTTAGATCAAACTGATTAAAGGACTCAGCAGCGATCCACAACTGGCCGATAATTTCTCCGGCAGTAAGGTCGCGGGCAAATCCCTGTTTGCCGGTTGCGCAAAAGCTACAATCCAGCGCGCAGCCAATTTGCGAAGACACGCAGAGGGTGCCGCGATCGCGCTCGGGAATATAGACCATTTCAATACAGCTGCCGCCATCCATGCGAATCAACCACTTGCGGGTTCCATCAACCGAATCCTGAACACTGACCACTTCTGGCAGAGTGACTTCAGCCACTTCGCTAAGGCTTTCACGCAGACCTTTGGAGATATTAGTCATCTCATTGATATCGGTGACACCCTGCTGGTGTACCCATTTGAGAATCTGTGTTCCACGAAAGCGCTTCTCGCCGAGTGACTCTAAAAAGTCACCTATACGGGAAGCAGAAAGCCCCAAAAGGTTAGTTTTTTCCTTTCGGGGCTGTGCGTCTTCTACTGTTACTTCTACTGCTTGGGACATAGGTGTCCTGTGCTCTTAGTGTGTAACGAGGTTAATGCCTGTCGCTTAGCGAGAGCAGATCTCGTTGTCGGCAAAGAAGTATGCAACTTCGCGGGCGGCAGATTCAGCTGAGTCAGAACCGTGTGCGGCGTTGGCATCAATTGATTCTGCAAAGTCTGCACGGATAGTACCAGCTGCAGCTTCTTTAGGGTTAGTCGCTCCCATTAAATCACGGTTGGTGATGATGGCGTTTTCGCCTTCAAGTACCTGTACAGAAACAGGGCCAGATGTCATAAAGGCAACCAGATCTTTGAAGAATGGTCGCTCGCTGTGTTCAGCGTAAAAACCTTCAGCCTGTTCTTGGCTGAGTTGCTGCATTTTACAGGCAACAATTTTAAGGCCAGCGCTTTCAAAACGGCTGAGGATTTGACCGACAACATTTTTTGCTACTGCGTCGGGCTTGATAATAGATAGTGTGCGTTCAGTCGCCATGAAGATTTCTCCAAACAAGGGCTAAAATTAAAGTTAAAAAGTTAAAATTCGGGATAAAAAAATAGCCCAGTTGGGCAGTGGCGCGGATTTTACCTGCACTGGGTGGCGGTAACAATGGTTTTTTATGCCGCGCTTCATATCAAGTGGAATGTGGGCTTGAATACCGTCCCAAATATTAGGCGACGAGCAGCCGTTGAAACTTATCCAGAGAGACCGGCATACTGAAGTGGGCGCCCTGATATTTCTCACAGCCAAGGCTGCGCAGAATGTCGAGAACTTCGCGCTTTTCAACGCCTTCGGCGACAACATCTAGGCCGTAGTGATGGGCGACCATCATAATCGCTTCGACTAGCCCGAGGGTTTCTTTGTCGGAGTTGAGGTTGGTAATAAATTCGCGGTCTATTTTTAAAATATCCAGTGGCAGTCGCTTTAAATAGATCATTGATGAGTAACCGCTGCCAAAGTCGTCAATGGCAAAGCGGGTGCCCATATTACGAATTTTTTTCATTTTCTCGGCGACGGATTCAAAATCATCAATCAATAGGTTTTCGGTGACTTCTAATGTGAGCATATCCGGCCGAATGTCGTAGCTCTTTAGGCTGTGCTCTAAGGATTTAATCAGGTGGGGGTCGTGGAATTGCTTGGGGCTGATATTGACGGCCATCTGCATGCTTTCATCCCACAGCCCACGGTCGAGCATATTGCGCAGATATTCGCAGGAGGTGCGAATAACCCAGAGACCTACATCAACTATCATGCCGGAGGATTCGAGTATCGGGATAAAATCCGCCGGTGAATGTCTGGCTTGACCGGAGTTCATCCAGCGCAGCAGAACTTCGCCACCGACCACTTCACCACTGTGGGTTGAAACCTGTGGCTGAACATATAGGTCAAATTCTTGGTTGGTAACTGCTTTGCGCAAGCTGGATTGCATGTTGATGCGCTGGCGAGCCTGCCTTGTGATCTGTGAGTCAAACAATACAACGGTGTCACGACCGCGGCGCTTGGCTTCAAACATGGCGCTCTCTGCTTGCTGCACGGCTTCTTCTGCATTGGAGAGTGAGTCTGTCGAGGGATAGTAGATGCCGGCGTAGAGTACGCTTATACCAACACTGGCGGTAACACTGACTTCACCGCTTTCGGTAAAGAATGGCCGGGTTATTATGCATCTTATTTCATTGGCTATGGCCAGACTGACTTCGCGGGCTTGCTCGGCGGTGTCGGCGATGTCTTTAACAAATAATAGGAATGAGTCTCCGGCAACCTGATCCACTTCCATCAACTCTGTGCACAGACCCTGAATACTTTCTGCGGCTCGTTCAAGAATTTGATTGCCAACCTGTTTGCCGAGGGATTCATTGATCGAGTTAAAGTGGTCGAAGTCGATCAATAATAGCGTGCCGCAGGGGCTGTCTTCTCGAGAGTTATCCAGATAGATACTGATACTCTCAATTAGCCGCGGGCTAACTGGCAGACCGGCGAGGGTTTCATACTGGTCGCTTTGGATGCTCTCGAGGAGATCGCTGGGACTGTTATAAATCTTCGGTTCTAGGTTTTCGCCTGTGGTTGGAATTGTGGCGGCGGGCAGCTCTTCATCTATCTGCTGGGTAGCCTGATCTTGAGATGGCTCGTTAGTCAGCTCTTTAGATGGCACTTTAAGTGGAGCTGGGCTTTCTTGCTCGGTTTTTTCTGTGATTTTTCCTGCGGTTTTCTCTGAAGTTTCTACTGCGATTAAATCTTCAGTGACGAATTCTTTGACTACCATCTGTGCCAGCGAGGGCAGCGGATAGAGCATTAGACAGAGCACGCCATCAGCATCTTCGACGGATCCGGTGGATACAACAACTTCGTCGTGCTGAAGGGTATTTTCAGTGCGCCACAGAATGCCTTTTAGTTGGTTGTCTTGGAGTTTTCGCACCACCTGTTTGAGCTGCTGAATGGATTGCAGTTGATGATCTTGGTCTTCGGCTATGGCGGCGCCAATTATCTGCGCGCGCTCGCATTTTAGAATTGAGAGGGCTTGGGCATTGGCATCTATACAGACACCGTAGGCAAAAAACACTGTGCCAAACGGCGCTGTATCGAGAACCTTTTTATACAGGTGATTCTTGGTTGGCATCCTTTGCTCAAATCCCGCTGCTGTTGCAGCTTTCTACTTTATGTTTTTAGTCTAGCCCTGAAAAAATTGGGCTGTTCTATCCACTAATCCAGCTCTTCTATCAATCTAGCTCTTCTATCCAAGCCATTTGCAGTGCTTCAAGAATTTTCTCACCACAGCGATCTGGATCATCGGAAAAATCTTCAAGTTCGAGAACCCATTTGCGCAGATCTACAAAGTTTACATAGCGTGGATCTACGTCGGGATATTTCTCAAACAACTCTATGGCGATATCATTTATATCAGTCCACTTTAGCATAGCCTAATACTCCATTTCATGCTGCTCTCAATCATAGATTGAGAGCCTAATTAGTGTTTTTCCGAGACCATATTGATGGTGTACTTTGGAATCTCTACAACCAGATCGGTGTCGCCGGGAATAACTTGGCAGCTGAGTCGCGAATCTGGATCTACACCCCAGGCCATATCGAGATAATCTTCTTCGAGCTCATCGGCATCTGGCAATTCGACAAAACCTTCGCGTACATGGATATGGCAGGTAGTGCAGGCACAGGACATTTCGCAGGCGTGCTCGATTTCTATGCCACTGCGCAGAGCGGCGTCACAGACGCTTTCACCAGGGTTTGACTCAACCACTGCGCCCTTGGGGCAAATTTCTTCATGGGGTAAAAATACTATGCGTGCCATTATAAGTTTGTCTCCACATCATCTAGGCTTTGTCCGGCCAGCGCACTTTTAATGCTGGCGTCCATTCGGCGGGCGGCAAACTCTTCGCTGACCTTGCCCACCGATTCTATTTGTCGCGCCAATACACGATGCTCTGTGCTGCTAGCTCGCACTTCTTGTAATTCTTTAACTGCTACTTCTAAACACTGATATTCCGACGGATCGAGCAGACTACTGCCATCCTTTTGCAGTGCAGCTTGCAGATCTTCAATCATACGATCAGCTTCAACCTGCTGTTCGCGCAGTGCTCGCGCCTGCATATCGTCGCGCGCATGGCTAAACGAATCCTGCAGCATTTCGGTGATTTCATTTTCCTGAAGGCCATAGGAGGGCTTAACTTCAATGCGCGATTCAACACCGCTAATGGTTTCACGAGCGGTAACGCTCAGCAAGCCATCGGCATCAACCTGATAGGTGACGCGGATTTTTGCTGCTCCGGCAACCATTGGCGGGATACCGCGAAGCTCGAAGCGGGCGAGTGATCGGCAGTCTGAGACCAGCTCGCGTTCGCCTTGCAAAATATGGACGGCCATCGCCGTTTGACCATCTTTAAAGGTGGTAAATTCTTGGGCTTTGGAAACAGGGATTGTGGTGTTGCGATGGATGATTTTTTCAATCAATCCACCCATGGTTTCAATACCCAGTGACAGGGGAATTACATCTAGCAGTAACATCTCATCGCCAGACTTATTGCCTACTAAAACTTCAGCTTGAAGGGCAGCGCCCATGGCAACAACTCGGTCTGGATCAATATTTGAGTGCGGCTGGCGATTAAATAGCTGTTCCACTTTTTCGCGCACGCGCAGTGTGCGGGTGGAACCACCAACCAGAATGACATCATTGACTTGGTCGCTGCTGATACCAGCATCGCGGAGAGATTTTTTAGATGCGCGCAGGGTTTTATCAATCAGGCTATCAATTAGCTCATTGAGCATTTCGCGACTCAGGGTACCCTGCCAATCGAGCACTTCAATATCTACCGACGCTTGGTCGGTCAGTTCTTCTTTGGCGAATTTAGCTGTCTCTAATAATATGCGCTGCTCAACCGGTTCGAGGGTTTCACTCATTCCCACCTGCTGTCGAATCCACTCAGCGATGGCACGATCGAAGTCATCGCCGCCTAGGGCAGAATCACCGCCGGTCGCGAGCACTTCAAAAACCCCACGGGAGAGCCGCAAGATGGAGATATCAAAGGTACCGCCACCGAGATCGTAAACGGCGATAACGCTCTCTTCGATCTGATCGAGCCCGTAGGCAATAGCCGCTGCTGTAGGTTCGTTAAGTAGGCGTAATACTTTGATTCCGGCGAGTGTTGCCGCATCTTTGGTGGCCTGACGCTGGGCATCATCAAAATAAGCGGGAACTGTTATAACTGCGCCATCGAGCATGCCGCCGAGGGCAATTTCTGCGCGCCCTGCGAGCTTGCGCAGAATTTCTGCGGAGACCTGAATCGGGCTAACGGCGCCACTGGCGGTAATGATTTTAGGCATGCCGCCATCATCTTCTGCGAAGTTGTAGGGCAGTTGTCCACCAAAGGTTTTTACATCGGCGATACCGCGACCCATTAGACGCTTGACCGATGAAAGTGTATTCAGCGGATCGCTGATATTGTGCTCAGCCGCTTCGTTGCCGATGCAACTAACGCCTTCTTTTATATAGTGCACAACTGAGGGCAATAGATGTCTGCCCTGCTCGTCGGCAAGAGTTTCCGGCGTGCCACTGCGAACAGCGGCGACTAGTGAGTTGGTGGTGCCCAGATCAATGCCCACGGCGTGCTTGCGCTGGTGGGGTTGCGGTGATTGTCCGGGTTCTGAAATTTGCAGTAGTGCCACGGTTTAAAAGTCCTCTAGCTCTTCTTCGCGCTGTTCGATCTCGTCTAACAGCTTGGCAAAGAATTGCATTTTCGCCACTGTATCAAGGGCGTCATTATAATTGGTCAACTTATGCTGCGCCTCGAAAGTCTCTTGTAACTGCTGGTATTGAGCCTGCACATCATCGCGCATAGCTTCAAGTCCCGCCAGTGGATCTGCGCTTTCGCGAATATCTTCGAGCGCTTCACGAAACTCGATCTGCTGCATTAGGAAGCTCATATCACTGGTGATATGGCTCTCTTGATTAGCATTTATATCTTCCAACTCAAGCATATATTGGGCGCGCTTGAGGGGCGTTTTTAAAGTTTCGTAGGCTTGATTTATCAGCGATGTGGCCTGCACGGCGAGACGCTTTTCAACGTCTCCTTTGGCGGCGTAGCGATCTGGATGAAATTCACGCTGCAATTGACGATAGCGGCTGTCGAGAAGAGTGCGGTCTACCTGCCAACCCGAGGGGAGCGAAAATATTTGGTAGTAGTTGCTCGTCTCAAATAGCTTTGTGGATAAATCCAATGTTTCATTCCCGAATTTAAAATTTATTGCTTGGGTCAGCCGCTTTATACGTGAAAGCTTTCGCCGCAACCACACTCGTCTTTTACATTGGGGTTTTTAAACTCAAAGCCTTCATTTAATCCCTCTTTGACATAATCAAGCTGTGTGCCATCGAGGTAAACAAGACTTTTAGGGTCAATAATTAGCTTGATATCACCACACTGAAAAACTTCATCTTCAGTTTCGGCGCTATCGACAAACTCCAGTACATAAGAGAGTCCCGAGCAGCCGGTGGTGCGAACACCCAGACGAATGCCAACACCCTTAGTGCGATGCTCTAGGTGCTTGGTTACATGCTGCTCCGCAGCTGGTGTCATTGTGATTGCCATGACGTCAATCAGCTCCCTTGTTTTTCCCGAATGTCGCGAACTGCGGCTTTAATTGCATCTTCAGCCAGTACTGAACAGTGAATCTTCACTGGCGGCAGTGCCAGTTCTTCAGCAATTTCAGTGTTTTTAATTTCCGCAGCATCGTCGATATGTTTGCCTTTAACCCATTCAGTCAACAGTGAGCTCGACGCAATTGCCGAACCACAGCCGTAGGTTTTGAATTTGGCATCTTCGATAACGCCCTGATCGTTGACCTGAATTTGTAGACGCATAACATCGCCACAGGCGGGTGCTCCAACCATGCCAGTACCAACATTTTTTGAGCTGTCGTCAAGCTTGCCAACATTGCGTGGATTTTCGTAATGATCAATAACTTTTTCGCTGTAAGCCATTTTGATGACTCCTATTTAATAACAATTAACTTGCTTTAACTTAAGCGGGGCGCTTATTAGTGCGCCGCCCACTCTACCTGACTTAAATCTACGCCATCTTTAAACATGTCCCAGAGTGGCGACAGTTCGCGCAGTTTGGTCACTGCGTGGCGTACTTTTGCGATAGCATCGTCGATATCCTGTTCGCTGGTATAGCGACCGATACTAAAGCGAATTGAGCTGTGGGCCATCTCATCATTGAGGCCTAGTGCGCGCAACACATAAGATGGCTCTAGGCTGGCTGAGGTACAAGCCGAACCGGAAGACACCGCTAGATCGCGGAGCGCCATAATCAGCGACTCACCTTCAACAAAGGCGAAACTGATATTAACAATGCCTGGCACATGCTGATCTGGTGATCCATTTAAATAGACTTCTTCCATATCTGATACGCCTTCCCAGAGTCGTGTGCGCAGTTTTTCAATACGCGCTGACTCTTCGGCGAGCACTTCACCACCAATGCGGAAGGCTTCGCCCATTCCGGCAATCTGGTGAGTCGGCAATGTGCCTGAACGCATACCGCGTTCATGACCGCCACCGTGCATCTGCGCTTCAATACGAACGCGCGGCTTGCGGCGGACATAGAGTGCGCCAATACCTTTGGGGCCGTAAATTTTGTGGGCAGAGAAAGACATCATATCGACTTTCATCGCTTCGACATCTATAGGCGTCTTGCCGGCGCTTTGAGCGGAATCGACATGAAAGAAAACCTTATTTTCACGACAGATTGCGCCAATCGCGGCTATATCATTGCGTGTTCCGATCTCATTATTCACATGCATAATCGACACAACAGTAGTGTCTTCACGAATAGCATCGGCAACTGCCTGAGGCTGAATCAGGCCATTTTTATCTGGGTCCAGATAGGTAACCTCAAAGCCTTCACGCTCAAGTTGGCGACAGGTGTCCAGAGTCGCCTTGTGCTCGATACGCGATGTAACCACATGCTTGCCTTTGCGCTGATTAAAGTGCGCACAGCCTTTAATCGCTAGATTGCTGGCTTCGGTGGCACCGGAGGTCCAGACGATTTCGCGGGGGTCGGCGTTAATCATTGTGGCCACCTGCTCGCGGGCATCTTCAACAGCTGCTTCTGCTTCCCAACCAAAGGTGTGAGAGCGCGACGCCGGATTGCCGTAGTGGCCTGTTGGCGTTAGGTATTGCATCATTTTCTCTGCGACTGCGGGATCAACAGGGGTTGTCGCGGCATAATCGAGATAAATTGGAAGACTCATTTACTTCTCCAGTTTTTAGCAGGCACCTGCCTGCGGGCTTTCACTTAAAATTAACAGCTGGTCCACTTGGCGCTGAGCAATGCTTTTAACATCGCGTCTAGCCATTAAATGGGCCAGCGAAATACCATTTAAAAAGTTGTGTATCTCTGTTGTTAGCTCATCCCAGAGCGCATGGGTAAGGCAGATCTCGCCACCCTGACAATCACCCTTTCCCTGGCAATTGGTGGTATCCACAGACTCATTGACTGCATCAATAATCTGCGCGATAAAAATGTCTTTACTCGGCCGACCCAGACGATAACCGCCACCGGGGCCGCGCACGCTACTCACCAGTTCAGACTGACGTAATCTTGAAAACAGTTGCTCAAGGTACGAGAGTGAAATTGATTGTCGTTCAGATATTTCGGAGAGTGAAACCGGCTTATCATCTGCATGGATAGTAAGATCCAGCATGGCTGTCACCGCGTAACGCCCTTTGGTTGTCAGTCGCATCGTATGCTCCCTGCCATGTTCAGACCGAAATTATCTAATACCTGACTATTTTAGTCAACTAAATACCTGATTAATCTTATCAACTATTCGTTATGTTATTTTTTGATTGTACGCTGTACCGAGGACAACAGACCACGGAGTATAGAAACCTCCATCTCATCCATTCTCACGCGGTTAAATAACCTGCGCATACGGGTTAAAAGTTGCTTGGGGTTTTCAGGGTCATAGAACTTTAAATCGGCCATGGTGGTCGCTAAGTGCTCATGGAAATACTCGAGATCACCGGCGCTGACTGGCGGCTGATCCCAGTCGGTGAGAGAGGGTAAATTACCCTGCTCATCGGCAAGACTTGCCATACGTACTTCGTAGGCGAGAACTTGAACCGCGGTCGCCAGATTAAGCGAGCTGTACTCGGGGTTTGATGGAATATGCACATGGTAGTGGCACTTTTGCAGCTCATCATTGGTTAAGCCGCGATCTTCACGCCCGAACAGCAGTGCAGTCTTGTGCTTCTCGGCTTCCAGATAGATTTTCTCGCCACATTCGCGGGGATTGAGCAGTGGCCATGGGATTCTGCGCTCGCGGGCGCTGGTACCTACCACCAGACCGCAGTCGGCAATCGCTTCATCGACAGATTCAACAATAGTCGCATTAGCCAACACATCTCTGGCACCGGCCGCTCGCCATACCGCTCGTGGGGCTGGATACTCTTTGGGTTGAACCAGATAGAGTTCTGCTAGACCCATATTTTTCATGGCTCGTGCGGCACCACCGATATTGCCCGGATGTGTGGTATTGACCAATACAATTCGGATATTTGCCTGTCGCTCAGATATTGACACTTAACACCTCTTAAAGACTTATATGAAGCTCGGTTAAAGACTTATATAAAGCTCGGTTAAAGACTTATTTAGCCCTGTAAACCTACGGGCCAAAAAACGGTCGCGAGTGTAGCAGAATCACCCTTCTCTGGCACAATAGTTCTGTTACAATGCGCGCGCTCTTTAAAGTCACTTAAGTCAATTGGAAAACTCAACATGCAACCAATGGTTAATATCGCCCTGCGTGCTGCCCGCCTGGCCGGCGAAATGATTGTGAAATCTGCAGACAGTCTCGATGTGGTAAAAGTTGATGAGAAAGGTCGTCACGACTTTGTCACCGAAGTCGACAAACGCTCTGAAGAGACCCTTATCTACCATATTCAAAAAGCCTTCCCTGACCATCGCTTCCTCTGCGAAGAGAGCGGCGTGAGCGGTAATCTTGAGAGTGATGTGGAGTGGATTATCGACCCATTGGATGGCACAACCAATTTTGTCCGCGGTATACCTCATTTGGCTATATCTATTGCCTGTCGCATTAAGGGACGCCTTGAGCACGCGATCGTTCTCGACCCATTCAAACAGGAAGAATTTACTGCGAGTCGCGGTGATGGCGCCAAATTAAATGGCCGTCGCATTCGCGTCTCTGGTCGCGCCAATGATGTTGGCGCGCTGTACGCAACCGGCATTCCCTTTAGCTCGCCCTCTTTTGACCGTATGGATGACTATTTACAGTGTTTGCACGAGTTTGCCGATAATTCCTCGGGCATTAGGCGTATGGGTGCAGCCTCTCTGGACCTAGCCTATATTGCTGCGGGTCGTATGGATGCATTCTGGGAGATGTATTTAAAGCCTTGGGATATAGCTGCTGGCGCTCTCTTAGTGCGAGAAGCTGGCGGTATGGTCAGTGACTTTCAGGGCGGCGAGAAGTTTTTGGATAACGGGCATATAGTTGCCTGCACGCCAAAACTGTTTAAGCCAACCTTAAAAGTGCTGGCTAAAAACCTTGGCAATTTAAAGTAGGTAGGGTTAAAAAACTGCACTACTTCGCTCAAGAAGCCAGTAAGCACTACAGATTCCAATTCCGTATACTGTGATATTGGCAAGCCTCACCCGATGCTTGCCAATCTGACTTATCTTGTTGGCCGTTAAAACCAATATTAAAACCCCAACAATAAAAGCCAACTGCCCCAACTCAACGCCAATATTAAAAAACAGCAACGCATGAATCTTCATTGATACAGGTAATCCAAGCTCCTGCAATACCACCGCAAAACCAAACCCATGTAATAAACCAAACACCGCGGAGACACTCACAGGGTAGCGCCAAGTAAAACTCTCAGCCGAGCCGCCCCGTCGATGCTTAATAATCTCGACCGCCAACAATAAAATACTTAGCGCTATTAAAAACTCGACCAATTCTGTGGGCAGCCGAAAGATATTCAGGGTCGCAAGGCTCAGCGTAATTGAGTGGGCAAGAGTAAAACCAGTTACTGTCAGCACCAGACGCTTAAAGGTCCCGGCAATCATCATCAAGCAGAGAATAAACAACAGATGATCGGTGCCGATCAAAATATGTTCGATACCGGCAACAATGTACTGCTTGGCCACTGCCGCAGATGAAGAGGCCAGCGGCAATTCCATCAGAGTTTTTTCCGGGCCAGAAAAGACCTGCAGCGGATCGCCATCTAAAGACTTGTAGACAACTAATGAGGTGAGTGCCGGGTTGCTGCGCGGATAGATTAGCTCAATCGAAAATACTGGATTGGACTGGCTGCAGCTATAGCGCTTTTTTCCCACCAGTCCCGCCGGACGGCCAGCAATTGAGCCATCCGATAAACCACAGCTATTGTGACGCAACTCTACCGCAGGCTCTTGCCCGGCAGGCATCACCGGTGGAATTTTCCACTTCAGCAGATACTCAGTTTCAGTCTGTTGGGCAACTTCCACATAGACAGGACGCGCCTCATCGGCAAATGCACTAGTAGCCGCAATCGACACCGTTAGCAGCGTAAGCACAGCAATAATAAATCGCATTATTGGTTCAGACCCTGATCACTGATTTTGTATTTGGCCATTAATCCATCAATTGCCTGACGTTTAAGTTCTTGCTGTTGCTGACGCTGGGTATCGGCAAACACTGTCGAGGCTATTTCAGTAAATTCAGGGATATAGGCGGGAGTATTTTTCACCAGAAGTACAAGATGCCAGCCGAAGTTGGATTGCACTGGCCCCTGCCATTGATCGGAAATCTGGTAATCAAACAACTGCTGTTGAAAGCCATCGCCAAAGTGACTGCCAATTTCATCGTCATCGCGGTTCACATAGTTGCGGTGATACAAAAATCGTTCGCCATAACGAGGGGCATTTTCAAACGGCACATGCTCAATAATAAGTTGGCTGTGCAATTTAACCGCCAAAATTTTAGCTTCTTCGACGCTACGTTTTTCGCTTGAAATAAAGACATGGGTGAAGGTGGCAGAGGCGGGCTTTTTATAGTTCTGCTGATGCTCTGCATAATAAGCAAGCAGGTCATCTTTTGTCAGCGGTTCAATATCATCATAAAAACCCTGCGCCAGATAATCCATTTTTTGAATCAAGCGACGGCGGATTATCTGATCGTTCTGATTTAGATTTAGTGCCATAGCTTCGCGAAATAGGGCTTCATTGCGCGCATAGTCATCGACCAATCGTTGACGATCTCCGACACTCAGCGCCGTCAGTGAGGCCATAGCTTCTTCGGGCTTAAAGGTTTTCGCCTGCAGCTGCATAAACTGCAATAAAACCTGATCATCAACAACTATATGGTATTGCTGATCGGCATAATTATTTAAATAGTCGTCGGCATTTATTAGCCGCTCGCCGCCAAGTAATAGCAACGCGATAAGCAAAAATTGAAAGAGTGGTTCTTGGAGTATTTTTTTCATAAATTTTTCTTACGCTTTCCTTAAATGCCGAGCAAATATATCGGGGAAATGAAGGTATAGCCAAGAACTTCAGCAACAACCACCACAGCATTAACAATTTATAGGAAACTGTCGCGCTTATAGTTGAGGCTGATACCAAACCGGTGAAGTGTAGGCACGCTCCTGAATAGTTTTCGGCCCTCTTGGCGGCTTATCCAACTGCAGTGCAATCGAATCATATAAACCATTGCGTGGCGTCGGAATCTGCAATACTCGAACGTAGTAAAACGCTGACTGCTGAGGATCAAAGTCTGGATCAACCCAGATAGTGGCGAGCTCGGCTTGACCAATACTATTAGCGTAGCGCCCGGTTTTTAAATCAACGCTATTGCCAACCTCCGGTAAGCGGCCACGGCTATCGGCCACTCTCTCGCCAGACCAGACAATATTGTAAACCTGCTCATGCTGTTGACCCTTGCCATCGACCCAACCTTTAACCATCTGCACTCGATCGAGATTAGCGTCGACGGGGCCTTTGACTGCTCGGACCAAAAACTGAGGCGCCTTATTTGAGTCCTGCAAGGCAACAAGATCAGAACCCATAGGCACGCCATAGTGATAACCTATGGCGGCAAAGTCGTCGGCACTTTCCGCACCAACAGGAAAATCCCAGCTGGCAAACATCTGCACTCGAATACGCGGCCCTGTGGTGGCATACACTTCCTTGCGCTTAAACGCTGCATAGATAGCTTCGCGAGTATTCTCTTCGGCCCAGACAGCCGCCAAACCTGAGGCGGACATATTCCAGCCATTACTGGTAACTGGGCTCTTACCCTCGCGGGCTTTAGTCTCAGGTGTGGAATCCGTGGCCATCTTGCCCCAGAAATTATTTTCTTCTGGGGAGGCAAGCCCTGAGTGCGAATCGGTTGAACCAATCAAGCCAAACTTATAAGGGTTAACACCCACCTTCTGCTCAATGGCCAGACCTTTCTTTAGGGCTGGGCGAATATAATCCCCCGGACTGACGGTAAACTCTTTCTGTACTCCTTGCCCTTCTTGCCCATTCTCACCTTCCTGGGCTAACTGAATATAGTGATCATAGCTTTCAAAATCGGCAAACTCGTCCTCTGGGGAAAAATCGCTGCGCGTCTCACTGTCGCCCTTGATCTGGGTAACTTCTACAATTGGTTCCCAGCGCATACGCTGACGGGCATAGTCAGCACTAATAGGCTGCCCACGCAGAGTGGTATCGTCAAACATATAGCCTTTAGAGATATTCGAGTTATGGGGAATCGCGATAAAGCGCGTGCCAGCACTCTGCTCTGTTTTATCCAACCACTGCCAGAGATCCTCAGGATACTGACTGATATCAGAACCGTAGGGGAAAAACTGACCGGCCTTATCGGCACCGTCTGGAGTAATCACCACCCGATGCAGATTTGCGCCAGTTGGGATTGAAGACCATTCCCATCCGATCAAGGCGGTAAAGGAACCGGGTTGATTGTGTCGGTCTGCGGTCTGAATAATATCCTGCCAGGCAGCCATCGACGTTGCGCGGGTATCACCAAAAAAATCGACGCTACCAATATTATTACTACTATCAGCAACCGGGTCAGAGTGATGTTGATCGATTGCCGAAATCGGCAAAAACCGGCCAAAGAATTCCAGGCCGGTATTATCATCAATCGCCCGCATCATCAACTTAACACCCAGCCAGCGTTTGATATTGCCTATTAGGCCAAGATCCTCAAACTCAATACTGTCATTGCGCACCGCGCGCATCACACCGAGCATCTCTGCGTGATCCGAGACCACCATAAAATCCAGCGGCGTATTAATTTGCACCCGCGCTCTATTATAGGGGTGAATCACCGGCTGGCCCTTTGCCCAGCGATAGGCGGTATCCGGATCGGCACTGTGATTATTATTTAAAAAGGCATCAAAAGAGTAAGAACTGTGAACATGGGTATCACCAAAATAGACCTGTCGGGTCTCGACAACGGGTTCTGCTACAGAGGAAAAAGTGACCGCCGCAACCGCCGTAAAAAGTATCAGGTTAACTATTTTGGGAGTGGACATTTATTTAGACCTGGTGATCACTGACAGACAATTTTCGGCGGGAAAATTCAAGAAACCCGAGGGCAAATATTTCTACCAATGTAGAGCGAATAGCCGGCTGAGAAATACCATCAATCAAAATATGAACCGTGCGACCAAATAGCACCGTGAGCAATAAAACAATTGGCACCACCAGCCACGCACTCTTGCCCGGGCGTGAGCCATAGAGCATAAAACCGGCCACCATCAAAAACATACCGCCCAGATCACCGCGAATGGTTCCAAGCCCATCAACACGACTGGCAACTATAGAAAAATCCGCCTCCATCTGAGTCGGCGCAAATATAAACCCAAGGCCACCCAACAGGGCAATCAGCCCCATAAGCACCACTCCAATACGTATGCCTTTATCCATACCGCTAACCCTCACTGTCTTTATTATTTTTCTTATCTGAGCTCGAGTCTAACCCATTTGTCCCAATCTGGGTATTTACTGCACCGACCCAGCGACTGCTGTAAAGTGCTAAAAAAGTCTAGCGAAGCCTCTATGCAAAAATTCTCTAAAGTTACCGGCATCTCGGTTGTCGTCGCCAACATGGTGGGTACCGGTGTATTTACCAGCCTCGGCTTTCAGCTGCTGGGTATCCAATCCTTTTTTGTACTGATGATGCTGTGGTTTATCGGCGGCCTAACTGCACTCTGCGGCGCCCTGACCTATGCCGAACTGGGTGCCAATCTGCCCCGCTCCGGCGGTGAATATAATTTTCTCTCGCGACTCTACCATCCCTGCGCCGGGTTTATCTCCGGATGGGTCTCCGCTACCGTCGGCTTTGCCGCACCAGTGGCACTGGCCGCCATGACCTTTGGCGCCTATCTGTCCGCCGTGTTCCCGACTTTATTACCGAGCTGGTCAGCAGTCTCGTTGGTGATTGTATTGACCGCAATACACTGTCTCTCACGACAGACTAGCAGCAGTGTTCAGCAAGCCTTTACCGGTTTGAAAATACTGTTAATCATGGTCTTTTGCGCAGCTATATTTATCTGGGGTGGCACTCCACAGTCCATCGACCTAATGCCTCAGGCGGGCGACGAAAAACTGTTATTAAGCGGCGCCTTTGCGATATCACTGATCTACGTAAACTACGCCTACACCGGTTGGAATGCCGCCACCTATGTCACCAGCGAACTCGATAATCCCCAGCGCAATCTTCCCGTCGTGCTGTTTGTCGGCACCGGGATAGTCATGCTGCTCTATCTATTACTTAACTTTACCTTTTTAAGTGCAGCGCCGATTTCCATCCTTGAAGGAAAATTGGAAATAGGTGTCATCGTCGCCAACCATTCGCTGGGTGAAAATGCCGGTCGCGCCATGGGTGCCATGCTCGCCCTATTACTAATCTCAACGGTTAGCGCCATGACTATGGCTGGCCCCAGAGTGCTGCAGGTTATTGGCGAGGACTTTACTTTATTTGCCTCGCTAGCGCGCAATAACAAACATGGCGTGCCTATGACGGCGATTATTTTTCAGGGACTGCTGGCAATAGTATTTATTCTTAGCGCGACCTTTGAATCAGTGCTGATCTTCTCCAGCTTTGTGCTTGGAGTAAATACTCTTTTCTCGGTGCTCGGTGTCTTTGTGCTGCGCTGGCGCAAGATGAATATTGCCGGGGCGTACAAAACCTTTGCCTATCCTTTTGCGCCGCTGATCTATCTAGGTGTGACGCTGTGGACTTTAATTTATGTGTTGATTTCGCGACCCATGGAGGGTTGGATTGGTATTGGGATGATCGCTGTTGGTGCTTTGCTCTATTACCTTTCCGCTAACAAAGCGCAAGATTCGGGTCGATAAATAACCCACAGTCGGCAATACTGTTTCTATGAATTCAGACTATCAACGCATAGCTGAGGCAATAGAATTTATTAATGCCAACGCAGACCAACAGCCCTCCCTTGAAACGATTGCTGCACAGCTCAATCTAAGTCCCTTTCACTTTCAGCGTCTTTTTAGTCGCTGGGTTGGTGTGACACCGAAAAAATATCTGCAAATTCTGACTGTCGAGCGTGCCAAGCAGTTGTTGGCTGAGGCTCGACCTCTATTGGCGGTGGCCGATGAAATTGGTTTGAGTGGTACCTCTCGGCTACACGATCACTTTGTACAGCTGGAGGCGGTCACCCCCGGTGAATTTAAAAGTGGCGGCGCCGGTTTAACCATCGACTGCGGTGTTTATAACAGCCCCTTTGGGGATATATTTGTCGCGGCTACGACGCGGGGGATTTGCAAACTCTCATTTATTGATCTGGATGAAATTGAGGTTCATATTGCCGATCTAGAAAGGCGCTGGCCGAAAGCTATTCTGCGTAACCAGGATTCGGACAGGCTTAAGGTTATTGAATCGCTTTTTACCGATAAGCAGAATATCGATCGGCCACTTTCGCTCCATGTCTCCGGCACCAATTTTCAAATCAGCGTGTGGCGTGCTCTCTTGCAAATACCTGCGGGAACATTAACCAGTTACAGTCAGATTGCTGATGCAGTGGGTAGACCCAAGGCGGCTCGGGCGGTCGGCACGGCGATAGGTTCAAACCCAATTGCATTCTTTATTCCCTGCCATCGGGTGTTGCAACAGAGTGGCAATATTGGTGGCTATCACTGGGGTGAGACCAGAAAACATGCGATGTACGCTTGGGAATCGGCACGGTGTTTGTCCTGATAGCCTAGAGAGAGCCTTTAGCTCCGTGCGGGCTCACCTCAAGATCGAACTGTAATTCTATTTCGGATTCTTTTATTAAATACCCATTTTTTAAATGGACTCTTCTGCGGAATTTAAAATAGTCTCTGCCTCCACCCTTGAGATCAATCAGGGCACGCTTATGGGTTTGGAATTTTCAGGTTAAAAGAGCACTTGTTTAGCGCCAGCGAGTTGTGCGAACGCTGGAAATTACAAACCCATGGGACCGATCTCAAGGGTGGAGGCAGAGGCTATTTCGCTCGAAAAAAATGGGAAGTACGTGGATAGAGGTCTCTCGTCGCTACGCTCTGTCGAGATGACAGGAAAAATAAAGAGCCTAGATGACAGATAGGTGGCTATTCAGCAATTAAAGCGCTTAGAGACTCAAGAGTTTGCGGCCCTATAAGGCGATGTAGCAAAACACCCTCACTATCTATAATTAGCGTCTCAGGAAGAACCGACACCGGTTTTAGTGACCAAAGCATTCTAGGATCAGACTTCAAAGATGGAAATTCAATACCCAACTTTTCAGTTTGAGCGAGTAATTCATCACCCTGCTCATTATCAAAATTAACCGCGAGAATAGTTAACTGATCTACGTACTCGTCAGCAAAGTGATTTAGCTCAGGAATCTCCTCACGACAGGGCGCACACCAAATAGCCCAATAATTAATCAGCGTCAGCTTGCCCTCGTCGTTTTTAAAACTGTGACTACCGCCACCCACTAAACCTACCGAAGAGTCAGTCGCATCCCCACCGCACCCTGCCAATAGCAAACAGAGCAATACAATTTTTTTAATCATTAACCATTCTCTTCATTAGGATTGTTGCCGATCGATTTTGCACTATTATCACTCGTAAACAGCGTTTGTAAATCGACTGACATATTGCGTTCTATGGCCTGTCGATTATCGCCAATAAGCCTATCGTACTCTGCATACCAAGGGTGGCCGACGGCCAGCTTTTCGCTCATTGCATCTGTTGAACTGAGGAAATTACCTCCCAACCAGCCGACCACATCATTTAGGCTAATATTACTTGGATCTCGGATCAGCACATACTGCCCTTTGGCTGTTTTCTCCAAAACACACTTTTCTAAAAGCATATTTCGCAACCTACGCCAGTGCTCCGCATCCAGACCAACCACGCTCCCGAGTCTATGCATAGCACTATCGGATAGGGTCTGACCCTTCTGCTGGCGGCGCCAACACTGCCACAAAATAATCACCACCGCGAGCAAATCAGGCATGGCGCTGCCGCGTCTCTGATAGCGAAAGGTCTCCAGACTGCGGACTAATTCGGCACCGATTAAAATCAACACCCAAAGTAGATATATCCATAGTAAAAATAGCGGAATTACCGCGAATGCACCATATACGCTGGTATAACTGGAATGGGCCACCAACAGACCAAATAATGTCTTAGTTGTTTCAAACATAACAGTGGTAACCAAACCGCCAAAGATCGCATAAGAGGTGCGAACCTTGCAGTTGGGCACGGCAATATAAAGGAGCGTGAATGCCAGCCAAGTGAGCAACCAGGGCAGATAGGCAAACAGTAGCGCCGAGAGGCCGAGGCTATCGACTTCATCGACAATTAATTGAAACGAGACCAGATAAGTTTTCATCATCATGCCCGCCGCCAACAACAGCGGTCCGAGACTTAGAATTGCCCAGTAGACCAAAAACCCAGCCAGACCCTTGCGACCGCCTGTGGTAGCCCAGATATGGTTAAAGGTTTTTTCGATATTGCTGAGCATAAGCAGCGAGGTCACCATTAATATGATCACACCTGCCGCGCTGAGCTTGCGTGCCTGTGATGAAAACTCGGTCAGATATTGGCTGATTTCCTGACCGCTGCTGGGGAGAAATTTGGAAAAAATAAACGCCTCGACCTGCGAGCCAACCTCATTAAAAGCCGGCACCAGCGAAAACATGCTGTACATCAATGTGAGCATTGGCACTATGGCAAACAGGCTCATATAAGTAAGCGCCGCCGCACTTTGACGACAGCCGTCGCGATTAAAGCGCTCGACCAGATAACGCAGAAAATGCCCACTGCGAACGATGCTATCCAATATTTTTTGTAGACCAGCCTGCAAACCATGGGTCATACCCATAAACCTCCCGTTCTGTTTAAAACCATTTACCCTTACAATAGTCGTATAACCCCTACATAAGGTATAAGGATAGACGATGGCGACCATTTACCACAATCCGCGCTGCTCTAAATCTCGACAGACGTTAGAGTTGATAAAAACCCAAGGCGTTGAGCCGAGCATTATGCTCTATTTGGATACACCTCTCAGTGGGCAGGACATCGCTGAGCTTCTAAAAAAACTGGGGATTAGCGCGCGACAATTATTACGCCGTGGCGAACAGGCTTATAAAGAACAGAATCTTGCTGACTCGAGTCTAACCGAAGAGCAGCTTATCGAGGCCATGGTAAAAACACCCAAGCTGATTGAACGACCGATTGTGGTCAATGGCGACAAGGCTATTATCGGCCGACCACCTGAACAGGTGTTGGAGATCCTCTAATGTCAAAAGTGAATTCAGAATCGATAACTCCCTATATTTTAGTGCTTTACTACAGCCGCAATGGGCATGTAGAAAAACTTGCCGAACAGATTGCTCAAGGCGTTGAAGCCGCGGGTATGGAAGCGAGACTGCGCACAGTTCCTGCGGTCTCAACTGTTTGCGAAGCGACTCAAGAGGATATTCCAGACAGCGGTCATCTCTATTGCAGCGAAGAGGATCTGGCTAATTGCAGTGGTCTGCTGATGGGCAGTCCGACCCGCTTTGGCAATATGGCCGCGCCGTTAAAATATTTTCTCGATGGCACCGCGGGGCTGTGGATGAATGGCAACCTGATCAATAAGCCCGCCGGCGTGTTTACCGCAACCTCAAGCATGCACGGCGGTCAAGAAACCACATTGATCTCTATGATGATTCCGCTGTTGCATCAGGGTATGTTGATCAGTGGCATTCCCTATTCCGAGCCAAGCCTGCACAGCACTAAGAGTGGCGGCACGCCCTATGGGGCCAGCCATGTTGAAAGTGATCAACTGAGCACTGATGAAAAGAATCTTTGTCAGGCTCAGGGCAAGCGTATTGCACTGCTAGCCACCCAACTTATTAAATTCTAAGGCAGACTAACTTGACCACTGAACTCAAACTCTCGATCAGCAAATTTCTAACCCGCAGTAGCTATGCACTGTTAATACTAACCATTGCGGTTAATTTGTGGACGGAAAATGCGCCCTGGGCTGCTTTTCTCTTCTTTCTGATACCACTACTTATTTTTCTTCCCGGAATGATTGCGGATACAGTTCGCAATCTAATCTGGATGGGCTTTGCCCTAATGATGTATTTCGTGATTGTGGTCTACAAACTGAGTGTTCCAGAACCTCAGGCTCTGGATATAGCTGAATGTGTTTTAACCATTCTACTATTCAGTGCTTCAATGATTTATGCCCGCATCAGACAGACAAATAACCTATAACTATGAAGTGTGTATTGAAAAGGAATCCAAATGAGTGAAAAAATAGGCTTTATACGTAGATTTTTCAGGTTTACTAGCAAAATTGTAAGCGTCATTCGTCATCTGATTGGCTTTGCTTTTCTGGTCTTTTTTATTGTCATCATTGTCGGCATGTTTGCCGATGATATTCAGCCAATACCCGATAAGGGTGCTTTGTATTTGGCACCAAGTGGTATTCTGGTCGATCAGAGAACCTATGTAGATCCACTCGCACAAGCGCTTTCTCAATCCAATCACCGGGATGCAGAAACTCTGGTTAGAGATGTAGTTGACGCTCTTGACTACGCACAGTATGACGAACGCATTAGTCATGTTTTGCTGGATACTAATTATCTAGCCGGTGGCGGCATCGCCAAACTTGAAGAAATTAGCGGTGCCATGCAACGCTTTAAGAAAAGTGGCAAACCGATTATTGCCATTGGTGACAATTTCTCACAGCAGCAGTACTTCCTCGCTGCGCACGCCGACGAAATTATTCTTAACCCGATGGGCAGAATTATGCTCACCGGTTTTGGCTCCTACACCAGCTACTACAAAGACGCCCTAGATAAGCTCAAGATCAATATGCATATCTTTAGGGTTGGCAAATATAAAAGTGCCGTCGAGCCTTATATAGCCAATAGTATGTCCGATGAAGCACGTGCAGCGCGCAGTGAATTGATCGATTCACTTTGGATGTATTACACCTCGCAAGTAGAGCATTTGCGCGGCCTTCCCACGGGTGCCATCGATGATCTGGTTAATAATATGCACACCAGATTAGCCGCAGCCAATGGTGATGTATCAGCCCTCGCACTTGATCAGGGGCTGGTTGATCGGGTAGCCACTCGCAGTGAAACGCGCACTTACCTAAAGCAGATATTGCCAACCTCCAACGGTGATTTTGACAGCGTTCCCATGTCAGCCTATTTAAACCATATTAAATTGAGCAAACTCAATGCTGTGGATAAAACCAAGTCGGTAGTCGCGTTGGTCGTTGCCAGTGGCACCATCCTCGATGGCGACCAACCCGAGGGCACGGTGGGGGGCGATTCAATCGCCAATATCTTTAGTGAAATACAGGATGACGATCAGGTTAAAGCCGTGGTACTGCGTGTCGACAGCCCAGGTGGCAGTGCGTTTGCCTCGGATGTGATTCGCGACGCTATCGCCGCAATCCGCAAAAACAATATCCCGGTGGTAGTCTCTATGGGTAGCTATGCCGCTTCCGGCGGCTACTGGATCGCCACTGAATCTGATCATGTGGTCGCTATGTCAACCACTATTACCGGATCAATTGGTGTGTTTGGTGTTATCCCAACCTTTGAAGATTCTTTACAGGCTCTGGGAATTCATTCAGACGGCGTCGGTACCACTAATATCTCAGGCATGCTTCAGCTTGATCAGCCAATGAGCCCGCAAGCTGAAATGATCATACAGTCCGGCGTGGAAAATGTTTACACACGTTTCTTGAAGCTGGTCGCCAACTCGCGCAATTCAACCCCCAGTGATATTCACAAGATCGCACAGGGTCGTGTTTGGACTGGCGAGAAAGCGTTGCAGCTGGGTCTAGTCGATGAGCTTGGCGATCTTAATGATGCCATTAAAAGTGCGGCAACACTGGCTGGAATCAGCAACTACAAAGTCGATTATCGACGTAAAAAGCTGAGTTTTATTGAACAGGCAATGATGGAAATTAATGGCAATATCAGTGCGACTATAACAGCGGCGGGACTCAATAGCTGGTTGCCGGAGAGCTTGCAGAAACAGGTGGTTAAAGTACTTAAGCCGCTGGAGATATTAGATACGCTGACGGATCCCAGTGGTATCTATCTGTATTGTGACGACTGTCCGAATTAGGAAGAGATCCCTCGTCACTGAGTCCTGTTGGGATGACAGGCCTCTTATCCCAGAGCCAGAACTAAAGCGCCAAAACACCTTTCACAAAGGGCAGCGTCAAACGGCGTTGCTCGCGCAGCGATACTGCATCCAACTTCTCCAGCGACTCCATAAGCACATGGGTATTGCGCGGCAATCGATGCAGTAAAAACAGCGCCACATCATCAGATAAATAAAGCCCTAAGCCGCTGGCCCGATGTTGCAGTAAGCGCCGCAGATCAGCGTCTTTGTAATCGACCAACTGCAGAGAAATACCCGACTTTAAACGCGACAGTAAATCATTTAACACCACCTCTAATAAATCCGGCAATGTATGAGCCGTTATAATTAAGCGAGTGCCAGACTCATTACAGAGATTAAAGAAATTAAACAATGGCTCCTGCCATTCCTTACGGCCAGCAACTTCTTCCAAATCGTCGAGACAGACAATATCAGAGGATTCTAACCCCTGCAGAACCTGCTCCGCTGGGTAATCACGCAACTCTTTTAACGGTAAATATATAGCCGCACCACTGCCGGGGCGCAGCGAATGCTTTTGACAGAGTGCTTGCAGCAGGTGCGATAGACCGGTGCCTGTAGAGCCACATATATAAGCGTATTGCTTACCCTCATCCTGCAACAACATCTTAGCTAGATGCTGTGGTGTTCCATTCGGGGCATAAAAATTATCGAAGGTGGCCTGGTTGTCTAGCTTGATAGCTAAACTCAATTGCTGAAAGTTTTTCACTTAGAGATCCAATCAAATTCCAATTTTCCGCTGAAACGCGCCGCTTCTGAAGTCTGATTTGCAAGACGACCACTGCGCACCAACGCTGACTTGAGCAGATCAACACCACCCTCTATATCCAGAGTTAAGAAAAGCTTATCGCCCTTAACTGCAAATACATTTAAAGACTGCACTAATTCCAATTTCTGAAGTTGCGAGAGCACTGCCTGATAATCGACATAGGAATCAACCTTATTAATCTGCACAACCAATTCACTGGTATCCGCCTGAGGTATATAAGTGAATTGTGCAGATAGGCTATCCACCCAATCATTGACTGCCTGCGAAACCAATAACTCGCTATTCTCAGCACGAACATCATTAAATCCGCGCAGACCAGCTGCGCGATACATCCACGAACCACGCGCCTCACCGGTTGTAGTCGTAAAGAAACGCAGCAACATCCAACCATCGGTAGCATAGCGCTGCGATGCAGCCTCAATGGCTTTTTCTTGCAGCCCCCAAGCCTCATTTACCGAGAGCGATAACTGATCTTCAAGATCAAAGGCCGGTAGCTTGTAGGGCATTCCGCGATTCTGCATAAGGCTATCAAACTGCTGAGTAAATGCGGGCTGAGTTTGCTTGCTAACAAACTGACGACCGGTCTCAGGATCATCGCGCACAATCCAAATCAACAACTTAGGCCGATCAGAGGGCAACACTGGCAACTGCCCCCAACGTATAAGATGATCAATCGCCTGACGAGAAAAACTTACCTGCAATCCTGTTTTCAGGCTATCGCCCTGTTCTCTAGGAAAACCTTTATAGCCTACCCCAGCAACGTAATTGTCGGTATTTGTAACCGCTTGCTGAATACCCGGCACTTGCATTATGTTGCTATTACCGGTTAATTTGATCAGCACCTGAGAAAGGGCATCACGCACACCCAATTTACGCGATTGCTCTGATTGGTCTGGCACAAAAACCAGTCCGCTGTAGAGCCCAGAGACTTCTTCAGCGGTCACTTCAGTCGGCACATAGATGCAAAATAGGGTAAAAACCAAAATTAATGTCCGTTTCAACGGTTTTTCTCCAAAAAATTTGCAACATTATATCAGTGCTTGATGAAAAGTTGGCCCACTGCCTCTAAAATAGGCGGTCAACCACGGAAGCCAATTGCCATGACAGAAAACACTAAATCATTAAGCTATAAAGATGCAGGCGTCGATATCGATGCGGGCAACGCACTTATCGAAAAAATTAAAGGTGCCGCAAAACGCACACGTCGACCAGAAGTAATGGCTGGCTTGGGTGGCTTTGGCGCACTCTTTGAATTACCCACTGGCTACACACAGCCAGTACTGGTTTCCGGAACCGACGGTGTGGGCACTAAATTACGCCTCGCACTGGATCATGGCAAGCATGACACCGTGGGCATCGACCTAGTTGCCATGTGCGTCAACGATCTTATTGTCTGTGGTGCCGAGCCACTGTTCTTCCTCGACTACTACGCCACTGGCAAGCTAGATATAGATACCGCCGCTGCGGTAGTCAACGGTATTGCCGATGGCTGCGAACTCTCTGGATGCTCCCTGATCGGCGGCGAGACCGCAGAGATGCCAGGCATGTACGAAGGCGAAGACTATGATCTGGCGGGATTCTGTGTTGGTATTGCAGAGAAATCTGAGTTGATCGACGGCACTAAAGTTGCTGTTGGCGACAAGTTGATCGGCCTCGCCTCAAGCGGCCCTCACTCCAACGGCTACTCATTGATCCGCAAAGTATTGGAAGTCACCGGCACAGATCCAGCAGTTGAACAGCTTGATGGCAAACCGCTTATCGACCTGCTGATGGAACCTACCCGCATCTACGTCAAGCCTCTGCTTGAGCTGATTAAAAACTCTCAGGTAAATGCACTGGCCCATATTACCGGCGGCGGACTATTGGAAAATATTCCCCGCGTTTTACCGGATAATGCCAAAGCCGTTATCGACACTCAGGCATGGAAACGCCCAGTGGTATTTGACTGGCTACAAAAAGGCGGCAATATTGACGAACACGAAATGCATCGCACCCTAAACTGTGGCGTTGGCATGGTCATCTGCGTACCCGCCGACAGAGCGCAAGAAGCGCTGGATATGTTAGCTGCCAGTGGTGAATCTGCCTTTGAATTGGGCAGTATCTCTGAACTGGCCGCAGGCGAAGAACAGGTGCAACTGGTTGGACTTAAATAATGACTGATAACTCGACGCGCAAGCGACGAATAGTGGTATTAATCTCTGGCGGCGGATCCAATTTGCAGTCATTTATTGATGCCTGCGTCGACGGCACATTAAATGCCGATGTGAAAGCTGTTATCAGTAACAAAGCCGGCGTTAAAGGTCTCGAACGAGCCGCTAACGTCGGCATTCCAAATATTACTCTCGACCACAAAAGCTTCGAATCACGGGGTGAATTTGATCAGGCCCTCGGCGATGTGATCGAAAGCTTCTCGCCAGACCTGATTATTCTCGCTGGCTTTATGCGTATCCTAACGCCACAATTTGTAAACCGCTTTCTCGGCCAACTGATGAATATCCACCCCTCACTGCTGCCAAAATATCCCGGACTGCACACCCACCAGCGCGCGATAGACGCCGGTGACCGTGAAGCCGGTGCGACCGTGCACTTTGTAACGCCAGAACTCGACGGCGGCCCCGCTATTGTTCAGGCGCAGGTGCCTGTATTAAAAAATGACAGCGCAGAAGCACTGGCAAGCCGAGTATTAGACTTTGAACACCAGATCTATCCATTGGCTGCCGAGTGGTTTTGTCAGGGACGTTTAGAACTTAGAGATGGCGATGTTATTCTTGATAACGAATTACTGCCGGTAGAAGGTGTCAACCTTGAGATACGCGAAAAAACATAACATCGAACCATCTGCTATTTTGTTACTCTAACCAGTTTATAAAATTAATGCCGAGGTTGAAATAGTGATACTGTCCAGCACGCGCGCAACAACTCGCACTCTCCCTACTCTTAGCACGTCAAGCACGTACCTCATAAAACTACTTTCAATGATGCTGCTAACAATCGCTAGCCCCGCCTTTAGTCATACCGACAGCCAAACCCAATCACCGATCAATTTATATCAAGCCAATTATGCCGCAACATTTAGTGGCTTGAATATTAATGCCGTGCAAAAACTCGAAGAAATCGAGCCGGGCATTTATCGCGAAAGTCTGGTGGCAAAAAATTTCATCGGCAAGATTCACGAACAGAGCACCTTTAGAGTAACCCCAGACCAGCAGCTCGTCCCAATCGAATACAACTATAAGCGATCTGTACTCGGGCGTGATCGCACAGAAATTCAGAGTTTTGACTGGCAAAACAGCAAAGTGCAATATACAAAAAATGGCAAATCTAACGACAAATTAGAGCTCAAAACTGGCTATCTCGACATGATCACCCACAGATTGCAATTGCGCCGCGACCTGAGTGCCGGCAAAGAAGTTTTTTCCTACCCTGTTATTTCTCGCGGCAAACTGAAACAATACGAATATAAAGTAGTATCTAAACAAATCTTAGATACCGCTATCGGTCCTTTAAACACCGTAAAAGTTGTTCGAGTCACCGACGAAGACAATAAAAAAATTAGCGTCTGGTTAGCCTGTGATTGGGAATACCTTATTGTTAGACTGGAGCAATCGAAAGGCAAAGATGGTCATCACCTTGCACTGCGCGATGGTGCAATTAATAATAAAAAAATAACACCACTAGAAAAAATAGACGAGAAGCAACTATGAATCGCCCCCGCAAACCCTCAGGCTCAAATCCCGCTCTTATAGTTGGCACATTAGCAGCCGTCGCTATTGTTGTTGGTATTGTCTACCAATCACAGTCGACACCGGATGAAGATCTAGAATTAATCGCCATCCCAGAACAGAAAGTCGAAACCGTGATTCAAGCACCAGTGGTGCCAGAAGCAGTTATCCCCAGCGCGCCAGAACCAGAACCAGAGCCAAAACCTGCGCCACAGCCAGAACAAAAACTGGTATCCAAACCACCACAGCTTCCCGGCCTAGATAACAGTGACGACTTTGTTCGCGATCGTTTATTGCTGATCAATGGCAAACCAGAATTTTCAACATGGGTGAAAACTGACGACCTGATAAGACGCACCGCCAGCTATCTCGATGGCCTCTCGAATGGTGTAATGCTCTCCAAAGTATTTCCCCTGACTGCACCAGAGGGAAGATTTGCCATTCACAAAAGCGACGGCAGCATCTGGTTAAACGCGGGAAATTACGAACGCTATAAACGCAGTATCAATGCAATCGTCAATACAGACATGGCCTCGATAGCAAGGATGTTTCATTTCTCGCGACCATTATTAGAAACCGCGTTTTCAGAGATGGGTTACAACCCACGCCAAATGGACGGCATTATTCTTCAAGCCATTGATGTGATTCTGGCAACACCGATAATTGTAGAGCCGATCAAACTAACCAGAGAATCCGTGGTTTACAAATTTGCCGACCCCGCCCTCGAAGCACTGCTGCCAATGCAAAAGCAACTGCTTAGAACCGGACCCAAAAATACCAAGCACCTGCAAAAACAAGCATTGGCGCTGCAACAGGCGCTACTGAACCCCTAAACCGATAGCCTTAGGGAAAATTCAGCGCAAAAAAAACCTAGATAATTAATCTAGGTTTTTTTTGTTTGGACACATGCAAAAGCAATGCCCCATCAAGTCTTCGGCAATGTAACGCCCGTCTGTCCCTGATACTTACCACCACGATCAGCATAGGACGTGTCACAAACCTCATCGGACTCAAAGAACAACATCTGAGCCACACCCTCGTTGGCATATATTTTAGCCGGAAGGTTTGTGGTGTTTGAGAATTCCAAGGTAACGTGACCTTCCCACTCAGGCTCAAGAGGTGTCACATTAACAATAATGCCGCAGCGGGCATAAGTAGACTTACCCAAGCAAATCGTCAGCACCGAGCGCGGAATACGGAAGTACTCCACGGTTCGCGCCAGAGCAAAAGAGTTTGGTGGAATAATGCAGTAGTCACCGGTCATATCCACAAAAGAGTCATTATCAAAGTTCTTCGGATCCACCGTCTTCGAGTGAACATTGGTAAAAACCTTAAACTCATTGGCACAGCGAACATCGTAGCCATAGCTAGATGTACCGTAAGAAATCACCCGATCATCACCGGAGTAACGCACCTGCCCCGCCTCAAATGGTTCAATCATTTGCTGCTTCTCGGCCATACGGCGAATCCAGTGATCTGACTTAATGCTCATTGATTACTCTCTTTTTTAATTTGGTCGTGATGAGATTGCAGCGTGGGGCTGCGGCTCATTAAATTGCACCCCATAAAAAGCGCAGCCGGTATGATACCGATTTACGCGGGTTGGGCAAGGGGAAGTCTAGGAGGCCGTCATCCCAGCATAAGATCGTCATACTGGCGCAGGCCAGTATCTATTGATCTGTAGAGAGATCCCAGCCTACGCTGGGATGACGTTTCTTCGCTGGGATGACGTTCCTTCGTTGGGATAGCGGAGAAAAACAGAGCTACTCAAAAACAATTTCCGGCCCACTATCACTGCTATCACTCGCCAACTGCTCCAGCACTTTTACCGCAATATCACGATAACTCTGGGCAATCTTACCCTCTGGCTCAGCGGCAACCGAAGGCACCCCCTGATCACCGCGCTCGCGGATACTTCTATCCAGCGGCAGGCTTCCCAGCAGTTCAGTGCCGTACTGCTCAGCAACCGTCTCGCCGCCACCAGTGCCAAAAATTGAATCTTCATGGCCGCAGTTACTGCAGATATGCACAGCCATATTTTCAACAATACCCAGCACCGGGATTTTCACCTTGGTAAACATCTCGATACCTTTTCGGGCATCCAGCAACGCAATATCCTGAGGCGTAGTCACAATCACTGCGCCAGCCACTTCAGCCTTTTGCGCCAGCGTTAACTGAATATCACCGGTTCCCGGCGGCATATCCACCACCAGCACATCAAGCTCACCCCAGTTGGTCTGGGTCAGTATCTGTTGCAGCGCGCCACCGGCCATGGGCCCGCGCCATGCCATGGGTGTTTTATCGGTAACCAGATAGCCCATCGACATGGTTTCCAGTCCGTGGGCGACAATCGGCATAAAGGATTTTCCATCCGGGGACTCCGGACGCTGACCCTCTGGCACCCCGAACATCATGGCCACGCTGGGGCCGTAGATATCAGCATCCAGCAAGCCGACCTTTTTACCTTCGGCCTGCAATGCCAGCGCGAGATTGGCCGCAGTTGTGGATTTACCTACGCCGCCTTTTCCCGAGGCCACTGCAATAATTTTTTTCACTTGATCCAACACTAAATAACTCCAAATATATTCTTAACTGCCTGTTTTACGCCCGCTTAAACGGCTCAGGTCAATTGCCTATGAAAAGTTGGCGCAAAATCGCTATAATCGCGCGCTATTAAAAGCCTTAACAAGAAACCTTACCATGTCATCAAAACGTCAGATCCTGGTCACTAACGCTCTTCCCTATGCCAATGCAGCATTGCACCTTGGCCATGTTCTGGAATATACCCAAACCGATGTCTGGGTTCGCTTCCAGAGAATGCGCGGGCACGAATGTTACTACCTTTCTGCGGACGATGCTCATGGAACTGCGATTATGCTCAAGGCCGATGAGAAAGGCATTAGCGCCGAGCAGCATATTGCCGATATGCGTGCGATCCACGAAGCCGACTTTAAAGACTTTCTGATCAGTGTGGACAATTACCACACCACCCACTCGGAAGAGAACCGCGAGTTCTCCGAGCTGATTTACAATCGCTTAAATGCCAATGGCCATATCGCCAAGCGCGATATCACCCAGGCCTTTGATCCGGAGAAAAATCTGTTTTTGGCCGACCGCTATATCAAAGGCACCTGTCCAAAATGTAAAACCGACGATCAGTATGGCGATAACTGCGAAGCTTGCGGGGCAACCTATTCGCCCACCGACCTAATCAATCCAGTATCGGCTATCTCTGGGGCAACCCCCATCGAGAAAGAGTCGACCCACTATTTCTTTAAGCTGCCCGAGTTTACCCAGTTCCTTAAAGACTGGACGCGCAGTGGCGCAGTGCAGCCTGAAGTCGCCAACAAACTTGGCGAGTGGTTGGACAGCGGATTGCAGGAATGGGATATCAGCCGCGATGCACCCTACTTTGGTTTTGAAATCCCCGATGCCCCGGGCAAATACTTCTATGTCTGGCTGGATGCGCCAATCGGCTATATGGCCAGCTTTAAAAATCTCTGCGATCGTCAGGGCATGGACTTTGACCACTACTGGAACAAAGACTCCACGACCGAGCTGTATCATTTTATCGGCAAGGATATTGTTAACTTCCACGCCCTGTTCTGGCCAGCCATGCTGAGCAGTGCCGAGTTCCGCACCCCAACTAAAATCTGCGTTCATGGTTTTGTAACCGTGAACGGCAAAAAGATGTCCAAGTCTCGCGGCACCTTTATTAATGCCCGCTGCTATCTGGACCATCTCAATCCGGAATACCTGCGTTATTACTACGCCTCGAAGCTTTCCGGCTCAGTCGAAGATATCGACCTCAACCTCGAAGACTTCCAGCAGAAGGTCAATAGCGACCTAGTCGGCAAGGTGGTAAATATCGCCAGCCGCTGTGCCAAGTTTATTGCCAATGGCAATGACGGTGTGCTCTCGGCGAATATTGAAAATCCGGAACTCTGGGCTCAGGTCAGTGGCGCGGCAGACAGCATTGCCGAGCACTATGAAAACCGCGACTTCAGTAAAGCGATTCGCGAAATTATGGCGCAGGCCGATGCCGCCAATGAATATATTGCTGGCAAAGAACCTTGGAAACTCAACAAGCAGGATGGCAAGCAGCAGGAAGTGCAGGATATTTGCTCGCTGGGTATTAATCTGTTCCGCGTGATTCTTACGTACCTTAAACCTGTGTTACCAGCGATGACAGCCGCGGGTGAAGAGTTCTTAAATGATAGCCTTAACTGGGACAGCGTTCAGCAGCCATTGACTGACCATAAGATTAATAACTTTAAGCCACTGATGCAGCGCATTGAAAAGGATAAGGTCGACGCTATGGTTGAAGCCAGTAAAGAAGAAGCTGCTCTGGCAGCGGCTAAACCCCTCGAAGGGCCACTCGCCGACGATCCAATCGCCAGCGAGATTACCTTCGATGACTTTATAAAAGTCGATCTGCGCGTAGCACTTATCGTTAAAGCCAACCATGTAGAGGGCGCAGAAAAACTGCTGCAACTGACATTGGATATTGGCGGCGAAACGCGCAATGTATTCTCTGGTATCAAGTCATCCTACAAGCCAGAAGATCTCGAGGGACGACTGACAGTAATGGTGGCTAACCTGGCACCGCGCAAAATGCGCTTTGGGCTGTCCGAAGGTATGGTGTTGGCGGCGGGAGATAACAAAGGTATCTACCTGCTTGAGCCACACAGTGGCGCGCAGCCGGGACAGAGAGTGACTTAATTAAAGAATAAAAAGAGTAAATTGCGCGCAAGCTCTTAATTAAGATGTACCTAGTTAAGACCTGCTAGGTTAAGACTTTCGACAATGTTGCTTATTACTAAAAGAACTAAAAACACGCTCTATATATGTTGAATAGAACTAGTTGATTCCACGATAATAGAGCCCTTCAACCCTTTACACGTGTACAGAACATGCAAGAATTTGCAGTTATTCTGGTCAGCTCCATTCTGATCAACAACTACGTACTGGTACAGTTCCTCGGACTGTGCCCATTTATGGGTGTCTCCAACAAACTCGAATCAGCGATCGGTATGGCCGCGGCCACCACCTTTGTACTGACCCTGACCGCCATGGCCAGCTACATCGTCAATGCAATGGTACTCGAGCCACTGGGTCTGATCTATCTGCGCACCATCGCCTTTATTCTGGTAATTGCCGCGGTTGTGCAGTTCACCAAAATGTTTATCGAAAAGACCAGCCCGCTGCTGTATCGCGTGCTCGGTGTATTCTTACCGCTGATTACCACCAACTGTGCAGTACTCGGCGTAGCACTTCAGAACACCTCGAAAGACCTTAACTTTGTAGAGTCATCGCTATATGGCTTTGGCGCCGGCGCCGGTTTTTCACTGGTACTGATATTTTTCTCGGCAATGCGTGAGCGTCTCGCCTCTGCAGATGTCCCGGTTTCGTTTCGCGGTGCGGCCATTGCAATGATCACCGCAGGACTGATGTCACTGGCCTTTATGGGATTCAGTGGACTCGTTTAAATGATCGAATTAATCAGCCAAAACCCAATACTTGCCGCACTGGTCGCACTTGTAGGACTAGCCATCTTATTTGGTGCCCTGCTTGGATTCGCCGCGGAAAAATTTAAAGTCGAAGGCGACCCGATTGTCGAACAGCTCGACGAACTACTGCCCCAGACTCAATGTGGACAATGTGGTTTTCCCGGCTGTCGCCCCTATGCAGAATCTATCGCCAATGGCGACGAGATCAATAAATGTCCTCCCGGCGGACAGGCGACAATTAATGCTATCGCCAACCTGCTCGATGTTCCCGCACCAGAGCTGGATGCCGAACACGGTGAAGAGAGCGAAGTAAAAACCGTTGCCTATATTCGCGAAGACGAATGTATCGGCTGCACCAAATGTATTCAGGCCTGCCCAGTAGACGCGATTCTCGGCGCAGCAAAATTAATGCACACGGTGATTGCCGACGAATGTACTGGCTGCGACCTCTGTGTTGAGCCCTGCCCGGTAGACTGTATTGATATGTTGCCCGTCGAAGAAACCATTGCCGACTGGCGCTGGTCGATTCCCGACCAACCCGGACAGCTAATCGCCACCGACAAGCGCGGCGAACTAGCCAGCCAACCAAACAGTGAGGATGCCGCATGAACAAAACCTGGGTAACACCGGGCGGCGTGCACCCCCCAGAAAACAAACTCCAATCTGTCACCCAGAGTATTGGCCAACTGCCTATACCTGAAACATTGGTAATTCCCCTTAGCCAACATATTGGCGCCGCGGCTATTCCCTGTGTTGAAATCGGACAGGCAGTACTTAAAGGTCAGGTGATTGCCAAACCGGCAGGCGTGGTGAGTATTCCCATGCATGCGCCGACATCCGGAACCGTTAGCGCTATCGAACACCGACCTATCGCCCACTCCTCAGGCATGCTCGCGCCCTGTATCGAAATCACCAGCGATAATGCCGATACCTGGATTGAGCACCAAGGCATCAGCGACTACGAACATATCTCCCCCGCCAAACTGGTAGAGATGGTTGGCAATGCCGGTATCTCTGGCATGGGCGGCGCAGGCTTTCCCTCAGCGGTAAAGCTTAATCCCGGTCGTCAGCGTCCGATCGATACATTGATTGTTAATGCCACCGAGTGCGAGCCCTATATCACCGCCGATGACTCAGCGATCCGCGAGCGTGCCGGAGAAATTGTCGAGGGCATAAAAATCCTCAGCGCCATTCTCGGCCACCCCAGTCATATTATGATTGGCATCGAAGACAATAAACCGGAAGCCATCGAAGCACTGGCGCCCCATGTTGAAGGCACCGGTATTTCCGTCGTGGTCTTTCCCACCAAATACCCCTCCGGCGGCGAAAAGCAGCTGATCTATATCCTTACCGGCAAAGAACTGCCCTCCGGCAAACTGCCCGCAGATATAGGTATGGTGTGTATCAATATAGGTACCACCTACGCCATCAAGCGTGCGATTATCGACGGCGAGCCACTGGTCTCCAGAGTCACCACCGTCACCGGTGATGCCGTGGGTATCCAGCGCAACTACGACACCTTGATCGGCACCCCGGTCAGCCATCTGCTGACCCACAATAAATACGATCAACAGGCCGGTGGCCGCGTAGTCATGGGCGGCCCAATGATGGGCTTTACCCTGCCCTCCGCAGAAGTGCCCATCGTTAAAACCACCAACTGTATTCTGGCGCCCAGTTACGCCGAAATTCCCGATGACGAACCGGCCCAGCCCTGTATTCGCTGCGGCATGTGCGCCGAAGCCTGCCCCGCCTCACTGCTGCCACAGCAGCTGTTTTGGTACGCCCAGGCCCAGGACCATGAACGTCTGGAAGCGCACAATCTATTCGACTGTATTGAATGCGGTGCCTGCTCCTATGTCTGCCCAAGTAATATTCCACTGGTGCAGTACTACCGCGCCGCCAAAGGTGAAATACGCCATGCTCAGGATGAAAAAGTAAAAGCCGACCATGCCCGCGAGCGCTTTGAATTCCACAAAGAGCGTATAGAACAGGCCGAGCGCGAGAAAGAAGAAAAACGCGCTGCACGCCGTGAAGCGGCACTGAAAGCCAAGGCCAATCCGCCAACCGCTGACAAGACCGATGGCGCATCTGGTAGCAAAGCAGAAGCAAAGCCCAGCTCCTCAGCCGCAGATATTATTGCCGCCGCCCAAGCCCGTGCCGCCGCCAAACAGGCCAGCCCGGAAGATCAGCAAGCCAAGCTCGAGCGCACTATCGCCGCCACCGAACAACGTTTAATTGTCGCCGAAGAAAAGCTTGCCGAAGCCATAGCCAGTGACAGCGACAAACAGGCCGTATTCAGTGCCGCCGTCGAAAATACCCGACAGAAACTGCAGCAATCAAAAACCAAACTTGCGGAGCTGACAGCATAATGGCATTTAAACAGGTCACCTCACCCCACGCCCACAGCGCGCAGAGCACCTCCAAGGTTATGCAGCTAGTCATCTGGGCCACAGTGCCAGGCATACTCGCACTAACCTGGCAGTTTGGTTGGGGCAGCCTGATCAATGTCGTTATCGCCTCAGTCACTGCACTTATCTGCGAAGCCATCGTTGTTAAAATGCGCGGCCGCTCAGTCGCCTTTTACCTTAGCGACTACAGCGCCCTGGTCACCGCCCTATTACTGGCACTCTCCCTGCCACCACTGGCACCCTGGTGGATCATTGTTGTCGGCACCGTATTCTCAATAGTCGTCGCCAAACAGCTCTATGGCGGTCTCGGCTACAACCCGTTTAATCCAGCAATGGTCGGCTATGTCGTTCTGCTGATCTCATTCCCCATCCAGATGACCACCTGGGTCGCACCACTGGCACTATTGCCAGAAGGTATCTCCCATCCTGGATTAGTCGAATCACTGCAGATCGTCTTTGGCAGTATCAATCCGGTCGACGGCGTCACCGGCGCCACCCCGCTGGATATGTTTAAGCACAGCAGTGGCTTATTAGTCGATCAGGTCTACGAACGCGAACCCCTATTTAACCTGGCAATGTTTGCCGGTGCCGGCTGGGAATGGGTCAATATCGCCTTTCTGGCTGGCGGTTTAATACTGCTCTCCAACCGAATCTTTACCTGGCATGGCCCGCTCGGCATGCTCGGCGCACTGGCCCTGATGTCAGTCATCTTTTACGACTCCGGCAGCTCCACCAGCCCCGGCACGCCAATGATGCACCTGTTTAGTGGTGCCTCCATGTTCGGCGCATTCTTTATTCTTACCGACCCGGTTTCATCCGCCGTCAGCAATCGTGGACGACTGATTTACGGCGCCCTGATCGGCGTGCTGGTCTATATTATTCGCGCCTGGGGCAACTACCCAGATGCAGTCGCCTTCGCCGTCTTAATCGCCAACTTTGCCGCGCCGTTTATCGACAACTACACCTTGCCGCGCACCTACGGTCACACCGACCGTCGCCGGGCAACGGAAAAAGAGGAAGGCCAATGATTTTTAAATCAATTGGATTTAACAGCATCGTTCTCGCCATCTTCGCACTGGTCACAGCGATTATTCTCGCCACCACCAACGACCTGACCAAAGAGCGTATCGCCGACTCAGAACGTCGCGCCGCACAGCGCGCCCTGCTGGAAATTATTCCCCTCGAGCGCCACAACAACGATCTGTTAATGGATGTTCAACCAGTACCCCAGCAGTACTGGGCAATGCTCGGACTTAAAAAAGGCGGCAATATTCATATCGCCCGCGATAACGGCCAGCCAGTCGCAGCCATTATTCCCGCCGTTACACCAGATGGCTACAGTGGTGATATCGCCATGATTGTCGGCATTAACTTCGACGGCACCATCGCCGGTGTACGCGTAGTAGAGCACCGTGAAACCCCAGGCCTCGGCGACAAGGTCGATCTGAAAAAGAGCGACTGGATTCTCGACTTTAATGGCAAATCGCTGGTTAATCCCAGCAGCGCTGGCTGGAAAGTTAAAAAAGAAGGCGGCGAATTCGATCAATTTACCGGTGCCACCATTACACCCCGCGCCGTGGTCTACCAAATACTAAAAACTCTGCAATACTTTAATGATGATCAACAGCGATTATTAGAGCAGAGCGCATTAAACACTGAGCAGGCAGCCCAATGAGCGAAGTCAGCATTTCAGAAGTCACCAAAAACGGTCTATGGACAAACAACCCGGCACTGGTTCAGCTGCTCGGCCTCTGCCCACTACTCGCAGTCACCGGCACCGTAGTCAACGCACTGGGTCTAGGTATTGCCACCATGATGGTACTGATCGGCTCCAACTGCATCGTCTCGTTAATCCGCAACCATGTTAGCGACGCCGTCAGACTGCCCGCCTTTGTGATTATTATCGCCGCCTTTGTAACCTGCGCCGAACTGCTGATGAAAGCCTACACCTACGAGCTGTATCAAATACTCGGTATCTTTATCCCGCTGATCGTTACCAACTGTGCCATCCTCGGACGTGCAGAAGCCTTCGCCAGCAAACACCCAATAGGCTATGCCGCCCTCGACGGATTTATGATGGGCCTCGGCTTTCTGCTAGTGCTGGTTGTACTGGGCGCAATCCGCGAACTGTTTGGACAGGGAACATTGTTCGACAATATGCATCTGCTATTCGGCTCAATGGCCGACTCCTGGAGAATGCAGCCCTTTGGCGATAACTACAGCTTCCTGGTCGTTATCCTGCCACCCGGCGCATTTCTAGTTACCGGCCTGTTAATCGCCGGAAAAAACAGTATTGATGCCGCCATAAAACGCCGCGCCGATGCCCAGAAAGATCGCCCGGTTAAAGGCGCCAAAAGAATTAGAACAACAGGTAATATTGCTTAAGGTAAGAAGTAGGAAGTAAGTAAGAGCGATACCTAAATGGAGCATTAAATAGCACAGAGGATAGTGGCTAAAATGAATAAAACCGGCGCATGGTTAGTCCGTTATGCCCTCGAACAACTCGGCATTGCCCATACCTTTGGCATCCCCGGCATTGCCAATGCCGAAATCTACGACCAGCTAGATCAGTCCAAGAAAATCACTCCACATTTCGTTAATCACGAAATGAGCGCCGCCTTTATGGCCGATGCCCTCAGTCGAACCAGCCCTAACAACCCAAACCTGCCGAATAATATAGGCGCCATTATTATCGTCACCGGAACAGGGCTGACCCGCAGCATCAGCGGCATAGGTGAAGCCTTTCTCGCCGGCGTACCCATGCTGATTATTGCCGGCAGTACAGATCACCATGACAGTATTGACCCGCAACAGCTATTAAAGCCACTAACCAAACAGCAGTTTAAAATAACCGAACAACAAGAGATCGTCGAAACCCTGTTTAACGCCTACAGCATAGCCACCAGCGACAAACCCGGCCCAGTGTTTATCGACATCCCCCTAAGCATTCAGATCACCAGCGCAGATATAGACGACCCTGTAAACAATAAAACTTGTGCAATCAGTCACTCCACCACCAATCTCTCCGCCGCCAATCAGGAAGAACTCAAATACAGCGATGCCGACATCAGCCGCGCCGCCAAGTATTTACTCGAAGCCGACCATCCAGGCATTCTGGTGGGATGGGGTGCCGTCGACGCACAGCCAGAGCTAATCGCGCTCGCCGAACAGATCGGCGCACCGGTAAGCACCACCCTCTCCGGCATCAGCAGCTTCCCGGCGAAACATCCATTACATGCCGGCATGATCTTCGGCCCCGCCGCCGTCCCCAGCGCGCAAAATGCCTTTGAGAATTGTGACTGCCTGCTCGCCATTGGCACCAGCTTTAGTCAGATTGATACCGCTAACGGCAGCCTTATACCGCCCAAAAAACTGATTCATATAGACAGCGACAAACAGGTATTTAATCGCGTCTACCCCGCCGTCCAGACATTGTGCGGCGACCCGAAACAAACCCTCACCAACCTACTGTATAAGTTACAGGAGCAGCAAGAGGCACAACAAAAAAAAGCCCCGCAAAGCGAACAACTCTGCGCCGCCATCGCCACAGACAAAGCCGCATTTAAGGAAGAGTGGTACAGCCATAACAGCAAAGAACGAGTAAACCCCGCGATATTTTTCGACAAGTTAGACGCTGCGATTAATGAGGATGCAATTATCATCACCGACGACGGTAACCATACCTTTCTCACCGCAGAACTCATGCCGATCAATAACCCACGAGGTTTTATCTCGCCCTCAAACTTTAATGCCATGGGCTACTGCGTCCCCGCCGTTAACGCCGCCAAACTCGCCAATCCCGATAAACAGGTTATCGGCATAGTCGGCGATGGCGCTATGTTGATAAGCGGTATGGAAGCACTGATCGCCGTGCGTGAAAAACTCGGCACCGTCTACTGCATCTTTAATGATGGTCATCTCTCGCGAATCTCCCATAGTCAGGAGATTGCATACAACCAGAAGGCCTGCACCGAACTGGGCAATGTTAACTGGGGTGCTTTTGCAGACTCTCTGGAATGCGGTTATTTCGCCATTAGAAATAACCATGAAATCGACACCGCTCTGCGCCGCGCACTGGAAACTGCCGCCCATGGGCAGCCGGTATTTATTGATATAGCGATCGACTATTCAAAGCGCAGTCAGTATGCACAGGGTGTTGAGAAAGCCACATTGGCCGGGTTTTCGGGGAAGGATAAATTAAGATTGGTCAGCCGCGCGATAGTGCGGAAGATTATGGGCTAGAGGTTTAAAAGTCAGATTTAATAAGACTCCAGATCCTTATCAAATAAAGCTTCAATATCCCGAAACGCCTTAAATTCCAGATAATTGCCACTGGGATCACGGATAAATAATGTTGCCTGCTCACCTCTGCGCCCTTCAAAGCGAATAGTCGGCTCGATCGCAAACTCCACAGCCGAATCCTTAAGTCTCGATACTAATAGTTCGTACTGATCCCACTCCAAAATCAAACCAAAGTGCGAAGCCGGAACTGCCTGCCCATCTACAGCATTGGTTGCTGCCATGGGGTGATTTTCGGGGGCAACTAAATGGGTGACTAGCTGGTGGCCATAGAAATCAAAGTCGATCCAGCGATCGGATTCGCGGCCGGTTTTGCAGCCGAGGATATTGCAGTAGAAAGTGCGAGCAGCTTCCAGGTCGGTGACTGGGAAGGCTAGGTGGAAGCGAGGGTAAGCTGGATTTTTCATGATGATTTTTGGGTTATTTGGGTGAGTCCCATATTAACATTTGTTTCTAACCGCCGTTTAAATCGCGATTCATGGAGAATATTGTTTTAACTTTCCCTTTATTAATTCATAACCTTAGGCTACTATATATTTGTGAATAGCTTTTCAATGCAATTACATGGAGTTATTAAGGATGATTAAGATAAATACTTGGATTTCACGAGCACATCCCAAGCTAGATTTTTACGCAGTAGATAGATCCATTATAAGAGACATCCCCACTCAAAAATATATAGCTATACTCAAAAGCCTAAAGTCAGAAGGCTGGAATATTGTCGACATATATTACAATGACGGCCTCTCATTGCATCACTCGAAAATCAAACTAAAGAATAATTCGAATGAACTAACCTTAGAATGGCGCAAGAAATATGGCGGCAGTATCGAAGGTGCTGATCAGTCTATTCGCGAAATAGCAGTCACCCACGGCTTTATCGCTACTGATGATCGGCACTGTGCACAAAAGAACAGGAACAGCAGCCTGGCGGCCTAAAGCTATCAATAGACTTGACCTTTTTATATCCCAGCGGTATTAACGATAAAGTTGCTGACACTCATGGTGAGTTGCCCTTAATAGTTAATCCTATCACGCAACCCGCCCATCAAGACTAACCTCTAGTTTGTCTAAAATTTTTGTCAGTGTACTGGTATTAGCATTAGTGTAATTAGCGGCTTCATATCGATGGATTTGTCTAACGCTGACACCCACTTTACGACTAAATGCATCAACGCTCATATGAGAGACGATTCTATAGCGTATAGGTGTCATCATTAAATCTTGAACCGAATGAATTTCGAGATCTTTGAGATTTAGATTCCTTAAGTTCTCATATTCAGATATTTCAGCTTGAACCTCTTTTATAAGTTCTTGTAACTGAGCCTTGCCGGCCTCTTTAACTATATCTGGGACGTCTTTTTTAATGTCTGACACTAACGCTTTCTGGAGCATTGCCAGTTGTTTCTGAGATGCTCTGTATTGCTTGCCACTGGTAATCATAATTAGCCTCCTAATCTCACAACGATAATACCTTTTGCTCTGCCATCGCGGTTTACTTGAAAAAACTTAGGAAATGGCAAGCCACTACCTGTTTCAATTATCTGTGATACAAAGAAGTCCAAACCGTATTTTTGCTTTGCATCTGCTCTTGTTCTACTTAAGAAAACCTGATCAAGCTTACTCGTATCAACCAAACTGCTGTACTCCCAACAGCCATCAATATCGTTGGGTTCCTTTTTATTCGTTACAAAACTACCATCAATCCAAATTCTTTTTACGCCCGCTTGCTCAAGGTTATCAACTGCGTCACGCAGCCCCTTCATCAAGCATCTTCTGCAATCAGGCGAACGGCCATAAACAGCCTCCACCTCGTCTAGTGTTGCACTATGTTCACCTGCCACTAACTCTCCATTTTTATTTAATGCTGGAATTGCCATTATTTCTTCCCTGTTATGCTAAAAATTAACATGACTGTTTAGTCATGTCAATATAGTCACTAATTGATTGATATGCCCTTCTATTATCGGTGAATCCAAGAATTGATTCTGTGATTGAAATAGACAAAGGTTGTTGCCGTATTTTTACCCTTTAATCAAAAAATATTCGTCTACTATTAAAGAAATTGGACATCGTCAAAGGAGTGATCAAGGATGAAAAGAGATAACCTATTCTCACGCGCATTTTGCAAACTACGTTTTCATGTGCTCGGACTGTCGACTATAAAAGGTATTCCTACCTATGAATTTAGGGACTTAATCAAAGCTCTTAAATCGGAAGGTTGGTATGTCACTTATGAGTACTTTGGTGACGATGCTTGGGTTAGTTATGCACAGGTTAAATTGCGCCATGATCTGCGTCGTCTGAATCTAGAGTGGGATGACAAGACCGGTGGCAGCATTGAGGGTGAGGCTGATCTTATTCGTGGGATCGCCTATACCAAAGGCTATAAGGCCGTTAATCAATGGCGTTGGGCTGATGATAGCTGGATGGCTTAGGCCGGCTTACTGTAGCTGTTTGTTAATTGGCATTTTGAATTAGCTTTTAATGTTTGCGTTTAATATTAGCGTCGTACTCAACTGTCTAATCAGTAACAAACCGACTTAACTGCGCCCGCAGTTGTTGGTTTTCATAGCGAACCTGTTCCAGTTCTTCGAGCAGACTGATCGCCAGTGCGATACCCGACCAATCAATTTCTAGATCATCGTGCAATCTGCAGGCCTTTTTGGTGAGGCTGATCATGTGGGTGTTGAAGAGCCACGTTTCGGGGCCGTTTCCCTCGGGGTCGACTATACCGTTGTCCACTATTTCAATAAGGATGTGCGAGGGTAAGGCGGTGACATTGCACAGTTCTTGAAAGCTGAAGTATTGTGTTTCCATGATTATTTGCTCCATTCCATTCTCGGATCAAAGGCTGCATCCCTTGCTAACTGCTGCCAGTGCTCTTTACTTTGATCGTTTGTGGTCACAGGCATAACTACTTTGAGTAGTGCGTAGAGGTCTCCATGACCCTGCTTGCGCACTAGTCCTTTGCCTTTAATGCGCAGCCGCTGGCCAGTTTGGCTGTTGGCGGGGATGGTTAATTTGATTTTCCCGGATAGGGTTGGCACCTGAATAGTTGTCCCCAGTGCGGCTTCCCAGGGGGCCAGAGGTACGGTAATAACAAGATTGTGGGCTTCTAGATCAAATAGTGGGTGGGGTACCATGCGGATTCGTAGGTAGAGGTCGCCGTTTTCTCCACTGCCGGTTCCTTGACCGCCCTGGCCTTTTAGGCGGATACGTTCGCCGTTGACAACGCCTGCGGGGATTTTCACATTGAGGGTTCGGTTGATTTCACTGACATGCCCCTCTGCATCTCGGTGAGGCAGTCGATAAGATAGAGTTTTAGAGGCGTCAGCTAGGGTATCTTCAAGAAAGATCGGCATATCGGTTTCAATATCATTGCCGCGCTGATTAGAGGATTGTTGCGAGGTATAACCATAGCCCTGCCCTGTTCCTCTTGCTCCCGCAGCGCCGCCAAAGATTGACGAGAAGAAGTCTGAGAAATCCCCTTCAAATTGGGCTCCTTCATAACTGCCGTTTGCCTGATTTGATTGCTGAGGGCGCTCTCCATACTTGCGATATTCGTCGTACTGGGCACGTTTCTCTGGGTCTTTTAGAACTTCGTAGGCTTCGGTGACTTCTTTGAATTTTTCTTCGGCTTGCTGGTGATTACTGACATCTGGGTGATACTTTCGGGCCAACTTTCGGTAGGCGGTTTTGATCGCTTTGCTGTCGGCATCTTCGGCAACCGTTAATATTTTGTAGTAGTCCTTAGCGTCCATGATCCATCCATTGGTTATCTTTAAATACTCAAGTGACAAGCTGCTGTATTTCTGTCTGTTTTTTGCCGACTGTCTTATAAAAGCGTAGTCGATAAATTGCTCTTCAGATAACGGTTAATTATGGATTTTTTGATCAACATTAAATTTCTTTTGATTCTAATGATTTACCCTATACTTGGAAAATGTAGGTCATATTTCTCGACTCTGCTCTTCGTGGCCTGTCGTTAGTGCATCAAGGATATAAGGGTAATTTGATGATTAAAGTCTGTTTCTATGATGGTTCAAAACTTATTAAAGGTGGCGCGGAGCTTATTGCTTTGCCCATCCCTGAAGGGGCGGTCCTGTGGATAGATATTGAAGACGAACCCATAGAATCAGAGCAGGTTATTTTTGATCAATTCGATTGCCACCCACTGACGATTCAAGATGCTCGCCGCTTGCGTCACCCCCCTAAAACTGAGCATTTTAGTGATCAGTCGTTTGTTTTGGTGCGTGAACTTAGCGCCGAATCTGCGGGGTTTACTCTGGATACCCTGCAAATTTCCTCTTTTATTGGGGATAAGTTTTTAATTACACGTCATGACAAACCTTCAAATGCGATCGCTCTGTGGTGGGACAGTGATGTTCTTGAACACAAAATACCGCGTGGCCCGATGCTGTTGTTTGCCTCCATTACTAATAGTATTGGTCTGAACTATTTGGATCTGGTGTTAGATTTTGAGCCGCTTATTTCTGGCTATGAGGATACTCTTTTGTCCTCTCCTGATGATAGTGTGTTGCGTGAACTGATTGCCTGTAAAACCTGGTTACGCAAGCTTAAGCGGCTGCATAGCTACCATGATCGTGTCTATGCAGAGTTGCTCGCACATCTTAAGGAGGAGCACCCAGATAATCTCGATGCGCTGCATTCAGTGACCGATGTCTACGAGAAGTTTGAGCGGCTCAATAGTTTGTCGGCTCTGTATTATGATTTGGCTGGAGATTTAATCGACGGCCATATCTCGCTGACCTCCCACAAGCTTAATGAAACCATGCGGATTTTGACGGTGGTTACGGCTATTTTTGTGCCTTTGGGTTTTCTGGCAGGAGTTTATGGTATGAACTTTGACTATATGCCTGAGTTGCACAATCCTTACGGCTACTTTATTTTGATGGGCACTATGGTCACTATAGCCACTGGTTTGGTGGTCTTTTTTAAGAGGAATAATTGGTTGTGATGACAGAAATTGAATACTGGCTTAACGTGCCGCTTTTACAGATTGGCGACTATTCCTTAAAAGGGATCGAGCTTGCGTCGGCGCTGGGCGTTTTATTGCTAACCGTATTGGCTTCACGTCTTTTTTCTCGTGCGTCTACCCTTGCTGCCAAGCGCAGCGGTGCGCGAGATCAGAATATCTATGTGGTCAATCGAGTGATGAAATACATTGTCTACACTGTGGGTATTTTAACGGCGCTGTCGATGCTTGGGTTTGGTTTTGGTTTTGGCAAGCTGGCTCTAGTTGCCGGTGCGCTGGGTGTGGGTATTGGTTTTGGCTTGCAGTCGATTGTTAACAACTTTGTCAGCGGGATTATTATTCTGTTTGAAAAGTCTCTGCGTATCGGTGACTTTATTGAGTTGCCTAACGGTCTGCTCGGCGAGGTGCGCGAGATCAATATTCGCAGCACGCTTATTCGCACGTTAGACAATGCCGACATTCTGGTGCCCAACGCTGATTTTATTACTAATCAGGTAAATAACTGGACGCTGAATGATGATGTGCGGCGTTTCTCTATTCATTTTAGTGTTGCCTACGGCAGTGATCTGGATCTGGTTAAAAAGGCGGGTTTGGAGGCGGCAAATGCGGTTGATCTGACTATTCAACGACCCACACTGATGCCTGATGTGCTGGTACGTGAACTGGCTAGTTCTGGGGTGGAGTGCACATTATCGGTGTGGACCGAGGGGGCATTGGTGAAACGCCCCGGGCTCGTGATCTCTAATTACCTGACTGCTATCTATAAGAGCTTGCAGGCCCATGGTTTAGAAATCCCCTTCCCGCAAGTCGATGTGCATATGCGCAGCTAGTGCCTGTTTTTCTGGACGAAAAAAAACCGCCCTTTTGAGCGGTTTTTTTTTATTTCACGATAACGTAGAAAGACTTATTTAAGACTGCGGCCATTGTTTGCAGCAATTCGCAAACGCAGTGCGTTCAATTTAATAAAGCCCTCGGCATCGGCCTGGTTGTAAGCGCCGCCATCATCGTCAAATGTAGCGATATTGGCATCAAACAAACTGTCAGTGGCTGACTGACGACCAACAACACTAACGCTGCCTTTATACAGTTTGATACGCACTTCACCATTAACCACATCCTGCGTCTGGTCAATCGCCGCCTGCAGCATCAAACGCTCTGGTGCCCACCAGTAACCGTTGTAAATCAGCTTGGCGTACTTGGGCATAAGCTCATCTTTCATATGAGCCACTTCGCGGTCCAGCGTTAATGACTCAATCGCGCGGTGCGCCTTCATCATTACCGTGCCCGCTGGTGTTTCGTAACAGCCGCGCGACTTCATGCCCACATAGCGGTTTTCAACAATATCCAGTCGACCCACACCATTGGCGCCGGCAACTTTGTTTAGATGTTCAATCACTGTCGCCGCTGACATGTCCACGCCGTCGATAGCCACAATATCGCCCTTCTCATAGCGGATATCCATATAAGTCGCTTCATCTGGTGCTTCCTCAGGGGAAACAGTCCAGCGCCACATATCATCTTCAGCTTCTGACCAAGGATCTTCCAGATTGCCGCCCTCGTAAGAGATATGCAGCAGGTTGGCATCCATAGAGAACGGCGACTTTTTACCGCGCTTCATCTCCACCGGAATATTGTGAGTCTCACAGTATTCCATTAACTTGTCGCGGGAGTTTAGATCCCACTCACGCCATGGCGCGATAACCTTGATACCCGGCTTCAGTGCATAGGCACCCAGCTCAAAACGTACCTGGTCATTACCCTTGCCAGTGGCACCGTGAGAGATGGTGTCAGCACCGGTTTCATTGGCAATCTCGATAAGACGCTTAGCAATCAGCGGACGGGCAATAGAGGTACCGAGCAGATATTCACCTTCGTAGATGGTGTTGGCGCGGAACATTGGGAAGACAAAATCGCGAGCGTACTCTTCACGCAGATCATCGATATAGATCTCTTTTACGCCCAGCGCTTCGGCTTTGGCGCGAGCCGGTTCAACTTCTTCACCCTGACCGATATCGGCGGTAAAAGTCACCACTTCGCAGTTATATTCCTCTTGCAGCCACTTAACAATAACTGAAGTATCCAAACCACCTGAATAGGCTAAAACTACTTTTTTAACGTCTGACACGTTGCAAAATCCTTTACTGGAGAAAACGAGGCGCGAATTTTACCCTAATGGCGGGGGATTTAGTATTGGTTGTAGAGAGTAATCTAAGGAGTGTTATCAAGACCCGCATCAGTGCTTTCAAAAAGCCTGTGGCCAAAGGCAAAAAAAGCCGCGAGATCCGCTTCAGTGGGAAAGCTAAAATACTCCGCCTTCCCCTGCTGTGGTTGGGCAGTTAAGAGTTGTCCAGCATCAAGCGCAGCCACCGCCTGAGATATCTGTTCACAGCCACCGGCATAAAGATTGAGGACATTAAACAGATAGGATTTATCCGCCAGCAGAGGGATTGGCTGCATCGAGATTATATCGCCGGTATCCACACCGCTATCCTGAATAAAGTGCAGTGTCGAAGCGATTTCGCTGTCGCCATTAAGCATGGCCCTAAAGGTTGCCATCACCCCGCGATAATTGGGCAATAGACCGGAGTGCAGATTAATCACTCCATAACGGGGAATGGCAATCACTTCATCGCGGATAATTAGCCCGAAGCGCAGAGAAATAATCAGCTCTGGTTCAGTGGCCTGAATGCGAGCAACCCCAGCTGGGCTGTTGACTTGATTACCTATATCGCCAAATCCCTGAATAGTACATCCAGCAGCTGCTGCCAACTGATCAAAACTTGGTCGGCCATCTTCGATCAGGCTATTTTCAAAAGCCGCCAGCTGTAACAGAGGTTGAGGTAGCTGCTGATCACCACCGACTTTCTCGGAAAGAAAAATTTCCAGCCTGTGGCCGGCAAGCTGTTTTACCACTCGAGTCAGGGCAATATGGCTGGCGAGGTCGCGGTTGGTAAGAATGGTGATATTCATAGTATTGGATAACAGCCTGCTTGAATGCGGTTACTTTTTCATAAAACGGCAATGGAGGCTACTAGTTTGTCATGCTGATCCAGCCCAAAGAATATCATCCTGAACGCAGTGAAGGATCTAGAGATATTTCACTATGCTCAATATGACAGAAGGGAGACCGATAGGAGCATCTGATAGCTACTTGCAATTCGACTATGATCTTAATTAACACCGATAATACCGGACCTTTTAGCTTAGGCAGGCATGGTTCAGGATGACTATAGAGGGCTTTGGGGCAATAGAGTGTTCAGGGTAATAAAGTCACTGTCCCCCGAACTCGAATTCCGGAGCTAGGCGCTAAGAGTAACCACTGATAACTCCCGATAACTTTATTGATAACTCCCGATAACTATGTTTATATCTCCCGACAACCTTATAAATACTCTCCAGTAAATACAACCCGGTAACTGCTATGTATGCAAGACACATCAAACAACGCATTCTTGAGTCCTTAGAGGAATTCAGGGTAGTTTATATACCTGGCGCAAGGCAGGCCGGTAAAAGTACGCTAGCAAGGCAGCTTTCTGAAGAAACAGGGCGGCAATACATCACTCTGGATGAGCAGGCTTTACGAGATTCAGCTGCTTCAGACCCTGAAGGCTTTATTGATGCCTTTAAAGAGGAAAATATAAGCATTGACGAGGTACAGTATATTCCCGCCCTCGTACTCGCCATCAAGCAATCATCAGATTTATTACCTCCCCAGAAAAAAGGTAAATTTTTATTGACCGGCTCAACTGACGTATTTGCCGGGAAAGAAATTACAGACCGACTACCAGGACACATGGACACTCTGACCATGTATCCACTTAGCCTCGCAGAATTAGAAGGTAAAGCCCATAACACTGTTGACCGGATTATTGATTCAAAATTTATTAACCACGGAGACGTCATTACCTCAAAGCAAGACTTATGTAACAAGATACTTAAAGGCGGTTACCCTGAAGTTCAAAACAAGAGTGTCCGGGCTAGAAGCAGCTGGTTTAGATCCTATGTGCAGGCGCGAATACTTAAGGATTTCGAACAGGTTTATAGCGGCAGAGGCCAGTACATCACACATGCAAATGAGCTACTAAACCTACTCTCTGGACGTTGCGGTAATTTACTCAGCTATAATAATTTGTCGAATGAATTGGGCATAGGCGATGAAAAAACCAAAAAAATGATCCTTGCTCTAGAACAAATGTTTATTGTACGCAGGGCTTCTGGCTACATTAAAAACCGCAGCAAACGACTGGCTGTTACAACACCAAAATTACATTTCGTTGATACCGGCTTAGCCTGCTACCTTTTAGGTATCAGAACACAAGAACAACTATTGGCCAGCCAATTTTTTGGTGGATTATTAGAAAACTTGATTTTTATTGACCTTTGTAAAAATGCAATATTCAGTAACCATGAAGTCGAGATATACCACTTTCGCGACCATCAAAAGAAAGAGGTTGATATCATATTAGAAGAACCTGGAGGAATGATCACAGGCATCGAGGTAAAAGCCGCAAAGTCATTTTCTAAATCTGACTTTTCCGGATTGGTCAGTCTAGCCAATTATGCAGGCAGTAAATTCAAGCAAGGATTTTTGCTTTATTCCGGTAATAAAATCCTCCCAATGAAAATAGATAACCACGACTTTACTGCAATTCCATTTTCATCACTTTATAGCTCGGATTAGAGGGAAAACTGTAATATCCCGCCCGCCCCTGCTTTTGTGATGACTAAGAGCGCCAACCAACTGGGTCAGCGCCAAATGGCTTGGAAGGTCACGGTTGGTAAGAAGGGTAATATTCATAGTATTGGATAACAGCCTGCTTGAATGCTGTTACTTTTTCACAAAAAGGCAATGGAGGCTACTAGTTTGTCATGCTGATCCAGCCCAGAGAATATCATCCTAAACGCAGTAAAGGATCTCCCTTACCCACCACCCCAGCGAAAGAACGTCACCCCAGCGAAAGAACGTCACCCCAGCGAAGGAACGTCACCCCAGCGAAGGCTGGGGCTGGGGTCCATCCACACAAAAATGGATACCGGCCTGCGCCGGTATGACAGACTTTTTTCTCATACTAACAAAGCTGGCGAATAAGCCAGCATCAACACACAAGCCAGCAGACCCCATGTTTTAGACTAAGGCCCCCTACAGAACCGGGGTCGACCCCTAACTCAGGGGGTCACTACCCTCAAACCCCGAGGTTAACCCCCCTCAAAGATGACCCCGGGTCATCCACCCAAGGGGTTGACTGCCCCAAGTGATGACCCGAGGTCATGATTCACAGCAGTCGTATCACCCAAATGATGACCCAAGGTCATAATATTGCCGGTCTAATCCCCATTCGGATGACCCAAGGTCATAATCCGCTGGGTCAACCCCCATTTTTATGACCCTGGGTCACCCGAATGGGGGTTGACCCCCTGCCATACGTGGGTTTCAGGCGATTAGTCGATATCGGCCACTGCTTCCGCTTCATCGGCAATTTCGATATCCGCGCCCGTTTCAGGGTCGACATCGGTCAAACGACGACGGCGACGGCGCGCATCTCGCAGTGCCTGTTGTTGTTCAAAAATCGGCGTTAGCAGCCTATTGCGGCGCTGGGTTGAGTCTTCATCCCCATCGGGAAACAGGCCGACAATCACCGCAATAACTTGCAACAGATGCAGTTGCCCTTGGCTGCGCAGGCTTTCTATGGTGCTGCTTTCTAATTGCTCCGGTGAGGCCAGTTGCAAATGCTTGCCGTAGTCTTCATTTAGCGCACCCAATTGATTGACCATGGGACCCAAACCCAAGGCCGCGATATTTTTCGCCAGCCCTGTTTCGCCGTCACTGTCCTGCAACTGAATGACAATACGGCTGACTCGCTCATGTTGTTCTACAAACGGCAATTGCGTAATGGCGTGCACGCCACTGCGAAAACTTTGGTTGATGATTGTGCTGGCATGACGGCCTGGCTCGCTGTCGGCACCAAACATGCGGATCTGTGCCTGCAAGCTGTCGTGCAACGCTGAAAAAGCGCTGTCGACGCGGGCATCCAGTGCTTTGGCTGCGGGGCCGTGTTGGCTTTTGGCTAGGCGCGCACTGTCGCGGGCGATTTCTGCATCGAGGGTTAAATCTTGATGCGCTATGGCGGATTCTAGACGTTGAATAAGCTCGGGGAGTTCTAGGGCTTTAGCTTCGACTAAACATTTATCGAGGGCAAAGGCTAAACGGCCGGAGGGGAATTGGTAGAGGTTAAAAATATCGCTAAATGATACGTGCATGAGTGCACTCCTTTTTTTACTGGTTGCGACGTTTTGGAAAATTTAATGACGTCGGGTTGTGGTTACTTCCGTTGTGTTTTTGTTGATGGGGTTAGGGTTATGAGGTGTTTGGGGTTTTATCGGTGAGGACACCGGTGACTTGGTTTTGTGATGCCATAACTACGGTCCTTATAGTCATTTACGGTTGATGGAACAAAAAAATGAGCTGGCCGGGTTTAAGGGTCAGCTCGGTGGGTGGCGTTTGGGTATAGTCACTAAGTGCAACTACAAACAGGTACGCTGGGCCTGAGTGTTACTTAAAAAAGCAATGCCATATCATTGATTCGCCTTCATCAATCCAGCGCCTAAAAACCCGCCGTCCACCGCCATGACGTGGCCGTTGACGTAAGACGCTTGATCACTGGCTAGGAATAACGCGGCTGCGGCCGTTTCTGCTGGTGTGCCATAACGAGCTGCGGGAATGGCGTTGGTATAAATTTTTCGGGTTTCTTCACTGTGCATTTGGGCAACAAGTTCGGTTTCTATTGCGCCTGGCGCTAGGGCATTAACGGTGATTCCTTGTGCGGCTAATTCAACGGCCATGACTTTTGTTAGGGTGACAACGCCGCCTTTTGCGGCGCCGTAGGCAGCGCGGTGAAATCCGCCGCGCAGTGCTGCGGTTGATGCAAGGTTGATAATTCGGCCGTATTGGTTTTTGACCATGACTTTGGCTGCGGCTTGGCAGCAAAGAAAGGTGCCGGTTAGGTCTATGTTGATGATTCGGTTCCACTCTTCGAGTGTGGTTTCCAGGAAGGGTTTTTCAATGCCGACGCCGGCGCAGTGAACCAAAATATCAATGCGTCCAAAGCGCTCTTCCGTTAAAGCGGTCATCGCTTCTACTGATTGTTGGTTGGATACATCAACATCGATGGCGATGGCTTCACCGCCGCCCTCGCAGATCATCTGGGCTATTTGAACACGCTGCTCGGCTCTATCAGCAACGACAACTCTGGGACCACAGGCGGCAAGCTGAAAGGCGATTTCCTTGCCGATGCCACTGGCAGCACCAGTGACAATGGCTGTGCGGTCAGCAAAGTTGTGAAGATTTCCCACGTTATTCATGCTGGTCTCCTGCTTTAAGAATAAATAATTGTTGGTGGATTTTGTTAGATGAATGGCGATGGGGTTTGGTGTTATACCGCCAATAAAGCGCGGACACGATGTGAACATGACAGACTTTCAGAACTAGCCTGAAAGTCTGTCAAACTGTTGCAGAGGAAAATGAATATTCCTTAACTGGCTACATCAGCCAAGCGCAGCGCAATAATATCTCCAATAAAGATATCCATGCTGGTAGTGAGTTCAAACTCAAGCGGAGGCTCTACGCCCAGCAAGTGTTTCACGAAGTAATCCCAGCCTCGACGGATACCATAACTACACACAGGGTATCCATCGTTAGGCAATATCAGCATATCAAAATCTTTATTAGCGGCTTGTAATGCCTCAATAAGCAAAAAGGTATGCGCAACGGAGATCGGCAGGGTTAACCATGCCATGCATCAGCAGCAATTTACCTTTGAGGTTTTTGGCATAGGTATGCGTGAGCTGATGGGTATTCCGCCATGCAGGTAAATCATTATAGGCTTCGCCAGCAAACGCCGGTGATAGCCCTGGCTCCATGACAGGCGCATTACTCACGCCCACTGTATAAAACTCAGGGTTGCCCAATAGGCCACTCGCTGCCACATTAGAGGATACGCTTCCGCCAGCCCCCACCCGACTCAAATCCATATAAGGATAACGCTCGGCTAATTGGCGAATGCCTGCAATACGATCCGCTTGATTCTCACTTGAGGGTAACTCAACATCTGGAGATGCACTAAAGCACGCGTCTCGATTTGCGGTCCCTCGCGCCATAATATCCACCACAATAAACCCCAGTTCGGCTATAGCGGCTGGTTCCAAATATCGGAAATCCGCAAGGGGGTTATTGGAAAACGACCCTATAGACGAATAAAAGCTTTCTTTAAACATCATAGTGTTATCCAGTATCGGATAGGATTGATCCGGGGAAAAATGGGAAGGACGATAGACCACACCGTAGATATCAGTCTTGCCATCGGCTGCCAACAGCTTGACCCGTTCCGGCCATTGCCAGCCATCGGGTAAACCTGAAACATCAGCCGTTTCCAGAATAAGCCGTTCATTGCCGTCTTGATCCAGCAGCATACTGACCGGTGCTTCATCGACCCGTGACCGTGTTGTCACCACATAGTTTCCCGTCGGTGATACACCCCTCCGCCCCAGATGTCTCGAGTCACTGCAAAATTGGCTGCCATCTCACTGGCTTGGTCAAAGACGAGATATTCGTGATCGGTGGAAATAATGGGGCTTATCTCTCCAGTATCAATATTCACCCGGCAAATATCACAATAGTAGGGGTCGCGGCCAGCGATACGGCCAGCGGTTTGAATGATTAGCTCACGGCGCTCAGCATCATAATGATGGATTTCCCGCACAATCCAGTCACCCTTCGTAATCGGATGTTTGAGTTCACCTGTTTTGAGGTCATAAAGATAGAGATGCCCCCAGCCACTGCGTTCTGAATACCAGAGCACGTCATCGCTGTTCGGTAAGGGTTTGGTATGGATGGGCAGTCGTGAATCCAGACGTAATTTAAAGCAGGTATCAGGGGATTCTTCTTCAATAACAGTTCGGGTATGGCCGGTATGGGTATCAAATTCGACCAATCGAGCGACATGATCACCACCCCGTTCTATATCGATAAAATAGGCATGACGGCTGTTATTGGACCACCAACCACGATGTCCACTAAAAAACCCCTCAGCATTGCGAAACACCGGGCAGCGACGGTAATAAGCATCTTGTTGCTGTCCGGTTTCGACCTCAATGGAGAGAAAACGGTATTCATCAATATGCTCATCACCGGGCAGGGCCATAGCGCCGTTCAGCCGCGAGAATGCGGGGTCTTAGGCTACCATCCTGTGGCGCATATTCCATCAGAGGACCCACTTTAACTTGGCGTGTATCCATCTGTAACGTGAACAGGCGTTTGGAATCCGGTGACCATAGCGCCTCTAGCGTACCACCAGCGAGCTTTACTCCCCAGGCAGAAGACTCGCTGCCGTAGCAATAAAAGGGTTCACCGTCTTGAGTCAATGCGCGTTCTTCACCCGTATTAATATCTTGTACCCAGATATTATCGTCGCGCACAAAGGCGGCTTTACTGCCGTCGGGTGAGAGGGTCCAATTGCTCGGGGTGAGCTCTCTATCTCCGTGCAGTGATTGTCTTTGCTGGAAAATGACCAACGTTTACCATAAGCATCAAAGGCAAGTTGTAGTGGCGATAGACATAGGTCGATTTTACTGATGGGTAGATCTTCAGCATTGACCGTTTCCCCACTGGCTTGTGCCAATGCCTTGGCTAAGGCCGCGTGATCAAAAGCGATGTCATTTGAGCCAGCGGCTGCATCGACCAGTCGAAATTCTTTACCGATTTTAAATTCCCGCTCATACCAAAAGCAGTCACTATCACCAATCCAGTGGGGAATGAGGGTGGTATTAAAGGCACTGGTCTTGGTAAACATTCCCTGCATAAGGCTTTGGGCGCGCTGATAGCGCGATTCCATTTCCTGTGGGGTTATTGTGTTTTTTGCATGATCAACCATAGTTTTTACTCCATAAAATTAAATAGTTCGATAGATTTTTTCTTTGTATAAAGATTGTGAATACGCTTAGGTCATAGCCCTATCCTCAATAACGGCTAACACAGGGGGATTAGAGTTTTCTGAGATGCTACGAGAATCTAGACGGCGGCGAATAATTCCGTGGCGACGGGTGTTAATGGGACTCAACACAATCAACACCAGCGCAATAAGGATAAAGACCATTGGCAACCACGCCATACCGATCAATAGGCCAGCAACACCTTCTGCGGTTTGCGCTGTCGTGGTCGCATCCAGGCCATACCAACCGGCGATGGCTAAACCCAGACCACCACCAACGGCAAGCGTGAATTTCCCTAAAAACATAAACAGTGCGTAAAAGCTGGCCGTATTTTCGATGCGGTATTTCAAGGTGCTGTAATCAACAATCTCTGAGAGCATGGCCGGCGCAAAGGTCATCATGCAGCCGCCGCCCAAGATATTTAGTATCTGTAATGCTAATAGTTCACGAAAACCTGAATCTTCGGGTGTTAATAGCGAGGCATAAAGATAACTGAGAATAAGTAGAACCATCGACGCTGAGAGAACTGTTTTTTTACCTAACTTGATGGCTAATGTGCACCAAACTGGCGTAGCGATAATACCCACAATAAAGGACAGTAAGAACACCTGCGCAAAATACTCCCCCAAACCTAAATAGCTATCCACATAGAGAAAAACCAGGCCATACCACATGCCAGCGGCAAAGCCGTAGGCTGAAAAGGCTGAAAAGAAAATGACTAAAGGTTTATTACCCACAATTGATTGAAACAACTGTCCCAGAGAATTTTTGTTTGTTGATCTCCCTTGTTAATTTGCTGTTGATGCACATCAGCCGTGGAAAAGGAAGAACGGTTCGGGGTATTTTTTAAACAGAGGTACAACAGAGGCAACATCAAAACAGCCGCAGAGATTACCGATACTTTTAAGGTTTCTGGCGTAATATCTTGTGTAGCAAAAAAGGGCAGCAGTGGACTAAATAAAAACACACCATACCCAAGGCACTAGCGACACTGCGAAAGCTGAAAATTTTAGCTTTATCTGTAGAGGTTAATGCCAGCTCACTGGCCCAAGGCACTGTGAGGAATTTCAAATAGCGTCATTGCCAAATAAAGCGCCATAAACCAAAAGGTAAAATAGGCAACGCTGACATTGCTGGATTCACCAATATCACCGCCAATAGGCACATATAGAAAATAGGCACTGAGTATCAGCAGTAATCCACCCGCCAAAATAAAAGGCTTTCGGGTACCGGTACGACGGGCATAGCGATCAGAATAGTAACCAATCAGGGGATCAGTAATGGCATCGAAAAAACGGGCCAGTAAAATTATGGTGGCCAGTGTTGTTAATGAAAACCCGTAATATTTTGCATATATGCCCTGAAGAATAGGAATAGGTGCGCCCAACCACGTCATGGTTAGATAAGGCGCGGCATAGGATAGGAATCAGTTAGAGAAAGCTTTGGGCAATCTGACCCTGTTCCAACTGACGTTGGTTGATCGTTTATTGCTGACATATTGAGTGGCTCTTAACGAGTCATATTAGAAGATTAGAAAGATCACAGCAACATTTATTGCAAATGCTGCTGTGATCTAGACTGGCATCAAATCAGAATTGGTAGCGTAGATTTAAACCGATAGTACGAGGACGAATTTGATTGGCGCGGGCAACGTCAGTAGCTGCCAGAAAAGACCGTTTCAACCCAAGTAAGGCCATCATTATTGGTCAGATTATCGACAAAGATATCGGCTGATATCTGATCAAACTGGGTGCCTACTTTTAGGTTAAGTTGGCCAAAACCACCGGCCGGAGTCTGACCAGCGCCACTGCCTACACTGTTAAAATACTCACTGATATAGGCGTAATCAATACGGGCAAAGCTCTGTTATTAGCCAAGCTAAAGTCATATTGAATACCCAGCGTTGCATTAAAGTCTGATGACCCAGGTAAATTATCACCATCACTACCAAGAGCTTGAATCACCTGAAAGCGTTGTCTCACCGTAGGACGCGCTAATATCTACATGAAGGTTTTCGTGATACGGCTCTGGAACTCTACTCAACACCCTCCGCTACGGCTTTACCTGCGTTAAGTCCACAACACAAGATAACGCCCACTAGCTTCCTAGATTAACGCAACTGGAATATCCATCCCAATTAATGCGATACAGCGCGGCATTGAATACAAATCGATTGTCTGCCCAAGAAGACTTAAACCCTAATTCAATGTTTTCTGTGGTATCAGAATCCAATTGAGTGGGTGATCGAATATTGAGTGCAGCACAGATAGGTTTGGAGCTATCCCTTCCCAGGCCTAAAACCCTCAGCCCATTGACCATAAACCATCATATCTTCATTGGGGGTATAAGCTAGAAGCGCCTTATAGCTTTGCCCTGTTTCATCGCTGGACGGATTGGTAGCAAAGGTGAGCCATTGAATGATTAGACCCACCGAATTTCATAGTCGAAATGACGAACACCCACAGTGGCGGTTAGCTGATCGCTAATGCTATAGCTTAATTCACCAAAAAAGGCCTTTTGCTCAAAGGTTTCAGTGCGAAGAAGTGGGAATAGCAATCGCTCCAAGCGGCAGGGTCACTTGCAGGCCCGCCCCAACGAAGCATTGTCAATATTTTTTTCTTTGTCTTCATAATACAGCCGACAACAAACTGTAAATCACCCTCTAATGACGAACTCAATCGTAATTCTTGAATAAAATTTTCCGTGTCAGTTTTGCGCTCTGAAGTAATAGGCACTCGAAAATAACTGACTAAAATCAGTATCAAGCTCAGCAGTTATAATCAAGCTGTGAGGTAGAACTGGTAATGCTGCCCCAGCCTAAATCATAGTTAATCACCAAGTTGGTAATATCCACCTCATTACTTAAAAACTCATAGTCGCTACCTTCTGGCCCTGTATTCACTCGATTTTGTTGATAGTCACCAGCCGCATTTAGATTTACCTCTGGCGTACCATCCTGCTCAATATCCTGCTGCAGATGCATCAGTGTAATATCCAAGTCTTCAGTGGGCTGCCAAAGGGTTGTTATACGAAACCCGTGTACTCATCATTACCCACATCATTTCGATCCTGAACCACACCACCACCAGCTTCAGCGGCGTGACTTGCTGGAAAAGGCTGACTTGCTGCAACGTTGTTAATAAAACCACTGTTATCGAATTGATAGGCCACTACTCGAACGGCTAGTTCATCTTCAATTAAGGGGATATTTATCATGCCTTGTAGCATGGTATTGTCATCGCCTCCTTCACCGGTTTGTGAGTATTTGCAGAAACCGAGCCTTCCATCTCACTTAATCACCGGCTTAGCTGGGAGTACTCGTACAACACCACCCATTGAATCGGACCATACAGAGTGCCCTGTGGGCCGCGCAATACTTCAATCGCTCCACATCCACTAGTTTGATATCTGCATTCCACTTCGCCATGAAAGCACTTGAGGTTCCCAACCCAGTTAATGGCACCTCGCCCAAATAAGACACCGCGTTGAACTTGATGCTTGAGGGTCCGCAGAAAGCCTCGTATCACAATACTATTCTGCCCTGCACCACGATCCTGCATACTCATCCCAGGCAAGGTCCGCAGGTAATCATCCATCCCCACCAACCCACGCTTCTCAATCGTATCCCCACTCAACGCAGAAATCGCCATGGCAGTATCCTGAATACTCTGCCCAGCCCCCCGCTTACTCGCGGTTACAATAATTTCATCAATTTGATTTTGCTGCGTCGCAGCCTGTTGATCGCTATCTACACCCTGTGCGGTTGCACCGGTTGCAAACATCGCTATAAATGTTGCCAGTAAAGTTTTTCTATTATCTCTTCCCCGTTCCATAGTCTTCTCCCGATCTTTCAGTTTTGTAGGATCGCGGTATGAAATTACTATCACGCCGCCTTCTGTTAGATCGCCGGAAAAGTCTGTGTTGCGAAGCAGTATTTGAAGCGCTTCGTTGATCGTGTGTGAACCATTGACGGGGTTAACGCCTGTCTGTTGAGCCAGTTCGTGGGGGTAGAGCAGTTGGACTTGGGTTAGTTGTACGAAAGCGTCCAGTGCTTTACCTAAGGTTCCCTTTTGGATACTGAAGTTGTACCGCGTTTGGGGGTCATGAGCATTTGCGCTTGCTGCAAACATTGCTACCGCTGCGGCTATGCAGATGGCTGCTAATAGTCGTTGCAAACGTAATACTCTCCACAAAGTTGGCTCGGTGATTAACATACGATTTAGTCTTTTCCACCGATCCTACAGATACAGACTTCGACGCTGGGAAAACCCATAAACACTCCTGTGATATTTAAAATAATTCTGCGGTTTTAACCTTTTTGTCCCTTAATGCTTTTATTCTTTTTATCCTCTAACTATGGCGCAGAGATTTAGGTTATGGGGATTTTTTTGTGGTTTGGGCCTGCGATGCTGCCCTTTGGGTGACTGATGGCCGCTGGGTTAAATGTTTTCTGGCCTTAAAATGCGCAGGCGTTTGGGGCCGATGCGTTCGATGCGTAGGTCGATCATTATTTCCAGGGCTTCGATCATGGCGTCGACTTCGCCGACGTTGAAGCTGCCGGCTATGGGGAGTTCGCGCAGGCTGGGGTCGTCGATGTCGATGGTGACGTCGGTGTAGCGGCTTACGCTGGCGACGACTTCTGCGAGTGGCTCACCGGCAAAGGCGAGCCTGCCTTGGCGCCATGAGAGTTTGCGCTGGATGGTGGCGGGCGCGACCATGTCGAGGCTTTCGACGGTTTTTTCGAATATGGCTTTTTGTCCTGCGGTGATGACGCCTAGGGGGGCTTGGGGCTGGCTGTTGGCTTGGGCGATGCTGTTAGTTTCACTGAGGTTGCTGCCGCTGGGTCGGCTGGCGAGTGCGACGCTGCCTTCTTCGACGATAACGTCGATTTTTTCGTTGTTCAGAAATACGCTGAAGGCGGTGCCGACGGCGGTGACTACGCCGTTACCTGCGTAGACTGAGAAGGGTTTTTGTTTGTTGGGGGCGACGTCGAAGTAGGCTTCGCCGCTAACCAGACGGATGATGCGTGCGGTTTCTGTGTAGGTGACGTCGACTTGGCTGTTGGTGTTGATCTGTATGGCGGAGCCGTCGGGCAGGTTGATGGTTTGCTGTTCGCCGAGGGCGGTGATGTAGCTGCCTTGGTGGAGCTGGTTTAGGTTGTTAATTATCTGGTAGCTGAGGCCGAGTATGCCGATAAGCGCGATGGTGGCAAATGCGCTGACGCTGAAGGCTCTGGCGCTGAGGGCTCTGGCAGTGATAAACGGTCGCAGGCCAATAAGCCTTTCCCAGAGGGTTGGGCCGCTGGTTTTGGCGGTGTTTTTAGGGCTTTGCTGGTGGTCGACGGCGGCGGCATGGTCGTTGAGTTCTTCGAGGATGTCGAGGCTGCCCCAGAGTGCGGCGAGTTTTGTGTAGGCTTCGCGGTGTTTGTAGCTGCTGATTAGCCAGGTTTGAAACTCTTGCTGTTGGGCGGCGCTCATGTCGTTGTCTTCGGCGCGCATTATCCACAGGGCGGCCTGGGCTTCGATTTCCTTGCTGTCTGGAAAGCTGATTATGCTGTCGGTGTCAGTTGTCATTTACTGTTCACTCTCGAGTTCGCTTTTGTTGTCGCTGGTTTTCTCATTGCTGTCTGCATCTGGCGATGGCTGTTGTCGCAAACTGTTGGCCTCTGCCGCTAATCCAGCACTGAGCACGGACCCAAATTCTGCGGGGTCGTAGCCCTCTTCTCGCAATCTGGTGTTGCACTGCACTAGCGCGGTTGCGACGCGCTTTTCTACGGTGCTTAGCGATACGTTTAGCCGGGTGGCGATTTGCTTAAATTTAAGCTTTTCCATTTTACGCATCAGCAGTGCTTGGCGGTGGTGCTCTGGCAGGCTGGCAATGACTTTGGAGGCCACTACGAGTTTGCGCTGTCCGTCGATTTGGTTTTCGATGGATACTTGCCGCTCATCTATTAAGACTTCCGTTCCTCCGGAATCCTCAATGTGATCTGTGTTGGTGTTCACTTTTCGCTTTAATTCACTGAGTGCGAGGTTTTTGGCTACGCGCAGCAAAAAGGCTTTGGGGTTTTGGATGTCGGTCTTGGTTTCTGCGGCGAAGGCTTTAAGAAAGGTTTCTTGGGTATAGTCTTCAATCTCTTCATGGCGACGGCAATAGCGTGCGAATATCCGTTTGATGGACTTTTCGTGTTGTTGAAAAGCGTGCAATATTTTCGACATGGTTGATTTTATTTTTTGGTTCGCTGGTATTTATAAAAGTAGCACAGGGAAAAAATACTGCTGGGAAAGTGTTATTGAGCGCTGTTTGTTTATGAGACTTTTTGTTTATAAGTTGGGGGCTTGAACGGCTTGCTCGATTTAGTCACACAACTTGCAATGCACGCGGAGTAATTGCGCATAGATTAATCGGACCAATTGGGGTATCTGTATTGGCGATAATTATTAACAGGAAGAGTTTCAGGTGCTGAAGGCTATTGTTAGCGGCGACCATTAATGACCCGTTTGAGCAGAGTTTTTTTGCTATGGCGCAACTACCCTGCTTGCTGGCTTTGCAGGGCGGCAACTTGGGGCGCTTTAAGATAAGGCTCTCTGAGTTTCAGGCATGGCATCAAGTTTGGAACCACCGGACCCTATAATACGCCTTTTATCCGGTAAAATACTCGTATGACGCGACCGTTTCCGGTAGCATTCCCCCTGCACTCTCGCACAGACTCTGCGGACAAAATTTAATGGATCAAATCACTCTTACCCTTCCTGACGACTGGCACCTGCATCTTCGCGATAAGGAGACTCTGGCATCCACTGTGCCTGCAGCGACGCGCGGTTTTGGGCGCGGTATTATTATGCCAAATCTGGTGCCACCGGCGACTACTGTTGAGCGGGTTGCCGCTTACCGCGAGCGTATTCTGGCGCAGCGCCCTGAGGGCTCAAATTGGGAACCGCTGATGGTTCTCTATTTAACAGACAATACTTCCCCGGATGAAATTCGCGCGGCGAAGGAATGTGGGTTTATCCATGGCTGTAAATACTACCCGGCTGGCGCGACGACCAATTCCGACTCTGGGGTGACTGACCTTAACAATATCACTGCGGTTCTGGAGACCATGGAAGAGGTAGGGATGATCCTTCAGCTGCACGGTGAGGTGACTACTGCAGATATTGATATCTTTGATCGCGAGGCGGTCTTTATTGAGCGTCATCTGCGGGTTATAGCGGAGAAGTTTCCGCGCCTGAAAATTATTCTCGAACATATCACCACAAAACAGGCGGCGGAGTTTGTGGCCAGCGCCGGCGACAATATTGCGGCGACTATTACCCCTCAACACTTGCTGTACAACCGCAACGATATGTTAGTTGGCGGTATTCGCCCGCACCTGTTCTGCCTGCCGATACTAAAGCGCGATATTCATCAGCATGCGCTGATCAAGGCGGCTATTAGTGGCAGTAAAAAATTCTTTCTCGGCACCGATTCGGCGCCCCATGCCAAAAATAAAAAAGAGTCAGCCTGTGGCTGTGCCGGTTGCTTTAGCCATCATGCGGGGATTGAGCTTTACGCTCAGGCTTTTGAAGAGGCCGGCGCACTGGATAAACTCGAAGCCTTTGCCAGCTTTTATGGTGCAGACTTTTATGACCTGCCAAGAAATACCGATACTATTACCCTTGTTCGCGAAACCTGGGAACTGCCAGCGACTATCCCCTTTGAGGATACCCAGCTGGTTCCACTGGGTGCCGGCACCTCTCTTAACTGGAAATTGAGCCTCTAATGGAAATGCCTGAAGAACTTCTAACCCCGTCTAAAATATCCGACCGTTTTCGCGGTTTTTTACCGGTGGTTGTGGACGTTGAGACGGGCGGTTTTGATTCTCGCCGCGATGCGTTGCTGGAAATCGCTGCGGTTATTTTGGAGATGGATTTTCAGGGCAATCTGCAGATTAAAGAGACTTACAATAAAAATATCGATCCGTTTCCCGGTGCCAATGTTGATCAGGCTGCGTTGGAGTTTACCGGCATTGATCTCTATGACCCGGAGCGTATGCCGGAGGAAGAGGGTGAGGCTTTAAGGGATATTTTCCGCCCTATCCGTCAGGAAATCAGCGCCACTGGCTGCACCCGTGCAGTGATGGTTGCTCACAATGCCCACTTTGATCTTGGCTTTGTGAATGCGGCGGTGAATCGCAATCAGATTAAACGCAATCCATTCCATCCGTTCTCTTGCTTTGATACTTCTTCACTGGCTGGCTTGGCTTATGGTCAGACTGTTTTGGCTAAGGCCTGTCAGGCGGCGGGTATGGATTTTGATAATCGCAATGCCCACAGTGCGCTCTACGATACGGTGAAAACCGCTGAGCTTTACTGCAAGATTGTTAACCGCTGGAAAGAGCTTGGCGGTTGGCCAGCTTAACAGCGGTTTATCGAAAGTTATTGTTAACCCAAAAGTCTGCTTTTTCAATGCCCAGTGCCTGGGGATCAAATACCGGATCCACACCGGAATTAATCTGCGTTTCATAATCTTTAAGGGCCAGCAAGGCGGGCCGCTGCAAGATAATAATCGCCACGATATTTAACCAGGCCATTATGCCGACACCAACATCACCGAGCGCCCAGGCTATATCAGCACTTTTAACCCCGCCGTAAATAACTGAGGTGACTACCAGCAGTTTAAGCAGGTTGGCCAACCATGGGCGATGCACTTTGCGGTTGATATACATTACATTGGTTTCAGCGATGTAGTAGTAGGCAACAATTGTCGTAAAGGCGAAAAACAGCAGTGCGATGGCCAGGATGCTGCTGCCAAATCCGGGCAGAACCGTATCGAAGGCGGCCTGCACATAGCCCGGCCCGGCTTCAACACCGGCCAGTCCCTGATAGAGATAGCCACCGTCGCCGCTCTCTACATTGTAGAGACCGGTTAATAAAATCATAAAGGCGGTGGCGGAGCAGATCAGCAATGTATCTACATAGACTGAGAATGCCTGCACTAGACCCTGCTTGGCGGGATGAGAAACTTCTGCGGCAGCCGCTGGGTGTGGGCCACTGCCCTGCCCGGCTTCGTTGGAGTAGACGCCGCGCTTAACACCCCACTGCACGGCCATTCCGATAATCGCGCCAAACCCGGCATCGAGGCCAAAGGCGCTATTAATAATCAGCTTTACGACTGTTGGCACCAATTCGAGGTTGGCGAAGACCACAAACAGGGAGATGGCAATATAACCGGCTGCCATCAGTGGTACGGCTACCTGGGCAAAGTGAGCGATACGCTTCACACCACCGACAACAATTAACAGCAGGCCCAAGGCCAGTCCGCCAGCAGTGTATTCAACCGGCACTGCCCAGGCGTTTTGCATGGCGGCGGCAATACTGTTGGCCTGAATACCCGGCAGGCAGAAACCCATAGCGACAATAGTGGCCACGGCAAAGGTCCATGCGTACCATTTTTGACCCATGGATTTTTCAATATAGTAGGCGGGGCCACCACGGTAGTTGCCGTTGTCGTCTTTCTCTTTATAGATCTGTGCAAGGGTGGCTTCGATATAGGCGGTGGATGCGCCGAGGAAGGCAACGGTCCACATCCAAAATACTGCGCCCGGGCCACCGATGGCGATGGCGGTGGCTACGCCGGCGATATTGCCGGTGCCGACTCGGCCTGAAAGTGACATGGTGAGTGCTTGGAATGAGGAGACGCCTGCGTCGGAGCTGCGTCCTTCAGTCATTATTTTTATCATATGTCCGAAGTGTCGTACTTGCAGAAATTTGGTGCGCAATGAAAAGTAGAGGCCTGTTCCGAGGCATAGGTAGATAAGCGCTGAGCTCCAGATTATGCCATTCAGATAGTTAATAAACGCTTCCAAGGTCATTCCCCTGTTTTATTTTTATTTGGGTTAATTATTATTTCTTTTCTGCCTGCCTTTCGGCTTCAACAAACACGTCGTCGAGACTCAGTATATAGTTATCGACTGTTTCCGCGGAACTGATTTGCAAGGCGGGTAATTCTATGGCGGAGAAGTATTCTGGGTAGGGAGAAAACTCGCCCCATTGCTTCATTTGCGAGGTGATACTGATGACGATAAGCAGTGCGATAAAACCTGCCGATGTAATCCAGCGCTGGCGGGCTAGCATATTGGTTGCCAAAGCGAAATTGGCCGAGAGTAAAATAGCGCCAAGTAGAAGCCCAAAGAGTGGCGCTATGCTGTTGATAAGTATCTCTGCACTGAGGTTGTAACCTATTACACCGATAATCCATTCGCTTGCCGTATAGATCAGGCTGGCCAGCAAGATTAGACTGTAGTGCCCCAGGAAGTTACTCTCTTCACGCATGAAGCGGCCTATACCACTCCAGAACAAGGCTAATAGCAGCGGGATTACTTGGCTAACCAGTATGCCGGAAACAATATTTTTCCATTCCCATTCGACAAAGCTGTTGACGTAGACTGTGGCTATATCGACGGCGACGGCGAGTATAAATAGCGGTAGCCAGATGGAGAATCGATTTAACTGGCCGACATCTTTTTCCAGTCGGTGCAGTTTTTTTGTACCTTCAACTGGGTGGCTGTCGGCGACAATGCGCAGTCTTGTGCGGCCTATTTTTATCTCTGCGCCATGGGCTAATACAGGGGTTTGTGGGTTGCCAATATCGGTCGATGGATTTTTGATTATCTCGACGCCGTTAAGACTGTTGAGATCACTGAGTTGCCAGCCCTTGTCGTCGACAGCATCCAATCGCAGATGGTTGGCAGAGATATGGCTGTCGTTGAGGACGACGTCGTTTTGATAACCGCGGCCGATGCTGATCGATGTTCCTTCAAGGCGAAAATGCCGGTGACTCTTTCCACCCCAGCCGAGCACTTCAACAATTACTGCCATGTGGATACCCTCATCAATTTACGGGCAAAGGCTTTGGCATTTTTCTGGCTCACCCCCGCCAGAGTGAAGTGACTTAAAAATGCCGATCGGGCGTTGTCGACGGTGCCCTGCACAAACAGGACGTCATAAAGTTGCGGGTAGTCTTTGTAGGCGCGCGCGCAGAATACGGCTTTGGTTTTGCGTTTGTTGACATCGCTGTTGCCACCTGCAATCACAAACTGGTCGTCGCAGCTATAATCACCGACATCTTTTTCATTGGCTTTATTACCGGGAACAAAGTCGGCGAACAGACGTTGGTAGTAGGCGTAAAATTGCAGGGCGTTGAGCTTGTCAGCCTCCAGCCAGAAAAATTGATATTCGATAATGCCGCTATTAAATTTACCGCGCAGATAGATATTATCTTCGCTGCGGCAGGTGCGGTCGGCGCTGAGGAACTGGGCTTTTTCCGATGAGCTGTTGGAGCCTCCCCAGCATTTTACGTAGGGTTTTAGTTCGTCGATAACCTGGGCTTGGCCCAAGGGTATGGTGGGCCAGTCTAGGGCGAGCAGTCGGGTAAACTTTTCTTCTTGATCATCAAATAGCTGTTGGCCGATGCGCTGGGTCATGTCCTCTAGCTGGTTATCTCTGCTTTGATACTCTGTGATTAATCGGTGCAGGGCGGTTACTGGGACTAAAAAGCTGACTTGGTTGCCCGCTGTAGAGACATTGATGCCGACGACCTGCCCGGCTTCACTGAGGGTTGGACCGCCGCTCATACCCGAGTTTAATGAGCCGGTGAAATGCACTCGCGGGTGATAGCTGGTTTGATTGACGCCATTGTAGGTGCCGGGCACGACAGTCAGGCCGAGATCGAGGGGATTGCCTAGGGCAAAGACCGGAACGCCGACGGCCGGTTCGGCAAGCGCTAGAGGCAGAGGCTGTGCGGCTAGGTCGCCGGCGCTGACAAGTGCTAGGTCGTTAATTACATCGACATCAACCAGTTTTAGATTGCCTATTTTATCGCCGGCGGCAAGGTATTCAATGCGGTATTGATCGGGCTTGCTGGCCGCCATTTGGATAACATGATAGTTGGTGGCGATCAGTCCTTGAGCATTGACCACAAATCCTGAGCCGATTGCGCTTTTGCTGCCGGAGGTAATATCGATAATTCTGATTTGCAGGATGCCGGCTTTGTTGTCAGCGAATAAGGTGCGGGCATTTTCGTTTTGACTGAAGCCGATGCTATGCCAGCAGAGTAATAATCCCAGTAGGATTTTAACTGACCGCCCTGTCGTTTTATTGTTTCCCAAGCTGAATCTCCCGATCTACGCATGACCATTCTTTCAATACATCTTCGCTATTACAAGTGTTGAAACAAGTATTGAAAATAGTCGAATGGCTATTGACTGGTTAAGCACGTTAAAATATAGGCTACAAAATAGGCTCCGCAGTAAATAATAGGCTATCTTTTTTGTAGCTATTTAATTCTCTCTTTATTTTTATTCTTTATTCTTTACTCTGCCCCCATAGATTTTCGCCAAGTGACAGGAACTAAACTTAACATGACCGACTCGTTTAAAGAAAGCGCGCTGAAATATCACACCCATCCAACCCCAGGTAAACTCGAAATTCGCCCTACTAAACCGCTGGCGAATAAGCGCGATCTATCTCTGGCCTACTCTCCCGGCGTGGCCCATGCCTGTGAATTGATTCAGGAGCGTGCCACTGCCGCTGCTGAGGTGACTTCGCGAGGCAATCTGGTCGGGGTGATCAGCAATGGGACTGCGGTGCTGGGCTTGGGTAATATTGGCCCCCTGGCATCGAAACCGGTAATGGAAGGCAAGGCGGTTCTGTTTAAAAAGTTTGCCAATATCGATGTCTTTGATATTGAGATTGATGAAACTGACGTCGATAAGTTGGTCGATATCATTGCCTCTCTAGAGCCTACCTTTGGCGGTATAAACCTCGAGGATATTAAAGCCCCTGAGTGTTTTATGGTCGAGAAAAAACTCCGCGAGCGCATGAAGATCCCAGTATTTCACGACGATCAACACGGCACGGCGATTGTTGCGGCGGCGGCGATTTATAACGGTTTGCGGATTGTTGAAAAGAAATTTGAAGAGGTAAAGCTGGTCGTTTCTGGGGCTGGCGCGGCGAGTATTGCCTGTGTCGATTTGCTGGTCAGTATGGGCTTACAGAAAAACAATGTGCGCATGATTGATCGCACTGGCGTGATTTATGCGGGCCGCAAGGATGGTATGAATCCGTGGAAAGAAGCTTATGCGGTGGAAACCAGCGACCGCACAATTGACGATGCTATTGAAGGCGCAGATCTGTTTATGGGCCTGTCGGGTCCGGGTGTTTTAAACGGTGATCTGGTGAAAAAGATGGGTGCCAAACCGATTATTTTGGCGATGTCTAATCCGATCCCTGAGATTATGCCTGAAGAAGCGCTGGCCGCTCGGCCGGATGCGATTTTGGCGACGGGTCGCTCGGACTATCCCAATCAGGTGAACAATGTTCTGTGCTTTCCGTTTATTTTCCGTGGCGCTCTGGACTGTGGTGCCTCGACGATTAACGAAGAAATGAAAATGGCGGCGGTTAAGGCGATTGCCGATCTGGCGCTTAAAGAGACTTCGGATGTTGTTGCCGCGGCTTACAGCGGCGAGAAATTGCGCTTTGGCCCCGACTACCTGATCCCCAAACCTTTTGATCCGCGTCTGATTGAAGATGTACCTATGGCGGTGGTTAAGGCGGCGATGGCCAGCGGTGTAGCTACGCGTCCTATCGAAGACTTTGAGGCCTATCGCCAAACATTGCATGAGTTTATAAATCAGGCTGGGCTGTTTATGCAGCCGATTATTGAGGTGGCGAAAAAAGCGCCAGCGAAAATTGTCTATGCCGAGGGTGAAAATGATGATGTGCTGATGGCTGTGCAGGCGGTGATCGATGAACGGATCGCCCAGCCAATCCTGATTGGTCGCCGCGCCGGTATGGAGACCAAAATTGAACGTCTTGGGCTGCGCATTGATCTGGATAAGGATGTTGAAGTCTTTGACCCCAGTGATAATGATCGCCACGATGAGTACGCGGCTTACTACAATGCTGTGGCTGGCCGCAATGGTGTGTCGGTGGAAGCGGCACGAAAAATTATGCGCGATGATCAGACTGCTATCGCTGCGGTGATGGTGGCTCGCGGTGAGGCCAGCGGCTTAATCTGCGGTAAGGTGGGTCGCTTTGATTTCCACTTGCGGGAAATTATGCAACTGCTTGGGCCAGAGAAAAAAGATCAGCTGGTCTCCTCTTCCGCTGTACTGCTGCTCGACGATGGCCCGCTGTTTTTGGCCGATACCACTATGAATATCGATCCCAGCGCTGAACAGTTGGCGACCATTACTGAGGCCTGTATGGATCTGGTGCGCCACTTTGGTCTTGAGCCGAAAGTGGCTCTGCTGTCTCATTCCAACTTTGGCACTTCGAATGCACCCTCGGCGAGAAAGGTTCGCGCTGCGGCAGAAATTTTGCGCAACACCCACGAAGATATTGAGATTGATGGTGAGATGCATGTACTCAGTGCGTTAAATCCGACTCTGCGCAAGACAGTCTACCCCCAGGCTAACTTGAGTGGTCGTGCCAATGTTCTGGTTATGCCGAATTTGGATGCGGCAAATATTGCTATGGGGCTGATTCGCTCTCTGACTGATGGACTGTTGATCGGGCCCTTTATCAATGGGCTGGCGAAGCCTGCGCATATTGTTCTGCCCTCGGTAACTTCGCGGGGCATTTTTAATATGACGGCTTTGACTGTTGCTGATATTCAGCACAGTAAGTAGACAGCTGTGGTCTATAAAATTTATAGGCCAAATGTTGCGGTGACTGCTGTACTGAATAAACTGATCTGGTCATCTATATCAAAACTGGCGACTCTAAATTCGTAGCTTCCTGCGCTTAGGTTTTCGATGCTATACGACAGGGTTTGTGCGTCATTGACAACGATGCTGGTGTACTCGCTATCGCTCGTTAACCTGTAATGAATGTGATATCCACCAATTTCATACACCTCCAATGAGTCGCCATTTTGACGGCTGGCGGGAATATCCCAGCTAAGGTTGGCTGAGTAATTAACTGGGTCGGGTTCAGGGTTGGGGTCAGGCGCTGGATTGGGCGCAGGATCAGGAGCGGGATTTTGTGACTGTTCGTCGCCACCGCCGCATGCAGAAAGCGTAATGGAAAGAATCGTAAGTATTAATAGCAGTCGCAGATTAATTCGAACTTTTGGTTTCATGTAAGTCAGACTCCATTTTTTCTGGAAATACCTTTTACTCATTTATGAGGCTGAGAGGTGAATATTAGGAACAGTTACTCCTCACCCAGACAGGCTAATTCTCAATAATTTCAACAGCTACATTCCCAGGCGGTGCTGGTGGGTTGGGTACACTGCTCAATTCAATCGGCTCAATAACCGGTGATCCAAAGTAATAGGGACCATCCCAGCCAGTTGCTGCGGTATGACCGGTTGCAACATTGGCTGTAGTGTTATCCAAGTTGGCGCTGCCACGTTCAATCATATTTCGTCCAGACATACTCACATTTGCTGAATACTGCCGGTCGAAAAGGTTGTTTTCCATGATGATATCTTCAAGACCCTCTTCAGTAGAGGCGAGGCTGTTTTGCGGTGAGGCGTTGAGTGACCAACTTTTATTCTCGTCGCCATCACCAACCCTGTTGTCAGCGATAACAACATATCGCGTGGCTGGTGTCGGGCTGTCAAGAATCTGATCCATGTAGGCATCTGTGCCTGAAGAGTGCAATTTAATGTGGGTGGTTATCGGGGAGGCTATGGGGGTTGCGGTTAAATAATTGTGTCCTATAAATGTTTTATAGGCGAACCACAGGCGCATTGAATGGGAATAGGAACCCGCCAAGCTATTTCCCATCCACACTGAACCTCTGCCCCCAAAGCCAGTAGAGCCAGCGCCATTGATAATATTTGTATCTGGATCACTCACGGTGTTTTCTACAACAAAGAAGTTTGTCGGCCAGGTCATTTGTGAACGCAGAGTTTCATCACCTGACCAGCTAGTGGCATACCATTCTACGGAAGAGCCGTTATCAATATTGTTAGCCGAGGTGTTCTGGTAGAACAGGCTGTGATCTGAGGACAGGTTGGCGTAAAGTCGCGTCGCACTCATATGTCTGACAGTGACCCGTGCGGCCCAATTAGCCGCCGAGACATTTCCTTCAATAACAATGTCGGCAACGGTGGGATTGTTTTCTGCGCCCAATTTGTCAATCTGCACATCTTGCAGTTGTTGAATATTGATATTCCCTAACCCGGCAAAATCCTGCCCCGCCCTTAATAGATAACGCTTACCGGATTGCCAGCTTGGCCAACCGCTGGCGTTGGTGATTAGCTGCGCCCCTGCGGGGGCACCACTGGTGTCGTCAGTGCGGGAAATCACTACTGTGTTGGTGCCGCTAAAAACTTGATCGGGGTCTGTGACGGTAATGGTCAGGTTATCCGTATCTGTGCTGCCATCGGGCTCGCGGACGCGCAGCTCTACGTTATAGGTTCCTGGCGTATCAAAGACATGGGCGGCAATGGGTCCGCCAATTTGCTCATTTTTACTTTTATTGGAATGCAACCAATTGCCGCTGCTTGGGTCGTCAAAGAGAAAGTGATAACCGGTTTCCCGAAATGTATTCAAAGTACTGATAGATGATGTAGTTCCAGTGGCGTCAAAACTAACAGAGAGTGGGGCTGGGCCAGTAAGCCTAGAGGCCAGTAGACTGGCATTAGGTGCACACCAAGCCTGAGTACTTCCCAAAATTAACAACCCAAATCCAATATAGGCGGTGATTTTTCGCAACTGCATAAATAGATTCCTTTCCAATTTTCCTTTTTAACTTCCTTTTTAATTCTGCTCAGAAATATAAAGATGATTCCTCAGAATGTATAGATAACCGCTGATTGGCTGAAGAATTTGGTATGGAGTTGGCAAAATATAATGACCATATTCGCCCGAAACCCCTCTATACAGCGCTTAAAATCAAAGCGTTTTGAGGGGGAATCTATAGACGATCAAAGGAAGTCGCCATAAAGACGCACATAAAGCGGTCGGTTTTGTGCAATGATCTTAGCTATGGCTAGTTTTTGAGTTCTAAGGCCATTTGGTAGTACTGTTTTTTATCACCACCGGTAATTTTTGCCGTCAGCGCTGCAGCCTTGGCGGCGGGCAGTTCAGCCAGACAGTAGGCGCAGTACTTTTTCACCGTCAACGGTACTGCTGGCACCAGCTGTTAGTGCTGCCTCCCAGTACCAGATACGATTTCACCGCGCTGTTGATTGCTGTCGGCCTCTACCAGCGCAACCAGTTCGTCGAGGGTTCCGTGCAGGTAGGTTTCAAAGGTTTTGCTGATCTCTCTGGCGATAAAACCAATATGTTCAGCGCCAAATATTTCTCGCGCATCTTTAAGACATTCGAGTATGCGGTGGGGTGCTTCGTAAAACACCATGGTTTCGTTGACTGTTTTGAGTTCTTCAAAGGCTTTTTTGCGCTGACTGCGTTTGGCCGGTAAAAAGCCGATAAATCTAAATTTGTCGGTGGGTAATCCGGCGACGCTCAGTGCTGAGATAACTGCGCTGGCACCGGGAATCGGCACTACGGTGTAGCCCTCTTCGACGGGCTGCGAGCACTAACCTGTAGCCAGGATCTGAAATCAGCGGTGTACCGGCATCGGAAATTAATGCAATATCATCCCCTGAGGCGAGTCGTTTGAGAATTTTGTAGCTGCTCTTTTTGTCGCTGTGATCGTGATAGGCCATTAGAGGCTTATCTATGCGAAAATGATCCAACAATTTTTTGCTGTGACGGGTATCCTCACAGGCTATGGCAGCCACGGATTGTAGTGTTTCGATTGCGCGAGGCACCATATCACCCAGATTACCTATGGGTGTGGCGACAATGTACAACGTACCGGATTGATTTGAGTTCATGAATATTAAGCTTTTTCTCTCGATGTTTTATGCTGGATGCATCTTAGCCTTTATCGGGGCCTGTGCGCCAATATCTACACAAGATTCGGTAATTCCTCGAATTACCTCAGTGCCTCAGGACAGTGATTCGAGCCGCTCAATTGCGCGTCAGGCAGAGCAAGCTGTTTTGCGTGCAGAGTCAGCAGCCCCTCAGTTAAAAGACTCTCTGTTACTCGATGCCGCCATTCTGTTTGCTCAGGCTGGCGATATTGCCAATAGTCGACAGACTCTGAACCTGATTGTTGCAGATAACCTCAGCGAATCTTTTTTTATTGAGTACAGCCTGTTAGGGCTGGAACTGGATATCGCCGATAATCAGGACGGGGATGCACAGCAGTGGTTAGTCCAGCCACGATTTATCGCTATCCGACCAACCCTTGGGGTTAATTTTTCACGGCGGATTCTTAGCCTTGAGAGCGACCTCAGTTATGACGCTGGAGATATTGAAACCAGCATTAGCAAATTAATTAAACTGGGCGAGTTATTTAACGATAGAAAAACCCTCGGCCAGAGTTCTACCGATCTTATTCACGACAAGATTTGGCGACAGCTCAATGAACTGCCTTTTCAAACGCTGCAAAAAACTACGCTTAATGATCGCGGCACCTTATCTGGTTGGTATAAATTAGCGGCATCCATCCGCTACCAGCAGGGAGACCCAGTCGTCCAGCAAAGTCGTTTTTCTATTTGGAAAAATCGCTGGGGCAACCACCCAGCAGCGAAAAACCCACCCTCGTTATTAACAGGGAGACTAACCAGTCAGGCGCCGAGAAATATTGCCCTTCTGCTGCCACTGCAAGATAAATACGAAATTCCGAGCAATACGCTTCTCAATGGTTTTATGAGTGGCTATTACCAAAAGCTGGCTCAGGGCAGTGCTATTCCCAATGTGGCTATTTATGATACTTCGGTTGTTCCAGTAGCCGAGGTTTATGGCAATGCCGTTGAAGGCGGGGCGCAATTGATTATCGGACCTATGCGTCAATCTCAGGTGGAAGAGTTGTTGTCGTTGCCACAGTTAGCTGTGCCGACCATGAGCCTCAACCGTATCGATAAAAACATCGACAATCCGCCTGAGAATCTCATTCAATTTGGACTTTCTGCCCTTGATGAGGTCGAGCAGATTGCCGATCGCGCGTGGCGAGAAGGCCAAACCAACGTCTTGCTGATTGCGCCGGACAGCGGCTGGGGTCAGCGGGCCACTGAACATTTCATTAGTTACTGGGCTGCCTTAGGTGGCGTGGTAACCGATGCTATCGGTTACCCGTCGACGGTTAATGATTTCACTACATTACTTAAGGCGCCGCTGGAAATCGATTTAAGTGAGCGCCGCGGACTTGAGTTGCGCCGCTCGATAAATCGCAGCCTGAACTATAATGCCCGCCGCCGTAACGATATAGATTTGGTGGTTGTACTTGGCTACTCTGAAAAGGTACGACAGATTAAACCCTCTCTGGATTTCCTCTACGCTGGGGATATCCCTGTTTACGCTTCTTCTCATATTTACGGTGGAACCCAGCAAACTGAGCTCAATCGCGATCTGGGCGGTATTCAATTTGGCGCTATGAATTGGACTCTGGAAGGCCATATGCCGCGACCGCTTGAACCGGATCAGCGACTGCCTACTGCATACAAACAACTCTATGCGCTAGGTTATGACGCGTTTATGCTTCACGCTATGCTTGGAGAAATGGAGAAGCCTGATGCCATTCCAGTATTTGGCTCTACCGGCCTGCTGACACTTTCCAACGGGATTATAAAGCGTCAAGAAAAATGGGCTGTATTTGAAAATGGTCAGGTGTTACCAGTCAAACCGTGATCAATACTTAATCTCCAATAGCATTTAATCAGGGATAGATTATGCACAGGGACAACTCTATTAGCGGCGCGGATGCCGAAAAACTGGCATTAAAATATCTGCAGAAGCAGGGCCTAAAATTACTAGCGCAAAACTTTCGCACCCGCAGGGGCGAAATCGATTTGATTATGCGGGATAATGCTTATCTTGTTTTTGTTGAGGTTCGCTTTCGCAAGTCCAGTGCATTTGGCTCGGCTGAGGAATCGATTACACAGCAAAAATGCCAACGCTTGACCGCGGCGGCGCTGGCTTATATGCAGAGCCAAAAATTGACAAACAGATTGAGCGCTCGGTTTGATGCTGTCGCTATTTGCCCAGATAGCCCAGAACCAATAAATTCCTCAGCGGGTTATAGTATTAACTGGGTAAAAAATATTTTGCAGTAGTGCTCTTTATTTGAGCTTTTAAATAGCACTTGTAAATGGTGCTATAAAACCTGCAGACAAGTAATCATTAAAGTGACATTAGGCTGTTGGACGCGATGGAAGAGAAAATTTTTAATCATTTTCAAAAAATGATCGAAGCCACAATGGTCACCGGTGAAACCTATGCCGATGCTATGGCTAGCGGCGCAGAAAAGGTCGCCTCTGCCCTTTTGGCAGGCAATACTATTTTCACCCTTGGCGAAAAATCCGGCGTGTTAATTGCCCAGCTTTTTTCTGACTATCTGGCCCTAGGGTTCGATATCGACCGGCCTGGATTCCCCTCGATAAATCTCAACCAGATCACTCAGAATAGCAGCGATGCTGAACGCTATAATCAAGCGCTTAACACCCACGGTAAAGGTGGTGATATTTTGATTTTGGTCAGTGCCGGCAATAATGAACCGCTACTTATCAACGCTCTTAACAGTGCTGTCGGTCGAGGTATGACCATTGTGCTGTTGTCCGCCGCAAACGATGATTTATTGAGTGCCTCGGTCAGTTACAATGATGTCCACATTAGCAGTGTCGATCTTTCTGCTCCGCTAGTCACACAATCCCAACTTCAAGTTATTCAGTGTATCTGTGAACTGATTGACAGCCATATTTTTGGAGGCGAATAAATGCGTCAAATTACCGTTCTTTTATCAGTTGTTTTTTTCTTGTCGAGCTGTACTTCTTTAGTCAACTCGGTGGTTAAAGAACCCATCAATCCAGACCCGACCTCTTCGTCTATCGGCTCTGATATTAATGATTTCAAGATGGACACCTATATTGGTGTCAATATTAAAAAAGCAGCACCAGCACTAAAAAAATCCCACGTTAATGTGCATGTGTACAGCGGCGTGGTGTTATTGACGGGTGAAGTGCCAACTCAAGATTTGAAGGTGCTGGCGGGAAATACTGCGCGCGCTTACCACGGTGCACGTCAGGTTCACAACGAACTGTCTGTCCGCGGTAATTCTTCAATAGTCTCGCGCACCAATGACACCATAATTACCGCGCAGGTAAAAACCAAGCTGACCTTCGATAAAGAAATTGAGTCATCTGATATTGAAGTGACCACTGAAGATAGCGTGGTTTACCTGATGGGGAAAGTGCGTCGTCTGAGTGGCGAAAAGGCCACCGCTGTTGCCAGTGGCACTAGCGGTGTTCGCAAAGTCGTTAAAGTTTTTGAGTATGTAGACTAGACTAGCTCAATTGCCATGGCGGTGGCCTCACCGCCGCCAATGCAAAGACTGGCTATACCTTTCTTACCGCCATGCTGCTGCAGTGCATGAATCAAGGTAACAATTATCCTAGCACCACTGGCACCAATCGGATGACCTAGGGCACAGGCTCCACCGTGCACATTGAGTTTGTTATGGGGGATGCCTAGTTCATGCATGGCTGCCATGGCAACCACTGCAAACGCTTCGTTCACCTCCCAAAGATCTACGTCATCAACCTGCCAGCCGACGCGCTCTAGGGTTTTGTTAATGGCTGTCACTGGCGCCGTGGTAAACCACTCTGGCTCTTGGGCACTCTGATCGAATCCGTGAATCAATGCGATAGGCTGCAATCCACGTGCGGCTGCCTCGTCCGCTAACATCAATGTCAGTGCAGCTGCGCCATCTGAAATTGAACTGGCATTGGCGGCGGTCACTGTTCCGTCTTTTGCAAAGGCGGGCCTTAGCTGGGGGATTTTCTCGGGTCTGGCATTACCCGGCTGCTCATCGGTATCAACAATCGAGTCACCGCGTCGAGAAGAAATAGTCACCGGTGCAATTTCGTTTTTGAAGAATCCGCTATCAATAGCTCTATTGGCACGACGCAATGATTCGATGGCATAGGCATCTTGATCTTCGCGACTAAAATTATATTTTTCGGCACAGATCTCGGCAAAATTACCCATGGGCACGCCCTGATATGCATCTTGAAGACCGTCGTACTGCATATGATCAAGCATCTGTGCATGGCCAAATCTGTAGCCCTGCCGACCCTGTGGGATCAAATAGGGTGCTCGGCTCATGCTTTCCATGCCTCCCGCAACAATGGCTTTAGATTGCCCTGCACGCAGTGCGTTGGAGGCCATCATTACCGCTTTCATTGCCGAGCCACAGACTTTATTGATGGTGGTGCAGGCCGTTGAACGTTCGAGTCCAGAGCCTAAAGCTGCCTGCCGAGCCGGTGCTTGACCAACTCCTGCGGTGAGCACTGAGCCCATCAGAACTTCATCAATCTGATTATTGTCGAGTCCGGATTTACTCATTGCGGCGCGGATCGCTGTTGCACCTAACTCTGTGGCAGTTGCGGAAGAAAGTGAACCCATCATGCCGCCCATTGGCGTGCGTGATGCGGATAGAATGGCTATTGGCTTTGACATTGGTGCTCCTCCTGAGACTTATCTTACTAAATTGAATAGCTCACTTGTATGGCTATATTGATCAGCTATCTATTTGATAACCCTTAAGGACGGCTTTATCTTTGTTGGGGCTTTGCCTGAAGACTCAGCTGATGATTTATCTGATGGTTTAGTTTTTACTGCTTTCGGGCCAAACGGTGGGGTTGGCTCAAGGTCTGGCTCTTCGTGTTCAAAGACCATGCCCTGCCCATTCTCCTGACTATAAATGCCGACTATCGCAGAAACGGGTACCTGAATACTAATCGGTACCCCGCCAAAGCGGGTTGAAAAGGCTAGAAATTCAAGGTCGAGGAGAAAGTTAGTTACCGCGCGAGGGGCGATATTGAGAACAATCTGACCATCGGTCACATAGTTCTGCGGAACCTCAACACCTGGATAATGGGCATCGACCATCACGTAAGGCGTGCAATCGTTGTCCACTATCCAGTCAAAGAAGGCTCTCAAGAGATAGGGTCGGTTAGACCGCATTTTCATCTCAGGGGTCGGATCTCTTGCTCGAGATCGGTGAGGCTTTCTTGGAATGAAGGTCGATCAAACAGGCGTTCCATATAATCGAGCAGTGGTTTTACCTGACGATTTTCTGGCAGTTCGATACCGAGCTGTGGCAAACGCCATAGAATTGGCGCAAGACAACAGTCTACCAACGTAAACTCTTCACTCATAAAGTAAGGTCTATCGGCAAAGATTGTCGCAATGCTGATCAATGATTCGCGGAATTCCTTACGCGCTTCTTCGGCTTTCTTGCTTTCTGGACTCTTGATAATCTTAGCGATTAGAGTGCACCAATCATTTTCAATACGGTGGATCCACAAGCGACTCTGGGCACGCGCAACGGGATAGACCGGTAATAACGGAGGGTGTGGAAAGCGCTCATCCAAATATTCCATAACCACTTTAGACTCATAGAGCGCTAGATCGCGATCCACTAATGTCGGCAAAGTACCGTAGGGGTTAGCCTCAAGAATCTCTTCTGTAATAGCATTAGACTCGACATCTTCAATTTCTACAGTAACGTCTTTCTCTGCTAAAACAATACGAACTCTATGGCTGTATTGGCACGTAGGGTCGGAAAATAATGTCATCGACGATCGTCGCACATCAACCTCTCATTTTTAATAATTAGAGGGCAACATAATGCTGCCCCAAAAAGACAATCCATGCTTATATATGGTCTGTCCTGAATAACTCTTTAACTCTTAGCCACCTTAACTCTGCAGCTAAACTTTATCGTTTTAGTGAATGCCTTTCCAATACTCTCGGTTCAGCAATACCACGAAAACAAGTAATAGTAACAAAAACAGCAATACCAATTTGCCTATATGCTTTCGCTCTTCAGCCATTGGCTCTGCAATATAAGCGAGGAAATTAACCAAGTCATACATCGCAACATCATACTCTTCAGCGGACATCTTTCCCGCGGTAGGGATTTCAAAACGACCGCAGGGGTCATCAAGAATATCTTCACCGGTTAAACGGTCGCGCTTAATACCACCATTGGAGGCCATTACTGGCCCTGGGGCGCATTCAGGCAAGCCCTGTAAATCCAAAAGTGCGTGAGGCATGCCCACATCTTTAAACACTTTATTATTTACGCCCAGTGGTCGACTTGGATCTGCATAAAAGTTACGCAGATAAGTATAGACCCATTCAGGCGACCGAGCGCGAGCGACCAGTGTCAAATCTGGAGGTACGGCGCCAAACCATTCTTTGGCACCCTCTTCCGGCATGGAGATTTTCATCAAATCACCAATTTTCTGACCACTGAAAATCATATTGTCGAGCATCAACTGATTGGGGATACCAATATCAGTGGCAACACGCTCCCAACGCGAGTACTTGAATGAGTGACAACCCATGCAGTAGTTAACTGCTAATTTGGCGCCATTCTGCAACGAGGCGTGATCGAGAAGATTAGCTTCAAAAGGATCGCAGTCGATTGCACCGCAAGACTTGCCACTCTCAGCACCCACTGCCTTAAGAGGCAGAACAACCATCAATATAACCAGCAACAATCCACCCAAAGATTTCCATACACCCATTCCGCCATCCATAGTGATGCGATCAGGTTCAGGCTTAGTCGTCTCAATACGAGTCCAGAAGTAGATGCCGATAAAGTAGGCGAAATACAGAACCGTACAGATCTGCGCCAGAATTGTCCGCGCTTCTGTAGGCGCTTTAACACCCAGATAACCGAGGATAATAAAGCAAGCGGCAAATACCAGAATTGCTATGCGACTAAAGGTACCTTTGTATCGCATTGAGCGTACTGGGCTGCGATCCAGCCATGGCAGAACGTACAGAATCGCGATAGCAGCGGCCATAGTAATAAAGCCACCCAGTTTGTCGGGAACTGCACGCAGCATTGAATAGTAGGGCGTGAAATACCAAACCGGCGCAATATGCTCAGGGGTCTTCAGTGAGTTAGCAATTTCAAAGTTTGCATACTCTAGGAAGAAACCACCCATCTCTGGTGCAAAGAATAGTATTGCGCAGAATACAAACAGGAATACTACGATGGGAACTAAGTCGTGAATAACAAAGTAGGGATAGAAAGGAATACCATCAATGGGATTGCCTTTATCATCTTTGTACTTCTTGATGCTTACGCCGTCTGGGTTGTTTGAACCCACGTCATGAAGGGCAATAATATGCATCACTACCAGTGCGATCAAAATGATCGGCATGGCAACAACGTGCAGCGACATAAAGCGGTTGAGAGTAATACCTGAGATCAGGTAGTCACCACGAATCCACTGAACAACATCTTCGCCAACCACCGGAATAGCACCAAATAGCGAGATAATCACCTGTGCGCCCCAGTAGGACATCTGACCCCAGGGCAGTACATAACCGAGGAAAGCCTCAGCCATCAGTGCCACATAGATAGTCATACCGAAAATCCATACCAGCTCGCGTGGCGCCTTATAGGATCCGTAAATCAGACCACGGAACATATGCATATAGACGACCACAAAGAACGCAGAGGCACCTGTAGAGTGGGCATAGCGGATAATCCAACCCATATCTACGTCGCGCATAATGTATTCAACAGAGGCAAAAGCTTGCTCCGCAGAACCCTGATAGCTCATCAGCAACCAGACACCAGTGACTAGCTGAATAACCAGCACAATCATTGATAAGACGCCGAAGTAGTACCACCAGTTAAAATTCTTTGGCGCGTAATACTCGGCCATATGCCGGTTCCACTCACGTTTGAGGGTTGGCATACGTGAATCAAACCACTCGGCAAAAGCAGCTACTTTACTCATTACGCATTCTCCGAATCTATACCGATAATGACAATGTCGTCCGACTCATAGGTATGAGGCGGTACTTCAAGATTAGTTGGCGCGGGTACGCCGGCAAAAACTCGTCCTGAGAGATCAAACTTAGAACCGTGACAGGGACAGAAAAAACCGCCGAGCCAAGATTCTCCACCAAGGTCAATCGCGCCTACATCGGGGCGATACATTGGTGCACAGCCAAGGTGGGTGCAGAGTCCAACCAGAATCAAATACTCTTCTCTTCCAGCCAATGTACGTGCAGTACCGTTGACATAAGCGGGCTGCGATGCAGCTACAGAGTCAGCATCGCGAAGAATACTAGTATCAATCTGCGCGATTGCTGCTAATGATTCTTTTGTACGACGCACGATATATACCGGCTTTCCACGCCATTCAACGACCAGCCGAGCGCCAACCTCAAGCTTGGATATATTAACTTTAACCGGAGCGCCAGCAGCTTTAGCTTTGGCGCTTGGCTGCCAGGATGAAACAAAAGGTACTGCTGCACCAACAACACCTGCACCGCCCACTACCGAGGTAGCGCCCAATAAGAAATTGCGGCGGCTTTGGTTGACACCGTCATTACTCATGACGTTCTCCCTTAAACACATAATTTGGATTCAAAACATGCGGATTCGCATGCAAATAAAAAAGGCGCTGAATTGTAATGGAAAGTCGTATTTTACGCAACAAAGAATAGTAAAATAAAGGCTTAAGTAGCTGTTTTTAAAGGCAAAAAAAAACCCGACTAAAGAGTCGGGCTTTCTTTTTTTCCAGAGCGCGATTAACGCTTGGAGAATTGTGGACGCTTACGTGCTTTACGCAGACCCACTTTCTTACGCTCTACCTGTCGAGCATCGCGAGTCAAAAAGCCTGCTTTGCGAAGTGGGCTACGAAGATTTTCATCGTACTCCAACAATGCACGAGCAATGCCATGACGAATCGCACCAGCCTGACCAAAGTTACCACCGCCACTAACGGTGATCTTCATATCAAACTTGTCGACCAAATCAACAACCTCAAATGGCTGACGAACAATCATCCGCGCCACTTCACGACCGAAGTAAACTTCGATTGAGCGATCGTTAATAGAAATATTGCCGTTTCCTGAAGTTAGGAAAACACGCGCGGCTGACGTCTTGCGACGGCCAGTACCATAAAATTGAGTTTCTGCCATGATAATCGCTGTCCGTTACAGTTCTAGAACTTGAGGCTGCTGTGCAGTATGAGGATGCTCATTACCAACATAGACCTTGAGTTTTCTAAACATTTCCCGACCTAGTGGTCCGCGAGGCAACATGCCTTTAACGGCTGACTGGATAATACGCTCAGGCGCTTTATCAAGTAGCTTGTCAAAAGTAATATCCTTAAGACCACCGGGGTAACCGGTGTGAGAGTAATAGGTTTTTTGTGTGGCTTTGTTGCCAGTCACACCAATTTTTTCGGCGTTAACCACGACGATGTAATCGCCGGTATCAACATGCGGAGTATATTCTGGTTTGTGTTTGCCACGTAATCTTGTCGCAAGTTCCACGGCCAAACGTCCGAGGGTTTTTCCCTCAGCGTCTACGATATACCAGTCGCGTTGAACTGATTCTGCTTTAGCACTATATGTTTTCATTCTTATCCTGCCTGGCTTTGGGGTATCCCAAAAAAGGGTGCGAATTGTAATGATCGTCCGCGCCTATTACAAGAGGCGATTAGAGCAATTTTAAAGTTTTTTACAGATTAACTTACGGACGGTGCGGACAAGCCAAATACTCACGGCTCTGCATCTCCAATAATCGGCTCTCTGTGCGCTCAAATTCAAAGCTTAGTCGCCCACCAGCATAAAGCTCATTGATAGGCGCGGCGGCGCTTACAGCCAATTTAACACCGCGGTCATAAAATTCGTCAACGAGATTTATAAAGCGTCGGGCGGCGTCATCGTTCAGCGCAGTAAAAATTGGCACATTGGAAATCACCACTGAATGAAATTCTTTCGCCACCTCAATATAATCGTTCTGACTGCGCGGTCCTTCGCAAATTGCCGCGAATTCAAACCACACTAAATCCTCCGCCACCTTGCGCGCAGGAATCAATCGACCCTCTATATCCAGATCAACATTCAGCTGAATTTCACCTTCAAGCACGACTAAGCTGCTAAATGTTTCATTGACAGCTCGCTCCGCCAAATCTCCGAGCGGTGAATAATAGAGCTCAGCTTTTTCCAAAGCTCGCAATCGATAATCCCGACCGCCATCTACATTAACCACCAGACAGTGCTGATTGAGAAGTTCTATGGCTGGGATAAATCGCTGGCGTTGCAACCCGTTGCGATAGAGTAGGTCGGGAATAATATTAGATGTGGCTACTAAGGTAACACCGCGCTCAAATAATCCTTTGAGTAACAGCGCCAGAATCATGGCATCGGTGATATCACTGACAAAAAACTCATCGAAACAGATTACCCGCGCTTCACTGGCAATTGACTCGGCGACAATATCTAGAGGGTTAGCCTGCCCCTTATGACGTTCAAGATCTTGATGGACTCGGCGCATAAAACGATGGAAGTGGACACGCATTTTCTTTTCAAATGGCAGGCTCTCGTAAAAGCTATCCATTAAATAGGTCTTACCTCTGCCCACACCACCCCAAAAATACAGCCCTCGCTCTGGTACCGGAGAGGATTTCAAAAGTTTTGCCAGCAGGCCGCCCTTTTTTGCACGATTGCGAGAAACAAGTCGATGAAATAAGTCTTCCAATTGATCAACGGCATAGGCCTGCGCATCATCTGCAACAAAGCCCTGTCGAGCGAGATCATTTTGGTAACGTTGTTTCGGGGTCAACATCGAATATGGTAGAATCAGCAGATAAATGCAGACTGTAACGACCACAGCGCGCTAAAACAACTAAAAAACACTATAAAAGCATTGATTCGTCGACCACCTTTGGCGACACTAAGAAAGTAAGATCAAAGGCTATTAGGAGAATACATTTGACAACATTGACCTCAATTCTGATTGCAGCAGCGTTTTTTCTTATCGGAGCCGCTGTCGGCCATCTTTTTTCCAAAAAAGTTGATCAAGGTGATAAATCTGTCCGCGAGCTCGAAAAAAAGCTTGAAAAGAGCGAGCAGAAACTTAAACGCTATCAGCAAGAAGTGACTGAGCACTTTGTTGCCGTTTCCCACCTGACCAGTAATGTAGCCCAGAGCTATAAGCAAATTCACGAGCACCTAGCCACGAGTGCCATCCGCCTAGCGAGCCCCGAAGTGGGTCGCCAACTGCTTAAATCTGGCGGCAGCGACCTAAACTTGCTCGATTCCGAAGGAAACCCACTAATCAATATCGATGATATTGAAGTGCCGAGAGACTACGCCCCAAGCGTACCTGGTGGCATCCTCAATGAAGGCTATGGACTTGGAGAGAACGAACCGAGCAACGACCAGCCAGATAGCGCCTTAAATAGCGCTGATTTGGATGACGACGAAGATGCTGACCCAACACTGCGGGCTGGCTGATACAGCGCCTTTAACTTTGGATCAGCAGTAACAATCAGCGCAAGCAGGGAGGTTTGCGGTTACAGATTTCAATATTCAAGCATTCCTGAGTCGTGCCTTGCATCATCTGCTACCTGGCCGCTGCACAATGTGCTGCGGCTCGCTTATAAAGCAAGAAAAATGCATCTGTCAATCCTGTATCAAAGAACTGCCCTGGTTAACCACTCAATGCCAACGGTGCTCTGTGCCACTAACAGCCGACGCCCTCTGTGCAAATTGCCAATTAGAATTGCCAACATACCGCCGCTGTATCGCCGTCTTTTCCTACCAAGCGCCAATCGACACTATTATTCTGCACTTAAAAAACGATCCCTATGCAGCCGAGATCAAACAATTAACTGAACACTTAGTTGAGCGAATTATCCTAAGCTACCATCAGACACATACACCCTATCCCCAGCTCGTCATTCCAATGCCACTGCACTGGAAAAAAATGACCCAACGCGGATTTAATCAGAGCCATATTATTAGCAGACTGTTAGCCGACCACTTTCTGCTCGAACATAAAACCGCCATCAGCATACGTACTGACCTCTGCCAGCGGGTCACCCATAATCCCGCACAACATACGCTGGATAAAATACAGCGCTCAAAAAGCATCAAAAATGCTTTTGCGGTCACAGCGCAGGCAGCGACCACTCTCAAAGGACTATCCATTGCAGTGGTAGATGATGTTGTCACTACAGGTGCCACTGCAAACGCCATCTCAGGGGCACTTCTAAATGCAGGGGCCAATCAGGTCGATATTTGGTGCCTAGCAAGAACAAGTTGGAATACCTCTAGCCAGTAAGTCAGAATTAACCCAGAATAGCACCCATGAAATTATCTCCAGAACAGCCAGATATTATTTGGCAAAATATTTACCAAGAAGCGCAATCTGCTGCTCGCGATGAACCTATATTGGCGAGTTTTTTCCAGTCGACGATTCTTGATCACGATAGTCTTGGTAGCGCACTCAGCTACCATCTAGCCAACAAATTATCCAGCAATGCTACACCGGTATCCATGTTGCGCGAGCTTATGGGTAGGGCCTTTTCAACAGCAGAAATTATTCAAGCCGCATCTGCAGATATTCAAGCCACAGTGACTCGCGACTCCGCATGCAGCCTTTATCTAACGCCGTTCCTCTATTTTAAAGGGTTTCTAGCACTGCAGTCTTACCGCGTCGCTCACCAACTGTGGGTCGAAGGCCGTCATTCTCTGGCACTGCTCCTGCAATACCGAATCTCACTAAAATTTGCTGTGGATATTCACCCTGCAGCGCAAATCGGCAGTGGGTTGATGATCGATCACGCCACGGGGTTGGTGATTGGCGAAACTGCCGTCGTCGAAGACTGCGTGTCGATTATGCAGTCGGTGACCCTTGGCGGCACAGGCAAAGTTTCAGGTGATCGCCATCCAAAAATTCGCAAAGGTGTATTGATTGGCCCTGGGGCGAAAATACTCGGTAATATTGAAGTGGCTGAGGGTGCTATGGTGGCTGCTTCGAGCGTGGTTTTAAAACCCGTCCCTGCCCACGCCATTGTTGCCGGTGTTCCCGCATCGGTGATTGCCGACGCCAGAAGCCAAGAGCCGTCGCAATCAATGGATCATTATTTCAACTGCGATTAGACGCTATAAGCTAACAATGATCCCAGCTAAACGGCATAACTTGATCAATCGAAGTGGCGTTTTCAATCTGCATTAGCAATCTATCAACCCCCAGCGCAACACCCGAGCAATGCGGCAATCCTGACTGAAGTGCTCCCAGCAGGCGCCGATCAATATCCATTGTAGGTTTGCCCGCTATTTTTCGCGCTTGCTGATCCGCAGAAAAACGACTCGCCTGCTCTTGCGCATCAGTGAGCTCAGAGTACCCATTAGCCAGCTCGACACGATTTAAAAAGGCTTCGAAACGGCGACTGACCTGACGCCCCTGCGGATCCTGATAACAGTTCGCCAACGCGGCCTGACAGGCGGGATAATCATAGACAAGCACCAGCCCGTCTGCCAAAAGAGGCTCAATAACAACGCTAAACAATAGATCGAGGCAATTAGCTCGGCTCTCATTTGACCAGGCACTTGAGCTGGCCTCTACGGCGAGTTTTTGCAAACTACTCAACGCTGCCTGATGAGGATCGACCTGAAGATGCGCAAAAAATAGATCCCCATAACTGATCTTTACAACCCCAGTGTCAGGCAATAAACCACAGATTAGATCAGACACCTCATCCATCAATTGATGCTCATCCCAACCGCATCGATACCACTCCAATAGAGTAAATTCAGGATTATGTCGAGATCCAGCCTCACCATTTCGAAAGGCTTTGCCCAGACAGAATATATCGCCACTGCCCGCGGCAAGAAGCCGTTTCATAAAATATTCTGGGGAGGTTTGTAGGTACGCACTTACACCAGCGACGCTGGCAGCAATGCTTTCTATATTGCGATCAGTTACCGATGTTGTAGCCAACACGGGCACATCGACTTCAAGGAAATGGCGCTGCTGGAAAAAACTGCGCAACTCGGCCAGAACCCGACTGCGTTGACGCAGTCTGCTTAGGCTAATACCGGGTTGCCAATCTGTCATTAGATCAATCCAGGTTAACAGAGGCTATTTAGAGGTAACGCGACCCTGATATTCACCCGTGCGCGTATCGACGCGAACAATTTCGCCCTGATCGAGAAACAGCGGTACTTTAACCACAGCACCCGTACTCAATTTGGCTGGTTTGTTGCCACCCTGAGCCGTATCACCGCGCAAGCCGGGGTCTGTTTCAACAATCTCCAACTCAACATGAATAGGCGGTGTTACCGATAATGGAGAACCGTTATACAGGGTAACCACACAGATATCCTGTTCGTTCAACCACATCAATGCGTCACCCACAGCATTTTCGGTAGCCTGATGCTGCTCAAAAGTATCCGGCTCCATGAAACACCAAAAATCACCGTCGTTATAGAGATATTGCATATCCATATCCATCACGTCAGCAGCTTCAAGAGACTCACCAGATTTGAATGTTTTCTCCAAAACCCGCGCGGTTTTAAGATTGCGAAGCTTTACCCGACTAAACGCCTGACCCTTGCCTGGCTTTACAAATTCGTTATCCAAAATCGAACAGGGATCACCATCCAGCATCACTTTCAAACCAGAACGGAATTCATTGGTGGAGTAATTGGCCATTGTATTATTTCTCGCTTAACTTAAAAGGCCGTCATGATACCCGAACTATGTACTGATTTGAGTAGTTTGTAGCATTGTTTGTAAATTACCCCTCCCCAGCTTTGAACACCAGGTTATCAAATTGCCCTGATTAACTGAAAAATTTGACTACACTTAAAAGCATATGGATAAAAAATATAATTAATCACTCGCCTTTCCCGCTAGCTCTAAGCAGACCTAACTCGACGGCGAATTAATCAGGAAGCCTTTCATATAAAACCTTATGAATTCTGTATCACTCAATAATATCTCAGCCCTGCTGGACATCATCAGGCCTTCTATAGCCGACAAATTGCTCACAGAGGCAAATTTTCCGCTGGCCGATAAAACCTCTACTGAAGAGTGGATCAGCAATCTATCAGCAACTAATTTTGCCAACAATTCAATAGAGCTTTACCAAGCCTTGCCAACAGCAGCAAGACTGGATGTTGACCCCAATATAAAGATGGATATTCTCGACAGTCTGACACCGACGGTGATTAGATCGACAGAGTGCCTACTGCAATCGCAACTCAATCAGGACACGGCCAAGGCTATCTCGCTTGGACAAGCCCTGATCAGGCAGGTTTACGAGGGTTATAAACTGGTTATCTATCAACTCGGGAAAAGCCCTGAAATCAGCCGTCAAGAAACCACCACAGCCATCGCTAAAAGTATTCTCAACGCCTGTAATGTGCTGGCCAAAATACAACTCAACAGCCTTAGCCACTACCTGCGGCAGCCGACTTATTTTTGGCGTGAACTGCATGCCCTTCACCTGCTGGCTGAACAGCTCGACATAGCAGATCTAGATATACCTAACCCAATGGAAATCAATACTTCAATCAGCAAGGTTTATTTAAAGCTCTTGCTATTTAATTGCACAAGACCCAATCATTTCTCCAACTATGAACTGCGCTTTGTCTACACTGAACTGGATTTTTGGTCATCACTGGCCGAGCTTCAGCGAGGCGGTAAAGGCGGATTATTTGCCATAGATCCATCCAGTAATCACGGTGCCGTCTACGCTGATGAAATTGAACCGCAGCCGGGGAATATGATTTTAGATACCTTTAACCTAGTCAAATTCTTAAGCAGTATTTTGGTTGAAAATAACGATACTTTATTTTCAGATCGAATTTCTAAGCGGGTCATTAAAGATTTAGTGCGACAGTGGGGAGTAAAGATAAAACGCCAAGAAACCCATATCAAAGATCACGCCGAGGTAACCATTACCCGCGGTTTTACATCGACGGTATGCATGCTATCGAGAACGGATTCGTTTGAAAACTTTCTTCTTCTCTGCGGACAAAAGCCCTCAGCACCTGACTCAGGTGTCAGCGGCATTAAAAGAGCCGATGACGCTTGGGGCACCTCCTTCGAACCCATCGATAGCCACCTAGGTGACCCCGTTATTTACACCCCAATACGCACCAATAAAACCAAACTAAAGCTCATGCGCGGCATGCGCACCGATATCAGCCTAAACGGTGCCTGCATTCAATTGAACGATGACAAAAACGAGCTGCAACCGGGCGAGTTGATTGCTATCCGCACCAAGGGCACAACTAAATGGGTAGCGGGCATTATTCGCTGGAAGCATATCTCGCCCTCTCTGAGTACAGTGTGCGGCATGCAGTTTCCAGCTCGCTACTGTACACCAGCGGCAATACGCGGCAATCCTCGGGGGCCTAATTCCGAACGGCAATTCATGCAGGCCATTATTGTCTCGAAAAAGAAAGATCTCAGTGATGGCGTTACACTGCTCTGCCCACCATTGCGCTACACCAAGGGCAGTAAGATATATCTACTTACCCCTCAGCAACAAACTGCGGCAATACTGGGTGAGGAGATTGAAACCACCGAGCATCTATCCCATTTCAAGATAACTTTTTGCTAATAAAAAAATTATAGCGACGAACCAAGGACGGAAATTTTTATGCGCATCAATGAAACATTACATATCCTAATTGTGGATAAATCTAATGATGACGCGAATCGTTTTATCAGCATTCTGCGCAGTGCTGATTTCAAAGTTGAGGCTAAACTGGCCAGCAATGAAGAAGAATTACAGAAATATATTTCTATGCGCAACTGGGATCTTTTAATCGCCGCCCAGAACTATGTAAAGATTCCCATAAAGAATATTTTCCAACGCATTAGACGCGCCGAAAGAGATGTTCCGGTTATTCTAATCAGTGCTGAATATGACCCACAATCACTTATCGACGGTTTACGCCTTGGGGCTGCAGACGTAGTGGTTGAAGATCAAGACCAGCACCTGATAAAAGTTGTTGAGCGGTCTCTAAATGCTATTAATGAGCGTCGCCAATCTCGCGAGTGGGAGCGCAAGCTCTCTGTTGCAGAAAAACGCTCACAGCATCTAATGGATATTTCGAGATTTCCCATAGCAATTATTCAGGAGGGAACCTACGTTTATGCCAACGATGCCTGTGCCAGTGTATTTGGTTTTTCCGAGCCTGACGATATGCTCTGCCTACCAGTTATCGACAATATTGCCGCTAGAGACCGAGCAAAACTCAAGGCCTATATGGTTCCGCTAGAGAGCAACAATGAGATAATGCCTTTCGAAGCAATGGTGAAAACACTTGATGTCAATGATTGCGAAAGCGATTCATTCCTCGAGATAAATCAAATCCAATACCAAGGCGAACCAGCCCTTCAGTTTACCATCAACAAAGACAAGCAATTCGATGCCTCCATAGCGCACAGCGACGTTCAGCAATCTGCTGAGTACAGCGCCATTCAACCTCATTTGGTCTACGACCTTATCAGCCGAGGTATCAGTCGCTCAGTGCAAAGCGGTCAAGACTCTATGCTGCTAAATATTCAGGTGGATCGATTCAACCAACTAAAAGAAGATTTGGGTATCGCCAAGGCAGAAAAAATTGCCCACTCTCTAGTGATGTTTATTGTGCAAATATTTTCCCACAACTTAGACTGCGGGCGAATTTCAGAAAACTGCTTTGTTATTGTTTTGCCCGAGACCACCGAGGAAAAAGTGCTCGAACTGGCCACCGACATCACCCAACAGATCAGTCATGAAGTGCTTGATATAGATAATGAAACCTTTTCCCTGACCACCTCGATTGGTATCACCGTGCTGAACGAGAATGTTCCCTCTGTAGAGCGCGCCCTCGAACGCAGCAATGAGGCTATCAAGCAGCTTCGCAGCGACTCTGAGGTTGGCAATGGAGTTAAATTCTATATTCCGGATATTCATTCTGACGAGGTTTCAAAAACCGAGGCTGTGGAAATTACCGCAAAACAACTGCTCAGCAAAAACTCTTTTTCCATACACTATCAGCCCATAGTAGCCTTGATAGACAGCGGCAGCGGAAAAGAATATTACGAGGTTATTCTAGGGATAAATAAAGATGTCCCTTCCGATAAAGTTCCTGAAGATTTTATCAATAACCTGTTTAAGTCTGAAATTGCAGCTGAGGTAGATCGGTGGGTCATTGGCCAAGCCTTGGCATCACTTTCAGAAAAACTAAAAGCCAATCCAGAGACACAGCTGTTCATTAACATAAGTGCACAATCATTCACTGACGATAAATTTTTGCCCTGGTTGAAAACCACCCTTGAGGATTCCAAGCTCCCGGCAAATTCATTTATTTTCCAATTCAGAGAAATTGATGCCGTTCGCCACCTAAAGCAGGCCGCAGCAATCTGCGAGCAGATGAAACAATCTCAGGGTCAAGTGAGTATCACCAACTTTGGCTTGGCAATTAACCCCCTCAAAACACTAGAAAGAGTTGCCGCAGACTTTATTAAGGTCGATCGTCTAATCGTTGAAAAACTTGAAAAAAATGAAGCGGGAAAGCTCGAATTCCAGAAGCTTATGGGAGGCATGACTGGCACTGGCGTGGATGTAATTGTTCCCTTTGTAGAGAAAGCCACCATTATTCCAACGCTCTGGCAACAGGGCGTACAATATATTCAGGGCCATTACATTAAAAAACCAGCCTATGAGATGGACTACGATTTTTCTGAAAGCCCTTAGCGCTATGGAAAGCCCTTAGCTAATAAAAAACCCTCACCTCACAAAGACCTCATCAATCGAGAATCAAAGTATCCTTATCACTGTAACCCAACAGATAGAGAATGCCATCCAAACCCAAAGTCGAGATAGACTGCTCTGCTGAAGCCTTAACCAAAGGCTTCGCGCGGAAGGCAATACCCAGTCCGGCAATACCCAACATAGGCAAATCATTAGCCCCATCACCCACAGCAATCACCTGCTGCAACTTAAGCCCCTCTTTTTCAGCAATCTCGCGCAGCAACTCTGCCTTGCGCTGACCGTCGATAATATCCCCTGATACCTGTCCAGTAACCAGCCCATCTTTAACATCAAGTTGGTTGGCATAGACATAGTCCACCCCCAGACGCTGCTGTAGATATTCACCAAAAAAGGTAAAGCCGCCGGAGACAATAGCTGTTTTATAGCCGAGCTTTTTCAATGTGGAAATTAGATGCTCAGCGCCTTCATTTAAGCTCAAGCGTTCGGCAACCGACTGGAGTACAGAGACATCAAGGCCTTTCAATAAGGCCATGCGCTGAGTAAAACTCTGTTTAAAATCTATTTCACCCTGCATCGCGGCCTCGGTAATGGCGGCAACCTGATCGCCCACGCCAGCTTCAATGGCCAACTCATCGATAACCTCGGCATCAATCAGCGTCGAGTCCATATCAAAAACCACCAAGCGGCGGTTGCGCCTGAAAATGCTGTCCTCTTGATAGGCAACATCAATATCGTATTTGCTAGAAAGTTCTAGCAGTGCATTTTTTAGCTGGAGGGCATTTTCAGGGTCGCCGCGAACAGAGAATTCAACACAGGCGCGCCCCAACTTCTCGGTCTCATCCAACTTAATGCGACCTGAGAGGCGCACTATCTTATCTATATTCAGTCCAAAATCACTGGTAACCGTGGTGACTGCGGCAAGATGTTCAGCATTAATTTTGCGCGCCAGTAGCGTCACAATATAGCGCGACTTGCCCTGTTGCTCGACCCAGTTCTGGTATCGCTCATCGGAAATTGGTGAGAATTGCACCTGCATATCCAGTGCCAGCAGATTTGACTGGATATTATCGATCATGGCTTCTGAATCGTCACACTTCGGCAACACTGCCAAAATACCCAGATTGAGTTGATCGTGTATCACCGCCTGACCAATATCCAGAACAGTTACATCGAAGCGTGACATTACCCCGGTAATAATACTTGTCACACCAGGCTTATCTCTTCCCGACACGTTTATCAGTAATATATCTTTCACAAAATCCAGCCAAAGTAATTTTAAGGACGCCATTATATAAAAGCTGCAGGAATAGGATAGAATACTCGCCAATTAAATTTCAATCAGGCAATATTTAAGGACTTCGGGATGCACCGCCAATATTCCATGGCTAATAAATTACCCGCGATAGTGCTGTCCGCCTGTTTAATTTTCGGCCTGTTCAGCTGGGTTGTGCTCTACAGCCACGCCACTAGTGTCAGCAGTGAAACACTTCAAGAAAAAGGCGAATTGACCATTTCTCAATTAGTCGAGCTGGTTCGTGCCCCGCTTTTCAATAATGACACCATCAGTATTCAGGTCGCGTTACAAAAAGTTACCGAAGACCCGTCAATAATCAGTGCCAGCGTAGAAGGGGTGGACGGTCAACTTGTCGCCCAGAGCAAGAAAATGCCTCTCGAAAGAGTCGTCGCGAACGACATTAGCCGCAATATTGTTTTTCAAGATACGTTAGCTGGTAAGGTTATTTTAACCGTTAATAGCCGACCAATTACAAAGCGTTTTAATCAAGTAGTCATAAATTGGCTATTATTGTGGGTCCTGTTCACCGCTGCCTGCACCTACATCACCTTCCGCTTCGCCGAACAATTCTCTCGGCGAATTCGCCTGCTGACCAAGCGCCTGCCAGGTGGTTCAGACAATATCATCGATGAAATTTCTGCTCTCGAGACTAGATTGCAGCCACTTCTCGCCAAAGGCAATGATGAAGGATTACCAGAGACCAATTACTACTGTTCGCTGGTAACCGCAACCATCAAAAATCGTCAGCGACTCGACAGCCAGCTCAATCGCCAAAATATGACCCTGCTGTTGGAGAAAATTGATTACTGCACTCTGCGCACACTTGAGCTTTATGGCGGCAAGCGCATCGAAGGGAGTAGTGGCTGCATTAATTTTTACATTCGCTCCACTCAGCTTTCAAAGCAGCACCTTTTGGTCTGTCTGATGGCAGTCTACTCTCTGCAACAGTTGCTCAAACAGCTCTCTGAGCAGCTCGGTATTGATCTGGAAATTGTCTGGACTCTATGTAGTGAGAATCTGCCCGCGGCACCCTTATTCGAATACCACGAGGGACTCGACAAATTAAAAGGTCAGACCTCAGAGTTCGCTGAACAGTTACAGGAGGGTGCTATTGGCATGCAGTCCAAACAATACGATATCGAGCAACTATCATCAATTGCGCGGTTTTTACCGTTTAGCGAAGACTGTTTCGTGTTGCAAGGGTTCACCGAGGGAAGGCAATTACTGCTGGAAAAACAGATACAGCATCTGGCGGGCATTTGCCTCTAACAGCAACTGCAAAGAATTTACTAACAACTATTAACGCAATAGATGTTTAAATTTATTCCAAGGATAAATGCGAGGTATCCACTTCTCGCGGATCAATTTTCTCTCTCTCACTCTGATCAACAATATCGCTACCAATTGGCTGTAGTGCAATATGATCTAATGAGACCACCGGATGATCTTCTTCTGCATCATCAACTCGATCTAAAACATCGGTGCCTATTGGCGCGAGCGTAAAACCCTTTTCGGCACCCTGTTTTTTCATATCGCTCTGCAGTGGCAGGCTTTGAACAATATTGGCCTGCGCGCCAACATTGGATAAACGCTGACAAATTCTCTCGGCAGTAACCCTATCCACATTGCGCTTTAGGCTCATTACGGTGCCAGAAAACAGCTGATTGGCCGCAGACTCATCCAGCTTAAAGCCCTCTGCAACCCGCGCCTTTACGTCATCAATAGTATTGCCGGGCAAGATATCGCCACGAAATAACACATCAAACAAAGTATCTCCAGCACTGCTATAGCTTTCCTCTTGAACCATAAAGCAACCTCCTAGTCGCCGACCCTAAATCACTTAGGCCGCTAACAAATTTATCGGCGAAAAGTAATTATTCGCCACAACAATCCCCCAAATAATGAAAAACAACAGTATCGCCAGAGATACCGTTGCTGAACCCATATCTTTAGCACGGCCCGACAACTCATGAAAATCTAAACCCACTCGATCCACTACCGCCTCAATAGCCGTGTTTAACAATTCTGTAATCAGCACCAAAAATATCGCGGCAACCAAAACAATTAACTGGACATAATCCTCTGCAATAATGATTGCCAGTGGCACCAAAAATACCGACAAGAAAACATATATCTGAAATGCCTCCTCAGTCAAAATGGCTTGTCGCAAGCCGCGCGCAGAATTCATGGCGGCCCCGATTAAGCGTCGATAGAGCAAGCCTGAAAAACCACTCTTAGCCATAATCTTATCCGCCTTTAAAGAACCGGTTTATCACTGAGATACTGATCCATCTCAAGAGCCGGTTCTGACTCACGTGGTGTGCCAACAACTTTTGCCGGTACCCCGGCAACGGTGACATGCTCCGGCACGGACTCCAATACCAAACTGCCCGCGCCTATTTTCACCCCATCGCCCACAGTGATATTGCCAAGTATTTTCGCCCCGGCAGAAATAAGCACACCATTGCCAATAGTTGGATGCCGGCTGCCAGTAACACAGCCACTGCCACCCAGTGTCACCGAGTGCAGCATCGAGACATTGTCACCAACCACGGCCGTCTCACCGATCACTAGGCCCGTGGCATGGTCAATCATAATGCCTGCCCCCAACTTGGCCCCAGGATGAATATCTACCGCAAATACCTCAGATATCTGACTTTGAAAAAACAGTGCCAAAATATTGCGCCCCTGCAACCACAACCAGTGAGCCACTCGCTGCAACTGCAAAGCTTGGAAGCCTTTAAAATAAAGTATAGGCATAAAATGCGTTTCACAGGCGGGGTCACGATCAAAACAGGCGTTGATATCTCTGCGCGTGCGTTCCCCGATCAATGGATCTTTCTGCATAGCTTCAGCGATCACATCACTTACCACCTGCGCCGAGACCACCGAACTACCCATCTGTTGCGAAAGATTGAAGCACAATGCCTTTTCGAGGCTTGCATGACTGAGAATAGCGCCGTCAAAGAAATCCGCCATAACCGGCTCCTGCGCCACTGCTTGACGAGCCTCAATACATATTTCTTGCCACAACGGGTCTTTCAATTCCATGACTAACTGTTCCTGTTGGTTATTTTTCTAATGTTATAAACCGCTGGTAAAGCTCATCGAGATTCTCCAATAGAGTCTCTTTCAAAAGTATCTCACTGTTGCGCAGACGCTCCGCTATCACGTCTACAGTCAACCTACTGGCGTATTGTTGCGCCAGTGGCCGGTAACTTATATGCCAGCGTTCTGGGGCAATACCACCACGGTCTTTTGCATAGGGGCGATAAAAATCACTCGCGCAATGAATAACCGTATCCAACCAATTGTGGAATGGTACGAATACGCCCTGCCCCTCAACTTCTTCTGGGGTCAGCTGAAGTTGGTAATCACTGTCGATGGCAGCGGCATCGTAAATATCGAAATCAGTGCCCCAGTGATGCCGAGAAGCTCCAGGCAATGCTGACCAGCGCATAATTGCACAGACCTGCTGCCATTCGCTCAATTGAGCCATATCGATCACCGAGCCACTGCTATTGTAGACTGGGCGTACCGAGTTAACCTTGTCGTTCCAAATTTTTAGCTGTCGATCAAAGCTGCGAAAACTACTACAGAGACGCATATCGAAACCCTGCTGCGCAGCCATTTTCCGCAACTCTGTCAGCGGCGCTGCCACGTCGACATGAATCAAATAAGCGGTATTGGGGATCGACGTATTTAAACTGTTGCCAATATCAACACAATCACCAGACCACTCCAACAGATGATTCTGCGAAGAGCCGGTTAGACTGTTACTGTCGATTTGGATTTTATTTTCATCAAACTGCATGGCTGTGTTTATACCTGCGCGATAGCCCATAAGTAAAGAGTGATTTATCTACTGAGAATAGTACGCTGATTAATACGAATAACATAAATTTATGCCTAACATTGAAATTTGCACACTCGACCGCATTATTAACTGTAGAATTCAGCGACTTATTTAATCGCAGTATTGGCAATTCACAACGCAACACAAATGAGAGGGCATTTAAGTGCTTAGGATCGGTTTATTTCTCTTAACAAATCTGGCTATTATTTTTGTCGCCAGCGTTTCACTCAGTTTGCTGGGTTTCAGCGGCATTCTCGCCGAGAATGGCGTCGATCTTAATCTGCAGTCACTGCTGATGTTTTGTGCAGTATTTGGCTTTACCGGCTCCTTTATCTCGCTACTGCTATCAAAATTTATGGCCAAGAGGTCGAGTGGCACGAAAATTATCGATCAACCGCAAAATGAAAATGAGCGCTGGCTGATGACGACGGTTGCCGAGTTGGCTAAAAAAGCGAACATAGGTATGCCTGAAGTAGGTATTTTCCCCGCCCAGCAATCCAATGCGTTCGCTACTGGCTGGAATAGAAACAATGCGCTAGTCGCGGTAAGCGCGGGCCTCTTGCAGCGCTTTGATCGGGATGAGGTACGCGCAGTTCTGGCCCATGAAATTGGTCATGTCGCCAATGGCGATATGATTACCCTGAGTCTGGTGCAGGGTGTTGTCAATACCTTTGTCATGTTCTTCGCCCGACTTATCGGCTTTTTTGTCGATCGTGTGGTACTTAAAAACCAGCGAGGACTCGGACTGGGCTATTGGATCACCACCATAGTTGCTGAAATATGTTTAGGCATTCTCGCGTCTACTATCGTTATGTGGTTCTCACGCAAACGTGAATTCCGTGCCGATGCTGCGGGCGCTTCGCTGGCAGGACGCACTGCAATGATCAATGCGCTGCGCAAACTGCAAGTGGAAACACAGGCTCATATGGAAAACCAGATGCCCGATACACTTAACGCGTTTGGTATTTCATCTGGCTGGAAGCAGCGAAAATCAAAATTATTTATGACTCATCCGCCGTTGGAAGAGCGAATTGAGGCACTGCGTTTTGGACAGTAATCCACAGACAGCGATCACTATGATAGAAAATGATTTTTTCCTCTGCCGGCTCAGCGACCTCGAAGAACTGCAGGCTATTGAATTGACGATTGAAGAGCGCCAGCTGTTTGCTATTCGTCAGGACAACACGCTCTATGCCTACTGGAATAGCTGTCCGCATATGGGTATACCACTAAATTGGATGCCTGAGAAGTTTCTTGATCTAGATGGTGCGCTACTACAGTGTTCATCTCACGGCGCGCTATTTCAAATTAATGATGGTGAGTGCGTTGGCGGGCCCTGCGTCGGTGACCGCCTAACTCCCGTAGTACTTAAACGGGATGGCGACCAGTATTTTATCGCTGCCAATCAACCACTTCCGGCACCCCTAATCAACTTGCGCGCTGCCGCCATGCGGGATCTTCATGAGTAATTTATTTAGCGCTTTAACGGCAGAGGCCGCTGCAAACTAATACCTTTTTCAGACAGATCGGCCTGCCACACCATTACCTCAACACCGGATTCAATCGCCGCTGACAATGTCTCGGCGTAGAGCGGATCAATATGTGCGGCAATCGACATACTCTCGATACCACTTAACTGCACGCAAAACAACAGGACAGCTCTGTGGCCCTGGGCAACCATCGCCATAAGTTCGCGCAGGTGTTTAGTACCCCTTGAGGTCACCGCATCGGGAAACTGTGCATGACCACCCCCACAATCCAGTGTGACGTTTTTAACTTCGACATAGCATTGTCCAGACTGCCCCTCGAGTAGCAGATCAATACGGCTTTTTTCTTCGCCATAGCGCACCTCAGTGCGAATAGCCTGGTAACCACGCAATTCGGGGATAAGCTCATCTTCAATTGCCTGCCTGACAATATGATTGGGCCTTGCGGTATTAACCCCAGCGAGATTGCCAAATGAGGTGGTTACTATTTCCAGTGTCCCAACCAGCTTACGCCTGGGGTTGTCCGACAGTGAATACCAGCAGAGCGCATCCTCAACCTGACAATTTTTCATCGAACCGGTATTCGGGCAGTGCACGGTTAGCAGTTCACCCTGTTCAGTGCGTATATCGGCAAAAAAGCGCTTATAACGTTTAATAAACCTTGCAGGCAACAGTGACAGATCTTTTTTCATCAATTTATTTTCACTCTCTAAGTGGCAATATTAATAGTTTATGTTATGAATAAGAGATACAAAATTTTCTGCATCGAGAAACGTCATCGAGCTAATTAATCTTAAGGTTAGGGCTAAAATTAGCCTACCATTACTAAAGTAAACGAAGTTTATAGTCTCAACAGGCAAATTTCTCTTGAATAATTGCTTCAATATCTCTATAAACTCACGTCTTGTATTCTGAGCTCACAACTAACTGTGGATTTAAGGAATGACAACAGTAAAAACGAAAGTAAAAACGAAAGCAGCGTCCAACACTGGCGGCGCTAAAACCCTTCATGGCCTTAGTCCTTACGAGCCTAAGAAAAATGAAGAGTACATGAATGAAAAGCAGCGCGAACACTTTAAACAGATTCTCAAGGCCTGGCGTCATGAGTTGATGGAAGAAGTAGATCGCACCGTATCTCATATGAAAGATGAAGCGGCTAATTTTCCTGACCCCGCTGACCGAGCGACTCAAGAAGAAGAGTTTAGCTTAGAGTTACGCACCCGTGACCGCGAGCGCAAGCTGATCAAAAAAATTGATAAGACACTAGTTCGAGTTGAAGAAGACGACTACGGATTCTGCGACCAGTGCGGTGTAGATATCGGTATTCGCAGACTTGAAGCGCGACCTACCGCTGATTTATGTGTCGACTGCAAAACTCTCGATGAAATCAAAGAAAGACAGATAACTGGCGGCTAATTAAATAACCTCGTGAACTGCGAGGTTATATTCTATTAGCGGCAAACTATCCCATGACAAAAGCAAAGTATATTGGACGGTTTGCACCTTCGCCGACTGGGCCACTGCACTTTGGCTCACTAGTCTGTGCCCTCTCAAGCTTCCTTGACGCACGCCATCAGGCAGGCCGTTGGCTGGTTAGAGTCGAGGATATTGATCCCCCCCGTGAAATCAATGGTGCCAGCACCCTTATTCTGCAACAACTCACTGACCACGGCTTAATCTGGGACGGCGAGTTGCTCTATCAAAGCGCTCGCACAGAGGCCTACCGCGAGACTCTGGCAGCACTTCAACACTCAAAATTAGCCTATAACTGCGACTGCCCTCGTCAGCGAGTAAGCACTCTGGGCGGTATCTATGATGGCTACTGTCGCAATCGTGGCGTGGTCGATAATGCTGCGATACGCCTGCAAGTTCCTACAAAAACCACAATCAACTTTCACGACCTGATTATGGGCGACTACAGCCAAAACCTCTCTACCGAGGTTGGCGATTTTATTATTCAGCGTCGCGACAGGCTGTTCTCATACCAACTCGCCGTGACCATAGATGACTATTATCAAAATATCACCCATATTATTCGCGGCGCAGATCTGATTGATTCCACCCCGAGGCAGATCTATCTGCGCAAATGCCTCGAGTCCTTATCCGGCCAAAGTTCACCCATAAGCTATGGGCACCTCCCCATGGCCACGAATGCTCAAGGGCAAAAACTCAGCAAGCAAAATCACGCCGCCGCTTTAGTCGCTGGAGAGGAATCTGAGAATCTCTGGCTTGCATTACAATGGCTAGAACAGCAACCACCAGATGAATTAAAAAAGCAGCCTGTTCGACAAATACTCGACTGGGCAATTAGCAACTGGGCCCTCGACGCCATCTCAAATCAGTTAACTGTGCGCGCGCCAAATCACTACTGATAACGGTTGGGTTTGCTTTGCCGCCCGAGCTTGAATACCATCAACGCTTATTCACCCAAAGCCATTACCGACGAGCTCGAAGATGCTTAACTATCGACTGGTTGCAGTCCTCATATTTCTGAGCAGTGTAGTCATACCTCTGGCCTCCAAATGGGCCGCCGAACCTCAGGGAAATTGGTTTAGGCCTTTTGTCGTATGGGCTATCGTCGTGTTTGCCGCCTATATTCTGCAACGCCACAGGAATAATAATGAGTCTTGAAATTGCTGCAGCAGCAGCCGGCTTTATTATCTTAGGCGCACTCTGCTCCTACCTACTCGCCACCTATGGCGGAAAAGTTAGCCATAACCTCGTTCTGGCTCTAGCGCTGTTTGCCGGCAGCGGCGCACTGCTGGGCACCGGCACCATTGAGATGGCTGGCCGCTATGGTTACAGCACCTTACTGGCACTTTTCGCCTTCACCATGGTGTTTATTTTTTCACCCTTAATTTTTTATCCCATTCGCAGGCTGAACGCCATTATTCGCTTCGCCTCTCTGGTGGATTTTTTAACTTTTCGCTTTAGAGGTAGGTCAGTTGCAGCGGTTGCCTGCAGCTGCCTGATACTGGCTACCATTCCACTGTTTTTGGCCCAGTTACTGGCACTCGAATCGGTACATAACTTTCTTTTTAACAGCAACAAAGTGTTTTTCTGGCTGCTTATTGTGATGGTTATAATTACTATTAACTGGCGTACTATTGAAGTCAGTCCGGTGCATAATTTGCGCTGGATTATGGCCGCTGCCGGGCTCCTTATACTGCCAGCATTGGGGCTCGCTGCGCTGGTTTCGATTCAATCGGCTTTTGGTAGTATTGGGGAAATGAATAGCTGGATTGTCAGTAGCGGGCAGCACTCTATCGTCCAGCGCATGGATTCATCTTATAGCCTATTTATTATTTTTCTCGCCGCAAGTTTCGCTCTGCCTGTTAACTTCACCATCGTTATCTCCGAACATATCTCCAATCGTCAAGCGGGGATGACTGTCTGGGCATATCCACTGCTGATACTATTGGCGAGCATACCTGTATTTCCATTACTCTGGTCTGGCATTGCGATTCAGTCTTCATCACCACTACAGGATTATTTATTCGCCCTTCCAGCCCTAACCGGGCATCCAGTGGTGGCCGGACTGGGAGCCGCGAGCATTATATTAATCGCTATTGCCCTGCTCTGTAGCATGTCAACAATGTTGGCAAAAATGGTTCTCAATAGCTTTATCCTACCCAATAAGCCACTTCAGGATCAGCCCCAGCTATCCCGCTGGATAAATATTCGTCTACTCATAGTCTCTTCAGTAATACTGCTTGCTTCGGTTCTGCTCAGCCAGACAATTAAAGGGCATAGCATCACTGATTTATATCTGGTTGGATTTGCTGGGCTCGCGCAACTAACACCGGGCATGCTGGCATCTATCTATCTGCAGAAAGCCAATCGCAAGGGATTTATTATTGGCTTGCTCGGCGGCATCTCAGTTTGGCTAGTTGGGCTGGCACTGCCATTAATAATAGGCAGCTGGAGCTGGCAGGTACCGGGCACAACCACCCTTTTAATCTTTGGTATGGAGAGCTGGGATATCTGGGCCTTCGAAGCATTGATGGTCAATATTGTCCTCTTCGCACTGTTCTCAGCACTATCCAAGATCAGCGCCGAAGAACAGCTATTTGCCCGGCTGTGCATGGTCGACAATGTTTATATTCCCGCACGAGTTCAACTCAATTACGACTCTGTTGATGAGATATGCTGCAATCTGCGAAAGTCGCTTGGAAGCGAGGCTGACCGAGAAATTGATCTGGCACTCAGGGCACTCGAAATAGATCAAACTGAAACCAGACCTGCCGCACTGAGAAATATCCGCGAACATCTCAACTCATCCCTGACACTGCGTTTCGGTGTACTGGCCGCCTATCGAATAATGGAGGAATCCATTCCTCTGGCGGCAACAAAACAGCAGGAATCGGATGATATACATCTTATCGAATCAGTCTTAGCGATTCACGGTGATCGCCTGACTGGAATTGCCAGCGAGCTCAACAAATTACGTATTCATCATCGCGAAATTCTCAACAATCTTCCGGTTGGCTTGGTGGCTCTGGGCCATAGTGGTGAAATTCTCAAATGGAATAGCACGATGGAAAGATACACAGGCATTGATGAGGTGGCCGCAAGAGGCGCACTGGCCAGTGATTTACCGGAACCGTGGAAGACCACCATCAATGAATTTCTCGACAGCAACGCCAGTAGTAAAGAGAATATACCCGTTGAGCTAGAGGGGAATATGCACTGGTTTAGCCTGCAGAAGTCGGCGGATCAAAGTACCGACAACGATTCAATTTTATTGGTTGAAGAGAGCACCGGTTCAGTTCTATTAACTCAAAATACTATCAACAATGAACGTCTAGCATCTGTGGGGCGACTTGCGGCCGGCGTGGCTCATGAAATCGGCAATCCTGTCACGGGAATCGCCTGCATCGCACAGAATTTACAGCATGAAACTGAAGCTGCAGAAATCCAACACTCTGCCGATCAAATCCTCTCCCAAACTAACCGCATAAATCTGATTGTTCAGTCACTGATTAATTTTTCCCGCGGAGAACGAAGCTTTCAGAATCCCCTGGAATCAGTAAGCGTTCGCGATGCCGCCGACGAAGCAATTCAACTACTCAGTTTGAGTAACCAACAGCCCCAAGCACAATTTATCTGCACCCTGAGCCCAGACCTTTTTATTCTTGGGGATCACCATCAGCTTGTGCAGGTACTGCTCAACTTACTGAGTAATGCCCGCGATGCCTCTACAGAAGGCAGTCCGGTTAATATTAGCGGCGAGCGTCATGAGCATAAGCTGACCATAATGATCAGCGACAGCGGCACTGGCATCGTCAGCGATATCCAGGACCGTGTATTTGAACCCTTTGTGACCTCGAAACAGCCCGGTGAAGGGACCGGTCTTGGCCTGTGGATTGTATTTAACCTTGTGAAAAATCTCGGCGGCGAGATCAACCTGACAAGCCCTGCGGTCAATAGCGATTGTGGTACCACAGCGCGATTAGAGTTTACGATCAAGACCAGTAACCCATCGGCGCGGCTTGTTTCCAAAGCACTTCAGAGTAACAATATCGTTCAACAATCTTTTCCCACAAAATTGCTATGAGTAACTCCAGTAAAAAAAATCATATTCTTATCGTCGAAGACGAAGACATTATTCGCAGCTCTCTACGCAAACTCCTTGAGCGACATGATTATGTGGTCAGTGATGCCGTAAGTATTAAGTCCGCTCTTGAACTGTTCGATTTTTCTGAGTTCTCTCTAATTATTAGTGATCTGCGATTACCCGGCCAATTAGGTACCGATCTTATTCAATTAGCCAAGCCAGTGCCGGTGTTGATTATGACGAGCTATGCAAGTCTGCGTTCAGCCGTTGACACTATGCGCCAGGGCGCTGTGGATTATATTTCCAAGCCCTTTGATCACGATGAAATGATGGTTTCGGTGCGACGTATTATTGACGCTCCAAAAAAGGCAGTTGAAGTTCCTTCGGGCTTATCTTTAGAGGACTATTTCACAAGGTTTGTTTTGGAAAATCAGGCGCATATGAGCGAGACAGACCTAGCCGAAAAGCTTGGTATTAGCCGTAAAAGCCTCTGGCAACGACGCAACAAATTAGGCCTCAACCGCAAAAAGGCCGCCGATCAGTCCAAGTTAATTGATAAATTAATAAAATAGCTTTGAATATAAAGCTTATAGCAAACTTCCAACTGTAAAAAAACCAACACATAAATGTAATTTTTTACTTGTATGCACCTGCAATTCGGATACAATCAGAAAGATCAGAACCATGAGTTCTGATATCATAATAATAATAAAAAATAAAAATAATAAAATCCGGATGGATACGAAAGGAACTTTCTACGGCCTTTAGCTTAACGTTAGTTAGCCGCAGAAACAGTTAGGGGGGGTTGTCTTAGGACACCCCTTATTTACCTCGATTTTCTTTACGAACTTCAATACACACTTTCCTGCTACCGTTTAATTGCCATTTTAGTCTCCCGCAGACTGATTTCCTCTGTTAAACTCTCGAATCTGATAACAACCTAATCGGCAGCACTTAATGCTGGAACGCATAAGTAGATTCTTCAACAAAAATAAAGATTTAAATAGCACCGGCGCTTATGTATACGGCCCCAGTGAGCATTGCCTTTCACCTGAAATGATCAACCGCGATGCGAGTAAGGTGGTATCTACGCTGCAAAATGCTGGATTCGAAGCCTATGTCGTGGGCGGTTGCGTGCGCGATCTACTGCTTGGACTAAAACCAAAAGACTTCGATGTGGCCACCAGTGCAAAACCCTGGGAGGTGAAGTCACTGTTTCGGCGTTCACGGATTATCGGCCGACGCTTTCAAATCGTGCATGTGCAATTTAGCCGTGAAATTATTGAAGTCACCACCTTTCGCTCCAACGAAAATCAGACCAGCAATAAAAACCAACGCCAGCAAACCGACAGCGGAATGCTCACTAGAGATAACGTGTTTGGCAGCGTAGAGGAAGATGCATCACGACGCGATCTGACCGTTAATGCACTCTATTATGATCCCAGCGATAACAGCATTCATGACTTCACCAATGGCCTTGATGATATAGATGACCGCATCATTCGCATTATTGGCGATCCATCAACTCGCTTTCGTGAAGATCCGGTGCGCCTATTAAGAGTTGCCCGCTTTGCCGCAAAACTTGGCTTTGGTATCGAGTCCAGCACCGCAGAACCGATGAAACATCGAGCGGGTGATTTACAACAGGTCTCTCCACCACGCATGTTCGATGAAACACTAAAATTATTTATGAGCGGCAATGGTCTGGATACCTTCAAATTACTGCACGAATACAACCTCTTCGAATATATTGTTCCGCAGCTGAACCCAATGCTGAATGATCATCAAGGTGTGCCCCTAAAGCTTGTTACCCAAGCTTTAACCAACACTGATATTCGTATTCGCAGTTCACAGAGAGTTACCCCAGCATTTATCTACGCCGCGCTTCTCTGGCCAGCCGTTCAACGGTTGGCGAATAATTACGAAAAGAATGGCAACTCGCCTGCCTACGCACTGAGTAAAGCCGCTGGCGATATTATCGCCGCTCAGGTCCCAGTGACCGCAATCCCAAAGCGCTTCACAATTCCGATGCGCGAAATTTGGGACTTGCAGTTACATATGAAACGCTGCGGTGGAAATCGCGCCAAGCGCCTAGCCGAACATCCTCGTTTCAGAGCAGCCTATGATTTTATTTTGCTTCGCGAGCAAACCGGAGAAGATTTAGACGGCCTGGGAGACTGGTGGACGCAGTATCAAGATGCTGATGAAGATCAGCGCCAATCTATGGCTGAAGACGTTTTAAACAGCGACAAGCGACCCAAGCGACGCCGTCGTCGTCGCAACAGCCCCAAGCCTGAAAATGGCTGAGGTCTATATTGCCCTTGGCAGTAATATGGATGGTCCACACGACCAACTCGACCGCGCCCTAGCAAGCTTATCCACAGATCCTAACATTGAGCTAGTCGCTGTCTCAGATCGTTACCAAACGCCGCCCATAGGCCCTAGCCAGCCCGACTATATCAATGCAGCTGCACAGCTGCAGACAACGCTATCGCCAGAATCACTGCTCGACAGGCTTCAGTTTATTGAGCAGCAGCAAGATAGAGTGCGTACTTTGCGCTGGGGACCGAGAACCCTCGACTTAGATATTCTTATCTACGACAATATTGTTCTAGATACACAGCGCCTAACCATTCCTCACCCACGTATGGCCGAACGCGCTTTTGTGTTGTTACCACTGGCAGATATTAATGGTGATCTGGCACTGCCTAGCGGAAAAACTGTTCTGCAACTATTGGCAAACTGCTCTGTGCAAGGTATTGTCAAATCGAATGCAGAGAAAATTTAACGCCAAATAAAGACCAATGTAATTTTATAACAGCTCATTTGGGAGATCGATGTGGAACAAAGTATTCTTAGCGAATTTAATCTCGACCTAGCGACTGCTTCCATTCCTAAATATATCGCCATTGAAGGCCCAATTGGCATTGGTAAAACCACCTTAGCCAAACGTCTCGCCAATTCCTTCAACTATGAAACACTGCTTGAGGACGCTGAAGAAAATCCATTTCTCGAGCGCTTTTATCAGGATCGACGTAGCAACGCCCTACCAACTCAACTGTTTTTCTTATTTCAACGCATCCGAAAATTAGAGGCATTGCGCCAGGGAGACATCTTCCAGGAAGTACGCATCTCAGATTTCCTTATCGACAAAGATCCCCTGTTTGCGAGAATTACCCTGGATGATGATGAATTTCGGCTCTATCAAACCGTTTACGACAATATAATTAGCGATCTGCCAAAACCAGATCTAGTGGTCTACCTGCAGGCACCGACAGACACTCTTTATGACCGAGTTCAGTTGCGAGGACACCACAGCGAAAAGTCGATAGAGCACGGCTATCTGCAACAGCTGAATGATGCTTACACGCAATTCTTCTATTATTATGATGACACACCGCTACTGATCGTAAATACCGCGGCGATAAACCTCGCCGAGGGTAACCACGACTACAATAATCTGGTTCAATATATGCTGCAGATCAGCTCTGGCCGCCACTATTACAACCCTCACCCACTGCAATAAAACAGCTATACTCGGACTTACAAATCTAAACCCTTTTGAGGCCAAATCAATAAGATGAAAACTACTACTGTTAGCAGCCTGTCGACAATGAAAGTCAACGGCGAAAAATTTGCCGTTATCACTGCTTACGACTTTACCTTTTCAACGCTCATTGAAAATGCCGCTATCGAAGTGGTACTGGTGGGTGATTCTCTGGGTAATGTTATTCAGGGGCGCGACAGTACCCTACCTGTCACCGTGGATGAAATGGCCTATCACACAGCAGCGGTCAAGCGCGGTAATAACCGTGCGCTATTAATCAGCGACATGCCTTTTATGTCATACGCCACAGATGTTCAGGCCTTTGAGAACGCAGCCATTCTGATGCAGGCCGGCGCACAAATGGTCAAGCTAGAGGGCGGCGAATGGCTTGCTGACACTGTGCATCTGCTCACTGAACGCGGAATCCCAGTCTGCGGACATATTGGCCTCACACCTCAGTCAGTTCACAAATTAGGCGGTTATAAAGTTCAAGGTAAAGATGAGCAGGCCGCCGAGCAGCTGATTACTGATGCCAAAGCACTTGAGAGCGCAGGGGCCGAACTTATCGTTGTCGAATGTGTTCCCTCATCTCTGGGCCGTGAGTTGTCCGAAACGTTAGATATTCCGGTGATTGGGATTGGAGCAGGTCCAGATACAGATGCTCAGGTACTGGTATTGCACGATATGTTAGGAATATCTCAGCGCCTGCCGAGTTTTTCAAAAAACTTTATCGAAGATAACTCAAGTATTGAAGAGGCTATTACAGCCTATGGAAATGAAGTCCGTACCGGTACCTTCCCAGCACCCCAGCACTGCTTTAAATAAGCGATCTGAGAGGAATATTCTATGACCAATACAATCTATGATTACAGCATACCAACCAGCACTGGTGATGAGATATCTCTGCGTGAATATCAGGGCAAAGTCATACTGATCGTAAACACTGCCAGCAAGTGCGGCTTCACCTATCAGTACAGCGGCCTACAAGATCTATATGATCAGTTCAAAGATCAGGGCTTAGTGGTACTCGCCCTACCCTGCAACCAATTTGGCGGTCAAGAGCCGGGATCCAATGCTGAAGTTCAAGAATTCTGCCAACTTAATTACGGTCTGAGTTTTCCTGTTATGGGCAAAATTGACGTTAACGGCGATCAACAGCACCCCTTATACAGTTACCTTAAAAGCCAAGCAGGTGGCCTGCTCAATAATAATATCAAATGGAATTTCACCAAGTTCTTGGTCGACTGCGAAGGCAATGTCGTTAAGCGCTACGGTTCAATCCGCAAGCCACATGTGATTGCAGCAGATATAGAAAAGTTACTTTAATTCACCAACTACTACAATCAACCAATTGCGGCTCAAGCTTTAAGCCCTCGGCCTTTGCTTGTTTGGCCATCCACTGCATGGGAATATCTGTAAGCAACTCACCGTCTGCATCCGCTGGATAGCTGCCGCCGACATTACTGTGCACGCCTCTAAACCAAACCTGCTTCAAACTCATACCCGACCGCGGTTTCCAGATGGTAGGCTCAAAGTCCGAGCGCTGCTCATCTATCGCCATCGCATGTCGGGCAACCTTTATATTGGCGCCCATTTTGGTATCGTGGAATTCATCCTCTCGATCCAGTAAGCCGAGAAAAGAAAAAGGCACACCCAGCGCGCCAACCATATCCCAAACCCAGACAAAAGCAATATTGCGGTTCGCGTGAGAGTATTTATTGCGAAATTCAACGGAGGCATCACCGCTGGGACGAAAGGCCGCACCGGACTTTTCATAATGGGTAGTTGTAAGCGAGTAGTAAGCTACTCTCCTCAGTTAGCAGGCCGCCAAACGTACCAGCCATGGCCACGAGGCCTTAAGTGCCGCATAGGTTGGAAAACCATAGGTTGCTGCGGCTCCCGCTGCATTGGCCGCGTAGTGGGCCTTGATCGCACAGGTGAACGCATGGAAAGCAGCCGCCCCTATAAGCGCGAGAAGCGCAGCAGCTCCAAGCACAATAAGCGCGATAACCAGAGGCGGTAGCGCAGCAAATAAAACCACCGCAGCAATCACCACCAACGCAATCACTGCACTGTAGATAACTTGAAAAAGGGCTGGAATTTTTACAGAAATTTCAGATTGGAACTCTTGATTTGACATCAGACTACTCCTTTTAATTTCACCTCTGACCAATAGCCCCCAAAATGGAAACTATTATAAGAGGTGATTCCCTGAACACTTCAAACAAGTTTAGTTGAATAATTTGGAGATTTCCAAAGCATCCGACGAACGGTAGAAAAGCCCCCGGTCAAGCCAAGGGTTTTACATACAGAACCAGATTATGGCCAACCAACTGATAACCATTTTTAGTCGCAATTCGCTCTTGCAGCTTTTCGATTTCGGCATCGTGAAACTCAATGACTTTGCCGGTTTCCGTGCACACCATGTGGTCGTGATGCTCACCGCGATCAATTTCATAGACCGCTGGCCCATTATCAAAATTATGTCTTTCAATAAGGCCCGCCGCTTCGAATTGGGTAAGCACACGATAGACCGTAGCAATACCCACATCCTCACCCGCGTCTCGCAACGCTTGATAAATATCTTCGGCAGTCATGTGACGATTGAGGCAGCTTTCGAGAATCTGTAAGATTTTGATTCTCGGTACGGTGACCTTGAGACCGACTTTTTTTAGTTCTTGATCTTCTAGAGTCATGGTTACCCCTTCTCTATGTTAGTCGCTTTGGGTATTATCACCATTCGCGCAACCAACTGGAACCCCACACATGCGAATAATTCTAATTTGCTTGATTAGTTTGTCTCTTCTTTCAACCGGCTGTAGCTGGATAAAGTTTCCTGGTGTCCACAAAGTTGATGTTCAACAGGGAAATATTGTTGATCAGGAGATGATCGATAAATTGCGCCCAGGGATGACCAAATCTCAGGTTCGCTTTGTATTGGGAACACCGCTAGTGACTGATACCTTTGACCAATCACGCTGGGACTATTTCTACAGTCGCGTAACGTCTCAGGGCAAGGAGACTCAAGAGCAGGTAACCATCTTTTTCAATGCTGAAGATAAGCTTGAGCGCATGACTGGCGATTATCTACCCAGCACTGCAATTCCAGAGGCTAAGTAAAGCTCAACTAACCTAACTAAGTAGCGCTCTGTTCTTTTTTCAGCTTCGCCTCTTCGGCACGGCGTCGGCGAACTTCTTTAGGATCTGCAATCAGAGGCCGGTAGATCTCAACCCGGTCTCTATTTTGCATTTGGTAGGCATCCGGCTCTGGCAACCCTTTGGTTCCGAGCACCTGAGAAAAGATGCCCATTTTGCAGTTCGCCAAGTCAATATCTGGAAAGCTCTGCAAGATACCCGACTGTTCCACGGCTTGATAAGCAGTGGTGCCAGTGACGACATCTAGTTTGATTAGCTTCTGTTTTTCAGGCAGCCCGTAAACCACTTCTACAGTGATCATACTTTCGTTGATCGTACTTTCGTTGTCAGTCATTTGTGTTTCCATAAATCTGGTCAGCTCGGCGACAGAGTGATTCTACAAGCTCATTAGCCATAGTAGAGAATAGCTTCGAAGCAGCCAAGCCCATTGCCATACTGTTAAATTCAAATTCCAAATCAAGGCTGACTTTGCAAGCCTGCGGTGTCAGCGCCTTAAATTTCCATACTCCTTTCAAACTTTTAAACGGTCCATCTTCGAGACTCATCTCAATAGTAGATGGCGTCTGTAATCTATTCCTTGTCATAAAACTGGTCTTCACACCGGCCTTTTTCAACTCAAGGCGTGCGATCATTTCATGCTCAGTGTGCTCAATCACTTCAGCAGATTGGCAACCTTCCATAAACTGCGGATAGTTTGCTACATCATTGACCAGATCAAACATGGTTTGATCTGAATGCATCACTAAAGCGGAGCGCTGAACAGTATTCACACAGACCTCAGGAAAAGAACTTGTCGTAAATACCCATAACAAACACAGCCGAGATAGCCACTGGCGCTATATAGCGAAGCGTGAAGCGCCACAGTTTCATAATCTGCGGCGATGTCCCCTGCATCTCGTCATCGACAAATTGCTCTTTCATAATAAAACCGACAAACAGCGCTATCAACAATCCCGAAAGCGGCAACATGACATTCGAGGTTAAAAAGTCGAGGAAATCAAAGAAGGTAAAGCCAGCGATCTTCACCTCAGACCAGATATTAAACGAAAAGACACTGCCCAATCCCAGCACCCAGGTTCCACCTGCAATCAGCAGATTGGCCTGAACACGACTCATATTTTTGGCTTCAATCAACCATGCCACACCGGGTTCGAGAAGAGATATAGCCGAACTCCATGCAGCAATAGTCACCAGCACAAAAAATGCCGAACCAATTAACAAACCACCAGGCATACTGCCAAATGCCACCGGCAAACTGATAAACATCAGTCCCGGCCCAGCGCCCGGCTCAAGGCCCGGCGTGGCAAATACGATCGGGAATATCACCAAACCTGAAATTATTGCTACCATGCTATCGAAAAAGGCCACGGTCAAAATAGTCTTACCTATATTGGCGTTCTGCGGCATATAGGCGCCATAGGCCATAATCGCTCCCATGCCAATGCTAAGGGTGAAAAACGCCTGTCCCATAGCTTCAAGCAACCCGCGCGCCGTTAGAGCATCAAGGTTGAAACTAAATAGGAAATCCCAGCCAGCCTGAAAATTGCCGCGAAAAATACTAAAACCCAAGAGCACAAATAACATTACAAAAAGTAGCGGCATTAATATTTCAACCGCTATACCCAGACCTTTCTTTACACCGCCAACCACTACGCCAACACAGAGCAGCATAAACAGGGTCTGCCAGCCTATCAGTCGCACCGGGTCAGCTAGTAGGTTACCAAACACTGCGGCAGCGGCTTCTCCATTGGCTCCGCGCAACTCACCAGAAGCCATGGCAAAAATATAGTCCAACGCCCAACCGGCAATCACCGCATAAAAAGAGATAATCAACATCCCAGCCAGAACACCGAGCCAGCCAAGATGACGCCAGGCAGAATTCGACCCGCTCTCAACAACCAGTTCACGCACGGAGTTAATTGGGCTCTGGCGTCCACGGCGACCGATAACAACCTCAGCCATCATCACCGGAACTCCAATCAATAAAATACAACCCAGATAAGCGAGAACAAATGCACCGCCGCCGTTGTTGCCAGCAACGTAGGGGAATTTCCACATATTGCCGAGCCCCACCGCCGAACCAGTAGCCGCCATAATAAATGTCCAGCGACTCGCCCAGGTTCCATGCATTCCTTTTTGTTGCAAGCCCATTCAATCTCTCCGATTTTTAGAGTGAATTGTAACGTCATCGCCCTAGCGATCCTAATAAAAAAACATCCCGCGCTCGCGCATTTCTTTATGATAAATAGGCTAGTCGACGTATAATCGACAGCTATGACAAAAAAGAAGCCCAAAGCCCCATCAAACACTATCGCTCTCAACAAGAAGGCGAAGCATAACTATTTCCTCGAACAAAAGTTCGAGGCAGGCATTGCATTGATGGGCTGGGAAGTGAAAAGTCTACGCGATGGAAAGGTGAATTTAACCGACACCTACGTCTTGATACAGAATAGTGAAGCCTGGTTAATCGGTACTAATATCACCCCTCTGGCAACCGCCTCGACTCATTATGTCACTGAGCCAATCCGCTCACGCAAGCTACTACTCAATCGTCGCGAACTCGACAAGCTTGAGGCCGGCGTTAACCAAAAGGGGCATACCTGCGTTTGCACGGCGCTCTATTGGAAAAACCATCTGGTTAAATGCGAGATTGCACTGGCCAGGGGTAAGGCAGATTTCGATAAGCGCAACGATGAAAAAGAACGTGACTGGGATCGCCAAAAACAGCGGATTATGCGTCACTCTTAACAGGCAAAAATATTGCCTGAAGCTTGCTTCACCGCACAATCCGCTCTTTACGCTAACCCGAGCATTTACTTCTTATTGCCAAACAAGCCTTTCAGTGCCCCAGCTTTTTCCTTGATCTGATCCTCCAATGATCCACCTAAATCCTTAATCGCCCCAGACTGGCTGACGGCCTTGCCCGCTGCTGCGACGATGGCACTGATAATTTCTCCCGCGGCTTCTGCGGCAGACACTCCGCCCTCCTTACCAATATCCGTAAGACGCAGATCGGGCAGCTCCAATTCAAGCCCATTGCCGCCAAGGATGGCGTATTGAACCTTGCCATCAGTAATTCTCAGGTCGCGGATAATAAACTTCTTATTACTCCCCTCGGCACTGCTCTGATCAGTATCGGCGCCCAAATAACTGGCAATATTGGCCTGCAATTGGTCGAGGTTACTGCGCCCGCCGGCTCGTTCCATAGTGATTTCTGGCGCCACAATATGTAAAGATTCAATGATAATAGTGTCACTGGCCAATGAATCAGGGTCCATGGCAAAGCTGATCTCTCCCAACCTAAAGGCATCAGCTGAATCGAAACCCTGAGGATTCCCCACTCGCAATCCTGAAAAACGCCCCTTGGCAGTAGTTAGCGACAAATCAACCGAACTCAGGGTGACCTGCGACTGGGTCATTTCAGGGCCAATGGATTCCACAGCTGTCTTTATGCCGCGATCCAAATTTGTGATAACAAAAATCACCAGCGCTATAACCACTAAAATAATTACCGATACAATTTTTCCAATTTTTTTCATATCTCTTCTCTATGCTAATTTAAATTCAATCATGGTTAGATAAAGCATAGATGCTATTCTTCAATCTGTAAAAATAGCTGCGCCTGCAGAGTTTAAGCTGACATCCACAATCGAGGATAAAATCAATAATGGCTACAAAGCTATCGCCACTCGCCACTCCATCAGTCATCATCGAAGGGTTTAAACTTCTTTGGCACCGGCGTATCCGCTGGCTGGTTATTATTCCCATTATCATCAATATTGTGATGTTTTCAGCCGCCACTTGGCTGGCTGGCCTATGGCTTAGCGATTGGCTCAACGGATTAATGGCTTCTGTGCCTGAATGGTTGGAATGGCTGGTCTGGGTGATCTGGCTGTTATTTGCCCTGCTGACACTGGTTGTCTATGCCTTTACCTTTACTCTACTCGCCAATCTGGTGGGGTCGCCATTTTACGGGATTATCGCTGAGCGAATAATAAGTCTGGAACGGGGCGACAGTGAACAATCTCCCCAAACATTAGCCACCCTACTGAATATTGCCAAAGATAGTTTTCTGCGCGAACTACAAATTTTAGCCTATCTGCTACCTCGCACTATCGCGATTTTATTGCTCACATTAATCATTAGCTTTATGCCGGTTATCAATATTTTTGCACCCATTATTGCCGGCACTTGGGCGGCATGGGCTCTGTCAGTCCAGTATTTTGATTACCCTGCGGATATTGATCAGGTGGGCTTTAGAGAGGTACGGCAAAGGGCGGGGGCACAGCGCTGGTTATCACTCAGTTTCGGCTTATCTGCGCTGGGTGCGGCGGCGATTCCAATCTTTAACCTGCTTCTGTTACCTGCGACGGTCATTGGCGGCACCCTGTTATGGTGCCGTGAGTATAGCGATCAAGAATATGGAAATGGGGCTAGCTAGGGGCCAAAAGAGATTAGTTCGTTTTTGCTTGGGTTTTCTTGCTCTGTTTTGGATCGGGGCGGCCAGAGCCGAGGGCAACCTTCCGGGACTCACTCAAGCCATCCATGGGCGTTCGAGCGCCGTTCCCGACGGCGCACGGTCCCGGAAGATTGCCCTCGGCTCTGGCCTTAAAGCGGACCTTCAGTGCTTTAAAAGGGATGGGACAGAATAAAATAGAAGAATAGGAAAGTAATTTGACGTTTTGGCTTCAGGGCTGAGCTGAGTATGGCTTTTTCAGGTTCTGTCACTTTGAGCATCACTGGATAGTTTGTACGGCTCAGAAGATTCTAAAAAGAATGGAATAAATAATAAGAAGTAAGTCGAAATATCAGCTAAAGGTCAGAGTTGGGCATGGCTTTCCCAGACCCTGTGTCGCATGGAAGATATACGGGGAAGTATGAGTGTCGCGTTAGGCAGAATGCCGGTAGTGACCGAGTTTACGGCGAGTCTGGGAAAGCCATGCCCAACTCTAGCCGCCCCAACCTAAAACAGTGCACCCACCCTCACACTCACCCAACATCTAACAAAAAAATACCCACAACTGGAAAAACAGATTACTCAGCCGCTTTCTTTTGCTCTGTTTTTGGGGCTTCTACCGAAGACTCTTCCTTCGGTTGCTCGTCTAAAGACAGCTGCTCCTTAAGTGGCTCTTCTGAAGTAAGCTCAACCTTTGGAGCCGGTTCTTTAATCGACTCTTTTATAGCGACTTCATCTTTAGGCGATTCGTCTTTTATCGGCTTTTCCTTTACAGGCTCAGCCACAACTTTTTCTTTATCATCGGTTTTTGGATCCTGTGCCGCGGGAGCCTCTTTTTTCACAGCGGGCGGACGCTTGCGCGCAGGCGCTGAGACTTCAGCCAACATGGCTTCATCCGGCATAGTGCAAGGCAACTTCATATCCAAGAGCTTTTCAATCGGCTCCAATAAAAACGCATCATCTTCGCAGGCAAAGCTCACTGAAATGCCAGTCTGACCCGCTCGACCAGTACGGCCAATGCGGTGAACATAATCTTCTGGCTCTTCTGGCAAAGTGAAATTAATCACATGGCTAACACCGTTAACATGAATGCCGCGACCGGCAACATCCGTAGCAACCATCACTTTTAGGCTACCATTTTTAAATGATTCAAGGGTTTTCATACGGCGATTCTGGGGTACATCTCCAGCGATCAAACCAACCTGAAAGCCCTGCTTTTTAAGACGCTCATAAAGAGTTCGACAAATATCCCGACGATTGGCGAATACCATCACGCTCTCAACAGCTTCATCTTTAAGAATATTCTGCAGTAGATTGAATTTTTCACTGGCGGTGGTAATAAATATCTTTTGCTCTACGGTATCCGTAGCAACGCGCTCCGGCTCCATCTCAAGCATCACCGGCTTATCCGTCCACTGCTCAGATAGGCGCAGAACTTCTTGGGTAAAGGTGGCAGAAAACAACAGGGTTTGACGATCTTCACGAGGAGGTGTCATACGCACAAGTCGACGTACCTGTGGGATAAAGCCCATATCTAACATGCGATCGGCTTCATCGATAACCAGCACTTCAACCTGATCCAGGTGGACATCCTTATTGCTGGCGAAATCGAGTAGACGGCCTGGAGTTCCAACCAAAATATCGCAATGATTTTTTTCCACTCTCTGCAACTGTTTAGCGTAATCCATACCACCGACCAAGGTGTGCACCTTGAGATCTGTATGCTTGACTAACTGTTGAGCATCTTCGCCAATCTGAATCGCCAACTCGCGTGTAGGTGCCAAAATAAGGGCGCGTGCTTCGCCCATATAACGCTCATCTTCAACAGGATATTTTAATAAGTCACTGATAATACTCAGTAGGAATGCGGCTGTTTTACCAGTACCTGTCTGGGCCTTACCAACCATATCGTGGCCGCGCAGAGTATGTGGCAGTGAAGCACCCTGAATCGGTGTGCAATAGGAAAATCCAGCACTTTGAATACCGCGCAACAGAGGAAGTGGTAAATCAAAGTCGTGAAAGCGAATTTTTCCCTCTTGAGGTTCAACCACAAATTGATCAACAGTCCATTTCTTATTGCCACCACGACCGCGACCACGGCGTCTTCCGCCTCGGGATGCTGTTGAGCTCGATGGTTTGGTGTTGTTGTCAGGTTTGTTGTCAGATTTAGCTGTAGTATCAGTCAAGGTTAGGTACGCAGTGTTGGACAGTGGGTTAGAACCCAGTTAAATGCACATTAACCCCCCAAAGAACCTACAAGGCCTAAAAGGGGAGTTATCTGCGCTCATATTTGCGCGTGAAGTGTAGCAGAATTGTCGCCGGCCCGTTTATTTTAATAAACAGGCCCTACAGTCACAGTACAACAATCTTCTATTTATACCTGAACCGCTGACAAAGCCAGTAATCAACACTCACCCAACGCCCACCACCGGTAAACAAGAGCATCAACAGCATAATAAAATAGGTGGCCGCAAATTCGATGCCGTTGTTTAAAATAACGAAGTTGCCTTTTGCCGTTAGCCAACTGTAGTTGCCGTGTGTGCGTAAAATGGATTTTGCTGCTGAGACCCGCTCACCGACGGCAACGCTATTCTCGAGACTTTTTTGTGCCGCAGGAATGCCTATAGTAGCCAGCACTTTAGCGGTACTGGTATCAGGATCACCCGGCGCTATAGCAAACCAACCGTTATCCCAATGTGCTGTTCCGGCAGCCACTATCATGGTCATCATCAGTGGGATAGCCACCAATCTAGTCGCCGCACCCAGCAGTAATGCCAGACCACCAAACAGCTCTGCACTGGCAGCCAAAAAAACCATCAGCGCGGGCATCGGCAGACCAAGCCCCCAATCGGGATTGCCAAACCAAGCAACCATATCGTCCCAGTTGGCAAACTTATGCGCGCCGACACCGATAAAAATAGGCGCTAAATAAAGCCGCAGTGCCAATGGGCCGAGCCAATCGACACATTTTAATTTTTCGATACACACTCTGTATAGCGCGACAAGTTTTTGCATATCAACCACTCCATTGAATCTTTTAGTTTAACTGGCGAATTAGATTGCCAGAGGTTAAATAAATTCCAAGCGCCGAACAACCAATAAATAATTTAACTTTATATTCCCCAAATAGTCTGTCTTTTTACTCGCTTTGCGCTCCGTATTAAACGAAGATAAGTCATTCCTAAAATTTGTGTCAATCATGCTTTTCAAAAACACTCACAACTCTGCGTTTCTCGCTAACGCACTTCTGCTTTGGCGTCTTGCTGGACCTCTAATTCTCGGTCAAGTCGCAGTAGTTGGCATGACCGTTACCGATATCTATATGGCGGGCCAAGTGAGTGCTGACACCCTAGCGGCGGTGCAACTGGGCGGCAGCATCTGGGCGGTGATCAACCTAATTGTGATTGGTATAATGATTGGCAACAGTCCTATTATTGGCAATTACTGGGGCGCAGGGAAACATCATCTAGTGCGCTTTCAATTCCAGCAAGCACTATGGCTCGCAGTGCCTATGGGCATTCTTGTCAATTGCGCAATTATCGGGGGAATCTTTATCCTCGGCCAGTTGGATATGCCCGTGGAGGTATACGATATTGGGCGCAGTTATCTTTTGCCGTTTCTTATCACCGGCTTAATGTTTCCCGCATTTTTTGCCTTTCGCAGCACCTTTGAAGGGATTGGCGATATCCGCCCAGTGATGGTTTTTAATGCCGCCGCATTTCTACTCAATATAGTGCTGGATTATGCGCTGGTCTTTGGTCACTTCGGCTTGCCCGCCATGGGCGGTGTAGGTGCCGCCTGGGCAACGGCGACGGTAATGACATTTTTACTGCTGTGCATGGCAATCTACGCTCACTACTCCCACACCATGCGCGCCCTAAAACTCTACAGCCAGTTTACCCGCGCCAATATTGCGGCAATTGGTAATATTCTTAAGCTCGGCATTCCTATCGCGCTAAATATCTCCGCAGAAATGGTCTTCTTCGCGATTATTCCCCTACTCGTTGCCCACCTGGGCTCGGATGTAGTCGGTGCTCATGCGATCGCTATCAATATTGATTCACTGGCATTTATGATTCCCTTAGGCGTGGCGCAAGCCCTGACCATTAAGGTTGCTCATGCTGAGGGGGCCAACAATCCTAAACTTGCCAGACAGATCTGTCTGGTGGGGTTTAAATTGGCCTTTTTACTCGGGCTAGCAATGGCTGTACTTAAAATTAGCCTCGGCAGCCAATTCGCTCAAGCCTTTAGCTCTGACCCCAACGTCCAGATGATTGCCACTAACCTATTCTTTTTCGCGGCTGTATTGGGCTGTGTTGATTGCCTGCAAATGTCTGCAAGTGGCGCACTTCGCGGCTACAAAGACGTACGTTTACCCTTATTGATTCAGGTTACTGCATTCTGGGGTATCGCTTTTCCGATTGCCTACTCGCTGGCACTGACTGACTTCTGGGGAGAACCTCTAGGTGTTTATGGTTTCTGGGCTGGAATGATTATTGGTGCACTATGTGCGGGAATTGGCTTGCTGAGTCGTTGGAATATTGTCTCGCGCAACAGAATTTACGCGGCAGTCAATGCGTAGCAACCCAGAGTAATTCTCTCGAGACCATTGAGATCCACTCGCGTCTCAACCAGAGAAAAACCGGCCTGCACAAACAACTCCCTGACGGCAGGGCCCTGCTGGCATCCATGTTCGACCATTAACCACCCCTTGTCAGCGAGATAATCCGGGCTCTGAGCAGTAATTAAGCGCAAATCATCTAAGCCCTGCGGCCCTGAAACCAGCGCTGAGGCGGGCTCAAAACGCACATCACCCTGAGTTAGATGCACGTCGTCAACTTCTATATAGGGAGGGTTGCTGACTATTAGGTCGAAGCGCTGCGCTGGAATCTTTTCAAACCAATGACTTTGATATATAGCCACATTGCTCAATTGATGGCGCTGACAATTGGCCGTAGCCAGTTGCACGGCCTGAGGGATTAGATCCACAGCGCTGATCTGCCACTGACTATGCTCACTGGCCAAAGCCAGCGCGATAGCACCAGTACCAGTTCCCAAATCAAGCGCTCTAGCCTGCTCGGAAAGCTCCAAGCTAAGAGCGGCTTCCACTAACAATTCAGTTTCTGGGCGGGGAATTAATGTGTCGGAAGATACGCTTAGATCAAGGGTCCAAAAACCCTGACTGCCGATTAGATAGGCAACAGGCTCACCCAAAATACGTCGTTGTAAAAGACCTTGGAAATTCTCCTCACCGGCGCTGCTGACTTCTCGGTCTGGCCAGGTTTTTAGGTAGCTGCGATCAACCTTGAGTACATGGCAGAGCAAAAGCTCGCAATCCAGAGCGGCGCTATCACTGCGATGGTTTAGCTGAACAGCTGATTGAAGTAGCTGGGAAATGATCATTAGTTGGCAAGGCTAGCTAACTGCTCCGCTTGGAACTCGCTTGACAGCGGTTGAACAATGTCACTGAGAGAGCCTTCCATCACCTCAGCCAACTTATAGAGCGTAAGATTAATCCGGTGATCAGTCACCCGTCCCTGAGGAAAGTTATAGGTGCGTATTCGCTCGGAGCGGTCACCGCTACCAACCAAACTTTTGCGCTGATCAGACTGCTCTTTGGCCACGGCTTCATCCTGTACTGCGGTTAAACGAGCCTGAAGTACCGACATTGCCTTGGCGCGGTTCTTATGCTGCGAACGCTCATCCTGACATTCCACCACCAGCCCCGAAGGCAGGTGAGTAAGACGAATCGCCGAGTCAGTTTTGTTAACGTGCTGCCCTCCTGAACCCGAGGCGCGGAAAGTATCTACACGCAGGTCACCCTTATTGATTTCAATGGCGTCTTTTTCGTCGGCCTCAGCCATAATCGCCACAGTGCAGGCAGAGGTGTGAACTCGGCCCTGAGATTCAGTGTCAGGCACGCGCTGTACTCGGTGGGCGCCAGACTCAAATTTAAGTTTGGAATACACGCCCTGACCCACAATACGCGCAATAACCTCTTTATAGCCGCCGTGATCGCCTCGATTTTCGCTGATAATTTCAACTTTCCAGCGCTGAGTTTCGGCAAACCGGCTGTACATGCGAAATAGATCGCCAGAGAAAATTGCCGCCTCATCACCACCCGTTCCGGCGCGAATTTCTAAAAAGACATTTTTCGAATCATTCGGGTCTTTGGGCAGTAATAACGTTTGTAAATCCAATTCCAGCGCTTCACGCTGAGTTTCACCACTGCGCATCTCTTCCTGTCCCATCTCGCGCATATCCGCATCAGAATCCTTGAGCAATAGCTTGGCCTCGTCAATATTTTCCAATACCGATAGATAATCTTGGTAGCACTTAACCACAGGCTCCAGTTCCGCATACTCTTTTGAAAGCTCACGAAAGCGATTTTGATCACTGATAATATCGCCATCACTGAGCAACGCGCCAACTTCTTCATAGCGTTCAGAAAGGTGATCTAATTTGGATAGAATGGATGCTTTCATTGATTTTCCGTATCTCGGTAATGGGCTATCGTTAATGGGCTAGCTTGCAGCGATAATTTTTAAATGGCTATTGGCGGGAGAGTTCAGTTTAAACCAAGCTAACGCTTTTTATCTAAACCAAACAACTCGTGGGTGGCATGAATGGTTTTATCGCAACCCTCTTCGCCGGCCTGTTTGAGACGGGTGGTGGGCTTGTGCATCAACTTGTTGGTAAGATTGCGCGCCAGAGTAGAGATCACTGACTGCGAGTCCTGCCCTCTCTGTAAAGCTACCAGAGCCTTATCAACTTCTTCGTCACGGATTTTTTCAACACTGTCACGGAAGGCGCGAATAGTATCTACAACCGCCAGCGAGCGTTGTTGACGCGACCAGTCCTGGGCTTCTTGCTCGAGAATATCCTGTGCAACATCGGCAGCGGACTGGCGAGCGCGAAGATTATCTTGAATCACTTCTTGCAAATCATCCACCGTATAAAGGTAGACATCTGCCAGTTCCTCGACCTCCGGTTCAATATCCCGCGGTACGGCGATATCTACCATAAAGATCGGTTTGTGCTTACGCTTTTTAAGCGCAGACTCCACGGCACCCTTACCCAGAATAGGCAATTGGCTGGCCGTTGAAGAGATCACAATATCCGCCTGCGCCAGATAATCGGGAATATCGGATAATAAAATTGCTTCGGCAGAAAAATCTGCAGCTAATTCCTGCGCTCGACTGAGGGTGCGATTGGCAACAGTAATGCCGCCTACTTTTTTATCACTGAGATGTCTGGCAACCAGCTCAATGGTTTCACCGGCGCCGATTAACAGCGCATGAGCATCTTTTAAGTCAGCAAATATCTGCTCTGCCAAGCTGACCGAGGCATAGGCCACAGAGACTGGGTTTTGACCTATAGCGGTTTCAGAGCGCACCCGCTTCGCGGCTGCAAAGGCATATTGAAAGGCTTGATTTAAATAGGTTGATACCGTGCCAGCCTCTTGGCCAACGGCATAGGCAGATTTGATCTGACCAAAAATTTGCGGCTCGCCCAACACTAGAGAATCTAGACCGCTGGCAACGCGCATAATGTGCCGGACTGCCTGTTGATCTCGATAACTGTAGTAACAGGACTGTAGTTGCTCAACCTCTAGACCTTTATGCTCTGCCAGCCACGCGAGCAATTGCTCATCACTGACCTCACCATAGAGGTAAATTTCGGTGCGATTGCAGGTCGAGAGCAAGGCGATCTCTTCACCGTCCAAATGATCGAGCGCTTGCTGTAGTGACTCGATAACAATTTCTGGGGCAAAAGCGACCCTGCCGCGGAGATCCACGGAAGCGGTTGTATGATTAATGCCGAATGCCAGAATACCCATTGCTTTTTTAATTAACTTCTCTTGTCTTGAGGCCCACTTATCTTACCCCATATTTAGTGGCGGGTAATTTTACACGAGTTTTAACTCACTCAGGCCAGCATAATCAGAAATAAGATAAAAAAAGGCTATTGTTAAATACTGAGCTAATCTTTTATAACAACAATTGTCTTATTGAGTATGGTTACAACTAAACTATCTAAATAACCTAAATAACCTAAATAACCTAAATAAATAAAATAACGTAAATAGCCCTTAAAAATATATGATGAAAAAAAGCCACCCTATCACTGCGGCACTTTTTACTCTCAGCACAATACTGCTGCTGTCGGCTTGTGTCTCAGTGAACGAGACTATTCCCCAGACCAAACCCACAGACATGACTCTCGCTATTGCTCCCGTCAAGAGTAAAGAGCCTCAAGAGCCAGTCGAGTTTGAGATAAAAGCCTTTCCCGAAGATCTGCTCTACCAACTGCTTGTCGCTGATATCGCCCTTATTCGCGGTCAGTTTGAACTTGCTCTAGAGAAATATCTGTATCAGGCGCGAGAAACTCGCGACCTCTCAATTATTGAAATGGCCAACCGCATTGCCCATCATCAAGGCGAGACTGATGCAGTACTGGAAACAGCCCTACTGTGGCTAGAGGTTGCCTCTTATCAAAGTACAACCCATGAAAGTACAGCCCACCAGAGTACAGCCCATCAAGGTGCGGCCCATCAAGCCGCCCTACAGGCCTATGCTCTGCGCAACGACCCGCTAAAGGCCCTGCCCCACGCCCACTGGCTGTTCGTCAACCAAGATGATATCGAGGCCTTTTTAGCCGTTACCGCAATCAATGAAGGGGCTAAACAACAATTAATCCAACCGCTTATTGAAGCCTATCAGAGCCTATCACTGGATCGGAAAAAACAGCCGGCAGTGCTTTTGGCGCAAGCGATTTTATACCGCGAAAACACTCAGTTCGAATCCGCCGTAGAATCCGCAAAAAACTTCTTGGCCATCGACCCGGACAATCAGCGGGGCTTACTGTTTTTAGCTCAGATACTTCACCAGCAAAATAAAATAACTGAAGCCTCGAGCTTAATTGAAGACGCGCTACAACGGCTGCCCAACAACAAGAGTCTGCGCCTTCAGTACGCGCGATTCTTAACTCTGACAGATCGTCCGCAGGCGATCGTTCAATTTGAGATGCTGCGTTTACAAGATGCCGATGACCAACAGATAAACTTCCTACTAGCCCTGCTGTATCTCAACCAGGGTTCTATTCAAGCCGCGATAGACCTCTTTAATAAGGCCTCTACAGACCCCTACATAAAAGCCGACGCCCACTACCACCTCGGCAGCATTGCCGATCGTGCAGGAGATATTGTCAATGCCCTGCAACATTATCAGCGGGTTCGGTCTGGGCGTAATTACCTCGCCGCCACCTCGCGCACCGCACTGCTGTTAGCGCAGCAACAGGGTATTAATACTGCGCGAATCTACCTGCAACGGTTGCGCAGCGAGCAGCCCAGTCAGTCCTCATCACTGTTTCAAATAGAGTCCAATCTTCTCGTCAGCACCAATCAGCCCGACCAGGCTATCGACGTGCTGACCAACGGGCTTCGGGCCCACCCCGACGACGCGCAATTGCTCTACGCTCGGTCAATGGTTGCCGAACTACAGGATAATTTCCAGCTCGCTGAACAGGATCTGCGCGCTGTGCTAGCTCAGGATGCCGATAACTCAGCGGCATTAAATGCATTGGGTTACACCATGCTTTTGCATACTGATCGCCGCGAAGAAGCGCACACATTAATTAAACGCGCCTATCTGCTAAATCCAGGTGACCCCGCTATTATGGATAGTTTGGGCTGGGTACTGTTTATGCTTGGGGATGCACAGCAAGCCTTACCCCATTTAGAAAAAGCTATGGCGATTATGGCGGATCCCGAGATCGCCGCACATTTGGGCGAAGTTCAATGGTTCCTCGGCGACAAGCAGGCCGCACTGCAGACTTGGCGTCAGGGTCTTAGAAAGGCGCCCAACCACAAGACCATTAAAGAGACCATGGAACGTCTTGGCGCAGACGTTTTTAGTATAGAATCTATACCAGACCCTATTGAAGAGCCCCGCGCAGAGTAAAATCAGTGACCCGTATATGCCTATCATCGCTAATTCTTCTAGCACTCAGCTTTATCAGTGCCTGCAGTTTGCAACCGGAAACCACACCATCGTCTTCGAGTTGGCAACAACATCAACAACAGATAGCAAAACTAGATGACTGGATTCTGTCTGGAAAACTTGGTTTCCGTGCTCCACAGCAAGGGGGCAGCGCCGTACTTAATTGGGCTCAAGAGAAAGACAGTTATCAATTATCGTTATCTGGGCCCTTCGGTATAGGCAGTGCAAAAATTTATGGCGACGGCAACACAGCCGAGATGCTCTACAAAGATAGTATTTATCGTCAAGCCCCTGAGCAACTGGCAATGCAATTGACGGGACTACCATTACCTGTAGATGCTATCAGTTGGTGGGCTCGCGGCCTGCCCTCTCCAACCCAACCCTCAGCGACCGATTTAGCCACCAGTGCCGATGGGCTTGCCCGTGGTTTTGATCAAGCCGGCTGGCAACTTTCTTTTAAAAATTACAAACAGACCGATGGCGGAATTTTGCCGGGGAAAATAATTGGTGTCTTCAACAATGGCAATGCCGATAAAAACAATACCGGTGAAGATAGGAGCTACTCCTTTAAACTGGTAATATCGAGCTGGAAATTTCTAAAATAAGAATAGTTTGACCATGATTTCATCAATCACCCTGCCAGCACCGCCTAAAATTAACCTGTTTTTACATATTACCGGGCGCCGAGATGATGGATATCACAATTTACAAACTCTTTTTCAGTTGCTCGATGGCGGCGACAATCTCACCTTCACCTTAACCGAGAATAATAAAATTAGCCTCTCGACACAGATTGAGGGTGTCGCAGAAAGCGACAATTTAATTGTTCGCGCCGCTTCTCTTTTGCAAAAAAAAAGTAACTGCACTCGGGGCTGTATTATTGATCTCGACAAGAAATTGCCCATGGGTGCTGGGCTCGGGGGCGGCAGCAGCAATGCGGCAACCACACTTCTGGCATTAAATAAGCTGTGGAATTGTGATTTATCGATCGATGAACTGGCTAAAATCGGCACTAAACTCGGCGCGGACGTGCCTGTTTTTGTTGAGGGGAACAGCGCATTTGCGGAGGGAATTGGCGAACAATTGACGCCCGTGGATATCCCTAAAAGCTGGTATTTAATCATTACACCTGACTGTACTGTGTCGACAGAAAAAATATTTTCAAATCCTCAATTGACAAGGAACTCCACACCCATCAAAATACGCGCCCTCTCGGAGGAGCAGTACAGGAATGACTGCCAAGCTATTGTTGAAAAATTGCACCCACAGGTTAAAGAAGTTGTGGAGTGGCTCGAGACATATAGCACGCCTCTGATGACAGGAACTGGAGCTAGTGTATTTTGTCGCTGGGCTACTGAAGCTCAGGCCAAAGAGGTTTTATCTAGGGTTCCGCAGCATTGGAAGGCGTTTGTAGCGCAGGGTGTAAATCACTCTCCAGTGCATCAGAAGTTGAAAGAGTTTTTTATTGGGGCGTCGCCAAGTGGTTAAGGCACCGGGTTTTGATCCCGGTATCGGAGGTTCGAATCCTCCCGCCCCAGCCAATTACTAAAACTATGAAACTAGGAATCCGCTCGTGGCAAGATTAATGGTCTTCTCTGGAAACGCAAATCCAGAACTGACAAATCAAATCGCTCGGCAGTTAGGTGTTTCACCTGGCAAAGCTACCGTTGACATCTTCTCTGACGGTGAAATCAATATTGAAATCCATGAGAACGTTCGCGGCAATGATGTGTTTGTTGTGCAGCCTACCTGTTCGCCAACCAACCGCAATCTTATGGAATTAATCCTGATGATCGACGCACTACGTCGCGCATCAGCAGCACGTATCACAGCAGTTGTGCCGTACTTTGGCTATGCTCGCCAAGATCGTCGCGTACGCTCTGTACGTGTGCCTATCAGCGCTAAAGTAGTCGCAGATATGCTTTCAAATGCTGGCGTTGACCGTGTACTTACCGTCGACCTCCATGCGGAACAAATTCAAGGCTTCTTCAACTGTACGGTTGATAATGTCTATGGCGCACCGGTATTGCTCGGCGATATTGAACGTCAAAATCATAAGAACTTACTGGTTGTTTCTCCAGATATCGGCGGTGTTGTTCGAGCCAGAGCCGTTGCCAAGCACCTGGGTTGTGATCTGGCGATTATTGATAAACGCCGCCCATCAGCCAATCAGACCGAAGTGATGAACCTGATTGGTGAAGTTGAAGGCCGCACCTGTGTACTCGTCGATGATATCGTCGATACAGCCGGCACCTTATGTAAAGCTGCCGAAGCACTGAAGAAAAATGGTGCTACTAAAGTTGTCGCCTACGCCACGCACGCAGTACTGTCTGGCGGCGCAATTGATAATATTAAAGACTCTCAGCTGGATGAGTTGGTCGTTACCAACAGTATCCCACTGAGCGCTGATGCTAAAAAATGCGGAAAAATTCGTACACTGCAGTTGGGTAAATTACTCGGTGAGTCGGTTCGTCGTATTAGCAATGAAGAATCTATCAGTGCAATGTTTGACTAAATCTTCGGATTAGCCAACAAACACTGTTACAACCGCCTCAATCCGAGGCATTAAAACTCCATTACAGGTCTGGTCGCGGTCTGTTTTGGCATAACTTGGAGACTATTATGTCTACTGATTTTACCTTACAAGCGAATGGTCGTGAAGATACAGGGAAAGGTGCGAGCCGCCGCCTGCGTCGTCTGGCCGGAGAAATACCTGCCATTATTTATGGTGGTAAGACTGATCCAGCACAGATTACTCTGGTACATAAAGATGTGATGAAAGCACTTGAAAACGAAGCTTTCTACTCACACATCATTACTCTTAATGTCGATGGGAAATCTGAAGAAGTGATCGTTAAAGACGTACAGCGTCACCCTGCAAAGCCAATTGTTTTGCATATGGATTTTCTGCGCGTTAACAAGAACACTGTGCTTCACACCAAGGCACCTATCCACTTCACGAATGAAGATATCTGTGTAGGCGTTAAAGTCAGCGGTGGTATTATTGCTCACAGCATGACTGAGCTCGACATCCATTGTCTGCCAAAAAATCTACCTGAATATATCGAAGTTGATATGACTAACGTAGACTTGGGACAGACTCTACACATCTCAGATATCATTCTGCCCAAGGGCGTTGAAAGTGTTGCCCTTAGCCATGGTGCAGATCACGACTTACCCGTTGTGAGCATCAACAAGCCTAAAGCAGAACGTATCGAAGATGATGCACCTGTAGCACCAGAAACTGATACAGAAGAGTCAAGCGAAGAGTAATCTTCAGACTTGCTCGCCTAACAGGCCCTGACATTGGATACGCCCGTTGAGTTAATCGTAGGACTGGGAAACCCCGGTTCCAAATACGAACGGACGCGTCATAATGCCGGGGCCGACTTGGTTCTGGAATTAGCCAAATCTCTTCTTGTTGAACTAAAACAAGAGAGCAAGTTTTTTGGTGACACAGCAAAAGTTACCATCGACGGCAGAGATGTTCGATTACTAATTCCCAGTACATTTATGAATCGCAGCGGCCAATCAATCGCCGCGCTAGCCGGTTTTTATCAGGTTCCTCCAACAGCCATTCTAATTGTTCACGACGAACTGGATTTATCTCCAGGCACTGCCCGCTTTAAAAAAGGTGGCGGTCATGGCGGACACAATGGCCTGCGAGATACCATACAGAGCCTGGGCAACAATAAAGACTTCGCGCGACTCAGAATTGGCATAGGCCACCCGGGCAATGCCAAGCAAGTTGCCGACTATGTGCTTAAAAAAGCCTCGCCAAGCGATCAACAACTTATTACCAACAGCATAGATGATGCGCTGCGGGCACTACCTCTGGCCATTGATGGTCAGTGGGAAAAAGCCATGACGGCACTTCACACTGCGAATTAAAAAGCTTAATTGAAAAGCTAAACTACAACGCTAGCTAACTAGCACAAGGAATTTACTATGGGTTTTAACTGCGGAATTGTGGGCCTTCCCAATGTCGGCAAATCTACGCTGTTTAATGCATTGACCAAAGCGGGTATCAGTGCCGAAAACTTCCCGTTCTGTACCATTGAGCCCAACACTGGCATTGTGCCAATTCCCGATTCTCGTCAGGATAAAATTGCCGCGATAGTGAATCCCGAGCGCCTTATTCCAACTACCATGGAATTTGTTGATATCGCCGGACTGGTAGCCGGAGCTTCCAAAGGTGAGGGTTTGGGCAATCAGTTTCTCGCCAATATTCGCGAGACCGATGCCATCGCTCACGTAGTACGTTGCTTTGATGATGAAAATGTTATCCACGTAGAAGGCAATATTAGCCCCCCAGATGATATTGATGTTATCAACACTGAACTGGCGCTGGCCGATCTTGAGAGTGCTGAAAAAGCACTATTGAGACTCTCAAAAGCCGCCAAAGGAAAAGATAAGGACGCCGTAGCACTCAAGCAGGTAGTCGACAAAATTCTCCCTCACCTCAACGAAGCCAAACCACTGCGCTCATTTCCATTGACTGATGACGAATTACAACTACTCAAACCTCTGAGCATGCTAACCCTGAAGCCAACCATGTATATTGCTAACGTCGACGAAGAGGGCTTTGAAAATAATCCCTATCTAGATGCCGTTATAGCCATTGCTGAACAAGATGGTTCCATCGTCGTACCAATCTGTAATAAACTCGAAGCCGAAATTGCCGAACTTGAAGATGATGAGAGAGCTGAATTTCTCCAAGAAATGGGTATGGACGAGCCTGGTCTCAACCGTGTAATCCGCGCAGGTTACGGACTATTGGGACTGCAGACCTACTTCACCGCCGGCGTTAAAGAAGTTCGAGCATGGACAATCCCGGTTGGCGCAACAGCGCCGCAGAGTGCAGGAAAGATTCATACCGATTTCGAAAAAGGGTTTATCCGCGCCGAAATTATTGGCTACGATGACTACATTGCTGGAAATGGTGAGCAGGGGGCAAAAGATGCGGGTAAATGGCGTCTTGAAGGCAAAGACTATATCGTTAAAGACGGAGACGTTATCCACTTCCGCTTTAACGTCTAAGCATAGCTCTAGCACTTATAGCTGCACTCTATGAGTCGAGTTTCCGGACGCTGGAAACTCGGGCTCTTGCTGGCACTAACCACCGCTAGCCTATGGGGGGTTCTTCCCGTCGCGCTCAAAGGTGTAATGGAAACATTAGATCCAATCACCACAACTTTTTTTCGCTTCTTCCTTGCCGCCCTGCTACTAACCCCCTTCATCGTTTCCCGTTCGCGAAGAAAAACAGCACTTAACCCCAAGCGCTTCAAATCATCTGTGCTATTACTCCAACTACTCGTAGCAGGATTACTTCTAACATCAAATTATGCACTCTACATTCTCGGCTTAGACAGAACCACAGCCGAGGGCGCCCAGCTAATGATTCAAATAGCTCCCATGCTATTATTACTCAGCGGACTGTGGATTTTTGGAGAACAGTTTTCCCGCGCTCAGTGGATCGGATTTGGCACGTTTGCCAGCGGTCTTGGAATGTTTTTCTATCCCCACTCTAAGGATCTATTTGTCGATATGAATGCCTACGGCGTAGGTATGTTAATGGTATTTCTGGCTGCGGTGTTCTGGACTGGTTACGCTATTCTGCAGAAATTTTTACTGCGCGAATTTGCTTCCCAAGAAACCATGCTGGTCTTTTACTGGATTGGCACACTGGCCTTTTTGCCCTTCTCAGATTTTAGCTCCCTGCCACAACTGTCGAATCTGCAGTGGGGCCTATTAACATTCTGCGGCCTCAATACACTTATTGCCTACGGCAGTTTTGCCGAAGCGCTAGTGCATATTGAAGCATCAAAAGTGAGTGCCATTTTGGCATTAACACCATTAATCACCGTCGCAGTAGTGCAGGCTTTTCCTATATCCGGACTCGAGGTCGAACCTCTAGGACTGCTGACAGTAACCGGTGCACTTCTGGTGGTGTTTGGCTCAATGGCCACAGCCCTCAATAAAACTACAGATTAAAATGTAATGTTAGAGCTACACTTTAATTTGACCAATTGACCACCAAAGGAAGTCTTTCGTGATAAAAAAAATACTGCTTATTCTCGCGGCGACACTTGCCCTGCTAATCGGAGTTGTTGCGTTTAAAAGTCCCGGCGGATTAAGCGGCTTCTGGGTCATACTAAGTGCAGTCACGGGGCTTAACACCACCGAACCTCCCACTGACATCTCTAGCTCAACCTTTCAGCTACCCCCAGGATTTTCAGTTAATATCTATGCTGAAAAACTTCCATCGCCGCGTTTTATGGTTGTCACCATGGCCGAAGATATTATTGTCAGCTCTACCAGTGACGGCTCAATCAAACTACTAAGAGACCTAGACGCCAATGGTAGCGCAGAGATTGTTACCACACTTATATCAGGCCTCAGCGCACCTCAGGGATTAGTATTTGACGGCCAGTGGCTCTACTTCAGTGAACGAGATAAAGTTAGCAAGGTACGCTTTGATCATCAGAATGCGACTCTGATCGGCGAGCCACAGCGAGTGATTGGCGATCTACCCTATGGTCACCCCTATCAAACCCACAACACCAAAACCATTGGCATATCGCCAGACCGAAAGCTCTACATCACCGTCGGCTCACCCTGCAATATCTGTGAACCCGAAGATCCCCGCTACTCGGCAATCCTCCGTACTGAGTTAGATGGTAGTGGTCTAGAAATTCACGCCAGCGGACTTCGAAACAGCATAGGTTTTGACTGGGCACCCTGGTCTGAAGAACTTTATGCCACCGACAATGCGCGGGATTTACTAGGCGATGACTTCCCACCAGATGAACTAAACGCCATTATTCCCGGCGGATTTTACGGCTGGCCCTACTATCATGGCGATAATATTCCCGATCCAGAGTTTGGTTTAAATAGACCGGATCTACTGGCCACAGCAATACCACCAGCCTTTAAATTTAGAGCCCACAACGCACCACTGGGCATCCACTTTTTAAGCAATGCCTCAGCATTTCCAGATAATTTCAACAGAACCGCACTCGTAGCCCTGCATGGCTCATGGAATCGATCTTCTCTGGACGGGTATAAAGTTATAGCCCTCCACTGGGATCAGGCTAAAAACATCAGTAGCAGCGATTTTATGAGCGGATTTTTAACTGACAAAGGGGTTTCTGGCAGGCCGGTTGATATAACCGAAGATAGACAGGGTAATCTGTATATCAGTGATGATTTAGCCGACAGGATTTATCGAGTAACTTTCGCGCCCGAAGGGAAGCACTGAGACGATAAGACGATAAGACGATAAGAAATAAGTCGAGCACCAATAAAAGCGCCCCTGACTAAAATCTATCGCCACCGTCGCCTGTTACAAGATCAACAAGCACGTTGAAACACAGAGACTTCTGGACATCCTGGTTTAACATAAAAACTTAATGTTGATCCCACAGTGTTGATAAACCCCAGTCAGAGGCTGAGGCTATTATGCTAATCTTCCATGATAAATTAATGACCTAGATATCAGTTCATAATATGGTGGTGGGGTTTTAATAAAAGTGTGACGCAGATCATTTCCACCAACAACTCTTTTGCCATTGTTTTGTCAGCAAAGGTGCGCCAGAGCTATTGACAAATCCCCCTACTCTAGCGAAAATGCGCGCCCCTATATCAGGGACTGCTTCAAATTATAGCTACGTAGCTCAGCTGGTTAGAGCACAGCATTCATAATGCTGGGGTCGGCGGTTCAAGTCCGCCCGTAGCTACCAATCAATTCAAAGAGTTACACAACTTCATACCATAACAACTTATTCCTGCACTGCACATGCACTGCATTTGGCTTTTACTTGCCTCAAAACTTCTTCACCCAAAACCCCTATGGGTCACCTTAATAGGGGGCGGGGGGGTGCCTTTGGTTATTCGGTATTGTTATGGTATCTGCGTGGGTACTTTATAATCCATTTTGAAAAAAACAATTTTATATTGAATAGAAATTATAAGCCTGCCATCATAATACTTAATCCAATATCAGGTGAAAATATGTCTTTCAAAAGAGTATTTATTCTTATAGCGCTTTTTATGGCGCCCTCTAATCCTGCCTTATCAGCCGACATGACATGCAAAGCTAATTATTTTGGTGAGATAAAATGTAAGGAGGATTCTGACAATGGATTTGATGAGTACAGCAAAAGAGCGTTGGCTAGGCAACAAGCCTCTAGCGACCGTATGCGTCAAGGAATTGGCGCACTTACTGGTGCTGACACTAGAACCACCGAGGAAAAAAGACATGATTACTACTCAAAACAACAGCAAGAGATAGCTCGGGAAAAAAGGCTAAGAGAGCAAGAAAAGGCTGCTCATGAAAGAAGAATGAGAGAATTACAGCAGCAAAAGGCTCTGTTGGAGCTAGAATTATTGAGAAGTCGTAATCAATTGCAAACAGAGTCTGAGGAAAGAAATCAAAAGGGTTTCAAAAAGAACGAAACACAAGATAAAAAATAAGAAATTACGATGAACCACAGAAAAAGTGCATCAAAGTTGTTGGTTATGAGGTATTGAAAATTAACATAGAATACGATTTGAAGTGCCCTGATGGCTGGCTTTTAGGTGGCCAGTAAAAGACGCTAAAGAGATACGTGCCCTAAAACTCGGCCATTGGCCTTGGCATTTGATTAAAACTAAATGCTAAGGCATATCCACCTTCACCTTAGTACTCACACCATCCATATGACGCTGCCATGTCTTTAGCATGACTGGCTGAGCAAGTCATTTTTGCTGTTGTTGAACCTAGGTAAATCAAAGGATAGCGGTAGATTCCCTCAGTCAATTCTTATTAGTTACTGGTAATGTAAGAGTCCTATAGAACAGCACCTTCTAGTACTTTAAATTGGTTACTTTATTATTGATTGATTCTTCTACATATCCATCTTTAGTAACCATTCATTATGTTGCTTTAATCTCTTCCTATAGCCTTCGGTTCTTTCATATGAAGGGATACTGTTATGGTTATAATCTAATGTATTGGCTCTATCCATGTTCTGGAAGGCTTGTATTTGGTCTAACCCAACACCTTCTTGGTCTATGTTGATTTTATAGCCATTCAACTCTTCCGTTACTACCTTGTTCATTACACTTCTGAGTTCACCTGAATGATGGTGTTGAGTGATATAAGAGTCATGGATACTCAGTATTGGCATTCCCTTGCTGGTGAAATGATTGATTACCTTAGCTGTTATTCTGCCGTCAACATTCATTAATTCTACGCCCATATCTGTACATATGGAGTCTGCTATAGCAGGATGCTTTTCTTTAAATGCATCCAGTAGTAGTTGTAGTTGTTCATCTTTGAGAGACTTCTCTAAAGAGCCTGTTTCCTGCTGTTGTCTAAAGGCTGCATATGCAGATTTTTCACTGTCAGCGTTAATGGCATTAAGCACTATTCCTTTAACTACCTTACGCTGTTGCTTAGCTTCAAAGTCTAGTAGCTTATCTAGAGCATATGGGTCTTGCTGAGGTTGCAATCCTTGTAGTCCATAGAGAAGATTGATATGAAGTCCTGAGTAGTCTTGTTCAATGGTTGATTCATCATTGATGTATATCTGTTTCCTCCATTCTTCTCCAACCCTTTGCCACCAACCTCCATGGAACCTACCTCCTAGATTCCAATCTGCCCTATAGAACACTCTTCTCACAAACTTATTATCTTGTGTGAGCTTTACTCTCTTAGTCTTAATTTCACCTGCTTTCTTGTCCCAATAGGGTTGTTCTATTATGGGTTGCTGTCTGGCTGGGATGTCTATATAGGTTTTCCAAAGTAGAGCATTGTATTGTTGAACCTGCTGTCTCATTTCCGGTATGGATTCAAAGTCTGTGTCTTTGTAATCAACCTGTTTGCGTTTCTTTCTGTCTTTTATGTAGTCATGGTTACTAAGGATTATGACTTCTTTTATTGGGCATTCTTGAGTCATGTCAAAGACTGTCAAGTTAGCCTTTTTAAAGATGTTATCTAGAAGTTTTGAGGCTCTTATACGCGTTGTTTGGCGGGCGCCTTCTGTACCTGTTAACTTATCTACTAGGCCAGCATTATAAGCCTGATTAACCACTTCTATTATCTTGGCTGAGATGAACAGGGCGTTGTATCTAGTGTTTGCCTTATAAGGATTGTTAGACATACCCAAACCAATAGATAGCTCAGGGTCATCTAGCCAAGCTACATATAGGTCTAGAAGAAGAACTTTGAATTGCTTCTTAGGTTCTGACTTAGCTCTGTTCCCTTTGCCACCTTCAGGGAAAGCATCTTTAAAGTATTGATTCCAAACCGCGTCACGCAGCTTTTTAGCCTTAGGATGGTCAGACCAGCGATGAACATCTAGTGGTCTGGAGTGGTGTGGGTTAATTTCAGTCATTTTATTAATAGTTATACCTTTAAGAATATTATTCAGTAACTACCTTTCCCTGGTATTAAATGCCTAACACCACCCCTAGGCTCGTCTACATCACCCTTACGTCTAGGTATTAAATGTATGTGACAGTGAAAGACTGTCTGTCCTGCATCTTCCCCACAGTTCATGCCTATGTTAAAACCAGAGACTGTTGAGTCTTCTTGTTCTATTGATACTTTAACAATCTATGGCCAATGGATATGTAAACCGATAACAACGCATCTCTCTTTCTTCAGAATGGTATTGATTACTTTTCGCAGTAGGTCATATCAACCATTTCATGGTTTTTTAAACAGCTTTTAGACGTCAATTGACCGTTCTCGTCATACCATTTATAAATTCCGTCTTCCCTTCCATTTTTGTAGTTCACTTTAAAAGCGAGTTGGCCATTTTCGTAGAACCCAATAAAGAGCCCATCTTGTCTTCCGTCTTTGTAGTTTCCTTTCCTGTCTAATTGACCATTTTTGTGATAGCTCTCATAAAGGCCGTCTAATTTTCCTCCATCTGTTTTGGGTTGATAATTTGCTCTACTTTTTAATTTACCGTTGTAATGAAACTCTTCTTTTACCGAAGGTTTACCATCCGCAATTCTTTGCTTCTCTGCGGCTACTCTCTGCCTTTCGGCTTTTTTCTCTGCGGCTACTCTCTGCCTTTCGGCTTTTTTCTCTGCTGCTATCCTCGCCTCTTCGGCTCTTTTCTCTGCAGCTATTCTCAGCACTTCAAGGTATTCCTCTACTGCTATTCGCTCCATCTCTCTTTTAGCTTCTTTTTTGCGTTGAAGAGTATCATCATAGTTTTCGTTCAAGACTAACACCTGGCATAACCCATACTCAATAGCTTCTCTAATGGCATCATCACCATCTAAAAATGGTTTCCCGCCTAACTTTTCTCTTGCCTCATTCATCTCTCTAACACGAACTGCCCCATCCATATTTCGTGTTTCGGACATAATGGAGCATGTAACCGCGGCAATTCTCACTGCTTTTTCTTTTGCTAATTTTTCACTTGCTTCTTTTTCTAACCTCTGCTGCTCCATTTCTATTCTTTGCTGCTCCATTTCTACTTGTAGCTTTTCTTCCTGTGACTGACCACAGGAGACAAGAAGAACCAAACTAAGGATGATGAGGATTTTATTCACGGCTAATTCAACTTTGTAAAAATTAGTATGTTTATACTCGACAGGCATTGGTTAGTCATTCCAGTTACTTAATTTTTTCCCGTATCGCCTTTATGTCTTGCGCTAACCCAGTAAAGACTTTTATAAATGCCCACTGAACAATACCCCCAAGGGCAATGAAAATACCAAGAAATGCCACATACAAATTAATATCTTCATATTGACTACCTAGCAAAGCCACTAAAAAGCCAACAGCCATGGATAAAGCTAATACAATCGTTGCAATGGTATCAAGCGTTACTATAGCGGTAGAACTTAGCTGTCTATTAGAGCTTTTAATTACTTCATGGGGAGCCTCCATCTGACTAACGTCTTCATGTTGGGATGCGCATACTTTATGAACCAGCTCTACTTGTCCATCAATGGTTTTATATACAACATCATCGGATTCACCAATTTTTTTATTACATATGGGGCAGATAGCTGACATTTTAAATCCTCTTTTTCAATTGCAAAATTAATCATTGGTTTGCCATATTAAATCTGTCTATGGTGGCTTTATTTTTGAGCCTTCAATTTCCAGTATTCATCTTATGCATAAAGATATAGATATTGTAAGCAATGCACAATCTATAAAACCACAAATAACCCCGCTTAGAACGCATTCTAATGAGTTCTTAGGGCGTTTTTCCGATACCTTGGGAAGGCTTAATTAAGCATTAAAAGGCACTATACAAGCTCCTGAGAACCCTCATGACAGCCTTGATGGGTAGTTGGTGAAGGGTCTGTTAAATAGCTTAATAAGTACCGTTATGGATACTCACACTCTGCTCTGGAGGCCTGCGCTAATACGTTGTGTGAGTTTGGCTATAGGGATTACTATATGGGGTACTGAGTGCGATTAAAGGGCAGAATGTTTGGTGTCTCTAGGTGCCGAGCATTAGAAAATATCCAAGGTGTTTATGGCTGCTCTCTTAGACTCTAAATCTAATCCTACGTACCACTCCTCAGTTGTTTTAACACTACTATGACCAAGCAACTGGCTTACTGCGTAAAGTGATACACCCTTCTTGATTAGTCTGCTCCCAAATGTTCTACGGAGCATTCTCCAATCGCAATTAAAACTTAGCTTATCTCTTACTCCATTCCAAGACGTCTTGACCCCTTTTAGATGGTCACCTTTGCTCGTTACAAATACTTTATTGGTGTCCTTCCCAATATTAGCAGCGTTCAGCCGCTTCAATGTCCTTAAGAGAGAAGCCGCCTCACTATTGATAGGTATTACTCGATAAGTCTGAGTCTTGCTCGCATAGACAGTTAGAGTTTGCCAATCACTGCTTATATCCTTCCACTCCAGACTTAAGGCCTCACTTAACCTTAGACCCGACTCCATGATAAGTCTCGCTAATGGAGTGAGGTAATCAGCATGGAAGCACTCTAGCTCATCATAATCAGGTAGAAGTTTTTGACCTCGGCTACTAAGCCATTCGTTATAGAGCTTTCTAGCCTGTATCTTTTGTCTATCCCTCCCAGATAAAACCTCTTTAAGTTCACCCAACTGTGCATCTGACAAGAAATCTACAGGGTGTTTAATAACTTTCTTAAGGCCTAGGTCGGCAAGAGGGTTTGAGCTGATAATACCCCACGCTTTGGCTGAGTTTAATGCCGCCTTGAGAGCCGCTGTTCTCCGGTTTATCGTTGAGGGCTTTAGGTTGCTGCTGTGTTCAACCCTCCATCGCTCAACCTTACCTATATCTATTTCTTCAAGGCGTAGATTTAGGAACTTCTTAAATACGACCTCTAGTATCCAGAGAGTTGTTTTTGCAGACTTTTGGTTGCTTAGTAGGTAATTACGGTATCTTGCATCTAGAAAGCCTGAGAGTGTTTCAGCTTCTTTAACGCGCCTCTCATCTAAGCTCGACACCCCTTTCTTTGCCTTTATAAGAGCGTCAGCACCCAACTCCTTTGCTTGTTTTAGAGTTAGCTCATCACAGCTACCTACCTTGAAGTCAGTACCCCTACCGCGCACCCGCGTGAAACACCAATAGCCTTTACGGCCAGTAGGATTAACCACAACAAAGAAGCCAGACAGCTTCCTGTCCCACACCTTGTATCGTTTACTCTGGGGTACTAGTTGGTCAACTAGCTTTTGCGTTAAGGTCTCTTTCATAATATTTTGCACTGCATATGCACTGCAAAATATTATAGCATCTCCCTAATATTACGCCACATATACTGGCCTAACAGCCTATTAAGACTATAGACCAGTGCATTCATAATGCTGGGGTCGGCGGTTCAAGTCCGCCCGTAGCTACCATAAAAACCTATATTTATCATATCCTTATCAAAAAATACTCCTTTCTTTAATCTTAGTCATGCTTTAAATTTCTTTCGGGCAACCGCGTTCCCACGGATTACGATATAGTCAGTGCATGGCAAATATTATAGAACTACACGTCAAAGCAGCTGAAAAACTCATATCTCACGGCCTAATAGACCAGCAGATTGCTCTCACTTGGCATCTCTCGCTCCACCCTAAGCCGTCGTAAAGCTAACGATGACACATTTGAAGCAGCATTAAGAAAAGGCAAGGCCAAGGCTATTTTGAAGGCTAGTAGCGCACCGATACAGGAGGTCGGGAACGGCTCGCTAAGGGCGATTATCTTCTATCTGAAGTGAAGAGCTGGCTGGAGAGAGAAATAGCCAGAGATCAAAGAAATACCGCCCATGATTATCAGTGTTCATACTGACGCCACAAATTCGGTTTTAATAATGCCAGCGCTCGGTGATCTTTGCGATCATGAAATACCCGAATACCACTGCCCGCAAAGTACCTCTACAGTGCGGGCATCAAATTTTCCATCTTTGCGCCAACACCATCCGCCGACGTCACCGTGGCATCGGACGCAATAACGCCATTGATAAGAACATCACCTCTGAGACCAAACAGATAACGCAAGATAATAAGCCCGTCAGTCAATGCATCGACCCTATCGTTGCCATCAATATCAACAAGATCACCAAGCATGTCTATTCGGGAGACAATTTCGCCTGAAGACGTATAGGCCGCATCAGTGGCCACAGCTCCACTTATCAGCGCGCCCTCGCCTAAGCCAAACATACCTCTAAGTAGAAGGAGACCGTCCGTCAAGGCGTCATATCGACCGTTACCATCGATATCCAATGAGCCTGCGGGGATAGTTCCGGCTATAAATTCGTCAAGAGCTGAAACGCCATCATTATCTTGGTCACTAGCTGCATCTGATGCATCGTCCGGATTAAGGCCGTAGCGAGTTTCCCAAGTATCTGGCATACCGTCAGAGTCGGTATCCACTGAATAAACCATGTTATCTGGGAAGGCATCATCACCGTCTAAGACACTGTCATTATCATCATCCGTATCGGCATTGTTACCTATACCATCAGAATCCGTATCCATATTTTCAGTTGCATCTGTTGGGAAGGTATCTGTATTATCCCCAACACCATCCCCATCTGAGTCGCTTTGCTCAGATACATCCAGTAGAAAAGCATCAGAATTGTCGGCAACACCATCGCCATCTGAATCAATCATTGCGGCTAATTCAGCGACGTTAATATGAGATTCAATTTTAAGTATTGAGCGGCGTGAGTCTTCAGCCTTTCCAAATACAAGCTCTACAAACCCATCCCCTTCAGACAGACTTATGACGTCTGTTACATTCAGCACTCCACCTATCAAATCTTGGAATACCTCTTGATCGTTATCCCAAAATAACGACAGATCTACTAGATCTCCAGAAGTAAAATCAAAATCATGCAGTACCACTTGATTTAGGGCAGAAACGGTCAAAGGTCTATATGTATTGATACCTGAGCCACCGTAAATGTTTAAGCTTCCACCAGACTCTATCGACCATTCAAAAGTATCGTCTCCTTCATCACCGAACAAATAATCATCGCCCTGAAGCGGAGATTCGAAAAATATGTCATTCCCTCGGGCTCCATACACATAGTTATTGGAAGCATCCAGGTAAATATTATCCCCCCCCTGTCCTGCTACAATATTCTCGACACTTTCAATTTTATCCAAACCAATGTCCGCACCCTCTGCATATCCATTCACCAGATCCACTGTTATTTCACTGTTAGCACTTGAATAGATAATTTTGTCAATGCCGCTACCGCCTATATAGATGTCATCTCCTCCTCCACTGCCACCGATGATAATGTCATTTCCAGGCCCAGCATCTACCTCGTCATCGCCATCACCCGTATAGATTTCGTCGTCACCCGAACCGGCATCAATGGAATCATTACTGGAATTTGATCCAAATACGAAATCCGCATCATCACTGCCATTGACATTGGTATTACCCGATTCAATATCGGCTGCTTCCGGAAAATATACATTAATATAGGTACTGATTTGATTGCCGATGCTTTCTAAGTCTGACTCAAAATAGTAAATTTCATTTTCAGCAACGTCAGACAGCATAACAAAGCTGACTTCATATCTACCCGGCACGAATTGAGTCGTAAGCGGAATAATATTACTAAAGGTTAAATCTTGGCTTGTATTTCTAGATATGACCCACTTGTCTAAGTTCCCACCCTCAGGACGCCGCAACCTTAGGTAAACGTTCTGTACTCCTGAAATGTCATCGACCGCAGTACCCGCTATCGCTATCACGGGGCGATCGCTGCTATTGTCGAACACCGCCGCCAAACTAAAATCGACCAACTCAGGCTCTTTTTGGTCACCAATTGGATTATCTAGCTGAAATGTTTGAGGATTTTGTGCTATCCAGTCTTGAGAAAACTGACTATTACCAGCTAAGTCGGAGAAACGAACGGTATTAACTCGATATTGGCCAGAGGCAGCGTGCTTAGGCAGTGAAATACTGAAGTCAGCGCCTCCTTGATCAGTGGGGTTACCATCTACAAATATGCTAGCACCCGTTGGTGATAGAAGCTCTAAAACTATCCTGGGCCCTAAGCCGCTACCCTCTTCAACGAACTCTACATACGCATCAAGAACCGGCCTTGACTCTGAATCAATAACCCAACCTTCAGATGAGAAAGACGTAAGTGCAGGCTTAACTGAGTCAGCGTTTTGATTATCAAGTATGGCGGTTATATTGAAGCCAAGTGAATTTAACTGGCTTTCATTTAGTGCAATCAGCAAGCCCTCATCATCTGTTATTCTCAATGATCTAATAGCATAGGCGCCACTCGCTGCCCGCTCATTCAACATCACTGTCGCCCTAAGCGGCTCAGCGGTATCTTCGCGGCCAAGCGATATCCAAGTCTGCTCATTGTGTTCCAGCCAAAAGAGCAGTTCTGCTTTCTGCGAGAGATTAAAATTCTCAGATAACACCAACAAAAACTCTAATTTCGGACCAGTTTCGCCAATGACAAAACACAACTCTAACCGGACAATATCTGGCTGAGCTTGAGTCTCGTCTAACCCCTCATAGTTACCATTGAAAAAGGGGCAAATATCAATATCGTCAGTGTAACCATCACCGTCACTATCATCGGCAAAAGCGACACTGGACATAACGGCGGCCAAGAATAGAAATAAGTATCTAACGAAAAAATATTTCACTGCGGTTAATCATCCAATTTTGTATATATACCGTCACACAGATACTGAGAAACTAGCGGACCTGCTCCCTAAATTTAAACTACTATAGAACCTATCTATTTGCAAATGCATAAACGCAGCTACTAGTCCCGGAAACCGATCTATCACCGCGTGAGTTGGCGGTACGTTACACCGACGAACAATCCTATTTTGTCTCGGAATCCACAGTGTATCGACTGCTGAAAGCCCAAGACTTAATTACCAGTCCTGCGTATATCCTGATGAAAGCAGGAGACAAGTTCCAGCAACCCAGCCAGCGGGTCAATGAACTATGGCAAACGGACTTTACCTACTTCAAGATCGTAGGTTGGGGTTGGTATTACTTATCCACGGTACTGGATGACTACTCACGCTTCATTGTTGCTTGGCGATTGTGTACCACCATGAGCGCCAGCGATGTATCAGACACACTGGATGATGCGCTGGCTTTTACTGAGCTTAATCAAGTGAAGGTCCGGCACCGACCACGGCTACTCAGTGACAATGGGCCGTGTTATATCTCTGGCGAATTAGCCGATTACTTGGAAGAGAACGGCATGAGTCATACACGGGGTCGGCCTTATCATCCGCAAACCCAAGGTAAGATCGAGCGTTGGCATCGTTCGATGAAAAATCAGATCTTACTCAATCACTATCATCTACCGAGCGAACTGCAAGAGCAGCTACATCGCTTCGTCAGCTATTACAATCATGAGCGTTATCACGAGTCGCTCGACAATCTAACGCTAGCAGACGTGTACTACGGGAGAGGAGAAGCGATACTGAGTCAGCGAGAACAGATTAAACAAAGCACTATCGCCTTACGGAGAAAAAACCATTATGGTCGACAACAGACACATAACCTGATGAGCTAAACCGTCTCTTAAATCAGGCCGCAGTCGATCCAACTATCTTTGACGACGTGCACTAAGATTTCTGGAAGATGTGGGAGGCGAGTATGTTTTGCTTGAATAATAGATATCTCACATGGGTACGTGTTAGACGTATATATTTATTAGTGCCAACGATTAATGTTTAAACATGTCCATGTGAGATAGAGAAAGAGAAAGAGAAAGAGAAAGATTTCTATTATGACTGAGAATAATATATAGTAATAAAAATGTGCACAGTACCTTTTAAAAAAATTTATTTGTTAGTTTAAATTAACAACATATGGTCTAAAAAAATATGAATAGACGATTATAATTGGAAATATTGATGTACAGATTCATATTACTTATAACATCTTTGATCTTTTCATCTGTCATCAATGCGTCATCAAAAAATATGGATATTGCTGCAGCTACTTGTGCAATTGTTGCTGAGACTAAAGTTATAGAATCAGCATTTAGAGTTAAAGAGTTTAATATAGCTAGGCAATCGATTGGAAAACCACCCTTCCTTGATGGTGATGAAGAAATTCTAAGATCCCTTGAGCTTGGCACATGCATAGCGCTAGTTTTAAATTCTAAGGATTACGAAGAATTATCCAGAGCTGTTGAAGAAAGAATTCTTGCAGAGTGGGAAAAAGAACAAAAACTTAAAAAAGAGCAAGAATTGGAGAGAAGAAAAAAATATGCAAAGAAGAAGGCCAAAGAATTACAACAAAAAACTAGCCTCTCCCTCACCAAAAAATCATGAAGTAGTTATCTTATGAATCGTCAGCATGTGATTTCTATAAATATGCACCCAGATTTGAAAACAACGTTAAATGTAAAAAACAAAATACTCAAACAATCAAAATATTATTTCCTCAAACGGTTCCAACCTTTTTTGTAAGAAAGATGACAATTGCAATAGGGACTTCTTTTTTTCATGGAGCCCTCCTGTTAGCAGCATTAATTCCTTCAATGAGGCTATTCTTGATAAGGTTCCAAATGAACCCAAATTTTTATTTCCAGTTAATGAGTTTATAACCAATGCTAATTTAATAATTGAAAATGAGTATGGTGAGAATTTAAGCTTTGAGATTCAGTTTGAAGAGATCAACAAAGTTTCCATAAAACAGAAAACATTATATGCAAAGAGAGAAAAAGCTCGTATTAGATCTGAACAACTAAAACTAATTGAAGATAAGATTTCTAATCCAATTTACGAACCAAAACCAAAATTTCCTACATGGGCAAAACTGAGCCTGCAATCATCTGGCTGGGCATCAGTTAGACTTACAATAACCAAGGAGGGTGATGTTAAGGATGTTCTGCTACATGATGTAAGTACAGCTGGGATATGGTTTCGGTAGAAGTGCCGTAAAGGCTGGCAAAAAAACTAGAATATGAGCCCAGAATGCTTGATGGAAAAGCAGTTGAGATAAGTGGTGTCATCCATAAATTTTGGTTTGAGAGACTGTAAAAAATCTGTGCAACTGTCTATCATTAACCCCAAACAGGAGAGGATAGACAGTTTAAACCATGATGAAATAAAGAACTTAGTTCAAGTAGCTGCGAAGAATATTAAAACCGAAGCTGACCTCAATGAGTTTCGGCAGATGCTCACTAAAATCACTGTTGAGACGGCATTGAACACTGAGCTGGATGACCACCTAGGTTACTCCAAACATGAGGCGTCAGACGCCTCTAATAGCCGTAATGGCAACACGCGAAAGACACTTCAAACAGATGATGGTCAGTTCGAGCTAGAGACGCCAAGGGATCGAGAAGGCACCTTCGACCCCAAGATGGTCAAAAAGTATCAGCGACGCTTCACGACCATGGACGATAAAATCCTCTTTTTCTACGGCCAAGGAATGACGACGCGTGAGATCGTAGAAACCTTTAAAGAAATGTATGGCGGAGATATTTCGCCTACTGTGATATCTAAGGTTACCAATGCTGTTATTGAGCAAGCCGTGGAGTGGCAGTCACGGCCCTTAGATGCGGTTTACCCCATCGTTTATCTCGGCTGTATTGTGCTGAAAATCCGTCAAGACAATCGGGTGATTAACAAGGCCATTTACGTGGCCCTGGGCGTTTACCTTGAAGGTCAGAAAGAATTTTGGGGACTGTGGATCTTAGAGGATGAGAGCGCTAAATTCTGGCTCAATGTCCTGACAGAACTGCAGAGCCGAGGTGTTAAAGATATCTTGACCGCAGGTGTTGACGGTCTAAAAGGCGTCCCTGATGCGATCAATACAGCCTTCCCCGATACGCAAATACAGCTGTGTATCGTGCATATTGTGCGTAATTCAATGAAGTACGTCTCTTGGAAGGATTACAAGGCTGTTACAGCCGATTTAAAGCGTATCTACAAGTCAGTCACAAGAGGAGGCCCTTCTCACACTGGATGGGTTTGCTGAGCGCTGGGATGATAGATACCCGCAGACCAGCAAATCATGGCGCACCCACTGGGACAATCTCAATACGATCTTCAATTACCCTGAGGATATACGGCGGGCCATTTAAACGGCCAATGCCATTGAGTCACTCTATAGTGTTATTCGTAAGGCGGTGGAAAAGCGGAAGCTCTTTCCAAGCGACGATTCGGCCAAGAAAGTGGCCTATCTGGCGATACAGCAGGCCTCGAAAAAATGGACAATGCCAATCAGGAATTGGAAAGCAGCCTTGAACCGATTTATGGTTGAGTTCGAAGACCCATTGAGCGATTACATTTAACCCAGGCAGTTATACGGAAATATTTACAGGGTCCAAAAATAAACCTAAAACATCTCTTCTGATAAGGCACTATTAGCCAAATCTTATGATTCTAACACCAAAGACTGTGATTAGATTAGATTAGACATAGTATTAACTTTGCTCGTTATAACTCAATCACTCTATGCAGAAATCGGTTTCAGTTGCAGTCGCTCTGACATCAACTACCAAAGCTACAAACCTAACCCCACCTCAGGCTTCTACACAGGTCAAACTTGCTCTATTTTTTAATTGATGTCTAACAAATTAATAGAAATTTACTACGTCATAAATTTATGACTTATTTAATCGACCCATAAAAAAACTCGCCATGGTTGCCCATAGCGAGTTTTTAAGTCTTACACTTACTAGCTGTTACTGAATAGATGCATCATAAGGTGCACTGTCTTCAGCATCAGGCGTCAAGTCACTGTCGTTATCCAGAACCATATCTAAGGTCGGAACGACACGCTGTCCATACTTGTTATAGCCCCAGCAAACAACACCAGTAGCGTCTAACGCACAGACATGCTCATCACCAGCACTGATATCCGTTGGATTGATCAGAGTCGGAACTTGCGTCTGTCGTCGAGTATCCTTACCCCAACAAGTTACGCCATTGTCATCAATCACACAGGTGTGAGATCCGCCTGCACTAACTTGCGTTGGGTTTACTAAGGTATCTGTCGGTACGGTTCTACGACCACCGTTGTTACTTCCCCAACAAACAACACCCGTAGCATCTATCGCACAAGTGTGGACATTACCACCACTCACCTGAGTTGGATTCTGTAATGTTTTCGGTACAGCCGACCGACCGAAGCGATTACGTCCCCAACAGATAACACCATTATCGCCAACCGCACAGGTGTAATCATTACCAGCATCAATCTGAGTAGGATTAACTACCTTGCCTGGTACATTGGTGATCTTCGATGAACTTTTACCCCAACAAACAACACCACTGCCATCAATAGCACAGGTGTGATCATTACCTACCGCAACATCGGTCGGATTTGATAATACTGGAGTCAATGTTTCACCAAAATCATCTCCACCCCAACAAACAACACCGTTATCATCTAGCGCACAGGCATGTTCAGCGCCCGCAACGACCTTCGTCGGGTTGCTCAGGACCGGCACATCAGTTTGACCGCGAGTATTATCACCCCAGCAAATCACGCCGTATTATCCATCGAACAGCTAAACTTAGTACCTACACTGATTGTGTAGTCTACAACTAATGGGTTACGTCCAGTCTCCGTCTCAAGTACATCGGGTACACCGTCGTTATCATCGTCGCTATCAGCATTGTTACCGGTTCCATCACGGTCGGTATCTAGAGCTTCGGTAGAATCCAACGGCCACAGATCGATACCATCTACAACACCATCTCCATCGGTATCAGCAATATATCGCTCTGTTCCATTGGCGTCTTCGACCCAATCATCAATACCATCACCGTCGTTATCCATAACCATATCTAGACTTGGAACAGTACGTTGACCATTTTTGTTATAGCCCCAGCACACTACACCCGTATCATCCACGGCACAGGCATGATCGAAACCAACACTGATATGCGTTGGATTGATCAGGCTCGGAGCCTGTGTCTGGCGTCTATTATTACGACCCCAACAACCGACACCATTATCGTCAAGTACACAGTTGAATGTTCCACCTGCACCGACTTGGATTGGATTAACAAAGGTATTTGCAGGAACAGTTCTCATACCAGCACTGTTACTTCCCCAGCAGACAACGCCCGTATCATCTAACGCGCAACTGTGGTTCTTACCTGCACTCACCTGAGTTGGGTTAACCAGTAGAGCAGTCTTTGTTGCTGATGCTCGGCCGTATCGGTTATAACCCCAACAAGTCACTCCATTATCATTGACCGCACAAGTGTGATCCATACCTGCACTAATCTGCGTTGGATTAACTATGCTATCGGGAACTTCAGTAATTCCTTGTGAAGTGTTTTTACCCCAACACACAATACCGCTATCATCGATAGCACAGGTGTGATCAATACCCAGCGCAAGATCAGTCGGGTTCGAAAGACCGTTAGGCACGTCTACTTCTTGATTGTTATTTCTACCCCAGCAAACCACACCCGTATCATCAATTGCACAGAGCATGTTCATGGCCCGCAGCTACCTTCGTTGGATTGACTCAGCGTCAGGGACATCAGTCTGACCGAAGTCGATTGTCACCCCAGCAAACTACGCCGGTGGCATCAATTGAACAGCTAAACTCAGCACCCACGCCGACTGTGTAGTCTACCGCTAATGCGTCACGGCCGGTTTCGTTCTCAAGGGCATCCGGAACTCCGTCGTTGTCATCGTCTAAATCAGTACTGTCTGAGCGCTTCAACAGTACCATCGCCGTCTGTATCGGTTGCAGATCAACAACCGATGACTGTACGCGTTACGGTACGTCTAGCATTGGTTACCTGCTGCATCCGTCGCCGTGTACGTCAGCGTGTATAGCACCTTCTAGACTGAAGTGTCAACAGAACCACTTGCCGTTACCGTTTCTCCAGTGATCTGCTGTGGCACCCTGCGTCCGTGTACGTCGCACCTTCCAGCAACAACTACGGATGCTTCGCCTGTCAGTGTAATAACTGGAGCGGTTGTATCAGCCCCTACACCACCGAAGTACAGGTTGTCTAGACGAACTGCACCATTACCGTCAACTTTAAGCTGGATAACTTCAGCTAGGTTAACACCGTCAAACGCTGTTAATGGAATGTCAACGCTGTTCCATTGATCATTCGCACCGGTTAACAAGTATTCAACCTCACCACCACCGACTAGGAAGATACCTAAATCAGTAGAGCCAGTTGCAAAGTAATCAACATGCAGATAACCGTAGCCTGACACATCCTGAGCAGCAGCAAATGCCGTGCCTTGGTAGTTAAGGCTGGTATAGGTTAACTCGCCACCGTCAGTAGAGACCTGAGTAGATTGGCCCCAGTTTGGATTGAAGTCAGTGCCTACTACATCAGTGTATGCATCACTAAAGATTGACAGAACACTGTCCGCAGCCGCTGTTGGCGTTGGTGCAGCCTCTAGCTCTGGCTCTGGCTCTGGATCTGGCGCTACTCCACCAAAGTACCAGTTATCAAAAACAACCTTACCGTTACCGGCAACTTTAAACTGGATAACTTCAGCTAGGTTAACAGCAGTAAACGATGTTAATGGAATATCAACACTGTTCCACTGACCGTTTGGACCGTCTAAAAGAACCTCAGTCTCGACCACCACCAATTAGGAAGATACCTAACTCAGTAGAGTCAGTTGCATAGTAATCGACATGCAGGTAACCGTAACCTGACACATCCTGAGCAGCAGCAAATGCTGTACCTTGGAAGTTTAGGTTCGTATAGGTTAAGACACCATCTGCAATAACAGCACTTGTAGATTGACCCCAATTTGGATAGAAGTCAGTGCCCGCTACATCAGTGTATGCATCACTAAAGATTGACAAAACACTGTCCGCAGCCACTGTTGGCGTTGGTGCTGCCTCTAACTCTGGCTCTGGATCGCCATTACCTAGGTTCCACTGAACATTATCAAGTAGGAATGAGCTTGTTTTACTTTTCGCCCAAATCACAATACCTGTATTAACTTTTGTCAGGTTTAGGCCAGTGCTAACCATAGCATTCACTTGGACAGTGACAGTTTCCCAACCACTAGCACCAAAGGCACCAATATCTTGTTCACCTGAACTACAAGGATGAACACAGTCAATCTTCACGATCAAACCGCTATCACCACTGACAGTCTTAACGTCAAAGGTAAGAGTACCGCCGGCATAGGCACTGAAATCGCCACCAAGTCCAGAAATCTTGGCAAATACGAGGCCAAGGTTTTCAGTATCATCATGCTCAATCAGCAACACATCGCCGCGGTCAGCATCAGTGACAATTGAAGTCGCAATACTTACGCAGTCATTAGCTGGATCACAGTCACCCGAACTTCCTGGTGTTGTGTCATATGCACCCAAACCAAGATCGTAGTATGCGCTTACAACACCATTGTCAAATACGACTGGATTGAAAGGCTCTGGCTCTGGCTCTGGCTCATTAGACGACTCACCACCGAAGTACAGGTTGTCTAGACGAACTGAACCGTTACCGTCAACTTTAAACTGAATAACGCCAGCTAAATCAACACCAGTAAACTCTGTTAATGCAATATCAACACTGTTCCACTGTCCGTTAGCACCGGTTAGCGCGTACTTAAACTCAACACCACCACCGATTAGATAGATATCTAATGCAGTTGAGTCTGTTGGGAAGTAATCAACATGCAGATAACCGTAGCCTGACACATCCTGAGCAGCAGCAAATGCCGTGCCTTGGTAGTTAAGGCTGGTATAGGTTAACTCGCCACCGTCAGTTGAGACCTGAGTAGATTGGCCCCAGTTTGGATTGAAGTCAGTGCCTACTACATCAGTGTATGCATCACTAAAGATTGACAGAACACTGTCCGCAGCCGCTGTTGGCGCTGGTGCAGGATCTAATTCCGGCTCTGGCTCTGGCTCAGACGCTTCACCACCGAAGTACAGGTTGTCTAGACGAACTGCACCATTACCGTCAACTTTAAGCTGGATAACTTCAGCTAGGTTAACACCGTCAAACGCTGTTAATGGAATGTCAACGCTGTTCCATTGATCATTCGCACCGGTTAACAAGTATTCAACCTCACCACCACCGACTAGGAAGATACCTAAATCAGTAGAGCCAGTTGCAAAGTAATCAACATGCAGATAACCGTAGCCTGACACATCCTGAGCAGCAGCAAATGCCGTGCCTTGGTAGTTAAGGCTGGTATAGGTTAACTCGCCACCGTCAGTAGAGACCTGAGTAGATTGGCCCCAGTTTGGATTGAAGTCAGTGCCTACTACATCAGTGTATGCATCACTAAAGATTGACAGAACACTGTCCGCAGCCGCTGTTGGCGTTGGTGCAGCCTCTAGCTCTGGCTCTGGCTCTGGATCTGGCGCTACTCCACCAAAGTACCAGTTATCAAAAACAACCTTACCGTTACCGGCAACTTTAAACTGGATAACTTCAGCTAGGTTAACAGCAGTAAACGATGTTAATGGAATATCAACACTGTTCCACTGACCGTTTGGACCGTCTAAAAGAACCTCAGTCTCGCCACCACCAATTAGGAAGATACCTAACTCAGTAGAGTCAGTTGCATAGTAATCGACATGCAGGTAACCGTAACCTGACACATCCTGAGCAGCAGCAAATGCTGTACCTTGGAAGTTTAGGTTCGTATAGGTTAAGACACCATCTGCAATAACAGCACTTGTAGATTGACCCCAATTTGGATAGAAGTCAGTGCCCGCTACATCAGTGTATGCATCACTAAAGATTGACAAAACACTGTCCGCAGCCACTGTTGGCGTTGGTGCTGCCTCTAACTCTGGCTCTGGATCGCCATTACCTAGGTTCCACTGAACATTATCAAGTAGGAATGAGCTTGTTTTACTTTTCGCCCAAATCACAATACCTGTATTAACTTTTGTCAGGTTTAGGCCAGTGCTAACCATAGCATTCACTTGGACAGTGACAGTTTCCCAACCACTAGCACCAAAGGCACCAATATCTTGTTCACCTGAACTACAAGGATGAACACAGTCAATCTTCACGATCAAACCGCTATCACCACTGACAGTCTTAACGTCAAAGGTAAGAGTACCGCCGGCATAGGCACTGAAATCGCCACCAAGTCCAGAAATCTTGGCAAATACGAGGCCAAGGTTTTCAGTATCATCATGCTCAATCAGCAACACATCGCCGCGGTCAGCATCAGTGACAATTGAAGTCGCAATACTTACGCAGTCATTAGCTGGATCACAGTCACCCGAACTTCCTGGTGTTGTGTCATATGCACCCAAACCAAGATCGTAGTATGCGCTTACAACACCATTGTCAAATACGACTGGATTGAAAGGCTCTGGCTCTGGCTCTGGCTCATTAGACGACTCACCACCGAAGTACAGGTTGTCTAGACGAACTGAACCGTTACCGTCAACTTTAAACTGAATAACGCCAGCTAAATCAACACCAGTAAACTCTGTTAATGCAATATCAACACTGTTCCACTGTCCGTTAGCACCGGTTAGCGCGTACTTAAACTCAACACCACCACCGATTAGATAGATATCTAATGCAGTTGAGTCTGTTGGGAAGTAATCAACATGCAGATAACCGTAGCCTGACACATCCTGAGCAGCAGCAAATGCCGTGCCTTGGTAGTTAAGGCTGGTATAGGTTAACTCGCCACCGTCAGTTGAGACCTGAGTAGATTGGCCCCAGTTTGGATTGAAGTCAGTGCCTACTACATCAGTGTATGCATCACTAAAGATTGACAGAACACTGTCCGCAGCCGCTGTTGGCGCTGGTGCAGGATCTAATTCCGGCTCTGGCTCTGGCTCAGACGCTTCACCACCGAAGTACAGGTTGTCAAAGGTAACTGAACCGTTACCGTCAACTTTAAACTGGATAACTTCAGCTAGGTTAACACCAGTCAAACGCTGTTAATGGAATATCAACACTGTTCCACTGATCCGTTCGCACCGGTTAACAAGTATTCAACCTCACCACCACCACCACCGACTAGGAAGATACCTAATGCAGTTGAGTCTGTTGCGAAGTAATCAACATGCAGATAACCGTAGCCTGACACATCCTGAGCAGCAGCAAATGCCGTGCCCTGGTAGTTAAGGCTGGTATAGGTTAACTCGCCACCGTCAGTAGAGACCTGAGTAGATTGGCCCCAGTTTGGATTGAAGTCAGTGCCTACTAGATCATCATAGCTATCACTAAAGATCGACAAAACACTGTCCGCAGCCGCTGTTGGCGTTGGTGCAGCTTCTGTTGGACCTGTAGAAGGGACATTTTCCCATACAGCATGAACACCACCTTCATCACAGACCGAACTCAAAGGGAAATCAACTGGCGCTTGATCAAGCATCCAATTTCCAGCTGTTGAATCCTTACTCCACATAATAGTTAGGCCGATATTAGCCTGCTCAGAATCATTAGGAGCAAATGTTTGACTGTAAACACCGTCAACTGCGTGAGTGCCTGTTGACGACGCATTAGTAGGTATCAGGTTAATGAAGTCAATCGCATCTTCATTTGCCGATGAAATCGACACGCGAAGTCCGGTATCTTGTTGAGTAACAGTAAGTAGTGCCGATGACGCAGTTTCGCCTTCAATCATAAAGTGCGTAACAGGCTTAGCACAGTAAGCGACTGGCTCTGGCTCTGGCTCTGGCTCGATTAGACGACTCACCACCGAAGTACAGGTTGTCTAGACGAACTGCACCATTACCGTCAACTTTAAGCTGGATAACTTCAGCTAGGTTAACACCAGTAAACGCTGTTAATGGAATATCAACACTGTTCCACTGACCGTTTGGACCGTCTAAAAGTACCTCAGTCTCACCACCACCAATTAGGAAGATACCTAACTCAGTAGAGTCAGTTGCATAGTAATCGACATGCAGGTAACCGTAACCTGACACATCCTGAGCGCCAGCAAATGCTGTGCCTTGGTAGTTAAGGCTGGTATAGGTTAACTCGCCACCGTCAGTAGAGACCTGAGTAGATTGGCCCCAGTTTGGATTGAAGTCAGTGCCTACTACATCAGTGTATGCATCACTAAAGATTGACAGAACACTGTCCGCAGCCGCTGTTGGCGTTGGTGCAGCCTCTAGCTCTGGCTCTGGCTCTGGATCTGGCGCTACTCCACCAAAGTACCAGTTATCAAAAACAACCTTACCGTTACCGGCAACTTTAAACTGGATAACTTCAGCTAGGTTAACAGCAGTAAACGATGTTAATGGAATATCAACACTGTTCCACTGACCGTTTGGACCGTCTAAAAGAACCTCAGTCTCGCCACCACCAATTAGGAAGATACCTAACTCAGTAGAGTCAGTTGCATAGTAATCGACATGCAGGTAACCGTAACCTGACACATCCTGAGCAGCAGCAAATGCTGTACCTTGGAAGTTTAGGTTCGTATAGGTTAAGACACCATCTGCAATAACAGCACTTGTAGATTGACCCCAATTTGGATAGAAGTCAGTGCCCGCTACATCAGTGTATGCATCACTAAAGATTGACAAAACACTGTCCGCAGCCACTGTTGGCGTTGGTGCTGCCTCTAACTCTGGCTCTGGATCGCCATTACCTAGGTTCCACTGAACATTATCAAGTAGGAATGAGCTTGTTTTACTTTTCGCCCAAATCACAATACCTGTATTAACTTTTGTCAGGTTTAGGCCAGTGCTAACCATAGCATTCACTTGGACAGTGACAGTTTCCCAACCACTAGCACCAAAGGCACCAATATCTTGTTCACCTGAACTACAAGGATGAACACAGTCAATCTTCACGATCAAACCGCTATCACCACTGACAGTCTTAACGTCAAAGGTAAGAGTACCGCCGGCATAGGCACTGAAATCGCCACCAAGTCCAGAAATCTTGGCAAATACGAGGCCAAGGTTTTCAGTATCATCATGCTCAATCAGCAACACATCGCCGCGGTCAGCATCAGTGACAATTGAAGTCGCAATACTTACGCAGTCATTAGCTGGATCACAGTCACCCGAACTTCCTGGTGTTGTGTCATATGCACCCAAACCAAGATCGTAGTATGCGCTTACAACACCATTGTCAAATACGACTGGATTGAAAGGCTCTGGCTCTGGCTCTGGCTCATTAGACGACTCACCACCGAAGTACAGGTTGTCTAGACGAACTGAACCGTTACCGTCAACTTTAAACTGAATAACGCCAGCTAAATCAACACCAGTAAACTCTGTTAATGCAATATCAACACTGTTCCACTGTCCGTTAGCACCGGTTAGCGCGTACTTAAACTCAACACCACCACCGATTAGATAGATATCTAATGCAGTTGAGTCTGTTGGGAAGTAATCAACATGCAGATAACCGTAGCCTGACACATCCTGAGCAGCAGCAAATGCCGTGCCTTGGTAGTTAAGGCTGGTATAGGTTAACTCGCCACCGTCAGTTGAGACCTGAGTAGATTGGCCCCAGTTTGGATTGAAGTCAGTGCCTACTACATCAGTGTATGCATCACTAAAGATTGACAGAACACTGTCCGCAGCCGCTGTTGGCGCTGGTGCAGGATCTAATTCCGGCTCTGGCTCTGGCTCATTAGACGACTTCACCACCGAAGTACAGGTTGTCAAAGGTAACTGAACCGTTACCGTCAACTTTAAACTGGATAACTTCAGCTAGGTTAACACCAGTAAACGCTGTTAATGGAATATCAACACTGTTCCACTGACCGTTTGCACCGGTCTAACAAGATACCTCAGTCTCACCACCACCACCGATTAGGAAGATACCTAACTCAGTAGAGTCAGTTGCATAGTAATCAACATGCAGATAACCGTAACCTGACACATCCTGAGCAGCAGCAAATGCCGTGCCCTGGTAGTTAAGGCTGGTATAGGTTAACTCGCCACCGTCAGTAGAGACCTGAGTAGATTGGCCCCAGTTTGGATTGAAGTCAGTGCCTACTAGATCATCATAGCTATCACTAAAGATCGACAAAACACTGTCCGCGTCCTCAGTCGGCACTGGAGCATCAACTGCGTATACACTTGGCACTAAAAGAGCAAGTAAAGATAAAGATAAAAGACCCTTACTTATTGGTTTTAATATTGAACTAGTATTAGTAAGCGCCCCCCAAATGAGACTCGACGGCCTCACAACTGTTGAACCACATGCCCCTAAAGACCGTAATTTTGTGTATATATTCATTAATTCCCCCGGAATTTTTATTTATATCACTTCAGCTAAATATTTAAGATTAAAAAAATGAAGTAACTTTTTATTTCGCAGATCCAATAAACTACAGGCACTCAGCGCACCTATTCATCAATTAATCTACTTTTTTCTTTTTTATTAACCTGACAATCAACCACAAAGATATTCCACATTTTTATATTATGCACTGCCTAACTTACAATAATTTGTCAGGTGGTATTTTTCACCAACGTGAATAATGTTTTAAAAATGAACTAAAAACAAGTGGTTTATATAAATAAATTTAAATTGATTTATATAAAATTCACATAGCAGTTTATATTTGAATTCGACTCGAACACTCATACAATTATTGCCACCCGCAATAATTGTATGAGCCAAAAAAATTTCTAAGTTATGGAATTTAAATCATTAAATCATTTAAATCATTTAAATGGAAGTTTAATAAACAAAATAATCATACTTTCCCTTGTACACCTTTTTTACCCGCAATTAGGGACTTCTATATATTCTCATTACCAAATCTATATGATTACACGCAGATGATGTGAACCTGAATCAACAGCATCAAGCATTTCGAGCCATGACCATGCAGCTAAGCAAATACTCTATTGGATGCATAACAGTATTGAGTCTCTGAATCGTCGTTTTAAATTGGGTAATTGCATGCATTAATCACAATAGGGGGTATCCCCTTTACATAAATTCTTTCGAGACAAAGGGAGATGTCATAGCTCGCAGCAGTGCGCTGTAGTTGATGTGAAATTTAATTTCCTGACCAACAAACAGATCATCGATACTAGATTCCACCATAAGATGATCGCTACTAGACCCCAATATTTTTATTCCCACCGGAGGCCGCAGGCCGCAGCAATCAACATCCTGCCTGCCAATGGCGAGAATAGATTGCCGGATAGAACCTCGATCCATAACCGGCGCTGCATCGCCAAAAGCAGTCTGGGCAATATTGCCTGTGGGTTTTGTTGGTTTTAACTTTGATTCGATCACTTCTGCCACTAATGTAATTGCATCTGTGTGCAAGCCTTCAATCGGTTGGCTTTTAAGCGTTTCACAACCTAGCAGGATAGCCTCACCTAAGCGCAGATTATTGACGCGTCCGATTTTTGTTCCCTTGCCACTCAACGCCCAGTGTAAATTGGCCGAATTACCTCCCGATATTACGTCTAGCCTCAGATCAAACTTCGCCTCAACAGAGTCTGCCAATCTGGATAACTCTGCCATGTTAGTGCTATCCGGAGAGACACCACTGCGACAGGCGAGATTGGTACCTATACCTTTAAGCAAGATATGGGGCAAGCCAAGCACCTCACGAACTATAGCTAACAAATCCTCAGGCATTATCCCTTCGCGAAGATCGCCCAATTCAACCATCAACAATATTTGGTGAATGCGACCTTGCCGTTGAGCCTCAACAGAAAGTTTTTTAATCACTGCTATTTCTGTATTGCAGCTCGTGTCCGCATACATCACAACCTGAGCTGCCTGGCTAAGCATAGGTGAACGAATCAGCAGCATCGAAGCCTCTTTCGTCAACCGATCGATTGGCGTATGACGCATGCTCTCGATGTTTTCGATACGCGAGTCCGCCAGCTCGTTAACGCCTGCCTGCAGCAACGTGGCGGCAATTTCCACCGAACCTAGTGTTGCCTTGGTAACAGCAGAGACTGAAATACCCTTTTTAGCGCATCGCACCACCAATTCATGTGCGTTGTGATAAATCTTGTCGAGATCAATTTCCAGACGGGGGGCGCCCATTAGGCTGCTGTCGGCAGGCTCACCCGAAGTTCCGGAAATGCAGCCATTACCATATCTATCAAATGTTTTGGAGAGCGTGTTAACGCGTCAGTGACAGGAATACCCAGCTCTTTCTCGTACCGGGTAATAGCAGCAGTCACTTCGACATCGATCATGTTTTCGTGATTAATGGTCAAACCAATCACCTTAGTCTCAGCGAAGGTTTCAATCAAATTGATCTCTGATTCGGGTGCGGGTATTAGCATTTTTTCAAAGTCACAGCGATGCTTGCGCTTAGGGGCGTGCTGAAGCACTACACCGTTAGCGCAACTACCACGCAGAATAAAAGACGAGGACGAAAAAGCTGGGTGGCTCAAAGCGCCCTGCCCTTCGATAATAATCACATCCGGTTTTTCATTTTCAAAGGCTTCAACAATGGTTGCCTCTAGTTCACCCACACAAAACTGTGATGGAATCGCATCTAGCGCAACACCATAACGGGCACCCTGAATCAACCCGGTCTGGCCGGTTCCGATCATCACCGCTCTTATACCACAATCGTTAAGAGCCTTAGTCAGAACAGTCGCCGTAGTGCGTTTTCCAATCGCACAGTCAGTGCCAAGCACAGCAATACGAGGACAGGTTACTTCGGCAATGCGGCCACTGAACATACGCAAATCTTTTTTCGCACGCGGCTTGCGCACATCGAGAATTTCTACCTGACTTGCCTCACAGGCGGCAATAAATATCGGATCATCGTTAAGAAACTCATGCAAGCCATTAACGATATTCATACCATGACTGATTGCCTCAAGTATCAGGCTGCGTTCATGGAGGGATAACATACCGCTGGAAGGTGCCATACCAAAGATAAAATAATCCGGCACCGTTCCCGCCGCTGCCAATGCGTCAGCAAGATCTCGACACAGGGGGATACCATTGTTTTTTTCATCCAGCACCATACCGGTATCAAGCCCAGCCTTTTCGCTATCGATAACCGAAAGGATTCTATATTTCTCCGAAGAGCGCACCAGCCCGTTGGCTGTTTTACCATCAAGCGCAGCAAAGTTACCTTCGCAATAGACAATGGCTGTATTCGCTCGGCGCTTGGTTAGTAGTGGTTTTAACGGCAAGTTCACCGTTACGTCTTTCTTGAGGACAGTGGATCGTTTAATAGCAGGTAAGCTGCACGGCTTTGCAGACATCTCGATTCCTTGAGAGTAAAGCTCAGAGGAGGCGACAAGATCGAGTCGACCGGAATTGGTCGAATGTCAACGAGAAGTCCCGCTAAGTGAGTACCAAGGGAAAAATATCCCGCTGGCTATGAAGAAGTGATCGATCACTATAACACAGGCACCAACTTATTAATTAAGCTCAGGAAAACTAATTATTTCACCACCCTGCGCGTAACTGCCAATAACAATCTCTCCACCGTTTAAATCCATCACACGCTTTAGTTAAGTTATATAAAACAGTAGGCAAAGGGCAGCCCCAGCGACTGCCCTTTCATTTTTAGTTTTCATCATATGCCCCCTTATCGATTTAAAATGTCCATTCGTCTTGTATGGATAATCCAAACACACTGTAACTATAGTATTAGCACTGATTTAGTATTAAAGTCCGCCCGAATTACTAAATCCTCACGATCAAAAAATGAGGGTTGCAGTGACATTGAAATAGCCCCTGCCAGCCCTATTCATAATAACAATTAGAGCTCAGAAAATGTCTTTCATTACACTTTTGTTTTTCAGAAAAAAACTACTGCTTATAACCTTGATCAGTCTTCTTTCAGCCTGTGGCGGGGGAGCTACTGGCGGGGGAGCTACCGACGCGGAACTACCGACAGCGGAGCTACTGACAGCGGAGCTACTGACGGCGGAGCTACTGACGGCGGAGCTACCGATGGCGGAGCTACTGACGGGGGATCTACCGATGGCGGATCTACCGATGGCGGGGCTGATGGTACTTCTGCTGTTGAAATGATCGAAGGCTTTGGCGGCGCATTGGTTGAGAATGAGACCTTTACCTTCCCAGCAGGCGCAGAAGTCTGGGCTGGCTTTGCTAACCTCAATACTGATATCTATCCTTTCACATTCGCCAGCGGCGGCACCATCACCTTTACCGCTGCAGTTGCAGCAGGTGGCGCTGATACCAATGTTTACTTTAGATTTGAGCGTTTACCTCACCCAGATGTTGAACCCTCGTTTAATTTAAATCCTATTCTGATCAGCGGTGAAACCGAGCAACAATATACAGTGGCTGTTCCTGCACAAGCGGCATCTAACACCTACGAATCGTTCCTTTTATACGTCGTTGAGCGTGACTCAGCGGTTATGGTTAAGAACATTGTAGTGATAGATAGTAGTACTGGCGGAGCTTCTGATGGCGGTACTTCTGATGGCGGTAGCTTCTGATGGAGGAGCTTCTGATGGAGGAGCTTCTGATGAAGGGGCTTCTGATGGAGGGTCTACCGACGGCGTTACCTCCGCACCCCCCTCAAGCACCGCACCTTTTGATACAGCCCGTGCCGGCAAACTGGATGGCTCAAAAATTTGGCAGCTACCGGATTCCCCCGCTGGCGATCGACCTGACCAATGCTGGCTAGCCGTTGGCTCTGATGCCAGTGGTGAGATCTATATCTCCGGTCACGACCATATCAATAACTCAATGATGTATCGACTGTATCAAAGCGACGACAAGGTTCGCTGGATTGGCGATGCGCGCACCGCATCCGAGGCGGCCAACAACTGGCAGTCGAATGAAAGCGCAGAGAAATTCCATACTCGACCTATTCACCATAACGACAACGTCTATGTCGCCACGCTGGATAATTCCAATATGAACAACGAGTTTTTAAATACTCGTGGTTTCCACTGGTACGGTTACAGCCTGCCGGACAATATCTTTAATGATCTAAGCGCAAGCGAAGCCAATGGTGTAGGTGCACCCACATTGCAGCTGGCCACCATTCAAGTAGATCCGATCAACAACCTACTCTACGGTATGTCAATTCCCGAGAACAAACTGGTTCGTTACGATATTGAACAGGGTACCACCACCGTTCTTGGCAAGCCCAGCGCTTGGGGCAGCAATTACTTTTATACCAATCGCTTTATGTGGGTAGACTCTCGCGGTCGTGTCTACATCAGTGGCGGCTCTTCGCGCGGCCAGTGGAATCAGGGTGAGCCCAGCAATGTGTTTGATCATATCTGGTACTACGACCCCGTCACCGGCTTTGGCGAGTTGCCAAAGTTTGCCTTGCAGGGACCCAATTCAATGGAAGTGGGCCAGTGGGATAGAAAGCATGAAAACCTCTATACCAGCGATGATCAAGGCAATATCTATAAATTTAACGATGCCGCGGCCAGCTGGACCTTTTTGGGCCGACCGAATTTCCCCGCCAACTATAAAACCTGGGTATTTCAGCTCTCCGCCGACAACCAGAAAATCTATATAGGCCAAAGCGACGGCGCGGGGCCAAACACCATACATGAGTTTGATATCGCCAGCGGCAGTTCTTACGAGCTGCTGAAAATCAGCGACCTCGATGATGTGGCGGCCACAGAAGACTTTATCACCGGCTATGATTCCTGGGACAGTGAGGGCAGTTTTTATATTGCCGACTTCAGCATGTACGACGGCGACAACGTCTATATGCTCGGCATTAACCCAGTACGTATAAAAGCCGCCAAGGGAATCCTCTCTGAACTGGTTGAAGTAAGTGTCGTGCCTCAGGGCAGTAATATCAGCCTAACGCGCAGTGGCTCAAATAGCGTGGCGCTGGAAGTGCTTTACGAGGTTAAGGGGTTTGATGCTAACGGCGTATTGGTCAATACCGGCTACGGCACGCTTAACGTTGGCGCCCAGCAAAGCAACCTGACCTTTAGCGCCTCAAGTCTTATTCGGGCGACTGGCAGCGGTATTGTCAGTGAAACGTTCTCGGTGATTCCGGATGGTAATGACTATGTAACGGGTTCTGGCACCAAAGTTAATATTCAATAACCTGCGACTTTTTCCCGCATCAAAAAAGCCCGCGATGGATAACCATGGCGGGCTTTTTTAATAAGCTTTTTTTAACTAGCTTTTCTAACTAACAGCTCTTAACGAGCCGCTATTCAATAGGCTGCTTTAACAAGCTGCTTCTCGCTAGCACCGTTCAATGCATACCAACCGATATAGATATAACAGAGCATTGGCACAATAAAGCTAAGCTGAATACCGATCATATCCGCAGCGACACCCTGTATAAGCGGTATCAATGCGCCACCAACAATCGCCTGACAGACCAGACCAGAACCTTTACTGGTCATTGAACCTAGGCCTTTAACAGCCAGCGTAAAGATAGTTGGGAACATAATTGAGTTAAAGAAGCCAACCGCCAGAATAGACCACATAGCAACATCGCCTGTAGTGTTCATGCTGACAATGATCATAACGATAGCGATTAGAGCATTAACAGCAAGGTATTTGGTCGCTGCAATATAGTTCATTAAAGCCGCACCAACCAGACGGCCAATCATTGCTGCACCCCAGTAATAGGCAACCATCTTACCGGCCTCCGCTGAACTCATTCCGACAATAGCTTCCTCCTTAAAGTAGTCGACCAGAAAGCTACCAATAGCAACTTCACCACCCACATAGAGGAAAATTGCCAAAGCACCTAATACCAACGAGCGACGACCCCAAACACTTTCACCAGTATCTGCTGTTGCTTCAACATGGGCGAGCACAGGTAACTTAATAAACCTGAATACCAATGCAGCGGTCACAAGCAAAGCACCTAGTAGCACATAAGGCATCTGCACGGCAGAGGCATCCGCAGCCACCGCACCCAGAATCAGTGCCGAACCCACAAGAGGTCCCACGGTTGTACCAAAAGAGTTAGCCGCCTGCGCCAGATTCAAACGACTAGCTGCAGTTTTTTCAGGCCCAAGTGCTGCTACGTAAGGGTTAGCCGCAACCTGCAAAATAGTGATACCACTGGCCAGCACAAAGAAAGCAAACAGAAACAACCCATAGACATGTACTTCCGCAGAGGGGTAAAACAACAAGCAACCCGCTGCTGTGGTTAAGAGCCCGAGCACAATACCCTGCTGATAACCCACCTTATCAATTAGCTTGCCGGCAAAAGGCGAGACAATAAAGTAGGCACCAAAGAAGCAGAACTGCACCAGCATCGCCTGAGTGTAGTTAAGATCAAAAGACTCTCTTAAAAACGGGATTAAAATATCATTTAGAACGGTAATAAAGCCCCAGAAGAAAAACAGACAGGTCATTGCGATAAACGCAAATGTCTGTGTGCCCTGTTCCTGGCCGTCGGCCGCTGTTGCTGTTGCTGTTGAATTTCCTGCAGTTGGACCTGCCATGTTTGCCCCCAAAAATTAGTGTTAATTTATAATTGTTTTATTAACCACCAAGATTAGTGGGGCTGCGCCAGCCATGCAAGCTGTGTATGCTACAGGCAGGCTATTTGGTCGCAAGATAGCGGTTCTTTATCGACTTTGAGGGATTTTACGAACTTATTAAGTCTGAACGGCCAGCATTGCAGCCATAACCTGTTTCAGGCCATTGTGCAGTGAACGCATCTCATCGAGATTATCAGGATCGCTCATCCAGTGATAGACAATGCCACTAACTGACGCGGTAAAGTGATCGGCAATCAGTTCAACATCAACCGTTGGCGCCACCACCCCCATATCAATACCCTGCTCAATCCAGCCAATCACATCACGCACGGCGGCGTTTATGAATACCCAAAATAACAGCTTTAAGCTGTGACTCAGGGGCCGGCGATTCAAACCATAAACGGTAAAAGGCCTCGACATGCTTAGGCGCATCTTCACAGAACTTAATATGGGCATCCAGCGCAGCGGCAATAGCCTGGTAGCCACACCTGCCCTCAGTGACATCAGTCAGCTCCGCCAGCCATTTATCACCCACGGATCTAAGCACAAAATCAAATAGCCCAGCTTTATTGCCAAATCGATAACCGGCAAGCCCCCGTGAGTAACCCGCCCTTTCGCCGACATCTTTTAAGGTCGCCTGCCCAGCGCCGCGCTCAACAATTAAATCCACCGCCGCTTCAAGCATTTTTGCATCGGATATCTCTTTGCGTTCAATCTGGGTAAGGCGCAGGGCTTTGGCCATTCTCTATACTCTTTATACTGTTTAACTTTTTATTAATAATTTTTTAACGCTCAAGCTGGACTACATACTTCTTCTATACTGACCGCCAACATCGAACAGCGCGTTAGTAATTTGCCCCAGTGAACAGCAGCGCACCGCCTCCATTAGAACTTCAAAACCATTGCCACCCTGACTTACTGTTTCCTGCAGCCGCTTCAACATAGCCGCAGACTGTTCGCTGTTTAATCCCTGAAACTCGCGCAGACGTTTTATCTGGCTAAGCTTTTCCGCATCGGTTGAACGGGCCAATTCAATTTCGACAGACTCCTCATCAGACTCATTAAGAAACGTATTTACCCCGACAATCGGCAGCGAGCCATCGTGTTTTTTATGTTCATAGTAGAGCGACTCTTCCTGAATCTTACCACGTTGATAACCGGTTTCCATGGCACCCAATACACCGCCGCGATCAGAGATTTTCTCAAACTCCTGCAACACCGCCTCTTCAACCAGATCGGTTAGCTCATCAATAATAAAAGCCCCCTGACTGGGGTTTTCATTTTTTGCCAGCCCCCACTCCTGATTGATAATTAACTGAATCGCCAGCGCCCTGCGCACCGACTCTTCGGTGGGCGTGGTAATCGCCTCATCATAGGCATTGGTATGCAGACTATTACAGTTATCGTAGATAGCGATTAAAGCTTGCAGCGTAGTGCGAATATCATTGAAGTTCATCTCCTGAGCATGCAGCGATCGCCCAGAGGTCTGAATATGATATTTAAGTTTTTGACTGCGCGGATTAGCCCCATAGCGATCGCGCATTGAGGTTGACCAGATACGCCGCGCCACGCGCCCCATCACTGTGTACTCCGGATCCATACCATTGGAAAAGAAGAACGACAGATTGGGGGCAAAATCATCAATATTCATACCCCGCGCCAGATAGGCTTCAACAAAGGTAAAACCATTAGCCAGTGTAAAGGCCAGCTGCGAGATCGGGTTAGCCCCGGCTTCGGCAATATGATATCCAGAGATCGACACAGAGTAGAAATTGCGAATCTGTTTGTCGATAAAGTACTGCTGCATATCACCCATCATGCGCAGGCTAAATTCCGTTGAGAAAATGCAGGTGTTCTGCCCCTGATCCTCTTTGAGAATATCGGCCTGCACAGTGCCGCGCACCCGCATTAAAGTCTCGGCGCGCAACTCTTGGTATTCATCATCTCCTGGCTGACGGTCGTGCTCTGCAACAAACTTATCAACCTGCTGATCAATAGCCGTATTTAAAAACATCGCCAAAATCGTCGGCGCCGGGCCATTGATAGTCATCGACACAGAGGTAGTTGGATTGCACAGATCAAAGCCATCATAGAGCGCCTTCATATCCTCCAACGTACAGATAGAAACCCCAGCATTGCCAACCTTGCCATAGATATCCGGGCGCTCATCCGGGTCCCAGCCATACAGAGTCACTGAATCAAACGCCGTAGACAGGCGCTTGGCGTCGGCGTGTTCCGAGAGCACTTTAAAACGCTGATTGGTTCTAAAGGCATCCCCTTCACCGGCAAACATCCGCGCCGGATCTTCGCCCTCGCGCTTAAAAGGAAACACCCCCGCCGTAAAAGGAAACTCACCGGGCAGATTTTCCAGCATTAACCATTTAAGTAGTTCACCGTGATCTTTATAGCGCGGCAGTGACACCCGCGGAATTTTATTGCCCGATAATGACAGAGTATTTAACTGTGTAGTCACCTGTTTGCCGTTACTGAGAGTATCGACCTTCTGATCCCCAGAATAGGCTTTTACCTTATCCGGCCAGCCCTCCAACAGCTGGCTTGCGCGCCCATCCATTGCCTGCAAACGCTCCGCGGCCAATCGATCAATAGTCGAACCGACTGACTGACCATTTTTAATACTGTCGCTACTAATCAGCATATCCTTTGCCGCAAGCAACTGCTGTTGCTCGCGAGCCAGATTGGCCTGCAAAGCAACATGCCGGTGATAACTGCGCACAGCGGCGGCAATCTCAGCCAGATAGCGCTGCCGATCTGCCGGCACCACCACGGTTTTTTGCGAAGGTGTTTTGCAATCCACTCTGGCCAGATGCTGCTTAAAACTGCGCAGACCGCGGGCCTGCAATAATTCCAGCAAACCCTGATAGGCAGCAGTTACACCATCATCATTAAAGCGCGACGCAATAGTGCCATAGACTGGCATCTGCTCCGGCAGCTGATCAAAGGCTTCGCGGTTGCGCTGAATCTGCTTGCACACATCGCGGTAGGCATCGTCGCTACCCTTACGATCAAACTTATTAATAATCGCCAGCTCGGCATAATCCAACATATCGATTTTTTCCAACTGACTCTGAGCACCAAACTCCGGCGTCATCACATAAATCGGAATATCCACATAGGGCACAATGCCCGCATCACCCTGACCAATACCCGGGGTTTCCACCACCACCAGATCAAAGCCACCAAGACGCAGGGCGCTGATAATATCAGTGAGTGACTCAGGCACCTCGCCACGGGCACCACGGGTGCCGATCGAGCGCATAAAAATATTCGGGTGATAGATCGCGTTCATGCGAATACGATCCCCCAACAGCGCACCACCGGTTTTGCGGCGCGTGGGATCAATCGCCAGCACAGCGATCTTTAATTTATCATCAGCGTCCTGCCGAAAGCGGCGAATTAACTCATCGGTCAGCGACGATTTACCCGCACCACCAGTACCGGTAATACCCAGCACCGGCACAGACTTGCTTAAAAACTGCGCCTGTTCACGAAGTGATTTTTGTTGCTCCCCAGACAGCTCGCCGCGTTCAATAGCGGTTATCAGTCGGGACAAATTAGAGCGCCTCTGAGCATCGCTCAACTGCTTGGCGTCAACAGTGATATCCCGGTAACTACCCAGCGAACAGCGCTTGATCATATCGTCGATCATGCCAACCAGCCCGAGATCCTGACCGTCATAGGGCGAGTAAATTCGCTCCACACCATAGGCTTCAAGTTCCTTAATTTCAGCTGGGACTATCACCCCACCGCCACCACCAAACAACCGAATATGTTCAGCACCCGCCTCTTTAAGCAGGTCCACAGCATATTTAAAATATTCAACATGACCGCCCTGATAAGAGCTGATGGCGATGCCCTGAGCATCTTCCTGCAGCGCGGTTTCAACCACCTCCGCCACCGAGCGGTTGTGGGCCAGATGAATTACTTCCACACCGGCACCCTGCAGAATACGGCGCATAATATTGATCGCCGCATCATGGCCATCAAACAGGCTCGCAGCGGTAACAAATCTCAGGGGAATAGCCGGCTTTTGCCGATGATTAGCACTGGCAGAATCGGCCTGCTCAGGGCTGGGGGTTTTTCGGCTTTCTTTTCGGCTTTCTTTTTGAGTGGGGCTTTAGCTGTTGAGGTGCTCATATCGACTCCATTGACCGCGTAACAATACGCAGAAAGACACAAATGTCCTTTCCATTGAGCACAAGCTTAGTCATCTTGCTTGTTCCGTGCAAGTATCTTTATAGGCAACAAGATACACATCAACTAGATGTAACCAGTTGAGTTAAACAAACTTAAAGGAAAATGATTTTAGAGAGATGCGCTTTTAGGGAGATGCGCTTTTAAACAAAGACGCCCCTAATAAAAGGTGAGTGACTGATCGCCGCAACCTTAAACGTAGTCTTGACCTCAGCCTTGGCCATAACCTCAGCCTTGGCCATAACCTCAGCCCTGGCATAACCTCAGCCCTGGCTATAACCATAGTAATCCGCAATCGCCAGCCCCGCCGCCACACTGGTAAAGGGATCGTGTTCAACCACTTTCCCGGCAAACTGGTTATCCAGAATATCCTTTACTGCCGGTATTAATGAAGAGCCACCCGTCCGCAGCACCAGATCAATATCCTGGGCCTGAATATTGGCTTTATCCAGAATCAAGGTAATCGCCTGCTCAAGCTCAAACAGCAGATCCGAAATCATCAGCTCAAACTCCCAGCGCTCCAGCGTCACCTCAATATCAATTTCAGGAATATCCAATACTGCAGAATCATTTACCGAGAGCTCGGCTTTAAACGCCTTAATCGCCTCAAAAACCTGATAGCTGTAGTTCTGCTTAATCAGATCATAGAGACGTTTAAATTTAATCGCCCCCGCATCATCCTCAACCATCCGCTGCATCACCGAGGCAGTATATTTATTCTGGTTGAGCATATAACTGATCGGCCAGTTAATCAGCAAATCTTCAAAGTCGCCAAAGGGAAATAGCGTATCCACCTCAGCGCCATCCAACATACGACGCCAGCGCTCACCCTTGCCCAGCAGCGGGAAAACCAACTCACGAAAAATAGTCTGGTCAATTCTGTCACCACCCAGAGCAATACCGTGGGTCGCCTCCACCTTGAACGATGAACCCTCACGGCGCAGTATGCTGAAGTCCAGAGTGCCACCGCCAAAATCGACAGTCAGCACCAACTCATCACTGGTGCCCGGGTGATTGTGCAAATAACTAATCGCCGCCGCCGTCGGCTCAGGGCAGAACGACTGCTCAGTAATCCCCGCATGGCGATAAGACTCACTGAGCCGCTCCAGCGCAACATTATTGCGCCCCTGCTCCAACCCCTCAAAATTAACCGGATGGCCAATACAGGCATGAGTCGTATCATCCACCTTGCGCTGCAACGCCTTGCGAATACCCACCAAGATTGGCGTCACCAAAGCAACCAACCGAAACGGCCGATCAAAAATAACCGTACGACCACTATCAGAATTCCCCAACAAGCGTTTAGTGCCACGAAATAAACGCCCGGGCAAACTCGAATCATTAAACGCCTGACCAAAAACCTTAGTCGTCTCACCCTCACCGGCAGGGCCATCTGCACTGCCCGCACTGGTGCGCGCCTCGCCTAAAAGCTCCGCACTCAACTCAACCTTGCGCCCCTGATTGCCACTGATGTAATCATCAATCGCCCGCTGGCCAATAGTGGTCGTAAAGTCCCTATCGACATAATTCGCCGAAGGCATAATCGAATTGAGCTCGGAAAGCTGAACAAGCAAAACCTGCTCGCCATCAAAAACAGCCGCCGCACTATTGCTCGTACCGAAATCAATACCAATACCGAAATTTGAATGATGAGAAGAACCGGAAACAGAAAAGTTGTCGCTTTGCATGAAATAAGGGTCACAGGGAAAGATTAAAAATAATGCAGGTATTCTAGACTAATTTGACTAACAATTAAGAAAAAGCTGACCGAATCCGCGCTAGCATTTCGGGGGCGGGCGTTTACTCTACAGCGGCAAAGGCGTCTCGGGTTAGGTTTTCTAGGCTGCCGTCTTGATGGACGATTATGTTGTCTTCGATGCGTATGCCGCCGTAGGGGCTAAAGTCGTCTATGCGCGTCCAGTTGATTTTGGCGCTGTGTTCTCCGGCTTTGAGTTTGTCGAGATAGGCGGGAATAAAATATAACCCGGGTTCGACGGTGTGTATTTGGTTGGCGACCATGTCTGCGCCGCTGCGCAGTTTTGGGTATTTTTCTGGCTTGGGTAGCAGGTCACCCTGCGGGTTGGCGAGGTTGCTGCCTTTGTCGTGAACGTTGCAGCCGAGATGATGGCCTAGGCCGTGGGGGTAAAAGGAGCCGGTGATGTCGGTTGATACGGCTTCTTCGGCGGTTATCTGGAGTATGTCAAAGTCGATTAAGAGTTCGGCGATTTTATGCTGGGAGAGTACGTGTAGGTCTACGGGGCTTTTGCCGATGCCTCCGGCGGCGACTAGTTGACGTTGGGCGCTGTCCATTGCGTGGATCATGGCGGCGAAGTCGCTGCTGGGATCGTAGGCGTAGGTGCGGGTGATGTCGGAGGCGTAGCCGTTGACGTCGACGCCGGCATCGAGCAGGAATGAGCGCGGGGTCTGCCTTTGTTTGTCGAGGTTGTAGTGGTGCAATACGGCGGCGTGTTCGTTGACGCCGGCAATAATGCTGTAGGGCATTTCGTTTTCGCTTTGGTTGCAGGCGGCTAGGTAGGCGGCGGCTATTTCTAGTTCTGATGCGCCGGCCATAAAGGCTTGGCGGGCGGCTATGTGGGCGGGGATGGCTTGCCGGTTGGCTTCGCGGACGCATTCTTGTTCGTAGGCGGTTTTGCTGCGTCGCTGGTAGTTAATGTGGTTGATGACTGTTTGCGGGTTCCAGCTGTTGGCGGCTAGCTCTAGGCTGTTGGCTTGGTTTATTAGTGCGGTGCCTGATTCGCGGTCACTGAGGTGCGGCTTTATGTCTGCGATGCTGGCGTATTCAATGATGTCTAGCCCTTGTTCAAATCCGGCGGGCAGGTTTTGTGGTGCGGTGTGCCAGATGTCTTCAACGCACAAAAGAAATAGTTTGGGTTTGCTGGCTGTGGCGCTGATCTGTAGAAATGATCCGGCGCGTTTGTTGAGCGGTGCCCATTCTTTAAAGTAGGGGTTGGCTTTGAAGGGGTATGCCATGTCGTCTTGAAATTGGCTGAGGCTGTCGCCTGAACCTATGACAATTTCATCAAAGCCGGTGTCGGCGAGGATGGTCTGAAATCTGGCCATCTTTTCGCTGAGGTGCTGCCGGTATAGGGCGGCTTGTTTGCTTTCGTTGATGATCTGGTATTCGTTCATGGCTGTGGCGTCCTTATTCGATAGTTTTGAAGCCGTCTGTGTTAAATGATCTGAGCGCCTGATGGCTACGTCCACATTGCATCTATGGGTACTGCCCATAATTTTTCGCCAAACGGGATAATTTTATTACCTCGATACAGTACAACGCCACAGATAAAATCATCGCCGATCTGGCGACTCAATTCATTCAGCCCTTTAAAATCATTGGCTGTCACTGAGTCTCGTGCTTTTACTTCAATGGCGGCTAGCGTGCCGTCGGGTTGCTCTAATACAAAATCAACTTCTTTCCCGTCGCTAGTTCTAAAATGATACAGCTCAATCGTACTGTCTAAAAAAGATAGCTGCTTTATTAGCTCAGTGGCGACAAAGTTTTCAAATATATGACCAAATATATCTGGGCTGTTGATCTCTACTTTTGCTATGTCGATTTGCTGTAGATGACAGAGTAATGCTGTATCAACAATATAACCTTTTGGTGCTTTGACCATGCGCTTTCCGATATTTCTATACCATGGCTTAACATCAAAGGTTAAAAACATCATTTGTAACAGAATGCGATATGACTTTGTCGTAACTGAATTTTGTCCAATGGTTCGCGATAAATCGGCTTCACTAATAAGACCCCCTGCCCGACCAGCTAGTACTCTCAACAAGTTTGGCAGTACGCCTAATTTTGCGATATCGGCAATTTGCCTAACATCCCGCTGTAATATGGTGGTGATATAGGCTTCGAACCATTGCTTGCGCTTTTTGTCACTTTGAGCGGTTATTTCTGGAAATGTCGCCTTTCGAATGGCATCCACCGTGGCTATCTTTCTTTTCACCGTTGAGGGTTTAAATTGATTGCTTATCAGTCGATCTATAAAGCTGGCTGCACTTTGGGTTATCTCTAAAACAGATAGTGGATAGAGTGTTAATACGTCCATTCTGCCAACAAGTGCATCGGACATTTTGGGCAGGGCCATAATGTTTGCCGAACCGGTTAGTAGGTAGCGTCCATTGGCGGTTTCTTTGTCGGCTAGGCGCGCCTCATCTGCGAGTATTTTTAATACTCGGAAGAGACTGGGAACCATCTGAACTTCATCAAGGATGACGTTGCGCTGGTAGGCTCGCAAGAAACTTTCTGGATTTGCATCGGCTGCACCTAGCATGGAGGCTTCATCAAAGGTTACATAGTCGGCAGGCCATTGGTGCGAAGCCAGCTGCTGGACAAGTGTACTTTTACCGGCCTGCCGCGGGCCATTGACGTACACCACAGGAAAACTTTCCAGTGCATCTAGTATCTTTTTGTCTAATTGTCGTTCAATCATGGAATTAAAAGTCACCTTAATTAGCAGGTATATTTAGTGGGTATATTTGAATATAGGCTTTATATTATCAAAAGGCAACTTTTAGATATGCAAGAATATATCATCTACTTTTCCTTCAGCTAATGCTATGTAGCTGAAATAAGACCTAAGAAATCACCCGCAATGATTTCCATTTTGCGCCGCGGAACCGCAACCAATGTACCGCACACATAAGTAGCCCATTAAGCACGAAGAACATCCATGACCAGAGCAGTTTGCCGCCCCAAAAATAGACCAGTAGCGCGGTTGGCAGAACTAGGACTAACCAGCTGCAGGCGATGCCGGTCCAGGCGACAAAGCGGGTGTCTCCTGCGCCTTTTAGTGCGCCGGCCATCATCATTGAGACGGCTTCAAATAGACAGAATAGTGCGACGAGTCTGAGCAGGTCGTGCACTAGGGGGACGGTGGTCTGATAGATTGAGGTTTCCATGCCCCGTGAAAAGGGTTCGATAAACCAGTTGGGTTGGACGATTAACATGATTCCGGCGAAGACAAAAAAGACGGCGGCGAGGTGCACTGCTGAGTGGGTGGCGCGCTCGGCGGCGTCGGGGTCGGAGTCGCCGAGGCGTTGGCCGACGAGGACGGAGACGGCGATGCTCATTCCGGCTACGGGCATGACGGCGATCATAAAGACATTCATGGCGATGCTGTGGGCGGTGAGTTCGGCGATGCCGATTTTGCCGATTAGCAGGACAAACATTGTCCAGGCGAGCGCCTGCATTTGCATTTGTAGGCCGACGGGGAAACCAAAATGTAGCAGGCGCTTAAATAGTTGCCAGTTGGGTTGCCAGTGCAGGTGGGTTTTGAAGCGCTGGCGATATTCGGGCTTTAGGAATATCCACAGTTGCACGGCGGTGCCGACGGCTACGGAGATGACGGTTGCCCAGGCGGCTCCGGCTACGCCCATTCGCGGCAGGCCCCAGTTACCAAATATCAGCCCGTAATCGAGCAGCAAATTTAGCACGGTGATCAGGAGGTTGCTCCACATAACGACGGAGGTGCGGCTGATGCCTGAGAAGAATCCGGACAGTGATCCGGAGACGATCATCAGCGGGATGGAGAGTATAAGAATCTGTGAGTAGCTGGCTTCCATGGCTTGCAGGATGGGGTCGTGACCTATCCAGCGGAATAATGGCTCGGCAAAGATAAATACGGGGATGACGACGAGTAGTGATAGGCCAATAATATAAAAGCCTTGCCACACTGAGGCGCCGATTTTTTGCTCTTCCCGTGCGCCGAAGTACTGGGCGACAAATACGCCGACATAGCTGGCGGTGCCGACAAATAATGCAGTCAGGGTGAAACAGATCATGGCTGCTGGCACGGTTGCGGCCAGCGCATTGGAATCAAACCAGGACAGGAACATTCTGTCGATAAAACTTTGCAAGCTTCCAGAGCTTGTGGTGATAACTAGCGGGATCGCTAAAACTAAAACTTCCTTGTATCCGCTGCGGCTATGCCAGCGGTTCTTTATTGCGCGAAACATATTTTTCCAAAATGTAAGATATCCTTGCGCCTGGGGCCAAGGACGAAATGGGAATATTTTGGCAACGAGTAAAATTAGGCTTACTTGCTGTGATGCAGGAATAAAGAGATTTAGCGCCTGGCTAGATGATAAGTGATCGAAGCTAGCTTCCGTTGCCGACCACTATATGACTCAAGTGGAGCGAAAAACCCTACCCCGGGAACTAAAAAAATTTAATTCCCTGAGGCTGGTGCTTCTATGGTTTGCCTGAGTTTTTGCTGGGCTTGGTTCTTTGCTCCCTTTAGATCGTGAACCACAAGATAGAGGCAGGGAACCAAAATCAAGGTAATGGCGGTAGCTGAAACAATACCAAAACTCAGTGACAGCGCCATTGGAATAACAAACTGGGCCTGCATACTGGTTTCAAACAGCATTGGCAGCAGTCCGACAAAAGTTGTGGTGGTGGTTAAGAAGATTGCTCTAAAACGCCGCGCACCAGCAGCCAACAGTGCATCTTCTTCGGACTTTTCAGTGGCGCGCGCGCGGTTGGCAAATTCCACTAGAATCAAACTGTCGTTGACCACTACCCCGGCTAGGGCAATCAGGCCAAATACCGATAACATACTCATGGTCATATCAAAGACAATATGCCCGACGACGGCGCCGATAAAACCAAAGGGGATTACCGACATAATCACCAGCGGCTGAACATAGGAGCGCAATGGCACCGCGAGCAGGCCATAGATCATAAACAGTGCTGCAATCAAGCCGACAAACATACGGCTAATCAATTCAGACTGTTCTTCACTGGCGCCACCCAGACCAAAGCCTACGCCCGGATACTGTTCCAGAAGCTGGGGAATAAAATTGTCGGTAACATCTGCGATTACAGCGCCGCTCTGGGTCTTCGAGGCATCGACATCTGCAGTGATGGTAATCGTGCGTTTGCGATCGGTGCGCTTAATACTGGTCAACCCGAGACCGAGGCGAATATCTGCCACTTCACCAATGGCGACAACCTGGCCGTTGGCGGTGCGGATATGCATCTCTTCGAGGGTGGCAATTGAGCGGCGTTCCTCGAGGGGATAGCGCACCATTACCTTTAGGGTATCTGCTCCGCGCTGCAGTCTCTGAACCTCTTCGCCATAGAATGCCTGACGAACCTGCCGCGCCACATCTCCGAGCCTGATATCCAGCTGGCTGGCATAGGGCTTAAGGCTTATCAGTATCTCTCTGGCACCAACACCCTGAGAGTTATAAATATCAAATACGCCATTGTACTCACCGAGCTTTTCTTGCAACTCTACACTGGCCAAACCGAGTTGATCGGGATCTTCACCATAGAGCGATAAATTGATCTTCGCCCCACCACCGGCATTGGTGCTGGCATAGTAATTCTGCTTGCGTACATTGGGCAGGCTGCCAACCTCAGTGCGCCACAGCTTTTCAAATTCTGTTGCACTGATAGCCCTCTCCTCGGAATGCACCAGGGAGACAATAAACACTCCCTCCACATCGGACTGGGTGTAGAACAGCACATGCTCCAACAGACCTTTTGTATCAGGGTTTGCTCGGCGGTAATCAGCATCGACTTTAAAGGCGGCGGCTTCGACCGCTTCCAGCGCCTCAGTCAGACTCTCACTGGAGACACCATCCTGCATAATAATAGAGGCTTGAATATCATCCCCGGGAACATTAGGGAAAAATTCAAAGCGCGCAATGCCACTGCCCAGTGCAGCACTGGCAACGATGAGCACAGCGACAAACGATGACAGGGTGACATAGCGATGCTGCATACATCGAGCTAAAAACGGCTGGTACCTGTGCTTGATAAAGTGCGACATAGACTGGTCGATAGACTTCTGCCAGCGCTTGATAAAATTCCACTTCGACGGCTTGGGCTTAGCAAAGCGCAGGCCTACCAGATGCGCAGGCAGGATTAATTTTGATTCAATCAGGGAGAATATCAGGCAGAGAATCACCACCACCGCAATCGCTTCGAGGAACCCAGCGGTATTACCGCCAATAAATAATATGGGTATAAAAGCCGCCATGGTTGTCAGCACGCCAATGGTCGATGGGGTTGCCACTCTTTTGGCGCCGGCAACCACGGTGTCGACTGGCGCCACATAGACAAAGTCCTCTGGGGTCTCACCACCGTTTAGTTGTTTGGCTTTTTCCTCAGCTTTTTTTGCCTCTCCTTTGGCCTCACTGAAAATACTCTCGCCGATAACAATGGCATCATCGACCACAATACCCAGCACCATAATAAAGGCGAACAGACTCAGGACATTGACAGTGACCGGATAGGGATTGACCGGCATCAGCCAGATCGCACCGAGGAAGCTGACCGGAATACCCACCATTACCCATCTGGCAACCTGCAAATTAAGGAACAGGCCGAGCACTATAGCCACCAGCACCGAACCCATAGCTAGGTTGGAAAGCATCATATCGAGCCTGCCGCGCAGGTTATAGGAGCCATCAAAAACGTAATTAATGTTCAGCCCATCGGGCAATTCGCTGCGCTTTTCCTCAACATACTTTTTCACAGAATCACTGATGGTAATTAGGTCCTGATCTTTCAGGGAAAATATCCCCACAGAAATAGATCTGTTGCGATCAAAACGCACCATGGAGTTGGTCTCGGCAAAACCATCTTTAACCTCGGCAATATCAGAGACCAACAGCTGGGTTCCATCGGAGTGACTGCGCAACACAAGGTTGGCGAAGTCCTCACCGCGGTATGCCTTACCCTGAGTGCGCACTAACACATTGCCATTCTCAGCCCGGATCATTCCCGCCGGCAGGTCAATGGATGAATCCCTAAGCACTCGGGCAACTTCATCCAGAGTCAGATCCAGTTCTCTGAGTCGGTCTTCCTTTACCTCGATGGCGATTTCATAGTCATCCGTACCCCAGAGTATTGCTCTTTTGACCTCTGGCAGATCGAGTAACTCATCGCGAATCTCTTGACCCAGCTCTTTTCTAATACGTTCATTCATGGCCCCAGAGACATTGACGTTGATCACCCAGCCAAAGTTTTCGGCTCTACTGACATTGGGTTTTTCAAGATCTTGGGGAAAGTTAACAATGCTGTCGATACGATTCTCGACCTGAGCCATCACTTCATTGATATCTTCATTGGCCTCTATCTCGAGACTGAGTCTGGCAGAATCGCGACTGGCGGTGGCATTGATTTTCTTGATGCCTTTAAGCCCCTTAAGCGCAGCTTCAATGGGCAAAATAACGCCTTTTTCAACTTCCACTGGCGCGGCACCGGGATAGGGAACATTGATCTGTATTCGATCAATATCTGAGCGCGGGAACATGTCCTTGCTGATACTCATTGCCGAGATAAGACCGGCGGCAATAATCAGCAACATGGCGAGATTGGCCGCTACGGGGTTTGTGGCAAACCAGCTAATAAGGCCTTTGCTGTGCATTATGGATTACCTACGGGATTAACTCGCATACCGTCAATGGCAATGCCCACGGCGCTGACAATGATTTCAACGCCCTCTTCGAGTCCGTTGCTGATGTAGTAAAATTGATCATTGCTAAAAATCGTTTCGACTTTTTTCAATCGCAGTCGGTTTTCGGCATCGACCACCGCTACGTTGTCGCCTTCGAGAAGCGCATGACGGGGCACGGCAAAAACATTGTCGAGTTTTTTACCGGCGATTGCGGCGCGTACAAAGGTGCCCATAAGTAGAACTGTTTTATCTGAGCGCTGCTGGATATTGTAGGGATCAACCACCTGAGCGACGACGTACTGTGCTCGGTTGCGCTGATCGACAACTCCCTCGGAGCGGACTAATACGGCAGACCATTCAACCTGCACGCCACCTACGGATGCACTGAGAGTGACCACTGGTTTGGATTGATGATTGTTCATCGCCTGGGCATCCATCATCGACAGATCCCTCTCGGTAAGCGGCAGTCTCACTTCAGCAAAGTCGATGGCGAAGGTCTCGCCCAGCTTAGATCCCTGAGTGACATACTGGCCTATATCTGCGCTCTTCTCAGAGACCATCCCTGCATATGGAGCTCGGATAGTTGTTTTATCTAATTTTTGTTGCGCCTGTTTAACTTCGGCTTCAGCCTGTAATAAGTTGGCTTGGGCTTCGGCAAGGTAAGGCTTTCGCAGGGCTAGAAGTGGGGCTTCTGTGGCTGGGCGACCTGTCATTGCCCATTCTTTTTCTGCCTGAACCGCACGGGCGCGCTCAAAGGTTAGCTGGGCATTCATGCTGATCAATTTTGCCTCGGCACGCTGAAGTGCGACCTGATAGTCGGTTGGATCAAGTTGCATTAACAGATCTCCGGCTTTGAAAGATCCGCCAACGATAAATTCGGGCGAGACTTTTAAAACAGCGCCGGTGACTTCAGAAATAAGCGCGGTGCGTGTGCGTGGCAATACGGTTCCCTGAGACTGAATTGATAGCTGCGTTTCGATCTTTTCCAGTACTGCTGTCTCGACAGCCACAGCAGTTTCCGGCGATTCGAGTTTGATCGGCGCAGGCTTTAATTTAAACATTACGATTGAGAGCAGCACTGCAGCGGCAATTATTGCGAAGGGTAATAAGATTTTTTTCAAGGGATCTACCTTTATTTTTTTATGCGCTATCTGTTTGGAAGTTATTGTATTGACTATCGGCTAATTTTAGTAGTAATTCTCTTCGGATATATGTAATCGCTATTAACACGCTGAGAATGATCCAAGACTGCATAGTGGGCGTAAAGAAAGTAAATCTGAGCCAGAACACAAGACTATGCTAACCTCTAAAATCAGTACTGCTTCCAACAACCAACCAACGGACAACCGTGTGGCTATTTTGAACAGCTCAGAGAAACGCTCAGACCAATGGAGTCAATTACTTATTTCTGTGGGTGAAAATCGCGATCGAAAAGCCTTTGCTCAACTGTTTAAACATTTTGGTCCGCTTCTTAAAGGGTTTGCCCATGCTAGCCGCAACGAGGGCTGGTTTCCGGGATTGGGCGATGACCTGGTTCAGGAGGTTATGATCAAAGTCTGGAATAAGGCCGCTGGTTACAACGCTGAAAAAGCATCTGCTACCACTTGGATTTACACCGTTGCCCGTAATTGTCGAATTGATATGTTGCGTCGCAAAAGTAATACCCAGCACTTGCCGCTGGAAAATGAAGATTTTTGGCATGAGCCTGATGAAGTGACGCCGATATCACTGCTTCAACAAAAACGCAGCGAAGATAAAATACAGGCCTCACTGGCTCAGCTTCCAAAAGAACAGAACCAAATTTTACGCAAGGTTTACCTAGAAGGTAAATCCCATGCCGAAGCCTCTGCTGAACTCAACCTGCCGCTGGGTACGGTTAAGTCGCGGGTGCGTTTGGCGCTACAAAAAATGCAGATAATTGTCTCCAAAGAGGCGCAAGAATGAGTAATTTCACTAACCATCATCCCGACGAAAGCATGTTGCTTGAGTTCTCTGCTGGCACCTTAGAAACAGCCATTTCTATCTGTGTTTCGGCACATTTACATTATTGCTCGCACTGTCGTGCACAGTTGTTGCGTCTCGATCAGGTGGGCTCACAGATAATGACCCAGTCTGATCCAATGACCTTAGCCGATGACAGCTTTGAGCGTGTTATGGAAAAAATAGACTCTGCGGATGAGCCTGCTGTTGATAACAATACCAATGGTAGCGACCTCCCGTTTAGCGTTAATAAGCTTATCAACACCTCTCTGGTGTCGAAAAACTGGAAGAGACTTTCATCTTCAGTAGATATTGCTCGCTTTAGCACTGGCCAAGATAATTTTGAAGTGGCTCTGCATAAAATCCGTGCCGGCGGAAAAACCCCTAAACACGACCATGAAGGACTCGAATACACAGTGGTTTTGAAGGGCAGCTTTTCCGATGAAAATGCGGTTTACCGTGAAGGTGATTTTTTACTCCGTCAGCCTGGAGATGTGCATCAGCCAATGGGCGCCCAAAATGGCGAGTGCATCTGCCTGTCTGCCCTATCTGCACCAATCAAACCGACCAGCCCTCTGGGTTTTTTAATAAAGCCTTGGCTGCGTATTAACCCGATGTAATTTATATCGGCCACTGAAAAGTGGCTGATATTTTTAATACAGCTATTTTCCTATTGGCAATTCTCTATAGTTCAGTATTCCGCTACACTGCGCAGTTCCAATAACTGCTTATAGTCGACGTCTTCAACAATGGCACAATACGTATACACAATGAATCGGGTGAGCAAAATTGTTCCCCCAAAACGCGAAATCCTTAAAGATATTTCTCTGTCTTTCTTCCCCGGTGCAAAAATTGGCGTGCTCGGCCTTAACGGCTCGGGTAAGTCGACGCTGCTGAAAATTATGGCTGGACTGGATACTGATATTCAAGGTGAAGCGCGCCCTATGCCGGACCTCAATGTCGGCTATCTGGCACAGGAACCTCAGCTTGATCCGAATAAGGATGTCCGCGGTAATGTTGAAGACGGTGTTCGCGAAGCGGTTGATGCTCTGAAAGGACTGGAACAGGTTTATCTCGATTACGCCGAACCCGATGCCGACTTCGATGCGCTGGCCAAGCGCCAGGGTGATCTGGAGTCGATTATTGAGGCCTGGGATGCCCATAATCTCGATCACGCTCTGGATGTAGCCGCCGATGCCCTGCGCCTGCCGCCATGGGATGCAGATGTCACCTCATTGTCCGGTGGTGAACGCCGTCGTGTTGCTCTCTGTCGACTGCTGCTCTCACGTCCAGATATGCTGCTGCTCGATGAGCCGACTAACCACTTGGATGCAGAATCAGTTTTTTGGCTGGAGAAATTTCTCGAAGAATTTTCCGGCACTGTGGTTGCAGTAACTCACGATCGTTACTTCTTAGATAACGTCGCTGGCTGGATTCTTGAATTGGATAGAGGCCATGGTATTCCCTACGAGGGCAACTATTCCACCTGGCTTGAAGGTAAAGAGCGCCGCCTTAGAACCGAGTCGAAGCAAGAGGCCACGCGACAGCGCGCCCTTAAGCAAGAACTTGAGTGGGTGCGTCAAAACACTAAGGGACGTCAGGCAAAAAGCAAAGCGCGTCTGGCGCGTTTCGATGAGTTGAATTCCCAAGAGTTTCAGGCTCGAAATGAAACCAATGAGATCTATATCGCACCCGGCGAGCGTCTGGGCGATAAGGTTATTGTGCTGGATAATGTCTGCAAGGGCTTTGGTGATCAGGTACTTATCGACAACTTCTCAGTCTCGATTCCCAAAGGTTCTGTTGTAGGTATTATCGGCGGAAACGGTGCAGGTAAATCAACACTTTTCCGCATGATTGCCGGAACTGAACAGCCGGATAGCGGTACCGTTACTCTCGGCGAGACGGTTAAGGTTGCCTATGTCGAGCAAAGCCGCGACTCTCTGAACGATAATCACAATGTCTGGGAAGCCATTTCCGGCGGCCACGATATACTCAAAATCGGCAACTACGAAGTTTCATCTCGGGCCTATGCCGGACGCTTTAACTTCAGGGGTTCTGACCAGCAAAAACGTGTTGGTGAGCTATCGGGTGGTGAGCGCGGCCGCTTGCATTTGGCTAACACCTTAAAGCAAGGCGCCAATGTACTGCTGCTCGATGAACCCTCAAACGATTTGGATATTGAAACGCTACGTGCCCTTGAGGAAGCCGTGTTGTCTTTCCCTGGCTGTGTTCTGGTTATCTCTCACGATCGCTGGTTCCTCGACAGAATTGCCACCCATATTTTGGCCTATGAAGGCGACAGTGAAATTCAGTTCTTTGAAGGCGGCTATAGCGAATACCATGAAGACTTTATTCGTCGTAAAGGTACCGATTCGCAGCCAACCCGCGTTAAATACAAGCGCCTAAAGGCTTAATATAACCAAGAGCTTCAAATGACTAAGGTTTTAAAATGAGTAGCATTTGGCACGTCCGTCCAGATATTGATGCGATTAACAATGGCATTAATAAAGGGACCATCTGCGAACTTTTGGATATTAGAGTTACCGAAGTGGGTGATGATTTTATTAAGGGTACTATGCCCGCAGATGCACGAACCTTTCAGCCCTTTGGCGTGGTTCACGGCGGTGCCAATGTTGTCTTGGCAGAGAGCCTTGGCAGTATTGCTGGGGCTCATGTTATTGATTTAGCGATGAGCAAATGTCTTGGCCAAGAAGTTGGCGCGACCCATCTTCGCCCAGTGTCATCTGGCCTAGTGACAGGAACAGCCAAGCCCATTCATCTGGGTCGGCGCTCTCATGTTTGGGAAATTCGTCTTGAGGATGATCGGGGAAAATTAACCTGTATATCCAAGCTGACGCTGGCGATTCTTCCCCTTTAAGCAGGCTCTTTTAGGTCTTCTTTATTAAAAACCATCACGCATAGATTTTATTGTGCGAATCCAATACTCAAGCTGCGGATTTAAATCGACTAGGCGTTCGGCACTGGCTTGTGCCTGCGCTCGGGTTTGATACTGTCCGTAAACAATAACAAACCTGTATTGGTCTTCGGCAATAATATCCCGCACTCTCAACTGACCCTGAGTAATGTTTATTTTATCTGCCGATCGCTCAGCCATAGCCTGATCTAGATATGCCCCCAACTGCACCGTGTAACCCTCAGCACTTATATCAAAGGTTTTCTCGGCTGGGTGCTCAACGGAGTCTTTCTCTGAGGTCTGGGTTTTAGGGTTGTCTTTTGGCGTATCGACCAGAGTATTATCTGATTCAGGCTGCGGTTTTTCCTCTTCAACGACCGGCTCACCGTTTATCATTAGTCTTTCAGTACATTTCCACTGATCATCTGAATGAACATCCCCTTCACAGTACCAGCCCAGATACTCTTTTCCAGAAGCAGTACCGGAGGTCACATCAAAGGTTGTGCAGGCGCTAAGAAAAAGTGTAACGATGAAAAACGATAGAATTTTTTTGCTCATATTTTTCCACTTTGCGTTTATTTTTTAACCACAACCAGATCAAATCCCCATCCGCGATAGGATATCTAATATTTGTCGCATCGTAAAAGCCAACTTGGGATATTCTGCTTCGTACGCCGAACTTTTTTCCTCAAGTATTTCACGAAGTCGATGCTCTGCCGGCACTTTAGTGTCGCCAAGATGCAATACACCAACCACCATCTTGTTCAAGACATCCCTCTCTTCAGCGGTAATTGTCGACGCACTCTGAAGCTCTACATGCAGATTTTCTAACCTCGCTTTCAATTCTTCTCGGTCGTTTGCATCATCACTTTTACTCATACCATTATCTCCAATATCCTCAATTTCGCTTTAAATCCATTTTCAACAATCTTCCTACAGAGTATAGACTGATTAAAACCCCTCCCCACCTGCATCACTTTAGTGCGCAAATAGCCTCCAGTGGCACAAATATTGCTTTATATTGTGCAGAAACAGGCTATTACCGCCTAAAGGGCTGATTTAAGCACAGTGATAGTGCACTTATAGAAACAAACACACATTCAAGGCACCTTTTTGGTGCCGAATAGGGGAAATTTATGTTGTCTCGCTTTAAAACTATCGCCGTTAAAACACTTGCGGTTCTTTTTGCCACACTACCAACACAGGCATTTGCCGATGATCTAAATGGTGCTAACACCGCCTGGATCCTTACCGCAACCGCACTTGTTTTATTTATGACCATACCCGGTCTATCTCTTTTCTACGGCGGTTTAGTACGCTCCAAAAATGTACTTTCAGTTTTAATGCAATGTTTTGCAATTACCTGTCTAGCATCAATCATTTGGTTCGCTGTAGGTTACAGCATGGCCTTTGGTGACGGCGGAGCGGCAAACTGGTTTGTCGGTGGACTGGATAATGTATTCCTCGCCAATGTACTTGAAGAATCTATGGCTGGCGATATTCCCGAATCAGTATTCGCTATGTTCCAGATGACCTTCGCGATTATCACACCCGCACTGATTGTCGGCGCCTTCGCCGAGCGTATGCGCTTTAGCTCAATGCTGCTGTTTAGTGGCCTTTGGTTAGTTGCCGTCTATGCGCCAATTACTCACTGGGTATGGGGCGGCGGCTGGCTTGCCGAGATGGGTCTATTGGATTTTGCTGGTGGTACTGTTGTGCATATCACTGCTGGTGTTGGCGCTTTAGTTGCCGCACTGGTACTGGGCAATCGCAAAGGCTTTCCTCAGCAGGCAATGCCTCCACACAACCTAACAATGACTGTGACTGGCGCTGGTATGCTCTGGATTGGCTGGTTTGGCTTTAACGCTGGTTCAGCGTTGGCTGCTAACGGCGATGCCGGTATGGCCATGCTGGTTACTCATATCTCTGCCGCAGCCGGTTCACTGGCGTGGATGACGATGGAATGGGTTAAGCACGGTAAGCCTTCTGTACTGGGTATTGTTACCGGTATGGTTGCTGGACTGGGTACTATTACCCCAGCCTCTGGCTTTGTTGGCCCCGGCGGTGCACTGGTCATCGGCTTCAGCGCCGGCATTATCTGTTACTACGCGACTCAGGCCATCAAGCAGCGCTGGAAAATTGATGATTCTCTAGACGTTTTCCCAGTTCACGGAGTTGGCGGCATACTGGGTACGTTCTACGCAGGTATTTTTGCCTCTGATGCACTGGGTGTATTCAGCGGCCAAGGTTACAACGAAGGCATGAATATGGCTTCACAGGTTCAGGTTCAAATTGTGGGTATTGTCGCTACGTTCGTCTACACAGGTATAGTGACATATATATTACTCAAATTGGTTGATAGCATGTTAGGATTGCGCATCACTGAAGAAGACGAAACAAAAGGTCTTGATCTCGCAGAACACGATGAGAGGGGGTATGACCTATAATAATAAAAAAATATAGGGGATAACCAAAAATAGCCCGAACACCACCGCCGAACTTTTTATAAGTTTTTAAAAATAGTAAAGTATTGGCGGGGTGAACCAAAGGGGCGTTAGGCCGCTGATTTTATCAGCGGCTTTTTTATTGGTGATGATTTTTATTGGCAGTGATTAAAATTGACTAATAAGGTATATAGGTAACATGAAAATCCCAAAACGAATCCAGCCGTTAATTGACGACGGTGTGGTGGATGAAGTTATTCGCCCGCTGATGAGCGGGAAAGAAGCTGCTGTCTATGTGGTTCGTTGCGGTTCGGAGATTCGCTGCGCCAAGGTTTATAAAGAGGCCAGAAAACGCAGTTTTAAACAGACCGTTACCTACCAAGAAGGCCGTAAAGTCCGCAACAGCCGTCGCCAGCGCGCGATGGAAAAGGGCTCAAGATTTGGTCGCAAGCAGCAGGAAGAAACCTGGCAAAATGCCGAAGTGGATGCGCTGTATCGTCTAGCTGATGCTGGCGTTAGAGTACCGACACCTTACGGTTGTTTTGATGGAGTGCTGCTAATGGAGCTAGTTACCGATGATGACGGCAATGTAGCCCCAAGACTGAATGATGTCGCTATGTCTGAAGAACAGGCCACAGAAGACCATTACGTGGTTATGCAGTATGTCTTAAGAATGCTCTGCGCTGGATTGGTGCACGGTGATCTTTCAGAGTTTAATGTTTTGGTCGATGATTACGGCCCAGTGATTATTGACCTGCCGCAAGCGGTTGATGCCGCGGCCAATAACAATGCCGAAAAAATGTTCGCCCGCGACGTCAACAATATGACCGCATACTACGGCCAGTTCGCACCCGAATTACTCGAGACTCAATATGCCAAAGAAATTTGGGCGCTATTTGAAGACGGAAAATTAAACCCGGATACAGAATTGACTGGCTGGTTTGCCGATGAGACAGAATTGGCAGATGTAGACACTGTGCTAGAAGAAATTAAAGCCGCATTTGCTGAAGAACAGGATCGTTTGGAGCGTACGTATTCGCGAGGCTGATGAATAAAGCCTAGATTAGAGCTTAGCTCTGGCGCGATCTAGATAACCACACATCATTTCAGCACCGTCAAGAATACGTACCGAATGACGCTGCATTAAATCTGCCGGAATTAAATAGACATGGCGGTTGTTGACCGCCGAGATAGCATCCCACTTCTGCCACCGCTTAAACCATTGAGGCTGTTCTTCTTGACTACCACCGGCAATAATCACCTGGGGGTCAGCTGCAATTACAGATTCGATATTGACATAGGGAACCAGCGGAATCGCCTCTAAAAAAATATTCACACCACCGCACAACTCGATCACACTGCTGACCATATGTTTGCCATTTAAAGTAATCAGCGGTTCATCCCAAATCTGATAAAAGGTTTTGACCAACGACTTTTCGTGATTGGCGGCGCGGAGTTTTTTTAGCCGCAGGCTAAACGCTAAGGCACGTTGCTCTGCCTGCTCAACCTGTCCGGACAACTGCCCGAAACGCTTAAATAGATTGGGAATCTGATCCATCTGTCGAGTTTCCACAACGAATACTGGAATGCCCAACTTGCGCAGAGGATTGATCATTTTATCGCCATTGCCTGACTGCCAGGCAATCACTATATCCGGCTTTAAAGAGAGAATTAATTCGTAATTAGCTGCCGCATAATTACTCACCCGCAAAATTTCTGTAGCCTCGGGAGGATAGTTACTATACTCATCAGCACCAACTAGCTGCGCACCTGCGCCTATATGGAAAAGTACTTCGGTAATATTGGGGGCCAAACTGATAATGCGTTTGGCCGGTTGAGCAAGGCGAACTTCTGCACCATTGTCATCGACGACAATTAATTCAGATGCCGTTGTAACCGAACACCAAAAAGTCGATAACAGTATAAATACCAGCGCAGTAAAAAATTTCATCAGGTAATTACCAGAGGTCTTTGAGTGGCCGGATGTTTAGCAATAATCGACTTAACGCCAAACACCTTGTCGATTAACTGTTCGGTTAAAACGTCTTCAGGAGAACCCATGGCTTCAATTACGCCGCCATTAAATACCACCAAATTATCAGCACAGCGCGAGGCCAAATTTAAATCGTGCACCACCATCACCACACCCACCCCCCGACTGGCCAGATTGCGAACAATATCCAAAGTGAGTTTCTGATGGGAAAGATCAAAGGCCGAGGTCGGCTCGTCCAATACCAGAAACTGCTCTCCCAATTCACAGGGCTGCCAAATTTGCGCCAGAACTCGAGCCAGCTGAACGCGCTGCTTTTCGCCACCGGACATCTGGGTATAAAAACGCTTCTGCAGATAGCTCGCATCGACAAGTTCTAATGCCTCGGCAACAATCTGGGCATCCTTGAGACTGCCGGTTTGATGGGGAATACGCCCCAGACCAACCACTTCATCGGCAGTAAATGGAAAGTTAAGCAATGTATGCTGGGGCAGCACTGCTAACATCTGTGCTTTTTTCTCCAGACTCCACTGACTTAAGGGTTGCTGATTGAGAGAGACGGAACCCTTGGAAGGCTCCATCTCTCCAGTAATAACTTTAAGCAGGCTGGATTTTCCCGCTCCATTGGGACCCACTATCGCGGTTACCTTGCCCGCCTCTACTTCAAGGCTGACATTGCGCAGCAAGTCAAAGCCGGAGAGGTGCAGGGAGATATTGTCAGCCAACATAGTCATCGACTTATACCTGCTTGCGCTGCTGTAACAGCAGCACGACAAAGAAGGGGGCACCAAGCAAGGCAGTCAGTATGCCGGTGGGCAGTTCAGCAGGGATCACAACAATACGTGCCAAACTATCCGCAAACACCAACAGCGTGGCTCCGGCCAGCGCCGAGGCGGGAATCAGCCAGCGGTGATCTGGGCCAATAGCTAACCGCACTATATGGGGAATAATCAGACCCACAAAGCCAACCAATCCGGCCAGCGCAACACAGACACCCACACCCAGTGCGGTCAAAATAATTAGCCGGCGTTTAACGGCCTGCACATCGACACCTAGATGGCGCGCTTCTGACTCACCCAGTAGCAGGGCATTTAGCGCGCGACTATCGCGGGGGAAAAGCGACATCAGCAATAGAGCCACGGAAGCCATAATAGTGACCTTTGTCCAGCTGGCACCACTGAGATTACCCATCTGCCAGAGGCTGATCTGGCGCAGCATATCGTTATCAGAAAAATAGCTCAGCAGACTGTTTAAGGCACCGGCAATAGCCGCGATAGCAATACCGGCCAGCAACATGGTGGTGACCGATGTGCCTATTCCTGAGGTCGCCAATCTGTACACCAGCAGTGTGGCGACAAAGCCGCCGACAAAGGCTCCCACAGCCACCAGAGAAAGACCAAGCAGTGCACCGCTCTGAATAAACCCGCCGGCAGCCACAATCATCAGGCTGGCACCTACAGAGGCGCCACTGGAAACACCTATTAATGAGGGATCAGCCAGGGGGTTGCGAAATAGGCCCTGCATCACCGCGCCGGTACTTGAGAGCACGGCGCCAACACAGATGGCCAGAAGAATTCTCGGCAGACGAATATCAAACAGAATGGTTTCAGTCTGCCTGCTGTCAGCAGCAAAAAGATCACTAAAAGAAATAGAAACCGTGCCCACAGTCATGGATAACAGGGATACCACTGGCAATATTATTGCCAGTGCCCAAATTAATCCCGATGCAGAAAATCGGCGCACTTAATAATCCACGCCTTTGCGCGCCATAACGCCAGAATTATAGGCATGTTTAATCTCTTTGATTTCAGAGACGGTATCGGCAAGATCAGATAAGGCTGAACCACCGCCCCGCCCGGTCACGACCAGAGATTGATTTTTTGGACGATTTTTCAGTGCCGAGAGAATTCGATCCTGATCCAGATATTTAAAGCTGAGCATATAGGTGAGCTCGTCGAGCACTACCAGATGATAGCTATCATCGGCGAGCATCTTTTCAGCAATAGTCCAGCTTGTTTCGGCGGCTGCAATATCCGCAGAGCGATCCTGAGTATCCCAAGTAAATCCGGTGCCCATCTGGTGGAAGGTCACCTGAGGGCATTGATCGCGAATATACATTTCTTCACCGGAGAGCTGCACACCTTTAATAAACTGCACCACGCCAACTTTGTATCCATAACCCAGTGCACGCATAACCATGCCAAAGGCAGAACTGGATTTACCTTTACCATTGCCGGTCAACAGAATAAAGACACCGCGCTCTATATCCGCTGCTGCGATAGAGGCATCGACATTGTCCTTGAGCTTCTCCATCTTTTTTTGATGGGACTGCTGTTTTTTGTCCTTATCACTCATAAAAAATCTCTTCTATCCTTGAACAGGGCTAACCCTGTTTCTTAATTTAAGTTACTTAATTTAATTTACTTGGTTTGTTTTAACGCCGCGCCCATTCCCTTAGGCAATGGATGCAAATCGGGGTGTAATGAATTAGCCATAATCTCCAATGCATCCACCAGTCGCGGGCCGGGCCGACTAAAATAGGCATTGCCATCGACCAGATAAACCTGAGTTCCCACACGTCGTTGCAACTCTGCAAAACGCTCGACTTTCAAGAATAAATCGACATCCTGCCTGGAACGCTCAAGATCAAAGCCGCAGAGGGCAATAAAAATAATATCGGGCGCGGCGTCTATCAAATGATCCCAATTGCGCCGCTGAGAGGCTTGACGCTTTTCACCAAAGCAGGGAATACCGCCGGCAAGATCAATAATTTCTGGACTCCAGTGACCGCCGTCAAACAGTGGGTCGAGCCAGTCTAACAATGCGACGCGGGGCTTATCTGCGTTGTTAAGCGTTGCCGAGCGCTCAGAAACCGCATCTATTCGGCCCTGCAATTCAGCCTTATAGATTGCGCCCTGCTCTTTGCAATCAGCCGCCTCGGCTAATAATGTAACCGTTTCCAAAACATCATCTAAACAGATGGGCTCCAGGTTAACTACCTGGGGATCTCCCGGCAAACTGTGAATCGCTTTGGCGACATCATTACCAGAGACAGCACAGACATCACAGAGTGCCTGGGTAACAATTAAATCCGGCTCTATATCCAACAAGCGATCCATCACCAGATCGTAGAGTGCCTCATCATTTTTAAGCTGGTCACTGACCAATCGATCGATCTCGCCACTGTCCAATCCCGAGGGAATACGCGAACTGGTTAGAATCGGCAGGCCCAATACTGAGGGCGGATAATTACATTCATGGGAAATTCCCACCAATTGATTCTGCAATCCAAGACCGCACACCAATTCAGTTGCGCTGGGGAGTAAGGATACAATTCTCATTATTACACCTCGGGTAAAAGATCGGAGTAAACAAATCCATTGCGAGTAACGACTTCTCCGGCAACTACCGGTATTGGGTATTTAAACATAGGTCCATCCCATGCGAAGGTGTGAAATTCACCATTTTCGCCACAGGGGTCGATGGACTCAGGTAATTCTTGGAGCAATTTATTAGAGAATTGATCGCCGGCAAAATGGGCCGGCATTACCCGTGGGTCAAGACAGGTAATCGCTGCTTTGAGACCTCCAGCAATCATCTTTTGAGCTAGCTCATTGGTAGGAATTTTCCACAGTGGAAACAACAGTTCAAGACCGGTTCCCTGCATCTTGGCTTCGCGATAGTTGCGAATATCTTCCAGATAGAGATCGCCAAAGGCGACCGCATCCATCTGTAACTGATTGCGGGCGGATTCCAGCGATTCTCCCATAATGGTTTCATACTGCTCGTTGGAACAGGGCCATGGCAGGGGAATTTCAATCAGCGGAAGGCCGGCGGCCTCTGCCTGCATACGCAATAGTTGCTGGCGCACACCGTGAATAGCAGAACGTTTGAATTGATCGTTAAAGGTGGTTAGCAAGCCAACCACCTCAACAGTTGGATCCCGTTGCAGCTGATAGAGAGTCCAAGCAGAGTCTTTACCACTGCTCCATGAGAGCAGTACTCGCTTGATCCCTTTATCAACTGGTTGGGTCATACAAATACCTACAGGCTGTAACGCAATCCGAAGCTGGCGCCGAAGCCTAGAGTTTGATAGCCAAACACTTCCTGGTAATCTTCATCGAAGAGATTATCCAACCGAAGATAGATATCCAGCTTATCCGTTGCATTCAAGTTGGCGTTTAGGTTAACCAGCGTAAAAGCATCCAAAGTAACACCGCCGATATCGGCTTGCTTACCATTATGCTGAGCATTTACATTAATAGTAAGCTTATCCTCCGCTCTCCAAAGCAGGTTTAAACTGCCCAGGTTTCGAGCACGGCGGATCTCGTCAACGCCTTCCTGAGTAGAATCGGTGTAAGTGTAGGATGCATCCAACACAAAAGATTCGCTTACAAGCCAGGATGAAGACAGCTCCAAACCCTGCTGCTTACTTATTCCATCAATATTTTCTGGCGAAGAAACCCAAACATCATCCATCCAGTCATCATTATCACAGTTCTGGTTACACTTGAATTTTGTAGCTATTTCATTCTCTAATTTTGCATTAAAGTATGTTGCCTTTACTTCCAAACGATCATCTAACAATGCTTTATCAACACCAAGCTCCCAGCTCTGGGACTGTTCGGGAGTCAAATCTGAATTACTTTGAAATCCAGAGTAAATGCCATAAAGTTCACCAAAAGTTGGATTTTTAATTGCAGTTCCCGCAGCAGCACGGAATCGAGTACTTTCATCTAAACGATATATTCCCTCAAATTTCCATGTCTCAGCATCGTCAAAGACACTGTTGTCATCATGTCGCCCACCAATCGCCAAAGTAACCTGATCGACGGGATCCACCCTATATTCGAAGGCAATACTATTTGTGTTGCGAGCCAAAAATTTATTTGCATCTCTACCATTTGTGAAACCGCCGAGTTGCTTAAACTCCTCATTTTCCTGCTCTAATAATAAGGAAAATTGCTGCTCTAATGCTTCCCAAAGGCGAGATCCAACATATTGATAATCCTGCTTGTTTGATTCAGTAGCCCCGTTCGCAGAAATACCATTAGCAGTATATTTAAAGTTATTATTATTAAAACGAGATTCTGAAAGGCTAGCCCTATGATTCCATTTGCCATCAGCAGAAGTGAACTGAGCATTCACGCTAGAAGATGACCGGTCAAAGTCACTGTGCAACAGATCATTAAACTGATCGTGAAAATCTGTACCAATCTTGGCCGCATACTCATCATCATATTCACTTACGCCATGACTGTGACGTACGGATACTCCCAGCCTCAACTCATCACTGACATCCACACCGCCTTTAAAATTTATGCTGGTATTTTCGTATCCGTCATCATCATTAGTACCTGTGTTGGCAATAATATTAGCGCCTTCAGATTCCAAGTCAGAAACACCTAAACTGACATCATAGCTGTCAGCCTTATGGCCAATACTAAAGCCACGGTTTTGAGTAGAAAAACTTCCAGTCTCGACAAACACTTTGGCACTAAACGGCTGGTCGGCACTGCGGGTAACAATATTGACCACACCAGCCATAGCATCACTGCCGCGCATTGCGCTCTGGGGCCCACGGATCACTTCGATACGCTCGATATCAGAGGCAGTTAAAGTGCCCCAGTTAAGCTCATCACTCTGGGATGGGTCATTAGCCTCAACGCCATCGATCAACACCAAGAGATGGTTGGCTTCGGCACCGCGAACACGAATCTGAGTCTGGGAACCCTGCACGCCACTGCGGCTAACCGCGAGGCCGGGAATATCACGGAGCAGATCACTGACGCTAATCGCCGCACGATTCTTTAGCTGCTCACTGTCGATAACAGTAATGGCATTGGCGGAACGCGCCGCGGTAATAGGAAGCAAAGAAGCACTGACGAGTACCTCTTCGATATTTTTGTCTGCCTGAGCGGCAAAAGGTAAAGCAGTTAACAGCGATCCAGTAAGGACTGTCGCAATTGAGTATAATTTTTTCATTTTTGGATTCTCTTACACTCACACCCGAGTGGCTAAAAGTAATGTATACGGGGGCGTGCAAGCGAACAGACAGAATCTGTCGATCAGCACAAGACCGCACCCCGCGGTTTGTCTGCGTAGCTATAGGCCGGTCTCCGGACTCATAAGTGAGCAGTTAATTAAAACAATTGCTCAGATTGGCTACCTTCCCATGCACAAAATACACAGTGGTCATACAGCCAAGCTTTCTTATTTACCGTTGCGGGGGCAGTATCGGAATTACATGGTTTACCAAAATTTGGCAATGCGCACCGATTTCCCGTTTCACTCTTCCTTTAATCAAACTACTGATTAAATTTGAGAACCTATTGCTGAAGCAAGAGCCTGCAATTTAATCCTTAAGAGATTTGAAGTCAAACCGAATTCCTGACAAATCAATGTTTATAACAGTGCCACAGGCATGTTAATCTGCACTCTTAAGAAATAAGGATCTACAAATATGCTTGCTGTACTGATTAAAAGAGTATTGGCTCCCGGAATGGAGACCACTTACGAAGAGTTTTCTAGAAAAATCATTCAGGCGGCTGTGCCTGCTCAGGGGTTTATTTCCAGTAAAGCCTTTAAGGATGTTCAAGACCCCTGCGTGCGTTTCGCCTTAATTCAAATGGAGACACTTGACGACTGGCATGCCTGGCAGAAATCCGCTGTGCGCTCTGAAGCGCTTGCGCCGATTCAACCGCTGCTGCTTGAACCAGAAGCGATATCCATACTGACCACGGCCTAATTCTAGAGCAGGATCTCTACAGAGCCTCCAGCGCCTCAGTAACCCGACGGACTGGAATCACCGTCATACCTTTGATCGGTAGCTTGGGAACATTAGCCGCTGGAACAATAGCACGAGTAAAGCCATGCTTGGCCGCCTCGCGCAGACGCTCTTGGCCATTGGCAACGGGACGAATCTCGCCAGCCAAGCCCACCTCACCAAAGACTACCAAGTCCTCGGGTAGCGCACTGTCGCGAAAGCTCGATACCACCGAGAGAATTAACGCTAAATCAGCGCTGGTTTCAAGAACCTTTACCCCTCCAACCACATTCACAAAAACATCCTGATCGCCCACCGCAATACCACCATGACGATGCAGTACCGCCAGCAACATTGATAATCGGTTGTGATCGAGCCCCACCGTTACCCGCCGTGGATTGCCCAAATGACTGTCGTCCACCAACGCCTGCAACTCAACTAATAGGGGTCTAGTGCCCTCCCAAACTACCATCACCACACTGCCTGAAGAAACCTCTTCCCCTCGCTGTAAAAAAATCGCCGAGGGGTTGGCCACTTCTTTCAGACCTTTATCGGTCATAGCAAAAACGCCAAGCTCATTAACTGCACCAAATCGGTTTTTGTTGCTACGCAGGGTGCGGAAATGGCTGTCGCTAGATCCCTCAAGCATCAGTGAACAGTCAATCATATGCTCCAATACTTTTGGGCCCGCCAACGATCCATCTTTAGTCACATGGCCTACCAGAATTAATACTGTGCCGGTCTGCTTGGCAAAGCGTACTAGCATAGAAGCACTTTCGCGTACCTGAGAGACACTGCCCGGCGCTGAAGATACCTCTTCCATATGCATCACTTGAATAGAGTCGACCACGAGAATCTTGGGGCGCTTCTGCTCGGCAATAGCGCACACAGTCTCGACCGAAGTCTCGGCCATAATTTCAAGCTTATTGGTCGGCAAATCTAAACGATGGGCGCGCATAGCTACCTGCTGGGGTGATTCCTCACCGGTCACATAGAGAGCTGTATGGTTTTCTGCCAACTTACACAGGGTCTGTAACAACAGGGTACTCTTGCCCGCTCCCGGTTCACCGCCGACCAAAATAGCGGACCCCGGCACCAGACCACCCCCCAATACTAGATCGAGCTCACCAGTGCCGGTGTTGATTCGGGGAATTTCATCAAGGGCAATTTCAGCCAGTGTTTTAACTGAGCTATCGACAGCGCCTGCAAAGCCGGAGCGGAGAACTTTTCCGCCGCGAGTGGCTGACCCCAAACGCACTTCAGACAGCGTATTCCAAGCATTACACTCCGAACACTGCCCCTGCCACTTGCGGTAGTCAGCACCGCAGTCATTACACACATAGGCTGATTTTGTTTTAGTGACCAACTCAACTCTCCTCTAGATTGATGTTTATTTAAGCTTATTACTGTTGTTATGTACAGTTATTAAATTATTCAAAAAGATCCCCCTTAAGGCTACTATGTCATTTCTAAAACATAATAATAACGTTCACCATGCCGCTAATAACCAACCACTCAGATTTCACTGTCCGCCCAGCAACTGCTGGCGACTGCCCCACTATCTTGGCCTTTATTAAACAGCTCGCAGAGTATGAAAAACTCGCTCATGAAGTGGTAGCCAATGAGGAAAGACTGATGAAATCGCTGTTTGGGGAGCATCCCAGCGCAGAAGTAATTATGGGTGAATACCAAAATCGCCCAGTCGGGTTTGCGCTTTTCTTTAGCAATTATTCCACTTTTTTAGCCAAACCCGGGATCTATCTCGAAGACCTTTTTGTCCAGCCTGATATGCGCGGTAAAGGTTTTGGCAAAACTCTGTTAGCCCACCTCGCCAAACTTGCCGTCGAGCGCGACTGTGGTCGGCTGGAGTGGTCCGTGCTCGACTGGAACCAACCCGCTATAGACTTTTACCGATCATTGAATGCGCAACCTATGGAGGGTTGGACGGTAAACCGACTGAGTGGTGACGCGCTGGCTGTGCTTGCTAATGAGGGCTAACGTAAGCGTTCTAATTCCACTATCTGAATAACAGCCTGTCAATTCCCTTGAGGATTGCCTCGTCCAACTGTTAGCTTTCTGATAAAGTATTACCATGTCTTTAATCCCCGAAAAATCAATTGTTATCTCACCCACGCTGGCAGCTACCATCGGCTTGGAAGAGACCGTGTTGCTGCAGTTATTGCAGGAATGCCGCATACATGGCACAGCGCAACAAAGTCAGGGGTTTGATTGGGTAACGGTGACGGGTGACAAACTTCTCAGCTTGGCTCCCTTCTGGCGCGAAGAGGATATTCGCCGGCTGTCTATGGGTCTGCATGAGAAAGGTTTACTGCTCATTGGCGGCGCTCCCTTCTCTGCTCAGCAGGATTTTCGCTTTGCCTTTAACGAGGCGGTCGCATCGGCTGCTGCACTTACTAGACAGGCATTTAGTAGCGTAGCGCAGCCCGCTGTTCAGGCGGCGAATACAGCACCACATTCTGCAAAAACCATCGGCAATAGCTGGCAACCGAGCTTGGACGCTGTGCGTCAACTCAGCCAACTGGGTGTTACTCAGGCCTTTGCTGAGCAGCAAATACCTCAGTTTGTCGCCTATTGGCGCGATCGCAATGTGCCACGGCATAGCTGGGAATCGAAGTTTATTAAGGAAGTCTGGCGTCAGTGGCAGCAGGCCGAGGCAACTTCTCATCGCCGCCGTCAGGAGGTGGCTGTCTCAAACGAGTGGCGACCCTCTAATGATGCCCTGCAGATACTTGTCCGTCAGGGCGGCATAAACGCAAATTTTGTCGAGGATTCAATTCCAGAATTTATTCTCTACTGGCGTGATCGCGGTGATTTTTCCAGCACTTGGGACTCCAAATTTATCCAGCATATTCGCCGCCAGTGGCAATTTTATAGTGGCATGATGGAACAGGATTCTATGCCACGCGCTATTTCGGTAAATTGGCAGCCCAAAGAATCTGTGTATGATGTACTGCAAATGGCTAATATTAATCGTCAATTTGCTCAGCAAATAATTCCCGAATTTGTACTCTACTGGCAAGAAAATGGTACGCCTCAATGTTCTTGGAGCACCAAGTTTTTACAGTATGTAAAACGTCAGTGGGCAAGACACAATCAAACTCAGTCAACGGATACAGCAGATGGCAAACAGCAAGGATCTAATTCAAAAGGTCGCATCAGAGATCGCAGCATCATCGACGCAGTCTCCGACCGCAGCTGGGCATCCTAAAGCCGCACCAGCGAATCCGCAGCTGATTGATGCTATCAATCAGATCTTTGCGTTTTTCCGGATTAATTATCACAACCAGTATTACAGTGCCTTTGGCGATAATACTAAATCTGAAAATCTGGCTAAAAAGCTTTGGTTGAGCAAGCTAAGTGACTTTTCCGCCGAGACGATAATCGCTGGCGCTGAAAAGGTTATCGCCGAAAGCGACTATCTTCCGACTCTGCACAAAATGCTCAATGCCTGTCGTGATGTAGGCATGCCTGCGGGCTTGCCGTCTCCACACAAAGCCTATCAAGAGGTGTGTAATAAGCCGAGTCCTAAAGCCGAACAACAGTGGTCTCACCCAGCGGTGTATATTGCTGGCCGCGAATGTGGCTGGTACTTTCTCGCCAATACGATTGAATCGAAAGCCTTTGCTCCATTTTCCGAAATTTATAAGCAGTACTGCGAGCGGGTTATGGCTGGGGAAAAATTTACCGTAGAAAAACCTGCGGAACTGCCAGAGACCTCGATGAAACCAGCCACTAAAAAACAGGCACTAGCTCAGTTGGATGACTTAAAAAATCTCTTGAGTTAAAACATTGATTTAGACAATTAAGTTAAAAGCTGGCCACGGAAACAGTTCTCGGAGACGATTGCTATATGGCGCAAACACCCCTGATTCACAACTCTACTGCACGGCGCATGGCAAAGACCATTCTAAATGGATTTCGCAGCTATTTTGCCGACTACCTTAATTCTACACTGAGCGCCAAAGCGCGCTTTGAAAAAGCTGATTGGCTGGGTGTGCAGCAGGCCAATGTCGATCGACTGGAACTGTATAAAGGCAAGGTTGCCCAAACTGTGATGTATCTGGGCATGGTAACCAATAAGGATATAGCCAATCGTGAACTCTGGATCGAAGCAAAAAAAGCCTATACACAATTGGTTTTTAATTTCCCAAATTTTGAAATTGCCGAAACATTTTTTAACTCGGTTTTCAGTACTTTGCACGATCATGACAAGATCAATGACAACATTATCTATGTTCTCTCATCCCAATTAATTGAAGCTCCAAAAGCCGAATACAGTATTTTTATTCGCTATGAGGGCAGTGATTATCGGGATATTTTTCGTCGCATTCTCAAAGAATCTGAATTCTCTCTGCCGGGCGAAGATATTGAGCTGGATCTAGACTGTATTCTCAATGTTTTCTATCAAGAGGTTGTACCCAAACTCAGCGGCTCAGCTGAAAATCTAAAATTTGATTTACTCGAGTCGATTTTTTACCGTGGCAAGGCCGCCTATATGGTCGGCCGGGTGATGGACGGCGAACAAATTTTCCCAATGGCCTTGGTTATTCTTAATAATGAACAGGGCCAGTTATATGTGGATACGGCTATATTCAATTCTGATGAACTGAGTGTAATTTTCAGTTTTACGCGAAATCATTTTATGGTCGATGCACCACTGCCCTATCAGTATGCGCACTTCTTAAAGCAACTGATGCCGAAAAAACTCGACTATGAAATTTACAATTCTCTCGGTTTCCCCAAACACGCAAAGACTGAATTTTATCGTCAATCGGTTCAACACTTACGCAACTCTGACGACCAGTTTATTATTGCCCCCGGCATCAAAGGTATGGTGATGACGGTGTTTACCCTGCCCTCCTACAATATTGTCTTTAAAATTATTAAAGACAAATTTTCGCCCCCAAAAGAAGTCACCCATCAGGTGGTGCGCGAAAAATATCGGCTGGTGTCGAGACACGATCGCATTGGTCGTATGGCCGATACTCAAGAATTCGACAAGTTGGTTTTTCCTTTGAATCGCTTTTCAGAGTCACTACTTGAAGAACTGCAAAAAGTTGCCGCCTCATCAATTGAGATTCGCGACACTAGACTGATCATCAAGCATCTCTATACCGAGCGCTATATGACACCGTTGAATATCTATCTTGAGGATGCAACTGACGATCAAATACACAATGCTATGGAGGAGTACGGCAACTGTATCAAGCAGTTGGCGGCGGCGAATATTTTCCCAGGCGACATGCCTTTAAAGAACTTTGGTGTGACTCGTCACGGTCGTGTGGTGTTCTATGATTATGATGAAATTGCCACCTTGACCGACTGTAACTTTCGGCGCATTCCCGAACCCCGAACTGCTGAGGAAGAGATGCAAGCGGGCACCTGGTACACGGTGGGGCCCAATGATATTTTCCCTGAGGAATTTAGATTATTTTTCTCCGGTAATACTAAGGCGCGAAAGATGTTTGAGGAGATGCACAGCGATCTCTACGAGGTTAGATTTTGGCAGAACTTACAGGAGAAAATTCGCGATGGTTTCGTGTTAGATGTATTCCCTTACCGCCGTGCCAAACGTTTTGATCGGGGCAAAGACTCTGTACTCGAAGTATTTTCAGATTAGCGCCCTTATTAACGAAGAGGTAACTCTGAACTGAGGGTTCCGGAGCGAATGCTCAGGCTGTCGAAGTTAATAGATTCAATCACCCAATCACTGTCGATAGAGTCGCCGGCATAGTAGATTTTATCGCCAATGAAAATTCGGTTTTTCGGTGAGCCACTGCGAATATAGATATGTCCGGCGATGGTTACTTCAGGCAACCGCAGCTCTTCATCTAAAGGCTCTTTTTGCACCGACTTTTCTAACTGCTCTTCCATTACCAGCCCTCGTTTCACTGGCTGAGTTCCTAGAGATTTTTCTACAACGCTGATCGGTTTTTCAATCAGATTTTCCGAAACGGTATCGCCCACAATCTGCTTATTAGTCAGATTGTAAAATCCAAAAAACAGCAGCGCGGCTATAAGCACAATAATAGCGGCCACTTTATAACTGCCATTGCTCTTTACCGGCTCTTGGTAGGGGTCCCAACCAGCGCTGACAAAATCATCCAGATCTTCAGACTCATCGCGCTTTCGGTCGCGCTCAGCTTTCTTTAGGGCATTGAGAATATAGGACATTAATCAGTCTCCAGTAATTGAGGAATAGCTTCCCCACCGAACTGATTTAAACGCAACAATGTTTCGCGCCCGAGTATTCCATCTGCAGCCAACCCCTGTTGCTGCTGAAACACCAACACCTGCTGAGCAATTGCCCGCGTGTAGCGACCACCGCTAATAACTCTTTCACTGGTCTGATCAATCGCCTGCAATTGACGCTGCAACCAGTCGATTACCTGAGGATTAACCTGTAGACCATTGGCTATATTGCCAGTCACAGTTAAAGGTGCGCTGTAACCCAGAGGTGGCTTCCATAAATAGAGGTACACGCCATTCCAGCTTTTGGCAAAGCTCTCCCTATCAATCACCACTGCGCCCTGACTATTCTGCAAGGTGACCGTGGCGGCATCTAATCTGGAGAGCACATAAGTTTTGAGGTAGCCAGTTTCACCGAGCAACCAGACAATGCCGGGGCGATTAATTTTTTCAATAAATCGCAGATTTACAGCGCTGACTTTTTCCATTCGTAGCTGTTCTAGGTCAGCTACAAAAGAGAGTTCTTCCTCGGTGTAGACCTCGACGGAATCAATCCCCCAAGTAGCTAGTAGGCTGGTAAATGGGTTGGCGACAGGCACTGGCTGGGCTTTGACAACTATAGGACTGGCCTTATTTTTAATCAGCTGAATCGGTTGTGAAGTAACTGCTGTAGCTTCTATTTTAGTACTTTCAAATTCCTCTGCGGCTACTTCAACTGCTTCAACTTCAACGGCTTGATCCTCAACTTGCTCAGCCTGAGCAAGGGATAGCTCTGGCGTTGTTATCCGATTTGGAAATAGCTCTGTATATCCGAGAGTAGCGGCAACAAGCACTGCTCCAACAATCAACACCGCGGCTATGATCAACAGTGTTTTATTGTTAGCTATAGTTTTCTTTTCACTGAGGATTTCTGCTGCTGCCTGACGGACTAATCTTGCTGATACCATTTTCTTTCCGCTGGCATAAGCTGCAACCAGAGCCTGATGGCAGACCAGATTAATTAATCGTGGCACACCCCCAGTCAGACGGAACAATACCGGAATACTAGCGGGCTCAAAAATTGCTCTTTTGGCTCCGGCCTTGTGTAGACGGTGATTGATATAGTTGGACAGATCATTTTTATCCAACGGCGACAGATGGAAGCGCGAGACGACCCGCTGATTGAGCTGCCGCTGTTCTTTCTGCGCCAGTATCTCTAATAATTCCGGCTGGCCTACCAAGAGGATATGCAGCAATTTATGGGTGCTGGTTTCAAGATTGCTTAACAGCCGCAGGGTTTCTAAAACCTCTGGGGTTAGATTCTGCGCTTCTTCAATAACAATCAGTGTCTTCTTGCCTTCAGCATGTGCGGCAAGCAAATTCTGATTAAGTGCATCTATGCACTTTTTAGTAAACGACACCTCAATATCCGCGGGCAGTTCAATATTCAACTCATCGCAGATACTGGCCAGCACATCGGTGGTATTGAGTTTGCTATTAAGGATATAGGCAACCCGTACATGGGGCGGAATACGCTTGATCATGGTGCGAGTTAAGGTGGTTTTACCTGTGCCTACCTCACCGGTAAGCAGGATAAAACCACCCTCGCGATCAAGGCCGTACTTTAAATGGGCTACGGCCTGTCGGTGATAGATGCTGGGATATAGAAACCCAGGATCAGGGACAATCGAGAATGGCTCTCGCTTAAGGGCAAAATGTTGCAGATAAATGCTCATAGCGCCTCATTGTGCTACTTGGGTGACTGCCCCTCATTCATAAAATCTTCAAGCATTGGCTTTATCAAGCCGCCTTCTTCACTATTTAGGTCTCGCTTGATCAGATGCTTATATTTAGCTTCTGAAAGATTGCGTGCATCTTCGGCTGTACGAATAATGGTTGGGCGAATAAACATCATCAATACCGACTGAGAATCCTCTTTCCTTGCTGATCGGAATAGACGACCTAATAGTGGAATATCTCCCAGCAGCGGCACCTTGCTCTCAGTGCCACCTGTTTGGTCTTCAATCAATCCACCCAATATCAACAACTCACCATTCTGAATTAGCACATTGGTTTTCATGGTGCTTTTTGAGGTCGTCTGCAGACCTGGCTCACCCGCTTTAACTTTGGATGACTCCTGTTCAATCTCCAGGCGCACCGAGTTGCCCTTACTTATTTGCGGCTTAACCTTAAGCTTTACACCCACCTCTTCACGATTAATGGTGGTGAAAGGGTTACTGCTGCCATTATTACCGCTGGTAAAACTTCCAGATTGGAAAGGAACTTCCTCACCTACTGTTAATGTTGCCTCTTCATTATCCAGAGTCACAACCGAAGGCGTCGAAAGGATCTTAGTACTACCATCAGTTTTCAAAGCCTGAATCAATAAGCCAATACCTTTGCCGGTATCAGGATCAAAATTACCCGCCACACCTAAAACTGTTTTTGGTATTAAGCTCAATTCAGCAGCTGTGGGATCCTCACCCGAGATACCTATCCCAGTCAATGTAGCCAATAGTCCATCGAAATTAGTCAGGTACCCGCCACGGTTTTTACTGCTATAAACCAACTGTGAACTCAACTCTTTCGCCTGATCTTCCGACAACTCGGCAATAACAGCTTCAATCAAGACCTGTGGTCTAGCGCGATCTAATTTACCGACAACATTTTTAATTTCTCTTATCACTGCTGAGGGTGCCGCGATGACTAAAGCGTTATTGAGCTCATCAATCTGTATTTGATAAGCCGTTTTGGATTTGCCTTTACCATCAGCACCAGACTCTCCGGCGAGACGCAAGAAGATATCCGACTGCAACATACCTTCAACTATAGGCTTCATTTCGGCTGCGCGGGCAAAATCAAGATAGATCACTTCAACGCTACCGGTTTTAGTTGACGGCTGATCCAGGGTTGCCAGCATCGCTCTAAAGGCACGACGTGCGGTGCTCGGCCCGCTGACAATAACGCGGTTATTCATACCGTCTTCTACCAGCGATAGCTCTTGCTTCTGTAACTGCTTTAACTGTGTAGCGATATGCACCGCTTCCCCCGCAGAAATATGCTTGAGGACGATCACTTCAATAGCAGTTTGCTCTGGGTCATCTAACTCTGCGATAAGCTCTTCCAAGCGCGCAATATTTGAGCTGATATCAGTCACAACGATAGCGTTGCTCTGGGCAAAGGCCTGCAAGCGGGAACCTGAGCTCATCACTGGCTTTAAAACCGGCACCAAAGTAGTCACCTGAGAATACTGAATTTTGATAACTTTAGTAATCAGCTTATTCGAACCGGTAGCGCTACCGGCGAAGGTGAATGCCTGATTGAACGGTAATATTCGCGTCACTACGCCATCTTCAACCGCTTGAAAACCCTGCACCTGAAGTGAAGAAAGTGCGGCACTGTAAAGCAGATCTGCATCAATCGCCTCTGGCGCAATAATGGTTACCTTGCCTTTGACTCGCGGATCGAGCACAAAGGATTTGCCGGTAATTTCTGCGACACTTTCAATGACGCTGCGGATATCCGCATCGCGAAAATTAATTCTTACCTTTTCAGCGGCAGTTGCCTCGGCAACCAATACGGCCACCATGCTGAACGCCCCCACAAAGCGCATAATTTTTTTGCCAAAACTTACTTTTTGGTCAGTCATTATTTTTCTCATTTTATTTATTCAATCCAAATTTCGGTAACATCTTAGCTGACAAACTGGCGGCATTCACATACACCACCACTTCTTGACCATCGCGAATAACGGTAACCGGCAAACTAGCCTGTGTGCTGTATTTGACCCACTGTTTTGGATCAGACATCAGCTCTTGAACACCTAGGCCCCCAACATCTACAACAATGTCGTCATTCTCAAGATCTGCTAACATTTTCATTTCTTCAGAGAGTTTATTAAGTTTAAACCCACTGCCGTAATCATCCACCCTAACCGGCACAGCGCCAAACATATTGGCCATAGCAAACCCGCCATCGGCTGCTTTTCCTTCCATTGTACCTGTTGACTCTTCCGTCTCTATTACGGAATCAGATTTTTTCATCAGAATTTGCGATCTTTTGCCGTTTTGCTTGACGATTATCCGGTATGGCTCGATTTTCTCAATGGTGACTTTCGGTGCAAGCTTGTCGCCGACATGGAAGACCTTTTCAGGCTTTCCACCAAAAGCTACAGTCGCTGACGACATATCACCAGAAATCAACACGCCCAAAAGTTTCGCCTTTAATGTCGAATTTTCCAATTCACCCATATCGACAACTGGTTCAACAGGCTTACTTCCACGAAACCAATTCCAGCGTTGCATGTTCGCCGCTGATGGGGTGCGAGGTATTGGCTCAGCCGTGGTGCTGCCTGAGGTGTAGAGGCCGGCCATCATGCTTAGCAGCAGTACGCAAATCAGAACCAAGGCTAAGTTACTCAGGACAATCACACGCTGAACTAGCGATCCATGGGTGAACACCGATAATAACTTGTTCAATTGGAATGCTTTAGTCGACATAAGTCACCTCGATATCTGCGATGTAACCAACTTTCTCGTCTGGAGAAAGAGCGATAGCTACAGTCTCGGGAGCCAAACCCTGACAGCTCAACTGATTGATCAACTGCAATACTCGATTTGGACTAGGGCTGGTAACTGTGAACGAGAAGAGGGACTCATCAACTTGATCTATGCCGCGAAGCGTAAGCTGATTTCTTCTTATAATGCGGGTAATAACTTCACTCTTCTCACCCGCTTGTATTTGTTGGCTCGAACACGTGCGATCAAGACGACTTACCACATCGCTCTGATCGCGCAACCACTGAATGTCTTCGGTTAAACTTATCTGACGCTGCGTAAGTTCGGCGTTCTTCTGCATGGCAGGCAGCAACAACATGTATAGACCAGCGATAACTAATAGCGCTGCGCCAATCGAAACAACCACTCTCTCTCGTGGTTGCAAATCTGCGATCCAGCCGCTGAGGTTATTTAATATCTTCATGGTTTACTCACCTCGAGCAGACGGATACTAGTGATTTCACCAAGTTTCCTGCTGGTAGTTTTATAGCCAGAAATTTTCAATTTAGCCATTTTCAGCTTGCCGGTGTTTTTTAACTTTAACTGAATTTCAGACTCGTCCGCCGCTAGAGATTCCAGATCACAGTTACAGGCGGCCATAAATTGATCAAGGCCAACCAGAGCAAGCATAACTGGAGAATTGGAGCTTTGATGCTGTTTGAATAAATTGGCTAAAAGCGATTCACCGCTGGCCCTGACCTTTTCTGGTTTGGCTTTGTTCCCAGGAAATACATTACTAAATCCTTTGCTGGCCTGCCGCTCTAGGTCGGCAACACTTTGCTCAAGAACAGAATTTGAAACCTGCAAATATCCAAACCCTAAAACTACAGTCAGTATTAAAAGAGCTGCGGTGGATAGCCAAGCTCCGGAACTGGCTTTATTAGCAGATAAGATGAATTCGCCACTTAACAGGTTCGCTGAAAGAGGGATTTCTGAGAGCGGCCAGTCAATGTCGGCAGAGTTAATATCTGCATCATCACGAAGATCTTCTGGCACAAGATTTTCATCCGGCACCGAGATCGACAATCTAGGCTCTATATCTGACGTTTCAATTAAACGACGAACAAAGTGCCACGCCATCTCTGGCAAAGCAGAAAACCCACGACCAGAATCATCACGAACAAGAAAAACACCTTCCTGCCAGACCATGTTGATGCGCCCCTCTTCGGAGGGTAGCGCAAGGTAATCTGGAATTAGCGCTACCGGATCCACCGACGCATTATCAGCAATCCGCAACCACTCGCGCATATCTTGTTTACTGACAACAGTAATATCTACCTGCTTTTTATCCTCTGTAGAACTGATTGCACCGATTACGAAGTGCATGTCGTCAACGGGCTGTAAAAGACGATCTTCAAGAATCCATGGAATTAGCTCTGACCACTTTCGTTGCGGCGCAGCAGGTGCATCAATACGATGTGTAGTGATGCGCTCTGATGGCACCCAGAGCGCCATAGATTTGTTATCTTCACCTTCATTGATCACATGGCGGTCAATGTGGTGAATATGGTCAACAGATAATGTCATTTATAACATTCCCTAATATTCATCGTTATTATTGTTGGGTATTGCTTCACAAAGAGGCTGCATATAATACTTTTTATCGTCATCACTATCATCGGTATCAGCACCGATATTAGCCTCATCTTGATCATCTGATGAACTTCTGAATAGTAACGTTTGAACCCCAGCCGGTACAACCGTTATCTCACGACTTATTACCGTTGGGGAGCCTCTCCTAAGGCGACGCATTATACTTTTTACTTGAAGCCTTGACTGCCCCAATGTGACTTCGAGATTTAACTGAAAAAATGCTGTTTTAACATCGACAAGCCCTATGGGCCAGCGTAACTTAATCTGAGGCTCACCAATCATTAAATACTGGTTGATCTCTGCGTAAAATTCATTAGTAGTGTAAAAGGGCCGACCAGCGACAACAATATCGACAAATTCCATACCCATATCGTCACTGAGGGCATGCAACATTTCTACTGATGCGGTATTTATGTTAACCGCGGTAACTGCTGGCAATGCGGTTATCCAAGGGGACAATCTCTGCACATCTCTTAAGCTATAACCCGCCATTGCGGCTAATTCGCCTGAATCAGCGATCATATTATTATGCGGGAAACGTGGCGGTTCATAAATACTGTACTCAGCTCTTTCCGCACCAGATGGCGTAATCGTTGAGTCATCCTTATCGAGCCAATCAATAATCACTGCAGCTTTAGAGGGGTCCGTCATGTAATCCAACTGGACAAGCAGATTTTCCCATACCCGAGCGTGACCAAATGCTGTACCGTTAATTTCTTTATTTAACGAGGATATTGTGTACGAACTGAGGCTGTTTAGATTAAAGCGTGACTGTAAATCGGTAATACAACCCGCAACAGTACCGCCATCTACGGGTAAAAATGGTATCGCCTGCGCCCAATCTTCCTCAAAATGGTCCGACCGAACCTCGTCATTCTCAGCTGAAAGTAAATCTCTCGCCCAGCTCTCTGCACTGATAGCTAACAAAAGGGCCTGGTCGCTGTGGAGGGATCCAGCTGCCTGAGAAACCTCTATCTGATGTCGGTAGAAAATATTGCCCAGTATAATGGTGACTGCGAGGGTAAGTATAAGCGTCGCCAAAAGCGCGACCCCGCGCTGACGAGAGCGGCTCTCTGTAGTGGTGGTCGAGATAGTCCTAGACGGGTTATTCTTCATCTTCAGCACCAGACTCGCCCTCGTTATCATCCTCTGATTCTTCCTCTAGGCCAGCCTCTAAATCCGCTATGTCCACATCTTCATCATCATTAGAGCCAGAATCCGAATAAATTCGCCCCGCTTTCGGATCAAAAGCCAACCCTGGGATTAATCGAGTAGTTTCCGAACCATTAAGCATAACAATGGTAATACGAATCATTCTTGGCAAACTGAGCTGGCTATGGGTTTCATTGAGTGGCGGCCAGCTAGGTACAAAAACACCTCCGCGAGACAACTGTTCAATTTCCACATTTTCAACATTGTTAAGCAGTATCATTCGATTGCCATCATTGTTGAGAGATGTTGCAGTAATTGGCCAAGAGCGTCGCTCCAGCTGGTCATTTGAATTAAGGCTATATTCGATACGGGTTACGCCGGTGGGATTGTATCCAGTTAAGGGTCCACCTCCGCGACTAAAACGCAGGCCAAATTGATCTGGATTGGTTAAATAAGCGGGCTCTTTGGAACCTAAGCCATCTGCAAACGTTCGCGGCCGCAGGTGAAATAAATCACGATTAATAATCTGCCAAGCTCGGTGCAACTGCGCTTCATCAGAAAGATTGCTTAAGCTGCGCTGGTTAGCGCCCAAGATTACATCTACAGCCTGATAGGACATGACGGACATAACCGCCAACAACAGCAGAGAGACGACCGCCTCAACAAGAGTAAAGCCAGACTGTCTTGCGACAGTACTTTTTGAATTTCTGGACGGTTTCACAATACCAAAGGTTGATTTTTTCGTCATCGTTTTTTTACGACCAGATAAACAAATAACCCAGCACTCTTCCGGTCGCTATCAGGCAATCCGACATCTACTTGGTAGCGATAGAGATCATTACCCATTGCCTCTTTGACTTCTAACTCCCATCGCCAATCCTGACCACCTTGAGTATCTATACCTTTAACTGATCGCTTAGACTTCTGATTTTTCTCAGTCCACTTCTCGGCGTCTTGATAATGCTCCACAAGATGATTCCAAGACACCTGCGCCGAGTAAAACTGCTGACGGAGACGCACCCGCTCATCTGCGTACTGCTGGACCATATACAGCGCACTACCCATAACCCAGCCGAGAATGGTCAGGGCGACGGCAACTTCAATAAGCGTAAAGCCCGCCGCACGGCGGGAACCCATAGAGGACATCACTCAGCTACCCTCACCATAGACATTGATGCAATCTCTTCATCCCAGCGGTACTTAAAGGTTAAGGGGCTTGAATCGAAGGTCAGAATCATCTCCGCTTTAGGCTCCATATACCCATCGGGCATTAAAGCTATCACTGGAACCAGAGAATCTTCGTCCTCATCTCTGGATTCATCGTCGTAATCGGGACTTGTAGACACAACCCACTCAATTCGAGCACCCTTTTCCATAGAAAAAGGTTCGGGATATGTAACCGGAAACCAATATTGGCGGTAGTAGGCAACGACCTGCAAGGCCCGCACCTCTTTTTCTGCCTCATCTGGATTGCCCATAACACCGTACGGAACTGCTTCCAATGCCGCCTGATCAGACAGCTGATTTAGCCAGACAAGTAAGTTGTCAGCCTGACTCTTAAAGCGGCGGTCAAAGGCTTGATTGATGGCAAATAGACTCATCGCAGAGATGGTGGCTAAAATAATAACAACCACGCTGATCTCTATTAGTGTAAAACCGCTCTGACGGCTACGCGACTGTCTCATTTTACTTAACCATTTTTTGGGTGCTGGTGGTGATGTAACTGTTTAAATCGAGGGCTACTGAAATTAAGAGCGCGACTATTACTTAATATTCCAATTACCCCAATCTGCATTAGAGCCTTCACCGCCCGCTTGGTTATCAACACCGAGCGTATAAATATCTACTTCTTTTCCGCGACGACCAGGATTTTCATAATTGTAAGGCTGACCCCAAGGATCAACGGGCGCTTTTTCCAAATAGGGTCCGCCCCAATTATCCTGTCCACCAGGATTTGTAATCAACGCCTCTAAACCTTGGCTTGAGGTAGGGTAACGATAGTTATCTAAACGATAGAATTTAAGCGCACCCTCAATTACACGAATATCCTGTGCAACACGCGTCTGCTCAGCCTGCTGTACCTTTTTAAACAACGTCGGCCCAATCATTGCACCCAAAAGCGCAATAACCACTACCACAACCATCATTTCGATCAGCGTAAAACCCGCCTGCTTTTTATTAACGACCATTTATTACACCCTAAAAAGTTATCTATACATATTTAAAATTATCAGCTGAGATTTTAATAATCTCTTTAGCCTCGCCTAGCGAATCATGGAGAAAAACAGCTTCCACAACCATCAAATCATATTGTTCATATCCATAATCGGCAGCATCACCGCCGCCACTACAGACAAAATTATCATTCCCATAAAAATAATCAATATTGGATTCATCAACTTCAGAAACACTTCAACAGCATTATTAAGTCGCAGTGAATAATACTCCGAGACCCGTATAAGCATTTTATCCAACTCACTTGAAGCCTCACCACTACCGACCATATGCACGAGGAAGCCACTGCCCACCGAGCTATCTTGCAGGGCTTTTTGCATACTGCTGCCCTGGCGCATCGCCTCGGTAACAGCTTCCATCTTTCGACGAAGATATAAGTTACTCACCACGGATGAAGAAATCTTTAGCGCCGCAAGAGCAGGGACACCATTATTCAACAGTACGCCAAGACTGCGCGACCAGTCGGCAATATTGGCCATGCGTATCCAGCGCCCCATCCCCGGCATAGAGAGCATCATGGCATGCCAGCGCTCTTTTCTCTGAGGGTTTTTCATCGCCTGAACAAACAGCGCAAATAGCCCGAATACTGCAATCAGTACGAACAATCCATAGCTTTGCGTAAACTCACTCACATTGATAACAATTCGTGTAACAAGCGGCAATTCACGATTTGAGCTGGCAAAGATGGCAGTGATTTTTGGAACTACCCAAACCATCATAATCGCCACAACTATAATAGAGGTGCTAATTAGCGTCGCTGGGTAGATCATCGCGCGACTAATCGTCTTGCGATTTTCCTCACTGGTTTCAATATCTTCAGCGAGCCGCATCAGCACTTCATGTAAATGCCCACTTTCCTCACCAACACTGATGCCGGCAATAACGCTTTCTGGGATTTTATAGGGTGATCGACGCAGGGCCTCAGAAAAACTTCGACCCTCGGTAATTTCACTGCGCCAGCTCTGCAACATTCGGCGCTGTTTCTCGGTTTCCGCCTGCTCAATAGTCATTCTAAGGGCATCTTCGAGGGGTAATCCGGATTGAATAAGAATCGCCTGCTGCTGAAGCAGAAGCGATAAATCAAAATTATTCACGCGCGCTTCGCGGCCGCCACTACTCGCAGCCTTGGATAAGGTGTTAACTTCTTTGACCTCTGAAGGCAGCAACTCTTTCTCTTTTAATAAGCGCCGTGCGTGGCGTTCGGAGTCAGCCGTAATCACTCCACTCACCTTTTTTCCGGAGCGGTCATACGCGATATAGTCGAAGGCAGCCATAGTTATACGCTAGTCACGCGAAGAACTTCTTCGACAGTGGTAACACCCTCACGCACCAGATCAAAACCGGCATCACGGATGCTTGGCACAGTGCGACGAATCAATCTCTCAAGCTCAAGCTCACCGGCATTCTCATGAATCAACGTCTGCAGCTCAGCATCTACAGAGACCAACTCAAAGAGCGCCTGACGTCCGGCAAAGCCCGTATTGTTACATTCTGAACAACCACGGGATTGATACATCTCGGCGCCCTCGGGCAACTTCAACAGGTTGCGGTTAAATTCATTTGGCCGAACCTTTTCACGACACTCGGTGCAAAGTTTACGCACCAGCCGCTGGGAAGCGATTCCGCGCACGGTGGATGCCAGCAAGAAACTGTCGACACCCAAATCTTGTAATCTTGTAATCGCGCCAGCGGCGGTATTGGTATGCAGCGTCGAAAGAACTAAGTGACCGGTCAAACTGGCCTGCGTTGCAATCTCGGCGGTTTCACCATCGCGAATCTCACCGATCAAAATCACATCGGGATCCTGGCGCAAAATGGCGCGCAGACCACGAGCGAAGGTCATACCGGCACGCAGATTAATCTGCGTCTGGCTGATACCGGGAAGATCGTATTCCACGGGATCCTCTACGGTCATAATATTGCGCTGCTGACGATCCATCTGCTGGAGGGCTGAATAAAGAGTTGTGGTTTTACCTGAACCTGTAGGGCCTGTTACCAAAATAATTCCGTGGGGCCTAGAAATAAGATCGAGCAACTGCTCTTTGGTTTTCTCAGGCATGCCCAAATCACTGGTCTGCTGCTTTCCGGTATCCTTATCTAGAACCCGCATAACCACTCGCTCACCATGACTTGAAGGCATAGTGGATACACGCAAATCAATACTGCGCCCACCGAGGCGGACGGCCATGCGTCCATCCTGCGGCAGGCGTCGCTCGGCAATATCAAGCTTTGACATAACTTTAATGCGCGAAATTAACAGCGGCGCAATCTGAATAGATGGGGTCAAGTACTGTGCGCAATACGCCGTCGAGACGAAAGCGAACCAGCGCTTCTTTTTCGTAGGGCTCGATATGAATATCCGAAGCGCTTTCTTTTAATGACTCGGCAATAACTGCATTTAACAAGCGCACTATAGGCGCATCGTTCTCAGCGTCGAGCAGATCACCCGCCTCCTCAAGCTCCGCTGCCGCAGATTCGAGGTCGACAAAATCTTGTATATTTGCCATTACCGCTTCAGAGGAATTCTGCTTGCCACTGTAGAGCTGGCTAAGCATCGCATCAAAGTCTTCATCAGCTACGCTGCGAATATTCAGGTCGCTACTAGCCATTCTACTGACTTCAGCAATCGCCCAATCCGGCGCATCAGGACCCAACAGAAGATCACCATCGGTACCGCTAAGCAGTACGCGGTTTGCGCGAGCAAACTCATACGGAAGCAAATCAAGCGCTTCTTGAGTCATACATACCTCTAACAATCATTACTTCCACCACCCCGAAAACTCTCGCTTAAAAGCCTAAATCATATCACAGCCAAACTTTAGGCAACCGCTGTGTGACTAACGTTACAGGCTTCTATTAAAAACCGTAATCAACACAGATATTTTATTATTTTATTCTTTAATCGGTTTTGCACCGGCCATTGAAGGAAATGGAAACGGACGAACATTGCCAACAGCGGCACCGCTAACTTCGGTAACCTTGCAGGCACCCTCTTTTTCCACCTCATCAATACGCACCACAGACTGCATGGGTATAAAGCTGCGCTTGACGCCTGAAAACTCATTTTTTAATTTTTCTTCAGCAGGGTCGACAATCATTTGTGAGCGCTCACCGAAGACAAACTCCTCAACCTCAATAAAGCCCCAAAGATCACTCTGGAAGACATGCTGAGCGTAAATCTCATAGACTTCCTGCTGATTAAAAAAGGTGATTCGGTAAATTGGTTCGCTAGACATCAAAGTTCACACAATCTGCTGCTGTTAAAGGGCGGCAATAATAGCACAACAACTGCTTATATCACTGCTTTATGTTGCGAATTAGATGGGCACAGCTATAATGCGATGCCTCAACATTTGATCAAAGATTAACCAACCCGATGACATCGAAACCTGTAAAGAAATTGCATATCGTCACCCATGGCTGCCAGATGAATGAGTACGATTCCGCACGCATGCGCGACCTGCTCGGTGACAGTCATCAGATGGTCGCTACCGATGACCCAAAAGATGCGGACGTTATCTTGCTCAACACCTGTTCAATACGAGAAAAAGCGCAAGAAAAAGTCTTTCACCAGCTCGGGCGCTGGAAACATTTAAAAGAGTCAAATCCAGATCTAGTCATTGGTGTCGGCGGCTGCGTGGCAAGCCAGGAAGGCGCAGCTATCGCCAAGCGCGCACCCTTTGTCGACCTGGTCTTTGGCCCTCAAACCCTGCACCGTCTGCCGGAAATGATGGAAACGCGCAAGACCGACGGCACAGTTGTAGTGGATATCAGTTTTCCAGAAATTGAAAAATTCGACCGCCTACCAACACCCGAGGCCGACGGCGTTTCAGCCTTTGTATCTATTATGGAAGGCTGCTCAAAGTACTGTTCGTTCTGTGTAGTCCCCTACACAAGAGGCGAAGAAGTCAGCCGACCAATGGCAGATGTGCTTGCCGAAATTAACGCCCTCGCAGAACAGGGCGTGCGTGAAGTTAATTTGTTGGGCCAAAATGTAAATGCCTATCGTGGCGATATGCCCGATGGCTCGATCTGCGATTTTGCCGAACTGCTTCCCTATGTGGCGGGCATTCAAGGTATTGATAGGATTCGCTACACCACATCGCATCCGGTGGAATTCTCCGACCGTTTGATTGAAGCCTATGCACAGGTTCCAGAATTGGTCAGCCACCTCCACCTTCCGGTACAGAGCGGTTCCGACCGAATACTAATGGCTATGAAGCGCGGCCATACAGCCATCGAATACAAATCGAAGATTCGTCGACTGCGGGAAATCAGACCCGATATCAGCATTTCTTCAGATTTTATCATTGGCTTTCCCAATGAAACCGAAGACGACTTTGCCGCCACTATGAAGCTAATCAATGATATTGGCTTCGACTCTTCCTTTAGCTTTATCTACAGCGCCAGACCCGGAACTCCCGCTGCAGATCTGCCGGATAACACACCGGAAACCGTCAAAAAACAACGCCTTAAAATTCTTCAGGATCGCATTCTGCAAAGTGCCGCCGAAATAAGCCGCCGCATGGTTGGCAACCAAGAAACTCTATTGGTAACGGGCATCTCAAAGAAAGATCCGGGGCAGCTCCAAGGGCGCACAGAAAACAATCGCGTGGTTAACTTTCGCAGCAACGACCACGGCTTGATTGGCCAGTTTGCCAACGTATCCATCACCGAGGCTCTACCCAATTCTCTGCGCGGCGATCTAATCTAGCCAATCTGGTTATACGCTATTATTTTAAGCAGCCGTTTTCTTATAATATCTGTGTAATAAAAAGAGTTTACGCTCTTCTGCAGAACGCGCTATGCTTGCATAACTACAACCGACAACGGATCATAAGCACTCATTGAAAAGATTGGATAGCCAAGCATCTGCCTCTAGCATCACTCTCGAGCCCAACGACGCTCGACGCCTTGCATCTCTCTGCGGTCAATTTGATGAACATCTTCGCTTAATCGAGCAGCGCCTCGACGTTGAAATTCGCTCGCGAGATAATTGCTTCGCGGTCTATGGTAGTGCCTCCGCAGCTCAATGCGCTACCGAAGTGCTTTACAACCTCTATCAGCAGACGGCTCATTACACCGAACTGACTCCAGAGGAAGTTCACCTCCATTTACAACATTCCAGCCAATCATCCAATCGACCAACTAATCAACCAACTAGCAAAGAGGCGCCTATGACGCAAACACCGTCCACCAGCACTTCGCAGCCCGCCGACAACGTCGAGAGCTTTAGTGTTATCCGCACCAAGAAAGGCAATATCAAGCCTCGCGGTTTAAATCAGCAGCGCTACGTGCGCTCGATTCAAACTCACGACGTTAATTTCGGTATTGGTCCTGCGGGCACGGGCAAAACCTATCTGGCCGTTGCCTGTGCGGTTGAAGCTCTACTGCGGGACGAGGTGGAACGAATATTACTGGTGCGACCGGCGGTGGAAGCTGGCGAAAGACTCGGCTTTTTGCCTGGCGATCTGGCCCAGAAGGTCGACCCCTACCTACGCCCTCTCTACGATGCACTGCACGAGATGCTCGGCTTTGAGGCTGTAGCCAAACTCCAAGAACGCAACGTCATTGAAATTGCACCCCTCGCCTACATGCGCGGCCGCACATTGAATGGCGCTTATATTCTACTCGACGAGAGTCAGAACACGACCCGCGAACAGATGAAAATGTTCCTAACCCGCATCGGCTTTGGCTCAACAGCGGTTATCACCGGCGATATGTCGCAGGTTGATTTGCCCCGCGGTGTCCAGTCCGGCTTGGTTCACGCCTGTGAAGTGCTCAAAAATGTTGAAGAAGTTAGCTTTACCCACTTCATTTCTCGCGATGTCGTTCGCCACCCTATTGTTCAAAGTATCGTAGATGCCTATGATGCTCATGAAAAAGACGACTAGGCAACTAAATAGTTAACTAATGAATCTATCTATCGACATTCAGAGGGCCTGTCCATCTGAAGAATCCCCCGACGAGGACAGTATTAAGCGCTGGGCCAGCGCTGCAATTCGCGACGAACGGGATATTTCTGAACTCAACCTGCGCATAGTCGACGAAATCGAAAGCGCCGAGTTCAATCAGCAATACCGCGGAAAATCCGGCGCCACTAACATTCTCAGCTTTCCTTTTGATGCAGTAACCCCTGAGCCTCTACCAATCCTTGGCGATCTGGTAATTTGCGCACCCGTGGTAAACCGTGAAGCAGCCGAGCAACATAAAACCTTACCGGCTCACTGGGCACATATTATTGTCCACGGTGTACTGCACCTACTCGGCTATGATCATATTGACGACAACGATGCCGAGCAGATGGAAGCGCTGGAAACAGCCATTATGCTGAAGTTAGATTTTCCACCCCCTTACGAATCCACACAACAACCTTCACCCGGTCACTAGCGAGCGAACAATGAACGAAGAGTCATCCAATAGCACTCCAGAAAGATCTTTTTTAGCCAAGATTGGCCGGATGTTTTCTCAAAACCCGAAGAACTCCGACGATGTTGCCGATATTTTGCGCAGTGCCGAAAACGAATCGATTATTGACGCCAGCGTACTGCAAATTATGGAGGGCGCTCTAAAAGTATCTGACCAACAGGCTCGGGAAATCATGATCCCCCGCTCGCAGATGGTTATTATCGAAGATGACTTCACCCTAGAACAGGTACTCGAAGTAGTCATCACCTCTCAGCACTCGCGCTTTCCCGTTGTTGGCGAATCTTCCGACGACGTTAAAGGCATACTGCTGGCCAAAGAAATGTTGCCCCTGCTACTCTCTGATAAAGGCTCATTTAACCTCCAATCACTGTTGCGCCCCGCCACCATTATTCCCGAAAGCAAACGCCTCAACGTTCTACTCCAAGAGTTTCGCGAGCAACGCTATCATATGGCCATAGTGGTCGACGAATACGGCGGCGTGTCAGGCCTGTTAACCATTGAAGATATTCTCGAAGAGATTGTTGGTGAAATTGAAGATGAAACCGACGAGCACGAGCAGGCACAAATCAGACACAAAATAGACGGCATTTTTACCGTCGAAGCAATTACCGAGATCGACGACTTTAATGAATTCTTTGATGTTGGCCTTGCCGACGATGAATTTGATACCGTCGGCGGGTTAGTGCTTCACGCCTTTGGCAGGCTACCCAATGTTGATGAAACCGTCACCATCGATGGCTTTGGATTCAAGGTTGCAGCCGGAGACAAGCGTAAAATCACTGCATTGGAAGTGAAGAAAATCGCCCTATGATGCGTTTAGCCCGAGGGCAAAAATTTCTCGCCCTCTTCGCCTCAGGAAGCTTACTACCACTCTCTCTGGCACCCTTTTATTACTGGCCCATTGCCATTCTCTGTATCGCGGTACTATTCCGCACACTGCAATACCAAACAGTAGAACAGGCCTTGGTGAAATCTGCTGTGTTCGGCTTCGGAATGTTCTTTGCCGGGGTTAGCTGGGTATATGTCAGCATCCATGATCACGGCTTTATCCCCGCACCTTTGGCGCTTATCGCAACCACATTATTCTGCCTGTTTATCGCACTTCTTTTTGCCCTCCCTTTTGCTCTCAGCGCATTAATTCCGCAACGCTCCGGATCCTGGCTTATCGGATTACCGGCTATTTGGGTTTTGAGCGAATGGTTTCGAAGCTGGATATTGACCGGCTTCCCCTGGCTCTACAGCGGCTATATACACACTGAAACCTGGCTGAACGGTTGGGCGCCGATTGGCGGGGTGCTATGGCTAAGCTTTATCACTGCACTGGCCGCCGCAACCCTAAGCCAGCTGACCCAGCCCCACAGAAACCAGCGCAGTGTGAAAGTGGCTTTTCTAGCAATTACCCTAACCGTAGTAAGCGGTTACTTTTTACAGCAGATCCGCTGGACCGAGCCCACCGGAAAAAACCTCTCAGTGGTTCTAGTTCAGCCCAATATCGATCAAAACAAGAAGTGGACCCACAGCGAAAGGCAGGGGATATTACAGCAACTCCAAGCCCAGACTCAGCCGCATTGGGGTGCTGATATGATTATCTGGCCAGAAGCAGCCATTCCGGCCACTCCACAATATGTCAGTAATTTTTTAGTTGAAGTTGACCGACAGGCAAAAGTGAACCAAACAGCCCTGCTAACCGGTATACCTACTTATGATGCGGGCAGTCAGTCCTATTTCAACTCAGTATTAGCTCTGGGTGCGACTCAGGGTCAATACGACAAAACCCGACTGGTGCCCTTCGGTGAATATGTTCCGATCCAATCACTGTTGCGTGGGATGATCAAATTTTTTGATTTGCCCATGTCATCTTTCTCGCTCGGTGCCGCAAACCAGCCATTGCTGAATGTCGCCGGTGAAAAGATTGCCACGGCAATTTGTTATGAGATCGTCTACCCCAATCTGGTCGCAAGTATGGCTAGAGACGCAACAGTCATATTGACCGTAAGTAACGACGCATGGTTTGGCCGCTCAATTGCGCCGCGTCAACATATGCAGATGGCTCGTATGCGAGCGCTGGAAAATGCCAAGCCAATGATGCGCAGCACCAGTAACGGGGTTACTGCACTGGTTAATTATCGCGGCGTGATCACCGCAAGAATTGAACAATTTACTGCTACAGAGTTATCGGGACATATTGCACCACGTACTGGGCAGACAATATTCTCACAGACCGGCTCATGGCCAACAGTGATAATGTGTTTGCTCCTGTGTGGCGGGTTAATTATTCGAAAACAGATATCGACATTATTTCAAAAAGAGGCTCAAAAAGAGGTTCAAGATGAACATTCCAATTAAATTTCTACTAGCCATACTCTTGGCGGCAACATCTATCACTGCCACCGCACTTCAAGTGGGCGATCAGGCGCCTGACTTTCTACTCCAAGCCACCGACGGAAAAAGCTACAGCCTCAGCCAGTTTAGAGATAAGCAAGCAGTGGTTATCGCCTGGTACCCCAAGGCCTATACCAGCGGCTGCACTATCGAATGTAAATCTCTGGCCCAAAACGGCCACCTGCTTAAGCGTCTTGAAGTGGCCTATTTTATGGCCAGTGTCGACTCTCTCAAAGATAATAAGGGCTTTGCCAAAGAGACCGAAGCGGACTTTCCACTGTTGAGCGACCCCACAAAAAAGACCGCTAAAGACTATGAAGTACTGGCGTTCTACGGTGTGCCAAAACGCCACACTTTCTATATCGACAAAAACGGCAAAATTCTTTTTATTGATACCAATATCAATCCAGACACCTCCGCTGAAGATATGGCAGCCAAACTCGAAGAGCTCGGTGTACCCGCCAAAAGCTAGTGCATTTTAACTGCTGTTAGATAGGCCTCTGTTACCCTATAATTCACGCCTATTTTAAAACCAACAAGCAGTGAATCTTCATGACCATGGAACAGCAATACCATCCCGCAGAATTAGAGCGCGAAGCCCAGCAATACTGGACTGACAATCAAACCTTTGAAGTCACAGAAGATCCGGATAAAGAAAAGTTTTACTGCCTGGCCATGTTCCCCTATCCCAGCGGTAAGCTGCATATGGGTCATGTGCGCAATTACACCATCACTGATGTAATCGCTCGCTACCAGCGAATGCAAGGCAAAAATGTCCTTCATCCGATGGGTTGGGATGCCTTTGGTCTACCGGCAGAAAATGCCGCGATTCAAAATAACACCGCTCCAGCTAAATGGACCCATGAAAATATCGCTTATATGAAAGCTCAGCTTAAATCGCTGGGCTTTGGTATCGACTGGTCCCGTGAGCTGGCCACCTGCGAGCCAGATTACTACAAGTGGGAGCAGTGGTTTTTCACCAAACTCTATGAAAAAGGTATGGTCTACAAAAAAACCAGTGCAGTTAACTGGTGCCCTCACGATGCCACTGTACTCGCCAACGAGCAGGTTATTGACGGCTGTTGCTGGCGCTGTGATAGCCCAGTAGAACGCAAAGAAATTCCTCAGTGGTTTATTCGCATTACCGACTATGCCGAACAACTGCTTGATGATCTGGATGATTTAGAACACTGGCCAGAGCAGGTCAAAACTATGCAGCGCAACTGGATTGGCAAGAGTCGTGGCGTGAATATGACTTTTGATCTGTCCGTCGCTGTGGGCGAGCACCAAAGCTTTGATGTGTATACCACCAGACCAGATACATTGATGGGCGTAACCTATTTAACCCTAGCTACCCAGCATCCAATTGCCCTTGTAGTAGCGCAAAATAATCCCGAATTGAATGAATTTATCAGCGACTGTCAGTCCCAGCAGGTCTCGGAAGCTGAAATGGCAACCATGGAAAAACGCGGGATGGATACCGGCATCACGGCTGTGCATCCCTTAACCGGCGAGACTGTGCCAGTCTGGGTCGGCAACTATGTACTGATGGACTACGGCTCCGGCGCAGTGATGGCGGTACCTGCCCATGATCAGCGCGACTATGAGTTCGCCAAAAAATACCAGCTGGACATCAAACAGGTTATCGCACCAGCTAAAGATGAAGTCTGCGATATAGACAGCGAAGCCTTTGTCACCAAAGGCCTGCTAGTAAATTCCGGCAAGTACGATGGTTTAGATTTTAATGGCGCTTTCGACGCGATTGCCGCAGCGCTTGAAGAATCTGATCACGGCTCAGTAACGACAAATTATCGACTACGCGACTGGGGGGTTAGCCGCCAGCGTTACTGGGGCTCGCCAATTCCAATGTACAACTTGGCCGAGGGCGGGGAAATTCCCGTGCCATTAGATAGACTGCCAGTAGTCTTGCCCACTGATGTTGAAATGGATGGCATTCAATCGCCGATCAAAGCCGATCTCGAGTGGAAAAAAGCCGAGCTAGACGGCCTTGCAGTTGAACGTGAAACCGACACCTTCGATACCTTTATGGAATCATCTTGGTATCACGCGCGATTTACCTGCTCCGATCTGGACAGCGCCATGCTCGACCCCGCGCGTGCCGATTACTGGCTACCGGTTGATCAATATGTTGGCGGCATTGAGCACGCTATTCTGCACCTGCTGTATGCGCGCTTTTACCACAAGCTATTGCGCGACGAGGGCTTGGTCAGCAGTAGTGAGCCGTTTAAGAGTTTGCTCTGCCAGGGCATGGTGCTAGCCGAGTCGTTCTATAAAGATAATGCTGGCCGCAAAGAATGGTTATCGCCATTGGATGTGACTGTCGAGAGCGATGAAAAAGGTCGCACTATCAAAGCCACCGAAACTGCCACTGGCGAAGAAATTCACAGCGGCGGCGTAACCAAGATGTCAAAGTCAAAAAACAATGGAGTCGACCCACAGACCGCAATCGACAAACACGGTGCAGATACAGTGCGCCTGTTTACCATGTTTGCTGCACCCCCAGAGCAGACACTGGAGTGGAACGATGACGGCGTTTCTGGTGCCCATCGCTTTCTGCGCAAGCTGTGGACTACGGTTCATGCCCATCTGCAATTGGGTACTGTTGAGTCCTTAAACACAGATATTTTGAATGACGGACAAAAAAATCTGCGGCGCAAAACGCACGAAACCATCAACAAGGTCAACGATGATTACGGCCGCCGCAATACCTTTAATACCGCCATTGCCGCTGTAATGGAATTATTAAATGAAGTCGGCAAACTCAACGACAATGAAGCCCAAAGCATTGCTGTTCGTCACGAAGCACTGACCAGCGCAATTTTATTGCTCTCGCCCATTGCACCGCATATCTGTCACAGCCTGTGGCACGCCATGGGCAATCAGGAAGCGGTTGCAGATGCTGCCTGGCCTATACTGGATGAATCAGCGCTGGTACGCAGCTCAATCGAGATGGTGATTCAAGTAAACGGTAAAGTGCGCGGTAAAATCCAAGTGGCTGCAGATGCATCCAAGGATGACGTTGAGAAGCGGGCTCTTGACGACGGCAATGTTCAGCGCTTTACCGAAGGCGTTACGATTCGAAAAATCATTGTGGTTCCGGGAAGACTGGTTAATATAGTTGCTAATTAAAGCAGCCATTAATCAAAAGCCCGACCAATTAGGACTGTTATTATGATACCAAGATTACTTCTCCCCGCAATAGTTTTGCTTTTGTCAGCCTGTGGCTGGCAGTTGCGCAACGCCGAGGTGATGCCAAGTAATATTGGCAGCTTACATATCGAGACTCAGGCATCTGACAATGTTTTTGTCAGTGAATTGACGCGCGCATTGGATGTCTACGGTATCGACGTGGTATCCAGTGCAGCCGATGCGAACTACTCAGTCGTAATTATCGACTTTCGCCAGAATCGACGGATAAGTACATTAAATTCCAGTGCTCGGGCCGCGGAATATCAGCTTAATGAAGATGTCGATTTTTTAATTACCGATCCCGCTGGCACACCCCTCACTGCACTGCTAACCGCTTCGGTTGAGCAGAGTTATGAAATTGAAGAGCGCGATATTCTCTCCTCTGACAATGAAGAGCGGCTGGTCAGAATTGAGATGCGCAAAGAGATTGTGCGGCAAATTCTCAACCGCCTCAAAGTATTACAAGTAAAGAACCAGAATCCAGAAAATCCATAGCCTATGAAAATACGTGCGGAGCAACTTCAGGGACATCTTAAAAAACCGCTTCTGCCGGTCTATGTTATCAGCGGTGATGAGCCGCTACTGGCTCAGGAATGTGCCGATGCTATACGTATAGCCGCACGAACACAGGGCTTCACTGAACGTGAACTGTTTCATTTTGAAGGCAATCCCCAGCATTTCGATTGGAATCCGCTTATCAATGAATCCAATTCACTGTCGCTGTTCTCGGATAAAAAAATTCTCGAGATTCGCATACCTGGTAGCAAGCCCGGCGATAAAGGTAGCAAAGCGCTGGCTGAAATCTGCGCAAATCCCAATCCAGACAACCTGCTGTTAATCATATTGTCCAAGCTGGAAAAAGCCGCGCAAAACAGCAAGTGGATGAAAACCCTAGAAGCTGCTGGCGCTCATATTCAAGTATGGCCTGTGGATGCCAACCAAATGCCGCGCTGGATTGATCAACGTCTGAGAGCAGCCAATATCAACGCCAATCAAGAGGCGGTGCAAGTTCTCGCAGACCGTGTCGAGGGCAACTTGCTGGCGGCAGTACAGGAAATCGAAAAGCTAAAATTATTGGCCCCTCAAGGCGCCGTGGATGGCACCATGATGTCATCAGTCGTCACCGATAGCGCGCGCTACAATATCTTTGAATTTGTCGACAAGATCCTGCTTGGCGATGCCCAGTCCGCCGCACGATCTCTGCGTGGATTGGAAAATGAGGGCACGGATGCGATCCCTCTTCTCTGGGCTATCACTCGCGAACTACGGATTCTGGTCAAAGCCAGTGAACGGGTCGCCAGCGGTGAGAAAAGCGATTGGGCACTTAAAAAATCCGGCGTTTGGGAGAAGCGTTTACCGCTGTTTCGCGGAGCTCTCAAACGTTTAAGACCTGCTCATCTGCGCATGCTACTGCGTCAGGCTGGTGCTATAGATCGCGGAATTAAGGGCATGCGTAAAGCGGATATCTGGGATGAGATGGCAACACTCGTGTTATCTTTTGCCGGCAGCCAAACGCTTCAGCCGGGCAATATTAAGGTCCTTTTACAGAACGATTAATCCTCATCCCCCAGCGCAAAATCACCGCGCTCATAGGCTTTAATAATTTCTTCGGCTTTTTCACGATCGGCAGCATTAACCGTAATCGAAAGGTGCCCCAAGGCAGGAACCTCACCCAACCCACCCTGAAGTGCCGTACCATTTAAAAACACCTGCAGCCCCTCTTGCTCCATCAGACCTTTAAGCAATTGACCTTCAAAATAATCACTGCCGCGATAAACCGTAATCATTTCACTCTCCTATAACAGAGTATAAACAGCCAAACCACCAGTATCCCGCCTGAATTAGCCAGTATATCCCAACCATCGGCTTGGCGATATTTGGTCATGGCTTGCGCAAATTCCATACTCAACCCAAAGCCCGCCAGCACAAGCGCCAACGACCATAGCGGAAAGTATTTGCCGTAGGCATGCACGCAAAAAAAGAACAGCATCGCATAAACGGTGGCGTGACCCACCTTATCCTGTAGTTGAAAGAGTGGTTTTCCACCACCTGGCAGTAAAGATAAAACGATCGTCGCGGCAATACACAGCCAGAAGAGGATTTGGTATTTATGTCGGGCGATCATTAACTGTTTTCCTGTTTTTTATATAAGTGTCTAACTGCTGGTATCTCTCGACAGTCCCCACATCACACCAGTGTCCAGTATAGATAGATGCACCGACACGTCCGGCGACAATTGCGGGCCGCAGAACATCTCGCAGGGGAAAAGATGCCCCTGCATCATTCTTATAGGCGACAAAGAGTGCCGGTCTAATCAGGCTAATACCACTAAAGGTAAATCGCTGCCCATCCTCATAGCTGACCAAATTACCTTGCATCGAGAAATCACCTTGCGGATGGTGGTGGGGATTATCAACCAATACTAGCTGCGCATCTAGACCCTCATGCATATTAATCTCACTCAACTCTGCCAGGGGGAAATCACTCCACACATCACCATTAATCAATAAAAATGGTTCATCGCCCAAAAGCGGCAGTGCCCGACTAATGCCACCGCCAGTTTCAAGGGCCTCGATTTCTCGCGACCAACTTATATTGACGCCAAAGCGCCGTCCATGGTCAGAAAAATACGCTTCTATCTGCTCGCCCAGCCAGCAGGTATTAATAACAATGTGCTCAACCCCTATCGCCGCCAACCGTTCAATATGACGCTCAAGTAATGGCTTGCCATCTACCGGCAACATAGGCTTGGGGGTTTTATCGGTGAGTGGACGCAGTCGCTCGCCACGCCCCGCGGCTAGAATCATCGCCTTCATTTAGGCTTATCCTCAATCAACACTTTTTCGCCGCTAGCTTCCTCAGCGGTTCGCCAATCTCTGTACCAATCGTGACTTGGCAGCAGCGGTTCGATGCGTGCGATAAACCAGCGATAGAATGCTTGGCTCTCTGGGTAACGCTGTGCCGCTTCTAGGGTATAGCGAATAACCAAGGGCAAATCCTTTAAGTAGCCCGACTTTCCATCCCGCAAACAGAGACGGGCGAAAATTCCCAACACTTTGATATGACGCTGAAGGCCCATTTTGTCAAAACTAGTAAGGAATTCGCCATCAGTCATATTATTGAGTAACTCGCCCGCCTCGTGGTGACGTTTGTAATCGAGCGCCCGCTTTTCCACTTGGTCGGCAGGAAGATGTAAATAACAATCTTTCAGCAGAGATACCAGATCGTATGTGACGGGACCAACCACCGCATCTTGGAAATCAATCACCCCAAGACTGCCGTCTTCAAGCACCATCAAATTACGTGAGTGGAAATCTTTGTGCACAACCACCTGAGGCTGCTCAACTGCGCTGCAAATCAAATCCTTATAAAGCTGTGAGAGCATATGCTGCTCTTCATCATCCAGACTAATACCGAGCAACTCAGCGATAAACCATTCAGCAAACAAATCCATCTCAGTTTGTAAGCTCTGTGGGTCATAGCAGGTAAAAACGGCAGGCTCTGGCGTTACTCGCTGTATCGCCATCAGCACGTCTTCGGCCTGAGCGTAGCGTTTGGCAACCGCTGCTGACGCGCTGTCGGCAGCTAATTCAGGCTGCAGCAGTAGCGTGCCAAAATCTTGTAGAAGGAAAAAACCATTGGCAAAGTCCACGGCGAATACTTTTGGCGTGACAATGCCATGATGCTGAAATGCCATTGCCACACTAATGTAGGCTTGGTTTTTTTCCTTTTCTGGCGGTGAATCTACCGCTATCAACGAAGGCTGGCCGAGCACCCGAAAATATCGTCGAAACCCCGCATCTCCAGCCAAGGGTTGCAGCTCTAATGGTCGCTTAATTTGGTGTGAAGCAGGAAAAAAGTCCGCTATCCAAGCAACAAATATACTGCGTCGGCGATTTTCTAATGGGTTAATATCAGTCTTTCCCTTATCGATGGTTTATAACTATTTATTAGCAGCTAGAGACGTTGCCTAAAAAATCTAATTCTATCTTAATTCAGCCCTCTACTCTGTCAAGATATCAGGTAAAATGCCAGCAAACTATTTATCCGTAAACGGGCAGCATCTTGATCGACTCACTATTTACCCAAAAGAGCCAACTGCAGAAGACAACGATCACTGCTTTGCTAACAGCCATTGCCGCTGGATTTTATTTTCCGGTAGCGGCTGATGAGCTAAAGGTAACTTGGAGTTGCAGCGCAGGCCAAGATAGTCAATGGCTGTGCACCGAGCAGCAAATTCTCACCACTGATACAACACGCCCAGCTCACGGGTTTGACCATAGGCCCGCAAATCCTGACGAACCAAGGGTTGCTGCGGTTCGCAATCTTGATTGGGTTGAAGAAGAGCAAATGAGCAAAGAGCAACGCTTGCAGATTGCGAGCAACTGTTGCGGGGCCTATATTGAACCGGAGAGAAAATACCCAGACGCTAATATCGATCCAGAGCAAGCCTCACTTCGAGTTAATGCCAATACCACAGAAGCTCTGGCTGACAATGTAGCGTTGTTAGATGGCGATGTTCAGATATCCCAAGGCTATCGACAAATCCGTAGCAACTCTGCGCGTATAGATCAGACTAACCGCACTGTTGTACTGCAGGGCAATGTGCAATTTCGCGAACCTGGACTCTTACTGCTGGGCAATAACGCGGAAATTGATATCGATAGCAAAGAAGTACAAATCGAAAATGCCACCTATGTACTTCACGAGGCATCGGTGCGCGGCAAGGCAGATAATTTACAGCGCTCAAAAGATGGCGTAATTACAATTACTGACGCTACTTACTCGACCTGCGAACCGGGCGATTCGACTTGGCAAATGACCACTAGCGAAATAGCCATTGATCAAGAGTCTGGCTTTGCGACGGTCAAAAATGCCCAGCTGAAAGTCAAAGATATTCCGGTCTTTTACCTCCCGTGGATTAAATTCCCAGTGAATGATCGTCGCTCATCGGGCCTGTTATTCCCCACCATCCATGCTGGTAGCAGCAACGGCTTCGACTATGCACAGCCAATCTACTGGAATCTGGCCAACAACTACGATGCGACCATCACCCCTCGCCTGATCCAAGAGCGTGGCATCGGCTTGGAAGTGGAATTTCGACATCTTTCTAAGCTTTCAGAAACACAGATCTCCAGCGCTTTTTTAGGTGACGATAAGGGTGGTAACGACGAGCAGGACATAGATCCTGGCACCGGCTTGCCAGAACACCTCGGACAAGATCGCTATTTGATAGGCCTGACCCATCTCGGTGGCATCGGCAAGCCCTGGTCTACTTTTTTGGATATTAATAAGGTCTCTGACAATGATTACCTAGGTGATCTCGGCAATATGTCTCAAGAATCTAACAGCCTGATCAATCTACGTCGGGTTGCGGGGGCATCTTACAAAACCAAACACTGGGACTACTTAATAGAAGCGCGGGACAACCAAATCATCGTCGATGGACTGGAAGAACAATACTCGGTGCTGCCAAAAATTAATATCAATGGCCACTATCGCTTCGACAACAATCTGGTGATTGATTTAAATAACCAAGCTGCCCTGTTTGATCATGACAATCGGGATCTTGTCACGGGCCACAGAAATCGCTTGGACTATGGCGTAAGCTGGGACAAACGCTGGATCTGGGGTTACATTCGCCCGCAATTCCGAGTCAAGCACCTCTCCTATAATTTGGATAGCGATGGCGCCCCGCTCAATAATAAAAGCCCCTCTGTCACGGTGCCAGTAACATCACTGGACAGCAGTATATTCTTTGAGCGCGAAACCACTTGGCTTAATGGCTATACGCAGACCTTTGAACCGCGGCTCTTCTATGTCAAAGCTGCTTTTAGAGATCAGTCAGATTTCCCAGTTTTTGATACTCGCGAATTTACACCGTCCTACGACCGCCTGTTTCGAGATGAGCGCTTTAATGGCGACGATCGAATTTCCGACGAAGAGCGACTAACCATTGCTTTTACCACTCGCTATATAGATAAAAAATCTGGGCAGGAACGATTTACCGCCAGTATTGCCCAATCTATCAATTACATCGATAGACAGATAACGCTATCAGCGACTCCCACGGATATTGAGCTCGCAGAGCTGAGTCGCAGGCAGTCTCCACTGGCCCTGAAACTGTCTGGCCGTATTAATACTAACTGGCGTTTCACCAGTGATATGATCTATGACACTCACGACAATGAGCTGGAAAAAAGTAGTATTAGCTTGCGCTATAATGACCGCCAAAATAGGCTGTTTAATGCGAGCTATCGCTCAACGCAACGAGATCCTCGCCTGCTTGATGGCATCGAGCTTGCGCAAGATATCCGTCAATCGGACATCTCAGCATTCGTTCCGTTGACGGGAAATTTCAATCTGGTCGCGCGCTGGAATCATGACTTCACCAACAGTCGAGCACTAGATATTTTTGCTGGATTTGAATATAACAGCTGTTGCTGGCGGGCAAGTTTTGTCGCGCGCCGCTGGTTGAATCGAAGAGATGAGGTGTTTCGTCCTGAAGAGGACTTAGCGCTGTCAAATGGAATGTTTTTCCAAATACAATTTAAAGGTCTGGCTGGCTCTGGCGGTCGGGTTGACTCAATGCTCAACAATGGTATCTACGGTTATGGATCTGAAGAAAACTTGTAATAAAGCGTTAATTGCATTTTTGCTAACAGCACTCTCAATCAGCGCTGTCGCCCAAGTTGAAATTCTCGACAGGGTCGTCGCAGTTGTCGATGAAGATGTTGTACTAGAAAGTGAAGTACAGCGTCGAGTGGCGGCTATTAATGTTCAGATACAGAAGTCTGGCACTCAGGCTCCTCCCCAAGAAATCCTTTTACAGCAGGTTCTTGAACGCCTAATCTCTGAGCGATTGCAGCTCAATATGGGCTATAACGCTGGCATTCGAATTACTGATACAGAGCTCAATGAATCTATGGGACGCATAGCTGAAAGTAATCAGTTAACGATGGAACAGTACATTGAACAGATCCACACCTCCGGCTCAACACTGTCGGCAGTTCGCAATGAAATCCGTAATGAAATGATCTTAATGCGCGTCCAGCAGGGCAATGTAATGCGCCGCATCAATATCAGCAATCAGGAATTAGACAACTTTCTCAACTCTGAGGAGGGTCGTTTTATGACCTCTCCTGACGTCAATGTTGGTCATATCCTATTGCCAGTTCCCAGCAGCTCGAGTACTGATGAAACCAAGGCCATTCTCAAGCGCGCTGAGGGTCTTCTCACTCAGATGCAGAGCGGTACTGATTTTAGGCAACTGGCTATGGCCAACTCAGCAGACCAAACTGCACTTCAGGGTGGCGACCTCGGCTGGAGAAAAATGGCCCAACTACCCGGTGTCTTTATTGAAGCCGTCGAGAAGCTTGACGTTGATGCGGTCTCAAAACCGATTCGCAGTGATGCAGGCTATCATCTGATTAAGCTCTACGAGCGTCGCGGTGGTGGCGAGCAACTTATAGAACAACACTTTGCTCGCCATATTCTTATCAAGCCAAACGAAATCCGCGATGAAGAAACCACTATTAGCCAGCTCAATGAGCTTCGCGATCGTATCGCCGCCGATGATGATTTCGCGCTGTTGGCAAAAGAGTTTTCTGAAGATCCAGGCTCAGCGCTTAATGGCGGAGAATTGGGCTGGTCAACGCCAGGAATGTTCGTCCCGGAATTTGAACAGACCATGAGCAGCATCGAACTCAAGGAGGTTAGCGCACCGTTCCTCTCGCAGTTCGGCTGGCATATCCTTCAGGTTACTGAGCGTCGCAATGAGGACTTTAGTGACACCATTATGCGCAACCGCGCTCAAAACCTGCTTCGTCAACGCAAGTATGAAGAAGAGCTGCAAGTATGGCTGCAGGAAATCCGCGACGAAGCATTTATAGAAATAAAAGAGCCTAAAAAGTCATGACTTTACGCCTGGCACTGACGCCAGGAGAACCCTCAGGCATAGGCCCAGATCTGTTAATCAGTCTGGTGCAGAATGGTTATGATCACGAACTCGTCGCCTATGCCGACCCGCAACTACTGAAGCAGCGTGCCGCAGAGCTTGGCCTCAGACTTGTACTTCGCGAACCCGGCGACTCTCCGCAACCATTACAACCTGGTGAATTGGGCATAGTTCCAATACTTCTTGCGCAGCCGGCCTGTGCCGGCCAACTCAACAGCACCAATAGCGCCTATGTACTACATTGTCTCGATGCAGCCATTGCAGACTGCCAGCGCAAATTTTGTCAGGCAATGATTACCGGGCCAGTGCAGAAATCAATTATTAACGACGCCGGCTTTGCCTTTACCGGGCACACCGAGTATTTAGCAGACAAGACCGCGACACCCTTAGTCGTGATGATGTTAGCGACCACTGAACTGCGCGTGGCTCTGGCCACAACCCACCTGCCACTGCGCGATGTTGCAGACAGTATCACGCAGGTATCACTGTCTAAAGTGATCAATATTTTGGTCGCTGATCTGCAGACTAAATTTTCCATAGCCTCACCGACCATACTGGTCTGCGGTCTCAACCCCCACGCTGGCGAAGGCGGGCATTTGGGATCTGAGGAAATCGACACTATCAGTCCGGTCTTAGAAAAATTTCGCGCTCAGGGCATAGATCTTGTCGGCCCCCTGCCCGCTGACACTCTGTTTACCCCCAAGCATCTCGATAGTGCCGATGCGGTATTAGCCATGTATCACGATCAGGGTCTTCCAGTGCTGAAATACCAAGGTTTTGGCCGTGCGGCCAATATTACTCTTGGGCTTCCCATTATTCGCACTTCGGTAGATCACGGTACTGCATTGGATCTAGCGGGAACAGGTAACGCAGATCACGGCAGTTTACAGACCGCCATTCAAGTTGCGGTGCAGATGGCGACAAAAACTGACCAAGCGGAAATATAATGACAACTCAGCATCAGGCAAGAAAACGCTTTGGGCAAAACTTTTTAGTTGACCAGCAAATTATTCGGCAAATTATTTCCGCTATTGGCCCTAGTGCCGATGATAATTTGATTGAGATCGGTCCTGGTACAGCGGCCATCACTGAGCATCTAATTGAACGTTGCCCAAGCCTAAAAGTAGTGGAGCTGGATCGCGATTTAGTCAGATTTCTCACTGAGAAATTTGCCGCCTACCCCGACTTTAGTATTTTTAGCGGTGACGCACTTAAAACCGATTTTGCCCAGTTTCATCAGGGTCGGCAGATGCGACTGGTCGGTAATCTGCCCTACAATATTTCCACACCCCTGCTGTTTCATCTTATTAAGGTGCGCGAGCTTATTCAAGATATGCACTTTATGCTCCAGCTTGAGGTAGTCGAACGTCTGGGTGCGGTGCCGGGCAATAAAACCTATGGTCGACTCTCGGTTATGGTGCAGTATCACTGTCGGGTAATGCCGCTGATTCCTGTGCCGCCAGAATCATTTCGACCAGCGCCAAAAGTGCAGTCCGCAATTGTTAGACTCAAGCCCCACAGGACGAAACCCTGCGTTGCTGAGAACGAAGAGCTACTCAGTCAACTGGTGAGCCACAGTTTTCAGCAACGTCGTAAAACCCTACGAAACTGCCTGCGTCCCTATGCCGAGCACTTAGAGTCAGCCAGTGATGTCATAGATTTAACACGCCGAGCAGAGCAACTCAGTGTTGCTGAATTTGTTTCAATATCTAACCATATCCACAATAGTATGATGAGTAGAAAATGATCGATCAAGCAATTACTGTCAGCGTAGACACCGAATACCTTGGCCAACAGGCAGCACCTGATGAGCATCGCTTTGCTTTTGCTTATCACATCACCATTCACAATCAGAGCGCTGAGCCAGCACAGCTTCTCGCTCGCCACTGGATCATTACCGACAGTAACGAAGTCGAGCAGGTAGTTCGGGGCATGGGCGTTATTGGTCAGCAGCCGCTGATTGGTGCGGGACAGTCCTACCAATATTCCAGTGGTGTTGTATTGGATACGCCAATAGGCACCATGCAGGGTCACTACAAGATGATCGACCAGCAAGGAGAATCCTTTGAAGTCCCTATCAAGCCCTTTTTACTCTCGACACCTAATACCGTGAACTAAATGACTGATTACGTCGTTGGAGACATACAGGGCTGCCTCGATCCACTACTCAACTTATTGGATAGAGTGCACTTTGAACCAACTACTGACCGGCTAATTGCAACAGGAGATCTGGTTAACCGCGGCCCACAGTCATTGAAAACGTTACGATTTTGTAAAAGCTTAGGCAATGCCTTTACATCGGTGCTCGGCAACCATGACCTTCATCTATTAGCGATTGCACAAGGTATTCGCACAACGACTATAAAAGACACACTGGATGATATTCTCAATGCCAGTGATCGCAACGAACTGCTCGCATGGCTTCAACAGCTGCCACTTCTGCAAAGCATTGGTGAATACACCCTAGTGCATGCAGGCATACCGCCCAATTGGAGCATCAATACCGCGACGTTAATGGCGAGAGAAGTTGAGGGTGTTCTACAGTCCGATCTGGCCAGCAGTTATTTCCAACATATGTACGGCAACCAACCGGAAAGCTGGTCAGACGATCTACAGGGCCCTGAGCGCTGGCGATTAATTACCAACTATTTGACGCGCATGCGCTACTGCACAAGCTCAGGCCAGTTGGAGCTAAATGCCAAGACATCACCAGAAAGTCAGTCCAATCAACTAAGCGTTAGCTTTGCCCCCTGGTATAGCCATAAATCACGAATAGCGAAACAGGATAAGATTATATTTGGTCACTGGGCTGCGCTTGAGGGTAAGGCTGTTGGAAATAATTTATTCCCTATGGACACGGGCTATGTGTGGGGAGGGTCAATGCGGCTGATGAACCTAGACAATGGTGAATGCCATCACCAATATGCTGATACTCTTTAACATTTTAAGACGCATCGAAATTAGCATCAGAATATTTCTCCTTTATTTTTCATATCCTGGCAATTCAATGCGGTCTTAATAAAGATAACCGTTAGATGAATAACAGGGTTAAATTAGCGAAACTTTTAATAGCAGTGTTATCAATGAGGCAATGAATGTATAAATTTCATACTAACAATATAATATTCTGTGCGGTGGCATTTCTATTCGTCACGGCCTGTTCAGATAATCACGAAATTGCTCAACCTGAAATATCCGGCATTGATCTAACCGGCATGGATAAATCAGTTAGACCCCAAGATGATTTTTACCGCTATGCCAATGGAAAGTGGCTAGCGACTACTGAAATCCCCGACGATGAAGTTGGCTGGGGCAGTTACATGACCCTGCGTAAAGAGAGTCTCGAACAGTCACGCGTCATAGTTGAAGGGGCTGCTGAAAATCATCAAAAAGATCCCGCTAAAAAGAAAATCGGCGCCTACTACAACGCTTTTATCGACAAGGCGCGAATTGAAGAACTTGGCATAAAGCCGATCGCCGAATACCTTGATCAAATCGATAAGTTAAACACACATAGCGACATTGTCGAATTTTTTGGCGCATCTAATCCTGCAGGATTAGATGCGCCCTTCAATCTCTATGTCGGTCAGGATGCCAAAGATGCGACCCGCTATATATTGCATTTAGTTCAGTCGGGGCTCGGCCTACCAGACCGCGATTACTACAGCGATACCTCAGTACGCGGTAAAGAAATTATTGCACGCTACCAGAGCTATCTAGAGGAGATTTTAACGCTGTCGGGCCATTTAGATGGTGCGGGTGCAGCTTCGAGAATATTAGATCTGGAAAGCCAACTGGCTAGCCATCAATGGAATAAAATCGACAATCGTGATGCAGATAAACGCTATAACAAACTCAGCTCAAATGAACTTGTTGCGCTGCTTTCTAATTTGGATGTTGAAGACTACCTAAAGGGTATTGGGATCGAATTACCAAACACGGTGATTGTTGTTCAACCAAGTTACTTTAGCGCCTTTAATGACATTTTCAGCGATATCGAAGTAGCAATATGGAAAGACTATTTACGTGCCAATTTGCTGTCTAGCTACGCCAATTATTTACCATCTGCGTTTGTTGAAACAAAATTCGATTTTTACTCAAAATTTCTCTACGGCAGGCAAGAGCAACAACCCCGTTGGCGTAAAGCGATAAGCTCAATCAATGGAAATCTTGGAGAACTGCTAGGCCAGCTCTATGTCGAAAAACACTTCTCACCAGAATCAAAGGCACGGATGATTACCATGGTCGACAACTTGATTGCCGCCTATGCGGAGTCGATTAAGAACCTCGATTGGATGAGTGAGGAAACCAAGAAGCATTCACTGGTAAAACTTTCAAAGTTTACACCTAAGATCGGCTACCCAGACAAGTGGAAAGACTACTCGGCTTTAATCGTAAAAGATGACGATCTGTTCGGCAATATTAAGCGCTCGCGTACTTACGGTCACGATGAGAATATGGCGAAACTTGGGGCTCCAATTGATCGAGATGAATGGTTTATGGCGCCACAAGAGGTCAATGCCTACTACAACCCAGGTCTTAATGAGATTGTATTTCCAGCGGCCTATCTTCAGCCACCTAACTTTATTGCAGATGCTGAAGATGCCTATAACTACGGCACCATAGGTACCACCATTGGCCATGAAATCGGCCATGGGTTTGATGATCAGGGCAGTAAATACGATGGAGACGGCAATCTTAAAAGCTGGTGGACGGATGCCGACCGTAAGCAATTTGAACAGCGAACTCAGGGGCTGATAGACCAGTTCAATAAATTTGAAGCTCTGCCCGGCTTATTTGTTAACGGTGAACTCACTCTTGGTGAAAATATCGGCGATCTAGGCGGCACATCAATTGCCCTTAAGGCTTACCGAATGTCACTAAAGGGCAAGACCTCGCCCATTATTGATGGCTTTACTGGCGAGCAACGGTTCTTTTTAGGCAATGCTCAATCGAGCAGAATCAAATGGCGCGATCAGATACTTGAGATCATTGTTAAAACTGATCCTCATTCACCTGATGTCTATCGTATTAATGGGGTATTCCCAAACATGCCTGATTTCTACAAGACCTATGGTGTTAAAGAAGGCGATGCACTGTTCCTGCCACAAGATCAACGGGTAAAGATCTGGTAGCAGCAATACTGTGATTAGTTATCAATCGGCTAATTACTAGACGAAAAAAAACCGGACAATTATTCATTGTCCGGTTTTTTTACAGCGATAAGTGTGAACTTATTCGCCAGTAGTCTCTTCGATATCAGCTATATCATTCGCTGCACGATCAACCAATTCAACATAGGCCATTGGTGCATTATCGCCAGAGCGATTACCACACTTAAGAATACGTACATAACCACCTGGACGCTCCAAGAAGCGTGGACCCAAATCAGTGAACAACTTACCTACTGTCGCCTTGTTACGAAGACGATCAAAGGCTAATCGACGATTAGCAACACTGTCTTCTTTTGCGAGAGTGATAAATGGTTCTGCAAAACGACGAAGTTCTTTAGCTTTAGGCAGAGTGGTTTTAATCAGCTCGTGCTCAACCAATGAAGCAGTCATGTTACGGAACATAGCTCTTTTGTGAGTGCCGGTCTTATTTAATTTACGGCCACTATAGCGATGACGCATGTTCTTATTCCTTAGTTCGTTGCTTTCTCAGCAATGATATCTATCGAATTCGTTAATTTATCTTGTAAACAAGAGATATTAAACGAGTTCGCGTTCACTTTTTAAACTAGCTGGTGGCCAGTTCTCAAGGCGCATGCCCAGAGAAAGACCGCGTGAAGCCAAGACATCTTTAATTTCAGTAAGTGACTTCTTACCCAGATTCGGTGTCTTCAGCAACTCAACTTCTGTGCGCTGGATAAGATCACCAATATAATAAATGCTCTCTGCTTTGAGACAGTTAGCTGAACGTACAGTCAGCTCGAGATCATCAACAGGACGCAGAAGGATTGGATCAATCTCTTCTTCTTTCTCTTCAGGCTCTGCAGCAGTTTCGCCTTCCAGATTCACGAATACAGCCATCTGCTGTTGCAGAATGGTCGCTGCGCGACGGATAGACTCTTCAGGATCAATAGTGCCGTTAGTCTCAAGTTCAAGAACTAACTTATCGAGATCCGTACGGTTCTCAACACGTGCATTGTCAACACTGTAAGAAACTTTATGAATCGGGCTAAAAGACGCATCTAGTTGTAAGCGACCAATAGTACGATTTTCTTCATCACTGATACGTGTATTCGACGGCTGATAGCCGCGACCACGCTCAAGACGAAGTTGCATGTTCAAGTTAGCCTTACCAGAGATAGTTGCAATAACGTGCTCTGGATTAACAATTTCAATATGACTATCAGTGGTAATATCCCCAGCGGTAACAACACCTGGACCAGTCGCATTCAATGAAATAGTTGTTTCATCACGACCTTCCATCAGTGCAGCAACACCTTTAAGGTTGAGGAGAATTTCCATTACATCCTCTTGAACACCTTCAATAGCACTGTACTCGTGCTCTACACCCTCAATTTCCACTTCAACAATTGCGCAACCTGACATAGAAGATAACAGGATACGACGAAGTGCATTACCAAGTGTGTGGCCGAAACCGCGTTCAAGGGGTTCCAGTACAACTTTGGCATGTGTAGCGCTGTAAGACGTTACATCGATATTACGTGGGGTAAGAAATTCATTTGCAGAATTTGACATATTTTTTCCCGTGTTATCTCAAAAGTTACTTTGAGTAAAGTTCGATGATCAGGTTTTCATTGATCTCAGCAGGTAAATCAGAACGATCGGGATAGCGCGTAAACGTGCCTTCCATCTTGTTTGTATCTACTTGCATCCATTCAACTTCACCACGCTGTGCGGCCAACTGCAATGCAGTTTGTACGCGTAACTGCTTTTTAGATTTCTCACGCAGGCCGACAACATCACCTTCTTGAACTCTAAAAGATGCAATGTTTACTTTCTGTCCGTTGACCAAAATAGAATTATGGGCAACTAACTGACGAGATTCAGCGCGTGTAGCACCAAAGCCCATACGATAAACAACGTTATCGAGACGGCGCTCCAGTAGACATAGCAAATTCTCTCCCGTATTACCTTTCAAACGCGCTGCGTCTTTATAGTAATTACGGAATTGCTTTTCTAGTACGCCGTAAATACGACGAACTTTTTGTTTTTCCCGCAACTGAACACCGTAGTCAGACAGACGACCGCGACGCTGACCATGCTGGCCAGGTGCGCTATCTGCACGACATTTTGATTCAAGCGGGCGGACGCCACTCTTGAGGAACAAATCAGTTCCCTCACGGCGTGATAATTTACAAGTTGGTCCAAGATATCTAGCCATTCTCTGTCTCTCTTACACGCGACGCTTTTTGGGTGGACGACAACCGTTGTGTGGTACTGGCGTCACATCCGTAATATTGGTGATCTTATAACCTGCATTGTTCAGTGCACGTACCGCAGATTCGCGGCCAGGCCCGGGGCCCTTGACTTGAACATCGAGATTTTTCAATCCGTAATCTTTTGCTGCTTCACCAGCACGCTCTGCAGCGACCTGTGCGGCAAACGGGGTGCTCTTACGAGAACCACGGAAACCGGAACCACCAGAGGTAGCCCAAGATAGAGTATTACCCTGACGATCAGTGATAGTGACAATAGTATTGTTAAACGACGCGTAGATATGAGCGACGCCATCAATAACTGTCTTTCTGACCTTTTTACGGGTTGGTTTGGTTGCTGCTTTTGCCATTACCGTTCCTAGGAATTATCTTTTAATGGGACGACGCGGCCCTTTACGGGTGCGTGCGTTCGTCTTAGTACGCTGTCCACGTACGGGCAAACTACGACGATGACGAAGGCCGCGATAGCAACCTAAATCCATCAAACGCTTGATATTCATGCTGTTTTCTCTGCGTAGATCACCTTCAACTTCTTTGGTACCTACAGCAGCTCGCAATAAATCAAGTTGCCCTTCATCTAGTGCAGAAATTTTTGTGTCTTCTGCAATGCCCACATCTGCACAAATCTTACTGGCAGTTGGGCGACCGATACCAAACACATATGTCAGTGAGATCACTGCGTGTTTGTTATCAGGAATGTTGACACCGGCAATACGGGCCATTCACATTACTCCACTTATACTAGGGTTTAATCAGTACCTACAAGCCCTGCAGTAACACTGCAAAAAGGCGCGGTAGAATACCGATAGATCTACCAAAAATCAACCAGATTATCCTTGGCGCTGCTTGTGACGAGGTTCAACACTACAAATAACACGAACCACGCCTTTGCGGCGGACAACTTTACAATTTCGACAAATCGTTTTAACCGATGCACGAACTTTCACAGCATCACCTCTTATTTACGGCCGACGTTTTTAAGGTTGGCCTTTTTCATCAAAGAATCATATTGCTGGGACATTAGATGTGACTGCACTTGAGCCATAAAATCCATTGTCACAACAACGGCAATTAACAGTGAGGTGCCACCCAGATAGAAAGGTACATTGAAGTACACATTCAAGAACTGAGGCATCAGACAAATCAAGGTGATATAAACACCACCAATCAGTGTGAGACGTGTGGTCACACTATCAATATATTTAGCAGTGTGATCACCAGGACGAATCCCAGGTAAGAACGCACCACCTTTTTTCAAGTTATCGGCCACTTCTCTAGGGTTATACATCAACGCCGTGTAGAAGAAGCTGAAGAAAATAATCAGGCTTGAGAACAGCAACACATAGAGTGGCTGGCCCGGTCCAATTAACAATGCAATATCCTGCAACCATGCAGGTGCATTGGTCGCCGATCCAAACCACTGACTAATAGAGGTTGGGAAAAGCAATAAACTACTCGCGAAAATCGCTGGAATAACACCGGCCATATTCACTTTCAGAGGCAAATGAGATGTCTGAGCATTGTAGGCTTGACGGCCTTGACGCTGCGCGTAGTTAACAGTCAAACGACGCTGACCGCGTTCAACAAATACTACAAAGTAAACAACTGCTATTGCAATAATCAGGATAAATACCAAAGTCACAGGATTCAAATCACCCTGCCGCGCTGATTCTAATGCTTGGCCAATTGCTCCGGGAATACCCGCGACAATACCCGCAAAGATCAACATTGAAATACCGTTACCAATACCGCGTTCGGTAATCTGCTCGCCCAACCACATCAAGAAAACTGCGCCGGCAACTAACGAGGAGATAGCAACTGCATAGAACATAGTGCTCACTTCATAGGCTAAGCCCTGAGAAGCGAATCCTACAGCCATTGCTGTACCCTGAATAAGTGCTAAGAAAACCGTACCATATCTAGTGTACTGGTTAATCTTGCGGCGACCACTGTCACCTTCCTTCTTTAACTGCTCTAAAGCTGGAACGGTTGCCGAGAGTAATTGCATAATGATCGATGCAGAGATGTAAGGCATTACACCGAGAGCTAAAATGCTCATTCTCTCCAATGCACCACCAGAGAACATATTAAACAAACCGAGGTAAGTACCCTGATTCTGTGTAAATAGTTCTGCTAAACGATCAGGATCGAATCCAGGTACTGGGATATGTGTACCGATTCGATAAATGATAATAGCAATGAATAAAAAGCGAAGGCGAGCCCACAGCTCGCCTAGTCCTTTATTGCCTACCGGCATGTTACCTGGCTTAGCCATTTTTTATTCTTCTACCTTTCCGCCAGCTGCTTGAATAGCTGCCAGAGCACCTTTAGTTGCGCCAACACCTTTGAGTGTTACTGCTTTAGTAACTTCTCCAGAGGCAAAAACTTTGGCACGTAAAATATTACTGTTAATCAGACCAGCTTTACGCAGAGCTTCGATGTCTACAATCTCACCTTCAATAAGGTGTAACTCAGACAACCGGATCTCAGCGGTAACTGCAGCAAGTCGTGAAGTAAAACCATACTTTGGCAGACGCTTCTGTAAAGGCATCTGACCACCTTCAAATCCTGGACGAACACTGCCACCAGAACGAGCTTTCTGACCTTTGTGACCACGGCCACCAGTCTTACCAATACCGCTACCGATACCACGACCGCAGCGCTTACCTTCTTTAATTCGACCCGGAGCCGGGCTAAGGGTATTCAGATGCATCTTAAGCCTCCTCAACCTGTAACATATAATGAACTTTGTTGATCATGCCACGTACTGACGGAGTGTCTTCCACTTCGACAGTGTGACCGATACGACGTAAACCCAAACCAGATACACAGGCTTTGTGATTCTGTAAACGACCAATAATACTTTTGGTCTGGGTTACTTTAATTTTTTTCAATTTTGCTTTTGCCATGATCTTCTTCCAATAACTGACGTTTTTAAGCCGCCACTTAGTTGAGGATTTCTTCCACAGATTTGCCACGCTTTGCAGCAACATCATCTGGTGACTTCATATCTCTTAATGCTTTAAATGTTGCGCGAACAACGTTTACTGGGTTAGTTGACCCGTAGCATTTAGCCAATACATTTTGTACACCGGCTAATTCCAATACAGAGCGCATTGCACCACCGGCAATTACACCAGTACCGTCAGATGCAGGCTGCATATAGATTTTTGAAGCCGCGTGAATACCCTTTGTAGGGTATTGGATAGTGCTGCCATCAAGGGCTACATCTATCATATTGCGACGAGCCGCTTCCATAGCCTTTTGAATTGCCTGAGGCACTTCACGGGCCTTGCCGCGACCGAAGCCAACTTTGCCATTCCCATCACCAACAACAGTCAGTGCAGTAAAAGCGAAGATACGTCCACCTTTAACCGTCTTTGCAACACGGTTAACTTGAACCAGCTTCTCCATCATTCCTTCAGCTGCAGAATCTTTCTGATCTGTAAGAGCCATATTATCTACCTATTAAAATTCGAGGCCGGCTTCACGCGCGGCGTCTGCCAATGCTTTAACACGGCCGTGATATTTAAAACCGCTACGGTCAAACGCAACAGCGGTTACACCAGCAGCTACTGCACGCTCGGCTACTAACTTGCCTACCGCTGCCGCAGCTTCAACGTTACCGGTGCTACCAGAACGTAAATCTTTTTCTAAAGTTGATGCAGTTGCTAAAACTCGATCGCCTTCAGCTGCAATTACCTGCGCATAAATGTGACGCGGAGTACGATTAATACACAAACGGTTTGCACCAAGTTCGCGGATCTTCATACGTACGCGGCGCGCTCTGCGCTGACGTGTAACTTTTTTATCGCTCATCGTATTACCCTATTACTTCTTCTTGGCCTCTTTACGTCTCACGTGCTCACCAGAAATTCTAACTCCCTTACCCTTGTAAGGCTCTGGCGGACGGAAGGCGCGAATTTCAGCTGCGGCTTGACCCAACATCTGCTTATCCGAGGACTTCAGTAAAATTTCAGTCTGACTTGGCGTTTCTGCGGTAACACCTTTAGGAAGTTCATAAACAACTGGGTGCGAAAAACCTAATGTAAGATTAATCTTCGCTCCCTGAACTTGCGCACGGTAACCAACACCGACCAAATCAAGCTTCTTCTCAAAACCTTGTGAGACACCGGTAACCATATTGTTTACCAGGGCTCGAGTAGTACCGGACATCGCCCGCGAAAACTTGGCACCTGTGCGCGCAGAAAAAGTAAGAACATTTTCATTTTGCACAATTTCCACTTCAGGATTGATTGACATCGCCATGGTGCCAATTTTACCCTTAACAGTTATTTCCGAATTACCAAGTGTAACTTGAACACCACTGGGCAGTTCTACTGGATTATTTGCAACTCTAGACATCTCGTTTTCCTATCAGAATACGGTACAAAGCACTTCACCGCCGATACCGGCAGCGCGAGCAGCACGATCAGTCATCACACCATTACTGGTTGAGACAATCGCTACACCAAGTCCGCTTCGTACTTTAGGTAAATCATCACTACCTACATACAAACGTAAGCTCGGCTTGCTAATACGTGTAATTTCTTCAATAACTGGCTTACCTTCAAAATATTTAAGGTCAACAGTTAAAGACGGCTTTACTTCTTCACTAACGGCAAAACCGCCAATGTAACCTTCGTCGAGTAAAACTTTGGCAATTGAAGCCTTTAGTTTTGACGCAGGCATAGTAACTTCTGGTTTGCTACGGTGATGCGCATTACGAATGCGGGTCAACATATCTGCTATTGGATCTTGCATACTCATATCGTTTGGCTCCTTAAACTTACCAGCTGGACTTAACTAGGCCAGGAATTTCACCGCGCATTGCTGATTCGCGCAGTTTGTTTCGGCACAGGCCAAACTTACGGTAAACACCGTGTGGACGACCAGTGATACGACAACGATTACGCTGACGAACTGGACTCGCATCACGCGGCAGTTTTTGTAAACTTACTTGAGCATTCCAACGATCTTCGTCAGATGCATTAATGTCACTAATAATCGCTTTTAATTCAGCGCGCTTTACAGCGAATTTAGCAACGGTCTTAGTGCGCTTTTTTTCGCGCTCGACCATGGATACTTTAGCCATTTATCTACTACCTCAACCTTTCAGCGGGAAGTTAAAGGCGCGCAGTAGTGCGCGACCTTCGTCATCATTCTTAGCAGTGGTAGTGACAGTAATATCAAGACCACGCAACTTATCAATCTTCTCGTAATCAATCTCTGGGAAAATGATCTGCTCACTTACACCCATGGAAAAATTACCACGCCCATCGAACTGCTTGGGGCTAATGCCGCGAAAATCTCGAATACGGGGAATAGCGATACTCACTAAACGCTCAAGAAATTCATACATACGGTCACTACGCAGAGTTACCTTAGTACCAATCGGCCAACCCTCACGAACCTTAAAGCCAGCAATTGATTTGCGCGCTTTGTTAACCACTGGCTTCTGTCCAGCAATCAAAGTTAAGTCTGCAACGGCGTTCTCGAGTGCTTTTTTATCACCGATCGCTTCACCAACACCCATATTCAAGGTGATCTTGGTAATGCGAGGAACTTCCATCACATTAGCTAGACCCAGCTCATCTTTAAGCTTGGTCGCTAACTCATTTTTATATACTTCTTTCAGCCTTGCCATTTCAGATACCTGTTTATTTAAGCGTCGACGGCTTCGCCGCTAGACTTAAAGACACGAATTTTTTTGTTGTCTTCTTGAATCTTAAAGCCAACTCGATCCGCTTTACTGGTTGCGCTATTAAAGATCGCAACATTTGAAAGCTGAATAGGAGCTTCCTTTTCAATAATCCCGCCTGGAATACCGGCTTGTGGATTAGGCTTCTGATGCTTTTTAATCATCTGAATACCAGATACTAGTAGACGGTCATTTTCTAGTACCTTAAGTACCTTGCCGCGCTTACCTTTATCCTTGCCTGCGATAACAATTACTTCGTCGTCGCGTTTAATTTTGAGCATTGCCATTTCTTAATCCTCGCTTACAGCACTTCAGGTGCTAGGGAGATAATACGCATAAACTTCTCATTGCGAAGCTCACGAGTTACCGGCCCAAAAATACGTGTGCCAATAGGTGCGTTGTTAGCGTTGAGCAATACTGCAGCATTATCATCAAATTTGATTAAGCTGCCGTCCTGACGACGCAGACCCTTCTTAGTGCGAACAACTACTGCACTCATCACCTGGCCTTTCTTTACCTTACCGCGGGGAATCGCTTCCTTAACCGTAACTTTAATAATGTCACCGACCCGAGCATAGCGGCGGTGTGAACCGCCAAGTACTTTGATACACATCACACGACGTGCACCGCTGTTGTCTGCTACATCAAGATAACTTTCTGTTTGAATCATTTTCTTACCCCGAACCCTTTACTGATAACAGAATTATTCTGCTACAGCACGCTCGTCAATATTGACCAGTTTCCACGCCTTGTCTTTAGAGACAGGACGGCACTCTGCGATCGTTACTAGATCACCTGTACGCGCACCATTATCTTCATCATGCGCTTTAATTTTTGTCGACTTAGTTAAGATCTTCCCATAAACAGGGTGCTTAACGCGACGCTCGATCAAGACAGTTACAGTCTTGTCCATTTTGTCACTGACGATACGACCAGTCAGAGTACGTGAGCTCGTTTTTAATTCAGACATTGTTATTCCCCTGCCTTCTGGTTAAGCACAGTTTTGATACGCGCAATATTACGACGCGTCTGCTTAACTTTGTGGCTTTCGTTTAACTGACCAGTGGACAACTGCATACGCAGATTAAACTGCTGCTTAAGCTCGTCAATTAAAACGGCTTCCAGCTCTTCACTTGTCTTGTCACGCAATTCGTTTGATTTCATCTTCACATCACCGTGCGTCTAACGAAGGTGGTTGCAATCGGCAACTTAGCCGTAGCAAGAGCAAATGCTTCACGAGCAATCTCTTCGCTAACACCTTCCATTTCATAAAGAATCTTGCCTGGCTGAATTAACGCAACCCAGTACTCGACATTACCCTTACCTTTACCCATACGCACTTCAAGTGGCTTGTTTGTAATCGGCTTATCTGGGAAAACTCTGATCCAGATTTTGCCACCACGTTTAATGTGACGGGTCATTGCACGACGAGCCGCTTCAATCTGACGAGCGGTCAATCGACCACGGCCAGTTGCTTTGAGGCCAAACTCGCCAAAGCTTACCTTGCTGCCGCGCTGAGCCAGACCACGGTTACGGCCTTTGTGCATCTTGCGGAATTTTGTACGTTTCGGTTGCAGCATTTCGCTTTACCCTTATCGCTTGTTTCTTGTGTCTTGTTTCTTGGCAGGTGCTTTCTCAGCTTCCTCACCACCCAGAACCTCGCCTTTGAAGATCCAGACCTTCACACCGATAATCCCATAAGTGGTATTAGCTTCGGCTGTTGAATAGTCTATATCTGCACGCAGGGTATGAAGCGGAACACGTCCTTCTCTATACCATTCTGTACGTGCGATCTCCGCGCCGCCTAAACGACCACCAACCTGAATTTTGATTCCCAACGCTCCACCGCGCATGGCATTTTGCACTGCACGCTTCGTGGCACGACGGAACATAACTCGACGCTCTAACTGCTGAGCTACGTTCTGTGCGACCAATGTTGAGTCAAGATCCGGCTTGCGTATCTCTTCAATATTGATATTGACTGCGCAGCCCATTTTTTTGGCAATTTCATTGCGCAGCTTCTCAACATCTTCGCCCTTCTTACCAATTACAATACCCGGGCGGGCAGTGTGGATAGTAATACGAGCACTGTCCGATGGACGCTCAATCTCCACACGACTCACAGATGCGTGAGCTAATTTATTCGTAATAAAGTCACGAACGGTAAGATCCTGATAGAGCTTGTCCGCATAGTCCTTATTACCCGCATACCACGTTGAAGTATGCTTTTTAACAATACCTAAACGGATGCCAGTTGGATGTACTTTTTGACCCATGGAATGGTCTCCCGAACCTTATTCTACTTTTCAGCGACTTTTACAGTGATGTGACAACTGCGCTTAAGAATTCTATCTGCACGGCCTTTGGCCCGTGGTTTGATACGCTTCATAGTCATGCCTTCATCAACAAAAATCGTTGATACTTTCAGCTCGTCTACATCAGCCCCATCATTGTGCTCAGCGTTGGCAATTGCCGACTCAAGCACTTTCTTAATAATATCCGCACCTTTCTTGCTGCTGAACTGCAAAATATCTAATGCATCTTCAACCGCTTTACCGCGAATTTGATCAGCAACCAGACGCGCTTTTTGCGCTGATAACCTGGCTCCTCTTAATTTTGCTGCTACTTCCACAGTCAATACCTCTTCCGCTTAGTGCTTAACGCTTGGCTTTCTTATCTGCAACGTGACCTTTATAGGTACGCGTTGGAGAAAATTCACCCAGCTTATGGCCAACCATTTCTTCGTTGACTACAACAGGAACATGTTGACGACCATTGTGAATGGCGATCGTAAGACCCACCATATCTGGCAAGATCATTGAACGACGCGACCAAGTTTTAATTGGGCGACGATCATTAGCTGCAACCGCTGCTTCAACCTTTTTCACTAGATGAAGGTCAACGAATGGTCCTTTTTTTAGAGAGCGTGGCACGTTTGCTATCCTCTTTTAATAATCTAATCGACGCTTATTTGCGGCGACGAACAATGTATTTATCAGTGCGCTTATTATTGCGCGTCTTGTAACCCTTAGTTGGCATACCCCAAGGTGATACTGGATGACGGCCGCCCGAAGTACGCCCTTCACCACCACCATGCGGGTGATCTACCGGGTTCATCGCCACACCGCGAACGGTTGGGCGAATACCACGCCAGCGCGATGCACCAGCCTTACCCAATGAGCGAAGACTGTGCTCACTGTTACAAACTTCACCTAATGTAGCGCGACAATCAATCGGCAACCTGCGCATCTCACCGCTGCGTAAACGAACGGTTGCATAAGCACCTTCACGTGCAACTAACTGAACTGAGGCTGCTGCACTACGAGCGATTTGTGCCCCTTTGCCAGGCTTCATTTCTACACAGTGAACTGTCGAACCCACTGGAATCTTTCGCAACGGCAGACAGTTACCAATCTTGATCGGCGAATCTTCACCTGACTGGATAGTGTCGCCAGCAGAAACACCTTTGGGAGCAATAATGTAACGGCGCTCACCGTCGGCATAACACAACAATGCGATGTGTGCGCTGCGGTTTGGATCGTACTCCAAACGCTCTACCTTGGCTGGAATGCCATCTTTGTTGCGCTTAAAGTCAACAATACGGTAGTGCTGCTTGTGACCGCCACCAATGTGACGCACGGTAATGCGACCACTGCTGTTACGGCCACCACTTCTTTTCTTTGGTGCCAACAAAGGAGCATATGGTGCGCCTTTGTGCAAATCTGGGGTCACTACACTTACTACAAAGCGACGACCCGGAGATGTTGGTTTTCTTTTAATAACTGCCATGACTAAACCCTTACTCCGCTACTGCAAAGTCAATGTCTTGACCATCTACAAGACGCACATACGCCTTCTTCCAGTCACTGCGACGACCCATGCCGTTCTTAGTGCGGCGCGTCTTACCCTTGACGTTAACTACACGAACATCATTAACCTGAACTTCAAATAACTGTTCAACAGCTTTTTTGATTTCCAGCTTAGTAGCATCGGTAGCAACTTTAAAAACTACTTGGCTTGAAGCGCCGGATGGCATAGCTGATTTCTCAGTTACATGCGGCCCTAACAATACCTTGAAGACTCTTTCTTGGTTCATACCAGAATCTCCTCAAATTTTTTCAGCGCTGGAACAGTTACCAACACCTTTTCAAAATTAATTAAACAAACTGGGTCAACAGCAGCTGCGTCACGAACATCAACCTTGTGCAGGTTGCGTGAAGAGAGGTAAAGGTTGTGACTAACTTCTTCAGTCACAATCAACGCTTCCTTCAAACCGTACTCGCCTAACTTACTGATCAAGTCTTTCGTCTTAGGCGCATCAAGATCAAACTCTTCAACGATAATAAGACGCTCTTGACGCGCTAACTCAGAAAGAATCGACTGCATCGCAGAGCGGTACATTTTACGATTCAGCTTCTGCCCGTGATCCTGTGGCTGGGCAGCAAATGTAACACCACCCCCACGCCAGATTGGACTGCGGATAGTACCGGCTCGTGCACGACCTGTACCTTTCTGAGCGTGTGGCTTGCGGCCACCACCAGAAACGGCTGAACGATTTTTCTGAGCACGTGTACCCTGACGAGCACCGGCAAGAAAAGCCACAACAGTCTGGTGAACCAGATCCTGATTAAATTCTTTTCCAAACGCGACTTCGGAAACTGTAATAGTTCCGCCATTGCCTTTGGGTGTCGCAATTGTTAATTCCATGGACACTCCCCTTTAAGCCTTGACTGCCGGACGAACAACAACATCGCCACCAGGAGCGCCAGGAACAGCACCCTTGATCAACAATAAATTGCGCTCGGCATCGACACGTACAATTTCAAGATTTTGTGTAGTAACTTGAGCATTACCCATCTGACCGGCCATTTTCTTGCCTTTAAAGACTTTACCCGGCGATTGGTTTTGACCAATAGAACCTGGAGCCCGGTGAGATATCGAGTTACCGTGAGTAGCATCTTGCATGGCAAAATTCCAACGCTTAACGCCGCCTTGGAAACCTTTACCTTTGGAAGTACCAGTTACATCGACCATCTGGCCTGCTTCGAAGCGCTCTACTGTAAGCGCACCGCCTACCTCGAACTCTTCACTGCTGCTTTCGGAACGAAATTCCCATAGACCGCGACCAGCCTCTACGCCTGCTTTGGCGAAGTGACCTGCTTTAGGCTTACTTACTCGGGATGCTTTGCGTGATCCAGTAGTGATCTGAATAGCTGAATAGCCATCAGTCTCTACGGACTTAATTTGGGTTACATGATTAGGTGTGGCCTCTACAACCGTCACAGGAATAGAAACACCGTCTTCAGTGAATACGCGAGTCATGCCGCATTTGCGACCAACTATACCTATACTCATTTTTTCTAGCCTCTCAAGTGTACGGGGCTGTTACCCGCTACGGCTGCCTATTTCAAGGCATTACACTTTTTAAGTTTGCCCGACAGAATTCTGTCGAACCGCTGCAGTCGCTATCAGCTTAAGCTGATCTGTACTTCTACGCCTGCCGCAAGATTCAGTTTCATAAGCGCATCAACAGTTTTTTCTGTTGGCTCGACAATGTCGATTAAACGCTTGTGCGTGCGAATTTCATACTGGTCGCGCGCATCCTTATTTACGTGTGGAGAAATAAGTACTGTGTACTTTTCTTTCCGGGTCGGCAATGGGATCGGTCCTCTGATCTGCGCACCTGTGCGCCGTGCCGTTTCAACAATTTCCTGTGTAGACGTATCGATCAGCTTGTGATCAAACGCCTTGAGGCGAATCCTGATGCTTTGGTTTTGCATGGAATCGTAACTCCGCTATCTCTTCTAATAACTCCAGGGCGATCTATCTAGCCCCGAAAAAGGAGCGCGAATTCTAGTGCCGCTCCGTGGGACTGTCAAGCAATTAAACGCCTGAAGCCAAATTAATTAAATCCTCTACACCAAATCATTAATTACATTTGGCTAGAGGGCAAAAAAGGGGCCTAAAAGGCCCCTTTTCACAAACTGCAACTCTTATTCGATAATCTTAGCAACAACACCCGCACCAACAGTACGGCCGCCTTCACGGATAGCAAAACGCAAACCGTCTTCCATCGCGATCGGGTGAATCAAGGTTACTTCCATCTGCACGTTATCGCCTGGCATTACCATCTCAGTGCCAGCAGGTAGCTCACAGGCTCCTGTAACGTCTGTGGTTCGGAAGTAAAACTGTGGGCGGTAGCCTTTAAAGAATGGCGTATGACGACCACCCTCATCTTTAGACAGTACATAGACTTCTGAGGTGAACTTGGTGTGCGGCTTTACTGAACCCGGCTTGGCCAGTACTTGACCACGCTGAACTTCTTCACGCTTAGTGCCACGCAACAAGATACCGCAGTTCTCACCAGCGCGACCTTCGTCAAGCAGCTTACGGAACATTTCAACACCAGTACAGGTTGTCTTAGCAGTATCAGTGATACCGATAATTTCGATCTCTTCGCCTACTTTAACAATTCCACGCTCTACTCGACCTGTTACTACTGTTCCGCGACCGGCGATTGAGAATACGTCTTCAATCGGCATCAGGAACGGCTGGTCTACTGCACGTACTGGCTCAGGGATATACGTATCCAGAGCTTCTACCAATTTCTTAACCGCTGTTGTGCCTAGCTCGTTGTCATCCTTGCCTTCCAACGCCATCAGCGCTGAACCAACAATAATTGGCGTGTCGTCGCCTGGGAACTCATAAAGATCTAGCAGCTCACGCAGCTCCATCTCTACTAGCTCTAACATTTCTGCGTATTCTTCTGAATCAACGCCGCCACAGTCTTCTGCAAGCAGGTCAGCTTTGTTCAGGAATACCACTACGTAAGGTACACCTACCTGACGTGACAGCAGAATGTGCTCACGGGTCTGTGGCATGGGGCCATCAGTTGCACCACAAACCAATATAGCGCCGTCCATCTGAGCAGCACCGGTGATCATGTTTTTAACATAGTCGGCGTGACCTGGGCAGTCTACGTGGGCGTAGTGACGAATTGTGGAGTCATACTCAACGTGTGCTGTTGAGATGGTGATGCCGCGCTCGCGCTCTTCGGGTGCATTATCAATCTGATCGAAGGCTTTCATTTCGCCGCCGTAGACTTCTGCACAGACGCGTGTCATCGCTGCAGTCAATGTTGTTTTACCGTGGTCAACGTGGCCAATTGTGCCTACGTTTACATGCGGCTTATTTCTTTCAAATTTTTCTTTACCCATCTCAGCATCTCCTCAGCAGGTATTTCACGTTTAAACCTAAATTTCGACGCGACACTGCTCTAATAATTGATGCAGCACGCAAGGCACGCCATCTTATACATCGAATCGTCAGAGTCAACGCCCTTTGAGTCTAAAATGCTAAATTTTTTGCCATTTCGGCGTTTTTCGACTATCAAATGCCCTACTTTTGCAAAAATCATCCTCTTATCGTAATTTTTTTCTCTGTACTCGCACCAATATCCTGTATACTCGCGCGCGTTTTTAGTCCCTATATAACTAGAATTTTGAAACCGAATTTATAAACGAGCAGACCAATGACTGATTTATCTCACTATAGAAATATTGGTATCTTCGCCCACGTTGATGCGGGCAAGACCACCACGACCGAGCGTATTCTTAAGCTTACCGGCAAGATCCATAAAACCGGTGAAGTTCACGATGGCGCAGCCACAACTGACTTTATGGAACAGGAACAAGAGCGCGGCATTACCATCCAGTCTGCAGCAACTACCTGCTACTGGAGAGATCACCGCTTTAACATTATCGATACTCCAGGACACGTTGACTTCACTGTAGAAGTTTATCGTTCTCTAAAAGTACTCGACGGCGGTGTCGGTGTATTTTGTGGCTCCGGCGGCGTTGAGCCACAATCAGAGACTAACTGGCGCTATGCCAACGAGTCAGAAGTTGCTCGTATTATCTTTGTAAACAAGCTCGACCGTATGGGCGCTGACTTCCTGCGCGTTGCAGGTCAGGTAAAAGATGTACTGGGTGCTAACCCCTTGATTATGTGCCTGCCAATCGGTATTGAAGAAGACTTTATTGGACTAGTGGATCTGTTGACTCGCAAAGCCTACGTCTGGGATGACTCTGGTCTGCCTGAGAATTTCGAAATTGTCGATATCCCTGCCGATATGGTTGACGACGTTGAAATGTATCGCGAACAGATGATTGAGACTGCTGTTGAGCAAGATGATGACCTACTTATGGCCTATATGGAAGGTGAAGAGCCTTCTATCGATGAGATCAAGCGCTGCATCCGTAAGGGTACTATCGCTTTGGACTTCTTCCCTACCTACTGCGGTTCAGCGTTTAAGAACAAAGGCGTACAGATGGTATTGGACGCAGTTGTTGATTTCCTCCCTTGCCCTACCGATGTTAAGCCACAGCCACTGACAGATGAAGACGGCGAAGAAAACGGCGAGTTCGCTCTTGTTTCGACGTCAGAGCAGCTAAAAGCGTTGGCTTTTAAAATTATGGATGATCGCTTCGGCGCTCTAACCTTTGTACGAATCTATTCTGGCGTACTCAACAAAGGCGACACCATTCTTAACTCTTACACCGGCAAGACTGAACGTATCGGCCGTATGGTTGAAATGCACGCTGATGACCGCAATGAAATTGATCGCGCCCAAGCGGGTGACATTATCGCTATTGTTGGTATGAAGAACGTTCAAACAGGTCACACCCTTTGTGATCCAAAGCACCCCGTAACACTTGAGCCAATGATCTTCCCTGAGCCAGTGATTTCCATTGCTGTTAAGCCTAAGGATAAAGGCGGCTCTGAAAAGATGGGTGTTGCGATCGGCAAGATGATTGCTGAAGATCCTTCTTTCCGCGTAGAAACTGATGAAGACTCGGGCGAGACAATCCTTAAAGGTATGGGTGAACTTCACCTAGACATTAAGGTAGATATTCTCAACCGCACCTACGGTGTTGATCTGATTGTTGGTCAGCCACAGGTTGCTTACCGTGAAACAATTACTACCCCTTGTGAAGATAGCTACACGCACAAGAAGCAGTCTGGTGGTTCTGGTCAGTTCGGTAAGATCGATTACCGCATTAAGCCTGGCGAGCCAGGTACTGGTTTTGTATTTACCTCATCGGTTGTTGGCGGTAACGTTCCTAAAGAATTCTTCCCTGCTATTGAGAAGGGCTTTAAAGGCATGATGCAAGAGGGCCCACTAGCTGGCTACCCTGTTCTCGACGTTGAAGTTGAACTCTACGACGGCGGTTTCCACGCAGTTGACTCCTCGGCAGTTGCTTTCGAAATCGCTGCTAAAGGCGCATTTCGTCAGTCAATGCCTAAGTCTGGCCCGCAGATCATTGAGCCGATCATGAAGGTGGATGTATACACACCTGAAGATCACGTTGGTGATGTTATCGGTGACCTGAACCGTCGTCGCGGCATGATCAAGGATCAGGAAGCTGGTGTTACTGGTGTTCGTATTAAAGCAGACGTTCCTCTTTCAGAAATGTTTGGTTATATCGGCCACCTGCGTACCATGACTTCTGGTCGCGGTCAGTTCTCTATGGAGTTCTCGCACTACATGCCTTGCCCACAAAATATTTCTACGGAAGTAATTGCTGCGGCCAAGGCACTTAAAGAAGCTAAGTAAGCTGTTTCTTTAAGCGCTATAAAAAAACCCCGCTGGTGCAAACCAGCGGGGTTTTTATTGTGTGGGATTTTACATCAACCAGCTACGAAGCCGCTCGCGTAAAAAAACTCTCTAACCCATATTTTTAGTCATTATCGCTTGAGCAACATTCTTTGGCGCTTCAGAGTAACGGTCAAACTCCATGGTGAACGTCGCTCGACCCTGAGTGGCCGAACGCAGATCGGTGGCATAACCAAACATCTCTGCCAGCGGTACTTCAGCATCGACTACCTTACCCATTGGGCTCTCTTCCATGCCCAGGATCATACCGCGACGACGGTTCAGGTCGCCGACAACATCACCCATATTTTCTTCGGGAGTAACCACTTCAACTTTCATCAACGGCTCTAGCAATACCGCACCACCATGATCCTTAAGATCTCTTGTGGCCAGTGAGCCGGCTATCTTGAACGCCATCTCGGAGGAATCCACATCGTGGTAAGAACCGTCGTATAAGGTCGCTTTAATTCCCAGTAACGGATAGCCAGCGAGAACACCATTCTGCATCTGTTCTTCAATACCTTTTTCCACCGCAGGAATATATTCGCGAGGAACTGTGCCACCGGCAATTTCACTTATAAATTCAAGGCCTTCAGCACCGGGATCTTCGGCGGGCTCAAACTTCAGACACACATGGCCATATTGACCGCGACCACCAGATTGACGAATAAACTTGCCTTCGATTTCACAGCTTTTCTTAATGGTTTCGCGGTAAGCCACCTGCGGTTGACCAATATTGGCTTCAACATCAAATTCACGGCGCATGCGATCAACTAGAATATCCAGATGGAGCTCACCCATGCCTGAGATAATTGTCTGACCACTCTCGACATCGGTTTTAACGCGGAATGAAGGATCTTCCTGAGCTAACTTACCCAGAGCGACGCCCATTTTGTCCTGATCGGCTTTGGTCCTTGGCTCAACAGCTACAGAGATCACTGGCTCGGGAAATTCCATACGCTCAAGAATAATCTTGTCGTTTTCAGCACAGAGTGTGTCACCTGTAGTCGTGTCTTTGAGGCCGATAGCTGCGGCGATATCGCCCGCCAATACTTCTTTAATCTCTTCGCGACTGTTGGCGTGCATCTGCACCATTCGACCCACTCGCTCGCGCTTCATCTTCACCGAGTTATAAACAGCGGTACCACTCTGGAGTGATCCAGAATAGACCCGCATAAATGTCAGCGTGCCAACAAAGGGATCGGTGGCAATCTTAAAGGCTAACGCAGCAAAGGGCGCGCTATCATCAGCTTTACGTATACCCTGCTCACCATTGTCCAACTCTCCTTCAATAGCTTTCACTTCAGTGGGTGATGGCAAGTATTCGACCACCGCATCCAGCATGGCTTGAACGCCTTTGTTCTTGAAGGCTGAACCGCCGAGTACCGGGACAATCTCATTGGCAAGAGTACGAATACGCAGGCCCTGTTTGATTTCAGCTTCGGTCAGGGCTTCTTCTTCGAGGTATTTCTCCATAAATTCTTCAGAAGCTTCGGCAGCTGACTCGATGATATATTCGTGCATGACCTGACATTCATCGAGCAACTCTGCAGGTATCTCTGCGTACTGAAAAGTCATACCCTGATCCGCTTCAGTCCAATAGATGGCCTTCATCTTGACTAGGTCGACCACGCCTTTAAATTCTTCTTCGGCACCGATAGTTAGCTGCAGCGGCACTGGGACAGCACCGAGACGCTCTTTGAGTTGCTCAACTACCATCATATAGTCAGCTCCGGCGCGATCCATCTTATTGACGAATACCATGCGCGGCACTTCATATTTGTTGGCCTGCCGCCAAACCGTTTCAGTTTGCGGCTGAACGCCGGAGGAACCGCAGAGCACAATGACTGCGCCGTCGAGCACTCGCAGTGAACGCTCTACTTCAATGGTGAAATCTACGTGCCCTGGGGTGTCGATTATATTGACGCGATGATCTTCAAACTGCGCGTCCATGCCCTTCCAAAAACAGGTGGTTGCGGCGGAGGTTATCGTAATGCCACGCTCCTGTTCCTGCTCCATCCAGTCCATCGTTGCGGCACCGTCATGAACCTCACCAATCTTGTGAGACATACCGGTATAAAACAGCACCCGCTCTGTGGTGGTGGTTTTGCCTGCATCTACGTGGGCACAGATGCCGATGTTGCGGTAACGACTGATAGGGGTCTTGCGGGCCACAATGTTTTCCTTGTTTTAAAATCGAAAAAAGGCGGCTATTAAGCCACCTTTTCGCGAAAAGATTAAATAAGTATAACCTTTATTAGAAACGGAAGTGCGAGAACGCCTTGTTGGCTTCTGCCATACGGTGAACATCTTCACGCTTCTTAACTGCCCCACCCTTGCTTTGAACTGCATCAATCAGCTCGCCAGCAAGACGTTGTGGCATTGATTTCTCACCACGGTTTCGAGCGTACTCAACTAACCAGCGCATTGCCAATGCAGTGCGTCGCGATGGACGTACTTCAACTGGCACCTGATAGGTTGCACCACCAACACGGCGAGATTTTACTTCCACCATTGGCGCAACGTTATCTAACGCTTCTTGAAACACTTCAACTGGATTCTTCTTAAGGCGCTCTTCGACTATGTCTAGTGCACCATAAACAATCCGCTCAGCAACTGACTTCTTGCCGCTGACCATAACCATGTTCATAAACTTAGCTAGCGTAACATTACCGAATTTAGGATCTGGTAGGATGTCACGTTTCGCCGCTACTCTTCTTCTTGGCATCGTTTTGCCCTTCTCTTCAGGTTTCTTCTAGGGATAGGCCCTAGCCTTACTTGGTTGTATAACCGATTAATACGCAATTCATCTTTCTATTTACAAGTACTTAGCCTTTAGGGCGTTTAGTACCGTACTTAGAACGACGCTTTGTACGACCGTTTACACCCGCTGTATCCAATGTGCCGCGTACCGTGTGGTAACGAACACCTGGAAGATCTTTTACACGACCTCCACGAATCAAAACAACGCTGTGCTCTTGCAGGTTGTGACCTTCACCACCAATGTATGAAGTAACTTCAAAACCACTGGTGAGACGAACACGACATACTTTACGCAATGCAGAGTTTGGCTTCTTGGGAGTTGTTGTGTAAACGCGGGTACATACACCTCGACGCTGCGGACAGGCCTGCAGTGCTGGTACGTCACTTTTACTGACTTTGCGCTTTCTCGGCTTACGAACCAACTGGTTGATCGTTGCCATGCAATTTTTCTCCAAATTTAAAAAATGCCTTCTTATGAAGGCCATACATTCCTTGAATCTCTCTACCGAGTTGGTATTAAGACCCAAAAGGGAGCGGCATTCTAATTACCGCACTACAGGGAGTCAAGCGGGCATTCCCATTACCTTACAAGCAAACCACCAACTGCAACTCACTACGCAGTCGAATAGCCTCAAGATAAGTTAACTAAATACCCGCAATCTTCCTTATTCTTCAGTCAAATCTGCACTGAGCGCTTCACTCAATGCCGCTTCAACATCTGCTGCTGTCATTGATGGCTCGCCAACAACTTCGGCCGCACGCGCTTTACGACGTTGAGCGTGATAGGCCAAACCGGTTCCCGCAGGAATCAGACGACCAACAACCACGTTCTCTTTCAGGCCGCGCAGTGGATCGGCTTTACCGGTAACTGCCGCTTCAGTGAGCACTCGCGTGGTCTCCTGGAACGATGCCGCCGAGATAAAGCTTTCGGTGGCCAAAGACGCTTTGGTAATACCCAACAACTGACGCTCAAACTTAACTGGCTGCAAACCTTCCTGACGCAGACGCTCGTTCTCTTCGAGAACTCGGCGATATTCAAGCTGCTCACCGCGAATCATGGTTGCTGAATCACCCATATCGGTGATTTCAACCTTGCGCAACATCTGACGAATAATAACTTCAACGTGCTTGTCATTAATCTTCACACCCTGCAGGCGGTAAACTTCCTGAATTTCATTGACGATGTACTTGGCCAATTCACTGATACCCTTAAGACGCAGGATATCGTGTGGCGTTGGTGGTCCGTCAGAGATTACTTCACCCTTCTCGACATGCTCACCTTCAAATACACTCAGCGTACGCCACTTGGGGATCAGCTCTTCGTAATGCAGCTTACCATTTGGCAATGGCTGACCGTCGTCCGGGGTGATAACCAAGCGTAACTTGCCCTTAGTCTCTTTACCCAGAGTAACGGTACCGGTGATCTCGGCCAGAATGGCGGGATCTTTCGGCTTACGCGCCTCAAATAGATCGGCAACACGTGGCAGACCACCTGTAATATCCTTGGTACCGCCAGACTCCTGTGGAATCCTTGCAATAATTTCACCAATATCAATGGTATCGCCATCGGCAATATTGATACTTGCGTTAGCCGGCAAAGGATAGTGCGCTGGAACTGTTGAGTTGGGGAAGATTAACTCTTTACCCTTCTTATCCATCAATGTGATCATTGGCTTAAGATCTTTACCCGCCGCTGGTCGCTCATTCGGATCAATCACAGAAATACTGGTCAGACCCGTCATATCATCAGTTTGCTGACGAACGCTCAGCCCTTCTTCCATTCCTGAGAAGGCTACCTTACCGGCAACTTCTGTCACGATTGGGTGTGTGTGCGGATCCCAGTTGGCAATGACATCACCAGCAGCTACTTTGGAGCCGTCTTTAATCTTAATCAACGCGCCGTATGGAAGCTTGTAACGCTCACGCTCACGACCATTTTCATCGGCAATCGCCAGTTCGCCAGAACGAGACACAGCAACTAGGTTGCCAGACTTGTTCTCAACTGTCTTAAGATTAATCAGGCGAACAACACCGTCTTGCTTAACTTTTACGCTATCAACAGCTGAGGCTCGCGATGCTGCACCACCAATGTGGAAGGTACGCATAGTAAGCTGTGTACCCGGCTCACCAATTGACTGAGCAGCAATAACACCCACTGCCTCGCCTTGATTAACGCGATGTCCACGAGCCAAATCACGACCGTAACAGGCTGAACAGATACCGTGGGAAACTTCACAGGTAATTGGTGAACGAACTATGACTTCGTCAACACCCATTTCCTCGATGCGAACGACCCACTGTTCATCGATCATAGTGCCCGCTGGAACGGCTATCTCTTCGCTATTTGGCTTGTTGACGTCTTTGGCTACAATTCGACCAAGTATACGATCACCCAGCGATTCAATAATGTCGCCGCCTTCAATAACAGGCGTCATTAATAGACCTTCAGTGGTGCCACAATCTACTTCTGTTACTACTACGTCCTGAGATACATCTACCAGACGACGTGTTAGGTAACCGGAGTTAGCGGTTTTAAGTGCGGTATCCGCAAGACCCTTACGAGCACCGTGAGTCGAGATAAAGTACTGAAGTACGTTCAAGCCTTCACGGAAGTTTGCCGTAATTGGCGTCTCAATAATCGAACCATCTGGTCGCGCCATCAAACCACGCATACCCGCTAGCTGACGAATCTGCGCTGGGGAACCACGAGCGCCAGAGTCGGCCATGATAAATACAGAGTTAAAGGAATCTTGTTGCTCTTCCTCACCATCTTTATTAATCACGCTCTCGGTACTGATACCTTTCATCATCGACTTGGCTACGCGATCGTTGGCCTGAGACCAAATATCAATAACCTTGTTATATTTCTCACCCTGAGTTACAAGACCTGAGGCAAACTGACCTTCAATTTCTCGAACCTGATCGTCAGCCGCTTCAATAATCTCATGCTTGTCATCGGGAATAACGAAGTCGTTTACGCCGATAGACGCGCCTGAGCGAGTCGAGTACTCAAAACCGGTGTACATCAGCTGATCAGCAAAGATAACGGTGTCTTTTAGACCAACGCGACGGTAGCACTCATTGATAACCAACGAGATGGCTTTCTTTACCATCGGTTTATTGACTAGATCAAAGGGTAGGCCGGCGGGAACTATTTCCCACAGCAGCGCACGACCAACTGTAGTATCAACTACTCTACAATCTTCTGTGCGGACGCCAGTAACTTCATCAACCAATACTTCATTAATGCGTAACTTGATGCGTGACTGAAGTTCTGCAGCGCCTGTAGCATAGGCACGTGATACTTCACGACCGTCAGCAAACACCATCCCTTCACCACGGCCATTCACTTTGTGACGAGTCATGTAGTAAAGACCCAACACAACATCCTGTGACGGAACAATAATCGGCTCACCAGAGGCGGGCGACAGAATATTGTTAGTCGACATCATCAGTGCGCGAGATTCCATCTGCGCTTCGATTGTCAACGGAACGTGAACAGCCATCTGGTCACCATCGAAATCGGCGTTGTAGGCCGCACAAACCAATGGGTGTAGATTGATTGCTTTACCTTCGATAAGCACCGGCTCAAAAGCCTGAATGCCGAGACGGTGAAGTGTAGGCGCTCGGTTAAGCAGTACTGGATGCTCGCGAATAACGTCTTCAAGAATATCCCATACTACTGGCTCTTCACGCTCAACCATTTTCTTGGCAGCTTTAATAGTCGTCGCCAGACCGCGCAACTCTAACTTGCTAAAGATAAACGGCTTAAATAATTCCAGTGCCATACGCTTAGGCAGACCACATTGGTGCAATCTAAGGGTAGGACCAACCACAATTACCGAACGACCTGAGTAATCAACTCGCTTACCCAGCAGATTCTGACGGAAACGACCCTGCTTACCTTTAATCATATCGGCAAGTGATTTCAATGGACGCTTGTTCGAACCAGTGATGGCGCGACCGCGACGACCGTTATCCAACAGAGCATCGACAGATTCTTGCAACATGCGCTTTTCGTTGCGTACGATAATATCTGGCGCGCTCAACTCAAGCAGACGCTTGAGACGGTTGTTACGGTTGATCACACGTCGGTACAGATCATTAAGATCGGAGGTCGCGAAACGACCGCCATCTAGCGGTACTAATGGACGCAAATCCGGTGGTAGAACTGGCAGTGCTTCAAGCACCATCCACTCTGGCTTGTTGCCAGAACCGTGGAAGGCTTCAAGTAACTTGAGGCGCTTGGAGAATTTCTTAATTTTTGTCTCAGACTTGGTGTTGGGGATTTCCTCACGGATATCCGCAATCTCGTCTTCGAGAACAAGCTCTTTCAATAGTGCCTGAATTGCTTCAGCACCCATAGTTGCGGTGAATTCGTCACCGAACTCTTCAAGAGATTCGAAGTACTCATCATCGGTCAATAGCTGACCTTTTTCCAATGTAGTCAGACCTGGGTCTGTAACCACATAGGATTCGAAATAGAGCACGCGTTCGATTTCACGCAGTGTCATATCTAGCATCAAGCCAATGCGCGAGGGCAGAGATTTAAGGAACCAGATGTGTGCAACTGGACAGGCCAGTTCAATGTGACCCATGCGCTCACGACGAACTTTTGTCAGTGTCACTTCTACGCCACATTTTTCACAGACAATACCGCGATGCTTCATGCGCTTGTATTTGCCACACAGGCATTCGTAGTCTTTTACGGGTCCAAAAATTTTGGCACAGAAAAGACCTTCACGCTCTGGCTTGAAAGTACGGTAATTAATAGTCTCGGGCTTTTTAACTTCACCGAATGACCAAGAGCGAATCATTTCAGGTGATGCGAGACCGATTCGAATGTTATCGAATTCAGTATTTTGTTCTTGCTGCTTGAGTAGGTTGATTAAATCCTTCAAGGCTTTTCCTCCAGTAACTGGGTTTGCCGAGGCGATTTTTCGCCCCGGCCATCAGTAAGCAATACAGCGCTTAGTCGTTTTCCAATTCCATGTTGATGCCGAGTGATCGGACTTCTTTTACCAACACGTTGAATGATTCCGGCATGCCAGGCTCCATTCGGTGATCGCCATCCACAATGTTTTTATACATCTTGGTTCGACCTGCAACGTCATCCGATTTAACAGTAAGCATTTCCTGCAACGTGTAAGCGGCACCATATGCCTCCAACGCCCATACTTCCATCTCACCAAATCGCTGCCCACCAAACTGCGCCTTACCACCCAGCGGCTGCTGAGTAACGAGACTGTATGAACCGGTTGAACGAGCGTGCATCTTGTCGTCTACCAAGTGGTTCAATTTGAGCATGTACATGTAACCAACAGTTACAGGGCGATCAAACTTATCACCACTGCGGCCATCATAAAGAGTGGTTTGACCACTTTCATGTAAGTCGGCCAGCTCCAGAAGCTTCTTCAACTCAACTTCATTGGCACCGTCGAATACGGGTGTCGCGATAGGCACACCTTTACGCAAGTTAGACGCTAACTCAAGAACTTCAGCATCGGTTAACTCTTTGAGGTTGGTACCGTAAACGGTATCGCCAACGTCGTAGATCTCTTGCAAAAACTTACGAATCTCAGTAGCTTTGGCCTGCACTTTGATCATTTCGTCGATTTTCACGCCGAGACCTTTAGCCGCCATGCCCATATGAGTTTCGAGAACCTGTCCGACGTTCATTCGCGACGGAACACCAAGCGGGTTAAGCACGATATCTACTGGCTCACCTTTCTCGTCGTAAGGCATATCTTCGATTGGTTTAATTACCGAAATAACACCTTTGTTACCGTGACGACCGGCCATCTTGTCACCAGGCTGGATGCGACGCTTAACCGCCAAATAAACTTTGACTGTCTTTAATACGCCAGGTGCTAGATCATCACCGCTTTGCAACTTGCCGCGTTTCTCTTCAAAGCGTTCATCTAAATCGATTCTTCGCTCACCCAACTGGGTTTGCGCAGCTGCAATCTGATCATTGAGCTCTGCTTTTTCCATACGGATTGAGAACCAATCATCAGCTGAGTAATCAGCAACCGCTTCTGCAGTCAATGCAGCGCCTTTCTTTAAGCCTTCCGCCTTGAATACTTTGCCGCCAACCAGTGCAGTGAACAAACGACCGAGGGTGGCATTTTCGACAATGCGGTATTCGTCGTTTAAGTCTTTGCGGTATTGATCAAGTTCTGCGCGCTCGATATCCAGTGAGCGCTGATCTTTATCTAGCCCATCGCGAGTAAACACCTGAACATTAATAACCGTACCTTTAATGCTGCTACCAACACGCAGGGAGGTATCTTTAACGTCAGAGGCTTTCTCGCCAAAGATGGCACGCAATAATTTTTCTTCCGGCGTCAGCTGGGTCTCGCCTTTAGGCGTTACCTTGCCGACCAGAATGTCGCCAGCGGCAACTTCTGCGCCTATATGCACAATACCTGATTCATCGAGTCTGGCTAGAGCAGCTTCACCGACATTTGGAATATCTGCGGTAATCTCTTCAGAACCAAGTTTGGTATCACGAGCAACACAGGTGAGCTCTTGTATGTGGATAGTGGTAAATCGATCTTCCTTAACTACACGCTCGGAGATAAGGATCGAATCCTCAAAGTTATAGCCATTCCAGGGCATAAATGCGATACGCATATTCTGTCCTAGAGCGAGCTCGCCGAGATCAACCGATGGGCCATCTGCCAATACATCACCACGAGCAACAATGTCACCCTGCTTAACGATTGGGCGCTGATTGATACAGGTGTTTTGGTTTGAACGGGTGTACTTAGTAAGGTTGTAGATATCGACACCAGCTTCACCAGTCTCAACTTCAGCATCACTTACTCGAACAACCACTCGACTTGCATCAACGCTTTCGATAATACCGCCACGCTTAGCCACCTTACAAACACCTGAGTCACTGGCAACAACACGTTCAATACCCGTTCCTACTAAAGGCGCTTCGGCACAGAGTGTTGGCACTGCTTGACGCTGCATGTTCGAACCCATAAGTGCTCGGTTAGCATCATCGTGCTCAAGGAATGGAATTAACGAGGCCGCAACAGACACAACCTGACGTGGAGACACGTCCATATAGTCGACATCATCCGGCAACTTCACGGTAAATTCATTCTGGTGACGAACATTGACCACATCTTCGACAAACTGACCTTTGTCATTGAGCTTGGCAGATGCCTGTGCAATAACATATTGCGACTCATTAATAGCCGACAAATATTCGATCTGGTCAGTAACCTTATTGTTTACTACCTTGCGGTATGGAGTCTCAATAAAGCCATAATTATTGGTTCGTGCATAAGTCGCCAGCGAGTTGATCAGACCAATGTTTGGCCCTTCCGGCGTTTCAATTGGACATACTCGACCATAGTGAGTCGGGTGTACGTCTCGCACTTCAAAACCTGCGCGCTCACGGGTAAGACCACCAGGCCCTAACGCCGAAACACGACGCTTGTGAGTCACTTCAGATAGCGGGTTGTTCTGATCCATAAACTGCGAAAGCTGGCTTGAACCAAAGAATTCTTTCATGGCTGCAGCAACAGGCTTGGCATTGACCAGATCTTGAGGCATCAACTCTTCAGACTCAGCCATTGATAGACGCTCTTTAACAGCGCGCTCAACACGGACAAGACCTACGCGGAACTGGTTTTCTGCCATTTCGCCCACAGAGCGAATACGACGGTTACCTAGGTGATCGATATCATCGACCGAGCCTTTACCGTTACGGATATTGATCAGAGTCTTCATCACGTCGGCGATATCAGAACCTTCACCATACTGCTCGAAAAGCTCCTGAGCTTCTTCAGTCTTCTGCATTGAGAAGTAACGCTGATCATACAAGATGCCGCTACCCTGCTCTTCTATTCGAGTCAGTCGACGGTTGAACTTCATGCGACCAACAGCTGACAGATCATAGCGCTCAAGGTTAAAGAACAGATTGTAGAAAAGGTTCTCAGCTGATTCTTTAGTCGGTGGCTCGCCGGGACGCATCATGCGGTAAATCTCTACCAGTGCTTCCAGCTGAGTACGCGATGGATCGGCACGCAATGTGTCAGAGATAAATGGACCACAGTCGAGGTCGTTGGTGTACAGCGTCTCGATAACTTTAATGCCAGACTCAGACAGCTGCGCAAGAAGCTCTTCAGTGATCTCGGTGTTACATTCAATCAACAACTCGCCAGTTTTTGGATCGGCGATATCTTTCGCAGTTGAACGTCCAAGCAGGTACTCGGCAGGTACTTCAAGAGACGTAACCTTACCTTTTTCAAGATCGCGAATATGTCGAGCAGTAACACGACGGCCCTTCTCAACAACAACCGCGCCTTTTTTATCTTTAATGTCGAAAACAGTAATTTCACCACGCAATCTCTCTGGATCCAGCTCGAGGGTATAGGCGTCTTTCTTCTGGTGGAAAACACTAGTATCGAAGAACTTCCCAAGAATTTCTTCAGAGGTATAACCCAAGGCACGTAGCAAGATAGTCGCCGGTAATTTACGACGACGGTCAATACGTACATAGAGGAGATCTTTTGGATCGAACTCGAAGTCCAACCAAGAACCACGGTAGGGGATCACTCGAGCGGTATACAGTAACTTACCTGATGAGTGGGTCTTACCTTTGTCGTGGTCGAAGATAACGCCAGGAGATCTATGCAGCTGGGAGACGATTACACGCTCGGTTCCGTTGATGATAAATGTACCGTTATCGGTCATCAATGGAATTTCACCAAGATAGACTTCTTGCTCGCGAATATCTTTAATTGCTTTGTTTGTAGATTCTTTGTCGTAAATAACCAGACGAACTCTAACTCTCAGGGGGACTGAAAAAGTCACGCCACGGAGTTTACATTCCTCTACGTCAAAGGCAGGCTTGCCCAAGACATAATCTACGTACTCTAACGCTGCGTGACCGGAGTAGCCAACGATCGGAAAGATCGAATTAAGTGCAGCGTGCAGGCCGGTGTTCATGCGGTCTTCGACCTTGACACCCGTCTGAGTAAAATTTTTGTAGGAATCAAGTTGAATTGCCAGCAAATAGGGCAAATCCATTACGTTTGGCAGCTTGCCAAAGTTCTTGCGGATACGTTTCTTCTCAGTGAAGGAGTAAGCCATCTGTATTCCTCGGGATTATCTAAAAAGGGAATCACCAATCTTGAGTTCAATCTCAAGTTACATCTGCCTGTAAATTCCCATAATTACAAGCAGAAAAGGGCCGAAGGGAAAAGCCCCTTCAGCCCAGCCTGATAAATCAGGCATCCAACACCATAAACCTACTTAAGTTCAGCAGTGGCGCCAGCTTCTTCCAATTGCTTCTTAGCTTCTTCAGCATCGCCTTTAGAAGCAGCTTCTTTAATAGTTGATGGAGCACCGTCAACCATTTCTTTTGCTTCTTTCAGACCAAGACCAGTAATCGCACGAACTGCTTTAATTACGTTTACTTTCTTGTCGCCAATTGCGCTTAATACAACATCAAATTCAGTCTTCTCTGCCGCTGCTTCACCGCCGCCATCAGCAGCAGGGCCAGCTGCAACTGCAACTGCAGCCTGTGCAGAAACACCAAATTTCTCTTCCATCGCGCTTACAAGCTCAACAACGTCCATTACGCTCATTTCTGCGATTGCATTCAAAATATCTTCGTTTGATAAAGCCATTTCGGGCCTCCTAAATTTTTATGTTTACAGTGAAAGCGCTTACGCCGCTTCCTCTTTTTGAGTTTTAACTGCAGCTACAACACGTGTCACTTTAGTTGGCACCTCGTTAAGAGTGCGAACCAACTTAGTAACTGGAGCCAATGTAACGCCAGCCAACATACCGAGAGCCTGATGAAGGGTCGGAAGTTTAGCTAGGGTATCGATCTGCCCACTTGAGAGTAACTGACCACTAACCGACAACGCTTTTACTTCAAATTCTTCGTTTTCTTTCGCAAAGTCTTTGAACAGTCGCGCCGCTGCACCGGGATCCTCCATAGAGAAGGCGAACAATGATGGACCAACCAGAACATCTTCTACGCAAGCGTAGTCGGTTTCTGCGAATGCTCGTTTAGCCAAAGTGTTGCGGACAACGCGCAGTTGCACGTTCTCTGCTCGAGCTTTAGCACGAAGAGCATTCATATTGGTAACATCAACGCCACGGGCGTCGGCAATCACTAGAGACAAAGCGTTGGCTGCTGTTTCACTTACTTCAGCAACAATCGCTTTCTTGCCTTCGAGATTCAATGCCACAATAAATCTCCTGCTTTTACCTGAGTTTCAGTCGAAGACTAAAGTCTTCGACCACCTCGGCGAATTGCAACCAGCGCAAAAATCTGTACTGGGTTCACCGTTTGCGTAGGAAATCTTCAGCGACAAAAGCCGCTTAAAATCATTAACCCCTTGCGGGAACCTACGGTCTTTAACGACCTGAGCTAATAGTTCACCACTAGCTCAGACCCCAAAGTCTTTTTCGGCAGCACAAAGCCGCCGAATAATCAAAGCTCCAATGAGCCGTGATCAATGAGTAATCCTGGTCCCATCGTTGAAGAAATAGTAATCTTCTTGATATAGATACCTTTAGCAGATGCCGGCTTGGCTTTTGCCAGGTCCGCCATCAATGCTTCGAGATTTTGCTGTAGTGCTGAAGCATCAAATGCGACCACACCAATACCACCATGAACGATACCGTTCTTGTCAGCACGGAAGCGCACCTGACCCGCTTTTGCATTTTTAACTGCAGAACCAACATCTGGAGTAACTGTTCCAGACTTAGGGTTTGGCATCAGACCACGCGGCCCCAAAACCTTACCCAACAATCCTACAACGCGCATTGCGTCGGGAGCAGCAACCACAACATCAAAGTCCATCATGCCGCCTTTAACGTCATTTGCCAGCTCTTCCATACCGACAAACTCAGCGCCAGCAGCTTTTGCAGCTTCAGCCGCTTCGCCCTGCGCAAATACACAGACACGAACATCTTTACCGGAACCATTCGGAAGCGTAGTTGCACCGCGAACAATCTGATCTGATTTACGTGGGTCGATACCGAGATTAATAGCAACATCTACAGTTTCGTTAAACTTAACAGCAGGCAACTCTTTCAACAGAGTGAGGGCTTCTGCTACAGGATATAATTTACCTGCTTCAATTTTTTCGTTAATAGCGCGACGGCGTTTAGATAACTTAGGCATTTACACACCCTCCGTTTCAATGCCCATTGACCGGGCTGAGCCGGCAATGGTGCGGACTGCAGCGTCCATATCAGCTGCTGTTAAATCAGGCTTCTTTGCCGTTGCAATTTCTTCAAGCTGGGCACGAGTAACTGAGCCAACTTTTTCAGTGTTTGGACGTCCACTGCCGCTTTTGATACCAGCCGCTTTTCTCAAAAGGAAAGACGCAGGTGGCGTTTTCATTTCAAAAGTAAAGCTGCGATCAGCGTATACAGTGATAACAACAGGAACTGGAGCACCGGGCTCAGTGCCCTGAGTCTGGGCGTTAAAGCCCTTACAGAATTCCATGATATTCACACCGTGCTGACCCAATGCTGGACCTACCGGTGGACTTGGATTGGCCTGACCTGCAGGCACTTGCAGCTTGATATAAGCCGTTACTTTCTTAGCCATTCTACTTCTCCTATGATGGGTATTAGCGCCTCCTGATAGCTGCCGAATACGAACGGCATCAATCTTTCTCTGGCTCCCCGATACGTTTGCGACATTGCAAACCTATCAAAAATCTTTTTATCAGGCTTTCTCGACCTGAGTGAACTCCAACTCAACCGGCGTAGATCGACCAAAGATCGATACAGCTACACGCAACCTGCTCTTCTCGTAATTAACTTCTTCAACGGTTCCGTTAAAGTCATTAAACGGACCATCGGTAACACGAACCATTTCGCCGGGCTCAAACATAGTCTTGGGACGCGGAGCCTCTTCTGAATCATGCACTCTCTGCAAGATTAGCTCAGCTTCCTTATCGGTAATCGGGGCTGGTTTATCAGCCTTTCCGCCAATAAAACCCATAACACGAGGCGTTTCTTTAACCAGGTGCCAAGTATCATCATCCAGCTCCATTTGAACCAAAACATAACCGGGGAAAAACATTCTTTCACTGGTTCGTTTTTCACCACCTCGCATCTCAACAACTTCTTCGGTGGGCACTAAAACCTCACCAAAACGTTCTTGCAATCCGTGCATTTCAACTCGATCCTGCAGAGCCAAAGCAACTTTTTTCTCGTAACCCGAGTAAGCATGTACCACATACCAACGCATCGACATGCCTCTTCTCCTAGCCCATTATCTGTGCAGCGCCCAAACTCAACAGAGAATCAATTCCCCATAGAATCAGCGACATCAATAAAATAACCGCGACCACAATTAATGTAGTCTGGTTGCGCTCCTGCTTGGTAGGCCATACAACTTTGCGCAACTCTGTGCGCGCACCAATGGCCAATTCTACAACTGCTCCACCCTTTTCAGTTTGCGCAGCAATGAATCCGGCAACCAAAATTACCGCAATCATACCTATCGCGCGATATAGAACTGACTCAGCTCCGTAATACCAGTTAGCATAGATAGATCCACCTAACAGCAAAGCTGCTACCAACCACTTCAGCCAATCTAATTGAAACTGTTTACTTTCTTCTTCAACGTTCATTCGCACGTCCCGAACTAATTAATGGCAGGCCAGGAGGGACTCGAACCCCCAACAGCCGGTTTTGGAGACCGGTGCTCTACCAATTGAACTACTGGCCTTCTAAGCTTTCTCACTTCCCTAATTTTACTGCTTCCCTATCTGACAGCTAAGCCGAGACATCAACGATGCCTCGGCTTTACGCTTCAGACTTGCGGTATTACTTATTCGATAATCTTAGCAACAACACCCGCACCAACAGTACGGCCGCCTTCACGGATAGCAAAACGCAAACCGTCTTCCATCGCGATCGGGTGAATCAAGGTTACTTCCATCTGCACGTTATCGCCTGGCATTACCATCTCAGTGCCAGCAGGTAGCTCACAGGCTCCTGTAACGTCTGTGGTTCGGAAGTAAAACTGTGGGCGGTAGCCTTTAAAGAATGGCGTATGACGACCACCCTCATCTTTAGACAGTACATAGACTTCTGAGGTGAACTTGGTGTGCGGCTTTACTGAACCCGGCTTGGCCAGTACTTGACCACGCTGAACTTCTTCACGCTTAGTGCCACGCAACAAGATACCGCAGTTCTCACCAGCGCGACCTTCGTCAAGCAGCTTACGGAACATTTCAACACCAGTACAGGTTGTCTTAGCAGTATCAGTGATACCGATAATTTCGATCTCTTCGCCTACTTTAACAATTCCACGCTCTACTCGACCTGTTACTACTGTTCCGCGACCGGCGATTGAGAATACGTCTTCAATCGGCATCAGGAACGGCTGGTCTACTGCACGTACTGGCTCAGGGATATACGTATCCAGAGCTTCTACCAATTTCTTAACCGCTGTTGTGCCTAGCTCGTTGTCATCCTTGCCTTCCAACGCCATCAGCGCTGAACCAACAATAATTGGCGTGTCGTCGCCTGGGAACTCATAAAGATCTAGCAGCTCACGCAGCTCCATCTCTACTAGCTCTAACATTTCTGCGTATTCTTCTGAATCAACGCCGCCACAGTCTTCTGCAAGCAGGTCAGCTTTGTTCAGGAATACCACTACGTAAGGTACACCTACCTGACGTGACAGCAGAATGTGCTCACGGGTCTGTGGCATGGGGCCATCAGTTGCACCACAAACCAATATAGCGCCGTCCATCTGAGCAGCACCGGTGATCATGTTTTTAACATAGTCGGCGTGACCTGGGCAGTCTACGTGGGCGTAGTGACGAATTGTGGAGTCATACTCAACGTGTGCTGTTGAGATGGTGATGCCGCGCTCGCGCTCTTCGGGTGCATTATCAATCTGATCGAAGGCTTTCATTTCGCCGCCGTAGACTTCTGCACAGACGCGTGTCATCGCTGCAGTCAATGTTGTTTTACCGTGGTCAACGTGGCCAATTGTGCCTACGTTTACATGCGGCTTATTTCTTTCAAATTTTTCTTTACCCATCTCAGTATCTCCTAAACAAAACATTAGCGGGCTACAACTAATGCCCTGAACTTTAAATCTAAACGTTAAAAAATAATTACTCGAACTACTCTATTAAGCTTTAACACTTTACTTTTATTACTAATAACCATTATTACCAAACTTAAAAAAGCATCGCTCTTTCAAGAAAATATGGAGCTCATAACCGGATTTGAACCGGTGACCTCTTCCTTACCAAGGAAGTGCTCTACCGACTGAGCTATATGAGCATTGCCTGACCCTTTTATGGAGCGGGCGGCGGGAATCGAACCCGCATCATCAGCTTGGAAGGCTGAGGTCTTACCATTACACAACGCCCGCATTACATCCTTACAAACAGCGCTCACAAAATCCTAAGCCGTTGTTTTTGCCACTATTAACACGACTTACCTGCTTAATGGTGGGGGGAGGTGGATTCGAACCACCGAAGCTTTCGCGTCAGAGTTACAGTCTGATCCCTTTGGCCGCTCAGGAATCCCCCCAAAAAATGGCCGCTTATTTTCGGGGTACAGGACGAAATTGTCAACAAATTGCCAACAATAACTATGCAATACCGAAAAATTGGAGCTGGCGAGAGGAGTCGAACCCCCGACCGGCTGATTACAAGTCAGCTGCTCTACCAACTGAGCTACGCCAGCATCTCAATAACGGAGCGCGATTCTAGTGAAACTTAAGCGTATAAGCAACCTTCATACAGACTTCTTTGTATCTTTTTTTATTCTCGTAATGAACCCAATGGGCTTGAACGATTTTGACACTTAAATCCAAGGGTATTTTTAGCCAGTATTTTGAGGAATTTTGGTCGCTAATTATCATACTTTCCAGACTATTTTCACCCAGTAAATCAGCCAGAGCGCCATCCGCTAGAACTCTATTCTCGAATGGGCCGAGCACCTCACATTCGGCAATATCTCCGCTATTTTGATCTATTAACTCAACCACATCCTCTGAAATCGTATTGATAACAGCTAACTGATCTGCAGATATTTCTGACAATAGTAAAATGGACTGAGACGAATCCGTGAGCGGGCTCCTTTGCTCTTGTGATTCTGCCGTTTGTATTTCAGACTGTTTCTGGACATGACTAAACATAAAGAAAGCGAGACAATTAATCAAAAAGAGTATCGCGATTAGGGCTTTCATTCGCCACAGACCTTAAACTTAATACCCTCTAATCCTAATCCCTCTAGAACAAGATCCGGATAGTACTCTGCCTCCAGCTCAAGCTGATCTCGAAGCAGTAATCCATCGCCGCCAGTGACAATAAGCTTACAGCAGTACTGAGCAACCAAAGATTGAATCGTCGAAACCAGTAGCAGAAGACAGCCTTTATCTACAGCATCATCAGTCGAGCGGCCGGGGCTTTCTATATTAGATGCGATTTTAGTGTTGACCTTTATACTGTCCGTACCCTGCCAGAGCGATTGATGCATAAGTCGCAAGCCAGGAACTATATAGCCACCCTGATGCGCACCTTCTGGGCCGACAATATCAATAGTCACTGCACTGCCTACATCTACAACTATTACGGCATTGTTGATTTTATTATACGCGGCGACTAACGCCAGCCAGCGATCAACGCCCAATTGCCGATAATTTTTATAGCCACAGGTAACTCCAGCAGCACTGCCAGAAACCTCAGCAAGCACCAATGGGCAATTAAACTGTTCCATTAATTGACTGCGTAAATTTTCGACAATCTCGTTACCAGCAACACAGGATAGTCTTATCCGCTGAATATTATCGACATCTGTTATTTCAAGCGGCGTAGCCTGCCGACTAACTTCTGTCAGCTGATCTCCATGGGCAACAACTAACCCTTGGTCGAAAACCCGCCATTTAATTCGTGTATTACCTACATCTATATCTAAATTCATCAGGATAGCCTCAAGCTCAACTCTCCACCAATAAAAGTCTCAGTCATCCCGTTATCAAGCTCCAGTCGTAGTGCGCCATTTTGGTCTACACCTCTGACGATTCCCACAATGGACTGTTTCGGTGTACTAATCATTGCCTGTAAACCAAAAAAAGCATCGGCAGCCTGCCATTCATCGCGATAAGCGGAAAAGCCTTTATCCTGAAAGTCACTGAGCAATTCAATGATCTCAGAGATAACCTCAGCCACAAGAAGGTTTCTTGATGGCCGATCTATTTCTGATAATCTAGATTCTTGATTTTTCTTTTGACTTCTAACGTCTGTCCATTCTTGATCTATTGCTAAACCCTGACGAGCAGGCATTGCAACATTAATGCCCACACCAACAATGACAGTGCATTGTCCAGCGGGATCACCGATCATTTCCAACAAAATACCACCGAGCTTTTTTCCTTCAACATAAATATCATTAGGCCATTTTAGCTGGACTCCCTTAATCCCCTGAGCAAAGAGCGCACGCTTAACGGACACACCAACCGCAAGACTAAGCCCCTCAAGCGCCTGAGCGCCATGCTCAAAGTCCCAAATAATTGAAAGGTAGATATTTGCAGCGAAAGGACTTACCCACGCTTTACCGCGCCGACCGCGTCCGGCACTCTGTTGCTCAGCTAAAACAACAGATCCGGATGAGGGGGTTATCTCCGCTTTTTGTCGGGCATATTTATTCGTTGAATCAATGCTTTTAAATATCTCTAAATTAGTCAGCTCGCGGACAGCCATACTGGTAAGTTGAGATTGAATTAATTTTGCGTCAAGCAACTCAAAACCACTGACAACGCGATAACCAGTCCCTTTAACTGTCTCTATATCGAGGCCGAGGGCTTCCAGTTTTTGAAGTTGTTTCCACACAGCTGTTCGGCTACATCCAAGCGCCTCACCAAGGCTCTCACCAGAATGGAATTGGCCATCTTTTAGAATATTTAAAATTTGATCCTGAGCATCTGACATCTAACTACACCAAAAGGATTAATGCGTTGAGCCATATAAATCTGGCTCCTAGAAAAAGAATTATGCCAGCAAATAAGCGCTTGAGGCGGCGTTCATTTATTCGGTGTGCCAGTAGTGCTCCTATGCGAGCAAAAGGCATACTGGCTACGACTATCCCAAGCCATGCTGGGGCAAAAATAAACCCGAAGCTACCTGGTGGTAAAAATTGTTGATTTAATCCGGTTAAAAAATACGTTGTCGTTCCAACAACGGCTATAGGTAACCCGCAGGCAGCTGATGTAGCCACTGCTTGACGGATTTTGATACCTAAAGAGAATAAATATGGCGTCGATAAGGTACCTCCGCCAATACCAAAAAGGCTTGAAAGGGCACCGATAAAGGCCCCAACTACTCCAATCTGCAGTTTATTTGGCACGGAGATATCACCGGCAGATGGTACAAGCAACAATTGAACTGAAACTACGATCATTAAACCACCAAAAAGTAACTGTAATAATGGACCAGAGATAGTCGCAGCCAAGACTCCGCCAAATATCGAGCCCACAACGATGCCAGGACTTATCCATCTGACAATATCCCAGCGAACAGATTTCATTTGGTGGTGAGTGGTAGTTGAGGCGATGGAGGTTACGATTATAGTTGCCAGAGATGTACCGATTGCTAGGTGGGTAATAATTTCAGGCGACAAATCATTGGCTGTAAAAAGAAATATCAAAGCGGGGACAACGATTATCCCGCCACCAAGGCCAAATAACCCGCTGAGGAATCCTGCGCCGGCACCTATTAGTAAATAAAGAAAAAAATCCACGGAATACGCCTGAAGAATGTTATTGGCATTATGCCCGATGATTGGTTGTATTTACTCCATAAATATCAAATCATAAAGTTAATGGACAATAAAAAACCCCTGTAGCTATTGCTACAGGGGTTAGGATTTTATAGTTTTGCGCTCGAAAAAGGAAGGCGTGGATGACCTACTCTCACATGGGGAAACCCCACACTACCATCGGCGATGAACCATTTCACTACTGAGTTCGGGATGGGATCAGGTGGTTCTAGTTCTCTATGGTCACCAGGCAAACTGGTATGACCTCGAAGCAATTGCTTCAGAGTCAAATTAGGTCGGTAGTTGTTAAATACTGGTCTTTTCAAAGACAAATTGCGGTTCACATATATGTCCAGCAATCTAGCTTGCATTATATGGTCAAGCCTCACGGGCAATTAGTATTGGTTAGCTCAACGCCTCACAGCGCTTCCACACCCAACCTATCAACGTCCTAGTCTTGAACGGCCCTTTAGAAGAGTTAAACTCTAGGGAAAATTAATCTTGGAAGAGGCTTCCCGCTTAGATGCTTTCAGCGGTTATCCCGTCCGAACGTAGCTACTGGGCAATGCCATTGGCATGACAACCCAAACACCAGGGGTTCGTCCACTCCGGTCCTCTCGTACTAGGAGCAGCTTTCCTCAATTTTCCAACGCCCACGGCAGATAGGGACCGAACTGTCTCACGACGTTCTGAACCCAGCTCGCGTACCACTTTAAATGGCGAACAGCCATACCCTTGGGACCAGCTCCAGCCCCAGGATGTGATGAGCCGACATCGAGGTGCCAAACACCGCCGTCGATATGAACTCTTGGGCGGTATCAGCCTGTTATCCCCGGAGTACCTTTTATCCGTTGAGCGATGGCCCTTCCATACAGAACCACCGGATCACTAAGACCTACTTTCGTACCTGCTCGACGTGTCAGTCTCGCAGTCAAGCACACTTCTACCTTTGCGCTCATAGCATGATTTCCGACCATGCTGAGTGTACCATCGCGCTCCTCCGTTACTCTTTGGGAGGAGACCGCCCCAGTCAAACTACCCACCAGACACTGTCCTCGACCCAGATAATGGGTCAGAGTTAGAACCTCAAATATACCAGGGTGGTATTTCAAGGATGGCTCCACGCTATCTAGCGATAACGCTTCAAAGCCTCCCACCTATCCTACACAGATAGATTCAAAGTTCAGTGCCAAGCTATAGTAAAGGTTCACGGGGTCTTTCCGTCTAGCCGCGGGAACACGGCATCTTCACCGCGATTTCGATTTCACTGAGTCTATGGTGGAGACAGCGCCCCCGTCGTTACGCCATTCGTGCAGGTCGGAACTTACCCGACAAGGAATTTCGCTACCTTAGGACCGTTATAGTTACGGCCGCCGTTTACCGGGGCTTCGATCAAGAGCTTCGCCGAAGCTAACCCCATCAATTAACCTTCCGGCACCGGGCAGGCGTCACACCCTATACTTCCTCTTACGAGTTTGCAGAGTGCTGTGTTTTAGATAAACAGTCGCAGGGGCCTGGTCTCTGCGGCCACCAACAGCTTACGGAGCAAGTCCGATCACCGTCAATGGCGTGCCTTCTCCCGAAGTTACGGCACCATTTTGCCTAGTTCCTTCACCATAGTTCTCTCAAGCGCCTTGGTATTCTCTACCTGATCACCTGTGTCGGTTTGGAGTACGGTGACTTTATACCTGAAGCTTAGAGGCTTTTCTTGGAAGCATGGCATCAGTGACTTCGCTCGCAATTGAGCTCGTATTCGCTTCTCAGGAATGTGATCTTCCGGATTTACCTAAAAGATCTCCCTACTAGCTTAAACAGGGACAACCATCGCCCTGATCACTTAGCCTTCTCCGTCCCCCCATCGCAGTATAAAGTCGTACAGGAATATTAACCTGTTTTCCATCGATTACGCCTTTCGGCCTCACCTTAGGTGCCGACTAACCCTGTCCCGATTAGCGTTGGACAGGAAACCTTGATCTTCCGGCGAGGGAGTTTTTCACTCCCTTTATCGTTACTCACGTCAGCATTCGCACTTCTGATACCTCCAGCACACCTTACAATGCACCTTCAACGGCTTACAGAACGCTCCTCTACCATGCGTGTAAACACGCATCCGCAGCTTCGGTTATCAGTTTAGCCCCGTTACATCTTCCGCGCAGGCCGACTCGACTAGTGAGCTATTACGCTTTCTTTAAAGGATGGCTGCTTCTAAGCCAACCTCCTAGCTGTCTGAGCCTTCCCACATCGTTTCCCACTTAACTGATATTTGGGACCTTAGCTGGCGGTCTGGGTTGTTTCCCTCTCCACGACGAACGTTAGCACCCGCCGTGTGTCTCCCATGATTGCACTCACCGGTATTCGGAGTTTGCATCGGGTTGGTAAGTCGGTATGACCCCCTAGCCGAAACAGTGCTCTACCCCCGGTGGTGATACATGAGGCGCTACCTAAATAGCTTTCGAGGAGAACCAGCTATCTCCGGGCTTGATTAGCCTTTCACTCCGATCCACAGCTCATCCCCTAATTTTTCAACATTAGTGGGTTCGGTCCTCCAGTTGATGTTACTCAACCTTCAACCTGGCCATGGATAGATCGCCCGGTTTCGGGTCTATTCCCAGCGACTAAAACGCCCTATTAAGACTCGGTTTCCCTACGGCTCCCCTATACGGTTAACCTTGCCACTGAAAATAAGTCGCTGACCCATTATACAAAAGGTACGCAGTCACAGAACAAGTCTGCTCCTACTGCTTGTACGCATACGGTTTCAGGATCTATTTCACTCCCCTCACAGGGGTTCTTTTCGCCTTTCCCTCACGGTACTAGTTCACTATCGGTCAGTTGGTAGTATTTAGCCTTGGAGGATGGTCCCCCCATATTCAGTCAAGATAACACGTGTCCCGACCTACTTATCGCAAGCTTAGTACCACAAAAGAGTTTTCGTGTACGGGGCTATCACCCTGTATCGCCAGACTTTCCAGACTGTTCCACTAACACTTCTGCTATCACTTGCAGGCTGCTCCCCTTTCGCTCGCCGCTACTAAGGGAATCTCGGTTGATTTCTTTTCCTCTGGTTACTTAGATGTTTCAGTTCTCCAGGTTCGCTTCATGCACCTATGAATTCAGTGCAAGATACTCATCTTATGATGAGTGGGTTTCCCCATTCGGAAATCTTCGGATCAAAGGGTGTTTGCCACCTCCCCGAAGCTTATCGCAGGCTCCTACGTCCTTCATCGCCTCCAACTGCCAAGGCATTCACCGTATGCGCTTACTCGCTTGACCATACAGTACAAGCTAGCAAGATTTTAAAATTTGTGACGTACTATTTTCATAGTTTGTAACAATTTTCGCCGGACAGATATGTTTAATCACATACTGGCCTTGAAAAAATTTACAATATTTAACAACTATCTTTTTAAAGAGCATCTGGCATAAAAAAAGCCAGTGATAAACACCTTGTGCTTATCGCTAACTTCTTGTCACAGTAAAGAGGGTGCATAAAGTGGTGGAGCTAAGCGGGATCGAACCGCTGACCTCCTGCGTGCAAGGCAGGCGCTCTCCCAGCTGAGCTATAGCCCCAATTTCATACAAAAAAATTGGTGGGTCTGGGTGGATTTGAACCACCGACCTCACCCTTATCAGGGGTGCGCTCTAACCAACTGAGCTACAGACCCAATTCTGTTGCGACGGGTCTTAGCCGCCCGTCGGCATACCGTACTTTACTGTGTACCATTTTTAATCAAGCAATGCGTGTGAGTACTTACTAACCGAAAGGATATTCGTTTAAGGAGGTGATCCAGCCCCAGGTTCCCCTAGGGCTACCTTGTTACGACTTCACCCCAGTCATGAATCACAAAGTGGTAACCGGCCTCCCGAAGGTTAGCCTAGCTACTTCTTTTGCAACCCACTCCCATGGTGTGACGGGCGGTGTGTACAAGGCCCGGGAACGTATTCACCGTGACATTCTGATTCACGATTACTAGCGATTCCAACTTCACGCAGTCGAGTTGCAGACTGCGATCCGGACTACGACCAGCTTTGTGAGATTAGCTCCCCCTCGCGGGTTTGCGGCCCTCTGTACTGGCCATTGTAGCACGTGTGTAGCCCAGGTCGTAAGGGCCATGATGACTTGACGTCGTCCCCACCTTCCTCCGGTTTGTCACCGGCAGTCTCCTTAGAGTTCTCAGCATTACCTGCTAGCAACTAAGGACAAGGGTTGCGCTCGTTACGGGACTTAACCCAACATCTCACGACACGAGCTGACGACAGCCATGCAGCACCTGTCACTGAATTCCCGAAGGCACTCCTCTATCTCTAAAGGATTCTCAGGATGTCAAGACCTGGTAAGGTTCTTCGCGTTGCGTCGAATTAAACCACATGCTCCACCGCTTGTGCGGGCCCCCGTCAATTCATTTGAGTTTTAACCTTGCGGCCGTACTCCCCAGGCGGTCTACTTATTGCGTTAGCTGCGCCACTAAGAGATCAAGTCTCCCAACGGCTAGTAGACATCGTTTACGGCGTGGACTACCAGGGTATCTAATCCTGTTTGCTCCCCACGCTTTCGCACCTCAGTGTCAGTATCAGTCCAGGTGGCCGCCTTCGCCACTGATGTTCCTTCCTATATCTACGCATTTCACCGCTACACAGGAAATTCCGCCACCCTCTACTGTACTCTAGTCAGACAGTTCTAACTGCAGTTCCCAGGTTGAGCCCAGGGCTTTCACAGCTAGCTTATCAAACCACCTACGCGCGCTTTACGCCCAGTAATTCCGATTAACGCTCGCACCCTCCGTATTACCGCGGCTGCTGGCACGGAGTTTGCCGGTGCTTCTTCTGTAGGTAACGTCAGGGTTCAAGGCTATTAACCTTAAACTTTTCCTCCCTACTGAAAGTGCTTTACAACCCTAGAGCCTTCTTCACACACGCGGCATGGCTGGATCAGGGTTTCCCCCATTGTCCAATATTCCCCACTGCTGCCTCCCGTAGGAGTCTGGGCCGTGTCTCAGTCCCAGTGTGGCTGATCATCCTCTCAGACCAGCTACGGATCGTCGCCTTTGTGAGCCATTACCTCACCAACTAGCTAATCCGACTTGGGCTCATCTAATAGCGCAAGGCCCGAAGGTCCCCTGCTTTCTCCCGTAGGACGTATGCGGTATTAGCGTGCGTTTCCACACGTTATCCCCCACTACTAGGTAGATTCCCAAGCATTACTCACCCGTCCGCCGCTCTACTTACCCCGAAGGGCTTTCGCGCTCGACTTGCATGTGTTAGGCCTGCCGCCAGCGTTCAATCTGAGCCATGATCAAACTCTTCAGTTCAATCTTTTTAACCTCACCAATTAAGGAGAGGGAACGGTTACGCAAAACTTGCTTCACCATTCAAAATCTCAGTTTCATACAACTGTACGCTTATCACATTCATAAATGATTGCGTTAGGCTACTTGTTACATGATGTTTAGTTATCCAACATCAACTAGCAAGTACCCACACGCATTGCTTGATTAATTTTTTAAAGAACGATTCGCTCATCAGAGCGGGGGGCGTATTCTATAGATCGCCGACCCTTTGTCAACAGTGAAAGTGAATTATTTAACTTTAATTTCACTCTCTAATTTCTTGCTTGTTTCGCTTCTCAACATTGCTGTTGGGAGGCGCGCATTCTAGCGTCGAAATTACTTATGTCAACAGCTGGATACAAATAAATATGAAGCTTTTATTTTTCCATTTTTTGCTACTGACTTCTTAGTAGCTCATCCTGTTGGGAGCGCGCATTTTAGCGTCGAATCTGCTCATGTCAACAGTTGGATTTAAATAAATATTAAGCTCTTATTTTTCCACTTTTTGCCGCTGTTTTCTTAGAGGCTCACCCTGTTGGGAGCGCGCATTCTACAGACAGGCCACAGACTGTCAACAAGTATTTCGGTTTATTTTCAGACTGGCTAAAAAGTGGTCAATAAAGCAGCTAAACTCGCTCAAATAGGTGATATTTTTTCTTGCCGAGACGGACTAGATAGAAGCGACCATAAAGAGCACGGTCGTGAGCGAAGCATTCAACAGTATTCATATTGTCTTCCGCACCTCTCGCAACACCATTAATAAACACCGATTTGCGCCCCAGGGCATCTTTCACTTCCCTCCCCGCTTTTACCATTCCACATTCTGTAAGTAGATTGGTTAGCGGCTTTTCAACTAAATCCCCATCACATAATTTAGAGGATGGCATTCCATCTAATCTCAGGTGTTCAAAATCTGTCTCAGATAGCTGGTCAGGCTCGCCGTTAAATAGCGCCACTGTTATCCGCAATGCTGCTGCCAAACCCTGCTCACCGTGCACCAGCTTCGTTGCCTCTCTGGCTAACAGAGCTTGCGCCTGAGGTCGGCCTTGCGCTTGCCGGTCTGCTTCTTCGGCCGCAGCAATTTCCTCTATAGAGAGGAAAGTAAAATAATGTAGGAATTTATAGACGTCAGCGTCAGCTACATTTAGCCAAAACTGATAAAAAGCTAGCGGCGATGTTTTCGCTGGATCTAGCCAAACGGCACCCGCCTCGGTTTTACCGAACTTAGTGCCATCAGCTTTGGTTATCAATGGCACTGTCAAAGCAAAACAATGCGCCTGATTCTGGCGTCGACTCAAGTCGATACCCCCAACTATATTGCCCCACTGATCACTACCGCCAACTTGCAACGTACAGCTGTGGCGTCTATTGAGCTCCGAAAAGTCCATCCCCTGTAATAGGGCATAGGAAAATTCAGTAAATGATATCCCCGAGCCCTCGCGATCTAAGCGCTGCTTTACCGACTCTTTGTTAATCATGTTATTTACGGAAAAGTGCTTACCAACATCGCGTAGAAATTCCAACGCAGACATCTCAGCCGTCCAGTCAAGATTGTTGGCAACAATCGCTGAGTTTTCTCCGCAGTCAAAATCAATAAATTGACTGACCTGCGTCCTGATCTTATCGGCCCAGCTAGATATTACATCTGGTGTATTTAGTTTGCGTTCAGCGGCTTTAAAACTTGGATCCCCTATCAACCCAGTCGCACCGCCCACTAGGGCAATCGGCGTATGTCCCGCCTTCTGAAAACGCTTCAAGACAAGTAGCGGCACAAGATGCCCGAGATGCAAGCTATCTGCCGTGGGATCAAAACCACAGTAGAGCACGCGGGGCTGATCGAGATGTGTTTCTAATTCGTTTTCTGCCGACACCTGCGCCACAAGGCCACGCTGGCGTAATTGCTTGATTAACTGACTGCCACTTTGTTTCATCGGAACTGGTTTCACTGGTCACTATTTAGGAGCGCCAACTCTACACATTGAGGCCATAAATACAAGATTTTATCGCCTACCTTTATAGCTGTCTTTACAACGAGTCCGCAGTTTGTTCTCGAAAAGCACGAGCTTGTCTCTGTAACTTGTTAATTTATTAGGCTAAACTTGCAAAAATTTCACAGCATTGGCTTTTTATGATGGAGAACAACTTGCACAAGACAGTACGTTTTATGCAATCCATTCTTAAGGACTTTCCGCGGCACCATCTTATTATGGCCACTGCCGTCGGCTGTTGTCTGCTTGCTCTCGCGCTCTACCCAGTCAGCAATGCCGAAGCCAACCGGCAAGTCGCAGAGCCGATCGCTATACCAGCAGCTACTCAACCACCTGCAACCCCAGCCGAAGAAGTAGAGCCAGCTCTTAAGTGGACCGAACAACGAGTTTCCTCCGGCGACAGCCTCTCAACCCTATTTACTCGCGCAGAACTCACTGCTGCAGATGTTTACGAGGTATCTTCCTCCCCAGACGGAAAGCTACTGCGCAACCTTTACCCCGGGGAACTGTTTCGCTTTGGACTTGACCGCTCAGGCCAACTTCAGGAGCTACACCATGTACAGTCGAAACTGGTTAGCCGCGTATTTACCCTTGACGGTGAAAGCTATAGCTCAGAGCAATTAGTACTTAAACCAGACACCTTATTAAATTATCGCGAGGGAGTTATTAAAGACTCTCTTTATATGTCAGGCCTAGAGGCCAACCTGCCAGACAAACTCATTATGGAGCTGGCCAATATATTCGCCTGGGATATCGATTTTGTATTCGATATCCGCGGAGGGGATTCATTTTCCCTGCTCTTTGAAGAACATTTTCTCGAAGGCGAGAAATTGAGTGTTGGCAATATTATTGCTGCTACCTTTACCAATCGCGGGAAAACCTTTCAAGCTGTACGCTACACCAATGGTCAGGGCGCGACAAATTACTACACCCCCGAGGGGCTGAGTATGCGCAAAGCTTTTCTGCGTACCCCGCTGGATATTTTCCGTATTAGCTCTGGGTTTAATCTAAAACGCAAACATCCGATCCACAAAAAGGTTAAAGCCCACCGCGGCGTCGATTATGCGGCACCAAGAGGCACTCCAGTTTATTCTGCCGGTGACGGCAAAGTGATCGCTGCGGGATACAGTAAAGCCAACGGCAATTTTGTTTTTGTTCAACACGGCCAGACGTACATTACAAAGTATCTTCACCTGAACAACAAAAAAGTTCGCAAAGGGCAATCTGTTAGGCAACGTCAACTAATTGGCACCGTCGGTTCTACAGGTTACGCAACCGGCCCGCACCTGCACTATGAATTTTTAGTCAATGGCGTTCATCGCAACCCACGCACGGTTAAACTACCTCAGGCCAATCCAATCCCCAAAGCTGAGCTAGTTGCGTTCCAAACAGCTACACAACCTATGCTGACACAACTTGCCGAGTATGGCGGAGCAAGCACTTTTGCTACCAGTGGTTCTGCGGCCGACATGAATGCTGGTGCCGCTAGTGCCAACTAACCACAACCAATGAGTAATGCGCATATTTATCTGGGGTTAATGTCCGGCACTAGCATTGACAGCATAGATGTAGCCGCGATTGAATTTGTTGATGATGCACCACGTCTTCTTGGCACACATTCTCACTCTATACCTGAAGAGCTAAAACAGCAGATCCTTAATTTGTGCCTGCCAGGTAGTGACAGCGTGCAACTCTACTGCGAAACAGATAGCCTGCTCGGAGAGTTGTTTGCCGACGCTGCACTGGCACTGATGACCGCCCTCAACATCCAAGCCCATCAGATTATCGCTATCGGCAGTCATGGGCAGACCATACGCCATGCTCCGCCCAACCCAGGTAGACTTGCCTACAGCCAACAGATTGGCGACCCAACTATTATTGCTGCGCGAACGAACTGCACAGTAGTAGCTGACTTCCGGCGCGCCGATATAGCTCTTGGCGGGCATGGTGCACCGCTAGTACCGGCCTTTCATCAAACACTTTTTTCAGATCCCGAAAACAATCGTGTTATCGTCAATATTGGTGGCATCGCCAACATCACCATACTTGCCGCCAATGGCGACTGCAGTGGTTACGATACTGGGCCGGGCAATATGCTGTTGGATAGCTGGTGTCAGCAGCAGCTCGGAACCGCCTACGACAGTAATGGCGACTGGGGTTCTGGCGGCACTGTGAACAGCAAGCTTTTAAAACAGTTAAAGTCACAACCATTTTTTGCACTGCCCGCGCCTAAAAGTACCGGGCGTGAAGAGTTCAATCAGGCATGGCTCGAAGATCAGTTAGCTGAATTCGATCTGCCGGCTCAGGATGTCCAGGCAACATTGATGCAACTAACTGCAGACAGCATTGCCGATCAAATCAATAATCTCGGTCAATCTATCAGTGATATTTTTATCTGTGGTGGTGGCGTACACAATGGCGGCCTTATGCAGCGGCTTGCAGATGCCATGCCCGAATCAAAAATCAGCCCCACATCGGAATTAGGACTGGATCCAAACTGGGTAGAAGCCTGTGCCTTTGCCTGGCTGGCTAAACGGCGAATAGAAAAAATGCCCGGTAACGTTCCAGCAGTAACCGGTGCCACTAGAAAAGCCATACTAGGCGGCGTTTACCTCCCCTGAATTTAGAACCTAAAACTGAATCTTCTAACTCAGCTAAAACAAACTGTACTTTTGATCTTCAAGTAACCGACTGATTTCCGCCGGACCAAACGGCACTGTTGAAACAAACGGTAATAGCGTCGCCCTATCTAAACCTTCTCGCTCATAACTAACCTGGCAGACTTTGATATCGATAACCTCAAGCGCAGAGAGCCGCGCCGCCAGATCGACGATGGGTTTAAAAGCACTGTAGTTCTCTTTGAAAAAGATCCCCACATCTGGGCCATAGATGACAAAGGCAATCGGCGGCACAGCGGGCGATACCGGTGAATCTAATTGCTGTTTTGTTTGGAAGTAAGCTTCTGCGCGCCTAAGAGCCTCGAAGACTTGATCAGCCCTATCGAGATTGATTCTGGCCACATAGCCAGTCACCGCTTTACTGTCTGCTGTCATTAGCGGAACAGGCGTATCAAGATAGTTAACTTGCGCCTGCAGTAAATTGGGTAGCAGTACTAAAATATAAAGCCATCGCATTGTGAACATCCTTGCTCAAGTAGAACTGTTACAACAAACCGGTTTAAATAGAGAACGAGGCTCCACAACCGCAAGTGGTAGAGGCGTTTGGATTGGTAATCAAAAATCTCGAGCCCATCAATCCCTCTTCATAGTCGACCGTAGATCCGGCCAGATATTGGTAGCTTAGGGAGTCGATCAGCACAGTGATGCCGTCGCGGGTAACCGCTGTGTCATCTTCCGCCATGATGTCTTCAAATGAGAATCCATACTGAAACCCCGAGCAGCCGCCGCCAGTCACATAGACTCGCAACTTTAACTCTTCATTATCCTCTTCCTTTTTGAGGGTCTGCACCTTTGCGACTGCATTCTCAGTGATATCCAGTGGCGATGGGGTGTATGTTTCAATACCTGACATTTTTTCTCCGTGCTTCTTATAAATCCTAACTACTTATGTAGATAGACAATCAACTGTCTTGAAATTTGCGCAATTATTGGCAAATGCTGCTAAGTTATTTCTAACTTACGTCTAAATTACTTCGTCGCGATCGGCGGGGAACTGCGTGACATTTGACTCTGGCGAATGATAAACAAAAGTACCGACAACTTCAGCGCCTTTCTCAATTCCAATCAAGTTATAGTTTAAATTACCTTCAACTATCGCTTTCGCTGCCAACTCAATTAGATTGCTCGCGAACAGATCGCCTTTAACATTGCCGTTGACAATAATAGTGGCGACTTCTATATCGCCCTTCACTGAACCGCTGTGCAACACTCTGACTCGAGACTTATCGCCCTCTGCGGTAACGTTGCCAATCACTTCACCTTCAATCTCTAAGTTACCTGTAAAGCTGATATCCCCAGTCAATCGAGTACCGGCAGCAATCAATGTTGTTGTTCCCGAATTATAGCCCGTCTCATTTTTATGTCGTTTCAAACCAAACATTCTTCAACCCTCAATTTTCCAGTCATATTTTTGATCAAACTGTGGCTTTTCCATCCACGAATATCGCAGTGTTATCCGCACCTGTCTAGGCTCAAAATTGTCTGGGAATCTGATAAGACCCCGATTGATTGAGAAGTACTTAAATTCCATATTTAGCGGCATAGCTTCAATCTCTGGATCAAGCTCTGCCAGCGAGAACTTCGTCTCTTTATCATTGAGTATGCCTGAAACCCACAGGTTTGCCGCAACGCTCAGGGTTTTCATCTTTACAGTCTTTTGTCTTGCGACCCAGCGATAACTAACCCGGCCATCATCTAACATATTTAACTTTAGATCTGCCACAGATAGACCCGTTGGCTGACTGCCGTCCTGCAACAGTTCACGATAAAGCTTCAATTCCTCATCGCGCTGGTAGATGCTTTTCTGCAAGACAATCATTTCCTGGCGGGTACTTTCCAGTGCTGCGGAGTCCACTTGTAGGTTTAGTTGGACGGTACTCAACTGCTGCTGTTGGAGTGCAACCCTAGTTCCAAGTTCATCAGCCAGTATTTCAAGGCGCGTTTTTTCCTGCATCTCATCCTTGAGTATTTGTTTTTCCCAGTACTTGCCGAAAAAGAATGCTCCGACGATCAAAGCGAGAAACACAGCAACTAGCGGATAGATCAACTGCGGCCGATAGGGAATGACTATGGATTTTACCTCATTCATCAGGGCAGCAAGGCCGGTGTAGTCAATCCAGAGTTTTCAGGTACTCCAAAGATAATATTCATACACTGTATACCCTGACCTGAAGCACCCTTAGTCAGGTTATCTTCGACGACCAGAACAACCACCTTGTTGCCACCACAGGGACGACAGACAGCGATGCGACAGAAATTGGAGCCGCGTACCGAGCGCGTTTCTGGATGACTGCCAGCAGGCAGTACATCGACAAAGGGCTCATCTTTATAACGTTGCTCAAACAGGGACTGAACATCTATTTCTTTGGTTAGGTTGGCATACAGGGTTGTATGTATACCTCTATTAATCGGTAACAGATGAGGCACAAAAGTAAGGTTAATATCGCCAGCAGTAGCATTTCCGGCGGCAACATCACTAAGCCCCTGAACAATCTCCGGATGATGGCGATGACCAGAGGATGCGTAGGCTTTAAAGCTATCGCTCATCTCGGAATGCAGTGCCCCAATACTGGCCTGACGACCGGCACCGCTGACACCAGAAGCCGAGTTGGCAATCAGATCACTTAAATCAATACAGCCAGCCTCCAGCAGAGGCAAGAAGCCGAGCTGCACACTGGTTGGATAACAGCCCGGGCAGGCAATAAGGCTGGCGCCCTTAATGGCTTCGCGATTTACTTCTGGCAAGCCATAGACCGCCTGAGGTATTAAGTCGCGAGCGGTATGAGGTTGGCCGTACCAGCTCTCCCAGACATCCGCATCTCTAATTCTAAAGTCCGCGGAAAGATCAATAACCTTAACCCCGCGCTGTAAAATTTCTGCCACCATACTTTGCGCCACACCGTGGGGGGTGGCAAAGAACACAACATCGCATTCAGAGAGCTGATCTACATCCGGCGCCGAAAACGCCAGATCAATTACACCTCTCAGATTGGGATACAAATCTGCCACCGGCAGACCTTTTTCGCGACGCGAAGTAATCACAGTTACCTGCGCCTGGGGATGACCCGCCAGTAGCCTTAAAAGCTCAACACCGGTATATCCGGTTGCACCTACAATTCCAACTTTAATCACATGCTTTCTCTTTTCGTTATCCAGAACCTAATCATCGGTCTATAATACCCGAATATTACATTCTAAACGGGAGATATTAAATGTACGCTTGGGTTTTATCCTTTCATTTGATCGCCGTTATCTGCTGGTTTGCTGCCCTGTTTTACCTGCCACGCCTATTTGTCTATCACGCCATGTCAGAAGATGCGGTGAGTATTGAGCGTTTTAAGCTTATGGAGCGCAAACTCTACAATGGTATTGCCACCCCCTCAATGATCGCTACGGTGGTTTTCGGCGGCTGGCTGGTCGCTCTGAATTCTGACTACTATTTAAGTCAACTCTGGTTTCAGTTAAAAGCGCTATTGGTCGCAGTTCTTGTTGGCTATCACTTTTTCTGCGCAGCCTATATGAAGCAGTTGAGCAACGACAGCAGCACTAAGTCCCATGTGTTTTTTCGACTCTTTAATGAAGTGCCGGTGTTATTTCTGGTGGCCATTGTGATCCTGGTAATCGTTAAACCCTTCGCCTAAAAACCACTGCCCGGCTGTTCAATATAGGTCTTCTCTTCTGCACTGCTCTCTCGGCCTAAAATACTATTTCGGTGAGGGTAGCGTCCAAACTTCTCAATGACAGCTCGGTGGCGCTGGGCGAAATCTTGAAAGCCGGTAAATGTTTCACTTTTATCCGCGACCGCCAGCTCGGTAAATTTTTGCACCGATAAATTTTGCATCTCAATCGTTTCTGAATGCTCTAGGGGTAAATAAAAAAATACTCTGCCTATAAAAGGTAATTCGATATCTTGCTTCAAAGCCATACCCTCCATACACCATTTTAAAGCCAGTGGATCATGGGCAAAGGATTGAGGCTTATCGCGATACATATTGCGCGAGAACTGATCCAAAACAATAATAGCGGCTAGGCGGCCTCTGGGACTGCTGAGCCAGTGATCATAATGGCCGGTGACAATACCCTGCAATCCATCTGCAAATTTCTCTCGTATCAGAGCATCTATTTGAGGATTTTTTTGCCACCAGAGTGGTGATTGACGTTTTGCCAGATTCGGTTCATTGATGTCATTGCCAAACCAAAATTTAATTACCTGTTCTATTTCCATGAATATTGCCCTTTAGATTGCCCTTCAGATAGCATCACTGCGTTATATTCAGGATAATACACAATTAGCAATTTAGCCTTACAGTGGCTTTTACCCTATTAGGAATTATAAATGACACATTCCCACCCGCGCTCCAAACAACTTTTCGAAGCCGCTCAAAAACATATTCCCGGCGGCGTAAACTCGCCGGTGCGAGCCTTTCGCGCTGTAGGTGGAACACCGATATTTTTTGACCGTGCTGCTGGCGCCTATATGTTTGATGCTGACGGGAAACGTTATGTCGACTATGTAATGTCTTGGGGGCCAATGATTTTGGGGCATGGACACCCTCTGGTTTTAGATGCTATTCGCGAGCAGTTGGATAAAGCCATGACCTTTGGCACACCCACCGAACTGGAGATATTACTCGCCGACAAAATCTGCGGCCATGTTCCAGGAATGGATATGATACGCATGGTCAACTCTGGCACCGAAGCGACCATGAGCGCCATTCGTCTAGCCCGCGGCTATACCGGCCGCGATAAGATTGTAAAATTTGAAGGCTGTTACCACGGACATTCAGATTCACTGCTGGTGAAAGCTGGGTCAGGCGCTCTTACTCTGGGGGTGCCAAGTTCCCCAGGCGTCCCCGCCTCACTTGCTGATCACACAGTAACCCTAAACTATAACGATATCGAACAGGTCAAAGAGACCTTCGCCCAAATTGGCGAACAGGTTGCCTGCATTATCGTTGAACCTGTTGTGGGTAATATGAACTGTGTTCCTCCGATTCCCGGATTTTTAGAAGCACTGCGCGAGGTCTGCACGGCCTCTGGCGCGGTGCTTATTATTGATGAGGTGATGACCGGCTTTCGCATCGGCCCACAGGGTGCCAGCGCCTACTACAATATCAAGCCAGATCTAATCTGTCTGGGCAAGGTGATCGGCGGCGGTATGCCAGTTGGTGCCTTTGGCGGCAAACGCGAGATTATGGAACAGATATCTCCGCTTGGACCGGTTTATCAGGCCGGTACCCTTTCCGGTAACCCTGTCGCGATGGCGGCGGGACTGGCAACTCTCAATCAGGTTTCACAGCCGGGCTTTCTCGATCCATTAGTCACCCATACAGATCAGCTGGTCAATGGACTACGCGAGCGCGCCGCTGCCGCAGGTATTCCTATGACCAGCAACCATGTCGGTACCATGTGGGGTCTGTTCTTCTCTGAGGAAGAAAAAATCATTAATTACTCGCAAGTTATGCAGTGTGACACTGAGCGCTTCTCACGCTTTTTCCACGGCATGCTAGAGGAAGGCATCTATTTGGCTCCAGCCTCTTACGAAGCAGGCTTTATGTCTGCCGCCCACACTGATGCGGATATTCAATTTACTCTGGATGCAGCTGAGCGGGTATTTAAAACGCTGTAGGTCGAACCGGCCTACAGCTGGCTACTCTATATATGCTTGTTAGATCATTATGTCTGATAGATAGCCATGCCTAATAGATAGTCATGCTGTGCTGATGATTTTTCCGTATCATGGCGCCACGGGTTTTTTATTCGACCAGTAAAAACACTTTTTGGAGTACTGATGAGTTTTTCAAGCCAACGCGGCCAATATCCCTATACCAGAATGCGCCGGACTAGATCCGCTGATTTTGCGCGACGTTTAATGCGTGAATCTGCACTTAGCGTCAATGATCTGATCTTGCCACTGTTTGTGGTCGAGGGAGCCGAGCAGAGGCAAGCAGTGGAATCGATGCCCGGTGTCGAGCGTCTATCCCTTGATCTACTGGTTGAAGAAGCTCGCGAAGTTGCCGCTCTTGGCATTCCCGCTATCGCACTTTTCCCAGTGACCCCAGAAGAGAAAAAGTCCCTGCTCGCCGAAGAAGCCTACAATCCGGAAGGGTTGGCTCAACGAGCAGTGCGAGCGATTAAAACAGCGGTGCCCGAACTCGGAGTTATCACCGATGTGGCACTGGACCCTTTTACTACTCATGGTCAGGACGGCATTATTGACCAAGACAGCGGCTATGTACTCAACGACATCACCGTTGAAACACTCTCCAAACAGGCCCTATCTCATGCTGAAGCGGGTGCCGACATCGTCGCTCCCTCGGATATGATGGATGGTCGTATCTGTGCTGTTCGCGAAGAGCTAGAAGAGCACGGCTTCGTTAATACTATGATTATGGCCTACGCCGCCAAGTACGCCTCCAGTTATTACGGCCCATTCCGCGATGCGGTTGGCTCGGCCAGCAACATTAAAGGTGGCGACAAAAAAACCTATCAGATGGATCCCGCCAATAGCGACGAAGCCCTACATGAGTGCGCTCTCGATTTAGAAGAGGGTGCCGATATGATTATGGTTAAGCCGGGCATGCCCTATCTGGATATTGTCCGCCGTGTCAAAGACGAACTAAAAGCGCCGACGTTTGCCTATCAAGTCAGTGGCGAATACGCGATGCACTGTGCCGCTTTCGAGAATGGCTGGCTTGAGCGCGATGCGGTTATTTTAGAATCACTGCTGGCCTTTAAACGCGCCGGTGCCGACGGCATTCTCACCTACTTTGCCAAGCAAGCCGCCCTCCTACTCAATAACCAATAGTTAAGAACCCATAATGCTTAGAGTCGACAAATATATTAGCAATGCTACAGACCTTTCTCGCGCCGAAGTTAAACGCCTGATCAAATACGGTGAAGTGACAGTCGATGATGAACCGGTAACCAACCCTGGACAAAAAATAGCCGGCAGTGAAGATATCTGCATTGAAGGCTCGACTATTAGCATGGCGAAAAATCGCTACTTTATGCTCAACAAGCCAGCTGGCGTAGTCTCGGCAACCAAAGATAACAACAATAGCACCGCCATTGAGCTTATTTATGAACACCGCAGCGCCGAGCTACAAATCGCAGGGCGACTGGATATTGATACCACCGGCCTGCTGTTAGTCACCGATGATGGCCAGTGGAATCATCGCCTGACATCACCGCGCAGCGAATGCCAAAAAATTTACCAAGTGACACTTGGGGTCCCCATTACGCCGGACTATCAGGAAAAATTGGCCAACGGCGTTTGGCTTGAAGGGGAAAAACATCCGTGCCTGCCAGCAACCATGCAGGTGATTGATGACATGCATGTAGAGTTAAGTATCGCAGAGGGAAAATATCATCAGGTTAAACGTATGTTTGCTGCTCTCGGCAATCATGTGGAATCCCTACATCGTACCCAAGTTGGCGGCATCATACTGGATGAGGATCTAGAGCCGGGCGAATATCGCGCGCTGACTGAACAAGAAGTTGCCTGTATCTATGAATGATCAAAGTGTAGAGTTACTGGCTCAACAACTCTCTCGCACCGAGGGTAAATGTTTAATTGTCGCCGATGAAAATTGGGCCACAGCCTCTTGGAATAGCGTCGCTTATTCAGGTAACTCAAGCCGCATACTGTTTAGCAACCGCTATGAAATAGCACAGAGTGCCGAGCAGGCAGGTATTGAAACGGCCTTTAATGACTTCGATTTTTCTGCGCTGGCAGCGGGCAGCTTTGACAGCATATTATTTCGCGTTTCCAAAGAGCGCCCGATCAGCCATCATATAATCAATCAGGCCTCCGCACTGCTTAAAGCCGAAGGTCAGCTACTGCTTAGCGGCGAAAAAAATGACGGCGTTAAAACTTATTCAGACCACGCCTGCAAATTATTTGGTGATAAATGCAAACCCCAGAAACAGGGCAATTATTACCTCGCCTGCATCACTAAATACGCTGTTAGCAATCAGCTGTTGGACGATAAAGATTATTTAAATCTGCGTGCCATAAAGAGCACAGAAAATTTGCCACTACAGAGTAAGCCGGGAATTTTTGGCTGGAATAAAATCGATCAGGGCAGTGCATTTTTAATCGAGCATCTATCCGGATTTTTGCAGTCTTATCCCGCGGGAAATGCCCCTCAATCTTTACTGGATCTAGGTTGTGGCTATGGCTATTTATCCTGTGCAGCAAGCCTGTATGGCTTTCAACAGATAACCGCAACGGATAATAATGCCGCGGCACTAATCGCCTGCAAAGCAAATTTTGATAGCTTAAAGATTAACGGAAAGATTATTGCTGGTGATGCAGGTAGTCAGCTCGATGAAAAGTTTGACGCGATTATCTGCAACCCGCCCTTTCATCAGGGCTTTAATATAGATAGCGCACTGACCGAGAAATTCCTCAATGCGAGCAAGCGTCTATTGGCTCCCAAAGGAAAAGCATTGTTTGTAGTAAATAACTTTATTGCACTGGAAAAAAAGGCTAAGGATTATTTTTCCGAAGTAGAAGAAGTTGCCAGAAGTGGCTCTTTTAAACTGATCAAAGTCTCCCAAAAATAATAATCTAAAACTGTCGATAACAGCTCGATAATTCCATGCGAAGCTAGCCATCCCTCTGTGATCATTAAGACCCCGTTTATGGTCGGTCGTATTTCAGTGAAAAGTGAGGGTCTGTTTGATCGCCAGCGAGTTACCATAGCTTAGGAATTACGACAGACCATGGAATCGGTAACAGAGGGATGGCTAGCTTCGTGACCGCTCAGAACTTAAAGCCCCATCACCTGTTTAATAATCTCATTCTTCACCGGTTTGAATTTATCAACCTGACTCAACCCCATATTACGCAACAACCGAATCGCCAAATTATCCGCCACAAAAAGACGCTTAAAGCCCTCCATTGCCGCCATCATCGCCAGATTTTCAGGCTTGCGCTGACGCTGGTATTTATTCAAGGTTAACAACGAACCCAAATCATTACCCCGCTCAACCGCCGCAGACAGCGTATCCACCAGAGCCGCAACATCGCCAAAACCAAGATTCACACCCTGCCCAGCTAGCGGGTGAATAGTGTGGGCAGAGTCGCCCAATAGCACCACCCTCTCGACCACATAATCCGTTGCATGACGCTGGCGCAATGGAATAGAAAACCGTTTATCTGTAGCGACAATCTGACCAACACAGTGCTCGCTGGCAAAACCTAACTCACGACAAAACGCCACATCATCCAAGGCCATTAAACGCTCGGCCTCATCCGATTCCTGAGACCAAACCAGCGAGCAATAATGTCGATCACCCGCCTTATTTAAAGGCAGCAAAGCCAGTGGTCCCGTAGGCATAAAACGCTGCCAGGCCGTTTGTTGATTGCTGTACTCAGCCTGTACTGTAGTGACAATAGCACTGTGGCCATAGTCCCACTCCCGTGTGGGAAAACCAAACTGCTGACGAATAGTTGAATTGGCACCATCAGCTGCCACTAAAACTGGCGCTGACAACTCGCGTCCATCGGCTAATTCAAGCGTGACCTGCTGCTCACTACGACTGTAGGTAGCGACCGTCACCGGGCACAGAAACTCTACATTTCCGAGTGTTTGTATCTTGTTTAAGAGACTATCAATCACCAGAGAGTTTTCTACAATATGGCCCAGATTGGCTTGATGGACATCCTGACAATCAAATTGAATTCGACCTGTACCCTCGGCATCCCATACATCCATCGCCATGTAAGCACTTACTCTTTTTTCTGATATCTGCCCCCAAACCCCACAGCATTCCAATAGGCTACGGGACTTTTCCGTCAATGCAGCAACCCTCGGGTCAAATACTTCAGTCTTATAACCGTAGCTCTGTTGCGCTTCTATTAAGGCAATCTTAAGCTGCGGGTTAGCTCGCGCCAAAAGACCGGTAAAGGCCGCTCCCACCATGCCAGCTCCCACCACGATGACATCGTATTGGCATTTCTTTTGATCAGCCATGTCCAGCCTCCTTGGTCGCCATACCCATACCAAAGTGTGCGAAACGACTGCGTAGACTTGGCATTAAATCCATCAATAGCAAACCAGTATTTCGCCCCAGTGCGACAGCGGAGGATGACTGGCCAAATAGTTTCGGTAGATTATCACTAAATAATAAGGTGTTTTGTTGATCCGCTAATTGCTGTTGCTGATAGGACTCAAGGGTATCCAGTGCGGAGAAATCTTCACCACAGGTTTTTGCTTTGCCGAGGACGTCGGCCAATACTGCAACATCCCGCAACGACAGGTTAAAACCCTGCCCAGCAACGGGATGTAGACTGTGAGCAGCATTGCCCAACACCACCAAATTGCTTCGAACCTGCTCTGTTGAGGTGGTTAGAGAGAGAGGATAGGAGTAGCGCTCGCCAACTTTTTTAAACATCCCCAGTCGATAGCCAAAGCACTTTTGTAAGGCTTTTAGAAATTCTTCATCAGAGGCGATCATCAACTGCTCAGCCGTCTCGGTGGGTTGCGTCCATACCAGTGCGCAGCGTGAGGCGCCTTTATAATCAGGGAGCGGCAACATTGCCATTGGCCCCTGATCGGTAAAACGCTCATAGGCGACACCCCCGTGGGGTTTTTCCAATGCAATATTGGCGATAATGCCCTGCTGTCCGTAGGGCTGTTGATTGCTATGGATACCAATTTTTTGCGCCGTTTGCGAGTTTGCGCCGTCGGCAATAACTACTAGAGAGGATTCAATATAGCGATCAATGTTTTCCGTAGTATTTTCGATCGTCAGGCGTACGCCTTCCTTTAACGGCTTGATCATCGCCACCCGCGCTGGAGCCACAACTTCCACTGAGGTTGTCGCCAGTTTCTCTAAAAGAACTTCACCAATCCAGCGATTTTCCACCACATAACCCAGCGCCTCAACACCAGCCTCGCTGGCATCAATGCGCGTTAAACCCATATGTCCACGATCGCTGACATGGATTTTTTCTATATGACTCACTTGGGATTGCAGCGCCGACCATAGACCGGCGGCTTCAAAAATCTTGCGGCTACTCCATGACAGAGCTGTAGAGCGGGCATCAAAACTGGGGCGATACTCAGCTTGGTCCGACTGTTTATAGGCCTGAGCCTCTAGCAACAACACTTTCCACGTCTGCTGTTGTTCGGCAAGTAATACAGCCAGGCTAATACCCACCATGCCTCCGCCAACAATTACAATATCGTAGCTAGGGTTGCTCTGCTGCTTTTGCGGTTTTGTCAAAATTGACCTGCCATAAGCGTTTCAATATCCCTGCGATTCTTCGGAACACCAGAGGTTAAATCTTCGCAACCGGTTTTGGTCACCGCAACATCATCCTCAATTCGCACCGCCAATCCTCGCCATTTATCGGCGACCTTTTTACTATCCGGTGAAATATAAATTCCCGGCTCTACGGTTAGCACCATACCCGGTTCAAAATCTCGCCACTGATTTTCAATTTTGTAATCGCCGACGTCATGCACATCCATGCCCAGCCAGTGGCCAGAGCTGTGCATATAAAATTCTTTGCAGGCTTTCTGTTCGATTAGCTCACTGACATCCCCATCGAGAATGCCCAGATCGCACAATCCTTGAGTAATCACCGCAACTGTCGCATCGTTGGCCACATTGTAAGCGACACCCGGCACAATTTTTGCCATTGCCTGAATCTGTGCCTCTAAAACAATATCGTAAATAGCAGCCTGCTCGCGGCTAAACTTGCCATTAACTGGGAAGGTGCGAGTGATATCCGCAGCGTAATTTTCATATTCACAGCCGGCATCTATCAACACCAAATCGCCGTTTTTAATTTTTTCACGATTCTCAATGTAGTGCAGTATGCAGCCATTTTTGCCACCGCCGACAATACTGGTATAAGCCGGAGCCGTGGCGCCAGAAGCCATAAATTCATGCTCGATCTCAGCCTGCAGCTGATATTCATAGATGCCGGGAGTAGCCGCGCGCATTGCACGGCAGTGGGCACGGGCCGAAATCTCACCCGCCTTACGCATCAATTTGAGTTCCGAGGCGGTTTTTATCAGGCGCATTTCATTGACTAGATGATCAAGATCGACAAACTCACCCGGAGCCGAGGTACCCCGAATCTCATGGACCCAGCCCATCAGATGGCGATCAAAATCTGCATCCTTACCTATGGCGTAATAAACTCGGTCTCTACCCTCTAATAATCCGGGCAAAATATCGTCAAGATCGCTGAAGGGGAATGCATCGTCCACCGCATAATCTGCAACTGCGCCCTCTGGGCCTACGCGATAGCCATCCCAAGTTTCACGCAGCTGGTCTTTTTCGCGACAAAACAATATAGACTCGCCCTGCTTGCGCCCAGGGATCAGCACCAACACAGATTCTGGTTCAGAAAATCCACACAGATAGCTAAGGCTAGTGGCTTGCTTGTAGGGGTAATGAGTATCTCGAGAACGAATTTTCTCTGCCGCCGCGGCGACGATTGCAATGCTATTGCCCTGCATCGTCGACATTAATTCTCGGCGCCTCGCGGCATATTCTTTGGCGGTGATCATCTGTCTGCTACACCTTTCATTACGGGCTTGGCGAGGCACATAACATATGTGGATTAGTGAATGGTGGGCTCTTCAGCCGAACTGGCCTCTGGATGAAGATCGTTAAATATTAGCTGTACAGCAATGCGTATATATTCGACCAATTCAGTGTAATCGCGCTCGCCGTCATCATCAGTATCGAAGTCCACCGAAATCTGGCCTATTGCAGCAATATCTTCAAGTGCTTCTTTGGCATCTTCGGAAACATCAAATTCACTGCTCATCCCTTCGCCAAGCCCAGAGATATAATTACTGCACCAAACGCCCACGGCAACTAACCGCTCGGGCAGTGGCAGCTCGTCATCGGGCAGGGTGGGCTGAAAAAGAAAAGAAATATCTTCAAGGCTGGTTAAGGCTTCTTCATAGAAATCCCGCAGAGAATTCTTAGCGCCTTCGGCCTGCTCTTCGGAAAGTCCCAACCAACTGGTCGATGTCTCGATCAGTGTATCCAAGGGCATGGTTCCGCAACACAGGCGGCCGCACAAAAAACCGTGAAATCCTGATGGATCGGCTTTTACTCGCAACTTAAAAAAAAGATCTTCTAACTGTTCAAATGTCATTTAACCACCTCTATATAACAGCGGCCATCCTACCATTCTATAAATAACACTGCACACCAGTTTGTGAATGTTGTAATTGACCAAATCAGCCACAATGCCTATAGTTATCCGGTTACATATTGTTAATACTAAAAAGTTCTCTGCTTATGAGTAGTTATGAAAATCTAGAGCAAAAACTGGATAGCTTAATTGAGCTATGCCAGCAGCTTAAACGCGAAAATCAGATATTGCGCGAACGCGAGTCTACGCTGTCTGGTGAGCGCGGAAAGCTGATGGAACAAAATGAGATGGCGAGACAAAAAATTGAAACCATGATCAATCGCCTCAGAAATCTAAATGCGGAGTAACTATGTCGTCCATGTCCCTTAAAATCCGCATTCTCGACAAAGAGTATCAGGTTAACTGTAAACCTGAAGAGCGAGAGGCCCTTGAACTGTCGGCTAAGTTGCTCGATGAAAAGATGGAAGAGATTCGTCGTAGCTCACATATTATTGGTGTGGAGCGGATTGCTGTTATGGCAGCTTTGAACTTGGCCCATGATTTGATTCGCAGTGAAAAGACTGCCCAAGCAGACGCACAGACATCACTTCTACTGCAAACGATGAATTCTAAACTCAGTTCTGTACTAACAGATCTAAACGGCTAATTTCAGTCACAATTTTGTCCTGCAATAACGTTTAGTCGATCCTTTTTTAATCTGCTCTGGTATAATTTCATCTCCTGGGGTGTGCGCCAGTCAAGAAGTCCCTGAGCCGATAATTATTACCCGGTTTTTCTCCGTCAATATTGTTGTGCACTTCCGTGCGTCGGAAAGCCTGATATATTGCGAGCGAAGCCACCTTGAACTCTTCGGTTCGAGGCCACGTTGACAGCGGCACCTTGGGATTTAATACAATAATGATTGTCTATTTATGAATGCTGGCGATATACGTAAAAACCTTCGATCCAAACGCCGAGCATTAACCCCCGCTCAACAGAGATCTGCGGCCCAAGATCTAGCATCACTTATCGCTCAGCAAACTTTTTTTCAACGCGCAAAACGCATCGGCATCTATATTGCCAACGATGGCGAAATTGATCCCTCAGCCCTAATGAGCCTAGCGTTCAAGGCCGATAAGGCGTGTTTTCTGCCAATTATCCACCCACTGCAATTCAACCGCCTATATTTTGGCGAGTACCGCAATGGTGATCAGCTTAAAGCCAACCGCTTTGGCATTTTAGAGCCGTTACTCAGATCGACGCCTGTTGCTCCACCCTGGAGTTTGGATTTAATATTGCTGCCTCTGGTGGCATTCGACCGCAGTGGCAATAGAATCGGAATGGGCGGCGGATTTTATGATCGCACACTGGCAACCCATGCCACCCAGCCTCGCAAACCAACCCTGATTGGATTGGCCCATGAATGTCAGGAAATTGACAGCATCGCGCAACAGAGCTGGGATATTCCTCTGGATAAAATTATCACTAACCGTGAAATCATAGACTCTTAAGAATTCGCAAAATTGCTGACCTGCCTGTGGACTAATTTCAGGTCAGCAATATCACAGGCTATGAGCCGAGAAAAAACTGATAGGCTTCATTATCAGTCTCATTTACATACTGATAACCCAGATCATCAAGAAACCCTGAAAGCTTTTTGAGATCTTTTTTCGTCGCCTGAACACCGACCAGTACCCGACCAAATGCCGAACCGTGGTTGCGGTAATGGAACATCGAAATATTAAATCCACTGCCCAACTGATTTAGGAAATTCAACAGTGCGCCGGGGCGCTCAGGAAATTCAAATCTAAACACCTGCTCTTCACCAACCTGCGGAGAACGACCGCCGACCATATGACGAATATGTAATTTGGCCACCTCGTTATCCGTCATATCTGATACCTGATAGCCTTTTTTGCGCAGGTCCTCGACCAGCTGATGACGATCCTCGTCACAGGTCACCTGAGCGCCAACAAAAATATGCGCCTGATTAGCATCACTAAAGCGGTAGTTAAACTCTGAGATATTGCGCTTTTGCATCGCCGTACAAAAAGACTTGAAGCTACCGGGCTTCTCGTCGATGGTTACTGCTAATACCGCCTCGCGCTTTTCACCAATTTCAGTACGTTCAGAGATATAGCGCAAACGATCAAAATCTATATTGGCGCCACATTGAATAGCCAGTAATGTCTGCCCTTCAACAGCCTGCTGATCAACATATTTTTTTAACCCAGCCAGCCCCATAGCACCGGATGGCTCACAGATCGCACGAGTGTCATTGTAGACATCTTTAATCGCAGCACAGATTTCATCGGTGCTAACAGTAATAACCTCATCAACCAAATCTTTTAACAGCCTAAAGGGCTCTTTGCCTATCTGCGCGACCGCGGTTCCGTCAGCAAAAATGCCCACTTCTTTTAGACGCACTCTGCGACCTGCTTTCATAGCCGCATCCAGACAGGCGCTGTCATCAGCTTCCACAGCGATAATTTTCACATCAGGGCGAACATACTTCACATAGGCAGCGACACCGGCACAGAGCCCACCCCCGCCAACGGCAATAAATATTGCGTCTAGATCTCCAGACAACTGGCGCAGAATTTCCATGCCAATCGTGCCCTGACCGGCAATAACATCGGGATCATCAAAGGGGTGGATATAAACCAGACCTTTCTCTTCGACAAGTTTGTTTGCATGTGCCGAGGCCGCATCGTAATTGTCACCAATCAGAACAACTTTTGCGCCGCGCGCACGCACCGCATCAACTTTAATTTGCGGTGTTGTCTTAGGCATAACAATGGTCGCTTTTACACCCATTTTTTTTGCTGCGAGAGCGAGACCCTGAGCATGGTTTCCGGCGGAAGCTGCAATCACACCATTGGCACGTTGTTGCTCCGAAAGCTGTCGCAACTTGTTATAGGCACCACGTAATTTGAACGAGAATACGGGCTGCAAGTCTTCACGCTTTAATAGCACCTGATTATTTAATCGTTGCGACAGCAATGGTGCCGGATCGATTGGCGTCTCAACAACCAAGTCGTAGATACGCGCATCGAGAATTTTTTTCACATACTTATTCGGCATTAAAGTTCCGATTCTAGGGTTTAAAGAATCAATGGTATGTTGATATAACAATTTACGCCAGCCTCAAAGTAATGAATCTGTTTTATTCCTGCTATCACCGTATAATCGCTCCCTTATATAGGCAGATAATTATCGAGGTTAAGGGTGGATCAACAGCAACTTAAACATGCAGTGGCGGCAGCAGCCGTAGAGTACACATTAACGAAAATTGATAGTGACAGTATTGTTGGTATTGGCACTGGATCGACTGCCAACTGTTTTATCGATTTACTCGCTGAACACAAACAAAAATTTCAATCGGCTGTTGCAAGTTCTGAGGCTTCTGCCGAGCGCCTTCGCAGTCATGGCATCAACGTTATTGAATTAAATTCTGCGCCAGAAATAACGATCTATATCGATGGTGCTGACGAAGCCAATCCCCGACTTGAACTTATCAAAGGGGGTGGCGCAGCTCTGACCAGAGAAAAAATTGTCACCGCAGTCGCCGATGAATTTGTCTGTATAGCAGATGAAAGCAAATGGGTTGATTACCTGGGTACCTTTCCACTTCCCGTTGAAGTTATTCCTATGGCCCGCAGCCATGTTGCTCGCGAACTAGTTAAGCTGGGCGGCGACCCAGTTTGGCGCGAAAATGTAATCACTGACAACGGCAATCAAATTCTCGATGTACATCATTTATATCCGGTTGGTTCAGCCGCTGATCTCGAAGAAAAAATCAATCAGATCACCGGCGTAGTCACCAATGGGTTTTTCGCCTGTAAACCAGCCGATATTTTATTCCTCGCCACTCAGCAGGGTATTGTTACCCATCGCGCCACAGATTGAAGATAGATAGCCTAAAGCACGGAGTAATTATGAAAAAGTACCATGTCTATGGTCTTGGTAATGCGTTAGTAGATACCGAAATTGAAGTCACTGATAGCAACCTCAATGAGCTGAGTATTGAGAAAGGGTTAATGACTCTGGTCGACGAAGAGCGGCAGCATTTTTTACTGAGCAATCTTGCCGACCATATGGTGATGTCCAAGCGCGCCTGTGGTGGCTCCGCCGCCAATACGGTTATTTCACTCAGCCAGTTTGGCGGGAAAAGTTTCTTTTCCTGCAAAGTTGCCGACGATGAGAACGGTCATTTTTATATGCAGGATCTCGCCGAGAATGGCGTTGATCACAATGCGGACGCTCAAATATCTCAAGGGATTACCGGTAAATGTCTGGTGATGATTACTGACGATGCCGAGCGCACAATGAACACCTTTCTCGGCACTAGCACCGAATTATCTTCCAACGACCTTGATGGCAGTGCTATCAAAAATTCAGAATATCTTTATATAGAAGGTTATTTAGTCACTGGCGATAGTGCTCGACAGGCTGCAATAGAAGCTGTCGACGTGGCTCGACAGGCTGGCACCAAGATTGCGCTGAGTCTTTCAGATCCGGGTATCGTTGAATATTTCCGAGCGGGCCTTCAAGAAATAGTTGGCGATGGTATTGACCTCTTGTTTTGTAATGAGCAAGAAGCCCTCAACTGGTGTGACACCGACAATATCGATCAGGCATTAGAAAAATTACAAGACACCGCGAAACACTTTGTTGTCACCCGCGGGAGTAATGGCTCTGTGGTATTTGATGGTAATGAATATCTAACCGCCCCAGCACAGCCTATAACTGCGGTGGATACTAATGGCGCTGGCGATATGTTTGCTGGCGCTTACCTCTATGGCATAACCCATGGTCACAACAGTCTCTCTGCGGCAGTCTTTGCCAACCGTGCGGCCAGCGCAGTGGTCGGTCAATATGGCCCGCGCCTGCACAGCGCTGAATACGATGGCTTAAAGGAAGGCCTTAAATAAACTATTAGAGAACAATTTTGTTAAGCGGTTGCGGATGTTGAAATAAAAATCCTTGCAGATAATCTACACCGATTTTTTTCAATAGCTCTAGCTGTTTTTCATTCTCTACGCCCTCTGCCACAGTGGGAATACCCATAATGTGGCCGAGGTGATTAATGGTACTGACCACTGAATAATCAACGTCGCTATTTTCCATGGTGTGAATAAAACTCGAATCAATTTTAAGACAGTCGATTGGCAGTTCTTTTAGATAGGCAAATGATGATAGACCGCTGCCAAAATCATCGAGAGCAATCGACACCCCCACAGACCTGAGCGTCGCGATCAATCTTTTAGCTTCCTGCAAATGCTTTACCGCCGCTGTCTCGGTAATCTCAAACTGAATATGCTTGGGTGATATTCCGCTATCGCTAAACCCGCTGAGGATATAATCGATAGCATTTTCATCACCCACTGTACTGCCGGATAAATTAACGGAAAGCAGCGGCAGTGGAATGCCTTTGGATTTAAGTTGCTGCAAAAACTTTAAAGAATGTTTAAAAACCCATTTATCCAAATCATCAATCAGTGAGAAGTGTTCTGCGACTGGAATAAACTCAGAGGGCTGTAAAATACTCCCATCGATGTCACGCATTCTCACCAGCACTTCATAGTATTTGGCCGACCCCGCAGATCGATTCATCGGCAATATAGGCTGGGCGAACAATGTAAAACGATCTTCATCCAGGGCCGAGACTATTTTTGGCATACTGGTGGCAAGGCTGCGACGCTTAGCGACCTCTTCGTTAAAAGACTGAAAATGAATTTTGTTTCTGCCCTTATCTCGTGCAGTTGCGCAAGACGAACCCGCTGAGATCATCAGATCAATATCCGACACCGCGTCTGCATCAATCAGGATGCCACCAATACTGGCACCAATTTTTAGCACCTCGCCCTCCCAGGGAATACTCAACTCTTTTAATTCTTTGAGTATCTGCTCGGCTAAAGCCATGGCTTTGTCATAATTAACTCGGTGCAGTAACAGCGCAAATTCATCATTGCCAATGCGCGCCGTTATATCACTCGGGCCCGCTAACCTTACAAGCAAATGAGCAAAGTGCTTGAGCAGCTCATCACCGGCATTGTGGCCGCTGGTGTCATTAATTACCGAGAAGTTGTAGAGGTCAATATAGAGTAGCGCATGAATTGCGCCCTCAAGCTTGGCGATTTCGATAGCCTTTTGAATGCGTTTCGACAGCGAGGCGCGATTTGGCAATCCGGTTAATGGATCGTGCATGGCTTGCCACTTTAGGCGGCTGGATACTCTGCGGGCCTCGCTCAGGGGTCTAAAAATAACTAGGCATTTGGTTATCCTGCCCATTGAATCACGCAACGGAAATGCCGAGACGGAAACACTCATCGGCGTTGTCCCGCGCACCTTTAATAACAGCGATTGATTCGACTCTACATTGAGCGCTTTATTTAGGGCATCGTGAACCGGTGTGACGGGGACACCGGTATCCTCATTAGCCAGCGGCATCGCCACGTGAATTTGAGTCGGTCTGGATTTATCCAATGCAAAACCCAGCAACTGTTCCGCGATGGGGTTCATCTCGACCAGGAAGCCTTCGGCATCAACCATTAAAATACCGTCAGCTATATGCTGAGAGGTCAAATCAAAAAGCCGACCGCGATTAATTAAATCATCAGTTTGCTGGCTGGCATGAGTCCAATCACGGCAGACAATAACCAGCTCATCCTCAATTTCTGCGGAAGTGAATAGCTTCACATCCAAATAACGACTTTCCCCCTGAGAGGTCGCCGCAAGAACATAGCCCTGAATATGCTGATCTTTAAGATGGGCAAAATTTTCCCTTAAATCCAGACTTTCCATCTCGTCGAGCCCAGGAAATAGAATTCGTACCGAACTGCCAATCAATAAATCATTACTATAAGCAAACAACTTCTCTGCCGCCCCACTTACACGAGAAATAAATCCGAATCGATCGGCAATAATATGTGCCGAGTTAGTATCGAGAAGAAATGTGTTTTTGGAATTTTTCTGCGTCTCTACTGCCGACTCTGAGGGCGAACCATCGGCCCCAGTCTGAGTAATCTTATTCTGCTTAGCGTCATAATGCGGGCTTTGTAGCGTTAACTGTATCAAGCCATAAGTATTTGAGTCATCCTCATAGGCCTTAATGGCAATACCCAGCAACAGGGAATGATCTCGCGAAAAAGCCTCAACAAACTGATTAAGCAGCAGATTATCTGCGGGGCGAGAACAGCGCCTCGCTCCCAGAGTACTGGTGACTTCATGTAGGCTGGCGGCAAAATCTGTACCCAACAGTGCAGGAAATAGCGCATAGAAACGCTTGCCTTGAGATTGCCCTGGGGAAACGGCGCAGAACTCAGCCGCCTTGCGATCAATCATCACCACTCTAAAATTGCGGTCCACAACCATCACGCCGCCCTTTAAGCGCGCCGCAACAAAGGCCCGACTTAGTTCAGACCCTGCTCCACTAACTCCTTTTACGTGGAAAATATTATTCATTCCTTTTTACCTTGAGGGGATGCCTCGCCAACAGTCCTTATAAAATCAACCCTGAGAGAGCAGCTCCCTTAAATCAATAATAGCCGCATTGGCACGACTGATATACGAAGCCATAACCAGAGAGTGATTAGCCAACAGGCCAAAACCTTCACCATTAACAATTACCGGTGCATGAACGGGTTGCTGGCTCATTTCCAGCTCTCGAATAATTTGCTGAACACTGGTAACTGCATTCTTTCTAGCTAGCACTTCGGCAAAATCCACCTCTACTGCTTTTAAAAAATGCAGGAGTGCCCAAGTCGTTCCGCGCGCTTCATAGAAAACATTGTCTATTTGTAACCAGCTGGTTTTTACCAACATCTCTTGCGCTGACTGGGTAGACTGGCGGCCCGCCGCATCGCCTGAAAGATCCGTATTAATACGTCGCTGACCAACACTGGCCGACAGGCGCTGAGAGAGACTACCCAACCTTGTCTCTACAGTTCCCAGCCAATAGCGGAGGTTATCTGCTCGAGCAAAAAATTGAGCGTCATAGGCTTGATTGTCATGCAACCTCTCTAAATAGCGGACAAGATATTCTTGACCCTCTGCATATTCAGACTCAGGCCAGGGTACCGCCCAACTTCTATGATCAATATGAAAGCGTGGCTCGGCAATCGCCAAATCAGGGTCTTCTGTCGACTGGGACTGGGAGCGGCTAAAGGATTCCCGCTTGGCTTTGCTCAAATCTCGCATCTGCACCAATACACCGAATTCCCAGCTGGGAATATTATCCAGAAATACGCCCGGCGGCATCAGATCATTACTTAGATACCCGCCAGGTTTGTGCAACAAAACTTCAATCGTATGAATAAGAGTTGCGGTGGTGGTCGCACCTACCACTGGCGTTCGACCCCCAAGAATCTTTGCCGTCTGCTCACGGACATCAAACAGATCCGGCTCACTGCTCCAGTACCAACCCAACCCGGTTAGTAACAAGAGAACCAGTAATACTGCGGAGAGCGCATTGCGGACAGTATTGGATTTTTTCTGATCGACATAGCCATCAGCTATTTCTTCATTAGAATCCAAAAACGGTTTTCGTCCGACCATTTTTAATCGACGCCAGAATCTCATTTGCTACTGCCTTGGATATTTTTATCGCTATGCATTTTGTGGTCATGGCCTTTATGGATATTGTTAGATTTTTGACTATTTGTAGATTGCGCAGGTTTGTTTTTGAACAGGCTGCGAACTTCAGCGGCAACCACAACAGAGCCACAGCCTTCTGTAGTCAAAGTAAACTCCTGTGGCTGACCAGACACTAGCGGCGCCTGAATACCAAATAACATTAAATGTAGCTGACCGGGTTCAAACAGAATGCTTTGTCCGGCCTCGACAGTGACCGATTCCACTGGCCGCATTCTCATCATGCCATCGCTGTGCAAATGCTCGTGAATCTGAAGATCTGCAGCTATAGGTGAACTGCCACCAGTAATCTTGCAGGCGCGGTCATTACTATTGACCAATTTAAGAAAGGCGGCCGTCACCTGCTGCCCAGGAGGCATGGCGCGCATATAGGCCTGCTCTGCATGGAGCCCTTCGGCCGTCACTAGTGACACTGCTACGCAGCTGGCAAAGCCAAATATTAAACCGTTAATTAATACTTTTTTCATAGGAATCCCTGTTCAAACTATAGCATGTGATATGAATGTTCATCGCTCTCGTAAACACTTTTTATTCGCTGAGCTAATTATCACTTAAATGCCTTTCAGAACTACAGCATTAAGTGCAGCTCTCACAAAAGATATTAGAACACTCAGCTAATGCCCTGCCCTATAATGGCTTATAGTAAAAATGCTCGGATCTATTATGAATATCAGCTTACGAATTATTTTGTTGTGCCTCGCGCTGTTTTCCAGCCCCTTTGGCGCGCTGCTTGCCAATGAAACATCGGCGGCGACTGACAGCCTGTTCGGACAGAAATCCAGCAGCTCACTCAATTCCCTTAGCAGTAGCATAGAATTTGTGCCCGTCGAACAGGCCTATCAATTTAATTTGGTCGTTGAAGAACAGCAGCTGGTGTTCAACTGGGAAATTCGCGATGGCTACTATTTATACCGCGATCGCTTCGAGTTTAGATCTCTCAACAACAGTATTGAGTTACAAGCCCCAAGTTTTGATAGTGGTGTAGTTAAGTGGGATGAGTTCTTCGAAAAGGATCTTGAGGTTTACTATTCACAAACAACGGTGCGACTCCCCTTCAGTTCCACAGACGATAGAGTATACCTACAGATCGAATCTCAGGGCTGTGCTGATGCCGGACTCTGTTATCCGCCCTATAAACAGTGGCTAGATATCGACCTCACAACTGGTGCTGTCGATATCAGCGCCGTGCCCCCCCAGCAACAGACTAACAACCAGAACCCACCCGAGAATATTTCACTGCCGCTTGTTTTGCTCTTCGCCCTGATTGGCGGGCTGATTCTCAACCTGATGCCCTGCGTATTCCCGATTTTGTCGATTAAAGTTTTAAGCTTTACCACAACTCATCAAAGTAACCGCAGCCGACATATACATGGATTGGTTTATACCTCAGGGGTGGTGTTGAGTTTTGTCGTCATTGCTATTGTTATGCTGGCACTGCGCGCCGCCGGTGAGAGTATTGGCTGGGGATTCCAACTTCAGTCGCCGCTATTTGTCATCTTTTTAGTTTACCTGTTCTTTGTTATGGGACTTGGCCTATCTGGATATCTGGAAATTGGTAGCAATCTGATGTCACTTGGCCAGCTCTCCAAACGCCAAGAGGGCCTGATGTCCTCTTTTATGACCGGAGTTCTGGCAACCGTTATTGCCAGCCCCTGTACCGCACCCTTTATGGGCCCAGCGCTGGGCTTTGCTATTTCACAGCCGACCTATGTGGCACTGCTGGTGTTCGCTTGCTTAGGTCTGGGCATGGCACTGCCCTTTATCTTGCTGGCATGGATTCCTGGCTTGACCAAAAGGCTACCGAGACCCGGCGCCTGGATGGATACCTTTAAGCAATTTCTTGCCTTCCCACTTTATTTAACTGCAGTATGGCTTCTCTGGGTCGCAGGAAGACAGACCTCAATGGATGTGGCTGCCGCAGTGATAGCCGGGTTAGTCTTATTGGTAATGGGGCTGTGGCTGTGGAAACTAAGCGCAAAACTTGGGGGAAAGCTCATTGCGATCGCCTTTTTAGGCGCGGCTCTCGCCGCACCAATAAGCACCCTCTCCGAGGACACCGAAAAATCCGCTTTCCAAGCCTACTCTCCCGAGCGACTCTCTGCGCTTCGCGAATCCGGCCAACCGGTATTTATTAACCTGACCGCAGACTGGTGTATCACCTGCCTAGTAAATGAACGGGTGGCGCTGAACTCTGAAAAGGTGACTCAACTAATCGATGAGCAGGGTATCGTCTACCTCAAGGGGGATTGGACTAACAGTGACCCACAGATAACTGCACTACTAAACAAATTTCAGCGCAGTGGCGTTCCGCTCTATTTAGTCTATCCCCGCGGCCCGGGTCCGGCACAAATTCTGCCGCAAATTCTTAGCGAATCGATCATTATTGAGGCCTTAACTCAAGCCTCCAGGTAACTTAAGCGAATTTAGCGCATTTTAGGTCCAAATTTGGCGACATTATAGAGATATTAGCGAAGTTAGCTGATTTTGACGGCTTTTTCGCAGAAAAACCCCTTAAAAAGCCTAAACGTCGCACTTCAACAAAAAACGAATCATTAAAAACATTAAAAACGCGCTTTTTCGTCGACATTTTCTGTCAATTTCGTCGAAAAGCGTATTTTTTTATCTATTCGTAGACAGTTGTTTTATTTTCGGGCAGACTTCGCCAACTAATAGAACACCTCGCAGAAGGTTATCGGGAAATACTATGTCATCTATATTGGTAGTTCACGGCCCCAATCTAAATTTACTCGGATCTCGAGAGCCAGAAATTTATGGCGCAGAGACCCTCGAGGACATCAATCAAGCCCTGACTACTCAGGCAGCAACAGCCGGACACCGCCTTTCAGCGGTGCAGAGCAATGCTGAATTCGAGCTGATCCAATATATTCACGATGCCAAAAAAGAGCTGGTCGATTTTATTATTATCAATCCCGGCGCTTTCACGCATACCAGTGTTGCCTTGCGCGATGCTCTGCTGGGTGTAGATATACCCTTTATAGAAGTGCACCTGTCGAATGTTCACGCACGCGAAGCATTCCGCCACCACTCCTATTTTTCAGATATTGCTGAAGGCGTTATTTGCGGCTTTGGCCCTAAAAGTTACCAGCTAGCCCTGCAAGCAGCGCAGAGTAAGCTAGACCATTAATCCAAGAACGAGAGAGATACATGGACATTCGCAAAGTAAAAAAACTAATCGAGTTACTCGAAGAGTCAAACATCAACGAACTGGAAATCACCGAAGGTGAAGAATCCGTTCGCATCAGCCGTGGCGTGCCCGTCGCAGCCTATGCTGCCCCCGCGCCTTTAGCACCAGCACCTGTAACAGCTGCACAGCCTGCGCCCGTAGCAGCTGCGCCAGCTGCTGCCCCCGATGAGTTAGCCGGTCATGTCGTTCGCTCGCCAATGGTAGGAACTTACTACAGCTCACCAGCACCGGGATCTCCGGTATTTGTTGAGCCGGGTAAAGCGGTTAAAGTCGGTGATGTTTTATGCATTGTCGAAGCAATGAAAATGATGAACCAAATTGAGGCTGACAAGGCCGGTACAATTGGTGCAATTCTTGTCGAAGACGGTGAGCCTATCGAATACGACCAGCCACTATTCACCATTGTTTAAACCTAGCCGGGGATAAAATCATGCTCGATAAAGTGCTGATCGCAAATCGTGGAGAAATTGCTCTGCGCATCCTCCGCGCCTGCAAAGAATTAGGCATTAAAACAGTCGCCGTTCACTCAAAAGTGGATGCCGACCTAAAACACGTAAAGCTCGCAGACCAATCTATATGTATTGGCCCCAACCCATCACCAAAAAGCTATCTTAATATCCCCGCTATTATTAGCGCCATGGAGGTTACCAATTCTGTAGCTGTTCATCCCGGATATGGCTTTTTGGCTGAAAATGCTGACTTTGCCGAGCAGGTTGAGAACAGCGGCTTTGTATTTATCGGCCCGACCGCTGAGTGCATTCGCATTATGGGTGACAAAGTGGCAGCTATTAAGGCTATGAAAGCTTCCGGCGTGCCAACAGTTCCAGGCTCTGACGGTCCTCTTAACGAAGACCCTGAAACACTCAAGGCAATCGCCAAACGTATCGGCTACCCGGTTATTATTAAAGCGGCAGCTGGCGGCGGTGGTCGTGGTATGCGCGTTGTAGAAAATGAAGAAACCCTAGTCACGTCAATCACCATTACCAAAACCGAAGCACAAGCTGCCTTTGGTGATGGCACTGTTTATATGGAGAAGTTTCTACAAAATCCTCGCCATGTGGAAGTGCAGGTTTTATCTGATGGTCAGGGTAATGCTATCCATCTGGGTGATCGCGACTGTTCACTGCAACGTCGCCATCAAAAAGTTCTTGAAGAAGCGCCGGCTCCAGGCATTCCTGAAGATGTTCGTCAGGCGGTTTTTGAAAGTTGCACCAATGCCTGTATTGAAATCGGTTACCGCGGTGCGGGCACCTTTGAGTTTCTCTACGAAGATGGCCATTACTACTTTATTGAAATGAACACTCGTGTTCAGGTAGAGCACCCTGTTTCAGAGATGATTACCGGTGTGGATATTGTCAAGGAGCAGCTATTGATTGCTGGCGGTGAACCTCTCAGCATGAAGCAAGAGGATATTATTTTCCGCGGCCACTCTTTTGAATGTCGAATCAACGCCGAAGATCCGGTAACTTTTCTGCCGCAGCCCGGCACGATTAAGAGTTATCACGCTCCCGGCGGCAATGGCGTGCGCGTAGACTCACATATCTATAATGGCTATCGCGTACCGCCAAACTACGATTCATTAATTGGTAAAATTATCACCTATGGTCACGATCGCGATTCGGCACTTTCAAGGATGCGTAACGCTCTGGACGAAATGATGATCGACGGCATTAAAACCAATATTGCATTGCACCAGGATCTAGTTGAAGACGCTGAGTTTAAGAAAGGTGGCGTCAATATCCATTATCTCGAGAAGAAGCTCGGACTGTAATTTACAGTTCGACTTTCTCTTCAGACTCTTATCCCTATGCAATGGCTGCAGCTCATTATCAGTGCTACTCGCGAAACTAGTAGTAGCATTGAAGTCGCCCTGCTCGACTGCGGCGCAGTGTCGGTTACTCTCGAAGACGCTGCTGACCAGCCTATCTTCGAGCCCGGCGTTGGCGAAACCCCTCTGTGGGATAACTGTCAGATCAAAGCGCTTTTTGATGCCACAATAGACACTGCTCACATTACCTCTCAAATGGAAGGGAAACTGCAATCACTGATTCCCCAACTGGCGGCATTTCGCTGGGAACAACTGGAAGATAAAGACTGGTCTCAGGAGTGGAAGAAGTATTTTTCTCCCGTTAAATGTGGTGACCGACTGTGGATCTGCCCAAGCTGGATAGAACCACCCGACGCCAACGGCATCAACCTGAGTCTCGACCCTGGACTGGCCTTTGGTACTGGTAGCCATCCGACCACACACCTCTGCCTGCGCTGGCTGGACAAGCAGGATCTTGTCGGTCAAACCGTTATTGATTACGGCTGTGGTTCAGGCATTCTCGGAATTGCCGCGCTTCTGCTTGGCGCGGACAAAGTGATAGCCGTCGATAACGATCCTCAAGCATTACTAGCAACACGCGATAATGCCGAGCGAAACAATATCCCCTCAGAGCGCCTGATCACTTATCTGCCCGACCAACTGCCTGATAATATTTGCGCTGAAACCATGGTTGCCAATATTCTTGCCGCGCCTCTCATTGAATTGGCACCGAGATTAATTGCCCACACATCAGCTGGTGGTCAACTGTGCCTGTCGGGTCTACTCGAACACCAAATCGATGCTGTCAGCCTTCCCTATTCTGAAGACTTTGTTTTTTCTGAACCCGCACTGGAATCTGAATGGGCACAGCTTGCCGCGCGCAAGAATCGCTAATTCAAACGAACCAACAAACTGTCACGATGTTTTTATCCTGCTAAACTCAGTAGAGCAATTATGGAATATCTATGTCAGATATAGTCACTCGATGCCCCACCTGCCAAACCGCCTTTCGGGTTACCTCTGAGCAGCTCGAAACCGCCAATGGAATGGTGCGCTGCGGAAAGTGTATCGGTGTCTTTAACGCCCCCGAGCACCAGCTAGACAAGCTTGTTACACAAACTCAACAAACCGCTAAGACCCAACATCCCGAGCTATTTGACGATCAAGCGTTACTTGAACAGCTCGAAAAAGATGAAACCTTACCGCGACTAACTGCATTAATTCACAATGAATTCTCAGAGCAACAACCCACTCCCCGGCCCTCAAATACTCTGCGTATCATGCTTCAGAGGCTCACTGCCGTTGCAGTTGGCGCTATTGTTTTGGCTGCACAATACGGTTATTTCTTCAGTGCCGAATTAGGCCGCAATCAAAACTATCGCCAACCATTAATCAAAGCCTGCTATTACATCGGTTGTAAAATTGATCCATATCGCGATCTCAGCAAGTTAAGTATTAATACTTTTATTATTCAGTCTCACCCAACTCAGGTAGGCGTGGTTGTAGTCGATATGCTGATTGAAAATACCGCCCAGTTCAGACAGCCCTATCCAAATATCAAGGTGCGCTTTGATGACCTGCAAGGCATACCTGTGGCCGAGCGCACTTTCTCCCCAGAGGAATATATTGCTGAGCAAAACACCAATCGATCAACCGCGATAAAAAATATCTCCAGAGGCCGTCAAGCTCATGTCAGTTTTAGTTTGATTGACCCAGGCTTAAGTGCGGTTAACTATGTCGTAGAGCTTAGTAACTAAAAGAAAACGCGCAATAATTCAGCTTTTTTCAATTGATCACTTTTTAATCAACTAACCAAAGGGTATCATTAGCGCCCTTCTTAACACTACGTTCATCTCGAGGCTATATTGTTCAATATTGGACCCTATCAGATTAAACGAAAGACAGTCTTAGCGCCCATGGCTGGTGTTACAGATCTGCCTTTTCGTCAACTCTGTCGAGAGATGGGTGCCGGTCTGGTTGTCTCAGAGATGGTCGCCGCAGACCCAAGCACATGGTCGAGTAGAAAATCCAGATTACGTATTCAATTTGCCGATGAACCGGCACCGAGATCTGTACAGATAGCTGGCTACGACCCATTGATGATGGCAGAAGCTGCGCGCTTCAATGTGCGACAGGGCGCCGAAATTATCGACATTAATATGGGCTGCCCCGCCAAGAAGGTACTTAGGAAAGCGGCTGGTTCTGCTCTGCTGCAACATCCAGACCTAGTCCGCGATATTCTTCATGCGGTAGTAGAAAGTGTCGATGTGCCCGTCACCCTAAAAATTCGTACTGGCTGGGATCGTCAAAATCGCAACGCGGTAACCATTGCCAAAATTGCCGAGGATGCCGGCATTGCCGCTCTCGCGATCCACGGTCGTACAAGAGCCTGCCGCTTTGTCAAAGAAGTCGAGTACGACAGCATTGCCGATGTGGTCTCCGCAGTATCTATGCCAGTGATTGCCAATGGCGATATTACCTCTCCCGAAAAAGCACTGGCGGTATTGCAACACACCGGTGCAGCTGCCGTTATGATTGGCCGCGCGGCACAGGGTAATCCGTGGATATTCCAACAGATCAATCACTTTCTCGACAGCGGTGAACTGGCTGCCAAGCCCTCTATCGAAGAATCACAACGTGTTATGTGCAGGCATCTTTTAGCGCTACATGAATTTTATGGCGAGATTGCTGGCGTGCGAATCGCGCGCAAACATATTGGCTGGTACGTCAACAGCCTTACCGGTGGCAAAGCTTTTGCCCAGCAATTTAATAAAATAGAAAATCATCTAGAGCAGCAGGATTTACTGCAGCAATTTTTTCATTCAACCAATATTTATCAGGAACAGGCCGCATGAATTCTGCACCACAAACACCCAATGACTCCGCAGAAGATCGGCTCAATTATCAGCGTCAGTCCCTTAAACATAGCGTTACCGAAGCTATGCAACGCTACTTTTCCGATCTGGATGGACAGGCAACCCATGACCTCTACGATATAGTGATGGCAGAAGTTGAGCCTCCACTGCTGAAAGCGGTTATGGCATACACCCGACAAAATCAAAGCAGGGCTGCGGAAACTCTCGGCCTTAATCGCGGCACGCTGCGAAAAAAACTTAAACAATACGACCTTCTGTAATCTTTCCTCGAGGACTCCATGAGCGACCTGAAAAAAGTTTCACGTGCATTAATAAGCGTTTCTGACAAAACTGGCATTGTTGAATTTGCCCAAGCCTTAACCGCAGAGGGAGTGGAAATACTCTCTACCGGAGGCACTTTCCGCCTTCTCACAGAGAATAATATAGCGGCAACCGAAGTATCGGATTACACCGGTTTTCCAGAGATGATGGATGGTCGAGTAAAGACTCTGCACCCGAAAGTTCACGGCGGTATTCTTGGTCGTCGCGGAACTGATGACGGCGTAATGCAGGAACACGGTATCAAGCCAATCGATATGGTCGTGGTAAACCTCTACCCTTTCGCCGCGACTGTTGCCGACCCCAACTGCAGCCTGCCTAACGCCATTGAAAATATCGATATCGGTGGACCGACCATGGTGCGGTCGGCAGCGAAGAATCATAAAGATGTTGCCATTGTGGTTAATGCCAGCGACTACCAGGCAGTGCTCGATGAGATGCAGGCCAATCAGGGTCAGCTGGATTACAGTACGCGCTACCAGCTTATGGTTAAAGCTTTTGAACACACCGCTGCTTACGACGGCATGATCGCCAACTACTTTGGCGCTCGCGATACCGACAATCAAGCGCGCAACTTTTCGGATACTTACAATGTGCAGTATCACAAGACTCAAGAGATGCGCTACGGTGAAAATCCTCACCAGAAAGCCGCATTCTATATTGAAGCTAACCCCACTGAAGCCAGTGTTGCGACGGCCAAACAGTTACAGGGCAAAGAATTGTCTTTTAACAATATTGCCGATACAGACGCTGCACTAGAATGCGTGAAGCAATTTGACGAGCCCGCCTGTGTCATCGTCAAGCACGCCAACCCCTGTGGTGTCGCGGTGGCAACAGATATCAATCTTGCCTACGAACTGGCCTTTGCCACTGATCCAGAATCCTCCTTTGGCGGTATTATTGCGTTTAACCGTGAACTGGATGCCGCCACTGCTACCGCTATTTGCGAAAAGCAATTTGTTGAAGTGATTATCGCCCCTTCAGTTTCTGAAGAAGCGGTTGCCGTGATCACCGCAAAAAAGAATGTGCGCTTACTTGAATGCGGTATCTGGGGTACTGAACGACCGCAGGACTTTGACTACAAACGCGTTAATGGCGGACTGTTAATTCAGGATCGTGATAACGGTATGGTTACAGAGAAAGACCTTAAAGTCGTCAGTGAGCGAGTACCCAGCGAAGACGAAATGAGCGATATGATGTTTGCCTGGAAAGTCGCCAAGATGGTCAAATCAAACGCGATTATCTATTCTAAAAACAACCGCACCATCGGTGTTGGCGCTGGCCAGATGAGCCGTATCAACTCAGCCAGAATTGCCGGCATTAAAGCCGAGCATGCGGGACTTGAAGTGAAGGGTGCAGTGATGGCATCCGATGCGTTCTTCCCGTTCCGCGATGGTATCGACAATGCGGCACAGGCCGGTATTAGCTGTGTGATTCAGCCCGGCGGATCTATGCGTGACAATGAAGTTGTTGCGGCGGCGAACGAGCATGGAATGGCGATGGTGTTTACCGGCATGCGCCACTTTAGGCACTAATCGACTGTAACCCTAAAATCTGCCCAAGAGCTTCTTGGGCAGATTATCTAAATCACATCGTTCTTGGTCATTTTAAAGGCCGCCAGAGCACGCTCTCGAGACTCTTTGATATCAACAATCGGCGCAGGGTAATCTTTGCCAATTTTTACACCGGCAGAGGCCAAAATTTCAGCCGGTGCCAACCAGGGTGCATGAATGTACTTGGCCGGCATATTGGCCAATTCCGGAACGAAGCGACGGATATAGTCGCCTTGCTTATCGAATTTTTCACTCTGAGTAATCGGGTTAAATATACGAAAGAACGGTGCCGCATCTGCACCACAGCCGGCAATCCATTGCCAGCTCGCACTGTTGCTTGCAAGATCCGCATCAACCAGACAATCCCAAAACCACTGCTCACCTTTATGCCAATGGATTAAGAGATTCTTGACCATAAAAGACCCCACCACCATACGCACACGATTGTGCATATAGCCAGTTTCCCAGAGCTCTCGCATGCCTGCGTCCACCAGCGGATAGCCGGTTTTACCTTTTTTCCATGCCCGTAACTCTACCTCAGTATTCTCTGCCCAGGGAAAGATATTAAATCTTGGCTGCAAGTTTTCCGTTGGCAGCGCAGGAAAATGGTAGAGCAGATAATAGGAAAACTCGCGCCAACCCAGCTCACTTAAAAAGGTGTCAAGATTAGCTTCATTATCGATTAACGCTGCAGCATCATTAGCTGCATACCAGGCTGTATTTACCGATATCTGGCCGAAGTGAAAGTAGGGAGATAACCGCGAAACATTCTTCTTGTTAGGGAAATTGCGACCTTCACGATAATCTTGTATGCCGTTAAAGACAAACTCATCTAAACGATCTTTGGCGCCCTCTTCACTAATATCCCAATGCTCATGAATCTTTTTATCCCAGTCGATAGCTGGAAGTAACGACAAATCTTCGAGCCTTAAACTGCTCTCGATCTTGAGTAGATGCATATTGGTCGGCTCGGCAAGAGGTCTTCTCGGTGCCGGTTTTTGCAGGCAGCCCCTACGATAATAAGGCGTAAAAACCTTGTAGGGGGTGGCATCTTTCTTTAGGACTTGCCATGGCTCCCACAACAGCGAGCCATTGTAGCTTTGCACCTCTAAACCAGTGTCTTTAAAACTCGATTTAATCAATCCGTCTCGCGCAATACTCTGCGGTTCATAGCAACGATTCCAATACACTGCACGGGCATTAGCCTGTTTCGCCAACTGTGAAAGCACGGTAAAAGCATCACCCTGATAAATGTTGAGTTTATCGCCCAAGCTTTTATTCAATGATGCCAGAGCGTGATGCAACCACCATCGACTCGCACCGCCGAGGGCCCAAGGCTGGTCTGTCTGCTCATCTAAAATAAAGACCGGTATAACCAGTCCCGCTTCACAGGCGGCCGCTAGTGCCGGATTATCCGCGAGGCGGAGATCTTGTCGAAACCAGAAAATTGTTGGCTGTGAGATAGTACTTTCCTTCTGTTTTTATGGCTTATTTACGCAGACACTGATGCTAGTGGATTGATCGAGAACGGAATCAGCATTAGAGCATATTTGTAGTTTTACTCTGGTACAATCTTCGCCTTTAATTTTGACTGTGAGTTTATAGTAATGAATGTATTGGTTGTCGGTTCAGGTGGTCGTGAGCATGCTCTTGCATGGAAAGCTGCACAGAGTACTCAGGTTGAAACTGTATTTGTAGCATCGGGCAATGCGGGTACTGCCACCGAAGCAAATTTGGAAAATGTCGCCATTGCCATCGATGACTTCGCGGCACTTGCAGACTTTGCTGAGGCAAGCAATGTCGGACTAACCATAATCGGTCCCGAACAACCTTTGGTTGATGGCGTTGTCGATTTTTTTAACCAGCGCGGACTTCCGGTTTTTGGCCCCTCAAAAGGCGCGGCCCAGTTGGAGGGTTCAAAAGCATTTACCAAAGACTTCTTATTGCGCCACAGTATTCCCACTGGCGATTATCAAAATTTCACCGATATCGACGAGGCGCTGGCTTACCTGCATAAGATGGGTGCACCAATCGTTATCAAGGCAGACGGTCTAGCTGCCGGCAAGGGCGTAATTGTCGCCATGACATTAGAGGAAGCCGAAGCCGCAGTTCGCGATATGTTAGCCGGCAATGCCTTTGGTGAGGCCGGCCACCGCGTAGTTATCGAAGAATATCTGGATGGCGAAGAAGCTAGCTTTATTGTGATGGTGGACGGCAAAAATGTATTGCCAATGGCCACCAGCCAGGACCACAAGCGGGTTGGCGATGGTGATACCGGTGTTAATACTGGAGGCATGGGTGCTTATTCTCCAGCACCGGTTGTCAATGAAACCATCTACCAGAGAGTGATGGACGAGGTTATCTATCCCACGGTTGAGGGCATGGCCGCCGAGGGCAATGATTACACGGGATTTTTATATGCCGGACTGATGATTATGGCCGATGGCACTCCCAAAGTAATCGAATACAACTGCCGCTTTGGCGACCCTGAAACACAGCCGATTCTATTGCGTTTAAAATCAGATTTAGTCGCTCACTGCTTGGCGGCACTCGATGGTAATCTGAATACTGAACAGGCCGACTGGGATTCACGCCCCGCCGTAGGTATTGTTATGGCAGCTGGTGGCTATCCTGGAAGCTATGCCAAAGGCGAAGTAATCCACGGCCTGTCGTCAGACAATATCGCGGGTGAAAAAGTTTTCCACGCCGGCACAGCGATGCTTGATAATCAGGTGGTTACCAGCGGTGGTCGTGTACTCTGCGCCACTGCTCTGGGAAATAGCGTCGCCGAGGCGCAACAGGCCGCCTATAGGTTGGCGGCAACGATTAATTTTAAGGATGTTTATAAGCGTACGGATATTGCTTGGCGCGCCATAGAGCGCGAACAAAAAACCTAGGAGCACCGCTTCCATGTGGCAGAGCTTTCTTCGCAACGACTATGACTTCCAATCTTTTGGTGATCAACACTTAGCAGTTCTGCTAGTGTTTAGTCTTTTTCTTGCGGGGACTTTCTGGTCTGCTCGCAATTTAAGCTCTGCTCAAAACTTACTCTTAAGCCGTTACTTTTCAATTTTTATATTTTTGACCGTAGCGGTTTGGACTGCGATTAAAGTTTATTTCGATCGCTTTAATTTACTCGCCGATCTGCCACTGTCGCTGTGTAATCTGTTTGCTGTACTTGCTCCCCTGCTATTCTGGCGCCCCCACCAGCGGCGTCTTGAAGTTATGTACTTTCTGGTTACTGTCGGTACCTTTCAGGCAATGCTGACACCAGACCTCTATGTCGGCTTTCCTAGCAATGAGTTTTTTAAATACTGGATTGTGCATGGCGGCATGGTGCTCTTGGTTATTCACAGTATCTTTGCCTTTCAGCTCTACCCGAGGTTTAAGGGCGTGGCGCTTACATTCGGGTGGATTAATTTATATTCCGCTGTACTCTATCCGCTGAACCTCGCTTTAGGTGCAAACTATTTCTACCTAATCAGTAAGCCCGGAAATGCCTCCATACTGGACTTTTTTGGTCCCTGGCCGATGTATATCTTCGCGGCTGAATTAGTCGCTATGGCCTTTTTTGCTCTAGCCTATCTGCCCTTTTTGCTGGTCAAGAAATCCTCTCAGACTGCTGCTGCGTAATTTAGATAAATTTGATCTACAATAGCATCATCAGTTAAACCACAAATTTCGAGAACCTCCATGTCACAACCTTTATCAAAAAAGAGACTCTCAGCAATCGACCATTTTCTCGTTCAGGCAGATCAAGCTTTGCGGACACTGGCTGGAAAGGCGCCGCCACCAAAGCGCAAGTCACCCGCATGCGGATCATCTGAGGGGGAATTGACGGGGCAAGAAAAACGTCATGCTGCGGGATTGATGCGTGTCAATCATTCCGGTGAAGTCTGCGCGCAAGCTCTCTACCAAGGCCAGGCACTCACCGCCAAGTTACCGGAAGTAGGCCAGCAAATGGCCGAAGCTGCCGCTGAAGAAATCGATCATCTCGTCTGGTGTGAAGAGCGCATTACGGAGTTGGGCGGTACACCGAGCCGGTTAAACCCGCTCTGGTATGCGGCCTCTTTTGGTATTGGTGCGACTGCGGGTCTGATTAGCGATAAACTCAGCCTCGGATTTGTCGCCGCAACAGAGGATCAGGTCTGTGCTCACCTGCAAGAGCATTTAGATAAGCTACCCATCAACGACACCAAAAGCCGAGCCGTTGTTGAGCAGATGCTTATTGACGAAAAACGTCATGCCGAGACGGCGCTTGACGCCGGTGGTTACCCATTCCCCAGCCCAGTCAAAAAACTGATGACCGCAGTTTCATCGGCCATGACAGCCAGCAGTTATCGGTTCTAGTTAGATTGACTATCTAATCAGATTCTTCGGGCTTTCAGCGCCTTCCATATCCGTCGCCAGGTCAACTATTATCTCTGATAACCAGCGGTGAATTGGCGACCCCAATGTCCGCTTATGCTGCAATAAAACCAGAGGAACGGTGCCTTCGTGAGGTAGATCCGCTGGGTAGCGCTTACTGACAACTCGGCGCAAGTCACGCTCCATACCTGAACCAAATTTTGCTGCAACCATTAAACAGTCTGTATCGCAGATCGTCTCGATGGCGGTCATCAGCTGATTGGTTACCATAGCCTTTTTTCGTTTACGGCCTAGCTCTCTTAGCGCTCGGTCAAAACGAGCATCTGTTCTTGCGCTGACTCGCTTGGCGATCAGTAGATAGTACTGCACAAATGGATATTCAAGAATTTCATCCAGCGTGACTCTCGACTTTTTACTCAGCGGGTGCCCCTCTCGCATCCAGATAGTAGGGCTGAATATCGCCAGATGTCTTTTGGTAATGTCGCTGGTGATATCTTTTTCAATATCAATAGCGAAGTCCAAAACTCCATCGGCTAACTCACCTTCCACCGAATCCGTCTCACTGGAAATAGACAAAACTACGCCCGGGGCATATTTATTTAACACGCCGGTTAATTGCGAAGCCAGTGAGATAGCAATAAATTCAGGAATAGCGATGGTCACCTCGCCTATAAAGGCGGCGGGATCAAATTCACCCTCAGTGATCATGTCGAGAATACCCTCCAACATACTCGGCAGCCGCAACTGCAAATCTCGCGCCTTAGGTGTTGGAATCAGTTTATTACCTGTACGTGTAAATAGCGGATCATCCAGCTGATCACGCAATCGCTGCAACACCCGACTCATTGCCGGCTGAGTAATAAACAGTCGTTCCGCTGCTCGAGTCACACTTTTTTCTTCAAGTAGCGCCTGTAGTGAGACCAATAAATTAAGGTCGAGACGGGATAATTTCTGTAAATTCATAAGGTTAGCCTAGGTCATTACCTGAGAGCATATAAATAATGCCAACAATGCATTTGGATTATGACATGGCCGGCAGTATATTGTCACGCATAGGGCAGATGGCCCAGTACACACCTTAGGAGATAGACCATGACACTCGTATACATACTAATCGGATTTGCTGGATTAGCGGGTGCTGCAATTGCGAAAGATGACTTCGCCAACGTTAAAGCACCGAAAATCACAAATTCAGATAAAACGCTGACTCAATAAGCCAGCATTTTAGAACCAAACCCCTCTTAATCCTTGCTATAGGATTTTTTATAGGGGCCCATCACTGGGCCCCTTTTTTTTATCTGTTAAAAATCCAACATAGATAAAAACCTCAGTCAAACCCTAAAGCCCCGAATACCGAGCAATTTAAGCGACATTACCAAAATGCATGACCCTAATGCAAACAATGCATTTGATGTATATCCATCAAATTCTTATTATGCACGCATTGAAGTGTTGCTGAGAAGCAACTCTTAACAGATTTACCCCCTACCCCTTTCTTTGTGATTCATCCAAGGATTTTTTAAGGAACCTTCCTCAGGTTCCTTTTTTTTGCCTGCGATTTAGTGACCGCCGAATAGCTTAGGTCTCGATCAGCTCATAGCTGTGGGACATTTCAACGCCTGCGGCTTCCATCATAATTGATGCAGAACAATACTTTTCGGCAGATAATTCAACCGCACGCTTAACCTGACTCTCTTTCAGCGCAGCTCCAGAAACCAAAAAGTGTAGATGGATTTTACTAAATACCGCTGGAACAGCATCAACTCTCTCGGCTTCAATCTCAGTACGACAATCTGTCACCTGCTGGCGGCTCTTCTTAAGCATGCTCATCACATCGAAAGATGCACAGCCGCCCAAACCCAACAACAGCATTTCCATGGGCCGAATACCCATATTGCGCCCGCCCTGACTCTCCGCGCCATCCATCACCGCCGAGTGCCCGCTTCCCGACTCACCAAGGAACATAACGCCATCAACCCACTTAATTGTTGCCTTCATAATTTGCCTCTTTTTCAACAGCGCAAAGATTACCATAGAGCAGGGTGCAAAATTTACTCGCCATTAGGTTTTTTTTACTACTATTAACTCTAGGAGTCGCGGATAAACACTATATAAAGCGGCATTTAGCTAACCTTGTAAATGGAGAAACAAATTGGCGCCTGCACCCCTCACACCACATATTGAAAACGTGGAAGAATTCTTATCCCATTGTCACAGACGCCGATATCCGGCTAAAAGTACGATTATTTACGCTGGAGACCAAGGAGATACCCTTTATTACATTATCAAAGGTTCGGTCACCGTCATGATTGAAGATGATAGTGACGGCAAAGAAATCATACTCGCCTATCTAAACCCAGGCGATTTCTTTGGCGAAATGGGCCTTTTTGACCAGGAGCATCGCAGTGCGTGGATTCGCACTAAAACAGAATGTGAAGTCGGCGAAATCAGCTATGCAAAGTTTGTTGAGCTGAGCAATAAGTACCCAGCATTCCTTTTTGCTATCAGTAAGCAGGTCGCCCAGCGGCTTCGCGACACAACCCGCAAGGTCAGTGACCTGGCCTTTCTCGATGTGACCGGACGAGTTGCTCGCACATTGCTAGATCTCTGCAAAGAGCCCGACGCAATGACCCACCCGGATGGCATGCAGATTAAAATCACCCGTCAGGAGATTGGCCGAATCGTTGGCTGCTCGCGGGAGATGGTTGGTCGCGTACTAAAAGAACTCGAGGAGCAGGGGCTGGTCTCTGTTACGGGTAAGACGATGGTGGTGTTTGGTACTCGCTAAACTATTTAGGACGTCTAGTAGATAGACTAGCGAAACATCTCCGCCAAGCGCTCGCCCGGATCTTCACTGCGCATAAAGGCTTCACCCACCAGAAAGGCATTTACATGATGTTGTCGCATAGCGGCAACATCTTCTGGGCTGTGAATTCCGCTTTCAGTGATAACAATTTTGTTATCGGGAATCTTGCTGAGTAGCTGATAGGTGTTTTCTAAAGTCACTTCAAAGCTGTGCAGATTGCGGTTATTAATACCGACCATGGGGTTATCCAGTTTTAGAGCGATATCCAATTCAGCTTCATCGTGGACTTCAATCAGAACATCCATACCCAGAGATCGGGCAACATCGTGCAATTGATTAAGCTGCTCTTCCGAGAGCGCCGAAACAATTAGCAGTATGCAGTCTGCATCCATAGCTCGGGCTTCATAGATTTGATATTCATCGATAATAAAGTCTTTGCGAATCACTGGCAGAGTACTGGCGCTGCGGGCCATTTTTAAATACTCATCTGCGCCTTGAAAGAAATCCACATCGGTTAAAACTGAAAGACAACAGGCACCGCCCGTTTCGTAGCTCACCGCAATAGCGGCAGGGTCAAAGTCCTCTCGAATTACCCCTTTGCTTGGCGAGGCTTTTTTAATCTCGGCAATAACGCCAGATTGGCCAGCGGCAATTTTGGCGGCAATCGCGGCGGCAAAACCACGTGGCTTTGATGCAGTTGCAGCCTTTTCTATCAGCTGGGGAATCGATACTACAGCACTACGCTCGGCAATTTCTTCGAGCTTACGGGCGAGAATCTTTTTCAATATGGTAGGCGTATCTGAACTCATTTTTGGATCTCTTAATTTTTTATTAGCCGTCTTGCTGAACCTGAGTAAAGGTTGCTAAATCAGTTATTTTTGCTCGTGCCAGACCTGAGCCTATAGCATCTTGCGCCATAGCTACACCCTCGTTCATATCCGTCGCGCAGCCTGCCACATAGAGAGCTGCACCCGCATTCAGGGCAATGATATCTGCGGCTTTGCTGGAATTTGGCCCAGCCTGCTTACCGAGAGCGTCAATAATCATGGCCAGCGACTGCTTGGCATCTTCTACATCTAATCCATCGAGACTCTGACGCTCAGGCAAATAGTCTTCTGGCGCAAGTGTATATTCGGTCACTGCACCGCTTTTATATTCGGCAACAAAAGTTTCTGTGGCGATACTTATTTCGTCCAAACCGTCAGCGGAATGCACAACCATTATATGCTCTGCACCAAGCCGCCCGAGCACTTCAGCCATTGGCTTGCAGAGTGCTTTGTCGTAGACGCCGATCAACTGTCGCTTGACGCCCGCGGGGTTAGTCATGGGACCGAGAATATTAAAAATAGTCCGCAGGCTCAGCTCTCGTCTTGGGCCAATCGCATGCTTCATGGCGCTGTGATGGGCAGGCGCAAACATAAAGCCTACACCCAACTCTTGCACACAGAGTGCAACCTGCTCAGGACTGAGATTTAAATTTACGCCGGCCGCTTCGAGTAGATCTGCGGCGCCACTGTTGCTGCTGACGGAGCGGTTGCCGTGTTTGGCGACCTGACCGCCCGCCGCTGCAACCACAAATGTCGATGCGGTTGAGACATTAAATAAGTTCGATTCATCACCACCGGTGCCGACAATATCAACGAGTCCATCACCGGAAACTTTGACGCCGGTTGCAAGGTCGCGCATGACTTCTACGGCGCCGGCAATCTCATCAATACTTTCACCTTTCATTCTCAGGGCGACTAGAAAGCCACCTATTTGAGCTTCACTGGCGTTGCCGGTCATAATCTGGCGCATAACATCGCGCATCTCTGCAGAACTTAGGTTCTGGCCATTAACGACGAGTTCAAGTGCCTGTTTGATATCCATTGTTTTACCCTCAATCAGCTCTTGAGAAAATTATTCAGTAGGTCATGGCCGTGCTGAGTCAGTATTGACTCAGGATGAAATTGCACCCCTTCAATCGCCAGCTCTTTATGTCGAACGCCCATGATTTCATCGATACTGCCGTCTTCATTTTGAGTCCAGGCAGTAACCTCAAGACAGGGGGGAAGCGTTGTTTGATCTATCACTAATGAGTGATAACGGGTTGCTTCAAAGGGTTTACTCAACCCTTGAAAAACACCGCTATCACTGTGGTACATCATCGATGTTTTGCCGTGCATAACCTGTTTGGCGCGAACGATATCGCCGCCAAAGGCCTGCCCTATACTCTGGTGTCCCAAGCAGATACCAAGAATCGGAATTCTTCCGGCAAAGGTTTTAATCACCTCGACAGATACACCGGCTTCATTGGGTGTACAGGGGCCGGGAGAAATGACGATTTTTTCTGGCGCCAACTTTTCAATTTCGGCAATGCTGATTTCATCATTGCGATAGACCTGTACATCCGCGTTTAATTCGGCGAGGTACTGGACAATGTTGTAGGTAAAGGAGTCGTAATTATCGATCATTAATATCATTTTGACTCTCCATCAGACTGACCGTCGGATTCTTCGATAGGTTGCCCGCAAACCATTGCCGCCGCTCGCATTACTGCTCGCGCCTTATTCATGGTTTCCTTCCACTCCAGTTCGGGAATGGAATCTGCCACCACCCCAGCTCCGGCCTGAACATGCAGCATGCCGTCTTTAATCACTGCCGTGCGAATCGCAATTGCGGTATCCATATTGCCGTTCCAACCTATATAGCCAACGGCTCCACCGTAGATATTGCGTTTAACCGGCTCTAGTTCATCAATAATTTCCATAGCACGAATTTTTGGCGCGCCACTTAAGGTACCGGCAGGTAAGGTGGCTTTAAGTACTTCTATACTTCCCATTCCGTCGACCACATCGCCGACCACATTGGAGGTGATATGCATAACATGAGAATAGCGCTCGACAACCATTGTTTCCGTGACTTCGACGCTTCCGGTTTTACTGATTCGGCCAACATCGTTGCGGCCTAAGTCAATTAACATTAGGTGCTCGGCAATTTCTTTTGGATCGGCGAGCATTTCATCTTCCATGGCCTGATCTTCCTCTGCCGTTTCGCCGCGCTTACGCGTGCCAGCAATAGGTCGCACGGTTACCTGCCCATCTTCTAAACGAGCCAACACTTCTGGGGACGATCCGACAATATGGAAGTCTCCCATATTGAGGAAGTACATGTAGGGTGATGGATTTAGACGGCGCAGTGCGCGATAGAGATTAATCGGTGAGGCATCAAAGGGGGCCGAAAGGCGCTGCGAGGGGACCACCTGCATAACATCGCCAGCCATCACATAATCTTTAATCTTATTCACGGCTTGCTTGAATTCTTGCTCACCAAAGCTAGAGACAAAATCTTTTTCCAAGATTCCGTCGCCACTCATATTTATCGGTGGCAATTCTGGGGTTGGCTGGGCTAGTTGTTTCTCTAGCTCGTCGAGCCGGGCTTCTGCTTTCATCAGTGATTCGGGATCTTTGGCATCTACATGCACCACCAGCATAATGGTGCCCGACAGATTGTCAAAGACCGCCACCTCATCTGAGGCCATTAACATTATATCTGGCGTACCCAGCTCATCTGGCGGCGCACTTTCGGCCAGTCGACGCTCGACAAACCGAACGGTGTCGTAACCGAAGTAACCCACAAGGCCACCGGTAAACCGCGGCAGATCAGGAAGCTCGGGCATGCTGAATAGTTGCCGAAATTTCTCCACTTCGCCCAGAGGGTCTTTGGTGTTGCGATTGACCATAGGTTTGCCGTCTCGAACAATTTCGAGTCGCTGACCAAACACTTTAAGCACGGTAGAGGTTTGCAATCCGATCAGCGAGTAACGCCCCCACTTTTCCCCGCCCTGGACTGATTCGAACATATAGGAGTTAGGGCCCTGAGCAAGTTTCAAATAAACGCTCAAAGGAGTTTCAAGATCGGCGAGGACTTCGCGAGTAACCGGAATTCGGTTAAAGTTTTGACGGGCTAAATCAGTAAATTTTTCGGGGGTCATAATAGTTTCCTGGTTCTCTAACAGAGTGGTTTTCTTTGGCGTTAACACGCCTTATCTGGCACTAGATGCGCCAACGCCACTCGCGACAATCACTGTCAAACTGTTTAGAACTCAAGTATTTCACAACCCATCTCCGGTAGGGGTATTCGCTATTGTAATCAATTGCGCGGTTTCAACAAACCGTCTACGCAAAAGATAGTTAATATTCTCGGTTTTCTTAGGCCTGGGCAAGTTCGCTGCGCATTTTGCCGATAACCTCAGCGTAATCTGATGCACCAAAGATTGCCGATCCAGCAACAAAGGTATCAGCACCCGCGGCGGCGATTTCACGGATATTTTGCACAGTAACGCCACCATCAATCTCAAGACGAATATCATGACCACTGCTGTCGATCAGTTTTCTCGCCTCAGCCAGTTTTTCAAGTGTTGATGGAATAAATTTCTGACCACCAAATCCTGGGTTCACTGACATCAGTAATAACATATCCATTCGATCCATTACCCAGCGCACAGAATCCAGACCCGTCGCAGGGTTGAGAACAAGTCCCGCCTTACAGCCCAAATCGCGAACCAACTGTAGTGATCGATCGACATGGCTGGAGGCTTCCGGATGAAAAGTAATGTAGGTGGCGCCAGCATCGGCAAACATGCGGATAAGGTCATCCACTGGCTGCACCATAAGATGCACGTCTATGGGTGCGGTTACGCCATGGTCGCGGAGCGCTTTACAGACCATCGGGCCAATGGTGAGATTGGGCACATAGTGATTATCCATCACATCAAAGTGCACGACATCGGCACCCGCTTCGAGTACAGCGTCAACCTCTTCACCAAGGCGAGCAAAATTAGCGGATAAAATGGATGGAGCAATCAAAAAGTCAGTCATAAAACACCAGCAGTCAATTTAGGCGTAACTATGCGCGACTTCGTTATTGGGTGCAAATAATTTGCCCTATATGGCGAGAATTAACAGCCTGTCCGGATAGACGGGTAAGGGGGATATAAAAAGTGACCCGCTCTTTGGTGATCTACTGCCGACCAAATATTAGAGGGAGGCTTCACCGGTTTATTAAAGGCTAAAATAAAATCCGCTATCCGGCGTATTTATAGTCTTTAAACTGATCGCGGAGATCTTTTTTACTGATTTTCCCGGTTGCCGTATGGGGAATTTTATCGACAAAAACACAGTCTTCTGGGATCCACCATTTAGCTATTTTCCCCTCTAGGGAGGCTAGAATACTGTTTTTATCAGGGCTGATTCCGGCAACTGGAATTACGATTAAAAGAGGACGTTCTGTCCACTTGGGGTCATAGATGCCTATGACTGCGGCCTCTTGCACATCCGGGTGAGACATGGCGGCATTTTCTACGTCAATGGAGCTAATCCATTCACCCCCAGATTTAATAACATCTTTGACACGATCGGTAATCACCACATAACCGTATTCATCAATCGCCGCCATATCGCCAGTATCGAACCAACCCTGTTCATCCAGCGCTGGCTTGTCATCGAGCTTGTAATAGCCACGACAAACCCAGGGGCCTTTTACTTTTAGCAATCCAGAGGCTACGCCATTCCAGGGTAATTCGTTATTGTCAGCATCGACAATTTTCATTTCAACACCATAGACTATTCGGCCTGCACGTATGCGATAAGCATCGATCTCATCTTGAGGTCGGTCTTTCATCCACTCCATAGGTCTGTTGTAACTTCCCAACGGACTCATTTCGGTCATGCCCCATCCTGCGTGCATCCAGACACCGTGCTTTTCCATTTCCTTCATCAACGAGAGCGGGCACGCGGAGCCACCAACAACAACTTCTTTAAGTGATTCAACTGTCGCACCAGAAGCATTTAGATAATTTACAAGGGCCAACCAGACGGTTGGAACACCCAGTGAATAATTAACTTTTTCGGCATTTATCAATGCGGTTAGGGTTTCACCATCAGCCATTTTAGGGCCGGGAAAGACCAGCTTGGCACCGACCATTGGCGCGTTGTATGCCGTTCCCCAGGCGTTGACATGAAACATGGGTACAATCGGCATAATCACATCTTCACCGGAGAGGTTCATAATATCCGGAAGTGATCCCATCATTGAATGTAACAGGGTGCTGCGGTGACTGTAGACAACGCCTTTGGGGTTGCCCGTGGTGCCAGAGGTGTAGCACATTGAGCTGGCGGTATTTTCATCGAATTCCGGCCATTCAAAGGTATCGCTTTCATCACCAATAAAGGTCTCGTAACAATGGGCATTGCGCAGACTGGTGTCTGGCATATTGGCTTCGTCGGTGAGCACCACAAAGCCCTCTACTGCCGGCAACTTATCCTGTAATTGCTCAAGCAATGGAACAAACAAACGGTCAGCAAAAATCCACTTATCTTCTGCGTGGTTGATAATATATTCAATCTGCTCGGGAAATAATCGTGGATTGATGGTGTGACATATTTGCCCGGAACAGGAAATTCCGTAATAGAGCTCAAAGTGACGGTAGTCATTCCATGCCAGCGTGGCAACCCGGTCGCCCATTTCAAAGCCAATATTTTGCATGGCATTGCCGAGCTGCCTGACGCGCCGAAAGGCATCTTTGTAGGTATAGCGATGACAGGGGTTATCCATGGTCACGGATACAATTTCGCGAGAACCATGAATTCGATCAGCATGTTTCATTATTGTTGTTATGGTCAGCTGTGAATCCATCATTAAGCCGTGCATTGTTAACTCCTCACCTTATTTAAGATTCTAGAAACTAAGACTACCACTCGCGCAAGCTCTGTTACACAACTTATCAGTGGACGACAGGTCATGTCCGCAGCAAAAAATTAGTGAGGGGAAAGCGCTGTTGGTGGGAAGAGATTATTTTTTGGCGACGATCTCTCGCAGGTGATTTTCGACCTGCTGAAAATCAGGCAGTTGTAGATATTGCCCCTCGTATTCGAGGTTGATACTGATGAGCGGGCTTGTCTCCAGCTCTTCCTGTGCAGCTAGGGCTGAGTCCTGCTCAATTCTCACTGTGTGCGGAAAACCTTGAGATACGATCGCGTAATAACGGTGCTCATGGCCTTCGACCAAGCTGTTGAGAACGACTATCCTCGTACTCTCGGCAAAATCTTTGCCGGAATTATCAGACTGTAAAGCCGAAAAGTCGATTAGCGGAATATCAAGGTTACGCCAGTTGATCCAACCTAACATCCACGCCGGCGACTGCTCGTCAGCCGTGGATTCTTGGTTGAGAATAATTTCTGCCACTGCGGACATTGGCACAAGTAAGTCAGTCTTGCCGCCAGCATTTGACTGGCTTGTAGTAGGGGAGCCTATATTGACCGCCAAACAGTCTATTTTTGCCACAGGGCCCTTTTGATCTAGAAAAAACAAACTCATTGGCTACACGCCTCCATTTGATTTATATGCGTATTTATTCGGCCTGCAAGTTGATCGATGCTACCGACAAAATCGGTCTTACAGCATTGAATTACGGCTTCTGGCATCGCTGGCACTATACATTCCTGTGGGTCCTGAACCCAGACCTGACCGGCGTACTCTTTAACCGAACAACAGCCTCTGGCACCATCGTCACCCATGCCGGTGAATATAATCGCGCCACAATCTTGACGATAGAGCTGCGCTAAACGATTGGCCAGCTGGTCAATTGAGGGCGCGTAATGTCCCCGCCATGACGAGGCGAAACGCAGTATCCAGCCCTGCTTGCTCAATCTTGTTTCATATTGTGGTGATATAACCGTTACTGTTCCTGGCCTTATAAACTGCCCCGTCGATAGCTCCCGCGCAGGCCACCCCGTTTGGGTTTCTATCATCCTCAACACTGTATTTATCTGCTGCCCAGCAATATGCTGTGCATAGACAAAAGCCAAGTCGCTGGTCACCGGCACATTGGACAAAAATTGCCTGACTGCCTGCAGTCCACCTGTGGACGCCCCGAGCAGCCAAATCTTTTTTGCGTTTCGCGGCTGCATTTTTTGCAATTAACTCTGCACCGTTAACAATTGGTTGAGTGTCTCTAGCAAATGCTCTTCCTGATAGGGCTTACCCATATAATAATCGACACCCAGCTCCATTGCCCGCTGCCGGTGTTTATCGCCGGTTCTCGAGGTAATCATCACAATCGGGATATGCTTTAAATCCTGACTAGCTTTAACTCGTGTAGCAACCTCAAAGCCATCCATTCTCGGCATTTCGATATCCAGTAAAATCACCGCAGGGATCTCTTCCTGCATACTTTTTAATGCCTCAATACCGTCTTTGGCGGTTAAAACTCTATATCCCTGACGCTTCAAAATACGGCTAGTGACCTTCCTCACGGTTACCGAGTCATCGACCACTAAGACACTGGGGGATATCTCAGTAGAGGACTCTAACTGAGCATTTGATTTGCCCTCGCCGCCTTTGTCGGCCTGACCGATGCGCTGCAAGTCAGCTATGGCAACACGAGCCAGTTCATTTAGATCGATAATAACGACCACCTGCCCATCGCTTAGAATCGTCGCACCCCCCAAACCCGGAACTCCCGAGAACTGCGAACCTAGGCTCTTAACAACAATTTCTCGAGTGCCGACTATTTCGTCAACCTGTACAGCAAAACGGCGATTGTCGGAATGGAATAAAACCAGCGCTGTATCCGCCTCTAAATTATCCGAGCGACGCAACACCTCTGGATTAAGTAGCGTGCCCAGATAACAGAGTTCGTACTGGCTACCAGCGTAGCTAATAACTCCGCCGCTCTGCATTGCCTCATCAATGGCACCGGAAGACATAAAATGCACGCCATCAATTGAGTTCAACGATAGTGCGTAGTGATCGCCGGTAACATTGATCATTAGCGCGCGGTTCACCGATAGGGTGAAGGGTAATACGATAGTGAACTGGGTGCCCTGGCCTGTGGATGTTTCAATATCCACTGTGCCACCGCACTGACGCACTTCGCTATTCACGACATCCATACCCACACCGCGCCCGGAAATCTGGCTGACCGCGTCCGATGTCGAAAACCCTGGATGGAAAATAAACTGCGCAATCTCATGGTCTGACAGCGCCGCATCCTCGCTAATCAGGTCTTTTTCAAGGGCTATTTGACGGATACGATCAACATCTAGACCACGGCCATCGTCGGCCAAGTGAATGACAATATCACCGCCCTGTCGATAAGTGGTTATAGCAATACTGCCCGTTGCCGGTTTGCCCGCCTCAAGCCTTTGCTGCTCGGATTCAATACCATGATCGACAGCATTGCGAATCATATGCTCAAGTGGCGCTACCATTCTGTCCAAGACCGATCGATCCATTTCGCCGTGGATATTATCCATGCGTAGCTCAACTTTTTTATCCAGTTCAAGTCCAACCTGACGAACAATCCGGCGCAGTCGCGGAACAATTCTCGCAAACGGCACCATACGGGTTTTCATGAGACCCTCTTGAAGGTCAGTGTTGATTCTAGACTGGTGTAAAAGAAGGGTTTCAGTACCAATTAGCCGCTCGGTCAGGGTTTCTTTAAGATCATGTAAATCTGAGGCTGACTCCATCAGTGAGCCCGTCAATTGCTGAAGGTGGGAATAGCGGTCCATTTCCAATGGATCAAAGCTCTCCGCTTCTCCAGAGGCTTCAATTTGCTCACGACGATAGTCAATCTGGGCTTCGGTCTCAGTGCCCAAGCGCCTGACCTGCTCCTGCAAACGCTGAACCGTTGCATCCATCTCATCAAGGAATTGCGTAAATTCACTAACCTGCTCTTCAATGCGGCCACGGAAAATTATATTTTCGCCGGATAAATTAACCAAGGTATCCAGAACTTCGGCTCCGATCCGCACAACCTCTTTGATTTCACCCTTAACCGAAAAGGACTTCGCGGCTGCTTCTCGGGTTGATTGATGCTCTGCCTCAACAGGCTGATCAGCGGCCTTCACTATGTCTGTGAGCTGCAGCTCAGGGAGTATAGACGCTGTAGGGCGCGATGGTTCCTGCTCTGCGGAGCTTTGCTGTATATCACCCACTTCCAGAGCATCCATTTTCTGACTAAGTGCAGCTATATCACCTCCATGAGCGATTTGACGAACAATATCGTAAGCACTCACTAGCCCTTCTTGGTGTGCAATCATTGCCTTAAAGAATTTCTTGTTGTGGTTTTTGGTGGCGTCGATTAGCGACTCAATGGCATGAGCTCGTTCACCCAAGGCATTAAAACCGGCCATTCTTGCGCCGCCTTTTAGGGTATGAAGATCTCGCTTTAAGCGGTCCGCTAACTCCACTTGCTTGGGATTGGATCGCCAAGCAAGCACTGACTCTTCGATACTGCTAACGATGTCGTCAGCCTCTTCGACAAATACGCCAACAATTTCCTGATCGAGGTCTGCATCAATCAAGGATATTGAGCGATCGGCTGCGGGTTCCTCTAATTTCTGTTGAGACGGGTCTGATTGAGTAGAGTCGGGTTGATCAGTTTCACTTACAGACTCTTCGATTCTATTCTTATCAATAGCAGGCTCAGTTGCATTCATCTCGGGAAGTGCAATCTCTGTCTCCTGAGCGTCGACTAACTCGTCGAGTTGATCATCGGCCAGTTCTTCTTCAAGCTTTTCAGTAGGCTGCTCTTCTGTAGATAGTTGTTCTGTAGATGGCTCTTCGGCGAGTGACTCTTCCGCAGGCAGCTCTTCTTTTAGCTGCTCTTCTTTTAAAAGTTCTGCTTTTTCAATTGCCTCTTTATTTGCTTTGGCTTCAGCTTCAGCCTCTTTCTCAGCCAACGCTTGTGCTTCTTTGGCCTGTTCAGCGGCGATACGCTCTCGCTCGAGCTCTGCATGATCGCGTTTATTCTTTTCCGCCAACTGTTCAGAAAGCTGTTGTGTAATTGCCAACAAATCATTCTTTTGCGCGTCTTTAAGCGCATCGAGATCCTGATCTGCGGCCAACATATCAAACAGATTCAACAGCGTTTCATGATTTACCTGCATCACTTCAATCACTTTTGGGCTCGGCGCCTGTCCAATCGCTTGGAGTGATTTATAGATCTCGGCCATCAATTTCGAAAGGTCCAGAATTGGGCCTATATCAACATCTTTTAATTGGCTATTGATCTCAATTAAATCGCTGAGCAACTCATGAAAGACAACTCGCGGCGGTGTTGTTTGATGTTGCAGATGAGCATATAGCTGGGGGTAGTTTTGCAGAGACAGCAACCCACTTGCCATAAGATTTTTGACTTTAGAGAAATCTTTACCGCTTCGATCAACATCCCCTCGACGCATCAGGTGACCAACCGATTTATCGCGTAATTCGGCAAGGCGCGCACGGAACATTGGCAGCCCCTCATGAATGCCCGCGTCACCACCAGTCATTTCAGCTAAGGTGCTGCGGAAAAAGATCGCGGCATCTTCGACAAGATGAACAATATCTTCATCGAGGCATATTTGGTGGTGATGAAGTTCTTTAATAAACTCCTCTAAAGGTGTAACTAGTCGACTAAGCTCAGAGAAATCGGCCATCTCAGCCGTGCCCTTTAATGTGTGCAGAGCTCTCTGTAGCGATAGTGGAGGTGATTTAAAAAGCGGCGCCATACTTCGAGTGGTCGTGACAAAGTCATCTATGGTGGTTAAATGTCCCTGCGCTTCATTGACAAAAATATCTAATAATATTGCCTCGTGATCATCTATTTCAGAATCAATCTCTTGTTCATCGATTTCTGCCGCTTGTTCTACCTCAGAGACGCTCTCATCGAGAACCTCAGGCCCTTCTTCAACCGCAGGGCCCTCAACCCCAGCATCTGAGCTTTCAAATATTTCACGACTGTCTGTTTCATTCACATTGACTTCGGAAGCTCCTATTTCGGCCGCGCTATCGAGTAATTCAATATCGGCTGGCGAGTCTATCTGCTCGTGGATATCAGGCAACTGCTCTAATACCTCTCCTTTGGCAAGACAACCCGCGCTATCTATAATTGTACGGCTAATCTCTGGCGTTGGTGTTGGGCGCTTTTCTGCAAACGCGGTTAGCAATAACGGCATGCGTTGAATTGCCTGATCAGCCAAATCAACCATTGACGTGTTGCAATTGATTCTCCCATCAAGCACGCGGTTTAACATATCCTCAATTGACCAAGCTAGGTCACCAATATCCTCCGCACCAACCATACGGCCACTGCCTTTGAGGGTGTGAAAGGCACGACGAATGACCGAGAGCTGATCTTTTGATTGCGGCTGATCTCTCCATTCGGCAAATATCTGATTCAGCCCTTCTAGAACCTCTTCGGCCTCTTCAATAAATATTTCGGCAATCTCTTCATCAAAGGACAGGTCTTCTTCGCGACCTGATGGAACTGGGCTTTCTGTTGGCTCAGGGGTTTCTGTTGGCTCAGGGGTTTCTTTTAGCTCAGGGCTGTTAGCTGAAGTGCCATCTTGGTTATCCTGAAGTGCGGCAAGCTCTTCGATAATCTCTTCAGGTTCAGCGTGAAGGTCGTCATCGGCTACTAGAATTTCTTCTTTTGTTAGAAGCCGCTGATCAGCAGATCGACTTTCCAGTAAAGAATGAATACTCTCCTCTGCCGCGGCCAAAACATCCTCCTGTTTTGCATCCACATCCGCATTAAATTGCTCGAGATAATATTCAACAATGGTGATGGCATCAGCAAAGGTATCCAATGCCTGCCATTCCACTGCACGGCCTTGGTCATTAAGAACCTCTTGCACATATTTCGAACAGCCATCAATAACCGATGCTGCACGATCTAAGCCAATAATTTTCAGCGCTCCCTGCAACTCCGTAAACATAACGGGCACATGGGACAATAACTGTAAATCCCATTGCGAGTTAATAAATTCTACAACGGCTTCTTTTATGCGCTCAATACCGGTTCGTGATTCGGCGAGCAGTGCCTGACTGGCGCTATTCAATTCAAATTGATTCTGCTGACTATCCAGATCAACGGTGCCAGAAAACTTGTCTGGTCTCGCTGCCCAAGCATTTAATGCCAGCTCAACTTCGGTTAGGCTCTGAACCGCATTCACAACATCAGAGTCATTAATTCCAGAGTCGTCTTTGGTAAAGATTTGTCGCAAATTTTGCTCTACATTGCTGATCGCGTCGCGCAACTTGCCCTGCCCTACCAGCGCTAGAGAATCTGCCATGCTTAACAGTACAGGTAGACTGTTGCGAACATCATCAGCCGAAAGTCCCCCCTCTATTGAAAAGCGCTCCAGAGCTGATCGCACGCTTGCCAGTTCGCCCTGAATAGCACTGACTAATGCACGCACGACCAGTGGATCGTACTGCGGCATCAGCCGCCCACCTTCAGGATTGACGACACCTGAAGGGAAGGCTTCGTTAAGGTTGTAGTCACTCCAAATAGCTTTTAACTCTTCAGTGTTGGGCTGACTGGTTGTTAGGTAATAGAGTAAATTTTTCAGCAGTGCAATATCTACAGCACTTATCTCTCCTGAGACCGCTTCTTTTGCCTGCATTTTTAATTGGCTATCCAGGGCTCGAAAAAGTTTTTTCAATGCAATGCCAAAATTGATGTCACGAGACGCCACCAAACCTAGAACTTGCCGCGCAATGCACCATAAATCTTCACGCCAGCTACCTTTCGATAATTCCTGCATGCGCTGTAATACTTTTATTAGATTGGCGCAGTTTTTATTTTTTTCCACGCCTTTTATCAACTTGATTAATGACAGCTGGTAAACCTGACGTAGGCGTTTAATTAAATCTTCAGCTGCAGCTGGGTTTGCATTTACTACCGCCTGAGGCTGTTCCCTATTGGTGAAGGAAGATAAGTCTGGAGAGAATAAAACACCTTCCGAGATTAGTGCTCGTCCCTGAGCGGCCTTCACGTCATTAAGTAATATAATCAGCGCCTCTGGATGATCTTCTCTTGTTGATAGGATCTGCCGGAGATATATAGGGAGTTTAATAATCGCCTGAACAAGAATTTCACAGGCTTCATTTATATTAGAAATATTCTTATCGATAATCGCTTGAGTGAGCGCCTCCATCTCTTCGATGAGAAGGATGCAGCCCTCACACTGAAGGATTTTAAATGACCCGGCAATTTGGTGCAGATGGCCTAAACAAAAACGAATTTTTGTTTCGTCGCTTGTATCTTGAGTAAACGCTTCCAGCTCATTAAAGGCCGATTGCAGGCTATTTTCAATCTCGCCAACAAGCCATTCAAGACCGGTGAACGTTTTTACATTTTTCACCTTAACGGTTTTTTCATGACCCTTTGTTACATGAACCTCGCTCATCGAGCTTCTCCCTGTTCAACTGTCTCGTCCCTGATATACGCTTGAATATTACGCTGCGTGGCTCGAGTAAATCCGCTTGGTAGCCAATTACTCAGCTCTCCCAAACCTAAAATTAGGCTACCCTGATCATCTAAATGGCTGGCCAGCTGATTAATAATTTCTCTGCGCTTCCATCGACGGAAATAAACCAACATATTTTGGCAGTAAATCAGATGCATCTTTCGCCGTATAAGAGGTGATCCGTCGTTTAGTATATTGCTCGTCAGAAAACATACACGGCGGCGCAGCTCTGTTTTTACTCGCCATAACCCACTGCCCACTTGATCGAAATAAGTGCTTTTTGTGGCTTTATCAACCATCGCCATTTTACTTTCACGATAAATTCCACGGCGCGCTTGAAAAATAGCTTCGCGACTTATATCCGTACCAATAATCCCATAGTGCGGCTCAAGTCCTGCCGCTTTCATGGCCTGCTCAACCGTTATCGCTAAGGAGTATGCCTCTTCACCGGTTGAGCATCCCAGACTCCATATCCATAGTGGCCCGCTAAATGAACTGCACTTAATAGCTTTATTTACCCACGACTGCACATAATCCATGGATGGCTGGTGGCGAAAGAAGCTAGTTTCCTTGACCAGCAAACTATCGACCAAGCCACTCCACTCTTCAGCACCTTTGGTGGCATTTAGAGCATCGCTCATATACTGATCGATATCCTGACAATCTAGCTCTTGCATCCTGCGGTTAAGGAGCAACGACAGCGCTCTCTCCCGGTCAGGAGTGATCTGCACACCAGTACGCTCTTCAATAGTCGCTTTCCAGACATCGAAGTAATCAAAATCACAGTTCTGGCTGATTGCGCTCTCCATTCTATTAGCCACAGATAAACCCTATGCTCGTCGATTATCTAGCGGTGTTTGTCTTCACCCTCAGCCAGCATGGCTTCAATTTCTGCCTCAAATTCTTCTAGGTGCTCCAGATCTTCGCCCTCATCGACTTCCAGTTCTTCATCCGGCTCCTGTTCAGGATCTGCCTCATCTGATGATTGATGGCCAAGATCAAGCACCTCATCCTCATCGTTGATCACAAATTCATCGCTATCATAATCCTGGATCTCTGATGGCTCGCTGGCTTCGCTAATATCGTGATCATCTTGCACTTCTGCTACCGCAAATAATGCACTCAGCGATCCATCATCTAACTCGCCTTCATCAAACGGCTCATCGCTACCAGAAAGCGCCTCATCGACACTTTCACCGGGGAGAATAAAGCCACTCACAGAGTCTTTCATGTCAACAGCCATGCCCGCCAATTCACCAATCGAAGTAGCGGTATCATTAGTGCCAGAAAGAGTTTGCGAAGTAATTTCCTGAATAACGTTCATCGTGTTGGAAATATGTGCAGACGTTGTGGCCTGATGTTTTGCAGCCTCCGAAATATCCTGAATTAACTCTGCCAAGTTGGTCGATACAGTTTCAATTTCTTCCAGAGCTGTACCCGCACTATTAGCCAGATCGGCGCCCTTTACCACCTCTGCCGTTGTCTGCTCCATAGAGCTAACGGCTTCGTTAGTATCGGTTTGAATGGTTTTTACTAGACCGGCAATCTGCTTGGTTGCTGTAGCTGATCGCTCTGCAAGGCGCTGAACCTCATCCGCTACAACCGCGAAACCTCGACCGGCTTCGCCGGCCATGGCCGCCTGAATTGCGGCGTTCAAGGCGAGAATATTAGTCTGATCGGCGATCTCGTTAATCAGCGAAACTATATCGCCAATTTCCTGAGAGCTCTCTCCCAAACGTTTAATTCGCTTTGCTGTGTCCTGAATCTGCTCGCGAATCGTGTCCATGCCCTCAATGGTGTTGCGCACCAATTGAGCACCATTTTTTGCAATGGATACCGAACGCTCTGCCACCGCAGCCGACTCCGCAGAGTTTGACGAAACTTGATCAATGGTAATTGCCATTTCATTAATTGCCGCTGATGCTCCTGCAATCTCTTGGGCCTGATGCTCGGCACTCTCGGCCAACTGCAGCGAGGTAGCCCGAGTGGCATCCGCAGAACTAGCTACCTTCGCCGACGAACCAGCAACGTTTTCTACCAAACTTCTCAGCTCAGCAATCGCGAAGTTAATCGAATCAGCAATGGTTCCGGTAAAGTCTTCCGTAACTGTTGCCTCTACTGTTAAGTCACCATCCGCCAGATCAGAAATATCATCCAGTAAGCGCAAAATAGCCTGCTGGTTTTTATCTTTTATCTGCTCAGATTCAACAAGGTTACGCCTTGTGGTTCTGAAGTTAATAAATCCCAACATAACCAGTGCAGCGAAAAATCCAGCCACCGCCATTAACGTTGTGAAGTTATTAAATATTCTTTTTCCAGAGGTATTTAGACCTACTACCGTATTGTCTAAATTATCAAATTTTGTCAGTAGTGCTGGCACATCACCAAGCAGTGCCGCGGCAGACATACGCGCAATAGATAAGTCATCAGCGGAGTCGTAAATGCGGTCGATATCATTGGCAACAACATCAAAAGACTCTTGAATTTGATTGATACTGGCAATTGCCTCTTTATCGGTAACCTTGGTGATGCCGAGGATAAAGTTACCATTTTTCATCGAATCCAGCGTGTCGCGAAATACATTCGAATCACTCTTAAACTGGTCCGCGGCAACACTTGCATCACCACTACCGGAGATCATCTTGTCAATATTTCGACCAATTCGCTCAATAAGCCACAACTGTTCCTGAGCAATTGCAATCTGCCCCGCTGGTGCCGACTGTGTAATCAGCGCATCAACCACCTGCCCGGAATTATCCTGCACCAGAGGTAGTTTTGCGTTCAACTCGTTGGCAACTGTTGAAACAAACAATACGGTTTCTCGGTTACCCCCTAGCAGTTGCAATTTATCACTTACAGCACTCCAACTATCCGCTACGGCTTGAATCTGAGGTCGAGATATCTCACCCTGACTGTAGAGTCGCTTTTGCAGTTGCGTCCAAGCATTGGTCATCTGAGTATTGAGATTGGTAAGCGCATCAAATGATTCTTTATCAGCGGCACTTGCATCTTCAGCCAACTGGGTAATTCTCAACGCATTAACCCGTAAATTGGCAATACTTTGTATATTGGTCTGATCATTTTTTACCTGACCGCTAACCTCTATGGTGCTATAAGCACCTACAGCCATGCAGGCGATACCCAATAGGATAATTAACGTGCGAAACGGTGATCCTTTCCCTGTCTTCTCTTTCATATAATCCTCCAAACTGATTCTGTGTTGCTTTGATAACCTCGGGTGCCGGCAATCCGACCCTCTAGACCGAAACACTCATAAACTGATTATCTTCAATCAGTTTATGGGCGCAAAAAAGCGGTAAAATTTTATTTTCTTCGATAAAGCTACCGTCGATAAAATGAACTAAGGGACCATTATTACGAGATTCCTTAAAACTGGATAAGGCCAGTGATTGAATTCCCTGAACACTGTCGACAATAAGACCAACGTAGACGCTATCTATATCAAGCACTAAAACGCGCCTGTCCTTAACGGGCCCTCTTGACGAACCGCCGAGGAAGTCCGCGAGGTCGATAATAGGCAACAAGCGCCCACGGACATTAGCTAGCCCGCGAACCCAAGACTTAACTCTGGGCAACTTGGTGCATTCGGGTACGTCTAGCACCTCACTAAGCTCGTTGAGAGGCATTACGTAGCTCTCACCGAGCAGAGAAAAGCCAACTAGTTTGCGGGTCTCTACAATTTCTTTCTGCGCTGGAAGTCCATAGGTCGACTGCCCAAAACGGCTAACCACATCGCTAATGACTGCAAATATATCCTTCGACACAGGCATATCCCCTAGTTAAGGACCGCAGTAATTGCAGAAACCAGCTGTTTCTCATCAATCGGTTTAACGAGATAGGCTTTAGCACCTTGGCGTTCTCCCCAGACCTGATCCGCTTGCTGATTTTTTGCGGTGACAATAATGACCGGTATATGCTTGGTCTCCTTGCTTCGGCTCAGCTGACGCGTGGCCTGAAATCCATTTAACCCCGGCATAACAATATCCATTAACACGACATCTGGCTGTTCATCTTTAGCTAAATCAACCCCCTGCTCACCGGAGTCAGCAGAGAGAACGGAAAATCCATTGCGTTCAAGAATATTTGTCAATTTGTACGTTTCTGTGGGGGAGTCATCCACAATTAATATTTTCGCCATGATCCAACCTCCAAGTCCTTTTTAGTTTTCAGTATGTTTTTCCAACACATCGAGTAGCTCTGCCCGACCGAATGGTTTGGTCAGATAGTCATCCGCGCCCACAATGCGACCCTTGGCCTTGTCAAAAAGGCCATCTTTGCTTGACAGCATAATTACTGGTGTCGATTTGAAATCGGGATTATTTTTTATTAATGCACAGGTTTGATAGCCATCGAGTCGAGGCATCATGATATCGACGAAGATTATGTCGGGATTGATATCGACGATTTTGGCAAGAGAGTCAAAACCATCTGACGCGGTAGAAACGGCACACCCCGCTTTAGCCAGAAGGGTTTCCGCCGTACGTCTTATTGTATTACTGTCGTCTATGACGAGCACTTTAAGGCCCTGAACATCCATTTTATCACCATTGTAAAACCACTTAACGCCTCAAGTACTGTCAATGTCACTCAAGAGGTGGAATTTTAAACACACTTGTAATATATAATCCACAAGCCTCTAAATTTAATAATAAAATTGATTTATAGGTCACAGTTTTTTCTGCGACATATGCATCGCTGTAGCCACACTTAGTTATAGCGCAAAATTCAGCACAGGGTCATCATTTTATGGGCACTACTCTTGGGGTCGTTATGGACCCGATTCAATTGATCTCTTTTCAAAAGGATTCCACTCTCGCGATCTTGCTCGCCGCCCAACGAAAGGGCTTCGAATTGTTTTATATGCAACAGCAAGATCTCTTTTTAGACAACGGTGAGCCCAGAGCTCAACTTACTCCACTACGCGTTTTTGACGACCCCAATCGCTGGTATGAACTGGGCGAAAGTCGCGTTGCGGCACTCGAAGAAATGGATGTTTTGCTAATGCGCAAAGATCCGCCCTTCGACGGTGAGTTTATCTACTCCACCTATATTCTTGAAGCCGCTGAACAACGCGGATCGCTTGTAGTTAATAAGCCGCAGAGCTTGCGCGACTGCAATGAAAAAGTTTTCGCCACCCAGTTCCCTCAGTGCACACCGCCTCTTTTGGTGAGTCGTGACCAGGCTAGACTCAAGATGTTTTTAGAAAAACACGGGGATGTTGTCTACAAACCTCTAGATGGTATGGGCGGTACATCCATCTTTCGCGTCAGCGAAGGTGATCAAAATCTCAATGTTATTCTTGAGACCTTAACCGACTATGGCCAACAGACTATTATGGCGCAGAAGTATTTGCCGGAAATTACTCGGGGGGATAAACGTATTCTGGTTGTCGACGGCAACGTTATTCCCTTTAGTCTGGCGCGCATACCAACCGGCAGTGATTTTAGAGGCAATCTCGCCGCCGGCGGTCGCGGGGTTGTTCAGCCACTCAGTGAGCGAGATCAGTGGATTGCCCAGCAAGTTGCGCCAACGCTTAAAGAACGCGGCCTAATTTTTGTTGGCTTGGATGTTATCGGAGACTATCTGACTGAAATAAACGTCACCAGTCCAACCTGTATCCGTGAGATTGATAACGCCGAAAACACTCAGATTGGCGATCAATTAATTGCCGCCATTCTAGGCAGACTGGCCTTAGCCACTTCTGAACCAAGCTAAGCTTGAGTTAAAATGGTAAGTACTGAAAACATAGCGGAGCGACAGTGGAAAACTTGATCGAGAGCCCATGGAATACCACCGACGAACGTCTGCGCAAGACGTTCTCGGCGGCTCTTATCTTTCACTTTATCTTGCTTATAGGCATCAGCTTTACCCTCCCCTCTGGATCAACCCCAAGTCTATCCATGGAAGTCACACTGGCGCATTACAAAAGCGAAGAAGCTCCAGATGATGCAGATTTTATCGCTCAAGCTGACCAACTTGGCAGTGGCGACCAAGATCAGGCCATTCAGCCAACAACAGATCAACTCTCCCCTTTCGAAAGCCGCGATCAGGGTCAAATGCCCGCTATTCAACAAGACCGCTCGCAAGCCGACCCCCAAGCCCAAACCCTTTTGGCCAGCACTGGCGATAAAGCCAATCCGCTCACAGATGACAAGCAGGATGATGATCTATCCACTGAACAGGCCCAGGTAGCGGATAAAGAAATTGGCGCCATCCGCGCCGAGCTAGACCGGTTACAACGTGCTTATAGCAAGCTTCCCCGGGTGTTGCGCATGACTTCCGCGTCGACGAAATCAGCTGACGAGGCGGCCTATATGCACTATTTTGAAAAGCGTGTAGAGCAGGTCGGCAATGTTAACTATCCCCAAGAGGCTCGGGCACGGCGACTGTTTGGCCATGTCCAGTTGGTGGTGGCGCTTCTCGCCAATGGGAGCATCAAACGTATCGAAGTTTCCAAAACTTCGGGATCTCGTTTGCTTGACCAAGCCGCCGTTCGCTCTGTTCGGCTAGCATCCCCTTATCAACCCTTCCCCGCTGAACTTCGCGATCGCGACGAAATTCATATTATTCGCACTTGGCAATATCAATCGAATAATGTGCTCACCACAAACTAATCCCACTCACACCTTGAGTTTGTGTCTATAAAACCCCATATTGATAACTATGGAACTTAAAAAACGCAAAAAAATCAGCAGTCTAAAAAATCATTTTTTGTTGGCCATGCCAGGCCTCAACGATCCCAACTTTGCTGATTCAGTAATCTATATCTGCGAACACAATGCCGATGGCGCTATGGGCCTGATTATCAATCATCAGATGGATATCCCCGTCAAAGCAATCTTTGATCAACTCGAACTCAATTATCATGATGAATTCGGTCGGCCGCTAATCTTCGATGGCGGCCCTGTTCAGCGTGACCGCGGGTTTATTCTGCACCCCAACTGCGATCAACAATGGGAATCGACAGTGGCTATTTCAGATGAGGTTAGTCTGACCGCCTCGAAAGATATTCTATCCGATATCGCCTTGGGTGCTGGGCCTAAAGATGCGTTGATCACCCTTGGATACACAGGCTGGGATGCCGGTCAGCTCGAAGAAGAGTTGAGCGAAAATAGTTGGCTGACTATTCCCGCAGAGGCTGAGATTATCTTCAACACCAAAGCTGCTGAGCGCGCCTCAGCGGCAGCTCTGAGTATCGGTCTTGATTTAAGAATGCTTTCCCACGAGGCTGGTCATGCCTGAAGCGAACAACCCAAAGAGCTTGCTAGGCTTTGACTACGGCTTAAAACAGATCGGCGTTGCCAATGGGCAAACCCTCACCGGCTCCGCCCATGGGCTATCTATTCTCAAAGCGGTTGACGGTATTCCAAACTGGTCCCAGGTGGAAAAATTATTAAACGAATGGCAGCCTGATCTGGTTGTGGTTGGATTACCTTTAAATATGGACGACAGTGAAAGTGAACTCTCAGGCCGAGCACGAAAATTCGCTCGGCGCCTGCACGGGCGTTTTGCTGTCAAGGTTGAAATGGTCGATGAACGCCTCACTAGTCGCGAGGCTAAAAGCTTGGGTCGTGAGCAGGGCACACAGGATTTGACTAAAATTGACCATATCGCCGCTTCACTGATTTTGCAGAGCTGGTTGGACTGTCCGGAAATTGGTACAGCCCCCTAGTAAAAACCTCCCAAGCGCTCGACTTACCAGCGCAATTTATCCGACTGATCTTCCTCAATACTAAGATCGTCTGCCGCCGCACCCAGTTCATTGATATGAGTGTCTGACTGCATCTTTATCATTAACCGCAGATCGTTTTTCGAGTCAGCGTGAGCAATAGCATTTTCATAGCTGATCTGGTCTTCGATATAAAGCTGATAAAGAGCCTGATCAAAGGTCTGCATGTTGTGCTCGGTCGAGTTAGTCATAATTTCTTTAAGCTTGTGCACCTCACCTTTGCGAATGGTATCCGCCACTAGAGGCGTATTAAGCATAATTTCAATTGCCGCACGACGGCTCTTACCATCTTTGGTTGGCACTAATTGCTGGGCAACTATACCGCGTAGGTTTAACGAAAGGTCCATCCACAGCTGATTATGACGATCAGCGGGAAAGAAGTGGGCAATCCGGTCAAGAGCCTGATTGGCGTTATTGGCGTGCAACGTCGCAAGCACCAAATGGCCGGTCTCGGCAAAGGTAATCGCGTGTTGCATGGTTTCTGGGGTGCGTATCTCGCCAATCAAAATAACATCTGGCGCCTGACGCAACGTATTCTTGAGGGCAACATCGAAAGACTCCGTATCTACGCCCACTTCTCTCTGAGTGATAATGCATCCTTGGTGCTCGTGCACAAACTCAATCGGGTCTTCAATAGAGACGATGTGTCCGCGACTATTTTTATTGCGATGGCCAATTAACGCCGCGAGCGATGTCGATTTACCGGTGCCGGTGGCACCGACAAAAATCACAATACCGCGCTTGTTCATCACCAGCTCTTTGAGAATAGGTGGCAACATCAGCGACTCGGGTGTTGGAATGACCGTTTCTATCCTCCGCAAAACAATGCCGATCTCACCGCGCTGATAAAATGCGCTGGCGCGAAAACGTCCAGCGGCTTCACTGACAAGCGCATAATTAAGCTCTTTATGCTGCTTAAACTCTCGCTGCTGGTCTTCATTCATGGTGTTTAAAACAAGATCTTCGCACTCCGACTGAGAGAGTTTATTTTTGGTGATCGGCATCACAGCCCCATTAACCTTGAGGCAGGGTGGCAGACCAACAGTAATAAACAGATCCGAAGCCTTTTTCTCGGCCATATATCTAACCAGTTTTTCGAGCGTTTGGTCTAGCATCGCTTTTCTCCTTAAAAACAATTTTGCTTTAAAAACTATCCGGCATTTTAGCTTTCTCACGGGCAACATCTGGGCTGATCAAGCGCTTATCCACCAAGCCGAGCAAACATTGATCCAAGGTCTGCATCCCCAGCGCGCCGCCGGTTTGAATCGCCGAATACATCTGTGCAACCTTATCCTCGCGAATCAGGTTTCGAATCGCTGGCGTACCGATCATAATTTCATGGGCAGCTACCCGTCCGCCGCCAATTTTCTTTAGCAGTGTCTGAGAAATAACCGCCTGCAAAGACTCTGAAAGCATCGAACGAATCATTGGTTTTTCGCCGCCGGGGAATACATCGACAACTCGGTCAATAGTCTTGGCCGCAGAAGTGGTGTGCAATGTACCGAAAACTAAATGGCCCGTTTCCGCCGCGGTTAGCGCCAGACGAATCGTCTCCAGGTCACGCAACTCGCCGACCAACACAACATCAGGATCTTCACGCAGTGCCGAGCGCAACGCTTCAGTAAACCCGTGGGTATCACGATGCACTTCGCGCTGGTTAATCAAACATTTCTTGCTCTGATGAACAAATTCGATAGGGTCTTCGATAGTTAAAATATGGTCATAGCGGTTTTCATTCACGTAATCGACCATGGCTGCCAAAGTGGTCGACTTACCCGAACCCGTAGGACCCGTTACCAGTACCAAACCGCGGGGCATCAGCGAGAGCTTTTTGAATATATCGCCCATACCGAGCTGCTCAAGGGTTAATACTTTCGAGGGAATGGTACGAAATACTGCCGCCGCACCACGATTTTGATTGAATACATTGACACGAAATCGGGCAATACCGGGAACATCAAAAGAAAAGTCTGTTTCCAAAAACTCTTCAAAGTCCCTTCTCTGCTTGTCATTCATTATTTCGTAGATCAAACTATGAACTTGTCGGTGCTCCATGGGCGGCAAATTTATACGCCGCACATCACCATCAATTCTAATAATAGGGGGAAGACCCGCGGAAATGTGTAAATCTGATGCCCCCTCTTTGGCACTAAAAGCCAATAATTCCGTTATATCCATGCTATATCTCGCTTATTCCTTGTCGGCGTGTGATGCTGCGAAAAACTCCTAATAACCTGATAAGTATATGCCAAAGATTGAAAATAACATTAGCGACGTCACCAACCGGATAGAACAGGCGGCTCGCGATGCCAACCGCAACCCCTGTGAAATCCTTTTATTAGCGGTGACTAAGACCCGCAGCGCAGAGGATATCCGCTGTGCAGTGGACGCGGGGCTAACAAACTTTGGTGAAAATTATGTTCAGGAAGCCTTGGAAAAAATTTCACTGTTGGGGGCAGAACTAGGTGAAGAGTTAGATAAAGAGCTTCATAAAGAACCCGGTACAGCAAATCTGCAATGGCATTTTATTGGCCCCCTTCAGTCAAACAAAACGCGTGTTGTGGCCGAAAATTTTCACTGGGTACACAGTGTTGATCGCTTAAAAATTGCCCAGCGTCTCAGCGAACAGCGTCCCATAGATCTGGCACCTCTGAATATCTGCCTACAGATCAATATTGATAATGAAGCGAGCAAGTCTGGATTTAGCAGTGATGAAGCACTCGCCGCCGCTCTGGAGATCGCAAAGCTGCCCAATCTTCACCTGCGTGGATTAATGGCCATTCCACAGTCACAACAAACTCTGGAAAAACAAAAGATCGCTTTTTATGCGCTGCATAATTTACGCGATCAAATCAATCGCTCTCTGGACAATTCAAAAAAATTGGATACCCTCTCCATGGGTATGTCCAACGATCTAGAGGCTGCAATTTCACAGGGCTCAACCATAGTTCGAGTTGGCACTGATATATTTGGTAAAAGAGACCATAAGAGAGAGAAACACTAATGACTAATATCGCATTTATTGGCGGCGGCAATATGGCCTCCTGCATTATCGGCGGCATGCTCGCCAACGGATTTACCGCCCAGCAGATTCGCGTTAGCGATCCGGGAGCGCAGGCGAGAAGCAATATTCAAGAAACCCATGGGATTGCCGCAACTGCCGACAACCACGTCGCAGTGACTGGTGCCGATATTGTTATCCTTGCCGTTAAACCACAGGTTCTGGGGCCGGTGGTCACTGATCTAGCTCGCTCTTTAAGCAGTAGTTCAGCCGTGGTATCCATCGCCGCTGGCATTCAGATTGCAGATTTGCAAGCCTGGCTCGGTGACAGTCAAGCTATTGTGCGTGCTATGCCAAACACCCCCGCCATGGTTCGCCAAGGTGCGACGGGATTATTTGCCAACCCGCACATTAATAGCCAGCAGAAAGACTCTATCGCGAGTATTTTTAATGCTGTGGGTATTGCCTGCTGGGTAGATAGTGAAGCGCAGATAGATGCTGTAACCGCAGTTTCAGGTAGCGGCCCGGCCTATTATTTTTTAGTCATGGAGGTGATGCAGAAAGTAGCTCAAGAGCTGGGGCTATCAGAACAAACGGCTCGCCAGCTAACTATTCAAACGGCCCTCGGCGCGGCACAAATGGCCAGCACCGGAAGCTTAGATACAACCCAGCTGCGTCAGCAGGTAACCTCGCCCGGCGGCACCACCCATGCAGCGATTGAAACTTTTCAAGCGGGCGGTATTGAAGACAGCTTCCGTCAGGCCATGCAAGCGGCAGTTGTTCGTGCTGAACAGATGTCTAAAGAGTTTTCTAACTAAGCGCACAAGAATCGCATTAGAGATTTAAACAACCATACAACAGGTAACCCAAGGAACAAACATGAATGCTTTTGGCGATATCCTCAGCCTAGTAGTGCAAATTTTCAGTTTTCTATTACTGATTCGTTTACTGCTGCAACTGGTTCAGGCTGATTTTTACAATCCCATATCTCAGGCTATCTTTAAGCTCTGCGCGCCGGTGGTCAATCCTCTTAGCAAAATATTTCCTACCTTGGGAAGCCTTAATCTAGCCGCCTTGATCGCAGCAATTGCTGTGCAGTGGTTATTGTATTTAGTCCTCGGACTGAGCGGCGGTATGCCATTTTTGAGTACCCTGTTATATATCCCTGTTGCGGCATTTAAGTTGCTCTTTATACTTATAGAAATTTATTTCTGGGGTATTTTCATCTTGGCTATATCAAGCTGGGTCGGCACGACTAGCCACCCAACCGTGCGTCTTGTTGGCCAGATTGTAGAGCCCTATTTGCGCCCCTTTCGAAAATTTATTCCACCCATGGGCATGATGGATTTTTCTCCGATGGTGGCGATTATCAGTTTGATGGTAATACGTAATAAATTGTTGCCAATTCTGGGCGGATTTATAACCTCACTGGTTAGCTAGGAACATTTCCTGACCCTCACTCACACTGTGGCGCGGGATCGGGATGCTTAAGTTGGGGAATAAGTGCACGTAAAGTGCACGCAAAGTGCACGCAAAGTTCACGCAAAGAAAGTTGCGTTAAACAAACCACCCTCTTAGACTCAATAGCTAGATTCAGGATTGCATATTTATGTCACCCAATAGCAGAGAAAATTCTGTCGGCACTGTGTCAGCAGAACAAATTCTTATCGATAAACCACTCACACTGGCCTGCGGCGTCGTGCTGCCCAGCCACGAGCTGATGGTTGAAACCTATGGCACCCTGAATGCCGACAAGAGCAACGGAATTTTGATATGCCATGCCCTGAGCGGAAGTCATCATGCAGCGGGGCATTATGAAGGCGATGAGAAGCCTGGCTGGTGGAATAACTACATCGGCCCCGGTAAGCCGATGGACACCAATCGCTTCTTTATTGTCTCGCTAAATAATATTGGCAGCTGTTTTGGCAGTACTGGGCCAACATCCATCAATCCAGAAACCGGCGAAGTCTGGGGCGCTAATTTCCCTTCACTGCGAGCCAGAGACTGGGTTGAGTCACAGAAATTGCTAATGGAACATCTGGGTATCGATTGCTGGGCGGCCGTCATTGGCGGTAGCTTGGGCGGCATGCAGGCTATGCGCTGGGCGCTGGAACATCCAGATAAACTGGCCAACAGCATTGTCATTGCCTCTTCAATGAAGCTATCAGCGCAGAATATTGCCTTTAATGAAATAGCTCGCAGGGCAATTAAATCTGATCCAGACTTTCATGATGGCAATTATGTGCAGCACAACACCGCTCCCAAACACGGTTTAGCGCTGGCCCGAATGATCGGCCATGTGACCTATTTGTCGGATGAATTGATGGGGCAAAAATTTGGTCGCGAACTCCGCTCTGGGACTTTCTCTCAGGGCGAGGTTACACCCATCGAATTTCAGATTGAAAGTTATCTCAACTATCAGGGCGACAAGTTTTCCAGTGGTTTTGATGCTAACTCTTATATCTTGATTACCAAGATGCTCGATTACTTTGACCTCTCTCGTGAGTATCACAACGATTCGGTCGCAGCGTTTAGCCATGCAAAATGTAATTTTTTGGTGGTGTCTTTTAGTAGTGACTGGCGTTTTTCACCCCAGCGATCGCGAGAAATTACCGACGCCTTAATCGGCGCAGGCAAAAATGTCTCCTATGCTGAAATTGATTCTGATCAGGGTCATGATGCCTTCCTGCTTCCCAACGTCCGCTACGAACAAGTTCTTGGCAACTATCTGAGTCGGGTTGCCGATCAGCTGCAGGATGCATCAGAGGGAGCCGCAGAATGAACCAAGATATAAGCTTTATTAACAGCTGGATAAAAACCAATTCCCGAGTACTCGACCTCGGCTGTGGTGATGGAACTCTGCTGGCAGCGCTGACAAAAGAGTTAAATATCAGTGGCTATGGTTTAGAGATTGATCCTGAATCAATCAATCAATGCGTCGCAAAAGGGGTGAATGTTATTGAGCAGGACCTCAACAACAGTCTGCAAAACTTTCCCGACAACAGCTTTGATACAGTGATTATGACTCAGGCACTGCAAGCCATGCGCTATCCGCATCTAGTGCTCGATGAAATGCTCCGCATTGGCAGCCAGTGCGTGATTACATTCCCTAACTTTGGCCACTGGCGGGCTCGTGCCTACCTGACCCTGCGCGGTCGCATGCCGGTAACCAAACAGCTCGCCTATCAATGGTACGACACACCGAATATTCACTTCTTTACCTATAGTGATTTCGAAGCCCTCTGTCGTGAACGAAATATTACTGTTTTGCGTAAACAATTTATCGCTGAACAAATTCCCGATCGGCAACTCAAAAATCTATGGCCCAACTTATTTGCTCAAACTGCGGTTTACCATCTCAGCAAATAATGACTTGGGCAGCCAGCACCGAGCCCACTATACTGGTGAGGCTCATTACAGAGGAATAGGCCAATGAAATACCTTATTGTTCTTTTATCAGCAGTCTTTAGTCTGACCGCTCAAGCGGAACAGCATGACTACAAGCAACACGGCGATCACAAAATTTTTTACAGCGCATTTAACAGCACCTTTATCGATCCAGATATCGCTGTCGCCAACCAAATTGTTCGCGGCAAAGACAAAGGACTGGTGAATATCGCTGTAGTTTTGCAGGCCGGCACTGGAAAACCAGCGCTTATCTCGGGAAACGTCTACAACATCTTTCAGATGAGTCAAAATCTGGAATTTTTTGAAGTTCGCGAGCAGGATACGGTTTATTATTTGGCGCCGTTCGAGTTTGAAAACGAAGATTTTTTAACCTTTAAAATCTCAGTTCAAGCTGACCCAAATATGCCCGCCTATGAACTTAAATTTCAGAAAAAGATGTATCACGACTAACCGGATTTCGAAAATCTAAGGATTAAACTTTGGACGTTATATTGGCCAGCAGCAATGCCGGAAAAATAAAAGAGCTACAGGATATGCTGGCAGATTTGGGGGTGGTTATTGTCCCCCAGCAAAGCCTGTCAATTCCCGATATCGAAGAGACGGGGCTGTGCTTTGTTGAAAACGCCATTCTCAAGGCCAGAAACGCTTCACTACTCTCCGGAAAACCGGCCATTGCCGACGATTCCGGCCTTGAAGTAGATCTGCTCGACGGCCAACCGGGCATTTACTCGGCGCGCTTTGCTGGCGAAGACGCCACCGACAGCAGCAATAATCAAAAGCTACTCGACCTGCTCGGCGATAGCCCGCTTGAAAAGCGCAGTGCTCGCTACCAGTGCATTATTGTTTATATGCGCCACGCCAATGACCCAACACCGATTATTTGTCAGGGCAGCTGGGAAGGACATATAGCCTTTGAACCTCGTGGCAGCGAAGGCTTTGGTTACGACCCACTGTTTTATCTTGCCGATCATGATTGCCATGCCGCCGAAATGAACAAGGTTGAAAAAAACCGCCTTAGCCATCGCGGTAAAGCAACAGCGCAACTGGTACAGCAACTCAAAAAGCTAGAATTCCTAAAAGAAAGCGCCTAAATATTCTATGTTGCTGCAACTAGTTAAGCCGCCACCGCTGTCACTCTACGTGCATATTCCATGGTGCGTGCGTAAATGCCCCTACTGCGATTTTAACTCTCACGCCGCAGGGCCAGAAATTCCCGAGCAGGCTTATATTAAAAGGCTGATTGCCGATTTAGAGCAGGATCAACCCTGGGCGCAGGGTCGCAAACTAACCTCGATATTTTTTGGCGGAGGCACACCCAGCCTTTTTTCTGCCGCGGGGATTGGTCAAATAATCAACGCTGCAGAGCGAATTGTCGGCTTTAGCAACGATATTGAGATTACCCTTGAAGCCAATCCCGGCACCGTAGAGCAGGAAAAATTTTCCGGCTTTCACAGTGCCGGGGTCAATCGGCTATCCATCGGCATTCAGAGCTTTAATGATGCGCACCTGTTAAAGCTCGGCAGAATTCACGATGGCACTCAGGCCCTTTCAGCTATCCGCACCGCAAAACAGGCCGGCTTTGAAAATTTTAATCTCGATTTAATGCACGGCCTGTCTGGGCAAACTCTCGCCGAGGCCAATGCCGATATTCAACAGGCGATTGATCAAGGGGCAAAGCATATCTCTTGGTACCAGCTAACCATTGAACCGAATACAGAGTTTTATTCCCGCCCACCCCAGCTTCCCGAAGATGACACCCTTGCCGATATCCAACAGGCAGGCATGGCTCTGCTCGATAAGCACGGTTATCGTCAATACGAAGTCTCGGCCTTTGCACAAGCCGGGCAGCGCTCGCAGCACAATATGAATTACTGGCAGTTTGGTGATTATCTGGGCATTGGTGCCGGCGCCCATGGCAAGATAACGCTACCAGAACAGCAGCACATTATTCGCAGCAGCAAAACCCGCCAACCGGACAACTACCTGTCCCGTGCTATGGCAACCCTGGCTCAGCACAAACCAATCCTTACCGACGAACTGGCGATGGAGTTTATGATGAATGGCTTGCGCCTTCGTGAGGGCGTACAAACCGGTTATTTCTCGGCGAGAACTGGGTTGCCAAGCTCAGCCATTGAACAGCAGGTGAAAAAACTCCAATCTCAAGGGTTGCTAGAAGTTGATGATCAACAGTTTCGAGCAACCCACCTTGGCTATCAGTTTCTCAATAGCCTGCTGCAAGGTTTCACCTAACCTGCCTCTGCATCGATTATTTTGTTAGAATCACCCGCATATCCAATTGTCACGAATCAACTATGCCCAACGAAAGCACCTCTAACGCAACTGCAAGCACTGGCCACCTGAGCCAGCAAGAGACCGCTCGATTATTGCGTCTGGCTACCTATGCATCGACATCCGTGGCGATCTTTTTGATCGGTGCCAAGCTTATTGCCTGGGGTGCGTCAGACTCGGTAAGTCTGCTCGCCACGCTCATTGACTCAATGCTCGACGCTCTCGCCTCAGTCATCAACCTAGTCGCCGTACGACACGCCCTGACACCTGCCGACAAAGAGCATCGCTTTGGTCACGGCAAGGCAGAAGCTCTTGCCGGTTTAAGCCAGTCACTGTTTATTGCCGGCTCCGCAGGATTTTTATTAGTTGAAGCGGGACGCCGCATAGCCAACCCAACGCAGGTCGAATCCATCGAACTGGGCATAATCGTGATGGTTATTTCAATTGTCGCAACCCTGCTACTGCTGACATTTCAGCAGCATGTTATTCGCAAAACAAACTCCACCGCTATTCGCGCAGATGCCCTGCACTATCGCACTGACCTGATGGTTAACAGCAGCGTTATTGTCGCGCTAGTGCTGGCCAGTATTGGTTGGAGTGGGTTTGATGGGCTGTTTGCAGCGGCGATTGGCCTCTATATTCTCTACAGTGCCCGGGAGATTATTGTCACCTCCTACGATCACCTGATGGATCGCGAACTGCCCGATGCCGACCGCGCGACAATCAAAGCCCTAGTACTTGAACACCCCAGTACTCGTGGACTGCACGACCTGCGCACCCGCCATTCGGGGACCATGACTTTTATTCAACTGCATTTGGAGTTGGATGATGATTTGAGCCTGCTGGCAGCCCATAAGATTTCTGACGAGGTAGAGGACAATATTCTGACCGCATTTCCCGGATCGGAAATTATTATCCATATCGACCCACAGTCTGTGGTTGGCCATGAGGCTGTAGCCAGTTTTGACAGCAGCGAAGGCAATAGCTAAATACCTTCCGTTGCCACTTCCGCGAATTTTAGCCACGCAAATTGCGCTGTAAATAGCGCTTTAAAATCGCCAATAACCTTTCCGGCACATGCTTGCGCTTCCACTCACCCGCGACAAAACGATTGGCTTCGCTCAGGGTTGGATAGCTATAAATAGTACTGAGCATTTTATTAAGACCCATGCCGTTTTTCATCGCGATAACAAATTCACTGATTAGCTCACCCGCCTGCGGCCCAACAATAGTCGCCCCAAGAATACTGTCACTCCCCGGCTTTGTTAGCACCTTAACAAAGCCCTTGGCATCATTGTCAGCAATAGCGCGATCCAAATCCGACAGGTCGTACTGAGTCACTTCCACATCAATATTCTGCGCCGCCGCGTCTCGTTCATTTAGACCGACACGCGCGATCTGCGGATCGGTAAATACCACCTGCGGAATAACTCGATAATCAACACGGAATTTTTTAAACCTGCCAAGTAACCCATTAACCACTGCGTACCACGCCTGATGACTGGCCGCATGAGTGAGCTGATAGGGGCCAACCACATCGCCGCAAGCAAGAATATTGGGGTAACAGGTACGCAGATACTCATCGGTAGCAATGGTGCCGTTGGCCTGTAGTGGAATTCCCAACTCCTGCAACCCAAAGCCGTCAGTATTAGCCACGCGACCAATAGCCACCAAAACTCTATCGAACTCTATTTCAAGATCTTCCAGTTCGGCCTCTGAATCCGAAGATAGCGAGACCGAGCCATGATCTGAACAGGTGCTAAACTTCTTAGCGGCGTAGTTCGTGAGGACTCGCACGCCCTCTGCCTTAAGAGAATCCTCGATAAAGCTTGCGACATGCCGATCATCTCGCGGCAGTAACTGCGCCTGCATTTCCACCAGCGTCACCTGCGAACCAAGACGCTGAAAAGCCTGCGCCAACTCACAACCAATCGCCCCCCCACCAACAATCAGAAATCGTTCAGGCAAGTTATCCAACTGCCAGAGATTCTCCGAGGTCAGCGGATCAACCTGATCAAGGCCGGGAATAGGCGGAACTATCGGCCTTGCACCCGTGGCGATAATAATCTTTTCCGCGCTTATTTCCCGCCCATCAACCTCCACCACCCAAGGCGAAATTATCTTCGCGCGACCGGAAACACAATCCACCCCTAGATTGGTGTAACGTTCAACTGAGTCGTGAGGCTCTATGGTCTTTATTACATCCTGAACACGCCCCATCACCTTGGTGAAATCCACTTCAGGCGCGGCGACATTTATACCCAATTCCGAGGCCTTTTTAATCTCCGCCATGGCTTTTGCGGCGCGAATTAATGCCTTACTCGGAACACAACCGGTATTTAAACAGTCACCGCCCATCTGGAATTTTTCAATAAGAGTGACTCTGGCCTTAAGTGTCGCGCCGATATAAGCACTGACCAAACCAGCGCTGCCGGCACCTATTACAATCAGATTGGTATCAAATTGCTTCGGTTTTTTGTAACCGCTGTAAAGCTTTCGTAGCTCAAGCCGGCCCATAATCGCTCGAACAATAAAAGGAAAAATCGCCAGCAACGCAAAGGACAGGATTACCGTCGGTGTCAGTATTTCCGCGGCGGAAAACGCTTCAATATTACTCAGCGAAGCGCCTGCATTAACATAGACTAGCGTTCCCGCCAGCATGCCCAACTGACTGACCCAATAGAAGGTTGAGGTTTTTATTGGCGTTAGGCCCATCACTAAATTAATCATCCAAAAAGGGAATAGCGGGATTAGACGTAAGCTAAATAAATAGGACCCGCCCTGCTTTTTAACACCGTCATTAATCGTTTTAAGATGGCCAGAGAATTTTTCCTGCACCCAATCACGAAGCAAAAATCGTGAGACCAAAAAGGCCAGGGTGGCCCCCAGCGAACTGGCAAAAGAAACCAGTAGGGTTCCGGTCCACAAACCAAATACCATGCCGCCGATAATAGTCAGCAATGCAGCTCCGGGAATAGAAAGTGCCGTGGCCATCACATAGGCGCAAAAATACACCGCCGCCGTCAAAAAAGGTTGCTGAAGATAAAAATCACGAAAGAAATCGACTGACAGATAACGCTGCCCATCAAATGTAATATAGACCCAGAGTAAAAAACCTATTGCCAATAGCAGTGAAATTTTCTTAGCCAATTTTGCGAGCCCCTATGTCAGTTTCATGTCGACGGAATTATTTGAATACCCATTAGAGAACCCCGACTACTTTAAAGGTTCCCTTTTTATCGACTTATCTAGTCTTAAGTCTGCATATAGTTATTATTAAGACGAAAAGATCATCTATTTTGCATTGAGACTCTAGTGCTGTGAATGGTAACATGAGCCTATAAAATCCTTATTAAAATAAATTTCATTAACACTGGAGACCTCCTTATGAGCGACGCTATCGTTCACACTACAGACACTAGCTTTGAAAGCGATGTACTACAGTCAGATGTTCCTGCGCTGGTAGATTTTTGGGCAGCTTGGTGCGGTCCCTGCAAAATGATTGCTCCACTCCTTGATGAGCTCGCAGACGAATACGCTGGTCGTATCAAAATCTGTAAAGTTGATGTGGATAGCAATCCAGAAACAGCGGCAAAATTTAATGTCCGCGGCATTCCAACCTTGCTAGCGTTTAAAAATGGCACCGTTGAAGCGACGAAAGTTGGCGCCCTGTCAAAGGCTCAACTAGTTGAATTCGTCGACAGTCTTTTATAAGACTCCGACTTGATATTGTCTTCAGTGCGGCCTTCGGGCCGCAAAATTTTCTTGCTCTTTGGTTAATCCACGCTATACTTCACCAAATTCGAACAGTTTTATTCCACGTAGGCTCCCCCCACTAAGTACTTTATATAGCAACTTTTCTACTTAAGGCGACTAGCGAGCCACCCCATAATTGAATTAAACATACTGGCTTTAAACCATAATTTTCTTCAAAAACCTTAGCAACCCAAAAAATCCCCCTCCTATGAATCTATCAGAATTAAAACAAAAACCCATTGACGAACTATTGCAAATGACAGCCGCAGCTGGGCTCGACAATTTAGCTCGATCAAGAAAACAAGACATTATTTTTGCCCTACTAAAAAAGCACGCTAAAGGCGGCGAAGATATTTATGGCGACGGAGTTTTAGAAATACTCCCCGATGGCTTTGGATTTTTGCGCTCCGCAGGTGCTTCCTACCTCGCCGGACCCGACGACATCTATGTATCACCCAGCCAGATTAGACGCTTCAACCTGCGCACCGGCGATGGCATCTCCGGCAAAATACGGCCTCCCAAAGATGGTGAGCGCTATTTTGCCATGCTCAAAGTTGACGAGATCAACCTTGACGCCCCAGAAAATGCACGCAACAAAATCCTCTTTGAAAACCTTACCCCACTCTTCCCCGACCAGCGCCTCACACTAGAAGCAGGCAATGGCTCGACAGAAGATCTGACAGGCCGAATTATTGATTTGGTTTCGCCCATTGGTAAAGGACAGCGCGGCTTGATTGTTGCACCGCCGAAAGCCGGTAAAACCATCATGATGCAGAATATTGCGCAATCGATTATTCGCAATAACCCCGAATGTATCATCATCGTCTTGTTGATCGATGAGCGTCCAGAAGAAGTGACCGAAATGCAGCGCACGGTACGCGGCGAAGTAATCGCATCGACCTTTGATGAGCCACCCACTCGCCACGTGCAGGTTGCCGAAATGGTTATCGAGCGGGCCAAGCGTCTTGTAGAACACAAAAAAGACGTAGTGATTCTGCTCGATTCCATCACCCGTTTGGCCCGTGCCTATAACACCGTCATCCCATCCTCCGGTAAAGTACTCACCGGTGGTGTCGACGCCCACGCCCTCGAAAAGCCCAAGCGTTTCTTCGGTGCCGCACGTAATATCGAACACGGCGGCAGCCTCAGCATCATCGCCACCGCACTGGTTGATACCGGCTCAAAAATGGACGAAGTTATCTACGAAGAATTTAAAGGCACCGGTAATATGGAGCTGATTCTTGATCGTAAGATTGCTGAAAAACGTGTCTACCCATCGATTAATATCCGTCGCTCCGGCACCCGCCGCGAAGACCTATTAATGGACGAAGCAGAACTACAAAGAGTATGGATTCTGCGCAAGTTACTGCATGATATGGAAGACGTTGCAGCCATTGAATTTATGACCGAGAAGCTCAAAGGCTTTAAGAACAATGCCGAATTCTTTGGTGCAATGAAGCGCAAATAGTGCGCCCAATGTCGGGATTACTGCGTATCATAAGCATCTATGCAGTAACCACGACTAAAGTACTATAAGATTACAACGCTCATGAAATATTCAGACCTTCGCGACTTTATAGCTTTCCTCGAACAACGAGGAGAGCTTGTTCGCATCTCCCAGGAAGTTGATCCCTATCTGGAAATGACCGAGATCAGCGACCGTACCCTACGCGCCAAAGGTCCAGCACTTCTCTTCGAAAATCCGAAAGGCTTCAACACCCCAGTCCTCTGCAATCTCTTTGGCACCCCCGACCGAGTTGCCATGGGTATGGGTCAAGAGAACGTAACCGCTCTGCGCGACGTTGGCACCTTGCTCGCCTTCCTTAAAGAGCCAGAACCGCCAAAAGGCCTTCGTGACCTGTGGGAAAAACGCCACGACTTTAAACAGGTATTAAATATGCCTGTTAAACAGATCAAAAAAGCCCCCTGCCAAGAAATTGTTCTTGAAGGCGAGGATGTCGATCTGGATAAACTTCCCATCCAAACCTGCTGGCCCGGCGATGCCGCGCCACTGGTAACCTGGGCACTAGCGATTACCCGCGGCCCAGAAAAAGAGCGACAAAATCTTGGCATCTACCGAATGCAAAAGATCGCCAAAAACAAACTGATTATGCGCTGGCTCGCCCATCGTGGCGGCGCCCTCGATTATCGCGATTGGCAGAAAAAGTATCCCGGCAAACCCTACCCAGTAGCTATTGCCCTAGGTGCCGATCCGGCCACAACTCTGGGAGCCGTCACACCAGTACCAGATACATTATCCGAGTATGCCTTTGCTGGACTCTTAAGGGGCGAGAAGACCCAAGTCGCCAAATGTATTGGCAACGACCTTCAAGTGCCGGCCACGGCAGAATATATTCTCGAGGGATTTTTACATCCCGGTGAAGAAGCGGAAGAAGGACCCTTTGGGGATCACACCGGTTACTACAATGAAGTTGAACGCTTTCCGGTAATGACCATCGATCGTATAACTCATCGTAAAGACCCTATTTATCACAGCACCTACACCGGACGACCGCCGGATGAACCAGCAGTTCTCGGCGTAGCGCTGAATGAAGTCTTTGTGCCAATACTGCAAAAGCAGTTTCCAGAAATTGTCGACTTCTATCTGCCCCCCGAAGGCTGCTCCTATCGTATGGCGGTGGTCAGTATGAAAAAACAGTATCCCGGCCACGCCAAGCGCGTGATGATGGGAGTCTGGTCGTTCCTGCGCCAGTTTATGTATACCAAGTTTGTGATTGTCACCGATGACGATGTGGATGTGCGTAACTGGGACGATGTTATCTGGGCCATTACTACCAGAATGGATCCCATGCGTGATACCGTTATGATCGAAAACACCCCCATCGACTATCTCGATTTTGCCTCACCTGTTTCTGGTTTGGGCTCTAAGATGGGGATGGATGCGACGAATAAAATGCCCGGCGAAACCGACCGCGAATGGGGTGAACCTATTGTGATGGATGATGCGGTTAAGCAGCGGGTTGATTCGATTTGGGATGAGTTGGGAATTGACCTTAAGTAACACTCACGTCAGCATTCTAATCTAAGCCCTTCTCACTATCTATCGCCGCATAAAACTTGATAGCCCGCAAGACAAAATCTATAGTAGAACTAAAGAGGAGGGTTTCATGATTACTATTCCACTGTTAACGAAACTATTCGGTTGGGCGTCAGTAATAAACATTACCTATCTTATCTTAGCAACCTTAAGTATTACTTTTATGAAAGGCACAATGTCTGCGCTTCATAGCAAGATGTTTGGTATAGATGAAAAGGCATTAGATTCCAAATATTTTGATTTTTTGAGCATGTATAAAATAGCGACCTTGGTTTTTACAATTTCGCCCTATATTGCCTTGAAGATTATCGGTTAGTAGGTGTTTTGGGGTATCAACCCCCATTACACTATCGAGCACTTCGCCAACATGACCTTACTCATCGCTTATGTCGCCATCGCCCTTCTCTTTTCGTTCCTATGTTCTATTTTAGAAGCGGTGCTGCTGAGTGTTACTACCGCGCATATCAATGTCCTTGAGCAGGAAAAGCAAAGCGCAGGCCCTCTGTTACGTGAACTGAAAGGCGACATTAACAAACCACTGGCTGCAATCCTGACGTTAAACACCATCGCTCATACTGTTGGCGCAGTGGGTGCCGGTGCACAGGCGGTCGTGGTGTTTGGCGATAAATGGGTGGGGCTGATCTCTGCAGCTCTAACGCTGATGATCCTAATATTTTCAGAGATTATTCCTAAAACATTGGGCGCGACTTATTGGCGTCCGCTTGCAACCGTAACAGCCTACGGGCTCAAATTTCTGATGCGCGTGCTTTACCCATTTGTACTGCTCTCTGAGCTACTGACGCGCAGACTGTCACGAGACGTGAAAATTGAAGGCTTTAGCCGCAAGGAGTTTGCCGCAATGGCTGACCTTGGCGAGCAGGAGGGGCAACTGGAAGAACGCGAATCACGTATCTTGAAAAATATGTTTTTGCTCCACGAAACAAAGGTCACCGACGTGATGACACCGCGTCCAGTGGTATTTTCATTGCCCGAGGCGCTCACCGTATCCGAGTATTTCGATAAACATTTTGATTCGCGCTTTTCGCGCATTCCCGTTTACCGCGACAACGACGAAACGTTCACTGGCTTTGTTCTCAAGGATGATCTTTTGCTGGCACAGGCACGCAACAATACAGACAGCATTCTGGAAATCTACCGGCGTGAACTGCATACATTATCAGACAAATCATCGTTGTCTGATGCCTTTGACGAAGTGCTGCACCAGCGAGAGCATATTATGGTGATCATCGATGAATATGGCGGTATGGAGGGCATTCTGACCATGGAAGATGTCTTGGAAACCTTGCTCGGGCTGGAGATAATGGATGAAAGCGACAAGACAGCCGATATGCAACAATACGCGCGGCGTATGTGGAAGAAAAGAGCGCTGGCAATGGGGGTTTCGCCGCCCAAAGATGAAGCATAAAAGTGATTAAATAACCCGGCTATAAACTATATGATTGAGTTTCGACAGGCGCTTCCAGATGAATTGGACTCTCTCAAAAATTTCCTTTTTGAGCACGGCACAAACCCGTGGAACCACCTGCCCAAAGAGGGTGTAGATCATGAATTTGAACTAGTGGCTCAGGGCAACGCCTCGGCCCTAATCGCCGCGGATAACAACCAGCCAATTGGCTTGGCTATCTTCTACCACCCTAAATCACTGCCTGAACAATACCGCCAATACAGCCATTCAGCAGCCACCCTTTATATTGCTGAGGTGGTCGTACACAGTAATTATGCCGGTCGCGGTATTGGCAGCCAGCTGCTATCAAAGATTACTGATTGTGCACGCACCGTTGGCGCGACTTTTATCCTTGCCCACCGCCATGAGGAAAACTTGGCATCTGCGGGAATGATGAGAAAAGCAGGCTTTACAGAAATAACCACATTCTCAGATCCTCAGCGACGCGATTATGGCAGCCGTAAAACAACCGTCCTCAGCTTTGACCTTGCGGGCTAGCAATACTGCCTATTACCGACCCTGCCCGCGCTCAATCCTTGCCGCCATTAACAAAACCCCCACTTTCCCGACACAATACCTATAATCATCCCTTGGATAACCAACGGCGGGATATCAATCATGTCCGAATTCAAAACCCATAAAGGCGCCTGCCACTGCGGGGCGATTCAGTTTGAAATCGATGCACCCACCCATCTGCACGCCCATGCCTGCAACTGTTCGATTTGTTATAAGAGCGGTGGCGATCAGATGATTGTTCCGGCTTCGCGGTTTCGGTTGATCTGCGGCGCTGATGCAACGACCACTTACACCTTTAATACTGGCGGTGCGAAGCATACTTTCTGCAAGTTCTGCGGCATTAAGCCTTTCTATACACCGCGTTCGAATCCCGATGGCTTTAGCGTTAATTTACGCTGCATTGAACGAACTAATGTCGAGTCAGTTGTGGTGGATTCCTTCGATGGACAAAATTGGGAGAAGAACGCGGCCTCGCTGGCACACCTTTCACGCGATGACTAATGTAATATGATGTCTAGAATAGTTCTTGACAATAGTGGCCATCAATAAATAAAAACAACCTAGGGGGCGTAGCTGTGGACCAACAACAGGGGCAATTCCATCTCTTTACTCAGCGGCGGTTTTTGCCGTTTTTTATTACCCAGTTTCTCGGTGCATTCAACGACAATCTTTTTAAAAATGCTCTGCTCGTTATTATCGTTAGCGCCGGGGTCTCGGCAACTGCTAGCAGCACTAATTTTCTAACTAATCTGGCTGCCGGTCTGTTTATTCTGCCTTACTTTCTTTTCTCTACCACGGCTGGGCAGCTGGCGGATAAGTACGATAAATCCTGGCTTATCCGGCGGGTTAAATTCGCAGAAATCATCATTATGCTGGTCGGTTGCATCGCACTGTACAACACTAATATTGTATTGATGATGAGCGTTCTATTTTTGCTCGGAGTGCAATCAGCCTTTTTTGGTCCGATTAAATATTCAATTATCCCGCAACACCTTTCCGCCGCTGAATTGATGGCGGGCAATGCTCTAGTGGGGATGGGCACGTTTGTGTCTATTCTGCTCGGTACTCTGCTGGGGGGTTGGCTGATTACTTACGAGTTCGGCACTGTCTGGGTGGGGGCTCTGGCTGTTGTGATTGCTATGGCTGGCTGGTGGAGTAGCTGCCAAATACCTTTTGCTCCGGCGGATAAAGGCGATATTATAATTAGTCTAAACCCTGTTCGCGAGGCGTGGCGCAATCTGGGTTTTGCCCGTGAAAATATGACGGTGTTTTACTGCATTTTGGGTATTTCCTGGTTTTGGTTATTTGGCGGTAGCTTTTTGACGCAGGTACCTAATTTTGCGATTACCGTCCTGCAGGGGCACCCAACGCTGATCTCGGTTCTGTTAGCGGCGTTTATTATTGGCGTGGCGATTGGCTCGATTCTCTGCGCAAAGGTTTCAGGGCAGCAGGTGGAACCGGGGCTTATTCCCCTTGGGGCTATTGGCTTAACGGTTTTTAGCGCCGATATTTTCTTTTCATCGGGCGCTTACCAACTGGCGAATCTGTCTGCTAATGGAGTGACCCCCTTTCAGTTTCTCGGCCTCAATGGCGGTATTCGGGTATTTATTGATCTGCTTGCCATCGGTATGTTCGGCGGTATTTTTATCGTTCCGCTGTATGCCATGGTTCAATCGCGCACGCCGAGCAATAAGCGTGCGCGGGTAATTGCCGCTAATAATGTTTTCAATGCTATATTTATGGTCTCAGGTGCGTTAATTGGCATTGTCTGTCTGAGTATTTTGCAGATGAGTATCCCGCAGTTCTTTTTGACTATCTCGGCGGCCAATCTACTGTTTCTGATGATGCTTATCTGGCGTGTTCCAGAATTTAAGCTGCGCTTTTTAGCTTGGGTGACTAACCGTCGCGCCGCATAAGATCTTAATTACTTCACGCGTGTAATATAATAACTAACTATAAAAACAAGGAATTCATTATGACCCTTTCATCAAAGATTATTCTCGGCATGGTGCTCGGCGTGGTGGTCGGCTTAATGCTCAACACTATCAATGCCGGTGTTGATTCAGGGCCTATGACTGCATGGGTTGTGGAATATATTTTTGATGTGGTTGGGCGGATATTTATTGCCTCACTGAAGCTTTTAGTGGTTCCTCTGGTATTTGTCTCTCTGGTCTGTGGCTCGGCAGCGATGGGTGAGAACATTAAGATGGGGCGCATTGCCTTTAAAACATTGTCATTGTATTTATTGACCACAGCGATCGCTATTACACTGGCGCTGACTTTCGCCAATATTATCAATCCAGGCGTCGGCATAGATACCGCAACGGTGGCTTCGTTTAGTGCGCCCATACCGCCCTCATTTAAAGATGTGCTGATTGGTATTTTCCCAACCAATCCGATTAAGGCGATGTCAGATGGCAATATGCTACAGATTATTGTCTTTTCGATTTTAGTCGGTGTTGCCATCACTCAGGCGGGAAATGCTGGCAAAGGGATTCTCTCAGTATTCCAGGATTTTAACGATGTGATTATGCGCATGGTGACGATCCTTATGCACCTGGCACCGTTTGGCGTTTTCTGCCTACTGGCCAAGCTGTTTACCGAAGAGGGCTTTTCGGCTATTCGCAATCTAGCTCTCTACTTTATGACGGTAACTCTGGTTTTGGCCATTCATGCCGGTGCGGTTTACACCAGTATATTCAGTCTATTTACCCGCCTAAATCCGTTGACGTTATTAAAGAACATACGTCCGGCCATGCTGTTTGCTTTTAGTACCTCATCCAGTAATGCGACGATGCCGGTGACAATGAATGTGATGGAAAAGCGCGTTGGCGTGGATAACTCTATTGCGTCATTTACTGTGCCCTTAGGCGCCACCATTAATATGGATGGCACGGCTATTATGCAGGGGGTGGCAACGGTGTTTATTGCTCAGGCCTATGGTTTGGATCTGGGTATGACTGAATATCTGGCGGTGATTGCCACTGCAACTCTAGCCTCTATTGGCACTGCTGGCGTGCCCGGTGTTGGTCTGATTATGCTGTCGATGGTATTGCAGCAGGTGGGGCTTCCTGTTGAGGGCATCGGCTTGATTATTGGTGTTGACCGGTTACTGGATATGATGCGCACGGTGGTGAATATCACTGGCGACGGCATGGTAACTTCGGTGGTTGCAAAAAGTGAGGGCTTACTGGATGAAGCGATCTTTTATGAAGTTTCCGACCGTGATGAATACGGTAGCTGACTAATCGAGTACGAAGGCTTTGCAAATCATGCAAAGCCTAATCATGCTCCTGTATCTCGGACGATAATCTAATAGTAAGCAGTAGCAGAGGTGGTCAGCACCATGGGTGCGCCAACTTCCTCGCGCTTGACTACGCCACAGAGCTGTTCAACTAGCTCAAGGGCAAAATCCAATGCGGTTCCCGGCCCCTGACTGGTAATGTAATTACCATCGACTACCACCCTCGCCTGACTATCAACTTCCCTGGCCTCAAGCGCTTGCTGGTAGCTCGGGTAGCAGGTCGCAATCTTATCTAGAAGTAGGCCTTTGCTGGCTAAAACCAACGCTGGTGCAGCGCAGATGGCACCAATCAACCTGCCCTGCTGCCCTTGCTCACGCAACAAACTATCCAATACAGGATGTATAGCGAGATGCTCAGCACCCGGTAATCCTCCGGGTACGGCTATTAGGTCGTAGGTGCTCTCTACGCAATCATTCAACATTTTATCGGCGACAATATTGATGCCGGAAGAACCACTTATTTGCAAATTTTTGCCTTCACTGGCACTGGCCACAGTCACCTCTACACCGGCTCTGCGCAGCACATCAATAATTGTCACCGCTTCAAGTTCTTCGCTACCCTCAGCTATGGGTACAAGTGCAGTTTTAATCATGTTTTTCCCTTTTTATCAGTTACAAATATAAGTTACACTGTGCCGCAATTATGACTAACTGTCACGGGATTGGCATGAAAATCTACATTATTAAAAGTCACGATGATCGCATTTTGGGCAAGGATTTGGATTGGCTAGATGGCACTAATGCCAGTCTGATTTTTAACACGCCTCACCGCGACTCTGCCCTTAATCAGCTGATAGAATTAAACGCTAAAGATATCAATCTGCGCGCTCAGATCGTCGAGTGCGAAGCCGATAAAAAGGGACGTCCCACACTGCTTTTAGAATCTACAGCTGTGAACACAGACTCAGCAAATAACATTCAATCTGACGCAGCCTAACCGAGTGCACATCATTGTCTCTTGAATCCCGCCTTGCACTTCTGACTGATACAGAGAAATCTTCGCTCCTGCGCAATATTGTACGCGGCATCGAAAAAGAAAGCCTGCGTGTTGAAGCCTCGGGTCAGTTAGCGAAAACCCCGCACCCTAAAGCTCTGGGTTCGGCGTTAACCCATCCGTCGATTACCACCGATTACTCTGAGGCTCTGCTCGAATTTATCACCGCACCCTCGGCTTCTATAGACGAGGTGATCAATCAGCTGGAAGAAATCCACCGCTACACCTATCAGAATATCGACGATGAGCTGCTGTGGGTTAGTAGCATGCCCTGCCAGCTGGGAGAAGATAGCAGTATTCCGGTGGGTCAATACGGGACATCCAATATTGGTCAAATGAAGACCGTTTATCGCCTTGGCCTCGGTCATCGCTATGGACGCCTGATGCAAACCATTGCGGGCATTCACTACAATTTCTCTGTTCCCGACGCTCTGTGGCGCGAACTGCAAGCCGAGGAAGGTAATCAGCAGTCCCTACAAGATTATAAAACTGACGGTTATTTCGCGCTAATTCGCAATTTCCGCCGCTACTTCTGGCTGTTGCTGTACCTTTTTGGCGCCGCCCCAGCTGTTTGCAAAAGCTTTGTCCGCAACCGCGAACATGATTTAGTGCCGGTCGGCACTGACAGTCACAGTCTCTATAAACCCTATGCCACATCGCTTCGCATGGGCAATCTGGGCTATCAAAGCGATGCTCAGGGCTCCTTGGTCGTCTGCTATAACGATATCAAGCAGTACACCAAGACTCTTACAGGAGCTCTTGATACGCCCTATAAGCCCTATGAGTCTTTGGGTTTAAAAGATAGTCAGGGCAATTATCAGCAACTGACGACCAATTTGCTGCAAATCGAAAATGAGTTTTACAGCCCAATTCGACCTAAGCGAACGGCGGCTTCTGATGAAACACCTATTGAAGCATTGCACCACAAGGGCGTTGAATATATCGAGGTGCGCTGCGTAGATTTAAATCCGCTGGCTGCCTGCGGCATCGATAAACAAACGATCCGCTTTTTGGATACCTTTTTGCTATTTTGTCTGCTTAAAGAAAGCCCAAAAACCAATAACAATGAATACCAACAAATTACTGAAAATCAGCGCCGCGCTGTTGCCGATGGCCGAGATCCTGAACTCGAACTTACTGACGGCGATAAGCAGCGGAAGTTGGTCGATTGGGGTCTAACATTGATCGCTGAAATGCAGCCAGTCGCGGCACAGCTTGATAACGCCAACAATACGGGTGATTACCAAGCAACACTTGCCCAGATGAACGAGCGTTTGCACAATAATAATCTCACGCCGGCCGCTATCTTGCTAAATGAGATGCAGGAAAATAACGAGACCTATTTCCGCATAGCGATGCGAAAAGCTGTGGAGCACCGCGAATATTTTCGCCGTGAAAAACTGACTGCTGAGGTAGTTGAGAAATATCAGCATTTGGCCGCGCAATCACAATTGGACCAGCAAAAAATCGAGGCTTCAGATAGCCTCTCTTTTGATCAATTTCTGGCGGATTATTACCATCGCGACAGCGTGACTGTCTAAACCGCCTAAGCCATCTAATCCAACTAGTCCATTTAGACTACAAATTTGGGAGTAACTCTTGAACCTACCTGATAATCGAACAATTAATCTATTGATGGCAACGGCCTGTGCTGGGCTTATCGGCATAGCGGTGTTTTACTTCCAAAATCATCTCGGTCTTGAGCCCTGCTATCTGTGCATTACTCAGCGCGTCTTTATTATCGCTGTCGGGGTTCTTTTTCTGATTGCAGGATTGCACAATCCCGGTGCCAGAGGGAAGAAAATCTATGCGATTCTAGTCGCCGCTACCGCTTCAGCTGGTGCCTTCTTCTCAATTAAACAGCTTTGGCTACAGAGCTTACCGGAAGATAAGGTTCCCGCCTGTGGGCCGCCAGCTGATTACCTCTTTGAGGCATTCTCTGTATCAGAGGCGATCTCCATGTTATTGCGCGGCGATGGCAACTGTGCCGAAGTCCAGTGGCAACTTTTGGGGCTGAGTATGCCTGCATGGGTTTTGGTCAGCTTTATCGGTCTCGGCGCAGTGGCTATTTTCCAACTGCTACGCAAGTGATTCACTCTAGCGACTAACTGAAATTGTGCCTTTTTAGTCTTGTCGGTCAGCTTTTTCTTCACATGAATGTTTATTCTTGAAGGCAAAACAAAGTAAACTGTGTATCCATTAGGGAGTGATGAGGCTAGGAACGCATGTTAGAAGATCTGCAAACATTAAAATTACATTGGGGTGGTGTCAGCGATATCGTTGATCGCTGGTTAGAAGAGCGCCGCGAATTGTTGGTTAAGTACTGTGACCTGATTGAAATCCACGATTTCGACAGTGCGAATAAAAACCACGGGGAAAAACTAAAAGACTTTTGCGAGGTGATGGTAGATTACGTGTCCGTTGGGCATTTTGAAGTCTACGAAGAACTTGTTAAAGAAGCCCAAGCTTTTAGTGATACCGACGGCCTTAGAATTGGGGCCGATCTAATGGATAAAATCCAACCCTCGACCGAGGCTGTATTAGATTTCAATGATAAATACCTTGCTACTGACGATCTGGACAGCTTGTCCGTGGATCTTTCAACGGTGGGTGAAGCCTTAGAGCTGCGCTTTGAGTCTGAAGATAAAATGATTGAAGTTCTACACAATGCTCATCTTGTTCAACTTGAGCAAAACACTGCATCTGCATAACAATTAATAACGAGCAATCGCTAGAAAGATGTACAAAAAAAGCCCCGACTAGTCGGGGCTTTTTAATGTCTAACAGCGTTACTTTCTGCGCTGTTAGCCCTCTGTACTGATATTAGCTTTTAGTAGTTCCACTTCAAAAATCAATGTTTGATTTGGTCCTATTGGGCCAGTACCGCCTGGGCCATATGCCAACTCTGCAGGGATATACAGCTCCCATTTTGAGCCCTCTGGCATTAACTGTAATGCCTCGGTCCAACCAGCAATGACCTGAGTTACGCCGAACTGTGCCGGTACGCCACGCTTGATAGAGCTGTCAAACTCAGTGCCGTCGAGTAAACGACCCGCATAATGCACCTCTACAGTGCTTTCAGCCGTTGGAACAGAACCGCTTCCAGCAGTAATAATTTTATACTGCAATCCACTTTCAGTCGTTACAACACCCTCTTTTGCAGCATTTGCAGTGAGAAATTCCGCACCTTCTTTAATATTGCCATCAGACGCCATAGCCTTAGATTCCTCAGCTTGCTTTTGCTGCTCTTCTTGCTTGGCAACCATTTCCGCCTGGAATGCAGCAACGGTTTCGGCGATGACTTCTTCACTTATGGCTGGAGGCTTGCCGGCCAAACCATCGGTAAAACCGACGTCATAGGCTTCTTGGTCAAGCTCAATAGCACCTGTACTGATAGCATTTTGCATGCCCATAAGATAACTGATTCGTTGAACTTGACTGTCCAGCGCAACAGCGGCCTCAACCGGCTCGACAGTCTCAACCGCAGAATCGGTAAATTGGTCGCAGGCAGTTAGCGAAACAAACAGGGCGATAGGGAGTAACTTTACGATCTTCATTCTATTTTCCTTAACAATGATGCGGTCTAAGCCGCGACGGTGGTTAAATTATTGCGTTCAGTTTAAGTCATTTTTATCAGGGTTTCGACTACTCTATTTTACTAAACAGTAAATCCCAAACGCCGTGCCCAAGACGCTCACCACGCTTTTCAAATTTGGTTAACGGCCGATACTCTGGGCGCGCTGAATACTGTTGTTCGCCGATAGTATTTTTAAAGCCCGGCGCCTCTTCAAGAACCTCAAGCATCTGTTCTGCATAATGCTCCCAGTCTGTTGCCATATGAAGACTGCCGTTCGGGATTAGCTTCTCACGAATCAACTGGATAAATTGCGGCTGCACAATTCGTCGCTTGTTATGTTTCTTTTTATGCCAGGGATCCGGAAAGTAAAGTTGAAGTCGGTGCACGCTCTCAGCCGGAATGCACTCATTAAGAACATCATTGGCATCGGCAAGATAGACGCGCAAATTTGGCAGCTGCTCAAGTCTAGCGCTATTAATAAGCCTACCCACACCTGGGGGATGAACCTCTATGCCAATAAAATCCTTGCCCGGCTCGGCGCTAACCATCTCCAGCAGTGAATCACCCATCCCAAAGCCAATTTCGACCACAAGTGGCGCGACACGACCAAAAATCTTCTCAGCATCAATTGCTCCGTCATCCAACTTCAAGCCATAAAATGGCCAGCTGGTATCAAAGGCATTGCGCTGCCCTTCGGTCATTCGTCCGGCGCGGACAACATAGCTGCGGATCGATTTTTTACGGTATTCGGGTTTAATATCCATTAATTTTGTGGGCTTTTTGCGGTGAACAGTAGTAGCCAGCCACAAATAAATGCGCTGCCTCCGAGAGGGGTTAATAACCCGATGGCGCTGATACCCGTTAAAGCAAGAGCGTAAAGGGAACCAGAAAATAGAAGTATACCGAGCAAAAAGCTCCGCGCGACCCACGCCAAGGAGCGCTTGCTCAGGGGTAAGTTGATAATCGCAAGCAGTGCTAGGGTATGGATAAAGTGATACTGAACAGCCGTCTGATAAGTCTGCATAAGCTGCGGGGAAAGATGATTCTTTAATCCATGGGCGGCAAACGCACCTAGGGCCACGGCCAGTGCACCGCTTATGGCGGTTATTTTAATCCAGAGAAGTTTATTCATAGCAATAAAAAAGCCGCATTGAGCGGCTTTTGGTCTCTTTTAAATTTGGCTTAGGCTTCCATGAATCCGCGGACTTTTTTCATCGCGTTCTTTTCTAACTGGCGGATACGTTCAGCTGAAACGCCATATTCCGCGGCTAGCTCGTGGAGTGTTGCCTTTTTATCATTCAGCCAGCGACGATAAATAATATCGCGACTGCGATCGTCAAGGTTCTTCACAGCATCGGCTAAACGTGCATTACTGTCGCCTTCCCAATCGTCATTTTCTGCTAGCTCTGCGGGATCGGCACTCTTATCTTCGAGAAAGTAAACTGGGGCGTGGAAACTGTTGTCATCATCGTCCGCAGGTGCGTCAAAGGCGGAATCACGCGCGGTAAGGCGCATTTCCATCTCCATAACATCTTTGACCTGAACGCCAAGATCCTCTGCCACTGCCTGAGCTTCATCGGCCGTCAGCCACTGAAGCTGTTTTTTTGCGCTGCGCAGATTAAAGAACAGTTTGCGCTGTGCTTTAGTGGTGGCAATTTTAACAATTCGCCAGTTACGAAGAATAAATTCATGAATTTCAGCCTTGATCCAGTGCACCGCGAAGGATACTAGACGTACGCCTTTTTCAGGGTTAAAGCGTCGCACCGCTTTCATCAGACCGACATTACCTTCTTGGATAAGATCTGCTAACGGCAGGCCGTAACCATTGTATGAACGAGCAATATGCACAACAAACCGAAGGTGCGCCATAACCATACGACGGGCTGCGTCGAGGTCTTCTTCATAATAGAGGGCTTCACCGAGGGCTCGCTCTTCATCAATGGTTAGCATGGGCACGGTCGCAGTACCCTGAATGTATGCATTCAGGTTGCCGCCAGGTGCCATCCACTCCATAGTTTGAAGGGTTTTGTTCATAAGACGCTCATTTTAAAGTCGGTCGATAATTCTATCATCAATCGACTGGTTGTTCCTAGCCCTTAAAAGTTCTGCTTAATAGGTTGTTTTACTGTTTTTTTACATTTTTAGATTCGTTTTTTGGCTTTAATCTTAGACAGATAAAACGCTATTTATCGGGGCTTGATGTCATACATATGCTGTCTCACTGAAACCCAAGCACCCGCTAAACCCACCACACCACCAATCACTAGCAACGTCAAAAATCCAGAAAATCCGAGGCCGGTCAACCTGAACTGACTCTGATAGAGGCTCGCCAATTCACTGACTGATTCCTCCAGCCAGAAACCTAAACCCACCAGCATCAGTGCAGCAACAAAGGCGCCAAAAAAGCCAAATAACAGCCCGGTGTACAGAAAAGGTCTGCGCACATAGGCATCGGTGCCGCCCACTAATTTAACAATAACAATTTCATCCCGGCGACTTTGAATCGCCAGCCTAATAGTGTTGCCGATCACTAATATCACGCCAATGCCAAGTGCTGCAGCAAGAGCGAGCACTAACTTTCTACCCACATCCAACAGCGCGCCCAGCCGACGCAACCACTCCATATCCAACTGCACATCGTCTACTAAGGTTATCTTATGAATCTTGGCGACTAGTTTCGCGGAGTCATTTAAAAGCAACGGCTGGACCAAAAATGTTTCTGGGAGCGGATTCTCGTCCAGATATTGCAGTGCCGAACCAAAACCTGACAGCGCATTAAATTCTTCCAATGCAGTTGCTGCCGAAATATGGGTCACGGAGGCGACGCCAGAGAGATTAGCCAACTGCTCGCCAAGCTTCTCAATTGCGGCGGATCGGGCACCTTTTTTCACAAACACACTGATTTGAGCCGATGATTCAACCCCACCACTCAACTGACGAATATTTTCAACACTGATATACAGTGCTGTAGGCAAGGTTAGCGCGATGGCAATCACCACGACAGTCAATAATGTCTGGAATGGCTCCTGTAACATTTTTGCAAAACTGCTCTGCAGGGTTGTTCGATGGTGGTGTTTGTAACCGCGCCACCTATCTAGACGACTTACCGCACTGCCGCGCGCGCCACGCTGGGTCTGTTGAGAATGTTGAGAGCCCCGGGATTTATGATTAGTCATTGCCATGGCCCACCCCGTCCCACTCTAGCTCGCCCTGATTGAGCCGCATAATGCGCATATTCATTTTATTAATCAGATTGATATCGTGACTGGCCACTAACACTGTGACGCCAACATCCTGAAAACGCTTAAACAGATCCATAATTTCAGCAGATAGCTGAGGATCGAGGTTACCTGTAGGCTCATCGGCCAAGAGTATTTTCGGCTTGTGCACCACCGCTCTGGCAATGCCTACCCGCTGCTGCTCGCCACCCGACAGTTCAATAGGGTTGTGTTTTTCTCTGTCGAGCAAGCCGACACTATCCAGTGCGGCGCGAACTCTGCGGCCGATATCACTGGGCGAATAGCCTGACACTTGCAGGGGCAAGGCGACGTTTTCAAAGACTGAGCGATCGAATAATAGTTGGTGGTTTTGAAAAACCACTCCAACCTGGCGTCGATAAAAGGGAATTTTAGATGCCGACAAACGATTGATGTTTTTGCCGTTAATTAACAGATTGCCGGATGTCGGCCGCTCAATCAGCATTAACAATTTCAGCAAGGTGCTCTTTCCGGCACCTGAGTGCCCGGTGAGAAAGGCCATTTCACCACTGTCCATTTCGAAACTCACACTGCGCAGAGCTTCAAAACCACCGGTGTAACGTTTGCTGAGATTATCAAAACGTATCATAAATACTTACTCGTCTTGTGCCGTGCCTTCTTTAGCCGTATCTTCTTGAATGGGCGTTAGCAACGCCGCAACAAAGTCCTTTGCTACAAATGGCTGCAAGTCATCCTGCCCCTCACCCACACCAATATAGCGAATGGGCACTGAAAACTTCTCAGCGAGGGCAAAGATAACGCCGCCCTTTGCGGTACCGTCTAATTTGGTCAGTGCTATACCTGTAACACCCGCCACGGAATGGAATTCAGCCATCTGTGCGACTGCATTTTGTCCTGTGCCTGCATCCAACACCAACAATACTTCATGGGGCGCGGAGGCATCTAGCTTACTGGCAACTCTGCGTACCTTTTTAAGCTCTTCCATAAGATTACTTTTATTGTGAAGTCGACCCGCGGTGTCAGCAAGAATCACATCAACATCCTTAGCACGTGCGGACTCAATGGCATCAAAGATAACCGAAGCGCTGTCGGCACCCATATGCTGAGCTACCACAGGAATCTGGTTGCGCTCACCCCAGACCTGCAACTGCTCAACCGCGGCTGCCCTAAAAGTGTCACCCGCAGCCAACATCACCGACTTACCCTGCTGTTGCAGTCGCCGTGCCAATTTGCCGATAGTGGTAGTCTTGCCCACACCATTAACCCCAACCACTAAAATGACGAAAGGCCCATCTGTAGAAACGGGCTCTATCAACTGCTCACAACAGGCGAGCCTTTCCAAGAGAATCTCGCCGAGGGCGGCTTGCAGAGCGGCGCCATCTTTAAGTGCTGACCGGTTTGAACGCTCTGTTAATTCGGCAATAATCTGCGTGGTTGCTTCGATACCCACATCAGCCACAAGCAGTAATGTTTCAAGCTCGTCGAAGATATTTTCATCAATGGTTTTAGAGCCCAGAAATAGATCACCCAGTCCACGGCTGGTACGCGACAGCGCACGCTGCATTTTCGCCCGCAGGCTATTACTTTCATTGGGTGCCGGCTGGTTGACCGGTGTAGTTTCAGGCAAAGTCTCGACATCAGCCGGTTTGTCGCGCTTAAAACGATCCAAAAAGCTTCGCTTTTTCTTTTCTGCCGGCAGATTGTCTGTTGAACTTGAATCCATGAATGTTCTTTTTAAATGTGGTTATATTCTGGTGTATCCTAACATCTAGATTAGTATAAAGTGATTAAAACTCACTAAAAAGGAGCGCTCATTTGGCGAGGAAACAGCAAATTCGAATCATCGCGGGGAAATGGCGTAGCCGTCAGCTACGATTTGCCGATGTCGATGGTTTGAGGCCGACGGGCGATCGCATTCGCGAAACGCTGTTCAACTGGCTGGCACCGGATATCTCTGGGGCGCGCTGCTTAGATCTATTTAGCGGCTCTGGCGCGCTGTCCTTTGAAGCCCTGTCTCGCGGAGCATCACATTGTCTAGCTCTGGAGCAACACCCCAACGCTATCGCTTGCCTTTCTGAAACCAAGTCGCTTTTCGATGCGCCGGAACTGACCATTGCTCACAAAGATACACTGAAGTATCTACAGCAACGCCCAGATAAGGCCTTTGATATAGTCTTTGTTGACCCTCCGTTTGGCTTAAACCTGATCACTGAAGTCTGTTTTCTACTCGAACAAAACGGCTGGATTGCTAACGGCGGGGCGATCTATTGCGAACTTTCCGCCCAGCAGGCTAACTTCGAACCACCGGCTAACTGGCAAGTTATGCGCAATAAGGCTACCGGTGGCGTAAACTACATTCTCTATACACGCATTGAGCCAAAGGCTTAATTTAAGTAATATGCGCAATCTCTAATAGGGCGGAACCTGTGCATGAAGACTATCGTCTACCCCGGCACTTTTGATCCGATTACAAACGGACATATTGATTTAATCGAAAGGGCCTCGCGATTATTCGACAAAGTGATTGTCGGCATCGCTGCCAACAAACGCAAAGGACCTCTCTTTGACGTGGAAGAGCGCATCCAGCTTGCCTGCGACGCATTGACTCACATTCCCAACGTTGAGATTCTCGGCTTTGATTATTTGCTGGTGAACTTTGTTCAAGACTGCAATGCTGATGCGATTATGCGCGGCTTGAGAGCGGTATCTGATTTTGAGTATGAATTTCAGTTGGCCAATATGAATCGTGCCCTATCGCCCGATCTAGAAAGTGTTTTTCTGACTCCGGCAGAGCATTTCTCTTATATTTCCTCATCTCTTGTACGCGAGATATCTTCTCTGGACGGCGATGTATCAAAATTTGTCCCCGCCAATGTTGTCGAAGCGCTGAGTAAAAAATTCAAATAACCAACCTGCCGGTTCTTGTTTAACCTTATTTAAGTTTTATTTTGCCTAGCGTTGACAGTGGCTACAAAAAACCGAGCTGCGCTGGCCTAGGCGCATTTCACTCAGCGGTTTTTCACAGTGACTACAGGGTTGTCCGCCACGCCCATAAACCCTTAAAGTCTGCTGGAAATAACCCGGCTCGCCATTGCCATTAACGAAGTCTCGCAGCGTTGTGCCACCCCGCTCAATCGCTGAACCCAAAACATCTTTTATATGCCCCGCCAGCAAGTCATAGCGCTGCAAAGAAATTCTCCCCGCAGCCCTATCAGGCCTTATACCACTGCGAAACAATGCTTCTGACGCATAGATATTCCCCACACCGACCACCGTTTTATTATCCATAATAAAAGGCTTAACGGCTATTTTGCGCTTCCGTGATAAGTCAAAAAGTCGCTCGCCGCTAAATTCGTCAGTCAGTGGTTCAGGCCCCAAGTGATCGAGCTGGGAATGGCCGTTCTCAGACCATAACCAAGCCCCAAATCGTCTTGGATCATGGTAGCGGAGACACTTGCCATTACTCATATGCATTTCAATATGATCGTGTTTACGTCGCTCGGCATTCACATCGGCTAGACGCAAACTGCCGCTCATGCCCAAATGAATCATCATTGATCCATGCTCAAGCTGCAGCAACAGGTATTTGGCTCGCCGGCTTAAAGAGAGCACGCGCTGGCCTTTAACAATGTCGGATATGCCTTGAGTAACCGGCCACCGTAAAGAACCATTGTAAACACTGAGTCGCTCAACAACAGAATCCGCTACATAGGGCTCTATACCTCTAAGGGTCGTTTCTACTTCAGGTAATTCAGGCATAATTTCTCAATGATGTTTTCCCAAGGGGATCGTTTTCTGGCACACTAATCGACTTAGTATACATGTAGAATAATGAGCATCACTACATGCAACTGGATGCGCTGGTAATTCCAAGAGAATCCAGTAAAATGCGCGTCTTAATTAACATCCGCTAGACTTGAAGGTGCACCATCGATGGCGCTAGGTAAAAGACGAAAGGAAGAAGAAGAATCAAATATTGATATGACTCCAATGCTGGATGTTGTATTCATAATGTTGATTTTTTTCATTGTTACGGCCTCATTTGTCAATGAGTCGGGTTTAGATGTCAATCGCCCACCAACCTCTGATGAGCCACCGCCAGATACAGAAAACACGAACATTGTGTTTCGTGTCTCTGAAAGTAATGAGCTTACTCTTGAAGGTAGACGCATTGATGTTCGTGCTGTCCGTGCAAACGTTGAACGTATGCATGCAGAAAAGCCCGAAGCCAAGGTTATTGTCAGTGCTCACCCGAAATCTAAAACTGAATTGTTTGTACTGATTTCAGATCAGGCACGAGAAGCTGGTGTTTATGATGTCTCCTTATCAACCGATGAGTAGTTAATGTTAAGCATCAATCAAATAGGCCTCGCAGCTAAATATGCGGGGCTTTTTTTTGCCCGGTGATTGGTAGACTCATTTATATCTGCCCTCCCGCCAATAGCTTGGTTCACACCACTTCCTTTTTAGCTGATATAAAAAACCCCCATCTTGCGACAGGGGTTTTTCCAACCTAGTAACAGGCTGTTACATACCTACTTAGAACTTGTAGCGAGCACTCATACGATAAGCCATTGGGCTCTGATAAGAAGTCGTTTTACCAAAGTTAGCCGTATCGTCTTCTTGTACCTCAACAGTCGCATCAGCGTTCAAAGCATTAAACAGATCAAATGAAACCACTAGCTCTGAACCGCCAACGTCGAAAGCATACTGCGCATTAAGGTCGAGGTTCATATAGCTAGATGTGGTTCCCAGGGTACCGCGGGGAACAGGCTCGCCACCACAGAAAAATGACGCATTGTCATAATCCGCTGCGAAATCATCCGTTGGGTGGATACCAAAACAGCCTTTTGGACGACCCGTTTGCCACATAAAGTTTGCCCCGAGACGAATACCATTATCAAGCCGATAGGTTCCGTACATCTTAACGGTGTGACGACGATCATTTGGCAGGTTGCCCGTACCAAAATCAGTCAGACCTGGCTGGTCGAAGTTGGTGGTTAGACCCGCATCATCCTGACCATTATCTGAACGCACATAGCCTTCGTTATTACCCCAGCTGTGAGCCCATGTATAAGATGCATCCAAGCTCCAAACACCATCAAACGGACGGCTCATAGTCGCTTCGAGAGCAGCATATTGACGCTTGGCTTCTGGGTAGTTCAGCTCCTCAGCACTCAGAGTAACCCACTCTTCCTGCTCTGGAATATAAACGGTCATTGGAGCACCCGGGTTGGCTAGAACATACTGATGGAATCCAGAAAATACTTCTTCAACCGTTTCCCCATCAGTCAGCGAATCATCCCATGCACCATTTCCGCTGTATTGAGAGATCACCGCAGCATCAATCGCCACATCTTCAATAGAGGTTTCAAGGTTTCGATAGATCGCCTTAACACCGTAGGTCACATCACTGTCTGCTGTCATTTGATAGCCAAGAATGAATTCTGACTGATACATAGCATCAAGCTCAGAGTCTACTACAGAGCGTGTATCTGGAACTTCGCCGTTACCGAAGACTTCAGTCTCGTAAATAGCACCCAGCCCTGAAGGTGTAGAATCAGCATTCACACTGCCATCCCAATCAAAGTACTCATGAATAAATGTCTCGCCACCAGATAAACGGATATTGGTGTTAGAAGCAATTGGGAGATAGTACAGACCCCAACTGGCAAATACTTTCTGCCTTCCATCACCCGCTGGATCCCAGGAAGCCGACAGGCGAGGAGCCCACTGATCTTCAACCGTTACAAACTCGTCACCATCGGCGTTGAAGTTAGTAAAGGTCTCATTACGCAAGCCCAGTTCAAGCATCAGGTTATCGTTTACCGACCAGGTATCCTGAATGTAGTAAGAGCTAGATTCAACATCGAACTCACCACCAGAAGCATAGGTTCGCTTACGGACATTAGCACCTGAAGGGCATTCTGTCGCTGTATCACAGAGATAGGCTGCAGTATCATTTTCTGGGTGCAGCAACCAGTAGACACCACCTGAGTTGACGGTGAAGTTGGTTGAGACGTTTTCTTCGTTATCAATACCAAACTCTAGGAAGTGATCTCCGAGATCCCAAGACAGATCCATACGCATAGTTTTACGCTGATCTTCGCCCTCATCTACAGTAAAGGCAGTCCAGTTTCCCTGCGCGGCAAAATCAGAATCTATTACTTGGTAAACGACCGGATTAGTTGCCGTTGACGGTGCAGTGGTTCTGTTTGCGTTGTTTTCACCCGCAGAGACAGACAGCTCTATACTGTCGGTTATCTCGCCTGTGTAGGTAACAACCCAGTTTTCACCACCGCGGTTGTAGAGAGTATCACCAAGGTAAGCACCAGTAGCTTTAGTATCAAAATCGTACTCGTATGTACCTTCAACAGTATCTGCTTTATCGCTGAATGCGGTTATCTCTAAACGGTGCCCATCTGCAATGATTGCATCAAGTTTTGCACCCCAAAAACTTCCATCTAACTGCTCTTTATAACCACGACCGCTAGTGATGCCGTAGTATTCTTGGCTGTGATCTAGCTCACTATAAAGACCATAGAAGAAAACACGATCTTCAATTAAAGCGCCAGATGCATAGATGTCGTAGGTTTTATCCGTCAGTTCATCTTTGCTATTATCAGCGGCATAGGTATTGGCGCTTTGATCCAACTGTGCATCGTAATATGCGTTGACTCCAAAATCAAAATCGTTAGAACCACTCTTAGAGCGAGCGTTCATAACACCACCGGTTGAACGGCCATACTTCGCAGAGTAACCACCCGTTTTAACCTGGATAGTCTCGTAAAATTCAAATGGAACTTTCGAAAATCCGAGACCATTTCTAAAGTTGGTGGTGTTTAAACCGTTAATAAAGCTAGTATTCTCGGCTACAGATGAACCAGAGAAGCTTGTACCTGTAAACGCAGTATCACCGCGAGAGACACCCGGCGCTAAAAGCGTTACCGCTCCCATACTTCGGTCGACCGGCAACTGCTCTAGGTCTTCCGCACTAATAACCAAGCCGATTTCACCGATGCCCGAGTCAATAGCGGCAACTCTTGCGCCACTGACAACGACTTCCTCAATACTCTCTTCGTTGACATTGAGGCTGACTTTTGAGGTGCCAGAAATAACAACACCAACCGTTTCAGCATCTACCACTTTGCCATTTTTACTAACGGTTACTGTATAGGTTCCAGGCGCTAGACTTCCCGAACGAAAAGACCCGGAATCACCAACAGAAATGGATTTTGAAAGACCGCGTGTTTTATCGGAAATTACTACAATAGTTGAACTATCGGCACCCATTACACTACCGCGAATAGAGCCATCCGCCGACTGAGCAAACGCAGTTGTCGAGCCAATAGTGACGCCCGCAATTGCAATGGCCAGCAAGCTGCCCTTTAGGATTTTTGAAGACATGATATCACTCCCATGATTTTTAAAATTAACTGTTAAGCAGGCCCAATCTTTGAAGGCTCAGTTTTACTAACGAGTTGAATTTCTAAGATTTATAATTATTGCCCATTTCTCCGTGGGCTATAACTTCAACGTATGGGGGTGAATATTCCTCAGCTGATGAACAAAGAAGAAGAATTGCGGGAGCTGTAAAAAAACTTACATTACAGCGTTATAGGTGATGGCTGAATCTGGCATAAATAAACCTGCCCGTAGATTCATAGGTTCTAGAGTCAAAATTATCGTTGAATGCAGAGGCTAGAAAAGGAGGTGCTTCATTAAGTAAATTATCAACCCCAAGAGTAATTAGAGATTCCCCCGAGTTAAAGTGATAGCTCATCTGAGCATCTTCTCGAGACCAGGCGCCAGAGGCTCGGGTACCGCCTTGTCCATTATTGATAGTCTCACTCAGACTACTGACTCGAAATGATGAAAGCGCCACTTCCCAGCGCCCAAACTGCCAGAATAAATTGAGTCTTGTTTTCCATTCAGGCAGTGAACCTGAACCTTCAGCGGCCTCATCTTCAAAGGTGCCAGCTAAATCCTCTACCGTCGCATTTGGACCACTTTGAAATTGGTACGACCGAATGTGCGAGCCACTAAAATCAACACCTAAACTTCCCCATTTGGCAATAAATACTCGCCACGAGATATCCGCATCCAAACCGACTAATTTTCGAGTCCCCAAATTTTCATTATTCGCCAGCACCTTGACCACCTCTCCTGATTGATCGCGAATAATTCTGCTGCTATAGCTAAGATCGGATGCATTCTGATCCAGAAAGAACTGCCCACTAGCCCCAATAACATCATTGACTTCAATTCGATAGGCATCTATTCCAAACGTGAAATTGCGCAGCCCGGGTGGCGTATAAATAAAGCCAAGAGAAAGGTTTTTGGAGGTTTCAGGTCGAAGCTTGGAATTACCGCCGGTAATAGTCAAATACTGTGCTCGCAATGGATCAGTCTGTACATCGCAACCTAATAATAAACCAACATTCTCAGCTACTGAGCAAGGATCTAGCAAAAATGCGTGGCTGATACTGTCGCTTTGGTTTAGTTCAAATAGTGACGGTGCGCGGAATCCCTGAGAGACACTGCCGCGTAACATCAAATCACTGTTTGGACGGTATCGCAGTGCCAGCTTAGGATTGGCCTGCGTACCAAAATCACTGTACTGAGCGGTTCTAAGTGAAATATTAGCCTCTAAAATAGTTTCTGCAATTGAATTTTTACCGGCAATTATTGGGACTAGCGACTCAACATACAGCTCTGAGCTAGTTCTATCTCCGCGACTACTTCCAAACTCTCCACCAATTAATTGATTGTTTTCTACCCGCGAATCAGCCTCGGTGGCAAAGGTTTCTCGACGTATTTCAATGCCCGCAGCAAATTCAATACTTTCCACCATTGAAACTTCAACAACCTGTGACACATCAATATTTAAAGATGCCAGCGTTGATTGGCCTCTATTAATGGCGTTGCCACGAATATAATTAAGCTGCTCATCATCAATGGCCTCTGGCGAGCCAAAGAAATTAATCGGAACGCAACCATTCGCATCTGTACAGACGCTACTATCGCCAAGTCCACGAGTAATATTCGTTAAGTTGACCAAATTCTGCCATTTTTCAATAGCTTTATTTTTACTCCAATTGAGACTGACCTGCCACTCGCCATTGATTAGCGAACCCATCAGTCTAGTATTAGCGCGAAATGTCTTAGACTGATTACTTTGCACTCGCGGGCCAAGACCCAACAACCTAATACGTGCATCGGTAATATCCTGCGCAAAAGGATTAAATATGTTGGCCGCCGAAATAGTGATTGGAATCTCTTCAAAGGCAGTAAAAATTGGCGCCGGAGCGAAAGTAATGCGGGTATTATTTTCTACATAACCGAGTTCGAAACTACTTTCTACGGCGTTTAACTCGGTAAGACTACCCGACAAATAAAAGGAGTCCCGCGCCGCAGGTACAAGAGAGGAGGTATAGGCCGGATAATCAAAAAGATCTTCATCAGTTACCTGCCGAAAATCTGACTCAGAAGAAGACGTAAACAAATCTTCTGTAAGAGTAAAAATTTCACCGCCGACAAGCATTCGCGCATTTCCCGTAGCACTTGAACGACGATCAGCTCCACCAAACCCTCGAGCATCGGCCGACCTCGAGATTTCCCTATCACGACTAAAAAACCCGTCCTGATCATAGTGCGATGCCATTGCCAACATATCGACTCCGGCCAATCTACCTCCGGCCAAGATATCGTAACGATGAGTATAATTGTCCCCGGCATCCGACGCCCCGGAAAAAGTATTCAGCAGAACCCCATCAAAACTCTTGCGCAAAATCACATTAACGACGCCAGCAATGGCATCTGAGCCATAGATAGAAGAGCCACTGTCTTTGAGAATTTCGATTCGATCAACTGCCGCCAGAGGAATACTATTGAGATCAACAGACCCACCGTCAATTGCATTTGATGCACTGCGCAAGCCGTTTATCAACACCAGGGTATTGGTTGCCGGCAATCCGCGCAGAGTCACACTTGCGGTTCCATGGCCCCCATTGCTAACTGCTGTGCTGGCAGAATTTCCTGCCACCTCCGGAGTAAACTTCATCAATTGAGATAGTGTTTGAGCGCCAGACAGGCGAATCTCCGTAGCAGTAATAATATCTGTAGGTGTAAATGCATTGCCATTGATTTGCTTAAATCTCGAACCGGTTAGCGGCTTCCCACGAACAATCAATTCTTCAATCATAGGATACTGCTGTTTACTCCGCTCAAGGTCCTCATGCATAGCGGAACAATCCCAGCCCGCGCTACAGCGTGGCAATACCACCACTGTCAGAGGGCCGACAACACGAAATTCTATTTCACGGTTTTCAACCAGCTGTTCTAATATCTGCAAGATACTAAAGTTACCCACTAACTCAGGGGCGTCTTGATCGTCAGGAAGTGAGGAGGGGAAAATAATTGAGGTCTGCGTCTGCTGGCCCAGACTTATGAGCGCAGCATGAAGGCTGCCCCGAGGCAATTTAATACTGTACTGATCCGTCACGATCGCTTGAGCTAAGGAGCCTGCAAGCAATAAGACAAAACAGGTGGCGGCCAAAAGCAGTGATCGACTAACCATCAACCCGCGGTAAAACCGATAAAAGAATCCAAAACATGCCATACGGCACAGGCCCAGATTAAATGTAGAAGGACATTAAACCTTATGGATTGGGTTGAGACAACAACCATTTATTGTTGCGGGGAGTCAGCTCTAAGCCCAGCGCATGAGCAACTGCAACGAGCGTTTCTTTCTTTTGACGAGATGAGAAAGTACCAGAAATTTTGATATTTTTTGACACATCAGCAGCAACAACAACTTTTTTATGTAGATAGCGATTGAGCATCTCAACGGCATCCTCAATCGAGGTGTTATCAAATAAAAGCTGTCCTTGTCGCCATGCGGTCGCTTGAAGATTCCGCATCTTGGGTTTGGACAGGCCTCGAACTGAGTCAATTTCCACGACTTGATCGACCGTCAACAACTGTGATCGTGCTGCAGTGACAGAGGATCCGCCATCCTCTTCCACACGCACTATACCTTCAGTTACAGACAGGATACTGTTCTGATCAGTGACCCGATAAATATTGAAGGCCGTTCCCACAGCTCGAACTGTTGTGCCCGCTACATCGACGATAAAAGGCCTGTCTTTATCTGGGGCAACCGTGAAAAACACCTCGCCTTTAAGTAGCTCAATCTCACGAAAATCCTTGTTGAGAGTCACAGCGATTGCACTATTAGTGTTGAGTTCAACAACGCTGCCATCAGCAAGGGCAACCGCGAGATACTGGCCTGTAGCCGCTCTGTAAATGTCGCCCTGAGGCTGAAAATTAAATACCGCGATAAAACCAATCGCGGCCAATGAGAGTGCTAAGGCCGAGGGTTTCCAAAAGATTTTCCAGCTGTCTAACAGACTAAATCCTATTGATGGCTTTATTTTAGTGGGCTCAACAGGCTTTGCTGTTTTATCTAAATCAAAGTTGCCGGCTAAAAGCTCATCTACGGGTAAATGAGATACCACACCCAGCGTGTCCCAGAGCTCGAGAGCCTGATCCCAGGCCAATTGATGGCTTTCATCGGATACAAGCCAATTAGAAAATTCTTCGAGATTTTGCTCGCCGACATTTTCTCCGCGCAACGCAACAACCCAAGCATAAGCTTGATCTAAGACTATTTTATCAATATGCGTTGAAATCAATGGATTTTAAACACTCAATATGAGCGCATTCCTCTATTTAATAATTATTGTCACTGCTGAGACGAGTAGGAGTAAAAATACCCCATACGATTTTTATACCTAGCACAGCAATCAAAGTGAAGTTTAAGTACGTCAGGGGTACCAACCTCACAGACCTTCAGTGATTGCACATACAATATTCATACCATAATCCCCTATTGAGGCCAATCTTAAGCTTGGCTCAAGACCTGCGGCAGAATACACGTCTATGACTGGCCTCTCAGGCCTCTCTGAAATAGCGCATACGCACCATAAAAGATCAAAGAGCGCACCAATATGGGGCTCAACGGCTCTTCAGTGCAGTGATTTAGGACTAATAGATTGCTCTATAGCTGCTCTGCCTCAGCCAGAGCACTTCGCAGGTGCTTAAGCGCCTCAAGGATATATTTTTCAACCGAACTCACAGAGACACCCATCTGTTCTGCAATCTCTCCATAGGTCAGGCCTTTGGCTCGATTAAGAATAAAAGCCTGCCTCGGATTTTGTGGCAACTTGGCTAGGGCTGCGTAAATAAAACTCAGCGTCTGCTTGGCCTCCATTTCTCTCTCGAGAGGAATATTCTCAATTTGCGCACTGACAGGCGTAGAACTGTCACTGGGGACTTTTGCGCCCTCCCGTTCCAAATAGTTTTGATGCAATACTTTTCTTCGCAGCTGATCGATAGACATGTTGGCAGCGACTTGAAAAAGAAACGCCTTAGCGTTGGATAATTTGTCGGGATTATCTAGAGTATAAAGACGGATAAACGCCGCCTGCGCGATATCCTCGGCATCTTCACGACTATTCATGCGACGAGCCAGAAAACGCACTAGCGTCGCACTGTGCAGGCTAATCAAATTTTCGACGAAATCTTTATTATTGTAATTCATACTCATTCTGACAAGATGTGATTGGTACGGTTACAAATTACATAAGTATTTTTAAGGAACTCTAACACAATTTTCGGATAAATCTATGCGTTACGCCCAATCAGACTCTGCACCGCAAAACATAGAGTGCCTAGGACAAAAACTTCCTGCGTTTAATGCCAATGCTATTGCTGACTTGAGTTCTAATAAGGCGCTTAAAAATTACCTCGACTTTTATCGCCTGCCAATTCCAAACAACAACTTAAAGCTACTTGCTGGGCATCTATCCAATACTGAGCAACAGACTCATATTATGGTCTGGCAACCTGTCACTGCTCAGGGAACTGTGGTGTTGGTTCACGGTTATCTCGATCATACCGGCCTGTATAGAAACCTAATCCGTGAACTACTCGACCGACAATTCGCCGTGGTGTGTTTTGATCTTATTGGCCACGGACTATCGAGTGGCGAGCCAGGCTATATTGCCAATTACAGCGAATATGTCCGCCAGCTTAATCAGGTGATTCAAGCAACGTCTAATTTATGCCCCGGGCCACTCCATGGAATAGGCCAGAGTACCGGCGGCGCAATCTTGCTAAAACATCTCATAGAAAAGCCTGACGCAAGCAACTACCCCTTCGCCAGCCTCAATCTGCTGGCACCCCTTGTACAACCGCATTCCTGGAAAGTAAATCGCTGGGTTTTTAAGCTTACAGGCCGTTTTAGGGAAACCCTCAAAAGAGTATTTCGCAAAAACTCTCACGACCCAGAATTCCTATATTTTCTTCAGCATCAGGACCCCTTCCAGCCGCACAGACTTCCCAAAGACTGGATCGGAGCTATGGCAGAGTGGATTACCGAGATAGAAAACCACTCTGGAAGCCCCTTCCCTATTAATGTAATTCAAGGGAATGAAGACGGAACTCTGGACTGGCAATACAACATAAAGCTGCTTGAGGAGAAATTTCCAAATATGACGCTCAACCTGATTAAAGGGGCTGGCCACCATATGGTTAATGAGCGCCAAGACTTGAGAGAAAAAATCTTTACCGCTATTAAGCTTTAAGACAAGACAGCGCTCAGGATTTTGGGACTTGACGCTTATTGCCCTGATCATCAATTGCCACAAAGACAAATTCACCTTCAGTCACTTTGCTGGAATCTGCCTGATGATCTCCCTCGACCCAGGCTTCAATTAAAATACGCATCGAACTGCATCCCAGTGAAATAATATGCGCATAACAACCCACCACCGCACCCACCGGAACCGAATTGAGAAACGACATACTGCTGATTGCCACTGTAGCAACACGCCCCTTGGCAATTCTACCGGCCAGAATCGCTCCCGCTAAATCCATTTGGCCAAGTAGCCAACCACCAAAAATATCGCCGTTGGCATTGGTTTCTCGGGGCATGGCAATGGTTTGAGAAATTAACTTTCCGGCTGGTGCCGGCGATTGATTTTCCATAACGTACTGATCCCTGTTTGAAACGAATATCAATTGTAGATAGCTGCCGGCAACCAGGTTGCCAGCGCGGGCCATACAGATAGCATCAGCATTAATAATAACTGAATAATAATAAATGGCGCGACACCACGGTACATATCCGACGTTTCAACCGAGGCTGGTGCAACACCGCGCAGGTAGAACAGCGCAAACCCGAATGGCGGCGTTAAAAAGGAGGTCTGAAGATTGATCGCAATCATAATTCCCAACCACACAGGATCTATCCCCATTGCCAACAGTACTGGACCAACAATGGGTACTACAACAAAAGTGATTTCAATAAAATCGAGTACAAAGCCGAGTAAGAATATAACCACCATCACCAAAATAGTGGCGCCTACAACACCCCCAGGCAACTGGGAAAAGAATTGCTCAACTAACTCTTCACCGCCAAACCCACGAAATACCAATGAAAATATCGTCGCGCCAATTAAGATCAAAAACACCATCGAAGTGACTTCGGTAGTGCTTTGAGCTACCTCCCGCAAGCGGGACAACGATAACTGCCCCTTTAGCATAGCCAACATTGTCGCACCAAAAGCGCCGACTCCCGCAGCTTCGGTCGGTGTTGCCGCACCGGTCAAAATTGAGCCTAACACCGCAGCAATCAAAAATATCGGCGGTATCAAATTGCGCATAGCCCGCGACAATCTATGTTCTGCCAATGGCTCTTCGAAAGCCGGTTGAAGCTTTGGCTTGGCAAACAAAATCACATAGACAGAGTACAGTGCGACCAAGATCAAACCGGGGAAAATTGCACCGACAAAAAGATCGCCTATAGAAACAACCTTAGGCGTAAAGATGCCCATATTCAGTTGCGCCTGTTGATAGGCGCTGGAGAGAATGTCGCCGAGTAACACCAATGCAATAGAGGGCGGAATAATCTGACCCAAAGTTCCTGTGGCACAAATAATACCCGTAGCCTGGGGTGCTGAATAACCGCGTTTCAACATAGTTGGCAGGGACATCAGGCCCATAGTCACCACGGTGGCGCCAACAATGCCGGTACTTGCCGCCAGCAACGCGCCAACCAATACGACCGAAAGCCCTAAGCCACTGCGGAAACCGCGAAATAGGTCGGCCATGCTATCGAGCAGATCTTCCGATAAGCGTGACTTTTCCAGCATTACCCCCATTAACACAAATAGGGGCACCGCTATCAGGGTAGTATTTTTAACCGTGCCAAATAAGCGATTGGGTAAGGCGTGTAAAAAGGCCATATCAAAATAGCCTGTAGCATAACCTGCAAATGCAAAAATTAGCGCCGTTCCCGACAGTGATAGCGCCACAGGATAGCCGGCCATTAAAACCAGACAGACAACTAAGAACATTAGCAACGGGATAAATTCAACCATCACAGCATCGGCTCAATATGGTCGGTCAAAGCCACGTCTGGCTTGTTCATTAGTATCAGTAAATTTCTGAGTGTCTCTGCGATACCCTGCAAGATAAGTGTTGCTGGCATCAATAAAAGCAATGTCTTTAATAAATAGATCCCTGCAATACCGCTACTCTCTTCTGAAGTCTCGCCAATTGACCAGCTGGCTAGAACATAATCCAAAGAGAATATAAAAATCAGCAAACACACCGGCAGTAATAATAGAATGCCACCGATTAAATCCACTAGCGCCTTTTTGCGTGCCGAAAACCCGCGGTAGAAGATATCCACTCGCACATGGCCTCCACGCTGCAAGGTAAAGGCAATGCCGAGCATAAATACCACGCCGTGGAGGTAGGTAATGGATTCCTGAAGTGCAATTGAACCGCTCTCAAAATAATAGCGCAGCACCACAATAATGACGGTGAGTACCACCATTAATAAGGTTAACCACGAGACCGCTCTACCCGTAATATCGGTAAAGGAATCGATGCCGCGAATTATATGTTGAATGACTTTCACTGAACTATCTAACACCTTGGATTGGAAGCGCGCCAAGTATAACTGGCTAATCCTCAAGTCGATAGCCATGAGTCAGTCGCCAAGCTCCCTTGGATTCGCTTCTGATTTTCCAGCAATCTTTGACGAGATTAACTGCACTGGATAAGCTGTACTCGACAAACGCTATTGTCACTATCATCTAGGCGATTATTTAATGCATAAAGTACGCAATGCTTCACTCGAAATCATTTTGATTCTTTTGGTCGGCGGACTTATTGGCGCTACTCTCGCCATAGTTTCCAATCTGTTTATTATCGGGGTGTACTGGTTTGAACAGCAGCGCGAAGCCAGCAGTCTTTTTTCCCTCAGTATCGGCGATCAAGTCATCTCTTTTTCCAGTGTGATTTATCTTTGGATAGCCGCCGCCATTGTTGTCTCCCTAAAAGCGGGTTTAGGTATTGCCCGATGGGCTGGCCCCGCAGATTCAATCTATGCTGCTCACCAGCTCAATGAGCCACTAGATATAAAAACTGGGCTGGCCTCGACACTAGCGGCCTTCGCCTCAGCCAGCGGCGGCGCCTCGGTCGGACAGTACGGGCCACTGGTTCATTTTGGCGCCACAATGGGAATCTGGGTTAAGCGGTTTGTTTCCAGCCGATTATCTCACGAGGTCTATCTTGGCTGTGGTGTTGCCGCGGCCATTTCTGCCGGATTTAATGCGCCGATCGCTGGAATAATTTTTGCCCATGAAGCAATTCTTCGACATTTTTCTGTGCGTACTATTGCTCCGATTACGGTTGCTTCAATCTCTGCCAGCGCCCTCAGTCATCAGTGGTTCCCCCATTTAATAACCTTTGAAATCAGTGCAGTCGTTCCACCACTTACCGAAATTGTGCCAACTTTAATCGTTTTGGCCCCCGCATTTTCCCTTGTGGCGGTGTGCTTTATGTGGGCCCTGCGCTACTCCGCAAAAAGCGCCGCAAATATGAAAACCTCACCAGTACTACTGCCGTTTATTGCCGCCACACTCTGTGGCTTGGTTGGGGTTTGGCTTCCACAGATACTCGGCTTAGGCTTTTCCAGCATCAATAATATGATCGCCGGAGAGTTTGCCCTCTCATTACTGGTTGCCATATTAATTGCCAAACTACTTATGACGGCACTCTGTATAGGGTTTGGCTTGTTTGGCGGGGTTTTTTCGCCTTCATTATTTATCGGCGTCGCGGCCGGTGCTCTGGCCGGTCAGTTGATGACTCTATTTGGCTTTGCCAATATCGCCAGCATTGTTAGTGTTGCCGGAATGGCGGCAGTTAGCTCAGCGGTTATTGGCGCACCGGTAACCGCGGTGATCATTGTTCTTGAGCTGACCCAATCCTACGCCTACGCAGTCGCAGTAATGGTCTCAGTTATGCTCTGCAGCCTGATTACTAATCGTTTATTTGGTCATTCCTTTTTTGACCGCCAGTTGCTCGATCGCGGCATTGACCTTCTTAAGGGCCGCGAAGCTATCGCGCTTCGGCAACTGATAGTTGGTCCCTTTAGCGAGCAAAATTATGTTCGCGCAACAACACAGTCTACAGGTCAAAATCTCGTCCACAGACTGAAAAGTCGTGGGCAGACTGAAGCCTACATCGTCGACGATGGCGGCAAGCTATTGGGGAAAGCCTCTATTTATGCCGCTATAGAAGCGGCTGATAACAGTATTGCTGATTTTATGGATGCTCAACCTATAATCCTTTATGCGCACAATAGCCTAGACGAAGCCATGCTCAAGGTCAGTCAATTTGTCGGCGAGAGTCTGCCGGTAGTGAATGCTGAAACTGGAGAACTGCAGGGCTGCATTACCGAGGGCGCGCTTTTCCAAGCGATTACTGATGTGCAAAACCAGGCGCGAACATTAGAACGCGCCTGATTTAAAAAACCATCTCTTGTTAAATTACCTGCTATTTTACAAGGGCGGCTTTGATTGCCATAGCCCTATAATTAACCGCTTGCTGCGCCTCTGTCGCATAGGCTATTCCGGTATTTAGGGTTACTGCTGAATTAGGCCCTAGTGCCGCTGGTAGAGCGATGGTTTTTCTAAGCCCCCCACCGGAAATCTCTACAACAACCTGATTCATGGCCCGCGGACTTGTATTCGCGACCTTAACCAATAAATAGCCGGTACTGCTGACACCCCGGGTCACCCTCAAAAATGTCTTCGGGTTCATCTGTAATTGCAAACTCTGTAGTTTCTGTCGCGACTGCTTCCCTAGCGCACCGCTATCCTGCGCTGCCAATGTAAAATAGCTGTTTGCCTGAGCATACTGCTTGCTCTGTAGTGACAGTTCGCCCAGATAAAAACTCGCTGTTGGCGTGGGTAATAATTCATAGCTACGCCGCAGATCACTCTTCGCCCTAATGCGCTGACCACTCTCATAGAGCAACACGCCACGTGCGAGATAGGGACTGAAAAAGTTATCATTTTTCTTTATCGCCGTGGTGTACGCTTTTTCTGCATTGTCGTTCTCTTCAAGTATTTTCCACGCATGACCACGAAGCTCCCAGAAATGGCCTTCATTGGGCTGATGCGCTACCGCCTTATCCAAATGTTTAATTGCCGCGCGGCCCTGCTTGTCAGCTAGAGCTTTTTTAGCCAGTGTCTCGGCTTCATAGGCCGGCACATCTTTTTGCAGCTGCGCTATGGCAGTCTGATAGCGATCGCGGTAACGTTTTCCGCCGCTAAAAGTCGTCGCCCTAGCTTGGTTTTCCTCGACCCTCTGGATTGATGGGGGATGACTGGCAAATAAATTACTCAGAAAATTACCCTGCTGAGATTTACTCAATTCAACAAATTTTTCCTGTAACTCAACCGCCCCCTGCACGTCGTAACCCGCCTTGGCCATATAGTTCATGCCATAGTGGTCAGACTCCAGCTCATCGTCACGACCATATTTCGCCATCCACGCAGCGGCGCCAATCTGTGATGCCATACCGTAAAGCTGAGCGCCCTCCTTACCCTGAGTTGCAACCCCTAGAGTGACCAACCCAATATTCGCCAACGTGCCACGGGTCATTTGTGATGCTCCATGACGTGCAGCGGCATGAACAACTTCATGGCCGAGTACAGCCGCTAGCTGAGCCTCGTCTTCCAGCAACAGCAATAGCCCTCGGTTAATGGCAATTTTTCCACCCGGCAATGCCCATGCGTTGGGGACATCATTATTTAAAACCACAAATTCATAGGGTAGACCAGGGCGGTCGCTCACTGCAGCCAGACGCTGGCCAACACCCGCCACATAGGTTTGGAGAGATTCATCTAAGTAGTAATCGCCGCCCTGAGACTGCCGCGAGGGCCGATAGTTTTTTTCACCGATGGCGACCTCTTTTTGTGGCGAGACTATTGATAATTCATTTTTGCCGGTTACCGGATTGACTGAACAACCGCTAATAATCACCGGCAGCAAAAGCGCTAATAACCATTTCTTCATTCCTTGTCTCCTTTTTCCTACGTCATATTAAGCAAAAACAAACGCGATAATTTGCTTCTCGCGCAGTCTAGGTAAGTTGATATAATAACAGCACTAAATTAACACTTTTTCCACTAAATGAAGCAATTCCCCTATGCTTATTGTTATTTCGCCGGCCAAAAAGCTCGACTATACCAGCGCGGTTAAATCGCCATTATTTACCCAGCCCGAACTTCTCGATCATTCTCAGGAGCTCCTGCAAGGTCTTAAAGCGCTGGCCCCTCAGGATGTCTCTTCTCTGATGAAACTCAGCGATAAACTCGGCGCATTAAACTTTGAACGATTTCAAGAGTGGCGAATCCCCTTTACTTCCACGAATGCTCGCCCCGCCGTTCTGGCCTTCAAGGGTGACGTCTATCAGGGTTTGGATGCAGTCAGCATGAGTGATGAAGATTTGCGCTGGGCACAAGATCATCTGCGTATTCTCTCCGGCTTATATGGCCTGCTGCGCCCCTTAGATCTTATGCAGGCCTACCGCTTGGAAATGGGCACCAAGTTCGCCAATCCCCGCGGTGCCGATCTATATCAATTCTGGGGCGATATAATTACCACGGAATTAAATAAGGCTGAAAAAGCCATACTGATTAACTTAGCGTCCAATGAATACTTCAAATCCGTGCACAAAAAAGATATTGCCGCGCGAATAATTACCCCAGTGTTTATGGATAAAAAGAACGACAGCTATAAAATTATTAGTTTTTACGCCAAGAAAGCGCGCGGTCTTATGAGCAGCTACATTATTAGAAATCGTATTAGCGATGCCGAACAAATAAAGAACTTTGACGCTGACGGCTACAGTTACAATGCTGCACTAAGCGAAGCAGATAGGTGGGTTTTTGTTCGCGACTAGTGCTTGGTAGCCGTCTGCTTTTTAGGGATAAATTAAATAGTCTGTCGCCAAGCCAATAAAGATGACCATCCCCACTCGATGGTTGTTAAGAAATGCTGTGAAGCAAGCCTCTCGATCGCGACCTCGACTGATAAAATATTGATGGGTGAAATAACCTGCTGCTGCTGCTAAACCAATAAAGTAAATAATCCCTCGGCCAAATAACAGCCCGGCCACAACTAACAGACTCAATACTGCAATCTGTAGCAGCGCAATAATAAACAAATCGTATCTACCAAAAAGTATCGCCGTCGACTTGACCCCTATCTGTAAATCATCATCACGATCAACCATGGCGTAATAGGTGTCAAAGGCCATCGTCCAAAATACCACGGCGCCAAATACAACCCACAGCTCAATCGGCAAGGAATTAGTCTGAGCAGCAAAGGCCATAGGAGTAGACCAGGCCCAAGCGACACCCAAACCTAATTGGGGAAGATGGGTAATACGCTTTAAAAAAGGGTACAGCGAAGCCACCGCAGCACCACCAAAGGCCAGAATAATAGTCAGCTGATTGGTTAGCAGCACCAATGCAAGTGCCACGACCAGCAGGCCAAAAAACAACTGTAACGCCGCTTTAGCACTCACCTCTCCAGCGGGGATAGGTCTGTTTTTAGTTCGCTCAACCGCACCATCTACATGACGGTCAGCAAAATCATTGATCACACATCCCGCTGCTCGCATCACCACAACGCCGAGGGTAAAGATCAGTAGATTGCTGAATGTTGGATGCCCCTGACTGGCAAACCATAGCGCCCAGAGCGTCGGCCACAACAGCAAATAGGTCCCTATTGGCCGGTCGAGGCGCATTAAACGCAGCCATGGATGTGCTGTTGAATTACTGCTCATGATGACTATCCGCGGTGGGTTTAAAACTTGGCAAAAACATTTCGCAAACCAACAGCGGCTTGGCCGACAGCCTAAATACTGAACGGCGGCCCCAAAGGGGCTGGTCAAAGGACTGCAACTGGGAACTCAGTGGCATGCTGTTGTTTGCAGGAAGGCAAGCCCACTCCAAAGGTTCGCGGGTCATGGTTGGATCGCTAAATAACAGTGCACCCAGAGGCCTGCTATCTAAATTTCGTAACTTACGCAATCGGCCGGTCAGGGTTTGCAAGGGTATAACCGTGCGGGCAAAAACCCAGGGAACGCCGGAACCCGACAACAGAACTTCGCGGATCAGCGCCAGGCGCCGAGGCGCCAGTGCAAGCGCACGCCGCTCTGAATATCGAGGTATTTGCACTGACTGGTTGAGAACTTGAACACTTAGCTGGCCATCACTGGCCTGCTGTAGCCGCCGGGTTAACGAGCCGCTATCGAACAACCAATCATGTAACTCTGCCGGCACATTGCCAACTTTATCGAAAAGTGGCTGCCGCCAGATTAGCTGATCTGAAAAATGCCCATTAAGCATAAGGTAAAAGTCCTATAAACCCTTTGCATAAAAATCGCGGCCATCGGGCTGTGCGCGAAAACGCTTGTATTCCCATTGATACTGCTCAGGCGCCAACTCGACCATTTTCTCTACGCCAGCATTGAGGGCACTTACTGCAATAGTCTTATCTTCGCTGTATAGGCTCTCTGACACAGGCAAAAAATGTAACCGCCAACCTCCGGGCTCACGAACCGCTGAACAGAATAATGCATGGCAATTCGACCGATTAATCAAATTAGTCAGCAGGGTCATAGTACGTGCCTGCACACCCATAAACGGGGCAAAAATCCCACCACTTTCCTCTGGCTGCTGGTCGGGAAGAATCGCTGTAATCTCGCCCTTTTTTAATGCCTTTATTAACGCCACAACCCCGCGGCCATCGGTTGGCACCAAAGTTGCGCCAGATTGCTCTCGGGAAACCTTTATCCAATCACCTACTTCAGGGATTTTCGGCGGCTCATAAAGAGATGTCATTTTGCTTCGCAGCGACACCCACAGCCCGACGACCTCCCAGTTCCCCTGATGAGGCACAACAAGGATTGTGCCGCGCTTATTGTCCATGGCTTGCTGAAAAAGCGTCAGCCCCTCAACAGCAATTATTTTGCTCTCAAGCCATGCGCTGGGTTTACTCCAAACCCTCGGAGTTTCAACAAAAGCCTGACCAAAATGCTGCATACGTTTTTTGCAAAGGTCTTCTATTTGCTCTGATGACTTTAAGGGATAACAAAGGCGCAGATTAATGCGTGTGACCACAACCGGTGCCAACTCTAATAAATAGATTGCTCTGCCGATGGCACACCCAAAGCAACGCCCCACCGGTAGGGGAAGCCAGCCAAACATCTTTAACAAAAACAGGAGAACTTTATTTTTCAACGCTGTAGGTTACCTTTGTTTAACGCTTGGTTTATCAGCACGAACTTTCTATTTGAGCTTTTCCGGCAATTCATTGCTTAAATAAGCATGCAATTCATCACCTATCTGATGATGTAGAAGACCTAGTTCAATGTTTGCCTTTAGCAAGCCCATCTTACTACCACAGTCATAGCGCGTCCCGATATATTCATAGGCTAAAACCTGCTCTTCAGTAAGTAATGTCTGAATCGCATCGGTGAGCTGAAACTCTCCTCCAGCTCCTGGCTTTAGCTTTGCAAGATGCTGAAAAATCTGTGGCGTGAAAATATACCGGCCGGTAACACCCAAATCTGATGGCGCATCTTCAAAGGCAGGCTTCTCAACAATCTTGTCGAGCAAATACACTCGCTCGGACTGAGGTTTACCGCTGATAACACCATAGGCCGAAATATCTGGACCCGTTACTTTTTGTATCGCAATAACGGAGCTCTTGTAGTATTCGTAAAGCTCAACCATCTGGCGAACCGCGCCTTTTTCGCCATGAATCAAATCATCGGCAAGAATCACGGCAAAAGGCTCATCGCCAATAAGATGCGCTGCGGTTGAAACCGCATGCCCCAGACCCAAGGCTTCATTTTGTCGTATATAGGTACAGCTAACACCTTTGGGAACAATATTTTGCGCTATCTCCAATAATGCCTTTTTATTGTTCATCTCCAACTGATGCTCAAGTTCGTAGGCTTTATCAAAATGATCAGCAATACTGCGCTTATTTCGTCCAGTGATAAAAATCATCTCGGTAATACCAGCTTCAACCGCCTCTTCAACAGCGTACTGAATTAATGGTTTATCTACGACGGGTAACATCTCTTTTGGATTGGCCTTGGTTGCCGGCAAAAATCTTGTGCCCATACCCGCCACTGGAAATACCGCTTTGCGAACCTTTTCTCCATGCCTAACATGAACCATCTTGCTCTATCCTCTGCTGATTAAGGGAAACTATACTACTGACTAATTGGGTAGACTAATGTCTCTTTTCCATTATATCTATATATGATTACAATCAGATGCTTTTAATTTGAAGTTTTGTCCGCTTATTCCCTTCCTTTTTCCCTTTCTTTATTAAACTGCCGCCTTATAATTGCCCATCCTTAACATAAACCAAATTTTAGCTATTTAAATACTCGTAGGAATCCACTGTGAGCAATGTCGGCACGCCCCCTGATACATTTCAGGATCTAATAATAAGACTACAACAATACTGGGCTACTCAGGGTTGCGTGGTATTACAGCCACTTGATATGGAAGTCGGCGCAGGCACCTTCCACCCAGCCACCTTTTTGCGAGCTATAGGCCCAGAAAACTGGAATAGCGCCTACGTGCAGGGTTGCCGTCGTCCGACGGACGGACGTTATGGTGAAAACCCTAACCGCCTACAGCACTACTATCAATTTCAAGTGGTCATGAAACCCTCTCCCAGTGATTTCCAAGAGCTTTATCTTGGCTCACTGCGATCGCTGGGTATAGATACTGCTATTCACGATGTCCGCTTTGTTGAAGACAACTGGGAATCTCCAACGCTTGGAGCCTGGGGTATTGGCTGGGAAGTCTGGCTCAACGGTATGGAAATCACCCAGTTCACCTATTTCCAACAGGCTGGCGGACTCGAATGCTATCCAGTCACTGGTGAAATTGCCTATGGTCTCGAGCGCATAGCCATGTACCTGCAGGGTGTCGACAGCATTTATGATTTAGTTTGGGCTCACGGTCCTCAGGGCGATGTTACCTACGGTGATGTCTTCCATCAAAATGAAGTTGAAATGTCGACATTCAATTTTGAGCATGCCGATGTAGATTCGCTGTTTGCCACTTTTGACCAGTGCGAAAAAGACAGCCTGAAATTAACTGAAAGCGGTCTGCCACTACCAGCTTACGAAATGGTAATGAAGGCCTCACATGCCTTTAATTTACTCGATGCTCGTCACGCCATTTCAGTCACTGAACGTCAGCGCTATATTCTGCGAGTACGAACACTCGCAAGAGCAGTTGCGCAGGGTTATTTTGACTCTCGCTTAGCCCTGGGCTTCCCCATGGCAGACAAAGATTTAGCTGAAGAAGTATTGCAGCGTGTCGCTAAAGAGAAACTTCAACATGCGGCCAAGCAAAACTCTCCAAAAAAACAACCTGCTAAAACTACTGGAGAATCAAAATGAGTGCGGATTTTCTAGTCGAAATTGGAACCGAAGAGCTACCACCAAAAGTTTTGCGTCAACTATGCAATAGCTTTTCTGAAGGCATCACCAGCCGCCTAACTGCAGAGCAATTACAGTTCGGAGAGGTTACCACCTATGGCGCACCACGCCGTATGGCGGTGCTAATAAAAAACCTCGAAACCCAAACCCCAGATCAAGATGTGGTCAATTGGGGCCCACCCGCAAAAGTTGCTTTTGATAGTGACGGCAATCCGACCAGAGCAGCGGAAGCCTTTGCGAAGAAGAATTCTGTAGAGCTTGCTGCATTATCAGGCTTAATCGAAAATGATGGCCAGCAAGATAAACTCTGTGTGCGACACACTGCTGTGGGTAATCCAACCGAATCCCTTCTCGGCGATATAATCAATCAATCCCTTGCCGCCCTTCCTATTCCCAAGCCCATGCGCTGGGGAAAAAGCCGTCAAGAGTTTGTTCGTCCGGTGCAGTGGGTGGTAGTGCTATTTAATAACAAAACTATTACAACCAATATACTTGGCATTAACAGCAGTAATATTAGCCGTGGGCACCGCTTCCACAGTCAGGGCGATATCCTTATTGAATCCCCCGACAGCTATAAAGATACTCTCCATAAAGCCTTTGTTATCGTCGACTTTGACGAGCGCCGTGAACTTATTCGCAAAGGCGTTATGGCCGCAGCAAAAAGTGCCGGTGGCACTGCGGTTATTGAAGACGACCTGCTCGAAGAGGTGTCAGCCCTAAATGAATGGCCTGTTCCTCTTATGGGCCGTTTCGATGAGCACTTCCTTGAAGTACCCGCCGAAGCGCTTATTTCATCCATGGCGCAGCATCAGAAATATTTTCATGTTGTCGACAGTGAAAACAATTTAAAACCGCTGTTTATCACAGTTGCTAATATCGCCAGTCTTGATCCCCAGCAGGTGATTAGTGGCAACGAACGCGTTATTCGTCCACGTTTGGCAGATGCTGCATTTTTCTATAAAACTGACCTCAAATCCTCACTGCAAGTTCGTCGCGAATCACTGAAAAAGGTTGTCTTCCAATCCAAGCTTGGCACGGTATACGATAAAACTGAGCGGGTTAGTGGGCTGGCAAAAACATTGTCCGAGTACACCGGTGCCTCCGCACTGCATGCAGGTCGTGCAGGTGAACTCTGTAAGTCAGATTTAGTTAGTGAGATGGTTGGCGAGTTCGACGATTTGCAGGGCGTTATGGGTCGATACTACGCGACCAATGATGGCGAAGACCCCGCGGTTGCAAAGGCGCTTATGGAGCAGTATTTGCCGCGCTTTGCCGGCGATACTATTCCCGCCACTGACACGGGGGCCGCTCTAGCACTTGCAGACCGCCTCGACACTCTTGTGGGAATCTTCAGCATTGGCCAACAACCCTCAGGGTCACGTGATCCTTTTGCATTGCGTCGCGCCAGCCTTGGCATTTTACGAATTATTATCGAGCGTAAAATTGATATCGACCTTAAGCTTGCCATCACTGCAGCGGCTCAACAGCTGAAATTAAGAAAACCGTCAGATGAGATATGTTTGCAAGTACTTACTTATGTTTTAGAGCGCTTTAAAGCTTGGTATAAAGACGAGAATATCGCTATTGAAGTTTTCTTGTCTGTCGCTGCTCTGGAGCTCACCAACCCGCTGGATATCGACTACAGAGTTAAAGCCGTCGATCAATTCTCACGCCTCCCAGAAGCTGTTGCCCTAGCGGCAGCCAATAAGCGTGTATTTAATATTCTGGCTAAGCAGGCCGCAGAAACCATCCCTTCGGCCGTTGATAAGAGCCTTCTAGTCGATGAAGCGGAACAGCAACTAGCCGCCAACATCACTCAGCTTAATATTGAGATCACACCTCTACTTAAGCAGCGAGACTATGCGGGCGTTCTGAAAAAACTAGCGTTGTTGCGGGCTTCAGTTGACCAATTCTTTGATGACGTAATGGTAATGGTCGATGACCCTGCCATTCGCGCTAACCGTCTCGCCTTACTACACAGCCTGCGTAACCTATTTTTAAATGTTGCGGATATATCCCAACTTGTCGTCACCAAATGAGTGTAATTCACTGATGTCAAAAATCTGCCAGGCCATAAGAGCAGTATTTTTCTATATAGGTTTAGTTAGCCTAGTACTACTAATGAGCCTGTCGGTCTGCTTAGTTGGATTTTTTCCTTTGCGTTATCGACAACTATGCCTGACCTACGGCAACAAGCTGATCATGGCTTGGCTGCGCATCACTTGCGGGGTCAAGGTTAAAGTGGTCGGTCTGGAGAATATCCCAGACCAGGCCTGTGTTGTTCTCAGCAACCATCAAAGCACCTGGGAAACGTTTTTTTTACAACATTTATTTGTCCCCGCCAGTGTTATTCTCAAGCGCGAGCTACTGTGGATACCGTTTTTCGGCTGGGGTCTTTACGTTATGCGCGCTATTGCGATCAAACGTTCCAAGCCAGCAGGAGCGATTCGTCAGGTTTTAAAACAGGGCAAGCAACGGCTTTCAAGAGGTATAAATGTGATCATCTTTCCCGAAGGGACAAGGGTTCGCAGCCAACAGGTCGCGACTTTTATGACTAGTGGCGCAGCCCTAGCTAAAACCGCTGCAGTGCCAATTCTGCCCGTGCGCCACAATGCCGGTCAGTGCTGGCCAGCAGGAAGTTGGTTAAAAACCCCAGGCACCATCACCATCGTTATTGGGCCGACAATAGCCACCGATACACACAACCCTCGCGAGTTAACGAAAATCGCAGAGCAGTGGGTTGCCAAGGCACTCTAATCCTCTTGTTAGCACCTTACATCCATTGTCAGGCCACTATCTGGACTATACTCAGATGATAAAAAGGAGAATAGATGGGTATGGATGACACAAAATTAACCCAACAAGCGCCAGCACCAAAACCCCAGACACGTACCACAGTCCGAAGAAAGAATCAGGATCGCCGCACTGAGGTTAGATTTGAACCGGAAAAAGAAAACCGCCGCAAAAATAAAGGGCGGCGGTCTTCAGATGTTGACCACTGGGGGTCTTAAGCAATTAACTACGTCGATTAGACGTCAAGATTAACCACAGACAATGCATTGGTCTCAATAAATTCTCTGCGCGGCTCCACCTGGTCACCCATTAGAGTAGTGAACATCTGATCCGCCGCAATTGCATCTTCAATAGTAACCTGCAACATACGTCGAGAGTCTGGATCCATAGTAGTTTCCCACAACTGCTCGGGATTCATCTCACCCAGGCCCTTATAGCGCTGGGTGTTAAGGCCTCGACGGGACTCTGCCATCAGCCAGTCCAAGGCCTGATGGAAAGTCTCAATTGACTGCTCACGCTCACCACGCTTAACAAAAGCGCCCTCTTCAACCAGACCGTGCAATGTTTCGCCCAGACCTGCGATCGCCTTGTATTCATTAGAGGCAAAAAATTCACGACCAAGCATATGATAATTAGGTATGCCATGCGCGGTTATCTCAACCTTAGGCAAGAAGATGTGTCGCTCTTTATCTTCATCTACATGCACCTGATAACGGTGAGTACCAACCATTACATTTTCTAGATATCCCTGAAATTCGCCACACCAAACCCGTAGATCGCTGCTATTTCCAAGAAGTTCATCGGTAAAGCGCGGACTGTAAATCAGCGCCTCGAGCACTTCTTTTGGATATACCAAAGACATACGTTCAATCAAACCCATAACATGGCGGAACTGACTAACTAGCGCCTCAAGAGCCGTGCCCTGAATACCTGGGGCCGTAGCATTGATATGCAGGCTTGCATTCTCAAGGGCCTTGGCAGTCAGGTAAACTAACAGCGCATCATCATCTTTAACATATTGCTCGCTTTTACCACGACTGACCTTATACAGCGGAGGCTGAGCAATAAAGATATGACCCGCTTCAACCAGTTCACGCATCTGCCTAAAGAAAAACGTCAATAACAGTGTACGAATATGTGATCCATCAACGTCCGCATCGGTCATAATAACGATGGTGTGATAACGTAGCTTCTGTGGATTAAACTCTTCGGTGCCGATCCCGCAGCCCAGTGCGGTAATCAATGTGCCGACCTCTGCACTAGACAACATTTTATCGAAACGCGCCTTCTCAACGTTGAGAATCTTACCTTTGAGGGGCAGTATCGCCTGAGTTCTACGATCACGACCCTGCTTGGCGGAACCGCCCGCAGAATCACCCTCCACCAGATATAGCTCTGAAAGTGCCGGATCTTTTTCCTGACAATCCGCCAGTTTTCCTGGCAACCCAGCAATATCGAGCGCACCCTTACGTCTTGTCATTTCGCGAGCTTTGCGCGCCGCTTCACGGGCTCGAGCGGCATCGATCATCTTATTAACAACTGCTCTGGCATCCTGAGGAAACTCAAGTAGGAAGTCACTGAATTTATCGCCCATCTCCTGCTCTACCGCTGTTTTCACCTCTGAGCTTACTAATTTATCTTTAGTTTGTGAGGAAAACTTGGGATCTGGAACTTTTACCGAAATAATTGCAGTTAAACCTTCACGGGCATCATCACCTGTGGTGTTTACCTTAGCCTTACCGTTGATACCCTCTTTCTCAATATAGGTATTCAAGCCGCGGGTAAGCGCCGAACGGAAACCGGCCAAGTGTGTGCCGCCATCACGCTGAGGAATATTGTTTGTGTAGCAGTGTATGCTCTCTTGAAAGCCGTCATTCCACTGCAATGCCACCTCAACACTGGTGCCGTCTTCACGCTGGGAGTTGAAATGCATAATTTTATTAACGGTTGTTTTGTTTTTATTGAGATATTCAACAAACGCACTCAAACCACCCTCGTAAGCATAGACGTCTTCTTTCCCTGTGCGCTCATCATGCAAAACAATACGAACGCCTGAGTTCAGGAATGAGAGCTCACGAAGTCTTTTAGCAAGAATATCAAAATGGAAATTGATATTCGTGAATGTGTCTACCGAAGGGACAAAGTGAACTGTTGTGCCAGAATCCTCTGTATCACCAACGATTTCTAGGGGTCCTTGAGGGACGCCATGGGCGTATACCTGCTCGTGCACCTTGCCGTTTCTGCGAATAGTTAAACGTAGCTGGGCTGATAGAGCGTTAACCACCGAAACACCCACACCATGTAAGCCGCCTGACACCTTATAGGAATTATCATCAAACTTACCTCCGGCATGCAATACCGTCATGATAACTTCTGCTGCAGACACACCCTCTTCATGCATATCCGTAGGAATACCACGACCATTATCTGATACGGAAATAGATTCATCCGGGTGAATAACAATTTTAATCTCGGAACAGTGCCCGGCAAGAGCCTCATCAATGGAGTTATCCACAACCTCGAACACCATATGATGCAAGCCAGTGCCATCATCAGTATCGCCAATATACATTCCAGGTCGCTTGCGAACTGCATCTAGGCCTTTGAGTACCTTAATACTTGAAGAGTCGTAATTCTGTTCGTCAGTCATAAACTTTCTATTTCCTGTTATTTAATCAACTAAAGCAACACCATGTTCCATGTGGAACATTTGATGTGGCACTGCCTGCACTAATTCGTCGAAGTCTTTTTTATCCACCCCAGTAATAAAGTACTGGCATCCAAGATCATTCAAGTACGAAATCACCTGGCCTCGATGCTGATAATCAAGCTCAGCAGGTAAATCATCCAAAAGGAAAAGACACGACTCCCCCGTATGCTCTCGATAGTGGGCAGCTTGCGCTAACTTAAGCGCATAAACCAACAACTTTATCTGCCCTCTCGAGAGATGATCAGCGGCAGACTGACCATCAACTTTAATTCTTATGTCAGCCCGGTGTGCACCATGACTGGTAGTCTTAGTGCCTACGTCACGCGAATAATCCGCGGCATAGACATCTGTCAGAGTCCGATCTTCGTCCCAACCGCAGTAATAATCCAGCGAAACCTGACCAAGCCCATCAAATGCACTGACAGCCTGTTTTAACTGATCTGACAGTGCCAATAAGTACTGCTTTCTAAACTGGGTTATTTGCTCACAGAGGGGAATTAACTCCGCCGTCCATGTGCGCAACAAATCTTCGTCTATTCTACCATGACGAAGGAGCTGATTGCGCTGTTTTAGTGTTTTTTGAAATCGTCGCCAGAGATGAGTGTAACCATGTTCCACGTGGAACACGCCCCAGTCTAAAAATTGTCTGCGCTGGAGTGGACCGCCCTCCAAGAGCATAAAGCTATGGGCATCAATTAGCTGTAAGGGTAGCTCAGAAACCAGCTGTGCCGCTGACTGCAGAGAGCTTCCATCAAGACGGGCCTCAAACAACCCTTTCGACGTACGCTTAATGCCGATCTGATGTTCTGTTGAAGACTGCTCGCGCACAAGCCGAGCAGAAACTACCAGCTCTTCAGCCTCACTATTAACCACAACACGAAGATCACGGTGACGGAATGATCTACCGCGACCGAGAATATAGATGGCTTCTAAGAAACTTGTTTTGCCACTACCGTTGGCACCAAAAATAATATTGGCCTGAGGATGACAGGAGGTGCGGATATCTTTCAAGTTTCGAACCTGAAAAACATCCAGCTGAGATAAATACATAAGTTAAGAGTAGGCCCTGCTAGGAAGCGGCAAAGAAGCCATTACAACCGCATTGGCATAACGACATAGACTGCAGACCCATCAGCGGCGTCCTCAACCAATGCACTACTGCTAGAGTCAGAGAGGGTTAAACGAACGCCCTCACCCTTGAGTACATTAAGAACATCCAGCAAATAACTCACATTGAAGCCAATCTCCAGCTCATCACCAGAATAGTCGACACCTACGACTTCTTCAGCCTCTTCTTGCTCAGGGTTGTTAGCAACCATCTTAATAGCGCCATTAGACAACATAATGCGAACGCCACGGTACTTTTCATTGGAAAGAATCGCTGTGCGACCAAAAGCCTGTTTTAGCTCGGCGCGATCACCAACAACCTGCTTATCGCCACCCTTAGGTAGCACTCGATCATAATCAGGATAGGCGCCATCAACCAGCTTTGAGGTAAAGCAGTAATCAGGTCCATTTACGCGAATATGATTAGAACCCATAGCCACGCGGACCGCACCCTCATCACCAACTAGCCTCGCTAACTCAATCACACCTTTGCGCGGCAAAATCGCCTTCGTAAGCTCAACAATATCTATTTCGCAGGCTGCATCGCAAAGCGCCATTCTATGGCCATCGGTAGCAACTGCACGGAGCTTGTTGGCACTAACCTCCCACAACATACCATTCAAATAGTAACGAACATCCTGCTGAGCCATAGCAAAAGACGTCGACTCAATAAGGTTTTTCAATGTCATAGCCTCAACATCGAATTCAATATTATTTTCGCCATTATCAACAGAGGGAAATTCATTAGCTGGAAGTGTTGCCAACGTAAAGCGACTGCGGCCACTCTTCACGTGCGCCTTGCCATCACTACTAGAAAAATCAACATTTGCACCCTCAGGTAGAGAGCGACAGATATCCAGAAGCTTGCGCGCAGAAACCGTGACTTCGCCACCCTCCTCCACAGAGGTTACGTCAGTGTAACCAATAATCTCAACTTCAAGATCCGTACCGGTTACCGAAAGGCGCGGACCTTCCAGACTGAGCAACACATTGGAAAGAATTGGCAGAGTCTGGCGTCTTTCAACCACACCAACAACTAACTGTAAGGGCTTGAGTAACACTTCACGAGAAAGGCTAAATTTCATGATTAATTTCTATCTCCAACAGGGTTAAATGACTCTTAACTACAGTTTAAATTCTATCCAATATTACGTCGTATTCTAGCTGGAAAGCGTCCGGTAGAGGTGCTTTAAATCACGCTCAACTTCACGATCAATCTTCTCAAGCTCTTTTACCTTGCGACAGGCATGCAGAACCGTGGTGTGATCGCGACCTCCAAAAGACTCTCCAATCTCTGGAAGGCTGTAATTAGTCAGCTCTTTAGCCAATGCCATAGCAACTTGCCTAGGTCGTGCGACAGAGCGACTGCGACGCTTTGAAAGCAGGTCTGACATTTTCAACTTATAGTAGTCAGCTACCACCCTCTGAATATTGTCTATGGTAACCAGCTTGTCCTGTAGCGCCAACAAATCTTTCAATGATTCACGAATTAAATCGATATCGATAACCCGCCCGCTAAATTGGGCATGGGCCATAACTCTTTTCAACGCCCCCTCAAGCTCGCGAACATTAGAACGAATGCGCTGCGCAATAAAGAATGCCGCGTCTCTCGACAGGTCCATACCCACCTGCTCAGCCTTGTTGATCAATATGGCAACACGAGTCTCAAGCTCTGGAGGCTCAACAGCTACCGTTAAACCCCAGCCGAAACGAGATTTCAACCGCTCCTCCACACCGTCAATTTCTTTAGGATAGCGATCAGAGGTTAAGATCATCTGCTGGCCGCGCTCCAACAAGGCATTGTAAGTGTGGAAAAACTCTTCCTGACTACGATCCTTACCAGAAAAGAACTGAATATCATCAATTAAAAGTGCGTCTACAGAGCGATAGAACTGCTTAAACTCATCAATGGCCTTAAGTTGTAAAGCCTTTACCATATCTGCAACAAAACGCTCGGAGTGCAAATAAACTATTTTTGCATCGGGCTTACGCTCGCGAAGGGCGTTGCCAACCGCATGCATTAAGTGGGTTTTACCTAAACCAACGCCACCGTATATAAAGAGAGGGTTGTAGGAGCCACCTGGATTTTCCGCAACCTGCTGGGCGGCGGCCAACGCTAACTGGTTGGATTTACCCTCAACAAAACTATCAAAGGTAAAGGCGCTATTGAGATTGCTTTTTAAGCTATTTTCTGCGGCGGAAGTAATAATTTCCGGCGCCGAAATGCGGGTAATCGCCTGCACCTGCGGCGTAGGTATGACCAACGATGAGGTTGCAAACGATGCTAAAACAGCCGGTGAGGTCTGCTCTCGGCTATTCACAGCTACAGTATTGGCTGAAGCTTTAAAGGCTGGGGGTTTCTCAGATTGAGAGACAACAGCTACGCTGCAGTGATCGACGCCAAGCTCAGCGAATAGTGATTCAATACGGGCGAGAAATTTACCTTGAACCCAATCCTCAATAAAACGATTGGGCGCGACCAACTGAATACGCTGCGAGACCCCATCCCCAAGGATGGCATCATTAGCAAAAAACTGTATTTTGAGGGGTCTTATCCAAGTATTAAATTGCTGCGGAGGCAGCTCATCGGAGAGTTGCTTTGAGCAATCTATCCAGATTGCTTGGAGAGCATTAAAATCCATAGGTCCATTTCCACTTACACCCATAGAACCACACTCTAAAGAGTTACTTAATTCCACCTATATTCTTCCCAGCGCCAGATAACCCCAATGGCAGATTTACACCGAACGTTTCACCCGTTTTTTTACCCGCCTTCAAAGAAAAACTAAATAAAAGGACAAAACAAAAGGATAAAACCGTCAAACCACCAACCAAGTTATATTATTTTTATTAGTTTTATTTTTCGAAAAAACAACTGTTTTTCGATGCAATGGATTCTATCCGCTTAAAATCATTTTATCCACACCCAATAAAATTCAATCTTTTTAAGCAATTTATATTTACCGTTTAAAATCAACAAGTTATTTAATATCAATATTTTTTTTATTAACAGAGAAACAAATATTATTGGTTAATATTTAAACAACATCTGTTAATAAGCTGTGGATATCCAGTTCAAAACCAGTGTTTTAAGAGTTGTTATAGGCGATTTCACCATCTTAGAGAGAGCGGCCATACCGGTTGGTGACCCAATAAAGAAAGGTAGTCACTTTCCAATACAGAATGATGAAAATATGTGCCCCAAAAGGTCGTCGGATGTGAATTGACCGGTGATTTCGGAGAGGTGATTTTGCGCCTGCCGAAGATCTTCAGCCAACAACTCACCAGCACCGGCGACACTTAGTTGCCTGCGGCCTGTATTGACCAGCAGAAGAGCCTTTTCTAGCGCATCTAGGTGACGGCGACGAGCCGAAAAAAGCCCTTCTTCTTGACCTTGAAACCCCATACTGCCCTGTAAAAAACCGACCAGCTCGTCTAGGCCAGTCTTATGCTTGGCGGAGATGGCAAAGGTATCAATTTCACCCACAATCCTACCCGCAACCTGATCAGTCTGATCAACCTTATTCAAAACAACCGTGACTGCCTGACGAGAATCGGCATAGCGATCAAAATATTCCGGCCAAATGGCCTGCAAATCTAATTGAGTATTGTCGCTGGCATCAACCAAAAACAAAACCCGATCAGCCCGCTCAATCTCTTGCCAGGCGCGACGAATACCCTCCCGCTCAACTTCATCGTCACTTTCGCGTAGACCTGCAGTATCAACAATATGCAGAGGCATTCCATCGAGAGTGATTTTTTCACGAAGAACATCACGAGTTGTTCCCGCTACAGAAGTGACAATTGCCGCCTCCCTTCCCGCCAACGCATTCAGTAAACTAGATTTTCCAGCATTTGGTTTACCTGCGAGCACCACAGTCATACCATCGCGCAATAAAGAGCCCTGCTGGGCTTTATTGAGCGTGTCAGACAACTCAAAAGAGAGCTTGTGCAGATTCGCTGAGAGGCGTTCGTCAGCAAGAAAATCAATTTCCTCTTCAGGAAAATCAATTGCCGCTTCCACATAGATACGAATTTGGATTATTTGATCGACCAATTCATTCACCAGTCGAGAAAAATCACCCTGCAGAGATCGCACCGCACAGCGCGCAGCCTGAACCGAGGAGGCATCGATTAAGTCAGCAATTGCCTCAGCCTGAGTGAGGTCAAGTTTATCATTGAGAAAGGCGCGCTCACTGAACTCACCTGGCCTAGCCATCCGAGCGCCTAACTGAAGGCATCGCTGTAGCAAGCTATCCAGAATCACTGGGCCACCATGGGCCTGCAGTTCTAGCACGTGCTCACCGGTGAAGGAGGCGGGTGCTGGAAAATAAATGGCCACACCCTCATCGAGCACCTGCTTATCAGCGCCTTTAAATGTGCCGAAAACGGCCTCACGAGGCGGCAGAGCCCTACCGAGAATATCAGACATAATAGACTCAATGTTCGCGCCTGAAACACGAATAATACCGACACCGCCTCGACCCGGGGGTGTGGCAATAGCGACGATGATGTCTAGATCATTTTGCACTGTTATACACTCATACAAAAAAGGCCCTTTAAAAGGGCCTTTTTAATTACGTTTTAGTTTTCCCTGTGGCGGTCTTAGCCGCTAACTGACGATTGACATACCACTGCTGAAACATCGACAACAGGTTGTTAACCGTCCAGTAGAGAACCAAACCGGAAGGGAAAATCATAAAGAAGAAGGTAAATGCAATGGGCATTATTTTCATCACCATTGCCTGAGTTGGATCTGTAGGCATCGGCTGCATTTTTTGCATTAACAGCATGCTGGCGCCCATAACAATCGGCAAGATAAAATAAGGATCTTTAGCCGACAGATCGGCGATCCAGAATATCCATGGCGAGTGTCTTATTTCAACACTTTCCAAAAGCACCCAGTAAAGTGACAGGAATACCGGCATCTGCAGCAACATGGGGAAACAACCTCCGGCCGGGTTTACCTTTTCCTTTTTGTATAGCCCCATCAACTCTTGTGACATTTTCTGGCGATCATCGCCATAAGTCTCTTTTAAACGCTCCATTTTTGGCTGCAAGCTACGCATTTTGGCCATAGAGCGAAGGCTTGCCGCAGATAATGGATAGAGTAATATTTTAATACCAATAGTGAGCAAGATAATCGCCCAACCCCAGTTGCCAACAACTTCATGAATAAACTTCATGGCAGCAAAAATCGGTTTAGCAAGCATCCACAGGAAGCCGTAATCAACGGTTAGATCTAAGTATTCAGCTAGAGACTCAAGTTTTTCCTGATCTTTAGGGCCCACATAAAACTGCGCACTATACTCACCGGAGCTACCCGCAGGAACAACCAGTTTCTCGCCAGTAAAACCAAACAGGTATACATCTTGGCCGGTTAGTTTTCGCAAGCTAAAACTGTTGTTTTGATCTGTAGGTGGAATCCAAGCACTAATAAAGTAGTGCTGAACCATTGCTACCCAACCACCTTTAATCTCGGCTTTAACGGTCGCATCTTCGATATCACCAAAATCGTGTTTGGCAAAATTCTTATCCGCCTCTCTCAGCGCAGCACCTAAGTAGGGGCTTACGCCGCCACTGGATTCAACAAGCGGCTCATGAGAATCACGTTTAATCTGACCGTAAAAAGTTGCTTCCCAGGATTCATAGCTACCGTTGTTTATTAGATAGCTGACACCAATAACATACTCGTTAGCGGTAAAACTAAAACGCTTAACAATGGTTATTCCATTTTCAGCATGGACTAAATCAACAGTTAGAGTTTTATCTTCCGGTGCCAGTGTAAAACTGGAATTAGCAACAGTAAAAGTGGGTCGTCCCTCTCTTGTATCAGTGCCATTTCTTCCAACCAAGCCACTTTGGGCTATATATTCGTTAGATTTAGATCTCGTCAGCAATGTAAATGGCTCGCCACCATCTGCCGCCATTTTGGTTAGGTGCTGTAACAGGTTAACCTGAACAATATCACCACCAAGGGTATCAATGATCACTTCAAAGGTATCTGTAGTCACGGTCACTAAACGAGTATTGACAGATGCCTGTACGAGCACAGCAGGAGCGTCAATTAATGACGGAAGCTCATCTGCAAAGTTGGTGTCCTGTAAAGACACTGAAGGTGCCTCAGGTATAAAGACGTCAGCGCGAGCAGGTTGGTTTTCAGCGGTTCGTTGATCACTAAAATTGTTCCATTCGACAACTAACAGCCAAGCAACGAGGGCAATAGCAGAAATATTAAGTGTTTTTTTCCAATCCATTCTATTTATAACTCTGTTTAATGTTTGTTTGCGGTGTTTGTATTGTCCGATTTACCAGAATGCTCTACCGGTAAGACCGGATCATAACCTCCTGAATGGAAAGGTTGGCATTTTACAACCCTACGCAACGTAAGATAACCCCCCTTGATAACACCAAAGCGACGCAAGGCCTCCTCAGCATAACTTGAACAACTAGGGTAGAACCTACAATTATTGCCCAGCAATGGACTAACGGCATACTTATACCCCCGGATCAAGGCTATTGCCAATCTACGCATTCGGGGTAACCTCAGATTCAAGACGGGCACTCAGTCTACCCCATGATTGCTGCATAAGGGTGGCCATTTCTACTGGCGAGAGTTTATCGGCGTCTTTACGCGCTAAAAAGATGATGTCTACAGCTAGAGGTAGGGTGTGATTGCGAAAAGTTTCTCGAACGACCCTTTTTACAAAGTTCCTACCGACGGCGGTAGCAACGTTTTTCTTACCTACGACTAAGCCTAATCGTGACAGACCACAGCCATTAGGTTTAGCGAGTAATAAAAGTTTGGGATGAGCAACCCGAACGCTATTATTATCAAAAACCTCCTTATATTGAGAGGCTTTTAGTAAGCGCCGGTCTTTGCCGAAGGTTGCTCTGGGCATTACAAGCCCCTAATTTTCTATGCAGCTAAACGCTTACGGCCTTTAGCTCGACGACGGTTCAAAACGGCACGGCCATTTTTAGTTGCCATACGAGATCTGAAACCATGAGTGCGCTTACGCTTTAATACGCTTGGTTGAAATGTTCTTTTCATAACGTCAATTCCGAATAATTACTACTGTACCCACTCTTCAAACCACTTAAAGACAATGAGTACCGTTCTAGGGCGCGGGAGTTTAATGAAAATCCCCACTCAATTCAACGCTTTATTTTAAATAGAGCCAGTAAATTAAGGTTATTTTTTAAATACAGCTTTGCAACAATAAACTAACAGGTTATCCCCATTGTGTAGAGATCAAAAAGCCAAAACACCAAATGCTGTGGGAAACCTCTGTATAAATTAAATAACTATCCCCAGATAAACAGTAAATCAACAGAATCATCTAAAACCACATAATTCTGTACATTTTCAAACACAGCTCATACCCGCTTTAAAGGTTGTTAAACATAGGCTTATACAGAGAAAATCTCAATTTAACTTATTGATATAAATAGTAATTTAGATGTTATCCCCATTAAATAGCCTCCCTAATAACAATAACAATAAACTCTATATACTATATATAAGTATATTTAATTAATAAGTTAACTATAAATAAACGCGCTTTAAAAACTAACTCAGAAAGTAAAATTCTGAAATAAGTTGGTTAACCTTTAAACATCCACACGTATAATGGCCAATTCAAACTTAACACTAATTAGTTATGCGCTATCCAGAATCTTTTGATGTCATTGTTGTTGGTGGTGGACATGCCGGGACAGAAGCCTGCTTGGCTGCTGCTCGCATGGGCAGTCGTACATTACTATTAACTCATAATATCGAAACTCTGGGTCAGATGTCCTGCAACCCTGCCATCGGTGGGATTGGCAAAAGCCACCTAGTGAAAGAGATTGATGCTTTAGGTGGTGCTATGGCTGTGGCTACAGATCTCGGCGGCATTCAATTTAGAGTTCTTAATTCCCGCAAAGGGCCTGCAGTTAGAGCGACCCGAGCTCAGGCAGATCGAATTCGTTACAAAGCGGCGATTCTATCGATTTTGGAAAACCAGAAGAACTTAACTATTTTCCAGCAGGCAGCCGATGACTTGGTGATCGAGGGTGATAGAGTTACAGGTGTTGTTACACAAATGGGGCTTATATTCTCAGCTAAGTCTGTGGTTGTGACTGCGGGAACCTTTCTTGCCGGAAAAATACATATCGGCATGCAAAACTATTCTGCTGGTCGTGCGGGTGATCCACCCTCGATTAATCTCTCTGAGCGGTTAAGATCCTTACCTTTCAGAGTTGAACGGCTTAAAACCGGAACACCGCCACGCATTGATGCGCGGAGTGTCGACTTTACTCACCTGCCAGAGCAGTGGGGAGATAAACCCGAGCCGGTAATGTCTTATATGGGATCTTTAGAGCAGCATCCTCAGCAAACCTGCTGTTGGATTACCTACACAAATAAAAAAACCCATGAGATTATTCACCAGGGTTTAGATCGCTCGCCGCTTTACACGGGAGTTATCGACGGTGTTGGGCCAAGGTACTGCCCATCTATTGAGGATAAGATTGTCCGCTTTGCCGACAAAGACCAACATCAGATATTTATTGAACCAGAAGGGTTGAATACCTACGAGCTCTATCCCAATGGAATTTCTACAAGCCTGCCCTTTGATGTACAGATTGAATTAGTGCGCTCAATTCAAGGGTTTGAAAATGCCCATATAACTCGGCCGGGCTACGCTATTGAATACGATTATTTTAATCCGCAGGATCTTAAATATTCACTCGAAACCAAAGCTATTAACGGGTTGTTTTTTGCCGGTCAAATCAATGGTACAACTGGTTATGAAGAGGCTGCAGCACAGGGTTTGTTAGCTGGAACCAATGCAGCACTTAAGGTTCAAGATAAAGATAGCTGGTGCCCTGGGCGAGATACGGCCTATGCCGGGGTTCTGGTTGACGACCTGATCAGTATGGGAACTCAGGAGCCCTACCGTATGTTCACCAGTCGGGCTGAATACCGATTATTACTTCGCGAAGATAACGCAGATTTACGATTAACAGAAAAGGGCCGAGAGCTCGGTTTGGTTGATGACGAGCGCTGGCAGCAGTTTAACGAAAAACGAGAAGCTATTGAGCTTGAGCGTCAGCGCTTAAAAGATACTTGGGTGCAACCCGAAAGTAGTGTTGCACAACAGTTGTCGGCTCATATTGAGAATAAGCTTTCACACGAGTATTCGTTGTTCGACTTGCTTAAACGGCCGGAATTAGATTATAAAATTATTGGCAGCCTATACCCTGAGCATAAAGTTGAGCCGAAGATTGCTGAGCAAGTAGAGATTGAAGCTAAATATTCTGGCTACATTAACCGTCAGCAAGATGAGGTTAATCGACTGCAGCGTCACGAGAAAACGCGTATCCCCGTGAATTTTAATTATCAGGCTATTAGTGGTTTATCGAATGAGATAAAACAAAAGCTAACCGAAGCTACACCTGAAACTCTGGCTCGAGCCAGTAGAATTCCCGGTGTTACCCCCGCGGCTATCTCACTATTGATTGTGCAGTTGAAAAAACATGTCGCGTGATTTGATATCCGATCTGGAATTGAGAGAGTTACTTGAGAGCGGTCTTGAAGAATTAGGCGTTGAGTGCAGTCCTTATCAGATTCAACAGCTTCTCGATTACGTCAGTTTATTGGTTAGTTGGAATAGCGCCTATAACCTCACGGCTGTCCGCGAACCGGCGCAAATGATTGCGCTGCATCTACTCGATAGTCTCGCAATCCTTCCTTACATAACCGGTCAGAATTTCATTGATGTTGGGACTGGGGCGGGCCTGCCAGGAATACCACTGGCCATTATGTGCCCAGATAAAAACTTTAAGTTACTCGATAGTAACGGCAAAAAAACCCGATTTTTATTTCATGCGCGCTGCCAGCTCGGATTGAAGAACCTTACTGAAATACAGGCTAGAGTGGAGTCGTTTATTCCTGAAACACCCTACGACACGGTGTTGAGTCGGGCTTTTACCTCAGTGGCTGAAATGGTCGATAAGTGTCAGCATCTGCTCAGTCCTGAAGGTCGATTTTTGGCGATGAAGGGAAAATTTCCGCAATCAGAGTTGAGCCTGCTAGAGAAAGGCTATATGGTCGAAGTTTCGCATCAATTAAAAGTGCCTGGTGTTGACGGCGAAAGGCACCTGATTGAAATTAGTAAATCCAGCCAGCAAAGTAATACAACAGCATAAAAGGTTAGAGTATTGTCGAGAATTATCTCAATAGCCAATCAGAAAGGCGGTGTGGGTAAAACCACAACCAGTGTAAATTTGGCCGCCTCTCTCGCCGCTTACAAGCAGCGGGTACTCTTGGTTGATCTTGATCCACAAGGTAATGCAACCATGGGTGTTGGTGTTGATAAGCATCAATGCAAAACCAGTGTTTACGATGTGCTTACAGAAAAGCAAAAGATTGAAGCGGTAATTGTTAGCTGTGAGAAAGCGAAAATCCACCTATTACCCTCCAATGGTGATTTGGTGGCCGCCGAAGTGGAGTTAATGCAGGAGATCGGTCGTGAGACGCGACTTCGACATGCCCTTCAGCGAGTAGATGCCAAATATGACTATGTGATTATTGACTGCCCCCCCTCGCTAAACATGCTTACAGTGAATGCGCTAGTGGCCAGCGATAGCGTAATAATTCCAATGCAGTGTGAGTACTACGCATTAGAAGGCCTTTCAGCGTTAAATAACACCATCAAACAAATCGCCAAACTTATAAACCCCAAGCTCAGAATCGAAGGTATTTTGCGCACCATGTACGATCCGCGCAGCAGTCTTACCAATGCGGTATCGGCTCAGCTGAGAAAATATTTTGGAAGCCGTGTTTATCGTGTCAGCATTCCGCGCAATGTAAGACTTGCCGAAGCCCCCAGCCATGGATTGCCGGCGCTTATGTACGACAGAAATTCGAAAGGTTCGGTAGCCTACTTAGCGCTCGCGGGAGAAATTCTCCGTCAGGCGAAAGAAAAAGGTGAGGAGCACAAACAAGCAGATGCAGGACAATAAACGATGAGCACAAAACGACAGAGTCTTGGAAAAGGGTTGGATGCGTTGCTGGGAATGGCTGAAGAATCCGCTTTTGATGGGTTGGGTTCTTCAGATCTTCAATCAAAGGAAGGTCAGTTGCGCGAGATGGCTGTTGAGTTTTTGCAGCGCGGAAAATACCAGCCGCGCCGAGATATTAATGCTGAAGCCCTAGAAGAGTTGGCGAGTTCGATTCGCGCTCAGGGTGTTATGCAGCCGCTGGTGGTTAGAGGTATTGGTGAAGATAAGTATGAAATTATTGCCGGTGAGCGCCGCTGGAGAGCGGCACAGCAAGCCGGGCTCGATGTTGTTCCGGTTATTGTTCGCGATGTTTCCGATGAAGCCGCGATTGCTATGGCGCTTATCGAAAATATTCAACGGGAAGATTTAAACGCCATGGAAGAGAGTTTGGCATTGATACGTCTTCAACAAGAGTTTGAATTAACCCAGCAGCAGGTGGCGGATGCCGTTGGCAAGTCACGCTCTGCGGTTACCAACCTAATGCGCCTTGCAAGTCTTGAGGTGGAGGTTCAACAGCTTTTAGAGCGCGGTGATTTAGAGTTGGGCCATGCAAAATGTTTGCTGGCCCTTGATGGGGCGAAGCAAATTAATGCCGCTCGAAATGTTGCAAGCGTTAATATGACTGTTCGTCAGACCGAAGCATTGGTAAAAAAAATTCAGTCTGGCAAGACCGGGAAAAAATCTGATGGAGTGGCTGGTATTCCGGATATCAAGCATTTGGAAGATGAAATTTCAGAAAAAATCGGCGCACCGGTTAAGATTCAGCACAGCGCCAAGGGCGGCGGCAAGTTGATTCTTAAATATAATAGTGTCGATGAGCTCGATGGTATTTTGGCGCATATAAAATAACGGCCGCTAAACTTTTTGGTGGTAGAAAAATTTCCTCAATATACATTGTTTAGCGTGTTGAATATCAACAATAGTATACCTATAATGCGCACCCGTCCGACAGAGGCCACAATTTTGTCTGGCAGGGCCGGAAGAAAAGGTGTCGAACACGTATGACGACCATTTCATTACCACCAGTTAAAAGAGTCGCGCTTTATCAGCTAGCTTGTTTGCTACCTGCTAGTGCAGTCCTTTTGTTCTGGAGTTCCGTGTTAGCTTACTCGGTGTTGATTGGCGGATTGATTCAAATTTGCCCTCAGGCCTGGTTTACACGGCAAGCGTTTAGGTACGCCGGCGCAAGAAAGGTACAGACCATTGTGCGAGCAATGTACTGGGGAGAAACGGGAAAGATTGTGTTAACCACCGTGTTATTTACAGTCAGCTTTATGATGGTAAAGCCGCTTTTAATAGGCGCCGTATTTTCTTCCTTTGTAGGAATGATTTTGGTGCAGTACTTGGCAGTAATTATATTACTGAAACACTGATACCGTATAAGTTAACGACCTTACTAATTTGAGAGTGACAGATGGCCGGTGGAAACCCCGCAAGCACAACTGAATATATCCAGCACCATTTAACCAACTTGGTTTATGGAAAGTTGCCGGCAGGATACGAGCGCCACACCGACCATGGTGTCGAAACGCTTCAGGCCGATACCTGGACTATGGCTCATGGTGGTCAAGAAGCTACAGATATGGGCTTCTGGGCTATTCACGTCGATTCAATGTTTTGGTCGATTGGCTTGGGCTCACTGTTTTGTTGGATGTTCCTGCGAGCAGCAAAAAAAGCGCACACCGGCGTACCCGCTGGCTGGTTAAACTTTGTTGAAATGATCGTTGAGTTTATCGACGGTTCAGTAAAAGACAGTTTTCATGGCCGCAACAAAATGGTCGCTCCTCTGGCGCTAACCATATTTGTCTGGGTATTTTTGATGAATTTTATGGATCTGCTACCGGTCGATCTGATTCCAGAACTTCTGATGCTCGCTGGCGTTCCCTATCAGAAAATTGTCCCCTCAACCGATCCAAACATCACCTTGGGTATGGCGTTGGGTGTTTTTGTTCTGATGCTTTACTACTCGTTCAAGATTAAAGGTACCGGCTTTGTTAAAGAGCTGACCATGCACCCGTTTAATCACTGGGGCTTTATTCCGGTAAACCTGTTTATGGAAACTGTTGGTCTATTGGCCAAGCCGTTCTCTCTGGGTTTACGACTGTTCGGCAATATGTATGCCGGCGAAATGATCTTTATCCTGATTGCAACAATGTTTGCAGCAGGCGCAGGAGCCGGCTTTGTGTCTGGCGGTCTGCATGCAGAACTCTTTGGCGAACAGACCAGCGGTTACTTCTGGTTAGTGATCTTTTTGCTGGTCACCGGTGTATGTTGGTTGAATCTCAAAGGGAAAGTATCTACGGGTAAAACAGTCCTGTTATGTATGGCCTTTATGGCGATAGGTGGTGGTCTGTTTGCTCTGGGTGGAGGGTTAATGCAATGGGGCTGGGCGGTATTCCATATTCTGGTCATTACCCTGCAAGCATTTATTTTCATGGTTCTCACGGTCGTCTATCTCAGTATGGCGCACGAAGACCACTAAATTTATATTAATTTTTAAATGACTGAAATCAGGAGTCTACGATGGAACTAGTAATTATTGCTGCGGCAATTATGCTCGGATTGGGCGCGTTAGGAGCAGCAGTTGGTATGGGTCTGCTGGGCGGTAAGTTGATCGAAGCAACAGCGCGTCAACCAGAACTTGGACCTATGCTTCAGGGTAAGATGTTCCTGCTAGCTGGTTTGATTGATGCTGTGCCTATTATTGGTGTTGGTATCGCGATGTACTTGATCTTTGTTGTTGCTCCAGGTGTTGGCGCGTAACAATAAAGTAAGAAGTTTTAGTAAGCGAAATTTAATCCATTCTTTAATGAGGTAATGGCGTGAATATTAATCTAACGCTTTTTGGTCAAATGGTGACCTTTGCATTCTTTGTGTGGTTTTGCATGAAGTTTGTTTGGCCAGTCATTATTGACTCAATGGAAGAGCGACAGAAGAAAATCGCCGATGGTCTTGATGCGGCTGATCGTGCCCTGCGAGATCTTGAGCTGGCTCAGAGCAAAGCAACTGACCAGATGAAAGATGCGAAACAGGAAGCGGCTGGCATTATTGATCAAGCCAATAAGCGTGCAGGTCAAATTGTTGATGAAGCAAAAAATCAAGCTCGAACAGAAGGTGACCGCCTGAAGGTGGCCGCTGAAGCCGAGATTGAGCAAGAAATTAATCGTGCTAAAGAAGAGTTGCGTGCCTCCGTGGCAGGCTTGGCTCTCGCTGGAGCAGAGATGATTCTTGAAGCCGAAATCGACGAAAAGGCAAATCGCACGTTGGTTGATAATTTAGCAGCGCAGCTCTAACCGAGGTTAATCATGGCAGAATTGAGCACATTAGCCCGACCCTATGCTAAAGCAGCGTTTGAATATGCTGCCCAAGCGGGTCAGTTGCAAGGTTGGTCGGACAGCTTATCTACAGCGGGATCTGTTGCACAACAGGCCAGCGTAGTTAAGTTGTTGAGTTCGCCCAGTTTCACTGCGCAACAGCAGGCAACTGCGTTGATAGAAATTTGTGGTGATGCGCTTGACCAACAGGGTCAGAATTTTCTGACTGTACTGTCAGAAAATCACAGGTTGCAACTTTTACCTGAGATTTCCATTCAGTTCGATATCTTGAAAGCTAACCGTGAAAAATCGGTTGATGTCGAAGTGGTCGCGGCACATGAGTTAGATGCGGAACAGCAGCAGAAACTCAGTGATGCATTGAGCGCAAAACTAGAACGTAAAGTAAATATGCAGGTTAGTTTAGATAAGAGCCTGCTGGGTGGTGCGGTAATACGTGCCGGAGACACCGTTATTGACGGGTCTATTCGTGGCCGTTTGGCCAAACTCGCCGAGTCACTAAACTCCTAAGGATTTGAGGCCTAAGCATGCAGCAACTGAATCCATCAGAAATTAGCGAAATTATTAAGGGTCGTATCGACAATCTTAATGTTTCGTCAGAAGCCCAAAATGAGGGCACCATTGTATCCGTATCCGACGGTATCATTCGTATTCACGGTCTAGCCGACGTGATGTACGGCGAAATGATCGAGTTCGACGGCGGTGTTTACGGTATGGCACTTAACCTAGAGCGCGATTCAGTTGGCGCCGTGGTATTGGGTGACTACCAGACACTCGCAGAGGGCCAAAAAGCTCGCTGCACCGGCCGTGTTCTTGAAGTACCTGTAGGTCCTGAACTTGAAGGTCGTGTTGTCGACGCTCTAGGTAATCCCATCGACGGCAAAGGTCCAGTTAATGCCGCGATCACCGACCCACTTGAAAAAGTAGCGCCTGGTGTAATTGATCGTCAATCAGTAGACCAGCCCGTACAGATTGGTCTAAAAGCAATTGACGCCATGGTGCCGATTGGTCGTGGTCAGCGTGAGCTGATTATTGGCGATCGCCAGATTGGTAAATCAGCTATTGCCGTTGATGCGATCATTAACCAGAAAGGTTCTGGTATTAAATGTATCTATGTAGCCATCGGTCAAAAAGCCTCTTCTGTAGCTGCGGTAGTTCGCAAGCTCGAAGAACACGGCGCAATGGAACACACTATCGTGGTTGCAGCAACCGCTTCTGATCCTGCAGCAATGCAGTATCTAGCACCGTTTGCTGGTTGCACCATGGGTGAGTACTACCGTGACCGCGGACAAGATGCACTGATTATTTATGATGACTTGACCAAGCAAGCTTGGGCTTATCGTCAAATATCACTGCTGTTGAAGCGTCCTCCAGGTCGTGAAGCCTACCCTGGTGATGTATTCTATTTGCACTCCCGTCTACTTGAGCGTGCTGCTCGTGTAAATGCTGATTACGTTGAAAAGTTCACCAACGGTGAAGTAAAAGGCCAAACCGGTTCATTGACTGCATTGCCAGTGATTGAAACGCAGGCTGGTGACGTATCTGCATTCGTACCAACTAACGTGATTTCGATTACCGATGGTCAGATCTTCCTTGAAGCTGACATGTTTAACGCCGGCGTACGTCCAGCGATGAACGCAGGTGTATCTGTATCTCGTGTTGGTGGTGCCGCACAGACCAAGATCATTAAGAAACTGTCCGGTGGTATTCGTACCGCACTAGCACAGTATCGTGAACTGGCGGCGTTCTCGCAGTTCGCTTCAGATCTGGATGAGGCCACTAAGGCTCAGCTTGATCACGGTGAGCGAGTCACTGAACTGATGAAGCAGAAGCAGTACTCTCCGCAGAGCATCGCGGAAATGGGACTGATGATTTATGCAGCGGATAACGGCTTCTTACAAGACGTTGAAGTTAGCAAAATCGGTGATTTCGAATCGTCCGCGCTCTCTTATATGAAAGCTGAGCACAGTGATCTGATGGATCAAATCAATCAGTCAGGCGATTACAACAATGATATAGCTGCTGGCTTTAAAGCTGCGCTAGAAAAGTTTGTTGCAACCCAAACCTGGTAAGTCACTGTAGGCAGGCATAAGAAATGGCAATCGGAAAAGAAGTAAGAACCAAAATTGCTAGTATTGGCAGTACGCAGAAAATCACCAGAGCCATGGAAATGGTTGCTGCGAGTAAGATGCGTCGCGCACAGGAACGTATGGCATTGGGTAAACCCTATGCCATACGTATTCGTGATGTGGTGAGTCATATCGCCAATGCAGTGTCCGAGTACAAGCATCAATATTTGGAACAACGTGAAGTTAAGCGTGTAGGTTTTATCATTGTTTCAACAGACCGTGGTCTCTGTGGTGGTTTGAACATCAACCTGTTCAAAGCCGCGCTGAAATCAATGAAAGAGCTGTCTGATCAGGGTGTTGAAATCGATATATGCGCGGTTGGCAATAAAGCCGGCGCATTCTTTAACACTGTCGGTGGCAATATAGTTGCAGCGGTTAAAGATGTCGGTGACGAGCCCAGTGCCAATGACTTGATTGGTGGCGTTAAGGTGATGTTGGATGCCTATGACAGAAGGCCGTATCGACCAGCTGCTAGTGGTTAACAATGTTTTTGTAAACACCATGACCCAGCAGCCAGCCGTTGAGCAGCTGTTACCGTCTAAAGCCAAGCACAGATGAAAAGCTTTCACACCATTGGGATTATATCTATGAGCCCGATGCCAAGGATTTGCTCGACGGCCTGTCTGATTCGCTATATCGAATCACAGGTGTATCAAGGCGTGGTAGAGAACAAAGCTTGTGAGCAAGCCGCGCGAATGCTCGCTATGAAGAGCGCCACCGACAATGCCGGTGAAATGATCGACGAATTGCAACTGCTTTATAACAAGGCCCGTCAGGCAGCGATTACCCAAGAGCTGTCAGAGATTGTTAGCGGCGCAGCCGCCGTATAAAGCCCAACGAATTTTAAAAGATTTGAGTAAAGAGGAACCGGACATGAGTAGCGGAAGAATCGTACAAATTATTGGTGCTGTGATCGACGTGGAATTTTCACGTGATCAGGTACCCAACGTGTATGACGCATTAATCGTCGACGACAAAGGTTTAACCTTAGAAGTTCAGCAGCAATTAGGTGACGGCGTAGTTCGTACTATTGCCATGGGTGCCTCTGAAGGCGTTAGCCGCGGTCTGAGCGTTAACCAATACCAAGGCGCCGATTTCTGTTCCCGTTGGTACTGAAACCCTCGGCCGCATTATGGATGTTCTCGGCAACCCAATTGACGAAAAAGGTCCAATTGGCGAAAAAGAGCGCATGGCCATTCACCGCAAGCCGCCGGCCTACGATCAGCTGGATGCCTCCGACGATCTTCTGGAAACCGGTATTAAGGTTATTGACCTGGTATGTCCGTTTGCTAAAGGCGGTAAGGTTGGACTCTTCGGTGGTGCAGGTGTTGGTAAAACTGTAAACATGATGGAGCTGATCAACAACATTGCGACTGAGCACTCCGGTCTATCTGTATTTGCTGGTGTTGGTGAGCGTACTCGTGAAGGTAACGACTTTCTACTACGAGATGCAGGAATCCGGTGTTGTAAACATCGAGAAGCCAAGCGAATCAAAAGTAGCCATGGTTTACGGCCAGATGAATGAGCCTCCAGGTAACAGACTGCGTGTAGCACTGACGGGTCTCACCATGGCAGAAAAATTCCGTGACGAAGGTAAAGACGTACTGTTGTTCGTCGATAACATCTACCGTTACACATTGGCAGGTACCGAAGTATCAGCACTGTTGGGTCGTATGCCATCAGCGGTAGGCTACCAGCCTACACTGGCTGAGGAAATGGGCGCCCTTCAGGAGCGTATTACTTCTACTAAGACCGGCTCTATTACCTCTGTACAGGCAGTATATGTACCAGCGGATGACTTGACCGATCCATCGCCAGCAACAACCTTTGCCCACTTGGATTCGACCGTTGTACTGAGCCGTGATATTGCTTCTAAAGGTATTTACCCAGCGGTAGATCCATTGGATTCAACCTCACGTCAGCTGGATCCACTGATTATTGGGCAGGAGCATTACGAAGTTGCTCGTGGCGTACAGTCAGTACTGCAGCGATTTAAAGAATTGAAAGATATTATTGCGATTCTCGGTATGGATGAGCTCTCTGAAGAAGATAAGCAGGTGGTAACACGCGCACGTAAAATTGAGCGTTTCTTATCACAGCCTTTCCACGTAGCAGAGATCTTTACCGGTGCTCCAGGTAAGTATGTTTCATTGAAAGATACTATTTCTGGCTTTAAAGGCATTCTTGCTGGCGAATACGATAGCTTACCGGAGCAGGCCTTCTACATGGTCGGTTCAATCGAAGAAGCTGTTGAGAAAAGCAAAAAGCTCTAATACCGAGATAAGCAGGCGCTATAATTATGGCTATGACAGTTCATTGCGACATCGTAAGTGCAGACGAATCAATCTTTTCCGGATTGATTGAGATGGTGGTTGCCACGGGTTCTCTTGGAGAGCTCGGTGTAACCGCAGGTCACGCCCCACTGCTCAGCGATCTTAAGCCCGGCCCAGTCCGGCTTATCAAGCAGAATGGTGAAGAAGAGATCTACTATCTCTCTGGCGGCTACCTCGAAGTTCAGCCAAATATGGTTTCCATATTGGCCGATACTGCCGTGCGTGCTGATGATATCGACGAAGCTGCTGCAGCTGAAGCGGTCAAAGATGCAGAGCAGGCACTTGCCAATCAGACGGGCGAGATAGAGTATTCCAAAGCGGCAGCAATGTTGGCAGAAGCATCTGCACAGCTTAAAACCGTTGCGCAGTTACGTAAAAAACTCGGTGGTTAATTAATAACCGCTGCAGTTAAAAAAGGGTGGCTATGCTGCCCTTTTTTTATAGCTGTAAAAAGTAGTCCCGAAGATGGCTTGTGTTGGTTACATTTTGCCAGTAACGTAACCCTGAAAATTTTATTAACAACGAATGACCTGAGAGCATAACCGATGAAAACTATTGATATTGTTGTCCTTGCAGCGGGTAAGGGAACACGCATGAAATCCCTACTGCCCAAGGTACTGCATAAATTAGCCGGTAAACCTATGTTGGGTCATGTGCTGGATGCCGCCAATGCGGTTGGTGATTCGAAAAAAATTATTGTTACCGGACATGGTGCAGAAGCGGTGCGGGCAATCTACAGCGACCCATCAATCAGTATGGTAGAGCAGGCCGAACAGCTTGGCACCGGCCATGCTGTACATATGGCGTTGCCAGAGCTGCGAGAAAACTCCAAGGTGGTTATTTTATACGGTGATGTGCCGTTAATTACCCCCAATACAATCAGCCAGATGCTCAACGCTGTCGATGATAAAAGCATCGGCCTATTAACAATCCGACTAAACAATCCTCAGGGTTACGGACGCATTATTCGCGATGCGGATGGGCTGATCGAAGCAATTGTTGAGCAAAAGGATGCCAGTCCACAGCAGTTAGAGGTCGACGAGGTAAATACCGGCGTCATGTCGTTAACCTCAGAGCAGCTTGCCGAATGGTTGCCGTTAATTAATAACAACAATGCTCAGGGTGAGTACTATCTGACAGATTTGATCTCGATAGCCAGAAAAGCCGGCTACAGCATCAATGGTATACACCCGAGTTCAGTGGCCGAAGTTGAAGGGATTAATAATCGTCAGCAATTAGCCGCCCTTGAGCGCACCTATCAAGCCCAGCTCGCAGAGGCACTGATGGTCTCTGGCACTAGCCTGGCAGATCCTGCACGTTTTGATCAGCGCGGAACCTTGCAGGCAGGCACCGATAACTTCTTTGATGTTAACTGTGTTTTTGAAGGCGATGTCACGATCGGCTCAGGGGTGAGTATTGGACCGAACTGCCATATTATAAATAGTACCATCGGTGATGGCGTTGAAATAAAAGCCAATACAGTGATTGATCAGTCAACGATTGGCGATCGCGCAGTATTGGGCCCCTTTGCCCGTATACGCCCGGGAACCGAACTGGGTTCAGACACCAAAGTCGGAAATTTCGTAGAGACCAAAAAAGCGATTGTTGGCAATGGCAGTAAAATTAATCACCTCAGTTATGTGGGTGATGCCCAGTTGGGTGAAAAAGTAAATGTAGGTGCAGGTACCATTACCTGCAACTATGATGGCGTAAACAAATATAAAACTAAGATTGGCGACAATAGCTTTATAGGTTCAAACAGTACATTGGTTGCGCCTCTGACTATAGGTAATGAAGGCTTTGTTGCCGCCGGCTCGACAGTGACTGTCGCAGTGCCGGCAGACAATCTTGCCGTAGGCAGAACCAAGCAGCGCAATATACAGGGCTGGAAACGCCCAACCAAAAAATAAAACGGACTTAATAACACGGACTAAGAATATGTGTGGAATTGTTGGTGCAGCATCCCAGAGAAATATTTATAAAATATTAATTGAAGGTCTACGTCGCCTTGAATATCGCGGCTATGATTCTGCCGGCCTATCCATTATAGATAGCGCCCAAAGCTTACAAACCCGCAAAACTATCGGCCGAGTTGCCGATCTGGAAAAGCTCACAGCTCAACAATCTATCTCTGGTAACACCGGCATTTCCCATACCCGCTGGGCCACACACGGCGAGCCGAGCAGTATCAACTCTCACCCACACACCTCTTCAGGTGTGTCTGTTGTCCATAACGGCATTATTGAAAATCACGATCAGTTGCGCACTGAAGTCAAAGCCCTGGGCTATGAAATTCTATCGGCGACCGACACCGAAGTAATCGCTCATTTAGTACATCACCAATTAAAAACCGAAGCTGATTTACGCACTGCAGTAGAAAAAACAATTGCCAAATTAGAAGGTGCTTACGCCCTTGGCGTGATTTCGGACACTCAACCAGAGACAGTGATCGGTGCCCGCAGCGGCAGTCCATTGGTTATTGGACTGGGTATTGATGAAAACTTTATCGCCTCAGATCAAATGGCACTGCGTCAGGTAACCGACCGCTTTGTCTTTTTAGAAGAGGGAGATTTAGTCGAAATCTCCAGCGCCAGTTACAGCATTTTTGACCAGTCGGGAAGTGAAGTTAAAAGACCAATCAAGCAATTGGATGAAAAAGATCTGATTGCCGAAAAAGGCCAGTACCGACACTTTATGCAAAAAGAGATTTTTGAACAGCCAACGGTTTTGGCCAATACCACTGCAGGCCGTATCGCTGCGGATCATATACGCGAAGCGATCTTTGGCTATCAGGCAGAAGAGCTATTTGCACAGACCAATAATATTCATATCGTCGCCTGCGGCACCAGTTTTCACTCCGGCCTGGTCGCCAAATATTGGTTGGAAGAACATGCCGGTGTTCCCTGTCAGGTCGAAGTGGCCAGTGAATATCGTTACAGAACAGTGCCAGTTCCTGCCGGTACATTATTTGTCACTATCTCCCAGTCCGGAGAAACCGCAGATACACTAGCCGCATTGCGCAAAGCAAAAGACAGTGGCTATCTCGGTTTTGTCGCCATCTGTAATGTTGCCAACAGTTCACTGGTTCGCGAATCAAATATTTCATTGATGACCATGGCTGGCCCAGAGATTGGCGTCGCATCGACCAAGGCATTTACCACCCAGTTAGTAGCCCTACAATTATTGACCCTTGCACTGGGTCGCCATAAAGGACTGGATGCCAACGTTGAAAAACAGCTAGTTGAAAATCTACATAAACTCCCAGAACTATGCTCGGCGGTACTGGGTTTAGATTCGGTTATTCAGCAGATGTCAGAATCCTTTGCCAACAAACAGCACGCGCTGTTTTTAGGTCGTGGCGAACAGTATCCGATTGCCCTTGAAGGCGCGCTAAAATTAAAAGAAATTTCTTATATTCATGCGGAAGCCTACCCTTCCGGTGAATTAAAGCACGGCCCCCTGGCGCTGGTTGATGAAGATATGCCGGTCGTCACTGTGGCACCGAATAATGAATTATTGGAAAAGTTAAAATCCAATTTGCATGAAGTTCGCGCTCGGGGTGGAGAGCTATTTGTTTTTGCCGATGCCGATGCTGGCTTTGTTAGCGATCCGGGAACAACCGTTATCGCCATGCCCCATGTGCCAAAAAGTTTGGAGGCAATTATTTATACGTTGCCATTACAGATGCTCTCTTATCATGTGGCTTTGCTGAAAGGCACCGATGTGGACCAACCACGAAATCTAGCAAAGTCAGTGACAGTGGAGTAAATTTATAAGGCAATTCTCCTTATCAATCCTCCATGAACTCTCTATAAGTCCCCATAAAAAGAAAAATATAGACCTCGTTATTTCCGTTGAAACCAAACTATCTTATCTCAACGGGTTATCAAGGTATCAGGAGGAACTCATAAGAGTTATAGAGGAGTTAAGAGGGAAGTCATGGAGATATAAAGACATCTCCGAATACCTCAATTCCAAGAATTACAAATCCAGTCGAGGAAAAGATCTATCTCCTCAATTAGTCGAACGTATGTATAAGAAATATCTCCGAAAGATCGAAAGAGAGAATTTCATCGACATATCTCTCAAAACGGACAACTCTTAACACTCCATCTGTCCGATTCCGAAATACTCATTTTGAGATAATGGTTCCATCAAGATTAACAACTAATCTTAATTAATGGAGAAAAACGATGAGCAACAAAACAATTAAATTTAATGATCAACTAAATGTCGACCACCAAGGTAAGTTCTTGGAACAGATGTATGAACAAATAAGAGAACTTTCAGAGGAGGTAACTCAGAGAAACGGAGAGTTAAAACGGTTAGAAGAAGTAGTTGAAGATATGAATTCGAACATGGATGAGGCAATTTGTTATCAAGTGGGTCTAGGAAAAAAAGGTATCTTAGAAAGGAATCGAGAGTTAGAACGAGACAATCAAAGGTATGAAGAAATGATGGGTTGGAAGATGGACAAGATGAGAGACTTAAGTGAGGAGGATTTTAAGAGTGGGAATTACTAAATTTTCATTGAATCAAAAAATACAAGGAGGAGTGAGTCATGAGTTGGATGGATGAACTTATTAACCTTAAAGAAAGATTCCCATTCCATACAGAAGACTGTTATCTCTATTCAGACTCTATCGAGTTTGAAGAAATGATTAAAAATAGAAATGGAGATATCTATTATCACTGTGAACAAATGGAAGGAGATATCCATTGTTATGAAACAGTAATTCTTCCTAAATTAAAAAAAGAAATCGAAGAATTGAGAGGAAAACTCAAAGATAAATAAATGGTAAAGATAGATAAAAATGATTAAAAACATCGAGAAAAATAGGGGGACGAGGGATATAAAAGAGGTCAATTATTCAGACTATCAAACCCAAGTGAGAGATTGGATGAAAGACATATCCTTTATCAACCCCTTTGCTATCACGTTAACCATGTATAGCAATGATTGGAGAGACTATAGTCAGAACTTTAGACATTTCATGAATAGACTTAATCAATCCTTCCTTAAGTGTTCCAATAGAAGGTATGGGAACAAACTGACTGTCCTACCAATCAGGGAGGGATCAAAGAAAACCCATACTCATTATCACTGTGTTATTGATAACCCATACCCCGAAAGAAACGATGAGTTCGTAGATTTGATAAAGAAATCATGGGGGAAGACCATGTTAGGGTTGAGTAAAAGCAAGTATTCAATAGACATCCAACCGATGTATTCCAATGGATGGATTGAGTATATAACCAAGTGTTCATCCAAGACCGATATCAAGGATTCTGTTGATTGGGACAACATACACCTTACCACTGGTGGGGAGGATATATAGACCGGTTTCAGATATACCTTCTCTAACATATATTAGGGTAGGTGAGACTGTAAAAAAATCTGTGTAACTGTCTATCATTAAGCCCAAACAGGGAAGGATAGACAGATGAACCACGATGAAATAAAGAACTTAGCTAAAGCCGCTGCGAAGAACATTAAAACAGAAGCCGATCTCAATGAGTTTCGGCAGATGCTCACTAAAATCACCGTTGAGACGGCATTAAACGCTGAGCTGGATGACCATCTAGGTTACTCCAAGCATAAAGCGTCAGACACCACTAACAGCCGTAATGGCAGCACTCGGAAGACACTTCAAACCGATGATGGCCAATTTCAGGTGGACACGCCGAGAGACCGAGACGGTAGCTTCGAACCTCAGCTGGTTAAGAAGCATCAGCGACGCTTTACCTCCATGGACGATAAAATCCTCTTTCTCTACGCCCAAGGCATGACCACACGTGAGATCGTCGAAACCTTTAAAGAAATGTATGACGCAGAGATCTCGCCCACGCTGATTTCGAACGTTACCAATGCCGTTATAGAGCAAGTTGTTGAGTGGCAGTCACGGCCCTTGGATGCGGTTTACCCCATAGTCTATCTCGATTGTATTGTGCTTAAAATCCGTCAAGATAAGCAGGTGATCAACAAGGCGATCTATCTGGCTCTAGGCGTTAATCTTGAAGGCCATAAAGAACTGTTGGGACTTTGGATCTCGGAAAATGAAGGCGCTAAATTCTGGCTCAATGTCCTGACAGAAATGCAAAATAGAGGCGTTAAAGACATCCTAATTGCCTGTGTTGACGGCTTGAAGGGCTTCCCTGATGCGATCAATACTGCTTTCCCCAAAACGCAAATACAGCTGTGTATCGTGCACATGGTGCGCAACTCCATGAAGTATGTCTCATGGAAGGATTACAAAGCCATAGCAGCCGATTTAAAGCGTATCTACAAGTCAGTGACTGAAGAGGAAGCCCTGCTTGCACTGGAGCAGTTTGCTGAGCGCTGGGACGATAAATACCCGCAGATCAGCAAGTCATGGCGTACCCACTGGGACAATCTCAATACCCTCTTCAATTACCCTGAGGATATACGGCGGGCCATTTACACGACCAATGCCATTGAATCGCTCAACAGTGTTATTCGTAAGGCGGTGAAAAAACGGAAGCTATTTCCAAGTGACGACTCGGCAAAGAAGGTGGTCTATCTGGCGATACAGCAAGCCTCGAAAAAGTGGACCATGCCGATCAGGAATTGGAAAGCAGCCTTGAACCGATTTATCATTGAGTTCGAAGACCGCTTAACGGATTACATTTAACCTAGGCAGTTACACAGAAATATTTACAGGGTCACAACTCAAGGACGTTTTCATAAACACGTCTCTATCCCTTGTCAGAGAATCAGTCCAGATGGGTGATTTTGACAAACAGTTGGAAAGGAAAAGCAAGGTCATACGTTCCAACTTCTAGTGAAGTTGAAACGTGACTGAGTTAATCTAAAAATATCAATTAGCTAGTCGTAAGTTCATATAAATTTCTATCTCTGAAAACTGACCAGGATCTTTTCTGTCTACCGACCAATTAATTTCTACATTATCGTAGCTATCTTTCTGATTTCCATCTCTGGGCGCGGTGTTTGATATTCTTTCCATTATATAATCTGGTATCTCCAAAGCATGAACAGCAAATCCAAACGCAGTAAGTCCTATCCCCTCGAACTGCGACTCTCTAAATACAACACCTTTTCCATCAGATGTCATATAAAATTCGGCTAACTCTTTAAATACAAACCCATCAACCGCTGTAGTCCACTTTTCTATTGTTGCTTGATTTTCTTGCTTTTTGATCTCCTCTGCAGAAGGTCCACAACCAATCAAAAATACTATTGGTAAAAGTATTGTTAAAAGTCTTTTAGGGTTTATCATTTTTTTCTCCAGTTATACGTGTAATCGTTCCAAAGTTTTTTACAGCTGTAATAATGACACATTGCTATACCTGTTTCCATAAATGTCAATCGAGTTGATGGGTATGACACTCAGACATAAGAATGGACGAAGGGGTTAACTTATTTCTCTCTAATCAAGATAACGGAAACCTTCTTCTTCCCATTCCCAACAAACCTATCAATCTCGGATTTAACAAATCCAACATTATTCTTTTCAACAGGTTCATGGACGTTGATGTCGACCTGACCCAGACCATTAATTGCTTTAGCAACATCACTTTTGTTCTTTGGAAGAACGACATTTGTACTATATTTTCCTAACACTCATAAACTCCTTATAAAATCCTTATCAATAAATGAGACCTGATAGATAGGTCAAGTCAGACAGCGAAACCCTGTTAGACACGATTGAGAGGTTTCCTACCGGTCATCTGATACAAGGTATTCCAGTTTTGGATTTCAGGGATTGTCTTGTCGACATATCCCCTCATCAATTCGATCAATGTCTGGGTCCTATTCATATTTTTAAAATCACAAGATTCATCAAATACCTCTATCAACTCGTCAGGGACTCTAAAGTTAATTAACGTTCTATCACTACTCATACTTATTACTCCTGCTACCTTTCTGTTTGTTTCTATACCTATCTATCATATTTCTTTAACACAGGACTAAAACCAAGAACCCAATCTCGGATTAACCCATCGTGTGTTAAAGGTCATTTATGACGACAATAGATGTGTATATCTTTACCATTTATTTATATGACAAAGTGTTTATAAGACGGACCTTTCAAATATTAAGAAGTGTCCTTGTTGTCTTAACGTATCGGAATAGGGGACGATGTGAACCTGCCATACTTTGACGGACACTTTTAATAGGCAATAATATTGCCTAAGGGGTATCCAAATGACTGGAACCAAAAGGACGAGAAAGACCTACCCAAAAGCGTTTAAATTAGAGGCCGTGCGCTTAATGGAAAAATCTAACCGACCCTCGGTGGAGATTGCTACAGAGCTCGGCATTAAGCGAAATCAGCTCTATAAATGGAAGGAACAGTTGGAGAACAAAGGAGAAGATGCGTTGACGAGCAAGCTAGGAAGGCCGCTCAAGAAAGATCAAAGTGAAGTAGCCACATTGCGTCAAGAGAATGAGCGCCTTCGTGAAGAGGTCGAGATTCTAAAAAAGGCCGCGGTGTACTTTGCAAAGGAGCTCAAGTGAAGTACGCCTTTATCCATTCAGAGCGAAAGCACCATTACGTTAGACGGCTTTGTTCAGCGTTAAACGTGTCAGCCAGTGGTTACTACGATTGGATCGGCCGGCCACCGAGTGAGACGCAAAAAACCAATCAGCGCTTAGTGACAAAAATTCGCTGTTACCACGAAGCCAGCCGTCAAACCTATGGGTCTCCGCGCATTCAGAGAGATCTGCTGGCCAGTGGTGAATCTGTAAGCCGACAGCGTGTAGCTAGGCTGATGCGGGCCGAGCAGATTCAATCCAAAATGGCGAAGCGGTTTGTCGTTACGACCAACTCAAAGAGCACAACAGCCCCGGCTCCAGATCGCTTGCAGAGACGCTTTAAAACCGAGCTCAAGAATGAAGCCTGGGTGTCTGATACAACCTTTATTCGAACACGTCAGGGCTGGCTTTATCTCGCGGTATTAATGGACCTTTATTCGCGTCAAATCATTGGCTGGGCCATGTCTAGCCGCAATGACTCAATCTTAGTAGCTGATGCCCTAACGATGGCGATATGGCGTAGAGGTAAGCTTGAGGGCGTGATCGTACATTCAGATCAAGGCAGTACTTATGCATCAGGCAGTTACCGAAAGTTACTGCAACAAAACGACTTGCTTTGCAGTATGAGCCGTAAAGGCGAATGCCATGATAATGCTGTCGCGGAAAGCTTCTTTGGATCGCTAAAAACCGAGTTGGTGGATGATGAAGACTATCGAACGAAAGACGAGGCTAAGCAAAGTATCTTTGAGTATATAGAGGTGTTTTATAATCGACAAAGACGACACTCTTATCTGGGCTACGTAAGCCCATTCGAGTATGAACGGGCACATGCCCATAATTAAATCGTCCGAAAAACTATGGCAACCTCATTTTTAGAGATTAACTTATCTCCCTTGTTCTTCTTTCTCATGAAATCTGGGAACTGATTGTGTTCATCCCTTCCCTTTATCTTAGAAAAACGATCTAACACCAAGTCCAACAACTTCAATCCTTTGGGTTTGCCGTGTTTTAAATAAACATCCCTATAGATGATTAAGTCATCGTCTAGTTTTCGGTATTTGGGTTCTCCAAGAATAGGAAACTTCTTATGATTGAGTCTTAAGTTCTTAACTTTCTCACTTGGGGTCAATTTACGACCATGAATCTTGGTTAATCTATCATCCATTTCCTGTTCAAGTATCTCTTTTATCTGATTGATACTCTTGGTTATAGGTTGGGTCAATGGAATCTTAAGATTTAGGGAATCCGAGTGTTTCGATGAACCTTTCTCAACCTTGATATCTCCGAAAAGATAACTCTTATCCTTCCACCAAGAATCAAAGTTCTTATAAGAAGAAATATCTCCCCATTCAGAGTATCTCTGGTGGTCTTTCTTAGTCCATTTCAACTCGGTCTGACTCAGACAGACATATTCAAACCACAGTCTATAGAACTGTTTAAGTGATTTGGGATTGTCATATGTGTCGACCATTCAATAAGGATAAACGGACACAACTCACGTGTCCATGTGTCCGATCTGGAAACCCCAATATTGAGATAATAGGACCATGAAAAATTCAACAACAAACCAATTAATTAAACCAATTAATACAAACCTCAATGGAGAGACCAATATGGAAACCACTATGAACAGACAAGAACTAATAAACGAATTAGACGACATACACACGAAATACCGACATCTCAATAACCAGATGTGTGATATCAAATCCCACTTAGCAGGGATGAAAGTTGACCCAAAGGTATTAGAACAGATGTTCTTAAACCCCGAAGATATAGACAGAATATTTGAGGAGAACTCTATAGAACCAGACCCAATTGATGATGAAGATCATAGTTATCAACTCGATAACATCTATCAGACGAACCTATATTGTCAGGCAAAATTCCTCAAAAAGTTCCCAACAGTTCCAGAGATCATTTTCAAAAATGATAGTGAAAGTGTATATGGTCAGATCAGTCATTCGTTCCAAGTCTTGAAAAGATCTATAGCAGACGAGAGGTGGGAAAAGACAGTCAACGAAATGTTTAGCATATACCTCCAGAGGTGTATGCCATCGACGATCAAGACGAACACTTCATCCAAGAGAGACATATCCAAGATTTGATCGATTCGAGTTATATAAAACCCGAACTCATATTAGAAGAAATGAGAAAAGATGTTGGAGAGAAAATCAACGAATGGATACAAACTCAATTTCCCGACTTCTATCTTGCTGGTGAAAAAAATGAGGGATAAACCAGACGGATGTTGGAACGAGATCGTTCTAGAGAAACCTCTGGAACATCCTCATTTCTTAAAAAGTAAATTATCTTATGGTGGAAGAAAGAAGTTTGATTTCGAGTCAATAATAAACATTCCTTCTTACATCAGTCGGTCAAATAATAACCCAACCAGTACTAATAATTGGACATCGTTCAGAGATAGGAATTGGGGTTGTCAATGGAATCCAAAGGACGAAACGATCAAGCAAAAGATCAAAGGAGAATCATTAGTCAGTGAGTTCTGGACCACAGATGTACCGATTGGAATTTTATTGAAGTTGTTAATAAACGATCCAGATCTAAAGATGTCTGGTCATTCCAAGACATACCTAAAAAATGAGGATGGATTTGTCGATAAGAATTCATGGATAAAATATGAATGGGACATCCTCAATCAATTCAACACAGATGGATTGATAGACCTACGATATGAACTTGGAAGGAAGTATGAAAAACATCAAATCCACGACCTATCCCTGATTGAAAACACTCTGAAAAAGAGAGAAGAAGAGCAGCTTAATACCTTAGAAGACTTCTTTTGAAATCCGTTGTCTTGAGGAGTTATTGAGGGGAAGGTGGGGATATTATGAGTAAATCAAAAGACATATTACACATCTACACGAGGGTTTCGACCGACCATCAAATGAATGATGGAACCTCTCTCGACTCCCAATTAAAGTTTGGGAAACAGAAAGCAAAGTCTTTGGGAATGGAGTTTGAACACCATGATGAAAGATCAGCAAGTTCAAGCAAAGATCATCTAGACAACCGACCAGTCATCAGAGAACTTCTTGCGAGAATATCGGAAGGAGAGATCAAACACATATACATCTATTCACTAGACAGATTGTCTAGGAATACGACTACATCAACCTTTATTAGAGAAACCCTAAGAAAGAATGGATGTACCTTATACACCAACACCAATGAAACGAACCTAGAATCACACGAACAAAACCTGTTGTTTGGAATCATCTCCGAGATATCTCAATATGAAAATATGTTGAGAAAGGAGAGGTTAAATCATGGCAAGAGAGTCAAAGCAAGACAGGGATATTGGATGGGTGGACCAACACCTTTCGGATATAAGAAAAGTACAAGGAACAAACTCATATTAGATAAAGAACAGTCCGAGTGGGTGGAAAGAATATTCAGATGGTATTCAGAAGGAATTGTCTCCCATGAGGATAAAAAGGAAGTTAGACGGGAACGTATTAACAAAAAGAGGTAGTCCTATTTGGTCCGACGGGAGTGTTAATGCAATTCTAAGAAATACCCATCCGAATGGAACGTATACTTACTATGAGAAAGAAATCGACTGTCCAAGAATAGTCGATCAAGAGACATGGGATAAGGTTCAGTCAAAGTTAGCAAATAAGAAACGAATGCAAAGAGGAAGACAGATCAAGATATACGATTACCCTCTGAGAGAAATAATGTTTTGTGATCATTGTGGGACACAAATGGGAGGAAGAAGTCATAGTCTTAAAAGTGGTCTTAAAAGAACAAGGTACCTATGTGTCCATCATAATAAGAAATACAAAGAATCAAGTGTTCAAGGAGATTGGAAGAGAAATAAGTATTGTGAGAACAACTCCAGTCTAGAATCAGGTCCAACAGAAGACACGATATGGACAACTCTTTTAGAGGTATTAAGACTTTCACACCAAGAAAGAGAGATCTTCAAAAAATCATTACTTAAACAAAAGAAGATATCAGATAAATCGAGAAAGAAAGAGATTGATATAGCAAAAGGACAGATTGCAAAGACCAATGAAACAATTTGTCTCCTTGAAGAGAGAATTGTCGAGAAACAGATTGAGAAGATATCATCGAGAGAAAAAGCGAAATCGATACAGTCTTTCATCGACCAACTTCAAGCAAAGATAGATGAAGAATCAAGTCGATTGATAGTATTAGAGAATGACTTATCAAACCTTGAGAACAGCAACTTATGGATTGACTGGGTTAATGACTATGAATGTAATATTGATAAATTAACCAATCTACCCAGAGACAAGAGAATTGAGGAAGTTAAGAAGTACATCAAAAGAATAGATGTCACGTTTAACAAAGAGACACGAAATCATAGATTAGAACTACACTTTAGATTGCCACTCATAGGAGACAGTCTTAAGTGGAAGGATAAGCAAAAGAACAAAGGTTATTCTATTTCAAAAGGTAACACCGAAAAGGTGGTATATTTGGAACGAGGAGAACACGTGACGAGAGAAACACAGGGTTTGGACAAGGAATCCCAAATTGTCTTATAAATTTAGTCCGTTACAGTGGAGTAGTCTTAACCCTATATAAAAAGTAAAATTTATTTTCTGATGCTGAGGTTACATGATGAATAAATTCACTCCCATCTTTTGGGTATTAATTTTGTTTCTTTCCATCTCAGGATGCGCAAAGCCTGAGCAAGCCGAAATAGGGTTTTGGAAGAGCGAAGACTGTAAAAAAATTAGTGAGGCAGCAGGATTTTTCTTATACACGTCTGGTGAATTATTAAAAACCGCAGACAAAGAAAGACAAGCAGGAAACGAGAAAAATTCCGAAAAAACATATGCAGCAGCAATGTTTTTTTCAGAGTTGTCTGAGAATTCGGCAAAGAATTTTGAGGTATTCTGCAAGAAATAATAACAAATAAAAAACACCTTTATCTAAATCAACTCAATTACTGTCGAGTCATTAAAAGGCATGATATTTACTTGGTGTTCTATAAAATTAATTAGCTGATTGCTTAGCAATATCAACTGACGGCACTAAGGTGGTTTTTCCTATGGACTCAAAAGAAATGCTGGGAAAAATTATCCATGCGTAAAATTTACTTTGCACTACAATTTATAAAGAAAAATTATTTTTAGGAAGGGGAAAATTATGGATGGATTAGCAGCAGCAGGATTTGTGTTTGGGTTGATGGGCGTGGTCGCCTTTGTTAGGCTGGAAAAGCTGGTAAAAACCCTTAAAGAAAAAGGCGTTTTAGACGACGATTACAAAGACGAGTAAACAATTTAATCACTCCGAAGTGATGCCAAGCCGGCCTGTAGCTGTTGCAAATGTGCGTCTAGCTGCGGGCCTTTCTTTTGCGCTACGCCAATCGCCAACACATCGAGAACCGCAAGATGGGCGATTCTTGAGGATAGTGGCGTATAGATTTGAATATCTTCTTTGGCGTTTACTTCAATAGCGATATTAGCTTTTTTGGCAATCGGCGAATTGCTCGGTGCCAGACCAATAACAATACCCCCCGCTTTCTTAACGAGCTCCATAGAATCCAATAACGCCTTGGTGCGACCTGACTGTGAGATCGCCACGACCACATCGCCGGCGTGCAATGACGTTGCCGACATATTTTGTAAATGCGGATCTGAATAGGCTGCCGAGGTAATCTGTAACCTAAAGAATTTATGCTGGGCATCAAAGGCGACGGCAGCAGAGGCTCCAAAGCCATAAAATTCAACTCGCTGTGCATTGCAGATGGCCGCTACAGCGGCTTCCAACTTCTCAAGCATCAGGCTGTCGCGAACTTTCAGTAAAGTATCTACGGTTGAGTCGAATACCTTGTGAGTATATTCACGGGTTGAATCTGTATCTGTCACCGCAATCTGACCATAGCTGGGGCTCGAGGCCAGTTGCTGTGCCAGTGCCAGTTTAAAATCTTGGAAACCATGACAGCCAACAGCCCGGCAAAAACGTACTACCGTGGGTTCGCTGACACCGGCCTGTTTAGCCAGATCGACAATCCGCATGCGGATAACACCAAGAGGTTCTTTAAGGACAAATTCAGCGACTTTGCGTTCAGATTTACGTAGATTAATCAGGGTGTCGCTAATAGTTTGTGTCAGTTGAGCAGGTTTCATAGGCGGGCCAAATTGGTTTATGTAAAAAATTTACAAGAAAACCCCATTTAATGCCAGTTTTGTAGTAAAAAAATTTTCTCATTAAAATTACAAGCATAAAAATAAACTCGAGATAAACACTATTTTGCCCAACAACTGGTTGGGACATGTTGTTAGAATACGGCTCTATGGACGTTACCTCGATACTCAATCAATTAAATCCAGCACAGGAAGAAGCGGTTACCAGCGACAAGCCGCACCTATTGGTGTTGGCCGGCGCAGGTAGCGGCAAGACTCGCGTGCTAGTGCATCGCATCGCCTGGAAAATACAGGTCGACAATATTTCACCCTACGGCCTTTTGGCGGTGACCTTTACCAATAAGGCCGCTCGAGAAATGCGCGAGCGTATCGACGAATTACTCGGGATGTCTCTGCGGGGCATGTGGGTGGGAACCTTTCATGGTCTTGCCCATCGACTGCTCAAAGCCCATTGGCGCGATGTAAATCTGCCGGAGAACTTCCAGATACTCGATTCTGATGATCAGCTGCGACTGGTTAAGCGAGTGATGCGCAGTATGGATCTCGATGAGCAGCGCTGGCCACCCAAGCAGGCTCAGTGGTGGATCAATGGCCAGAAGGATGAAGGCCTGCGAGCGGCGCATATACAGGAGACCAGTGATCCGCATCTGCTGACCATGCTGCGTATATACCGCGAGTATGAAGAGGTCTGTAATCGTATCGGGGTAATCGATTTTGCTGAGCTATTACTTCGCGCACTGGAACTTTGGAAAAACAATCCTGCCGTTCTCGAACATTATCAGCAGCGCTTCCAACATATTCTGGTGGATGAATTTCAAGATACCAACGCCGTTCAATACGCCTGGTTGAGATTGCTGGCAGGAAAAGTTAGCGGTATTACCGCGGTTGGTGATGACGATCAGTCGATCTATGGCTGGCGCGGTGCAAAGGTCGAAAATATTCTTAGCTATGAGCGTCATTTTGCCGATACCCATACGGTAAAGCTCGAGCAAAACTATCGCTCCACCTCGAATATTCTCGGTGCCGCCAATGCGGTTATCGCTAAAAACGCCGAACGTCTGGGGAAAAACCTTTGGACAGATTCTGGTGAAGGCGAGCCGATTGCGCTGTATGCAGCTTTTAATGAGCACGATGAAGCGCGCTATATCGCCGATCGTCTGCACAGCTGGGTTCAGCAGGGTAACCGTCGCGAAGACTCAGCCATTTTGTATCGCTCCAATGCCCAGTCGCGGGTCTTGGAAGCCGCCCTCTTGCAGGCAGATATTCCCTACCGTATCTATGGGGGTCAGCGTTTTTATGAGCGTTTAGAAATTAAAAATGCCCTTTCCTATCTGCGGCTAATGATGAACTGTCACGATGACACCGCGTTCGAGCGGGTAGTCAATGTGCCGCCCCGGGGTATTGGTGATCGCACCGTTGAAATGATTCGCGAGGTTGCTCGCGAGCATCAGGTATCACTCTGGGCCGCTGCGGAAAAGATTGTGACTGAGAAGCGTATGGCCGCGAGAGCGACCAATGCGGTGGCGGTATTTATACAGCTGATCAATGAAATGAGTGGCCAGTTGGATGAGCTGCCGTTGCACGAACAGGCCGATCACGCTATTGATCGCAGTGGTCTGATAGAGATGCATCGCCGAGAAAAGGGTGAGCGCGGTCAGGCTCGGGTAGAAAACCTTGAGGAACTGGTTGGCGCCTGTCGCAACTTTGAGCCGGAAGATAAAGACCAGCCAATTCTGCCGCAATTTCTCGATCAGGTGGCGCTGGATTCTGGTGACCGTCAGGCTGATGAAGATCAGGATGCGGTGCAGTTGATGACGCTGCACAGCGCCAAGGGTCTAGAATTTCCATTGGTCTTTCTTGCCGGCATGGAGGAAAATTTATTCCCCCATAAAATGTCTTTGGAAGAGCCCGGGCGTCTCGAAGAAGAGCGGCGGCTGGCCTATGTTGGTATTACTCGAGCCATGCAAAAGCTCTATCTGACCTTTGCAGAGAGTCGCTCTATTTACGGCAGTGAATCGTTTAATTCGGTATCGCGTTTTGTGCGTGATATCCCCAAAGATGTGATCGAAGAGGTTCGCCTGCAAAGTACTGTGAGCCGGCCCACCAGTTATGCGCGCGGCGGATTGAGTAGTGATCAGGGTGATGACACCGGTTTTGCGCTGGGTCAGGGAGTCAATCATCAGGTCTACGGGGAGGGGGTTATTTTGAATTTTGAAGGCAATGGGCCACGGGCTAGAGTTCATGTTAGCTTTGCCGACGTCGGCACAAAGATACTTATTCTAGCCTCGGCAAACCTGATCGCTCTTTAAGTGCTCTAAGTTAAGTACTCTAAGTTAAGTACTCTAGTTGAAAAGCAGGATAATTAAATTTAGTTAGATATTATAAAAATAAGGGGAAAACCATGCGTTTAATCTCACTGGCACTGATGTGCATTTTATTAATCGGCTGTGGCAGTGAAACCACATCAAACACTGAATCTGCAGGGGTAAAGCCGGAACAGAACTTTAAGTGGAAACTGGTAACCACCTGGCCAAAAAACTTCCCCGGCCTAGGCTTAGCGCCAGAGAACTTTGCTAAAAATGTTGAGCGCATGAGCAACGGGCGCTTAAAAATTAAAGTTTACGGTGCAGGGCAGATGGTTCCCGCCCTTGAGGTTTTCGACGCAGTTTCTCAGGGTACCGCCGAAGTAGGTCATGGCGCAGCCTATTACTGGAAGGGTAAAATTCCGGCCAGTGTATTTTTCACCGCTGTCCCTTTCGGTCTAAATGCCCAAGAGATGAATGCTTGGTTGCACTATGGCGGCGGGCTTGAATTGTGGCGTGAACTTTATGAGCCTTTCAACCTGATTCCCTTTGCTGCCGGTAATACTGGTGTACAAATGGCCGGTTGGTTTAATCGCGAAATCAAATCAATGGATGATATCCGCGGTCTGAGAATGCGGATTCCCGGATTGGGTGGTGAAGTGATCTCCCGCGCAGGTGGTATAGCTATCAATATTCCTGGCGGTGAACTATACACCTCCATGCAGACTGGCGTGATAGATGCCACGGAATGGGTTGGCCCCTACAATGATTTGGCCTTTGGTTTTCATCAGGTTGCCAAATACTACTATTATCCCGGCTGGCACGAGCCGGGTCCTACGCTTGAATTGGTGATCAATAAACAGGCCTATGACACTCTGCCGGCTGACCTGCAAGCCATTGTTGAAGTTGCTGCTCGAGCGGCTAATCAGGATATGCTCGATGAGTACACGGCAAGAAACAATGCCGCGCTAGTTGAGTTGGTTGAAACTCACGGTGTGCAGGTTAAAAAACTTCCAGATGATGTTATTGACGGATTGCAGAGACTGTCTGTGGAAGTGGTAGAAGAGTTGGCCGCTGAGAATGAACTGTCGCGACGTATCGCCGACTCGTTGAAAGCCTTTGCCGCACAGTCAAAGGCTTACCACGCTATTTCGGAAGAAGCCTATTACAACGCGCGGGAAAAATAATTGCAGGTAAGGAAAGTCTAAGCGCCAATTTAGTTGCGCCAGAAGGTTGGCGTAAATAGCACTAGCAGCGTGAAGATTTCCAGCCGTCCCAACAGCATTCCCCAGCACAGCACCCATTTGGCAAAGCCATTAATTTCAGCGAAGTTAATGGCCACCTCACCCAAACCGGGGCCGAGATTATTCAGCGATGCCGCCGTCGCAGACCACGCGGTGACATAGTCGAGGCCTGAGGCTAACAGCAGTAAAACCATCAGATAGAAAATCGCCAGATAGGCGCCGAAAAAGGCCCAGATAGCATCGGCGACGCGGTTTGGTACGCGACGATTATGAATCTTGATCGGCAGTAGTGCATTGGGGTGAACCAGCCGGTAAATCTCGCGAAAACACTGCTGACCAAGAATTAACATACGACCTATTTTAATCCCGCCGCCAGTCGATCCTGCACAGGCACCAAAGAACGATAAGAATATGAGGAAAAACGGTAAGAAAGTCGGCCAGGCACTGAAGTTGTCAGTCGAAAATCCAGTGGTGGTCATAATCGAGATAAGGTGAAAGCCACCCTGTCGAATGCTCTCATTCCAGCCGTAAGTACCACTGTAATAGAGGTACAGGCATGTAATTAAGATACCTATCAACAGTAGGTAAATGTACATTCTCGCTTCGGGGTCTGACCAGTAATGAGACAATTTACGGTCGTGCCAAACATGAAAATGCAGGGCAAAATTGAGACCGGAGATAACCATAAAAAAGGCGCAGATAGCCATAATGGCTGAGCTGTCGAAAAAGCCGATACTCGCATCATGGGTTGAGAAACCGCCGATCGCCACTGTAGAGAAGCTGTGGCTGATCGCATCAAATCCAGACATCCCCGCAAGCCAATAAGCCAGCGCACAGGTGACAGTGAGCCCTAAATAGATTCTAAACAGTACATTGGCGGTCTCTCTAATACGCGGCGTGAGCTTGGAATCTTTCATCGGCCCCGGCGTTTCAGTGCGGTACAACTGCATGCCGCCGACACCGAGCATTGGCAGAATCGCCACGGCAATAACCACAATACCAATACCGCCTAGCCACTGTAGCTGTTGGCGATAATAAAGAATTGATTTGGGTAGATCATCAAGCCCAGAGATCACCGTTGCGCCGGTGGTGGTCAACCCAGAGACAGATTCAAACAGCGCGTTGATAAAGCTGAGATTAGGCGCCTCGGAAAGCATGAGTGGCAATGCGCCAAAAGTACTGAGTACTAGCCAAAAGAACACCGTGATTAAAAACCCATCACGGGTGCGCATATCCGCCGATTCCTGCTTGGAGGGCAACCAGAATGCCAGGCCTACAGCGAGAGTGATGGCAAATGCCAGTGCGAACATGGAATAGGTGTCTTCCCCATACAAAAGCGCCACCATAATAGGCGGCAGCATTGTAAGACTGAAAATCATCAGCAGTATGCCGAGTATCCGTGCAATGATATTGAGATGCATGAGTTTAGACGCCCTAAAAGAAGGTAAAACCGACGGCGAAGAGTTTTTCAACCGCCTTGGTGTTGGACTTGTCCACAACAAAGACAATCACATGATCACCGCTTTCAATCACCGTATCGTGGTGGGCAATAATGACTTCACCGTTGCGCACAAGTGCCGCTAAAGTAGATCCCGGTGGCGATTTAATGTCACCGATCGCGCGACCCACAACCTTAGAGCTTTTTTCATCACCATGAACAATAATTTCCAGCGCTTCAGCCGCACCGCGCCGGAGTGAATGCACGCTGAGCATGTCGGCTTGGTGAACATGAGCGAGTAGTGAGCTGGTGGTCGCCTGTTGTGGCGAAATAGCAATATCAATAGCGCCGCCCTGCATCAGATCTGCGTAGACCGGGTTGCTGATTAGCGTCATTACTTTGCGCGCGCCGAGCTGCTTGGCCAATAGCGATGCGAGAATATTAACTTCGTCATCATTGGTGAGCGCGAGAAAAACATCGGCTTTGTCGATATTCTCATCAAGCAGTAATTCTTGGTCGGTAGCCGAGCCATTGAGGACAACGGTTTTATTGAGTTTCTCTGAGAGGTGTCGGGCACGCTCAGTCGAGCATTCAATAATCTTAATGTTGTAATCGTTCTCAAGCGCCTTGGCGAGGCGGAAGCCAATATTGCCGCCGCCAGCGATAACCAATCGTTGGTAAGGTTTTTCAAGGCGGCGCAGTTCGCTCATCACTTTGCGAATATTATTACGTGCGGCGACAAAGAACACCTCGTCGCCATCTTCAATCACGGTGTCTCCGGTGGGAAAGACGGCGCCATCTTTGCCGAACACTGCTGCTACACGGGCATCCACGTTGGGCATATGGTCTTTCAAGGTGCGCAGTTGCTGGCCAACTAGTGGGCCGTCTTTAACGGCGCGCAGGCCGACCAGTTGAATGCTGCCATCGGCAAAATCCAACACCTGAAGTGCGCCAGGCTGCTCTACTAATTTTTGAATGTAATCGGTAACCACCTGCTCGGGGGTGATCATCACATCCACCGGCATATGCTTATCGTTAAACAGCTTCGCTTGATACTTTGGATCGGTGTAGTTACGGGAGCGGATGCGGGCGATTTTGGTCGGTGTGTGAAATAGTGAGTAGGCAACCTGGCAGGCGATAATATTGACCTCGTCACTACTGGTCACGGCGACTAGCATATCGGCATCTTCGATGCCGGCATTAACCAGAACATTGGGATGCGAGCCAGTTCCGGCAACGGTGCGAATATCCAAACGATCTTGTAGCGCACGCAGGGCCTGTTCGTTAATGTCGACAACGGTGATATCGTTGTATTCCCGAGCTAGATTTTCTGCCAGGGTGCCACCTACCTGTCCTGCACCAACAATTACTATTTTCATTATTATTCCGGGTTGTTATCAGCCTTATTTTGGCAAGTTTTACGCAGGCGCGAGTAATAAAAACCGTCGTTGCCATTGACCACAGGAAACATTTGTCGCCCATAATCTGTTTTGATTCCCCAGCCTGCATCGATTTCACTCAACGCGGCATCAGGGGTTTCAGCCAAAAATTTCTCTATTACCTGATCGTTCTCATCCGGAAGAACCGAGCAGGTTGCATACAACAAAATGCCGCCATCCTTCAGTGTTTGCCAAAGATTGCGCAACAGCTGCAGCTGCAATTCGGCTAGCTTAACAATATCTGTGGGTTTGCGCAGTAGTTTGATATCTGGATGACGGCGAATAACGCCGGTTGCAGAGCAGGGAGCATCGAGCAAAATTCGATCAAAGGGTTTTTCATCCCACCAACTGTCAAGTTCACAGGCATCTGCAATCTTTAATTCTGCCTCTAGGCCAAGCCGAGTAAGGTTTTCCTCAACTCGCTGAATGCGCCGGCTTTCGAGCTCGACAGCCACTACTCTGCTTAGATCTGGCTGGGTTTCGAGAATATGGCAGGTTTTACCGCCCGGCGCACAGCAGGCATCTAAAACTAGCTGGCCTTTCTCTGTCATTAGTAATGCGGCGGCTAACTGCGCGGCTTCATCCTGAACACTGACGAAACCCTTATCAAAGTCGGGCAATTCAGTTACGTCCATGGGTGCTGCGAGTAAAATACCCTCGGTGCTAAATTGAGTAGCCGTGGCCGGAATATCCGCGACTTTTAATTGTTCAAGGTAACTTTCTCTGGATACCCGCTGTTGATTAATCCTTAAAATCATCGGCGCGCGCTGGTTGTTGGCGGCAATAATCGCCAGCGCTATTTTAGAGTCCCAGCTATTAAAGAGACTGTCCAGTAGCCACTGGGGGTGAGCGCGAGTATAAATGGGATTTTTGCTGAGCTTTTTTTCCAGTTCTTCGCGTTGACGTAAATAGTTTCGCAGTACCGCATTGACCAGACCTTTTGCCCAGGGCCGGTTGAGCTTTGCGACAGCGGCAACCGTTTCGTTTATAGCGGCATGATCGGCGATTCGGGTATAAATAAGCTGGTAGAGACCGCTGGCCAGCAGGCCCTGAATTTCAAATTCTTTTTCACGCAGTGGCTTTTGCATAAGCTCTTTTAATAGCAGCTCTATAGCGGGGTACCAGCGCAGGGTCCCAAAACACAGCTCTTTCAGCAGTGCGACATCTTTTTCGGCAACTTTGGGGGCGTATTCTGGTAGCAGAGCCGAAAGAGACTTACCGCGCAGAACTTGCGCAATAACCTCTGCTACAGCGGCGCGAGTGTTCATCAATTGCCCAACTGTGTCTGAACAGAAAATAGCTTGGCACGGGATTTGAGGATTTCTGCTACAGGCATGCGCGATTTACCCGGCAGCTGTATTTCGGTTAATAGCAACGACTGTTCGCCGCAGCTAACTAAAATTCCACGACTGTCGGCGCTGATTATCTGCCCTGCGGGCAGCGTTGATGACGGCCCCAACTCTGCCTGCCAAACTTTAATGCGAAGATCGCCAAGATTGGTATAGGCCGCGGGGAATGGATTAAAGGTGCGAACCCGTCGATCCAAAACAACCGCAGAGAGAGTCCAATCGATAAGCGCTTCAGCTTTATCAATTTTTGCGGCGTAACAGCTGAGCCTGTCATCTTGAACAACCCCCAGAGCAGTTCCGGCACCGAGGTGTGTCAGGGTGTTCAATAGTGCCGGTGCGCCCAACTGTTCTAGCTTGACGTGCAATGTTGCGCTGCTCTCATGGTCTTCAATAGCACAGCGGGAAATGCTGAGCATGGCACCGGTATCTAGACCCGCATCCATCTGCATAATAGTCACGCCAGTTTCCTCGTCGCCCGCTTCTATCGCCCGCTGAATCGGAGCGGCACCGCGCCAGCGCGGCAAAATAGAGGCATGGACATTGATGCAGCCAAGTCGAGGGGTATCCAGAACCGTCTGGGGCAAGATAAGCCCATAGGCGACAACTACCATAATATCCGCCTGCAGTTCCGCTAAAATAGCTTGCTGCTCCGGGTCCTTAAGCGATTGTGGCTGAAAGACCGGCAGGTTATTCGCCGTCGCAAGGACTTTGACTGGGCTAGAGGTCATTTTTTTACCACGCCCAGCGGGTCGATCTGGCTGAGTGTAGACCGCGATAACCGAATGTTGCGGGCTATTTAACAGGGCCTGCAGATGTGTTGCAGCAAAATCAGGCGTTCCTGCGAAAATGATTTTCAAGCTGAAGTATTCCTATGCATTCTGTCTGTGAATTTTTTCGAGCTTTTTGCGAATGCGCTGACGCTTTAGCGGCGAGAGATAATCGACAAACAACTTGCCTTCAAGATGGTCGATCTCATGCTGTATACAGACCGCCAGCAGGCCGTGGGCCTCTTCTTCAAAGGCATTGCCCTCGCCGTCTAGGGCGCGGATTATGACATGGGCGGGTCGATCGATAGTTTCATAAAAACCGGGTACTGATAAGCAGCCCTCGTCATAGGGGTTGGTACTCTGATCGAGAACTTCAATCTCTGGGTTGATAAACACCCGCGGTGGAATGCCCTCTTCGCCCAAATCCATAACAATTACTCGCAGATGTACATCCACCTGCGAAGCGGCCAAGCCGATACCCTGAGCGTGCTTCATGGTGTCGAACATATCTGCAACCAGATGCTTGATCTTATCGTCAACTGCGGTGACCGGCTTAGCTAGGGTACGCAGCCTAGGGTCGGGAAATTCAAGAATATTTAATATTGCCATAGCGAATGTGATAGATTTTTAAAAAAAAGTTAAAAGCACTGCTACCATTAAGTTAACTCGGCGGCATTTTTCATTTTATACCTTATTTACAGGCAAACTTGGTAAGCGAGCTTAAGGATACTTGAAATTATACACTAACCCCGCCATGAGAAAGGACTCGCAAATATGAAAAAAATCCTATTCGCTACAACTATGTTTATTGCACTGGTTGTCAGTACTCTAAGTGCCCTAGCAGAAGCTGTGTTACTCAATGAAAATGTTCCGGATCGCTATGTCGTTAAGCGAGGCGATACCCTGTGGGATATTTCAGGGGTTTTTCTCCAAGATCCTTGGATGTGGCCCGAAATTTGGCACGCTAATCAGCAGATTGAAAACCCTCACCTGATATACCCCGGCGACAGCATCACACTTGTCTATATTGATGGCGTCCCTCAATTAATGGTTAATCGCAGTCGTGATTTAAAGTTGTCTCCAGAAATTAAAAGTTTGGATCATGCCGAGGCGATCAGTGCGCTACCGCTGGATATGATTGACAATTTCCTGTCGAAAAACCGTGTCACTGATGATGCCACATTGCGCGGTGCGCCCTATGTGCTCGGAGGCAAAGAGCGTCGTATATTGATGGGAATGGAAGATGACTTTTATGCGCGCGGAGATTTTAGCGACAATCGATTAAATTATGGAATCTACCGTCGGGGTGACCCCTATCTTGACCCTAAAACCGGTGAGTTACTGGGTATTCGAGCAGTAGATGTGGGAGCCGCAAAAGTCAAAGCGGTCAAAGACGATATTGCAACATTGGGCGTTAGCCGCGCGTCGGGTGAGATCCGTATTCAAGACCGCCTGCTGCTCAGCGAAGAGCGCACTCTGGCATCAACATTTTATCCACGAGCGCCGGAGACGAAGATTAAGGCCTCTGTTTTGAATGTGGAAGACGGCGTCCGTAATGCCGGCGCCTTAGATGTTGTCGCCATTAACCGCGGTGACCGAGAAGGATTGCAGGCGGGCGATACGCTGGCTATATATAAGCGCGGAGATATTACCAAGGATCGCATTGCCAACCAGCGAGTTCGGCTTCCCGACGAGCGAATCGGTTTGTTAATGGTCTTTTATACCTACGAAAAAATGAGCTTTGGTCTGGTTATGGAGGCCGATCGACAAATTGATATAGGCGACCTGCTTACTAATCCATAAAGTAATTTCTCAATACAAGGAGTGCCCGTGGACAAGGAATGTCACTACGCGCTGGTTTCTCAGCATCTCGAAAATTTCAAAGTAAAAGTGCAGCGACAGCTACTCGAGCATGCGGGTAGTTATAGGGCGATATATGAGCGCCCGCCCAGTGAGTATGCTGAGCAGCTGCGACCATTGTTAGAAAACCTCCAAGAGCAGTACCAGCAGCAGAACTGGCGCAATCGGTTAGATGCCATAGACGAGCGTATGGAGAAATGTGCTGCGCAGATTATCCCGATGACCTGCCCTGACTATCCCGCGCTGCTCAAGCAAACTGTTGGCGCACCACCATTACTCTATATCCGTGGCAATGATGAGAATCTGCATTTGCCGCAAATTGCCATTGTTGGCAGTCGTCGTATGACCCGAGGTGGCAAAACCAACGCTCAGGACTGGAGTAAATTTCTCGCGGCCGGCGGATTTGTTATCACCAGCGGCTTGGCTCAGGGTGTTGACGGCATTGCTCACGCTGGCGCGCTTGCGGCAAAAGGTAAAACTATCGCAGTGATGGGTACGGGCATTGATATTATCTACCCGCGGGCACATCGCAGATTGGCAGAGGAGATTATTGAACAGGGCGGTACCTTAGTGACTGCGTTTGATCCGGGCACACCGCCGCTACCCACTCATTTCCCCAGCAGAAATCGTATTATTAGTGGTCTTAGCTTGGGCGTATTGGTGGTTGAAGCTGCGCCGAAGAGCGGTTCGCTAATAACTGCACGTTATGCTCTTGAGCAGAATCGTGAAGTATTTGCCATTCCAGGCTCCATTCACAATCCCCAGAGTCGTGGGTGTCATCAACTTATTAAACAGGGTGCACATCTTGTTGAGCGGGCTAAGGATATTATTGATGAGTTGCAGGGTTCTCTAGCTGGATTTACACTAATGCCCGAACAGAATATATCTGCGCATCAATTGGCTGCATCAGCGACAGGCATGGCTAATTTGTTGGCTGACGAGTTAAGGCTGCTATCGGTGCTCGGCTTTGAACCTGTTGATATGGATAGCTTGAACGTTGATGGTCTATTTTCCACTGCAGAGTTATCAAGACTGTTGGTCTCTTTGGAGTTAAAAGGGCTGGTTGAAAACCACAATGGGTTCTATCAGCGGTTGAGCTGAGCAAGGCTAAAAAACTTCAGTCTAGGTAAACGATTAAGAGTTGTTGCCCTAGAATTTTGGCGAATATAAATATAGGCTGAGGGCAGACATTATCAATTGTTGCGTCGAGCTGAAAGTTCCGGTAGCCTGCGCTCCTTTCTTAAAATGGTGACTAATAATGAGCAAGCCTTTTGTTGCAATCTTGATGGGTTCCGATTCCGATTTACCGGTAATGGAAGCCAGTTTTAAGATCCTCAAAAAATTCGATATTCCCTTTGAAGTAAAGGTGACTTCCGCGCACCGTACTCCTCAGGCAACCCATAGTTATGTGACGGATGCAGATGCCCGTGGATGTGTGGCATTTATCTGTGCAGCTGGTATGGCAGCCCATTTGGCGGGTGCAGTTTCGGCGACTACTTTACGTCCAGTTATTGGCGTACCGATTAATGGTTCGCTGGATGGATTGGATGCGCTTCTGGCTACAGTTCAAATGCCGGGCGGAATCCCAGTTGCAACGGTTGCTATTGGCACTGCCGGGGCTAAAAACGCCGCCTATCTCGCAGCGCAGATTATCGCTGTTTCTGATTCAACCATGCATGAAAAACTCCTGAAAGAACGCGCCGATAATGCCGCAGCAATCATTGCTAAAGATGCCGCGTTACAGGAAAAGCTTCGCAACGGATAATCTCTCCGTGACTGATTGGATAAGCCATCCACAAATTTGCCGCGCAGCCCAATTGCTGCAAGAACAGGCAGTGGTGGCTTATCCTACAGAATCCGTCTGGGGTTTGGGCTGTGATCCCTGGTCTAAGCCTGCCGTAGAAAAAATACTCCAGCTTAAAAACCGCAATGTCGATAAAGGCCTTATTCTAATCGCCGATTGTGAAGAGCGCTTTGAGCCATTTTTGTCGAGCTTGGGCGAGGATGATTTGCGCCGCCTTCGAGAACCAACAGCAAAACCCACCACCTGGTTAGTACCCAATAATGGCATAGCGCCGCTGTGGATTAGCGGTGGCCATGATACATTGGCCTTGCGCATAACTGAGCACCCGATTGCCGCGGCACTCTGCGCACTAATTGGCGGGCCGTTGGTATCAACGTCAGCCAACCCTCAAGGAATGCCGGCGGCTATTTCTGCGCTTGAGGTCGAAAATTATTTTGGTCGCGCTGTCGATTATCAAACTCCGGGCCAAGTTGGCGCTTCGGCAAAGCCAAGCGAGATAAGGCATTTAATTAGCGGAGAGCTTATTCGTGAAGGATGATATGCATCAAATAGATAAGGCGGCGGTAAAAGAGTACCTGCTCGGCTTGCAGGATAGTATTTGCACTGCGCTTGGTGCTGTAGACAGCAGCCTCTGGCAGGAAGATAGCTGGATTCGTGATGAGGGCGGAGGTGGTCGCAGTCGAGTACTTGTCGATGGTCCGGTTATTGAGAAAGGTGGGGTTAACTTTTCCCATGTATTCGGCGCCGAGATGCCCGCTTCCGCGACTCAAAACCGTCCGGAATTAGCCGGTCGAAGTTTTGAGGCTATGGGCGTTTCACTGGTTATTCATCCGCAAAACCCCTACGCTCCAACGTCCCACGCCAATGTACGCTTTTTTATCGCAGAGAAAGACGGAGCAGATCCGGTCTGGTGGTTTGGGGGTGGTTATGACCTGACGCCCTATTATGGCGATGAGAATGACTGTAAACATTGGCACCAAACCGCCAAACAAGCCTGCGAACAATTCTCTCAAGACTATTACCCGCGCTTTAAAGTTTGGTGTGATGACTACTTTTACTTAAAGCATCGCGGCGAGCCACGCGGTATTGGCGGATTATTTTTCGATGACTTCAATGAGCTCGGGTTTGAGCAGAGCTTTGCCTTTATGCGCGCCATCGGCGACAGCTATAGCAAAGCATATCTGCCGATTTTGAAGCGTCGTCAGAATATTGAATTTGGTGAGCGCGAACGACAGTTTCAGCTCTATCGTCGTGGCCGCTATGTGGAATTTAATCTGGTCTATGATCGCGGCACGCTCTTTGGTCTGCAAACAGGCGGTCGCACTGAATCTATTCTTATGTCGCTACCACCATTGGTTCGTTGGGAGTACGATTGGACTCCTGAGCCTGGCAGCCCTGAAGCTGAGCTCTATGAAAAATATCTAATTCATAATGACTGGGTCTAATATTCTGGAAACTTACACCCTAGAGGCTAACACCATGGAAGCCAATATGCCTGATAAATACGCTGTTTTTGGTAACCCGGTTACCCATAGTCGATCACCGCAGATTCACGCGGAATTTGCCGCCGCCACCAGCCAGAATCTCAGCTACGAAAAACAGCTTGTTGCGATTGATGGTTTTGAAGTCGCGGCAGATGAATTCTTCGCCTCTGGCGGCAAGGGTTTAAATATCACCCTGCCCTTTAAGCAAGAAGCCTATTCTTACGCCGCACGTTTGACATCACGTGCCCGCCGAGCCGGTGCCGTGAATACTTTGACGATGCAGGCTGATGGCACAGTGATTGGAGATACTACGGATGGAGTCGGCATGGTGGCGGATATGGTCCAAAATCTCGGCTGGCAGATTCGTGCGAAGCGGGTTTTGGTGCTCGGCGCCGGCGGTGCGGTGCGGGGAATTTTAGCGCCTCTAATGGCTGAACAGCCGCAGCATGTTGTGATAGCAAATCGTACCTTAGAAAAAGCACTACAGCTGTCCAAAGGTTTTTCCGAACTGGGCTATATTCTCGGCTGTGGATTCGATATGTTGCCCGGCCAAGAGTTTGATCTGGTTATCAATGGCACCAGCGCCAGCTTGGCCGGCGGCATGCCGCCGCTGCCGGATGATCTGATCCCTTCAGGCTCGGCCTGTTACGATATGATGTATGCTGCGGAGCCAACGCCGTTTATGAAGTGGGGTCAGCGTTTGGGTGCTGATACTGCAGACGGTTTGGGGATGTTGGTTGAGCAGGCCGCCGAATCGTTCTATATCTGGCGCCAAGTAAAGCCGCAGACCGCTACGGTTATAGCAGCGCAGCGAAAATCACTTTAATCGTTTTCGACGAGATACTGGTCTTTTAGTTTTACATAGTTGGCCGCAGAGTAGGCGAAGAAGGTCTTTTCCTTTTCTGATAGTGCGCGCATCTGTTTGCAGGGATTGCCTACATAAACAAACCCACTTAAGAGGGTTTTCCCTGGCGGCACCATACAGCCGGCACCGACAATCACTTCATCTTCAATCACTGCGCCATCATTAACAATCGCACCATTGCCGATCAGTATTCGGTTGCCAACTGTGCAACCGTGAAGCACTGCGCGGTGACCAATCACGACATCATCACCTATGAGTAGTGGCCAGCCATTGGGGTTGAAGTCGCTGGCGTGGGTAATATGCAGCACGGCGTTATCCTGCACATTGGAGCGGTCGCCGATTCTTATGAAGTGCATATCGCCGCGAATAACTGCGCCGGGCCATACCGATGCATCCTCACCCAGATGCACATCGCCGATAACGGTTGCGGCGGGGTCGATGTAGACGCGCTTACCGAGTTTTGGGGAAATACCCCTGTGGCTGCGAATTGAGTGATCCATATGTACTTATGTCCGATATAATAAAGACTCCTATTGTGGTGATATTTAGATGGCTTTTTCAACCCAAAAACGATTTATTGCAGGTGTGACCTGTCCCAAGTGTGCGAAGATGGATAAATTGCAGGCTTATTCTGTGGATGGTGTTGATTTCCGTGAATGTGTTAGCTGTGGTTTTGTTGATCAGATGCGTGTTTTTTCTGAACCGCGGGAGTTGGAGACGCGGGTTAATAGTGCGGCTGATTTGCCGGAGAATAAGGTTTCAACGGTTAAGTTGGTTGATCCTAGCTAGTCTGATGATCTATTTTGTTGATATTCGTACCATTCTGCTCGGGCCGCAATATCCCGAGCCGCACTATCAGGGAACAATTCCCGCTTTCAAATACACAGGTTCAGTGCGTTTTGGCAGTGCTTGCTTCTAAGGATTTGTTGTTTTGTATCGGCGAGTTTTTTGCGAAAATTACCCCCTAACATTGCGTCCCTGCTTTGGGAGTTTATAAAAGGTTGGGATGTAGAGCTGAGGTGGATAAGGGTGTTATCGCCCGGCTCTTGCAGCATCAGCCAAGACAAACCCTTGGTAGAGAAGATTATTGGATGCCATCGTCTCTGTTTGTTGTAGGCGAAAGCTCTTTTTTCTTTAGCCTTGCCTACCTTAGCCCGGCCGGCACTCACAAAACTAAAAACCCCTCTAATGCAGCCGCACCCTAGAATTCTGGCTTTTAAACAGCAGACGAATATTCGAAGACTCCGTCAAACAGGGGAAACGCTCTGTAGGGTCTTTCCCCAATCCGCTGGTATATTCGAACAGTTTTGCACCCAGGGTTTTATTTCTGGCTATGGAAGCAAGCAGTTTATCGTTGAGCAGTTGAATGGCACCGTCGATCTGATTGGCAAAAGGTTCGCCAATAATATGGTGCACAATCAAGTTCGATCTGGTCATGTTGACCGGTATAACCGGACAGTTGTAATTAGCGCTGAGTACATCATTGAGTTCTTCAATCAGCCGGTGCGCTAGATAAGCCTGATACATATTCGCTTCTAAGCTCTCTTCCACAGACATAATCCCTTCGGGAATATCAAGAAACTCCTTGGCGGTGACAATTTGTTGGGCGATTTCGCCGCCAATACCCGCGCAGCTGAGGAAATCTTCAAAAGCTGAAATGAAATCAGGCACCAATTCCACATACCTTTCGATAAATGATGCTAATGCAGTAGTCCCATCACCCTCTCTCAGCCGTATAGAAGAGTGCAAATGCTGTACGCGTTCGTTTAAGTAGGCAACCAAAAATTCACTACTTTGTGCCGAAAGTGGGGGCATGGGTAACTCGCTGTCGATGTTTTAGTCGAGGAAATATCCATTTGCTGGGGTTAAATCCACTCAGGGCCGCTGGTTTAGCTTCAGCGACCATGATCTAAATCTAGCAGAAAATGTGTCCTGCGCCATAAAGTTTAGTGATTTTTTGTTGTTTGGCCGAAGACATGCGGTGTATTTGCGCTCGGCAAATCAAGCTGTTTTGCAGTAGTGATAACAGTTTTGCTTTGGTATACTGCCGCCGCTTTTGAGCTGCTGGGTTAGATTAGCCGAGTAAATTTAAAAAAGTTTCGGCTTTAAAATTGAAATTACAATTACCACGGAGAAACAAGCGATGTTGAAAAGAGCGCAAGCACTTTTCTTGAGTCTATTGAGTCTTGTTGTTTTATTGCCCATAGCGGGCAGTGCATTGGCTGAAAGTTCAGCTAGCCAACTCAATATGCCCCAAGGTGTCACCGAAGTCAGTCAAGTAGCTTATGACATTCACATGATCATGATCTGGGTCTGTACCGTTATAGGCGTCGGTGTTTTTGGTTTTATGTTCTACGTGATGTATGCGCACCGCAAATCCCGCGGCGCCGTAGCGGAAAACTTTCATGAACATTTAGGTGTTGAGTTGCTTTGGACTATTGTCCCCACAATCATTTTGATTGTGATGGCTTTTCCAGCGACCACAGCACTTTTAAAAGTCTACGATACAGATAACCCAGATATCGAGATTAAAATTACTGGTTACCAGTGGAAATGGCAGTACGAGTACCTCGGCGAAGGCGTCAAGTTCATGAGTGAACTTAACACCTCTCTCGACGAAGTCTACGGTCGTGCGCCCAAAGGCGAGCACTACCTCCGCGAAGTGACTGAGCCATTGGTTCTTCCCGTCGGCAAAAAAATTCGCTTCCTAGTAACGGGCAATGACGTTATCCACTCCTGGTGGGTTCCCGACTTTGGCGTCAAGCGCGATGCAATTCCAGGTCTGTTTACTGCAGGCTGGGCAAAGACTGACGAGCCTGGCATCTATGTAGGTGAATGTACCGAACTCTGTGGTCTCGGCCATGCCTTTATGCCTGTAGTTGTTGAGGTTAAAGAAGAAGCCGAATACAACGAGTGGTTGGCTGGCAAGAAAGCTGAAGCAGCTGAATATGCCTCGACTATTGGCAAGCAGTGGTCAGCTGAAGAGTTGATGGTTAAAGGTGAAGAGGTTTACATACGTAGCTGTGCAGCCTGCCACCAAGCTAATGGTGAAGGTATTCCTGGCGTATTCCCCGCTCTCAAGAATAGCCCGATTGCACTGGGCGCAATGGAAGGTCATATCGCAATTCTGATCGACGGTGTCGCTGGTTCGTCCATGCAGTCATTTGCCGAGCAGCTTTCCGAGGTGGATATTGCAGCAGTTGTTCACTATGAACGAAATGCCTGGGGCAACAATGTTGGCGATGTAACTCAGCCGCTTGATGTTCTCAATTACAAGCAAAGCAAATAAGGGAGATACGAATATGGCACATGGTCCCGCAACTCTAGCAGACGGCTGGAAGGCTTATATAAGCCGCTGGGTGTTTACTACTAACCATAAAGATATCGGTACACTGTACCTGTGGTTCAGCTTTGCAATGTTTATTCTGGGTGGTGCGTTTGCAATGATCATCCGCGCCGAGCTTTTCCAGCCCGGTATGCAGCTGATTAAGCCCGAATTTTTCAATCAGATGACCACTATGCACGGACTGGTCATGGTCTTCGGCGCTATTATGCCGGCCTTTGTTGGACTGGCTAACTGGATGATTCCCCTGATGATCGGGGCACCAGATATGGCACTTCCACGTATGAACAACCTGAGCTTCTGGATCCTGCCTTTCGCGTTTGCGATCCTCACCTCAACACTGTTTATGGAAGGCGGCGGTCCAAACTTCGGTTGGACGTTCTACGCGCCACTGTCGACCACCTACGCACCTGAGTCAGTTAACTTCTTTATCTTCGCAATCCATATTATGGGTGCCTCATCAATTATGGGCTCCATTAATATTATTGCTACGGTAATGAATATGCGCGCACCGGGCATGACTTACATGAAGATGCCGCTGTTCGTATGGACCTGGGTGATTACTGCCTTCTTGCTGGTTGCTGTTATGCCAGTATTGGCCGGTGCAGTGACTATGATGTTGATGGATATTAACTTCGGTACCAGCTTCTTCAATGCCGCTGGTGGCGGTGATCCGGTTCTGTTCCAGCACGTGTTCTGGTTCTTCGGTCATCCCGAGGTATATATCATTATCCTGCCAGCATTTGGTGTGGTATCGCAGATTATCCCAACCTTTAGCCGCAAGCCGTTGTTTGGCTACTCGTCAATGGTTTACGCCACTGCAGCGATTGCCTTCCTATCGTTTGTTGTCTGGGCGCACCACATGTTCACTGTAGGTATGCCAATCGCCGGTGAGCTGTACTTTATGTACGCCACTATGTTGATTGCTGTGCCAACAGGTGTGAAGGTCTTTAACTGGATCACCACCATGTACAAAGGCTCTCTGACCTTTGAAACCCCCATGCTATTCAGTATTGCTTTTGTAATCCTGTTTACCTTTGGCGGCTTCACCGGTCTGATGTTGTCGATTGCAGCAGCAGATATGCAGTATCACGATACCTACTTTGTGGTAGCTCACTTCCATTATGTAATGGTTGCGGGCGCGGTATTTAGTGGCACAGCTGCTATCTACTACTGGCTGCCAAAGTGGTGTGGAAAGATGTACAACGAAACCATGGGACAGGTGCAGTTCTGGGTAGCATTTATCGGCTTTAACATCGCCTTTATGCCACAGCACTTCTTGGGTCTGGCTGGTATGCCACGTCGCTATGCGGATTACGGTCTGCAGTTTGCTGACTGGAATATGGTTTCCAGTATCGGTGCATTTATCTACGGTGGTGCTCAGATCATGTTGTTATTCAATGTGGTTATGACTATCAGAAAGGGCAAGCCAGTAGTTGAAGATAAAGTATGGGAAGGCGCTGAAGGTCTCGAGTGGACTGTTGCAACGCCGGCGCCATACCACACATTTGAAAAGCCACCAGAGGTTAAATAAGAGCAAGCATATGAGCCTCGCAGCCTCTAATCGCAAGTTGTTGATTAAACTCCTTTTGGGGGCTGTCGCTATGTTTGGATTTGCGATCTTTGTATTGCCGCCAATCTATACGCTGTTTTGTGAAATCACCGGTCTCGGTGGCAAAACAAGCGGCGAATATACGGCAGTTGATGTAAGGGTCGACACCTCGCGCGAGGTGACGGTTAGGTTTGTCGCCTCAAATAATGCGTTGATGCCGTGGGAGTTTAGGCCCACCTTGGATAAAGTTGTGGTTCACCCGGGCGAGCCAACGGAAATTACGTATTTTGCTCACAACACAACCTCTGAAGATATGGTTTCCCAAGCGATACCAAGTCTGGTGCCAAACAATGTGGCCGATTATTTTCATAAAACAGAATGCTTCTGTTTTGACAATCAGCCGCTGGCAGCAGGAGAGCAGGCAGAATTGAAGCTTGTATTTATAGTAGATCCGGATTTGCCGGTTAGCGTGAGCAGCATGACGTTATCCTACACACTGTTCGATATTACCGATCGCACAGCTTTTCCGGTAGCACAGATTCAGTAGTTTTCAGTGATAGCTGGAAACAGAAAAACGGAGAGTAACAATGTCAGAAGAAAGTACTTATTACGTACCAGAACAGAGCAAGTATCCCATTGCAGCGGCTACTGGTTTTGGTCTAATGGCCTATGGTGCGGCAACTTGGGTTATTGATAGCAGCAACCCATATATCCTGATACTTGGCACCTTGGTAATGACAGTTGTCATGTGCATGTGGTGGAACACAGTGATCACTGAAAATATACAGGGCCTGGCTAATGCCCAGCTCAAGCATTCCTATGTACTGGGTATGCTGTGGTTTATTTTCTCTGAAGTGATGTTCTTTGCGGCGTTCTTTGGTGCACTGTTTTACCTGCGTGTTATCGTCAACTCCTGGTTAGGCGGTGAGGCAGCTATTGGTATCTTCGACGATACGCCAACAGATGCTGCCGTCGCGAATAATGCCCTGCTGTGGCCTGGGTACGAAACACAGTGGCCAGTTATGGAGACCCCAGATCAAGCCGCCAATGGCGATGCAGCGATCTTTAAAGGTCCGGACCAAGCGATGAGCTTTCCGGGCTGGGCAAATATTCTGAGCTGGTTGCCACTTTGGAACACCGCTGTTCTGCTGACTTCAAGCTTCACTGTGCATATTGCGCACACGGGCTTAAAGAACAACAACCGCAAGCAATTTGTAACCTGGTTAGGTATCACTGTTCTGCTCGGTCTAATCTTCCTCGTCTTACAGGCCGAAGAATATATCGAAGCCTACCAGCACATGGGTCTGACTCTCAACTCAGGTATCTATGGTACAACCTTCTTTCTGCTTACTGGTTTCCACGGTGCTCACGTAACCTTGGGTACCATTATGTTGATGGTCGCTTTCTTTAGATCATTGAAGGGACACTTTACTCATGACGACCAGTTTGGCTTTGAATCTGCTGCTTGGTACTGGCACTTTGTTGATGTAGTTTGGGTCGGTCTGTTCCTCTGCGTCTACGTTCTAGACTAATTTGGACTGGTGTCGATCGGCGTGAATAGGCGCTAAAGTCCACACAGAAAAAAAGACCAAAAAAAACGGCCAGACAGTTTGTCTGGCCGTTTTTGTTTAAAGCAAAAGTCTAAACGTTTTTTAAAGCTGGCTATTTAGGAGCTGGTGCAGCATTTTGTGGATGTAACTGTCGATCCCAGGGCGCCTGACTTTTGATCTGCCCTGTGTATGCGCCGTATATAATGGTGGCGAGCAAAAGGCCAGCAAGGGTTATGCGAATGCCAAGGGCGTAGAGCAGGCGCTTTTTATTGTTGCCCCCGAGGTCTTTAACGAGAAAATTGAGGCCGCCAAAAAGACTGATAACAACGGCAATAAACAATAAGACGATAATAGTCTTTAAAAGCATGACAAACTCCAAAACTGAAAACAGAATTTAAACACAAATGACAGATCAGCCACAGCAAACAACAGATAAATTTTTATGGCAGCCGAATGCCAAGCTGCTGCTGTTCGTCTGTCTTATGACTCCGCTGCTGATTAGTCTCGGCTACTGGCAGTTAGACCGCGCTGAAGAAAAGCGCCAGATACTGGCTGAATTTGTCGGCAACCAGCAGTCGGCTCCGGCGGCACTGGTCGATCTGAGTGGCGATACTAACTTGCAGTATCGAGCAGCACAGTTGAGCGGCAAACTGGATGCAAATCGACGCCTTTTGCTGGATAATCGCGTGCGCAATGGCCGACCCGGTTACGAAGTCTTTGAAGTGCTAACACCTATAACCGGCAGCCAGAAGATACTGGTTAACCGCGGCTGGGTTCAGGCATCGCTAGACCGCAATCAGTTGCCAGTAATTCCACCAGTAACCGGTCAGATACGATTGAGCGGTTCACTCTATCGAGTACTCAAGGGTGGTTTACAGCTCGATGATGGCATTGATGTTGTCAGCAACTGGCCGGCACGAGTTGGTTGGGTTTCGGCAGTGCGTGCCGAGCAGCTCTATGGTGATCAGTTTTTCGCCTATCAACTGCGCCTCGACAGTGACTCACCGGGTGCGCTTGAGACGGGTTGGCCAACTGTCGCGGTACAGCCGGAAAAACATACAGCTTACGCTGTGCAGTGGTTTGTAATGGTACTGGTGTTGTTAATAATGACAATCAATGCCAATTCTAATATCGCTGCATGGTTAAAATACAAAATGGGAAATCGCTAATGAGTGAACAACCTTTAAACAGTAACAGCTCTGGCAGCAACGGTCCGCGCAACAAAGGAATGAAAATCCAGATTTGGATTATGTTGATTATGGTCGGCAGTGTTATGTTGGCCGGCACACTGATGGTGCCGACCACTGAAGAAGAGCGCCAACGCATGATCGATCTGCTTGGAACCACCAATCAGGGCACCCTGATCAAGCCAGCAATTGATATTAGTAGCGCCCTCGAAGAAGAGACCGCAGGCTCATTGAAATGGAAAATTCTGGTGGCGGGTGGACAGAGCTGTGATGACAGTTGTCAGAAAGTGATTCTCGATACCCGACAGGTTCATATTTTGATGGGTAAGTTGGTGCGTCGTGCCGAACGCGTCTATCTGGCCAATTCAGCACAGCTTGATAACCAACAATACGAACAGTTGGCGCTGGAGCATCCGCATCTGCAGATTCAGCGCAATGGCCTGACTGAGCTGAGCGCACTGCTGGCCAATAGCTCTATGGATTGGGATCTCAGCGATACCCGTTACATAGTTGTAACACCGGATAACGATGCGATTCTCTACTACACACAAGATGATGATGTTATGGGTTTGCTGGACGATCTAAAGCACCTATTAAAGTATTCACCAGATCGTTAATAAAAAGCCGAATAACGGGAGTGCAGCAATATGCCGCAAACTGAAACAAAAATAACAAGCGTACGCTGGCGCGACTATTTAGAGTTGTGCAAGCCAAACGTTGTTGCGTTGATGATACTCACCTCATTGATTGGCATGCTGTTAGCCACAGATCAAATGGTGTCACTGGACGTACTTATTCTGGGTAACCTCGGGATCGCTTTGTGCGCCGGTTCAGCCGCTGCCGTCAATCATATTGTCGACCGTCAGATAGACGACAAAATGGCACGAACCCACAATCGTCCTATAGCCCGAGGCCGTATTAAGCCTAATCAAGCGATCCTTTTTGCACTTTTCACGGGTCTCGCTGGGATGGTTATTCTGTTGGTGTTTATCAATCAGATTACCGCCTGGTTAACCCTCGCCTCCTCGATTGGCTATGCATTCGTCTACACCATGTATTTAAAGCGCGCCACGCCGCAGAATATTGTTATTGGTGGTCTTGCCGGCGCCGCCCCGCCCCTGTTGGGCTGGACAGCGGTAACCGGAGAAATCCACTATAACGCCCTGCTCTTAGTGCTGATTATTTACGCTTGGACGCCGCCGCACTTTTGGGCGCTAGCGATTCATCGCAAAGACGATTACGCAAAAGCAGAAATACCCATGCTGCCGGTAACTCATGGCGAGCAGTACACCAAGATAAATATTGTGCTGTACACCTTGCTGCTGATTGTTATCACCGTACTGCCCTTTTTGACCGGAATGTTCGGCTGGCTGTACCTTACAGGTGCCCTACTGCTGGGTGCCGGCTTCCTCTACTGGTCACTGGTCATGTTGCTGGGTGAGGACGATCAATCGGGTATGAAGACTTTTAAGTTTTCAATCACCTATTTGATGGTGCTGTTCTGCATTATGTTGCTCGATCATTATTTGATTGAGACGGTAAGAATTATCTAAGCACTTTTTACTAAGTGGTATTACCAGCTAACTATTAAAGCCGCTGTCACGCGCGCTGTTTTGGAGATTAAACCATGAAGCAACAGACAAGAATTAAATTGACCGTGGCCGCCGTACTCGGCTTTGTCGTCCTGGTAACCCTCGGTTTTATCTGGCGTATGAACCAGCCAGTGCAGATGTCTGCTGCCGAGCTGCGTATTAACGGTGCTATAGAACTGAGCACCCCAAGAATATTTAGTGACTTTAAATTGACCGACCATCGCGGCGCGCCATTTAGCCTCGAAAACCTTCAGGACAGGTGGACGATTCTGTTCTTTGGTTTTACCAACTGCCCGGATATTTGCCCGACCACCATGGCCACTCTCGCTGAAATGTATCAAGACCTCGGCGAGTCGGAAAAAGAAAAATTACAGATAGTGATGATTTCTCTCGACCCCGAGCGCGATACAGTAGAAAAAATGGCTGATTACGTACCCTACTTTAACCAAGACTTCATTGGTGTCACCGGTGATCCCAACTTTGTCTTGCGTCTGACCACCCAGTTAAATGTTGCCTACACGCAGGTTCCATTGGAAGATGACAATTACACGGTTGATCACAGTACCCAATTAGTGCTGATAAACCCCAAGGGCCACTATCATGGCTTCTTTAAAGCGCCTCATGCTGAAGTCGCCCTACGGCAGACTTGGCGTTCAATCAGCCATGCATTTGACCGCTAGCGAGCAGTAGATGTTTTTAGACGCCCTAGCTCTTCTGACGAAACACCAGTGAACCCATAAACAGCAGTGCGCCGCAGACTACCACTGACGGCCCTGCGGGTGTATCTACATACCAAGACATACCCAGCCCCATAAGCACCGTCAGCATCGCAATTATGCTGGCGGTGATTGCCATCTGCTCAGGTGTATTGCTGACGCGTCTTGCCGTTGCCGCTGGGATAATCAGCAGCGCAGTAATTAATAAAACGCCGACAATCTTCATCGCAATGGCGATAACCAGCGCGGTAATTAGCATCAAAGCAGTTCGTACCGCAGAGACTTTGACCCCTTCTACCTCGGCTAAATCAGCGTGTACGGTAATATTGATAAGGGGCTTCCAAAGCACCAAGAGAAGTAAAATAACTGTGCCTGCAACCGCATAAATAACCCATAGATCGCTTACCGTAACTGAGAGAAGATCACCAAATAGAAGCGACATCAGGTCAACACGAACATCTGGAAGTAAAGAAATAAGTACTAGGCCGGTAGCCAGTGCAGAATGTGAGAGTATCCCCAATAGAGTATCCAGCGAGAGAATGCCGCGTTGCTCTAAATAAACCAGACCCAATGCCATTAGCAGCGGTATCGCGGCCACGGTAATGCTCAGGTTGATATCCAGCAGGACACCGATAGAAACACCTAGCAGCGCCGAATGGGCCAAAGTATCACCAAAATAAGCCATACGTCGCCAGACAACAAAGCACCCCAGTGGCCCTGCAACCAAAGCGACTCCGAGACCGGCAAGTAAGGCATATAAAATAAAATTAGTCATGGTTGCAGCCCTCCCCGTGTTGATGGTTTCCCTGTCCGTCCAAAACTTCGCCATGAATACTGTGTTGGTGGTCGTGCTTATGAGTATAAATAGCCTTAGTTTGCCCAAAGATATCTAAATAGGCGGGGTCTTTGGTGACCTGCTCAGGATGACCCTGACAGCAAATATGTTGATTTAAGCAAATTACCTGATCGGTTGCAGACATGACCAAATGTAAGTCGTGGGAGACCATTAAGATTCCGCAGTTTAGAGATTTAGACAGCTTAGCAATCATTGTGTACAGAGCATTTTGACCCATCACATCAACACCCTGAACAGGTTCATCGAGTACGAGGAAATTGGGTTTACGTAAAATGGCCCGGGCCAAAAGTGCCCTCTGTAGCTCTCCGCCAGACAGGGACTGTATCGGTGATTTGGCTAAATGGCTGATGCCGACCATCTCCAGTGCTTCGTGGCAGGCATGATTAGATGTGTTGGCTAGTTGCAGAAAGCGCGAGGTAGAGATAGGCAGACTCGGGTCAATGCTAATTTTCTGCGGCATATAACCAATCTTTAATCGATCTGCAGGAGACACTGAGCCGCTGTCGGGTTCAACTAATCCGAGAATAATTCTCACCAGAGTCGATTTCCCTGCTCCGTTCGGACCAATCAATGTGGTAATCTCCCCCTGCATCAACTGCAGGGAAATATTTTGCAATACGGGGCGATCGGCAAATGCTTTATTGACCCTGTCCAAGGTAATCAAAGGGTTATTCATGGTCTTTATCCGCGGAGCTTATGCCCCCATTTTCTTGTTGCTGCAATGAGCAGTTAGGGCACAAGCCAAAAATTTCAAGTGATTGGTCTTGTAAGGTAAAGTTGGCTTTTTCGCATGTGCTTTGAAGAAGCTTATTGATACTGGAGTGAGCGACCTCGGCAGCGCTGCCGCAGTCAGTGCAGATCATAAACAGATTGCTGTGATCACTGTTGGGAAATGGGCAGCCGATATAAGCATTAAGTGATGCAATGCGGTGTATTAATCCAGTCTTCAGGAGAAATTCAACTGCACGATAAATGGTTGGAGGCGCAATTGGTTTGCCAGAGATCTTGGCAAGTTGATCTTGAAGTTGGTAAGCTCCCAGTGGTCGATGACTCTGCCATAATAGTCGCAGTACCGACTCGCGGGTTGGCGTTAATCGCAGGTTCTCTTCAGCACACAGATCCCTAGCGCGGGTCAGCGCAGCGCTGATACAGCGACGGTGGTCGTGGGGTTGGTGAACGAGTCTAGAGTTGCTCAGCATAAAGTGATCTATCTATAGGTGATTCTAAATAGCCTAGCTTAATTTGAGGTTAAGTTATAACATAACATAAGCAAATAAAGCAGCTTTAGCGCTCTTTTCTAATCTTGTATGTAAGGAATAATTTTGTCAATAGCAAAAAAGATACAGTATAACACTTTTCTAGTGATGGCCAGTTTTCAGCTACTCTTTGTCGGTAACTTCGCCTATGGCTTAACTGTCGGCGAGGAACTCGTCGAGCAGCAAAAGCCGTTAATTATTACCACTATCAAACCGCTAGCGATAATTGCCAAGTCAGCCGTAGGCGATAAGGCGCGTGTTGAATATTTACAGTCTGCGGTGCAGTCAGCTCATGATGTGTCGTTCCCAGTTTCATCGTTGATAAAAATAAACCAAGCAGATTTAATTCTGTGGATTGGCGGCGGCTTCGAAGCGAGAATAGGTAAGTCAATGGCGCTTTTACCTGCCAGTAAGCTTCTTACAGTGATGGATTTAGACCTGTTGGCAGCCGAGCACGACGTCAGCACAGAAAGCTCTGTAGTCGAGGAAGGTGCGCATCAACATGAACATCAGCATGAGCACCTTCAGTTCGATCCGCATGTGTGGCTAAATCCGTTGAATGGAAATATTATTGCCGAGAACATTCAGCAGCGCTTGGGTCTCCCGATCACACCTATTATGGACGCTGCATCAATAGCGAGGCTAAAAATGGAGTTGGCACCATTTAAAAACAAGCATTATCTGACCCATCACGATGCATTCGGTCATTTCGCCTTCGCGTTTGATCTCAGGGATGGCCAATCTATCCGCGATGTTAGTGGTGCAAGCCAAGGCGCCAGAAGCCAATATTTACTTCGCCAGAAGGCCAAAGAGATTCATGCCAAATGTATCTTTGTCGAACCCCAGTACTCGGATAAAGACGCACAGGTTATTGCTCGCGAGTTAAAATTGACAAGGACTATTCTCGACTCACAGGGATTGAATCAGCCACTGAGCAGCGATGGCTACAGTAAATTTATACACAGCCTGGTGGCGCAATTTAAGGTCTGTTTTCAGTAAATCGTGTATCCTGATAACCAAAATTTACCGCTGAATATCATGGAAAATATGGACACTAAAACACCGCTGGTTCTTGTTGATGGATCCTCCTACCTCTATCGCGCATTTCATGCGTTACCGCCATTAACAAATAGTAAAGGAAAGCCTACGGGCGCCGTAAAAGGCGTCATTAACATGATGCGGAGGTTACAAAAAGACTATCCGCAGAGCACCTTGGTTGTCGTTTTTGATGCCAAAGGCAAAACCTTTCGCGACGATATTTACAGCGATTACAAGGCGCATCGGCCACCTATGCCAGATGACCTTCGCCTTCAAATAGAACCCATCCACAATATCATTAAGGCCATGGGCTTACCGATGTTGATTATTGATGGAGTAGAGGCAGATGATGTAATCGGAACGCTGGCAGTTCAGGCCACAGCGGCACAGCAGCCAGTGGTTATTTCTACTGGCGACAAAGATATAGCGCAACTGGTCAATGAACATATCACCCTGATTAACACCATGAACAATTCAACCTTGGATAGGGCAGGGGTTATTGAAAAATTTGGAATACCGCCAGAATTAATTATTGATTACCTTGCGCTGCTGGGGGATAAATCGGACAACATTCCAGGGGTGCCTGGCGTAGGTGAAAAAACTGCACTGGGGTTACTTCAAGGAATAGGGGGGCTAGATGATATCTATGCACGACTTGATGAGGTTGCGGGCCTAACATTCCGGGGCGCTAAAACCATGTCCCCCAAGCTTGAAGAGCATAAAGAACTCGCCTACCTCTCCTACCTGTTGGCCACCATCAAAACCGATGTAGAAATGCCACTGCAAATTGGCGAGCTAAAAAACGCTCAACCAGATCAGGCTGAGCTGTTGAGTTTATTCCGCAACTTGGAATTTAAGTCTTGGGTTGAAGAGGCACAAACCACAGTATCTGAAAGTCCTGAGCCTGCTGAGCATAAAGCCGCGGCAGGGGCTGAAGAATCCCCGTCGTCAGGTGCTGTAAAGGAAGAGATAAACAAAGACTATCAAATTGTTTTAACCGAAGCAGAATTTAATCATTGGATCGAGAAGATAAAAAATGCCTCGCTAGTGGCTGTGGATACAGAGACAACCAGTCTCGATTATATGCGCGCAGAAGTGGTTGGAATTTCACTGGCCGTGGCGCCGGGGCAAGCCGCATATATCCCTTTTGGACATGATTATATGGGCGCCCCAGAGCAGTTGTCGCGTGATTTTGTGCTGGAAAATATCAAGCCCTATTTAGAAGACGCTAGCATCGCAAAAGTCGGTCAAAACCTTAAATATGATATGAGCGTGTTAGCTCAGCACGGCATTAATCTACAGGGCATCGCCTTTGATACTATGCTCGAATCCTATGTGCTCGACTCGGTGGCAACCCGTCATGATATGGATAGTCTGGCGCTGAAGTATCTCGATGAAGAGACGATTAAATTCGCCGATGTTGCCGGCAAAGGCGCGGCGCAAATTACCTTTAATCAGGTTGCGCTAGAGCAGGCGGGGCCCTATGCCGCAGAAGACGCGGATATAACGTTGCGTCTGCATAATACGCTCTGGTCACAGGTGTCCGCAGAGCCAGTATTGGCTAAAGTATTCGAAGAAATAGAATTACCATTGATTCCTGTCTTGTCGCGTATAGAGCGCGCCGGCGCATTAGTGGATGGCACGCTTTTATTTCAGCAGAGCCAAGAATTATCCGAGCGGCTTGCAGAATTGGAGACTCAGGCCTGGGATCTTGCTGGCCAGCAATTTAATCTCGCATCGCCCAAACAGCTAGGCGAAATACTTTTCGAGAAACTCGAAATACCAGTGCTAAAGAAAACCGCCAAAGGCGCACCATCAACAAAAGAGGAAGTACTACAAGAGCTGGCGTTAGATTATCCGCTGCCAAAAGTCATTTTGGAACACCGTGGTTTAGCCAAGCTCAAGTCGACCTATACCGATAAACTGCCAGTAATGATCAATCCGCAAACGGGTCGTATTCACACCTCTTACCATCAGGCGGGAACCGCGACCGGACGGCTTTCATCGTCGGATCCCAACCTGCAAAATATTCCGATCCGAACTGCTGAAGGGCGCCGTGTACGCCAGGCCTTTATAGCCGGGCCGGGCTGTCTTTTGGTGGCTGCGGATTACTCGCAAGTTGAGCTGCGCATTATGGCGCACCTGTCAGAAGATCCGAGCCTATTAGAGGCCTTTAACGCCGGCCAGGATATTCACCGCGCTACGGCCGCAGAAGTCTTTGGTGTTGAGACAGACGCAGTAACCATTGAGCAGCGGCGCAGTGCTAAAGCGATTAACTTTGGCCTTATTTACGGTATGTCAGCTTTTGGCTTGGCGCGCCAGTTGGGCATTAATCGCAAACAGGCGGCAGAATATATTGAACTCTATTTTTCTCGCTATCCCGGCGTGCAAAATTATATGAATAATATCCGCTACACCGCCGCCGAAAACGGCTATGTGGAAACCTTCTTTGGCCGACGTCTCTACCTGCCTGAAATTAGTTCAAGAAATGGTATGCGCCGCCAAGCCGCAGAGCGCACCGCGATTAATGCCCCCATGCAGGGCACTGCCGCAGATATTATTAAACGCGCGATGATCTCCGTGGACGAGTGGCTAGAGAGCAGTTCACTGCAGAGTCGCATGATTATGCAGGTACACGATGAACTCGTGCTAGAGGTGCCAGAGTCAGAGTTGGAGATAGTTAAGCGGGGATTGGTTGAGCGAATGGAATCCGCAGCCGAATTGCTAGTTCCTTTAGTAGTTGATGTGGGTGTAGGTGACAACTGGGATGAGGCACACTGATTAGTTATTAATACCATGAGCTCTAATGAGTCGAGCCCATGGTACTGTTCTGCACTTAATAAAAAGTCAGATTAAGTGCCGTAGTTCAAGATTACGCCGAGACGATTTTAGCTTTGCGTTTTCTTAAACCTATCAGGCCCATGAGACCAGAGCCAAACAACCAAGCGGCGGCCGGAAGGGGAACTTCGCCAATATCCGTATTGTCGCCAATCCGATCCGATAGCAAGGCAAAGTCAAAGCCATAAAAATCACTAGAGCCATTTCTATCAATCGCCACAGTTAATGAGCCAAGGCTATTAATTGAGTCGATAACGTTTTGTGCCAAATCGAAGAAACGAATCTTAGTCGTTGGAAAGCCATCGCTAAATGACCAGTTTTGAACTATGCCGTTATAAGTCGTACTAACCGAACCAAAGGTAGAGGCTTGGAAGTCGGCCATATCAAACCACATGCTGCCTTCAGTCCAGCCATTGCCAAGACCAGTAAACTCAAATGTAGCCACATCGCCAGACTGTGGTCCGTAAATGCCGTGAGTCGTACTGTAAGTGTCGGTGTATTGAGCGCCATTGGTCGCTGCAATTTCAGCAGCACTACGACCATCGTAACCGGCAGTAAAGCCATTGAAGGGGTGATTGGCATTATCTGGAATGGCGGAACCATATCCATCGTTATCACCAATCATCCATGTGGTTGCCGAAACTGGAATTGCCGCAACGGCAAGTAAACTAGCTAGGCATAGGGGTATTGTTTTCCTTTTCATATCAACTTCTCCACGTCCTTGTTGGAAAGAGCGCCAAACGCCGGACGAATAAACACCTAGCGCTCAGTGAAACGATTTGGAAATGCACAGAAACGGATGTTACAAGTTGCAATATGGGAGGGGACTTTGTAGCTAAGTGAATGCTACGGAATACATGCGCTAGTTGTCTAGTCGGTGGTTTTAGCGATGTAATTATTATCCAATCCATGGATTGCTTTAGCCTGTGCATCATGCAAATAGCGTTAAACCATCCTAAATGTAGGTGCAGAATCAGTTTTAAGCAAGGTAAATATTGCCCGTGGTGGGCTGCTAATTTTGATACTTATCAGCTAGATAAGAAAGAAGCGCTTTAATCAATGTATAAGTATCCCGCAGTAACAGGTCGAATGCCTCAATCACAGGAAAAGCTTTTAATAATGCGAATATGTGGCGGCACTAGCCCGCAAGGTTTAAATCTTTTTTCATTTTTTTACAATTATTTTTGAACTATCTGATTTGAGCCTGTCTTACTAAAGGCAAGACATAATTGCTTACTCTCCCCCAAACTAAGCAAACTGCAAGGCTTAACTCCCAAGCAAAGCAACGCACACCCCGATCCATCTTGGATCGGGGTTTTTTTATGTTTGGATTTGAGGTGTTACGTGTTAGCTGGATCGCTAGAGGGATCGACAAAATCTGCGCTAAACCAGTGACCTAAGACCGACTCAAGTTCTGGCAGCCCCTGCTTTTTTAGGGAAGAAAAAGTTTGCGCGCTGAGTAGGGTACAGCCGGGATCCATCTCCCGCAGATGTTTCTCGACCATCAGCAATGCGCTCTGAGCTGGGCCGCGCTTAAGCTTGTCTGACTTGGTTAGAAGGATATGCACGGGCAATCCAGCCTGTGCCGCCCAGTTGAGCATCTGCAGATCAAAATCCTGAAGAGGGTGGCGAATATCCATTAGCAGTACTAGGCCTGCAAGGCTTTGACGCATCTGCAAATATTCGGCCAGATGTTTATCCCACTCTCGCTTCATGGCAATGGGGACTTTTGCATAACCATAGCCCGGAAGATCAACCAGACGCTTACCGCCATCCAGTCCAAAGAAATTTATCAGCTGTGTCCGCCCCGGTGTTTTACTAATTCTGGCAAGGCCTTTGATACGTGTGAGCGTATTTATGGCGCTGGATTTACCGGCATTTGAGCGGCCGGCAAAAGCAATTTCGCAACCGCTATCGGCGGGGCATTGCTTGAGAGAGGGCGCGCTGGTCAAAAATGATACGCGCTTATAATCAATATGAGTTGAATCCATGGCTAAAGGGTCATTTTCTCGCTGTAAGAAGTGCTACTTATTAGTATATAATGCGCCGGCTTTAGCCGACGTGGCTAATGTTAATGGCTCCAGCATACCAGTTGGAGTTCATTTATAAGTTCTATTCTAGCGGATTGCACGAGTTGATTAACCATGAAAAAAAGCTTTTTTAGTATTATTTGTCTGATGGCTGCACTTACAGCGAATCAGGCGTTGGCATCTGGTGATGCCGTAGCGGGAGAATCGAAGGTAGCTGTATGTGCCGGTTGTCACGGCAGTGACGGCAATAGCATGGTTGCTTCATTCCCTAAACTTGCCGGATTGGGCGAAAACTATTTAGTTCGCCAGCTGCGTAATATAAAGTCTGGCGAGCGCGCGATTGTAGAGATGACCGGTCTTCTAGATGCATCTTCAGACCAAGATCTGCAAGATATGGCGGCGTATTACAATGGCCAACAGCGTCAGGTATCTGGTGCTCAAGAGATTACTCTAATTGGTTACAGTGATCCCGACGAGGCATTACAGCTCGGTGAAAATATCTACCGTGCTGGAAATCTTAAAACTGAAGTTTCAGCCTGTACTGGCTGTCACTCACCCGCCGGTAACGGCAATGACCCGGCAGGCTATCCAGCGCTGGGCGGTCAGCATGCCGACTATATCGAAAGTCAGCTGTTGAAATACCGCAGTGGTGAACGCGCCAGTGGTAATGCAAAAATTATGCAGGGTGTTGCTGAGCGTTTAAGTAACAAAGAAATTAAGGCAGTGGCCAACTTTATTTCGGGCCTAAACTAACCCTTAATTAAAATGTTGATGGAGTAGGGCTAAGAGATTAGTCCTGCCTATTCTTACAAATGGTTTTTAAAATGGTTGTACAGGAGTTTCCTATGTTGCGTAGTATTTATAGATATTTCTTTTTGCTGCTTTTGCTACCGGCCTCATTGGGCTGTGCTGATGGTGAGCAGTATAAGGCTGGTGTGCACTACGAAGTTTTGCCACAAGTTATCAGAACGGCGAACCCGGATAAAATCGAAATTAATGAGATTTTTGCCTATACCTGCGGTCATTGCTATAACTTTGAAGCGGTTCTACATCCTTGGGCAGAGGCTCTGGGCGACGACGTCGACATGCAGCGCACTCCAGCGGTTTGGCGGCCAGAGATGGAAGTTTATGCTCGCGCCTACTACAGCGGGTTAGCACTCAAGGTTTTAGATAAGGTGCACAAGCCGATTTTTGAAGCTATTCATGTCAGGAAAGAAGCGGTTCATACCGAGCAGGATGTGGCCAAGATTTTTGTTGCAGCAGGCATCGACAGCGTTAAGTTTTCTCAGGTCTTTAACTCTTTTGGTATGACCAGCATGGTCAATCAGGGCAAGGCCAGAATGCGTGGTTACCGCACTCAGGGCACACCTGAAATGGTTGTAAACGGCAAATACAGAATCAGCAGCAGAATGACCGGCGGTTTTGATGGAATGCTTAAAGTTGCAGATTTTCTGATTGCAAAAGAACGCGCGGCCAAGGCTAAAGTTGCTAAATAAAACAACAAATTCCCAATAAATTTAGAGTCAAACTTGCAGCCCTTTCCATTGATGGGGGCTGCAACAGTCACCCTTATTTAAAAACGTTATTTTAAAAGAAGTAATCAGAAAAATATGAAACCGACGATCAAACCGAATAACCCTAATTTTTCTTCAGGCCCCTGCTCCAAACGTCCTGGCTATGATGTAAATAATCTCGATATTGCAACACTGGGTCGCTCGCATCGCTCAAGCCTGGGAAAGGCTGCGTTGGGTCGGGCATGTACTGACACCGCTGAAATTCTTGGGCTTCCAGAAGGCTACCGAGTTGGCGTAGTTCCCGCATCAGATACTGGCGCTGTGGAAATGATTATGTGGTCAGCGCTCGGCGAGCGACCGGTTGATATATTTGCTTGGGAATCATTTGGTAGCGGCTGGCTTACCGATGCTGTTAAGCAGCTCAAACTCGACAACCTGAATAGTTATACCGCCGATTACGGCAAATTACCCGACCTCAGTCAGGCCAATCCGGATAACGATATAGTGTTTACTTGGAATGGCACCACGGCAGGCGTAAAGGTAGAGAATGCAGACTGGATTAGCGACGATCGCACAGGACTGACTATCTGTGACGCAACATCCGCAGTATTTGCCATGCAGATGCCTTGGGAAAAACTCGACGTTGTAACTTTCAGCTGGCAGAAAGTCCTTGGCGGTGAAGGCGCTCACGGTATGTTGATTCTGAGCCCAAGAGCGGTTGAGCGTCTTGAAAGCTATACCCCGGCTTGGCCGTTACCGAAAATTTTCCGCATGACCAAAGGTGGAAAATTGATCGAAGGTATCTTCCGCGGCGAGACGATTAATACACCGTCAATGCTCTGTGTTGCCGACTATCTTGATGCTCTTGATTGGGTTCGCTCAATCGGTGGATTGCCAGCGGCGATTGCCAAATCAGAATCGAACCTTGATGTTATAAAGGGATATGTCGCCACGCGTGACTGGGCGCACTTTTTAGCCGAGGTTCCCGAACAGATTTCCAATACCAGCGTTTGTTTGACCCTTGATCTCGACGCAGATCAGGTTAAGCAAATTGTTAAGCTGTTGAACGCTGAAGGCGTTGCCTACGATATCGGTGCCTACCGCGATGCTCCGGCCGGATTGCGAATCTGGTGTGGCGCTACGGTTGAAAAAACTGATCTTGAAACACTGCTGCCCTGGTTGGATTGGGCGTATGAACAAGTGTCTCTATAAAACTAATTGAAAAAACACAAGAACGTAAAGTGAGAAGAAAACAGCTATGTATAAAATCCGTACTTATAATGCAATCTCATCAAAAGGTCTCGAGCGCTTCCCCACTGATACCTATCAGGTGTCTAGCGAATGCGCTGATCCAGTAGGCGTGTTGTTGCGCAGCCAAAAGTTGCACAATGAAGTTATGCCGGAATCCGTTGTTGCCGTCGCCCGTGCTGGTGCTGGTACCAACAATATTCCAACGGCTGATTTCACCGAGCAGGGCATTGTCGTGTTTAACACGCCTGGCGCCAACGCCAACGCAGTAAAAGAATTAATCGTCGCATCACTGTTGATGGGTTCACGAGATATCTATGGTGGCATGAACTATGTTCAGAGTCTCACCGACATCACTGATTCTTCAGAAATGGGCCAGTTGCTGGAAAAAGAGAAAAAGCGTTTTGCTGGCGGTGAAGTACAGGGCAAAACTCTGGGTGTTATCGGCTTAGGTGCTATTGGATCGATGATCGCTAATCTAGCGCTAGAGCTAGGCATGAATGTGGTGGGTTACGATCCAGCGATCTCAGTCGAAGCAGCTTGGCAGTTATCCAGTAATGTTGAGCGCATGGATAGCATTGAAGCGCTACTGGCTCGCTCAGACTTTATCACGCTGCATGTTCCTGCAATCCCAGCTACCAAGCACCTGATTAACACCAAGACTCTTTCAATTATGAAAAACACGGCGAAGATTCTTAACTTTGCCCGTGAAGAAATTGTTAGTTCAGCGGATGTAGTTGAAGCGTTAGATAAGGGTGAGATCGGTGGTTATATCACTGACTTCCCAGCACCTGAATTACTCGGCCGCAGCGATGTGCTGTTGATGCCGCATATCGGTGCCAGCACTGCAGAAGCGGAAGAAAACTGTGCGGTAATGGCCGCCAACCAGTTGATGGATTTTCTTGAGAACGGCAATATCCGCAATTCGGTTAACTATCCGCAGATCAAGATGGCCCGCAACGGTGGAACGCGCATTACCTTCTCTAATAAGAATGTACCCAAAGTTTTGGGTAATGTATTGGCGGTATTAGCTGACAGTGAATTGAATGTGGTCGATATGGTCAATAAGAGTCGCGATGAAATTGCTTACAATATTATTGATATTGAAGGTGATTTTGATCACAGCCTGCAGGAAAAACTTGCAGCGGTTGAGGGTGTTGTCCACGTTCGCATCATCTAATTCAGTCATGCTGAATTGAAAAAAGCGCCTTCGGGCGCTTTTTTTATAGGCCCATTTTAATTCTCTAGCTTCCTCGCGTCGGCAGAAAATAACTTCGCACGCACAGTGCGTCGATATTCCTTAGGACTATTGCCCGACCAATGCTTAAACCGAGATGAAAACCAGCTGGCATCCTTATAGCCACTGTAGTTGGCAATCTCCAGAATCGACAGATCAGTATTTTTTAGCAGATCGCAGGCAAAGGTCATGCGCACCTCGGTTAAATAATCCCCGGGTGTCTTTCCCACCGCCGCCATAAAGCGCCGGTTAAAGGTGCGGGTTGTCATACCAAACTGTGCGGCCAAACTCGGTACTGAAAGCTGTTTGCTGTGATTATCCTGAACCCACATCTGGGCCTGCACAATCGTCTCGTCGCTGTGCCTATTAACCTGCTGGTCGCTAAGGCTGATCGGATCGGCCAAATTGCGAATCTCATGGAAAAAGTTTCGCTGCGCCTGACGTGCAATAACCCGCCCAAAAATACGCTCCACCTGATGCATGATTAGCTCCGCCATCGCATTAATACTCGCAGCACAGTAGATATTTCCCGCCTGAGTGGTGAAATGCTGACGCGCCAATTTGATCTTTGGGTAGGCGCGCTGCAACTGGTCGAAATAATGCCAGTGGGTGGTTGCCGGTTTATCATCCAAAAGCCCCGCCTCAGCTAAAAAGCAGACCCCGGTGCCTACGGCGGTGAAATTACAGTTGTACTGATGCTGCTCTTGTAGCCAGGGAATATAAGCCGCATGCTTTTGCACGGCAGGACGAGGATTGCGCCACAGGGCGGGAATATGGATAAGGTCGCTGACAAAATCATCGTCGATAGAGTGAGTTGGATAGAGTTCAAATCCCGACGATGTTTGAACTGGCAAACCATCGGCACTTACTCGGCGAATAATCAGTTCACCTTGCTGCTGTTTTGTGGCGCGGGCCATGGATTCTGCAAATTGAAAAATCTCAGCAGCCAGAGTGCTGCTGGATACAAGCATGTTGTCACAGAGTAAAAGAGTCAGGTTAAAAGCCATAATGTCCTAAATGTACCATATAATGGCTAAATAACAATCATAAGTGGCTTAAAAGTCAAAGAGATAAGGGTTTTTCAACCCTACACTAGAGTTATACAAATTATATCCACTCAAGGGACAAACTATGGCTAATTCACTGCCAGTTATTGTGGGCTTCGGCGGTTACAGCGCCGCCGGACGCAGCTCTTCTCACCAGGCATTTCGTCGCATGATTCTGGAATCACTTCCGGTTGAGGAGCAGCAGAGCACCGTTGCCAGTCTCGCATGCTTGATGGCGCAGGTAACCGTAGACGGTGAAAGCTACCGCGATTCGCAGGGTAATTTACTCAGTGCTGCCGAGGTCGATAAGCATTTTAGATCAGAGGTGATCAATGGCACCTTAGTGCGCAGAGTTGAATCCTTTGATCCCGCCCATGTTCCCGGTAATAAAAAGATTTCTTTTGCGGACGAGCAGCATCAGCAGATGGTCTTTTCTATGCTCAAGCGCGATTTGCCGCGCTCGATACCCGAAGATTGGCAGGTACGGAATCTCGATGATGGCAGTGTTGAAATAACCGCCTCAAGTGCCAGTGAATATCTTGTTGAATCGCATTATGAATTAGCGGCAAAATCGGCAGGTCAGTTACCCAGCGGTTTTAGTCCTGGCGATCACTACAATGCACGCTTCCATCCCCGCGGCTTACAGATGGCTATTCTGGGTGCAAGTGATGCGGTACATTCCATGGGAATTGAGTGGGATAAGGTAGCAAATTCGGTGTCGCCAGATGAAGTAGGTGTTTACTCATCAAGTGCGTTAAGCCAGATGAATGAAGAGGGATTTGGCGGTTTATTACAGGCCAGACTAAAAGGAAACCGCACTACAGCCAAACAGGTGCCGCTGGGCTTAAATTCAATGCCCGCAGATTTTATTAACGCCTATGTGCTCGGCAGTGTTGGTCACACTGAAGCCATTACTGGCGCCTGTGCAAGCTTTCTCTATGTGCTGCAGGCCGCAGTGCGAGACATTCGCAATGGCCGCCGTCGGGTGGCCATTTTAGGGAATGCTGAAGCCGGCGTTACCCCAGAAATTATGGAAGGGTTTTCCAATATGAATGCCCTTGGCAGTGAAGAGAACCTGTGCAAGTTGGATGGAACAGATACTGCTGATCTGCGCCGCGCAAGCCGGCCCTTTGGTTATAACTGTGGGTTCACACTTTCCGAATCCTGCCAATATATCGTTTTGATGGACGATGCTCTGGCCATTGAATTGGGCGCGGACATTCACGGAGCTGTGCCGGATGTGTTTATCAATGCCGATGGCGTGAAAAAATCAATTTCTGCCCCCGGTGTTGGTAACTATATTTCAATGTCGAAAGCGGTGGCAACGGCGATTAGTATTGCTGGTGAAGAGAGTGTAAAAAAGCATAGCTTTGTTCACGCGCACGGCTCAAGTACGCCAGCCAACCGCACCACAGAATCTGAACTGATCGATCGCGTAGCAACCGCTTTTGATATCTATGATTGGCCGGTGACAGCAATAAAATCCTATGTCGGTCACTCACTGGCGACTGCCAGTGGCGACCAGCTTGTTACCGCGCTGGGAACCTTTAAGTACGACATGATTCCCGGCATCAAAACGATTGCCGAGATCGCACCAGATGTGCATCAGGAGCGCGGGCGCTTTCCACTCCAAGATCTGGATGTTAGCGCCACTAAAATGGATGTCGCATTTATCAACTCAAAGGGCTTCGGCGGCAATAATGCTACGGCATTGGTGCTTTCTTCGAATAAGGTGGAGAGCATGTTAGCGACCCGATACGCAGATCAATTTGATGAGTATCTAAGCAAGCGTGAGGCTACGCGTAGCGCGGCGGCTGCGTATGCCCAGCGTGCCGATAGCGCTCAGCTGGATGTTATCTACCGTTTTGGTGAAACGCTAATTGATGATGCAGATCTGATTATTTCTAGCGACGGAATCAGAATTCCAGGTTTTGCGCGGGAGATTGTTTTTGCGAAGGAAAATCCTTGGCAGGATATGCAGTCGAATATTGAAGAGAAAGCCCAGCCAGAAACGACTGAGATTGATTAGCTGGGTTATTTTAGACTAGCCCAGGGCCTTCTATCGCTCAGGGCTGTTCCAGACTACCCCATATCGCCCCAGAGGGATTGTATAATACTGATAGCTGCCAACGGCGCAGTTTCAGTACGCAAGACGCGGGGCCCAAGCGCCAGCGGCTGAAAACCATTTCCAATCGCCGCTTCAATTTCACGATCGCTCAGCCCACCTTCGGGGCCCACTAAAAGGCACACATCACTCACTGCCTGATGTTCACTCAGGCGCTTTTCAGTGCGGTGGTGAAGTACCAGTTTTAATGCGTCGCTATTTTGCCCAGAAAGATGCAACCACTGATCAGGAGTCGCAGGGCTGTTGATTACCGGAACCAGATTGCGCTGGCACTGCTCACAGGCACTAATGGCGACCTGCTGCCAGTGGCGAATTTTCTTGTCTAATCTTTCGCCACTGAGTTTCACTTCGGTGCGCTCGGTAAACAGCGGAGTGATTTCCGTTACGCCGAGTTCGGTAGCCTTTTGCACAATCAAATCCATGCGCTCACCGCGCGATACCCCTATGGCCAGATGCAATTTAAGCGCTGACTCACGATGAATATCCCGATGCTCCACAACCTTCGCCGAGACACGGTTTTTTCCGACCTCAGTTAACTCCGCAGCATACTCGCCGCCTTGACCATTGAATAGGGTGATTTCCTGTCCAACCTTCATGCGCAGCGCAGATGAAAGATGACGCGCTGCACTGCCCTCTATAGCCACAGTGGTATCGCAGCTTAAAAGTAGGTCAGTGAATATTCGAGGAATACGCATAGGGCAGGATTAGCCGTTTTCCGGGAAGCCGAGATTGCGACACAGGATGTCACTCACCTGCCACTGATTCATAGTGTAAAAATGCAAACCCGGAGCGCCGCCGTCGAGCAGCTTTTGACTGAGTTCAGATATAACATCAATTCCGTAGCTGGTCAGGTCTTCGATATTGTCGCTGCGCTCTTTGAGCTGCCAGCGTAACCAGCGAGGAATTTCGGCACCACAGCTTTCGGAAAAGCGCAGCAAGTTAGAGTAGTTAGTCAGCGGCATAATGCCCGGCACAATGGGATCACCAATACCTGCTTTGGCGCATTCGTCGACAAACTTGAAATAGGCGTCGGCACTGTAAAAATACTGCGTGATCGCGCGGTTGGCGCCGGCTTTAAATTTTTCACCGAGCCAGTAGATATCCTGACTGTAGCTCTCCGCTTCAGGATGAATCTCCGGATAAGCCGCAACATTGATATTAAAGTGATCGCCCGTATGTTCACGTATAAAAGCCACCAACTGATTGGCGTGAACCAACTGTGCCGCGCCGCCCATACCTGAAGGTAGATCACCGCGCAGTGCTACCAGATCGGTTACACCAGAGGCTTTATAGTCGCTGAGCAACTCTAATACTTCAGTCTCAGCGCTGCCGCCAAAAGAGATATGTGGTGCTACGGAAAAACCATCGGCCTGAATAGCGGCAACCTGATCCATGGTGGTCGCGCGCGTCGAGCCGCCAGCACCATAGGTTACCGAGAAAAATTCCGGATTGAATTTTCCCAACGCCTGACGGGTTTTCGCCAGCTTGCTTTTCCCCTGATCGGTCTTGGGAGGGAAAAACTCAAAGCTAAGATGTGGTGCATTGTTGTTCATTTATAATTGTCCTTTATACCCAACTAAAATGGTGGTTGTGTGCCGCCATTCTGGCGAAATTCAGAGCTTCTCTCAGAAAGCTTTCCCACCGTCGTTTGCGCGAAGGCGGGAATCTCAAATCAATCGCCTAGTATTTGTAGCTTTCGCCTTTGAATGGGCCTTCAACCGGGACATTAATATAGTCAGCTTGCGCCTGAGTCAATGTGGTTATCACGCCGCCAAAACCGCCGACCATATGGCGGGCAACTTCTTCATCAAGATGCTTGGGCAGCACTTCTACGCGCAGCATCTCAGCTTTAGTCGCATCATCTTGAGTGGCAAACTGACGCGCATAAAGATCGATTTGCGCGAGCACCTGATTGGCAAACGAGCCATCCATGATACGGCTCGGGTGACCCGTGGCATTGCCCAAATTAACCAGACGACCCTCCGCTAAAAGCAGTAGATGATCATTGTTGGCACGATCGCGATAAACCTTGTGAACCTGCGGTTTGATCTCATCCCACTCCCAATTACCGCGCATATAGGCAGTATCAATCTCATTGTCGAAGTGACCAATATTACAGACCACACAGCCGCTCTTAAGAGCCGCGAGAATATCAGAACCACAGACATTGTAGTTGCCGGTGCTGGTAACCAGCATATCGGTAGTCGCCAGTAAGTCAGTGTTTACACCTTTGGATGGATCACCCTCATTGTAGGTAGAAACCACTTCAAAGCCGTCCAGACAGGCCTGCATGGCACAGATTGGATCTACTTCGGTAACCTTAACAATCATGCCTTCCTGACGGAGAGACTGAGCAGAACCTTTACCCACATCGCCATAGCCAATCACGATGGCTTTCTTGCCTGAGAGCAAGTGATCCGTTGCACGCTTGATGGCATCGTTAAGGCTGTGGCGACAGCCATATTTGTTGTCGCACTTAGACTTGGTTACCGAATCATTTACATTGATGGCCGGTATTTTTAATTCGCCGTTCTCAAGCATTTCATAGAGACGGTGAACGCCAGTGGTTGTCTCTTCAGTAACCCCGTGAACTGCATCCAGAACCTGTGGGTATTTCGTGTGCAGCAAGGCCGTTAGATCGCCGCCGTCATCGAGAATCATATTGGCATTCCAGGGGACGCCGCCTTTCAAGACTTGCTGTTCCAGACACCACTCATACTCGTCTTCAGTCTCGCCTTTCCAGGCAAATACTGGCGTGCCGTTGGCCGCAATAGCCGCTGCAGCGTGATCCTGAGTTGAGAAGATATTGCACGATGTCCAGCGCACTTCAGCGCCTAGTGCTTCTAGTGTCTCAATCAGCACAGCGGTCTGAATCGTCATATGGATGCAGCCAAGAATGCGTGCGCCAGCCAGTGGCTGCTCGGCGTGATATTTTTCGCGCAGTGCCATCAGTGCAGGCATTTCAGATTCGGCAATGGAGATCTCTTTTTTCCCCCAATCGGCGAGAGAGATGTCAGCGACTTTATAGTCGGCCTGATCGGCACTAATCGGATGTATTGATGCGTTCATAATTTTTTGCCTATAAAAATAAATTAGTTTTAACTACTGTCATCCCGAGCACTTCTTTTCTGTCGCTCGGGGTATTTCTTTTCGGTTATTCAGTTCTTACTTACTGCTCTGAGCATTTATATTTTTTGTCATCCTGAAAGAGCGAGCCGAACGACTTCTGTCGGTCTGGTCTAGACTCTTCGGCTGCGCTTAGGGTGACTGACCTTGGAGACGTGATAACCACCCACTGTCATTACAGTTCACATATTTAAAGTGTCTTGCTAGAGCGCCTTACTCTAGAGCGCCTTACTAAGGTCAGTCACTTTGTCAGTTTTTTCCCAAGTGAAATTTTCTTCCTCACGGCCAAAATGTCCGTAGGCCGCCGTGTCTTGATAAATAGGGCGGCGCAGATCGAGCATTTCAATCAGGCCTCTAGGGCGCAGATCAAAGTTGTCGCGAATCAGAGCAATAATCTCTGCGTCGGATAACTTGCCGGTACCAAAGGTGTTGATGCTTATAGAAGTAGGTTCGGAAACACCAATTGCATAGGAGATCTGAATCTCACAGCGATCAGCGAGACCAGCCGCAACAATGTTTTTTGCCACGTAACGACCCGCATAAGCGGCTGAGCGATCCACCTTAGTGGGATCCTTACCGGAGAATGCGCCACCACCGTGGTGAGCCATACCGCCGTAGGTATCGACAATGATTTTGCGTCCAGTTAGCCCGCAGTCACCCATCGGGCCGCCAATAATAAACTGTCCGGTCGGGTTGATATGGTACTGGGTGCCGCTATGTAACCAGGCTTCGGGCAGTACTGGGCGAATAATCTCTTCGAGTACCGCTTCTTGCAAGTCGGGCAGAGCAATATTAGGCGCGTGCTGTGTTGAGAGAACAACAGCATCAATTGCTACCGGAACACCCTCTTCATATCTCAGTGTCACCTGACTTTTTGCATCTGGACGCAACCAGGGCAGCACGCCATTTTTGCGCAGCTGCGCCTGACGCTCGACCAGTCGGTGAGCATAGTAAATGGGCGCAGGCATCAACACATCGGTCTCGTTGCTGGCGTAACCAAACATCAAGCCCTGATCGCCCGCGCCAATATCCTTGTCTTCGGCCTCGTCGACACCCTGGGCAATATCACTGGACTGCTTGCCAATAGCGTTGAGAACCGCACAGGAATTTCCGTCGAAACCAACGTCTGAACTGTCGTAGCCAATACCCGTGATCACATCGCGAACAATCTGCTCGAGATCAACATAGGTATCGGTGCGCACCTCACCGGCAATAATGGTCATGCCGGTTTTAACCAGTGTCTCAACCGCGACGCGGGAGTGCGGGTCATCTTTAATAATCGCATCCAACACTGCGTCAGAAATTTGGTCGGCCATTTTATCTGGATGGCCCTCAGAGACTGATTCCGAGGTGAAAATATTGTAATTAGACATAAACGTTCCCGATGTAATGTGTCTTTAAAGTTTGTTTTAAAAATCTGCTATCAAATATTCACGGCAGGCTTAATAAACTGCCGCAGCTGTATGCGAAAGCCATTGCGCTGAGCCAGATACAGGCTGTTGCCTTCTTCAAGGCCAGCAGCAGTTGCCCAACGAGTTAACTCCTGAGGTTCAAAGCCAAGCCATAGATCACCACAGGCTTTCTTTACCCAATCTTGGTCGTGGGCGCAGAGGTCGGTGATGAGTAGGACGCCTCCGCCACTTAAAAGATTCGCGCAATCGCTGATAATATCTGCTGGCGTTGGGTTGTGATGCAGCACCATATTCAGCGACACACAGTCACTGCGGAGCCCTTCGCTGCGCGCCAAATCCGTATCGCCCAATTTGAAGTTAATATTTTTCAGGCCCTGTGATGTCGCGCGTCCGCGGCATTGCTCAAGCATCTCTGCCGAGTTATCCAATGCGATTACCTGCTTAAAACAGGCGGATAATTTACCAAGGAATTGTCCGTAGCCGGGGCCGATCTCCAGCGCTGAATTTTTATTACTGATACTGCTTTCAAGAAAGCGCTCTACACTCTCACCGTAGTCCGACCAGCTGGCGATCAGGTCTTGGTTCTCTTCAAAACGCTGAGCGTTCTGATTGAAAAAAGCCACCGAAGCCGCAGAGCGCTCCTGATTGATCGACTCCAGTCGCCCGCGCAGCGCGGGATCCAGTGCCGCATCGTCAATGGTTTGAAACAGTACCTGCTGCAGCGGCTGTAAATCGGTATCGGGATGTGTTTCATTGCGTCGATAGAAGATGGTTGTGCCCTCACGTCGAGTGGCAACTAATCCGGCATTGGCGAGAATCTTTAAATGATGACTCATCGCCGACTGACGAATATCAAACACCTGACACAACTCAAGTACGCCATAGGCATTTTGCTGCAACACCTTTAAAACCTGCATGCGCAAGGGATCGCCAGCGGCTTTACACAGGGCTGTAATAGCGCTTGTGTCGGTAGCTGATCGTGGTTGGCTGTCAAAATGACTCAGATTGTTCATGATGCAGGACTTTAGCACAGTGATTTTTATATATCAAAATATTTTTATATATAGTCAGCCACGGTTTGCAGTTTCAGGCGGGGCTAAATTCTGTAGTGAAAACACACTGAGAATGGTGAATATAAGTTTACTGACAACGCCGTCTAAGAGACAATGCGCGCCTACAATTTTCCTATCAGGAGTGATTATTCCATGGCCTCACGCAGAGACCTTGCCAACGCAGTTCGTGCCCTCAGTATGGATGCAGTTCAACAGGCTAATAGTGGCCATCCCGGAGCCCCCATGGGCATGGCAGATATTGCCGAAGTACTCTGGAATGACTACCTCAGCCACAATCCAGCTGACCCAACTTGGGTGAACCGGGATCGCTTTGTGCTCTCCAACGGTCACGGCTCAATGTTGCTCTATTCTCTGTTGCACCTGACAGGCTATGACCTGCCGATTGAAGAGATTAAAAACTTCCGTCAACTGCACTCCAAGACACCGGGCCACCCTGAATACGGTTATGCGCCAGGCGTTGAAACTACCACTGGGCCTCTGGGTCAGGGTATTAGTAATGCTGTGGGAATGGCGCTGGCTGAGAAAGTTCTCGGCGCTCAATTCAACCGCCCCGGTCACGATCTGGTCGATCACAGCACATACACGTTCCTCGGTGATGGCTGTTTGATGGAAGGCATCTCCCACGAAGTTTGCTCACTGGCTGGTACTTTAAAGCTCAACAAGCTAGTGGCTTTCTACGATGACAACGGCATCTCAATTGATGGTGAAGTCGAAGGCTGGTTTAGCGACGACACTCCGGCGCGTTTCGAATCCTACGGCTGGCAGGTTATTGCCAATGTCGATGGTCACGATAGTGACGCGATTAAAACAGCGATTGAACAGGCTCATGCCGAAACTGGCAAGCCAACATTGATTTGCTGCAAAACTATTATTGGTTTTGGTTCACCCAACAAGCAGGGCAAAGAAGATTGTCACGGCGCAGCATTGGGCGTAGAAGAAGTTACCCTAACCCGCGAAGCCCTTGGCTGGACTCACGGACCCTTTGAAATCCCCGAAGGTCATTACGCTGGCTGGAACGGTGTTAAAAAGGGTACCGCTGCACAGACTGCTTGGGCTAACCAGCTCGAAGAGTACCGCGCAGAATACCCCGAACTGGCCGCAGAATTTGAACGCCGTACCCGAGGCGACCTGCCAGAAGACTTCAGTGCCAAAGCCGACGCCTATATCGCAGAATGCCAGAGCAAGATGGAAAAAGTCGCCTCACGTAAAGCCTCACAAAACTGCCTTAACGCCTTTGGCCCAGAATTGCCTGAGCTACTTGGCGGCTCTGCTGACCTGGCCGGTTCAAACCTGACTATCTGGTCTGGCTCAAAAGGTATCAGCGGTGACAATGCCGATGGTAACTACATCTATTACGGTGTACGCGAATTTGGCATGAGCGCAATTATGAACGGCATCGCCCTGCACGGCGGCTTTGTAAACTACGGTGCAACCTTCCTGATGTTTATGGAATACGCCCGCAACGCAGTACGTATGTCAGCGCTGATGGGGTTGCAGAGTATTTTTGTCTACACTCACGACTCCATCGGTCTGGGTGAAGATGGTCCAACCCACCAGCCAGTCGAACAGCTCAGTGCACTGCGCGCCACACCCAACCTGCACACCTGGCGGCCCTGTGACACCGTAGAGTCTGCTGTATGTTGGAAGAGTGCTATCGAGCGTCGCGACGGTCCAAGTGCACTGGTATTTAGTCGTCAGGGTCTGGCGCCAATGCCACGCTCTAACGAGCAGGTTTCAGCCATTGCCCGCGGTGGTTATATCCTCAAAGATTGCGCGGAGCCTCAGGCAATTCTGATTGCTACTGGCTCTGAAGTTGAGCTTGCAGTAGCTGCCGCCGATCAATTGGCCGCTAAAGGCATTCAGACTCGCGTTGTCTCAATGCCATGCGCAGAAATATTCTCTGCTCAGGACGCTGACTACCGCGATGCAGTTTTACCGCCAGCAGTTCGCGCACGAGTAGCTGTTGAAGCATTACACGCTGACTACTGGTACAAATTTGTCGGCCTCGACGGTCGCGTAGTTGGCATGACCAGCTTTGGCGAATCGGCGCCCGGCAATGTCCTGATGGAAGAGTTTGGTTTCACCGTCGAAAATGTTGCGTCTAATGTTATCGAAAGTATCGGTTAATGATTCGCGTAGCCATTAATGGCTACGGCCGAATCGGTCGCTCAGTATTGCGTGCTCTGTATGAATCAGAAGCGCGCAGTGCTGTGACAGTGGTTGCTATCAACGAACTAGCCGACTGCAAAACCATCGGCCATCTCACCCGCTATGACTCCACCCACGGACGATTTCCCGGCACCGTTGAAGTTTCTGATGATAGATTGACCATCAACGGCGATAGTATTGAGATTTTTCACCACGAAGAAATAAGCCAATTACCTTGGGGCAAGTTAGATATAGATGTGGTGATGGAATGTAGTGGTTCTTTTGCCGATCGCGACACTGCACAGCAGCATATTGATAGTGGCGCCAAACGGGTACTGTTCTCACAGCCTGCCGAGTCCAATGTTGATGCCACTATTGTCTATGGTATTAACCACAGCATTCTTACCGGCGACGAAACCATTATCTCCAGCGCCTCTTGCTCGACCAACTGTGTCGTGCCGGTGATAAAAGTACTCAATGATCATTTTGGTGTTGATGGCGGTGTTATTACTACCATTCACTCGGCAATGAATGATCAGCCGGTAATTGATGCTTATCACCACACAGATCTGCGTAAAACCCGCGCCGCGATGCAATCCATTATTCCCGTCGATACTGGGTTGGCTCTGGGAATTGATCGTTTAATGCCGGAACTGACCGGGCGCTTTCAAGCCCAGGCAATGCGTGTGCCGACGGTCAATGTTTCAGCGATTGATCTATCGATAATGCTCAATAAGAAAGTCGATACGGCCTCAGTGAATGCCGTCCTTTCAAAAGCATCGGAAGGATTTTTAGACGGCGTGCTCGGTTATACCGAAGAGCCCTTAGCCTCCTGTGATTTTAACCACGACCCGCGCAGCGGCATTGTCGACGCCAGCCAGACCCGTGTCAGCCAGCAGAAATTAGTCAAAGTGCTAATCTGGTTTGATAACGAATGGGGCTATGCCAATAGAATGCTCGATACCCTTTTGCACTGGTGCTCAGCCGAACGGTTTAGCGCTAAAACCACCAAAAGAACTACCACCTAAATATTTAAGGATCAAAATGACCGTTAAATTAATGACCGAACTCGACCTAACCGGCAAGCGCGTGTTAATCCGCGAAGATCTGAATGTGCCGATCAAAGAGGGTCGTGTTACCAGCGATGCGCGAATCAGAGCCGCACTGCCAAGTATTCAGCTGGCGATAAAAGCCGGTGCAAAAGTAATACTGATGTCACATTTGGGACGACCCACTGAAGGTGAGTATAACGCCGACTTTAGTATGGAGCCGGTCGCTAAACACCTTAGTGAGTTACTTGGACAAACAGTTCGCTTAGAGCAGAGCTGGACTAAGGGCATTGATATCGCCGTCGGTGAAGTCGTTATCCTTGAAAATGTGCGCTTTAATCCCGGTGAGAAAAAGAACGACGACACCCTCGCCAAGGCCTACGCCAACCTCTGTGATATCTTTGTAATGGATGCCTTTGGCACTGCCCACCGCGCCCAAGCCTCTACCCATGGCGTGGCAAAATTTGCCCCCGTCGCCTGTGCTGGCCCGTTACTAGCTAAGGAATTGGATGCACTTACCAAGGCATTGGCCGCACCTAAGCCGCCCGTAGCGGCGATTGTTGGTGGCTCAAAAGTATCCACTAAATTAATGGTTCTGGAAGCGCTCTCCGTTAAAGTCGACCAGTTGATCGTTGGCGGCGGTATTGCCAACACCTTCCTCGCCGCTGCGGGTAAGCCTGTCGGCAAATCACTCTGTGAATTTGATTTGATCCCCGCAGCCCAAGAGCTGATGAAAAAAGTCAATATTCCACTGCCCACCGATGTTGTGGTTGGCAAGGAATTTTCTGAAACCGCCGAAGCCACTATAAAATCTGTGGATGATGTTGCCGAGGACGATATGATTTTTGATATTGGCCCGGGCTCAGCGGCACAGCTAGCCGCGATGCTGGCCACCATGGGTACCATTATTTGGAATGGCCCAGTCGGTGTTTTTGAGTTTGATCAATTTGGTGAGGGTACAAAAACCCTCGCCTTAGCGATTGCTGAAAGCTCAGGTTTTTCTATTGCCGGGGGTGGAGATACCCTTGCTGCAGTGGATAAATATGAAATCACCGAACAAGTGTCCTATATTTCTACAGGTGGCGGCGCGTTTTTAGAATATGTAGAAGGTAAGGAATTGCCTGCTGTAGCTATGCTTGAGCAGCGCGCAAAAGAGAGCTTGTAAAAAGAGGGCACCTAAAAAGAGCCTTTTATTAAAGGCTCTTAAATAAGCCACCAATAACACGTATAACAAGAATAAATAGTAAGGATAAAAAATAGCGGGGAGAAAACCATTAGCAGTAGGTCTATATTCAATAGACCGCAAAGAAAATACTGTTAATTAAAATTTAGCACTAAAGGAATAGTCACATGGCATTAATCTCTCTTCGGCAGATGCTGGATCACGCCGCCGAACACAGTTATGGTGTACCAGCATTTAACGTCAACAATCTCGAACAAATGCGCGCCATTATGATGGCTGCAGATCAAACTGACAGCCCAGTGATCGTGCAAGCATCGGCAGGCGCCCGAAAATACGCCGGCGCGCCATTCTTACGCCATTTAATCCAAGCCGCCATTGAAGAATGGCCGCATATTCCCGTCTGTATGCATCAGGATCACGGTACCAGCCCGGCCGTTTGCCAGCGCTCCATCCAATTGGGATTTAGCTCAGTGATGATGGATGGCTCTCTGGAAGAAGATGGCAAGACCCCCTCCAGCTACGAGTACAACGTCGATGTAACCAAACGCAGCGTTGAAATGGCTCATGCTTGCGGCGTCTCAGTGGAAGGTGAACTCGGCTGTCTAGGATCACTCGAAACCGGAGAAGCCGGCGAAGAAGATGGGCAGGGCGCCGACTGCATTCTTACCCATGACCAGATGCTAACTGACCCCGAAGAAGCCGCAGATTTTGTGGCTAAAACCGGCGTCGACGCACTGGCTATCGCCTGCGGCACTAGCCATGGCGCCTACAAATTTAGTCGTCCACCGACCGGTGATATACTGGCGATTGAGCGCATCAAAGAAATTAACCGCCGTATACCGGGCACCCACTTGGTTATGCACGGATCATCGTCGGTACCCCAAGAATGGCTCGCGGTTATCAATGAATATGGCGGTGAAATACCCGAAACCTACGGCGTGCCCGTCGAGCAAATCTGCGAAGGCATCAAATACGGTGTGCGCAAAATCAATATCGACACCGATCTGCGCCTCGCCTCAACTGGCGCAGTGCGCCGCTTCCTAAAAGAAAACCCCAGCGCATTTGATCCCCGCGCCTATCTCAAAGAAACCACCAAGGCGATGCAGAATATTGCTGTAGCGCGCTACGAAGCCTTTGGCACCGCAGGCAATGCATCGAAGATCAAACCCATAAGCTTGGATGCTATGACTGATCGTTATGACAGGGGTGAATTGGATCCGAAGATTAACTGGCTAAAGGAACTGATTAGTGAATAGCGATGAAAAAAGCAATACAAAAGGTAGCTGCCTCTGTGGTGAAGTGGAGTACCAAATAGCCGGCAATATGGGCATTTTTCAGTACTGCCATTGCTCCCGCTGTCGAAAATTTACCGGCAGTGCCCATGCGTCAAATTTATTCGTTTCGCCCGATCAATTTAACTGGCTTAAAGGCGAGTCATTGGTCGTTAATTATCTGCCTGAAGAGACAAAATATTTTGCCACCGCTTTTTGTCAAAAATGTGGCTCCTCACTGCCCTGGCGCTCGAAGGGCAGCAAGGTGATTATTGTTCCTGCTGGTACTCTTGATGTGCACCCAGGTATTGAGCCGATTCAGAATATATTTTGCGGTTCAAAAGCAGAGTGGTACAAAGCGCCAAAGGAGCTGCCTGAATACATTGAGCTACCTTAAGGCTTAAAGTGAAAAAGTACTATCAAAATTTGGCTCATTACAATCAGTGGATAAATAACAGCATTTACAGTGCCGCTGCTAAATTAAATCAAGAAGAGTTAAGCCAACATCGCGGCGCTCATTTCGGGTCGATTATTGGCACCCTAAATCATATTTTTGTCGGTGATATTTTTTGGTTTAAGCGCTTTGCTAATCATCCCGCCCATTTTCAATCACTTGAGTATTTTCGTTTGGTTAAAAACCCTAATTCACTCGACGAGATACTTCACGATAAGCTGGCTAATTTATGGCAGGTAAGAAAGCGGGCGGATAATGTAATTTTACAATTTACATTAGAGCTTGCTGATGACGCGCTTGTCAGCACGCTGAGTTACAAAAATTCCAAAGACCAAGAATATAATAAAAATATGGGTGACCTATTACTGCACGTTTTTAATCATCAAACCCACCATCGCGGACAGGTTTCAGCGCTACTTTATCAGGCTGGAATAGATGTTGGAGTAACGGATTTGTTAGTAGGTATTCGTGATGAGTAAAAACAGCATTTTTGTAAATGCTGGGCTTGATGGTCATTTTCAACATATAAAAATCTTTTAATAAATAGGCATCTAAATTATGGACATAATCTACCCAGTCTTTACTCTAGTATTGTTCACCTTTGTGATGTTGATAGCTTTAGCGACATCAAGGTTTATTAGTGTGCGAAGAAGGGACGTAAACCCTAAGTTATATGTATTAATGGCAGGTTACGAGCCGCCAGCGTATGTCCAAAAACTCACGCGAAATTTTGCCAACCTGTTAGAAATCCCGATTCTTTTTTATCTCTTGGCGGTGCTGATGGTCGCGCTGAAGATTAACGATCCAATGCTGGTTAATCTCGCCTGGTTTTTCGTTGGGGCGCGGATTTTGCATAGCGCAATTCATATTACCTATAACCATGTTATGCATCGCTTTGGCGCCTTTTTGGTTTCGACCATAACGCTCTTGGTGATGTGGGTTAAGTTTATTGTTATTGTGGGGTAATCCAAATCTGGCGTTAAGATCGCTAGTGGCGATCACTCAATAACTATGGGTATAACCCCTATGCATATTCCAGTAAAACCCTTAAAAAAATACCCCTTTTGGCTGCGGCCGTTCTTTTGGAATCAAGCGCGTAAATATGGCGCAGTGCTCGATCCCGGATTACTTTGGGGGCGGGTGCCTAAGTTATTTTCTGCAGTTGCGCTGCTCTATGGTGTGCTCGACCGAAAGAGCTCACCCCTTGATCCGGTGTTGCGCTCGTTGGTGACGGTACGCGTTTCACAGATCAATTGGTGTCATTTCTGTGTCGATATTAATGCTGCAACACTGGCAAAGCGGGCCGGTTCGATGGAGAAAGTTGAGCAGTTGGCGTGCTGGCGAGAGCGCGATATTTTTACTGATAAAGAGCGCCTAGCACTGGAATATGCCGAGGCGGTCACCTATTCAGATCGGCAGGTGAGCAATGAATTAATGCAGCGCTTAAAAGTTGTCTTTGATGATGATACTATCGTCGAATTAACCGGCCTTATAGCCTTTCAGAACCTATCCAGTAAGTTTAATAGCGCCCTTGATGTTCCAGCTCAGGGATTTTGTCCTCGTCCCAAAGATGAGCCACCCCTAGAGTAATTTTCCACTACCAAAAGGTTATTAGTTAGATGTCAGAATTTACCAATGTCACCGTTAGCAAAGAAGCCAATGTTTATTTCGAGGGTCAAGTCAGCAGCCGTAGCATTATTTTTGTCGATGGCACAAAGAAAACCCTAGGAGTTATGCTTCCCGGAGAGTATGAGTTTGGTACAGAGGTAAAAGAGTTAATGGAGATTACATCCGGTGAGTTAGAGGTGTTACTGCCCGAAACCACCGAGTGGAAAGCGTTCAGTGGCGGCATGTCTTTCGACGTGCCAGCCAATGCCAAATTTGGCGTTAAGGTTCACCAGATTACCAACTATGTCTGTTCATATTTTGCCTGACTTACAGGCATAGTCGATGAGCATTCCGGTGACTCATCTGCCAGATCCAAGCGTAACCTGTTCTAGCTGCAAAGCTTGCTGTTGCAAGCTAGAAGTTATGCTGATTACCGATACAGGCGTCCCACCAGAGCATATAAAAACCGACCAGTGGGGTGCTGAAACTATGGCTCGTTTGGGGGATGGTTGGTGTTCGGCTCTTGATCGGGGTACGCTACTGTGCACGATTTATGAGAACCGCCCATGGATCTGTCGCGAATTTGAAATGGGCTCATATGAATGTAAAGTCGAGCGATCAGAAGGTATGGCATTAGATGGCTGAAAAACAACCCAATAACCCTCTACATGGGATTACTCTAGAGCAAGTTGTTACTCGGCTTGAGCGACGTTATGGATGGGTGTATCTGGCGGCTAATATCAATATTAACTGCTTCAAAAGCGATCCGTCGGTGAAATCCAGTCTTAAGTTTCTGCGAAGAACACTTTGGGCTAGAGAAAAAGTTGAAGCACTGTATATTGCCGCCTTTAGCGATGCGGAGCCAGTAAAAAAATCAGTTGCACAGCCCATTAGCAAGTCAAATCCATGGACATCCGGTACCATGAAAAAATCTTAGTCTGATATTGAGTTGTGCGGTCTCACATGACCTGGTCTAAGGTTAATTTTGATCTGAATCATTTTGCTAAGGGAGAAAATCATGGCCAATGAGGGCTATCATGAGCCACTTGCCGAGCTCACAGACAAAACCAAAGATATGCATCGGGCGCTGACTTCATTAGGGGAAGAATTGGAGGTTTCGCGTTCAATACTGGCGCAAGAATTTATGGATAGGCCTCACCGTGAATTCTGTAGTACCTTCAATGAGGCACAAAAAAGGACTTTATCATGCACTCATTACAGGGTCATATATAAATCGAGCGGCAGACTATAGCTGTCAAAATATCTCTTATCCAGTTACCGGCTGGGCTTATGGCGCTGCGCTTACTTTTAATACTCTCTGGGAGAGCGCTTCCGAATCTTGCAATTCAATTACGGCTTTGACGGGTTTTTTAAATCAGGGGCAGATAAGCACCCTTTGGAACTTAACGATTAATGGTTCTTCAATCACGTCACAGATTGTTCAAGGAAGTGACACATTTAAGCAGATTGGGACAGTGACTAATAAGTCTCTGCTTTTAAAGAAGTAAGGCCGATGGTGGTTATGTGAATAAAAATACGAACCTGTGACGACACAGGTTCGCTGTTTTCATGAGGCTATCGCCAATATAGCGGCTTACAATAATAACGATTTTAATGACTGTCAGCAGTTGAGCCAGCAGGTGACAGAGTTGGTTGAACACCCTGAGAAATCGGCGGTTATGGCGGCTGTTGAGGCACTTAATGAAAAATATAGTTGGGCGATAAAGCCCTTGGCAACGCTGTTTTCCAGTGTTTGTGTTGGTAACCAAATGGGCGTTTTTAGGCTCTGTTCTGGCGTGTGGCGGTCTGGGAAAGCCTTAGCCCACTCTGACCTTCAACTTAAACAACGGATCACTGTTCTATTTTTAATTCGATATTTTTTAGACGACTGATGTTGGGTTGTTAGGGCGGAGCCACGCCACAATGTTAGAACGAAACACCACTAAGGATCAGGCCATGGTTACCGCCTATGCTCTGGTAGCAATAAATATCATCAGTATCTTTATCTGTTACGATATCGGAAAAAGGCGCGGTTGAAATACCCGCTTCTGGGGGTGGATGGGTGTATTCTTTGGCCCTTTGGCAATTCCATTCGCACTGTTTTGCAAACCGAAAAAACGGGAATAGATATTGGCTGGTGAGATCGATCTTAAAAAGCTTTTAGAGAACCTGTCGCCTGCCCTAGATAGTCGAGAGTATGTATTCTGTACATTCAAAGATCGTATCTATGGCGATTATGCCGAGCTCAAACCCATAGCCTCATTTTTGGAACCCGAGGGTTTGACGCTAGTGATTCCCAAGCATCGTGCGGATAAACGGGGAATAAGCTACGATGGCGCGTTTAGCTGCATTAGCCTAAATGTACATTCCAGCCTAGAGGCAGTAGGTTTAACTGCCTCTGTTTCCAGGCTACTTGCAGAGCATGACATCAGCGCCAATATGATCGCGGGTTATTTCCACGATCATATCTTTGTTAACAGCAATAATGCTCAGCGAGCTTTGGTGTTACTTCAGTCAGGTCACCTCTGAGATAAAAAAGTATCACTAGAAAGCTAGAGCCCCTGTTTGCGGATTATTGAGCAAAGCCCGCTTTAAACATAAAGAAGAACATAATGCAGAGAAGGGCTCCTGCAGGCAGTGTGACCAGCCATGATAAGAAGATTGATCCGACCATACGCAAGTTTATTGCGCCAATACCACGCGCTAAGCCCACCCCTAGAACCGCACCAACTAGAGTATGAGTTGTCGAGATTGGCAGGCCGGTTCCCGAGGCAATTACCACAGTGGCCGCCGCACCTAGTTCAGCGGCAAAACCACGGCTTGGTGTCAGCTCTGTAATTTTGCGTCCAATAGTGCCCATCACTTTGTAGCCATAAGTGGCGAGTCCCACGACAATACCGCCACCACCGAGCAATAGTATCCATGAAGGCATGATGGCCTTGGCCGCGATATCGCCACCTGAACTGACAATGCTCACCACCGCCGCCAGTGGGCCTACGGCATTAGCCACATCATTGGAGCCGTGGGCGAACGCCATACTACAGGCTGTAAAGATCATCAGAACCGCGAAGACACGCTCAACGTTGGCGAAGCGATTATCTGCTTCCAGTGTTAGATCGCGTTTAATTCGCGTTAATAAGTAGCTGCCAATAATGGCAACAACAATACCCACCAGAGAGGCAATCGCCGCAGACTCTGCAAAGCTGAGCGACATCCCATAATCCTTAAAGACATGCTTGAGGCCTTTAAGCAGGGTCACCATGGCGATAAGGAAACCAACAAAAAACATATAAATCGGGATGTAGCGCTTGGCTTTTGTAAAGGGATCATCTTGCAGCAAGATAAGTTTTTGAACACTGCGGAACAGCAAGAAAGAGAGGGTTCCTGCCATTATTGGAGAGACCAGCCAGCTCGCGACAATGGTACCCACCTTTCCCCAGTTAACCGCATCGACAGAGACCCCAACAGCCGCGAAACCGACAATTGCGCCGACGATGGAGTGGGTGGTCGAGACCGGCCATCCCATGAAACTCGCAACCATCAGCCACGTGCCTGCCGCCAGAAGCGCGGATAACATGCCAAACACTAAATCATTTGGACGGTCGACAAATATTGCAGAATCAACAATACCTTTGCGGATGGTTGAGGTGACTTCGCCGCCGGCCAGATAAGCGCCGGCGAATTCAAATACCATGGCGATAAGAATGGCTTGTTTGATAGTCAGCGCTTTGGAGCCAACCGAGGTACCCATTGCATTGGCTACATCATTTGCGCCAACACCCCAAGCCATAAAAAATCCGGCTAGTGCGGCAATGATTATTAGGGTGGTGCCGTATTCAGCAAAGAATTCCATAGTACTGGTTCCCGAAAGTTATTGTTATCTAGTGGTTATGTTTATAGTTATTATTTTGCTAGAAGTAATTCAACTTGGTTGCCAATAAGCTCTGCAGTGTCGGCCAGACCGCCAATCTGTTCAATGATGTTATACATAAAAATGACATCAATGGGCGATAGATCGGCTTCGATATTAAATAATTTTTTACGTAACTTTTGTTCTTTCTTATCAACTTTCTGTTCCTGAGCGGCTAGCTCACGAATTAGCTTTTGTACAAACTTCACTTCTGATCCAGCAAACCCAGTTTCGAGCAGCTCGTCGAGTTCGTTAATAGCGCCATGGGCTTTGCGGCAGGTCTCCGCAGAGCAGTCTGCAAAGCCAATAAAGTCTGCTTGCAACTGCTTGGGTATGGCCATTTGTCTGCCGAGAATAATACCGCATATATCTTTGGTGAGATTGGCAATATTGTCTTGCTGGGTAATGATGCTGAGAAGATCACCCCGCGAAACTGGCATAAACAGACTTTTAGGCATATGCATGCGAAATTGTTTTTTAAGCTTGTCAGCGCTCTGCTCATCGACTCTAATCTTTTCAAAGATTTCAGACGCCGCGTTCCAATCATCCTCAAAGGCGGCATTTAAAAAATCTTCTAAATGGCCGACGCATTTAATCGCCTCTGCCATATGATTTTGTAATGGCTTGACGGGTGATACACCAAAAATATTTGAAATCGAGTTACTTAATGTCATTTAAAGGTCCTTTTAAATTATTTTTATTGATGATCCTATACCTTTTTCCTAGGCTTGCCCATACTCTTCACTGTGGCCCAGCCAGCGGGTGATTAAAGGATCAACATTCTCCGCGTAATTGTGCAGCAGTTTTATAGAGATGGCTTTGATCTCTGGCAACATATGCGCATCTCTCTGCAAGTCTGCAATATGCAGTTGCATATCACCAGTTTGTCGCGTGCCAAGGACTTCGCCAGGGCCACGTATCTGAAGATCTTTTTCAGCGATTTTAAACCCGTCATTGGTTTCGCGCATAATTTTAAGACGCGCCGCACTATTACCAGATATAGGTGACTGATAGAGTAAAACACAGTGGCTGCTTTCGCTGCCGCGCCCCACTCTGCCTCGCAGCTGATGTAGTTGTGATAGCCCTAAGCGTTCCGAGTTTTCGATAATCATCAGGCTCGCATTGGGCACATCAACACCCACTTCAATCACGGTAGTTGCCACCAGCAAGTTGATCTCGCCAGCCTTGAAGGCCTGCATAATTTGGACTTTCTCTTTCGGTTTAAGCCGTCCGTGAATCAAGCCGATGGAAAGTTCAGAGAGCAGTAGTTGCAACTCTTGGGCGGTTGCCTCCGCGGCTTGTGCTTCGAGGACATCAGACTCTTCGATCAGTGTGCAGACCCAGTAGGCCTGTCGACCAGTGGCACAGGAAGCGCGTACTCGTTCAATAACATCGTTGCGCCTAAGATTGTTGAGTACTACGGTCTCTACGGGCTTGCGGCCGGGAGGTAATTCATCGATTACGGAACAGTCGAGATCCGCATAGGCGCTCATGGCCAACGTTCGCGGAATGGGAGTGGCCGTCATAATCAACTGGTGGGGGGTGGAGCCGAGGCTCTCTGGATCAGCGTCAAGATTAGCGCCTTTCTTGCGCAGCGCCAGGCGCTGATGAACGCCAAAACGGTGCTGTTCATCAATAATCGTTAAGCCGAGATTATGGAATTCCACCGCCTCTTGAAAGAGAGCGTGGGTGCCGATAATAATTTGTGCACTGCCATCGGCAATAGCGGAGAGCTGTATTTCACGACCCTTGCCTTTTAGTTTGCCCGTCAGCCAAGCGATGCGAATACCTAGCGGGCTCAGCCAAGCCTCGAAATTAACCCGGTGCTGTTCTGCAAGAATTTCTGTGGGTGCCATCAGCGCGGCTTGCATGCCGTTGGCAATGACTTGCACTGCTGCAAGGGCCGCGACCACAGTTTTGCCCGAGCCCACATCTCCCTGCACTAGACGCAGCATGGGTATGGGCTGGCTAATGTCGGCACTGATTTCATCGGCAACTCGCTGTTGCGCAGCAGTCAGGTTAAATGACAGCTGTTCAAGAAAACGTTTTCTGGCAGCATTATTAGGCGCCAGTGCCGGCGCTGCCTGTTGTTGAATTTTCTGTCGTAGTCGCAGCAAACTTAAATGATGAGCAATCAATTCTTCTGCGGCGAGTCGCTGCTGTGCGGGATGCTCACCTTCTGCGAGTAAATTAAGTGCTGTGCCCGGGGGCGGATTGTGTAATAGGCGCAGAGCATCGACCAGAGAGTAAGACAGTGTACGATTGTCCAGATCAGCGGGTAGCAGGTCTTCAAGTCGATGGGTGTCCAGGCGTTGCAGCGCCTGAGCGCAGAGGTCGCGGATACGCTGCTGAGTCACGCCCTCAGTTGCCGGATAGATAGGGGTGAGGGTTTCTGCCAAAGCCTGTGGCTTGGCCTGATTGAGGTGCTGATATTCCGGATGGTACATTTCTAGGCCGGCTTTTCCGCGACGGACTTCTCCGAAACAGCGCAGTTTGGTTCCAGCTTGTAGGCTCTGTTGTTGAGCCTGATTAAAATGGAAAAAGCGCAGCGTGATTATGCCGCTGTGATCTTGAATACGGCAGACGAGACTGCGGCGTCGACCAAAGACGACATCACAGGCTCTTATCTCACCTTCAATAACCACTTCGGTCAGGGGTTGGATACCGCCAATCGGCGTGATTTTAGTGCGATCTATATAGCGTAGCGGCAGATGAAAGAGCAGGTCCTGAATACTGTGTAACCCCAGCTTCTGAAGTTTCAGACTTAGCTGCGGGCCAACGCCTCGCAGCTTGTCGACGCCAATATTATGTAGGGCCGCAGCAGCCATTAGCTTCGTGTGATCCCAGGTAGATTGCTGTCGTAAATAGATTGGCGCAGTGCGTCGATGGCCTTGTGGCGAGGGAAGCTTGCACGCCAAGCCAGCGCGGCAGTGCGGGTTGGTGAAGTTCCAGAAAAAGGTCTTGTTACTAGGTCATTTCGAAGATATTCGGCACCGATAGCGGCAGTTTTGGGTAATATCGTTATCCCTAATCCAGAGGCAACCATATAGCAGAGGGTCTCCAAAGAACTTCCTTCGGTCATGGTGTGAACCGATGCGGGCTGTGATGTTGCACAATTGATATTTGGTAGGGCTTCAATAACCTGATCTCTAAAGCAGTGCCCCTCACCCATCATCAACACATTTTCATGGTCCAGATCACCGCGCTCTATACTGCTCTTTTTACACAGCGGGTGGTCCTTGGGTAATAGCACGATAAACGGCTCTTCGTAGAGCGGTTGCACCACTACATCGGGCTCACTAAAAGGCAGGGCGACAATAATCACATCCACCTCGCCATTGCGAAGCTGCTTGCGCAGAGTGCCTGTGTAGCTCTCTTCGATAATCAGTGGCATCTGCGGAGCCGCTTTTTGCAGGGGCGGAATAAAGTGCGGAAACAGATATGGCCCAATGGTAAAAATGGCACCTACATGTAACGGGCTGTTGAGCTGGTCTTTGCCAGAGCTGGCGATATCTTTAATTGCCGCAGCTTCTTCCAACACACGCTGCGACTGGGCGATGACTCGCTCACCGACAGGGGTGGCGCGAACACTACTTTTAGAGCGTTCAAAAAGCTCAATGCCCAGCTCACCTTCAAGCTTTTTAACCGCTATACTAAGCGTCGATTGGTTGACATTACAGCGCTCCGCAGCCTTGCCAAAATGTTGCAGTTGGGCGAGTGTCACTACATAGCGGAGTTCAGTAAGTGTCATTTAAGCGCTCTCTGGTTAGAATGTAATAATAGCTAAAACAAATCACATAGGAAACATTGATTGAAAATTTTATTAGCCGGTTGTGGTGATATTGGCTGTCGAACAGGCTTGCAGTTAGCGCCGCAGTTTGATTGTTTTGGGCTTAAGCGCAACCCGCAAAATCTGCCGGACGCTATCAGTCCTATTACGGGCAGTCTTACGGATCTCAATCGTTTAGAGGACGTTTTGGTGGAGGGCTTTGATGTGTTGGTGGTAACACTGACGCCGGGATCGTTTACCCCAGAGGCCTATCAAAAATCCTATGTTGATGGTGCGACAACGCTCGTTGCGGCGATCAATAGCGCTGAACACAAACCACGACTGGTAATCTGGGTTTCCAGTACCAGTGTCTATGGCGATAGGCAGGGTGCCTGGGTCGATGAGCAGTCACCCACTGCGGCGCAGACATTTTCGGGAAAGTTATTGTTACAGGCCGAAGAGCAGATTGCCGAACTTTCCTGTGCGACCGTTATTGTTCGGTTTTCAGGTATTTATGGCCCCGGCCGCACGCGTATGCTCGGCCAGATATTGGCGGGAAAAGGTCGCCCTGCCGTGCCCGAGCAATGGAGTAATCGTATTCACAGTGATGATTGCGCAGGGGTGTTGGCGCATTTGATTCGCCGCTTTGATAAGGGTGAAGCACTGGATAACTTATATGTGGCAACCGACTGTGCGCCAGTGACTCAGCACGATTTACGGATTTGGCTGGCAAAGCAGTTGAAGGTTGAGTTGCAGGATGAGATTGTCGAGCAGAAGGCGATTCGCCGCTGCAGTAATCAGCGTCTTTTAGATGGTGGCTATCAGTTTATTTATCCAGGTTATAAAGAGGGTTATCAGTCTTTAATTGATGAGCGTTAATGGAGTGACATAAAAAGGAGTTTCACAATTGCAATATTTCCTAGGTTTTACTTTCGCTACAGTCTCAATGGTTACATTGGGGGTTGCCAATTTTTACTATAAGAAAAGCACTCAAGCCTTAGGCCCAGTAAATACTACTTTCTACTACTACCTATTTGGTTTCGCCATTGCCCTATGCGTTTGGCTTGCTTTTCGGGAGAGGGATTTTAGTCTGAAGTCTTCCTATGAAGGCTTGGTTTGGCCGTTGATGATTGCTGTTTTTTTGTTTGCTAGTGTTTTGAGTTTTAACTACTCGGTGAAATACATAAATGTTTCTGTTGGGAGCACCATAAGGAGCATGTCATTTCTGGTTACTGTCGTGCTGGCATTCTTTGTCTATAAAGAAACCTTCACTGTGAAAGACTATGTGGCGATGTTTCTGGCTCTGATAGCGGTGGTGTTATTTGCCTATGATGGGAATGCGCCTCTGACTAACAAGTAAGTAAAAAGGGCCCCAAATTGAGCCCTTTTCCTTTTCAGCGCTGGATTCTATATTACAACAATCCCATCCATTTCTACCTGTGCACCCTTAGGTAATTCATTGACGCCAATAGCCGCTCGTGCGGGGAATGGCTGCTGGAAATATTCTGCCATCACTTTATTGACCGCAGCAAAGTTACTCAGGTCGGTAAGAAAAATATTCAGTTTAACGATATTGCTCAGATCGCCGCCGGAGGCTGCGCAGACCGCATTGAGGTTATCGAACACCTGGCGAATATGGGCGCTGATATCACCTTCTATCAGCTCCATTGTCTGGGGATCTAAAGGTATCTGTCCAGACAGATAAACAGTGTTGTTGACCTTAACAGCTTGAGAGTAAGTGCCTATAGCTGCGGGGGCTTTTTCTGTATGAATAACGGCTTTATTGGTCAAGGTAGTCTCCAATGCAGGTAATTAATTTTTAATTCGGTGGATGCGGCGCACATGCTTGAGTCCGCGCGCACGTCTGAGAATATCTGCCAGATGGATCCGGTCGCGGACAGTTAGTACTACGTCGACGATACTGGTAAAGGCGTCTTTTTCATCCACGCTAATATGTTCAATGGTGGCATCTGCCTCGGTCATTCGCGATGCGAGAGCGGCAATAAATCCGCGCTCTGGGGTGATCTCTACTTTCAGTTCTACCGGGAATTCACCGCGCACAGCATTTGACCAAGTCAGTGGCATACACTTTTCTGGATTGTTGCGTATTTCCATAAGATTGCGACAGGATTCTAGATGGATTACCAGCCCTTTACCCGGCGATATATGACCTACAATGGGGTCGCCAGGGATTGGGTGACAGCAGCGTGCGTACTGCAACAGCAGGCCATCTGAAGCGTCTATAACCACTGGCAGTGTGGATCGTTTACTCTCTTCGCTGAGCTTGCGTTTTGCGGCCGGAATCAACAGGTTGGCTACCGCAAAGGGGACCCGATTGCCGAGGCCAATTTGCTGCAAGATATATTCGAATGTTGAGGCGCCAGTTTCTTTTAGCAGGCTTTTGATCTGAGATTTCTTAAGCTGTTTGTAGCTGCTTCCCACACGGCTGAGAGCCTGGTCGAGAAGACGTTTGCCGAGATCAACGGATTCGTCATGTTGCTGATGTTTAAGAAAGTGACGAATGGCGCTGCGGGCTTTTGCACTGACGACAAAGTTTAGCCAGTTTGGATTTGGCTGGGCTTCTTCGGCGCTGATAATTTCTACTTTCTGGCCGCTTTGTAATTGTTCGGAGAGCGGTGTCAGCTGTCCATCGACACGGCAGGCAATACAGCTGTTGCCGAGTCCGGTATGCACTGAATAGGCGAAATCGATGGCTGTCGCGCCCGATGGCAGCTCAACAATTTTACCTTTTGGACTAAATACATAGACTTCGTCGGGGAAAAGATCCGCCTTAACGTGCTCAAGAAATTCCAGAGAATCACCCGCTTGCTGCTGCATGTCGAGTAGGCCTTGAATCCATCGAGCGGCACGGCGCTGGTTGACATCGACGCTTTGATGACCGGTTTTATATTCCCAGTGAGCGGCAATACCGTAACTGGCCATAGCCTCCATCTCGACGGTGCGTATTTGCACTTCGATAACCACGCCGTGCATGCCGACCAATACGGTGTGCAGCGATTGGTAGCCGTTGGCTTTGGGGATGGCGATATAGTCTTTGAATTCACCGGGTACAGGCTTAAAAATATTGTGCATCATGCCCAGGGTTCGGTAACAGTCGTCAACACTATTGACGATCAGGCGAAAGGCAAATACATCCATAATGTCACGAAAGGAGCGTTTCTTTTCGCGCATTTTGCGGTAGATGCTCCAGAGGTGCTTTTCGCGACTTTTGACGGTGGCGTCTACAGCTTCCTTTTCAAAGCGTATTTCAATCGCCTGATGAATTTCGGCAACTAATTCTTTGCGGTTCTTTTTTGCTGCTTTCATTGCCTCGCGCAGGCGTCGGTGACGCAGCGGATACATGGCGGCAAAGCCGAGATCTTCAAGTTCGAGACGTATATCGTTGATGCCCAACCGCTGGGCGATCGGGGCATAGATATCTAGAGTCTCGCGGGCAATGCGCCGACGCTTGGCCGGCGCTAAAACCCCGAGAGTGCGCATATTGTGGAGTCGGTCGGCGAGTTTAACCAAGACGACGCGAATATCTCGCGACATGGCGAGGGTCATCTTTTGAAAACTTTCTGCCTGCTGATGAGCTTTTGATTCAAACTCAATCTCGGTGAGTTTACTCACGCCGTCAACCAGATCGGCGACCGGGCGACCAAAACGACGACTTATTTGGCCCTTGGTAACCCCGGTATCTTCGATAACATCGTGAAGCATGGCGGCCATAAGGCTCTCATGATCCATGCGCATATCGGCAAGGATATGGGCGACAGCGAGGGGGTGGGAGATATAGGCATCACCACTCTGGCGCATCTGGCCTTCGTGGCATTTCTCGGCAAATTTGTAGGCGCGCTCTACGCGACTGACTTCTTTAGCTTCGAGATAGAAAGAGAGTTTATCTAACAGTAAACGCAGCGCCAAACAACTCTCTCCCGGTGTTAATGAGCCTTAGATAGACGGCTCTTGAGGAGGTTCTGAGGCTTCTACGGCCTCAGCGGCGGCTTCTGTTCCAGCTTCGGCAGCAATAATAGGTTCGCCATTTTCATCAACAGCATCAGCATCGACGATTTCATAGTCTTGACGAACTTCGGTAAGAATAGCCGCTGTTACCAAGCCTTCTTCGATTTCACGCAAGGCGATAACGGTGGGCTTATCATTCTCTTCAGGTACTAGAGCTGGACGGCCTCCGGTGGCTATTTGTCGCGCACGCTTGGAGCCAACCATGACCAGTTCAAAACGATTATCAACGTGATCCAAACAATCTTCTACAGTAATGCGAGCCATTTTATATCCACCAGGGTAAAAAAATTTGATCTAAATTTAATGTTTTAGTGCAACGAAATGTTGCTGAGTCGCCCAGTTTACCTAAAGCTAGAGGTTAGGACAATAAATCTGAAAGTAATTTTTCTTGACCGGCAACGGGCAGGCGACAATGTTGCGCTGAAATAATCGCCATAAGCTGATTTAGGGCGACTTCAAAATCATCATTTACCACCATATAGTCAGCCTCAATATAGTGGCTCATTTCTTCGGTGGCGGCGGCAATTCGTTTTTCAATAACAGCGCTATCGTCTTGGCCGCGATTGTTGAGGCGCTCGCGAAGTGCTTGTTTGGAGGGCGGTAAGATAAAAATGCTGGTGCTGTCGGCAAACAGTTGACGAATCTGAGCGGCACCCTGCCAGTCGATTTCTAAGATAACGTCTTCGCCTGAGGCCAGCATTTGTTTAACCCATTGCTGAGAGGTGCCGTAGTAATTGCCAAAGACTTCAGCCTGTTCCAAAAAGGCGCCCTGCTCGAGCATGGCAATAAATTCTTCACGGCAGACAAAATGGTAATTGATGCCATCTTCTTCGCCTGGCCTGCAATCTCTAGTAGTGTGCGATATGGAGGCTTTAATATTGTTCATACGCTGGAGAAGTTCGCCGACCAAACTGGTTTTTCCTGCGCCAGAGGGGGCGGAGATAATAAAAAGAATGCCTGTTGCCATAATGGAAGTTGATCCGCTGTTAAATGAGATTGCCGTTAGATAGTCAGTTTACATCAGCGGAAAAAATATTCCAGATGCTCGATCTTTCACAATAGCTTATTTGTTTAGATTAGATGGCGGCTTGTGTGGGTCAAAGGCTTGATTTAAGTATCCAGCGAGGCGGATACCTGCCATCAACAGTCGTTTTTCAATAATCGGTTTGTTGCGATTGATATAGTCTTGAGTAATGGTGATCGGTTTTTGTTTTGCTGGTTTTCCCTGTGGGGTTGTCAGGCCAAATTCATAAACCTGTGAGCGCAGCATTTTGGATTCTACAGCCCAGCTTAAAAAGCTATCCTGTTGCCAGTGCTGTATCTGTTTTTCGCTGGCATTGTTGAGCCGTTCGACATGGTCTTCGACCGTTAATTTTGCCGCGTCAATTAATCCGCTGTCCCACACCCAGTGGAGGTTTCTGCGCTTGGTTTGCTTGAGCCATTTTATGCTGACGCTATTCCCGCCGCGATCATCTCGGCGGCCCACATGAAGGGGTTGATGAATATCTCCAACAAAGTGGATAAAAAAGGACAGTGCTTGAAGGCGGCGTTCGTCAGAGAGTTCAGTGTCCTGAAGTTGTCGATAAGACTGTTCTAGTGCGCTTAGCAGGTCCCCCTTTGAGCTGCGCACGACGTTTTCGAACTGTTGATCGTCTGAGATATTTATATAGTGCCAGTATTTGGATTTTTTCCACTTCGGGATACTGCGAATTTGATCTGGCCATAACGCTAGTTTGGATAGGTCGGCGTCGTCAGAAATCGTTTTAAGCGCCTGAGCGGTTTTTTCACTGAGATGATTTTCAGCGATCTTGGTGATGATACGGTGGCCATCTGCACCAAAAGCAACGGTTTGATTACTTAGGCTTAGCAGACACATAATGCCGATGTAAGTGAGTAAGTACTTGCGATTTAGCATAATAAAATCAATTGGTTGTGGAGATTTAAAAGGGCCTTACCGGGGCCGACCCTTTTGTTGTCAGAGGCGGTCATTCTATATTTTGAATCTGTTCGCGCATCTGCTCGATAAGTACTTTTAGTTCCACTGATGCCTGAGTGGTGACGCCAGCAATGGACTTGGAACCCAGCGTATTGGCTTCGCGGTTTAATTCCTGCATCAAAAAATCCAGTCGTCGACCAATGGAATCTTGACCGGATAGCACGCGGCGTATTTCACTGATATGCGCTTGCAGTCGATCTAGCTCCTCGTCGACATCGGTGCGGTTGGCGATAATCACCATCTCTTGCTCGAGACGATCATTGTCCAGCTGTTCTTTAAGGTCACTGAGTTTTTGCTCTAGGCGCAGACGCTGGTCATTGAGGATGGTGGGCAGATTTTCACGCACGATCACGACCTGAGCTTCAATACCGACAAGACGCTGTTCAATCATCTCGGCTAGTTTGTCACCCTCGCGCTTACGGCCTTCAAGCAACTGATCAACGGTTGCAGAGAAAGTTTCTTTGGCGGCTGCCAGCAGTGCGCCGGTATCTATATTCTGTTCTTTCAAGATACCCGGCCAGCGCAAAATATCCAGAGGTGAAATCGCTGCGGGGTTTTTCAGTTCGCCGGAAATTTCTTCGGCGATAGTAATGTAGCGTTTGGCCAGCTCTAGGTCGGCTTCAATGCTGGCGTCAGAATTGTTAAAGGCCAATTGCATTGTGCAGTCGATTTTGCCACGGGTGAGTTTTTTGCGCGCAACTTCACGCAGAGGCATTTCGATTTGACGCAATGTGTCGGGAAGCCGAAATCCGGTTTCAAGAAAACGGTGGTTAACTGAACGTAGTTCGCAAGTTACCGAACCCCAAGCAAAATCAAGTGTATTGCGGGCAAATGCCGTCATGCTGCGAGCCATAATTTCTCCAGTGTAAGATTTAAGTTGCGCCATGGTAACAAAGGCGGTCATGAGGTTGGTAGATTTGCTACAATTCCCGCGAATTTTTATTTCGCTTTTTTTATTTCATTTGCTCTAACTAAATCCCGATTAGGAAAAAATTATGTCTCGACCCAGTGGACGCCGCCCCGAACAACTTCGCCAAGTAAAGATCACTCGCAACTTCACCTGCCATGCAGAGGGTTCCGTGCTGGTTGAATTTGGCAATACCAAGGTTATTTGTACCGCGAGCGTTGAGCCGGGAGTGCCAAGATTTTTGCGCGGCAAGGGCGAGGGTTGGGTGACAGCAGAATACGGTATGTTGCCTCGTTCGACGAATAGTCGTATGGGTCGTGAGGCGGCGCGGGGCAAGCAGAGTGGTCGCACCCAGGAAATCCAGCGTTTGATTGGACGATCTCTAAGAGCAGCCGTAGATATGAAAAAGCTCGGTGAGCACACGATCAATATTGACTGTGATGTTATCCAGGCGGATGGGGGTACACGTACTGCGTCTATCACCGGAGCCTGTGTTGCGCTGGTTGATGCAATTCGTCATCTTCAACGCAAGAAGGCGATTCTCGATGACCCTCTGTTGACTATGATTGCCTCAGTTTCGGTAGGTGTTTACAAAGGTACACCAGTGTTAGATCTGGATTATCCCGAAGACTCCAATGCTGAAACAGATATGAATGTGGTGATGAACTCCGAGGGTGGCTTTATTGAGATTCAGGGCACTGCTGAAGCGGCACCTTTTAGCGAAGAAGAGTTAGGTTCCATGCTAAAACTCGCCAAGCAGGGCATTGCCGATCTGGTCCGTGTTCAGCAAATGGCGCTCGCTCAATAAGGTGCGAGTAAAACAGATACAGAGCCCAGTAACTCAAATAACAAAGATTAAAATTATGACGATTGAAAGCAATTACAAAACTCAGTTTATAGACAATGGCCTGCGTAGCGGTGCCTTAAAGTTTGGCGAATTTACGCTTAAGTCTGGGCGTGTTTCGCCGTACTTTTTTAATGCTGGGGAGTTTTATACCGGTCGTGCACTGGCTGAGCTAGGGCGCTGTTATGCGGCCGCTATTGTTGAATCAGGCATTCAGTTTGATGTGCTGTTTGGGCCTGCCTACAAAGGCATTACCTTGGCCGCAGCAACCTCGATCGCGCTGGCCGACCATTACAACCTCGATGTGCCATACTGCTTTAATAGAAAGGAAGCAAAAAACCATGGCGAGGGTGGCAATATGGTCGGTGCTCCGCTTGAGGGCCGAGTATTAATTATTGATGATGTGATTACTGCAGGCACGGCGATTCGTGAAGTGATGGAAATTGTTGATCAGGCGGGTGCTAAGGCTGCTGGTGTGGTGATCGGTTTGGATCGTAAGGAAAAGGGTAAGTCTGAGTTGTCGGCTATCCAAGAGGTAGAGAAGCAATTTGCTATTCCAGTGGTGGGTATTGTTGATATTGACGATATTCTTAGCTACCTCAAAGATAAATCAGAGAGTGGTGAGCTGGTGGCATCAATCGAAAATTATAGGCAAGAGTACGGCGTATGATTAAAACGGTATTGCTGATTGTATTGATAAGCCCATGGATGGTGCTCGACGCATCTGAGCTGTACCGTTATTTCAATAAACAGGGGGTGCTGGTCACTACAGATACCCCGCCCGCGGATGCGGCGACCAACGACTACGAAGTGGTCAATGAATCCGGTCGGGTACTGCGCATTGTCTCAGTTTTAGAGGCTGGTGAAGATCTCTCTAGTGATCAGAGCAAGCTGGATAATTATCTGCTGACCAGTTTTAGCAGTATCGATGAAATTGAGTCTTTAAAAGCGCGCAAGGTGCAGCTGTTGATGCGTGAGATTGAACAGTTGAAACGTAATCTTACGGCACTGGCCGCTCGAGAAAATAAAATCTATTTTGATGCGTCGAATATTGAACTCAGTGGTGAGGTAGTCTCGGAGTCTGTAACTGAGCAGTTGCAAAAGCTACAGAATGCCAGAGCTGAATTAACCGATACTCTTGGGCAGCGCCGCGAGGAGTTCAAAAATCTCGAGCGCCGCTATAAGACTTATATTGCTAGGTTTCGCGAACTCAAAACGGACAGTAATTAATCACTATCCGCTTCAAATTCTATTCAAACATTGCCGCGGTTATTAATTGCCACTGTTCCTGCCAATCCTTGGTGGGCGGCGTTTTAAACTGACTGCGAACAAATTGACTGATTTTTCCGTCAGTGGTGCAGAGCATAAGATTTGCTGCGGTTGAGACCGGTATCTGCAATTTTAAACCATCGCGAATTTCTGCTTCACGCAATATCTGCTTTAACTGCGATTCCAGTCGATCGAAGAACTGGGCAATTCGGTCGTGGAGACGATCGGTTTCACCGGTCAGTGCATCGCCATTCAAAATCCGTGTGATGCCGGGGTTCTTTTCTGAAAATGCCAGTACCAAACTGAGAATGCGGTAGCATTGGTTTAGAGGGTCGGGCTCGTCGCTAATAATACTGCGCACACGAGCGAAAACCGTATCTTCAATAAAGTCGATCAGTCCTTCATACATCCGGGTTTTACTCGGAAAGTGTCTATAGAGCGCCGCTTCAGAAACACCGAGTTCTGCGGCTAATGCCGCCGTTGTAATACGTCCGCCGCCTGATTTCTCAAGCATGCGAGCTAGAGCCTGAAGAATTTCTTGGGCGCGAGTGCCAGGTTTTTTAGCCATTAGTTGAGTTCCCCTAAGTCGGACTCTTGATTGGTTATTAATGTACCAACACCTTCGTCGGTAAAGATTTCCAGCATAACTGCGTGCTCTACACGGCCGTCAATAATATGTGCACTACTGACGCCTGCTCTAACCGCCTCGAGCGCGCAGCGAATTTTTGGCAACATGCCACCGTAAATGGTTTCATCGGCAATCAACTCGTTGACACGTGCCGTGGTTAGTCCGGTAAGAATTTCACCGCTTTTGTCTTTTAAACCGGCAACATTGGTCAGCAGGATAAGCTTCTCTGCGTCGAGTACTTCGGCAACTTTTCCGGCGACTAGATCGGCATTGATGTTGTAGGAAGCACCGTCAGAGCCGACACCGATGGGCGCGATAACGGGAATAAAGCCGCTATTGACGAGCATGTCGATCACGCTTTTATTGATCGAAGCGACTTCTCCCACATGGCCTATATCAATAATTTCAGGCACTTCCATCTCGGGTGTTTTGTGCGAGACAACCAGCTTCTTTGCCTTGATAAGCTGACCATCTTTGCCAGTGACGCCAAAGGCTTTTCCGCCTGCGGCACTGATCATATTGACGATCTCTTTGTTGACCGTAGCGCCGAGCACCATTTCAACAACGTCCATGGTTTTGCTGTCAGTGACGCGCATGCCATCAATAAATCTGGATTCGATCGATAGACGATCGAGCAGTTCGCCGATCTGTGGGCCGCCACCGTGCACAACAACAGGATTGATACCGACAAGCTTCATCAGCACGATATCGCGAGCAAAACTCTCTTTGAGGTTGTCATCACCCATGGCATTGCCACCATATTTGACGACTACGGTTTTCCCGGTAAAGCGTTGGATATAAGGGAGGGCGCGGGAGATAACCTGCGCTGTTGTCTCTGCTTCATTACGACTTAAGGACATTTTAAATATAGTCTTCTATGTTATTTATAAAGGGTGCCAGTTCTTGGCGAAATTCCTGTTTGACCTTTTCTAGGTCGCTATCATTGTCGGCTTCGAATCTCAGGGTCAAGTTTGCCGAGGTATTCGAGGCTCGGATTAAGCCCCAGCCAAAGCTGTATTCAACTCTTAAGCCATCGATGGTGATTACCTGAGCCTGTGAAAATTGACATCCCGAAGTCAGGGTTTGCATCAGATCAAATTTCTCGCCTTCACTGATGGGAATAAGAATTTCTGGGGTAGATACGCTACCTTCCAATTCATCTAAAACCTCATCGAGGCTCTGTCCCAGATCGCTGAGCACTTCCAGTAATCGCACTGCGGCATACAGGCCGTCATCGAAACCTTTCCAGCGGTCATTGAAAAAAATATGTCCGCTAAATTCACCACCAACAGGCGCATTGTTGTCATGGACCTGTTTTCTCACATGGGCGTGTCCGGTCTTGCACATAACCGGCCTGCCGGAGTAGCGGCGGATAAGTTCTGGTAGCCGTTTGCTGCTTTTTACATCAAAAATAATATCTGATCCAGGCTTGCGGGCGAGTATATCACGGGCAAAAATCATCATCAGTTGGTCTGGCCAAACGATTTTTCCCAGCGCGGATATAACGACCACTCGATCACCATCACCATCAAAAGCCAGCCCTAAATCCGCGCCATCACTAATCACTCGTTTGCGCAGGTCGGCTAGGTTCTTTTCGTCTGCAGGGTTTGGTTCATGGTTTGGAAATGAGCCGTCAACATTGCAGTAAAGGGGAAATGCCATACAGCTGAGGCTGTCGAAAAGTTGTAATGCGATGGGCCCCGGCACACTGTTTGCCCCATCGATAACCAACTTGAATGTTGTGTTGATTAGGCTTTCTTCGACAATATGTGAGATATATTGAGGGATGATATCCGCCGTTTCCGCGCTTCCTTCGCCTGTGGCAAAGTTATTGCTGCGTAGCATGGGTTTGAGCAATTGCAGTGTTTGCCCTGAAATCACCTCGCGCTGAATAATAATTTTAAACCCGTTGTAGGTTGCCGGGTTGTGACTGGCAGTCACCATAATGCCGCTGTTGGCATGGCCGCCGTAATGAGTGGCGAAGTTGAGTGCGGGTGTGGTTATTTCGCCCAAGTCCACGACATTAATGCCGCAGGAAACCAATCCTGCCTGAAGGGCGCTGGCCAGTTCTGGCGAGCTGAGTCTGGCATCGCGGCCAATATAAATGGTCTCATCATTATTGCGGCGAAGCATTGTGCCCAGAGCTTTACCCAAACGATTGGCAAAGTCGGCGGTGATTTCTGTGCCTGCGACACCACGAATATCATAGTCGCGGAATACCACGTCGGGGATGTTGCTGGTTGTTTCAATATTGCCTGCGGCAGATTGCAGGCTTTGCATTAACTGTTGCTCCAGTGCAGATGGCGTTTCCTCTAGTTCGGTTATCTGGTTTTCGGAATTGACTGGGACTGTTTTGATTGGTTGAGGTTTTTTATCTGACTGAGACTCTTTATCTCGCTGAGGTTCTATATTCAGAGAAATATGTTCTTCATCAATACTAGCCTGAGGCTTTGAAGCAGGTTCAGGCTTTTTATCTCGCTGAGACTTCTCATCATGCTGAGGCTCTTTATTCAGTTGGGGCTCTTTATCTCGCTGAGGCTCTCTACCTCGCTGAGACTCTTTCTTATCTACAGAGGGTTTCTTCCAGCGTTCGTTAATGGGATTTGGTTTTTCAGAGTTTAAATCGATAGCCTCCACTAGGGAGCGTCGCCCGAGACGGTATCTGATCATCAAGTAAAGCCCGATTAAAATTGCCGCGACAAAGGTGCTGTAAAAAAGACCGAAGGGTGGCAGCGAATTGTCGATCAATTTAAGCAGTGTGGCTGAGGGGGCAAAGGTCACTTTCCACAGCGGGTTTGCTGTATCAAATACTTCGCTATTAAAGTTTTGCTCAATACTGTCGCCTATTTCCAGCACAACAATACTGCGATTCTGAGGGGTAATCTGTTGCAGCTGCAACAGCCCGTGTGAAGTATCAATAGTGCTCAGGGCGAAGCGCAGACCTGTTGTCGGCATCTGTGCCAAGATGTTGCCAATAACGTTGTTATCGGCTGTGACTGCCTGACTAAAAAGAATTTTCCACTGATTGTTGACCTTTATCGCGCGTGGATCAACGATCTTGCCCTGTTGCGAGAGGCGCAGCATATGTTTGGCGGCAAAACCGAGTTTCGCTGTGTGGCGAGTGATCGCTGGGTCGGTGTAATAGATCACCTCGGCATCAGTGATATCGGCTGCCGCAGCGCGTTCTCCTCTGTCCAGAGCGCTTTCGTCTAAAGAACTAAAGCTGTCGATGGCGCTTTTTTGAGCTGCCAGTGCGGCAAGCTGTTCCCTCTGTTGATCTATATAGCTGTCCACTCGGTTGGCAGCTATTTTCATATTGAGGCCGTAGTGAAAATCCACTAGCTGTTGGCGAGCCTGCACTACAAAATTTTGATACAGTGCTATATAAATTATAACCAACAGTAAACCCCCGACAATTACACTGCCGAGCAAAAGCGGATCTTTAAAAATCCGCGAGAGGATTCTTTTAAAGTTCATTGTGTAAGGTCCACTATTTAATACTCACTGTAATCAATAGCAATTGGTTAGCTATCTATCTGTTTAGAGAGGATGTCGATAATATCTCTAGCCAATTGTGTCTTGCTCCTTTTACTAAAAACTTGGCTGGTGTTGGAGGTTATCCACCAGGCTTCGTTGTTGTCACTATTAAAACCAACATCTATCCGTGAAACATCATTGGCAATAATGGCGTTGAGTTTCTTGCGCTGTAATTTATCCCGCGCATAGGTCTCAATATCTTGAGTCTCTGCAGCAAATCCGACAACAAAGATATCCTTAACGTTATTGGCAACAGTGCTGACAATATCAGGGGTTTTTTCTAATTTGAGTTCGATGCTATCCGTGTGCTTCTTGATTTTTTGTTCGGCGACACTCGCAGGGCGGTAGTCGGCAACCGCGGCAGCAGCGATAAAGATATCCGCATCGGCACAGGCCGCCATTGCCGAGCTGTGCATTTCGGCTGCTGAAATAACGCGAATCACCGTGCATCGATCTGGCGCGGCAAGTGCCACTGGGCCGGAGATAATAGTCACCTGCGCCCCAGCTTCAATAGCGGCGGTCGCCATGGCATAACCCATTTTTCCAGAGCTATGGTTGCTGATATAGCGAACGGGGTCGATAGCCTCGCGAGTGGGCCCGGCGGTAATCACAACTTTTTTACCACTCAATTGGCCTGTTTCGAAACAGTTGGCGACCTGTTCGGCAATGACGTCTGGCTGCTGCATGCGCCCTTCGCCAATATCGCCACAGGCTTGGATGCCATTATCTGGACCAAAAATCATTACCTGTCGTTGCCTGAGGGTTTGCATATTGTCAGAGGTTGCCGGGTGCGACCACATTCCCTGATTCATGGCCGGAGCCACGGCAACCATCCCGGAGGTGGCTAAATAGATAGCGCTTAACAGGCTGTTGCCGCGGCCGTGAACCATGCTGGCAATAAAGTCTGCAGTGGCGGGGGCAATAAGGAGCAGGTCTGCCCAGCGAGCAAGTTCGATATGGCCCATGCCTGCTTCGGCTTCGGGGTCGAGGAGGTCGGCATGTACCGGATATCCAGACAGAGCTTGCAGAGTGAGAGGACGAATAAATTCTTCAGCGGAGGGGGTCATTACAACCTGTACCTTGGAGCCACGATCTTGTAGGCGCCTAACAATCTCGGCACTTTTATAGGCGGCGATGCCGCCAGTGATGCCAACAATTATTCGTTTGTTTGAAAGGGTACTCATTAATCGTCCAGACATAGCAAGTAAAGACTGTAAGATAGCATTATGAGCGGGACATCTGTAGCAAAAAATAAGGACTTACTATGGCTATAAGCCACTGGCCAGAGAACGAAAGGCCACGAGAGAAGTTAATTCTTCGGGGGGCGTCGGCACTTTCTGATGCTGAGTTACTCGCGATTTTTCTACGCACTGGATTGCCGGGTATCACTGCAATCGACTTGGCGCGCACCCTGCTAACGCAGTTTGGTGGGTTGGGCGCACTATTGAGCGCAGACCATAAAGCTTTTTGCTCTGCAAAGGGGGTGGGCACGGCAAAGTTTGTGCAGCTCAAGGCATCCCTTGAATTAACCCGTCGTTATTTGCAGGAGCAGCTCGAAGATCAGCCGGTATTTACCAGCCCGGAAAAAGTCAGCGATTACCTTTCGGTGCAGATGCGTGATTACAAGCGCGAAGTGTTTATGATGCTTTTGTTGGATAGTAAACATCAGCTATTGGATACCCATGAATTGTTTCAGGGGACTTTGGATGCGGCCAGTGTTCACCCCCGAGAGGTTGTTGCGCGAGCGCTGAGGATGAATGCTGCTGCGGTGATTGTTGCGCACAATCATCCTTCCGGTCTTGCCGAGCCAAGTCAGGCGGATATTGATATCACTCGGCGCTTAAAGTTGGCCTTGGATCTGGTGGATATCCGTTTGCTAGACCATTTCGTAATTGGCCGTGGGCAGGTCGTATCTCTGGCCCAGAGGGGAAAATTGTGAGCTTATTGAATTTATATAAGCTAATACTGCGGAATAAGGTAATTTCGTTTGATTCAGTTTGGCCTTTCTGGTATAAATTGCGCCCCTTTGCGGGAGGGTCCCGCGACTGGTGGTTAGATATCCAGAATTCACGTGTCGGGCGGATGCAAATCCGGTCAGCACAATTGCAAGCAGAGGCAGTAGAAATGTCCAGAGTATGTCAAGTCACAGGCAAGCGCCCAATGGCTGGAAACAATGTATCTCACGCGAAAAACAGAACACGTCGTCGCTTTGAGCCAAACCTTCACACTCATCGCTTTTGGGTTGAAGCAGAAAAACGCTTTGTTAAGCTTCGCGTATCTACTAAAGGTATGCGTATCATCGACAAAAAAGGTATTGAACAAGTCTTGTCCGAGCTTCTGGCTCGTGGCGAGAAAGTCTAAGGAGACCACTGATGGCTAAGTCAGCGAGAGAAAAGATTCGTTTAGTGTCCAGTGCGGGTACTGGGCATTTTTATACTACAGATAAGAATAAGCGCAATATGCCTGAGAAAATGGAGATCAAGAAGTATGATCCTACCATTCGCAAGCATGTGATCTACAAAGAAGCCAAAATTAAGTAATCTGGCTTTAAGTAGCGCAAAAAAGTCCTGCCGTTTGGCGGGATTTTTTTTGCCTGGTTTTTATGTGCGCAGATCATAGCGAAGCCATTTCTCTCAATACCCCCTATTCAGAACTCTGCACAGTTTGAAGTTTCACGTATAAGCGAGGAAGCACACATAAAAAGCCAGGCAATAAAAAACCCGATAATTTCTTATCGGGTTTTTCTTAATTTACTGATTATGCCCTAGGGCATGGTCAGAAATTAATCGGCAACTACGTTCTCAGCTTGAGCGCCTTTTTGACCCTGAGTAACTTCCATAGTAACTGCTTGGCCTTCTTTTAATGATTTGAAACCATCAGCTTGAATTGCGCTGTGGTGAACAAATACGTCACCGCCGCCTTCTTGCTCAATGAATCCAAAACCTTTACTGTCGTTGAACCACTTTACAGTGCCAGAAACTCTCTCCGACATAACTAACCTCACTTATAAATAATGTATACCGTTTAAGGTGTTTAAAAATATCCAGCCTCGTAACGGGGCTAGCCTATACCTTTGAAAACATGCCGATCTAAAAAGAAGGGCGGTTGGATTACAAAGGCATTACTGTATCAACAAAACAATAAAGTTTAATAAGCGTTGAATCAGAACCGCGCAGTGTATTAGCTTTTTTATGATTTGGCTAATTTTTGCGCGCTTTTAGTGTAAATAAAAGGTCGTTTTGCTTGTTTTTTAATCAATTCAACCAATTCGGAGCAAAATCTGGTCGTGGATTGCGCCGGTAATCGCTTTTTATGCGTTAATCACCAAACCGCTCGAAGTAAAGGTGAGCGCTCTATAACTAGTTCGGTATAGTAAAATGAGTTGCTCAGTTGCTGGTTAGAGCAGGCATAATTTACACAATCTATTAAGGAATCGGAAATGTTGTCCAAGATTATCATTGAGCAATTGATTGCCATTGTCGGCGAGTCGAGATTGTTGCTTGAAGCTGATGATTTAAAACGTTTCGGTATTGACCGAACAACTTTATGGAAGCCGGCCCCCTGTGCAGTGTTGCTGCCGGGTTCAATCGCTGAGGTTCAGGCAATTGTCTGTCTTGCTGGTCAGCATAATCTGGCGCTGGTGCCTTCCGGAGGAAGAACTGGTCTGAGCGGTGGTGCTGTGGCAAAAGATGGCGAGTTAGTTGTTGCTATGAATCGCCTTGATCAGATCGTTGATTTCAATCCTATCGATCGCACGGTCACTGTAGGGGCTGGAATGATCACGGCTGATTTACAGGATTTTGCCGAGAAACAGGGACTCTACTACCCCGTGAATTTTGCCTCTACAGGCTCGAGCCAGATTGGCGGCAATATCGCCACCAACGCGGGCGGTATTAAAGTTATTAAATACGGTATGACGCGCAATTGGGTCGCGGGTCTAAGGGTGGTTAATGGCGCGGGAGATATTCTTGACCTCAATAAAGGCTTGGTAAAAAACAATGCCGGCTATGATCTTCGACATCTTTTTATTGGCTCTGAAGGTACCTTGGGTATTATTTGTGAAGCGACTATTCAGCTGACTCGGCTGCCAGCTGAATCTGCAGTCATGGTTTTGGGGGTGAGAGATTTTCCCGCGATTATGGATGTGTTGGGTTGCTTTGCCGCCGACTTGGATCTCACTGCTTTTGAGTTCTTTTCTCAGCAGGCCTTAGATAGAGTGGTGGAGCACCGGGGTCATGCCAAACCTTTTGAGGGCGTTGCACCGTTTTATGCGCTGTTGGAATTTGAAACTGCTCGTGGAGCTATTTCAGACAGGGCTATTTCAGACAGAGCTATGACATTGTTTGAGAGCTGTGTTCGGCAGGGTTGGGTTTTAGATGGCGTGTTAAGTCAGAGCGTGGCTCAGGCACAAAATTTGTGGAAACTACGTGAGGATATCTCGGAAAGCCTCTGGCACTTAAAACCCTATAAAAATGATATCTCTGTGCGGGTTTCACGAATGCCTAATTTTCTCTGCGAGGTTGAGCTATTGGTCGAGCAGCAGTATCCAGATTTTGAGATAGTGTGGTACGGCCATATTGGTGACGGAAATTTACACCTCAATATCCTTAAGCCAGAGGCACTGTCGGTTGATCAGTTTAACGCTAAATGTGTTAATGTCAGCAGCGAGATCGGCCAGCTACTCGCTAAGTATGAGGGCAGCATCTCTGCTGAGCATGGTGTCGGGTTACTGAAAAAAGATTATTTGCATTATTCCAGATCGCCACAAGAAATGGATATGATGCGCAGTATTAAGCGGGCTTTTGATCCCAGACATATTTTAAACCCAGGAAAGTTATTTGACTGATTTGCCATGAATGACAATACAACTAATGCAGACCCAACACAGCCCTTAGCGGCAGATTTAAAGAATCTGGCTCTGCTGGTGTATATATTGCAGGGCTTGGGTTTTGTTACCGGCGGCTTGACTTGGGTTGCTGGGGTGATGATCAACTACATCAAACTCGATTCGATCAAGGGTACCTGGGTGGAGAGCCATTTCCGCTGGCAGCTCAATACATTTTGGTACGGCCTACTCTGGTGGGTTGTGGGTTTAGTGCTGTGGCTACTTTTACTCGGCTGGTTGGTGTGGGGGCTGCTCTCACTCTGGGCTCTTTATCGTGTTATTAAGGGCGCGTTGACTCTTAACGACCATAAGCCAATTATTTTCTGATGACAGAGTATTCTCATAATGTAGATGGAGTGCCGGCAACATTAGCGGTTGGCAAAGTGGTGTGCGTGGGCAGAAATTTCGCGGATCATGCCAAAGAGCTAAATAACGCTATTCCCACAGAGCCGGTGTTGTTTATAAAACCTAGTACCGCGTTGGTCAATCTTGAGATGCCCATTGCGATACCCTTGAATTTTGGTAGCTGTCACTTTGAAACAGAAATGGCCGTTTTGATTGGTGACAAACTAACGTGCTGTGATGAACGGCAAGCAGCAGGCGCGATTGCCGGTGTTGGTGTTGCGTTGGACTTAACGCTGCGAGATCTGCAGTCAGAACTCAAGGATAAAAGGTTACCCTGGGAAAAGGCTAAAGGATTTGATGGCGCCTGTCCGATGTCGGCATTTGTAAGCCCACAGAATATCGGCGATATACAGAATCAGCAGATTCGGCTTAGTCAGAACGGGGTGCTACAACAGAATGGCAATAGCGCCGATATGTTGACGCCGGTATTGCCGCTGCTGGTTTATATCAGTCAGTTTTTTAGCCTGCTACCCGGAGACATTGTCTTGACCGGAACACCTGCGGGAGTTGGTCCGCTGGCAATAGGTGATCGATTGGAGGTTTCTCTGGGCGATATGATTAAACTAGAAACAGAGGTTCTTGGAAGAGATTGATATGACATTGGAAACGGGTATTTACAAGCATTATAAAGGCAATCTGTATGAAGTTATTGGTGTTGCCCAGCACAGTGAAACATTAGAATATCTGGTCATCTATAAAACCCTCTATGGCGATTTTAGTACCTGGGTTCGTCCGCTGGATATGTTTCTGGAGACTGTGGGAAAAGAGGGCAAGCAGGTGGCGCGTTTTGAATTTGTCGAGTCCAGTGATTAACTGTAGCGAATAACTATGCTGTTTATTACATCCGGAGTTGCTATTCCCGATAGTGAAATTGAGTTGACCGCGGTCCGCTCTCAGGGTCCGGGTGGGCAAAACGTCAACAAGGTCTCGTCGGCTATTCATCTGCGTTTTGATATTAATCAGTCTTCACTGCCGGATGTTTTTAAGCAGCGGCTATTAAAGATTAGTGATCAGCGCATCTCCAAAGACGGCATTATTGTTATCAAGGCGCAGACTACGCGCAGTCAAGAAAAGAACCGCGCCGAGGCGCTGGAGCGGTTGCAGCAACTTCTTATGCAGGTTACCTATACCCCTAAAGTACGCCGACCTACTCGACCGACCAAAGGCTCACAAAGGCGCCGTATGGACAAAAAAACTCAACACGGAAAACAAAAAGCCCTGCGTTCAAAGATATCTCCAGATTCATAACGCTGCTAGGTATCGCAGTGCTCGGCGTGTAAACTGCGCCGATTCATATCAACGGTCAGCCCCATGTCAGATTCTCAGAAGCACCCATTCGATAGCTTAAGCCCCGATCTATTAATAGATGCGGTTGAAAGCTTGGGTTTTGTCAGTGATGGTCGATTTCTGGCTCTCAATAGTTATGAGAATCGCGTCTATCAAATTGGCATCGAAGATGAGACGCCGATGATCGCGAAATTCTACCGTCCTGGACGCTGGTCTCGTGAACAGATTCTTGAAGAGCACGAGTTCTGCTATGAGCTTCATGAGCAGGAGCTTCCTGTGGTTGTGCCGTGGAGAAATTCTCAAGGCGGTAGTCTCAACAGCTATGGTGATTTCACCTTTGCGCTTTACCAACGCAAAGGTGGCCGGGCCCCAGAGTTAGACAATCTCGACAATCTTTTTATTCTCGGTCGGTTGATGGGGCGTATTCATGGCATCGGCGCGACAAAGCCGTTTAAGTATCGTCCGCAGTTGGATAGTCAGGGGTTTGGTTGGGATTCCTATAAGTTGATCAGCGAGCAATTTATTCCCGATGGTTTGCGTTTGGCCTACGATAGCCTAGCCTTGGATATTCTAAAAAAGATCGAGCAAATTCTGGCGGATTATGGCGAAATAACGCGTATTCGAGTACATGGTGATTGCCACTCGGGAAATATTTTGTGGCGCGATGACAATCCTCATTTTGTCGATTTTGATGATGCGCGAATGGCGCCTGCAATTCAGGATTTATGGATGCTATTGTCGGGTGATCGCCATGAGCAGACGCTACAGATGGCCGAAATTGTCGAAGGCTACAATGAATTTTATACGTTCGATATGCGAGAGTTAAGGCTGATTGAAGTGATGCGTACACTGCGGATTATGCACCACAGTGCGTGGATCGCCAGACGCTGGTCTGACCCAGCTTTCCCTATGGCGTTTTCATGGTTTAACTCGCCGCGCTACTGGAGCGAGCATATCCTTGAGCTTAGAGAGCAGTTGGCGGCTCTGAATGAACCGCCGATAGAGTTGATTCGCTGATTTTCGGCTAATGTTGCCAGTTAGTGCTTCTAAATAGCACTATCAGCTAGTGCTACCAACTATAGTTAACCCCAATAGTTAGCTGGCTATCTGACTTTTCAGTCCCTGCCGCCGGCTGATTGTCATATATCCATTCCAGCTTGAGTTCGGTAAATAGATTTTCTATCACCGGCACTTTTATTCCCAAGTCCGCTTTAAAGTCAGAATCGCTTATATCTGTCAGGGCGATCAATATTTTGTGGCTGTGGAAGAGCTCCATGTTCTGCATTAATAGGGTTCGGTAATCAGTGGCCCAGCTCCATGTTAGGCGCTTATCCGTGGTTTGATCTTCAAGCTCTTCACTGATCCACAGCAAACCGGTCTCGGCTGACAGGGCGCTGGAATCAGAATCCCAGAACTGCCGACCAATGGCGCTACCGACAGCATAGTACTGATCGATGGCGCGTTCCTCGCTAGCGCCAAATTCGATGCCATTACTCCAGAACCACTGTTCCTGAAAGAACCAATTTACGCCATAGTTAAGAGCATACTCCTGATTTGCTGGAGATCCGTCGAGGCTGTGGGTTTCATAATTGATGCTTGAGAGGTGGCGAAAATCGCCGTCTCGCCACTCGACATTGCTGTCAAAATCCAAATCTTCACGCTCTTGATTGCCGCTGGCGTAGGCGCCGGTCAGGGATAGGCTGCCGTTATAGGTATTGTTGAAAACTTCCGGCGGCTTTTGACCAATGGATTCTCCATTGATAGAGGCTACCTGTTCCAGTGCAATTGTTAAGGCTCCAAAGCGCTCTGAATCCCAAGTCACCTGGCTTTCAGTCTGTTCGCTGAGCTGGCCCTGAATAATATCGCCATTGGTTAGTGTAATTTGATCTGCTGATACTATTGCTGTCAACGTCATTGCTGTGAGTGCTACTGTTGCCAGCGTTGTTGTTTTGAATGCTGAGGCCGCCAAGCAAGTTAGATCTTTGCTAGTAGAATTTCCGTATGGCATTTACTGCTCCTGAGGGGGGTGATAAGTAAAATTGGTAATTGATTAAGGTCGTGTATTTTACAGATTTCGTCAAGATGGTCATTACTTGTCGAAAATTACTTTATCTTTCTAGTGGTTCATCAGTAGAATGCCGATCCATGGATGTCGACTAATGGTTGATCAACATTATTATGAAGTTATCAGAGAGTTTGAGGAGAAAAAAATGAGCGAATTTCCAGCTGAGTTGAAATATGCCAGCAGCCACGAATGGGCTAGATTGGAGAGTGATGGCAGTGTGGTGGTTGGAATTACAGACCACGCGCAGGATGCTTTAGGCGATGTTGTTTACATTGAGCTTCCTGAGATGGGTGCGAGTGTTGATGCTGGATCTGAAGTTGCGGTTATTGAGTCTGTTAAAGCGGCCTCTGATATCTATTCTCCAGTGACTGGTGAAGTGGTTGAGATTAATCCGGCGCTCGAAGATGAGCCTGAGACAGTAAACAGTTCGCCCTACGCCGATGGTTGGTTATTTCGTGTGATGCCGACTGATATGGCCAGTATGGAAGACTTGATGGATGCCGACGGCTACGCGGCTTCTGTAGAAGAGTAATACTGGCTAGCAGGCATTTAAGTAAGCTGCTTTCTAATTGGTGCTTCTTAATTAGACTTTTTAAATAAGTGTATCGCTTAAAATCAAAAAAGCCTCGATATTTATCGGGGCTTTTTTGTGGGTCTGGGTTTTTAAGGATTGGTTTAAGAATCAGTCGCGCAGGGAAATAATAGGCCACTGCTTGTGTTCAGCTTCTGCTTTTAAGCGATCGCAGGGATCAACAGTTACTGGGTGATCTACCTCGAGAAGCAAGGGCAGATCATTGATGGAATCACTGTAGAACCAGCTGCCTTCAAGCGTCTCAGATTGTTGCTCTAGCCATTCCTGTAGTCGAATGACTTTACCCTCTTTGTAAGTGGGGGTGCCGCTAACCTTACCGGTGTAGCGACCATCAATAATCTCAGGGTCGGCCGACAAAAATTCTGTAACGCCTAGGCTGAGGCAGATGGGTTCGATAACAAAGCGATTGGTCGCGGTGATAATAAGCAGTCGATCACCGGCCTCGCGATGCTTTTCCAATAGCGCCTTCGCCTTGGGTAGTTGCATAGGCGCAATCACCTGCTGCATAAACTTTGCGTGGAGTCTATGAAGCTCGGCCATTGGCATTTCTGCCAGTGGACGCAGGGAAAAGTCCAAATAAGCGAAAATATCCAAACTGCCAGCGACATAATCAGCGTAGAATTGGTCGTTGCTTTTTTGGAACTGCTGCGCGTCAACCAGTTGTTCAGCAACTAGAAATTTACCCCAGCTGTGGTCACTGTCGCCTGCTATCAGGGTGTTATCTAAGTCGAATATAGCAAGAGCCATGAAATACTGTCCGGTTGGGTTTCTGTGCACAGGAGGATAACCATGCAGCGTTATTGTCTCAAGAGAAAATTGCTGTGACTCCAAGACTGTGGAACAATAAGCTTAAAATAAAAGGGTGATTTACTTTGGTTGATAAGGATGGTTTCCGCTCAAATGTCGCTATTGTTATAGGTGACGGCAATGGCAGGTTGTTTTGGGCAAAAAGGGTCGGGCAGACCGCTTGGCAATTCCCTCAGGGCGGTATTGATCGTGGGGAGAGCGCTGAAGATGCTCTTTATCGAGAGCTCTACGAAGAGGTGGGTCTTGAATCGGGCGACGTCAGCATTATTCAGCGCTCTAAAAAATGGCTGAGATATCATATTCCCCAACAGATGCAGCGCAAGCACTCCAAGCCTCTCTGTATCGGTCAAAAGCAACGCTGGTTTTTCTTGCAGATGACTTGCGACCCTAGCAAGGTTCGGTTCGATACCAGTGGAACTCCAGAATTTGATAATTGGCAGTGGGTCAATTATTGGTATCCAGTGAATTCGGTTATTTCATTTAAACGCAGTGTTTATCGCAATGCCTTGCATGAGTTTTCCGCGGCGAATGCCGGCTTCCAAACTACTTCACGTCAGGCTATCTAACTGTGTTGGCGTCTTTGCGCAATATAGTCCAAGAGGTCAATGGCGCCCGGAGTCTCGGCCAGGTTTTGGCGATTATCGTCAAAGAAGTGCGCTCGGCTATGCAAGCCGGCGTTTGCTCGGTCTATCTATTTGATGAGTCTGACCAGCGCTATGTGCTGATGGCAAGCGAAGGGCTGCGCAGCGAGTCGATCGGTAAGGTACGTCTGGCAATGCGTGAGGGTTTGGTCGGATTGGTTGCCGCTCGAGAAGAGCCGCTGAATTTAGAGAACGCCGATAAGCACCCCAACTTCGCCTATGTTGAAGAGACTGGCGAGAGCCCCTTTCACTCATTTTTGGGTGTTCCCATTATCCATCACCGCAAGGTCTTGGGTGTCTTGGTTTTACAGCAGGAAACCCAGAGAAAATTTGGTGATGAGGAAGAAGCGTTTGTCGTTACAGTCTGTGCCCAGCTGTCCGGCGCTATAGCCCACGCCGAAGCCACTGGTGCGCTGCGTCAATTGGCTTCAGCTGGTCGAGGTAAAAGTCGCGAGGCGATGTTCCGCGGCATTCCAAGTTCGCCGGGGGTTGGTATTGGTCGCGCAGTGTTGGTTTCAGACACTGCAGATCTTGCCTCTGTACCCGAGCGTTTTGCCACAGACACTAACGCTGAGATTGAAATTTTTCGCACCGCCCTCGAGTCGGCAAAAGAGGATATGCGCAATCTTGGTGAGGGTCTTGAAAGCAAGCTTAGCTCAGAAGAGATGGCGCTGTTTGAAGTCTATATTCGCATGCTTGATGACCGTTCTTTGGGCGGTGAGGTAATAGCAGCCATTATCGCCGGGCAGGCGGCTCAAAGCGCATGGAGTTCGGTGATTCTTAAGCATGTGCGCACATTTAGAAAAATGGATGACCCCTATTTACGTGAGAGAGCTGCCGACGTTAACGATCTCGGTAAGCGTGTATTGGGTTATTTGCAGCGCAATGAGAAAAAGACTCTACCGCTACCACGACGAATAATTTTAGTCGGTGAAGATTTATCGGCATCGGCATTGGCAGACATTCCCGTCAGTCGATTAGTGGGCATTGTTTCAGTCAAAGGTTCGAGCAACTCCCATATGGCAATTGTTGGCCGCGCGTTGGGGGTACCCACGGTGATGGGTGCCGTGGATCTGCCCTGGGCGGAGATGGAAGGCCATGAGCTAATCATTGATGGTTTTAGCGGAGATGTTATCAGTCGCGCCAGTCGCAGCATGCGGCGAGTGTACTTACAGCGCCAGCGAGAAGAAAAGTTGCTCGCCAAAGACCTCGAAAAGCTTCGCGATATTCCCTGCGTAACACCGGATGGCTTCCCGCTCTCTCTATTTGTAAATACTGGCTTGCGGCAAGATATTGCTAAAGCGCTAAAAAGCAGTGCCGAAGGTGTTGGGCTATACCGCACAGAAATCCCGTTCCTTATGCGTTCCAGCTTCCCTACAGAGGATGAGCAGACGGCTATTTATCGTGAGCAGCTGCAAGCCTTTGCGCCCAAGCCTGTGACTATGCGGACATTGGATATTGGCGGCGACAAAGATTTGCCCTACTTTCCAATCGAAGAGGAAAACCCATTCTTGGGCTGGCGCGGCATTCGTATTTCTCTCGACCACCCAGAGATTTTTCTCGCCCAAATTCGCGCTATGTTACGGGCCAGCGAAGGGTTGAATAATTTGCGTATCATGTTGCCGATGATCAGCAGTGTGCCAGAGTTAGATCGCGCCATTGAGTTGATTGATCGTGCCTATAACGAACTGTTGCAGGAAGAGGGTTACAGTATTCAGAGGCCAGAGATTGGTGCAATGATTGAGGTGCCTGCGGCGGTCTATCAGGTTAAAGAGTTGGGTCGCCGAGTCGACTTTCTCTCTGTCGGCACCAATGACTTGACCCAGTATCTGCTCGCAGTTGATCGCAATAACCCGCGCGTGGCCAATCTGTATCACGCATTGCACCCAGCCGTTTTGCGCGCCCTAAAAGAAATCTATGAGCAGGCGACTGCAGTGAATTGTAAAATTAGTATCTGTGGCGAAGTTGCCGGAGATCCACTCGGTGCTGTGGTGCTTCTCGGCTTGGGTTACGAGAGTTTATCAATGAGCGCCAATAGCCTATTAAAAGTTAAATCGATGTTAAATCAGGTGTCCAAGAGTGAAGCGCGGCGCCTAGTTAAGCGTGCGCTACGTATGTCAGATGCCGGTTCAGTGTCGGTGTTTTTGTCCGATGCACTCAATCGCCCAGAGCTGTCAAAGCTTTATCGTCCAGTGATAGCTGACAAATCGTAGCTTACAGAAATATTTCATATGGTTTATTTATATTAATAATATTCGCACGCCTGCGTAGCCGATAGATGGATAAAAAGCTATGATCTGCGCAGAATAAATTCTCGGGAATACACATGTTAATCTATCCGGCTATCGATCCTGTCGCGCTCTCAGTGGGGCCCTTCAGTATAGGCGATACAATTATTGGGCCGCTGCAGGTCCACTGGTATGGAATTATGTATCTACTTGGGTTTGCTGTGGCTTGGATGCTGGCTATGCGAAACAGTCAGCGACCCTGGTCACCGATTAAGAAAACTCAGGTTGAAGATGTTATTGTCTATGGTGCTTGGGGCGTTATTCTGGGTGGCCGATTCGGTTATATGCTGTTTTATGGCGCGGATAAATGGCTTGCAGATCCCGGTATGATTTTGCGTATTTGGGAGGGCGGTATGTCATTCCACGGCGGTTTGATCGGGGTGGCCTTGGCTATGCTGATTTACTCGCGCAAACATCATGTGGCTTTTTTAAGTCTCGCCGATTTTGTTGTTCCTCTAGTGCCTGCCGGTTTATTTTTTGGACGGTTGGGAAACTTTATTGGTCAAGAGCTCTGGGGTCGCCCCACAGATATGTCGTTGGGGATGCTCTTCCCCGCGGATCCGGAGCAGCTTGCTCGTCATCCGTCTCAGCTTTACGAAGCTTTTTTAGAGGGGCTGGTGCTGCTCGTTGTAATCAATTGGTATGCCAGAAAACCGCGCCTGTTTGGTGAGACCTCAGGGCTGTTTTTAATTCTCTACGGTCTGTTCCGATTTACGGTTGAGTTTGTGCGCCAGCCAGATCCTCAGTTTATTGATCAATCTACGTTGTTTGAATGGTTCGGTTGGATGACTCGTGGGCAAACTCTATGTATTCCAATGATCCTGATAGGATTGTGGATGATGCGAAAAAGTCTACGGCAACTAATTGACCGCAAAGCGTAATAAGGGCTATTAAATGAAGCAGTATTTAGACTTAGTTCGACATATTCGCGATCACGGTATTCAGAAAGGTGATCGCACTGGCACTGGCACCACCAGTATTTTCGGTCATCAGATGCGCTTCGATTTAAGTGAGGGATTCCCACTGGTTACCAGCAAAAAAGTCCACCTCAAATCTATCCTGCATGAACTACTTTGGTTTATCCGGGGTGATACCAATATTCGCTATCTGGTCGAGAATGGTGTGGGTATCTGGAACGACTGGCCCTACCAAAGCTGGCTGCGCAAGACTGGCCAAGAGGATCTCTACCCGATGTATTCCTCAGAGTGGAAGGCGAAGAAGAAAGAATTTATTCAGCGCATTAAAGATGAGGCAAGCTTTGCTGACGAGTTCGGTGATCTCGGCCCGGTCTACGGTCGTCAATGGCGAAATTTTGAAGGTGTTGATCAGCTTGCCCAGCTGGTTGAAGATATTAAATCAAATCCCGACTCGAGACGTCTTATTGTCTCGGCATGGAATCCAAAAGATATTCCAGTCATGGTGAAATCCGGTCTGCCACCCTGTCACAGCCTATTCCAATTTTATGTCACGGAGGGGCGGCTATCCTGTCAGCTTTATCAGCGCAGTGCCGATGTGTTTCTCGGCGTGCCTTTTAATATTGCCTCCTATGCAATATTAACCCTGATGATTGCTCAGGTGACCGGCTTGCAGCCGGGCGACTTTGTGCATACCTTTGGTGATGCGCACTTATATAGTAACCATATGGATCAGGTTGAAGAGCAGCTCTCGCGAACGACCTTTCCGTTACCGAAACTGGCAATAAACCCTGAGGTCGACAATCTATTCGATTTTGTCTTCGAGGATTTTGAACTGCTCGATTACCAATCTCATGGCCCGATTTCTGCGCCGGTTGCGGTCTGATGAAAGTATCCTTAATTGTCGCAGTGAGTCGCAATGGCGTAATTGGTGTCGATAACCAGCTGCCTTGGCATCTGCCTGAAGACCTTAAATATTTTAAATCGGTAACCATGGGTAAGCCGATCATTATGGGCCGCAAGACCTTCGATTCGATTGGCCGGCCACTGCCAGGGCGCACTAATATAGTGATCACTCGAGATAGCAGCTGGCAAGCAGAGGGCGTTGAAGTGGCGCAGAACCTGTTGCAGGCTATGACTTTAGGGCGTTTAGCCTGTGCTAATGCGGATGTCGATGAGGCTATGGTTATTGGCGGCGAGCAGATTTATCGCATGACATTGCCCGCTGCCGACCGTCTGTATTTGACTGAGGTGCAGGCCGAGGTGAAAGGCGATGCTTTTTTTCCAGAGTTCGATGCTAGCGAGTGGGATCAGGTCAGTGAGCAGTTACCTGAATTGACCGATACTCACCCATATCGATTTTTGGTTCTTGAGCGAATAAAAAAGTAGTTGTTACATTAGGTAACAAAAGGAATAATTAGATTTGTCATCTATTACTTATTTAAGCTGTCAAATTGATTCTTGAACAGCAGACTGTTACAAAGGTGTCCGAAAATAATTTGTCAGGATTTGGAGGGGTGCTTCAGTTCCAACTCTGACATTGAAAGATCATCAATCCGATAGACCCAAGTTCAAGTTGAGGGAACTATGAAAAACCAACCATTAAAAGCGCTGGCATTATTTGCCGTACTTGCTTGTGGCACAACTGCTGTTGCAGTTCAGGCCGCTGAAGTAAGTGATGTGCTAAAAGCAGGCGCCAATAAAGTTCAGGCGGCAAAAAATGCGCAGTCAAATGTCGACGGCATTGCCGATAAGACCGATGGCCTATTGCAGGAGTTCAAGCAAGTAAACAAGCAGATCGAAAGTCTACGTGTTTATAATTCACAGCTAGAGCGTCAAATTGACAGCCAAAAGAAAATGATGGCAGAGCTCGAAGAGTCGATTGAAAACGCGACTGTAATTGAGCGAGGCATCTCGCCACTTATGGAAAGCATGCTTAAAGGGCTTAAAGAGTTTATTGCTTTAGATGTTCCTTTCAAGAAAGAGCAGCGTCAAGAAGCGATTGAACTTTTGTTTGATAATCTTGATAGCGCCAAGTTCTCTGCCGCGGAAAAATTCCGCCAGATTCTCGAAGTCTACGATATTGAGTCTGAGTACAGCCTGTCACTAGAGACCTATCGCGATTTAGTAGATATCAACAGTGATGGTTCTGAAGTAGAAGTGGACATGTTGCGTATCGGCCGTGTCGCATTGATGTATCAAACTAAAGATAAATCACAGACTGGTGCTTGGAATAAAGCGACCAGCTCATGGGAAACACTGGGTTCTGACTACCGTCGCCCTGTAGACCAGGGTATCCGTATCGCTAAGAAATTAGCGCCGCAGGATGTTTTGGAAATGCCAATTACTGCACCGGAGACAGCACAATGAACATGAAATTCGTTAAAGTTTGTGCCGCTTTCATCGCTGCCGCTTCAATTAGCATGCCAGCCTTGGCTCAGGATGCAAAAACTCTTGATGAGTTGTTGCAGATGATTCAGAGCTCAAAGATTTCTGAATCTGCAGAATACCGTCAGCGTGAAGCTAATTTTAAACGCGATCAGCGCAAGCAGGCTTCAGAGCTATCTCAAGCGAAGCAATCTAAAGCCGCCGAAGAGCGTCGTTCGGATCGCCTTGAGCAGAATATCCGTGATAATGACATCCAGCTTGCCGCTCTGCGTGAGCAGCGCGATAAGCGTCTCGGTTCATTAAAAGAGCTGTTTGGACATTTGACAGGTGCCGCCGGTGATATCCGTGCCAACCTGACTCAGTCTATTGTTAGCGCTCAGATTGCTGGCCGTACAGAGTTCCTTGATGAATTGATTGAAAAGATGAGCAGTGATACACGCTTGCCTTCAATCCTCGATATTGAAAAACTTTGGTATGAGCAACAGCGTGAAATGGTTGAAAGTGGTCGAGTGGTTAAATTCAACCGCACTGTTTTACGTGCTGATGGCTCTCAAGAAGAGATGGAAGTTGTCCGTGTAGGCACATACAACCTTCTCGCCGATGGCATGTACCTTGAGTACAGCCCAGAGAACGGTCTGGTATCTGAGTTGGCTCGTCAGCCTTCAGGACATCAGGGCGGCGCTACTGACCTTCAAGCTGCTGATGATGGCTTCACCAAGGTTGGCCTAGATCCTACTGGTCCTTTGGGCGGTGGTCTGTTGCGTGCCCTTATCAACACCCCAACTCTGATTGAGCGCTGGCACTTTGGTGGCATCGTTGGTTATGTAATTACCAGTGTATTTGTTGTTGCTATCCTACTAGCAGTATGGCGTTTCATCTTCCTTCAGGGTGTTTCTAGCAAGGTATCTGCGCAGCTTAAGGCTCCAGGCACAGCTAATATCGACAATCCTCTGGGTCGTGTACTGGCCGTTTCTCAGGCCAATCCGGGTCTGGATGCAGAGTCGCTGGAGCTCAAACTCCACGAGGCTGTGCTTAAAGAGCGCCCCTCAATTGAGTCTGGTCTAAGCTTACTTAAAATTATTGCTATGGTTGCCCCGCTATTGGGTCTACTGGGTACAGTGACCGGTATGATTATTACCTTCCAGATGATTACTCTGTTTGGTGCTGGCGATCCCAAGGCGATGGCCGGCGGAATTTCTCAGGCACTGATCACTACAGTACTGGGTCTGGTTGTTGCGATCCCAACTGTTTTGATGCACACATTGGTCAACGGAAAAGCACAGCGTATTCTTCACGTACTTGAAGAGCAAAGTGCTGGAATTGTTGCTGGTTCAGTAGAGGGACGCTGAAATGTTTTTTGTTGATACTCTGGCAGAAGTTGGAAAGTTTATGGATTCAGGCGGGATGGTCCTTTGGGCCATCGTCGTACTGCTGTTCGTTATGTGGACTCTCCTCTTTGAGCGTATGTGGTATCTCAAATCCGACGTCAGCCAAGATGTACAGACTGCACTCGATGTTTGGGAAGCGCGCAGTGAGCGCAAATCCAAGCGCGCTCACCAAATTAGAGAGCAGTTGATCTCTGAGGTAAGCGTAAAGATCGACGAAAATCTCATGATGATTAAAACATTGGTTGCCCTGGCGCCACTGTTTGGTTTACTGGGTACAGTAACCGGAATGATCGTGGTATTTGATGTTATGGCATTTACTGGTGGCGGCGACGCCAAGGCGATGGCTGGCGGTGTTTCTCAGGCAACTGTACCGACAATGTCGGGAATGGTCGCGGCGTTATCAGGCGTGTTTGGCATGACTTATGTCGAGCGTTCTGCAGAGCGAGAAAAGCATCTGTTGGAAGATCACCTGACCATGGATCACTAACTGGAGCCTGTCAGAGACAAGGTTTCTGTGAGAGAAAACTATGCGCAATAGAACAAATAGATCACAACCTCAGGGCGAAGCAATTGATTTGACCCCAATGCTGGACGTGGTTTTTATCATGCTGATCTTTTTTATTGTTACAGCATCCTTTATCAAGTTGCCCGGTGTCGAGGTAAATAAAGTCGACGCCGATACGGCAGATTCCTACAAAAAAGTCGGTATCTTGGTAGCGGTTAGCGAAAACAATGAAATATGGATTGATAAAAAACGCATTGAAACCACCGCGTTAAAAATCAATCTAAGCAGGTTGTATAACGAAAACCCAAAGGGCGGCATGGTTATCCAAGCCGACAATGAATCGAATATTGAAGTAGTCGCCAAAGTAGCTGATGTCGCAACAGATATTGGTATACGTCCGGTGGCAATTTCGGTAGAACAAGACTGAGTTAATAAGTATGGCTGTTATCAGAGTTGGTATTTCTGCAGCGCTTGGAGTTCTGGTTACCTTTGCATTGATTATTTTGATGTACAAGCTGATCGACTCGGGCAACAAAGATTTGGATGAAAAGGAAACGATTAAAATCGCTGACTTTCTCCATGTCGATAGATCGTTGACCGAGAATGCGAAAAAGACTGAGGTTGAGAAACCTGAAGATCCGGAAACACCTCCACCGGAAATTCCCGAAGACAATATAGAATTTGAAGTCCCCGAAAATGCGATCAGCATGGCGGCACCTTCTGCCAATGCCAATCTCAAAATTGGTGGCGCAGGTGGCTTCACTCGAGACTCTGACTATATTCCCGTATATGTTCCCCAGCCGCGTTATCCGCGTCGGGCTCAGACACGTGGCAAAGAGGGTTACGCTGTTATCGAAGTGGTTATTACCACCACTGGTGGCACCCGTGACCCGAAAATGATTGAAGAATTCCCCGAGGGTTGGGGTTTTGGACGCGCCGCACTTAAGGCTGCATCCAAACTAAAGTACAACCCACGTGTTGTCGATGGTGTAGGCCAAGAGGTACCGGGCGTGCTGTATAAATTTACTTTCCAGATGGCAAAATAAGGAGTAACTGATGTCTAGAAGCACAAAAATTCTAGCCGTATTCGGCGCTGCTTTTGTTTTGCCGCTAATGGTGGCAGTGGTTGATCCACAGTCACCATTAAATACTTCGGTATTTGCAGCAGAAGAAAAGAAAGAACCTAAATATAAAGATGTAAAAACCCGTAAACGTCAGTCTGTCGGCAGTAGATGTGCCAAGGCTCTGGAGAAGGTTCAGCCTAAACTTGAAGAAGAGGATTGGGCTACTGCACTGGTGATGTTAAAGGATGTAGAGGCGAACGTTAAAACTTGTAAGAGTGATTACGAGATGACACAGGTGTGGAAATTTGCCGCTTATGTTCATTACTCACTTGAAGACTATAACAGTGCTATCCGCTCCTACAAGCGCGTTGTCGATGGGGTTGGAACACCACCAGAATTAAAACTCGATACGCGCTACACACTAGCGCAGCTCTATACAGTTCAAGAAGATTATCGCAATGCAGCGCTTCAGCTTGAAGCATGGATGAGCGAGTCAGCAATTGTTGGTGCCGATGCGAGAATGCTTCTGGCACAAATTTATTATCAGTTAGATCGCAAGACTGAATCATTGCAGATGGTCGAAGCGGCTGTTGCCGATGTTGAATCCAAAGGGATTCTGCCAAAAGAGGGTTGGTGGGGATTGCAGCGAGTTCTCTATTACGAAAAGAATAATTACCCCAAGGTAATCGGCATCCTAGAAAAATTGGTTAAGCACTACCCCAAGTGGACCTACTGGCGTCAGCTAGGCGGCATGTATGGCGAGCGTGAGCGTGAAATGGACCGATTGGTTGCTACTGAGGTTGTCTATTTAAACGATCAGCTGACCAAAGAAAATCAAGTTATGAGTATGGCCTATATGTATTTGGGTGCCGAAATTCCCTATCGTGCGGCTAATATTATTCAAAAGGGCATGATGGATGGGATTATTAAGCGGTCAGCTAAGAATCTCGAAGTTCTAGGCACAGCATGGTATCAATCCAAAGATCTCAATAATGCAGTGAAAGCTCTTGAGAGTGCCTCGAAGAAATCTGACACAGGTAATCTTCAAGCGCGATTAGCAGGCATATATCTTGATCTTGGACGTGATTCCGAAGCCTATAGAGCGTCGAGTCGAGCCGCGAAAAAGGGCGGTGTAAAGCGTCCAGAGGCCAACTATCTGGTCATGGGTAATGCTCTGATTAACCTGCATTGCTATAAGGATTCGATTGGTGCATTTAAGAAATCGTTAAAAGCAGCCAAGAGCGAAAAGAATAAGCGTTATCCAAAACAGTGGATTCGCTACGCGGATACTGAAGGCGACCGATTGCAGAAACTACGTGATGTGGGTGCAACAGTCCCAAGCTGTAGCAAGTAATAGCTAATAAGTCTTTGATAAAGAAAAGCCCGGCGCTCTTGAAGAGTCCCGGGCTTTTCTTTATCTGCCGTTTATTCAGACAGATGTTGTGATGCAATGGCTAAAGCTGAGAGAGATCTCGCACTGCACCCTTGTCGGCACTGGTCGCCAGTTTAGCATAGGCTTTCAAGGACGCTGATACCTTGCGTGGACGTTCCTCCACGGGTTTCCAGCCAATCTTATCCTGAGCTTCACGACGGCTTGCAAGCACCTCATCAGAGACCAGAACATCAATGCTGCGATTGGGAATATCAATGCGAACAGTATCGCCCTGCTGCACCAAGCCGATATTACCCCCAGCACCAGCTTCAGGTGAGACATGGCCGATGGATAAACCAGAGGTGCCTCCGGAAAAACGGCCGTCGGTTATCAGCGCACAGGCTTTACCGAGATTTTTCGATTTGATATAGCTGGTTGGGTAGAGCATCTCCTGCATACCGGGACCGCCGCGTGGGCCCTCATAGCGAACGATAACCACATCTCCCGCCTTTACTTCATCGTTTAAGATGCAGGCAACGGCCTCGTCTTGGCTTTCAGTGATAAAAGCTGGGCCTTCAAAAACATGGATAGACTCATCCACACCAGATGTTTTAACCACACAGCCATCGGGGGCGAGGTTGCCAGTTAACACGGCAAGGCCGCCTTCTAAACTGAATGCATTTTCCAGATTGCGGATACAGCCATTAGCGCGATCGGCATCCAGAGATGGCCATCTGGTGCTTTGGCTAAAGGCCGTTTGAGTTGGAATACCCGCTGGGCCAGCTTTATAGAAAGTCTTCACCTCTTCACTGACATTACCGCTGACAATATCCCATTTTTCCAGCGCTTCTTTCAGCGATGCGGAATGAACCGTGGGTATATCACCGTGAATAAGGCCGGCGCGTTCGAGTTCTGCGAGGATACCCATAATGCCACCAGCACGGTGCACATCTTCGACATGGTATTCCGGAGTATTGGGTGCCACCTTACAGAGTTGCGGTACGACACGAGACAATCGGTCGATATCCGCCATATCAAATTCGATACCTGCTTCCTGAACAGCGGCTAAAAGATGGAGGATAGTATTGGTTGAACCACCCATGCAGATATCCAATGTCATGGCATTTTCAAAGGCCTTAAAGTTGGCGATTGAACGGGGTAGAACAGAGTAATCATCTTCGTCGTAATGTTGGCGTGCCAGCTTGACGATAGTGCGGCCTGCTTCCTGGAACAGTTCGCGACGATCGGAGTGAGTAGCCAACACAGTGCCATTGCCGGGCAGCGATAGACCCAGCGCCTCAGTCAGGCAGTTCATTGAGTTAGCGGTAAACATACCAGAGCAGGAGCCACAGGTTGGGCAGGCAGAGCGCTCATATTCAGCGACTTTCTCGTCACTGGCATCGTCATCAACGGCGATAACCATGGCATCAACCAGATCGATTTTATGCTCGGCGAGCTTGGTTTTACCGGCTTCCATAGGGCCACCGGAAACAAAAATAACCGGTATATTAAGGCGCATAGCAGCCATTAACATACCGGGAGTAATCTTGTCACAGTTGGAAATGCACACCAGCGCATCGGCACAGTGAGCATTGACCATATATTCAACCGAGTCGGCAATAATATCTCGCGAGGGCAGCGAGTAGAGCATACCATCGTGGCCCATGGCGATACCATCATCCACAGCAATAGTGTGAAACTCACGGGCAATACCGCCAACTTTGGCGATCTCAGCTGCAACCAGGTCACCCATGTCTTTTAGATGAACATGTCCGGGAACAAACTGCGTATAGGAGTTGGCGATAGCGATCATCGGCTTGTTAAAGTCGTCATCTTTCATGCCAGTGGCGCGCCAAAGAGCTCTGGCTCCAGCCATGTTACGACCCTGAGTCGTGGTGTGGGATCGATATTTGGGCATGTTATCTCTCAGTAAATGCTAAAAATTAATAAAATGTAACTTAAGGATTAAGGCTGCAAGGATAGCAGAAAGCGCCGCGTAGAAAAATCTACCCTACAAGCTTTTACTAAAGATTCGTGACTGGCGCTGGTAGTTATAAAGCGATTGTTTCTCTACGGGCAAATCACTAAGAGCCGCTTCTGAAAAACCCTGCTCTCTAAACCAGTGAGCCGTTTGTGTTGTCAGCACAAAGAGTTTTTTCAAGCCAGTTGCTGTGGCGTCTTTTTCAAGGCAATTAAGCAGGCGCGAAGCAATGCCCTGATTGTGAAATTCAGGGTGGGTTGCAACACAGGCGAGCTCACCTGCATCACTATTACCAATTGGATAGAGTGCCGCGCAGCCAAGCAGGGTTCCCTCGGGATGCACAACCACCATAAATCGCGAGATCTCGGTCTCAAGTAATTCACGAGAGCGTTTAACCAGAATGCCCTGCTGTTCCAGAGGTGAAATCAAATCGAGAATACCGCCGACATCATCAATAGTGGCCGCTCTGATAACTTCTGAGTGATTCTTCATAATCAGCGTGCCACAGCCCTCGCGAGTAAATAACTCACGTAGCAGGGTGCCGTCATCATCGCAGCCAACCAGATGCACACGATCAATTCCATTGCGGCAGGCTTGGTAGGCGGATGCCATTAATTGATAGGCGGATGATTGGCCTTCATCAGATTTTTTGAGGCTTGCTTTCAAATCAGCCACTTCCGGCAGCGATAAGCTGCGCAGCAAATTGTTTTTAGCATCCATAAGGCCCGATGTAGCGCTGACTAAAACTAGCTTTTCAGCATTCATGGCTATAGCCGCCTGAGTTGCCACATCCTGATAAGACAAATTAAACGCTTCCCCAGTGGGTGAAAACCCGATAGAAGACATCAGTACCAGCGCACCGCTTTCAAGTTGATCTTGGATTGCACTGCTGTCTATACGGCGAATTTCTCCGGCACGCTGAAAATCGATGCCGTCGCGAACACCCACTGGTTTGGCCGTAATGAAGTTGCCGCCAATAACTCGAACGCGGGCACCATGCATCGGCGAATTGGGTAAACCCATAGACAGCGCCGATTCAATTTGAAATCTTGTCCAGCCAACGGCTTCTTTAACGCAGTGCATAGTAGCGCCGTCCGTGACTCGTACCTGCTGAGAAAAAGTGGCCTTTAAACCTGCGGCTTCTAAGCGCTTATCTATTTGTGGGCGAGCGCCATGCACTAATACTATATGCACGCCAAGGCTCTGCATCAGAGCAATGTCATGGATAATGCTGTGAAAGTTTTCATGAGAAACGGCATCACCACTCAGAGCAATAACAAAGGTTTTGCCTCTGTGCGCATGGATATATGGCGAGGTCTCGCGAAAAAATTGTACGTAGTTATTAGTATTCATTAGGCGATTATAAGCAACAGTGACCAATAAGTTGAGATAAAAAATTAATCGTTGGCTGAACGCGCTCTAATGGCAGGAATTCATTCGGTTGGTGAGCGACATCTATATCCCCTGGGCCGAGCACAACCACATCCATTCCCAGCTCTTGCAGGTAAGGTGCTTCGGTCGCAAAAGCGACAGATTCACCACGATGCCCGGTAAGTTTTTCACAGATCGCAACTATTTCAGAATGATCGTCACTGCAAAAGGGCGGCACAATCAATTTCTCAAGCTTCCAGTCCATCTTGTCCGCTTCGGCGGTCTTTGAAACCTCAAACTCAATATCCTTCTGCAGCTTTTGTAGATTCATACCCGGCAGTGGACGAATCTCAAAGGCCAGAAAACAGTGACCGCAGATTCGGTTGGCATTATCACCGCCCTGAATACAGCCTAAATTTAATGTTGGGTGGTCGATTAAAAAGCCCGGATGTTTTTGCTCTTTCATGCGATCACGCATTGCCATCAACTGGCCGAGAATACGCTGCATGGATTCCATAGCATTGTTGCCCAGTGCAGGATTGCTCGAGTGCCCAGACTTGCCGGTGATAGTCAGCTTCTCAATCATAATGCCCTTGTGCATTTTCACCGGACGCATATTGGTGGGTTCGCCGATAACCGCACTGCGGGCAATCGGTTTGCCAGCACTGACCAGCGCCTTGGCGCCGGCCATCGAGGACTCTTCATCGGCGGTAGCAAGAATAATCAGTGGTTGCTTTAAGTCTTTAACAAGCAGCGACTTAAAAGCCTCTATAGCCAGCGGGAAGAAGCCTTTCATATCGCAACTGCCAAGACCATACCAGCGGTTATCGCGCTCTGTTAACTGGAATGGATTACTCTGCCAAAGTGCTTCATCGCAGGGCACGGTATCTGTATGTCCCGCCAATACAAGGCCGCCGGGGCCGCTGCCATAGGTGGCGATAAGATTGGCTTTGTTATTGCCCAGATCCATAATCTCTATAGCAAAACCGAGCTCGCTCAACGTGGTTGCCAGCAGGTCGATCACTTCGCGGTTACCCTGATCGATAGACGGGTTGATACTGCTGATCGAATTGCAGTGAATAATGCGCGCGAGTAGGTCGGTAAGTTCCATGGGTTGCTCGATTAGACTGTTCGGTTAAAGAGTTCGGTTAAAGAGTTCGATTAAAGATCCCAGTTATCAGGCCTATGTGTGCTGAGTTTAGCGTATAGATTAATTTCTGCTACCCCCAGCGCCAATTCATACTAAAATCAAATGATAGCTTGGATAGAATAACAACAGGAGTTGATGATGAGTGAGGCGCTGGCAAAAGGACGTTGTGTGGATCTGGGTGGAGTTTTAAAGGATTTGGTCAGCGATGGCATACTCAGTAAAACAGATGCAGCAGATGTAGCCGGTGCTCGCCGCAGCCGCGGCGAGGCCCTACTTCACCCGCTTGAGATTATTGACGGGAAACAGCTTCTGCATGCCGACAACGGTAGGCTGCTGACCCTTGAGGTACTCACCCAATGGCTGGCTAATAAAGCAGCACTGCAAGTTGTTCATATCGACCCCTTAAAAATTAATGTTCCGGCAGTCACGGCAGTAATGTCTTTTGCCTATGCCAAACGCTACGGTATTCTCTGTGTTGAGGTTAGTCGCGAAGAGCTTGTGATTGCCACCATGGAACCCTTCGACAACAGTTGGATCGGGAGTCTCGAGCAGACCTCAAGGCGAGAAATTCGTCGGGTGATCGCTAGTCCTACCGATATTAAAAAATACACCCTTGAGTTTTACTCACTGGCCAAATCGGTTTTCGGAGCAGGTTCTTCGACAGCAACCGGAACAGGCATTTCCAACTTTGAACAGCTGCTAGAGGTGGGCAAGCTTAAAGACGCCGATGCTCAGGATCAGCATATAGTGAATATTGTCGACTGGCTGCTGCAATACGCTTTTGAGCAGCGAGCCAGTGATATTCATCTAGAACCACGACGCGGTATAGGCAAGGTGCGATTTAGAATCGATGGTGTTCTTCATCTGGTTTATGAGCTGCCAGACAATGTGATGACCGCTATGATCAGCCGCCTAAAAATTCTTGGGCGTATGGATGTCGCAGAAAAGCGCCGCCCCCAGGATGGCCGCATAAAAACCAAAGCGCCGAATGCCAGTGAAGTGGAATTGCGACTCTCGACCATGCCCACGGCTTTTGGTGAGAAGCTAGTGATGCGAATCTTTGATCCCGATGTTCTATTGCGAAGTTTCTCTCAGCTTGGTTTAGTCGCGGAGGATTACCAACAGTGGCAATCAATGATTAAGCGCGCCCATGGTATTGTTTTAGTGACAGGTCCAACTGGCTCGGGTAAGACCACCACGCTCTATTCAACGCTTAAACAGCTCGCCACCGACACAGTTAATGTCAACACTATTGAAGACCCCATCGAGATGGTGGTAGATGCGTTTAACCAGAGCCAGATTCAGCCGGCCATTGAGTTTGATTTTGCCGCAGGTATTCGCACCCTGATGCGTCAGGACCCAGATATTATTATGGTCGGAGAGATCCGCGACAGAGCAACGGCAGAGATGGCAGTGCAGGCTGCATTAACCGGTCATTTAGTCCTCTCGACACTGCACACAAATGATGCGCCCACAGCCATTAGTCGGCTGTTGGATTTGGGTATGCCCGCACATCTTATAAAAGCCACATTAAATGGGGTAATGGCCCAGCGATTGGTCAGAACCCTGTGTCCCGACTGTCGCAGCGAAGTACAATGTGATTCGGAAGCCTGGCATCAGCTTGTTGGGGATTCACAGCTATCACAGCCGAAAACGGTATTTCAGCCCGCGGGTTGTTTGGAGTGTCGCAACACGGGATACTTGGGCCGTGAAGGCATCTATGAGATTATGCCTATAACCCATGATTTACTCGGCTATATAAGTGCCGAGTCAGATATTCAGCAGGTTCGCGATGCTGCAATATCCCAGGGAATGAAAACGTTGCGCATGGCCGGCGCCGAGAAAGTTGCCGCAGGCATTACCTCGATTGCAGAAGTGCTGCGCGTTACTCCAGAGCTAGGCGTCCGGCGCCCGATAGCCCCCTAGGTTGTTAATGATGATTAATTATTTGAGACCCTTTTATGCCGAGGACTTTTTCAGCGCTGATTACAGCGAAATATCAGCGACACCTCGAAGGGTTTCAAACTAGCCATACTGACCCTGCATGGCTTTCTGGCCTTATTGATGACAACCCAAAATACCTTCTATTTGCAGAGCATTTACAGTTGCTGTGGGGTTGCAGTGATTTTGTTGGACAGCAGTGCGAGCTGCATCCGCTGGAATTCCAAGAGTTAGTTGAGAGTGGCGACCTGCAATGCAGTTATACATTGCAAGACTATCAGCAACGAATAGAGCGGCGTTTACCAACCGATTGCGATGAAGAGCAGCTCTGTCAGCAGTTGCGACGGTTTCGCCGTCGTGAATTAATCCGCATTATCTGGCGAGACTTCAGCCGTCAGGCACCGCTGCTTGAAACTACCGCCGATATGACTGCTATGGCCGAGTCTGCTATCAATGCATCTCTGGCGGTACTGCATAAAATTACCTGTCAAGAGCTCGGTAATCCTTTTCGCGATGGTGATAAAACAGGGCAGGCCAAAAAAGGTCAGCTTGAGCAGCATATGATTGTCGTGGCCATGGGCAAAATGGGCGCGCAGGAACTGAATATATCCTCAGATATAGATCTTATTTTTGCCTATCCACGAAAGGGAGAAACCCAGCAGCCAGAATCTTCTGCCCCTGTTAAAACGGTTTCCAATCAAGAATTTTTCACCCGCCTTGGACAAAAGCTCATCGCTGCTCTAGATCGTAAAACCGCCGATGGATTTGTTTTTAGAGTGGATATGCGCCTGCGCCCCTACGGGCAGAGTGGACCGCTAGTCATGAGCTTTGATGCTCTTGAAGAGTACTATCAGACCCAGGGTCGTGAGTGGGAGCGCTTTGCAATGGTCAAGGCGCGAGCGGTGGCTGGTGAACAATCAGATCGAGATTATCTAGATCGAATTCTGCGTCCCTTTACCTATCGTAAATATCTCGATTTTGGTGCTATCGAAGCGCTGCGAGATTTAAAGAAAGCCATTGACCGAGAATTACAGCGCAAGGGCATGCAGAGCGATATTAAACTCGGTCCTGGCGGTATTCGTGAAATAGAATTTATTACTCAGGCATTTCAACTTATTCGCGGCGGACGCAATAGTGACCTGCAAACCCAGTCGCTTTATCAGGCGCTGCAGCAGCTATCTGCCGATCAGGTTTTGACTGCTGAAGATGTCGACGGTCTGTGGAACGCCTATATATTTTTGCGTAACACCGAGCACGCTCTTCAGGGAATAGCGGATAAACAGACTCAAAAACTACCCGTTGACGAGCTGGGTAAGCAGCGTGTTGCGACCATCTTAGGCTGTGATAATTGGTCGGGCTTTGATCAGTGCCTGCAACAGCATCGCCAGCATGTGATGCGCATATTCGCGGATATATTTGCTGACCCTGAGCAGCCGGATGGCAATAGTGATTCGAGTAACAGTGAAGACGGTGGTGATTGGTTACATCAGATGGATGCCGTTGAGCTTCACAGCCAATTGCATAGTGCCGGATATACAGATGCAGAAAGCGTCGCTCAACAGCTTTATAGTCTATCTCAGAGCAAGGCTGTTCTGGGCTTAGACGCTGAACCACGCAGTCGGCTCGAGCGGCTGATGCCGATGCTGATAGCTATCTGTGCAACAGCTAACAATAACAGTATTACCCTGAGTCGGGTTATTGGTCTTGTGCAGGCGGTGCTGCGACGCAGTGCATATCTGGCCTTGCTGGGCGAAAATCCTAAAGCCCTGCAACAGTTGACTTTACTCTGTGAACGCAGCAGTTGGGTGGCCGATCAGTTAACGGCCTATCCGGCGCTGCTCGATGAATTGTTGGATCCTCGTGCGCTTTATACCGCGCCGAATAAAGATATTTTGCAAGATCATCTGCGTCAACATATGTTGCGGGTGCCCGACGATGATCTTGAGCAGCAGATGGAGATTATTCGCTATTTTGTCCGCTCTTATACGTTGCGTGTGGCCGCCTGTGAATTAACCGACGTCATGCCTTTGATGCAAGTGAGTGATTACCTCACCTGGCTGGCAGAGGTAGTTATTGAGCACACGGTGAATATTTCGTGGAAGCATTTGACCGATCAATATGGTCAGCCCCGGAATAGTGAGGGTCAAGTTCCCGGTTTTATTGTGGTTGCCTATGGGAAAATGGGCGGTATCGAGTTGGGCTACAAGTCCGACCTCGATCTGGTATTTTTATACAGTGGGAATTCTGAAAAAAGCGTGTCTAAACAGACGACTTCTGGACCGCGTGTTATCGACAACAGCACATTTTTTGTACGTCTCGGTCAGCGAATTATCCATACCCTATCGACGGTTACCCCCTCTGGCGCCGCCTATGAAATTGATATGCGCCTGCGACCATCGGGAAATTCTGGAATGATAGTGTCTTCTCTCACCGCCTTCGAAAAGTATCAGCGCGAAGCCGCTTGGACATGGGAACATCAAGCACTGGTGCGGGCGCGGGTTGTTGCCGGCGATAAAGATCTTGGTTGTGCCTTCGAGTTGGCGCGAAAAAGCATTCTTGAACAGCCTCGCTGTGAGCAATCTCTGCGCAAGGAAGTGGTCGAAATGCGTGAAAAAATGCGCAAACACCGAGGTCGAGGTACAAAAGATGGCAAATTCCCTCTTAAGCAAGGTGTCGGAGGTATCGTCGATATTGAATTTATGGTTCAATTTGCAGTCTTGGCTTGGTCGCACAATCATCCCGAATTAACTCGCTGGAGTGATACCATCCGCATACTAGAGTCACTGGCTCAAAGCGGACTGTTATCAGAGCAACAATCTAGCCAGCTAATTGGCGCTTACAAAAGATACCGCTCAGCAGGACATCTTCTTCAGCTGCAAAATCAGTTGGCGGAGGTCGCAAGTAGCGAGCTTCAGGAGTATCGGGAAATAGTGACGGCTCAGTGGCAACATTTATTTGATAATCAATAGTTAATAAGAGGAATAGGTCGATGTCGTTTTCGGACCGCGATGGTTTTATTTGGATGGATGGCAAGATGGTTGATTGGCGAGATGCGCAGACGCATTTTCTCACCTCATCACTACATTACGGCAACGCTGTTTTTGAAGGCATTCGGGCCTATGAGACGGAAAAGTCAGGCACCTGTATTTTTCGTTTGGAAGACCATATTAAGCGCCTGTTTAACTCGTCAAAGATTCTTCATTTACAAGTGCCTTTCAGTCAGGAAGAAATTTGTGAAGCGCATCGTGAAGTTATCCGCGCCAACAAATTGGACGCTGCTTATATCCGCCCGCTAGTATTTTTGGGCTCTGAAGGAATGGGATTACGTGCTGAAGGGCTAAAAGTTCACGTAGGTATTGCCGGATGGGATTGGCCCTCGTATATGTCGCCAGAAACGCTTGAGACAGGCCTAAAAGTTCGCACCTCGTCGTACACCAGACATCACGTCAATATCACCATGGTAAAAGCCAAGGCTAGCGGCAACTATATCAACTCAATGCTAGCACTCCGCGAAGCGCTGGATTCTGGCTGCGACGAAGCTATTATGCTCGACCCGGAAGGCTATGTTGCCGAAGGCAGTGCCGAAAACTTCTTTATGGTTCGCGACGGCGTTATCTACACACCAGACCTAACCTCCTGTCTCGACGGTATTACCCGCGACACAGTGTTTAAACTGGCGGCAGACCATGGCATTGAAGTGCGCGAAAAGCGGATCACCCGCGATGAAGTGTATATCTGCGACGAAGCGTTCTTCACCGGCACTGCTGCCGAGATCGTCCCTATTCGCGAATACGATAGCCGCATTATTGGCGACGGCAAACGTGGTCCAATTGCCACAGTACTGCAGGCGGCATATTTTGATCTGGTGCGTGGCAAAAATGATAAGTATCAGGATTGGTTAGCGCCAGTCGCTGAATAAGATTTACCTCGGGAACTTCTGACAGTTATGGCAAATGAAATGGTTAATGTTTTATGCATGAAGTGGGGTACCAAGTACTCTGGGGATTATGTAAATACCCTGTATTCCATGGTTGCCCGCAATATGAGCAGAGACTTTCGTTTTATCTGCCTAACTGAAGATGGTTCCGGTTTAAACGACAACGTAGAAGTCTTTCCGCTTCCAGAACTGTCCGTTAATTTGGGTGGCCCAGAGCGCGGTTGGAACAAGTTAGCGGTTTTTGCAGAAACGCTCTACGACCTTAAAGGCAAAGTACTCTGCCTTGATCTCGATTTAATTATTACCGGTAGTCTGGATGATCTGTTTGATCACCCTGGCGAAGTGATGATTATTAAAGACTGGATTAAAAAGGATGGCACCGGCAACTCATCGGTCTATCGCTTCGAAGTCGGCGCTCATCCAGAAGTCCTTGCCGAATTTGAAAACAACTTTGAGCAGATCAAAAAGACCCATCGCAACGAGCAGGAATACCTGTCCGCGGCACTGATGGCAAAAAATGCACTGGTCTATTGGCCGGAACATTGGTGTCGCAGCTTTAAGCGCCACTGCATCAAGCCCTTTTCACTGTTTATTGCCCGTGAAACAGAAATGCCTGTAGATACTCGTGTGCTAGTATTTCATGGTAAACCTGATCCTCATGAGGCAATCGCCGGCGTAAGCGGGAAATGGTACCGACGGTTTAAACCGGCAAAATGGGTGGCTGAGCACTGGCGTTAAAGCTGTAGTGTTAAGTATTACCAGGATGGTAAGGATTGTAAAATATGGATGTTCTTTTTATTTCAAAGCACGGTTCCATGTACAGATACTTTCAGTATTTGAACAGAAACCTTGAACTGTGTTCAGCAGTCGTTGATTATTCGCCTAAATTTCATTTAAAACTACATGCTTCTTCTCTATCAGCGGACGAAATAAACTTAGGGATTGCATTCCATTTGCAGCGAAAAAAAGCCAAGTATGATTTCCCTGAGTGGTTATGGCTGTTGTTGCGATTCTATTATGGAATAAAATTTAAGTTCTATTATCGGCAGTTTTCAAGCGTGATTAATAGATGCAGACCTAGATGTATTGCAATCTGGAATGGTCATAGGCTTCCCGAGCAGGCGATAAAAGTTCTTGCGGAAAAATTAAATATACCTGTAGTTCACTTTGAGAATGGGTTGCTACCCGATACTACCACCTTTGATTTTTCTGGCGTTAACGCTACTAATAGCCTGCCAAGGGAGGCTTCTTTTTATAGAGAATATGAAAATAAAAATATCATCATTGACCGTGATCTAGTTGTTAGAAAATTTCATCGGGCAAAGACATCCCATGCAAAAAATAAAACGTTCTACGCAACCCTGCCAGATAAGTATATATTCGTGCCTTTCCAGGTAAAATTTGATAGCCAAATTTTATTAAATTCAAAAAATATCAAAACCATGACTGATTTGTATCAGTGGATTCAGCTTGCTGAGAAAAACAGTGATCAATTATTAAAGTTTGTGATAAAAGAACATCCTTCTGATCCACATAAATACACCGAACTTTACAATAAAAATCCAAATATTATCTTTAGTAACAGAGATACAAAAGAGCTTATAGAAAAAGCTGATGCAGTCATCACGGTAAACTCTAGTGTTGGTCTTGAAGCCATACTTTTGCATAAGCGGGTGATAGTTCTTGGGGAAGCCTGTTACGGTATCGAAGAGTTATGCTATCCAGTGAAAACGAAGCAGCAGTTGTCAGAAGTGGTTAATCAACTAAATGAGTGGGAGCTGGATATTTCTCTAGTAGAAAAATTTCTCGCTTATCTGCAATGTGAATATTGTGTCCCTACGTCCTGGCGAAATCCGAATAAAAAGCATATTGATAGCTTGGAAAATAAATTTAAAAATATATAAATAAAAATCACCGTGTCTCTGGCTGGGTTAAATATCTCACGAAGCTTGGTTAGAAGCTTATATGCATTTTTTAATGGCTGGTCATGTGGGGATTTTTTTCTTATTTTCTGTTATATTGCTTGGCATGTTAGTTTCAAGTCAGCAGAAATTTCTATTCGTGCATATCCCCAAGTCAGCGGGGACAAGTGTGACAGCGGCCCTGAAAAACTTTAGCGATAAACCCGAGAAGGTCTGGATTAATCGCCTGCTCGCCAAAATAGGAATCAACGTAAATTGGTTTGGTCCATTTCATTGGATTCGTGGACGGAAACATTCTACCGCCCAGCAGATAAAGGTGATGTATTCAGACTCGATCTTTGATGAATATTATAAATTCGCATTTGTGCGTAATCCATGGGCACTTTTGGTTTCCTATTACCATTACATTAAATCTAATGAGCACCATCATCGCAGCGCAAAAGTAAAGAATATAGACAGTTTTGAATCTTATATTCACTATGAGATTAAGCGTAATAAAATCAATCAGAGCCGCTTTGTCACCGATTCCTATGGCAATGATTTAGTCGATTTTGTAGGCCGCTTCGAATCTCTGGAAAAGGATCTTGGTCTGATTCTTGAGAGAATTAATGTCGAAGCTGAAATTCCGCATATTAATAGCTCAGTGCATACTGACTATCGCGACTATTACACTCCAGAGACAGCAAAGCTGGTTGCCTTCCATTGGGCAGAGGATATTCTGCGTTTTGGATATACTTTTGACGAAGGCGGCAAATAGGCAGCTATAATGAGTCCTTAAGAAAAGAGCTTATTTATGGATCGCTTGCTAAGACTCATCTACTCAGTAATTTTTTACTTGCTGACGCCTTTTATACTCGTGCGATTGCTGTATCGAGCGATTAAAGCTCCTGCCTATAGATCACGATGGGCGCAGCGATTTGGGTTTGTATCATCAGTGCCGACTAACAAGCAACTTATATGGCTACACGCCGTGTCTGTCGGCGAAACTCTCGCCGCCGTGCCGTTGGTGAAAGCCCTGCAAGAAAAATACTCAGATCACCGGCTGATCGTCACCTGTATGACTCCCACCGGATCAGAGCGCATAAGAGCCGCCTTTGGTGACTCTGTCGATCACAGTTATGCACCCTATGATATGCCCGATTCCGTGGCGCGCTTTTTAAATCATGTTAAGCCCAAAATATTAATTATTATGGAGACTGAGCTGTGGCCAAACATCATCGCCGCTTGCCATAAGCGCAATATCCCTGTTGTGCTGGCCAATGGTCGCCTATCGAAAAAATCTGCCAATGCTTATGAGCGCATTCAGCCTCTTGTACGACCTATGCTGGGGCAGTTAACGGCGGTCGCCGCGCAACACAAAGATGACGGTGCGCGTTTTACAGAATTGGGATTAGCTGAGAGTGCATTGACCGTCACCGGCAATATCAAATTTGATTTGAGTCTTAACCAAGTCACCAAACAAAAAGCCGAGCATCTGTTAATCGACTGGCGCGGTTCTTGCGATCGACCGATCTTATTGGCAGCCAGCACTCATCGTGGTGAAGATGAGATTATTCTAGAAGCCTTCACGAAAATAAAAGACCAAATTAATAATCCTCTTTTGGTTTTAGTACCACGCCATCCCGAGCGCTTTAATCAGGTTGCAGAGCTTTGTAGCGCTGCAGGTTTTTCTGTGGCGAAACGCAGCGCTAAGGACTTAGTTGGCAGCGCAGATATCTTGCTCGGTGACACCATGGGCGAACTGATGGCATTCTTTGGCGCCTGCGATATCGCCTTTGTCGGTGGCAGTTTGGTTCCCACTGGCGGGCACAATATGATTGAGCCGGCCGCATGGGGAGTGCCGGTGTTAACTGGTCCTCACCTATTTAATTTCAGCGAAGCATCGCAGTTGCTTTTAAAGGGTGATGCCATGCTGATCTGCAACAATGCAGACCAACTAGCAGAGCACTCTACTGAGTTGTTTCAGAATCAGCATCGACGTGCCGAGATGGGGAGTTCGGCGCGTCGTATAGCCGAAGCTAATCGTGGCGCACTGGGCAAATTGGTTGCATTGATAGAGCGCACTATCAATGCGATCTAGCCAAGTTTTTTAGTCAAACCATCTAGTCAAATCATTTACAGACTTGCTACTTAGCGATAACCAATTGTGGATCTAACCAAGCATTAAGCTGGAATACATCGTCAGGGGATAACTGGCCAGCGACTTCTTTTAAGCCCATCATCGATAGAATGTAGTCATAGCGCGCATTGGCATAGCTGCGTCGAGCTTGGTAAACGGTGCGTTGAGCCACCAGAACATCGACAATATTTCTAGTACCCACCTCATAGCCTGCCTGAGTTGCTTGCAGAGCACTGTCTGCTGAAGTGATTGACTGTTTGCGGGCTTTCACTCGAGCTGTATTGGTCAGCACCAGCTGGTGCAGGGAACGTGCCGCCTGAACCGTATTGCGTTTGGTGGCAGTATAGCCTTCGTCAGAGGCAATAGAGCGCTGCTTGGCTTGACGGCGCTGTGCATCTACTGAGCCACCCATCCAGATGGGCATACTGACCGAGACCACAAACGAGTGGCCATCTTGCTGAGACTCAAAGGGCGAGGTGTATCGGGTGCCGTCAGAATCAGAGTCAAAGTAGCTCACGCGCCCTGAAACCTTGGGCAAGCGAACAGCCGCCGCCGCCTTGGCACTGTTATAGGCGGCATCTTTGCCCAGTTCAGCGACCTTTAGTTGAAAATTATTACCAATGGCAAAATCAACCCACTCTTGATTGCTCAATGGTTCAGGATTGGTTGCTACAAAGGTTTCGGTCAGACCCGCCAATACCTGATGGTTTTCTCCCGTCAGTACCTCTAGGCCTTCAAAGGCGATATTCAGAGCGCCGCGAGCCTCTAGGCTGTTGACTACCGCATCATCAAACACTGCCTGTGCTTCATGGACATCGGTAACGGGTAGCAGGCCAACTTCAAAGCGCTCGCGAGTCTGCTCAAGTTGGCGCTGAATGGCGCGCTCTTCGGCCATGCGCGTCTGCATGTTGTCGTAGGCGCGAAGCACATTAAAATAGGCTTCACTTACGCGGATAATAAGAGATTGCTGATCTGCCGAAAACTGCGCGCGAGCGCTTTCGCTCAACGCTTTGCCGCTTTGAAAGCTATACCAAGAAGGCATATCAAAAATAGCTTGGTTTAGGGATATATTGAACGACGTTGTATCACTATCAATCAGTCCGCCCATCCCCACTATAGGAGAGCTGTCATTAAGCTCTGATTGGGTATAGTCCCCAGATACTGAGATCTGAGGTAGCAATGCTCCGCGAGCGATGCTTTTATTTTCGTGGTCAGCATTAAAGTTGGCGCGGGCCGCTCGCAGCACTGGGTCATTTTGCAGTGCACTTTCATAGATATCGGTGAGGGTATCCGCGAAACTGATTTGTGGCGCTATTTGCGGCACTAAAAAAGCGATAACAGAAATAAATAATCTTTTTGAAACAGTTTGCATATAGCCTCCATTTGCATGAACTTTAGTTTAGCAGATTTTATTTTGTTGGCATGCTTTGCCAGTGTTTTAAAATTAACGTTTCTTGTGACTGCCGCTTTGTGTTGTGATTAGACGTTTTAAACAGCTGATTGGTTGACTGAATGATAATATTACTAACAAATAATTTCACTGAGACTAGCCCGCATGATTAAAAAGCACCAATTTAGTAATTCAGATTGTCGAATAAAATCAACTGAAACGGTTTTCCAAGGATTCTTTAAAATGACCCGAACGGTTGTAGAGCACCGTTTATTTTCTGGCGGCTGGAGTCAGCCACTAACGCGAGAGCTTTTTAAGCGCGGTGATGCAGTAGCTGTGTTGCTATACGATCCAGTGAACCATTTGGTGGGTTTGGTCGAGCAATTTCGCCTTGGGGCCTTGGGTGAAAAGCATGGCCCTTGGCAATACGAAGTGGTTGCTGGCATGATGAGAAAGGATGAAAATCCCGAGCAGGTAGCGATGCGTGAGTTGAAAGAGGAGACGGGGTTAGACGTAGAAACTTTGGTACCTATTTGTGATTATTTGGCGAGTGTTGGTGGCACAGATGAGAAAATGAATCTGTATTGCGGCCTCCTTGATCTGACCGGTAAAGGTGGTATCTTTGGTCTAGAGGGTGAGGGAGAGGATATTCTCTTTCATGTTTGGAGCTACGACGAAGTAATGCAGGCATTTTCCGAAGGGCTGCTAAATAGCGCCGCGATGACGATATCCCTGCTCTGGTTGCAGCTAAAACACAGCGAATTGAGACCTAAGTCTTGATTGAGCAACCCCGACGGGACAACTAAAGCGAAAGAGTTAACTAGATCACGACGAGAGAGTAGAGACTTTGCCAGTATCCGAAATTAGACGACAGCGGCTGAATTTGTCCCAATTGCACGCAGAATGTGGGCTTAATTATGTGCGCCTATTGCGATTGATACCCAGCCCCGTTCAAGTGGGCAGCAGTATTCGAGTAGATTTTGCCGGCGGGCCGAGCAGCGGAATGCTTCTGACTGTAGTAGAGGTCACAAAATACACTTACCTGTTAACCATTGTCGCCGACAGTTCCAGGCCCAAATGGCTGCCAGAAATCGAGATAAAAGTGCGTATTTATAACGATGCAAGAATGGCCGAAGTGGTTGAATGGTGCAGTGACAGAACTATTCCCTGGGTGCTCTGTGAAAATTCAGGCATGCAGGCACGAGATGAAAAATGGCAGTGGAACACATTTTTAAGTGATCTTCTCGCCCACGGTCTGAGTCACGGTATGACCAAAATGGAAATTTGAGATAGATTTTTTAAATGATAGTTTTATCGCAGGATTAGAGGGCTCCAATGAGCACAGTTCATATTACACAGATTACCGACCTTCATCTGGGTTCGGATAAAAGTGAAACCTTAGGGGGTGTCACAACCTTCGACAGCTTTCAATCTGTGTTGCGTGCCACAGAGGAGCAGGGGCGTGGGGACAATCTATTACTTTTGACTGGAGATTTGGCCAGCGACTATCAGCCCGAAGCCTATCAGCTATTAAATCAAACTCTGGTTGAAAGAGACAAGAAAGCTATTTGGCTGCCAGGTAATCACGATGATATCGCCGCCATGCAGGCCAACCTCAGCGACTACCCTCATGTGCGTATTTACGAGGCAGGCAACTGGGGCATACTGTTGCTAGATAGTTCGAAGCCCAGCAGCCCCAGTGGCCACGTCTCTGAGAAAGAGCTGTTTTTAGCTCAGCAGGGGTTGGATCAGCTAACAGGCAAGCCAGTGCTAGTGGCGATGCATCACTCTCCGGTGCCGGTTAAATCTGAGTGGATCGACAAGCAGAAAATTGAAAACCACCAGAGACTTTATCAAATGCTTGAGGCTCACGGTACTGTAAAGGCGGTAGTCACCGGCCATGTGCACCAACATCACGATAGTCTTTGGGGTGATATTCCCGTTTACTCGAGCCCCTCGAGTTGTGTCCAGTTTGAAAAGCACAGTGCTGACTTTGCACTCTCGGATTACCCGCCCGGTTATCGCTGGCTGGATCTACACGCCGATGGCAGTCTGCAAACCGGCGTTGAATTTCTCACCGATTTTACCCAGCGCTGCGACAAAAGCTGCGTTGGATATTAATTCCTGAGTAGGCCCATTCTCAGGCCTAAAAATCCGATCTATCTCCCTATTTAACCGGCAGTTAATCTATTGTAATCAATCCCCTATAGTCGCCATGCTTTGGCTATAATATCGGCAAATAAAAATTAGATATTCCTCTATGCCAACGCTGATTTATCTACATGGGTTTAATAGCTCGCCTGAGTCTAAAAAGGCCATGCAAACTCGACGTTGGTTTGAGCAGAATGCACCAGAAATTGAGTTTATTTGCCCATCCCTACCGCCTTATGCAGATTCGGTAATGCGTCTACTGGAAAAGCTGGTCGCCGATCGACTAGCAGAACCCGTTTATCTGATTGGTAGCTCTATGGGCGCATTCTACGCAACCTGTTTAGCCGAGAAATACAGCTTTAAAGCTGTATTGGTCAATCCTGCGGTCAGTCCGCATAAGGGTTTGCATGGCTGGCTTGGAGAGAACGTCAATTATCACACTGGGGAAACGTGGTTGTTTGAACCGCAACATATTGACGAGTATCGTCGATGGGATCCTCTTGAGATAAAAAATAATTACCTCGTGCTCTTGCAAAGCGGTGATGAAGTGCTTGATTATCGCCATGCGCAGCAACGTTACAGTGGATGTAAAATAATTCTCGAATCCGGTGGCGATCACAGCTTTATCGACTATGATCGACACTTGGAAAATATTCACCATTTTTTGGTCTCGGCCTAAATAAACTAATTTGTGAGCGAATGAGTAACTACAACGCAAAAGATATTGAAGTCCTAACGGGACTTGACCCGGTACGCAAGCGACCGGGCATGTACACTGACACCAGTCGGCCCAACCATCTGGCTCAGGAAGTTATTGATAACAGTGTCGATGAAGCACTGGCCGGCCATGCTAGCCGTGTTGAAGTCACTCTCCACAAAGATGGTTCATTGTCAGTCTGTGATGATGGTCGTGGTATGCCCGTCGACATCCATCCAGAACAGGGCCTTCCCGGTGTCGAAGTGATACTCTCGACCCTGCATGCTGGTGGCAAATTTTCCAACGATAATTACCAGTTCTCCGGCGGTTTGCACGGGGTTGGCGTGTCGGTGGTCAACGCCCTGTCGACCAAGATGGATGTCGTTGTTAAGCGCGGCGGAAAAGTCCATCAAATTCTATTTGCCGATGGCAACAAAACCTCCGATCTGCAGGTGATTGACACCTGTGGTCAGCGCAACACCGGTACCATTTTGCGCTTTTGGCCAAATGCCGGGTATTTCGATTCAGTAAAATTCTCGGTCAGCAGGTTGCGCCATGTACTGCGCGCCAAAGCGGTACTTTGCGGTGGTCTAACAGTCGGATTTTACAATGAAAATACCAATGAAAATGAAGAGTGGTATTACGAAGACGGCCTAAAGGATTATCTGGCCGGAGCCTTGCATGGCTGGGAAGTACTACCAGCGGAACCCTTTATTGGCACCTTTGCCTCCTCTAATGAAGCGGTTGATTGGGCCGTGCAATGGATGCCTGAAGGGGGTGAATTGGTTCAGGAAAGCTATGTAAACCTGATCCCAACCCCACAGGGCGGCACCCATGCCAATGGCCTGCGCAGCGGGCTGCTTGACGCCATGCGTGAGTTCTGTGAATTTAGAAATCTTCTGCCGCGGGGCATTAAATTAACCTCCGACGATATCTGGGATCGCTGTAGCTTTGTGCTTTCATGCAAGCTAGCCGACCCACAGTTTTCCGGTCAGACCAAGGATCGACTCTCATCGCGAGAAGTGGCCGCCTTTGTCTCCGGCGTTGTCAAAGACTCCTTTAGCCTGTGGTTAAACCAGCACACTGAAGAGGCTGAGAAACTCGCCGATCTGTGTATCTTTGCCGCCCAGCGCCGTATGCGTGCGAGTAAAAAAGTGGTGCGCAAAAAAATCACCCAGGGTCCCGCGCTGCCAGGCAAGTTAGCAGACTGTTCCAGCGGCGAACCTGAGCGCTGTGAGATATTCCTCGTCGAGGGTGACTCGGCGGGCGGTTCTGCCAAGCAGGCGCGCAACCGTGAAAATCAAGCGATTATGCCCCTGAGAGGTAAGATCCTTAATACTTGGGAAGTGGATTCCCAGGAGATCCTTGGTTCCCAAGAAGTGCATGATATCTCCGTAGCGCTGGGTGTAGACCCCGCGGTGGAAGATGTCGACTCACTGCGTTACCACAAGGTCTGTATTCTCGCCGATGCGGATTCCGATGGACTGCATATTGCGACATTGCTGTGCGCATTATTTGTTCGTCATTTCCGCCCGCTAGTGGCTCAGGGCCATGTCTATGTCGCCATGCCGCCACTGTTTAGAATCGATGTTGGCAAAGATGTTTATTACGCGCTGGACGATGCCGAGCGCCAGGGTATTCTCGATCGCATTCAGGCCGAGGGTAAGCGTGGCAAGGTCAATGTGCAGCGCTTTAAAGGCTTGGGCGAGATGAACCCATTGCAACTGCGCGAGACCACCATGGATCCAGATACCCGACGTCTGGTGCAGTTAACGCTGGAACCCGGTGATAACACCAACAGCATTATGGATATGTTACTGGCCAAAAAGCGCGCCTCAGATCGACGTGCATGGCTAGAAACCAAAGGCAATTTAGCCGATTCCGCCAATCTTTAAACCGTATTTACTACAGGAAAAACGATGAACGATATCGTAACCTTTAATGACCAGGGCGTTGAGAGCCGGCCTCTTAGCGACTATGCCGAACAGGCTTATCTCGATTACTCGATGTACGTGATCCTTGATCGGGCGCTGCCACATATTGGCGATGGCCTCAAGCCGGTACAGCGGCGCATTGTCTACGCCATGAGCGAGCTGGGTTTAAAAGCTAGCGCCAAGTACAAAAAGTCTGCGCGAACTGTCGGCGATGTGATTGGTAAATTTCACCCCCACGGCGACAGTGCCGCCTACGAAGCCATGGTATTAATGGCGCAGCCATTCTCCTACCGCTATCCGTTAGTCGATGGTCAGGGCAACTGGGGTTCCGCGGACGATCCAAAATCTTTCGCAGCCATGCGTTATACCGAATCCAAGCTTTCCAAATATGCTGATGTACTGCTCTCAGAACTGGGCCAGGGCACCGCCAACTGGCGTCCAAACTTTGATGCCACCATGGAAGAGCCGGAAATACTCCCGGCCAGAGTACCGAATGTATTACTTAATGGTACTACGGGTATTGCCGTGGGGATGGCTACCGATATACCTCCGCACAATCTCAATGAAGTGGTTAGTGCCTGTCTCCATTTACTGGATAGCCCCAAGGCCACAGTGCCGGAGTTGATGGCGTTTATTAAAGCGCCAGATTTTCCCACAGAAGCCGAAATTATTACCCCTCAGGCCGACATATTGAACGTCTACGAGACCGGCCGCGGCTCAGTAAAAATGCGTGCCATCTGGAATAGAGAAGACGGCGATATTATTGTTACCGCGCTGCCGTTTCAGGCTTCGGGCTCTAAAGTTCTCGAACAGATCGCCGCGCAGATGCGCAATAAAAAACTGCCTATGGTTGAGGATCTGCGCGATGAGTCAGATCATGAAAATCCGACCCGCTTGGTGATTACGCCGCGCTCTAATCGCGTCGATATAGAGGCGGTGATGGATCATCTGTTTGCGACCACTGATCTAGAGCGCAGTTACCGCATCAATATGAATATTATAGGTATTGATGGGCGGCCCTCGGTAATGAATCTGCGTCAGGTTCTAAAAGAATGGCTGAGCTTCCGTATCGACGTCACTCGCCGTCGTCTCGACTACAGATTACAGAAAGTTGAAAAGCGTCTGCACCTTTTGGATGGTTTGCTGATCGCTTTTTTGAATATCGATGAAGTGATTCATATTATCCGCACCGAAGACGAGCCCAAGCCAGCATTAATAGCGCGCTTCGATCTTTCCGATACACAGGCGGAATACATACTGGATACCAAGCTGCGTCAGTTAGCGCGGCTGGAAGAGTTTAAAATTCGCAGCGAGCAGGATGAATTAGCCAAAGAAAAAGCAGAGCTAGAACTGTTGTTGGGTTCCGATGCACGGCTCAAAACTCTGGTTAAAAATGAGTTAAAATCCACTGCCGAAGAATATGGCGACGATCGTCGTTCACCGCTAAAAGAGCGTGGCGAAGCCCAGGCCTTTAACGAAAAAGACCTGCTCACGGCAGAGCCGATTACCGCTGTACTATCTGATAAAGGTTGGTTGCGTGCCGCTAAAGGCCATGAGATTGATCCCACCAGCCTGAGCTATAAATCCGGCGATAAGTTTTTGTCCGCTACCCATGGACGCAGTAATCAAAATGTATTCTTGCAGGACACCAGCGGACGTTTCTATGCGCTGCCCGGACATACTTTGCCATCGGCGCGGGGGCAGGGTGAACCGGCGACGGGACGACTTAATCTGCCATCGGGGGCATTATTTACCGATGTTCTGATGGGTGCAGACGAGCAGAAGTTACTGCTGGGTACGGATGCCGGTTATGGTTTTGTGGGTAAAATCGGTGATCTATACACTAAGAACAAAGCGGGTAAAGCCGTGGTGTCTATTCCCAAGGGCGGCAGAATTTTAAGTCCGAAAATGGTTAATGATGCCAATGCTCTGATTGCGGCGGTCACTAATGAAGGACGTTTGCTGGTTTTCCCAATTGCTGAGTTGCCAGAGTTGGCAAGGGGTAAGGGAAATAAAATCATTAATATACCCAGTTCGCGTTTGCAGGCCCGCGAGGAGTTTGTGATTGACTACGGTGTTATTTCAGAGGGTGATTCTCTGGTGGTGCACTCGGGTAAGCGTTACTTGGTGATGAAGGCGAAAGATCTTGAGCACTATAGTGGAGAGCGTGGCCGTCGTGGTCACAAGTTGCCGCGAGGGTTCCAGAAGGTGGATAAGTTAGAGGTGGAGGGGAAATAGCCCTCTGCTTTAATGAGTTTTTAGTTTTGAGCGGTCGCGGAATGGCTTGGAGTGCTGCGATCGATGCCACATTTTGTAACAACCTAAGCGGTCACATTTCCTAAGCTGCGGTAACTCGCTGGTGCTCCGGTAACTCGCAAGCGCTCGGGCAGGTCCTCGATTTTAACGGAAATACGGCCAACCATAAGCGGAATCTGATTGATCACAGTGCTGTGGGTGGCTTTGCTAAGAATTATCGCCTTATTCTGAAATATCTTGTTTCACGATTCCTCTCCGCTGTGCTCAGTCGTGATGCCAGCCTACGCTGGCATTTATACACTTTTCGAAAAAACACATTCTCTGTACTACCCTTAAGTAAGGTCAATAGAATGTCCGCCAAGTAAGGGGGGCAACCTTAACAAAAAAAGGGAAGTTAAAAATGGAAGAGAATCTGAATACTATGCAGGAAATCGTCGTTCTGTATGGCGTAAAAATATTAATGGCGTTAGTGATCTTTGTTATTGGTAAGTGGGTGGTTAAAAAGCTCTCTAATGTCGTAGAAAAAGTAATGAAGAAAAATGAGGTAGATCCAGCGATACGCAATTTTGCTAGTAGTCTGGTCTATTACACGCTGCTCGTTTTTGTCTGTATTGCGGCGCTCGGGCAATTGGGAATTCAAACGGCATCATTTGTTGCCATTGTCGGTGCCGCTGGTCTGGCGGTCGGGTTGGCGCTTCAAGGCTCATTGTCCAACTTTGCAGCGGGCGTACTGATCTTAATTTTCCGTCCTTTTAAGGTCGGTGATTTTGTCGAAATTGCAGGCGCCTCTGGTGTTATACAAAATATCCAAATTTTCACTACCGAACTGAATACCCCAGACAATAAAAAAGTCATTGTTCCTAATGGCGGTATTATCAGTGGCAATATAGTGAACTATTCAGCCAATGATACACGCCGTGTCGATCTGGTTTTTGGGATTGGTTATGGCGATGACGTAGATACAGCACGCAAAGTTATCGAAGGTATTTTAAGCGCCGATAAGCGGGTGTTGGAGATTCCTGAATCCACCGTCGCAGTGGTTGAACTGGCCGATAGCAGCGTAAATTTTGTCTGCCGTCCCTGGGTTAATACTGCAGATTACTGGGGTGTTTACTTTGATTTAACAGAGGCAGTTAAAAAGGCCTTTGATAGCAATGGAATATCTATTCCATTCCCACAGCAAGATGTACATATGCATCAGGTGGAAAGTCGCACTTACGCCTAAAAAGCGTATTTTTTATAAACTAAAAGGAGAAATGTATGGGTTTTATTGCATGGATTATTTTGGGATTACTGGCCGGTCTTTTAGCTAAATATATTATGCCGGGCAAAGATGATGGCGGCCTTGTTGTTACTGCATTATTGGGTATAGCAGGGGCTTTTATTGGCGGTTGGCTGGGTTCATTCATCGGTGTGGGGACTATTGGAGAGTTTAGTTTCTCTAGCTTGATCACTGCCGTTGTTGGCGCGCTGGTGCTGTTGTTTGTCTATCGAACAGTTAAAAAGTAAAAGCCAGAAATAAGAAGAGTAGACAACTAAGCTGTTTACAGTTGTCGCTGGCTAATCGCCAGCGACAATTTTCTTATTAACGAGCTCTTATTAAAGACAATAACTGAAAGCCCTTGAGTACGTTGAGCGCCTCGTAGAGTTGATTGTCATCTATGAGATCTTCTTCAGGTTCGGCTAGGCTTTCGCTATTGGGATTAGTCTGTTGCAAATGCCCTTCCAAGTCTGCCTCGCGAACAGTGTTGCGGCGTTGATATCGACGAATTTCTGCTGGCTCAACAATAATATCTGGAACAATGCCCTCGGCCTGAATTGAGCGGCCATTGGGGGTGAAGTAGCGCGCCGTGGTGAGTTTTACCGCGCGGCCATCCCCGAGAGGAATCACGGTTTGCACAGACCCTTTGCCGAAGCTTTGGGTGCCAATAATAGCTGCGCGCCGATGGTCTTGTAGTGCCCCAGCGACGATTTCTGAAGCAGATGCACTGCCGCCATTGATCAATACCACAATAGGTATGCCTTCCAATATATCGCCGCTGCTGGCTTGAAAGCGGCTGTTGGCACTGGGTAATCGACCCTCGGTGTAAACAACGGTGCCGCCATCTAGCACTGCATCGGAGATTTCCACGGATGCAGGTACCAGACCACCGGGATTATTGCGCAAATCAATAATCACGCCTTTTAGGGGTGTCTCCTTTGTCTGAAGATCGAGCAGTTCATTTTTGAAGTCGTCACCAGAGCTGGTTTGGAATTGCGATATTCGTACATAGCCATAACCGGGCTCGAGTATTCGACTGCGCACCGAGCTAAGTTGAATAGTGTCTCTGACAATTGTAAATTCAATTGGCGCCTCTTCATCCTCACGCAGCACCATAAGATTGATACTGGTGCCCTTCTCACCGCGCAGTTTATCGATTGCCTTTTGCAGCGCCATACCGCGCACTGGTACGCCGTCCACCTCGACAATTAGATCGCCTGCTTTAATGCCGGCTTTTGCTGCGGGGGTATCGTCTATGGGTGAGATGATCTTAATCATGCCGCGTTCAGCACCAACCTCGAGGCCGAGACCGCCATACTCACCGCTGGCAGATTCCTGAAGCTCGCCATAGTCCGATTCATTTAAATAGGCTGAATGAGGGTCTAGCTCTAGCAATAAGCCGGCAATGGCATTTTCCAATAATTCGGTATCTGTCACCTCTTCAACATAGCCGCGACGGATCTGCTCAAAAACCTGAGTGAATAGACGAAGTTCCCTCAGTGGCAGCCTTTCTTCGGGCTGGGCTTTATCGGTGCTGAGCTCCTCTGTGCCGAGTTCGTCTAAGTTAGTCTGCTGCGCTGAGAGTGTGCAACTTATTAAAAGAATAATAGAGACTATAAAGGCGCGAACTGAATAATGTTTAAGCATGGAATTTTTCCTTGTGGCACATTTTTCTGAATTTACCTGCGGTTGGATATCCTGCGATTAGATCAAATAGTGGCAGGTCAGTTGCATATAAGGGTGGTAATATTTTTAGTCAGTTAACGTTTCCCGAGCCATATTTGCGGATCTGCCGGCTGGCCTTGCTTGCGGATCTCGAAATACAGTGCCGGCTTATCCAAGCCTCCAGTATCGCCGGCGCGGGCAATAGTCTCGTTGCTCAGCACCCAGTCGCCAGTATCTTTAAGTAACTCTTGATTGTGGGCGTAAAGCGTCATATAACCATCGCCATGGTTGAGAATAATTAATAGTCCAAAACCGCGCAGGTAGTTGGAGAAAATCACATGCCCATCGTGAACCGCATTGACGGATTCACCGGACTTGGCGCCAATCATCCACCCTTCCCAGCGCAGTGAGCCACTGCGCTGACTGCCGTAACTATGGGCAACTCTGCCTTTTAGGGGCCATTGTAAAAGACCTTTTTGTGAGACAAAGCTGCGCCCACTGGGTGGTGCAGAAAGGACTATTTGACTGACAGCATCCTCTACTGCATTAAACAGTTCTTCTAACTCAGCGCGGTCTTTAATGAGCTTATCCAGCTTTGATTTGTCGCTTTGCATTGAGATATTTAATTTTTTTAGCGTCGCTGAACGACGTTCACTCACCGCTAATAATTGATTCTGATCTCTGACTAAATCTTTTTTTGCACTATCCAGCAAGAGCTTTTGTTGAGTGACCTCGGTCATCAGTGCTGAGAGCTGTTCGACATCAGAAATATAGGTTTCGATTTTTTGATTGCGGGCCTCAAGAAAATAGCTGTAGTACTTAAATAGTCGCGACAACTGTTGAGGATCTTCTTGATTTAAGAGTAGTTTTATTGGCTCTTGATCGCCGAGTTTATAGGCGGCGGCCAGATGCTCAGTGATCGCGGAATTTTGGTTTTTGATGTTTTTTTGCAGGTCTCGCTGTTGCTTTTCGAGCGTCGTTAAGCGGTTGTTGCGGTGGTTGATTTTACTGGTTAGCTGGCGAATGCTCTTGCCGGTTTTCGCCGCTTCCACCTCAACCTTTTTCAGCGCATTAACCAGAGTGTTTTTCTCTTGGTTGCGTTTGTCTAGGCGTTTTTCGAGGGCGCTGATAGAGCGTTTTAACTTGTCGAGCTTGGCTTTTTCTTGGTCTTTGCCGGCAGCCAAGACAGCGCTAGAAAAAATCAGCAATAAAACCGAGCAAAGCGCCACAAGTCTTATTGCCGATAATTTTTTCATTATTGAATTCTCACTATTTGGCTCTCGTTAAGGGGTGCTAACCAAAGGCCACTCATTACTTAGCTTTCATTGATCAAGGATCGACCAGTCATTTCTGCTGGCTGTGCCAGACCCATCAGTGCAAGCATAGTCGGTGCGATATCTGCCAGAGAACCATCGCTATCCAGCGTCAGAGTGCGATCGCCCACATAGACTAGCGGTACTGGCAGAGTCGTATGTTGAGTGTGCGGCTGGTGATTGGTTTCGTCGAACATCTCTTCTACATTGCCGTGATCCGCAGTAATTAGAATCTCGCCGCCGGCCTGCTGAGTGGCTGCAATAATTCGCTCTAGACACCAGTCAATCGTTTCAACCGCTTTGATCGATGCCTCGTAACTGCCGGTGTGCCCAACCTGATCACAGTTGGCATAGTTGCAAATAATCGTATCAAACTTACCTGAGTTAATGGCTTCGGAAAGCTTCTCGGTGACTTCTCTGGCGCTCATCTCGGGCACAGTGTCATAGGTAGGTACATCTGGAGACGGAATCAGAATGCGCTCTTCGCCTTCATAGAGTGATTCCTTGCCGCCACTGAAAAAGAATGTCACATGGGCATACTTTTCAGTCTCGGCAATACGCAGCTGTTTTTTGCCCTGACTGGATAAATAGTCGCCCATTGAATTGACCAGAGAGATCGGCGGATAGGCGATGGGTGCATCAATATTAGATTGATATTCTGTGGTCATTACAAAGCTGGAAAGTGCTGGCGTACCCACGCGTTCAAAGCCATCAAAGACTGTGTCCGTTAAGGCGTGAGCTAATTCACGGGCGCGGTCGGGGCGGAAGTTCATAAAGATAACCGCATCGCCATCTTCCATTTGCACGGGTGATTCGTCTTCACCACAGATAGTGGTGGCATGGACAAATTCATCGTTTTCATCGCGCTGGTAGGCATTATTCAGTGCCGCGATAGGATCTGTCGCGGTAAAGGGTGCTTCACCCGCAGTGATTAAATTGTACGCTTCAGCAACGCGATCCCAGCGATTGTCGCGATCCAGCGCATAAAAGCGCCCGCAGACAGTGGCTATTTTACCAACGCCTGCTTTAGCAAAAACTGCCTGGGTTTTTTCCAGTGAAGGTAGAGCGCTGCGCGGAGGGCAGTCGCGACCATCGAGGAAGGCGTGCAGATAGATTTTTTCTGCACCGCGCTGAGCAGCCATTTCGATCATCGCATTGATATGATTTTCGTGGCTGTGAACACCACCAGGCGAAAGCAGGCCCATAATATGCACCGCTTTACCCGCAGCTTGTGCCTTATCAATAGCATCGCAGTAAGCTGGGTTAGTGAAAAAGTCACCATCGGCAATCGCTTTATTGATGCGGGTAAAGTTTTGATAGACCACTCGTCCAGCACCCAATGTCATATGACCCACTTCGGAATTACCCATCTGACCCTCGGGTAGACCAACGGCCATGCCGGAGGTGTGAATCAATGTTTTTGGATTGTTATTCCACAGCGACTGCCACACTGGGGCATCGGCATTTTTAATCGCGTTATGTTTTACATCATCGCTATATCCAAAGCCGTCGAGGATAAGCAGTACCAGAGGTTTTTTTTGTTCGGTCATGAGTGCAGTCTGAAGTTAGAAACGATGAGTGGATTTTAAAGGCAAGTGGCGCAATACGCTATGTTCACAGGGCAATTAACCTAAAAGGAGATGAATTTGCCGATAAATTTCCGGCAAATTCCAACTCTTAAGAGAAATTGCGTGCTTATTGAGCTTCCAAAAGCTCCCAACGCTCATAGCAATGGTTAAGCTGCTGTTGCAGGTCGCCTAGGTTTTTTTCAATCGCTGCAGTTATAGAGCGCTCAGACTGATAAAAGTCCGCTTGATTCATCTGCTCAGAAATTTCGCCGATCTCAGTTTCCAAACGCTCGATCTCTGCAGGCAACATATCTAATTCACGCTGTACTTTGTAGGAGCGTTTCTTGGTCGCCGCCGGTGTTGTTTCCTGCGCTTTGTCCTGAGTTATAGTCGACGCATTTACTTTCGCAGCTATCTCGACTTTGCGCTGGCGCAACCAGTCGTCATAGCCGCCGATATATTGGTTGATCACTGCATTGCCCTCAAAGACCAGCGTGCTTGTGACCACATTATTCAAAAAGGCGCGGTCGTGACTCACTAGCAAGATTGTTCCCTTGTAGTCGATTAATAGTTCTTCGAGCAGGTCGAGGGTATCTATATCCAAGTCGTTGGTTGGCTCATCGAGTACCAGAATATTTGACGGCTGAGTAAATAGCTTGGCCAGCAATAGACGATTGCGTTCTCCGCCAGAAAGCGCACTGACCGGTTGACGACAGCGGTCGGGGCTAAAGAGAAAATCCTGTAGATAGCTGATAACGTGTCGCGATTTGCCGCCAATTTCGAGCATATCGCGCCCACCGGAGACATTGTCTTGAACGGTTTTTGACTCGTCCAGTGCCGAGCGATATTGATCGAAGTAGGCAATATTAAGATTGGTACCGGTTTTAACCGTACCCGTTTGAGGCTCCAGCTGACCGAGTAGTATTTTGAGTAGTGTGGTTTTACCCACACCATTGCGACCGATCAGGCCGACCTTATCGCCGCGCTGTATCAGCGTTGAGAAAGATTTAACGACTTCATTACCGGCCGCATTGCCATCATCAAACGCGAAGTTAATATTCTCCGCTTCAGCGACAATTTTACCGGACTTCTCGGCCTGCTGAATATCCATCTTCGCCGTGCCCTGCTGCTTGCGACGATTGGCATATTCGCTACGCAATGCTTCTAGTGCTCTAACACGACCCTCATTGCGGGTGCGGCGCGCTTTAATACCCTGACGAATCCACACTTCCTCTTGTGAAAGGCGTTTATCAAATAGCGCGTTGTGCCTGTCTTCGATTTCAAGCATATCTTTCTTACGTTGGATGTAAGTGGCGTAATTGCAGTCAAATTCGGCGATCTTGCCGCGATCTATCTCAACAAATCGAGTGGCAAGATTATCCATAAAGCGCCGGTCGTGGCTTATAAAGAGTAGCGCGCCCTCCCACTTAAGCAAAAACTGCTCAACCCACTTAATCGCTTCGATATCCAAATGGTTAGTTGGCTCATCGAGCAGCAGCAGGTCTGGTTTGCTGACCAGGGCGCGAGCCAAGAGTACTCGGCGCTTATAACCGCCGGACAAACTGGAGATATCGACATCCGGATCTAAATCCATTTTGGTTACTATAGCTTCAACCCGCTGATTGATATCCCAGCCATCGACACGCTCAAGTTCGCTCTGACATTCTTCGAGATCGCGCATCACTGTGTCGGTGGGATTAGTGCCGAGTTCAAGAATAAGGTGATGGTAGCGGACAGCCAGCTGTCCCTCGGCACCGAGACCTTCAGCGATCACATCAAAAACTGAACCCACTGCATCCTGAGGAACCGACTGTTCCAATTGGGCAATTTTTACTCCGGCTGCACGTTTAAGCACGCCATCATCAGCAATGACTTGGCCGGTAAGAATTTTTAACAGAGTGGACTTTCCCGCCCCGTTACGGCCGATCAGGCAGACGCGCTCGCCCGGTTCAATAACCAGATTGATATGGTCAATTAGCGGCGGCTGGCCATAGCTAAGAAAGATGTCCTGCAGAGTGACAAGTGGCATAAGGTTATTGGTTATCCAAAATTAAGTGTTGGTTTTAGCGTCAGGGCCCAAGGGCTTAGTCATCAAAATCAGCTTGGGTAAAAGAGTCATCGAGCCGAGCAGAGCAGCAGTCATTGCCAGTCCAGTCAGCAGGCCAAAATAAATCGATGGAATAAAGTTTGATAGTGCCAGTATCGAGAAGCCGACAATAATCGTAATTGCGGTGTAAAACAGCGCCAAGCCGATACTGGCGTGGGCTCTGTGCATCGAGGCAATATAGTTGCCATCGACGGCAAATTCACGGCTGAATCTGGTGATGTAATGGATCGCGTGGTCGACGCCAATCCCCACGGTAATGGCCGCAATAGTAATGGTCATCATATCCAGAGGTATCCCGCTTATGCCCATGCCGCCAAGGACAATTCCCGCCGCCAAAAAGTTGGGCAAAATCGCAATAACCGAAATCTTAATCGAACGGAACAGCACCAAAAACATCAGCATAATGCCGACAAAAACCGCACCCAGGGTGAGAATCTGCGATTTATACAGACTCTGGAGCATATTGTTATACAGCACCAACAAACCGGTAAAGCGGATATCTTCACTGGCGATGCCCACCTCATTAACGGCGTAATCACGGATTTTTTCCAGTAGGTCAGCGCGGCGCAACAGCCCCTCGGTTTCCATGGCGCGCAACTGAATGCGTGTCTCATCAATATCTTCGATTAAGTAGGGCGCAACCATCTGCTGATATATCTCATCGCCAAAGCTCTTGCGCATAAAGGCAATTTCAAAATCATTTAGCTTATGGCCGCTAAGATCACTGGCGACATCATAGATCTGCACCAGTGAGCTCACCTTGCCCACTTCTGGTTGGGCTTCGAGGAATGCTTGCAACTTGGCTAGATCGGCGAGACCGGTTGAAGTAAACCAATAGGTATCTTTAAGCTCTGCGGGCGCGCCCTCGCCAAAGGGATCGGCATCGCTATCAAAGGAATCAAAGCCATCGCCATACTCGTCCTCTTCTGCGTAGGTGTTTTCACGACTCAGCAAAAGCATCGTCACCGAACGCATCCTCTCCAAAAGCGTCATCGCCATACTCACTGTCTTCAGACACTTCAAAGCTCTGCTCAGGCTCGGCAAAGGTTGGCGCCTGCAAAATAATATCCAGTGGCGTAGTGCCGCCCAACGAGGCATCGATAATTTCCATACCCTGATAAATTTCCGTATCGCTGCGGAAGTAATCAATAAAGCGATTTTCCACCTCAAGGCGGCTAATACCGTAAATCGACAGCACGCTCAGTACGCAGGCGGTCAGCAAAACAATATTGCCATGGCGCTCGGTAAAGTTGGCAAAGACAGAGGTCAGCGAGGCGGAGTTATCATTGCCTGCACTATTTTTCCCCTTGCCAATTAGCATCATTCCCGCTGGAATAATAATAAAAGCCACCATCAGCGCGAGAGAAATACCCATAGTCATCATCCAGCCAAAATCGATGACCGGACGAATATTGCTCACCACTAGCGACATAAACGCGACGATAGTCGTCATCACTGTATACAGGCAGGGTTTCGCCATTGAGGTCACCGTGGCAATCACCAGCTGGTCTTGTGTTGCATCGGGCTGGGTGCGGTAAAGCTCTCGATAGCGCACGATCAAATGCATGGTCAGCGCCAGAGTGATAATCAAAAGCAGCGAGACAAAATTCGATGAGATAACCGTTAAACGCCAATCGATCCAGCTCAGAAAACCAAGAATAATCACCAGACACAGCGCGCAGGTGCTCAGGGGCAGAATAACCCAGCGCAACTGCCGGAAGATAATCGCCAGCGTCACGATCACAAAGATCAAAATGCCAGTGCCAAAGATCGCCAGATCGCTTTTGATAAAATCGACCATATCTGCGGTAATCATATCTGGGCCGCCGAGGAAGATAGTCGCGCGGTCACGGTAGCCATCCATCAAGCCGCGCACATCGGCAACCAGTTGATGACTTTTAGCCGCCTTAGCCGTGCGGTAATCAAGAAATTCCTTACTTAGAAAATTCAGTTCAATCTGCTGCTCTTGGCTAAGTCCATCCGTTGACTTAATTAGCCGCAATGCGTCGCGAGCCTGCACCAGGTCGAGATACTTCTGATCCAATTCAAGGGTCGCCAACATGCCCGTGGTCTGGCCATCTTTACTTAAAATAAGGTCTTTATAGATTGGACTATTGAGAAATTCCTGACGTGCTAAATCCCGATCAACACCGGGCGACAGCAGAGTGTTGAGCTCGCCCTTTAAATCGCCAACAGAAATTTTTGGACTGTACAGCAGCGGGACATCAAGCAGCGACAGCATGCTTTCAACACCCTTAATCTCAGCCAATTCATTGCGCAGAGAGGAGAGGGTTTGCAGGTTCTCTTCATTAAATAGATCGCCTTCTAAGGGCGAAAAGGTCACGATCAGGAAGTTATCGCTACCGTAGCGCTGCACCACCTCACGGAAGAAATTTAGGTCGTCATCATGTTCCAGCGTCAGCGAATCCGCTGAGGCATCCAGCTTAAAATTGGACAACCCAAAAGCCATGGCAACGGCAAGCGCCAAAACCATAAAAATGGCACTAAGCGGATGGCGAAGAACGGTTCTTTGATAGAGATTAAACAGTGCTGCAGACATGTAAATGTGCGTCCCTAGGGTCTATTCTAATTGTGGCGGCTATTATGCGGTGTTGGGGAGGAATATTATAGTGGGTGGCGGGTATTGGTCGGGCGCATTAAAGCGTCCGGGGTTTAATTGAGTCTATCGCCATTCTTACTTTGGGCAAAAAACTACAATATGTTTAAAGCTGCTTAATTCTCACAGATCGATTTGATACCTTTTGCAACCACCACCGGCTGTTTCGAGCCGCCCTCTTGATAGCTGGTTATATCCACGGAATAACTAGTAACTAGTGGGCGAGCTTCGGTAATGGTTAATTTATATTTGCGATCCGGTTCTACCTTAAAACCATAAAGGGTATTGCCCTTTAATCCACCGCCGGTAGCTCCAATAGCGTAATAGCCAATATTAGCGACAATATCTCCAGAGGGCAGCTTGGAAAACTGGGTTTTATTTGATCTTGTTATAGTGACCTTGCCTATTACTTGAGCGGCTTCATCTGCACAGAAAGCGGTCTTTTCATAGGTTTCTACGTAAGCGAAACCAGACATCAATGGCGGCGCATGAAGGGCTGAGAAGTTGGGAGAGCTAAAGGTTAAATCTACACTGTTTTTTAAATAGGCTTCATCGAAGCTGTTTTCAATTTGTTTATTGGATTGGCATGCACTTAAAATCATTATCGAAGTCAGCAGTAAAGTGGTTTTTACCGCTCTGGTGAATTTCATATGAACCTTCCTGTGTTCTTAAAATAGATTTTGGTTATACAAATATTTGATATGTAACTAAACAAGAGTTGTAGATAAGACTAGCAAAGAATTTTCCGGAAATTTAATTAATTTCAAACATGTGAGATCGAGAAGATTTGCAGCTAAATATTTATTAAACTGTGCTAAAAATCCCTGAAACCCTGTTTCAAACATTTCCTTTGCCATAGCCATAGCCATATTAGCCCTGTCTGTGCTGATGTATAACCTACTTGCAGCATGAATGACTGAGGTTAGGGTCAGATTTGCACTGCTGCGGATTCGGAGTTTATTCGCGGCGCGGGGTTATGGCTTTTAAAGTTGTTTTGATAGACACGTATAGCGGTTTCTCCGAGTAAATGTAAAACCGCCCTACGGGATTCAGTAAGCGCAACAAATTCTGATGCAGTTGCTCCCTTTGCCATAAGCGAAAACAGCAGGCTGTCTTTATTGCCTGTCTCTTTGCTTTTTGTTTTTTGGGCATTTACCTCTTTTCCGACGGGCTTGTAAGGCATCAGGTAGGCGTCGTTAAATTCGAACTTTTTATATAGAGCCAGTATTTCCCTGTTCTTGTCGAATGTTTGGGTTAGAGCGCAGACGCTATCAATGATTTGTTGGATATCTGAATGATAGAAATGGGTGGGATTATTCGCTTTGAGGTAATCCAAACCCATGTCGTACTTATACAGCCGCTGATCCTGATAGCTAGTCAGTAGTTCTTCAGGTAATGTGGTTAAAAAGACGTGGGGTTTATGATTATGGGTAAAACCCATAAAAGCAAAGTCAGAAAATCCTAACTGATTAACGATGCTCAGCAGACGATTACTAAAATCATTGGGGGTTTTCGAGGCGACTAGCTGTTTAACAAAATCATTATGGTCGTTTAGCCCTTCCAAGCTTAGACCCTGATCAATTTCAAACCTTTGATTTGCGCCATCTGGGCAAATATTTTCCCTGTTATCTGGTTGCATAATCGCTCTTTCCGTTGAGTGATGCGATCAAAATACCGTATATATGCGACCAATTCAAATCATAGCTTGTCTGGACTTGATTGTGATCAAGGAAGGGTTTAATAGTTTTCGACTGCGAGGAAAAGTCTTAGCATTGGTTTGCCTAGGCGGTTTGAAAAACTTTAAATTATGCCACTCTGGGTTATCTATGAAATTGAGGAAGAATAGTAATTCCGTATATATACAGTGGACTAGAGGTTTGGATTGGCTGAGTCTTCTTCGCATGAAAGTTAAAGGAATAGCTTACAAAAGCGAGCTTGGGAAATATCTCAGGGAGACTAGAAAAGAGGCTGGGCTGAGTCAGGAAGCGTTTGCCGATAAAATAGGCATTAACCGAACTTACTACGGCAATCTAGAACGTGGTGAGAACAGCATCAGCATTGATAAACTTCAGAAAATTTCCAGAGCACTTAATATTCCATTGTCAGAACTATTCCTGCAGGTAGAAAAGCTATAAATAGGCTAGGGCGCGGTTAATTAGGGTCGTTAATTAGGGTCAGACTCGAATTTCCAAATTTTCCATAAAAAGATGACAGCCGTCTTACCCTAATTATCTATTTCTTATCCTTCAAATTGAACAGACTCTTTTTCTGTATTTCGAATGACGACTGTTCCAGACAATTTGTCATGGAAACCTTGCTTGCGCTTATCAATTCCAATCCAGATAAATCCCAGTAACAGCGGGATCATTGAGATGTAGTATCCAAAATAACGACCGATGAGCTGACCGGTAGATGCGGCCTGACCTGTCTTTGAATCTACGATCTTGAGTTTCAAAGCCATTTTCCCTGGGGTGGCTGATTTGTAAATCCAGAATATAATTACGGCAACACCCGGTAGAATGTAGTTTAGTAGTAGATCCCAGAAGCCAAAGAAGAATGTGTTACCGCCCCAATATTGCGTGCCGTATATGGCGGTTAGCAGGGGAAAAATGATTATCATCATCAATAGAGTATCTATTAGTGATGCGCCTGTTCTAATCCAGAATCCCGCATATTCCATATTTTTCATTTTTTTCTCCATTAAGCTAGATAAAGAGTTGTATATAAAAGGTTGTTAATGAGGATTGGAGTCTCATAATATTCCCCGTGATATAAATCATTTTCAGGTTTCACTGAAAACGGTACTGAGCTTTTTCGTCACCAAGCTGTTCTTCAGCGCCACATACTCCGGCACCCCATTCTTATAAGGCGGATAGTCCTCCCCCATAATCAATGGCTGTAAATAATCCCGAGCTTGCTGAGTAATCCCAAATCCATCCTCAGTAATAAAAGCGCGCGGCATCATTTTTTCAACATTGGCAACCTCAGTTAGCGGCGCTTCACCCAGCGACCAGCTATATTTAGCATCTTTACTGCGCTCGATGGTGACCATAATTGCTCGCTTGCCTTCAAGGGCTTTTTCCACCGCTGCCTGACCCACGGCATAGGCCTGCTCAACATCAGTTTTAGAGGCTATATGTCTTGCCGAGCGCTGCAGGTAGTCGGCGAGGGCGTAGTGATATTTATAGCCGAGGGAATGTTTCACCATGCTCGCCAGTGTTGGCGCAACGCCGCCGAGCTGTTGGTGGCCAAAGGCATCTTTGTGCACTGAGCCGGAGATCAATCCGCCATCGGCATAACTTGCACCTTCGGAGGCTACGACTACGCAGTAGCCGTTTTGTTTGACGGTCTCTTCGACTTTGGCGATAAATTCTTCGCGGGAAAAGGGTATTTCCGGGAAGATAATAATATGCGGGGGATCACCGGCTTTTTCGGCGGCTAGGCCTCCGGCGGCGGCGATCCATCCGGCGTGACGGCCCATGACTTCGAGGATAAATATTTTTGTCGATGAGGCGCACATTGAAGCGATATCGAGGCTGGCTTCTTTGGTGGAGACGGCGACATATTTGGCAACGGAGCCAAAGCCGGGACAGCAGTCGGTCAGGGGCAGGTCGTTGTCGATGGTTTTGGGGATATGGATTGCTTGAATCGGGTAGCCCATCTGTTCTGAGACTTGCGAGACTTTTAGGCAGGTGTCGGCGGAGTCGCCGCCGCCGTTGTAGAAGAAGTAGCCTATGTCGTGGGCTTTAAAGACTTCTATCTAGTCGCTCGTATTCTACGTTGCTATCTTGGATATCTTTCATTTTGTAGCGGCAGGAGCCGAAGGCGCCGCCGGGTGTGTGTTTTAGGGCGGAAATGTCAGCGGGGGATTCTAGGCTGGTGTCGATCAACTCTTCATGCAGTGCACCAATAATGCCATTTTTGCCGGCGTAGAGGGTGCCAATTTTGTCGCTGTTAGCGCGGCAGGCGTCTATAACGCCGCTGGCGGAGGCGTTGATCACTGATGTGACGCCGCCGGACTGTGCATAAAACGCATTTCTCTTGCCCATAAAAATTTCCCTTCTTTTTAAGTCGACACCTAAGTAGATACTTAGATGTTAAATCCATTTAAAACGCTATTTTATGGATAGCGCTGAGTTAAGGGCTCTATGGTAATGGTTTAGGCGGCGCGCAGGAAGCGCCAACTAGCGTCCGATGGGCATATAGAGTGAAAATGTGATCTCTGAATAGCTACTGTTTTGTTGGTCGTGATTGGGCTGGTGGATATATTCAGCGCGGGCGGATGCGGTAGCTTTGCCCCAGGCAAATTGGTAGGTCATTTCCAGTTGCTGTTCGCGGCCCTGAGGCTGCAGATCAATGGCGACGGTCTGATAGACGACTTGGCGATCGATCGTTCTGCCGCTGGCGAGTTGCAGGCTTGCCTGTCCGCTTTCAACACGCAGGGGTTGGGCGAGATATATACTCAGCTGGTCATTATGTTTCCAGAGTGAGTGGCCACTTAGGCCTAGGGACCATGAACTGCTGGTGATTGAGTCGCCGAGATTAAGCAGGCTGTTATTTAAACCGCTCTCGCTATGGTGAGTTAATCCAGTGTCGGTAGTGCCGCTATAGAGTGCAAATAGCCCCTGCCAGTTATCTCTGATTTGCAGGTGGCCATTAATACCCGCAAAGAAGGTTTCGCTATTTTCTAGTTGTCCCAGTGCGCTGCCAAGCTCAGTGCCGAGGAAGGTATCCTGTTCGCTGACAAAGCCGCTCTGGATGCTCAAACCATAGTTTTGAAGACTGTATTCCATCATGGCGCCATTGCTGCGATGTTCGCTGATAGGCTGAAAGCGATTCCAGTTGGCGGAGCCTTCGAAAACGCCCATACGTAATTTTCCATCCCCCAGTTCTACTGCGCCGCCGCTGCTCCAGCCATTGCGGGCAAAGCGTAGCCAAGGTGCGGCAAAACTGCTGTCATCATTGGTGGCGGCGGGGGATACAAATGAGTCGGCATAGACACCAAAAAACCAGCCGGGGTTGGCATTAATGCCGGCAAAGCGTTCGCCGCCATTGTTGTTGTGGGTTTGCAGGGCGAAGTAGTCGGGTTGTACCTGATCGGCGGGGTTGTCTGTGTGGCGATTTTTTAAGTCGCTGTCGCGCTGCCAAGAATGGACAGTTGTGCCGACCTGCATCTTGGTGCCGCCTTCGAGCTCCTGAATACTGTGGCTTAGTTTGGAGGCTGTTGATGATGAGTGTGCATTGCCGCCTATATTGCCGATGAGTGCGCTAGCACTCTGTATAAAAGGAAAGCCGAGTTCATCAAATACTGCCATGGAGTGACTACTAAGGGCGGTTTGTAAGCTGTTGCCCAGTGCGCCACCAAAGGTGCTGATACTGCTGTCGCTGAGTGCTACTAAACCGCTGTCGAGGTCGGCACCTGCGGCAACGGCGGTTGAGCCAACCGGGCGGGTGGCGGAATCCAGATCCAGTAGGCCCTGACCGTAGATACTGCTGTCGCTATAAATACCGGTTTTATTGGCGGTAACCAGTAGGCGATTGACTAGTTCATGGTTGCCTACGGTGGGAAACAGTTGCTTTAGCAGCGCTAGAGAGCCGCTGACTAGGGGGGCGGCAAACGAGGTGCCGAGGGTGCCGGCGTAATAATCGCTATTGGGTTCGCCATCTGCCGGTGGTGGTGTTGGCCCCCAGATTATTTCGTCGCTATCAAAGGTGCCGTCGTTGTTGGCATCTCCACCCCCAGGGGCGGCGAGGCAGAAGTCTGCGGCGGCGCCACAGTGGTTGGAATAAAAGGCGATCTCGCCGCTGCTATCAACGGCAGCTACGGCAAGCACATGGTCTTTTAGTTCGGGAAATAGGTAGGGTAAGCCAGGCAGTAATTCTGGTGAGCTGGCATCTACTGGGTTGCCAAATTCATCCTCATCATTCCATGCATTGCCTGCGGCGATGACAAAGATTGAGCGGTTGCCGCGTGATTTATTGAGTTGTCTTAGGGCGTCAATGCTGAGGCTAAAGGCGGACTCTATTTCAGTCGCAGAATAGGAGGTGATTACGCCGGAAAAGCCAAAGCTCATATTGATGATGTCGGCTTGGTTGGCCATGGTGGTAAAGCGGTTGGCAAAATAGTTGTCGGTGGAAAAGTTGATGTCGCCGACGTCGAGGGGCTGATAGGGTCCGCCGCCAGATCCAAGAGGTATTTCATAGGCGATGATGTCGGCTTCGAAGGCGACGCCGTGCATTTTAAAACCGCTGGTGAAGTTGTTGTTATCTCGGTTGGCGGCGATTACGCCGGCGACCATGGTGCCGTGGGTGACAGCATCATCGGATCTTGGGGAGCCGGTGCTGTAATCACTGCCGGCATATTCGACTTTATCGCCACTGCCTCGAGAAAATTCTATATGTTCTTCATAAACTCCGGAATCAATAACGCCAACGCTGACCCCCTCGCCAGTGGCACCGCGCGCATAGGCGCTGGAGGCATTGATCATATCCAATGCGCCCATGCCAGTGTATTCTTCGGTTTCAAAATCGCTGGCAAGAACGGCGAGATTGTCGGGATCTTCAGATTGCGCGGAGAAACTGCTCCATGGCGGGGTGCTGTTGTCCTGATTGGTGGATACGGGAGGGATTGTGCTGCCACTATTGGAGCTTTTCTGTCCGCCGCCGCCTCCACTGCAACCGGATAGGACGATAATAACAAACAGACTAAGGGTAGCGGATAATTGATTCACTAGGCTTGTAATCCTTTAATGTGCAGAAAGACAAATAGCTTTTAATGTTTAGTACCAGTATTTTTAGACTATAAATGCAGATGTTTAGCAGTTTTTTTTAGCTAATGACATAATCGCTTAATAATTACCCCTAACAAGCAAAGGCGAAATATGCATATTCATATCCTTGGTATCTGCGGGACCTTTATGGGCAGTCTAGCACAGCTTGCTAAGCAGCTTGGTCACCAGGTATCTGGCTGCGACGCCAACGTTTACCCTCCTATGAGTACGCAGTTGGAGTTGGCTGGGATCAGTTTGATTGAGGGCTTTGATCCTCAGCAGCTTGAGCCTGCGCCGGATTTGATTATCGTTGGCAATGCTATGTCGCGGGGTAATCTCTGCGTTGAATATATGCTTGATAATGGCTTGGCATATACCTCCGGCCCTCAGTGGTTGGGTGAAAATATACTTCGTGACCAGCATGTATTGTCGGTATCGGGAACCCATGGCAAAACTACTACCAGCAGTATGTTGGCAAAAATTCTCGATCACGGGGGATTAAAGCCTGGCTTTTTAATTGGCGGTGTGCCGAGTGATTTTGGTTTGTCGGCGCGGCTTAGCGAGGCTGGTGATAACAGCAGCGGCTATTTTGTTGTTGAGGCGGATGAATATGACAGTGCCTTTTTTGATAAGCGTTCCAAGTTTGTTCACTACCACAGCAATACGCTGGTGATAAATAATCTCGAGTTTGACCACGCCGATATCTTTGAAAATTTGGCGGCTATTCAAAAGCAGTTCCATCATTTGGTGCGCACTATTCCCAGTACTGGCTCGGTGATCTATCCGGCGGGCGTTGAGAATATTCAGCAGGTTATAGACCAAGGATGCTGGAGTCAGATACAAACCCTTGCCGAGCAGTCGTCCAGCGAAGCAGGGCCCCAGTGGCGCTATCGTCTGCTAGAGAAGGATGGTTCAAGTTTTCAGGTTATGGATGCGGATAAAAATCTTGCTGAGGTTCACTGGCAACATAGCGGACTACATAATGCACTTAACGGTGTTGCGGCCATCGCGGCGGCGGCTTCTGTTGGCGTGAGCCTGGAGGTTGCCTGTCAGGCGCTTAGCCAGTTTGTTGGCGTTAAACGGCGCATGGAAGTTATCCATCAGGATAGCAGGGTGACCGTTTACGATGACTTTGCCCATCATCCAACGGCGATCAAAACGACGCTTGATGGGCTGCGTGCGAAAGTCGCTGGCGAAAAAATTATTGCGATTGTTGAGCCGCGCTCGGCAACGATGAAGATGGGTTTGCATCAGGGTATTTTAAGTGGCTCTGTGGACGCTGCCGATCAGGCGCTCTGGTACAAGAGTGCTGCGGTGAATTGGGATATACAGTCGGTTGCGGATGGATGTGCTATTCCGGCGTTGGTCTGTGATGATATTGAGCAGTTGTTGACCGCTGCCCTTAAACCGCTGAGCGGGGTGAAAAAGGCACATGTTGTAATTATGAGCAATGGTGGGTTTGAGGGTTTTCACCGACGTTTGGTTGCCGCGCTAGAGTGATTTTATTTCGCTCTTCGTTTTTTAGCTTTGCCGTTTTTTAGCTCTCCGTTCTTTAGCTCTGCAGAGAAAAAGTAACCGGCCCGTCATTGCACAGTGAGACTTGCATATCGGCCCCAAAGATTCCGCACTGAGTGTCGTTATGGCGCGTTTTGGCCTGTGCAGTAAAGTGATTGTATAGGGCTTCGGCATGTTCCGGTGCGGCGGCGGAGGTAAAGCTGGGACGCAGGCCTTTTTTGGTATCAGCCGCTAGGGTAAATTGGGACACGATCAATAGGCCGCCATTGATATCTCGAAGCGAAAAATTCATTTTGCCTTGGCTGTCGGCAAAAATGCGATAGTTGAGTATTTTCTCTAAAAGCCGCTCGGCGTGGACTTGGTTATCTTTTTGCTGTATTCCCAGCAAGACCATAATGCCTTGATTAATTTCACCGCAGACAGCGTTGTCTGCGCTGACGCTGGCATGTGTTACCCGTTGAATAAGTCCGATCATTGTCTGCCCACATTTTGCCGTTAATCATTGAGTTCAAGTTGATAGGCAAGATTGTTAGTGGCACGTATTAGTGCGTCTGTAATGCCCGGCTCCCCGGAAGAGTGCCCTGCATTGGCAATAATTTCCAGTTTTGCAGAGGGCCATGCGGCACTTAATGCAAAAGCTTGGTTGACCGGGCAAACCATATCGTAGCGACCGTGAACGATGGTGCCGGGAATCTCATTCAGTTTGTCGGCGTTGTTGATTATTTGATCGGGCTCTAAAAAAGCCTTGTTAATAAAGTAATGCGCTTCGATGCGTGCCATTGCCATGGCCATATGTGGATTGGCAAAACGATCGACGACATCGGGATTTGCGTGCAGGGTGGCGCAACGTCCTTCCCAAATAGACCATGCTTTTGCCGCGGCCATTCGCTGGAGTTCGTTGTCGCTGGTTAGACGTTTGTAATAGGCGCTGAGCATATCGCCTTGTTCGGCTTCGGGTATGACTTGGCAATACTGTGCCCAGTAGTCGGGGAAAATACGTCCGGCACCCTCTTGATAGAACCAGTTGATGTCTTCGTCGCGACATAAGAAGATGCCGCGCAAAATAAGCCCAAGTACCAGTTCGGGGTGGCTCTGTGCGTAGAGTAGTCCCAGAGTAGAGCCCCAGGAGCCGCCAAAAATTACCCAGTGTTGAATGTCGAGAGTTTTGCGAATGGTTTCTATATCGTCGATTAGGGCGGCGGTGTTGTTATCTTCGAGTCGAGCATGCGGTGTCGATAAACCTGAACCGCGCTGATCAAAAAGGATAATGCGGTATTTCTCTGGGTCGAAAAAACAGCGGTCTGTGTTTGAGGTTCCGCCACCAGGACCACCGTGAATAAACAGCACGGGGATACCTTCTGGATTTCCCGATTCTTCGACATATAATTTGTGCGGGGCTGTTACGGCAATAAATTGTTTGTTGTAGGGTCGAATGGCGGGGAAATGTTTATACATCGAGGGAAAGTTATCCTGTGAGTGGTTGTTAATCTATTAAGATGATCTATAACTTGCTGATAGAAAATACTCGGTACAGTCACAATCTATAACCCTAGGTCACAAGTTGAGGAAAGGCAAATGGTAGATGCAAAACGTTGCACTCATATAAAGCGTTGCACTTGGTGTGGTGAAGACCCTTTGTACCAACAGTATCACGACAATGAGTGGGGGGTGCCCTGCCGCGATGATAAGAAGTTATTTGAGTTTGTGTTGCTTGAGGGCGCGCAGGCGGGACTGTCTTGGATCACGGTGTTACGTAAGCGGGAGGCCTACCGCAGTGCCTTTGCAGACTTTGATGTGCAGAAGGTGGCGGCGTTTAACGAAAAAGATATTGAGCGCTTGATGAATGATGCCGGTATTGTTCGCAATCGCTTAAAAATTAACAGTGCGATTTCCAATGCGCGTTTATTTATAGATATCCAAAACGAGTTTGGCAGTTTTAGTGATTATTTTTGGGGCTATGTGGATAACCAGCCGATAGTGAACCGCTGGGCTAGTTTAAGTGAGATTCCTGCAACCACCCCGCTCTCTGATCTGATTGCCAAAGATATGAAAAAGCGCGGGTTTAAGTTTTTCGGCTCTACTATATGTTATGCGCATATGCAGGCGATGGGGTTGGTTAACGACCACATTTTGGACTGTTTTCGTTATCCCGCACCCTAGGTTTGAACCGGTAGAGCTTGTTTTTTGTTAGTTTCGTACTTGGATAAATACCGCCTCTAGGCTGGTGTTGTTTGATCTATTCAGCTCTAGACTGTCGCTTATCGCATCAATATCTCCCTGCCAGTGAGAAAACACATAACCTTCATTGGGTAGCGCGGTGAGAGATACTGGAACATTGTCGAAATATTCACCTTGCCAGCTGGCGCTGGTGAGTTGGAGCGAATTTAATTCTACTGATCCGGCAGCGGTGTTATTGATAGTAATGTTGAGTTCATAGACGCCGCTTAAACCAAAATAATTCTCAATATAAGGCCTTAGATAGGCTAGTCGATTGTTGCTGAAAAACCTCAATTGATTAACGTCTGACTGCCAGGATGAGACCGTTAGCCCTTCCCCCCAGCGCTGATAATGCCGCTCCATTTCAGGGGCCATAGAATTGGCTATGGCATCAATATGCTGCCTCACCTTATCAGCCTTAAAACGCCCATTAAACTCGTCGGCAAATTGATTAATAAACTGGTTTTGAAACTGATTGCTTTCCATAAGCTTGCGGAAAAGAAGGGTCGACCAGGGTGGATTGGGCCAGCGAGGGCCATCGTCGCTCAATGCAAACGATAGGGTGTCGTTGGTGTAGGCAACATTATTCCAGGGGCCAAAGGCAAAATCAGTGTCGAATAAAATCCAGCGCCATTTGGTCTGCGGCGAATTCCAGTATTTAACGTTATTGCCGGGCCAGTCCTGATTGTCGAAATAAATTTGCGCGACCTGATAGGTGATAAAATTATCGATGTCGATTTGGCTGGCGACGTAGTCGAAGTTTTCCTCGACGGCCAGGCTGTTGTTTGTGACATAGGCAATGATTGCGTTGTATGCATCATTGCTGCCTTGCACAACTTCGCCATTAAATTCGAGTAAGTTTATTTCGCTTTTATCGACATCTATTTTATCGTCAATAAAGTGCTCATTTATTTTTTCACGAATATTATAAAAGCCCCAGTAATTACCGTTTAGGTACACTGCGACCGAGCGATACGCCTGAGTTTCCAGGCCACTGCCATCCATTAGGCTGGTTGCCATAACATCACGCATATTGCTTTTAATCCAGTCATTGCCAGCGTTGCGCAATACAATTGACTCAAAGCTGTCGTAGTCCAACGTGGGGAACAGTGGGTATTCTAATTTACTGAAACCATAGCGACCGCGGGCAAAAATAGACAGTGAGCGCTGGTCGTTGGCGCGGCTCCAAGCACCAAATATTTTGATCCCCGCATCCAGGGCAACACCAAGTTCGCCTGTGGATTCGTAAAAACTAAAGTGAACGTCGCGCTCCCAATCCTGCCAAAAGTTTGCGCCGAAAAACGGTAATTCATTCTCATAGTTTTCTTCAGGACCATAGACGTAAATACCCTCTTGGTCATCGAATAAATTGCCTGGCTCAGTGACCAGTGTGACTATGGGTAAGGAGTGAGTGCTAGAGGTGATATAGGTGCGGCTGTCAGTGCGCGAGGGAATATAGTCGTTTTGAAAAATTCTGGCACGAATAACGGTGTTATCGCTGATACTGATAGGGGAAGAGTACAGCGGCGATAGATTGTCGGGAATCGTGGCATCTAGGGTGTAGCGAATTTGTTGATCTGCGCCAGCGCCACTTAAGCTAATGCTCTGTCCATTAAACTCGCCGCCGTCGTGAGAAAAAACAACTTCGCCGAGTGTAATGCCCGTGAATTCCTCTTGCGTATTTGCGGTTCCGGGTGTGGGTGCTTCAAAATATACTGGGCGGCCATCTTCCATTGAGCGACCAATGCTTTTGTCTGTGGACAGGCCAGTAACCTCTAGGCTATCAATCTGATTGCCACTGCTATCAAAGAGCGTCAGCGAATCACCTTTGGAGGAAAGTTTAAAATTGGTATGTAGACTGGAATTCTCAAACCCAAGGATATCCGGTGGTGATTCGCCATCTTCGGTTGCACCAAGATAGCGTGCTGACAGATATGGAATCAGGCTAAGGTCAGATGAGCCGGTAGAAATATTATGTACTTGAATGCTGAGAACATTCCTTCCGTTATTTAAGAGTGCTTCAAATTGGTCAATCTCGAACCTGAGGGGATTGCCGCTCTGATAGATTGTCGCTTCGCGGTCTACTATGGCCGTGGCGTCGAAATCGGGTGTTGCACCCAGTATATTTGAGCGCGCAACTTCAACACCGTTGATGTATGCAACAAAGCCATCGTCAAAATCTATATCCAGCCATAGCTTGTCGATTAAGTCTAAATCGTCAATTGTGAACTGTGTTCTGACATAAACGGATGATACGCCCGCGGCTATCAGGGTGGAGTCGTCGCCGTCACCGTAGCCAAATCCGCTGACACCCTGTTGCCAGTTACTGTCATTAAAGGCCAGAGTTGCCCATATATTGGTGGGGTTTGCTTGGGGTACAAGGTAGCGAAAGCTATCACCGCGATTGACTAAGGTTCTATAGGATCCTGCGGCTGACCTGTCTTTGTCTGATGCCCAGACACGGAGGTAGTCGCCAGCGGCGATTGTCGTGTCTGGGAAAACCCATTTTGCGGGCTCTAAAATATCATCTGTAATACTCCAGTCCGTTAGGTCCACGTCTGTTGCGCGACCGTTATATAGCTCGAACCAATCTGGACTATCTCCATCTTCATCGTCAAATGCGGAGTTAGAGGAGGAGGCTTCATTTATCGTTATCACTTCGGGCCAGTTACTGGTTTCTCCTTCGCCTGTGTTGCCGTCTGCGTTTCCATCATCAGCGTTTCCAGCAGAATTGCCAGCACCTGAGCTGTTACTAGCATTTGAACCGCTATTATCAGCCCCGCCCCCAGATCCACCGCCGCCACAGCCGGCGATTAGGCTCGCAATCAACAAAAGTACGGCGCTGTTCAGTAAGTACTTTCTAGGTGTAAGTGTATTTGAGGTTGATTTATTCATAACGAAAATCCATAGGGTACTAGACGACCGCCTGTAAGCGTAGGCTGAAAGTGTCGGCGCGACTAAAGTGAAGACCTGCTTCGAGTGCAGGCTTATTATTTTATTTTATTCTATTTTATTTTTGTAATAAATAGGCTCTTACAAGCTGATTTGTCTTTAGGGCTAGCCTAAGCGGATGAAAGGCAGTTGCCAGCTATGAGAATATACGGGTGACAGGTTTACTCAATGATTACAGAATAGATCGTTTTTATTACATTGAATGTTAGTTTGAATACTAATTTACTAGCCTACGACCACCATATCCCGGCCCATATGTTTGGCTTGGTAAAGGCCGTTTTCCGCGGTGGAAATCAAATCATCAATGCCGGTACATTTATCAATTGATGCAACACCGACACTTAGAGATATGCGCAATTTATCACCCTGAGCTTCCATGGTTAATTTTCCGGCCTGAGCCCGCAGGCGCTCGGCAACGTTAACCGCGGCCTCGGCGTTGGCGGTGGGCAGTAGCACCATAAATTCATTGCCTCCCCAGCGTGCAACTACGTCTTCACCACGCAGGGGTTCGCCGAGCAAAAGCCCGATGGCGTGAAGTACATCGTCGCCGACATCATGGCCGTAGCGATCATTGATAAATTTAAAATTATCGAGATCGGCAAGCAGTATAGAAAAGGGCTGGTTGATCAGCCGGTACTGTTGGTACTTCTTTTCCAAGCGGCGCTCCATATCATGTCGATTGGGGAGCTGGGTGAGCTGGTCTTGATGGGCAATTTGATCAACCCGAAGAGATAGATCTTTATATTTATTCAGGCTACTTGAGTGAGAGACATCCATAGCGACGGCAAAGATCGATAAGACTGTGTAGGCAGATAAAAAGCGCACTACACTTACATCACTGTAGCTGGGCAGGGAGATTATTTCTGGAGTTCCGTAAAGCAGCCAGACGGAAACAGAAAATAGACTACTGAGGATTAAAATACTGTAGCGGTAACCAAAGGTTCCGACTAGCACTGGAATAATGGTTAAACACCACATCAGGGCCGAACCATCGGTAGCCCCCGCTAGCAGGTAAAAGAAACTGCCGATAAGTAGAGCTGCCAAGAGTGCTCTCGCCAGACGCGGGCGATCAAAAATACTGTGAATACCGAGGGCCACCAGAAGAAGTCCAGCTACTGCAAGATAAAAAGTGGCCGTGGACATATCGCCCTGTTGATAGGAGTAAAAGGCGAAGAGTACGGCGATAATTTCTTGGGCAACCAGCGAGAAGGACAGAAATCCGCTGGGTATTGAGTCTTTGTGATCCGTTTCAGTCATAAGCATCCCACCATCCATTGGTAGTAAATGTAGCATAGAAATTAGCGGGCCGTGATGGCCCGCTAGGCTAATGCTTACTTAGGTCCGCGCTTGCGTTCGTTCTCGGTAAGTAGCTTCTTACGCAGACGAATGCTCTCTGGTGTTACTTCTACCAGTTCATCGTCTTCAATAAACTCTAACGCTTGCTCGAGGGTGTGCTTGATGGGTGGCACGAGAGTAAGTGCTTCATCGGTTCCCGAGGCTCGTACGTTAGTCAGCTGCTTGCCTTTAATCGGGTTAACAACCAGATCATTGGCGCGCGAGTGAATACCTACAATCTGACCTTCGTAGATATCAACAGCGTGACCGAGGAACAAACGGCCGCGTGCTTGAATATTGAAGAGTGCATAGGCAGCAGTCTTACCTTTAACCATGCTGATCAGGGCACCGTTTTGACGTTTGTGGCTCTCGCCTTCTTTCACAGGACCATACTTGTCGAAGATGCTGGTCATAATGCCTGAGCCTGATGTCAGAGTCAGGAATGTGCCACGGAAGCCAATCAGCCCGCGAGAAGGCATGCTGAATTCTAAACGCACGCGCCCTTTTCCGTCTGGCTCCATATTGGTCAGTTCGGCCTTACGCATGCCTAGCTCTTCCATTACCGAACCCTGATGCTGTTCTTCAACATCAATAACCACTTGCTCATAAGGTTCTTGAACAACGCCATCAATAACCTTTTTCACCACTTCTGGACGTGACACGCCCATTTCAAAACCTTCGCGACGCATGGTTTCGATAAGTACTGACAGGTGTAGCTCGCCACGACCAGAGACAATAAATTTGTCCGGAGTGTCGCCTTGATTGACGCGGAGGGCAACGTTGTGGATCAGTTCTTGATCGAGACGGTCTTTAATATTTCGCGTGGTAACGTACTTGCCTTCCAATCCAGCAAAAGGTGAGTCGTTAACAATGAATGTCATGCTTACTGTTGGCTCATCAACGCTCAGGGCGGGAAGTGCTTCAATATTCTCTGGATCACACAGAGTATCGGAGATGCTCAGGCCATCAATGCCGTTAATACAAACGATATCACCGGCGCCCGCTATCTGTGTTTCGATCTGTTCAAGACCCAGATACCCTTTTACGTTTAATACCTTGCCTTTGCGCTCTTTGCCGTCGGCAGATTTAACAATAACCTGCTGATTCGGCTTAAGCTTGCCGCGGGTGATTCGACCCACACCAATAACGCCAACGTAGCTGTCATAAGCTAGCGCAGAAACCTGCATTTGGAATGGACCATCAACATCGACTTTGGGTGCTGGAACATCGCGTACGATCATTTCGTACAGTGGTGTCATGTCTTCAGCCAAATCGTCAGCTTCAAGACCGGCGACGCCGTTAAGTGCTGAGGCGTAGATAACCGGAAAGTCTAACTGCTCGTCGGTAGCGCCAAGGTTGTCGAACAGGTCAAATACTTGATCCAGAACCCAGTCTGGGCGAGCGCCTGGGCGGTCAACCTTGTTGATAACCACAATCGGGCGTAAACCCTGCTCAAATGCTTTTGAGGTAACAAAGCGTGTTTGTGGCATGGGGCCGTCAACGGCGTCAACCAGCAATAGAACAGAATCAACCATAGAGAGTACGCGTTCTACTTCTCCGCCGAAGTCAGCGTGACCTGGGGTGTCTACTATGTTGATGCGGTAATCATTCCAATTGATGGCGGTGTTCTTTGCCAGAATGGTAATGCCGCGTTCTTTTTCTTGGTCGTTGGAGTCCATCAGTCGCTCTGAACCAACGTCTTTACGGTCGAGGGTTCCTGATTGGCTCAGAAGTTTATCTACCAGGGTTGTTTTACCGTGGTCAACGTGGGCAATGATTGCGATGTTACGCAAGTTTTCAATGGACATGAGATATACCAGTAGGCGCAAAAGGTCGCGATTATAGTGGATTTCTCAGAAACTGCTACGGATCTTTTTCCTAAGCGGGAGATTCTTCTTTGCAGTTGATATTGCGTTCGATCAACATTCGTGTGATTGAGGTCGCCGGTGAGGGGGGCGCGATTAGATTTCCCTGCAATAATTGGCAGCCTGTATCCAGTAAAAGATGATGTATTTCGGGCTCTTCAACGCAGGGGGCAATACATTTTAAGTCGATGGATTTGGCCAGTTCGATCAATCCTTTGGCTAGATTCCACGAGCTTTCCATATAAGTGCATTCAGACATTAATTTATGAGAAATTCTAATAGTATCGATTTCAAATTCACGCAATTTTTGAATGGGAAGGCTTTGATAGCCAACATTGTCGGCAATAAAGCCAATTCCCATGTCTTTCAGAGCGATTAATTGGAGTCCTAAAGATTTGTGTATCTTGGGCAGTATTTCTGTATGCAGATCAAATACAAGATTCTCTGGATTGATCTTGTATTTGCTCAAAAGCGATCCAAGATTACTGATAAATGTGCTGTTTTCAAGTTCGCGCAAGCTCAGTGTGAAATAGATTTTTTGCTCGTCGCGCCATAAATCCTGATTTTTCCACAGATCAATCTGCCGGAATATTTGTTCTAAAAGTGAAAGAGAGATATCGACGATCATCGAGCCAGACTCTAGGACCTGAATAATTTCACTGGCGGCTATCAGTTCGTCATCCGGATTCCTCCAGCGCAGAAATATTTGCAATCCATTAATAAGATTGGTCTCTGTATCGAGAATAGGCTGATAGAAAGGCATAAATGATTCGGTATTCGCTTTATCCCGAAGCTGTTCCAAAAGTAAGGTTTGGGCTTGGAGTTCTGATGGGGGCTTTTGATTGTGAAAATAAAAATTCGACTTCCCTTCACGCTTAATTGTGTAAAGGGCTTTATCCGCCTGCTGTAAAATGGCATCGCCATCAGAGCTACCATCATTAAATAAAACAATGCCGATGCTGCAGCTAATGCGAAACTTCTCATCTTTGATTACAAAGGGCTCGCGGGCGGCATCAATGATTTTTTCGGCGACCTGAGCGATTAATAGGCGCGATGGTTCTTCCTCTCGGCCGAGGTTTTCCAAGAGGACTACAAACTCGTCTCCGCCGAGACGGGCAACGGCTTCTTCGGTTCGAATTACTTTTCGCAGCCGTTGGGCGAATAGTGTCAGGGCTAAATCTCCATAGTGGTGGCCGCGTGTATCATTAATTTCCTTAAAGTGATCAAGGTCTATAAACAGCAGCGAACAGTAATTTTGATTCCGTTGGGCGAGAGCGATTACCCTAGTCAGCTCTTCCATTAGGCGGTGGCGGTTTGGCAGGCCAGTCAATGGGTCAAAATAGGCTTGCTGTTTAATACGGGTTTCCAGTTTGACTCTGTCAGTGACATCCTCGACAAAAGAGGCGGCTCCAACCACATTCATAGCGTCATCAAACAGGGGTGTGTCATTCCACTCGCAAATAATAACGGTGCCATCACTAGTGATGTTTTCTGCGGTGCCTGAAAAATCTTTGCCAAAAAGAAAAAGATCATTCTCGACCTGTTGCTGCAAAAATGTTTTATTTGGATCAAACAAAAAATCAGTAGTGCGCCCGAGAACTTCTTTTTTCGAATAGCCGAAGATGGTTGTAGCTGCGGGATTCCAGCTAATAATCTCTCGCTGTTGGTTCCACTCTATAAATCCAAGGGGCGTCTGTTCAATCAGGCTGGATATCTTTTGGCTTGTGATGATGATTTGCTGCGAGCGCTGATTGGCTTTGATCATATTGCCCGCGGTTTCGATAAACCCTTTGCGATGATTGACTACAACCCGGTTTACGGTTGCATACAGCAAAGCAATTAAAGTTAAAAATCCAGGATGTATTTGCGGGTAGTAGATGTAAAGACTCGCTAACATAGGGCCGTATGCGATGCCGAGAAACAGGTGACGATATACTGTTGAGTGGGTATAGGTTAACGGCCATGCGATGGTCAGGGTGACGATAACCATGACCAGAAGTGCAGAGGTTTCGTATTGTTGGGGGTCAATAAAAAGAGGGGCCGCCAAACCCCAGAAAACGGCAAATAAACTGGAGGAGCAAAGAATAACGGCGTGAGATTGACGATTTGTCAGCTTGCCTGAGCGGGTGTTGCTGGCCATCCACAGCCAAATAATAAGCCCTGCTGAGGAAATGCTGCCCAGCCAAGACCATTGCCATAATGTGTGGCTTGGCGTGCCCGAGAGGAGAAACAGTATGATGCCGCTCACCACGGAAACGGCAAGTCCGGATTTTAAGTTTTTTAATGCCTGGCTTTCCAGCTCAAACTGTATTGATTTTTTTAGTGAGCGGGGACTGGAGTTTTCTACTTCCCTGGGCTCCCCGAGCAAGTTTTCGGTGCTCATCATCGGCTGCATCCCGCGGCAGATTTTATTTAGAAAATAACGACGGATAAGTACTGAATATAGTCTGTTCTCGTCAAGAATGGAGACTAATCAGCTTAAATAATGTGAAATAGGTCACAGCATGTCCTGAGTTTAGCCTTTAATTAGGGGTGAAAACACCGACCTTTTCAAACCCCTGCTTACTCAGCGTGTCGGCATGCAGGCGGCTCATAATCCCTTTATCGCAAAACAGTAGGTAGGATTGTTGCTTGTCTAGGTCCTTGAAGCATTGAGATATATTGAAAAATGGTACTGATATTATTTGATTGTTTGTCCATATAAGCGGACTTTTCTCAGCGTCATCAGGATGGCGTACATCGATGATAATATCTTCCGGTTTGGGCGTTGTTACATTTTTAATCGGTTGCATTAGAGGCTTTCCATTGCGCTGTTGCGAAATAATCGCTTTATCGTCGCCATTAGGCAAAATAGAGCAGAAAAAAATGATAGAAACTGCATTGATGCGCATTATACTAGGCGGGTCGAATAGTGACCACCGACAAAGCTTGGGTAAGTGCACCTTTATGGTGCTTTTTTAATGGATTCGCACCCTAAAGGTGCGCTCAAGTGGTTGTGGTAGTTGTATTCGTTAGTCGTCATCGAACAAAATGACAGGCTAAGCGCTAGAGGGGGCGGGAGTGCATCGTTTGGCGTTATCGCTGATCTGTTGGCACGACTATTGCAATCTATCAATCGAAAAGTCTGCTACGAACTTTTGCAGGCGTGGGGCCCAATGATAGAAATCTGCAAGGCTTCTTAAAATAACAAATAACGAATTCCATTTTGGAGGAACACATGTCTGAGAAGACTTTAGATCTTATTAAAGAAAGCGAAGCTCGCTGGGTTGACCTGCGGTTTACTGACACTAAGGGTAAAGAGCAGCACGTTTCTATTCCCATCAGCGAAGTTGGCGATGACTTCTTTGTTGAAGGAAAAATGTTTGATGGCTCTTCTATCGCCGGTTGGAAGGGCATTAACGAATCAGACATGATCCTTATGCCTGACGACAGCACAGCAGTGCTCGATCCCTTCACCGATGAAACAACCGTTATTATCCGTTGTGGCATTGTGGAGCCTACTACCATGCAAGGCTATGAGCGGGATCCACGCTCCATCGCTGAACGTGCCGAGCAATACCTAAACTCTACTGGTTTGGGTGACACTGCTTACTTTGGTCCAGAGCCTGAGTTCTTCGTATTTGACGATATCAAATGGGGTGTCGACATGAGCGGCGCTTTCTACAAAATTAATTCTGACGAAGCAGCCTGGTCATCAGGTAGTGACTTTGCCGATGGCAATATGGGTCACCGTCCAGGCGTTAAGGGTGGATACTTCCCCGTACCACCAGTCGATAGTCTGCACGATCTGCGTGCTGCTATGTGTGGCGCTATGGAGCAGATGGGTCTCGATATCGAAGTTCATCACCACGAAGTAGGTACTGCTGGACAGTGTGAAATCGGTGTGCGTTTTGACACATTGGTTAAGAAAGCTGACCAGGTACAGATTCTTAAGTACTGCGTACACAATGTAGCTCACGCCTATGGTAAGACTGCTACCTTTATGCCTAAGCCAATTGTTGGTGATAACGGTTCTGGTATGCATTGTCACATGTCTTTCGCTAAAGACGGCGAAAACCAGTTTGCTGGCGATGCCTATGCGGGCCTAAGCGAAACTGCTCTGTACTACATCGGCGGTATCATCAAGCACGCTAAGGCACTTAATGCTTTTGCCAACGCTTCGACTAACTCTTACAAGCGTTTGATCCCAGGGTTTGAAGCTCCGGTAATGTTGGCTTACTCTGCTCGCAACCGTTCTGCTTCAATCCGTATTCCATACGTTGCGAGCCCACGTGGCAAGCGTGTAGAAGTACGTTTTGGTGATCCAACAGCTAACCCTTACCTGATGTTTGCTTCAATGCTGATGGCGGGTCTGGACGGCATTAAGCATAAGATGCACCCTGGTGATGCAGCGGACAAAGATCTCTACGATTTGCCTGCTGAAGAAGCTGCTGCTATCCCTCAGGTTGCTGGTAGCCTGCGTGAAGCGCTTGCTGAGCTTGATACTGATCGTGAGTTCTTGACTGCCGGCGGTGTATTCACTGACGACATGATCGATGCTTACATCGAGTTGAAGATGGAAGAAGTTTACCGCGTTGAGCACACCACTCACCCGGTAGAGTTTGATATGTACTACAGCTGCTAAGTTAGCAAGTAGAGCAAAAATCGAACAGGCCCGTCATTCTTGGAATGGCGGGCTTTTTCTTTGCCTCAAATAGTCTAATCTTTAGGTGGGGCTTTAATTCAAAAGTACTAACCGAAGGGGTTTGAAATGGAAGGTCAAATGGTAAAATTATTACCCTCATTGTTTTTGACCTTATTGATGGCTGGCTGTGCATTTATGGTCGAGGCGGAGGTTTACAAGATTGTCGATTCAACAGGCAAGGTTATTTATACGGATACGCCTCCAGTCGATCAGAGTGCTGATGAGTTATTGTTGCCTACAATCAATCAATTACCTAAGTCAGTAACGCCAGAAAGTGAGTTCCTTGCTGAAGATAAACCGGTCTTTTTGGGCTATTCAGCCGTTGATCTAGTTGCGCCCCAAAGTGATTCCATTATTAGTTACGAGCAGAAAAATATTATTGTTCAGTTGGCCTTAACTCCTGAGCTTCAGATCGGCCACCTTGTGCAGTTTTATCTTGATGGGGCTGCGTATGGCAGGCCGGTGGCTTCAACTTCCTATTCGATAGGTGATTTACACCGCGGTTCTCACAGTGTTTCTGCTCGGGTTATTACTGGTGAGGGTGAAATAATGGGGAGCTCTCGGTCAGTTACTGTGCATGTTCAGCGTCATTTCAAGCGCAAATAGACCGCCATTAAATGTGTGCGCACCATAATGGTGCATTGCGAGCTGAGGCGGAGTATAATTCTTTCTAATCCGGCTTTAAATTACTTCAAATATAAGTTTTCTGGGTTAATTTTAGCTAATTATTGGCCTGCTTATTGCAGATACAAATACAGACAATCTAAAAATAACAATTATTAGCCGTTCACTTGGCATGGCATTTATGACCTCAGATCAATTGCATAGATTACTTCTCGATAACCTGAATACAGCGGTACTGCTTGTGGATCAGAATTTATTGATTGATTACATCAATCCCGCAGCAGAGGTGTTGCTTCAGGTTGGCAGTATTCGTCTGCGCGGTACAGAGGCAAGTAATTTATTTAATGACAGTGAAACCGCCCGACAGACACTTCGTGAGTCTATTGAATACGGTAACCCTCATACGATTCGTCATGAGTTTTTGAGTAGCCCCGGGTTTGAATCATCGCAGGTAGATTACACGGTTACGCCGATCAGTATTGATTCTGGGCAGTGGATTTTGATGGAGATGCAGCCTATTGATCGTATTTTGCGGATTAATCGCGAGGAAACTCTTCTGAATGTTCATGATACGTCGAAAAGTCTAATTCGAGGATTGGCTCATGAGATTAAAAATCCCCTCGGGGGCATACGGGGTGCTGCACAGCTTTTGGCTGATGAGATATCCGAGAGCAGTATGGATGATGAAACGGCAGAGTTATGTCGCATTATCACCACCGAAACGGACCGTTTGAGAAACCTTGTCGATCGGTTGCTGGGTCCCAGTCAGTTACCTAGCTTTGAGCAGATTAATATACATGAGGTCATAGAGCATGTCTCAGCGCTTATAGAGGCTGAGGTGCAAGGTAAGTTAGTAGTCACTCGAGATTATGACCCCAGTATTCCAGATTTCTCCGGTGATCGTGCGCAACTGATACAAGCGGTTTTAAACGTTGCCAGAAATGCTATGCAGGCAATTCTTGAGGGTGGAGTTACAGAGCGAAAATTGACCTTCAAAAGTCGAATTCAACGAAGTTTCACGATTGGTGGTGAACACCATAAAGCGTTGTGCCGAGTGGATGTTGTTGATACAGGTCCAGGCATATCAGCAGATATTAAGGAGCGTATTTTCTTTCCCATGATAAGCGGTCGCAGCGCAGGTACAGGATTGGGGCTGACCATAGCCCAGTCGGCGGTCAACGTTCATCAGGGCATTATTGAGTGTGAATCAGAGCCGGGGCGCACCTGTTTCTCAATCTATTTACCGATAAAGGCATAGTATGAAGACCACATCAGAAATTTGGATCGCAGAAGATGACCGTTCATTGCGCTGGGTGATGGAGAAAGCCATCAAGCGTGATGGCATTGAGGTGCAAAGCTTTGAAAATGGCGATGATTTATTGGCGGCACTGCAAACCTCGCAGCCGGAAATTATTATCTCCGATATTCGTATGCCGGGAATTGATGGCCTCGAGCTATTAAAGCAAATTCACATAACACAGCCGCAGATACCCGTGATTATAACCACAGCCCATTCGGATCTTGATAGTGCGGTTGCGGCCTATCAGGGTGGTGCGTTCGAGTACTTGCCCAAGCCTTTTGATTTGGATGAGTTAGTTGAAGTCGCTCGTCGCGGCGTCACTTTTTCCCGAGAGCAAAAATCTAAATTGGAGCCGGTGGAAGCCCCTCCTTCGCAAGAAATAATCGGTGAAGCTCCAGCGATGCAGGAGGTTTTTCGCGCTATAGGTCGATTGTCCAATTCAAATATTACCGTGCTCATAAATGGTGAGTCGGGAACCGGTAAAGAGTTGGTCGCCCATGCGCTGCACAAGCACAGTCCACGCAGGAATTCGAAATTTATAGCCCTTAATATGGCTGCTATCCCTCACGACCTAATTGAGTCGGAGTTATTTGGGCATGAAAAGGGCGCATTTACGGGCGCTGCGCAGCGAAGAGAAGGTCGGTTTGAGCAGGCTAATGGTGGCACGCTGTTTCTTGATGAGATTGGGGATATGCCGCCGGAAGCTCAGACTCGTCTTTTGCGGGTGCTGGCTGACGGCGAGTTTTACCGGGTCGGTGGGCATATCTCAGTTAAGGTGGATGTGAGAATTATTGCCGCAACGCACCAAAATTTAGAGGCGCTGGTCGAGAGTAATCGCTTTCGGGAAGATCTCTACCATCGCATCAATGTTATCCGCGTGCATCTGCCCAAGCTTGCAGACCGTCGCGAAGATATCGCTCAATTAATGAAGCATTTTTTCTTCCGTTCTGCGAAAGAGCTGGATATGGAACCAAAAATATTGTCGCAGGAAGCGGAAGACTTTTTCTACGGTCTTTCCTGGCCGGGAAATGTTCGGCAGTTGGAAAACATCTGCCGCTGGTTGACGGTGATGGCTGCGGGTCGAGAGGTGTTGTTGACAGATCTTCCGCCGGAGCTAAAAGCTGAGGAGGCTGCTACTGAACAGCGTATCCAAGGCGATTGGCAGCAGATGTTGCGACGCTGGAGCGAACGTCAATTAAAGTCAGGACACAGCGAAATACTCTCTCAGGCGTTGCCAGATTTTGAGCGCACAATGATTGAAACGGCGCTGGCCCATACCGGTGGGCGTAAAAAGGATGCGGCGTTGCTGTTGGGTTGGGGGCGTAATACTCTGACCAGAAAATTGCAGGAATACAAGATGGAAAATCAGGCTTTATAGAGAGCATGGTTGGCTATCTTTGCGTACAAAAAACCCCGCTTAAAGGCGGGGTTTTTGTTTTAGTTGCGATACTGACTCGAAATTAGTGAGTATTCGCTTCTGATTTAGCTTCGGATTCTGCTTCACTTGCTTGCTTTAAAGCGTTGGCAAATAAAGCGTCAAAGTTGATTGGCGGTATCATCAATGGAGGGAATGAGCCTTTAATCAGAGTGCTGTCGATTGCTTCTCTAGCGTAGGGTAGCAGCATGGATGCGCAGGTGACATTTAAGACCTGAGCCAATTGTGGCCCATCAATTCCTTTGATGGTAAATAAACCTGCCTGCTCAACCTCAATTAAATAAATCGTTTCCTCTTCATCTTTGACCGTAACCGTTATACGCAGTGCGACTTCATAAATGTTGTCATCCATTTTTGCTGACTTAGTGCTTAGATCTTGGTTGACTTTGGGTTTCCACTGTTTCTGAAAGGCGGCTGGACCCTGAGGAGTTTCAAAAGAGAGGTCTTTTAAATAGAGACGCTGTACAGCAAAGTTTGGGCCTGCAGCATTTTCTTTGTTAGCTTCTTGAGAAGCGGCATTGTTGTCGGTCATGGTTAAGCCTTTGGAATAATTATTTGGTTCTAAGCTTTCTATATGGAGACGGTTTCACCCAATTCAAGCCCAGCTTGTAAGGCTGATTCTAGATTGCCGGTGCGATCCAGATCCTGTAGTTCGTTAAAACCGCCAATATGCACGGTGCCAAACCATATCTGAGGCACAGTATTGCGACCGCTTTTGGCCATGACGCGAACTTTTAATTCGGGATCTTGGTCAACCGATATATCTTGATAATCAACGCCTTTGGCGCTTAGTAATCGCCTTGCAGCGACACAGAAGGGGCAGAATCGCGTTCCGTACAGTACGATATGAGACATAGGGTTCTCTTTTGCTTAAACCGGTAGGGATTTAAAATTATGGGTGTAGGCTTATTTGCCCTTGACTAGCGGCAGGCTTGAGCCTTGCCACTCACTTATGCCGCCGCTTAAGCGACGAACATTAAATTCTTTACTGCTTAAAGTCTTGCCCGCGCCGCCGGAATGTTGGCCGATTTTATCGACCACTACTATAATCTTGTCGCGGTGTTTCTCCAGCTCGGCAATGCGGCTGGCTAGCTTTAGGTGTGGGATGCTTAAAGCGCCGTGGATATGCCCGTTTTCGTACTCAGCAGTAGTTCTAACATCAACCACTACGGCTTCATCTTTATTCATCAGGCGAACCAATTCACTAGAGCCCAATGATTTACCGCTCTTATTCTGCTCAGAGATAAAAAATATACCGATTAACGCGGCTAGCAAGGTGATGAGTAACCACTGTTCACTGACAAAGACAAAAATTTCCACTGGGTATTTTCCATTAAAAACATAAAATCATTAAAGTCACCCCCATAAGATTAACTGCGTTTATGGGGTTTAAAAACCTTGTATAGAAACTTCTAAGCTTCATCAAGGCGCGCAAGTATACACAGGAATTTAAATATCGGCTAACCCTTCAGCCGCAAAAGCACTGTATCACTGCCATCTGTGCCATAAGGGGGTGCAATAATCGGGCAGTGGGGCGACTCGTCCCAATGCGGCCCACTGCTGGTTGGGTGCGTGAAAATCTGAACCACATGAGGCTTCAAATTCAAAATCACGGCACAGGCGTGCCATATCCCGAGTAACGGAGGGCACCTGTGCCCCAGAGATAACCTCTAGGCCCTCTCCGCCGGCAGCTTTAAAGTCTGTTAATAACTCGGTTAACTTGGAACGGGTCAGTTTGTACTTGGTGGGATGGGCGAGGACAGCTACACCGCCTGAATCACGGATCCAGCTAATAACCTGTTGCGGTGTTGCCCACTGGTCTTTGATATCGCCGGTCTTACCGGCACCAAGATAGCGTTTAAAGGCTTGCTGAATATTACTGACGGCCCCAATTGCAACCAGATGTTTAGCGAAGTGCGGGCGCCCTATTTGATTGGGGCCTGAGGCAAATGACAGTGCCCCAGCCAGACAATCGGTGAATCCTAAACGTTCCAGTTTGTCCGCTATTATCTCTGCTCGTTCGCGTCGAGAATTAGATTGGCGCTCTACCGCTTCGAGAATTGATGGAGAAGATAGGCCGATATTGAGTCCAACAATATGAACTCCACGCTTCTTCCACTGGCTGGAAAGTTCGATACCCGGAATAATTTGTATCTTGCTAGCGGTTTGGTCGAGTTGTCTATAGGCGTCGAGAGTATCGTGATCTGTGATAGAGAGCATGTCGATATCTCGCTCTAGGGCGAGATGGAGGAGATCTAAGGGGCTCAGAGAGCCGTCAGACGCGGTAGTGTGGCAATGAAAATCTATATTCATGATTTGAACGTAAAATTAGTTAATCTATTGTAACAGCCAAGTCCAACTATATACTGACATTATGATTGAACCGATTTCTGATATACAAAAGCGCCAAGTCGAATTGGCCGTTATGAGCTACATAAAGGTGGCTTCAGGGTTGTATGGCCGTAAATTTGATCCTATACCAGTGCACTTTGACATCAAGGGCAAGTGTGCAGGCATGTACGAAATAAAGGGCAAGTCTAAGCGTATTCGATTCAATCCTTGGCTGTTTGCCAAATACTATGAGGAAAGCCTTAGTGATACGGTAATTCATGAGGTTGCGCATTACTTGGTGGACTGTATGTACGGCTTGCGACGGGTAAAACCTCACGGCACTGAGTGGAAGGAAATAATGCTTGATTTCGGCGCTCGGCCAAAAGCGACAGGGGATTACGATTTAACCGGTATTCCGACCAGAGAGTATGAAAAGTTCGCCTATAAATGCGCTTGCCGAACACATCAATTAACGAGCGTACGCCACAAAAGAATTGTCCATCGTGGCTTTCAGTACCGCTGTCAGTACTGCAAGGATTTTATTGAATCTGATCGTGCGGCTAACGGATGAGTGAGTGGTATGTGTATATGATTCGGGCTGCTGATCAATCGTTGTATACCGGCATTACCACCGATGTGGAACGGCGCTTTGCTGAGCATCAGAGTGGTCGTGCAGGAGCCAAATATTTCCGTGGACGCAAGCCCCAGAAAGTAGTGTTAGTTGAGTCCGGTCATGATCGCAGCAGTGCGAGCATTCGCGAGGCGCAAATAAAAAAGCTTTCCCGAGATCAAAAAATGGCCTTAATTGGTTGATACTATCAAAGTATTTAAAAAACTGTATATACAAGATTGATTTTATCCCTCTAAAATATTCCTGTAGTTTTCCCTTCAAAATGCTATATTTTACGTATGTAAGTTTCAAAGCTTTATTTTTATAGATGTATATACAGGTATAGTGTATATACTAATGAGAGTGTTTGGTTAATGAATCAGGCTATTTATTCAATGCCGCGTTACGCGCAGATAAAAACCTATATAAGAAATCAGATTGAATCTGGTCAGTGGCAGGCTGGCGATCGTATTCCCTCGGAAAATAAGCTCGCCGAGGACTTTGCGGTTAGCCGAATGACGGCGCGTCGTGCGGTTCAGGAGTTGGCCGATGATCATCTACTTATCCGTACAGCGGGTTTAGGCACCTTTGTTGCCGAGCCGAAGGCAGTCACAGCAGCTGTGGAAATAGACGATTTTACTCAGCAGTTCAATCACAGCAACCCGCAATACAGTAACCGCATCATTACTCTGGAAGAGGTAAACGCGGAGAAGGATATGGTCTCAGTGCTGGGCCTTAATGAAGGTGATGCGCTGTTCCACTCGGTAGTGGTTCATTATCGAGACTCCGCCGCAGTGCAGTGGGAAGAGTGCTTTGTAAATCCGGGGATAGTAGGCGCCTATCTAAAACAGAACTATTCCAAGGTCACCCCTCAGGCTTATCTTAACTGGGTGGCTCCCGCGACTCGAGTTGAACATCAGGTGCAGGCGGTCATGCCAGAGGTTGAGGTCACTGGAGCACTGGGTTTGGCGTCGATCAGCTCCTGCTTAAAAGTCAGTCGTCGCAGTTGGCGTGCGGAAAGGGTAGTCAGCGTCTGCAGGCTGATTTATCCCAGCAGCTACTCCCTTGGTGCAGAATTGATTATCTGATGGAACCTTCCCCAATGAAAAAAATTGCCGTATTTGTTGATGTGCAAAATATCTATTACACCGTTAGGGAGCAGTTTTCCTGCCACTTTAACTACAGTGAGCTGTGGCGTCGGGTTAGTCAGCAGGGTGAGATTGTGCTGGCAAATGCCTATGCGATTGAGCGCAATGACCCGGGGCAAAGAGGTTTTCAGCAGCGCTTGCGGGAGATTGGTTTTGAGGTGAAATTAAAACCCTATATTCAGCGCAGCGATGGATCGGCAAAAGGTGATTGGGATGTGGGTCTGGCTATTGATGTGATGGACGCGGCGGCCAATCATGATCAGACCGTAGACGATAAAATAGACCATATAGTACTGCTCTCAGGGGATGGTGATTTTGATTTGCTTATTGAGAGAGTGAAGACCGGTTATGGGATTGATACAACGGTCTTTGGTGTTAACTCATTAACGGCAGCATCGCTAATCAATGCCGCCGCTGTATTTGAACCTATTCAGGGGTCACTGCTTTTAAAGTGAAGTGCGAAAAGTAAGCACTTAAAAACAAAGCTTTCTGCCTGTAGCTATCAAGTAATAATTCCACCACCGCCCATGCCGCCACCCATACCACCATTGCCGCCGCCCTGACCGGGCACCACAATCTGCGAGGCCTGTTCACGGCGCATCTTTTCCAGCTCTCTGCTGGCTTCATCTACGGCAATTTGTGCTTTAGCGGCAAAGTCACTGGCCGCTTCACCAATAGTGTTGCCGTCGAGCTGGAAGTTCAGTGGAAGCGCGCCCATTGGGGTCATTATTTGCGCGGCACCAAAAAAGGTTGTCTCGCGATCAGGGTCGTCGCTGCCATCGGCCTTAATAGGGACCAATTTACGGATGGTACCCAATTTTTGATCGGTAAAGTTTTCTTCGCGAAACAGTCCATTGGGGTCCATTTCGGTATCGTTTGCTGTAGTCATAGAATTATCTTTCTTAAAGTGAAAAGTGTATTTAATAGTGTATTTAGATGTAGCGCACCCTAGCAGACATGGGGTATCAGTAAAAGGCTCTTGGTTAATGGCTTTAGAGCTTTTAGCGAGGCAGTTTCCAAGAGATAGCCGCAGCCACAATCAAAAGTACAGAAGAGCCAATCAGACAGGCAGCCAGACCGTAATGTTGGTAAATCAATCCGGATAGCAGGGTGCAGACCAATCGACCTGCAGCGTTGGCCATATAGTAAAAGCCCACATCCAGAGAGGCGCCATCTTCTCGGGCATAGGAGACAATCAGGTAGGAGTGAACCGATGAGTTGATGGCAAACAGTGCACCAAATATTAGCAGCCCAGCGATTATGAGTAGTTCAGTGTTCCACTCTAGATAGAGGCCTATAGCTATAAGCGCTGGAAGTAGGCAGATCGCCGCTACCCACTCAAAGGCAGTCTTCCCCGATGCCTCGGTGACCTTGGGTGCCAGAGCTTGCATAGCGCCATAGCCAATAATCCAGACGGCTAATAGGCTGCCGACCTGGGTATAGCTCCAGCTCAATTCACTCTGCAAAAACACCGGCAGAGCAACGACAAACCAGATATCTCTGGAGCCAAACAGAAAAAATCGTGCGGCACTTAGGCGATTAATAGCCGCGCTTTTGGAGAATAACTGGGTAAATTTACTGCGCTGTTTAGCTATCCCAGTGCTGCGGTTTAAGAGTATCAGGCTGAACAAAAATACCGCGGATAAGAGTGCCGCCATAGTGCCCACAGCGCCTTGAAAGCCAACAGCGGCCAGCAGCCAACCACCGAGGAAAAAGCCAAGGCCTTTGAGGGCATTTTTTGAGCCGGTCAGCATTGCCACCCAGCGGTAAAGTCGGTTTTGACTGTCGTCGGGAACCAGAGATTTAATACTGGTTTTGGCACTCATTTTATTCAGGTCTTTAGCTATACCCGAGAGTGCTTGAGCAACCATGACATAGGCTACGCTGAGCATCGAGCTGTCGACCAACAGCATACACAGGGCGACGATCTGCAGTGCCAGTCCCAGTTGCATGGTGATGGTTAGCCCAATCGCCGTCGCCAGCCAGCCGCCGAGTAGGTTGGTGACCATGCCGAAGAATTCATAGAGTAAAAACAGACCGGCGATCTCAAGGGGGCTAAAGCCCAGCCCATGAAAAAACAGCACCACGAGCATTCGCAATGCGCCATCGGTAAGCGTAAAGGCCCAATAATTCAGAGTGACAATCATGTATTGGGTGGTTGCCGATTTAAGCTCAAGCATAGTGGTGGGCGGTTATGCGTTTAATCTTTGATAGAGGCGGCAACCTTCGCAGCCAGCTCCATCATGCGATTGACGTAACCCACTTCGTTGTCATACCAGATAAGTACTTTCACTTGCGAGTTATTGATAACCATGGTCGATAGGCCATCGACAATTCCCGAGCGTTTATCATTGGTGTAATCCACCGATACCAGCGGTATTTCATCAAAACCCAGAATGCCTTTTAGTCGCCCTTCTGCAGCTGTTTTTAGCGCACTGTTCACTTCTTCAACGGTGACATCTTGCTCGAGCTCAAAAACGCAGTCAGTTAGGGAAGCATTAGCCAGAGGAACACGAACCGCCAGACCATTTAAACGACCCTTTAGCTCAGGGAAGATCTCGGTGATAGCAGTGGCAGAGCCTGTGCTGGTCGGAATAAGCGACATACTGCTGGCGCGGGATCGGCGTAAATCGCTGTGGTATTCATCGAGAATACACTGGGTGTTAGTAATATCGTGGATGGTGGTTATGGCACCGTGTTTTATGCCAAAGGTTTTCTGGAGTACGTCGATGACCGGCGCCAGACAGTTGGTAGTGCAGGAGGCGGCGGTGACTATGGCCTGATCTTGATACTGGTCGTCGTTAACGCCCATGACGATATTTAATGTGCCATCTTTTACCGGCGCAGAGACCACAACTTTTTTAACGCCCTGATCAAAGTAGGGTGCCAGAAGTTGCTGAGATTTAAATTTACCGCTGCACTCAATCACCATATCCACACCGGACCAGTCGGTATCTTCGATATTTTTATTTTGCGAGTAGCTAATGCTGCGATCGCCGATCTGAATTGATGAGCTGCCTTCAGCTGAGCTGATCTCTTCGTCCCAGGTGCCATGCACCGAGTCGTACTTTAAGAGATGTGCAGCGCTCTTGGCATCGCCGGCGACTTCGTTGATATGGACAATTTCAAAGTTGTCCCAGTGCCACGCAGCGCGTAAGGATAGTCTGCCCATGCGGCCAAAGCCGTTAATTCCGATTCTGATAGTCATAGGTTTTTTAAATCTCTGTTGGTTGATCACTTATTAAGAGCTTTTTATTACGAGCTTTTCTTTTACTACAGTTTTATTACAGCAGTGTGACTCAGCAGCTTTTGTCGACACAGCTCACAATATTCTGGCACGCAGGGCTATTTGAGAACCGGCGAACATTAAAACTGCGAACAGTTCGTGAGAAATCACCGAATAAAACGATTTCAATGAACTTTCTATTTAGAGCTATAGATACAGAGCTCCTAATAAAGAGCTTTCCATCAAGAGCTTTAAGTAAATAGCAAAGAGGAATCATCAATGAATGTTTTAGGTATTGCCAGTTTGTTTTTAATTGCCTGTGGCGCGTTATTTGGCGCTTCGATTGGCATTTTCGCCTACGGCGCAGATTTTTGGACCAGCATAGGCATTGGCTGTGGACTTGGCGCCTGTGTTGCTGTCAGCGAATTTTCTCCCATGTTTGATTAAAGGGTTCGACTAAAAAGCTTGATTAGAGAGCTCGACTAAATAGCCCCACTAAATAGCTCCACTAAAAAGTTTTATAAAAGGTATTCAACACCCAAAGTTTAAATCGTACTTCTCCTCCCATTTTAGGCCACCGAAAGGTGGCCTTTTTTTGGGCAGGCTTTTTATTCGAGCAGTTTTTTACTAGACAGCTTAGTGCTGATGTCCGCCAGCGCCGTGAACATGGCCGTGCTCAAGTTCTTCTGCCGTTGCTTCGCGCACATCTGCGATAGTGACATCAAAGTTAAGGGCCTTTCCTGCCAGAGGGTGGTTGCCATCGACAGTAACAGTCTCATCAGTAACCGCGGTAACGGTTACAGGAACGGCTCCGCCCTGACCAGTTTGCGCTTCAAACTGCATACCAATCTCAATGCTCTCAACACCTTGGAAAGCAGTGCGTGGCACGTCCTGAATCAGCTCTTCCTGAACTGGGCCGTAGCCTTCTTCAGCAGTAACGGCAACGTTTAGCTGGTCGCCAGCTGATTTACCTTCAAGTGCATTTTCCAATCCGGGAATAATATTGCCTGCTCCATGCAGATAAGCCAATGGGTCTTTGCCTGCAGAGCTGTCGATTTCCTGGCCTGCATCATCAGTCAATAAGTAATGAAAACTTACGGCGCTATTTTCTTTAATTGTCATTGTTCGTTCCTGGTAGCTTGTAAAAAGGTTGTTTTAAAAAGTGGTTTTAGTCGGTGTTACTTTAAAGGGCGCCATTATGCGCGAATGAGTCCTAAATATCGACTCTCTGCTGTACAGCGGGAAAATCCGGTTGTAAAAACAAAAGATCGCCTTACACTCTTTACGGATAATATTAGCTGTCATATTTATGTCATACATTCGCCATTAAATGAGTCGTCTATAAATGAATGATAAGGTTATTACCATGCCGAAGCATACGGTTTTAATCGTCGATGACGAAGCGGCGATTCGAGATATGTTGTGTATAGCACTGGAAGCGGCAGATTTTAATGTATTGGATGCAGAGAATGCGCAACAGGCTCACGCCGCGATAATTGATAAACAACCTGATCTGGTCTTGCTGGATTGGATGATGCCTGGCACCACCGGGCTGGAATTATTGCGACGGCTTAAGCGTGATGATCTGACCGCCAGAATTCCGGTGATTATGCTTACCGCCAAAGCTGAGGAAGATAGCAAAATTTCCGGTCTTGATGCCGGCGCTGATGACTTTATTCCCAAACCCTTTTCTCCGCGCGAGTTGATTTCCCGCGTCAAGGCCGTTCTTAGACGCGTTGGCCGTGAAGAGCTTCAGGAGCCTATCTCTATAGGTCAGCTGGTATTTGACCCGATCGGACACCGGGTGAGTATTGCTGATCAGGCGATTAATCTGGGTCCCACCGAATACCGGCTTTTGCAATTCTTCCTCACCCATCAAGAGCGAGTTTACTCCCGCGACCAGATTCTCGATTATGTCTGGGGTGGCAATGTCTACCTCGATGAGCGAACGGTGGATGTTCATATTCGTCGTCTGCGCAAAGCAATTTCGGTTGCAGGACATGAAAACTATGTGCAGACTGTGCGCGGAGCAGGCTACCGTTTTTCAGCCCAGCTAAAAAATGCTTAATAGAGGGTGTAAATTCGTTGCGACCGGGAATGCATACAGAGATATGGCGTGTGGTATTGGTATGCCTGTTCTCCCTGTTATTTGGTCTGAGCCTCGGCGCTCCCTTTGAATTATTTCTCGCCGGAGTCGTTATCTACGTACTCTGGACCTTCCGCATAATCAATCTGATATTCAGCTGGATCGATAAAGGTATGCGCGGCACTCCTCCGGACACCGACGGTGTCTGGGGCGAAATTAGCGATACGTTAAATCGCCAGCGCCGCCGCCATCGCCGCACCCAGGAAAAAATGCGCCGCACCATTAATCGAGTCACTCGGCTAACTGAAGCCCTGGGCGAAGGTATTTTGGTCTTGCGCAGTGATCTGACCATAGACTGGTGGAATAGCTCTGCGGCAAAGCTGTTGGGTTTACGCTCTGTTGATCGCGGCAGCGCAGTGACAAATTTAATTCGCGACCCGGCTTTTGTCAGTTATATCACCCAGAAAGAATTTGTTGGCGCTCTCAAACTGAACACTTCAAGTCCCACCGGCACTATGCAGCAATTTGCCGCCTCATACTTTGGTGCCGATGAAATTGTTCTGGTGGTTACTGATATAAGCCGCCTCGACGGCCTTGAGCAGTTGCGCAAAGAATTTGTTGGCAATGTTTCCCATGAGTTGCGCACACCACTGACGGTGATGCGCGGTTATCTGGAAACCCTGCAGCTTATGCCTTCGGACAATCCGATTTCCGGCAAGGCGTATGCCCAGATGTCTGAGCAGGTCGATCGTATGCAGTCTCTGGCTGACGACCTAATTATGATTTCCAGACTGGAAGCCGATGACCAGAAGCCGGCTTTTGAAACGGTAGGTCTGGCGGATCTACTTAAAGAGATTGTCGCTGAAGCTGAGTTGCTCAGTAATGGTAAACATAAAATAACCCTCAACTGCCCCGAGGCGGTTAGTGTTGAGGCTGACCCCAAGGATATCCGCAGTGTGTTGGGCAATCTGGTCTTTAATGCGGTGCGCCACAATCCGGATGGGGCATCTGTTGCGGTCACTGTGACCAGCTATGGGGGCTTTATTAATATCTCGGT
>CALSQH010000004.1 GCA_943788445.1 uncultured Pseudomonadales bacterium
GGTGGTCGGGCCAAACATTTCAGCATAGGCCTGTCTTGAAATTGATCTTGGCATAATTTATTCCTGAGCTGTTTTTAGGGGCTGATCTGAAGGCTGGTTTGAAAGGTGCTCTGCAATGCTGCCCATCACTTTTCCCTGAAATCCAAAAACAACACCAGCGCCTGCAAACTCAACCAATTCAACAGTGCGCTCCTGACCGGGCTCAAAGCGAACCGCTGTGCCAGAGGCGATATTAAGTCGGAAGCCGAGCGTCGGTTGGCGGTCAAAAATTAACGATTCGTTAACTTCAAAAAAATGATAATGGGAGCCGATCTGTACCGGTCGATCTCCGATATTGGCAACTTTTACCTTGTGTAGATTGCGCCCGGCATTTAATTCAATATCACCAGCTGCAGTTTGTAATTCTCCGGGGATCATAGAGCCAGTCTCCTAGACGATAGGGTTGTGAACGGTGACAAGTTTGGTGCCGTCGGGGAATGTTCCCTCGACCTGCACGTCGTGAATCATTTCTGGAATGCCGTCCATAACATCCTCTGCACTGAGCAGGGTGCGGCCGAAGTCCATCAGTTCGGCAACGGTTCTGCCGTCGCGGGCACCTTCAAGGATAGCGGCACTGATATAGGCAATGGCTTCAGGGTAGTTGAGTTTGAGTCCTCTGGCCTTACGGCGCTCAGCGAGCAGTGCAGCCGTGAATAACATCAACTTATCTTTTTCGCGGGGGGTTAGTTCCATGATTTATTCTTTAGTTAGGTAGCCCAGATGCGCGGGGAACAGGCCGGCTTGTGCAGCCATTCGGTTCTCAACTCAGTCCACAGCTGGGTAAATATTTCCAGTATGGGCTCTATCTGATTGCCCAATACCCTGACCACCAAGATATCGTCGACCAACGTAAGGCCAATCGGATCTGGGTACTGATGTGAATGCAATATGCGTTCCAACTGATCGCGCTGCTGCTGATTACAGGGGGCGGCAATTAAACTACCCTGCATCGCCATACCGCGCAGACCGCTGGGTGAGTGAATTAGCGAACTGTCCTCGGTGCAGAGCTGTTCTACTAAACGCAGTTGGCCGTCAATATTGATCTCTGTGCGGCTACTAATATTGCCCGAATGAAAGATTTCGCTGTTGGCAGGGCGTCCAAAACAGTGCACCTCCCAACCGATAAATTTCCCACCTGGTGCAATATTAATCTGCGTGCTCAAATTCGATTGAGCCTCGGGGAAAAATATATTTTGCTGTGGTAGCCATTCGACAATCGCATCTTCGCAGACCGATATTTTTTGCGACTGGGTGCTCACAAGATCGGTTTTCGAGCGATAAAACTTTGTCGCGCCGGGGGTGGTGATTAAACAGTGTGAGCCGGTTTCAGCGCGAACCTTGATATCCAGCGTATCGCCACCAACCACGCCGCCTGGCGGGTGAAGCAGGTAGCTGTGACAGGTATCGTTTTCCGGATAAAAGGGTCGCTGCAGGGTCAGTGGGCCACGCTGTTTTTTCCGCACCAAGCAGGTTTTTTCGCGCCGCACTGCATAGTCGAGTTCGAGTTCTGCAAGCCATCCTGACTGAGAATTTTGTGCTGAGCTTATATTGTTCATTGTTTGAATAACCAGAATATTTTAAGTGGAATCTAAAAAATAAATTATCTATTTTTTGAAGACTATCATCAGAAAAAGCATTCGGGTTAGAAAAAAATTAAATAATAATTAGAAATTATAAAAGGCCTCAAATTGGTGCAAAAAATAATTTAATGCACTAAAAAAAACATTGAGTGAATGACATGAAAGATAAAAAATTCTCGAAGAAAATTACGGATTTTTAAGCGTTGCCGAGCTAAAGTATTGAAACTAAATTCTCCGCAGGGTTTCCGATGTTTTCAATGAGACGTGTTTTCAGTTTTTTGATTTTTACCGCTGCAATTTTTGCAGTCACCCTTTTAGATCGAAATCCTTTGCCTGATTTTGCTCATTACACTCAGGTGCAGCAGAAGAAAAGTGCATTTTTTGACTATATGCTGCCCCTAGTTATTCAAAGTAATCAGGTTGTTATAGAGGATCGTAATGAGCTCGAAATGCTGGCCAGCAAAAACGATGATTTTTCTTTCTTTGAGCGAAGAGCACTTAATAGATTAGCCGATAACTACTTTGTCCATAGAGAGAAGCGCAATGACTTGGAGGTTATTGAGCAACTCTTATTGCGTGTAGATCCAGTGCCGCCATCACTTGCTTTGGCCCAAGCCGCGATCGAGTCTGCTTGGGGAACCTCGCGCTTTGCAGTGCAGGGGAATAATCTTTTTGGTCAGTGGTGCTATAAAAAAGGCTGCGGACTTGTGCCTTTGCGGCGCAATTCCGGGAGCCATCATGAGGTGGCAAAATTTGACAGGGTTTCTGAGTCGGTAAAGTCCTATATTCGAAATATTAACACTCATCGCGCCTATGCTGATTTGCGTGTGAGTCGTGCGCGGCTTCGCAGTGCAGAGAATTCTGCCAGCGGTCATCAGCTGGCAGAAAACTTAATCGAATATTCAGAGTTACGTGAAAAATATGTGGATGAAGTTCAGGCCGTTATCCGAATTAATAAGTTAACCCAGTACGACAAGCGTTGAACTTAAGCTACTGAGCTCAACACTGCAGTTCAGGCATGTTTTTAAACTGTTCCAGAGCCTCTGGGTTAGCCAAAGCATCGGTGTTGTTAACCGTTTCTTTGTGGACCACTTTGCGCACCGCCAATTCGACAATTTTGCCACTAATAGTCCGCGGGATATCCTTAACCGCAATGATTTTCGCCGGTACATGGCGAGGGGTGGTTTCCTGACGAATGGTGCTGCGAATTGTTTTTTGCAGCTCTTCAGTCAGTTCTATTCCATCCCGCAATACGACAAATAACACCACCCGAACATCATCATCCCAGGTCTGACCAATGCAGATGCTATCGATAACCTCATCGAGTTTTTCCACTTGGCGATAGATTTCCGCAGTGCCAATTCTCACCCCGCCGGGATTTAAAACCGCATCCGATCTGCCGTGAATAATAACCCCGTTATGGGCGGTTATTTCGCCATAATCACCCTGCGCCCAGATGCCTAGATAGGTTTCGAAATACGCACTCAGGTATTTTTTATTATCCGGATCATTCCAGAAGTAGATCGGTGCATTGGGGAACGGTTTAGTGCAGACAAGCTCGCCTTTTTCTTCAGTAACCGGCTCGCCTTTTTCATTCCATATTTCTACCGCCATCCCCAAGCCACGGCATTGAATCTCTCCTTCCCAGACCGGTAGGCAGGGGTTGCCGAGCACAAAGCAGGAGAGGATGTCGGTGCCGCCGGAAATGGATGCCAGGCAGAGATCAGCTTTAACCTCTTGATAGACATAGCGAAAGCTTTCATGGGAGAGCGGCGAACCAGTGGAGAGTAGAGCTTTCAAATTTTTCAGATTATGGGTTTGGCGCGGTTTAACCCCGGCTTTTTCCAGTGCGGCAATATATTTGGCGCTGGTGCCAAAGATACTGACCTGCTCCTGCTCGGCCATATCGATCAATGACGAGGGTTGTGGATAAAACGGCGATCCATCATAGAGAACCAGTGTCGCTTCCGAGGCCAGTCCACTGACTAACCAGTTCCACATCATCCAGCCGCAGGTGGTGAAGTAAAACAAAATATCCTCTTCTTGCAGGTCGGTATGCAGGCGCTGTTCTTTAAGGTGTTGAATCAAGGTGCCGCCGGCACTGTGAACAATGCATTTGGGCGCACCTGTCGTTCCAGAGGAATACATAATATAAAGCGGGTGATCAAAGGGTAGCTGCTCAAATGTCAGTTGTGGCGTGTTTTCGCGGATTAAAAAGTCGCCGTATAAAATCGCCGAGGGGATATTGTCAATAGACGGCCGTTGGCGAGCAACCTCAACTACCACCAGCTTTTCAATGCTGGTTATCTTTTCCGAAATCTCTTGCAGGCGCGGGATGCAATCAATGGTTTTTCCATTGTAAAAATAGCCCTCACAGCAAAATAATATTTTTGGCTCTATCTGCCCAAAGCGATCCATCACACCATTGATGCCAAAGTCTGGAGAGCAGGATGACCAGACTGCGCCAATGCTGGCAGTGGCTAGCATAGCAACGATGGTCTCGGGAATATTCGGCATAAAGCCAGCAACGCGATCGCCGGAGACCACGCCGTACTGTCTCAAGGCTGCGGCGCATTCTGCTACTTGCTGATAGAGTTCGGCGTAACTGAGGGTTGTTCTCGACCCGTTTTCCAGTCGTGAAATCAGGGCAATCTTATCGCTGCGGTTGCGCAGGGCATTTTCGGCATAGTTGAGACGTGCACCTTTAAACCATTTTGCCCCGAGGAAATGGTCCCCATCGGTGAGTACCTGATCGGCTGGTTGCGATGCGCGAATATCACTGTATAGCCAAATCTGTTGCCAGAATTGTTGCGGCTGGTCGACGGACCATTGGTGCAGTTGCTGATAATCCTTAAATACAAATCCAAGCTCTCGTTCGAGCTGATGGATAAAGCTCAGCATATTGGTGGCATTGATGGTTTTTACACTTGGCTGCCAGAGTGGTTGGCTTATTTGGTGAGGCATTAAGTCGTCCTAGTAAGTTGTAATTGCGTCCAATTGCCCGCTTATTATAGCCAATACAATTCAATTTACCCTGAAACAGACGCAGTCGTCGCATAAATGCCCCTTTAGTCTCAAAAGTGATGAGTTTAGCTGTCCTTGTAGGGTAGTATTTTGATTGTGTAAGGCTCTATATGTTTGTTATTGGAGCGTAATAAAAATAATTATTTTTTACCTTGGGGGTATATCTATTATGTTTTTGAAAAAAAATGTTCTTTCTAGCAGTATTGCTCTGGCATTAATTAGCGCCAGTGCTCCTGCTTTTGCTAACGATGGCGCGATTCAGGAAGTTATTGTCGAAGGCGGTCTTCGTGCTAGTTTGAAGGCCAATATGGAAATCAAACGAGACTCAGTAGGCGTTGTTGATGCTATCACCGCTGAAGACATGGGTAAGTTTCCGGATACCAACCTTGCAGAATCCCTCCAGCGTATTACTGGTGTATCTATCAGCCGTTCAAACGGTGAAGGTAGCCAGGTAACTGTTCGTGGTTTTGGTCCAGAGTACAACATGGTTACTCTAAACGGTCGCCAGCTGCCTACTCATAATGGTACTAACAGATCTTTTGATTTTGCTGATCTGGCTTCCGAAGGCATTTCTGCGGTTGAAGTTTACAAGACTGGTCAGGCAAACGTGCCTACTGGTGGTATCGGTTCTTCAATCAACATTAAGACTTCACGCCCCCTCGAGAACCCTGGGTTTAAGAGCAGTGTTGGCGTTAAGTTGGTTGCTGATTCATCAGTGACTATTGGTGACGAAGAGCTGACTCCTGAATTCTCAGGTATTTTCTCAAATACTTTCCTTAACGATACTCTCGGAATCTCCTTGAGTGGTGTTGCTCAGAACCGTAAGGGCGGTCAGGCTTCTGCCACTGTTGGCGGATGGAACACAGGACCTGCTACCACGTCAGAATGGACACGCAGAATTTCTGAAGATGGTCACCTGAATATTGAAAACCTTCCCGAAGGTACACTGCTATCCAAGCCTCAGAGCATGGCTTACAGTCTTTCAAACTTTGAATCAGATCGCGTTAACGGCATGTTGAATTTGCAGTGGGCGCCGACTGAAACAATTACAGCAACCCTTGATTACATTTACAGTTCAATGATTGTTGAGAGCCGTTACAACGATTTGGCTTCTTGGTTTAACGGTGGTAACAGAGACCGTGCCTCAAGCTGGAATACTGTTATTGACGGTAACGCTACTCCCTTGTTTTACACCGAAGAGGAAAAGGCTACTACTGACTTTACCAATGGCGTTGGTTACAGCAAAGACCGCAACAAGTCTAATTCAGCCGGTCTTAACGTTGAATGGCAGGCCGCGGATAACCTAGTTCTTGAACTTGATTATCACGATTCGGGCGCCATCAGATCAAGCATGGATCCGCGCTCTGGTTCGATTACCATGGCGAGCTTTAACCGTCGCGAAACCACTGCTCGTTTCGGTGGTGAGATGGGTATTCTAGATCTCGACCTAGGTACATTGGAAGATGGTTCAGAACGTCCTCTCTATAAAGAAGATATGATTATCACGGGCAGCCAGTTTGGTAATGATCAGTCAGATATGCAGATTGAAGCCACTCGCTTAGCCGGTACTTTTGACTTCTCCGACTCTACAAGTGTCGATTTTGGCGTTGAGCTGAATGAAGTCAGCAACCGTTCGGTTGGTGCACTGGTTGAGAGTGGCACCTGGGGTGGTATTACTGATATCACTGGTGATCTGGTTGATGTTTTGGATCGACGATCTATTGCCGGTCAGTTTGATCAGGTTGCAAACTCCGGTGATGAGCGTCTGCAGGCAGAGTTCTTTACCACTAGCCTCGAAGATCTTATTCATATTGCTGAAACGAATATTGCTTCAGGTCGCTACACGCCGAACCCTAACCAGCAGAGCACTTTTGGTGAATGTGGAACGGCTTATTGTGATATTCAGGGCAAAGATGTTCCCTGGGACTCAGATCTACAGACTACAGAAGAGACAAAGGTTGCTTACTTCCAGTTAAACCACGCGACAGAATATGACGCTATGCCGATTAATATTCGTGCTGGTTTGCGCTACGAAGAGACCGAAGTCGCTTCTGCCGGTGTTGTTCCCAAGTATGAAGGTGTTACTTGGACCAATGCGGCTAACGAATTTATGATCAGTGCGTCAGAGCCACAGAATGTTGATGATGTTGGTGCCTATGATCTATTGTTACCCAATCTGGATTTCGATATCTCGGTAACGGACGATATGGTTCTGCGTGCCTCGGTGAGCAAAACAGTTACACGTCCAAACTATGGACAGATTAAAGGTGGAACTACCCTTGGTGGCCTGAGTTTCAAAGGTCTGCAGGGTACTGGCGGAACAGAAGCCAGTGGTGGTAACCCAGGTCTTGAGCCAATTGAGTCAACCAACTACGATCTCTCTGCTGAGTGGTACTACGGTGAAGAGAGCTATGTTTCTATTGGTTACTTCAAGAAAGACGTAAAGAACTTTATTGCTGCCGGTGAAGAGCGTCAGTCTGAGCGTTGGAACCTTCCACACCCAGCACTAGGTGATTTTTGGCTGCAGGCTGTAACAGATGCGGCAGTTGATGGTGCAACCACAGAAGCTGAAGTATTTGACTGGATCAGAGACAATCGAGCGCCTTCGCCAGAGTGGAGTCTGAATGGTGATCAGGTAACGATTAATGGTGTTGATGGTGATCCGCTGGTGCCAGTTGATGTTAAAACTGACGTCAACATGAACGACGCACGAGTAGATGGTTGGGAATTTGCTGTTCAGCACAACTTCGCTGATACCGGTTACGGCATGATTGTTAACTACACAATGGCTAATGCCAATGTCAGTTACGACAACACGTTCACTAGTGGTGCACAGTTTGTTATTAATGGTCTAAGTGACTCAGCTAACTTTATTGCGTTCTACGATCAAGATGGACTGCAGGCGCGAGTAGCTTACAACTGGAGAGATGATTTCCTCGCCGGTATTGGCCAGCCACAGGGTACCTTTACTAACCCAACTAACGTTCGTGCCTATGGTCAGTGGGACTTTAATGTCAGCTACGAATACGATGATAACTTCACCGTATTTGTTGAAGGCATCAACGTCACTGAGTCAGTGCCTAGAAACTATGGCCGTATCGACAGCCAGGTACTGGGTGTTTACCAGGGTGGCGCACGTTACAACTTCGGTGCTCGCTTTAAGTTCTAAGTTAGCCTTGAACAGGTAACACAAAGTAAAGAGTAAGATGAAACCCGAAGCCGCTTAACTTGTTAAGCGGCTTCTTTCTTTAAGTAATTTGGAAAAAGCTTAGCAGCTCTCAATCCGCGATGATTGATGCTGATTAAAGATTGTAGCTACGGAATCTTCGCGCTATCCTAGGATCAAAGAATCTATACAAGACTGCTCTCAAGTAGCCGTAATACCTGATAAAAAGTCTAATAAAAGACATAACAAAATAGCTGATACAAATGAGTAAACAAATAAGTCGACTTGTGATTGTGGGCGGGGGAACTGCCGGCTGGTTATCAGCTGGTGTAATCGCTGCCGAGCACGCTATTTCCCAAAATGCTAATCAAGAGCACGGTGACCAGCAGGACAATCATTTCCAGTTAACGCTTATCGAGTCTCCAGATATTAAAACCATCGGCGTTGGCGAGGGCACCTGGCCATCCATGCGCACCACCTTGAACAAGATGGGCCTGTCGGAAACCGATTTTATTCGTGAATGCACTGCCAGCTTTAAGCAGGGCACTGAATTTTCCGGTTGGACAACCGGTGATAACGACAACTACACCCATCCCTTCACTGCGCCTCAGAGCTACAACGAGACCAATCTGGCACCCCACTGGCAGGCATTAAACGGCAGACCCAGATTTGATCAGGCGGTATCCCAGCAGAGTGCACTATTCGCCGATTCACGAGCACCAAAGCAGATCACAACCCCAGAATACGCCGGCACGGTTAACTACGGTTATCACCTAGATGCGGGCAAATTTGCCGAGTTTTTACGCAAACACTGTGTCGAGAAATTGGGGGTAAAACATATAAAAGCCAATGTAACTGCAGTGAACTCCGCTAAAAATGGCGATATTGCATCGGTTACTACTGATTCCAGCGGTGATATTGATGGGGATCTGTTTATCGACTGCAGTGGCTTCAAAGCCCTGCTACTGGGTGAACATTACAAAATACCCCTGCGCAGTAAAAAACAGTTTCTGTTTAACGATACAGCACTGGCTGTGCAGGTTCCCTATACCAATCCCGATGATCCGATTGCTTCCTGTACGCTATCCACGGCACAGACCGCTGGCTGGATCTGGGATATTGGCCTGCCTTCGCGACGCGGAACCGGCCATGTCTATTCCAGCGCCCATAATAGCCAAGAGAATGCCACCGCCGAACTGCTGCGTTATATAGAGCGCACCGCGGGGGCACAGGCAGCCGCTGCCGCGGAACCACGAAAAATTAATTTTGATCCCGGCCATCGCGCCGAATTTTGGCATAAAAACTGTGTTGCCATCGGAATGTCCGCCGGATTTATTGAGCCTTTAGAAGCATCAGCACTTATTCTGGTCGAGCTTTCATCAAATATGATTGCCGAACAGCTACCGGCTAACCGCGAGATGATGGACATAGTTGCCAAGCGATTTAACGACAAGTTTTTATATCGCTGGGACCGCATTATCGATTTCCTCAAGCTTCACTATATTTTAAATCGTCGTCACGATCAGTACTGGCGCGATCATCTCGATCCATCGACTATCCCCGACAGTCTACAAGAGCTTATCGCCCTGTGGAAATATCAGGGGCCCTGGCATCGGGATACCAACCATATTGATGAGATGTTTCCCTCGGCAAGTTTTCAGTATGTGCTCTACGGTATGAACTTTGAAACTGAGCCGAGCACAACCACTCGTCGTTCCGATCAGGTGGGTCGAGAAGCGGCCACAGCGCTGTTCCAGAAAAACGCGAAACAGCGACTGGAACTACAGGCGGCAATGCCCACCAATCGCCAGCTAATTGAAAAAATTAATACCTATGGGCTACAAAAAATATAGCCTAATGGCGATGAATAATAATTATTTAAAGTATATATATTAAGGGTTACAGCATGAGTAAATATTCACTTCTTAGTCAGTCTGAACACGCCAAGCTAAGAGTTATCACCGAGCGTGGCGCCGCCTATGGCGACAACCAGATGCACGCCATGACATTCCCCTTTGAGTTTAGGGATATCGAATCTAACTACCCGATCTTCTTCGGTAAAGAGGGCGAATCTGGACAATTTTATCCATTGGCGCTATTTGGTTTTCAGCGCGAAGAAAATCTCTACCTGAATGGTAATCATTGGGATGCCACCTATATCCCCCTGATGGTTAAGAGAAACCCTTTTCTGATTGGTTTTCAGCAATCACCAGATGTAGAGAACGGTGAAAAGAGGCCAGTGGTTTCTATCAATACGGAAAGTCCGCGAATAAGCGAAACTGAAACTGAAGCTAAAAGCGAAGCCCTGTTTAACGATGACGGCGAGCCCAGCGAATACCTGCAGAAGTCGATGCAAAATTTGCAGACTATTCACCGTGGTCACGAGCAGAACAAACTGTTTATTGCCGCGCTGCTAGAGAACGATTTACTCGAAGGTTTTAACCTCGACATTACCCTAAAGGACAGTTCCAATAACCGCTTAGAGGGTTTCTACACCATCAATGAAGAAAAGCTCGCCGCTCTTCAGCCCGAGGTGCTCGGCAAATTTCATGAACAGGGTTTCTTGCAGGCGATCTATATGGCGGTCGCCTCGGTTTCACGCGTTAGCGCCTTGATCGCTAAGAAAAATGCCAGTCTCGACTAACCCTTCTGAATAATTACTGATGAGTGATTGAATATTGCTAGAGATTAATCGCCAAGTGAGAGAAGTCACAGGCTGTCGACCAGACAGCCTCAGCGACGATATTCTCAATTCAAAAGAGCCTCTGGTGCTGCGTGGCCTGACTACCGACTGGCCGCTGGTTAAAGCCGCAGTGCAATCCTCTGAGCAGGCTGAGTCGTATATTTTACAATACGACAGTGGTCAGCAGCTGACGGCCTACCGAGGGGAGCCTGAAATTGATGGGCGAGTTTTTTACAACGACGATTTAACTGGTTTTAATTTCGACAGAATTCGATTGCCACTCACCGAAGTGTTTGAAAATCTTCGCCAATACAGCAGTCAAGCGCAGCCGCCGAGCCTCTATGTGGGTTCGACTATGGTCGACAATTGGCTGCCAGGCTTTCGAGATAACAACGATTTGGTCTTAGAGGGTCATGATCCTCTGGTCAGTATCTGGATTGGCAACCGCAGCCGAATAGCGGCCCATTATGATTTTCCAACCAATATTGCCTGTTCAGTGGCAGGGCGCAGACGCTTTACCCTGTTTCCCCCAGAGCAGCTTGAGAATCTTGTATGTAGGCCCGATAGACTTTACCCCAGCGGGGCAGTCTATTAGCCTGGTCGACTTTGCCAAGCCCGATTTCGAAGCCTACCCGAAATTTCGCCAGGCACTAGAAGCGGCCCAGGTGGTCGAGCTGGAACCCGGCGATGCCATCCTTATCCCCAGTATGTGGTGGCACCATGTAGAGTCGCTGGATGATATGAATATTTTGATCAACTACTGGTGGCGCAATACGCCCGCTTATATGGGCTCGCCGGTAAATGTTTTACAGCACGCGATTATGGGTATTCGTGATCTTCCCCCAGAGCAGCGCGACGCCTGGAGAGAGATTTTTGATCACTATGTATTTAATGCTGACGAGAGAATTATCAGCATATGCCGGAACAGGCACGAGGGGTTTTAAACCCCTTGGATGAGACCGTGGCCAGACAGATTCACAAGCTATTGTTAAGTAAATTTAAGCGTTAGCTTTTATTGTAGAGAGTATCGGAGAGACTATTTTGACAGCTCAAAAAGTAAGAAAAGTGGTGATTGTCGGTGGCGGAACTGCCGGTTGGGTGGCAGCCGCGTCCGTGGCAAAACTGCTGGGCAAAAATCTCGATATCTCCCTGATTGAATCCGATGAAATCGGCACCGTGGGTGTCGGCGAAGCCACCATTCCGACCCTAATCACCCTGCATCAATTGCTTAAAATTGATGAACGGGAATTTATGGCCGCCGTTCAGGGCACCTTTAAGTTAGGTATCTCATTTGAAAACTGGAGAGATGTTGGCAAAGACTATATTCACTCCTTTGGCTTTACCGGCAAAGACTGCTGGGCCGCCGGTTTTGTGCACTTTTGGTTAAAGGCCAGAGCCCAGGGGATCAGCGCTGATTTTGGCGAGTACTGCACCGAATTAATGGCCGCCAAAGCCAATAAATTCGCCGTATTTAAGCCCGACGGGCTGAATTACGCCTACCATATGGATGCCAGCTTATACGCCAAATTTATGCGCAAGATCGCCGAGCAGCACGGCTGCAAACGTATCGAAGGAAAGATTGTTGAGGTTGGTACCAACGCCGATACAGGCTTTATCGAGCACGTGCAGTTAGCCTCCGGAAAAAAGGTTGAAGGGGATCTATTTATCGACTGCAGCGGCTTCCGTGCCCTGTTAATCGGTGAAACCCTAAATACCGAATACGAAGACTGGTCAAAGTGGTTGCCCTGCGACAGTGCGATCGCCGTGCAGACTCGCTCGGTAGCCGATCCAATTCCCTACACTCGCTCAATCGCCAGAGATGCAGGCTGGCAGTGGCGTATCCCATTGCAGTCGCGAGTCGGCAATGGTCATGTGTTCTGCAGCAAGTATATTTCTGACGAAGAAGCCACCCAAACCCTGTTGAATAATATTGAAGGGGAAGTTCTAACCGAACCCCGAGTGATTAAATTCCGCACCGGTCAGCGCACCCAGCACTGGAATAAAAACTGTATTGCACTGGGTCTTGCCGGTGGCTTTGTCGAGCCACTCGAATCCACCAGTATCCATATGGTCCAGAGCGGCATTCTGCGACTGTTAAGAATGTTCCCATTCGATGGCATTAATGAACCCTATGTCAAAGAGTTCAATAAGCAGATGAGTGATGAATTCCACTTTATCCGCGATTTTATTGTTTTGCACTACCATGTCACCGAACGGGAAGACACCGAGTTTTGGCGTCACTGCAAGACCATGGAAATTCCCGAATCACTGCAGCACCGTATCGATATGTTTAAACAGACTGGCAGTGTCTTTCACAAGATCGGCGACCTGTTTGCGGAAAACTCCTGGACTCAGGTGATGTTGGGGCAGGGTTTAGTGCCTGAACAGCATCACCCGATTGTCGATATGATGAGCGACGATGAATTAAAAGCCTTTATGCACAGTATAAAATCATCGGTCGATCATTTAGTCGGCCAGTTGCCCAGCCATCAGGAATTTATTGGCAAATACTGCAAAGCAGAAAAAATGTAGTTTTAGCTTAAAGTAAGCGCTTACTTAGAAATTGCCTAAGGGCCTTTTTCTGCTGATCATCAAGATCAGTTAGCAGGTCATTAAGGTTTTCTGGCAAGTGCCTCTGTGGGTCATCGCCGGTTTGAAACACATAATAATTAAAGTACTGTCGCCATGCCTCGCGCTTCGCTGGGCTTAGTTTGGCAATGCTCAGCATGCTGTGCATCATACTGTCATTGGCTGAGGGTGTTCCCTCTGCCTGCCCACCCCACCAGTAATTGACCAGTATATTTAGCCCCTCTAACGACTCGACCCCATGCCACCAAAGAGCTGGTATATAGATAGCGTCTCCGGGCTCTAACACCGCCTGCTGGGCAACTGCCTCAGCCTGTGCATAGTTGGGGAATTGCTCGAGATCTGGCTGGCGAATATCCACCATACTCACAGGCACGCCAGCGGGTGTACTCAGCACCGGGCCCGGGTAGAGATTATCAATTTGCTCGGGCGGGTACAGGGTAAAGCGTCTGCGACCGGCAACCACGGCGGCAATATTGTCGTGAATATCATAGTGGGGAGCCACCATCGCCCGATTGCCCAGCCACAGAGTTGGCGCAATGGAGTTATCTAATAAGGTCTGGGGATTTTGCATTTCAAAATCCTGTAGAACATCGCGAATAGAGATTGCCTGCAGCGCAATAGCATGGGGGTTGGGTTGATCAATTATTTTTAATAGTTGCTCAAGGGCAGAACTCAGTGTCGTAGATGCACGGCTAAAGTTCATGGTCTGAAGATCGTCGCTGTAAAAGAAGCGCCCGTTAATCTCCGGATTACCGACCACGGCAGAGACCTTTTTGTTACTGTCCATCGCCTTTAAATAATTGACCACTGCCTGAGGAGACTCTATTCCAGCCTTAACCGCCGACCAGTCGCCGACCACAGATTTGAGTAGTGCCGGTTTGTTTAGTGGAACAATTTCATTCTCAAATTGTTCTCTGGTGACCTGCTGCCAGACTGGAATTTCGTGCACAGATATCCCCTCAATGATCTTTATTTTAAATAGCCAGAGACTATAGCACTGGCCTATTATGGGATAAATAATAAAACTGGTGAATTCACTCATGTCCTCTCTTGAAAAGACATTAATACTCCCCTGCGGCGCAGAAATCGTCAATCGTTTGGCGAAAGCGGCAATGACCGAGGGATTGGCTACTGCTAACGGGCTGCCTACGCCGGAACTGGACAGGCTCTATGGGTTATGGAGTGATGGCGGTGCTGGAATGCTGCTGTCGGGGAATATTCAGGTCGACCGAGATCATCTCGAGCGCCCAGGCAATGTGGTTGTCGATCGGCAGCCAGATACGCAGATGCAAGCCGCGCTGGCGAGCTGGGCAAAGGCCGCGACGCGCAACGGGAATCATTTCTGGGGACAGATTAGCCATGCTGGCCGCCAGACCCAAAAAATAATTAACCCCAACCCGAAAGCGCCATCGGCAGTCAAGCTCAACCTGCCCGGCGGCCAATTTGGACAGCCAGTGGCCCTGACTATCAGTGAAATTGAAGAGGTTGTGCAGCGCTTTGGTGTCTGCGCCAGGGCTTTAAAACAAGCCGGCTTTACCGGTGTTCAGGTGCATGCCGCCCACGGTTATTTACTCTCCGAGTTTTTAAGCCCGCGGAGTAATCAGCGCAGCGATAAATACGGCGGCTCGCTGGCCAATCGAGCCCGAGCACTGCTGGAGTGCGTGGCAGAGGTTCGCGCTGCCGTAGGTGCAGAGTTTCCGGTTGCGGTAAAACTCAATAGCGCAGATTTTCACAAGGGCGGCTTTGCCTTTGAGGAGAGTCTGCAAGTCGCTCAATGGTTGCAGGATGCCAGTGTTGATCTGATTGAAATCTCTGGCGGTACCTACGAGCAACCCAAGTTATTGGGTATTGCTGGAATCGAAGAGGAAGAGCCACAACCTATCTTTAAGTCGGCCTCGTCAACCCAGATACGCGAAGCCTACTTCGTCGACTTTGCTCTGGCGATGCGCGCCAAGGTCTCTATCCCTCTAATGGTCACCGGAGGCTTTCGCCGCCGCGCAACTATGTTGCAAGCGCTGGACAGCGGCAGTGCCGATCTGATTGGTTTAGGTCGCCCAATGTGTGCACTTACTGACGCGCCAATACAGGTTATTAATGGACTCGAAGAGCTTCCGCGCTATGAGGATAGTCTCGCTCTATTTCCCAGTTGGCTAAACTGGCTGACGAAAATAAAGCTTTTCAAAGCTCTGGCCGGCTTTTCGGTTCAGTACTGGTACTTCGGTCAGATAGATGCGCTGGGTCGCAGTGGAAAATTTAATCCAGAACTCTCCGTGTTCACCGCGACTAAGCAGACCATGAAGCAGGCAAATGAGTTTGTCAAAGCGCGTAAAAAAGCATTTAAGAGCAGCACTTAAGAACAGCTGTTGGCAGCAAATAAGAAAGCAGCACCTATTTTACTTTTAAAATATCATTCCAATTGGTGGTGTAAGCGGGGGAGAGATGCTCCCGCTTCATCGCCCAGTTTTTTGTCCCTGAGCTTTTATTGCCCGAACTTTTATTAATTCCCTGTCCGGCAAAGAACAGTTTGTTCTTGCCCTGCCGATTAATTTTATCCAGTGTCGACATCAGAGCCTGGCTTTTTTTGGGCTCACGGCTTTTTTTGGGCTCACGGCTATTTGACTGCGGCGCTTCCTGCTCAAACAGACTCGGTTGATAGATTCCGGCCTCGTAAAAATCCGACAACATAATGCCCGCTTTAGCGTAGGCATAACCATCGCGCCAGATACATTCCAGTAGTCGCATCGCCAGATTGATTAGATCACGACTATCATCACTGGGCACAGATAGCTCACCGCTGATTGAATTGGAGTACTGGGGCTGCTGAGCATTAAACGGACTGGTGCGAATAAAAACATTGATCACTTTCGCGTAGCGTTTTTCCTTGCGCAGCTTTTCCGCCGCTCGCACACTGTGCTGACAGATCGCCTCACGCATCTCTTGCAAGGTTGTAACCCGCTCACCAAATGAGCGACTGCAGACAATCTGTTTCTTGGTCGGCGGTGCCTCCTCAAGCTCAATACAGGACTCGCCATTCAGTTCACGAACGGTACGCTCAACCACCACAGAAAAATGCTGACGAATATGTTTTGGATTGGCATTGGCCAGATCCAGAGCGCTATTAATGCCCATCTGCTGAAGGCGCAAGCCGAGACGCCGACCAATCCCCCAGACCTCGTCGACCGGCAGCAATGCCATCAGCCGCTGCTGCCGCTGAGGATCACTAAGATCGACAACTCCCTGAGTGCCCGGATACTTTTTTGCCCCATGGTTAGCCATTTTCGCCAGCGTCTTGGTTGGCGCGATACCCACACAGACTGTAATACCTGTCCAGTCGCCAATAATCTGCCGCACCTTTTGGCCAAATACACTGTTGGAAATCAGCGACTGAGTGCCGGTTAAATCGAGAAACGCTTCATCGATAGAGTAAATCTCCACCCGCTGTGCCAGATCTTCGAGGGTGCGCATCACCCGCGCTGACATATCGGCATAGAGTGTGTAGTTGGATGAGAACAGCGCAATATTATGCTGACGGATTTCATGGCGAATTTTAAAAATCGGTACGCCCATTTTAATGCCCAGGGCTTTAGCCTCTTTTGAGCGCGCCACTACACAGCCATCATTATTAGATAGCACGACAATGGGTCGGTCTTTTAGATCGGGGCGAAATAACTTTTCACAGCTGGCATAAAAATTATTGCAGTCGACAAGAGCAAAGGTTGGGTCTGACACAGATAACCTGCTATTTGTGTCTAATGTTGCGTATCACATGGGTCACTACACCGAAAATATCCAGCTCTGAACCCTCGGGAATATCGATTGGCGCATAGGCGCTATTTTTTGGCATCAGGCAGGTGCGCGGTCGCAGTTGCAGCTCTTTAACGGTAAATTCACCATGTAATCCAGCGATGACTATATCCCCATGGGTTGCCGGTATAGAGCGATCTATCACCAGCATATCGTCACTGTAAATTCCGGCATCAATCATTGAATCACCCTGCACGCGAACAAAAAAAGTAGCGGCCGGGCGCTTGATACAGAATTCATTTAGATCCAGAGACTGCTCAATATAATCCTCCGCCGGCGAAGGAAAACCGGCAGAAACCGCCTCGCTGAACAGAGGTATATTGGCAGAATTATTTTTTATATGAACGGCGGTGCCGCCATGCCTTACCAGCGTGACACTCATAGAAACTCCCCACAAAAATTGTTATATACTGTTTATATATACAGTATCTAGTGCGGAGGAGATTTCTTCAAGGAGAATTGAAATTAAAATTTTTAATTAGATATCAATGGCGCAATGCACCAGTGGCCAGACTTTAAGATTGTGCATTTTCATCTTCTCGGCATCGACCAGAAAGCGCACCAGAATAAAGTAGATATCCAGATCAAAGCGATCGTCGCCAGTCGAGGGCGACGATTGTTGCGAGTCATTCCGGGCTTGGCTTTTCTGAAGGTGAGTGTCGGCTAGCTGATAGCCTTGATCATAGAGATCCTCAATCAAGGTGAGTTTGGCAATATAGCGCCAGTTATACACCACATGAAAAGCAACATTATCAGGCTCTTGCATATCCCGCTCTTCGATCATAATCGCGCCAGGATAGGGCCACATCTTAAGCTGATAGTTATTTAGTGCGCTGTTCACCCGCTGATTATAAGCAGCGGCCTCTTCAGCACCATGACAGGCACCAAAGCATTTTTTCAGCTGCGCGCGAAAGCAGGGTTTTTTATTTTCCACGCGAGTGTCCGACTCCAGCCCCAGCAGTTTATGGCAGAGAAAATAATGGTCGGCGAGTTTTTCGATCTGCTTTGATGCCTGGCGTGGTGAACGAAACAGACCAAAGCGTTCATCAACCCCCTCAGCATTCAACTCCACCGCTTCGATTGCAATCCGCTTGATAGCCATTACGATCTTCTTCGCAGCGATACTGGTAGAGTTTTTTTGTTTTGCGCAGGCGGCGATTATATAGCGGCGACAATGCTTTGATCTGGTTGCTCTCACGAATCTGCGCACCGAAATCAGTTGGGGCCTTTTCAAAATCTATATGCGCCAGCTTGTTATTAATCTGCAGATCTTTGGGGTTTTTATGATCCTGAGAAAAGTGGCTCATCACGCGGTTGCGGATATGCACACTTTTACCCACGTACAACAGCGTGCCGCTTGCATCATAGAAATAGTAGACTCCAGCTGAGGCCGGCAGCTTTTTAATATCGCTGGCTTTTAAGCAGTGGCGGCAGTGCCGGATTTTTTAACAGGCTGGTACAGGTAGCAGCAATCTCTTCATCGGAAAATAGCGCCGATGATTTTAGAAAAAAGCGTTGGATCATCTCTGCATCATCGAGGGCGCGATGGCGGTTCTCAATCGGCAGTTGAAAGCGCTTAATAATCTGATCGAGACCGTGGCGTTTAAACTGTGGATACAGACTGCGGCTAAATTTCACTGAACAGAGTGGCTTGGCGTTGTAACTAATACCCGCACGCTGAAACTCATTCTTTAGAAAGCCGTAATCAAAGCGCGCATTGTGGGCCACCAAGGTGCGCCCCTCCAGATAGCCGAGCAGTTGTTCGGCAATCTCGGCAAATAGCGGTGCGCCGTTCAACATACTTGGCGCAATACCAGTGAGCTTTTGAATAAACGGCGGCAACGATGTTTCAGGATCGATAAAGGACTGCCAGCGCTCAATCACCTCGCCCTGCTCAATGACCAGCAGGCCAATTTCAATCACCCGGTTATAGGTGGCTTTGCCGCCAGTGGTTTCAAGGTCGAGCAAGACCATTTTTTCCGGAAAGCCCTTTGAGAGCAGCGCAGGTGTCGGAGTCTCGTTATCCAGCCAGTTTAGTTGCATGAGAATATTTTTATGCCATTGAGCTTTTGTTTACGTTAGAGGTCCAGCAGACGATCAATGAAAAATTATTCCACGGCAACTTATGCAATATCACCACAGGATCGATTAGCCGGCACTGCAATATCCATCATTTTTGGATTGGGCAAGTCGAGGCTATTCATAAGCGCAATATACTCATCACGGCTGGTTACCTGTAGGCGCGGATTGTACCTTTTCTCTTCACTTATGCTGCTCACCATCCATCCCTTATAGTCATGGGCCGGATACACCAGGGTATTGTCAGGCAGCTTTAGGAGTCGGTTAAACAGGCTGTTGTACTGATGCTCGGCACTGCCATTTTGGAAGTCGGTGCGGCCGGTGCCGCGAATTAACAATGTGTCACCACTAAATAACATTGGCTGATTACTGTCGGATTGAGACTCGAGCATGTAGAAGCTATAGGAGTCATCCGTGTGTCCGGGACTGTAAATAACCTCTATATATAGATTGCCGAATTTTAGCTGCTGGCCATCGACAAAGGTGTCGGACAGGCAGTTGGCCAAGGACTCTCTGCCCATCATGGTTTTGCAGCCCGTGGCATCGCGCAGTGCACCGAGACCGGTAACATGATCGGCATGGGTGTGGGTATCAATGGCCAGAGTCAGGTTTAGATTGAGTTGCTTAATTAATTGCAGTGTTTGCTCTGTGCGCTCTAATACCGAATCGATCAGCAATGCCTCGCCGCTGCTTTTATCGCCAATAAGATAGCTATAGGTGGAAGATTCTGGGTCGAAGAGTTGTCGAAAAATCATCTTAAATCACTCCTTTGAAAAGTTGGTCGCCTAGGGTTATAAAGGTTGTCACGATTAGGCTAATAGCAAAGATTTTCTGTAGTTGAGCCCCGGCAATTGTGTCTGCGATCAGGTGACCACCGAGCATCCCGATTAACCCACCCAAGCAGATTTTCGCCAGCAGTGGCCAGTCCACCATGGGACTGGAGGCGACAAAGCTAAAGAATCCAGTGGCGCTGATCAGGGTGATAATTAACAGCGACGTTGCGACTGCCTGACGCATAGATACCTGAGTAATAAATAATAATGTCGGCACAATCAAAAAACCGCCACCAACACCAAACAGCCCGCTTAAAAGTCCGATAATTAATCCGGCGCTGAGCAGTGCGGCAAAACATTTTGTGGTCAGCTTAAATGTTCCGGTGTCGCTGAAGCGACAGATAGGTTCAATATAGTCTTGATTGGAGCCTATATTAGAGCGCACAATCCTGGCGTGCTCGGGAGAGACAAGGCTTTGGCGCCACATAATAATTGCGATAGTAAAAGCGAGCATAGAAAAGCCCAGCAGTAGGAATATACCGGGCAGCTGGTTACCTAAATATTTTCCCAGAGGGGCGAATAGGGCGCCGCCAATACCCAGCGCCAGTGCCGGAATCCATAAAATATATTTAGCCTGCCAGTTACTGATTGTGCCAACAAATGCGCTGACTGCAACTGCGCCCAACGCTATACCTATGGCCTCATTGATCGGTAGTCCCAACAGCAGGATTAATAATGGAACAGCAAAGATAGAGCCGCCGGCACCGGTAAGTCCGAGCACGGTGCCTATAATCAAGCCAATAAGAACACTGACAATAATCATTATCGACCTTTAGTTGTATCGGCTGGTTTTATTCCACGGCATATGTGCCAGTAACATGGCCATAGAGCAGCTGTTAGTCATTCCCGCGAAGGCCAATCCAGCACCGACAAAAGCCGGGAGGATAAAGAACCATGGGTTAAGAAATACGCCCAGGCTAACTCCAATGACGACCAGACTGCCTGCCGTAATACGCACCTGTCGCTCCAGAGAGATAGTATTTCCGGGGCCCTGCTGAATAGATAATCCAGCGGCATTTAGCGCATTTAGACCGCCTTCGATAATAACCAACGGACAGTCGAGATCACCCTTTAACTGTTCGGCAGCGCGAGTGGCCCGCTGTCCGCTGGCACACAATAGATAGACTGGGTGCTCGGGATTCTGGCCCTGCTCGGCAAGGTAGGTTTTTACCTCGGCGCAATTAAGCTCCTGTAATGGAAAGTGAGCGCTGCCCTCAAGAGACAGGTTTTCCACCTCGGCGGCTGTGCGTACGTCGATAATTTGCGGTGTAGTCTCAGTCTGAATAATTCGTTTAAATTCAGCGGCTGAAATAGTTTTAGCTGAATGTTTCATTAGATCCCTCTTTTAAATTCCTCTGCAGTAAATGGACTTTAATACAGTAATAATTTGTATAGATTCCGTGCCCAAAAGACTGTAAAAAATAGTTTGTGCCTCTCGGCGTGTCTGTACTAGTTGAGCATTGCGCAGCGATGCCAGGTGTTGCGACAGGGCGGACTGACTCAAGCTGGTCATTTCGTGCAGTTCACCCACTGAGCGCTCGCCATTAATCAGGGTGCAGAGGATCATTAGGCGATTAACATTACCCAGCTGTTTAAGCATATCTGCTGCCTGCTGGGCATGTTTTTCCAGCTGCTGAATATCGGCAGGGCTGATGGCTAATTTTTTATTTGCTGCACTGGTCATTGCAAGACTCCTAAAAATTATAGGGTTGGGTTTGCCGGTAAAGCGGGAGGCAAATCAAAGTTCAGTTAATATAAGAATATACTAAATTAGTTTATTCTAATATACAAGTTAAAGCTGCAGTTTTTTTGCGTTACATCAAATAGCTGCGCTGCTGGACGGATAACCTCAAGCTAAGTATCCTGCGCGCTCTTTGTCAGGCACATTAGGTTCCTATGACCAGCGTATTTGAGCAGCATATTCGAGATTGGCTACAGACATTTATTGTCGAGCTAAACCTGTGCCCCTTTGCGCGCCCGGTGATCGCCGCGGATACCATGCGAATCGCCGTCTGTGAATCTGGGGATCTCAATCAGCTGACTCAGGCCTTTTTAACCGAGCTGGATTTAATTCAGCAGAGTTCCGAGCAGGATATAGCCACAACCCTGTTAGTTATGCCCCATGGGTTGGCGAGTTTTGATGAGTATTTAATGTTTCTCGACAATGCCGAGGCGCTTATTGAAGAGCTGGGTCTGGATGGCACTATTCAGTTGGCCAGTTTTCATCCCGAGTATCTCTTTGATGGTGAGGACGAGCAGAGTGCCAGCCACTTTAGTAATCGCTCGCCCTATCCGGTGATTCATTTTCTCCGTGAAGATATGCTCTCCAGTGCACTGGATGAATTTCCCAATCCCGAAGAGATTCCGCAGCGCAATATCAGCACCCTGGAAAAAATTGGCCGCGCAGAAATTGAATTGCGCTGGCAAAAATTAAAAGGGGATGCCAGCACAGTGAAGAATCCTGATGTAGTGATTATTGGTGGCGGTGCCGCCGGTCTATTCTGTGCCTTTACCGCCGGTCAGCGTGGTCTGTCGGTGGTGGTGTTAGATAGCAGCAATAAAGTCGGCAAGAAAATTCTGATGTCCGGGGGTGGCCGCTGCAACTTCACCAATCTGGATATCACCCCGGAAAACTACCTGTGCAATAACCCGCACTTCTGCATCTCAGCCTTAAATCGTTATAACCAGTGGCAGTTTATCGATATGGTTGAGCGCCATGGTATTGCCTATCACGAGCGCAAACATGGCGAATTGTTTTGCGATGATTCAGCCAAGGATATTCTTGCCATGCTGCTGGATGAATGTCAGCAAGCCGGGGTAGAGATTAAAACCAAATGCGAAATAAAATCGGTAGCTGCAATGGAAAAGGGCGGCTACAGCCTGCAAACCTCTACTGGCCAGTATCAGTGTAAGTCCTTAGTAGTAGCCACCGGCGGGCTATCTATTCCAACCATGGGTGCCTCGGGATTTGGTTATCAGCTGGCCGAGCAGTTCGGGCTGAAACTATTACCACGCAGTGCCGGCCTGGTGCCCTTTACCTTTAGTGATGGCATCAAACAAATCTCCGAAAAGCTCTCGGGTCTGGCGGTGGATGTGGAGATGTCGGTCAACGGGATTAGCTTTCACGAGAATTTACTGTTTACCCATCGCGGTATTAGCGGCCCAGCGGCGCTGCAGCTATCCAGCTATTGGAAATCGGGCCAGACTATTAGCGTTAATCTGCTGCCCGATCTTGATAGCCGTGATTTACTGCTTGACTATAAAAAGCACAGCGCCAAAAGTCTGTTGCGCAATCTTTTAGCCCAGCATCTCTCCAAAGGTTTGGTGTTGGAACTGCAGAATCTCTACTGGTCTAAATATGCCGAGACTGCCATGGCGGAGATTCCCGATGCGACGCTGTTGGCTGTGGCTAAGCACTTAGCGGAGTGGCAGCTAAAACCATCGGGAACCGAAGGTTATCGCACCGCTGAGGTTACTCTGTGCGGTGTGGATACAGATCAGCTGTCATCCAAGACTATGGAGTGTAAAACCCAGTCGGGGCTGTATTTTGTTGGTGAAGTGGTGGATGTGACTGGCCATCTGGGTGGTTATAACTTCCAGTGGGCCTGGGCTTCTGGCTATGCGGCAGGGCTTTTTGTTTAAAAGACGCTCAGAACTCTTTATATAGAAGACGCTCAAGGCTGTTTATTACGGAACGCTCAGGGCTGTTTATTGGCAATTATTTTCTATTTGCCTTGGCCTTTCTGCGTCGAGCGGCAGTTTTCTCTAGCCTAATTTTTTCTCGTTCTTCCTTCTCAGCGCGTAAAACTTCCACCTGCTGCATTTCAATATCAATCACATCCGGTGTTTCAAAGGTAATAGCACCCAGAGTGCCGGCGCGCAGCTCATTGATAAAGATGGTTGAGACTCGTTCCAGATCAACCTGACCGCCGCCGCGCAGACAGCCGCGCTGGGCACCGATAATCTCTAACAGCTCAATCTCTGATTGGGGCAATGTGGAAAACTTAAAACGCTCCTGAAGCAGTTTTGGGTATTTTTGCAGAAGGAATTCCGCGGCAAAAAAGGCCACATCTTCATAGCTAACCGCGGTGTTCTTAATCGCCCCAGTAGTCGCCAATCTGTAGCTGCTATTAGGATTTTCAATCTTCGGCCAGAGAATCCCCGGCGTATCCAACAGCATAATACCGTTGCGCAGATTGATCTTTTGCTGGCCTTTGGTCACCGCCGGCTCATTGCCGGTTTTGGCGATATGACGGCCTGCCAGGCTGTTAATAAGTGAAGACTTACCAACGTTGGGGATACCGGTAACCATGACCAAAGTGTTGCGGCCTTCCTTTTGCGGTGAAAGCTTATTAATCAGGTCTATAACCTGTTTGCTGGGATCAAAATGCTGCAAATCCAGCGCCATGGTCTTGGTATTATCCTGCTGCTCATAATAATCCTGCCAGACCTTAGTGAGCTCAGGATCGGCGAGATCGCACTTATTAAGAATTTTGATACAGGGCTTATCGGTAACCAATCCCTGAATAAACGGGTTGGAACTACTAAACGGAATACGCGCGTCCAATACTTCAACAACCAGATTGACCAGAGGCAGCGCCTCAATCATCTCGTTGCTAGCCTTGTGCATATGGCCGGGATACCAATGTATGGACATGCAGTCTCTCAATTAGGTTGGTGAGGTTAGGAAAATAGCATTTGTGGTTAGCCGGTCATTATACGCGCAAAGTCGTGCTTGCATTCAGCCCTAAATATAATGATCATCGAATACTATAAAAACATAATAAAAAAGATATTTTTTTGACTATTCAGGCTAACCATTTGACCAAAGCCCTCTTGCTTAGAGCCGTTGCTGTAAGTACCGCTGTAGCCCTGTATCTAAAATTTCTGCTGCCGACCACCGCCGGACTTTTCTATGAGCTCTATCACCTGCTATCGATCGATGCGCTCTACTCGGTCTACATTGGTTTTAAAGTGTCCGCAGTCTATTTTGCCCAGTGGTCGGGCCAGAATTTAGCCATTGCACTGCTGTGGATATTGCTCAGTCTGTTTATCTATTGGAAAAACAGCCGCCGGGAGCGAAAATCACAATGAATCGCCGTCAGTTTATTGAATTTACCTCGTTGATACTCGCTGGTGGCAGTCTGGCGGGCAATGCCTATTCCACCGAGCATCAGCAGCAGCTATTTGCGTTGGGTAAAAACTTTATCGAGCAGCCGGCCAATATTTTCAGCGATTCTCAGCGCCAGCTGGTGCGCAATCTGGTCGATATTATTATCCCGCGCACCGATACGCCCGGGGCAGTGGATGCCAAAGCCGATCACTTTATTGAATTAACAGTCGCCCACTATATGACCGCCGAAGAGCGCAAAACCTTTGCTGCTGGACTGGGCGAACTGCAGGCGGTTATCGATAGTGCGGGTGATTTAGCGATAGAAGCAGAGAGAAAAACACTCACTGTTCTTCTGACAGAACAGCTTAATAACCTTGAAGAGCGCCATGCAGATGCCGCCTGGTACCAGCTAGGTAATCGAGTCGGCAATGGTTTTGACAGCAGCGCACCCTTTATCTGCCAGTTAAAAGAGCTGACAGTCGTCGGATTCTTTATGTCCGAAGTCGGCGCAACCCAAGTATTACGCCATAACCCCATGCCCGGAAGTTTCGATGGCGAAACCCCGCTGGCCACCGATCAGCCAAGCTGGTCACGCAATCGCCCAGGGGATTTATCATGATCGATAAATCCTACGACGCAATTGTTATCGGCTCCGGCATTACCGGCGGCTGGGCCGCCAAAGAGCTCACCGAAAAAGGCCTAAACGTCCTGCTCCTCGACCGCAGCCCCGATGTAAAACATGGTATCGACTACAAAGGCGAACATGTTCCGTCTTGGAAGCTGCCCTTTTATGGCAAAGACGAACGCCAGCTAAATCAGCGCGACTATTTTATAAGCCAGCACTCCGGGGTAATGGATGCCTCCAATCGCCACCTATTTAATAACGACCGGAAAAATCCCTACCAATACGATCCCAAAAAGCCCTTTCAATGGATTCGTGGCGGCGGTGTAGGTGGGCGCTCACTTCTCTGGTATCGCCAGTGCTACCGTTTTAGCGAGGCAGATTTTAAGGCAAATAGCGACGATGGCCACGGTAGTCAATGGCCAATTGGCTATAGCGATCTGGCACCCTGGTATGACTATGTTGAAGACTTTATAGGTGTCAGCGGTCAGGCCGAAGGGCTGGAACAGCTGCCAGATGGCAAGTTTTTACCGCCAATGAAAATGTACGGCATCGAAAAAACCGTCAAACAGCGTATCGAGAAAAAGATACCCGAAATCACCATGACCATTGGCCGCACCGCCGTCCTAACCGAGAATCATCGCGGCCGCGCCGCCTGCCATTACTGTGGCCCCTGCGAACGCGGCTGTTCCACCGGCAGCTATTTCAGCACCCAGAGTTCAACACTGCCCGCAGCTCGCGCCACCAACCGGCTAACATTGCGCCCAGACTCAGTGGTTGAGCGATTAGAGTACGATCCAGAGACAAAACGTGTTTCTATCATTCATGTTATTGATGCTAAAAGTGGCGAACGTCTGCAATTTAGCAGCAAAATAGTCTTTTTATGCGCCTCCACCATAGCCTCCACCCAGATACTGCTTAACTCCAGCTCCGAGCACTTCCCCAATGGCATGGCCAATAGCAGCGGCGTGTTGGGTAAATACCTGATGGACCATACCACCGGCATTATTGGCTCGGCGGTATTTCTTGGATAATCTCGATAACTACTATTACGGCAACCGCCCCAATGGTTTTTATATCCCGCGGTTTAGAAATAACCAAAAGCAGGACAAGGATGCCGAGTTTATTCGCGGCTATGGCTTTCAGGGCAACTCCCTGCGCCCCCACTGGGCAGATATGGCCAATCAAAAAGGCTTTGGCAAAACCTATAAAGACGCACTGACCAAACCCGGTAACTACTGGGCCGTGGGAATTGCCGGTTTTGGTGAATGTCTGCCCCACCAGGAAAACCGCGTAACTCTTGATGCCACCAAACCCGATCGCTTTGGTATACCCCAGGTGCGTGTGGATATGGAATTTAGAGACAACGAACTTAAAGCCCGCGCCGATATGGCCGTTCAAGCGGAGAAAATCTTCCGCGCCGCCGGCGCCGTGTTTTATCAAACAAACTCAGAGACCAATCCGCCCGGCGCCGGAGTCCATGAAATGGGTACAGCGCGAATGGGCGATAACCCCAGCGAGTCAGTGCTGAATAAATGGAACCAGACCCACGATATCGCTAATCTATTTGTTACCGATGGCAGCTGTATGGTCTCCTCGTCCTGTGTAAATCCCTCGCTAACCTATATGGCATTAACCGCAAGAGCCTGCGATTACGCGGTTTCACAACTTAAAAAAGGCCTGATTTAATGACAATAAATAAAATCCCTTTCTGGCGCAGAGGCTGGTTTAAAGCACTGGCTCTATTGATCCTGATAGCCATTGGCGTATTTGCTGTTATGGCCTACAAATACCAGGCCGCACTATTTCCCGAGCCGACCTATGATCAGGTAGCCCCAGAACTGCCGGCAATTGATCTGGAAACCAAGATACTGATCTTTTCCAAGACCAATGGCTTTAGACATCTGGAAGCCATCCCCGCCGCGCGAAAATTATTTGAAAATATTGCGATTAAAAATGGCTGGAACAGTTTCTACACAGAAAATGCCGCCATTCATAACAGTGAAGATCTAGCCCAGTTTGATCTGGTGATCTGGTCCAATGTTAGCGGTGATGTTCTTACTGCAGAACAGCGCGAGGTTTTTAAAGCCTATCTGGAAAACGGCGGTTCGGTTTTAGCCATTCACGGCACCGGCGGCGATCCGGAATACAGCTGGTCCTGGCATCCACAGCAGCTAATCCGCGCCCAGTTTATTGGTCACCCCATGTTTCCCCAGTTTCGAGAAGCCACCATCCATATTGAAGATCACCTGCATCCAGCGATGGCATTCCTCCCCGAGTATTGGCAGCGCGAGGAAGAGTGGTACAGCTTTGCCGAGTCACCTCGCGATCGTGTGACTGTATTGGCGACGGTTGATGAAGACGGAGTACGAAGTTAAGGATGAGATTGCCATGGGCGAGGATCATCCAGTGATTTGGCATCATAAAGTGGGCGAGGGCACAGTGTTTTATTCGGCGCTGGGGCATCAGGCCAGTGCTTATGATGAGCCCGAGCATCAGGCGATGTTGGAGGGGGCTATGGTTTGGTTGTTGAGATGACTCTTATCATTGACTAGGTAAAAATACTTGAACCAATGTAAGTATGACTTTATGGTGTAAATCCTAAACGCCTAACGGAACTATATTCGCGTTACAGACCAAGGAATGGTGATGACGATATTGCGAACTTCTTTTTTAAAATGCTGTTTGAAAAAATGGCATTTCTGCTTATTTCTAAGAATCAACGATACCTTTCAAAAAAGTGCGCCGATAATAAAACCGTGCGCTTTAGTCTTAATTATTTTCTATATTTAAATCAATTAGTTAAAAAATATCGAAGTGCCCCTGATAGCAGATTTCAAGGGTGCTCCGATAATAATTAGCCTGTTAAATTCAAATCAAAGTGGAGAATTTCACATGAAGAAAAATCTTTTAGCATTACTTTTAGCCGGTGTTTTTGTAGCGCCCGCCATAGCAGATAAACCTGAGTGGACTGGTAAAGGTAAACCAAGTGATGAGCAAAAGGCAGCGCATCAAGCCGCAATGCAAGCGAAAGAAGATATTGACGACAGTGAAGATCGAATAAAAGAGAAGGAAGAAGAAGGAAAGAGAAGAGAAGAGAAAGAAGAAAAGTTCTAACGAATTAAAGGGCATTGAAAAGCAAAGCCTCAAGAAATCAGAGCAGCCTCAAAAAGAACTTGATAAAGGTTCCGATAAAGGACAAGAATCGAGAGAAGAAAATAGTAAAAAGTGGTGGAAATTCTGGGGCGAATAAATGCAATAAGTTTAGGCAATTCGCCCGTTAATTAAATTGTCTAAAAAAATGGCAACAACAGACATAATCAACAGCTACAGCGAGAGAAAACAGGGAAGTGAGTTGAATTTTAGCCATTGTTAAATGGAGGCTAAATTTCAACTACAGGATTGCAGGGAAGTAAGCCTTGCAACCTGCGGTAGCCTGCCAGTCAAAGAATCTAGCTGATCTTACTTTATGTTTTTAGCCAGTAAATTCGAGTCTGAACCTAATATATACAGCGGAATAACCTGCCCACTAATTTAAATCTGACAAGGGACTTCGTACTCCTCTTGCCCCCCGATTAAGTACGTGGGTATATATCTCAGTAGTTTTAACATCAGCGTGTCCCAGCTGCTCTTGAACTGTCCTAATATCAGCGCCCGACTGCAATAAGTGTGTAGCAAAGGAGTGACGCAAAGTATGGCTGGTCACCTGCTTTCGTATACCTGATCGTTGAGTAGCAGCCCGAATAAAACGATTAACACTGGATTCATCAAAATGGTGCCTACGAAGATTATTGGTACCAGGCTCTATACTCAATTTTGAGGACGGGAATAAATAATGCCAGCCTAAGCTATAGGGTGCAGATTGGTATTTCCTCGCTAAAGCATGGGGCAGCCATACACCGCTATATTTTGCTACTTTTGTATCTTGCTGAAATAAGCTCTCAACCAAGTCGAATTGAGCGCGTAAAGAAGAGTCTAACTCAGGAGCCAACGTTGTTAATCGGTGCTTACCACCTTTACCATTCCAAACCTGCAGTTGCATATGATCAAGGTCAACGTCTTTTACTCGCAAACGGACCAACTCTATACGACGCAACCCAGAACCATACAACAAAGAAGCCATCAATTTGTGTACGCCCTTGAGTTGCCTAAAGAAAAGCGATACCTCATCCTTCGTTAAAACGACAGGTAGCTTTCGCTGACGCGACGCCTTCCTAAAATCATCAAGATTTATGGGTGGCTGACCTAAAAACTTTGAATAAAGGAAGACTAATGCGTTTAAAGCAACGGATTGCGTCGATTGGGAAACATTCCGTTCCACAACCAGATGGGTTAAGAACCGCTCAACATCTTTCTTCGAAAGAGATTCGGGATGGGTCTTGTCATGGAATAGGATAAAGTACTTGATCCAGTATAAATACGACTTTATTGTACGAATACTATAATGCCGAATTAGCATATATTCGCGGATAGACCAAAGGAATGGTGATGACGACATTGCGAAACTCCCTTTTCACAGAACTGTATATAAACACAGTATGCCAGTTTATTTCTAGAAATCAACGACACCCCACAAAAAAGTGCCCTGATAATAAACTCATGCACTTTAGCCTTAATCATTTTTTATATATAAATCAATTAGTTAAAAGATATAAAAATGCCCCTGATAATATATTAGAAGGGCGCCCCGATAATAATTATTATGAGGCCGACAGGCCTCATAATTAGACTGTTAGCTGTCAGTAGGAGAGAATATGAGTTCAATCAAGCATGAGGTATGGATTGATGCACCACAAAAGCAAGTATATGAATTGCTTTCTAGTGCCGAAGCTATTGGCACATGGTGGGACGAACAAACTCGAAAGGAAACTCTCGAAGGTGTCGTCTTGGAACACTCGCCTGGTCCGGAGCATGGAGTAGTTAAATTTTTGGTGCTGGCAAATGAACCAAACAGCCTAGTCAAGTGGCGTTGTATTTCAGAACATCCTGACAACATACCAGCTTCGGAGTGGACGGGCACAGAAATCGTTTTTGAAATCGGTAGTAGAGATAGCTCTGAGGTCGCAACAGATAAATGGGCAAGTGAAATTCCAGTTCAAACGGTCATTAAATTTGAGCACTCGGGCTGGCCTAGCTCTTCCAAATATTTCGCGTTTTGCTGTAAAGCTTGGGCTGATGTGCTTAGCAACTTAACTCAAAAAGCGGTGAAAAATGCCAGCTAACAAGTTCATTAACGAACGCGCTTCGCGCTGGACGGCCTGCTACGCAGTCCGCCCGTTATGAAAGCGTTAAATGGCAAACCAAGATAAGCGCAAGAATTGAGAGTCATGGATAAAATACTCGATGATCTAAATAAAATGGAGCTTGATCTGAATTGGTACTTTGAGGACTCTCACTACCAACAGCTCATTGACTCTCAGTTTTCATCAATTCTAGAAAGACTAAAGTGGCTCCTGAGAAAAGAAGGCCGAGATTCATTAGGCTTTGAAATAGATGCATCACTAAAAAACATAGATAACATATCTGGCCAAATATCATATTTGGCGAATGTCCTTGAATATGAGTTAGGTGCTCCAGAACAAGCGACGTTAAAACCAGGGGAAAGAGTTTCTGCTATCAATGATGTGGCATATCATCTTCAAGATGTAATGAAAACATCAGAGATTAATGCGTATCTATCTGCCTTTGGCATTAAAACTGAGGATGTAACTATAGTCCCCAGCAAAAGGGTCTATGTTCAAGATCTATTGAAGTCCGTTGATTCAAGTATTTTAATCAGTATCCTACAGGATCTAAACCTAAGCGCTCAGGGCACAGTTTGCTCCAAAACGCTTGAGGAGCTTATCAAAGCAAAAGATCTTACTTCAATCATTGCCGACTTTGATCGCGCTATCCAGTCCATTGAATCAGATCCTGATCTTGCAATTGCAAGTTCATCGTCAACTTTAGAGAGCATTTGTAAGTGTATCTTGGAAATGGAGAAGGCTCCTATTCCAAAAAAACAGAATATATCAAATTTATTAAGTGACGCATCTAAACTATTACAGCTCAGCCCAAACGATCATGAAAACGCAGAGATTAAGCGCGTCTTGGGTGGCGTCCAAAATGTTATAGTCGGCATTGGTGCATTAAGAACCGGGTACAGTTCCGCTCATGGGCATGGAATCAAGCGTTATTCCTTGTCAAAGAGGCACGTTAGAATGTTGGTAAACAGTATGGTTACATATGGTACCTTTATGCTTGAAACATACGTAGAGCAGGTAGAACGTGCCAAAACCATTTAACAAAGCGTGCAAGCGGGACATTTTTAAGCGCTGCTTCGCAGCAAAAATGCCCCTTCACTAGGCGTTATAAGCAATTCGCCTGCACCGATCTTTTGTAGTAGTATGTAATACAAATGACTACAAAAATGGAGCTAGCTATGAGTGTTACAAGTATTCGCCTTAGTAATGATGTCGAAGCCCCCTTAGAAAACTTATCTGTCAAACTCGACCGAAGTAAAAATTATCTTATAAATCAAGCCGTTAAAGAGTTTGTCGCTCGGCAAGCCATGGAAGAGTCTCGCTGGTCAGATACTCTCCAGGCCTTGGATTCAGTGAAGTCAGGGAGATCCATTGATGCCAGCGAAGTTGAAGCCTGGCTTCAAAGCTGGGGTTCCGATGATGAGAAGGCGCCCCCAAAAGGATGAATGTTCACTATACGCCAGAAGCTATTAATGATTTAAATCGCTTGCGCGAGTTTATCTCAGAGAAAAACCCATACGCCGCCCAAAGGATAGCTGGTGAGCTTCTCGAAGGTATTAACAAGTTAAAGGTTTTCCCAAAAATGGGCATCCCTGTTAGTCGAGCTCCAGACCCTTCGATGATTAGAGATTTATTCATTGGCTCATATACTGCTCGATACCTTTTAACTGACGAGCAAATCCACATATTACGTTTGTGGCACAACAAAGAAATCGAGAGAGGCTTATAACAATTTTAGCCAAGGCGACCGCAAAAAGCGCGGCGCTTGCTAAAGGCGTTAGTTGGCAAACAAGCTATGAGAGTTATATTCCTACTAATACCTTTAATTTTATCGGCACTACCTGCGATAGCTTGGGATGCTGAGGAGTGTAAGGGAGACCGAGAATCAAGGCTTCTTGCGGTTGAGTCTATGAACTAACTAGGGGTCGGACCCAGCCAAACGCTTGATTTCATTTAGTTTTCATCCAAAATCAGGCGCCTATAGTTGCTTAAACGACTGTTTTTGGTATTAAAATCGCAGGTATAAGAGGCTCTCGGGCGTTAGGGTCAGATGAGAATTTCCTGTAATTTTTTACTCAAATATCGAGCATTAAATATGAATAAATTGTTTACACTGACTTTAGCGCTGTTTTTATCTGGGTGTGTTACGAGCGTTAAGATTCCATCTCTCGAAAATGGGAGCCAGCTGAAAGAAGGCAATGGAATATTACTTCTATCCACAGGCAGAAATAAATCGGCATGTGATACCTGTAAAACCAACTGGGCCGGAATCCTTCCGTTTATTACCTACCAGATATATGCTTCTGCTGATGAGGACAAATATAGAAAATTGGCCACTATACCGGCTGAAACAAACGGAGGAATAAATCAGTTAGGGCCTGACAACTATGGTTTTATTCATGCCGTAGAGTTGCCTGAGGGAAACTACCTGATGGAGGGAATACACGGAAGAAATGGGAACGGAATGATGATTGCCGCGCCTGGTGCCTTTTTATTCATACCAGATTTTAACAGCGAAACTAATATCTCCTATGAGTTTAGTATTTCAGGCGGGAATATAAATTACATCGGTGAGTTTATAACTACCGATGCAATACCAGAGAATTCAAGCATATATGTCAGCAATAGTGCCAGTAGAGATAAAGACTTTCTATATGAAAAATATCCGTCATTAAAACGGTTGCCGGTTCTAGTTCAGCAGCTAAAAAACCCTAACAAGACAAGCAACCCGACGCCGTAGGCGCGGGTTCTTTTGGCGTTAGGCTAAGAAAAACTAGAGTTCCCCAAGCCCAACCCCTAAATCCTCCCTAGCTATTATCACCCGCCTCAAACCACCGATAAACAACCCCCGCCAAAATAGCCCCCACGATAGGTGCAACCCAAAACAGCCACAGTTGAGATACCGCCCAGCCACCCTGAAACAGAGCAACACCAGTACTTCTCGCTGGATTAACCGAGGTATTGGTTATCGGGATACTAATAAGGTGAATAAGCGTGAGCGCCAAGCCGATTGCGATAGGGGCAAAACCCTGGGGTGCGCGTTTATCGGTTGCACCCAAAATAATGATTAGAAACATAAAGGTCATCACTATTTCAGTGACCAGAGCGGCAACTAAGGTATAGCCTCCAGGTGAATGTTCGCCATAACCATTCGAGGCGAATCCAGCTGTAACATCAAAGCCTGCCTGCCCAGTCGCGATGATATATAGCACCGCTGCCCCGGCTATACCGCCTGCAACCTGTGCCCCTATATATGGGCCGACTTCAGAGATCGAAAAACGGCCGCCGGACCAGAGACCAAGTGAAACTGCGGGGTTGAGATGGCAACCAGAGATATGTCCTAATAGCGAAGGCCATGGTTAGCACTGTCAGTCCAAACGCCAGAGAAACCCCTAGCAAACCAATGCCTACTTCAGGAAAAGCTGCAGCCAGAACTGCACTGCCACAACCACCTAGTACTAGCCAAAATGTACCAATAAACTCTGCGCCTAATTTTTTTGATAATGTCATTTTTGTCTCCTAGTGAAAGTAGATATTTCTGTTTGCTTTTAGAGCCTAACTGTCAGTTAATAAGGCCTTTTGTCTTATGGCGATCAGCCCGATAATCTGTTGTTATTCATAAAGATAGTCCCAATAGAAAATATGCGAGGATTATTTTTGAGTGTTTTTTAATAAGGTTGAGATTACTGTTGGGAAGGGCGGTGGTTAGGGGCAGTTATTTTCAATTCGAGTCTAACTCTAACTTTTTAATCAAGAAAGCGTTCCTGAATGCGGATATTGATGCTTAGAAATAAAGCTAGGCTATCGGATATTATCGGGTATAATCAGGTATATAAATCGGGTGTCATTCCAGTTAATGAGGTATGAATGAAAGAGCCGCGTATTACCATTGGGCAAGATATTCTGCAGCTTATCGCTGAAATCGATGAGTTCAAAGGCCAATGGCAGGCATTAAAATCGCTATCGCCAGAACGTTTACAGCAATTACGTAAGGTGGCCACGATTGAAAGCGTTGGTTCGTCTACGCGTATCGAAGGGGCCAAACTCAGCGATATTCAGGTCGAAACACTGCTATCAAATCTTAGCTCAACCTCGTTTAACACCCGTGATGAGCAGGAAGTGGCCGGGTATGCTGAAGCGATGGATTTGGTGTTTCAATCTTATGAAGACCTGCATCTTACCGAAAATAATATCCGTCAATTACACCAGACTTTGCTTCGCCATAGCACCAAAGATGATCGGCATCGAGGTTCATATAAAACACTCTCCAATCATGTAGTGGCAAAGGATGCAGGCGGTCGTGAAATTGGTGTGGTATTTGAAACGGCAACGCCCTTTGATACACCTAGAGAAATGGAAGAATTGGTGCAGTGGGCATCCAAAGCCTTTGATGAATCGGCTATGCATCCGCTTCTCATCATTGCTGTTTTCAATGTGGTGTTTTTGGCGGTTCATCCGTTTCAGGATGGTAATGGCAGGCTCTCGCGCATTCTCACTACGCTACTATTGTTGCGTGCAGGCTATGAATATGTGCCTTATGCCTCATTGGAAAGCATTGTCGAAGAAAACAAAGACCTCTATTACAAGGCGCTTCGGCGCACCCAAACGACGCTCAGTAAAGATGCGCCTGATTGGGGGCCTTGGTTGGGTTTCTTTTTACGTTGCCTGAAAAAACAAAAAGGCAATCTTGCTACTAAGGTAGAGCAGGAAAAGAATGCCAGCGATATCTTATTGCCGTCACTTTCTGTTCAGGTGTTGAAGCTCTTGGGAGAGCATGAACGTTTAACCATCGCGCAAATGGTGGATCTCACAGGCGCAAATCAGAACACCTTGAAAGTCAGGTTACGCGAGTTGGTCAATGATGGGCGTATCCAGCGACACGGGAAAGCACGGGCAACTTGGTACTCTTTATAATGAGGGGCTAACCCTCATTAATAATTCCCTTAAGATTTATAGATATGAGCCAAAATACTTCTACTTTTAGCACTCCAAATACTGGAGACACCCAAATCCGCTGGGGCATTATTGGCGCAGGTCATATCGCCAGAACCTTTGCCACAGATATTGCCTATGCACCCCATGCCACACTGGCCGCAGTTGCCTCGCGAGAGTTATCCCGCGCCCAGGCCTTTGCCGATGATTTCTCAATACCCACCGCCTACGGCAGTTACGAAGAGATTCTTGCCGATCCGAATATAGACGCAATCTATATAGCCACGCCCCACACCCATCATAAGCAGCAGTCCATCGCTGCCCTGCGTGCCGGCAAACATGTACTCTGCGAAAAGCCGGCCACAGTCACACCCGCCGAACTGGAAGAGGTGATTGCGGTAGCTGAGCAGGAGCAGCGCTATTTTATGGAGGGGATGTGGACTTACTTTATGCCGGTGATTGAAAAGGCCCGGGAGTGGGTGGATGCTGGACGGATTGGCAAGCTCTGCCATGTAAAAGCTGAGTTTGGTTTTCCAATGCCCTATGATCCGGATTCCCGGGTATACAGCAATCGCCTTGGCGGCGGTTGTCTGCTGGATATGGGGATTTATCCGATTGCTATGGCCTGGATGTTTCTGCAGCAGGATCCGGATAGCCAGACGGTCTGGCATCATAAGGCGGATAATGGCGTTGAGGACGATGTGGTTATTCTTAATACTTATGTTGATAGCCAGACTAAGACTGGGGTCACCGCGCAGCTGACGACATCTTTTCGCAGTAGGTTAAATAATTACCTAACACTGGTTGGCGATTGTGGCACGCTGATGATTGCCGATTACTGGGCAGCCCGGGAAGTGAAACTCTATCAGGGCCCCGACTGTATTGATCGCTTTGCGGTAGAGCGGCCTCAGCAAGGTTTTAATCATCAAATCGAACAGGTAAGCTGTGAGCTATTGGCCGGAAAGTTACAGCCTGAGGTTGTTAGCTGGGATGATAGTCGCGCTTTTCAGCGACAGATGGCGGCGATAAAAAAACAATTTTAAAAATAAAAAATAATAAAACTTACTAATAATCACACTGGAATTCTCATGGAACACCGTACCTATTACGCACTCTATTGCGCGGTTATCGTGTCGCTTGGCGGCTTTGTTTTTGGCTTTGATGCTGCTGTTATCTCTGGGGTGGTTGGCGCTGTTACTGCTGAGTTTGATCTGACACCCATACAGTCCGGTTTTGTGGTTGCCGCACCGACACTTTCTGGGGTGTTTGGCACTATGGTGATAGGCCCGTTAAGTGATGCCCTTGGACGCAAAAAGGTTTTGATCCTGATTGCCTTTCTGTATCTTTTATCCGCGGTGGCCTCGGCCTTTGCCACGTCTTACATGATGTTGGTGGTTGCCCGCGCTATCGGTGGTCTCGCCTTTACTTCACTGATGATTGCGCCGATGTATATTGCCGAAATTGCCCCGGCAAAACTGCGTGGCAAGCTGGTTTCAATTAACCAGCTGAATATTGTGATCGGCCTTTCTGCGGCTTATTTTGCTAACTACTTTATTATCAATGCCAGTACTTCGGGCGCTGAATGGGTGGCTGCCTGGGGTGTTGATGCGAACACTTGGCGCTGGATGCTGGGTGTTGAAATTATTCCGGCGACAATCTTTTTCCTCGGTCTGTTTATGATTCCCGATAGCCCGCGCTGGTTGACGAACAATGGCCGCGAGCAAGAAGCCCGTGTGGTCTTGGCGAAGTTAATGCCCAGCGACCAGGTCGATAGCGAAATTGAGGTTATTAAAAATAGCTATGACAGCGAAAATGGCGCTCTGTGGATGCGCATTAAGAGCGTGCTGGGTCCCAAGATGCGTCTGGCGCTAATAGTTGGAATTATTGTCGGTGTGGTGCAACAGATTACCGGTATCAATGCGATCTTCTTCTATGCGCCGACAATTTTTGAACAGAGTGGTATTGGCACTGATGCGGCTTTTGCTCAGGCGGTGCTGGTGGGTCTGGTCAATGTGCTGTTTACCCTGGTGGCAATTGCTCTGATCGATCGCTGGGGGCGCCGGCCGCTATTGCTGGTTGGTCTTAGTGGTATTGCCATTAGTATGGCGCTCTGCACCTATGGTTTCTCGCAGGCTACCTATGAGTTAAATGCTGAGGGTATTGTGCAGATTGAGCAGGTCGAGGGGATTCAGCAGACTGTTGATACCAGTGCCCTTAACAGTATGGTGGGTACGGTCTATCAGAGTGATGTTGAATTTAAAGCGGCACTGGCAGAGACCATTGGTGCCGATGCGGCCCGTGATTATGAAAGCGAGTTTATTAAAACCGCGACCAATATTAATGCGATGCTGATTCTGGTGGGTATTCTGGGGTTTGTCGCTTCCTTTGCGATGTCTCTGGGGCCGGTGATGTGGGCTCTGTTTGCAGAGATATTCCCCAATCAGTTGCGCGGTGTGGCGATCTCCTGTGTGGGTATGATCAATAGCATGGTGAGTTTCTGTGTGCAGCTGTTCTTCCCCTGGGAGTTAAGTACTTTCGGGGCAGCGCTAACATTCTTTTCCTACGGTGTATTTGCGGTTATCGGTTTGGTGTTGGTGGCTTGGTTGCTGCCGGAAACTAAGGGCAAGTCGTTAGAAGAAATCGAGTTACTTTTTTCTAAAAAGACAGCTTAAATAAGTTATTACAGCGCAGGCGAAAATCTGGAATGCTAAAAAAACAACCTTTGCAGCGGCTGATTATGCTGGGCTTTATTCTCGCTACTGCCAGCCTGCATGTGCAGAGCAGCCCTGAGCTTAGTAGCAGCCTTGAGCCTATTAACAGCCCTGAGCTGATCAAAGGCCCTGAGCTAATTAACAGCCTTGAGCGCAATTACAGCCTTGAGCGCCATTACAGCCCCGAGTTCGATAGCGCCCCAAGAGATAATAAGGGGCGCTTTACCAATCAAGGGGGTGATATTTCCCATGGTTCACTGCCGGTAAGGCTGGGATTTTATCTGCGTCGCTTTGGCACTCTATTTCGCAGTGATAACGGCGCACCCAAGTCCGTTGCCAACGAAGGATCCTTCTTACGCGATAACAGCACCACACCCACCGTTACCTGGATAGGTCATGCCACCCTGTTAGTGCAGATGGAAGGGGTCAACTTCTTAACCGATCCAATCTGGTCTCAGACACCCAGTCCGGTGCCCCCGATTGGCCCGAGTCGCTGGGTTGATCCGGGAATGGCGCTTGAGGATTTGCCGACTATCGACTTTGTGGTGATTTCCCATAATCACTTCGATCATTTAGATCTACCCACATTGCGTAAATTGGCTGCCCGCAATCCTGACACAATCTTTTTTGTTCCCTTGGGCAATGCTGATCTGTTACTTAAAAATGGCATAACTCAGGTGCAGGAACTGGATTGGGGAGAGACTGTCAGCTACAAAAATACCCAGATTCACTGCCTGCCCACCCAGCACTGGAGCAAGCGCAAACTCTCAGATACCAGAAAATCCCTCTGGGCATCCTGGGCGGTAACCGGAAGTGAAAGACGTTTCTATTTTGCTGGGGACACTGGCTACTTTGCCGGGTTTAAACAGATCGGTGACAAACTTGGGCCCTTTGATCTGGCGGCAGTGCCTATTGGCGCCTACGAACCCCATGCAATGATGGCTGAAACCCATATGAATCCCGAAGAGGCAGTGCAGGCAGCGCTGGATGTTCAGGCAGAGACTGCCGTGGCTATACACTTTGGCACCTTTGATCTGTCCGATGAGCCGCTTGCGGAGCCGCCAGTGCGTTTTAAAGCTGCGGCCAAGGAGACAATATTGGGTGCTGATAATAGCTGGGTATTGGATATTGGTGAGACCCGCCAGTTTTAAAGGCAGGTCTGCCCATTGAGGATATAGCTCGATTTACTTAATTTTTTGCCTGTAGCGCTTTTCCATCCCATCGAGAAAGTTACGCAGCACCTGATCCAGACATTCGCGATAGTTCTTATGATCCGGGCGACGAAACAGGGCGCTCAATTCATGCTTACTTAAAATCAGATCATTGAGTTTAAGTATTTCGAGAATATCATCGGCCTGAAGGTTCAGGGCGATTTTCAGTTTGCGTAACACGCTGTTATTGCTGACACGCTTTTCTGGCTCAGGTATGCCATCTTCTCTGGGGCCTCTGTTCTTTATGATCAGGCCATTCAGGAAGCGCGCAAGATTGATATCTTCACAGAGCACATAGTCGGGCTCGCCTTCGCGTGCCAACCAGGTTTTAAGCTCAGCTCTGCTACCTTCATAGCCGCCGAGTTTAAAGATTGAGAGCATTAGCGGGTCGCTAAAATCAAACACATAGCGCACACGGCGCAAGATATCGTTATTGTCGATGACTAGTCCTCCTGTGAGGATTTTAAGGACTGCGTGGGCCATATTGACTTTGCTGTCTGGGGAGCTGTCTGAGCGGTTGTCGGAGCTTTCTGCTCTTCTGGCTGCTGCTCTTCAGCTTCTGGCGAAGGCTCTTCATTCTTTGGCGAAGGCTCTTCTGTCTCTGGCGACTCTTGTGTCGTCTCGACAGCCGGAGTTCCACCACCTTCAAGGGCTTTGGCGGTGATCTCTACATAGATAGTCATACTATTTTTTTCTACCAGCGCATCGATACTCTTTGTCAGCGATGGCAATTGCACCTCAATAGCAGTCTCTTCAGATGCGCCAAGTTTGCAGTCAAAACCCCAATATTTAGCCCCCGCGGGCAGGGTATTTTTGCGTTCCTTTTTGAGGTATTTTTTAATGTCATGCTTTACCGAGTCTACGACGCGGGGCACTTTAATTTTGGGGTGCTCTAACTTAAAGGTCTTTTTCATTCGAATCCTACTGGGGTGGATAACCACTGTATGTATGATGTTTTTGATGGCGCGCAGTGTAATGTTTATAGCGGGATTCTACCATGACTTAAAATTAAGCTTATGGGGGAAGGGTGTCAGAGCAAAGGCAGCGTTGGTGGTACAATTTTCAATTATCTACAGCAAAACCCTTATAGCCTATGAAAGACTGCAACCAATGCGGTAAATGCTGCATCAAATACGGCGATGGCGCGCTCTCTGCAACAGCGCAAGAGATCGAGCTATGGGAGCTATTCCAGCCGCATATTTACCAATATGTAAAAGATAATGAAATTTGGTTTTGTCCGGATACCGGCGTACAACTTAGCCGTTGTCCTTTCCTTGAGATAGAACCGGGTCAGGGGAAAGAGAAATATACCTGCTCTATCTACCTAAGCAGACCCGAAGACTGCAGGCACTATCCAACCAGTATTGCGGAAATGGTTCGCGATGAGTGCGAGATGATTGAGGTTAAAGATTTGGAGAATATTAAAAAAGCGCAAACGGTACTGGATGATTTAATGGAAGATAGCCGCCCGCCATGCCAGTAACAAGAAGCAGCCTATTTTGCTTTTTCCTTTATAGATATAATTCCGATCACCATAAACACTATACCTATGGGAATCAGCTCAGCTCTATCATTGCCAAGGATACTTGGTAATATCATCAAAAATCCTCCGAGTATCCATAGCTGGGGTACATACTTTTTCAAAATATTAGCGCCTTAAAATCGACTGTGACTTTAATGTTTTATTAATCCTGATTTAGACCAAGCTCTTTTTGCTTCTTTTTAGTTAGGCCAAGAGAGACGATGCGATAAGACTCTTTGAGATAGTATTCGAGTTCTTCAGAGTTTCCTGAATCATCATATTTTTGTATCCATTTCATGCCGCGAGTTCCCAAGTAGGGAGCAAGCCTAAACCCCGGCTCATTGAGCAATATTTCGAAATTAAGATCAGATGCTTTAAAGGTGATTGCTGGTGTGCCGGATTTTCCCCAGCCTCCAATGGCAAATACTTTTCCGCCAACTTTCCATACATGGGAGTTTCCCCATTGGCACACATAAGAAGTTGCTGGAAGGGAGTCGCATAATTTGTTGTATTCGTCGTAAGTCATGATTTTATTTCTTTCAAAATATTTACAAGGAATTGATGATTGGCTCTGAATTCCATTGCCCGGATAGATTTATTTGCTAGTCAGTTTTTTGACGTTGCTGTTGCTAGCCTTATAGATTAACCAGATACCTAAGATTAGTATTGGGATCCCAATAAATAGTGCTGAAGTTCCAATACCAATCAGAACGCATAATACTCCCAAGCTTAGTTTCCCCAGCTTCGTCTCTTCGAATGTCTTAGTTGGTTGGGGGGCTGGAGTCTCGTCAGTCTGATCATTATTTTCTTGCTTAAAGATATGCCAGCCGCGAACACATAGGTAAATGCCAAGGGGAATCATTGGGATGCCAATGCCAATTCCTGCTGATGCGACACCTACGCCGCCAATTAATATTCCAAAAAGTAAAACTGAGATGCCGACAATAAAATGTCTGAATTTATGCCATATTTGTGTCTTAGATTGTTCCATTTTAGCGTCTCTTCTGAAAACCGTTCTTGTTTAGATAGTGGCTCTGACGCAATAAAAACTCGCATCGATTCATGATGCCGCGTAGGCTGCATAGATTGCTTATTGATAAAGATAGCCGAAGAAAACCCAGCTGTGGCATGAAACGCTATAAAAGCACTTTAATTAAACCTAAAACGCAAACGCACGCGAAACGCACGGACGCACGGGGTCGGACCTAGATAAGTGACTGAAAAATAACAAAAAGAGTTTAAAAATGACGGTTTTTTGAGGCTTAAAATGCCTATTTTGGGGAAGAAAAAGTGGTTTTAAGGATGAAACGCTATACCTCGCGCACCAATGCTTTTTCCCGCGCCATGTATGATATCTAACTTATCGGAAAATCATGGAGAGGTATATAAGGCCTACAGTCGCTTATGAACGTGATTATGCTGCAACAAAGAGCCCTTTAAGTCGTTTAGAATTTTCGAGGGCTTTCTTAGTACAATTTCTCTGGCATAAAACTCAGATTTAACTCCCCACAGTTCCAAGTAATCTCCTTATCCTGAATACTCACCTGCACATCAACACTCCGCTCCACAAGCCCCGCCATTGCCTGAGTGGTATCCGAATCTATATGCCTAATAGTTAAATTCTTAAATCGACTGATCTGCGACTGCATCTGTTTCCACCACATATCCGCACCGCCGGTGCCATAGGTATAAACAATCACCTGCTGGGATCGCCCGCAGGCCTTTTTTAAACGCTTTTCGCTAGGCAGTCCCAGCTCAATCCACAGTTCGATATCGTCGCTAAGGCTTTTCTGCCAGAGGTCGGGTTCATCGTCGGTGCTTAGGCCTTTGGTAAAGCTGAGTGATTCGCTGGCGTGCAGGGCAAAGGCCAGTAGTCGCACCATTAGACGCTCATCGGTTTCCGAGGGGTGCTGGGCCAGGGTCAGGCTGTGCTGCTGGTAATAATGGCGATCCATATCGATCACATTGAGTTCTGCTTTGCAGATAGTTGCACTTAGAGCCATTTGGGTTTGAGCCTTTTACGCTGGACGAGTTGGGGTGAATAATTTTTATGCTGGCAATAGTACAGAATAAATTGGGGTCAGATGAGGGTTTTAAGCGCTTTGTATTAAAACCCAAGATCTTCCTGAGTGGCTTCGACGCTGACTTCATCGCCATAGACCTGAGTTTGAATCAGGATTGGACGACAGCAGACAAAGCAGTCTTCGGTATAGGTTTGCGATTCGGAGGGGTCGACCAGTAGGGTGATGCTCTCCCAGCAAAAGGGGCAGGTGATCTGTTCTTCGTGGAGATGCATAGGCTATCTGTAATTATTTGAGGTTGGCGAGAGGGTGCTGATTTTCCGGCCATGGGCTGTTAAAAAAGGGCGCGACCATCTCTGGGGTAATATCTTCAATACGCGCTGGGTTCCACTTCGGATTCTGGTCTTTATCCACGGCCAGAGCGCGGATACCTTCGACGGTTTCACTGGTCTCAGCGCGGCGATTAAGGTGGTTGGTATAGAAGCAGTGCTGAACCATAGTTCGCTCCATCCGCAGATCATCGGCCATGCACAGCTCTCGTCCGCGGCGAATCTGTTCCAGTGTGACGTGGAGCATTAGCGGTGAGCGTTGGCGCAGGTTTTTTAGGGTCTCTGTTGCCCAGTGGTTATTGGCATTTTCCAGTGCCTGAATAATATCCATCAGGGTGGGCAGGATAAAAATAGCGTCGATCTGTCTATCCAGCCAACATGGCTCTGGTGCTGTTTTAGTCAACTGATTTTGCAGCTGTTGGAAACGTTCTATGGGGCTGAGCTTAAGATTTTCGCTAAGGTTATTCCACAGTTCGGGCAGGTTTTCACTGGGAGCTATTGCATCGGCAAGTCCCATAGTCAGTGCATCATCGCCAGTTAGCATCTGTCCGCATAGGGCAAGATATTCGCCGCTAGCGCCGGGGCAGTGACTGAGGAAGTAGCCGCCGCCAACATCGGGGAACAGGCCGATCTTGGTTTCCGGCATGGCCATCTTTGTTCGCTCGCTTACGATACGCAGGTCGGCGCCCTGTGCGAGCCCCATTCCGCCTCCCATAACCACGCCATCCATAAAGGCGATATAGGGTTTGGGGTAGTGGTAGATCAGATGATTTAAGCTGTATTCAGCGGTAAAAAAGTCTTCGAGTGCGGGGTCTTCGGCGATGGCGGCATCGTGGAAGAAGCGTATATCACCGCCGGCACAAAAAGCACCAAAGGGGCCCTGTTTATGGTTGCCGCGAATGGCTACGACTTCGATGTTGGGATCGTCTCGCCATGCGTTGAGTACTGCGCTGAGTCTATTAACCATCTCTAGGGTTAGGGCATTTAGGGCTTCGGGTCGGTTTAGGGTGATTAGGCCGACGCCGGCAATAGTCTCGGTTTGAATCTGGCTCTTAATCTGGCTCTCAATATGGCTTTGGCTCACAGAGGGTTCTCCTTTTCTTTCTCTTGCGGTGTTGGTGAAGCGATTAGTGTAAGCGGATTTTAGTTCTGTTGCAGGGGGGCGCTTTGCAGCTTTTTAAGGTTTTTGCTGCCGGTTAGAAACATGGCACAGCGCAGCTGTTCGCGGAATATTTCAATTTGCTCAAGTACCGCTTCGGTGGACTCTAGTGCCGGCGCTAAAAAAGGCTGTGCTATGGCGCTCATATTGGCGCCGAGTCGAATGCTGCGGGCAATATCCAGTCCGTTGCGCAGGCCGCCGGAGGCGATTAAGCCGAGCTGTTGAGATTGGCTGCGCAGTTGGGGAATAAGCTGTGCGCTGTCCATGCCCCAGTTGATAAAGGGTGCGGCTATCTGTTGTTCGCGGGTCTGGTCGTTTCGGGCATTTTCAATACTGGCCCAGCTGGTGCCGCCACGTCCGGCGATTTCAATCCACTGCACGCCTACGTCGATTAGGCGCTGTGCTGCGGTTGGGCCAATACCGGCGCCAACTTCTTTAATAATGACCGGTACGCTAAGGGTGGCGCAGCACTTTTCAATGGCATCCAGTACGCCGCGCCAGTCGCGATCACCGTTTGGTTGCACCAATTCTTGCAGCGGATTTAAGTGAATTATCATGGCGTTGGCTTGCACGCTGTCGACGGCGCGCTGTGCGAGCTCAACACCCTGCTGTTGCAGTTGGGTGCCGCCGAGATTGCCTAGCAGTATGGCTTTGGGTGCCCAGCGGCGCAGGTCCTGTAGCTGTTTATTTTGTGCCGCATCTTGCAGGGCCGCGCGCTGTGAACCCAGTGCCATGGGGATTGCGGTTTGCTCGGCAGCTTCCGCCAGATGTCGGTTGATGGTTTCGCCGCGCTCGCAGCCACCGGTCATGGCGCCAATCATCAGTGGCGCGGAGCAGTATTGTTTGAGGAAGACGGTTGAGCAGTCAATATCTTCTGTGTGCAGTTCGGGCAGGCAGTTGTGCTCAAAGCGAATACGATCAAAGCCGGCTGATTGTGCGGCCTGATGTTCGGTTTGCAGGGCCAGATGAATATGGTCTGCTTTGCGTTGGCTGATATCAGTCATATTGCTGCGGTTCCCGGTGTCCGTGAATAAAATCAACCAATAACATATGGGGCACTGTCAGTGCGGCAAGGCCGATAAAGGTGAGCTGTATCAGTGCTGGTGCCACTTCATTAGTGGCCTGCAGGGCAAAGTACAGGGCTGCGGCAGCATAGGCTAAGAGGCTATAAGTGATCGCTTCGATGGCACTGCGCCGACGTTGGTCTGGGCGGATACTGTCCCAGATCCGCTGCATATGACTGCGACTGTGCCAGAGGCAAAAGTAGAGTGCAAAGCTGACCAGTGGCGGCAGTAGATAGGCTAGTGCGATCAGTAGGGTGAGGTTGAGCAGTGCGCCGCGCCAGCGCGGTTGATAGATGCTGTAGATACTGTAGGCAAATAGGCAGGCGGCCCAGGGCAGCAGCAGTTGTTGAATCTGTTGCAGTAGCCAGAGGCTGTTGTCGGCGCCGATTAATACTGCAAACAGCGGCTCTACGGCGCTGCTTTGAAATGCGGGTATGGCAATCACTACCAGTCCACTATGGGCGATCAGTGGCAGCCATGCGTCTTTTGAGCTGGGGGCGCTGACAGGGTGAATATCACTGCTGCCAAAATGCAGGGCTGAGATAATCAGGAAAAAGATTAAGCTGGGTAGCGGATATAGCCACCAGAGACCGGCTACGCCGGCGGCTAACAATAGATAAACCAGATGGAATGCTATCCAAGGGCCGGTGCCGCTGGGCCAGCCAACACGTCGCGCAACGGCGCCATCGAGACCGCCGTGGGGGACGCCAATCAGCAAAATAGCGGCGATGGCTATTAGCGATGGGGTGGATAACAGGCTTGGATCAGACATTGGTTAACTGCTTTACAAATTGGTTTAAAAAAGCCCCTTTGGGCATGGCGGCGATAACTCGCAGCCAGTCGCTGGTGGTTGCCTCGCCGAGCATAAAGCGTGAAAACTGATCACCGGTGAGGGCGTTGCCCATACGCATATACAGTGATACGGCGAGTTCCGGTCGGCTGATTAACACGCCATTAAAAATTTTATCCATTGTGGTCAGGCGGCTGGAGATGGGGGTTGGAACGCTCCTGTTGCCCTGTTCGATACCAGCGGCCAGTTGACTGATCTGCTGCTGGATATGCTGAAAGGCGTAGCCTGATGAACGTCGCACCGCGCCACTGGCGGCACCAATTGGGGCGATCAGGGGCTGTTGCACGGAGGTCGACTGTGACTGGCTACGCTGCTTATTCACAACCAGTGTATCCATTGGGATCACGCCAATTTCTTCGCTGATTATCTCGGCGACCTGAATATTATTATTTTTCAGCCAGCCTTTTATAGCATTGCGATACCATTCCTGAGGTTCAACGGTAGTTGAAATCAATGTGGATTCGACGAGTATATGATACTCGGAAAACGGCAGTGCATAGATAAAGTGCAGCCCCCGTGATTGATCGACACGAAAGTCCATCAGGATGGCGGTATCCGGGTCTTTAAGCGGTTGCTCGGTGTGTATATGCCAGCCGAGAAAATGTTGCCGCAAGCCATTGTCGGCAATTTTGGGTGGGCGACTGTCGTAGACGGTTTTGGCGCTGTATTGGTTTTGATCAGTCACCACCGTGGTTCGGTCTTGCCCGGGTTTTAACGCGCTGACGGATTCCTCAACCAGACTGACCGGTTGGTGCAGCTCTGCTGCGCGGTCGAGTAGATAGTCTGCTGAGCTAAGGCTTACATAGCTGTATTGGTCGCTGCTGTGGGTGACGCGACTGAGGTGGTCGATTAGCTGCCAGCGTTTCCAGCGGCCTTTTGTCGAGTGGCTCAGTTCTTTTGCCTGTTTCTCCTGTGCCCAGAGCCCCCAGCTGCAGTCGCGTTGGGTTGGGGGCTGGGGCTCAATGACCACTGTGTTGGGTGGGCACTTTTGAGCGGCTAGCTGTGCGGCCAGCGTCAGCCCGGCATTGCCACCGCCAATAATGGCGATATCAACTTCATGGCTATTATTCGACACCGGCAAGTCCTTTTAGATGTCTGTGCAGAGCGCTGTTATGGGCCGCAACGGATTTCGGGCTAAGACCGGACAGTAGGTCGATCAGGCTGCTAATACTAAGGCGGGCTTTGGTCAGTTTGCTAACCACGGTGCGGCCTTGCCACCATTTGAGTCCACCGCGTTTAAGCTGTCGGCCAATTTGCCGGTAGACGCGCAGGGCGACAATAATTGAAAATCGGCTGCGCCAGGGCAGTAGGTGAATGCCTTTCAGGGCGCTAGCGTAATAGAGCTCAGCCAGTGTTAATAGCTGATCAATAGCATCGGCAACGGGTATCAGGGCGTTATTGCCGGCGCGGGCTATGGTCTCTGGATCCAGTGGTCTGTCGAGCCATGCGGCGGGCAGGTAGCGGCGCTCCATTTTTGCGTCTTCGAGTACATCCCGGGCTATATTGGTGAGCTGCATGGCGATACCTAAATCTATCGCAAAGCTCTCGGCGCGAGGGTGTTGGCAGTTGAGTACCCGACACATCATCAGCCCGACTGTACCGGCGACAGCATGGCAGTAGCGCAGCAGTTCAGCTTGGGTTTCAAGGGCGGTGGGATGTTGGTCGCGAAGCATACCGTCGAGTAATTCAGCGGCGGCATTAAGCGGTAGTTGGCTTTCATTGGCTAGGGCAATAAAGGCCTTTAATTCGGCTATTTCTGCCACAGCAGGATGTTGCGGGTCTTTTAGTCCGGCGCGAATATCTTCAAGGGAGTCCAGTCGGTGGGGCAGGTCGCCGTCCGCAAGGTCGTCGACAAAGCGGCAGAATTGATAGAGCCGTGCGGCGCGGTCGGCCAGTGCAGAGCCGAGAAACAGACTTGCCCAGTAAAACGACTTGCCGTGTCGGGCGAGAACCTGTTTGGCCTGCGGACTGTCCATGAGTTACCCCCCCGAGCCTACCTCGACACCGGTTAACAGCTCTTCAACCACTTTTGCTGAGCTGACTACACCGGGCAGTCCTGCGCCGGGATGGGTGCCGGCTCCGACAAAGTAGAGGTTTGAGATGGCTCTGTCGCGGTTGTGAAAGCGAAACCAGGCTGACTGGGTAAGGCGTGGCTCTATGGAGAAGCCAGCGCCATGCATGGAGCGATAGTCTTTGACGAAATCTTCCGGGGTCATCCAGAATACTTCTTCAATGACTGAGGAGAGCTCTGGCAATATGGTCTCTTCCAGAGCGTCGACAATTCTGTCGCGCAGTATTGGCCCTTCGGTTTCCCAGTTGATATCGCCGAGCAAATTGGGCACTGGACACAGCACGTAAAAGGATTCGCAGCCTTCCGGCGCAAAGCTTTTATCGGTGGCTGTGGGTCTGTGCACATACAGCGAGAAGTCTTCACTCATTTTTTTGCTGTCAAATATTTCTGACAGCAGTTCCTGAAAGCGCGGTCCCATCCAGATGCTGTGATGGGCGACATCTGGATAGAGTTTGCGGGTGCCGAAATAGAGCACATACAGGCCCATGGAGTACTGTTTTTTTATACTCGGCAGGCTGAAGGTTTTTTTCGCCGGCAGCAGGTGTTTGTAACAGGTCTCCGGGTCGCCGCCAAAGACCACTAGATCGGCGTTTAATACTTCGCCGCCATTGAGTCGCACGCCTTTGGCGCGCTTGCCGTCGAGAATAATTTCATCGACATCTGCACCGAGCTGAATTTTGATGCCGTGACGCTGCATTAGCGCCGATAATTCTTCCACCAGTTTGCCGGTGCCGCCCATACAGAAGAACACACCCCAGCGTCGCTCAAGGTAGTGAATCAATGTGTAGATGGCGGTAGTTTTAAAGGGATTTCCACCCACTAATAGCGGGTGAATTGAGAAGGCCTGACGAATTAGCGGGTGCTTGAGATGGCTGTTAACCATCTGCGAGACGCTGCGATAGCACTTTAGCATCAGCAGTGCGGGGATCTGTTTGACCATATCCCATACTCGGGTAAAGGGTCGGTGTACGAGCTGTTTAAAACCTATGTCGTAAACGCGCTTGGATTTTTCCAGTAGCTTTAGATAGCCGTCGGCATCGTCTGGATTAAAGCGGCGTATTTCGTCCAAGGTGTCGTCTATGGATGCGCGGTAGTCAAACTGACTGCCGTCGGCAAAGTGAAAGCGGTAGAACGGGTCTAGAGGCACAAATTCGAGATGGTCTTCAAGTTTCTCGTCGAAGAGTTCAAAAAGTTCGTCGAACAGAAATGGGGCGGTAATAACCGTAGGACCTGCATCGTGACGATAGCCACCGCGTTCAAACACCTGAGCGCGGCCACCAATACTCTGCAATCGTTCTAGTAGGGTGACTTCATAACCCAGTGCGCGCAATCTTAGTGCTGTTGCTATACCGGCAAATCCTGCTCCGATAATTATTGCTGTTTGCGTGTTTGTAGCGTCCTGCTCTGTTGTTTGTGTCAAGCGATCTGTCCTTGGTTTTTAATGTTGTTGGTTGCACTACTGTGCCCTTTCCCCTTGACTGAGCTGACTATTCCGGCGCTGACCGCCTGCAGTTGAGGCGGGACTGAAAGCACCAATAACTCTGCCTGAGCCAGCCAGTAGTCGACCGATTGATTGGCCTGCAAGATCACATCGCTGGTGGCGATGCGCTTTTGCCAATGGCTGAGTTTGCTGAGGTCGTCAGACTGGTACCACTGGTTGAATTCATCGCAGTTGGGGCCGTGTTCGGCAAACAGGCTGACCACTAAATTGGGCTTGCGGCCATCGAGGTCACTGGAGCGATGGCTGGAGGGGATAATATCGTCGATATCGTTGCGGCCCTGATAGGCGAGACCACAGAAACCCACTAGCTTTTTCAGGCTTTGCAGGTCTTCATCGAGACCGGCGGCTATAGCGGCGCCTTTGATTGGGGCAATTAGCAATGGCGCGGTTTTGCCTTTGGCAATGCGCTGCCAGTTTTCCAGATCGGCGCATTCGCGCTGGGTAATATCGGATATTTGACCACTGCAAGTCTCTTGCATCGCCTGAGCTAACAAGGCTGCCAGTTTACCGCCGTGAAGGCTGTTTCTAGCGCCGAGCTCAAAGGCTTTGGCCACCATCCAGTCGCCGAGGCAGAGGGCCATATCGGCACCAAAGTGCTGATTAATGCTCTCTTGGCCGCGTCGGTGGGTGCTGGCATCACTGATGTCGTCGTGTATCAGCGAGGCATTGTGCAGTAGCTCGCAAGCCGCTGCCCAGTGCAGATTATCCTGTTGGTTTAGACCTAGCGAAATGCCGCTGGTCAGCGCAAGTTGCGCGCGAAAAGACTTACCGGGATTTTTAAAATGATAGCGAGCGGCTGGTGCCAGTGTGCTTTGAGAATCTGGCATTTCGCACTTAAAGAGACGCTCTAGCTCTAATAAACTATTGGGTAGGTCTGAATTCTTTTTTAACTGTGCTGGGAACATTGTTAGTACCCTTATTATTTTTATTGGCAGCTGTTTGTTATAGACAGGTGCTTTTATTTACAGTTTCTTTTTATCGTTATTTTTTCTTAACTACCCGGGAAGGGTAGGGAGAAAGAGCCAGCACTGCTGGCTCTTTCCCTTGTATCTACTAAGTCAGATTACTCTGAATCAGCTACTGCTGCTGCCCAGATAACAACACCGAAGGCGATCTTGTTCCAGAAGTCAGCTATGTTGTAGACAACGTTCAGAGTGACCGCGTCTGCGCCACCGCCAAAGTAACCGAAGACATAGCCCAACGGATAAATTGACCAACCTACAGTGACCAGTAAAGTCATAGTCTTATAGGCTTTTTGAACGTTAGCATTGGCAAGACCAGCATTGATCTGGCTTGCTTCACCTTTAAAGATTTCCCAGATGATGTAACCCCAAGCTAGCATAGAAGGTACGAATGCTACTTTAGCGTCCATCATTCCTGATTCGCCTGCATAACCGAATCCGAGCATAGCTACGGAACCAATCAGTAAGCGCCAGAATACACCAGCCGGTACTTTAGCTACTGCAGAGAGAATCAAGTAGAACTCGATCATCAACAATGGCACAGTCAGTAACCAGTCGATATAACGGAAGACAGTTGGTGAAGTACCAGTTTCTACCCATACATCGCGCATATAGAAATAATGCACAGCAGCGATCAGTGTAACTAAACCGGAAACTGTCAGAGAAGTCTTCCACTTGCCCGCGACACGGTCGCGTTCAACGAAGAAGAATGCTGTGGCAGCAACCAACGCCATAGAAATAAGCCAAAATGAAATGCCAACAGGATCGTTAGCCGCTAGGTTGTTTGTCATGTGTTACCCCTACAGTTAGATATTGTTATTATTATGAGCATCAGTGTGCTTCTTATTATTAGGAGACTAACTGAGCCCCATGCGCAACCTATCTATTTTTATGTTTCAAGATTCAATTGCTGAACATAACGTATAGCAATTTAAAAAAAAGTGCAAATAATCGAGATTGAAATGTTTTCGAGTTAAAACGTTATACTAAGGGAATAATAAAAAAGGAGTGAATCGTGGGGAGATTTGGCGTTGTTGTCTGTGGTTTTTGTGCGGCTTTATGTTTATCAGTTAACAGTTATTCTGAGCATCATCTTGATCAAGAAAATAAAGTAAAAAATGAATTAGAAATTGAATTAAAAAGCACGGAAATAAAAAGTACGGAGCTAAATGGTTCAGTACTTGAATATCCGGAGCAGCAATGGCAAACCAAGGCTCCTTCTGAGCTGGGCATTGACGAACAAAAAATAAAAAAATTATTCGATCTGTCTTTTTCAGATTCAGCCACTCAGGCGGTGGTGTTAATCAAGGATGGTTTTCTGGTTGGTGAGCGCTATGCCAATGGCTACGATCAAGCGTCCTATGGCACGTCCTGGTCGATGGCGAAAAGTTTTTATGCTTCGCTGATCGGTATCTCTATTGATCGCGGTGAGATAGGCAGCCTTGATGACCGAGTTGCAGAGTATCTGGATTATTTTAATGATCAGCGTTCCGAGATTACTATTCGCGATCTTCTAGATATGACCAGTGGTCTTGAAATGCCCGATCATGAACATGAAAAAATGTTTTTCACCAGCGATCATCTCGAATATGCACGCGCGGTTGGTTATGAACAGCCGGCGGGTAAAGTTTTTCAGTACAACAATGTTAATTCGATGTTGTTGGCTGATCTCTTGCAGCAGGCAACGGGCATAGCTGCCGATCAATTACTGGCGGATCGAGTGCTGAATAAAATCGGTCTTACCGATGTAACACTCTGGCGTGATGCCGCTGGGAATCCTTTAACTTACTGCTGTATTGATACTACGGCGCGACAGTACTCGCGCTTTGGGCTGCTATTTTCTCGCGATGGAAAATGGAATGGTGAACAGATTATCTCTGCCAACTATGTGGATGAAACTTTCTCGATGGTGTGGAGCAGTTTAAACAGCCAGACTATTGATCAGCAGCGGGGATATTCTCTGCACTGGTGGAATTCTCGCCATGATGATGAGTCGGTTATCTTTAATGCCAGTGGCAAGTTTGGTCAGTATATTTTTGTCGATCGCGAAAATGATTTGGTATTTACCCGAATTACAAAATATCACTCAACTGGCGGTTCGGTTCAGAAGTGGGGCCCGCTAAGCTATATCAATTGGCTCGGGTCAGTTGATTTTCGTCGTCGCGCTGCGGAGTTTCTCGACTCTATGGGGATTATAAAAATCCGTGGCAATGTCAAAACGCCGGTGACCTTTGATGATGGTATCTCTAAGGAGTTCTTCAGTAATTACAGTGCAATTATGGATGCGCTGGTAGAGGTTTCTGAAAAGTAATTTCTCTACCAGCTCTTGTTTATAAGCTGCTCTTTACAGGCTTTCCTCTACAGGCTCTCTATATTGGCCAAGCAATACTCGGCTCTTAAGAGTAGTGACTTCTTAACCTCTGTATCCATTTTATCCCAGCTGCGATAGGCCATTGCAGTGCGTGGATTTCTTGCGAATTTATCGCCATGACGCTGCATAAAGTGCCAATAGAGGCTGTTAAACGGACAGGCATTTTCGGTAAAGCGCTCTTTGACGCTGTAATGGCAATCTTTGCAGTAATCACCCATCTTGTTGATATAGCTGCCGCTGGCGGCGTAGGGCTTGGTGGCGATTAATCCACCGTCGGCAAATTGACTCATGCCACGGGTATTGGGCATTTCGACCCATTCGATGGCGTCTATATAAATACCCAGATACCAGTTGTCCATCTGATCGGGATCTATTCCCGCGAGCATGGCAAAGTTGCCGGTGACCATTAAGCGCTGAATATGGTGGGCGTAGGAATATTCGAGGGACTGATCAATCGCCTGTTTCATACAGGACATTTTGGTTTTGCCGGTCCAAAAATACTCTGGCAGATCATTCTCTGCACCTAGGGCATTGCGCTTGGCATAGCCGGGCATATTGCTCCAGTACACCGCGCGCACATATTCTCGCCAGCCGATAATCTGGCGAATAAAACCTTCTACCTGGGCTATATCTACTGGGCTATTTTTTTCTTCAAAGCGTTTTAAAGCGGCTTCGACAACCTGCATGGGATGAAGCATTTTGCTGTTTAGGGCAAAGGAGATTCGCGAGTGGTAGAGGCTCCAGCGCTTATCGGTCTGCGCGGTCATGGCATCCTGAAAGCGGCCAAAATTTGGCAGACAGTAATCACAGAAAAATTGCAGTAGCTGAAGTGATTGTTGGCGATTGACTGGCCACAATAATGACTCTGTAGCAGTACCTATGGTGGCAATATTATGGGCTTTTATACGCTGTAATATTTTACTTACCGGATTGGCAAATAACAGTGGTTCTGGCAGTGCCGCTATATCTGCGGGTTTGAGTTTCTGGCGGTTTTCACCGTCAAAATTCCAGCGTCCGCCACGCGGCTGATCACTGTCCATCAGCAGGTTAAAGCGCACACGCATCTTTCGATAGAAGGATTCCATACGGTTGTGCTTATCGGGCTTTATATATTCACTGATTTCTTCCTTGGGCAGAAGAAAATGCTCTGTATCACAGCAGCTAATTTCGACTGAAGGCAGGGATAGGTTTTGCAGCTGTTGGGCAAGACGATATTCATCCGGTTGCTGATAGTCGAAATTTTTAATTCCATGCTGCTGACACAGCTGGCTAATTAAATCGCAGAGGTCTGTGTATTTTTTGCTGTCATCAAGGGTTAAATAACTAACCTGATGGCCGGCGGATTGCAGTGCGCTGGCAAAGTTTTCCATGGCTGCAAAAAAGGCCGCTATTTTTTGAATATGATGTTTAACGTAGCTGGCTTCCTGATGCAGTTCGGCTATGACATAGAGCACACCATTATCGACATTGCGATACCAGGAGTGGCTGCTGTTGAGTTGGTCGCCAAGAATTAAGCGTAAGGTATAAAATTTCTGCATAGTTTTTTATTGTAGTTGTCAGGGTTATTGCTGCGTCGAAAATTTAGATTGGCCAGTCTACCGTATCTCTGGAGTCGAGGGGTTCAAGGTTCTGATCACCGCCCCAGCGCTTTATAAATAATCTTTCGGGGTCGTAGATTTGTGTCTGTTTCTCGAGATCAAAACGTCGATGACCTCGAGGGTCTGCGCCAACGCCGGCAAGGTACTGCCAGTTTCCCCAGTTGGAGGCAACATCATAGTCGATAAGCTGTTGCTCCATATAGGCGGCACCGTAGCGCCAGTCGAGATTTAACTCGTGAACAAAACAGCTGGCGACCAACTGTCGGCCACGATTGGACATATAGCCGGTGGCATTTAACTGTTTCATGCAGGCGTTGACTATGGGGTAGGGGGTATTGCCCCGACACCATTTCTGGAAGCGTTCCGGATAAAAGCTGGTTGTCGGATTGGTGTTTTTAATACCATTAAATTTAAACAGCTTTGCTCGATGGCTGTGTGCGTACCATTGAAAATATTCTCGCCACAAAAGCTCAAAGTAAATCCAGTAGGTGGACTCATTGGCTTCAACTTCAGTTTCATACTTTTGCAGTTCGCTAATAATCTGTCGGGCAGAAATGCTGCCATTGCTCAGCCAGGGTGAAAACTTGGTCGAATAGCTTAGGCCATCGAGTCCATTACGAGTCTCTTTATAGCTGCTAGCACTTTTACTGTTAAAGTAATTTTGTAGATGTTGCTTTACCGGCCTGAGAGCCACCTTTAAATAATTGATCTTCGCTGAGTTGTGTGTGGAGTGGCTCTGCTTTCCAGATGGCTTTCCAGGTGGCTTTCCAGACAGTTTGCCAATCTTGTTTAGTCGTTAAACTGCTGATTGGAAGTTGGGGTGGTCTTTCCAGCGGTGTTCTTACAGCAATATCTGAAACCATTCGTCGGAATTTGGAAAAGCTATCCGGCAGTTTATCGAGAGTAAATGGCAGCTGTGATTTATCAAATAAGGTGTGACTGTCGATCTGATTAAACTGGATCATGCTGTAGCGTTTGTTCAGGGTGTCCCAGATTTTTCGCTTGTATTCGCTAGCACTATTACTGCGGTAAATATGTGAAATATTATATTGGGTGATCAATTCGGGAATGGCATCCGCAGGGGATTTAAATTCAACTAACAGCTGTTGTCCCTGTTCGGCCAGTGACTTTTCTAAATCGATCAGGCTATCAAATAAAAACTGCTGTCGGTTTGGTGACAGCTTGCTGGGGGCCTGTTGGTCGGAAAAAGTAGATTTTGGACGAACGCAGAAGAGGCAAATAAGTTGGTCGACTTCATTTGCTGCTTTAAAGAGGGCTGGGTTGTCATCAATGCGCAAGTCATTGGTAAACCAAAATAGTCCCGTTTTTTTGACGCCATCCAATGCCATTATTAATTACTCCCTAAAATTAATTTGCCCTGCATACAAACTATATTTACGTTATAGCTTCTATTTTGGATTGGCTGCTAACCCTCTGTTTAAAGGTTTTTCTGGCAATCCAATCAAGGCTTTATCGCGTAGAAATAGAAATAACAATTTCAGTGTAAAAGAGAATGAATATACTCAGTCCGGAGCGTTCTGCTTTCGGGATAATCGAAAGCTTTAGGATTTGCTGGTTTGATCCCGTTCCTGTTGCCTGTTGTGCTAATGATTCAGGGGGCATTGTCCGTCAAAGGGTTTGAGAGTGCGTCACTGTTCGGTTTCTATGCACCCTATGTGTTTGTTGCTTACAGCGCGATTATTCTCAGCTTTTTATGTGGCGCGCTATGGGGCAAAGTGCTCTCTGGGGATTGCCGACAGTCAGCTAATGCAGTGTTGATATTCAGTAACCTGATTGCCCTTAGTGCCTGGAGCTGTACTCTGCTTATCTATCTGGCGCCGATTATGTCGATCTTTGCGCTGGCATTGTTACTGGCCGGGTTTTTAGCCGTGCTGTTCTGCGAACGTGAGTTTGAGCAGATAAGAGGCCAGCAGGGCTGCGAAAAAGATTTCCGGGAATCAGGCTATTGGAAAATGCGCGTGCAACTCACCGCGCTTGTCTGCCTGTTACACCTTATAGTTATTATCTTAATGATTCAGGAGTTTTGATCTGTGGCTGAACTGATTATTTTTTACGATGGCGGCTGTCCACTCTGTGTTTCAGAGATGCGTCATCTATCCAAGCTTGATACCGAGGGCAAGATCAGTCTGGAAAATATCTACGCTGATAACTTTAGCGAACGCTTCCCCCATATTGATCAGCAGCGTGCCGATCAAATACTTCACGGCCAGCTGGCCAATGGTGAGGTGATCTATGCGCTAGATGTGACTTACAACGCTTGGGCGCTGGTGGGTAAGCGTCATTGGGTAGCCATACTGCGCTGGCCGATCATCAAGCAGATCGCCGATTACAGCTATCTGTTTTTTGCCAAATACCGCTCGGCGAATTTCCAGACTGCTGACCGGTAGCGAGCGCTGTGAGATGTGCGTGATCAACAGAGAGCAGTCATGATGCCAGCAGAGAAAACTAATGCACTGGTTCTCGGTGCCAGCGGTGGTTTGGCTCAGGCTCTAATCGCAGGATTTTTAGCCGATCAACATATCGAGACTGTCATTGCGGTAAGCAGTAAGCCAGCCCCTGACTCTGTTCAGGCTGAAAGCGGACTGCTGTGGATTCAGACGGAGTATGCAGAGCATTCTATGGCTGAGGTGGTTGAGCAGCTGAAAGACTACAGCGGCAGCATAAGCAGGGTCTGTATCTGTCATGGTCTGTTGCATACGGATAGTCTCTGGCCTGAAAAGCGTCTTGAAGATATCAAACCTGAAGCTTTGCATGAAATATTTCAAGCCAATGCTGTGGTGCCTGCGCTGTGGTTAAAGCTTTTGCACAGGGTGCTTAAAGCGAAGCAGCCGACAATTGTAGCGGCGTTAAGTGCCAGAGTGGGTAGTATTAGTGATAACCGTCTCGGTGGCTGGTATGCCTATCGCAGTTCGAAATCTGCGCTGAATATGTTGTTGAAAAATATCGCTATTGAATATGCGCGACGGGTGAAAAATGTAAAGCTGATTTCTTTTCATCCTGGGACTACGGATACGGATTTATCAAAACCTTTTCAGGCAGCTGTTCCCGAGGGCAAGCTGTTTACGCCGGAATTTGTTGCCGAGCGTTTAATCGGGATTATGGATAGTGCTGTGGTTGATGGGCAGCTGTCTTATCTGGATTGGGATAATAAGACGATTCCCTATTAATTATTTTTGCGCCACTATTCTAAAATCCAACTCCAACCTATCTTCGACTTTAATCAGGCCATTCATAATCGAGAATGGCTGAATACCAAAGTCAGTTTGCAGGATTGAAAATTTTCCGCTGAGAATAAGCTCGCTGTCGCTGACTTCCTCTATCTTGATCGCTATTTTTTGCTTTTGATTGACACCATGAATGGTCAACAGCACTTCAGTCTGATCCCCTGAGAGGGCTGCCAGACAGTCACTGCTATGTAAGCGGGCAAAGGGAAAATTCTCAGCTTCAATACTTTTCAGCATATTGCTGGTGGTGCCAGCGATATCTTTTTGCGAGGGGCTGGTGAGTAACCCCGCCTCTGAACGCAGCTGGGCATTATCGACTTCAAGATTGGCGAGTTGAGCATAGAAGTCTGCCCGGCAGTTGGGATTCTGGGGGCTGTCTCTGTCGAGCAAAATAAACCCCTGAAGATCATGGCTGGCGACAATATGATCATGCCCCAGGCTGGCCATCATGCCGCCCCGTCGAACGGTAATTAAAATTCTTGAGGCAGGGCTGTCGACTTTATAGACAGAGTCGCTTTCTTGGTCTGCATAGATGGAAGTGGGAAAATCGGCTGGTGCTTTTTTCGAGGAAGAAAACTCTTGCTGGGTGGCACAGCCGCCTAGCAGTAACCAAGCTAGCAGGGGGATGGTCGCATTTCTAAGTAGGCTATTCCGACGCATGTTTTAGCATCTTTACAGCAAAGCTGACATCGACATCTATCCCAATCTGATCGCCACTGGCCCATTCGGGACTACCAATTGCAAAGTCGCTGCGGCTCAAGATTAATTTGCCGGTCATGGATACGCTGTCGGCTGAGGGCTGCCAGCTAAAAGGGACATTAACAGGCTGGCTAATGCCTTTAAGCTGCAGCTTGCCTTTGGCAAGAAACTCAGTGCCGCTAACCACTTTAATTTCATCGCTAAAAAATACCGCCTGGCTATGGCTTTTAATATCAAACCAATCGACATCGCGAATTGCCTGGTTAATATCCGAGTTGCCCATATCGACACTGGTGATATCTACAACAACCCGCAGCTGTTGCTGGGCGATATAGTCCACAGTGAATGCTTTGAATTGGCCATTGATAGGCAGCTGTTCAAAATTGACCGAATAGGTCAGTTCGCTCTGAGCAGGGTCAGACTGCCATTCTAGAAGCCCTTTGCGAATCAGAAGCCCTTTGCGAATCAGAAGCCGCGCAGAGTAGGAGCTGGCTAAAAAGATATGTTGTCAGGATAAGATATTTTATAGTTTGCATTAAATAGTTTTAAAACCACATACGTTTAAGAATACTGTCGCGCAATTTAAAGTGGTGGTATAGCGCCGCACCTATATGCACAAGCAGAATAATAATCAGCATTATTACACAGACTTCATGGACTTCTGCGGCCAGCTTTTTAAGCGCTTCGTCGGGACCGGTAATGGCTGGCAACTCAATCAGCCAGAAAAGCTTGGTGGGAATATTGGCCGCGGAGGTGGTTATCCAGCCACTAATCGGCAGGGCAAGCATTAGTCCGTAAAGCAGGGCATGGGCCAGTTGTGCCATTCTTCGCTGGATTGGGTTGTTGTCGAGGGGCTTGGGGATTGTGCCGGTTATGCGCCAGAGTAGCCGTTCAATGGCGAGCAGTAGAATTAGCATGCCAATGGATTTATGCCAGACAAACAGATCCAGTTTTAAGGGTGATAGCTTGAGTTCTTCGGCGTAAAAGCCCAGTGGAATCTGAATTAAAATCAATACGGCAGTTAGCCAGTGCAATAGCTTGCTCAGCCATCCCCAGTGATTTTCTGTATTGCGCATTGTCATTAAAAGCTCCTTCTTTTAAGCCGTTTTTAAGTTGCCTATCATGCCTGAGCAGGGGGCTGTAAAACAATCAAAAGCGCTGCCGCTGATCTGCTAATATACGCGCCCTAAAATTGCCGATAAAAAAAGAGACTTCTATGTCCGATAACAGCCGATTAATTTGCGAGATTGTCGACCTTATTCACGATGGTCGAGGGGTTGGCCGTCCGGATGGAAAAACCTGTTTTATCGCGGGTGCGCTACCCGGGGAGACTGTGGAGTTTCGCCGTCACAATCAAAAGCGCAACTATGATGAAGCCCATGTGCTGGAGGTTATCTCTGCATCGGACAGCCGTATCCAGCCGCAGTGTAAGCACTTTCCGCGCTGTGGTGGCTGCACTGTGCAGCATCTCGAGCACGGCGCTCAGGTTAGCTTTAAAGAGAAGCAGCTTTTAGATAGTTTAGAACGCAGCGGTATGCAGCCGAAAACCCTGTTACCTGCGTTAAGCGGCCCGCAGTGGGCCTATCGCCGCCGCGCTCGGTTGGCGGTGCAGCGCGCTAAAGACGGCAATGTACTGGTGGGCTTTCACAATCCCGGCAGTCGTCGAATTGAGCCTATAACTGAATGCCATGTGTTGGCTGAACCTCTCGCGGCTATTGTGGTGGCACTGCCTGAATGGCTGACTGCGTTCCCGCCGGGTATTCGTCTTTTTGAGGTTGAGCTGTTGAGTGCTGACAATGGCTTGGCGATTGCGGTCGAAGCTAGCAGGGCACCTTCTGCCACTGAGCTTGAGCAGATGTTGGAGAGTATGAAAATGTTCACGACGAGTTCTGCCCAGCTTTGGTGGAAGGCCAGCAATCAGTCAAAATTTGCCCGTCTCGATACCGGTGGCGAGCCCCTTGAGTTGGCTCTGACTGATGATGTTCAACTGCAAGTTCAGCCGGGACAGTTTGTTCAGGTGAATGGCGAGATTAACCGCCAGATGATTGATCAGGTTTTATCTTTGGTGCGTAAACCTCAGAAGGATACCGACAGCTCGGATAAAACTGGCTCTAGTAAAACTGGCTCGGGTAAAAAAAGCCTGGCCGTAGATCTGTTTTGCGGCAGCGGAAATTTCTCTCTGCCACTGGCAGCCCATTTTGATCGGGTAATCGGTATTGAGGGTCTCGAGGATTTGGTGCGCAGCGCCGAGGCCAATGCCCGGCGCAATAATCTGACTAATATCGAGTTTATGGTTTCCGACCTCAATGATTGGTCGGGTATGCGCAAGCTCAAAGAAAAGATCGACCTGGTATTGCTCGATCCGCCGAGAAATGGTGCGGCTGGCGCTATGCCTTGGATTGCAAAGGCTAAGCCCAAGCAGATTATTTATATCTCCTGCCATCCCTCGACGATGGTCAGGGATGCGAAATTATTGACTGAGGCGGGCTACAGTTTAAGTGCTGCGGGGGTTATGGATATGTTCCCTCATACAGCTCATGTGGAAGCGATTGCGCTGTTCGAAAAATAGGCAATTTTTCACTTATATTACTGTCAGCAGAATACGCTTTCGGGTAAACTGCGCGTCTTCTTCAGTTCCGAAAATTTAATTATTAACACAACCTTTGGGAATGCTCTAACTATGTTTGATAAAAACCAGACTATTGAGAATTTTGATGCCGAAGTATGGGAATCCATGCAGCTCGAAAGCCAGCGTCAAGAACAACATATTGAATTGATTGCCTCTGAGAATTACACCAGCCCCGCAGTGATGGCGGCCCAGGGCAGCAAGTTGACCAACAAGTACGCCGAAGGCTATCCCGGCAAGCGTTACTACGGTGGTTGTGAATATGTTGATGTCAGCGAACAGTTGGCAATTGATCGTCTGAAAAGCCTCTATGGTGCGGAATATGCCAATGTGCAGCCACACTCCGGATCTCAGGCTAACAGTGCAGTATTTCTTGCGTTGATCAAAGGCGGTGACACAATTTTGGGTATGAGTCTGGCCGACGGTGGTCACCTGACTCACGGTGCCAAGCCTAATTTCTCTGGCAAGCTCTACAACCCAATTCAGTACGGCTTAAACGCCGAGACTGGTCTGGTCGATTACGATCAGGTTGAAGCTCTGGCGATTGAACACAAGCCGGCAATGATTATCGCTGGTTTCTCAGCTTACTCTGGCATTATGGACTGGGCCCGTTTCCGCGAAATCGCAGACAAAGTGGGCGCTTACTTAATGGTCGATATGGCACACGTATCAGGTCTGGTTGCCGCTGGTGTTTATCCAAACCCGGTTCCCCATGCCCATGTTGTGACTTCAACCACGCACAAAACTCTGCGTGGTCCCCGCGGTGGATTTATTATCACCAACGATGAAACAGTGGCTAAAAAATGTAACTCGGCAGTCTTCCCTGGTGGTCAGGGCGGCCCGTTGTGTCATGTGATTGCAGCCAAGGCAATTGCCTTTAAAGAAGCGGCCAGCGATGAGTTTGTCAGTTACCAGAAGCAAGTAGTTGCCAATGCCAAGGCAATGGCGGCGACCTTTATCGAGCGCGGTATCAATATTGTTTCTAACGGCACTGAAAACCACCTGATGCTGGTTAGCTTGATTGGTAAAGAGTACACCGGTACTGATGCCGATCGCGCCATGGGTGAAGCCTTTATCACCGTTAATAAAAACGCCGTTCCGAATGATCCACGCTCACCATTTGTGACCTCCGGGTTGCGAGTAGGTACGCCGGCGATCACCACGCGCGGTTTTGGTATTGATGAAACTGTTCAGCTGACTCACTGGATGTGCGATATTCTCGACAGTCTTGAGAATGGTACCTCCGAGCAAGTTATTCCACAGATCAAAGCCAAAGTGCTTGAGATATGTGGGCGCTTCCCCGTTTATGGCTAGTTTGTAGTTAGTTTATAGATAGTTTGCAACGTCGATAGATATAAAAGCCCTGTTCAATACAGGGCTTTTTTTTGCCACTGCCGCTATTTAAATTTATCGCTGTGTTGGTTGGCTCAGGGAAAAATATTCAGTCCCGCCAAGGAAGCCCAAATTGTCTTAAAAGACAGCATCTTGTGTTAGAATGCCGACCCATTTTTTCGATCTTTTGCTATGTACTGTCCATTTTGTAATGCTGATGACACCAAGGTTATCGATTCTCGTTTAGTCGCCGATGGCGGACAGGTGCGTCGTCGTCGCGAGTGCGTTGCCTGCAGCGAGCGTTTTACGACCTATGAAATGGCCGAACTGGTTATGCCGCGGGTGATTAAAACCGATGGCAGTCGAGAAGTTTTTGATGAAGAAAAGCTCCGCGCCGGCCTTCAGCGAGCGCTGGAAAAGCGCCCGGTCTCTATCGAGCAGATCGAAGTTGCACTAACCCAAATTAAACATTTTCTTCAGGTGACCGGCGAGAGAGAAATCCCGTCGCGAATTATCGGCGAAGAAGTAATGGCCAAATTGCGTGAACTCGACGAAGTAGCCTATGTGCGTTTTGCCTCGGTGTATCGTAGTTTCCAAGACCTGAGTGAATTTCAAGACGAACTAAACCGCTTAAATGCTTTAAAACCGACTGCGGAAAGCGAGTAATGAGTTTTTCAACCACTGATCGCGAGATGATGTCGCGAGCACTGCAGTTGGCGGCCAAAGGCCGTTATACCAGCAGCCCAAATCCCGCCGTCGGATGCGTTATTGTTGCTGATGGTGCGATTATTGGCGAGGGGTACACTCGCCCAGTAGGGGGTAATCATGCAGAAATCGAAGCTTTGCAGGGCGCTGAGAGCACCAAAGGCAGCACTGCTTATGTGACCCTTGAGCCATGCAGCCACCAGGGTAAAACCGGCCCCTGCGCCACTGCGCTAATTGATGCAGGCATCTCTCGTGTAGTGATCGCCTGTGATGATCCCAATCCTCAGGTTGCCGGTGCGGGCATAAAATTATTGCAAGACGCAGGTATAGAAGTCGCCTGCGGCCTAATGGAAGATCAAGCCAGAGATTTGAATAAAGGCTTTATTAAACGCCACGAACAGGGCACGCCCTGGGTGTTGGTAAAAATGGCCGCCAGTCTCGATGGTCGAACCGCAATGGCCAGCGGTCAGAGCCAGTGGATTACCACACCGGCAGCGCGCAAAGATGTGCAGCGACTGCGCGCGGCAAGTTGTGCGATTATTACCGGAATCGGTACGCAATTAATGGACGATCCGTCTCTTACTGTGCGTATTACCAATCAAGATGTGGGGGTGGAAGACAGCCTCCGTCAGCCATTGCGTGTTGTTGTTGATAGCAAGTTACAAATGAGTCCTGAGGCGCGCATGTTTGCGCAGCCAGGCGATACGTTGGTGGCGACGATAGATGGCAGCGAGCAGCGCGAAAAAGCCGAAGCGTTAAAAGCCGCTGGTGCTGATGTGGTATTTTTACCTGAGCTAGATGGGCATGTTGATTTACATGCGCTGTTGGTCGAGTTGGCGCGCCGTGAATGTAATAGCGTGATGGTCGAAGCCGGTGCTGGTTTGGCTGGTGCTTTTGTTGCCGAAGGCCTGCTCGATGAGCTGGTCTGTTATTGGGCACCGAAGTTATTTGGCAGTGATGCACGGCCGATGTTTGGTTTGCCGATTAGAACGATTGATGCGCATTTAGCGCTGTCAGTTCAGGATATTCGTCAGATTGGTGAGGATATTAGAGTGACTCTGTATCCGGACAAAGATTATTGAAAACTCTTTTGTCGGCACCATTGTCATCCTCGGCGAAGCCGAAGGATCTCAATTAGGTAACGGTAAAATAGAATAAGTTTTGAAAACCCTGCTGTCATCCTGAGCGAAGGCGAAGGATCTCCATCAGGTTGCTGTGAAATAGAATAAGTATTGAGTATAGGGTGTTGCGCGGATCAAGAGCAGGGATAGGTTCTCTGCGACACGCCGTGAATACGTCCCTGTAGGCTCAGCGGCAGCATCCATGCTGCCGATGGTCACAGAGAACCTATCCCTGCTCTTAACTGATAGAACGAGCGATGATTTGGTTTTTTTAATTGTCGTTTTGACAGTGACTTTTTGGCAGTGACTTCTTGGTAGAGGCTTTGCTAGCGTGTCACCGGTGTATTATCCGGTCTCTCGCGATGACCACCGGACAATAGACGCGGTACTGTTGAAAGGCAGTTTAATAAATAATTTAAGTAACAGGTTATAAGGTTATGTTTACAGGAATCATTAGTGCCATTGGCGATATCGCCAACCTCGAACAGCGTGGCGGCGACGTGCGCCTGACCATTCGTACTGGAAATCTCGGACTCTCCGATGTGCAGCTCGGCGATAGCATCGCCTGTAACGGAGCCTGCCTGACGGCTGTAGAACTTACCGGTGAAGGTTTTATCGCCGACGTATCGGTTGAAACTCTCAATCTGACAACCATTGGCAACTGGAAAACCGATAGTCGTATCAATCTTGAAAAGGCCATGCAAGCCAGCGATCGTTTTGGTGGACATATTGTTTCCGGTCACGTGGATGGTATCGGCGAAGTTGTCTCGCTGCACGAAGATGCTCGCTCATGGCGCTTTCGGCTTCGAGCACCACAGGAATTGGCAAAATACATTGCCCACAAAGGCTCAATCACCGTTGATGGCACCAGCCTGACGGTGAACGTTGTCGACGGCGCTGAGTTTGAATTGAATATTGTTCCCCACACCATGACCCACACGGTGATGGGTGATTATCAGGTGGGAACAAAAGTAAATCTTGAAGTCGATCTGGTGGCTCGTTACCTTGAGCGGTTACTGCTCGGTGACAAGGCGGCCGAGAGCAAAAGTTAATTGCGCACAATTTATAGCGCTAAGATTAATAACGTACAACCAGTGATTGGAAGGGACTAAATGGTACTCAATACAATAGAAGAGCTGATAGAAGATATCCGTCAGGGCAAGATGGTTATTTTGATGGATGATGAGGATCGCGAGAACGAAGGTGATCTGGTGATGGCCGCGCCGATGGTTCGCGCTGAGGATATTAATTTTATGGCCACCAATGCCAGAGGATTGATCTGCCTAACACTGCATGAGGATCGTTGCAAACAGTTGGATTTAGCCATGATGGTGAATGCCGACAGCAATAATTCAAGCCACAGCACGCCGTTTACTCTGTCTATTGAAGCCGCCGAAGGAGTCACTACCGGAATCTCAGCTGCTGACCGTGCACGCACCGTTCAGGCCGCCGTTGCCAGCAGCGCGCGTCCTAGCGACATAGTTCAGCCGGGTCATATCTTTCCGCTTAAAGCCCAGCCTGGCGGCGTACTCAGTCGTGCCGGTCACACCGAAGCTGGTTGTGATTTGGCAAAAATGGCCGGTTTTGAACCCGCTGCCGTAATCGTGGAAATTATGAATGACGACGGCACGATGGCGCGCCGCGATGATCTGGAAATCTTTGCTGAAAAGCACGAAATTAAAATTGGCACCATTGCCGATTTAATTCACCACCGCCTAGTGACGGAAAAGACTGCTCAGTGCGTTAACGAGCGCCAGGTCAATACCAGCTTTGGTGAATTTACCTTAAAAACCTACTTTGACAGCATCCTTAAAGAAAAGCATTTTGCCTTGGTTAAGGGCGATGTTAATGGCGGTGAACCACCGCTAGTGCGCGTGCACACCAATCGTTCAGCTCGCGACCTACTGGCCATCGAAGATTCCAGTGACTATAAAAGCTGGTCATTCCATAAAGCTCTAGAGCGGGTAGCCGCTGAAGGTCGCGGTGTTGTTGTACTGCTTTACTATCCTGAGTCCTCTGAGGATATAGATCGCAGTATCGAACAGATAATCAATCCCGGGCAGAGCCGCACTCAGCTTGCCAGTGATGTGGTCTATCAACAGGTTGGCACCGGATCTCAGATTCTTAGAGACCTTGGCGTGCACCAGATGCGTCTAATGAGCGCACCGTTTAAATTTACCGGCATCTCCGGCTTCGATCTCGAAGTTGTAGAACACGTCGACTGCGAATAATAGAGGAATAAGTCATGGGCGAATATAGACCTGAAGAGGGCAGTTTTAACATGGGAAAAGTGCGTATTGCAGTAATCGCAGCGCGTTGGAATGCCGAAATCACCGACGGTTTGGTGGCGGGTGCCGTTCGTGCATTTGCCCGACATGGCATAGACGGTGAAGCGCTTGAAGTGTTTCGCGTCCCCGGTGCGTTTGAGCTGCCATTGGCTAGCCAGCGTGCAGCGCGCAGTGGTCGGTTCGACGCTGTTGTGGCACTCGGTTGTGTGATTCGCGGTGATACCCCGCACTTTGACTACGTATGTTCAGAGACCACTCGCGGTATTGGGGAAGTATCCCTGAATGAAAACCTGCCGGTAGCCTTTGGTCTATTGACCACCGACAACTTGCAACAGTCGCTAGATCGTTCTGGCGATAACAATGAAAATAAAGGCGAAGAAGCGGCCTTGACGATTATTGAACTACTCACTGTTTTTAAACAAATCCAAGGCTCCGAATAAATGTCAAAACCAAAAATGCGCCAAAAAGCGCGCAGACTTCTCGCACAAGCCCTTTACTCGTGGGATGTTGGCGGCACCGATCTTGTGAGTATCGAAGCTGAATTTCACACCGACAATAATATGGCCACAGTCGATACCGAATTATTCCATGAGGTGCTCTATGGTGTGCCTAAAAATCTTAGTGAAGTTGATGCCGCCTATCAACCGCATCTAGACCGCAATCAAGACCAGCTCGACCCCGTTTCCCGCGCCATCTTGCGGCTATCTACCTACGAAATGCTATACCGTATCGATGTACCCTATAAAGTCGTAATTAACGAAGGCGTCAATCTGGCCAAAACATTTGGACCCACCGATGCGTTTAAATATATCAACGGCATACTCGATCGCGTGGCCATTGAAAAACGCGCCATTGAAGTCGCTGCCAACAAGCGCCGTTGATTAGCGCCTTTAATTAGATAGCCTCGATAAAGAGGTTTCTACAGTTAAAAAGTGAGAGAGGACACCACCCTGTCTGATCAAAAGCATCATCAGCCCAGCGAATTTGAATTAATCGCAACCTACTTCAAAGACCTGACCGGTCAAGCTGGAGTGGCGCTGGGTATCGGTGATGATGGCGCCGTTATCAACAGCAGCCAAAATCATCAATTAATCGTCGCCACTGATACCTTAGTCGAAGGGGTGCATTTCCCCGTCAGCGCCAGCGCTGGGCAAATCGCCACAAGGGCACTCTGCGTCAACCTCAGCGATATGGCTGCCATGGGTGCTCAGCCTCGATGGTTTACTCTGGCCTTAACCCTGCCCGAGGAAAAAGCCAACAGCACATGGATGGCCGATTTCAGCGCCGGGCTTGCCGACATTGCCAACCGATACAATATTGCCCTAGTCGGTGGTGACACTACCAGCGGTCCCCTCACCGTATCAATAACCCTGCTCGGAGAAGCGCCCCCAGAACAGAGCTTAAAACGCAGCGGTGCAACTGTAGCTGATAGCATCTTTGTGACAGGCTATTTGGCAGATGGCGCAGCAGGTCTAAAATCAGCATCCATTAAAAATAATATATACAGCAACAGTGATCGCTTACTTCAAAGATTTTATAAGCCCCAGCCACAGATTGAAACGGGCCTAAAATTACGTGGATTAGCCACAGCATGCATCGATATATCCGATGGCTTGGTCGCTGATTTAGGGCATATTTGTAAGTCCAGTTCGGTTACAGCAACCATTTACACCGCGCAGTTGCCCATAGCCGCAGATGTTCGTCAGTTGGCGCCAGAGGACTGTATTGATTGGGCACTTTTTGGCGGCGATGAATATCAGCTCTGTTTTACCGTAGGCGCCGATAAACTCGCCATTATTGAGCAGTGGATAAGTAGCGGCGAATTGTTCGCCAGTAAAATTGGTACTATCGGTGCAGCAAGGGATTCAGATAGTTTGGTCACTATTCTTGACCCTGACAACAACCCACTATCCGCCAATAAAAAGGGGTACGATCACTTTGGTTAATAACAAGGCTAACAACATAGCTAACCCAACCTTTAAACAGTTACTGCAATCGCCAACCCTGTTGTTGGCCTTTGGTTTTGGCAGCGGTCTTTCATCAAAAGCACCGGGCACAATGGGCACATTGGCGGCAATCCCGCTCTGGTGGCTACTCGCCCAACTGCCGCTAGCAAGTTATTTAATCGTGGTTTTAATCAGCGCTGTTGTCGGCATTTATATCTGTGGGCATGCCGCAAAAACCATGGGCGTGCATGATCACGGCGGCATTGTCTGGGATGAGTTTGTTGGTTTTTGGATCGCCATGGCCGCGCTACCCGTATCCTGGACATCCCTGTTACTAGGCTTTGCGCTTTTTCGGCTTTTCGATATATTAAAACCCTGGCCAATAAGCTGGCTGGACAAAAAAGTCTCGGGTGGTTTTGGCATTATGATCGACGATGTGATCGCCGGGTTAGCAGCCGCGGCCGTTATCGCATTATTAGGTGCAGCAGGACTAATATAAACCCTTTACTGGTCTGGTGTTGAAGCTACAATACGCGACCGATTAATACATTTGATTAATAATAAGTTGGAGTCAGTCTGGTGCTTCGTTTTATTGAATCCTCAAAGTTACCCACCCGTTGGGGAACCTTCGATATTCACGGCTTTGAAGATCCGTTTAAAGGTAAAGAGCATATCGCCATCACCATAGGTGACTGTGGCAGCGACGAACCCCTATTAATCCGCATCCACTCAGAATGTTTAACCGGCGATGCCCTCGGTAGTCTGCGCTGCGACTGCGGTGAACAGTTGCAAGAAGCCATGAAACGAATTTCTGAACAGGGTCGTGGCGCAATTTTATATCTGCGCCAAGAAGGTCGCGGTATAGGGCTGGTAAATAAAATTCGTGCCTATAACCTTCAAGACCAAGGTGCCGACACCGTCGAAGCCAATGAGCAATTAGGTTTTGGTGCCGATATGCGTGACTATTCAATCTGCGCGCCGATGCTTGAGCATCTCGGTGCCAAGCAGGTTAAGCTGATGACCAATAATCCGCGCAAGGTCGCTGCCTTGAAAGAGCTGGGCATAGATGTCGTTGACCGTGTGCCTATCCAGGCGGACAGTAATCCCCACAATGTTCAATACCTATCCACCAAAGCTGGCAAGCTCGGTCACCTGTTTAAGGAAGAGAAATGAGTCTGGCTAAACGTATTATTCCCTGTCTCGATGTCGATAAAGGCCGTGTGGTTAAGGGCGTTCAGTTTGTTGATATTCGCGATGCCGGTGATCCGGTAGAAGTTGCCCGCCGCTACAACGAGCAGGGCGCCGATGAAATTACCTTCCTTGATATTACCGCCAGCCATGAGGCCCGTGACACCACCTTACACACCGTTGAGCGCATGGCCGGAGAAGTGTTTATTCCGCTCACAGTAGGTGGAGGGGTAAGAGAACTGCAAGATATTCGCAACCTACTAAACGCCGGTGCCGACAAAGTCGCCATCAACTCAGCCGCCATTCACAATCCAGAATTTGTTCGCGAAGCCGCCCAGCGTTTTGGCTCGCAATGCATAGTCGTCGCCATCGACGCCAAGCAAGTCCAGCAGGGCGACCAACCAAAGTGGGAGATATTTACCCACGGTGGCCGCAAACCCACCGGCATTGACGCCATCCAATGGGCAGAGAAAATGACCGCCTATGGCGCCGGTGAAATACTACTCACCAGCATGGATCGCGACGGCACCAAAAATGGATTCGATCTCGATCTCACCTCAACTATCAGCGATGCCGTAACCGTTCCCGTGATCGCCTCCGGTGGTGTAGGTAACCTTCAGCACCTAGTTGATGGAATTGTTAAAGGCAAAGCTGATGCGGTTTTAGCGGCGAGTATTTTTCACTTTGGTGAGCATACAGTGCCAGAAGCCAAACAGTATATGGCAGAGCGCGGAGTTTCAGTCCGGCTGTAAACACTGTTGTCATGCCAACATCTCTCTCTCGTCATGCCGGCGTAGGCCGGCATCTGTTATCTTCGCTAGAGCTTGGGTTTACACTGCAATAGGTACCGGCCTTCGCCGGCATGACATTCATTTGTCGGTATGACGAGGGATCTCCAACTAAGCCGCATCCAAATCAAGCTTATTAACCCTTTCCAGCCGAACTACCTTTTTAGCCTGCCATAAATCATAGCTATGCTGCATTGCCAGCCAGCTCTCTGGACTTCGTCCAAGAGCTTTGGAAAGACGTAAAGCCATCTCCGGGCTGATTCCACTCTGCTGTTTAAGGATACGATTAAGGGTAGATGCCGCCACATCGAGCTGATTAGCCAGAAAACGACAACTCAAACCAAAGGGCTCCATATAGGTGGCGAGAATAAACCCGCCGGGATGGGGAGGGTTGTGCATAGTCATTAGTGATAATCCTCATAGTTAAGGATATAGATATTTCCGTCGCTAAATTCGAATGTTAGCCGCCAGTTACCATTTACGCAGATCGACCAAAATCCTGATCTGATGCCTTTTAGTGGGTGTAAGCGATAACCGGGAATATCAATATCATCAATAGTTTGGGCGGTATCTAACGCGGCAAGCTGCATACGTAACTTTTTAGCATGATTGGCTTGAATGCCTCTAGTACTGCCAGACTTATAAAATCTTTCCAAACCTTTATGTTTGAAAGACTTAATTCTGAGGTAAGTGTAGCGCGTTGCGCAACAAAGTCAATTCAGGATATGTTAATCGAATCATTCTACTGTTCAATTCCAGGCCAAATTCCAAGCCCACTTCCAACTCCAAGATAATCACAAGGGCTTGATCGTACCTAAGTAGTGGTTTTATCAGATTGAAGTGAGTCGCAAAAAGAAATTAAAAGTATTTTTGACGCAATGCCAGACAAAGCCTCATTTTTGCCACCCACCAGAGCGCAGCGACGAGGGATCTCCAATCACCACTTGCAAAGTCCCATAAAGGGTCTTAAGGTACCCACTTTGGGACTTTTCAGGAGGTAATAAATGTCGCCCAGCAATTCAAGCATTGGCAATGCTCTTTTCACTAAAACACAGCAGAAAGTTTTGGGGTTGCTCTATGCTAGGCCAGATAAAACTTATTATATGAATGAAATAGTTCGTCTGTCCGATATTGGCAAAGGCACTATAAATCGTGAGCTAAAAAAACTGTGTACAGCAGGATTGCTGACAATGACCAAGCAGGGTAATCAAAGCCACTATCAGGCAAACTCAGCAAGTCCGATCTATAAAGAACTAATTTCCATTGTTCAAAAAACCTTTGGTATTGCCGATGTTTTAAGTCACGCCCTAGGTTCATTAATGCCTAAATTGGAGCTAGCCTTTATTTACGGTTCTCTCGCCAAAGGTACAGAACATTCAAAAAGTGATATTGATCTCATGCTGGTTGGAGCCGATCTCAATTATGCTAATACCATTGAACTACTGATTGATGCTGAAACGCAGTTGGGAAGACCAATCAATCCCACCCTGTATAGCCCAAAGGAATTTCGGCATCGTCTACTAGAACAAAACAATTTTGTCATAACCGTGTTACAACAGAAAATCGTTTGGCTAGCGGGAGAAACAATTTACCAAGATCAATATAAGGATTTATTAAAGCCTAAATAAAAAGGATGTAAAAGCATGGATGCATTAGAAAATTTAGTCAAAAATTATCAACTAAGTAAAGCCCCATTTTTGCCACACAGCTATGGATTCCCGCATTCGCGAGAATTACGGTTTTGCGGATATTCACCCCAGCCCCAGCCTTCGCTGGGGTGACGTTCCTTCGCCGGGGTTACTTTTCAAGCACTGTAAATGTTAGCCCTGCATGATCTTCTAAACGCTTAATCAGTGCGTCGCCCATTGCGGTTGATGGGGTTAAGAATCCACCGGCACAATCTTCCTTTTTAATATCCATGGCTAGGCAAAGGCCTGCTTGGGCGAGCATTTTGGCGGTTGAGCCATAACCGGGGTCGCGGTCGCCGGTGACTTTTACGCTGAGGTTGTTGCCTTGGTTGTCGGCGCCATAAACTCTTACATCAAAGAATCCTTTTAGCTGTGCTTCTGGACTTGGGCCTTCGCCTGGGGCTGGCAGTACAAATTTCTCTAGCACTTTGCGTATGGGGGTTATATATAACCCTAATCCTAGTGCGCCAAACCCTGCTGTGGATGTTATTGCAGCTAGGCGTCCTTTTAATCCCTTTCCGGTCAATACTCCTTCGTCGTAGGTGAAGTCTTTGCCATAGGCCATATCCATCAGTGCGTTGGAGTGCAGTACTATGCGCGAGTTGATCGCTTCCATAATGAAAGGGGCGATCCAGGCGTTGAAGTCTTTGTCGAACATGGGGCCTTTGACGCTGGCGGCTTTCTGTTGATATTGGTGATCTTTGCCACACAGGATGTAGGGGTTGCCCATTTGTCTGCGGACTTTTGGGTCGGCTTTGGCGGCTTTTAAAGCTTCGATCATGCTCGCAACTGTGCCCCCTGATGCGCCGCCTTTTATGGCTTTAACGCGCAGTTTTGCGTGGGGCATGGGGTGGCCAAATTGCTGGTTGGCTTGTTGCTGCATTTTAAATACGCCCATATCTGATGGGATAGAGTCGAAGCCGCAGCTGTTGACTATTCTTGCGCCGCTGTCTTTGGCTGTCTGCTGATACTTATCCTGCATCTGCTTAATCCACTGGGCTTCACCGGTTAGGTCGGTGTAGTCGGTGCCAGTTTCGGCGCAGGTTTTTAACAGCAGTTCGCCATACAGTGCGTAGGGTCCGACGGTGGAGATAATGACTCTTGTTTGGTTGCACATGGCTTGCAGTGACCCTTCATCTTGGGAGTCGGCAATAATCATCGGCAGTTGACTGGCGCTGTCGCCGTAGGAGTCACGCAGTTCGCTGAGCTTTGATGCTGAACGCGCGGCTATTGCCCAGGAGATATCTCCGTTGGTGCCTAGATGTTCGATCATATAGGTCGTGAGAATTTGCCCGACAAAACTGGTGGCACCAAAAATAATAAGATCGTATTGATTGCTAGTCTCTTGATTACTAGCCTCGTGATTAATAGATTGCTCATTGTTTGACATAGTTATTCTTCTTTTTGTTAGAGTTGTCGTTTATTTAGCCTGCGGAGCGGATATTCCCCAATGTTACCTGTGCTTTATTCTTTTCGGCGCTGCCCCTATGCAATGCGCGCGCGGATGGCTCTGTTATATTCGAGTATAGACGTGGAGCTTCGCGAAGTCCTGCTTAAAGAAAAACCCTCTTGTATGTTGACGATTTCTGCCAAGGGTACAGTGCCGGTTTTGCTGTTGCCCAATGGAGCTGTGTTGGATCAAAGTCGCGATATTATGCTCTGGGCGTTAAATATTGATGATCCTGAACACTGGTTGAACGAAGAACTTGCTGCACCTATCAATGGATTGATTGAGCAGAACGATAATCAGTTTAAAACTTATCTTGATCATTACAAATACTGGGAGCGTTATCCGGCGGAGTCGCAGCAGTTTTATCGCTCTCAGGCGGAAGAGTTTTTGCTGCTGTTAGAGCAGCTGTTACAGAATCATCGCTATCTGCTGGCAGACAGAATTACCATGGCCGATATTGCACTGTTTCCGTTTATTCGTCAGTTCGCCTTTGTCGACAAGAATTGGTTTGATCGGGCGCCTTATCCCAGGCTGCAATTTTGGTTGCAGGCGTTTCTTGAATCTTCGTTATTTTTAAGGGCAATGAAGAAGTCGCCTTTCTGGAAAGAAGGCGATTCTGCGATTACCCTTTGCGAATAAATGTAAGCACTTACTTTATTTTCTAATCCTTCTAAAACAAAGATTTATCCTTAACTATTGATCCCAGTCGATAATCACTTTTACCTGTGCTTCTTTTGGTGCCTGGGCCGCGGGTTGGCCTAATTTGAAGCGTAATCCCATCTCTGGAATATTGGCTCCGCCAAAGGGTAGCTGTGGGTTTTGATAGCGGTTGGGGCGTGCGTCAGAAAATTCACTGACCGCTGGATAGGCGGTGGATTGTTCCTCAACCATCACGCCATCACTGATGCCGTAGATTGATGTGCCTTTATCAAAGGGGGTTAGTGCAAAGGGGGCATCGCCAGAATGGCGGTTGCGCAGTGCACGATCATAGAGGCGATACTCAGTGACACCATTGCGAATACGCAGATCAAATAGCGAGGATGCACTCTTATACTTGAGTCTATCGGCACCGGGTAATAGATCATTGATCAGGGTATAGCCGTACATAAGCTGACGGCCATCCCAGCTCAGTGATTCAACTGGTGGCAGGCCATTCACCAGTGACTGACTGCAACGCTGGCGGTCTTGTTCGGTGACATCGCTGGCATAAAATTCCCAGCGCCGCTGATGGCACATGACATCGACATAGCTCTGATGCAACCAGGGTTGTGCCTCTTGATCAAATTTGTAGAAGCTCCAACCCTCTTTATTTTGTCGGTATTTTTCAGGTACGCCGGGCAGATTAAATTCCTGCGGGTTGGCGTCAACTAGCAGTAAGAAGCCATTGCCGGGGCCAAACTGTGCCGGTTCATTTTGACTCCAGAGATATTCACCGTTGTAGTACCAAGCCAATACGCCGGGTCGATAGTTGGCATTAAAGGCTTTCATTTCCCCTGCTGGGTCTTTGTAAAATGAGAAGCCGGGTTTGGCGATGCCTGCATCGTAGTTTTTAACCTTGGCAAAGCTGGCGTAGGGGTCGCGGTATTCGAGCAGATAGTAATGGGGTACGGCAATGCGATGTTGGCCGCCGCTGATGGTGAAGCCTTGGGTGCTCCAGCCCTGTATTGCGCCGTTTTCAAAATCTTCGAGGTAATCAATGGCGGGGATGGAAATATTATCAATAAGTGCGCCATCTTCTACGGCGGCACCATCGGCAAAATAGTGGAAGCGCAGGGTGAGTTTTTCGCCGCGGTAAGCTTCAAGATTGAATTTTCCGGAAATCCACTGTGCGGTTTCACAGGCATTTTCGACGGTGTTACCGACACGATCTTCGGCCAGAATTTTGTCTATGCTGGGATCGCAGCCCTGAGAAATTTCAACTTTGCCATCGCCATCCATATCCCCTGATAATCCTGTAAATCCGGGAAGTGAGCCTTCACCTTCATGACCTTTCTTGGAGGGCATGGTGCTGGTGATATCCGCTGTGTTTTGTTTGTCTGTGGGCATGAGTCGTTGATAGTCGCCGTCTTTTATTGAGGCTTCTATATAAAGGTAATCCCAGTCTGATTCGATTTTGAACCAGGCATCAAATGACAGGGTAAGCGGTTGATCTTCGGCGACTTTGCTCAGGTCGAATGTGCGCGTGAGAAAGTTGTTCATATCATTGCCCTGTCCAGAATAGACAGCATATTTACCCTGCGCGTTTTTCAGTGGGCCAAGATTTAGTTCGCGTATTTTTGGCGGCAGAATAATCATGGTCGAATCACAGACGCCGGGGCTGTTTGCTGTGCCGACTTTCCCCGTCCAGTCGTTCATGGTTTTGAGATACATGGAGCGGCGTTTGTCTCCCCCAAAGGCGGGTGGTCTGACAATACAGGGGTTCATCCAGCCAAGCATCATTCTTGACCAGCTGCTCATCTCTTGAGGTTCTGGTGACGAGGTTGAAGACATAACTTCCCAAGAGGCGCTGGAGTTGTTGGTTGATCTGGCGTAAATATCGGGTAGCCCCAGTGAGTGCCCGAACTCGTGGATAAAGGTGGCTACTTCGGTAAATTCTGACTGCATGTTGTAATCGTAGAGCCATAGATCCTTTTCAATCTCTATGCCGCCGCGACCATTCACTGCGCCTTCCAGAGTTGGCCCTTTGCCGAGATCGCGATTGAGAGAGCCGCGGTGGGGCCAGATGCGGTCAGCGCAATCCTGTTCGGCTTTTGGCAAGCTGTCGAAAATATTGCTGTCGGCATTGCTGGTAAATTTCTCACCGAGTTTGTACAGCCCTTGGCAGGAGGATTGACCTTTGCCGGCGTAAACAATGACTAGGTGATCTAAGTAGCCATCGGATTCTGAGTGATTGTCATCGCCATCGAAATCCGCTGGATCCCAGATATCGTAATCTTTCCACGGAAATCCGGGATTGTTTTTATAAGCTGCGCGCAGGGCATCTGCGACCAGTTCATCGGTGTGGTTGTCATTGCGCCAGCTGCCGTCGGCATTCTGTAGGGGACGCCCGTAATAGGAAAGTGGTTTGTCGACCTTGGCGATGGGCATAACCTTGCCGGTGATGTTGTAGAGGCCTTTCGACTGGTGACGGTAATAGTGGGATAGGGTGCTGGGCTTGGGCCGCTTTACGGTGCCGCCAAAAAGGAGCTTTTGGAAGTAATCGCGGTTTTTGCGGTTCTGTGTTTTATCTCCGGAGAAACGCTGGTATTCGAGTTCTGGAAACTCAACGGCGATAACCAGTAATCGGTGCGGACGATCGACGGGGGCGAATACGGGTTTGATCGAATCACTCTTAATTTGTGGGCTACCGAGCTTGTCAAATTGTAAGTTGGCAAGGTTTTCAATCATTCTCTCGGCTTCAAGATCAATCGATCTGGCGAAGGTGGCACTGAGAATCATGGTTAAAAAGAATATGGTTACACAAATTGGGCGTTTAAAAATCATTTGTTTCTCCTGAGGAGGCTTGGATATTGTTATTATGTACGCCTGAAGTAGTAGTGACGATTATGAACCGCTTCGCCTCATTATAAAGCTCATTATAGGGCTTATTGTTAGTACTCATTATTAGTACTCATCATTAGGACAATAAATGTTTGGTTTTTTTGAACGGCTGATTAACCCATTTCCAGCCCAATCCCCCGATCGCCCGCCCCGTGGAATTTATCAGTTCTGTCGTCATTACACTCGTGGCATAGAGCGTTGGTTACTGTTGATGGCGTTTCTTACTGCAATCACTGCGGTCTCTGAAGCTTTGTTGTTTGCGATTTTGGGGCAGGTAGTCGATTGGCTGGCGACCAGTGATCCTAAAACATTTTTTGCCGATTCATGGAAAACTCTCGCCGCTATGACGGTGTTTGTGTTGGTGGTTATTCCCATTGCGAGAGCGCTGCACTCATTGGTAGTTCATCAGACGCTGATGGGAAATTTCCCTATGGCGGTGCGTTGGATGTCCCATCGCTATTTGTTAAGTCAGAGCTACGGCTTTTTTCAGAATGAATTTAGTGGGCGTATAGCCACCAAAGTGATGCAGACATCGCTCGCTGTGCGCGACACAGTGATGAAGTTACTCGATGTGATTCTGTTTGTGACTATCTATCTGATCACCATGATTGTATTGGTTGCCAGTGCCGATCTAAGACTTTGTGTGCCTCTAATAGGCTGGCTTTTAGCCTACATTGCCATTCAGCGATACTTTGTACCGCGGATGAAAAATATCGCCATGTTGCAGGCCGATGCGCGCTCGCTAATGACTGGACGGATTGTCGATAGCTATACCAATATTATCACCCTCAAACTTTTCTCTCGCAGTTCACGCGAAGCCGCTTATGTTAAGGATGGTATGAGCGAATTTCTCGATACGGTTCACCCGCAGATGCGCTTGGTTACCAAGCTTAATATCTGTCTGTGGATACTTAATATGCTGTTGGTGTTTATCACTGGTGCGCTGGGTATTTATCTTTGGACCCAGGGTTCTGTGTCGCCGGGCGCTATAGCTATTGTTATGAGTTTGTCGATTCGCCTGATTAGTATGTCCCACTGGATTATGTGGGAGATCGGCAGCCTTTTTGAAAATATAGGTACGGTGCAGGATGGTATTAATTCGCTGTCTATTCCTCATGGCGTTACCGACAGTGAGTCTGCGACAGAGCTGGTGGTGGATCGTGGTGAGATTTGTTTTGATCAGGTTAACTTTGCCTACAACGAAGATGAGAAGGTCTTTGATAAACTCGATCTGACCATTGCTGCTGGCGAAAAGGTTGGAATTGTCGGCCGCAGTGGTGCCGGTAAGTCGACGTTAGTCAGTCTGTTGTTACGCTTCTTTGATGCCCAGAATGGTGCTTTGACCATTGATAAACAGAATGTCAGTCAGGTTACTCAGGAGAGCTTGCGCGACAGTATTGCCATGGTGACTCAGGATACGTCGTTGCTGCATAGGTCAGTGCGGGAAAATATTATGTTTGGCCGCCCTGATGCCACTGAAGAGCAGATGATAACTGCCGCTAAACAGGCTCAGGCTCACGAGTTTATTCTCAATCTACGCGATAACACAGGCCGTCGCGGGTATGATGCCCATGTTGGCGAGCGCGGTGTGACACTTTCTGGCGGTCAGCGTCAGAGAGTTGCGATTGCCCGAGTGCTTTTAAAGGATGCCCCTATTTTGGTGTTGGATGAAGCCACTTCGGCGCTGGATTCTGAAGTTGAAGCGACTATTCAGCAGAGTCTCAACCAATTGATGGAAGGTAAAACGGTTATTGCGATCGCTCATCGTTTGTCGACTATTGCGGCGCTGGATAAGCTGATTGTTTTTGATCAGGGTGAAATAGTAGAGCAGGGCAGTCATCAGGAATTGCTGGCTAAAAATGGGCTATATGCCAAATTGTGGAGTCACCAGTCAGGTGGTTTTTTAGGTTTTGAATAAAATGTTGGTAATAACCCGAATATGATTACATTAAGTAATATTGAGCTGCGTCGTGGCATAAAAGTGCTGTTAGACGAAGCTGAGTTAGTAGTTCATCCCGGCCAGCATATTGGCATTATTGGCGGCAATGGCACCGGTAAGTCGAGCCTGTTTAAGCTGTTGCTCGGTCAGATTACGCAGGATGCCGGCGATCTGTTTATCCCGTCAACCTGGCGAATCGCTCATATGGCTCAGGAGTTGGCAAACTCTGAGCGCAGTGCGGTAGATTATGTTCTCGATGGCGATCCCCATGTGCGCGCCATAGAAAAAGCTATTGAAAAAGCGCTGTTAGAGGAAGATAACAACCGTCTGGCTCTGGAATATGAAAAGCTGGATGCGGCCAATGGCTTTGATGCCCATTATCGCGCCGAACAGTTATTGCATGGTTTGGGCTTCGCTCAGTCGGAAGTTACCCGCCCGGTCAATAGCTTTTCCGGTGGTTGGCGAATACGCCTAAATTTGGCTCAGGCACTGATGAGCCCTTCGGATTTAATGTTGCTGGATGAGCCGACCAATCACCTCGATTTAGATGCAACATTGTGGCTGGAACAGTGGTTAAAAAATTATTCCGGAACCCTATTAATTATTTCTCATGATCGTGATTTTATCGATAATGTTGTCGAGCGAATTGTGCATCTTGAAAATCAAAAAACTAACGCATACAAAGGTAATTATTCGATCTTTGAGCGAGTGCGTGGCGAGCGTTTGGCGCTGCAACAGGCAAGTTTTGAGAAACAGCAAAAACGCAGAAAAGAAGTTGAAGGTTTTATTGCACGATTCCGCGCCAAGGCATCGAAAGCCAAGCAGGCGCAGAGCCGTGTTAAAGAATTGGCAGCGTATGGAAGATGTTGCGCCAGCGCATGTCGACTCGCCGTTCCACTTTACTTTTCCTGTGCCCGAAGAAAGCCCACAGTGCGTTGGTGAATCTAAGTCAGGCAGATTTAGGTTACGGCGATAAGAAAATTCTCAGGCAGGTTAATTTTGATTTGCATCCGGGTACGCGGATTGGCCTGTTGGGTCCTAATGGTGCGGGTAAGTCGACGTTGATTGGCAGTTTAACCGGCGACCTAGACTTGCTCGACGGCAAGCGTGTTTACGGTGAAAATATAAAAGTCGGTTATTTTGCGCAACACCAACTAGAAGTTTTAGACTTGCAGGCAAGTGCATTTCTTCACATACAAAGAATTAGCCCTAAATCCACAGAGCAATCAATACGAAATTTTTTGGGTGGCTTTGATTTTCATGGTGACAAGGCTCTTGAGCCGATTAAAGATTTTTCCGGTGGGGAAAAAGCGCGTGTAGCGCTGGCATTGATTGTGTGGCAAAAACCCAATCTTCTTTTACTCGATGAGCCAACTAACCACTTGGATTTGGAAATGCGCCATGCCTTAACTATGGCGCTGCAGGGTTATGAGGGTGCCCTTGTGGTGATCTCTCACGACCGTCATTTGTTGCGCAATACGGTTGATGAGTTTTACCTAGTTGCGAATGGATCGGTTGATGAATTTGACGGTGATTTAAAAGATTATCAGCAGTGGTTGAAAAATTATAATCGCGAACCAGATGCTTTGCAGCCGGTTGTTGACGAGGTGCCAATTGAGAATCCTGAAATTATTGAATCGCTGACAAGCGCTGAGAAAAAAATTCAGCGACAGCAGGAAGCCGAAGCCCGACAAAAGTTGGCGCCCTTAACTAAACAATCAAAAAAGTTAGAAAATGAAATTGAGAAATTGCAAAAAAGCTTAGTTGAAACTGAGGCGCTTTTAGCGGATGTGGAAATATACACTGAGAGTAAAAAATCAGAGCTGAAAGAGTTGTTAGAAAATCAGACTAAAGCCAAAAAGTCTATCGCCGATAAAGAGGAGATTTGGTTTGATCTTCAGCAGGAGTTAGAACAGTTAAGTTGATGTTTTCTATGCTAATTATTGTGTTGTAGGTCTGAAAAAACACAGTGTTTAAACTGGATGAATGGTTTATATATTGGTAGCATGGTTCGTTCTATAGGGTTTATTAATTGGTAATCACTATGTTTGATTTTAAAAAAGATGCGGACAGCGACAGTTCTGCAGGGAAAAAATCTTCTCTTGGTTTTGGCGAGACTACCAAGAGTACCAAGGGCAATAAGACATCATTAGGAGGCGTGGCAATGATAGGTCCAACGGTTGTAATTGAAGGCAAGCTTAGCAGTGACGAAGATCTAATTATTGAAGGTACTGTGTCAGGAAGTATAAGTGCCAAAGGGCATGAGGTTACGGTGGGTTTAGCTGGCAAATTAAAGGCTGATATTTCTGCCAAAGTGGTCCGTATTGAGGGCAGTGTTCAGGGCGATATCTCGGGCTTGGAAAAAGTTATTATTTCCAAGACAGGTAATGTGCTGGGTAATATAGATGCTCCCCGTGTGACCCTAGAAGATGGTGCTAAATTCAAAGGCAGTATCGAGATGGATCCCGGCGAGCCGACTACTGCGGAGCTACCTATTAAGCCTGTGGCCAAGGATAACGCGCAGCTGTTTGGTGCGGATAAGTCCAAGGTGTCCTAGGGCGACTGCTCTCGATTACAAGGCTCTATTACAACACTTCATTACAGCACTTCAATGCAGTATTCTAATTACGGTGGATAAGGTGTGAGGCTAAAGCGCGCGGAAAGTCCCAGCAAGGCCTTGAACGCAGATTTGCATAGCAATCTAGCGCCACTGCTGTTCGAAAAGGTGCAGGTCGATAAGCAGCTGGTGGTTTTGGATGTAGGGCTGGCAATGCCGACAACCGTTGAGTTGTTCTCTAGCTTTAAGTGTAAGCTTATATTTTCCGACCTCTATTCTCTGGAGTTCTTTTCCGACTCTGATCAAGGCCAAGATCAAGATCAATTGCCAAGCCATCAGCAGCTAGTCGAGAAATTTACCGCGGCGCTTAATCTTAATTCTCAAACTAAAATTGATATTTGCCTGTTTTGGGATTTCTTTAATTATCTCGATGGCACCTTATTGACCGCTTTTATTGAGGCATTGCAGCCTTATCTGGGTGAAAACACCTGTGGTTATGGCTTGGGTGTTTTGAATACCCGCTGTCAGTTACCCAACTACCAATACGGCATTAAAAAACTCGATCAACTGACTCAGCATTTTTGCTCAGAAGAGCAAAAGCCGGTCTACCCCCATTCCCAGAGAGATCTTAATAACCTGTTAGGGTATTTCTCCATTGATAAGAGTCGATTGATGCCGGATGGCCGTGTTGAATATATCCTCTCGCAGGATGTTGACTCCAAGTTCTCTAAAAACTCTATCTTTTAGCGGCTATATGTGTCTAAAATCGCCTAAATTCTAAAATAATATTCTATAAGGGGGATTTATGAAACAAGCAATTATTGTCGGTGCTAGCTCGGGTCTTGGATGGGAATTGGCTATCCAATTAGCCGATAAAGGCTACCAGCTGGGGGTGATGGCACGTCGCGAAGACTTGTTAAAAGAACTCGTCGCCCAGTTGCCGGGCACTCACTTTGTTCAATTCACTGATGTTACTGATGCGGAGCTGGCTCAACAGCAGTTAAAAGATTTAATTGCGCGAATGGGCGATGTTGAGCTAATCGTGCTGAGTTCCGGTGTTGGTCTCTATGAGAAAAAATTGGATTGGGTACCGTTGAGCGGGAGATGATTGACGTTAATGTTCGCGGGTTTGCTGCTATGGCACTGGTTGCCTATGAGTATTTTGAACAGCGCGGTGGTGGTCATTTGGCCGGTATCTCCTCTGTGGCATCTCACCTTTTCGGAGGTTTAACCCTTACCTATCACGCCACTAAAGCCTTTGTTTCCAATTACCTCGCTGGAATGCGCTCGCGGGCCAGGCGAACCCAGCTGCCGATTACTATCACTACGATTGAGCCCGGTTTTGTGAAAACGCCGATGGTTCAGGGCAAGCCTGTTTGGATGGCGCCAGTGGAAAAAGGCGTTGCGCAGATGGTTAAAGGGCTTATTAAGAAAAAGAACCATATTTACATTACTCGGCGCTGGCGGTTGGTGGTTTGGGTGCTTTATTTAATGCCTCAGTGGTTGCTTGTCGCGGTTTGTCTAGACTAAATTTCCTTGTAAATTGTTGAGAATTTCCGACTAAAAGTAAGCGATTACTTACGTTATGATGATTGAAAATAAAAGAATTAGATTTCCCATCGTAAAAGGTGTCATGGATATGCTACCGCTGAGCTTGGCGGTACTGCCTTGGGGAATCCTGTTTGGTTCGATTGCGGTACAGCGTGGCTTTAGCTGGCTGGAAGCGCAGATGTTTTCGGCGATTGTATTTGGCGGTGCTGTACAAATTGTCACCGTAGAGCTTATGGCGGACAACGCCTCTCTGCTGACGGTTCTATTTACCGCGTTTGTGATCAGTTCGCGACACTTTTTATATGGCCTTTCTCTGCGTGATAAGTTGAGTCCCAAGCCTTTGCGTTGGCGATTGGGTTTGGGTTTTTTGCTTACTGATGAATTGTTTGCGCTCTCGGGGCACCGTCGCTCCTATCAGGGTAAGTTGCGTTTGATTTATGCCGCAGCGGCCGGCGGTAGTTTTTATCTGGCTTGGAATATCTGGACGTTTATCGGCATTGTCGCCGGTGCTTCATTGCCAGATCTTACTGATCTCGGGTTGGATTTTGCGATTGCTGCAACTTTTATTGCTCTGGTGGTGCCGGAGATTAAAACTTTACCGACATTGGCTGCGGTGATTACAGCGGCTATTTCCTCGTTGATCTTCAGTCTCTGGGAGTTTGAGTTGGGGCTGGTTTTTGCCGCTCTACTGGCGATGGCTGCGGGCTTCACAGTGCAGCAGTTAAGGAGGCCGACATGACCTTACTGACTATTTTGTTGTTGGCCTGTATTACTTTTGGGACGCGTTATCTGTTTCTTGAGGGTCGTTTACCTGTGCGTCTGGGGTCAAATGTTAAACTGTTTCTAAGTTACAGCGGCCCAGCAGTTTTAACCGCGATAACCCTGCCAATTCTGTTTGTGCACCAGCATCAACTCGACACATCTCTCGCCAACCCCTATCTTTGGGGTGCACTAGCGGCCATTGTGGCTGCCTATAAAACGGGTAATATTTACTGGACAGTTGGGTTGGGGATGCTGGCTTTTATCGCAGTGGGTGCGCAGACGTTTTAGATTAAATAGATTCCCGCCTTTGAGAGAATGACGAAAAATCGCTTCACTCCAGCGATCCCTAGTGCAGGAACGTCACCCCAGCGAAGGCTGAGGCTAGCATCAGTTAATTTTTATAATCCGGATCAATTTTCTCAATAATCCTCGTCAGTGCTGCAAACTCAAGTTCTCCGGCAGGCTGTCCCATGCTTTGCATGGTCATCAACTGTTCTGTTCGGGCTAGCACATCAGCGCCGACTGGAATTATCGGCTTGCCGGTCGAGTCGCTGGCCACCTGTACTTCGCAGGAGCGCTGCATGGCCCACATGCTGTAAAAGGCTTCAGGAATTGAGCGGCCGCAGGCTAACAGGCCATGATTGCGCAGTATCAGCATGTTTTTATCGCCGAGATTGGCCACTAAGCGCGGCTTTTCATCATCCATGACGGTGATGCCTTCAAAGTCGTGATAGGCGACTCTGTTGTGCAATAGGGCTGAATAAAAATTGTCGGTGCGCAGACCCTGCTCAGAACAGGCCACGGCCATTCCGGCATCCGTGTGGGTGTGGGTAATACAGGTGGCATCGGGCCGTGCGGCGTGGATGGCCGTGTGAATGACTATCCCTGCTGGATTGACGGCGTAGTCGGTGTCTTCAACAATATTGCCGTCGATATCGACCTTGACCAGATTGGAGGCTTTAACTTCACTGTAATGTAGGCCGTAGGGGTTGATTAAAAAGTGGTGGTCGTCTCCAGGCAGTTTGACGGTGATATGGTTGTAGATCAGTTCGGTCCAACCCATGTAGTCAAATATGCGGTAACAGGCGGCGAGCTGAACTCGCAATTCTTGTTCGGTCTGTGCCATTAGTTTGCCCTCTTTACGAATTTGGTCAGTATGACAATCTGTGTGCCGTTTACGCGGCCTTCTATATGCTCTTCATTACTGGATACCAGCGAGATATTGCGTACTGCGGTGCCGCGCTTGGCGGTAAAACTGGTTCCTTTTACATTTAAATCTTTGGTCAGGGTTACCGTATCACCGGCGGCGAGTATGGCGCCATTGCAATCTTTATGGATAACCGCGTCTTCGTCTGTTTGGCTCTCGCCAGTGGCCTGTGCCCAGGCCAGAGTCTCGTCATCTAGATATAGCATATCCAATAATTCCTGTGGCCAGCCTTCGGCGCTGAGTCGGGTGAGTATGCGCCAAGCCATTACCTGAACTGCGGGTACTTGGCTCCACATGCTGTCATTTAGGCAGCGCCAATGATTGATGTCGGCGGTTTCAGGATTTTTGATTTGACCAGAGCAGGTACTGCAAATCATAACTGATTGATCGGCTGTTTCATCGCTGGGTAATACGGAGAATACGTCGAGCTGGTCGTTGCTAGAGCAAAGTTCGCAGATGGAACCGCTGCGGGCCTGTAGGTCTGATTCTGTGGTCATGGTTAAACGCTGCTTATAAATTATGATTGGAGATGTAATAAGCAGTATAACTAAGAGTTTAGAGCAATGGCGGATTTGCTTGGAGGATTAAACTAGACCGGCAAGTACCTTTGCTGCAGCCCAGCCCGAGACAACGGCTCCCTCAACTCTTGGGCCGTTAAAAGCATCGCCAGCGAGGGCTAGGGGTGGCAGATCTGTACCTTCACTCAGCAACATGCAGGGTTCGGGGTCAACCACTGAGGGCTTGCTGTAACGCCAGCCATGCACTTGAAACTCAGTTACATTGGCATTCAATAAGGGTTGTGCCGCATCAATTAGCAATTGACCAACAGTTTGGTGATCCTGCTCAAAATGTTCGGCACTAAATTCAGCGCTGCCATGAATAGTCACCGCTGGAGTCGTGGATACACCCTTTTGCTGGTTGTCACTTATCCAGGCGATTGGGCCATCTTCTATGGCGATTGCGCCGGGTGCGGGAATGGCTGAAGAGTTTTCCAGAACCGCCATCACGGCAATACAGGCTTCATATTCAATTCGATCTAGTCGTGTCTGTTTGGCGGCAGGGATTTGGATATTACCGGAGGCCAGCAGATCAATGGATTGCGGTATAGGTGCGGTGATTAATAGCGACTTGGCGAGTACCTTTTGACCATTGTCCAGAGTTGTCAGCCACTGATGGTTGTGCTGACTTAAAGTCAGCGCGCGCACAGAGCGGAGGATAGTAATATCGGTTGCCATAGTTTTGGCAATTGCGGTCATGGTCGGGACGCCGCGGTAGCGCGGGTGGCCATTCTCGTTGCCTGGATAACTGCTGTACCACTCTTCAGCGACACCGGCTTTAACCCATTCTGCTACGGTGTCTTGAAAGCGCGGATTGCGGGTGGTCATAAACTGCGCGCCATGATCAAAAGTGGCATCACCTATTCTGCGACCCGCCAAGCGGCCCCCCAAACCACGGCCTTTATCCACAACCAGCACATTTTTGCCGGCGCGCTTTAAATCATTGGCGGCACTTAGACCTGCTAGGCCAGCGCCAATGATCAGAATGTCGACTGTATTGAGTGAATAGTTGGGCTGAATAGATGCGGACATAGGTTAATTCTTATAGGTTTATTTTTTTCGAGTTTCAGTTCTGCAGCGCTGGGAGCAGTAGCGTACTTCATGCCATACTTTTTCCCATTTCTTGCGCCATACAAAGGGTCGCTCGCAAATAGGGCAAATTTTGGCAGGGAAATCAGATTTTTTAAGGGTCTTTGGCATAGATAACAGTCGAATATTTGACTGTTATACGGCCGTCCCTACTACTCAGTTTAACGTTCTTTAGCAGAGTAGCAGTATACGTGCTGGACGGCCAAAATACTCAGGGAGGTTCGCTTACATAGCTAAGTTTTGTGGTTTCTTGATAAGGGCACCGACAATTGCACCAGATACGCCTGTCTGCAACAGAGCTGCTGCAAACCATGCTTCTGCTAGCGTCAGTGGAATGGGCATATAGACATAGCTTCCCAAGCCCATCAGGCCATTACCAAGACCCAAGAGCAGGCCGAACTTAATGCCGTTGTGCAGCGATTTTTCACTGATTAGCAGATCGTAGATCAGCACAAAGCAGATGCTAAAGCCTAATTTCACGCCATGGCAGAGGAGTACATTCATTTCTTCCATGGGCCGCCATAGGTTTGCGGTTGCCTCATAGGTTGATTGCAGCAAGATGCCATGGATTAAATAGTCGAGAATCGACCAGACTATAAATACAGCGACAATGGCCAATATATTACGTTTTAACATGATTTTGTTTCCTTTCGTTAATAGCCTTTTTACAGGCGGTTATTGGAAGCACTCCCTTCCTTAAATTTAGAAAAATAGTAGGTAGATAAGCCATACGTAAAGGCCGTATTGCAATGCATAGTAGAGCTTGCGGTTATAGGCTTTTATCTTTTTACCGAGAATTCGCACTTTGTAAATCGATGCGAAAATTCGGTTTAAAAAACCAATTTTGTCGCCATCAATATTTTTCGTGGCCGAGGCCCCCAGGACTATCCGTGAGAACAGTCGATTGATCCAGTCGACGAGAAAAAAGGTCACTGGACGTTTGACGTCGATAAATAAAATAATGCGGTTTTGTTCGGATGTGTTTTCAGCGTAATGAATAAAGGTTTCATCAAACATCACCGCTTCGCCATCGCGCCATGAATAGCGCTGCCCATCGACATCGATAAAGCAGTCGTCTGAATTGGGGGTGGTCAAGCCGAGGTGATAGCGCAGGGAGCCTGCATAGGGATCGCGGTGTTTAACCAGGCGAGCTCCGGGTGGCAGCATGGCAAACATTGCGCCTTTGACCGTTGGAATGCTTTCAAGGAGTGCCACAGTTTGTGGGCAAAGTTGCTTTGCGGAGTCTAGGCTCGAGCCATACCATTTGAGATAGAAGCGTTTCCAGCCGGTGCGAAAGAATGAGTTAAAGCCAATATCGTCGAGTTTGTCTGAGGATTTAATCTGCGCTTGATTGTTAAGAGCTATGGCTTCGTCACGAATTATCTGCCAGTTATTTTGCAAGACCGTTAATTGGGGGAAATCTTTTATATCCAAGTAGGGGGAGGTGGGTACCTTGGAAAAACTGTAGAAAAGACAGTTGATGGGGCCAAAGATATTCGAGTGATCGGTAAGCTTGCGGCTCAATTTTTCGTGCTGCACCACGCCTCGATGCTGTATATATATTCCACAGAGTACAAAGAGTACTAAAACGGCTAGGCCCATGATCAGTCCTTAATCTAGGGGGAGTTATTTATTCCCTATGTTTAGACCATGAAGGGCAGTTCTGCAAAGGTCGCGGGCTATTTTGTGGGCTATTTTCACTCTACTGGACTACCGACAGCACAACAATAATAATCAGGCAAAGGATGAATGGCACTGAAAGTAAGCTTGCGGCGAAGTAAACCAAATGACGATTTATTTTGATCATGGAAAAGTATTTTCCCGTTGCTGAAATGATCTTAATAAGTTAATTCAGCTGCTTAAACGTTGCATTGATTTACATCTATAAAGTGGGTGATAGGATTTTGATGGGCCGTGCCAGATTTACTTGGGCAAAAAAAAGGACGCCATAACAGCGCCCTAGATTGTGTTTCAAATTACTTTTCAAGGCTCCATATACCTGAGCCACGTGCAGCAATAAACAGAAAGACAAAGCAGTAAAGTGCGGCTAATTCACCGCCGTTAAGTATCGGAAAGATGTCGTTTATTCCGTGTGCCATCCAGTAGGCCGCTGCCATGGTGCCACTACAGATAAAGGCTGCAGGACGTGTAAATAATCCGATCATAATTAATAGTCCGCCGACTAATTCAATGGTTCCGGCGGCATACATAAGTGGGTTGAGCGGATAGGCAAACTCAACAGGGAAGTTTAAAAGCTTTTGCGCGCCGTGCCATAAAAACAAAAAACCGCTGACTATTCTGAGCAATGCATAGGTTTCTTCTTGGTACTTGTCGAGAAAATTCATTTTGGGACCCCTTATTTATACTTATAAGTTTTGTTTGTTCTAAGTGAGTGTAATTTATTTCTTAGAAAAGGGATAAGTTTTTGCTTGGCTTGAATTGGACTGTTGGCTCTAGCCTTTGAATCCCAGCCGACGCTGGGATAGGGGATTTATTGGATTAACTATTAAACAGCTGCGGCTTTCAGTGCCTTGACATAGTCGTCGCCATGACGGTGCTCAGCGGCAATTTGTAGCATAGTCTGGCCTTCGGGATTGCTGGCATTTAGGTCGTGCCCAGCTTCTTTAAAGAAGGCTAGAAAAGTTTCAAAATTATCGATATTCATGCCGCGGTAGGCTTTTTCTAAAAGATGGAAATCAGCGCTTACGCCGCTTGGTGCTTGGTAGTCTAAGAAGCTTTTGACTCGTTCATCGTCAAATACTTCTCCGAGAACTTTTTGTTTATCTTTCTTTAATGACATAACGGATTGATTCCTTTTGCTTTTTTATTACAGCAGCTCGTTGAGCTTCTGAGCTAAAATTTGATTGACCTGTTGTGGATTGGCCTGACCCTTTGAGGCTTGCATGATCTTACCCATAAAACCGCCGAGTTTTTTCTTGCGCTTGCTCTCGTCGGTATTGATATAGTCATCGACCATCGCTTGGTTGGCGGCCAATACATCGGCGACCATCTGCTCAAGTGCTCCGCTATCGGATACTTGCTTTAAACCGCGCGCTTCAATAATTTCGTCGGCACTGCCATCGCCGGCCCAGATACCTTCAAAGACTTGTTTGGCCATTTTGCCTGAGATGCTGTTATCGGCAATCCGGATAATTAATCCTGCAAGCTGTTCTGCGCTGACTGGGCTGTTAGATGTGCTCAGGCCTTCGTTGTTTAGGCGCGCAGAGAGTTCGCCCATAGTCCAGTTGGCCGCCAGTTTGGGGTTGCTGCAAACGCGGCTAACCGCTTCAAAGTAGTTGGCCATGGCTGCGTCGCTGCTCAGTATTCCGGCGTCATAATCTGATAGGCCGTACTGCTCAACAAAGCGTGTCTGTCGTGCATCGGGCAGTTCGGGTAGATTGCGGCGCAATTCTTCTACCTGTTCGTCACTGACAATAACGGGTAGTAAGTCGGGGCAGGGGAAATAGCGATAATCGTTGGCTTCTTCTTTGCTGCGCATGGAGCGTGCGACTTTGGTTTCACCGTTATACAGGCGGGTCTCTTGAGCGATAGTGCCACCATCTTCGATAACGTCGATCTGGCGTGCCACTTCTCGTTTAATCGCTTCTTCCATAAATTTAAACGAGTTGAGGTTTTTGGTTTCGGTCCTGGTGCCCAAGATTTCACTGCCGCTGGGTTTTACCGAGACATTGACATCAAAGCGCATACTGCCCTGAGACATTTCTCCATCGCAGATACCGATAGAGGTAACAATGCTGTGAATTTTTTTGGCAAAGGCGATAGCTTCTTCGGCATTGCTCATGTCCGGTTCCGAGACAATTTCAATCAGCGGTGTGCCAGCGCGATTGAGGTCGATGCCGGAAAAACTGCTGTTAAAGTTGCCTTCGTGGAGTGATTTGCCAGCGTCTTCTTCAAGGTGGGCGTGATGGATGCGCACATTTTTAGTGCTGCCATCGGCGAGCTGTATTTCGACATTGCCGCGACCAACGATCGGCTTTTCCAACTGTGTGGTTTGGTAGCCCTTAGGTAAATCTGGATAGAAGTAGTTTTTGCGTTCGAAGGCAGATACCTGTCCAATCTCTGCGTCAATGGCTAGACCAAACATGATTGCGTAATTGACCGCCTGTTTGTTGAGGACTGGTAGTGTTCCGGGCATGGCCAGATCAATGGCGCAGGCCTGAGTGTTGGGCTCTGCACCATAGGCGGTACTGGCGCCAGAAAATATTTTCGTTTTGGTGGCTAGCTGAACGTGAATCTCTAGGCCGATAACTGTATCCCAGCTCATGCTATACCCTCCGGTGCTAAATCATGCCAGTCGGTAGACTGCTGATACTGATGAGCGGCGCTTAAAATACGCGCTTCATCAAAGTAGTTGCCGATAATTTGCAGGCCAACCGGTTTGCCTTCAACCATGCCGCAGGGAATCGACATGCCGGGTAGGCCTGCCAGATTGGTGGCGATGGTGTAAATATCTTCCAGATACATGGCGACGGGATCATCACCTTTGGCACCAAACTTAAACGCTGGTGATGGGCAGGTGGGTCCCATAATTAGATCAACGTTGTCGAAAGCCTTGACGAAATCCTGCTGAATTAGCTGACGTACCTGCTGTGCTTTGCCGTAATAGGCATCATAGTAACCGGCAGAAAGGCAGTAGGTGCCGATCAGAATGCGGCGCTGGACTTCTTCGCCGAAGCCTTCGGCACGGCTGCGGCAGTACATATCTTGTAAATCTTTGGGGTCTTCACAGCGATAGCCATAGCGTGAGCCGTCAAAGCGAGACAGATTGGCCGAGGCTTCGGCTGGTGCGATGACATAATAGGCGGGTACCGATAGCGCCGAGTTGGGCAGGCTAATTTCAACCAGTTCTGCACCCTGAGCTTCTAAGTTGGCCAATGCTGCGCGAACCGCTTTTTCGGTGCCTGGATGCAGGCCTTCGGAAAAGTATTCTTTTGGAATGCCAATGCGCAAGCCTTTAACTGAGCTGTTTAGTGTTGCTGTGTAGTCTGGAACTTCGCGTTCAATACAGGTGGAATCTTTATCGTCGTAGCTTGCCATGCAGTTGAGCAATAGCGCGCAGTCTTCGGCAGTACGGGCCATTGGGCCGCCCTGGTCGAGGCTTGATGCGAAGGCGATCATGCCCCAGCGTGATACGCGACCATAGGTTGGTTTGATGCCGCTAACGCCGCAGAGTGCGGCGGGCTGACGAATGGAGCCGCCGGTATCTGTGGCTGTGGCGCCTGGTGCGAGTCGGGCAGCAACTGCAGCGGCGGAGCCACCGGACGATCCGCCGGGCACTGAATCTATTGCCCATGGGTTCTTTACTGGGCCATAAAAGCTGGTTTCGTTGGAGGAGCCCATGGCGAACTCATCCATATTGGTTTTTCCCAGAACCACGGCACCGGCTTGCTCGAAGTTTTCGACCACGGTGGCATTGTAGGGTGGGATAAAGTTATCCAACATCTTTGAACCGCAGCTGGTGCGGACGCCGTCAGTGCAGAAGATATCTTTGTGCAGAATGGGCACGCCACAGAGATCTGGTGCATCGCCAGCGGCTAAACGTTGGTCGGCAGCGGCAGCGGCCTTTAGCGCCTGCTCTGCGGTAACTGTGATGACTGCGTTATAGGCAGGATTGAGGCTGCTTATACGGTCTAAAAAGTGCTGAGTGAGTTCAACACTGGTAAATTTTTTGCTCTGTAGCCCTTTTACAAGCTCGGCGATGGTCAGGTTATGCATTCTGGGGCCGCTTATTCTATGACTTTGGGCACTAAAAATAGGCCGTCTTCGGTTTTTGGCGCGATCGCCTGAAGAGCTTCACGTCGATTGATTTCGGTAACCTCATCTTCACGCAATCGCTGGGAGGTTTGCATGGGGTGAGACATGGCTTCGACGCCATCAGTATTGGCTGCCTGCAACTGATCTACAAGTTCGAGTACGCTGCCCAATCGCTGCGACACTTCACTTATAGTCTCTTCGTTGATGGCGATACGCGACAGCGTGGCCAGTTTTTCAATTTCTTTGCGTTCGATACTCATTAAATTATCCGTTAGTTCAGCTCGAGGCATGCCTAATGTGAGGTCGCGTAAGGTACCATAAATGACCCGATCAGGTTAAGGGGGTGCGAGACTTATAACACTGATTTCACATGCTTTTTTAGTACTTTTTCTTTAGATCTCAGCAAGTTGCTAAAAGATCGGTTAGAATGTTTTAAAAATAACACGAAAGACACAGTGAGCGCTTGCTCTGCTGTCCTGCCGCTGTTAAATTTGCCGATTAAATTTACCGTCGGTTTTGTTGTTAAAACAGGGCTGATTACCAAGGAATACCGATTAGATGTTTAAAAAAATACGTGGGTTCTTTTCAAGTGATCTTTCAATCGATCTAGGAACAGCAAATACACTTATATATGTGCGTGAAAAAGGTATTGTTCTCAATGAACCTTCGGTGGTTGCCATTCGGCATCATTTGGGCCAGAAAATTATTGAAGCGGTGGGTGTTGATGCAAAACGTATGCTCGGTCGTACTCCCGGTAATATCACCGCGATTCGTCCGCTAAAAGACGGCGTTATTGCAGATTTTCAGGTCACTGAGAAAATGCTGCAACATTTTATCAAGAAGGTTCACGCTTCCAGCTTTGTTCCTCCAAGTCCCCGCGTGTTGATCTGTGTCCCCTGTATGGCGACCGAGGTTGAGAAGCGCGCAATCAAAGAGTCGGCATACAGTGCCGGTGCTCGCGAAGTATTTTTGATTGAAGAACCGATGGCTGCGGCTATGGGTGCTGGCCTGCCCGTTGAAGAGGCGGTGGGTTCTATGGTGGTAGATATAGGTGGTGGTACTACTGAGATTGCTATCCTGTCGTTGAACGGTGTGGTCTTCTCAGATTCTGTGCGTATCGGTGGTGACCGTTTTGATGAGTCGATTGTCAATTTCGTACGCCGCAAGTATGGCAGCGTCATTGGTGACAGCACAGCTGAGCGCATCAAGATGGAAATCGGTGGTGCCTATCTGTCGAAAGAAGTTCGCGAAATCGATGTTCGAGGCCGTAATCTCGCCGAAGGTGTGCCAAAAAGTTTTACGCTCAATAGTGATGAAATTCTCGAGTCACTGCAGGAGCCTCTGGCAGGTATTGTGCAGGCAGTTAAGCGCGTACTCGAGCAGTCTCCACCTGAATTGGCTTCGGATATTGCCGAGACGGGTATTGTGTTGACCGGCGGTGGTTCGATGTTGCGAGATTTGGACCGACTGCTGACCGCTGAAACTGGGTTGCCGGTTATTCTCTCTGAAGATCCCCTGACCTGTGTGGCACGAGGTGGCGGCGAAGCCCTCGAGATGATGGACAATGGTAAGGTTAATTCTTTAACTTTCTAAGGTTGTTAGCTAGCGGGTAGCCGACTTTGTACTGCTCGCAATCGGGAGAGGGTTTATCAGAAACGTTTTCAATCAGACATCCTCTCCGGCGAGAAAATTCCTAACCGTCGCATTTGTCGCACTATTGCTTATGATAGTGGATGTCTTTACGCCCTGGCTAAAACCTGTTTACAGCACCGTCGATAATTTGGTTCGCCCTCTCTACTGGTTTTCAAATATTCCGTTGCGGGTTCAAGAGTGGAGCACAAGTAGTGTTACCTCCCGTTCTCAATTGGAGAGCGAAAATCTTCGTCTCAGTAAAGAAAGTCTAATCTATCACGGCCAATTGCAGCGCATGTCTGATTTGGCCGCTGAGAATTTGCGTCTTCGCCGCTTACTCAATGCTACTGAACTGCTGATGGACAGCGTTTTGGTCACTGAGGTGATCGGCGTTTCAGCGAACCCCCAACGCCATACACTGAGCATTGATCGCGGCAGTGACGATGGTGTTTTTGTCGGTCAACCGCTGCTCGATGCGCAGGGATTGATGGGGCAGATAATCACTGTGCACAAGAATCACAGTACCGCTTTGTTGATTACTGATAGTAGCCATGCCTTGCCCGTGCAGGTGTTGCGCAACGGTGTGCGTTCAATCGCTGAGGGATCTTCGGATTATAACTTACTCAATTTGAGGTTTGTTTCGCCGACTGCGGATATCAAAGAGGGCGATAAGCTCATCAGCTCTGGCTTGGGCGGTTTGTACCCGGTGGGTTATCCTGTGGGTACGGTGATCAGTATTGAGCAGGAGTCTGGGGATAGTTTTCTCAAAATAAGCGTTGACCCCTCGGCACAAATTGATCGTAGCCGTCATTTACTTTTGCTCTACAATTCAAGAGATGGTGATGTGGATAACGCTAAATAATGGCACCGGTTAACAACACTGCTGTTATGTTGCTGTCGCTAGTGATCGCTGTGATTTTCTCTGTGATGCCGGTGAGTGGTGACTGGATTGTCTGGAAACCCAACTTTTTATTGCTCGTTACTTTGGGATGGATTTTTCATCGGCCCACGGAATTTGGAATATTTTTTGCCGCTGGCGTAGGCCTACTTGCCGATTGTCTATTGCAGACAGCGCTGGGGCACTCAGTTCTGGTGTTTGCGCTCTGCAGTACTCTGGTGGTTGTGGTTAGTCGCTGGGTTAAGTATCTGTCTGTTATTCAGCGCACGCTCCTGGTCTATTTGATAATTCTGTTTGTTGGCTTTCTCGAGGCGAGCATACTTCTTTTCTATGGACTTCCGTCGGCTATGGATTATCTATTTATGAAAACATTTTTTTCTGCATTGAGCTGGCCGCTAATAGATAAGCTTATAGCTCGAACCTGTTCTTATGAACGCTAAGGTCTGGTTTTGAATTTGACTGCCCCGCATCTACTATTAGCCTCGGCCTCTCCTCGCCGCAGCGATATTCTCGAGCAGATGGGTGTCAATTTTTCGGTGTTGGCGGTGGATATTGATGAAAGTCGTCACAGCGATGAATCCCCTGTTGATTATGTCTCGCGTTTGGCGAGGGAAAAAGCTCAGGCGGGCTTTAGACGTCAAGATGGCCAGTTGCCGAGTTTGGGTGCAGATACTATTGTTGTCTTTAATGGGCAGATTTTTGGCAAGCCTGAAGATCAAGAGGAGGCCGCTACAATGCTGATGACACTGTCTGGCAGGGAGCACAGTGTTTTTACTGCGGTGGCTATAGATAATGGCGTGCACACAGAGCTGAGTATTTCAGAGACTCGTGTGCGCTTTCGCACAATTGCCCAATCTGAGTGTCTGATCTACTGGCAAACCGGTGAGCCTCAGGGCAAGGCCGGTGCCTATGCGATTCAGGGGCGCGGTGGGGTTTTTGTTGAATACCTCGAAGGCAGTTACAGTGGTGTTGTAGGTTTGCCGCTGGCAGAGACTGAACAGCTGTTAAAAAAGTTCTCTGTGCCGCTTTGGAATGCGCGCTTGGAAAATAACAGTCCCGTATAAAAGACTGATTGTTGGAACCTAACACATAGAGTTTGGATATTTAATGAGCCAAGAAATACTAATCAATATTACGCCGATGGAAACCCGCGTGGCTCTGGTAGAAAACGGCGTGCCCCAAGAGATCTATGTCGAGCGCAATAATAAGCGCGGTCTGGTTGGCAATATCTACAAAGGTAAGGTGGCTCGAGTTCTGCCGGGTATGCAGGCGGCATTTATTGATATTGGCGAAGCGCGCACGGCATTTTTACATGTCGATGATTTGCTGCCGCGCAGCAGTAAAAAAACTGATGCAGAGGGGGCGGATATTTCTCGCCTACTTCACGATGGTCAGCAAATTGTGGTTCAGGTGATCAAAGACCCGGTCGGTTCAAAAGGTGCTCGGTTATCCGCTGAGCTGTCGATTGCTTCGTACAGTTTGGTTTATATGCCTGCCGCTGAGCATATAGGTATATCCCAACGTATTGAAGATGAAGAAGAGCGCGAGCGACTCAAGACAACATTGACCGCGGTCGTCGATGAATTGGCGGCAGCGGATAAGTCGGGTAACAAAAGACGCGATGGTTATATCTTGCGCACGGTTGCGGAGGGTGCCACAGAGGCTGATTTGCGAAGTGGTGTGCGGTTTCTAACTCGGCTGTGGGAAGATATTCTAGAGCGTAAGGCTTCAGCTGTGGCGCCGTCTTGTCTTTATGAAGACCTGCCTCTTTATAAGCGTGTACTTCGCGATATGGTGCGCCCCGAGGTTGAGAAGATTCGGGTTGATTCTCGTGAGATGTTGGAGAAGTTGACGTCCTTTGCGAATAAATTTAATCCGGAAATCGTTAGGCTGTTGGAACATTATCCCGGCGAGCGACCGCTATTTTATCTGTATGGCATCGAGGACGAAATCACAAAGGCGCTGCAGCGCAAGGTCGTTCTTAAGTCTGGTGGCTCTCTGGTGTTCGATCAGACCGAGGCGATGTCGACTATCGATGTAAATACCGGTGCCTTTGTAGGGCGACGCAATCTTGAAGAAACGATTTACAAAACCAATCTTGAAGCGGCAGTGGCGATTGCCCGGCAGATGCGTATTCGTAATCTGGGCGGCATTATTATTGTTGATTTTATCGATATGCAAAATGCCGAACATCGTCGTCAAGTACTGCGCGCCTTTGAAAAGGCGGTGGCTCGAGATCCTGTTAGAACGACAATTTCAGGTGTTACTGAGCTGGGATTAGTGCAGACTACACGCAAGCGCACCAGTCAGAGTTTGGGGCAGATTATGTGTGCCGAATGCCCTACCTGTCAGGGGCGCGGTTATGTTAAATCGGCGGAGTCGATTAGTTACGAAATACTGCGTGATATCCTGCGTGCGGCACGCGCCTATGAATGCGATAGTTTGCAGGTGTTGGCATCGCCATCGGTGATAGAGCATCTGTTAGACGAAGACTCTTCGCAGGTGGCAGACTTAGAAAAATTTATTGGTCGGACGATTCAGTTCAGAGTTGAGAGTCTCTATCCTCTCGAACAGTTTGATATTATTCCGGTTTAAGCAAACATGGCTATGGCGAAGATGGGTAAAGCATTCAAGAGAACGATGCGCTGGCTATGGTTAACAATGGCTCTGCTGATTATTGGCACGGTGATACTGGTGGTGATAGGCCGTCAGACTATTACTGGCGTTGATTATTTTCGTGCTGACATCCAACAAATGATCGAAGATCAAATTGGCCTGCGGGTTGAGCTCGGCGAGCTTAACGGCGAGTGGCCGCGACTCACACCGATTCTCGATATTGAACGCGCTGAAGTTTTTGCTGAAGACAATTCTCCCGCGGTTGTGATTAGTGGTGGTCGTGCAGATCTCGATCTGTTTGAGAGCATCGCGCGCAGAACACCTATCTGGCGAGAGCTTGTGGTCGACAGTTTGAGGCTGACCATGGTCGAAGATGACAGCGGTCACTGGAGACTAAAAGGCTTTGGTAGCAACTCTGATGCCGATTTGAGTCTTTTTATTGATCCCCTTATCTACAGCCGGTTGATTAGATTTCAAGATGTGCAGGTTGTGTTGCAGTTTTTCTCGGGAAAATCGATGCTTCTTAGTGGTCGCAATATGGCGATGGAGAATGCCAATGATTTTCATCGCGCAGAGCTTTCGGTAATCCTTTCTGAACAGGAAGTTTTGGTTGGTGAGGGTAGTCCGTCAGATTCCCTTGGGCAGGCGCAAAGCCCAGCTTATTTGCTGATAGAAGGCCATGGTGACCTCGCTGATGTGGAGACTTTTTTCGCCGAGGGCTATTTCCGTTTTGATGACTTCAATCTTTCCGAGCCTCTGGCTGATCTGTCTCGATCGCTATTGCCGAGTCTGTTTGCCAATCTCTCTGATTTTAATGCTAACGCTAACGGTGAAATCTGGTTCGCGGTTCATCCTGGTGGTTCTGCAGATTTTGAGGGCAATATTGCGATTGGTGAAGTGCCCTTGAATTGGTTGGCAGATGTGCCGCCTATCACTGACATTAAAACTGACCTTACAGGTTGGTTTACTCCGGGGGCTGATTGGGGGCTGCGTCTGCAAGGCTTCGATTTCAACTGGTCGGATACTAGTATCGAGCCGCTCGACTTGGTCTTTACCCAACGCCTGGGGTCACATTGGAAAGACTTCGATGTGTCGGTCAACCACCTTGATTTAACACTGGTTTCCGAGTTGCTTTCTACAACGCAGGTGGCCGATGAAAAGGTGTTAAATGCAGTGGAAAAACTGCAGCCTAAAGGTTTGATCAATGCCTTGACGCTAGGCCATGATCACGTTGGATACTATGCCTCGGCAAATTTAGAAAAGATCACGGTTGATTCGTGGAAGGGCTCACCCAGTGTTAAATCCCTCGACGGTTATTTAGAGTTGTATGGCGATAGCGGTCTTTTTTCTTTTAATGACTCCGATGGCTTTGAGGTTTATTTTCCCTCTGTCTATAAAGAGTATTTGGGCATTGATCAGGCGCAGGGGTCGATTAATCTTTCCTGGCAAGCTGAGGATAAGTTACTGACAGTGCGCAGTGATGTTATTCGCACCAAGCTAGACGCGGGTAATGCCAACATCATGTTTTCTGTCCAGCAGAGTATTCCAGCTAAGGGCATAGCTCCGGATGTGAGTTTACTGATTGGTGCGCGCAATTTAGATGCTCAATACCGCAATAAATATCTGCCTTACACTATGCCAGAGCAACTTAATAAGTGGCTGAGAGAGGCGATAGTCGATATTAATGTAGAGGAGTTTGGTCTGTTGGTTCGCAATGGGCCGCCCAAGTTTGATCGATACTCGCAGACCACTCAGCTAATGATTAAGTCCAGTGAAGGTGATATTAATTACGCCCCAGAATGGACAGGTATACGCGATGCGAGCAGTTTATTGCTGGTCGATGATATATATACCGAAGTGGTATTGGAGTCGGGCACTATTGGCAACGCGGAAATTAGCGATGCGAGAGTGATTTATTCAAAAAACAATGCCAATAATAAACCTTTTATCTCTGTCGATGCTCAGGTTTCTGGTGATTTATCTGAGGTGATAAACATTCTTGGGAGCTCCCCTCTCAGGGATAAAGTTGCTGGTATCAGCGGGTGGAATTACAGTGGCGAAACTCAAAGCCACCTGGATCTGGCTATTCCTATGTCTCGGACGACTAAGGGTGATTCTGTTGACAGCAGTGGTCAATACGGCGCTCAATATAACGTCGCGACAACTATAGCGGGCGGTTCGATAAGTATTCCCAATGGACCGGTTAGCATGACTGATATTGAGGGGCAGTTAAATTTCTCACTACAGGATGGGCTCTATGGAAAGGATATTAGAGGTAATTTCTGGCAGCGGCCGATGGTGGTCGAGCTTTACAAAACCGGCGGTGAGCAGAAGATTGCTTTTACCGGCGACGTGCTTCCGAAAAGTCTGCATCAGATGGTTGAATTTCCCTGGCAGAAAGTGATTATAGGCGCAGTTCCTATTGACGGCTTGATCACTATTCCCGCGGTTAAGGATACTGATATAACACTGCAGATAAGTAGTCAGTTGCAGGGTGTTGCCTTAGCGCTTCCGAGACCTTTGGATAAATCTGCAGAGCAATCACAGGCGCTGGATTTAACCTTCTATTTCGGTCCGGAGTTTGAGCGTTTGACCGCCACGCTGGATGGCAAGTCCGATACATCTTCGGCGCTGAGTGCGGATCTGAACTTTGATTTGCGCTTTGATAGTGCGCAGTTCAACGCAGGACAGATCAGTTACGATCGACCTATGATTGAACCCGAAGAGGGTGTGCTGCAATTATCCGCTTATCTTGCAACTACAGAGTTAGAGCTGTGGCAGCCAATGATCGGCCTCTTTGCCCGTTCTAAAAACGATGAAAAACTCGGTTGGCAAACCGTTTTTGACCTGCGTTTTGATCAGTTGGAGTTGGCTACTTTTCAGCTTAAAGATATTGCTGCGACGGCGTCACTATCAGAGCAGGTAGTGGATATTGATTTACACAGTGATTTGGTAGCGGGGCAACTATTAATCCCCGTTGGTCAATCGCAGCAGGTGCCGAAGGTTAATCTGAGTCGCCTCAGTTTGCCGGGTGCACTGCTCAAAGATAAGATCACTACATCGACAATTGATCCGCGTCGCTTTATGGCGCTGGATGTATCCGTAGATCAGTTAATGATTGGTGAGAATAACTGGGGTTCGCTGTCATTCAATTTGCGTCCTGAAGTCTCTGGCGCCGCGTTTAATCAGATTAAAGGTAATCTGTTTGGTTTGAAGCCCGGTGTGTTTGAGAACCAGCCTTCGACGGAATTCTTCTGGCAGTTTGATGGCAGCCGATATGCGAGCCGGCTGGTGGGACCTGTAGGTGTTGATAATATTGGTGATTTTCTAACCTCGGGTTTGGGTACGCCGCAGATTGTCGACAGTGAATCTGGGCGCATGGTTTTTGATCTTGCATGGCAAGATCAACCTTGGAATATATCCCGCGAAAATATCTTTGGTGAGTTTGAAATTGAGTTGCAGGAGGGCAGTTTTTATAAGTCTCCCGGCGGTTCTGGTGCGGCATTGAAAATGGTCAGTCTGGTGAATTTTGCCAACTGGTTGCGGCGTTTAAAACTTGATTTCTCTGATGTAGTTGGGCAAAACCTGGCCTATAACAGCCTCAATGGTACATTGCATTTTGAGCAGGGCGTTGCCAGCTTTAGAGATCCGTTGCGCATGAAGATGCCTTCCGGTCGCATGAGTATGGCCGGTGATTTTGATCTGCTTAATGAGCAGGTTGATGGTCGCTTGGTCGCGACGCTGCCGGTAGCGACTAATTTGCCTTGGGTGGTGGCGCTACTGGGTGGATTGCCCGCGGCAGCCGGTGTTTATGTAACCAGTAAACTGGTTGAAAAGCAGGTTGATCGGCTGTCGAGTATTAGTTATAAGATTTCTGGCCCCTGGGACGATATCGAAGTTGAGGTAGACCGTATATTCGCCTCAGACTTATCCGATGGCAAGGATGATGAAAAAAAGGATGCTTCAGAAGCTGAGCAAGAGGGAGATACAAAGGATGAACAAGGGTAATCGTTTGACCGTTGCAGCTGTTCAGTTGCAACCCAGTGCCTCGGTTGAGGCTAACCTCTCTAACACGTCCGAATTGATTCAGCGCGCTGTCGATCAGGGTGCACAGTTGGTTGTTCTGCCAGAAAATTTTGCTCATCTGGGTTGCGACGACTTTATGGCGGTTGGTATAGAAGAGTCACAGCCGCAGGGGTTGGTGAGACAGTTCTTGTCGGATCGGGCTCGTCAGCAGGCCATCTGGTTAGTGGCAGGTACGCTGCCGGTTAGCGATTCCAAACAGTCGAAACCCTATGCTCGCAGCTTGCTATTTGATCCTCAGGGCAATCAGTGCAGTTATTACGATAAGATTCATCTCTTCGATGTCGAGTTAAATAAGGCGGATTTAAACGCTGAACAGCAGGTGGCCTATCGGGAGTCGGATAACTTTAGTGGCGGCTCTGAAGTTGTGGTAGCGCAGACTGATCTCTGTTGTCTGGGTCTGACCGTTTGCTACGATTTACGTTTTGCTGAGTTGTATCGCCAATTGGCTGATCTTGGAGCGCAGATAGTCACTGTCCCGGCAGCCTTCACTACTGCCACAGGCAAGGATCACTGGTTGCTGTTACTGCGCGCCCGAGCGGTGGAAAACCAACTTTTTGTGATCGGCGCTAATATGGTTGATCGCGAGCATCCGCGCCGTGCACTTTGGGGCGGCAGTGCAATTGTTGACCCTTGGGGGAATGTATTGGCGAGTCTCGATGACGAGCCGGGGGTAGCAGTCGCCGAGATTGATTTAAATAGGATTGCTGAGGTTAGGGCAAAAATGCCGGTTGGCTTGCACCGTGTGTTGTAAGCCGCATTTCTGGTTACTCAGCTGTTTAATCAATTATTCACTCAGCTCTCTTAAATAAGCAAAGATTTTGCGGCTGGCGGTGGTTGCATTTTTCCTCGCTAACTCGCGGCTGGCTTGACGCTGTAAGTTGCGCATTTGTTGGCGATCGGCCTGCGGGTACTTTTCGATCAACGCTTCAATGGCTGGCGAACCTTCGCGGATTATTCGGTCTCGCCAATTTTCCAGTTGCTGAAAATGCTGTCGATAGGTCTGCGACTGATGATCCATTTTATCTAGCGTTTCTTGGATAAAGCTGATATCGGCGGTGCGCATTAGCTTGCCGATAAACTGCAGTTGCCGGCGCTTGCCCTCGCGATTTTTCAGTCGTCGAGCTTCATAGATCGCGTCTTTTAAGTTTTCCGGTAAATCAAATTTTGTCAGCTGACCCTCAGGCATTTCAACCAACTGGGCGCCCATATCTTGCAGTGCCTGACTGTCCCGCTTGAGTTGGGATTTGCTTATCAGGTCTTCATCTTCAATTTCAGTATTATCAGTCATTAGGTATAAAACACCGTGGCCAGTCCAAGGAAAGAAACAAAACCGACGATATCGGTTACTGTGGTGAGAATAACAGAGCCCGCCAGTGCTGGGTCGATATTTATTCGTCGCAACAAAACGGGTAGCAGGGTGCCGGCAAGTGCGGCAGCCATAAGGTTGATGGTCATAGCTAGGCCGATAATCAAAGCGATGGTCCAATCGTTGAACCACAGGGAGACTAGGGCACCCATTACTAGAGCCCAGAGTATTCCGTTGAGTGCACCAACGATAAATTCTTTACTCAGTAACCATTTAATATTGTCGCGCTCAATTTGCCCGAGTGCCATACCGCGAACCATGACCGTCAGAGTTTGGCTGCCGGCAACGCCACCCATGCTGGCAACAATTGGCATAAGGATCGCCAGTGCGACAACTTTTTCTAGAGTCGCCTCAAACAGGCTGATAGCTGAAGATGCGAGAATCGCGCTGAGCAGGTTGAGTCCAAGCCAGAGTGCGCGGCGCGGTGCAGTTCGGCCGATAGACGAAAAGGTATCTTCGGTGTCGCTCAAGCCGGCCATTGCCAATAGTGAGTGATCGGCATCTTCGACAATAACGTCAACGACGTCATCAATGGTGATTCGGCCCACTAGGCGCTGCTGATCATCGATCACTGGTGCAGAGACTAGATCCTGACGTTGGAATAGCTGTGCAACATCGGAGTCGGTTAGGTTGACGTGGATAGCTTCAACTTCAGTGTTCATCACTTCTCTAACGGTCGTGCTGGGGCTAGAGGTCAGCATTTTGCTGAGTGATAGGTTGCCCAAGAAGGTATCGTCTCGACTGACCACAAACAGATTATCGGTGATATCCGGCAGCTCTTCAAAACGGCGTAAATAACGCAAGACTACATCGATAGAGAGGTCTGGACGCACCGTGATCATCTCGGTGTCCATTATACCACCGGCAGTATCTTCGGCGTAAGTGAGTACTGACTCTACACGCTGTCTATCTTGGGCCGTCATGGCCTGTAATACTTCGGGAATAACCTGATCGGGCAGTTGTTGCAGAATATCTACAATATCATCGACATCGAGACCTTCGGTTACCGAGGCAACTTCAGCGCCGTCCATCTGCTTGAGAAATTCCAGCTGAATATCGTCGGAGAGTTCTTGTAGCACTTCACCAGCAATGTCAGCGTCTACCAGTTGCCAGAGCACATGCCTTGATCGCGGCGGCGCGGTTTCGAGCTGGTGGGCGATATCCGGTGGTGAAAGATTGTTGAGTATATGACGCACCTGATTAAGGGTGCCGGGATCGATGCCGGTGCCGAGCTTGGTCAATAGGCTATTTTCGGTATTGTTCATGCATCGCTCCATCTCTTCATAGCTGGGGGCTGAGGTGAAAATTTTCAGCTTGGCTATTTTAACTAGCTAATCGGCAGATCGGTAGCTTTTACTTACTCTTCAGTACAAACAGCAGGCGAGAGTGCAATTTTTATGGGTTATTCACCTTCGCCAAAGTAGTTGCCAAGCAATTCAGAGATTGCCTGCTTGGCGTCCTGTTCATCTTCGCCATCGAATTCAAATATCAGGCTGGTACCCTGGCTTGCGGCCAGCAGCATAAGAGACATGATGCTCTTGGCGTCGACCAGAGGTTCTTGCGTTCCTGTGCGGACCGCACATAGAAAATGTCCTGCAGTGCTGGCAAGCTTGGTGGCTGCTCTGGCATGCAGGCCAAGTTTGTTGATAATCTCGAGCTGGCAGCGAATCATAGTTGTGATTTCCGGTTGATCACTGGGAGAGCTCTTTGTGCACAACCTGAACAAAGGGGTGCTGAGCTGAGAAGTGCTCGTATAACCTGTTAGCCAAATAGACGGATCTATGTTGCCCGCCAGTGCAGCCAATAGAGATGGTCAAGTAGCTGCGATTGTTCTGTTGAAATTGCGGAATCCAGCGGGTCAAAAATCCGATGATATCGGCGAGCATAGAGGCGACTTCAACCTGGCTCTCGAGGAATTGAATAACCCCTTCATCATTACCCGTTTGGTTTTTTAGTTGCTGTTTCCAATAGGGGTTGGGTAGGCAACGTACATCAAACACGAAATCTGAATCCGAGGGTACGCCGCGCTTAAAGCCAAATGATTCAAACAGAATAGACATATGCTCTGGATTGTTTGGAACAACGGTATTTTTAACCAAATCGCGTAATTGATGCAGGGTTAGCCTAGAGGTATCTATAGAGCGGTCAGCAATATCCGAGATTGGGCTGAGAAGTTCTTTCTCAAGATCTATAGCCTCTTTAAGACCTATGGTTTCACTGCTCAGGGGGTGACGGCGACGGGTTTCGCTGTAGCGTCGCAGCAGGTCTGTGCGTCTTGCATAGAGAAAAAGCACGCTGACCCTAACGCCATCGGCCTCAATAATTTTTAGTATTTCTGGAATTTTACTCAGGTCGCCGACCAGATTTCGCGCATCGATACCCACGGCAATATTCAACTCTTCATGGTTGCTATTGGTGTTTAATTGAGTAATCAGATTTTGTAACAAGCTGGCTGGCAGGTTATCAATACAGGTAAAGCCAACATCCTCAAGAATATTGAGTGCAGAGGTTTTTCCGGACCCAGAGTGGCCGCTGATAATCACTAGACGCATGGTTACGCGAATCGCTCTAATTGCAGTGCAGTGTTAAAGAGATCTTCATCATTGCTGCATTGGCGCAGCGATTGTCGAGATTGGTCGTTTTGCATAATCGAGGCAATTCGCGCCAGAGTTGCTAGGTGCTCTTCATTTTTTTCTTCGGGAACGATAAGCGCAAAAATTAGATCTACCGGTTGGTCATCAAGAGCGCCAAAATCCACGGGATCTGACAATTTGATTAAACAACCATGGATTCGATGGAAACCAGAGGCACGGCAATGGGGGATGGCGACGCCTTCCCCTATGCCAGTACTGCCTAGTCGCTCGCGGGCGACTAGGTTGTGAAACAGCGTGTCTGCCTGTTCAGTATCGCCACCCAGTTGATCGGTGACAAACGCAGACAGGTTTTCAAGAACACGCTTCTTGCTACCGCCTGGTAGATCGCATTGGGTCATTTTCTGAGTCAGGATGTCGGTGATTTTCATGGATAGAGCTAACGGCCTCGATGTTTCTCTTTGTATTTAATTAACTGACGGTCGAGTTTGTCAGTTAGTGCGTCAATTGCAGCGTATAAATCTTCGTGTTGCGCATTGGCGAACAATTCTGCACCGGTCACATGGACTGTGGCTTCAGCATTCTGAGATAGCTTATCTACGGAGAGGATAACTGATGTGCTGGTGATTTGTTCGTAATGCCGTTCAAGTTTTGAAAGTTTGTTAGTAACGTAGTCTCTAATAGGTGTGGTAATTTCCAAGTGGTGTCCACTGATAGTTAATTGCATGCAGTTCTCCTTCTACTTTGCTTTATTGAAACTTTATTCGACTAAAATCTTTTGCGCTGACTTGAGGATGGAATCCCCATACTTTCTCTGTATTTGGCAACCGTGCGGCGAGCGACTTGAATACCCTGTTCTTCGAGTAGCGAGGTTAGTTTGTTATCGCTCAATGGTTTTGCAGACTGTTCTGCGCCAATCATCTCTTTTAGGATAGCGCAAACCGCAGTTGATGAACACTCCCCACCGGCAGATGTGCCTACATGGCTAGAAAAGAAATATTTCAGTTCATAAATACCCTGCGGTGTGGCCAGATATTTACTCGTTGTAACGCGAGAAATAGTCGATTCATGAAGCTCTAGTTTCGTAGCGATATCTGATAGCACCATAGGCTTCATGGCCACTGGGCCATAGTCGAGAAATCCCTGTTGCAAATCGACTATGGTCATGGCGACGCGCATCAGTGTTTCGTTGCGACTCTCAATGCTGCGCAGAAACCAGCGTGCCTCAGCGAGATTATCTTTTAAAAATTGATTCTCATCGCTGTTATCTGAACGTTTGATCAATCCAGAGTATGCGTCATTGATCCGTAGCCGTGGCATATTGCTGTCGTTGAGTTGAACCTTCCAGCGGCCGCTAATTTTTTCTACGTAGGCATCTGGAACTATATAATCAATAGCGTTGCTGTTGAGTGCTTCGCCAGGGCGTGGATTTAGGCTGCGAATTAACAGCAGGGCCCCCTGCAGCTCATCGGCGCTGAGTGCGGCTTTTTTCGCTAGTCTTGTATTATCGATGGATGCGATATCCTCTAAATAGCCTGAGGTCAAATGTATGGCAGATTTTAAATATTCTGTTTGCGCGGCCATTTGGTTTAGCTGTATTAAAAGACATTCGCGGATATTGCGGGCAAACACACCTGGTGGGTCGAACTGCTGCAGTCGATGTAATACAGCGATAAGTTCATCTTCCTGTATTTTTTCCTCAGGATCGTCGTGTTGAATATGAGCGGTCACATCGAAGAGATCATTATCTATAAAGCCAGAGCTGTCGATCGAGTCAATAAATGCGGCGGCAATTTCTCTGTCTCTATCTGAAAATGGCGTCAGGTTGAGCTGCCATTCCAAATGTCCCTGAAACGATTCGGTGACCTGATAAACTTGCTCTAGATTTACTTCTCCACCGGAATTCGTGTTTGTCGGTGGCGTGTAGACGTCGTCCCAGTTTGCATCTACGGGTAAATCTTGGGGGATCTGTTCGCTCCATTCATAGTCAGAATTTTGCTCGTCGTCGGGTTGTTTTTCTTGCGCTGTGTCTGAATCGGCAATGTTTTTCTGGCTGGTTTCAGTGATGGATTGAGATGACTGAGGCGTTTCTGGGGCTGTTTCGCTACTGCTGTCTTCGTCCATTTCGAGCAGCGGATTATTGTAGAGCTGTTCGATCATTTCCTGGCGCAGTTCTAACGTCGACAGTTGCAATAGGCGAATTGCCTGTTGCAACTGAGGAGTCATCGTCAGCTGTTGGCTGATTTTTAACTGGAGGCCTTGGCGCATGCCGAGAATTTCGCTGTTAACTATGAGTGTGCAATTTTAGTGCCAATTCATCGTTGGAGGCAATCAACTATTTTGTAAATAGCCTATTATTTGTGAATAAGGTTTAGAGGGTGAAATTTTCACCGAGATAGGTTTTTCTAACATTGGCATCATTGAGAATATCCTCGGTGGTGCCTTCGGCGATAACATGGCCCTCACCGATAATGTATGCGTGCTCGCAAATATCCAGTGTTTCGCGCACATTGTGGTCGGTGATTAAAACGCCTATGCCGCTATCGCGCAGGTGGCGAATAATGTTTTTGATATCGGTGACTGAAATTGGGTCAACGCCGGCAAAGGGTTCGTCGAGCAGAATAAATTGTGGATTTGCCGCCAGTGCGCGGGCTATTTCTACTCGGCGGCGCTCACCGCCAGACAGGCTCATACCTAGATTCTTGGCCAAATGAGAGATATGGAATTCATGCATCAACTCTTCAAGGCGCTGTTTGCGCTGCTCACGGTTGAGCTCTTTTTGAGTTTCGAGAATTGCTAGAATATTATCTTCGACACTGAGTTTACGAAATACCGAGGGTTCCTGCGGGAGATAACCCAGACCGCGGCGCGCGCGCCCATGCATGGGCAGTGCGGTGATATCGCTTTCATCGATGGTGATGGTGCCACTGTCCTGATTGACCAGGCCGATAATCATGTAAAAACAGGTTGTCTTACCGGCACCGTTAGGGCCCAACAGTCCGACAATTTCACCCTGCTTAACTGACATAGACACATCTTTGACAACGGGTCTTTTGCCATAGGCCTTAGCTAGATTGCGCGCTTCTAAAGTTGCCATCAGGGAGTAGTCTCTGTAGTTGGTTTGGTTTCCTGCACTGATGGAGGAATAACCAATTGAATTCGTTTCTGCTCACCGAGATCATTGCCTTTGGCTTTCCATGTCTCATTCTTGATGTCGTAGTCGATGGAGTCACCTTTGATAATGGTGCCATTGCGCGATAAAACCGCATTGCGTTTGAGAATGATTTGGTCATTGGCAAGTAGATAGTCGATATGTTCTGCCCGAGCAATCATCATCGACCCTTCAGCCTGTGGTTTTTGTTGGTAACTTGCAGGTGTGCCGGTGCACTCAATACGACTGAGGTTATTGTCCTGATAGTGCAGAGTGATCTGATCGGCTTCAATAAGGATGCTGCCCTGACTGATAATTACGTTGCCCCGATAGACTGTCAGGCCGGTTTTTTCATTGCGCTCCGCCGAGTCGGATTCGATCGATATAGCTTTTTCACGATCATCTGGCAGTGCGACAGCTGCGGCTGAAACGAATAGGCTGAGAATTATAAAAGCGGCTGATTTGGCTGTTTTAGATAAGCTCATATTAAATAGGTTCATGAATCGCTCGAACTTTAGATTTGATAATGAAAACGCCCTTAATCAGGTCGATATGGAGTCCGGTGCCAGAAACTTTACTCTGCGGCGTGAGCAGTTTAAATGAACTGTCTGTCAGCGCAATATTACTGTCGGTAAAGTAGGTTAAATGTTCGGTTGTAAGTTGAGCAAGTTCGCCACGGTTGTTGATGTCGGCGTGGACATTGCCGTCGAGATCAAGCTTGCCAGTTGCACTGTTCAGTTTGCCCTGAGAGGCCTGTAATCTTAATGGCTTACCCAGTGTGTTCTGGGTTAGAAAGACGGGTTCGGCCAAGGTAAGTATTGAAGAGCCTTCAAAAAACTCAATTCGCGGTGAGTTGAGAGAGAATTTCTCGGTGCCTTCGGCAGAGAAGCGGCGGCTGGTTATCACTTCCATATAACTGTCCGCTTGGGGGTTTTTATCAAATTGATTTCCTTTCTGGCGAATAAAAGACTCCGGCGGCGAATCCCAGATCAGTAAAAAACCACCGACCATCAGAGCCAATACAAATGTCAGTAATGCCTGTCGAATCATTGATAGGTTGCCAGTATTGCGTCTAATTTACCCTGTGCGGAGAGTATCATCTCGGCGGCTTCGCGCACTGCACCATTGCCGCCGCAGCGGCGGGTTTGCCAGAGTGCACTGGTGGCTACTGTAGCATTACCATTAGCAACGGTCATACCCAGTCCAACACGGTTGATGACGGCAAGATCCGGCAGATCGTCGCCCATAAAGGCGATTTGTTCCATCTGGATATCCATGTCGCCCAGCAGTTCACCGAGTGCGGTGAGTTTGTCTTCTCGCCCTTGAACCACAGGAGAAATACCCAGTTCATCCGCACGACGCTGAAGAAGAGTGGAGACGCGCCCGGTAATAATACCGACCTGCACGCCACCTTTTTGCAACAGTTTGATCCCCAACCCATCCTGAATATCAAATGCTTTGAGCTCTTCACCGTTGTTGCCGTAGTAGAGGCGACCATCAGTGAGCACGCCATCCACATCGAGAAGCAATAGTTTGATTTTTTGTGCAGCAGCTATAACGGCTGTATCTGGTTCACTCATTAAATTGCTCATCAAACAACTCCCGCGCGAAGAATATCGTGCATATGCAGCACACCAATTGGATGATTGTTTTCATCTTCGACAATCAGCGCAGTGATGGAGCTATCTTCCATAATTTTTAGCGCTTGAGCAGCTAGGATTTCGCCGTTGATTGTTTTTGGATTGGCCGACATTACATCTGCCATGGTGGCACTATTGATATCGACTTTGGCATCGACAATACGGCGTAAATCGCCGTCAGTAAATACGCCCAATAGAGTATTCTCATCGGAGACTACGGTTGTCATACCAAAGCCTTTTTCGGTCATTACCAGCAGTGCTTGATGCAGGGGCTGATCGGCAAAAACCCGTGGAACCTGACCATCTTTATGCATGATATCGGTAACCCGAAGAAGTAATTTTCTCCCCAAGGCACCACTTGGATGGGAAAAGGCAAAGTCTTCCGCGCTGAAACCACGTGATTCGAGAAGGGCAATTGCCAGTGCATCGCCCATTGCAAGAGTAACTGTGGTGCTTGTGGTTGGGGCCAGATTTAACGGGCAGGCTTCACTTTCAACACTGACGTCAAGGTTGGCGCAGGCGGCTTTCGATAATACCGATGTGGCATTGCCAGTCATGCTGATCAGGGGGATACCCAAACGTTTGATCAGCGGCAGGATGGTTACGACCTCTGCGGTACTGCCAGAATTTGAGATCGCAATTACCACATCATTTTTGGTGATCATGCCCAAGTCGCCATGACAGGCTTCGCCGGGGTGGACGAAAAATGAGGGGGTGCCAGTACTGGCGAGCGTGGCTGCAATCTTATTGCCAATATGACCCGACTTTCCCATACCGGTAATCACTACACGGCCTTCACAGGCGAGCATGGTCTGGCAGGCGGTTACAAAGTTATCATCCAAACGGCCCAATAGCTGTTCGACGGCATCTGCTTCCATTTTAATGGTGCGTTTTGCGGATGTTAAGAAATCTTTCGCAGTCATAATCTAGTCACTAGTCTCTTTTTGCGGGTGCCTTTGTGGGGGCATTATAGAGTGAAAATTGCAGGTGGCGAAATAGAGCGCTACTGAGCATTTTTCTGAAGCGCTACTGGGCATTTATTACATAGGGCCAAAGTACTACATAGTAGAGGCCGTAGCCGCTGACAAGAACAAAGCCAAAACGTCGTGAAAGTCTTGCTGGCGAGCCGCTTTTGGCACCTCTGAATAGTGCGAAGGCAACCATGGCGATCAGTAACAGAGTCATTGCCAAAAGACTTAAGTAGTCTCTGGAAAAAACTTCTGGGGTCAGTGCTATAGGTGAAATAGCGCCAGCAGAGGTCATTACCAACATAATGTTAAACAGATTCGAGCCAAACACATTGCCGATGGCAATGTCGTGGTGACCGCGCAGAGCACTTACTGCCGAGGCCGCCAATTCTGGCAGGCTGGTGCCGATGGCAACTACTGTCAGTCCGATAACCAGCTCACTTATACCCATTGATTGGGCGATGGTTTTTGCGCTCCAAACGGTGACTTCGGCACTGGCTAGCAATACGATTAAGCCGATCACAAACCACATGCCGGCTGCGGCCATGGTGATGTTAGGTATTTCTTCGCCAGCGGCAATCTCTTCAGGGCTGGTATGATTTTTTTTATATTTAATGGTGATATAAATTAACGGGAAAATCAGTGATCCGAGCAGCAGGCTTTCACCGCGATCCAAATATCCGTCGTAGAGGCAGAGTCCTGCAGCGCCAGTAATAAGTAAAAGAACCACAGCCTCTTGGCTAAGTAGGTGTTTTTGCACCGGAATGGGGGCGATCAGTGCCGTAATGCCGAGAACCAGACCTATATTGGCCAGATTTGAACCCAGCGCATTGCCGACAGCCAGTTCGCTGGCTTGGTTGAGTGCGGCATTTACCGAGACCAGTATTTCTGGTGCTGAGGTGCCGATAGAGACAACGGTCAAGCCAATAACAAGCGGCGAGATGCCATAGTTTCTAGCTGCGCCTGCACTGCCAGCAACGAAGCGATCCGCTCCCCAAAGCAGGCCTAAAACGCCCACAATTAGACCTAAAGCTGGTAGTAACAGTGCACTCATAATTTCTCCATATTACCGCTATATGCGCAGCGGGTTCTGTTTCTTCAAAAGTGTGGGGATGGTATAGTGCTCGGCTGTTATTGTCAGCAAACTTAGGCAGCGAAATTGCACTATTGTTGAATGGGTGAACGTACAAGCGTTATTGATTTGTTAATACCTAGGGAGTGGGATTATGAGAAGAGTGAATATGGGTTTAAAAAAGTGGACTATGGTTGCCGTGTTGACGGTCTTTGCGTCATTGAGTTTCGCGACAGACGCTAGTGTAGATCCCTATAAAAAAATTGAGCAGGTTACGGTTGAGTTGTTGGATATTATTGCTGTCTACCGCGATACCTACCCAGAGACCGAGACGGATTACTTCGGTAAGTTGGATGAGTTAATGTCTAGTCATGTGGACTTTGCGTGGATCGCAAAACAAGTGATGGGCAGCTACGGCAAATCGGCGAGCCTTGAGCAGCGCGAGCAATTTGCTGAGACCTTCCGCAATGGTTTGATTGAAACCTACGGACGCGGTCTGATCAGTTATAACGATCAAAAAATTGTCTTAGTAAGCAATGAGGCTATTGTTGAAGGGCAGCGAAGAGTGACTGTGAAACAAGAAATTCGCAGCTCTGATAATGTCTATCCACTGGAGTACAGTCTGGCGCGCAAGAAGTCCGGCGAGTGGATGGTAGTTAATGTGGTTATCAATGGCATTAATTTAGGCAAAACTTTTCGCAATCAGTTTGTCCAGTCTGCACAACGTTCTGGCGGTGATATTGATAAAGTTATCGGTGGTTGGCTATCTAAGCCACAATAAAATATTCCAATGGCGCGCCTAAAGTTAAAAGCGTGCCTCTATTTGTATAAGAGTAATCTATGAACCCTGAAGATGTAAAAGTACTCCTCGAAAATGCCTTGGCCAATTGCGAGTTTCAAGTTGAGAGTGAGGGAAGTCATTTTAATATTGTTGCTATTGGTGAGATTTTTGAAGGTAAGCGCCCCGTCCAGCGTCAGCAGACTATTTATGCCGCGCTTAATGAAAAGATCTCCTCCGGCGTTATTCATGCGGTCAATATGAAAATTTTTACCCCCAGCGAATGGCAAGCTAGAGCCTAAGTTGATTTTGTAGTAGCTTTTTAAACAGGGTTGTTAGATGGATAAATTAATAATTCAAGGTGGCGGGCCACTTCGTGGTGAGGTGTGGATCTCTGGGTCCAAAAATGCCGCACTGCCTATATTGTCGGCTACGTTACTGTCAGAAGGACTGGTAACTGTCGCCAATCTGCCGCACCTGCAAGATGTTACTACCACCATTGAGCTGCTCGGCTCTCTGGGTGTAACCGTTAGCATCGATGAAAAAATGCAACTCGAAGTCGACAACTCCACACTGCATAGCCGCACCGCGCCCTATGATTTGGTCAAAACAATGCGCGCTTCGATTTTGGTGCTTGGCCCATTGTTGGCACGATACGGTGAAGCTAATGTGTCCTTTCCTGGCGGCTGTGCCATAGGTAGTCGACCTGTTGATCTTCACTTGCGCGGTCTCGAGGCAATGGGTGCGACGATCGAGATTGATGAGGGTTATATCAAGGCCCGCAGTGCTGGACGCTTGGTCGGATGTCATATCCTGATGGATATAGTTTCTGTAGGCGCCACTGAGAATCTAATGATGGCCGCGGCGCTGGCCGAGGGGCAAACGGTGATTGAAAATGCCGCTCGTGAGCCGGAAATTGTCGATCTGGCTAACTGTTTGAATGCCTGGGGTGCTGATGTACAGGGGGCGGGCTCAAACCGTCTGATTATTAACGGTGTTGAAAGTATAGAGGGCGGGCATTTTAAAGTGATGCCGGATCGTATTGAAACCGGTACGTATCTAGCCGCTGCGGTAGCCACCCGAGGGCGTGTTAAAGTCACGCAGACCGACCCTTCATCACTTGAGGCAGTCTTGTTAAAGCTTCAGGAAACCGGTGCTAAGATTACTCAGGGTGACGATTGGATCGAACTTGATATGCAGGGTAAACGGCCCCAAGCGGTAAGTATTAGAACCGCGCCTTATCCGGCCTTTCCCACCGATATGCAGGCTCAGTTAACGGCGATCAATGCGGTAGCTGAGGGAACGGGTGTGGTTGTTGAGACCATATTTGAAAATAGACTGATGCAGGTTCAAGAGCTGAATCGCATGGGTGCAGTTATTAGCGTTGAGGGCAATACGGCAGTTGTGACTGGTGTTGAGCGTTTGAAAGCGGCGCCGGTAATGGCTTCCGATTTGCGCGCCTCCGCTGCATTGGTGATTGCTGCCTTGGTAGCTGATGGTGAGACCGTGGTTGATCGGATCTATCATATTGATCGCGGCTATGAATGTATTGAAGAAAAAATGCATCTGCTGGGCGCTAAGATAAAGCGCATACCAGGATAGCGTTAGACTTATATAGCGTTAAAATCATAAATAGCAGGCTTTTTCATTACAGGCTTACGTATTACAGGTTGAGAAACGAGAGATAGCAGACATAACAATGACACAGATAACAATAGCCTTAACTAAGGGCCGAATATTAAAAGAGACACTGCCGCTTCTGGCGAAAGCTGGAATTGTTCCTGCGGAGGATATTTTCTCTAGCCGAAAACTGGTATTTCCGACCAATCGCGACAATGTTCGATTAATTATTTTGCGTGGTTCAGATGTGACAACCTATGTTCAATTTGGCGCTGCAGATATAGGTGTAGCCGGAAAAGATATGTTGCTTGAACATCAGGGTGACGGTTATTACGAGCCACTTGATCTTGGTATTGCTCGCTGCAAGTTAATGACCGCAGTGCCAGTGGGTTCCACCCAGCAGCACAGCAGACTGCGCGTAGCGACCAAATATATCAATGTTGCGCGCCAATACTATGCCGAGCAGGGCCGGCAGGCGGATCTGATTAAACTCTACGGGGCTATGGAGCTCGCTCCGATACTGGATTTGGCTCAAGAGATTGTCGATATCGTTGATACCGGTAATACGCTCAAGGCTAACGGTCTTGAAGCTCGGGAAGAGATTGCAGAGATCAGTTCACGATTGATCGTCAATAAAGCATCGATGAAAACCAAGTTTGTCGAAGTGCAGACCATTGTCGACGCACTCAAAGAGGCGGTGGAGAGCAACCAATGACTGTTGCTATTACCAAGCTGTGCGCGAGTGACGGGAACTTTGATCAAACCCTCGAGAAGCTGATTGCCTGGGATATGGTTTCTGATGCCAAAGTCGAAGAAACCGTTCGCGAAATTATTGCTCAGGTCAGAGCTCAGGGTGATTTAGCCCTAATCGAATTTACAAATCGTTTTGATCGTCGACAGGTTGAAACAATTAACCAACTCTCGGTAAGCGCAGAGCAACTTCAAGATGCGCTGCAGTCGATTGACAGCGAATCGCGTCAGGCACTGGAAACAGCTGCCACAAGAATTCGTGATTATCACAACCATCAGACCCAGGATTCCTGGCAGTATCAAGAAGCGAATGGCACCAAGTTAGGTCAACAGATTACCCCGTTGGATCGCGTCGGTATCTATGTGCCAGGCGGCAAAGCTAGCTACCCCTCTTCAGTGTTGATGAACTGTATTCCCGCCCGTGTTGCCGGTGTCCGCGAGGTTATTATGATGGTCCCCGCGCCGGACGGTGAGTTGAGCCCTATGGTCTTGGCCGCCGCTGCGATCGCCGGTGTTGATCAGGTCTTTACCGTTGGTGGTGCTCAGGCAATTGCTGCACTGGCTTATGGTACCGACAGCGTGCCAAAAGTGGATAAAATTGTTGGCCCCGGCAATATCTATGTGGCTACAGCCAAGCGCATGGTATTCGGATCGGTGGGTTTGGATATGGTTGCAGGCCCGAGTGAAATACTTGTGGTTTGCGATGGTCAAACGGATCCGGACTGGATTGCCATGGATCTATTCTCTCAGGCTGAGCACGATGAAGATGCGCAGTCGATTTTTATCTCTTGGGATGCAGATTATATAAATGCTGTTCACAGCAGTATGAGTAAATTGCTGCCAGAGATGGAGCGTCGAGAGATTATTAGTCAGTCACTAGAGAGACGCGGTGCGCTGATCGAAGTTCGCGACGAAGAGCAGGCGCTGGAGTTAATTAATCGAATTGCTCCCGAGCACCTCGAATTGTCGGTGGAAAACCCGCAGGAATGGCTGCCAAAAATTCGTCATGCGGGGGCCATCTTTATGGGTCGCCACACGGCTGAAGCCTTGGGTGATTATTGCGCGGGCCCCAACCATGTATTGCCAACTTCAGCGACGGCGCGGTTCTCCTCGCCACTTGGTGTCTATGATTTTCAAAAGCGCAGCTCATTAATTTACTGTTCTGAGCAGGGCGCCTCTGAGTTGGGCAAAGTGGCCTCGGTGTTGGGTCGCAGCGAATCATTGACGGCCCATGCTCGATCGGCGGAATATCGCATACTAGATTAGAAAATGGTCCTCTTGTGGGAGGGCTTATTAAAGACTGTTATAAGAGATTGCTATGAGTAAGTACTGGAGTAATTTTGTTACCACCCTTGATCCCTATACGCCTGGGGAACAGCCGCCGATTAACAATCTTACTAAGTTAAATACCAATGAAAACCCCTACGGGCCATCGCCAAAAGTATTGCAAGCGATACAGCATGCTGCGGATGGGGATTTGCGTTTATATCCGCCACCCAATGCAGATCAGCTTAAACAGACGATCGCTGAATACTACCAACTGAACACAGGTCAGGTGTTTGTTGGTAATGGTTCCGATGAAGTGTTGGCGCATGTTTTCAATGGCCTTTTCCGGCAGACCCAAGGAATACTGTTTCCGGATATTAGCTATAGCTTTTATCCGGTCTATTGCGGCCTTTACGCTATCCAGTACAGCAAGGTGCCACTGGCAGACGATTTTTCTCTGGACCTGAGTAAATATTCGCGCCCCAATGGCGGTATTATTTTCCCTAATCCCAATGCACCCACTGGCCGTCTATTGGCGCTCGATGCAATAGAGAAACTGCTGCAGTCAAATAGCGCATCGGTAGTGGTTGTGGATGAAGCCTATATTGATTTTGCCGACAGTGGTTCCAGTGCCGTCGCTCTGATTAACAAATATGACAATCTTTTAGTCGTTCAAACCATGTCTAAATCACGCTCGCTGGCCGGTTTGCGAATTGGCTATGCGATGGGTTCTGCTGAGCTTATTGAAGGCCTTGAGCGAATTAAAAACAGCTTTAATTCCTACCCTCTCGGCCATGTGCAGATTGCTGCAGGTGTTGCCGCGTTTAAAGATAATACGTATTTTGAACAGACACGTCAGTTGGTTATTAACAGTCGAGAACAGCTGACTCAAGAGCTTGAATCTCTGGGCTTCGAGGTATTGCCTTCGGCCGCCAATTTTGTTTTTGTCCGTCACGCTGACTACAGCGCTAAAGACTTGGCGCAGTCATTGCGTGAGAAAAATATTATTGTTCGTTACTTTAATAAGACGCGTATCAATGAGTTTCTGCGTATTACTGTGGGTAGCGAAGATCAGAATCAACTGTTGATCGATAGTTTGAGATCTATTATCAAAAGTTAAGAATTAATTTACCGAATTGGTCGGTCGAATACCGGCCACTGCAGTTACATCAAAGGTTTCACCCTGACGCCAAATTTTTAACTCAATAGGTGTTCCGGGTGCCACATCGGCGATTTGATTAACGCTGGTTTGGCGATCGCTAACCGGCTCACCATCGATAGCAATAACAACATCTCCAGGCTGAACACCTGCCAGATGGGCTGGGCTGCTGTTATAGATTGCGCGAACCAACAAGCCGTAGGAAATATTTAAATTAAGTCTTTTGGCGATCCGTGGGGTAAGTGGAAAGGCCTCCATTCCCACCCAGCCCCGCACCACATAGCCGTAGCTAATAATATCTTTAAGAACCTTCTCCGCAGTGTCAGCCGGAATAGCAAAGCCAATTCCCGCTGAGCCGGATTGATTGAGTATTGCGGTATTAACGCCGAGCAAATTGCCGTAACTATCGACTAGGGCGCCGCCAGAATTGCCGGGGTTAATATCCGCGTCGGTCTGAATAAAGTTTTCAAAGGTATTTAACCCAAGACCGTTGCGACCCGTTGCACTGATGATACCCTGAGTAACGGTTTGTCCGACACCGTAGGGATTGCCAATCGCCAATACCACATCACCGATCTTGGCCTGAGTTGGCTCGCCGATCGAAATGGGTTGTAGGTTGTCGCTAGGAATTTTAAGTACTGCTAAATCTGTCTCGGGGTCTTTGCCGACAACTGCGGCAGGTGCTTCAGTGCCGTCATAGAGCAGCACCAAAATCTGATCTGCACCGTCAATTACATGGTTGTTGGTGAGAATAAAGCCATCTTCTTGCATGATTACCCCAGAGCCCAATGATGACTGGATCCGCTGCTGGGGTTTATCAAATAGGCGTCGAAAGTACGGGTCGTCTAGCAGTGGATGATTTGCTGACTTGGTCACTTTGCGGGTGTAGATATTCACCACCGAGGGTGCTGCGCGCTTGACCGCGTATGAATAAGAGGCTGGCCCTGCCCATTGGTTGGGGGCTCCATCCTGCCTTAAATCCATCAGTGTTTGATCAGAAGCGCTCTGCTGCTGGCGAAACTCAGGAAAAACAATCAGCAGGAGAGCCGCAACAAATAATCCGACCAGCAATGGTTTGCCGATGTAACCTACAATAAAGTTGATTGTTCGATTATTTGTCACGTTGAGATCCTAAATTATTGCCGCTAAATTTTTGCTTTATCTAACCTGCTCTAGATTATGGCACAAAAATTTAGCAGTTTAGCGCAATAAATTGGAAAGTCGTGGGTCGGGGGTTTTTGCTTTTCGGTAAACCAATATCACATGACCGATGGATTGAACTAGCTGGGCATTGTGAGTTGTACAGATTGTTTCTGTCAGCGTTTTTTTAGCATCGCGATCATCAGCGACCAATTTAATCTTGATTAATTCGTGATCGTTGATTGCACGAGCAATCTCGTTATTTACATTTTCGCTAAGGCCATTGCCCGCAACTGTCACTACAGGCTTAAGATTATGGCCTAATCGACGTAAATGTTTTTTTTCCTCGTTGGAACTTGTCATAATGTGGGGCTCATTCTAAGGGTCGGTCTTTCTGAAGGTCGGCTATTCTAGCGAAAACCACACCATGGCGAAATCTAAAAATCGTAGTTGGATAAAACAACATGTTAAAGATCCTTATGTGCAAAAGTCACAAAAGGATGGATACCGGTCTCGTGCCAGCTATAAATTGCTCGAAATTATTGGTAAAGATAGCATGATCCGCCCGGGCATGACCGTCGTAGACCTAGGTGCAGCACCGGGTGGATGGTCACAGGTGGCTGCTGAATTAGTCGGTCACGAGGGCCGAGTGCACGCGGTTGATTTATTGCCGATGGACGGAATTGCCGGCGTTGACTTTATTCTTGGGGATTTTACTGAGGATGATATTTTGCAGCAATTGTTATCCCTTATCGATAATCGCCCTGTCGACCTTGTAATTTCAGATATGGCCCCCAATTTAACAGGTAGCAAAGCAGTAGATCAGCCAGCAAGTATTTATTTAGTAGAGCTAGCTGTCGATTTAGCTTGCCAGGTAATGAAACCCGAAGGCGTTTTTGTTGCCAAAATATTCCAGGGAGAGGGTTTTGATGAATTTGTACGACATGTTAGAACATTGTTTTATACTGTCAGTATGCGTAAGCCCGACGCTTCAAGAGCTAAGTCTCGAGAAGTCTATATGGTTGCCAAAGGCCTGAAGGCCTGATTTAGAGGATACAAACTTGAACGACTTGGCGAAGAACATAATTGTGTGGCTGGTATTGGCTGCAATTCTTTTATCTGTTTTTAACAGCTTTACACCGCAGCCTGTAGACAATGAAATCGTCTATTCAGACTTTGTTGTGGAAGTTCAGAATGAACGGGTTACCAGTGTGGCCATCAATGGTCTGATTATCGAAGGTGTCAGACTTGATGGTACGGCCTTCAAAACTGTCCGTCCTAACATTCAGGATCCTGGCTTGATGGATGACCTTCTCAACCACAATGTCAAAGTTGTCGGCAAAGAGCCGGAAACTCCAAGTCTGCTATCACAGTTATTGTTAGCAGCCTTTCCAATACTATTGATTCTCGCTATCTTTGTATTCTTTATGCGTCAGATGCAGGGCGGTGGTGGTGGCAAGGGTGGCCCGATGAGCTTTGGCAAGAGTAAAGCCAAGCTGCTGAGTAGTGATCAAATCAATACCACTTTCGCCGATGTGGCCGGCGTTGATGAAGCTAAAGAAGATGTTGGTGAGCTGGTAGAGTTTTTAAGCGATCCAAGTAAATTCCAACGCCTTGGCGGACGTATTCCGAAGGGCGTATTAATGGTCGGACCTCCGGGTACGGGTAAAACCCTTCTCGCGAAAGCGATTGCCGGTGAAGCCAAGGTGCCGTTTTTCTCTATCTCCGGTTCTGACTTTGTTGAAATGTTTGTCGGTGTCGGCGCCTCACGCGTTCGAGATATGTTCGAACAGGCTAAAAAGCAGGCTCCCTGCATTATCTTTATCGATGAAATTGATGCGGTGGGTCGACACCGTGGCGGTGGTTGGGGTGGTGGTAACGACGAGCGCGAACAGACCCTAAATCAGTTATTGGTTGAAATGGATGGTTTTGAAGGCAATGAAGGTGTAATCGTAATCGCCGCAACTAACCGTCCAGATGTATTGGATAAAGCCCTATTAAGACCGGGTCGATTTGATCGTCAGGTTTATGTTGGCCTGCCAGATATTCGCGGTCGCGAACAGATTCTTAAAGTTCATGGCCGCAAAGTGCCTCTCGATGAATCTGTTGAATTGAGCATTCTTGCGCGAGGTACCCCAGGGTTCTCCGGTGCTGATCTGGCCAACCTAGTTAACGAAGCCTCTCTTTTTGCTGCTCGCGGCAATCGACGTGTGGTCAGCATGGAAGAGTTTGAGAAAGCGCGCGATAAAATCATGATGGGTGCAGAGCGTCGCTCCATGGTGATGTCCGACAAAGAGAAAGCCAATACCGCATATCACGAGGCGGGTCATGCGATTATTGGGCGGTTAGTGCCAGAGCACGATCCAGTGCACAAGGTTACAATTATTCCTCGCGGTCGGGCACTGGGCGTAACTCAGTATCTGCCGGAAGAAGATCGCTACAGTATGAGTCGTCGCCAGCTGTTTAGTCAGCTCTGCAGTCTGTTTGGTGGACGTATTGCCGAAGAGCTTATTGGCGGCATAGATGGCGTTACCACCGGAGCCTCTAATGATATTGAACGGGCCACTCAGATGGCACGCAATATGGTGACCAAATGGGGCTTAACTGAAAAAATGGGCCCAGTGCTCTATGGCGAAGATGAATCTCAGGGGCCGGGGGGTGGAAACACTCATTACTCAGAAGACACCTCTCGAGAAATCGATCAGGAAGTGCGTCTGATTCTTGATAATGCTTACACTAAGGCTAAGAAGCTATTAGAAGATAACCGCGATATTCTTGAGTCAATGAAAGATGCCCTAATGGAATTTGAAACGATTGATGCGGATCAGGTTGATGATCTGATGCACAGACGCAAAGTGCGTCCGCCTCATCAGTGGGATGATAACGACTCTGGAAAGGACTCTGGAAAGGGCCCTGGAAAAGATTCAGGTGGCAGTAAAGATTCAGCTGCGAAAGGTCCAATTGGCGGTCCTGTCGAAGATATCTAAACTCCTCAATGCAGGATTAGCCCCGTTGTCAGATTGACTGCGGGGCTTTTTGTTTTTATGAATTCAATGACATTAAACTGTGGCAGTAGAATACTCGACCTATCGCGTCCTGCGGTAATGGGTATTCTCAATATCACTCCAGATTCATTTTCTGATGGTGGTCAACTGTATTCAGGAAGCGTTCTCGATCTAGATAAAACTTTTCACGCCGTGGCGCAGATGCTGACTGATGGCGCCGATATTATTGATATAGGTGGCGAATCTACCCGCCCGGGAGCCACAGCGGTTTCCCAGCAGCAGGAATTGGATCGGGTAATGCCTGTACTACAGGGAATTAAGCAAAGATTTGATGCATTGATATCGGTAGACACCAGTACCGCGCAAGTGATTAGAGAAGCCGCTAGTGGCGGCGCACATATGATTAACGATGTGCGAGCGCTGCAGCGTGAAGGGGCGCTTGAGGCCGCTGCGCAGAGTAGATTGCCCGTCTGTTTAATGCATATGCAGAATCAGCCGAACAATATGCAAGCCAGCCCCAGCTACAGTGATGTTGTCGCAGAGGTCATCGAGTTTTTACTTCAGCGCAAACAGGCTTGCCTTGAAGCAGGTATCGCCAGTGATCAGATATTGCTTGATCCCGGCTTTGGGTTTGGTAAAACCCTTGAGCAAAATCTGACCTTATTTAATGCGCTGGATCAGTTTGCCGATACAGGTTACCCGCTTTTAGTTGGCGTTTCGCGCAAGACAATGATTGGCCAATTGCTTGATTTAGATGTTGATCAAAGACTAATTGGAAGTGTTACTATGGCAGTTTTAGCGGCTCAATTGTTAGCTCAAAACGCCCTTCAAAATACCACCGGTCAGGGTTTGATACTGCGAGTACACGATGTTTTGGAGACGGTACAGGCACTGACCCTCTGGCAAAATGTAAACAAGTTTAAGTGTGAGAAATGAAAATATGACGAGAAAGTATTTTGGAACCGACGGCATCCGCGGTCGAGTGGGTGAAGCGCCGATTACTGCAGAGTTTTTCCTTAAGTTGGGATGGGCTGCAGGAACTGTATTAACCCGCAACGCCAAAGGCAAAAAACGTGTCTTGATCGGGAAAGATACAAGAGTTTCTGGTTATATGTTTGAGTCGGCTCTCGAGGCTGGACTGATCGCCGCAGGCGTTGATGTGGACATGCTAGGCCCTATGCCGACGCCCGCCATCGCCTATCTGACACGCACCTTCCGTGCAGCCGCAGGTATTGTTATCAGTGCCTCGCACAACCCTGTCGAAGATAATGGCATCAAATTTTTTGCCGCCGACGGTTACAAACTACCCGATGAAATTGAATTGGAAATCGAAGCCTTACTTGATCAGTTGTTAGTTACCAAACAATCCGATCAGTTAGGAAAAGCGCGCCGGGTGACAGATGCAGCCGGTCGCTATATTGAATTTTGTAAGGGAACGCTACCCTCAGGTTTTACCCTGTCAGGTTTAAAGGTCGTTCTTGACTGTGCCAATGGCGCAACCTATGACGTAGGCCCCAAAGTGTTTGAAGAGTTAGGTGCCACCACAATTACCATGGGTAATCAGCCAAATGGCTTCAATATTAATGATCAATGTGGCTCAACACATACTGCGGCATTAGCTTCGGCAGTGCTCGATGAGCAGGCAGATTTGGGTATTGCTTTTGATGGTGATGGAGATCGAGTATTGTTTATCGACAATCAGGGTCAGCTAGTCGATGGCGACGAGCTGATCTTTATTATTGCCCAGCATCGCCAGCAATCTCAGGGGGGTTGTAACGGTGTTGCCGGAACTCAGATGAGTAATCTCGGTTTAGAGTTAGCGTTGGCTGAGATGAAAATTCCCTTTGCGCGAACAAAAGTGGGCGACCGCTATGTAGTAGAGGCGATGAAAGAAAATGATTGGCATCTGGGCGGCGAAGGCTCGGGGCATGTTTTGTGTAGTGATCTTAATAGTACTGGCGACGGAATAGTCTCAGCACTTCAGGTGCTTCGAGCGCTGGCTGACAGTGGCCTAACAATGCACGAATTAAAATCGGGTATGAGTAAATTCCCGCAAATTATGATCAATGTTCGCCTGCCAAAGAAAATTGATATTAGTGGTGATGCAGTTATTAAACAAGCTGTTGCCGATGCAGAGAAGAAGCTTGATGGTCGCGGTCGTGTCCTATTGCGCCCGTCAGGAACCGAGCCACTTATCCGAGTCATGGTCGAAGGTGAAGACAGTGCTCTGGTTAAGAGTCTGGCAGTTGATATTGCTGAAATTGTAAAGCAGCGTATTGCCTGATCGAAAAGCTAATTTGCTTATTGTATCTTAGCCTCTAGTCGGGTAGGATTTGCGCCCTTTTGCAAGGCAGCTCTGAGAGGAGTAAAACGGATGTTTAAATTGCTTATTGTGGGCAATTGGAAAATGCAGGGTACAGTTGAGTCGGCGGTTGCTTTAGCCAGCCAGCTCGGTGAGCAGTGGAATTCTAATAAATCAGTGGAAATGATTATATTTCCGCCGTTTATTCATATTTCCGCCGTTGCTGCAACGATTGCAGAAACCGCCATTAGTTTAGGCGGGCAAAATGTATCCGAGTATCCCAGTGGGGCATACACTGGAGAGATATCCGCAGAGATGCTGGTAGATCAAGGCTGTAAGTATGCCTTGGTGGGGCACTCTGAGCGACGAGCACTCTTTAATGAAAGTAGTGAGACGGTCGCGGAAAAGTTTAAGGCAGCACAGAGTGCAGGTTTAATCCCTATTCTCTGTGTAGGTGAATCCCTTCAGCAGCGCCAAGATGGCCAGACTGTAGAAGTGGTTTCAGCGCAAATAGCAGCTGTTATGAATGTTGCAGGTTTGCAAAATGTTTGTCGGGCAGTAATTGCCTATGAGCCAATTTGGGCAGTCGGCACCGGTGAGACAGCTAGTCCAGAACAGGCGCAGCAAGTCCACAGTGCGATACGCGCTCAACTTGGTGAAGCAGGAGAAGCTACACCGCTACTCTATGGTGGCAGTGTAAAGGCAGCGAATGCCGCAGAGTTATTTGCCCAACCGGATATTGATGGCGGGCTGGTTGGTGGGGCCTCATTAGAGGCAAATGAATTTTTAAATATTGCAAAACTTATAGAAGCTTAATAATGGAAAATTTTATTTTAATCTTTCACTTCCTGATCGCAGTAGTTTTGATCGGTCTGGTATTACTTCAACAGGGTAAAGGCGCGGAAGCAGGAGCCTCTTTTGGTTCTGGTGCTTCTCAGACAGTCTTTGGCAGCAGTGGCAGCTGGAATTTCTTCAGCAAAGCTACCGCGGTTCTCTCAACAGTCTTCTTTGCTACCAGCATCAGCTTGGCTGTAGTTGCCAAGAACAAAACTGTTGTTGATAGCGATCTTTTGCCTGAGCTTGAAGCGATTCCTTTTGAAGCGTTGCAAGAGTCTGATGTTCCTGCTGTTAATGAAAGTACAGAAGAGACTTCTGAAGTACCTCAGTAAAAACCTCGTTTAGTTTAGAGTTATAGCCCAAGTGTTGCGATAGGCAGGACGCCGGTAGCGACCACGCTAAGCGTGTTGCTGGTTTTGGCACTGAGTAATTAAGTTTAGAGAGTTAAAATGTTATATGCCCAAGTGGTGGAATTGGTAGACGATGGGCAGGAGCCCAAGTGTCGCGATAGGCAGGACGCCGGTAGCGACCACGCTAAGCGTGTTGCTGGTTTTGGCACTGAGTAATTAAGTTTAGAGAGTTAAAATGTTATATGCCCAAGTGGTGGAATTGGTAGACACGCTATCTTGAGGGGGTAGTGGCGAAAGCCGTGCCGGTTCAAGTCCGGCCTTGGGCACCAACTCAAAGACCAGTAGAAATTACTGGCGACCTAATAGCCCCGTTAATCGGGGCTTTTTTGCGTCTTGTGAACAGCTACCGTCTATTCCAATACGTCCATTGACATCCTCATTTGTGGCGGTACTTTTGACGGTATATATTTCACTTATGCAATGAAATGCACGTCAACTATGAGCTTAACCGCCATTCAAATAAAAGAAGCCAAGCCTTCAGATAAGGACTACAAACTTTCAGACGCTGAAGGTATGTATTTATTAGTGAAAAGCAATGGTAATAAATACTGGCGTCTAGATTATCGGTTTGCTGGAAAGCGCAAAACCTATGCTATGGGTGTTTATCCACAGGTGTCTCTCAAAGCAGGCTAGAGAGTCTCGCTTTAAGGCCAAAATGTTATTGTCTGAAGGCAAAGACCCAAGTCAAATTAAGCGAGAGAGTAAGCGTCATAGCAGCGTGCCTACCTTTGAAGAGATTGCAGTTAAGGTGGTGGCACCATGAAAAAGATAAATGGAAACCTAATCACGCTGATAGGGTAATAAAACGTTTAAAAGACAATAGCTTCGCGACTCTTGGTAGGTTGCCTGCAGACCAAGTTACTCCCCTACAGGTAATCGATGTTATTAAAAAAATTGAGGCCAGAGACACGCTTGATGTTGCCAATAGAGTCAAGCAATGTATCAAAGCGGTTTATCGCTTTGCTATTCAGCACGGGATAGTGATGACCAATCCTGCTGGCGACTTAGATGGAATTGTTAAGTCTCGAAAGGTTGTGCATCGTCCTTCATTGCCAAAGAATGAGCTACCTTTATTTCTACATTGTCTTGAGGGCTATTCTAGTAAGAGGAAGCGGTTTCTGACGCAGTTGAGCATCGAGCTGCTGGTGCTGACCTTCGTTCGCTCACTAGAGCTTCGCGGCGCGAAGGTGGGAGGAGTTCGACTCTTGAGGCTAACCTCTGGCGCATCCCTGCCGAGCGCATGAAGATGAAGGTTGAGCATCTGGTCCCTCTGTCAGCTGCAAGTCCAGTTGATGTACTTCAGCGGATTAGGGTGATCACCGGGCGCTATGAGCTTGCTCTTTCCCTCGGAGGTTAAGCCGAACCAAAACTATGTCTGATAATACGATGCGGACAAGCTATTTTTAGAATGGGGTTCGATGGTCAAAACGTCATGGGCAAGAGCAAGGCTGTCCCGCACGGCTTTCGTGCCACAGCGTCATCCATTCTAAATGAAGAGGGTTTTAATCCAGATGCCATTGAGCGCCAGCTGGCTCATCAGGAGAGAAATGGTGTTAGAGCTGCTTACACACATCATGCTAGGTATATGCCTGAGCGAGAAAGAATGATGCAGTGGTGGGCAGATTTCTTAGACGTTCAGAGGTCGCTGTATTCCTCTAGAAGTAATATGGAATAAGGTAATGGGGGTGCGTATAAATTGAAACCTAGAAAGTTTATCTACGAAGAAGTTCATTATTTTGGTAAGACTTATTTAATTGAGTGGGCAGAATCTCGACTTGAAATTCAAGATTCGACTCCTTGTATTCCATACCTTGCTAGTCCTTACTGGATAAAGCCAACTAATGAAGACTGGGCCAAATTGGAAAAAGCCATCTTGAACTTGAATCTAAAACCTGCAGAGCCAGAGTGGGGAGCTAATGATGGTATGGAGGTTCGATGCTGGATTACCTTTAAGACGAAAATATTAAGATTCCATATTATAAATCCGGACTTCCCCGGATTCGATGAGTTAAGAGAGCTATTAAATAGCTTTACTATTTGTGATGAGTATCCTGATGGACTTTTTAAATCAAACAATTAAAAGTAGGTGAATTTTGAAAGAAACAGATTCGAGTAGGAGGTTTACCGGTAAAAGAAATCAACATAAAAGTATGTTGGTCACAAATAAGACGACTTGCGAAAATGAAATGCCTACAAGTGCTGAGCTGGTCGAGACTAATAAAAGTTGGAACGTTGACACTTTAATTGAGTCGATGCGTCAAGCTGCGCTGATATTTTTAGATTGCAAAGAAATTCCCTATGACGAAACACCTGATGGATGTTATGGAATTGTAGAGTCAGATTTTAAAAAGGAATATGACCATATTCCAGGAGTTAGCGCGGCATTTAGTGTGCTTTTTGAGCTTTATTGTTTTAGTTTGGCTCGCCAAGATAATCCGGAAAAGGCCTATTCTAATCTTTTGCGGGCTGGACGCTATTTAGAGTTGCTCGCATTCGCTAAGTTAGAGGCTGGTTATCTTGCGGGAGCAGCCAGAGTGGGAGATTCCGAGAAAACAGTACAAAAGAAAAAGCGCCAAAAAATCTTAATTGAACACTATATTGCTCTTCGTGCTGAAGGAAAAGACCCGCAGGAAGCTAGGCGTCTAGCCGCTAAACGAAGCAATATCCCTCTCAATACTGTAAAGCGTTGGTATTCGCTAGATAAAATCGAAAAGGCGTGTCATCAATTCACTTAACACGGCACTCCTAAAGCATCCTCTTTGGACATTAATCATTAAAGGTAGTTATTAGATGTCCAGCGCTGAAACCCCATTTGCAAGACCAGTAAGTTTTAACGACAGAATCCTCAGGTGGCCAGAAGTTGAAAATAGACTCGGTATATGTCGTTCACAGGCACATCTCTTAATTTCCAAAGGAGAATTTCCACCACCTATAAAGTTAGGAGTCCGAGCCAGCGGTTGGCTAGAGTCAGAAATTAACGCATGGCTAGAGTCGCGTGTAGGAGCAAGTAGGCAATCTGACAAATAGAATAGGTTGGTATTGATGATACTTACTAACTTAGAGTTTGTTGACTACTCTACAGGCCTCTATGGACCGAAAAATAACTTTGAGGGGTTAACCCTTCAGTTTATTGATAAAGATACAGGTAGTGATTACTTTGTAGTGTTCAATGCAAACCTTCGAAGAAAAAGGAATAAAGGTAGTCATCTCAAGGGTTCGCTTCTTCCGCCAAAAAGATTCTCCGTTGGTAAGAAGTGTAAGTTTTTCAGATTTTGGCTATACAGGTGTGAACTTCCTATACCTGCTCGAGGTTTAAGCGCATTTCATGACTGTATGGGAAAGCTCAAAAAATTCCAATTTCAGGCAAGGGTTCAATCTGGAAATAAATTAGATAAAGACTCGTTAATGCCAGTAGAGAGCATCGAGTTTATTGATTTTCCTGCTAAGTCTTTGATGGCTACCCGAGAGCGACCAGATAAAGACCTGATACCCGTGCCTGATAAGAGTAGCGTTCAAAGCTATGATGGCTATGAGTTTGAGCAGATTGTAGGTGAGGGTGAATATAAGTGCGATACAAGTAAACAAGTAGATACGTTTACAAGTAACCCTATTGGTCCTTTAGATGAGACTAGGAGAGTACAGATGCAAACTAATGAAGAGTGGCTTTCTGAATGTGGTGAGCATTAATGGTTCAGTCTAGATATTGTTTAATAATACTTTATCTTTTTGGTTGATTTATATGGATTATTTATAAAATAGTAAATAGTATTAAAGGATGAATAATCATTTGCTCCATATAAATTTTAGCTTTTTATGATTCTATTTTGTTCTCGATTTAAGTTTTCGAAAGTCTCATTTTATTTGTGGCTTATATTTCTTTGTTCTGTGAGTTATGCAGCTAAGGGTGCTACTGAAGCAGTTTCTATCTGTGGTACGGATGCTTCGCCTCCCATAGGAATATGCTCCCTGGATATAGATGGTAGCGGGCATGCTGATGCCCTTACGGATGGAGTCCTCCTTCTGAGAGGAATGTTTGGCTTTACGGGTCATGTGCTTATCAGTGGGGCTTTATCTCAAGAGTCAGTTTATGTCACGCCCGAGGATATCCTTTTGAGGATGGAGGGTTTAGGTAGTCTTATTGATATTGACGGTGATGGGCGGACCGACGCACTTACCGACGGGCTCTTGATTTTAAGGTATTTGTTAGGTTTTCGGGGAGAATCCCTTGTTAGTGGCGCCTTGGCTGAGAATGCAGTTAGAAAAGAGCCTGGCGAGGTGGAAAGCCATATAAGCAGCTTGATACTATTTGATTCTGATGGCGATGGTATTGCTGATATTTTTGACTTTTACCCCTCAGACCAATCAAGAAGTAAATCAACCATATGGAGTGAGGCTGCATGGAGAATGACTGAATGGAAAATATCATCGAGCCCAATCATATGGGCTGAATCCACTTGGAGCGAATAAGAATGATGAAAAAGAATATTTTTTTATGCCTAACTTTAATTGGCACCTCAATGGTCTACTCATCAGAGTTGACTATTCCCAACCAATTTACTGATGGCCAGGTGACCAGTGCTAGTCAAATGAATGAAAATTTTGCCGCCATACAAGCAGCTGTTAATGAAATAAATTCAACATTGGATTCTATTCAGTCTAGCTCAGGCACTATTGTTCAGTCTGCGAATAAATCAACCTTTAAGGGCTTTTCAGCGGGTAAATTAGACGGTGCAGCAGGTATTCTTGCACTGCAGCAGCAATGCGATAATTTATCTGCTGGTAGCCGAGTTTGTTTCGCATCTGAAGTGCTAACCTCAGCCTATAATGCAAGTGCTGTAGCGACGCTTCCAGAGGGTGGAAAAGCATGGTTATTTCCGGGGAACCTTGTTTTTGAGGATGGTTTTGTTTCTATTTCGGAAACTGGTATTACGCTGCCTTTATACAACCAAGTTGCTGGTCTTTCGTGTCAGGGCTGGTCATCAAATTCAGCTCAATTTTGTGCTAATGGCCGCTGTAGTTGGGGGAATGGTGCTCTTAGCGTAAATACAAGCTTGCAGATTACAACGAGCACTTGTGATGAAAAAATACATGTAGCCTGCTGTAAGTAAGTTTTATACTTATTGGCAAAGGGAATTATATTTTTCTTGCTTCGAAAGTATTAATTACCAAAGGAGGGATATCACGCACTTCGGGCTCTTCCTCCCTCCACCCTGCTCTGCACTTCAAGTAAAAGATAATTGCTCTTAAAGAGCCTTTTTCAACCTCTTTCATAAGTGCGTTGCTCACTTTCTTGATTGCTTTTGCTCTTCCTTTTCGTAGGGCTGCGTCAAATGTATCATTGCTTACTTTACGTCGGCTCAATGTGGAGCGTGAAATACCGAGAGAATCAGCAATTTGCTGCTCAGTGAGGCCAAGAGCGGCTAAATCTTCGATAGATTGGATGTCTATATTTTTTGTATTTGCCATGATTCTTTGTAGGTGATTGACAGTATCTATTATACGCGGAATAAGATATGAAAAAAACGGTATTTATGACGGTATATATATTTTATATAAAAATTAAATATATATAAAACAATAGCTTATATGGTATATTCAAGTCCGGCCTTGGCACCAACTCAAAGACCAGTATTTTTTACTGGCAATCAAAAAGCTCCGCCAGTCGGGGCTTTTTTTGTGTCTAAAAAAAGCCATATAAATGACATCAGTTTGCCATCCAAGCTTCATTTTTGTGTCACTTCATTGTCATTGGAACAGACTATTTTCACCGGACTAAATTTTTAGTCTTTTGGGGAAGATAATGAAGAAGTTAAATTTGTGTTTGGCACTACTTACCGCTTCCAGCGTTATGGCGATATCTGCTGTAGCTCAGGATGCATCATCAATTGAAGAAGTCACTGTAGTGGGAAGCAAGGCTACACTGATCTCTGCTATAGAAAAACAGCGTGAATCCAATAACCTGATCTCTGTTGTAGATTCCGATGCAATGGGCAGCTTCGCTGATACCACTGCTGCTGAAGCAATCCGCAGACTGCCTGGTATCTCTATCGAAAACGACCAGTCAGAAGGCCGTTACGTCACCATTCGTGGCTTGAGTTCAGACCTTAACTCAATCGCTGTCAATGGTGCATCCATGGTGGCACCGGAAAATGGTCGCAGCGTGATGCTCGACGGCCTGCCCACAGAACTGCTCGATTCCATTACAGTGGCCAAGTCGCTGACCCCTGAAATGGATTCGGATTCAATTGGTGGACGTGTTGATTTCAACACCAAGAAGCCATCAGAGTTGGAAAGACCGACTGCTAAAGCTGAAAGCACAGAACAACTTTAACGAGTACGCCGCAGAAAAGCTTAATCCAAAGCTGGCCCTGACCTATGGCGATAAGATCAATGACCAGGCTGCCCACGTGATTGGCCTGACCTACTCGAGCAAGGACATTGTTGCCTTTAACAATGAGACCGGTTTTGGCTGGGAAGATGGCGCAATGAATGACGACTACGAAATGCGCTACTACGAGCTGACCAGAGAGCGTTTCGGTGTGACTTACGATGTGGATTTCACCTTCGGTGATGACCGTCTGTTTGCCAACCTGTTCTGGAACCAGTACGACGATTCCGAGCTGCGTTGGAAAGATGAGTACGGCGATATTGGCGACCAGGTGATCTCAACATCAGCAGATGGCATGGTTGTTAATGAGATCAAGCACGATGCTGAAACCCGTGTGCGTGAAGAGACCCGTACCATTGCCGCTTTCAATCTGGGCTATGAGACTATGGCTTCCGGTTGGGCAATCGATACTATGGCCAGCTACTCTTTTGCTGAAGAAGATGACAGCAACAACGCTGAAGCCAACTTCCGAACCAAGTACAGAAATGATGACAAGATCACGACCATCAACTGGGCAGACCCCCAGCGTCCTTTCCTGACACCTGCTGATAACTCTCTCTATGATCCTGCGGAAATGGGTTTTGATTCTTTTGAGAGCACTGCAAATGTTTCCAAGGACTCGGAAGTTGCCTTTGTTTTCAACGCTGAAAAAGAGTTCGATATTGGTGTTGTTAAAGCCGGTGTCAAAGCCAAGAGCCGTGAGAAAGATGTCGATGATTACATCATTGTCTACGATGGCTGGGGCGACAATACTCTGGCAGATATGAATCCACAGACAAATTCTGACTGGTTCTTTGCCAACCAGACCTTTAGCCAGCAGGCTGATCCAGATATGGTTTGGGCTATAAGAGATCTGGTTTCAGAGATGGATCTGGATTTTGAAGATGACAGCAGCCGTGACTTCACAACCACTGAAGATATCTTTGCCGCCTATGTTCAGAACACTTACCAGTGGGAAAAAGGTGTAGTGATTGCCGGTGTACGTTATGAAAATACCTCTGTTGATTCACAGGCATATGACGCTGCAACCCTTGAACAGACCACTGCTTCAAGTGATCACTCATTCTTTGCACCCAGTGTAAATGTTAAGTACTTCTTCAACGACCAGCTTCAATTGCGTGCAGCAATCTGGAAAGGCCTGTCACGTCCTGGCTTTAAGAAAACTGCGCCAAAACTGGATGTTGATTATGACGACGGTGGTGCCACTGTCAGTGGTTCAGCGGGTAACCCACTGCTGAAGCCCTACGAAGCGGTTAACTACGATCTGTCTCTGGAGTTCTACGGTGAAGGCATGACTTTCCTGAGCGCCGGCCTGTTCAGAAAAGATATCAAGAACGCCATTTATCCAACGCTTCAGCAGAATGCCACTATTATGGGTATCAGCTTTAATGACGGTGTTGAAACCTGGATTAACGCTGATGATTCGACGATTAATGGTTTTGAATTAAATGGCCAGTACGGCTGGGAAAACGGCATGTACGTTACAGCCAATATTACCCTGACCGATGGCGAGAGCACTTTCGCCTACGAAGACGACCAGACGTTCACTACTCCGTTTAGAAAACTGGCAGATGAAGCAGCCAATGTCAGTATCGGTTACGACAAGGGACCATGGGATGTTCGTCTTGCGGCCAACTACCGCAGCGAATACCTCGATTGGCTGGCCGACGAAAATGAAGGTATCGATGATGTCAGTGAAAACAATATGCGCTGGGTTGATGCCCACCTGCAGGTTGACCTGACAGCCAAGTATAAAGTCAGTTCAGCAGTTGAGATTAAATTCGAAGCCATCAATCTGGGCAACCGCCCTGAATACTACTACTGGGGTAATGATTCACAGCTTTCCCAGTACGATATTTACGGTAAGAACTACTCACTGGGTATGACTTACAACTTCTAAATCTATGATCTTGAATTCAGGATTTAAGATACCTCCCCGGCAGGGAATTCCTGCCGGGGTTTTTATTTATCCCAATAAAGGAATTGAAATTGCGTAAATCAAAACTGCTGGTTGAACAAAGAATTTTCCAGCCAAAGGCAGTCGTGGCGCTGGCCATATCCAGTCTGTTATTTCTCGGCGGCTGCAGCGACCCGCTTGAAGTATCAGCGCTCTATGAGACTCCCCAGGTTATCTCGCCAGACGATGCGGCTGATGATCCGGCTATCTGGTTGAATCAGGCCGTTCCGGAACAGTCGATAATTTTGGGTACAGATAAGAAGAGTGGTGTCTATGCCTATAATCTGCAGGGCGAACAAATCGGTTACACCGAACTGGGCAAGATCAATAATATCGATACCCGCAGTTTGGACTCCGACACTTATATACTAGCTTCAAACCGTACTGACCAGACTGTCGACCTGTGGCGTTTTGCTGATTTGGCAATGTCTGAAGCTGCCGCCAAAAGTGATTTCTCACTGCCCCTCGAACGCAGTATCCAGGGCCAGTCAGAGATCAATATCTACGGTGCCTGTATGGGCCTGGACAAGACATTTGGATTGCTGGCATTTATCACTGAAGATGAGGGCCCCCGTGTTGAGGTATGGCAGTATGTGAATAACAGCCTCAAGCTGATCCACACCTTTAATAATGGCGGTGAGTCCGAGGGCTGTGTCTATGATGATGAAAACCGCACCCTGTTTATTTCAGAGGAAGAGGTTAACGGTGTCCTGCGGGCCTATCAGTTAACAGATGCTCTGGATTTTTCCTCGCCTGTGGTTATTGATTCCCGCAAAGGTAATATCGGTGGTGATCCCGAGGGCGTTACCCTGTACAAAACCTCTTCCAGCGAGGGCTACCTGATACTCTCCTCCCAGGGAGACTCCAAGTTTAATCTCTACAGCCGCACTGCACCCTATAATTATCTGGGCAGCTTCAGGGTTGCTGATGGGGAAGCAGTCGACGGTGTCACTATTACCGATGGTATTGCGGCTATTAATTACCCGTTAAACGAGGATTTTCCAGAGGGACTTCTGGTGGTTCAGGATAATGACAATACCCGTGAGGGTGATCTTCTTCGTCAGAATTTCAAACTGATTTCATTCTCTAAAGTGATTGCTGCTTTACAGCTAAGGTAGGCTGCACAAAACAAGCAGCAGAACAAGAAGTAGTAGGAGAAACAGTACAAGTCAAAACAGCAAAAGCAGCTGGGTCAGAAGGACTTAGCTGCTTTTTGCATAGGTCAGGTTCTGCTAGAGGGTTGTAACAGTTATGAAGAGAAGTGCTCTGTCTTGGTAGCATCCCAGAGTTGGGATGAGATATGGGCAATTGACTGGTTTCTGCCTGAAACGATCCAATCGACCAGATACTGAGCCACATCGGGATAGGTGACTTTGCTACTGGCTGAGGACGCCAGCCATTTTGCAGTTGCGCTAATATCCAAGGCAGACATACTGGATCCAAGGTTGAGATGCTCCAGTGCTATGGCATTGGATTGCTGTTCCATCTGCTGGGCAACCGGTTTTACCAGCAGCTTCTTGCCGAGCTGAAGAGCTTCACTGGGCAACTCAAAGCCCGCATTGCAAATCACCGCCTCGGCACGGTGCAGATCCTCTTGGAAACCGGCTCTGGATGGCGGGCGGAAACTGATATTACCTCTCTCACTGTGAGTGGCATCCGGGTGGTAGACAATAAATTTATAGTCGGCAAAACTGCCGAGAAATTGAGCAATACTGTCGAGGTTTTCAAAGGGTAAATAAACCAGGTTTAAACCCTTTTCGACACTGCACTCAAAGTGTTCAACGGGTGCGATTGGCGGCAGCACCGGGCAGTCGAATTGATCCCAGTGCAATCCCAGAGCTATATCCGCTGGGGCCAGGTTGTTCATTACCCAGCGATGCACTGGTGTTGTGCGGCACATGGGTACTCTGCTGAAGGTAAAAGCATACTGGTGGCCGAGGCCTATCACCTTTATCCCGGCGCGCTTTCCGGCTCGGGCAGTGATGGGTTCGTAGTCGCTGATTACCAGATCATAGCTGCTGGCATCCAGCTCGGCGGTATCCCTGAGTAACTGAAAAAGGTTATTTTTAAGAAGGGTTTTTGACCAGATAACCCTGCCAGAGCCGGTGGCGAATGTAATACCGCGCCTAACCTGGAAATCACCAAAAGCCTGCATATCAAACAGCTCTTCCCGGGGACGGCCGGAAAACAGGAAATCAACCTGAATATCGGTTTTTGCAAAGGCTGCGGCCATAGCGCGGGCGCGAGTTATATGGCCATTGCCAGTGGCCTGGACACCGTAGAGTATTTTCACAGAACTAGTGTAAAGGCGATCTGGGCACAGCTAAAGCCGAGTATGGCGCCAGCAAATGTATCAGATGGAAAGTGTACGCCGAGGCAGACTCTCGAGCAGCCGACCATGGCCGCCCAGATATAGATATAGGGTGCGGTTGCCGGAAAGCAGGTGGTCAGCACAGTGGCCACCAGAACGCAGCTGATGTATGCCCGGAGGGAAAGCTAAACTGGTCGCCGGGGATAACCATCCCCTTAATATCCGGCAGGCAGTCTGAGGGACGGTTGCGTTTAAAACCCTCCTTTAAAATTTTGTAGAGCGGGCGCTCGATAGCAAAGGCGGCGAGCATCGCCAGGCCAAATTGGTATTCATGGTTAGTGCCCATAAACAGCAGGGCCAGTAGGATCAGCGGATATAGATAACCGTCGGCGGTTGTGGAGATAACCCGGCCAAAAATGGCAAGCTGGGGAAATAATTCCCTGGTCAGCAGCCAGCGCAGTGCCCGGATATCAAGGCTGCTGAGTCGCTGGATCAATGTATTTTTTTCGATTTCCATAGTAAAACCATAGCCAGCTTTTATGACAGTCAGGTTTAGCTAATATGAAATTTTTATGTCAGTTAACCCTGTGATTATTCGCCCAGGTATCGCTGTCGACGACTTTCTTTAAGCTGCTCTATATCCACCACAATTAACCCGTCGATACAGAGAGCGAAATCCGGATCTATATTAAAAGCCACAAACTCAACACCACCGGGCTCGCAGAGTTCGCTGTACTGTTTATAGAGTGTTGGAACACTCAGGTTCATTGCCGTCAATCGCTCCTTAAGCAGAGTGAATTCACTTTGGTAATCCTGGCCTGGGAACAGCTTGTTAAGCTCTTCTGTGCGCTGTGGAGTGATAATGTAGGGCAGCCGCGGGACTGCGTAACAATCTGTTGGCGGAAAGTGGGTGCTGTAAAAATGCACCAGCATTTCCATCGCCTGGGGAGGGAAGCTGTTAGACAGGGTAACCGGACCAAACAGATACCTGTATTCAGGGTTTGCACGCAGGAACGCACCAATGCCATACCATAGATAGTCCAGACTTCTGCGACCCCAGTACCTGGGCTGGACAAAACTGCGGCCAAGTTCAATGCCCTGCTGCAGCTTCTCCTGCATTGCCGGTTGCAGATCGAACAGGGTTGAGCTGTAGAGCTGCGATGAGTGGCTGGCAAGATCAATTTGATCCGTGGGGTGGAATCTGTAGGCCCCGGCAATCTCCAGTTCATCCTCATCCCAGAGAATCAGCTGGTGATAGTGATGGTCATAGATATCGTTATCCCGGCGCAGACCTGTACCCTCACCGACAGCGCGAAAGGCAATCTCTCTCAGTCGACCAATTTCCCGCATAATGCAGCAGTCCATATTCTCGTTACTGCTGCCCTGATAGAGGTAGATATGTTTATTATCTTTGGTCACGCCCAATAACTTGCAGTTGCGAATATCTCGGCGCAGGCCGGCTCGGTTTTGCCGTTCATATTGTCCACCGGCAACAGCACTGGTTGCAGGGGTTTGATTGCCATCAACAGATCATTGGCCACCACCCGGACATCCGGGCGTACCTCGCGCATTAGCTTTAGCAGCGCCAAACCATCCAGTGAGCCGATAGGGTGGTTGGCGACAATAACCACACGCCCCTGGCGGGGAATTTTCTCGCGCTCTGTTTCACGCACAGTGAATGAAAAGTCAAAGAACTCGAGAACCTGCTCGGCAAATTCAAAGCCCTTTAAGTGGGGGTATTGGGACTCAAAATATTTGAACTGCCGTTCGTTGAACAGCAGTCTTAACAGCTGGGTCAGCCGCTTGTAGAGACGCGGTCGCCGCGCGCAAAAATTCGGGTAGTTGTCGAGAAGAAATGAATCAACGTCAAGCATACGGAATTGGCCATATTTTTGTAATTTGTTGTCATTGTGCTAAACAAATATGACTCTTTTCTGACCGCTGGATGACGTTGTTATGTCAGATTTTTGTCGCTAGTCGGAATTTTCTTCGTTGCTCTTATTATTTTTTTTGCGATTGATAAGATAGAGCGCGAGGAAAAGTGATCCCCAGCCAAGAAAGGTAATAATAACTTCAGGTGTCGACATGGAAGATAGCTCTCAATATTTCTGTGGTGATTGAAGTGGGGAGAATAGCAACTGCTCAGTTGTTAGTGAATGGGGAATAGAAAGTTAATCAAAATTAGATGAAAAAACTTATATAAGAAGCGATTACAATAGTCGCCTTATTTAATAAGTACTCTATAAAAGGCAGCAAAAATGTTTGCAGGAAAAATTATCGCTGGGTTAATCGGCTTTTCGGCACTGGGCCCGCCGGGCCTGTTAATCGGCCTCTATGTGGGTCACCAGTTTGATAAAGGGCTGGGCGGTTTACGTCCGATGTCGGCGCAGCAGCAGGAACAGGTTCGCGATTCCTACTTTCAAACTGTTTTTAGTTTGCTGGGTAATCTGGCCAAGGCCGATGGCCGAATATCTCAGGCAGAGATAGCCCTTGCTGAAGCACTGATGGGTAAAATGGGTCTCAGTAGCGCTCATCGCATAAGAGCTATCGAGCTATTTAAAGGCGGTGCAAAAAGTGATTTTTCTGTAGATAAAACCCTCGACAGTTTTATGGCGCTCTGTGGGCGCCATAATAACCTCAAGCGTTCGCTGCTCAACGATTTAATCTCTCTGGCCATTGCCGATGGTGAACTGCATCAGGCAGAACAGGATTTGCTACGGGCAATAGCCGGTCGACTGGGCTTTTCTGCCGCGCTTTTTGATCAATTTATAGCGATGATTAAGGCTCAGGCCCAATTTAAGGATTCCAGTGGTGGCGGTGGCAGTTATAGAACTCAGACTTCTGCGACTCAACTCAGCGCTGCCTATATGGCACTGGGTGTTGAGCAGTCCAGTGCGGATAGTCAAATTAAACGCGCCTACCGAAAATTGATCAGTGAGAATCATCCGGACAAGCTGATTGGTCAGGGTATGCCTGAAGATATGGTTAAGCTAGCGACAGAGCGAACGCAGGAAATACAGACCGCTTATGATTTGATTGTGGCCAGCCGTAAATAAAAGTCGTTTGTTTGTCCTAGTGTTGTTGACCTAGAGGTGCCCTCTACCTATAATGCGCGTCCTCTCAAGGGAGGGCGGTTTGAAACATGAACCGTTGTGTCGGTGCGGGATGGAGCAGTCTGGTAGCTCGTCGGGCTCATAACCCGAAGGTCGTTGGTTCAAATCCAGCTCCCGCTACCAATTAAATATTGGTATATTTTTGTAGTAGCCCGATGCGGGCTCGCTTTCTACCTTGAGGCGCAGCCGCTCGAAGGACGTTGGTTCAAATCCAGCTCCCGCTACCAATTTTATATTGGTGGATTAAAGAAGTAGCCCGATGCGGGCTCGCGTTTTAACTAGTAGGCGCAGCCGCTCGAAGGTCGTTGGTAAAATTTAACTTCCGCTGCCACTTTCTATTAGTTATAGAAAAATCCGATACAGAGAAGCTTTTGTAAGATCTTGATAGATTGTCTATGCTTGCATTAGTTAGGTGGAAAATGGAGTCTCGCTTTAATCGCTGAGACAGGTTCCGCTACCAAAATTCGCGTCGGGTCCGGCGCAAATCGAGGAGCCCCATTTTGGGGCTTTTCTTTATATGTTAATAAATGGGCCAATGGCCCATTTTTTGATTGTCAGGAGATGCCAATGGCTGCGGCCGACAGCAAATTGCGCGAGTTACTGCAGCCGGTAGTTGAGGCATTGGGATGTGAGCTCTGGGGTTTAGAGTTGCAGTCCGGCGGTAAGCGCAAATTATTGCGAATCTATATAGATAGTGACGACGGCATAGGTGTCGAGGATTGCGAGCGTGTCAGCAGGCAATCAAGCAGTGTTCTCGATGTAGATGATGCCATCAATGGAGAGTATGTTTTAGAAGTCTCCTCACCAGGAATGGATCGACCTCTATACGAGCTCAGTCAATACGAAAAGTATAAAGGTGAAGATATCTCGCTTAAATTGCGTTTTCCCTATGATGGTAGACGTAATTTTAAAGGTCGTCTCGTGGGTGTTGATGGCGATGAAATAATTTTGGTGGTTGCAGATACAGAGTATCTGTTTCCGATTGAAGGGATCGATAAGGCAAATGTGGTGCCGAGATTCTGAAGCACGTGAGGTTTGAACAATGAGTAAAGAAATTTTAATGGTTGCTGAAGCCGTATCCAATGAAAAGGGTGTGGATCAAGAGATCATCTTTCAGGCGATTGAACAGGCATTGGCGACAGCGACCAAAAAGCGCTATGAAGAAGGCGCCAACATTCGCGTTGTAATCGACCGCGAAACAGGCGATTACGATTCATACCGCTGGTGGGACGTTGTAGCTGACGACGTAATGGCCGAGTTAGGTACTCAGTTCACAACCGAAGAGGCCCATGAAAAAGATCCCACATTAGCTGTCGGCGATACTTTTGAAGAAGCTGTCGAGAATATTGCCTTTGGTCGTATTGCCGCACAGACTGCCAAACAGGTTATTGTTCAAAAGGTTAGAGACGCAGAGCGTGAATTAATTGTCGGCCGTTTCCGTGACCGCATTGGTGAGATGTTAAATGGCACAGTTAAGAAAGTAACCCGCGACCATATTATTGTTGATTTCGGTGAAAATGCTGAAGGCTTACTGCCCCGTGAAGAGCTTGTGGGTAGAGAAATATTCCGTATTAATGATCGTACACGGGTAATTTTAACCAGCATCCGCGAAGAGACACGCGGACCGCAGCTGTTAGTTTCTCGTGCGGCATCAGAAATGTTGGTGCAGCTGTTTCAGATCGAAGTTCCAGAAATCTCTGAAGGAATTATTGAAATTAAAGGTGCCGCTCGCGATCCAGGCCAGCGCGCCAAGATTGCAGTGAAGAGCAAAGATGCTCGCATTGATCCAGTGGGTGCCTGTGTAGGTATGCGCGGAGCACGTGTTCAGGCAGTTTCCAATGATCTGGATGATGAGCGTATCGATATTATCCTTTGGGATGATAACCCCGCTCAGCTAGTGATCAACGCCATGGCACCGGCTGAAGTTGAGTCAATTGTTGTTGATGAAGACAGCAACTCTATGGATGTTGCGGTCAATGAAGAAAACCTTGCTCAGGCAATTGGTAAAGGCGGTCAGAATGTTCGCCTTGCCTCAGAACTGACGGGTTGGACTATCAATGTGATGACACTTGATGAGGCCAAAGAAAAGCAGCATGAAGAATCATCTAGCTTTGTTGGCATTCTAATGACTGCACTGGATATCGAAGAAGATATTGCGACGGTGTTGGTTGAAGAGGGGTTCACCAGCCTCGAAGAAGTTGCCTATGTGCCACTTGAAGAAATGAGTGACATTGAAGGATTTGATGAAGATATCGCAGAAGAATTACGCGCTCGCGCCAAAGATGCACTGTTGACTCAGGCATTGGCGAGTGAAGAGCAGTTAGCTAACGTTGCGCCAGCAGAAGATCTGCTGACAATGGCCGGCATGAACGACGCTCTGGCAAATACCTTGGCAGGTAAAGGTATTGTCACCATGGAAGACTTGGCCGAGCAGGCCGTAGACGATCTAATGGAAATAGATGGAATGAATGAAGAGACCGCTGCATCATTAATTATGACAGCGCGCGCCCCTTGGTTTGAAGACCAGGGTGAATAATTAATCGGGGTGTAATAGAGGACAACCGATGGCTCAAGTTACAGTAAGTGAACTGGCAAAAACCGTAGGCGCATCTGTCGATCGTTTGTTAACGCAAATGAAAGAGGCAGGGCTGAACCATACAACTGAAGATGCTGCGGTATCTGATGAAGAGAAGCAGATTCTGTTGACCTATTTAAAAGGTCTGCACGGAGAGAGCGCTCGCGAGCCGAAAAAGATAACCTTGCGACGCAAAACTCTCAGCACCTTGAAATCGGGCAATCGCAAAACCGTAAATATCGAAGTTCGCAAAAAGAGAACTTACGTTAAGCGCAGCGATGAAGATATCAAGGCTCAGGCTGAAGCAGAAGAGCAAGCGCGTGTTGAAACGCCAGCTCCTGACGTTTCTTCATCTCCCGTTGATGACGTGGAATTAAAGCGTCAGGCCGCGACAGAAGCGCGCCGTAAAGCGGAAACAGATGCTAAGAACAAAGTTCAAGAAGATGCGCAGAAGTTAGCTGACCAGGCTGAAGAAGAAGCCCGTAAAGCCGCCGAAGCGGTTGCAGCAGTTCAGGCTGAAGAAGCTCAAAAGCTTGCCAAGCCAGCACCAGTTTCACCTGCTTCTAAGCCCGCCCCTAAGCCTGCTCCAGCTAGTGAGCCGGTACATGAGAAAGGCCGTCGTCACGCTAAGCCAGTTGAAGACGAAGATAAGGTCGGCAAAAAGGCTAAGAAGCCAGCGGGTAAAGGCGGCAAGAAAAAAGGTCGTATGGGACTGAGCGATATGGATGATTCGTCGAGAAAGTCGCCGCGTCTCCGTTCTGGCAGAGCCGCAGCACTAAAAATGGATAACAAACACACCTTCCAGAAGCCGACTGAAAAGAAAGTTTTGGAAGTCCAGATTCCTGAAGAACTGACTGTAGCTGATCTTGCTCAGAGAATGCTGAGCAAATCAGGCGTGGTAGTTAAGCAGCTGATGAAAATGGGTGTTATGGCTTCGGTCAATGAAGTTATTGATCAGGAGACTGCATTCTTAGTTGTTGAAGAGCTTGGCCACACGCCAGTAGCGGCGAGCAACGAAACTGTTGAAGACGAGCTAGCGAAACAGTTCGAAGAACTCAAGAGTGAAGGTGTTGAAGAACCAAGAGCACCGATTGTTACTGTTATGGGTCACGTTGACCACGGTAAAACTTCGCTGCTTGATTATATTAGAAAATCGCGTGTTGCCTCTGGCGAAGCCGGTGGTATTACTCAGCATATTGGTGCCTATCACGTTGATACGCCAAAGGGTATGGTCACCTTCCTCGATACCCCTGGCCACGCCGCCTTTACAGCAATGCGTGCCCGTGGAGCACAGAGTACCGATGTGGTTATTCTGGTTGTCGCAGCCGACGATGGTGTTATGCCGCAGACTGAAGAAGCTGTTCAGCATGCCCGTGCAGCTGGTGTACCTATTGTTATCGCGATTAACAAAATGGATAAAGAAGGCGCTGATCCAGAACGTGTTACCAATGAGTTGGCAGCCAAAGATGTTATCCCTGAAGAGTGGGGCGGCGACACGCAGTTTGTCAAAGTATCGGCTCATACCGGCGATGGTATTGACGAGCTTCTCGAAGCTGTTCTGCTTCAGGCAGAGCTGCTTGAGCTAACCGCACCGATTAAAGTTCCAGCCCGTGGCGTTATCGTTGAATCTCGTATTGATAAGGGGCGTGGTGTTGTTGCCACTGCACTGGTTCAGCAGGGTACTCTGAATAAAGGCGACTTTATGTTGGCCGGTGAGAGTGTAGGTAAGATCCGCGCCATGACTGATGAAGCTAGAAAGCCAATTACAGAGGCAGGCCCGTCAATCCCCGTAGAAATTCTCGGTCTTGATGAAGCCCCTAATGCGGGTGATGAGTTCTTTGTGGTTGCCGATGAGCGCAAGGCAAAAGAAATTGCCGAGACGCGTCAGACTAAAGCACGTCAGGAACGCATGTCGCGACAGCAAGCTGCCAAGCTTGAAAATATGTTTACCGATATGGGTGCCGATCAGGTTAGCAAGCTTAACCTAGTGGTTAAAACCGATGTTCGTGGTTCATTGGAAGCAATTAATTCAGCTCTCAATGACTTTGCTACCGATGAAGTAGCCGTTGATATTGTAGCCTCTGGCGTTGGTGGTATCACCGAATCAGATGTCAATTTGGCACTCACTACCGGCGCTATTGTTCTTGGTTTTAATGTTCGTGCTGGAGGTGCAGCTCGTGCACTGGCAGAGAAAGAACAGATTGAAGTGCGCTACTACAGCATTATCTACAACCTTCTCGATGAGGTGAAGCAAGCTCTTTCCGGTATGTTGGCCCCAGAAACTCGTGAAGAAATTGTCGGTATTGCCGAAGTTCGCGATGTATTCCGTTCACCTAAGTTTGGCGCGATTGCTGGCTGTATGGTGACCGAGGGTACTGTTTATCGCAACAAACCTATTCGTGTCCTTCGCGACGATATTGTTATCTATCAGGGTGAACTTGAATCTCTGCGTCGCTTTAAAGACGATGCACAGGATGTTCGCAATGGAATGGAATGTGGTATCGGCGTTAAAGATTACAATGATGTTAAACCGGGCGATCTGATTGAAGTCTATGACGTCACTCAGGTGAAGCGCTCGCTGTAATAACTAGAGCTAGAAGCAACTATGCCAAGAGAATTTACCCGCGCGGAACGTGTATCAGATGCAGTTCAACAGGAAGTAGCTGTACTGATACGCGATGAAGTGCGTGATCCACGAGTGGGAATGGTCAATATCACCGACGTAGAAATTAGTCGCGACCTTGCCTACGGTAAAATCTTTGTCACCTTTGTTGAAGAGCGCGATCAGCAGCAGATCGACGAAGCCATGGCTGCACTCAATGGCGCCTCAGGTTATCTGCGTAAGTTATTGGCCGCCAGTATCAAGCTGCGTATTACCCCCAAGCTAACCTTTATCTTTGATGAGAGTGGCCGTCGCGGACAGCATCTTTCAGCACTGATTGATTTGGCTATCTCCAAAGAATCACCTTCAGACGTTGAAGGTGATGAGCAACAGCCGGACAGCGAGGGAGCCTAAGTTTGGCTCGCAGTCGCAAGCGCGGTCGTTCAGTCAATGGTATTTTCCTGCTCGATAAACCTCTAGGATTATCATCCAATCATGCATTGCAGCGTGTCAGGCGTCTATTTGATGCCAACAAAGCAGGACACACCGGCGCCCTAGATCCTCTCGCTACAGGCGTATTGCCAATCTGCCTTGGCGAGGCAACAAAATTTAGTCAGTTCTTACTTGATTCTGATAAAGGCTATCGCAGCACCTTTACTCTAGGTGTGCGCACTGAAAGTGGCGACTGTGATGGTGGTGAAGTTTCGCGGACAGATGCTTCAGGTATCAGTCTGCAACAGATTAATCAGGCCGTAGAGACGTTTCGAGGTGAAATTCAGCAGGTACCCTCAATGTACTCGGCGTTAAAGCACAATGGTCAGCCACTCTACAAATTGGCGCGGCAGGGTATAGAAGTGGAGCGCGCCGCGCGAACTCTCAATATCTACGACTATCAGATAATCGACTTCCGTCCCGGTGAGATTGCCGAACTGGATGTTGAGGTGCGCTGTAGTAAGGGTACTTATATACGCTGTCTGGCAGATGATTTGGGTCAGATGCTTGGCTGTGGTGCCCATGTCAGTGCGTTGCACCGTACCTTGGCCGGCCCCTTTCATGAAACTGAAACCATTTCTCTAGAGGCTCTGCAGGAACTGCGTGAGAGCTGCGAGCCAGAACAGTTGGATCACCTGCTAAAGCCGATGGATATACCTGTTGCCGACAGAATGGCCGTCGAATTGAGCGAAGATGTCGCCGCATACTTCCAGATGGGCCAGGAAGTAATGTCAACACAGGCCTTTCGCAATGGGCAAGAAGGCGATATAGTGCGCGTCTTTCGCGAAGGCGGTGCTTTTCTAGGTGTAGCTACTGTTACTGAAGAGGGCAAAATAGCCCCGAAAAGACTGGTTGTTGAAGGCTAGTAGCCGAAAGTTAACCTCAAAATTCAAGGGTTTCTTTAAAGGATTGGTTGTTTAAAGTGACTCATTAGGTTGTCTGTAAATATGCGCGGGCATTCTGAATATTATTAATTAGCATATTGGAGTAAGTATCATGGCACTGAGTGCAGAAGAAAAAGCAGCAATCGTATCTGAGCATGCAACTTGTGAAAACGACACAGGTTCTCCTGAAGTACAGGTTGCACTGCTAACCGTAAACATCAACAAGTTGCAGGACCACTTTGGCGATCACAAAAAAGATCACCATTCACGTCGCGGTCTGATTCGCATGGTTAACCAACGTCGCAAATTGCTCGACTACTTGAAGGGCAAAAATATTGAGCGTTATGGCCAGCTAATTAAGAAGCTTGGTTTACGTCGATAAGTGTTCTCAGTGCGGTCCTCAAAAGGGGCCGCATTTGTCTATCTAGTCTTTTGAAATCAACATCTTTTAATTCCTAGTAGACAGTCTACGAACACACAACTAAACCGTTGGAACTTCGACCACAGATTCGTTGATCGAGTTACTGATATATATTCAGAGAGTATTTATCAGTAACCCGAGCAGCGTAAAAAGGCACGAAGCGAAGACGCTAAATGGTAAAAAATACCAAGGAAAATTATGACTCCTTTAATTAAAAAGTTTCAATACGGTAATCACACCGTAACTCTGGAAACTGGCCGTATCGCCCGTCAGGCGACTGGTGCAGTTCTATGTTCAATCGACAACACTTCAGTACTCTGTACTGTTGTGGGTGCAAGAGAAGCCAAGCCAGGTATGGACTTCTTCCCACTGGGTGTTCACTACGTTGAGAAAGCTTATGCTGCGGGCAAAATCCCCGGCGGCTTCTTTAAGCGTGAAGGCCGTCCAAACGAAAAAGAGACTCTGACGTCGCGTCTTATTGACCGTCCTATCCGTCCTCTTTTCCCGAACGGCTTTAAAAACGAAGTACAGGTTGTCTGTACTGTTATGTCTGCAGAGAAAAATATCGACCCAGATATTGCCGCAATGATCGGTACCTCTGCTGCACTGTCTATCTCAGGCATTCCTTTTAACGGCCCAGTTGGCTGCGCCCGCGTTGGTTACACCGACGACCAGGGTTACCTGTTAAATCCAACTTACAGTGAACTCGCTGAGTCTTCACTGGATATGGTTGTAGCTGGTACTAAGGACGCTGTATTGATGGTTGAATCTGAAGCCAGCGAGCTTTCAGAAGACACTATGCTCGGTGGCGTACTGTTCGCCCATCAGGAAATGCAATCTGTTATCTCTGTTATTGCAGAGCTGGCTGCTGAAGCTGGCAAGCCGCGTTGGGATTGGGAAGCAGAAGTTGAAAATGCAGATCTGAAATTAGCGCTTAACAATTTGATCGGTACTGATTTAGATGCAGCCTATCAGACAGTTGATAAGCAAGAGCGTGTGTTAAAAATCAATGCTCTGCGCGATCGTGCCAACGAACAGCTAATCGCTGAAGATGGCCCAACTGCCGAAGATATTAAAGATTCGTTCAAGAAACTCGAAAAGAGTATTGTTCGCGGTCGTATCATTCGTGGCGAGCCGCGTATTGATGGTCGTGACACTAAGAAAGTTCGCGCGATTAACGTTGAAGTAGGTATTCTCGACAAGGTTCACGGTTCTTCACTGTTTACCCGTGGCGAGACTCAGGCAATCGTTGCTGCAACACTGGGTTCAACCCGTGATGCACAGATGATCGATGCTCTTGAAGGAAAGCGCGACGATCCGTTTATGCTGCACTACAACTTCCCTCCCTACTCAGTAGGCGAATGTGGCCGTATTGGTTTCACTAGCCGTCGTGAAGTGGGTCATGGTCGTTTAGCCCGTCGTGGTATCAACGCGGTACTGCCTTCTCCAGAAGATTTCCCCTACGCCATACGCGTAGTATCAGAGATCACTGAATCTAACGGTTCAAGCTCTATGGCTTCTGTATGTGGCTCTAGCTTGGCACTGATGGATGCTGGTGTACCTTTGAAAGCACCAGTTGCTGGTATTGCTATGGGTCTGGTTAAAGAAGACGCTGGTTTCGCAGTTCTGACTGATATCTTGGGTGACGAAGATCACCTCGGTGATATGGACTTTAAAGTAGCTGGTACAGCTGCTGGTATCACTGCTCTGCAGATGGATATCAAAATTGAAGGTATCACTGAAGAGATTATGGAAATCGCGCTTGAGCAGGCTATGGACGCGCGTTTACATATTCTCGATGAGATGAACAAGGTTATTGCTACTGGTCGTGACGAGGTTGCTGAAACTGCACCGCGTATGGGCGTTATGCAGATCGATTCAGACAAGATCCGTGACGTTATTGGTAAGGGCGGCGCAACTATCCGTGGTCTTTGTGAAGAGCATAACTCGACTATCGACATCACTGATGATGGCTCGGTTAAGATCTACTCTGAAGATACAGAAGGCCTCAACTCTGCGATGGAAGCTATTGCTGCGATTGTTGCCGATCCAGAGCCAGGTACTATCTACGACGGTAAAGTTGTTCGCATCGTTGAGTTCGGCGCATTTGTTAACTTTATGCCCGGTACTGACGGTCTGGTTCATATCTCACAGATCGCTCAAGAGCGTGTTGCCAAGGTTGAGGATTACCTCAAGGACGGTCAGGATGTTCGCGTTAAGGTTCTTGAAATCGACAACCGCGGTCGTGTGAAGCTGTCTATCAAAGAAGCACAGGCGGATGAGGGTACTGCACCTGAAGCCCCAGCTGCTCCTTCTGAGGAAGCTGCACCAGAGGCTTAATGGTCGCTGTTGTTAGAGTGCAAAAAAATCCCCGATTTTAATCGGGGATTTTTTTTGCTTAAAATTTTTAACTGACCTGTCATCCCCGACAGAGTCAGTAACGAGGGATCTTTTGGTTTGGAGCACTGAAACGGCTCACCTACCCTAACCCCCTTTCAAAACACGCCGTGAATACATCCATGTAGTCTCGAGGCCAGCATCCATGCTGGCCACGGTTTTGAAAGGGGGTTAGGGTAGGTAAGCCTTAGTAATGGAGTGAATTTTAATTTTTCTTATTTTTCTGAAAAGGACTTTCCTGAAGGGATAACAAGTTTAAAAACATCCCGCAGATTACTGCACAAGTAAAAACCCAGTCCTTAAGGTAGATTTCAGATCAATCAGGGTCCGCTTATGGGTTTATAATTTTCAGATTGAGCGAAGACTTGTTTGAGTGCAACGAGTTGTCTGAGCGCTGAAAATTATAAACTCATGGACCCGATCTGAAATCTACCTTAAGGACTGGGTTTTGGGGATCAGTGCTCCAAACCAAAAGATCCCTCGTCACTGCGTTCTGTCGGGATGACAGAGTATAAAGATGTACACCAAGAAATTTTAGATCTAAGCTGATGCCAACTTAAGCAATTCAGAAGCATGAGAAAGCGTCTGATCCGTCACCTTGGCACCACCCAACATGCGCGCCAACTCCTCAACCCGCTGTTGCTGATCAAGCGGCGTCATCAACGACTCAGCACTATTGGTTTCAACCACCTTACTAGCACGATAATGATGATGAGCATGAGCAGCCACCTGCGGTTGATGCGTCACGCTGATAACCTGCCCGCGATCACCCAGCTGTTTAAGCAACTGACCAACAATATCCGCAGTACTGCCGCCAATACCCACATCCACCTCATCAAACACCAGTGTTGGAATATTGGAATGCGCCGCCGCAACCACCTGAATCGCCAGGCTGACACGAGACAGCTCACCGCCAGAGGCAATCTTAGCCAACGGCTTATGAGGCTGCCCGGGGTTGGTAGCAATCAAGAATTCAATATCCTCATTGCCGGTGGCGCGAAACTCGCCTTTACTCAATGGCGATATTGAAACCACCAGCTCGGCACCTTCCATAGATAGAAGCTGTAGTTGCTGATTAATTTCATTGGCCATCACCGCAGCCGCTTTTGTTCTCTGTTTACTCAGCTTTGCACTCTTGGCACTGTACTTATCGGCCAGCTTATCGAGCTCCTCCTGAAGGGTCTCAATACTCTCACCACCGCCTTTAAGCTCCTGTAGCTCCGCTTCCAGAGATTCTAGGGTTCCGGCTAGCTGATCGCCATTAACTCGATGCTTGCGGGATAGCTGGAATATCGCCGAAAGCCGCTCCTCAACCTGTTGCAGGCGCTGTGGGTTGGCTTCAAAACGATCTATATGATTGCTGATCTCATGGATAGCCTCTTCCACCTGAATCATAGAGCTCTGTAAAAGCTCCTCGGCATTACCAAGGGCTTCGGGCCTGTGTTTTAAGCCGGATAAAATCGTTAGCGCGCGGTTTAAACCCTCGCGAATATTAAAACTTTCGTCTTGGTCGCAAACTGCCAGCAAACTGTGGCTGTCCTGCAGAATCTGATCGGCATTGGCCAGCGTCTGCTGTTCTTTCTCGAGATTATCGAGCTCATTGTTCTCTAATCCCAGCTGCTGCAGCTCTTGCACCTGAAAAGTCAGCAGATCTTTGCGCGCGGTTAATTCATCGGCGTGCTCGAGAAGATTATTTAACTGTTTGTTGGCACTGTTCCACTGCTGATAGCTCGCCGCCACCTCTGTGGCCAGCTCGATGGTATTGGCGTATTCGTCCAGTAAGTCTGCGATGGGTCTCGCGACGTAAAAGAGACTGGTGTTCATGCTGGCTGTGAATATCGGTAAGCATATCGCCGAGAGTCTGCAACTGTTGCATGGTGCAGGACTGCCCGTTGATATAGCCTCTCGAGCGGCCCTCTGTGGTGTAAAGGCGGCGCAAAATACATTGATCATCGGCATCTAAGTCATTGCTGTGTAACCAGCTTTTTGCCTCTGGGGTACTGCTGATATCAAAGGTGGCGGTGATTTCGGCGCGCTTTTTGCCGTGGCGAATAGTATCGCTATCGGCGCGATCACCCAGCGCCATACCCAGAGCGTCGAGCACCAGTGACTTGCCGGCACCGGTCTCTCCGGTGATAGCGGTGGTGCCATGGGCGAATTCAATCTCTAAGGATTCAACCAAGGTGTAATTGATGATATTGATAGATAAAAGCACTTTTTTAATACCTGATGACCTGAGTAGATTTATACAGAACAGATTGCCGTTACGCAATCGCTTGAAACTTAATAGTTTGTCCCCATATTGAGGTTGAGCCAAAAATTATGGCCAATATAACCAACGAAGTGAGGAATTGGTGTGTCACGCGAAACAGAAACTGACCAACAAAATGATAAAGATGCCGTTCAGCCCGATGTGGCAGTTCAGGCTGAAGACTTAGCCGCTGTGAATGAATCCACCCCCAATCAAGCAGAGGGTGAGATCAGTAACGAAGAAATTGAACAGGAACTGCTGCAGGAAGAGCAGCTATCCGAAACGGAACAGCTTCAACAGCAAGTGGCAGATGCCAATGACAATGTGCTGAGAATTCAGGCTGAGATGCAAAATATGCGTCGCCGCGCAGAGCGCGACGTAGAAAATGCACATAAATTTGCACTGGATAAATTCTCTGCGGATTTGCTTCCGGTTGTCGATAATCTCGAGCGAGCACTCGGTGCTATAAATTCTGATGACGACAGCCAGAAAGCTATCGCAGAAGGCATAGAGTTAACGCTGAAGAGCTTTGTCGATGCGTTGGTACGTTTCAAGATTGAATCTGTTGATCCTGCGGGTCAGCCCTTTGATGCCAACCTGCATCAGGCGGTCTCCATGGTTCCCAATCCGGATATGGAGCCCAATACAGTCATGGATGTGTTTCAGAAGGGCTACACGCTCAATGGTCGTTTAATCAGACCGGCGATGGTGGTGGTTTCAAGCGCGTCTTAATCCAGTGGCGGTTATATTAAATATATACCGTCGCCCTTGAATTTGTCGAACTAGTACCCACCTATAGAAACATAGACAGAAACAGATTTACCCAATTAAAGACAAACCCTGGCAACAGGCTTTTAAGACAAGTAACGGAGAATTAACTAATGGGCAAGATTATCGGAATCGACCTTGGAACGACCAACTCATGTGTGGCCGTACTCGAAGGAGATAAACCCAAAGTAATAGAGAACTCAGAAGGCGCGCGCACCACACCATCGGTTGTGGCCTTTACTGAGGAAGGTGAAATTCTGGTTGGACAGTCGGCTAAACGCCAGGCAGTCACCAATCCACACAACACAGTTTACGCGGTAAAGCGCCTGATCGGCCGCCGTTTTGAAGATGATGTTGTACAGAAAGATATCAAAATGGTGCCTTACAAAATCGTTAAGGCAGACAATGGCGATGCATGGGTAGAGATCAAAGGCGACAGCAAAGCAGCGCCACAGATTTCTGCCGAAGTATTGAAGAAAATGAAAAAGACCGCTGAAGACTATCTTGGCGAGACAGTATCAGAAGCTGTAATTACAGTGCCTGCATACTTTAACGATTCGCAGCGTCAGGCAACCAAAGATGCTGGTCGTATCGCGGGTCTAGATGTTAAGCGTATTATCAACGAGCCAACTGCAGCCGCACTGGCCTACGGTATCGATAAGAGTGCTGGCGATTCAGTCGTCGCTGTATACGATCTCGGTGGTGGTACATTCGATATCTCTATTATTGAGATTGCCGATGTCGACGGCGAGAAGCAGTTTGAAGTGTTGGCAACCAACGGTGACACATTCCTCGGTGGTGAAGATTTCGATATGCGTTTGATCGAACATTTGTCAGCCGAATTTAAATCTGACAGCGGTATTGATATCCACGGTGATCCACTGGCTATGCAGCGTCTTAAAGAAGCTGCTGAGAAAGCTAAGATTGAGCTTTCTTCGAGTGCGCAGACTGAAGTAAATCTACCTTATATCACTGCTGATGCAACTGGTCCTAAGCACTTGGTTGTTAAGTTGACTCGCGCCAAGCTTGAGTCACTGGTTGAAGATCTGATTGAGCGTTCCTTGGTGCCTCTCAAGACGGCACTTAAAGATGCCGGTAAGTCAGTTGGCGAAATCGACGAGATTATTCTTGTGGGTGGCCAGACGCGTATGCCTAAGGTTCAGGAGAAAGTAACAGAGTTCTTCGGTAAAGAGCCACGTAAAGATGTTAACCCTGATGAAGCTGTTGCCGTAGGCGCTGCCTTGCAGGGTGCTGTTCTTGCTGGTGATGTTACTGATGTACTGCTGCTCGACGTGACACCGCTAAGTCTGGGTATTGAAACCATGGGTGGCGTAGCTACTCCGGTTATTGAGAAAAACACCACGATTCCTACCAAGAAATCACAGATATTCTCAACTGCTGACGATAATCAAACTGCTGTAACTATTCACGTGGTTCAGGGTGAGCGCAAGCAGGCTACAGGCAATAAATCTCTCGGACGTTTTGACCTGGCCGACATTCCTCCCGCTCCACGAGGAATGCCGCAGATCGAAGTAACCTTTGATATTGATGCCAACGGTATCTTGCATGTTGGTGCTAAAGATAAAGCGACTGGCAAAGAGCAGTCGATCATTATTAAAGCCTCTTCAGGTCTGTCCGACGACGAAATCGATGCAATGGTTCAGGATGCTGAAGCCAATGCGGCTGAAGATCAGAAGTTTGCTGACCTAGTTCAGGCGCGTAATACAGCTGATGGCCTTGCTCACGCAGCCAAGAAAACGCTTGAAGAAGCTGGCGATAAAGCTTCTGAAGAAGAGAAGGCAGCGATCGAAGGGGCTATCAAGCAGGTTCAAGAAGCTGTTCAGGCCGATGACAAAGAAGCGATCGACGAAGCCTCCAAGGTACTGTCGGAAGCGTCTTCAGGTCTGGCTCAGAAAATGTATGCAGAGCAAGCTGAAGCTGGTCAGGCACCTGAGGGCGAACAGCCAGCCGGTGATGACGTCATGGATGCCGAGTTCGAAGAAGTAAAAGAAGGGGCTGAAGAAGAGAAGCAAGACGGCAAGTAAGTTCTTGTTAGTTATCTCTACTTCTTATTAGGCGCGGGCATTGTTCCGCGCTTAATACTATTTGTGCTAGTTAGGAAAAAAGAAACAAGTTATGGCTAAACGCGATTACTACGAAGTGTTGGGTGTTGATAAAGGCGCCTCTCCACAAGAGGTCAAAAAGGCATTTCGTCGCATTGCGATGAAATTCCACCCAGACCGCAATTCGGATGACAAAAACTCCGACGAGAAATTTAAAGAAGCCCAAGAGGCCTATGAAATTCTTGGTGATGAAGAGAAAAAGTCAGCCTATGACCGCTTTGGTCACGCCGGTGTAGATGGTAACGCAGGCGGAGGCGGTGCCGGTGGTGCTGGTTTTGGCGATATATTTGGCGATGTGTTTGGTGATATTTTTGGCGGTGCCGGAGGCGGTCGCGGAGGCCCAGCGCGAGGTTCAGATCTACGTTATGACCTACAGTTAGATCTTGAAGATGCCGTAAGAGGTAAAACCGTACAGATAGATGTGCCGACGATGACTCATTGTGATCCCTGTGATGGCTCTGGTGCGCGCAAAGGTACTTCACCGGTTACCTGTACTACCTGCCAGGGCGCCGGTCAGGTGCGGATGTCTCAGGGTTTCTTCTCGGTGCAGCAAGCCTGTCCAAAGTGTCATGGTCGCGGTCAGATGATTGCCGACCCCTGTGGAGAGTGTCGCGGTCAAGGGGTAAAGGAAGAGCGCAAAACACTTTCAGTAAAAATTCCCGCCGGTGTGGATACCGGTGATCGTATTCGTTTGTCGGGCAAGGGAGAAGCAGGTCCGCAGGGCGGCCCAGCGGGTGATCTCTATGTGCAGATGGTGGTGCGCAAGCATCCGATCTTTGTTCGTGATGACAGCAATTTGCACTGTGAAGTGCCGATTAGTTTTGCTCAGGCGGCGTTAGGTGGAGATCTAGAAGTCCCGACACTGTCTGGCAAAGTAAAATTAAAAATTCCCGCAGAGACTCAGAGCGGAAAGCTGTTCCGTCTGCGTGGCAAAGGTGTTGCCCCCGTTCGCGGCGGTGGCGTTGGTGATCTACTCTGCCGAGTCGTGCTTGAAACGCCGGTTAATCTGAGCGCTGAACAGCGTGAGCTGTTGCAAAAATTTGAAGATAGTTTGGATGGCAAGCGCAAGCACTCTCCGCGCAGTACGACTTGGTTTGATGGGGTAAAAAAATTCTTCGATAATTTGACCGGTTAAAATCAACTTGCGTACTATGTGTTACAGGCTGGGCTATTACCCGCTGAGGTGCGACTAATACCAATAATCAACAGAGAATAGGATAGGAATAGAAATATGATCAGAATTGCGATTACCGGTGCAGGCGGCCGAATGGGTAAAGCCCTGATCGAAGCTATCTTGTTAGCTGACGGCGTTGAGCTGAGCGCCGCGCTTGAACATCCAGAGAGTTCGTTGCTTGGCGTTGATGCGGGTGAGTTGGCTGGTGTGGGTAAAAACGGCGTGATTGTTGCTGGTTCTATCAGTGAGATTGTTGATCATTTTGATGTCTTGATCGACTTTACCGTCCCAGCTGCAACTGTGGCAAATGCAGAATTTTGCGCGGCTAATAATAAGAATATGGTTATTGGCACCACGGGTTTGGACGCGGAACAGCAGGCGCTGGTTGTTGCAGCGGCCGATAGTAGTGCAATTTGTATGGCATCTAATTTTTCCACCGGCGTTAACCTCTGCTTTAAGTTGGCTGAGTTGGCTGCCGCTGTATTGGGTGATGAAACCGATATTGAAATTCTTGAAGCGCATCATCGTCATAAAGTTGATGCGCCTTCGGGTACCGCGTTGTCGCTGGGTGAATCTGTTGCCAGAGCTGTGGGCCGAGATTTGAACGAAGTTGCTGTCTACGGCCGCGAGGGTCAGACTGGCGCGCGGGATTCGCAAACCATTGGTTTCGCCACGGTAAGAGGCGGCGATATTGTCGGTGACCACACAGTTTTATTTGCCGGTGAAGGTGAGCGCGTAGAGATTACTCACAAAGCGTCTAGCCGTTTATCCTTTGCTCGTGGCGCAGTGCGTGCGGCAAAATGGTTGTCTCAAGAAGAGTCTCAAAAAGCATCTCACAAAGTGTCTGGTCTGTTCGATATGCAGGATGTGCTCGGGCTTAAATAACAGTCTGTTTGTTGAATAAAGTTCTGATAACTTTTCTGACATCAGTGATAGACAAAATAGGCCTCTTTCAATACAATGCTCTCCTAACACCGCGGCCTTAAACGCGGTCTCATTCCGAGAGGTTAGAGCACAGCAGAATATTATATTTAGCGAGATGAGACGAAAAGTTTCATCTCGCTTTTTTACAAATATTCATAATCGACTGATGCCGTTATCGGAGTTACCTGATTTCAGGTCAACGTTTTTTTGTTAACTAATTTAGGAGGTTGTGTGAATTCCCATACTCACCGGGAAGCCGTACTTGCGCTTGCAGACGGAACAATTTTCAGAGGAACCGCTATTGGTGCAGATGGCTGCTCCGTTGGTGAAGTAGTCTTTAATACAGCCCTCACCGGGTATCAGGAAATTCTTACTGATCCCTCATATGCTCAGCAAATCGTTACTCTAACCTATCCCCATATAGGTAATGTCGGCGTCAATGACGAAGATGCAGAGTCGGATAGAGTCTGGGCGTCGGGTCTGGTTATTCGAGATCTACCCTTACTGGTATCTAATTTTCGTAGTGAGCAATCTTTAGATAGCTATCTAAAAGAAAAAAATATCCTTGGTATTGCCGATATAGACACCCGCAAGCTGACGCGTATTTTACGCGAGAGTGGTGCTCAGAATGGCTGCATTATGGCCGGTGATGTCGATGACGAAACTGCACTGGCTGCCGCGCGAGATTTTGCTGGGCTCAAAGGTATGGATCTGGCTAAAGAAGTTACAACAGAGACTACCTACAAATGGTCAGAGCACAGTTGGGAACTGGGTGTTGGTCATAAGCCCCAGAATCCAAGCACTACTAAGTACAAAGTAGTTGCCTATGACTTTGGTGTTAAACGCAATATCTTGCGTATGTTGGTAGACCGCGGTTGCGAGTTAATCGTAGTGCCGGCTAAAACTTCTGCAAGCGAAGTGTTGGCGATGCAGCCAGATGGAATATTTCTCTCCAACGGCCCTGGCGATCCAGAACCCTGTGATTACGCTATCGAAGCTATTACTGAAATTCTTAAAACCGATACGCCGGTATTTGGTATCTGTTTAGGTCATCAATTACTTGCCCTAGCCTCAGGCGCTAAAACGGCGAAGATGAAGTTTGGTCACCACGGTGCCAACCATCCGGTTGAAGATATTGAAAAAAATGTAGTGATGATCACCAGTCAAAACCACGGTTTTGCGGTTGATGAAAGTAGTTTGCCGGCGAACTTGATTGCCACACACCGTTCGCTATTTGACGGTTCGTTACAGGGAATTCACCGCACAGATAAACCAGCCTTTAGTTTTCAGGGTCACCCTGAAGCTAGTCCTGGCCCCCATGAAGCAGCAGTGCTGTTTGACCACTTCATCGAACTTATGGGAGCGCGCAACTAAATAGTTGCGAGAAAAAGAAAACATGCCAAAAAGAACTGACATAAAAAGCATCCTCATCCTTGGCGCTGGCCCAATTATTATTGGTCAGGCCTGTGAGTTTGACTACTCCGGTGCCCAGGCCTGTAAAGCGCTTCGCGAAGAAGGTTTTAGAGTAATTCTGGTCAACTCCAATCCAGCCACCATCATGACCGATCCGGCGATGGCTGATGCGACCTATATTGAGCCGGTTGAATGGCGCACGGTTGAACATATTATTGCGCAGGAAAAGCCCGATGCACTGCTGCCGACCATGGGCGGTCAGACCGCACTGAACTGTGCACTGGATCTAGCTAAACACGGCGTACTGGAAAAGCACGGCGTGGAAATGATTGGCGCCAATGCCGACGCTATCGACAAAGCAGAAGATCGCGAGCGCTTTGATAAAGCGATGAAGGCGATTGGTCTGGATACCCCTAATTCTGGCATAGCCCACAGCATGGAAGAGGCCGCTCAGGTCGCCGATCGCTTTGGCTTCCCCTGTATTATTCGCCCCTCATTTACTATGGGTGGTTCCGGCGGTGGTATTGCTTATAACCGCGAAGAGTTTGAAGAGATCTGCCGTCGCGGCCTAGATCTTTCGCCAACCAATGAGCTGTTGATTGATGAATCGCTAATTGGCTGGAAAGAATTTGAAATGGAAGTGGTCAGAGACCGCAAAGATAATTGCATTATTATCTGCGCCATTGAAAACTTTGACCCCATGGGTATTCACACCGGTGATTCAATTACCGTTGCCCCAGCCCAAACATTGACCGACAAAGAATATCAAATCATGCGCAACGCCTCGATCAAGGTATTGCGAGAGATTGGTGTTGAAACTGGCGGATCAAATGTTCAGTTTGCAGTGAATCCTGAAGATGGACGATTGATTGTTATTGAGATGAACCCACGGGTATCTCGATCCTCGGCACTGGCTTCGAAAGCGACTGGCTTCCCCATTGCACGAGTGGCAGCCAAGCTGGCCATTGGTTATACCCTCGATGAATTACAGAACGAGATTACGGGTGGCGCAACCCCAGCCTCTTTCGAGCCAAGCATCGACTATGTAGTAACAAAAATACCACGCTTTGCCTTTGAAAAATTCGAGCAGGCGAGCACCGCACTAACCACGCAGATGAAATCTGTGGGTGAGGTGATGGCGATTGGTCGCACCTTCCAGGAATCAATGCAAAAAGCCCTGCGTGGCCTTGAAGTCGACTCCGCTGGTTTCGATTCAAAGCTCACCCCAGAGACTGAAAACCCGATGGCCGAAATACATCGTCAGTTGGCCGTTGCCGGTCCAGATCGTATTTGGTTTGTGGGTGATGCATTCCGTCATGGCATGAGTCGTGAAGAAGTTTTTGCACTGACCAAAATCGATCATTGGTTTTTGGTGCAGATCGAAGATTTGATTAAAGACGAACTAGCGTTGGCTCAGTTAAGCCTCGGCGATCTGGATCAAAAGAGCCTCTACCGCCTAAAGCGCAAAGGTTTTTCTGATCGTCGTCTCGGCGATATTTTGGCTTGCGGTGAGAGTGCTGTGCGGGAATTACGTTACGAACTGGCAATACATCCAGTCTACAAACGCGTCGATACCTGCGCTGCAGAATTCGCTACAGATACCGCTTATATGTACTCTACCTACGAGGAAGAGTGTGAAGCGCGCCCCAGCGACAAAGATAAAATCCTTGTGCTCGGCGGCGGACCAAACCGTATCGGTCAGGGTATCGAATTTGATTACTGCTGTGTACACGCGGCCTTAGCTATGCGTGATGATGGCTATGAAACCATTATGGTCAACTGTAATCCAGAGACTGTTTCTACCGATTACGACACCTCAGATAGACTGTTCTTCGAACCGGTTACTCTTGAGGATGTTCTCGAAATCGTACGTATCGAAAAGCCTAAAGGCGTAATCGTTCAATTCGGTGGTCAGACGCCTCTAAAACTTGCCCGAGCCCTTGAAGCGGCCGGTGTACCGATTGTTGGTACTACCCCGGATGCTATCGATCGCGCAGAAGATCGCGAACGCTTCCAGCAGATGATCGATAAACTCGGTCTGTTACAGCCGCGTAACGCGACAGCAAGAAGCGCTGAGCAGGCCGTCGAGTTGGCCAAGGAAATTGGCTATCCGCTAGTGGTTCGACCTTCCTATGTACTCGGTGGTCGTGCCATGGAGATCGTCTACAAAGAAGATGAATTACGCCACTATATGAAGACCGCAGTTCAGGTATCTGATGATTCTCCGGTACTGCTCGATTTTTTCCTGCCAAACGCCATTGAGATGGATGTGGATGCGGTAAGTGATGGCAAGCAGGTCGTTATTGGCGCGATTATGCAGCATATTGAACAGGCCGGTATTCACTCTGGTGACTCAGCCTGTTCACTGCCGCCTTACAGCCTCAGTGAAGATATTCAGAATGATATGCGCGAAGTGTGCAAAAAGATGGCGCTGGAATTGGGTGTCCGCGGTTTGATGAATGTTCAGTTGGCATTACAGGATGGCAAGATCTACGTTATTGAAGTCAATCCAAGAGCCTCGCGAACGGTTCCTTTTGTGTCTAAATGTATAGGCACCTCACTGGCGAAAATTGCCGCCCGCTGTATGGTTGGGCAGACGCTTGAGTCGCAGGGCTTCACCAAAGAAATTATCCCGCCGTACTTCAGTGTTAAAGAAGCGGTTTTCCCCTTCAATAAGTTCCCCGGTATTGATCCAATTCTTGGGCCAGAGATGAAGTCTACTGGTGAAGTAATGGGTGTCGGCGCAACCTTTGCTGAGGCCTATGGCAAAGCAGAGTTGGGTGCCAGTGATGAAATACCTGCCAAGGGTACGGCCTTTGTCAGTGTCCGCGAGCGCGATAAGGATCAGATTGCTGAGTTGGCTAAGCAGTTATCAGACCTCGGTTTCAAACTGGTGGCGACCAAAGGTACTGCCACTATTATCGAGCGGGCTGGTTTGCCTGTAACCTTGGTAAACAAGGTGCAGGAAGGTCGTCCACATATTGTTGATATGATTAAAAGCGATAAAATTGATTTGATTATCAATACCACTGAAGGTCGTCAGGCGATTTCTGATTCCTCGGCTATTCGTTCAAGTGCAGAGCAACATAGAGTCTATTACACTACAACGATTGCAGGTGGCAGTGCAGTTTGTCAGGCGCTGAACTTCCGTGGTGAAACTACGGTGCGACGTATCCAAACACTGCATAAGGAGATTGTGTAATGCAAAAGACAGCAATGACGGTTGAAGGTGAGATTGCTCTGCGAGAGGAATTAAATCATCTTATCAAGGTAGTTCGTCCAAGAATCATTAGTGATATCGCGACTGCCCGTGAACACGGCGATCTAAAAGAGAATGCCGAGTACCATGCGGCTCGAGAACAGCAGAGTTTTGCTGAGGGACGTATTCAGGAAATCGAGAGCAAGCTGTCAAATATTCAGGTTATTGATATTCATAAAGTCCCCCATGGTGACAAAGTAATATTTGGTTCTACGGCAACTATTATTAACCTTGAAAGCGATCAGACTGTCACGTACAAAATTGTCGGCGATGATGAAGCCGAGGTTAAGTTGGGCAAGATTTCTTACCAGTCGCCTATTGCCCGAGCGTTAATGGGTAAAGAGATTGGTGAGGTCGTGGTAGTGAAAGCACCGAGCGGTGATGTTGAATACGAAATCGATCAGGTCGAGTTTATTTAATCAGGGGTTTTAGTTCGCTGTTACCGTCATTCCGACAGCGCCCTTTAATTGGTCATCCCGACAGAGCGCAGCGACGAGGGATCTCAAGATCTCTCACATTCGTTCTGGATGACAAAGAAACTCCCGTCATCCCGACAGAGCGCAGCGACGAGGGACCTCCATCAGGTTTCTCCCCTACTCACTAGCCCCAAGTAAAAATACCATCAATGCCTTCTGTGCATGCAGACGATTTTCCGCTTCATCCCAAACTACCGAAATTTTCTCATCTTCAAACAACTCAGCAGAGACCTCTTCATCTCTATGTGCGGGCAAGCAGTGCATAAACAACACATCATCCGCCGCATGTCCGATTAACTGATGATTTACCTGAAAGTTGGCAAAATGCTTTAAGCGTTCTTCCTGCTCATCTTCCTGACCCATAGACGCAAACACATCGGTGGTCACCAGATGGGCGGCAGTGGCCGCAACCACAGGATCATTAGTGACATTGACACGCTTTCCAGCCTGAGCGAGCAACTCAACGCTAGGCTCATAGCCAACCGGACAGGCGATATTGAGATTGAAATCCAACTGCATCGCCGCGTTAATCCATGACTGGCACATATTATTGCCATCGCCAATCCAAGCCACCGTTTTACCTTGAATAGAGCCGCGATGTTCGACAAACGTCTGGATATCTGCCAGTAACTGACAGGGGTGATATTGATCAGTGAGAGCGTTGATCACCGGTACTTTTGAGTATTCAGCAAACTTCTCAATCTTGTCGTGGCCAAAGGTTCGGATCATTATAATATCTACCATGCGCGAAATGACTCGCGCCGAATCTTCAATAGGTTCACCGCGACCGAGCTGGGTATCGTTGGGCGACAAAAATAATGCATCACCGCCGAGTTGCGCCATGCCAGCTTCAAAGGAAACTCGGGTGCGTGTCGAGGACTTCTCAAAGATCATACCTAGAACTTTACCTGCAAAAACAGGCTCTTGACGACCTTCACGATGGGCAGCTTTTAAATCGATCGCGAGCTGGATAACCTGATTTATTTCATCAGTGGTTAAATCCTGAAGGGTAAGGAAGTGTCTAATAGTCATGAGAAATTACTCTGTTTTAATCCTGTTGAAAATCTTTAATTAATGGCGCGAGAATGGCTATAACCTGATCTGCTTCAGCATCGCTCATAATCATTGGCGGCAGCAGTCTAATCACCGAATCCGACGTCACGTTAATGATTAGACCTTTAGCCATAGCGGCAGGGAATAATGATTTGCAGGGTTTGTCGAGTTCAATGCCGATCATGCAGCCTTTTCCGCGAATCTCTTTAACATGCGCCACATCGGCCAGGGCAGACTTAAATCCATCCATCAATCTGTCTCCTAGAATCGTTGCACGGTCACAGAGATTTTCCTGTTGAATGGTTGTAACCGCCGCCAATGCTGCTGCACAGGCCAGAGGGTTACCACCAAAGGTAGAACCATGATTCCCCGGCTGCATCAATTCGGCTGCTTCGCCATGGGCGAGGCAGGCACCAATTGGTACGCCATTACCCAGTCCCTTAGAGGTAGTTACCACATCGGGAATAATGCCGCTGTGCTGGTAGTAAAAGTATTTCCCTGTGCGCCCATTGCCCGTTTGAACCTCGTCGAGCATTAACAGCCAGCCCTTTTCGGTACAAAACTCACGCAGCTTTTTCAGGTAGGAGTCTGCGGCGATACGAATACCGCCTTCGCCCTGAATTGGCTCGACAAATACCGCGCAGATATTGGGATTGTTCTCGGCGATAGTTTCGAGAGATTTAATATCATCAAAGGGTGCGCGAGCAAAACCACGTACCAGAGGTTCAAATCCGGCCTGAACCTTGCGGCTGCCTGAAGCACTCAACGTAGCCAATGTACGCCCATGAAAAGCATTATCCATTACCAGCACGGTCGGCAATTTGATGCCTTTCTTGTGGCCGTGAAGGCGTGCCATTTTAATCGCTGCTTCATTGGCTTCAGCACCTGAATTGCCGAAGAATACTTTGTCCATACCCGAGACCTCGCAGAGTTCATCTGCGAGTTTGATCTGGTTGGGAATGGCAAAAAAGTTTGAGCAGTGGGTCAGAACAGAGGCCTGTTCGGCAACTGCTGCAGCAATAGCGGGGTGGGAATGTCCCAGTCCACAGACCGCGATACCCGATAGGGCATCGAGGTATTTATGCCCATTTGCGTCCCACAGCCAAGCGCCTTCCCCCTTTACTAGGGTGGCGGCTTTGGAGCCGTAGGTGTTCATTAATGCTTTAGTCGTCATTGTCTTTTAAGCGTCCTTTGCGTATTTTTAAGGTAACTCTTAACGTAACTTTTTAACGCAATAAAAAAAGGCAGCTGCGCTGCCCATTTGGTTGTAGCCAGTAATCAGTTAACTAGCTTGGTATTAAATAGTAGCGTGGTTTATTTATGCTGGCAATATAGGATTGCAAAGGTAATGGCTATTGTTTGACGTGTCGCAGGCGACTTATCCACGCCAGCAGACCCGTAATTGAGAGAATACACACCAACAACCCGATGATATCGATAAATAAAACCCCAAACTGACCAAAGAAACGCCCGCTATGCAGGTCGAGAATAACTGTCTCCAGAGAGATACTCGGTCCTGAATCCTGTTCTTCTAAATGCTGTTCGAGCACTTTGGGCAGTGGCGCAAAGGTGACTAGGGTATCCAGTAAGGTAGATTCTGTTTTAGATGAGGGGGTTATGGCAAGACTGTCGGAATTAAACTCAAGTACTGCTGAATCAGTCAGCAGATAGAGGCTGTCATCAACCGCAGTGATTGCCCGCGCATTGACCGGCAGCCCGTCTAGCTGAGTAAAACTTTCCAATAGGTCACCATCAGTGGTGAGTAAAAGCAGTGCATCCGCGCAGAGGGCAAAAAGGATTTTCTCATTTTTGCTGCCTGAAAGTAGGGGTGCTGAACAGGGTGCTACCGTTTTTTTATCCACATACAGCAGATTATTACCGTCGTGGTAGAGCCACTTATTGTCCAGCTGCAAGCCATTGATAGAGGGCTTTTCCAGTCCGTACCAGGACAGCAACCAATTATTCGAAAGACCTATACTGTTAAGTTTTAGGGCAGGCGAGTGATTTAAAGCAATACCGCTGATAGCCAGAAAAATGAGTACTATAAAAATGGACAGGCCAAGGCGGCGATGCCAGAGAATATTTGTCTTAATTGAATTTGTAGATTTCACCGAGACTCGCTTAATTTCTTCGCTATTTTTTGGGGTTTACTGCTTGGCTATGATAGTACAAAGCCAGTGCTGCTACCTTATTTACCGCCCATACCGAGAGGGTTGCGCCAGTTATGCCATCAATTGACTTATCTAGCCTGTGTCTGTCGGTTAGCGTTGCCCCATTATACTGCGCCATGTAAGCAGGGAAACGCACCTCACCGCCACGGCTCTCGCGGTAAGCAAGGATTTTTACTTTGATAATCTTGTTCTGGTCAACGACTACGCCGATGGTAATCGGCATTTCTTTTCCAATCTCTTCAAGAATCCATGCCGTTTTATCTGCAGATCTAGAGTAGCGAATACGTAATCCTTGCACGGGACGATCTAAAATTTTCTCTGCTTGCTGACGAATATCATCGGTTAGCCATAGTACTTTGGATTGTACTTGTACCTCGGCTTGAGTGCCCTGCTCGAGAAACACTTCGCTAATAAAATCTGGACCAGACTGAAAAACCCCCTTGGCGCTCACTGTAGATGAGGCCAAGAGGGCTGAAGTCAACAAACCTATAAAAAAAACTGCTGTGTAAAGGTTGTTATGCATTCAAATTTTCCAAATTAATAAGAGTATCCAACACCGATATTGATCCCATCTTTACCTGAACCTGATTCATTGTCTTGGTTCTGATAGTCTATTTTAAAGACAACATTGGGGTGCAGCCAGTAATTAATACCAATATCAAATTGTTCAATTGCACTATCAGCAGCGCTGCCAGCTGTATTGTCATACTCACTAAATCGAGCGAACAAGCCAAACTTGTCGCTGATCTTATATGAAGGCTCTACATAGAAGCCTGTCTGCTCGTCTGCACCGACTTTTGTTGCGTTAATAGCATCATCAAAATCCCAGGTCGCGTAGAGTGCACGCAGTTGGAAATCGTCTTTTTTCCATGCTAAGTGTGTCTCTACAAGAGTTGCACTGATCGATTCCCCTTCACCCTGACGAACATTATTTTGTCTTTGAACCGATGTTGCGAGTTCTAGGCCAGGAATAGCGGTGTACTTTAAACGGCCGGTAAAGGCTATATCATCGGCTTTAGCCTTGCCAACTTTCTGGCGTCCGTCGCGTGGCTTATATTTGCCATCTGGGATATATAAACCAGAGTGGGCAGCAAAGTCGTAGCTCAGCCCCTCACTAATTTCACCATTGATCGCAGCACCACCTTCCCACCAAGTCGCTGGGATAATGTTCTTCTCTACAGTATTACGCTCAGTACCATAAAATGTATTAGGCTCATGTGTTTCGTTGATGATTCCGATTGGCAGCAAAAACAGACCGGCTTTTGCGCTGTGATTGCCCGCGAAATCCCACTCGACATAGGCTTGCTCAAGCTCTACTTCGCCGACTTTGCCCTCTCCAGCAATACTGTGTTCCACTTCTAGTTCAGAAAAGAAGCGCACGTCATCAGAGAATTGATGGCCGGTAAAGATAACAAAGCGATGGAAATCAATGGCGTCGGTATAGCCACTGCCGTCATCGTTTTCTAGGTTGTTGTAATGCAATTCGCCATAACCACCAAAGGTGGTCTTGCTTGCGGCGGGAGAGGTCGTCGATATTCTTTCAACTGCGCTGATAGTTGCCTCTGCAACAATTTCAGTTTCCGTTAACCGTGAAGCGTTGGCTGTCAGCTGGTTTTTTAATGTAGAAATCTCATCTTGCTGCTGTTGAATAATTGTCCACATCTCTTCTGCGGTAGGTGTTGCGGCCTGCGCTATGGCTGTTAAATTTAAGCCAATCAAAGTGGCGAGTACTTGCTTTTTCATGTATCCAAAACCTCGTTTAAAGTCTTATGTGCTTGGTCTAAACATACCCTAGACTCAGAAATAGATTAGACGTGATCAAATTGAGGTGTGACTATACTTTCATATAAATGCTGCAAATGCAAATCATTCTCATTTGCATTTGAATATCTTAAAATTTAATCTGTCTGATTAATTGCCACGTATTGCCGTCGTAAGTAAAATTAAATAGCTATCGATGGTGTCGTCAATGCTTTTAAACGGTTAAAATGCCATTCAAAAGCAGTAGTCAATTAATTTAGAGGAATTTGTCTTTATGGACATTATGGAAACCATTCGTGATCAGGTAGAAAGCAACGCAATTATTCTTTATATGAAAGGCTCGCCCAATCAGCCGCAGTGTGGATTTTCTTCCCGCACAGTACAGGCTTTAATGGGTTGCGGGCAGCGTTTTGCCTATGTTGATATTCTATCTAATCCAGAGATTCGCGCTAACCTACCAACCTATGGCAACTGGCCGACTTTCCCTCAGTTATGGGTTAAAGGCGAGCTTATCGGCGGCTGTGATATTGTTACTGAGATGCATGAAAAGGGTGAGCTAAAACCATTGATTGATGAAGCGGCACCCGCCGAAGAGTAAATCGCCGTAACGATTTTTTTTATTAAATTTTTATTTTTATATTAGGAGTATTTAAATGGGTGTATTAGTTGGAAGGCCAGCGCCTGACTTCACTGCAGCAGCAGTGGCTGGAAGCGGCGAAATTATCGAAAATTACAACTTGGCAGAAAGCATCAAAGGCAAGAAAGCAGTTATCTTCTTTTATCCTTTGGATTTCACCTTTGTCTGCCCGTCAGAATTGATCGCCTTTGATCACCGTTATGCAGAATTCCAAAGCCGTGGCGTGGAAGTAATTGGTGTTTCAATTGACTCTCAGTTCTCACACAACGCATGGCGCAACACTGCAATCAATGATGGCGGTATTGGCCAAGTGAAATATGCACTGGTTGCCGATGTTAAACACGAAATCTGCAACGCCTATGATGTAGAGCATCCAGAAGCCGGTATCGCATTCCGCGCCTCTTTCCTTATCGATGAAGAAGGTATGGTTCGTCACCAGGTAGTGAATGATCTGCCATTGGGCCGTAACGTTGATGAAATGTTGCGTATGATCGATGCACTGAACTTCCACGAAGAGCACGGCGAAGTTTGCCCTGCTGGCTGGACTAAAGGTGATGCGGGTATGAAGGACACCACTGCTGGTGTTGCTGAATATCTGTCAGAGCACGCTGAAGGACTGTAAAAAGTCAGCGCTAATCTGTCGCTTAGATCTAAAAAACCCCGTACTTATAAAGCGCGGGGTTTTTTTATGACTGTTGATTAGTAGAAGAGTATTTTGCCAACTCGTTACAGGCAATCCCGGTGGCAGGTCACACTAATCCCTTGAGTTAATTACTATGATGAACGCTGTTTAAAACTATCCTTTAACTCATTCAGGGAATGACCGATGATTTCATTACGCAGTATATTAGTTGTAGCTATAACTCTTACGCCATTAACAGTAGTTGCTGATGTTGTTGGTCTCTATGTTGGTGGCGGTTCCTGGCAGGCGAGTCCGGAAGGCAATATTGGGCGCACCGACATCGATCTGAAATCGACTCTAAATCTTGACGAGCAAAATAATCAGTTTGTTTTTGTCGCCTTTGAGCATCCGGTTCCCCTGTTGCCGAATATTCGTGTGCAACATAGTGAAATGCAGTGGGCCGGCAATGCGTTGGTAACCGCCGGCACTAATCTAAATGGCAACCCCTTTGCCAGCGATCAGCAGGTCGATGTCTCTCTAGATCTAACCCACACAGATGTAACCCTCTACTACGAAGTTCTTGATAATGTGGTGGATTTGGATATTGGTATTACCGCCCGTGCTTTTGATGGCCAGGCAAGCCTGATTGGACCCAATCAGCAGGAATCAATCGATTTGGATGCTTTAGGCCCGTTGCTCTATGGGCAAGCTGGGGTAGATATCCCGCTAACTGGATTCTCAGCTCATGTAATTGCTAACTGGATTAATGTCGATGAATTTAGACTCATCGATTGGGCGGCACAGATAGCCTATGAGTTTGACCTATTTCCGGCAATGGATGCCGGTGTGATCCTTGGCTTCCGCTCAATGTTGGTTGAGTTAGATGATCTTGATGATCTGCAATCAGATGCTACCTTTGAGGGCTACTATTTGGCGTTGCAGCTACATTTCTAATAAGCCTATATCAACTATGAAATAGAGCGTGGGCTTTTCCAAGGGCGCTGTATCTCATCGTGGTGGACAACGAAATTCCCGCTCTGACGATCACTCAAAAAATGGTGCAGGGCCAGTTCAACCACTGGGAATGCCAGTTCATTCCAGGGTATATCCGCCTCATCAAACAGCGCCACTTCAGATGACTCGAAAGTTGGATTAAATTTAGGCTCTGCCAGTTTTGCGCGATAGAAAACATACACCTGATTGATCTGTGGGATATCGAAAAGTGCGTATAGACTGGGTTCTATAACCTGTGCGTTGGCCTCTTCTTCACATTCACGCAATGCCCCCTGAAGTGATGACTCCCCATTCTCTAAAAAACCTGCGGGCAGTGTCCAGAACCCATGGCGCGGTTCAATGGCTCGCCGGCAGAGTAATATTTTGTCGCCATAAACAGGCAGAACCCCAGCTATAACCCGTGGATTTTCATAATGAATTGTCAGGCAGTATTCGCAAACATGGCGCACGCGATTATCACCTTCGGGGATTTTTTTTATGACGGACTCGCCGCAACTGGAACAAAAATTCATCAAAAGCTCAGAAATAAAACAGACCTGCGTATAATGCACAAATGTTAGAAACAATTGTTAAAAATCTCGAAAAATTTCCCCTTTGCAGAACTCAGCCTCTGGTCGACCAGCACCGCTCAACGGCGGCGGTTCTAGTAGCGTTGATTGATGATGGTGAAATTCCAGAGATTATTTTAACTCAGCGTGCACATCATCTTAATAATCACGCGGGTGAGGTCGCCTTTCCCGGGGGTATGTGGGATATGGCTGATAGTGATCTATTGCAAACTGCACTGCGCGAAGCGCAAGAAGAAATTGGTTTGAATCCGACGTTGGTAAACGTGGTGGCTACCCTGCCCAGTGCCTCGCCAAAACGGCGCAGTTTGAGGGTAACCCCGTTTGTTGGTCTGCTTAGTGGTTCCCCGGTCTTGGTTGGAGATCCATCTGAGATTGGCTCGATTTTCACTGTGCCACTGAGTTACTTTTTAGATATCAGTCGCTATGAGTATTTTGATCTGATCCATCAGGGTGAATCGATAAGTTTTCCCTGCTTGCATTATCAAGGCTATCAAATCTGGGGCTTTACGCTACGGGTTATAACCGATATGTTAAACGAAACTCTGGGGGCCGAGTTGAATTTAACCTATCCCAGTCATCAGGACATTCAATTGCTACGTAATTAAGTAGTTGAATTCGCCGTAAAGGAAAAGGCAAAAAAATGATTTATCGAATTGGTGATCAGAAACCAGATATACACCCCTCGGTATTTGTTGCCCAAAGCGCAGATATTATGGGCCAGGTGACCCTGAGAGAGAATTCCAGCGTCTGGTTTAATGCAGTGATTCGCGGCGACTGCGACCATATTGAAGTGGGTGCGCGGAGTAATATCCAAGACGGTGCCGTATTGCATTGTGACCCGGGCAAGCCTCTTGTGATCGGTGAAGATGTCACCGTTGGACACAATGCGATGGTTCACTGCCTTGAAGTGGGTGATCGCACGCTAGTGGGAATAAACGCGGTGGTGCTAGATGGCGCTAAAATTGGCAGTGACTGTATTATTGGTGCCAATACGCTGGTTAAAGCCAATGCAGTGATTCCTGATGGGTCCTTGGTAGTGGGTTCGCCTGGCGTTGTTGTTCGTCAACTGGATGAGCAGGCTAAACAGCTCCTACTCGGATCGGCAGCCATTTATGTTGAAAAAGCCGCTAAAATGGCGACTGATATTGAAGAGATAAAAGACTGATGACAGATAAACCCATAGCATCGCCGTGCAACTCTATTTGCACGTTAAATGATCAAGACATATGCCTCGGCTGTTACCGAAGCGCCGACGAAATTCGCAAGTGGAGTGTTCTTGATAATGATCAAAGGCTCGATGTACTGATTGCCTGCGGTGAGCGCAATCGCAAGGTCAATCCGTTTTACTAGCTGTACTACCTGAGCCGTTCATAGTCCGTTCAGCCGCGTTTACTCTTCCTCTTGCTTAGTCTGCATAGGCGTAACGCAAATCTTCTTAATCATTTTCCCGTTAATTTCAATAGTCTCGCAGCGATAATTGTCGATGCTAAAGCTAACATTGCCATCGGGGATACTTTCCAACTGTTCCAGCGCCACCCCGTTGAGCGTTTTAGGGCCATCGGTGGTTAGAGTCCAGTCGGTAGCTTTGTTGATTTCACGAATAGTCGCTGCACCATCAATTAGATAGCTACCATCACCATTGGCAACCACTTCCTCAACCTCGTCCGCCGTATTGGTTGTGAAGTCACCGACAATCTCTTCGAGAATATCTTCAAGTGTGACCAGTCCCATCACTTCGCCGTACTCGTCAACGACCATAGCTAGACGATGACGAGTCTTTTTAAAATTCAGTAACTGGTTGGTTAGGGTGGTGCTTTCAGGAATAAAGTAGGGTTCGTCGGAAAAACGCTTAATCGCATTGTGAGTGACCTGATCCAAGCGCACCAAATGATTGGCCTTGCGCATATGGAAGATGCCAATGATATTATTAATATCACCGTCGAAGAGAGGCAGGCGGGTGTATTCGGTTTTAAGCATTTTCCCCATCAAGATATCAATATCTTCCTCAATATCCAGCCCGTTGATCTCATTGCGGGGAATCATGATATCTTCGACAGTGACATTCTCAAGATCGAGAATACCCTTGAGCATGCCCTGATGGCTATCGGAAATTTTGTGGCCAGAGACATCGACGACGGAGCGAAGTTCTTCCGTATCCAGCCCATCATCCCTTGAAGCATTGGGATCAAAGCCAAGCAATCTAATTAGCCCATTAGTGAGTTTGTTAACCATCCAGACCAATGGCCACACAAGCTTTAATAGGGGTTTGAGAATATGGCTGGCTTTAAAAGCAAACCACTCAGGATTTTGTGCGGCAATAGTCTTTGGGGTGACTTCAGAAAATACCAGTACAGCGATAGTCAGTGATGCAGTCGCTACCCAGGGAGCCGCCGCTTCGCCAACATAAAATATCGCCAGCATGTTGGCGATAATCGCCGCCAAAATATTGACGGCATTATTGCCAATCAAAATCAGGCCGATTAATCGATCGGGTACCGCAAGTAGCTTGGCTGCTCTGCGAGCGCCAGCACTTTTTTTGCGTTGATGTCGAAGCCGATAACGGTTTAAAGACATCATGCCGGTTTCGGAGCCAGAGAAAAAAGCGGATACAGCTAATAGTGCTATGAGTGTTAACCACAACACCCAAGGGTGGGAACCGTCCAAGAATCGAAACCTAAAATAATAAGGTTGATCATGGTGAAGTAGTTTTTAGGTTTTGGCAATAGGCTTTAAATACATAATCTTGCCGATTTAGACCGATTTTAGGTTGCTTGCAGGTTAACTATAGATAGCCTGCCTAAACCAGTAGGAATTCCAGTGCCACTTTACTGCCGATATAGCCTAGCAATATTGCGATAAAGCCCGCCCAGGTCCAGCGAATCGCTGTATTGCCACGCCAGCCTTTATAGTGCCTACCCCACAGCAGACAGCCGTAGAAAAGCCACGCCATAATGCTAAATACCACCTTATGTAAAAGCTTTTGGGTGAAGAGGTCATCGTAGAAAAGAAAGCCGCTAATCAGTGACAGAGTAAGGAGTATCTCGCCGGCCCAGATCAGTTCGAATAACAATGTTTCCATACTCTGTAGCGCAGGAAATGTGCGCATCAGAAGATTTTGATGTTTGTGTTTAAGTTGCCAGTTTTGATAGCCAATAAGCAGTGCTTGCAGTGCGGCTATAGCTAGCAAGCTGTAAGCGAGGATAGATATCAGCACATGGGCTTCAATACTTGGTGGAATAATCACAGCAGCCTTAGTGCTGGGGGTGGTCATGGCGGCAAATATCGACAGTGCTGAAATTGGAAACAGAAATAGAAACAGGCTGTGTATCGGTTTTTTAAGGCCGCTAATAAACAACACGCCATTTATAAGTAGAGAAATTAGCGCGCAGATTTTTAGCAGGCTGAGATCCAGCCCCTCTGAAGTAGACAAAAAGTCCAGGCATGCAAAGCTGTGCAGAATAATCGCCAAAGCTGTCGTCAGCTGAAAAGCTGGGGTCGCGGCAATGGAATGTTTGCGCAACTGCGACATCTGATAGCCAAAGGCGAAAAGATAGAGAGCAATTGCGGAGCTAGCAAAGAAACCAGTCATCTGAGTCAGTCGATAAATATTTCAACAGAGTGTGTCATATTCAGCGAGCAGGGTGAAGAGTTGAGGGAAATAATTGCTATAATGCGCAACATCAATGACTAGTCGGAAATTATATCCATGGCAATGTTTGAAAATTTAAGTGAACGCCTGTCGGACAGCCTGAAGAAAATCTCAGGAAAAGCGAGCCTCAGCGAAGCTAATATCCAAGACACGCTGCGTGAAGTACGCATGGCACTACTTGAAGCGGATGTCGCGCTGCCAGTAGTCAAAGACTTTATCGAACAGATTAAACAGCGCGCCCTTGGTCAAGAGGTGAATCGCAGTCTTAATCCCGGTCAGCAATTTTTAAAAATTGTTCAAGCCGAGCTGGAAAAGGTTATGGGGGAGGAAAATGAATCCCTAGATCTCGCCTCTCAACCGCCCGCCATTATATTAATGGCGGGTCTGCAGGGTGCGGGTAAAACAACCTCGGTCGCTAAATTATCGCGTTATCTGAGCGAGCGGGAAAAGAAAAAAGTCATGGTTGTCTCTGCCGATGTCTACCGTCCAGCGGCCATAGAACAGCTTAAAACTCTCGCCGGTGAAGTAGGTGCAGAATTTTTCCCCAGTGATATCAGTCAAAAGCCGGTGGATATTGTCAACGCGGCAATTGCTAGCGCAAAAACCAAATTCGTTGATGTTCTTATAGTTGATACGGCTGGCCGCCTCCATATTGATGGCGAGATGATGGCCGAGATCAAACAGGTACACAAAGCGGCCAACCCAGTTGAAACCCTGTTTGTGATCGATGCAATGATTGGTCAGGATGCAGTGAATACCGCCAAGGCATTTAATGAAGCCCTACCTCTAACCGGTATTATCTTAACTAAAGTTGATGGTGATGCCCGCGGTGGTGCGGCTCTATCGGTGCGACATATTACCGGCAAGCCGATTAAATTCCTCGGTGTTGGTGAAAAGACCGATGCATTAGAGCCCTTCCATCCGCAGCGCATAGCCTCGCGAATACTGGGTATGGGCGATGTTATGTCGCTTATCGAAGATGTTGAGCGCAAGGTTGATCAGAAGAAAGCTGAAAAATTCGCCAAGAAAATGGCCAAGGGCAAAGGTTTTGATCTTGAAGATCTGCGTGATCAGCTGCAGCAGATGAATAATTTGGGTGGCATGGCGGGTTTGATGGACAAGTTGCCGGGTATGGGGAATATGGCGCAGATGGCCCAGCAGCAGAATGTCACTGGTCAGTTTAGCCAAATGGAAGCCATTATCGGTTCTATGACAGTTAAAGAGCGCCGCAATCCGGATATTTTAAATGGATCCCGCAAACGTCGTATCACTCTTGGATCAGGAACCACTATTCAAGATCTTAACCGTCTGCTTAAGCAGCACAAACAGATGGGTAAGATGATGAAGAAAATGAAAGGCAAGGGCATGCAAAATATGATGCGCGGAATGGGCGGGGCTCTCGGTAATGGAGCCAGTGGTGGAATGGGCGGGTCAATGCCGCCGATGGGTGGGCTGCCCCCGGGCGGTTTCCCACGCCGTTAAATACTTGAGAGGCCTTATTAGAGCGGGTTTCTGGTGCTAAAAATCGGCGATTTTCAACTCTTCGGATATCGCCGTTAAAGTAGTTTCCTTTTATTCTCTTTTGACGTAAGATACCGCGCCTTTCGGGGAGCTACGTGTGTATCTACGCGGGGCTTTTAAGAAGTCTTAAGAATAGAAATATCAAGTCTGGCGATGATGCCAGTTTGAACACAGGATTTTAGTAAATGGTAACAATTAGATTGGCTCGTGGTGGCGCTAAGAAACGTCCGTTTTACCACATCACAGTTTCCGACTCACGCAAAGCTCGTGACGCTCGTTACATTGAGCGTATCGGTTTCTTTAACCCAGTAGCACGCGGCGCTGAAGAGCGTTTGCGTATAGATCTTGATCGCGCCACCTATTGGCAGGGTCAGGGAGCTCAGGTTAGTGATCGTGTTAAAGCGTTGATTAAAGAAGTCTCTAAAGCCGCTGAAACAGTAGCTGCCTGATTTACCAGCATATTCCGCTGAGTAATTCTGGAGTTCAAAATTCGATGGAAACACTGGTTGTTGGTCGCATAACGACCGTCTTCGGTGTGCGTGGATGGCTAAAAGTGCATTCTTATACCGAACAGGTAGAGGTGCTCTGCTCCTACAAGCCGTGGATGATATCTACGGCTTCAGGCATTCAGCAATTGCAAATCGATGATTGGCGCAGGCATGGCGAAAGCTTAGTGGTGCACATCAAAGGCATTGATGATCGTGATGTTGCACAGGAATGGTGTGGCAACGATATTCTGGTCGACAAAAGTAATCTTCCCGATCTGAGTACAGAAGACTTCTACTGGCATCAGCTCGAAGGGCTAGCAGTTATAGCTCAATATGAAGATCAGCAAGTACGACTTGGTGTCGTTAAGTCATTATTGGAGACCGGCGCAAATGATGTGCTAGTCGTCAAAGGTGATAGTCAAAGTATTGATCGCGAAGAGAGATTAATACCCTACGTCGATGAATTTGTGGTCAAGATAGATCTGGCAGAACAAAGAATCGTTGTTAATTGGGATCCTGGCTTTTAAACCATTTTTAAAACATCTGGTTAAAAGCGAACAGGCTCAGAGGTACAAGTGAATGAAAATCGCATTGATTACCTTGTTTCCTGAAATGTTTGGTTCACTGACCGAATACGGTGTCAGTGGTCGAGCAGTTAAAAATGGATTGTTGCAAAGTAAAAGCTTCAATCCCAGAGAATTTACCCAAGATCGCCATCAGACGGTTGATGCTCGCCCATACGGAGGCGGCCCCGGCATGGTGATGATGATAGAGCCTTTGCGCAAGGCCATATCAGCCGCCAAAGATTGGGCGGGAGAAGACGCTGTTGTGGTTTATTTATCGCCACAGGGCAAGGTACTCAACCAGAGTGCCGTGAACAGATTTGCAACAAAGCAGTCATTGATATTGATTGCCGGCCGCTACGAGGGGATTGACGAGCGACTAATAGAGTTAGAAGTAGATGAGGAGTGGTCTATAGGTGACTACGTACTCAGTGGCGGTGAGCTTCCAGCAATGGTTTTGATGGATGCACTAATACGCCAAATACCAGGAGCACTGGGGCATTCAGATTCAGCGGATCAGGATTCGTTTGCCGATGGACTACTGGACTGCCCGCACTTTACGCGGCCAGATGATTACCAGGGGCGGCCTGTACCAGAGGTCTTGCTGTCGGGAAATCATGAAAAAATTAGACGTTGGCGTTTGCAGCAATCACTGGTGCGAACCCAACAGAGAAGACCGGATTTACTGGACCGCCTGACGCTCAATAAAGAGCAGCAGGTTCTACTCAAGGAAGTGAGTGCTGCGCTGGCAGATGATGACAAAGGATAGTGTTCATCCTCTCTGTACAGAGCTCTAAAACAGGTGGCATGCCACCAACCAATGAAAATTGAGGAGCAAGAAAAAATGACTAGCAAAGTATCTATTATTGCTGCAATTGAAAAAGAGCAGATGAGCAAAGAAATTCCTGATTTCAGCCCCGGTGATACCGTTGTTGTACAGGTAAAAGTAAAAGAGGGCACTCGTGAGCGTCTTCAGGCTTTTGAAGGTGTAGTTCTGGCTAAGCGTAATCGCCAGCTGAACTCAGCATTCACTGTCCGTAAAATCTCTAACGGTATCGGCGTTGAGCGTACCTTCCAGACATACAGCCCCCTGGTTGACAGCATTGAAGTAAAGCGTCGCGGTGCAGTTCGTCGCGCCAAACTGTACTACTTGCGCGAGCTATCAGGTCGAGCTGCACGTATCAAGGAAAAGCTCGGTCGATAACCACTGGTTATTACCCACTTTTTCTGACAAAAAGGCGGCTCCGAAAGGGCCGCCTTTTTTTATGTTTGAACATTACCCGCCTATCTATCCAATAATAAATAAAATTTACCCACTCAATCTTGACAGTGCCTCTGCATGGTCTATCTTTTAACTTACTAGTAAAGAGTGTGAGCTAATTCACACTATCATTGCGAATTGTCTCTCAGTTCAGGTTGGGGGAGATTTATAAGGCTTACAAGGACGGAATCATGAAAAAGGTAATATTAATAACTTTATTTGCGCTTTGCTCATTTGCGCTATCCCCAGCTCAGGCTGGCACAGTTGACCTACTTAGCATCTGGGCTATAGACAAGAATAACAGCCCTGGCGGTGTTGATGAGGATGGTGACGGGACAATTGATCAGGGTTTTGCTTCGCCTACCTGCGCAACATGCGTGGTAACTACTGGCAGTATTGCCGATATCACATCCAGTGATTTTTGGTCTACTGGATCAGCGCAGGATCATCCTGATGATATGGATAATATGCTGGCATTCGAAGGCATTGTTATTCCTGGGCTGGCAGGTGACAAAGATCCCAGCAGTTTCACTGGCCAGACACTGAAGACAACAGTAGATTTCACCGGATATCTCACGGTTAAAGCATCAACCTTTGTTTGGCTTTTCGAGATAAAAGACGACGGTATTGCGGGAAATCAGATCGAGGTTGTAATAGGCCAAGCATTGGATGGTAAAAATCACGGTGTGTCCCACTTTACCCAATGGGCCGTGACGGAAGTTCCAGTTCCCGCTGCTGCATGGTTGTTTGTCTCAGGGCTGTTTGGATTGGCTAGACTGCGTAAATCGGCGAAAAAGTAGATCGGTTCTCGAGATAAAAGATAGCTGATTCACATTTTAGATGTTACGTGATCGACAGAAAGTAATCGTCACGTACAATCTTTTTCAGGAAATTATTGCATAGAGTCAGTTGTACTTATGTCCGATCAATTCTCAAGGATGGTGCGTCGCCGAGACGCCAAGATTAACGCTTTTTCTCGCCTTATTGATGCGGGAATAATCGGCTGTACGCTGGTAGCGTTAGTTTCAGTACTCAAGCTCAGTTGGGTACCGCTGTATAGCTGGCTGTTACTCATAGCCATTGTCCTGTTTAGCTTTCTTTCAGAATCTAGTCACAGCTACAAAGCGTGGCGTGATATTAGCCTCAGAGCCGAAGTGATTGCGGTAGGAAGCAACTGGTTGATGGTTGTTATTATTCTGATCCTAGTTGATGTGTTTATTCACCCCTCCGATCTGTACAACCGCGAAATGGTTTTTTACTGGTTTTTACTAACTCCTATCGAGCTAATCTCATGGCATTCAATTACGCGGATGGTCTTGCGCCTTTTCCGCGACACAGGTGTCAGTTCTCGTTCGGTAGCAATTTATGGTGCCACCGAGTTAGGTGCCAGTTTAGAAAGTCGTATTAATTCCATGCCTTGGGCTGGGTACAAGTTTGTAGGCTATTTTGACGATAGAAGAAGCAATGGATCTCGGCGCTTTATATCAGACTCGAGTCTGATCAAGGGCGGCTCCCAAGAGTTGATTGATCAGGCAAAAAAAGGCGCTATTGATACCATTTTTATCACCCTGCCACTAGCGGCCGAAAAGCGCATAAAAGTGTTACTTAATGAGCTGGCTGATACTACTGTTTCAGCTTATATGATGCTTGATCTGTTTAGTTTTGATCTTTTGAATGCCAGTTGGTTAGATATTCAAGGAATGCCAGCGATTAGTGTTTTTGAATCCCCCCATACTGGTTTGGATAATATTGCTAAACGTGCGCTCGACTTGGTTGCAGGAAGCTTTATTTTGTTGGTCATCGCCATACCCATGATGCTAATAGCATTAGTTATTAAGATGACCTCTAAAGGTCCAGCTATTTTTCGGCAACAGAGATATGGTATTGGTGGCGAGGCGATTACGGTATGGAAATTTAGAACCATGACAGCTATGGATGCAGGTGATCGAGTGCTTCAGCAGGCCTGTAAAAGTGACGCTCGAATAACACCGTTCGGCGCCTTTCTTCGCAAAGCATCACTGGATGAACTACCGCAGTTCTTTAATGTTTTAGCTGGCACCATGTCTATAGTTGGGCCTCGTCCCCACGCGGTAATTCACAACGAATTTTACAGAACGGCGATTCATGGATATATGTTGCGCCATAAAGTAAAACCCGGCATCACTGGATTAGCACAAATAAAAGGCTATCGAGGTGAAACCGACACATTAGAAAAAATGGAAGGGCGGATTAAATTTGATCTTGAATATATCCGCAGCTGGTCATTATGGTTGGATGTAAAACTAATATTAATGACAGCCTTCGGAGGATTTCTTAATAAAAACGCCTACTAGTGTTACCAGGTACTGGGTGATAAGTCGGGCTTCTTAGGTAGATAAATAGGTCTACAATTAATGGATATGGATTACACAGGATAAGTGATCATGGTAAAAACAGAAGGAACATTAAAAAACATCTTTATGACAGTCTCCCTGCTAATGGCGGGTCTATTCAGTATAGCCGCAGCATCTGAGACCTATCTTCTCAACCCTGGAGATCAATTAGAGGTCTCGGTATGGAATGAAGAGACCCTACAACGAACTATCACCGTCTTGCCGGATGGCATGATTTCATTCCCTCTGGTCGGACATTTACAGGCCGCAGGTAAAAATGCCGCTGAAGTTGAAGCGGTAATTACCAGCAAGTTGGATTCCTTTATTGCCGACCCCGAGGTCAATGTCACCGTGACTAACACCAGAGGCAACGTCGTCTTTGTGGTCGGCAAGGTGCTCAAACCGGGCCCCGTCGCCATGATTCAATCAACCACAGTGATGCAAGCATTGGCGATGTCCGGTGGACTCAATGAATTTGCTGGCGGAAATTCGATAAAAATTATTCGTCGAAGTGATACTGCAACTGGCGCTCAGGAAACCATCTTAAAAGTGCGTTATTCAGATCTAGAAAAAGGCAGTGATCTGTCTAGCAACCATCTTCTTAACGCGGGAGACGTAATAGTCGTCCCATAAATAGCAAGGACTAGCTATGAATAAGATATTTAAATCAATCGTTGTGGCACTGTTGCTGGTTATATTTCCAGCAACAACTCTTGCCGCCGGCTGGGTAGCAGATTTTAGCTTTGATGCGGATGCTGCCTATGACGATAACTTTTTAATGAATGATGCCGAGCAGGAAACCTGGGTTTATTCCCTCAAGCCTGAAGCTTCATTGATCTACTTAACACCAGTGATTAAATCTGAGCTCGAAGCCAGATTAGCCTTAAAGCGCTACTCCGAATTTGACCAATTTGATTCCGAGGACCCTGCTTTTAAGTGGGAAAACAGTTACAAAAGAGAACGCTCAACCTGGTCGCTGGATTTTGGTTATAGCGAAAACTCTCAGCGTGACGCTGCCGAACAGGATACAGGTCAGTTTGACTCAAACACCCTAGTCGAAACCACTTTTGTTGAGCCTGGTGTAGTTTTTCGTGTCACCGAAAAAGATGACCTCGGTCTATCGCTCGGCTACACCGAGCGTGATTATGATGCAGATGACTTTTCAGATAATGAAAATGAAACCGTCGGGGTAAACTGGCAGCACAAAGTCGATGAGGTGCTCAGTACCACGGCAAATATAAGCGTTTCTCAGTACTCGGCTGACCGCCCCAATGTCAATTCAAATGAAACCGACTACGAGAAAATCACCGCTGGTTTTATTTACAAATATTCCGCATCGATGAGCATCAATGGCAGTGCAGGTTATTTTCAAAGTGATAGCCAAAAGCGGATTATTTCTGGGCCAGTAGTGGTTATTGTAGATTCAGAGAACACCGGAGTTCTGCTCAACTTAGGTATGAATTACAGTCAGGAAAAAAATGACTGGTCGTTTAATCTGTCCAGAAACCTATACCCATCAAGTCAGGGTGATGTTGAAGAGCGAGATAGTGTAGGCGTTGGCTTTGAGCACAGGTTCACTGCCCGCAGTTCCTCAGGCATTAATGTCTCTTGGTATAACACTAACTCTGAAGTGGAAGATCGCGAAAGCATCAATATTACACCCTATTATCACTACCGGATAACAGAAAAATTAAAGTTACAGACCTCTTATGTATTCAGAAGTTTTGATCGACAGCTTGGTGGTGAAGTCGAATCAAACCGCGTGAAAATGGGTTTACGCTACAGCTTTTAATTTAATAATAAGAAAGAGCAAAAAGGACGCTACACAACTATGGATGATACTGAAAAGTCACTACTGGATTATTTGGATATTCTGCGCCGGCGCAAGCTGTATATTATAGTCGCGTTTCCTGTGCTGCTTGCCCTAAGCGCGATCGTCACGTTTTTATTACCGCCTATCTATCAATCTGAAGGTGTTGTCCTGATCGAGAGTCAGGAAATTCCTCGAGACTTGGTGCGTTCCACCGTGACCAGTTATGCCGAACAGCAGATTCAGGTAATCAAGCAGCGTATTCTAACTACCTCACGTATTCTCGAGACCCTCGATAAATATAATGTTTATCAAGCTCAAAGAGCGACCAGTACGGTCTCTTTATTGGTCGAAAAATTCCGTAGTTCGGTTCTTGTTGAGATGATCAATGCCAATGTTATAGATCCAACTCGAGGCAGAGCGCAGCGAGCCAGCATTGCCTTTAAAGTTTCTTTTATGGATGAATCACCAGATATAGCCCAAAAAGTGGCCAACGAACTAGTAACCATGTTCCTCGATGAAAATGTTAAAACCAGAACCAATAAAGCCGCAGAAACAGTCAGTTTTCTAAGTGATGAAGCCGATAAAATGCAAAAAACCGTGCAGGCTTTAGAAGAGCGGATCGCCAACTTCAAACTGGAATTTGGTGACAGCTTGCCAGAGCTTCTGCAATTCAACCTATCAATGATTAAAAATCTTGAAGAAAAGATCAAAACACGCCAGACCGAATCCGTCAGATTGGGTGATCAGGTGCATTATCTGAGCCTTGAACTTGCCAGCATGGACCCCTATGTGGCCAGCAGTGCAGGTGTGACAACACTGAGCAGCCCAGTCAGACTTGCACAGCTGAAAAATGAGCTAAATAGTCTGAAAAATAAATACTCAGAATCCCATCCCGATATTAAGCGATTAGCACGAGAGATCGAAGGGCTAGAAAAAGAAGTCGCGGCTGATGCGCTGTTTCAACCGGAACAGAATATGGATGAAATCTCTAATCCGCTGTACCGACAGATAAAAATAAAAATTGATCTCACCGAGAAAGAACTCGCCCGAGCCAATATCGAAAGACAAGCCATGCAGGCGGAGGTAGCCGAGTATCACGACAGAGTCGCTCGCACCCATGAAGTGCAGCGCAGTTACGACGATATGACCCGTGATTACGAAAGCACCAAAAAGAAATACCAAGAATTGCGTGCCAAGCAATTCGAAGCCGATGTTGCGCAAAACCTTGAATCTGAAAACAAGGCCGAAAGCTTCACACTTATTGAACCCCCATTACGCCCCACCGAATCCGTAAAGCCAAACCGCCCAAAGTTATTAATGATGGGACTGTTTCTCTCAGGCGCTATTAGTCTTGGCCTAGTACTACTTGTTGAAATGCTAGATCCAGCGATCAGAAGTATTAAAGACATAACCCGCATCACCGGAGCAGAACCCCTAGCAGTTATCCCATTGATGTTGACCGCCGAAGACTACAGTAAGAAAGATAAATCCCATAAGCGGCTGTTGATAGCCGGAATACTGTTAACTCTAGTGATGTTAGCCATCGTTCACTACTTTGTCATGAGCCTAGATATCGTCTGGTTTAAAGTCATGACTAAAATTAATATGCTGTAGGTAACCACTATGTCTCGTATTCACAAGGCGCTGCAAAAGGCCAGAGAGAAACGCCAAGAGCAAAAGAGCTCAATGGGGAAAGCGTCACCCCTTGAAAAGATTGTCTATACCTCTAGCCAAGTGGTTCCAGTCTGCCATCAATTACTAGAGAAAAACCTAGTTGTATCGCGTTCATCCAATGACCCCCGCTCGCAGCTATTCAGAACCTTGCGCACCACGATTATCAAACAGATGCGTGCCAATAATTGGCGCAGTATCGGAGTAATATCACCCTCACCTGGTGAAGGGAAATCCCTAGTGGCAAGTAATTTGGCGGCTGCTATTGCTATGGAAGTGAATTACACCGCGTTACTTGTTGATATGGATCTACGCCATCCAGGTATTAAAGATTACTTCGCCATTGAGCCAAAACTGGGGCTAAGCGATTATTTAAAAGGCGATGCAGAAATCGCCGATCTGTTGGTCAACCCAGGAGTAGACCGTTTACTGCTGTTGCCCGGTGTCAGGAGCGTAGAAAATTCCTCCGAGCTAATATCAAGCCCGAGAATGGTCGCGCTATTTAATGAAGTCACCCAGCGCTATAAATCGCGAATTGTTATCTATGATATGCCAGCCATTTTGCCTCGGGATGACGTACTTACCGCACTAAATCATGTGGACTGTTTTTTGATGGTAATCGAAGAGGGACACAACTCAGAAGCCGATATCAGAAAAGCCATACAGACCATGCAAAACGCCAATATTGTTGGCACCGTGGTCAATAAATCACAGTCAATCGAAGCCGGATATATGCCGTCGTTAGTATAAGACTGCGCCGCACAGACATTCAGGGATTGAATAAATATGTACAAAGAGTTTTTTCACTTAAAAGAAAAACCGTTTAGTCTGAACCCAGACCCAGAGTTTCTCTACCTCAGTAAAAACCATATTCGCGCCCAAACCATGCTCGAATACGGCTTTCACAGTCAAGCAGGCTTTACCGTCATTACCGGTGATATCGGCGCAGGCAAAACAACATTGGTCAACTATCTGCTCGCCCAAGAAGGGGACGAAGTAGTGATTGGTGTGATTAATAACACCCACGAATCTTTTGGAAACCTAATGACTTGGGTGTTGGATGCCTTTGATCTCGAAGAGCCCAATCCTGAAAATGCCAAAAAACTGCGTAAATTCACCGAATTTGTCATGGATCAGTACTCTGATGGCAAGCGCGTACTGTTGGTGATTGACGAAGCCCAAAATCTTTCCGAAGAGACCTTGGAAGAATTGCGGCTTATCTCCAATATCAATATTTCCAACGACGTATTCTTGCAGCTAATACTCATTGGTCAGCCTGAATTGATTGAAAAACTTAATAATCCACGGCTAACCCAGTTTGCCCAGCGAATCGGAGTAGATTTCAATCTACGCCCCATGGACTACGTGGATACGGGTAAATACATCCTACACCGCCTAAAGGTCGCAGGAAGCCCCAAATCAATATTCACCACCGATGCGATTGCAGCGATATTTTGCTTTTCAGAGGGCGTGCCAAGGCGTATTAATACTCTCTGTGATATGGCCTTGGTTTATGCCTTTGCTGATGAGCGCAAAAGTATCAATGCGAGTTTGATTATGGACGTGATTAGAGATCGCAATCTATCTGCGGTGATTAGGCCGACTAAGACCCAGGCCAAAGAAGTCGAGGAGGTTGCTCATTGGCTGGAAGAGGCTAAGGGTGTGAAGATAAAAGAGATGCTTCCTGAGTTGGATGGGGTCGAGAGTTAAAAAAATTTATGCCTGAGCCGCAAAAAAGTATTAACGGATTAAATGTTTTCGGAGACATCCCCTCTTTAAATGGAATAAGAGCATTGGCTGTAATCCTTGTTCTAATCTCTCATTCAGGGTTTGGAGATATTGTCCCAGGAGGCTTTGGTGTTACAGTCTTTTTCTTCTTGAGCGGTTACTTAATTACAACCTTATTACTTAAAGAATTTTTAAATAAAAAGCATCTTGATATAAAAAAATTCTATATCAGAAGGTTTCTGCGTTTAACACCCCCTCTACTTATTACTCTTGCGGTTACCTATCTTGCTGTGTTTATAGAGCTCGCTGATGGCGGAGCAACATTCTATGGGTTTATGGCACAGCTGTTTTATTTTGCAAATTACTACGGCATTTATTTTGAGCAGGCTAACAGTATTCCTACTGGAACGGGCGTGCTTTGGTCTCTTGCGGTTGAAGAGCATTTCTATTTCGTCTATCCGTTACTATTATCGCTTTTGTTGAGGTTAAAAAATCAATCAGGACTAGCCCTGTCGTTATCATTAATATGTTTGATTCTCTTGGCATGGAGGTTACATCTTGTTCTTGACCCAGATTTTTTTGAAGAGCGAATATACTATGCAACAGACACTCGTATTGACTCTATTTTGTTTGGATGTGTGTTAGCAGTTGGCTTTAATCCGATCCGATTCAGTGGCAATAATAATGAGCTAAGATTTAGGCATTGGTTGGTTATAATTTCGGCAGTCTCTGTACTCATATTCACCTTTATGTATCGAGATATTATATTCAGGCAAACGCTGCGCTATACCCTGCAAGGCTTGGCTTTGATACCCTTGTTTTACTTGGCTATTAGTCGCTACAAGCATTGGCTTTTTAGCTTTCTCAGCACTTCACTGGTTCAAAAAATAGGTATCTACTCGTACTCTATTTACCTGATCCACTTCTTTGTTATTAACCTGCTGTTGAAGTTGACTAACCAAGAAATTATGCCTTTTTATCTGCTGATCAGCTCGATGGGCATTAGCACTTTGTATGCCTTTTTAGTGCATAGATATATTGAAAGACACTTCTATAAAATTAGAAAAAAATTCGTATAAAAAGGATTCTTATGGCCCAGTCATCTCTAGTAAAGAGAAGTATTAAAGGTTTAGTAATATTCGCGAGTCTAGCGATACTGGCAAATGTGATTTTCCACCTTGTAGGGTTTGGTCAGGCCCCTTTGGTGGTACTTGACGAAGACATCGAGTATTACCTAAAACCACAGATGTCCTATCAACGTTTTGGCAATGACATTAGCGTCAACCGATATGGCATGCGCAGTGTCGATTTTGATCGAGAGAAGCAACAGCCGTTCTATGCAGTAATAGGTGACAGCGTTATTTATGGAGAACATACCCTAGACCAAACGCAAACCTTGGCATTTATCCTTAATAATCAGTTGAAATATGAGCGGCAAGATGAATCTATTGTTGTAGGCAGTATTGCCGCATCCAGTTGGGGGCCTGGCAATATGTTGGCATTCTATGAAAGGTTCGGCCCTTTTGTAGGTAATACAGCATTTTTAGTCCTCTCGTCCCATGATCGATCTGATATTCCGTATATGACTAGAAGGTTAACGCCTTATAGAGTGGTGGAGCCTACCTCTGCACTGCATGATTTTTTACAAAGTGCAGGTGAACGCCTCGAAGATAAGGTAAGAGGTGATGTAATAAAGCTTCCTTTTAAAAAGCGCCTATCACTGTCAGAAGCTAGTCTTGTCAGCTTGATTGAATTGCTGAAACGGGACTATGCTCAAGTTGTAATGGTATTCCACGCAACCAAAAAAGAAGCCATTAATGGTGCTGCTAAGGGTGAAACCTATTATGCAGCTATTGCAAAAAAACATAATGTTGAATTCTTTAGTACGCTGCATTTTTACAAAGCGTTATATAAGGAAGGAATTGAGTCTCATAGCGATAGCATCCATCTCTCATGGCAAGGTAATCAGCAGTTAAGTAAAAAACTATCTGAGCTAATCGCTGATTAGACTGGAATTAGGCTTTGCCTTTGTTTTTCTATGGTTGTGTTACAGAGTCTTATATAGGCTGAGCACAAGCCAGCAATAAGCCAATAGAATATCGGAATATAGTTAATCGAACTTACAGTGAATATGATAAATAAGACGGCACCTAGTATGGCGTAGAGCGATCTGCCAATATTAATAAGATCTTCCTGTTCAGCAGGCAATGAGCGTACTTTCTTCAGAACAGTAAAAAATAATCCGAGAAATATAAACAAGAATAGCCCCAATCCGACAATGCCGTAGCTTAGTCCGATATCTATGTAGGAATTAACAACATCGATAATTCCCTGTCCTTGACGCATAGCTTCCATTTCTGATGATTCACGATAATTAGCCAATCCAAATAGTGGGTTTTTCTGGAACAGAACCTGTGCTTGCTCAAGTAACTGAATGCGGTATTCGACAGTGGATGCTTCGTGAGTATCTGAAGAGCCTACAAAGGGCAGCATTGAAATGAGTTTTTCACCAAAGCTAGTCATACTTAAGACTATTACGGCAACTGCAGACCCAAATGTAAATTTTGAAAAATTTCCAAATCTATTTGGTCCGGACCAAATATACAGTATTGCCATGACAAAGGCTCCGAGCCAAGGCCCTCGTGCCTTAGTGAAATAGAGTGCGACTAAAAACACGATAAAAATAAGCTTTATTAGGTTTTTTTTGTCGCTGTATTTCTGCAGGAAGAGCAATAGACCTAAGCCGATGACCATCATATAGCCAAATACAATGGGACTTGCAAAAAGAGCGCTAGCCCGTAATGAATCACCGCGTAATCCATAGCGTAGAAAACTATCTTCCCCTAAAACATTTACGAACGCTGAAGAGTAAAGTTTCCAATATTTCAAACTTTCAAAACAGCCTATCAATGCTAAAGGTGCTAAACATAAAGTCAGTGTAAATAGGCATTTTTTTAGGGAATCAATATTGTGTATTGTTTTACTAATAACTAGAAATGGGAAAAGTATGCTTATAAAGTAAGTAACGAATAATCGAAGTGAATTAGTCATCGTATTGTCGCGTGAATCCAATACAGAGATAGCAATAACATAGGCGATGACAGCGCCGTAGAAAGGGTAGATGGATACTGGTCGAGTTTTTCTCCTTCGAGCCTCAGGCCATAGTAGAAATAGCACAAGCAAAGACATAAAGCTTAAAGTTATTAGATAATTTATAACGCCAAACCCGGGTATGGTAAATGAGTACAGCGGTGAGGAGCAGGCAATAGCGAAGAAAAGTGGGAGGCGATCGGTCTTTGAACGATTGGCATATCCCAGTATCACGCCAAGACAGACAACATAAAGCCAAATATTGGTAATAAAGAAACATAGAGTGGTAACTATTAACCAGTAATTTCTCCACTGCTTAATTTCCAGTCTATCTACAAAATTAATCTTAAGTTTGGGCAGAAGCCAAAAAATAAAGTTTGAGAGTAAAAATACAACAATATAAGCGCGGAGGTATTCTGGCATTTGAACGTTCCTGTTCTTCCTTATGCATTAATATATGACTTTTCCAATTGACTAATCCTACCTCTATACTAGACTTAAATCAAAATTGTCATGTTAATAAAAAGACTTATTAATACTATTAGGCGGCTTTTTAATAAGTTGACCAAATTCCAGGAAGGAGTTGGTAGTTTTGGACCCTGCTGTAAGTACCCCCCAACAATCAATAAAAAGGCGTGCCGTGAATGGATCTATTTGGTCTGTGACTGGATTTGGTGGTGGGCAGCTTTTGCGTCTGGTCAGTAATTTATTATTAACGCGATTGTTGTTTCCCGAAGCATTTGGAGTATTGGCGTTAGTTCAGGTGGTTTTGCAGGGAATTAAGATGTTCTCGGATGTTGGAATATCAACATCCGTTGTGCGCGACGAACGTGGGGATGAGTCGGCCTATTTGAATACAGCATGGACACTACAAGTCATGCGCGGCGCTCTTATCTGGGGCATCAGCGGGTTGTTGGCCTATCCTGCATCAATACTATACAGCGCTCCAGATTTGGCGTATTTAATACCCGCCATAGGTTTCACGGCGTGTATTCAAGGTTTTAATGCTCCAGTTATTTTAACCCTCAAGCGACATTTAAAAGTGCGCAAGTTGATGATTTGGGAGATTGCGACTCAGGCCGTTACGATTATTCTGACTGTTATTTTGGCATGGCAATATCAATCCGTATGGGCAGTCGCTATTGGGGGTGTTCTTGGCGCTATATTTGGCTGTCTTGTCTCTTACACAATGTCGCAGCAGTTGCCTAAATTTCATCTAGAGGCTTCATCTCTAGAGAATATATTTTCTTTTGGTAAATGGATATTTTTAAGCACGGCCTTAACCTTTTTAATACAGCAGGGCGATGTATTGATTCTCGGCTCATTTCTATCCAAAGAGCAATTGGGAATGTTTTCTATTGCAGCAATTTGGTCTCGTATGGTTCTGCAATTGGTCTTAAAAATTAATGATCAGGTGATGATGCCGCTTTATGCCGAAGCGTATAGAGGCGATAAGACGACCATTAGAGAAAAAATACAACGCGGAAGAATTCCTCTACTTTTAGTTACCTTGCCGGCAACTTGGATTATGGTGATCTGCGGTCAATTTGTAATTGAGCTTCTCTATGACCCACGCTATTACTCTGCCGGATGGATGCTTCAAATTCTTGCTATAGGGACAGTTGGTAGTGTTATTACTGCAACCGCAGGTACAGCACTTTTATCCTTTGGCGACTCATTTGGCTTTATGCTTTTTCAGGTATCCAGAGCTGTATTACTTGTAATCTGTATGGCCATCGGAGGTTACTATTTCAATGTTGTAGGGCTGATAGCAGGCGTTGCGCTTTCTAAAGTTATTAGTTATCCATTTTTAGCCGTTACTTTAAATAAGCACAAGGTATGGTTACCCCGAGTGGACTTCAGCGCTCTTATTGTTTCAGCCATAGTTATTGCTATTGGCTTATGGATGACAGATGGAATATTGGTGTAACAGGGAATGAGTGATTTTATTATTCAATTTGGCGACCATATTGCGCCCGAGAATATAGTGCAGGCATTGCGTCAGCGCCCATGGTTGCAAGATCGCTCGATTCATTCAAGAATCTATGCTTGGGGGCAGTTGATTCTTCAGGAGTCGCCCGGACTGCGACATGCTCCGTATATTGATGAGGGCAGTATAGTGGGTTGTGTAGGTCGCCCAAGATGGTTAAATAAATCTCTAAATAGTAAGCCATTAAATGACTTTTGTATGAACCTCGCCAATCAGTGGGATGCCTCGACAGATTTAAGAGTATTACTAAATAGCCTTACTGGAATGTTTGCCTTAGTAAAGGCCGGTGCCCAGAGTATCTCTATTATGACTGACCCTATGGGTGCACAGCCTGTTTACAGTGCATATAACTCTAATGGCAAGCTGGTTGCTATCGGCACAGATGTAGAGACCCTAGCGATGCTTTCGGGTCGTCAACAGGACTTCGATCAAGTTTCGCTGGGTGAGTTGTTGGTTCACAACAATATCAGTTTCCCTTTTTCCAGCCGCAATGGGATAACTGAATTTCAGCCTGCATCAGTTATTAGCATTGGATTTAATGATTTAAGTCCGAGTATTAAAGAGACAATTCTTTGGACGCCAGAGGAACCAAATTCTTCAGAAAAAGGATTGGTGGATGAATTGGTCGATCGCATGCGCGCTGCCGGATCAGATATCGCGATGAGCGCCGATACTATTGGGGTTACTCTGAGTGGAGGCCTAGATTCACGAGCTGTTCTAGCCGTATTGCCTCAAGATAAGGTCACTGCGATTACCTATGTGACCCATGAAAATTATGAAACTGATACCGCTCAAATTGTGGCGAAAAAGTTTGGCTGTGAGCATGTTTTTGCTCGCCGTTCAGACGATTATTTTACTCGCCTGTTGCTGGAAAATGGCCCAGCTATATTGGGTACAGAGCGACGTGCTATGTTGCACGGGCTATGTATTCTTGAGTCTGGGTTATCTAATAAATTTGATGTCATACTCGGCGGTCAATTAAGTGATACTTACCTTAAAGATCACTATATGCCGAAGTCGCAGAAGGAGTATTTTAGACCTAAGGGCCCCAAGGAGCGCCTTGGGGTTTTACTACGCAAAATTTTAAATATTCCCCAGCCAATTCATCTTCCTGGAATTGGTAGCAATTTGGGACGTTACAGGCTAGAAAAGTATTTGAGTGCTGAAGTGCGCCAACAGGTTCGAGAACGTCGAGCCCTTCGTCTTGATGAGGTTAAAAAGATAAGGCCATCAACGGCTGAGGAATGGGTGAAATTTTGGCCGACCAGTCGCCAAGATGATTTAGCGCACATAATGGGTAACAGTAAATTGTTCCCTTTTGAAACATTATTCTTACACCGTTATATAAGCGAATTTGCGGCTAAACTTTTACCCGTGGATCGCTATTCTGGAGAGATTGCCTCAAAGGCCTTTGCCATACTCTATGGTGAACTGGGGCATATCCATGATGCTAATACGGGTCAACTGCCTGGGGTGAGAAAGAACAAAAATGTACAGATCTCCGACCTAGGGAGTAAGCCTCAGGAAGCAAAAGTCTGGAACAATGTACCCAACAGTTGGTTTGATCTGGTTGCCCTACAGAAATATGCCCCAGAGTGGCAGCAAAAGCGGCTCGAATTGGCGATGTCGGGCTCATTAGATATTCTTGATCCGATCATAGATAGGCCAGCGGCCGAGCTAATAGCGGGTTACTCCGATGATTTGGGGCCAACCTTTAATCAGATGTTTTTCCAGTTAGCACTTATGATTGATAAAGATTTAAAACAATAGTGTCTCAAGGATGGAGGATCCAAAAATGTGTGTGAGTAAATTGTCGGATTTTTATCAGCGATCATTGGGATATGTGCGGCGCCAGATTAGAGACTTTAAACGCAGGCCAGTAAGGCAGTATGAGCGCGCCTTGGTTAAACGAAATTGGTACGATCGATCCGCTCGCTCCGAACTGCCCATTGTTTTGATAGGTGGCTGCGGTCGAAGCGGCACAACCTTGTTGCGAGAAATTCTTAATCGTCATTCGAAACTATTTTGTGGCCCAGAGACTTCAATGTTTGGTTTGCCATTTTGGCCAAATAATATCTCAAAGATGTGGAATCTTGATGAGCAAGCGCTTAAATCAAATGCACAGGTTACAGATAATCTAGTACATTTTGCTGAGAAATTTTATATTGAACAGACTAATAGGGCAGGCAAGGCCAGACCCGCAGACAAAACGCCTAATAATATTAGAGTGATTGGGAAATTGTTAACTTGGTTTCCCAAAGGTCGTTTTATCCACATAATTAGAGATGGTCGAGATGTATCCTGTTCTCTGCGTAACCACCCAAAAGAAAAGATTGAGAACGGTAAAATTGTGCCCAGTCTTATCAATCGACCTATCGCAGAATGTGCCCAAAGATGGCTGGACGATACTAGTAGCGGTCTCGTTTATAGGGGTCATCCTCGCTACCATGAAATCAAATACGAAGACTTAGTTACAGATCCTGAAACTGTACTGAGAGAGTTGTGTGAATTTCTTGATGAAGATTACGAGCCCTCTATGGTCGACCCCAGTGCCAGCAAAGATGACAACATGAACGCTGGACGCTTAGTCAACAATCAAAATAGTAAAGAAAAAGTTTCTAATCGAAGTCTTGGACGATGGCGAGATGATTTAACTGTGGATGAGAAAAAAGACTTTGATAATGTCGCAGGGGAGTTATTGATTGCTCTAGGTTACGTCGATAGTAGAGATTGGCTAAAAGGTTAAGGATTGCGGTTATGACGGATAAAAAATTAACGATTAATTGGGTTCTTCCTCGGCCTAGCTTGTCGGGGGGCGTTAAGTCTAACCGTCTGATTGCAGAAGCGATGGTGCGTAGAGGGCATAGAGTCAATATTGTTTATGTCGACATGCCGGCTCTGAGGCCTCCAATCTGGAGGGTTCGGACACTGATCCGTTATTGGCTAGGTCGATATAGGGCGCTTAATAAACAGAAACACCACCTTGAATTTAGCATAGCGAAATTGCTTCCAGTACAACGTCGAATAATTACTGCAGCGGATGCACCGGATGCGGATGTCACTATAGCCACGTGGTGGGAAACTGCACACTGGATCCAGAACTGGCCTGAATCTAAGGGCGCTAAGGCTTATTTTATTAGGCATCATGAGATACATGGGGGCGATCCCGATAAGGTAAGAGAAACCTATAGATATCCGTTCCAAAAGCTAGTTATTGCAAGCTGGTTAAAAAGACTAATGGCTGATCAATATGCTGATACTGATGCTGTATTGGTTCCTAATGGCGTGGATTGGGAGCAATTCAATTTTCAACCTAGAGGGAAGCAGTCTATACCGACCATTGGTATGCTTTTCGGTATTGTTGAGTGGAAAGGGGCTAAAGCAGCTTTTAATGCAATACGATTGGTCCAGCGAAAGCTTCCACAGTTACGGGTAGTTTGTTTTGGAGCGCATCCATTAGAAGCAGTTGAAAATCCACCGGATAATTTTGAGTATCATTTTCGACCAAATCAAAATGATATTCCTGAATTATATCGCATGACCGATTGTTGGTTATTACCTTCTACTATTGAAGGTTTTGGTATGCCGGGTTTAGAGGCTGCGGCATGCGGTTGTCCACTAGTTTCGACTCGTTGTGGTGGGCCTGAAGACTATGTTAAGCACAAACATAATGGCTATTTGGTCGATGTTGGCGATATTGAGGCGATGGCTGAGGATATATATAAAGTTGTTACTATGGATTCTAAATCTTGGCTACAGATGAGTCGTAATAGCGCAGAGTATGTCAAATACTTTGATTGGGATGTATCCGCAGGTATTTTGGAAAAAACACTTTTGGATCTGGTCAGTACGGATATTACCCTTTTAGATGATTAGCTAATCTCAAGCACAGCTGAATGATAGGCATGGTAGGGTTACAAGCACCTCCAGTAGAAAAAACACTACTTCCAGCTATATAGAGATTATCTAGTTCATGAACTTTAGAGTTTTTATCAACTACACCATATTTCGGATTTTCAGACATTCTTGTAGTACCCATATGATGAGCATGATGTCCAAATTTAATTTCAAGATTCTCATCTAAAATAAAATCGGATAAACGAATATTTCCCAATCCGGAATTAGCGAATTCTTTAGCCATGGCTAACCCAGTCTTTCTAATGGTTTTTCTGTCGAAGTCGCTAATCTTCCATTCGAATTTAGTTTTGTTAAGCCCCAGATCATCCGTCTCATGACTAAGAGTGATTCTGCTATCAAGGTTAGGCGATTGTTCGATCAAGGTTCCAATATTACCCATCCCAGGGCATTTAAAATCGCTGATAAACTGTACTTTATCCTCGATTTCCATTTGGCAGGCTAGGTTTTTAAAAAAGGTTTTAATGGCTTTCGTACGTCCATAGGATTTCACTTTCTTAACAATCCCCAACGTAATATTAGATTTACCGATATTATTACGCTCAACAAATTCATTATCGCCATAAAATTGCATCCCAGAAACAGTTTCTGAATCTCGATAAAGAAAAGAACCCATTCGCACATTTAAATGCTCCATAAAGCATCGACCTACCATATCGTTTGAGTTTCCTATTCCAGCTTTGATTTGATTATTACAATTCAGCATAAATCTAGGTGTTTCAATACCGCCAAGGCAAAGTATGAATTTATGAGCTGAAATATTAGTTTTATAGTTTTTGTAATTACTGATTTCGACGTGAGTAACAGTACGATGAGATGCATCTAATGTTAGATCGGTCGCAGTGGCGTTGTAGAAGCAGTCGATATTTTTTGTTGCTTCTATCTCAGAGAGATATTTACCTTTAAAGCGAGTAGGAGGGCTTTTGCTAAATGCATCTGGAGAGAAGTGATCTTTAAGTAGATTTTTATTAATAGGCTTAAAACCTTGCTCTGTATCCAGATCAAGAATCTCCATAGCTTCTTCGAGATAGGGCTGAACTGCGCTGTATCGAATTGGCCAGCCGGGTAGGCCATTAATTTTTCGAGCATTAAAATCTGAGCTATCAAAAGGTCGGCAACGGCCTGACCAGTGGTTAGATGTACCACCAAAGTACCTTAATCGAGTGAACTTCGGCCAGGCCTCATGTCCGATCGATTCGCACTCGTAGAAATCTTGCGATTCCTCCGAATAATTGAGCCCGCCAGCCTCAAGGAGTACAACCTTTTTACCAGACTTTGATAATTTTCTTGCTAAAGTGATTCCCGCCGGCCCCGTACCAACAATACAAACATCATAATTTTTATCTATAGTAGTCTGTACATTGAAGTCGAAAAGCATATTACAAGGCACCTCGAATTAGGGTTTTAGTCGGTAAAATCCAGCCATCAACAGAGACGAATTGATCATCAACAGGTTTGAGCTTTTCTAGTGTGGACTTAGAGGGAATTGTCAGGCTTGTCGCATAGGATGAATTTTTGGCGAAAATTGATGGAGCTGCGGTTCCGAGGGAAAGCGTAGTTATAAATCCCCGTCGGCTTATAGGTTTAGGCATGCTGTATGTCCTTATATTTATCACTTAAGAATAGTCTATAAAACCGCTATGGCAAGTTCGGCGGTGATCCATCATGTTGAGACTATAAATGTGAGCTGTGTCAGATATCAGGCGAGAATTATCAAACTTGGATCACGCATATTGAGTGCACTGAAAGACAATCAAAGAGGGGGTAGTTACTATCAGTTTAATATTTATCTGGGAGTGGCTCAGCATGCTTAAAATTAAACATCTTATATACATCTTATTTATTCTTGTTAGCGTTACGGCCTGTAAGTCGGGTCCTACAGCTGAAGAGGGGGCAGAGTCATCGACAATTACTCCTGTCGCAAGTAGTGAAGCTACCTCCAGCGAAACACCCCCTGAACCACAAACCGCAGTAACCAGTTCGGCAGATACTAATTCAAATAGTGCTGAAGCGAGCCCCTATAGTGTTCAACCCGGTGAGTTTAATCTGTATCCCCGAGAGACTAGTGGTTGGGATGAAAATGGTTGGTCAATAATGACACCCTCGGAGGATTCCAGGCTTATTTATGTGAGTTCTTCATCAGGCGATGATGAAACTGCTGAGTTCTATGCGCCAAGCGATGTCGCTAGTGTTGATGACCCGGGTTCAATCAAGCCGTTTAAAACTATTGAAGCGGCAAACTTAAATGCTCGAGATGGATATCCAGACTGGATTCTTCTCCGTCGAGGGGAAGTTTGGGAGGTGCACGACAATATACAATTGAAAATAGGTAGGTCAGTGACCGAACGTTCAGTGATCACATCCTATGGCATAGGTGGCCAACGTCCTATGATCAAAAGTGACGCGAAAGAGACTTTTAGAATTTGGTCTTATAGGCGCTATATGGCAATCACTGGGTTAGCCTTTTATGCTTATAAACGAGACCCTGCGTCGATGGATTTCCCTGGTTGGGGTCAGGTGACTGAGTCAACTGGAATTAGAATGTACTCTCCAAAAGAATCAGTTATGGGAACAGTATTATTGGAGGATAACGATTTCAATTTTTTTAGTAAGGGCATATCCATTAATGGCGGTGGTGATGTTTTGGATGTAGTTATTCGAAGAAATACTATCCGCAATTCATACAGTGAAAATGATCACTCACAAGGAATATATGCTTCCCATGCTTCTATGTTGTTAGAGGAGAATATTTTTGACCACAATGGTTGGTATAAGCAGCAAGTAGATTCAGGTAATGAGAAGAGTGAGGGGCAGGCGAATATGTTTAACCATAACACCTATGTTTCCGACTCTTTTAATTCTAAGTTTATTCGAAATATTTTTCTTCGCTCGTCGAGTATTCAGAATAAATGGGCTGCTAATTCTGATTCAAATAGTGAAGTTGATTCAATAAGATCTCATGATTTATGGATGGAAGACAATGTATATGTAGGTGGAGAAATTGGCATCAGTGCAGGAGGTAATAGAGATTATGATACTGGGCCACGCTGGAAGGATATCACCATTATTAATAATGTAATGCTCGCAATCGGTCGTGACCAGCCAACAAATAGAACATTGGGCTGGAATATTGATGCCACCGATTGGGATGGTGGTTTGATCTGCGGAAATTATATATTGCACACAGACAATCTTGAGGTAAGCAATCTCTTAGGTATTAGGCTAAATGGACATAGTAATGACGTTACTATTGCTGAAAACACCATTCATGGATTGATTACTCCTGGCCCAAGCTCGAAAACTGGGGCTATAAGTATTAATTCATCTCCCAAAAATAATATTCATATTTCAGAAAATAACATTCAATTAGTTAACAGTAATATGCGTGTGCTACTCGCAGATCAGCTAGATTCTGTTGTATTCGAGGGAAATAAATATTTTTCTGATCTTGATAGTTCCGAGTGGTTTCGTTCGCTAGGTGTTAGTTACGATATTGATACATGGCGTTCGGTTTCGGGTGACTCTAATTCTACAGTAGGACAGGATTCATTTCTTGAGCCTAAGAGAACATTCGAAACTTATTTGTCATCTATAGGATTGGATGCGTCAATTGATGACTTTATGGAGCAGGCTGTTACTCAATCGAAGGGTAATTGGAATAGAGATTTTACCGCTCAGGCAGTACTCGATTATATTAGAGAAGCCTATGGTAACGTCACATGCTCTAATTAAAAAAATGTAATGTACTTGGCTGCAAGTTACTATTTTTTTATAAAGTTAATAAGCTTTGCCCTAGGGTTTTTTTCAAGGCCCCTAGAACGGCATTTTTAAATGAAAATTGTTTTTCAAATAATAGATGTTTGAGCTTTCCTGAGTTTTCGCAAAGCGAAACATAATGTAAATGGTTGTCTAGCATTTGGCTAACAGAGTTCGCGATTTCAGCGGGTGATGAAGGGGAAAAAATGATTGCGGCGTCTTTTACCACTTCAGAGGCTGGAACCACAGAACTCAACAGTGCTGGGATTCCCGCTATAAGTGATTCTAGAGGTGCCTTTGCTGATCCTTCACAGAACCCCGCACGTGTCGGGGTTATTGTTGCATTAGCTTTGACTAGCTCCTCGGTCAAATCCATCCGGCAGAGTTGTCCTTTTAATTCAAGATAGGGTGAGAGGTTTCGGCGTTCAATTTCTGTTTTTAATTCACATTCGGCGCTGCCTGTTCCGGCAAAAATCCACTTCACATGAGAGTATCCTTCACGAATCAAAATTTCTGCTGCATCTAACACATCAAATACTCCTTTTATCTTTTCAATGCGTCCAGCAAATAGAATTCTGAATTCTCCATTTTCTGAAGAGGAAATAAATTTATTATCAACATTAAGATATTGAAGACTCACTGGGTATTGAGGAATATGCTCGAAGATGGATTTTTCTCCGATTAACTTATTTAGCTGGCGGCCACATTCTGGGGAAACCGCTACCACCGCTCCTAATCCATTTCGGCCTCTCATCGTCGTAACTTTCAGTATTAACCGCTTAAATAAATTGGGTTCGAAGCCCATAGGCCATAGAGTGTTGTGCATATCCAGAATAACTGGGATTTGGTATTTTCTAAAAGCTGCTAACGATAAAAGCCCGTAATGTAATGAAACAATAGCCACGTCTGCTCCAAATTCGTTCGCTCTGCGGGCAATACTATCAGCATGTTTTTTCATGTTGAGCCAGTATTTCCATCCACTTCCCATATCTCCTCTTGGACATGATTCAACTGAAATATTATCAGCTGTAAGAGTATGACTTTTAGAATTATCTGTGATTACTAAAAGTTCAGACCCTAGCTGTTTTGCTATGTCAAACACTTGGCCTGAGTATGTTTTAGCGATAATTGAATCATCTTCAACGTTTAAAGCCCAATTTTGAAGGGTGCCTGCAGCATCGCCTGGTCCATGTGCAAAAAATATTTTTGGCGCTGAGTTAACTAAAGGCTTTTGTTTGTGGGTCATGATAATGTGATGTTTCCTTTAATGTGTTCGTGATAATGCAGTCTCTGTGGTCTGTACTTAAAGCTAGCTTACTAAGTTAACTAGTCATTCGAAGAATTAAGAAACATATTGTTTTTAATTCAGGGGCGCATCGAATAACGTAAGAATAGTCTATGAAGTGGCTATGGCAAGTTCAGAGGATTATTTGGTTTTCCTCCCCAAAATTAGCTTTGTTAGGCAGTGAGACATGAAGTCCGGCAGAATTTATACACACTTAAAACCCTGAGGCCGCTCGCAACGGTGGCGTATCTGTAGGGTTTCTAAATTGATTTATTATTCAGAAGCGTAAATTTTTGACTACACTTTCATTTCATACATTTCACAAGTTACAAAAATAGTTCTGATGAAGTTAAGTGTTGTCATAGTGAATTATCAAACCCCGCAACTCACCGTTGAATGTCTAAATACATTGGATGAGGAAAGTTCAAAGGGTGCTCGATTCAATTCTTTTATAGTAGACAATAATTCGGGTGATGACTCTGTAAAAGTATTAAATTCTTGGATAAATACTTCAAGATGCCCAAGCCAGTTTCAACTTGTAGCGCACCCTTCTAACAACGGCTTCTCCTCCGGCAACAACATCGGCATCAACGCATCCACCAGCGAGTATGTCCTCCTCCTCAACAGCGACACCATTGTTCGCCCCGGTGCGGTTGAATTGTTGGTTAAAACCCTCGATGAAAACCCACAGATGGGTATGGCGAGTCCCCGCCTAGAGTGGCCCGATGGCACTCCACAAGAAAGCTGTTTCAGATTTCACAGGCCGATTAATGAGTTAATCAGGTCAGCGGCAACCGGTCCAATAACTAAAATTTTAAAGCAGTATGAAGTACCCTTGAGGGTATCGGATAAGTCGTCTTATCCTGAATGGACCAGTTTCGCCTGCGTGCTTATTCGCAGAAAAGTGCTCGAAGAAATTGGCTTATTGGATGAAGAGTTCTTTATGTATTTTGAGGACGTAGATTTCTGTAAGCGTGCCCGAGAGGCGGGGTGGAATATTATTCATAATCCCGATGCCCATGTGGTCCATCTTCGCGGCGGCAGTTCGCCGGTTAAAAGCCAGGCGGCTAAAAAGAAGCGCTTGCCGCGATACTTCTATGAATCTCGTACGCGCTACTATTACAAACATTTTGGGTTATTTGGATTATTCAGGGCGAATGTCTATTGGCACTTGGGTTGGCTGGTGGCAATGGGGCGAAAAATCCTGAGCAGTGATTACCAGCCAAATATCTGCGAAAAGCAGTGGCGAGATATCTGGACTAACTTCCGTCATCCAGCGGCGCCCTATATTCATCCGGATACGTATTGATGACTACCTCTAAAAGAATGCCTGACTTTATTATTATTGGTGCGATGAAAAGCGCGACCAGCACTTTGCATAATCAGCTGGGTGCCCAGTCAGGGGTTTTTATGTCTACTCCGAAAGAGCCTAATTTTTTTAGTGATGATGAAGTTTATAGTCAGGGTATAGGCTGGTATTCAGGTTTATTCAGCGATGCTGATGTTGAAGATATCTGTGGTGAGTCGAGCACTCATTACACTAAGCTGCCGGATTACCCCGATACTATTCAGCGTTTAAAAGCGGCTGTTCCTCAGCCAAAATTAATTTATGTCATGCGCGATCCGATTGATCGCCTTATTTCCCACTATATGCATCAGTGGTCTCAGGGGGTTATTTCCTGTGATATTGATCAGGCTATAGATGACTATCCTGAATTGATCGATTACAGCTGTTATGGCCTCCAGATAAAACCCTATCTGGAGGCCTTTGGTCGTGAAGCGGTGTTGCCACTTTCCTTTGATGATCTTAAAAAGAATAAAGATAAAGTCCTCAATAGAGTGGGTGAATTTATTGGCTGCACTAAGCCGTTAATCTGGGTGGATGAGTTGGCGCAGGATAATCAATCCAATCAGCGGATCAGGCGGTTTAATGGTTATGAGCTGTTAGTTAATTCGATGCCGATGGCATGGCTGCGTAAAAACCTAATTCCTCAGACAGTAAGGGATCGAGTGAAAAAGCAATTGACCATGCAACAGCGGCCGCAGATCTCAGATGTTCAGCTCGAGCGAATGACTAAAATATTTAATACAGACTTGAAAATAGTTGGCGATTGGTTGGGGATTGAACTGACTTGCGAGAGTTTTAAAAAGGACTTCCGTACAGATTGATCGAAATCATGTGGAAAGTGAAAAATAGTCTATATTTATAGTTGTAACTCGTTATGTGAACCAGTTGGCTAATTGAAGTTAAAGACCGTCTCAAACTATCTTTGATGTTCCTTTCCCTGTTTGTGTTAAGGAGTTACTTCGCTTAAATTTTCTGGTTTTGAAATTTAGGGATTTTTTTACAGATATTTTGTGGCTGTTATTTTTGATAGTTATTTAGAGAATATATGGACGATTCTTATTTACTTATTTCGCCTTGTCGAAATGAAGCCGATTTTATGGTCAACACGCTGGAGAGCGTGGTTAACCAATCGGTGACCCCTGCCAAATGGATTATTGTCGACGATGGTTCAACTGATACCACGCCCGAAATTCTTCAACGCTACTCCGATCAATACGATTTTATTCAAATAGTGACACGCGATAACCGTGGCCATCGCAGTGTGGGGCCCGGGGTGATCGAGGCTTTTTATGCGGGTTTGGATGTGGTTGATTTGAATGACTATCAGTTTGTCTGCAAGCTGGATTTGGATTTGATTATGCCGCCGCGTTATTTTGAGCTGATGATCGGCAGGATGAAGAGTAACCCTCGCTTGGGAACCTGTAGCGGCAAGGCATACTTTAAAGCTGAAAAATCTGGAGAGTTACTTCCCGAACAGTGTGGCGATGAATCATCTATTGGAGCCGCGAAGTTTTATCGGGTTAGCTGTTTTCAGCAGATAGGTGGATTTGTTCGTCAGGTCATGTGGGACGGCATTGATAGTCACAGATGCAGGCTACTTGGTTGGATATCGTTGAGTTGGGATGAGGAAGAGGTTCGATTTATCCATCTACGGCCCATGGGTTCTAGCCAGAAGGGTATATTAACGGGTCGTGTTAGGCATGGTTTTGGTCAATATTATATGGGTACTGGGTTAGCTTATATATTGGCTTCGACCTTTTACCGGTTAAATAAGAAACCTTACTTAACCGGTGCTTTTGCCATGTTATGGGGATTTATAAAGAGTGCGATAAAGCGAGTTGAGCGTCTGGACGATCCAGAGATGATTCGTTTGATGAACCGATATCAATGGCAATGTCTACTGAAAGGTAAGAAAAAAGCCACGGTGAACCTCAATGAAGAGCGGGCTGTCTATTGGCAGCCAGAAAAAAAAGGATATGACATCCCCTATCAGGGATAGTTAACAGGGAAAGATTTATGGAGTGTATGAAAGGGATTCTTCTAGAAAAGTTTCAAAGCAAATCTGCAGTGATTGGGATATTTGGCTTGGGTTACGTTGGGCTTCCTTTGGCGATTAGATTCGTTGAGGCGGGCTTTAATGTAATAGGCTTTGATATTGATGAAGAAAAAATTATTAATCTCGAGAGTGGTAAATCTTACTTTAAGCATATTGATGATTCGAAAGTAGCCTCGGCTGTTTCCTCTGGACTGTCAGCAACAACCGACTTCTCTCAACTTAGTCAGGCAGACGCGTTGATTATTTGCGTGCCAACCCCGCTAAATAAAAGTCGTGAGCCGGATCTGAGCTTTGTCACATCGACAATGGATTTGATGCTGCCGTATCTTCGGGCCGGACAGATTGTTTCACTGGAAAGCACAACCTATCCGGGGACTACCGAAGAAGAGCTGTTACCGCGAATTGAGTCTTCAGGTTTAATAGTTGGCGAAGATGTTTTCTTGGTTTATTCGCCTGAACGTGAAGATCCTGGAAACCCAAATTTTGAAACTAGAACCATTCCTAAAATTTGTGGTGGTCATACGGAAAATTGCAAAGATTTAGGTCAAGCACTCTATTCGGGAGCGATTGATTCTGTGGTTGTGGTTAGCTCGACCAAAGTAGCAGAGTTGACAAAGTTACTGGAAAATATTCACCGAGCGGTCAATATCGGCTTGGTCAATGAAATGAAGATTGTCGCTGACAAAATGGGCATTGATATCCATGAAGTCATTGATGCAGCGGCAACTAAACCCTTTGGTTTTACAGCTTATTACCCAGGTCCTGGATTGGGCGGGCATTGCATTCCAATTGATCCGTTTTATCTGACGTGGAAAGCCCGTGAATATGGGCTGAATACTCGTTTTATTGAACTTGCGGGTGAGGTTAATACGGCGATGCCTGACTGGGTAATAACGAAATTGACTGATGCATTAAATGAGCGCTCTCTACCAGTGAAAGGCAGTCGTATACTGGTCTTGGGGATTGCCTACAAAAAGAACGTTGATGATATGCGCGAATCGCCCTCTGTTGAGTTGATGCAGTTACTGGCGGATAAAGGCGCCATTATTGATTACTCCGACCCGTTCGTTCCGGTTTTTCCACCTATGCGTAAATATCAGTTTGATCTGCAATCGGTGGAGCTGTCTGAGGCGGTAATAAAGTCTTACGACTGTATATTGTTGGCGACTAATCACGACTGTTTTGATTACTCAATGATTGGAAAGAATGCGGTATTGATTGTGGATACCCGGGGACATTACGGGCAGGCCGGCAACATCATAAAAGCATAAATAAGTAACAGTGGATAAGTGATAGTGGATAAGTACAAAAAAGGATGTAATAAATGGAATTCAAAGAGTTTATAGAAGACTACTACCAACAATATATTCGTGTACTGAACAGCTTTGATAAAGCATCGCTTGAGCCAGTACTCGATGTATTCCTCAATGTCAGAGACAACAATGGAACACTCTGGGTTGCAGGTAATGGCGGCAGTGCAGCGATTGGCGATCACACGGTTTGTGACGTTACCAAAGGCACTCATCAGGATGGTCAGCCGACCATTAAGTCAATTTCATTAACCTCAAATTCAGCGATGTTGACGGCATTGGGGAACGATCTCTCTTACGAGGAGGTGTTTAGCCAACAGCTCAAATACTATCTGGGCAAAAATGACGCGCTACTACTAGTCAGCTCCAGTGGTAATTCTCCCAATGTTGTAAAAGCCTGTGAGTACGCAAACAGCCGCGGCATTCCCACTATCGCCTTTGTTGGCTTTAAGGGCGGCAAGCTTCGCGAGATAGCTAAGCACTGCGTGTGGATACCCATAGAAAACTACGGCATGGCTGAGGATGCACATCAGAGCCTTATGCATGTGACGACTCAGTACATTATGGCTTATTCTCATAAGCGTATGACTGCTGAGGCTCAATGTGACTGAACTTTGTCCCATTGGGATTGTGGTGATCGGACGCAATGAAGGGGAGCGTTTAAAGCGCTGCTTAAGTTCGATCCAGTGCCAGCATAGCGGGCCGGTGGTCTATGTGGACTCTGGCTCAACTGATGGCAGTGCAGATTACGCTAGGTCTGTGGGTGTGGATGTTGTCGATCTCGATATCAGTGTGCCTTTTACGATGGCGCGGGGTAGAAATACTGGGCTGGATTATTTGGTAGACAGACATAGCCACTGTCAGTTTGTGCAGTTTGTCGATGGTGACTGCGAAATGGTTGCCGGCTGGATAAAGGCTGGATTGCAGTTCTTACTGGATCATCAGGGTTACGCGGGTGTCTGTGGCAATCGCAGTGAGCGGTTTCCAGATGCGACGATTTACAATCAGCTGATTGATATGGAATGGCAGGGCAGGGCAGGCGAGGTAGATGCCTGTGGCGGTGACGCAATTTATTGCATTGATCAGTTTCAGGCTGTGGGATGTTTTAACGAAGCTATGATCGCTGGGGAAGAGGCTGATTTGTGTTTACGTCTGCGTCAGCTGGGTTCTCGGCTTATGCGACTGGATAGTCCGATGACAGTTCACGATGCCAATATGCAGTACTTTTCCCAGTGGTGGAAGCGTTCGGTGCGTTGTGGGCATGCCTATGCTCATGGCTATGATATGCACAAAAATGATGCTGAAACTGGGGAGAAAAATTATCAGAAAAAGCCGGTTTTAAGCACTTTGATCTATGGCTTAGTACTGCCGGGATTGTTGGTTTTAGCACTGTTACTGTCGGTGGTTAATTCATTAGCTTTAGCCCAGTTATTTTTGTCTATCACTGTAATAGTTATTCTATATATCCGTGCTCTACGCAATGCGACTATGTCCAAACCAACAGAGTCGACGCGGCAGAATTGGTTGTACGCCGGTTTTATTCTGTTGGGTAAATTCCCCGAAGCTCAGGGGCTACTGCGTTATTACTTCAATAAGGCGTTGGGGAAGACGAGTAAAATAATTGAGTACAAAACTGAAAGCAGAATTGAAAGCAAAATAGAAAATAAAGACACACAGGGAAGCGATTGTTCGCCAAAGGATTAGGATGATTCACTATATAACCAGTACTGGTGTTGGTAATGCTTGGGTTGGCAATGAGTTGATGGCTCTGGCTGACAGGGGTATTCCTTTTCGCCTACATTCGCTTCACAAACCCACGGCGACCTTTTTTAAGTCTGAGCAGGTAAAGCAGATTGCTGAGCAGACAAATTATATTTATCCGCTGGGTGTCTGGCGGGTTTTAACTAGCCTGTTGCTGGCGCCCTTTATATTTCCAAGATACTTTTTTCCTGCGCTGTGGAACAGTTTTTTTGGCCGCAAAGAGTCATTCTCTATTCGACTCAAATCCATTTTGCATTTCTGCGTGTCCTGCGTCTGGGCTCGATCTCTGCGTAAACAGCCGGTTTCGCATATTCATTCCCAGTGGATCAACTCCTGTGGAACTGTGGGTATGTACGCCGCCTGGCTGTTAAAGAAACCCTTTAGTTTTACTGGCCATGCGGCAGATCTTTTTCGAGAGCGCTGCGCGCTAAAAGATAAAATAAAACGTGCAGAGTTTATTGTTTGTATCTCTTCGTTTCACCGAGATTTTTATCTCTCTGAGGGCGCCGACCCAGGCCAATTAATTATTAGTTACTGCGGCATAGATACCGGTATGTTTTCGCCCAGCCCAACATCTGATGCGGGCGCTGAAACCTCAGATAAAACACCAATCAGATTGCTCTCTGCAGCGCGTTTGGTGGATAAAAAAGGCTTTAAATACCTTATTTCAGCCTGCAAAAGCCTCGCTGACCAGGGCATTGATTTCAGTTGCATTATTGCCGGGGACGGCCCACTTTTAAATGAACTTGAGTACCAGATTCAGCAGCTGCATTTAGGTGGCAGAGTGACGTTAACCGGTCGCCCGATTTTGCAGGAGGATATTCCAAGCTTTATGCGCCGTGGGGATATCTATTGTCTACCCTGCGTTTGGGCAGAGGATGGGGATGTCGATGGCTTGCCACAGATGTTGATGGAAGCCATGGCCTGTGGTGTACCTGTGGTGTCGACAAGATTGGTGGGGATTCCTGATCTTATTGTCGAGGGTGAAACGGGGTTGCTTGCAGCACCTAATAATACCCAAGATCTTGCCAATCAGCTGCGACAGTTGATTGAAGATAGTCCACTGCGCAGCAGGCTGGCGATCAATGGCAGGCAACAAGTAGAGAATCTATTCGATTTAGCCACCTGCCTAGATACCCTGTTTGACAGATTTACACAAAGTATTCAGACCTATAGCTCTGAAACAAATAGCCTTAAAAAAACCAATGCTAAAGGAATTAGCCAATGATTATTTCGCAAACCCCCTATCGGGTGAGTTTTGCTGGGGGCGGCACAGACCTGCCGTCTTTCTATGAAAAAGAGATGGGTGCAGTGTTATCTGTCGGCCTGTCACAGCATATGTACGTCACTGTGAGTCCACGCTTTAAAGCTTCAACGCGTATCGCTTATACCAAAACAGAGATTGCCGAGAGCATTGAGGATATAGAGCACACCATCGCCCGTGAAGCGTTGCGTATGACTGATTTGGGCAAGCACTTAGAGATCACCACCATCGGTGATGTTCCCTCAGGTACGGGGCTGGGTTCGAGCAGTAGTTTGGCGGTGGGTTTGCTCAATGCACTGAATGCCTACAAGGGGCAGATCAGCAGCCCGCAACAGTTAGCGGAGAAGGCCTGCCAGATAGAGATAGATATTCTGAATAAGCCGATTGGCAAGCAGGATCAGTATGCGGCGGCTTTTGGCTCATTAAACTATATTCGCTTTAACTCGGATGACAGTGTTGATGTTGAACCTGTGCCTTATAAGCCTGAGACATTGCGTGAGTTAGAGTCGCGAACACTCTTGCTGTATACCGCCCAGCAGCGCAGTGCCGACGATATTCTGGTGAAACAGAGCGCGGGTACTCAGCGTCAGGATACTTTTGCTGTGCTTAGAGAAATGCGCGATCTTGCTGAGGAAATGAGAAGTGTGATCTCGGGTAGCGGCAATATGGATGATTTTGCCGCGCTTTTACATGAGGGTTGGCTGCTTAAAAAATCCCTCGGTTTTGGTATTACCAACCAGCGCATTGATGATTGGTATAGCGCCGCACTCAAGGCCGGTGCTCAGGGTGGCAAGCTGCTCGGTGCTGGCGGTGGTGGATTTTTAATGTTGATGGCACCGCCAGAGAATCATCAAGCGATTCGTGATGCGTTGGGTAATCCGCGGGAGATCCCTTTTGAGGTAGATCGGCGCGGTAGCAGAATAATTTTTATCAGTGACAGGTACAAATAAGCCGCAGGTTTATGTGCTTCATCTTTAAAGGATTTATAACTTAAAGGAGTAAAAAATGAAGATATTGTTAACAGGTGGTGCTGGTTATGTGGGCAGTGCTTGCTTGCGGCTTCTCAAACAGTCTGGCCATCAGGTAGTCGCCTACGATAACTTGGTTGAGGGTCATGCTCTGGCCGTTGATGGCGCAGATCTGGTGGTGGGCGATATTCGCGATACCGCACTGTTAGAGAAAACCCTGCGTGACAATCAGATTGAGGCGGTGATGCATTTTGCAGCGGCCACCAATGTTGGTGAGTCAGTGACTAATCCCGCTTACCATTACGACAATAATATCGGCGGTACTCTGTCGCTGTTAAATGCCATGGTTGCGGTTGGGGTTAAAAAAATCCTCTTTTCCAGCACCTGTGCAACTTACGGTTTGAACCCCTCCAGTCCCATGGCTGAGGATGCTGAGCAGGATCCCTGCAGCCCCTATGCGAGAACCAAGCTGGCGGTTGAATGGATGATTAGAGATTTTGCCCAGACTTACGGTATTGGCTTTACTCTGCTGCGTTATTTTAATGCTGCCGGAGCCTCTAAAGATGGTCAATTTGGCGAATATCATCATCCTGAGACCCACCTGATTCCATTGGTTTTACAAGATATCCTCGAAGGCCCTAAAGGGTTGAAAGTATTTGGTGATGACTACCCAACTGAGGATGGCACCTGTATCCGCGATTATGTGCATATTGAAGATTTGGCCAGCGCCCATCTTTTGGCGATGGAGGCTATTGCTGAGGATACCGGCGAGGTTTACAACATTGGTACAGGCAATGGCCAGTCGGTGTTGGATATTATTAGAGCCTGCGAATTGGTGTCTGGTCATAAGGTTGAATACACCATTGTCGAGCGCAGACCAGGTGATGCGCCTGAATTGGTCGCTGATCCGCGCAAGTTGCAGACAGGCTTAGGTTGGAAACCACAGTACCCCAATATTGAAGACGTTGTGCGCACTGCGTGGGCATGGCATAAAAATAAACCTGAGGGTTACGAAAAAAAATAACAAGGACCTGTTATGAAAGTGTTGGTTACTGGTGGAGCGGGCTTTATTGGCTCGCACACTGTGGATAAATTGATTGAGCTCGGGCATCAGGTGAGAATTCTTGACTGCCTTAAAAAGCCGGTGCATCTGAAAGGTATGCCTCCATGGATTAACAAAGAGGCTGAGTTTGTGCTCGGCGATGTGCGTAATAAAGCGGAACTGCAAAGCGCTATGCAGGGTGTTGACGCCATCTATCATTTGGCGGCCTATCAGGATTATCTGCCCGATCTGTCTAATTTCTTTGCTACCAATGCGGTTAGCACTGCATTGATTTATGAAATCATTGTTGAGCAAAAATTGCCTATTAAAAAGGTCATTGTCGCCAGCAGTCAATTTGTGCAGGGTGAGGGTAAATACCGCTGCACCAACTGCCGAGCAAAACTGACACCGCTGATGCGCTCGGAAAAAGATCTTGTTAATCGCAATTGGGAACATCGCTGCCCAAGCTGTGAGACACCGCTGAGCTGGGAGTGGACTGACGAGAGTCATGTTGCACCTCCCAACGCCTATGCGCTGTCAAAGCATTCCCAGGAACAGCAGGCTATAGCCTTTGGTGAGCGCTATGGTGTTCCCTCTGTGGCTCTTCGTTATTCTATTGTGCAGGGCGCTCGGCAGTCTTTTTACAATGCCTATAGTGGTGCTTGTCGCATATTTTGCCTTAATTACTATTTTGCCAAGGCGCCCACGCTCTATGAGGATGGCGGTCAGTTTCGAGATTTCGTCAATATTCACGATGTGGTCGAGGCTAATATATTAGCGCTGACCCATAGCGAAATGGATGGCAACGTCTTCAATGTAGGCGGTGGTAAGGCTTACACCATCAAACAGTTCGCCGATATTGTGCGCGATGAAGTTCAGCGTCACCACCTTGAGCCGCTACCCGAGGCGATTATTCCCGCGGCCTACCGCTTTGGCGATACCCGCAATGCCTGCTCCGATATAAGCAAGCTTAAGAGTATGGGTTGGAGCCCCAAGTATTCTCCCGTCGATTCGGTGAAAGAGTATGTTGACTGGCTTTTTGCTCAAGATAACGTTGAGGATATTCTCGAATATGCAGAACAAACGATGAAGAAACTGGATGTAGTGAGAAATTCGGCCTAACTTATATAGATAGACATAACTATCTCTACTAGGGATAGCTACCAACAATGGATTGTTAAATGAATTGGTACTTTGTAAGACACGGACAAATAAATTCCAACCTGAATAAAGTGTATTCAGGGCGCAGCGATGAGCCGTTAAATGCTCGGGGTTTAGAGCAGGCTCACGAGGCGGTTGACCTTATTAAATCAAAAGGCATCACTCGGGTTATTTCCAGCCCGCTTCCTCGGGCAGGCCAGACAGCAACTGTCTTGGCGTCAGCAATCGGGTTAAAAGTAGATTTCGATCCGGCATTTAATGAAATGAAATTTGGTGCCTGGGAAGGTAAAAGTGAAAGGAGTATTCAACACCAATACCCTCTGGAGTGGACGCTGTGGAATTCCTCGCCCCACCAACTTAAATTGCCCGGCAGGGAAACACTTCAACAACTACAGCGGCGTGTTATTGAACGAATGCACCAAATCTCTGCAGCAGGGCAAGGAGGCAATGTTTTAGTTGTTAGCCATGTTGCCGTGATTCGAGTTGCACTGTTGTATACCCAAAAGCGACCACTCTCAGAGTATAAATCGGTTGCGGTTGATAACTGCCAGCTATTTCCCGTTGCCCTGATCGACAATGATTTACAAAAAGCGCGCATGCAGTGCAAAGTTTTGCGAGAGCTAGCACAGTGAAGGCGGTTTTATTAATTGCTGGATTGGGTACGCGACTGCGACCATTAACCGACTTCAATACCCAAATGTCTGCTGCCAATTAATGGTGTACCTCTGCTGGGCATATGGTTCGAAAAGCTGGTTGCCGCAGGGGTTAGCGAGGTTTTAATTAATACCCACTGGCTGGCCGATCAGGTAACCGAATACGTCAACAAATACGCCCCGTCAGAACTCCGCGTCACAGTCTCTTACGAACAGGAATTACTCGGCAGTGCCGGTACATTGGTTGCCAATCGGGACTTTTTTGGCAGCGAACCGTTTTTTATTATCTATGGCGATAACCTCTCGGATGTCGATCTCGCTGATCTCTATGCCAGCCACCTTCAGCACCGGCCAGTTTTAACCCTGAGTACTTTTGAAGCGGAATTTCCCGAGCGCTGTGGGGTTGCAGAAATAGATCATCAGCAAATTATTCAGGGCTTTGTCGAGAAGCCAAAAAAACCTCTATCCAATCGGGCGGCAGCGGGTATCTATGTGGCGGATACACGAATTTTTGATTATTTCCCTGAGCCTGAAAAATCATCGGTATTGGATTTGGGATTTGATGTTATTCCCAGATTGATTGGCAAAATGCGTAATTATTCGATTGATAAATTGATTGATATAGGCACTTTTGAGAACTATCGAAAGGCTAATGGCGATTTAGTAGAGGGTGCCAATTTTTAAATAGGAATTTAAATCACAAGGAGAGTGTTTATGCAAAGAGTGCATTCAGAGGACAGACTTTTTACCTCATACACAAAAAAGACTAACCGATCCTGTTGGAGTCTGTTGGGTTTGCCATTTGATCAGGTGGATCCAAGCCAGGCAATTGACCTTATTGATGAGGCCATTAAAACCAAACGTAAATGTTTTCTCTCAACGCCTAATTTAAATTTTATTGTCCAGTCGAAAAATGATGAATCATTCTATGAGTCAGTGATTTACAGCGATCTAGTCGTTGCTGACGGCATGCCGGTTATCTGGACCGCTAAATTGCTTGGTATCCCCTTGCAGAGCAGAGTTGCTGGGTCGACATTATTTGAAACATTACAGAATAAACGTCGAGATAAGCCTATTTCGGTATTTTTCTTCGGTGGTAAGGGCACTGCGGCAGAGCAAGCGGCAGAAAAGCTCAACCGCAATTCGGTAGGCATGATTGCCTGTGGTGCTCTAAATCCTGGAGTGGGCACTGTCGAGAGTATGAGTAAAACGGCGATTATTGATCAGATTAATGCAGCTCAACCGGATTTTTTGGTGGTTGCTCTTGGTGCTAAGAAGGGCCAAGAATGGATTATGAAGAATCGAGAAAAGCTTGATGTGTCTGTTATTAGTCACCTTGGGGCGGTGGTTAATTTTGTCGGTGACAATATTCAGCGCGCGCCTCTGCGCTGGCAAAAAATGGGTTTGGAATGGGTGTGGCGGATTACTCAGGAGCCGCTGCTTTGGAAACGTTACCTTGTCGATGGGTTGTGGTTTCTTCGCCTGATGCTAACCAAAGTGATTCCCTTAGCTATTTATCAAAAAATACTGCATAAAAAAGCCTCTAAAGGCGTGTTGGTAAAAATTATTAATGATGTTCCTGGAGGTAGTGTAGAGCTTGTGATCAGCGGCTCTGCAATCATGGAAAGTGGTCGATTTTTAAAGTCCAGTTGCAGGAAGATACTCGATCAATTGGAGTCATCTCCCAGTATCTCAATCAATTGCACTAAATTGGACTATATTGATAGTTCTGCGCTCGGGACCTTGATGCTTTTAAAGGCCAATATTAAGCGCAGGGGCGGAGCATTTGGTTTGTTTGGAACCTCGCCAAGGATCAACCGTTTGATGCGGTTACATGGTGTTGAAGAGTTTTTGTTGGAGCAATAAATGTACTTTAAGGATAAGGCTGCCAGTACTCTGGATGAGGGTGTGCCAGGTAAGCAGGGGTTAGATTTCAAGCAGTTGTTTAGCAACAGTGGGTTTTTACTGTTTTTGGTTACTATGGCGTTGAGCTTTTGGCTCTACTGGGATGGATTGGCCGAGGCAGTATTGCGTTGGGAACTTCAGGAAGAGTATAGCCACGGTTATTTGATTCCTTTGGTATCGCTTTTTATTCTCTGGGAAAAACGCTTTCAAATTGCCAGCAGCTACCAAAATTATTCTTGGTGGGGTCTGCCAATAATTGCGCTGGCTCTAATTATTTTACTGGTCGGTGAGGTCAGCGCACTCTATGTGCTGATTCACTACTCGTTTATTATTTTGCTGTTGGGTTTGTCAGTGGCCTTTTTAGGCTCGGCAACTCGCTACACATGGGTTGCCATTGTGCTATTGGGTTTTGCTGTGCCGCTGCCCTATTTTATTGAAGTTATTCTGACCTCGAAATTACAGTTAATTTCCTCCCAATTAGGCGTTGAAATTATCCGTCTTTGCCGTATTCCAGTGTTTCTGAGCGGCAATATTATCGATCTCGGCAACTACCAATTACAGGTTGTCGAAGCTTGCAGCGGTCTGCGTTACCTCTTTCCTCTGATGAGCTTGGGTTTTATTGGCGGCTATCTATATCAGGCATCGGCCTGGAAGCGCGCGGTGCTATTTTTGTCGACAGTGCCGATCACCATTTTTATGAACAGTGTGCGTATCGCTATCACCGGTATTCTGGTCGATAACTGGGGTACCGAAATGGCTGAGGGGTTTTTACATGACTTCGAAGGCTGGTTGATCTTTATGGCCTGTGGTGGTCTGTTGCTACTCGAGGTGGTGCTGATGGAGTTATTTACCACTCGCCTAAGCCTTCGTCAGGCCTTCGCTGTTCCTGTCTCTGTCAGCGCAGAGAAATTTTCTGAGCAAAACACCGCCGCGGTAAAGTTTTCTACGCCTGTTGCTGTGTCGATACCGCTATTGATTTTGGCACTGGTTGGGGTCGGCAGTCTCGATAGCCGTGAAGAGGATTCTACTCTCAAGAAAACCGAACTTGTGAGCTTTCCCTTGCAGTTAAATGAGTGGGTTGGCAGCGACGATAAAATTGAAGCAAATGTGGCGGATAAGCTTGGGTTTACTGAGTACGTAATGATCAATTACCAAAATCTGGAGTTTCGGCCGGTTAATTTTTATGTGGCCTATTACGCCTCGCAGCGCAAGGGGGTTTCACCTCATTCGCCCAAAGTGTGTATTCCCGGGGGCGGATGGGAAATTGCCGATTTTTCGCGTACTAGAGTGGATCAGATGCCGGTAAACCGCGTGGTAATTCGCAAGGGCACTCAGGATCAGATTGTCTACTATTGGTTTGAAGAGCGCGGCACGCCGGTGGCCAACGAGTATGTAAAGAAATGGATGTTATTTAAGGACGCACTGATCCTGAACCGCACAGACGGTTCGCTGATTAGGGTGACCACACCTGTTATGAGCGATGAAACGTTGGCAGATGCTGATCTTCGGGCGCAGGAGTTTATTCGTATTAGTAAAAAGGAACTATCGCAACTTTTACCTACTAGAAGCTTATTAGCTAAAAGTTTACCAGCAGACAGCTTGCCAGTGAAAAGATTAGAGGGAGAAAAATGAGCGTATTAACCATGAAGGTATTTATAAGATATTCAATTGTCGGTCTGTTTGTGTTGTCGATATCCGGATGCAGTGGGTCAAAAGAGGAGGCGGCCAACAGGTACCTGAATAATGGTGTTGAGTTGTTCGAAGAGGGTGAGCTGTCTAAGGCTAAGGTTGAATTGCGCAATGCACTGCAAATTGATCCCAAACTCGCTAATGCTTATTACTATCTCGCATTGATCTCTGAGAAGAATCAAAACTGGAAGTCGCTGTTCAAAAACCTCTCCAAAGTTGAGCAGTTAGATGCCAATCATGTCCAGGCAAAAATAAAGCTCGGCTATTTAATGTTGTTGGCCAAACAGGCTGACACCGCTTTGGAAAAAGCGGATTTCATTCTCGCGCTGGATAAAGATAACGCCGAAGCCTATGCCATTAAAGCTTCAGCCTATTTGCAAAAAGAGCTTTACGATGTGGCGATGGAATATATTGATAAGGCTACCGAACAGGACAGTGAATCTGCCGAAATTGCCTCGATTAAGGTCTCGATCATGCACCGACAGGGCGATACCGAGGAAGCCTTGGAACTTCTGTCGGATATTATTGATCGTGAGCAGGACAGTTTGCAGCTGCTGCTACTGCGTGCGGAAATTAATCAGGAGATTAATAATATACAGGCCATGGAAGCCGACTATTGGACATTGATCAGAAATAATCCTGAGGAAAAGGGCTTCTATTTAAAGTTAGCCAAGTTATTACATGATAGCGGCAGGGTTGATGCCGCTACCGGAGTGCTTAAAGATTACTTAAAAGAAAATGCAAAAGACACTCAGGTGCAGATAGCCATTATTGAAATTCTCTCCCAAAAGGATCTGGTGGCAGGGAACGATTTATTAAATGAGTATATTGCCAGCGACGTTAATAATGGTGAATTGCGCTTTTATCGCATTGATAGACTGATGGCCGCGGGCAATCAGGCTCAGGCAATACTTGAATTAGATAAAATCAGCAGCGGTTCATTTCAGGATCCGGATTTATTTCGGGCCCGATCTTTAACAGCCGATTTAAAACTCTCTGCGGGGGATCATGAGCAAGCTCTCCTCTTGGTTAACGAGATTCTACAGTACGACAGTAATTTTGAGCAGGCGCTTTTGGTGCGAGCTAGATATCATCTGATTGCTGAGGATATCGATGCAGCTGTTAATGATTTACGGACTGTGTTGCGCAATAACCCTGAATCTGAGCCCGCGCTTGTGATGTTGGCAAATGCGTATCTATCTTCAGGATCTGATCAGTTGGCCGATGATACTTTCAGAAAAGTTCTGGATATTAACCCAGGTAATGTTCAGGCGGCAGTGCCTGTTATTCAGAGCCTTTTGGAAAAAAAGGATGTAGATCGCTCTGAGCGTGTCATTGAAAATGCATTATTGCGCACGCCAGATAATGATATTTTGTTGTCGATTCTGGCACAAATTAAATTATCCAAGCAGGATTTTGAAGGGACGAGTAAAGTTGTTTCGCTGATTGATAAAAATGGCCGAAATCCCGCCTTTAGCAGTTATTTGTCGGGTAAAACTCTGCAGTCCCAAGGACAGTATAAGGGTGCGATTGAGCAGTACACTCAAGCCCTGCAGGTCAATCCCGGTTTGGGGCGTGCGCTGGAAGGGCTGACGGTTTCATATATGCGGCTGAATCAGGAGAAAGAGTTACTCGATTACCTGAAGAAATTTAAAGCAAGCAATCCGAAAAATATGATGGTGTTGTCGATACTGGCGACTATCCACATGCGACGGGGTGACCAGACAGCTGCAATAGATGTTCTTGAGCAGGGCTTGGCTGAGGATTCAACTTGGGTTCAGGGGTATACCGCTCTGGCATCGAATTATCGAACAAAGAATGATATTCCGGCGGCAATCAGTACCTTTGAGCGTGGGTTGAAAGCGCTGCCTAATAGCAGTCTGTTAAAGATGCTACTCGCCTCGTCCTATGAAAAAGAAAACAATAAAGCTAAGGCGCTTAACCTCTATGAGGAAGTTTTGGCGACGAATCCTGATCATCAGGTGGTTGCCAACAATCTTGCCAGCCTGCTAATTGATGACTTTGAGTCCGCTGAAAATATTAAGCGAGCAGTCAAGCTATCCGAGCGATTTGCAGATTCAGATAACCCGTTCTTTATGGACACCTATGCATGGGCTTTAATTAAGTCAGGATTACCTGAGGTGGCCGAGCCATTGCTCAACAAGGCAACTGATGCGGCCCCTTCAATCGCTGTTTTTCACTATCACCGTGGAATAGGCTATGCGCGTATGGGTAAGGTGGAAGAGGCAAAGAAGTCACTTTTACTCGCCAGAGAACAGGCCGCCCCACAGGATAGCTTGCGGGCTTCAATTGCTGATGCATTGGCGGATTTATAGCGGATGTCTTTACTCTCCAAACAGTAATGGTTTTATTATTATTGAATAATCTATGAGAAGACGTATGGTCTTTCTGGCTTGCTTTTCCTATCTAAGGCGTTATGCTTAACTGTTACTATGGATTAGCTGAAGTCAAATACGCAGGGACGTGAAAACAAGGAATGAAAACATGCACGTTCTCATAGTTGATGACCACGCTTTTGTCTGTGTGGGGTTAAAAGCAACATTACAGGATGAATTTAAGGGTATCGGTGTAACAACGACCGATCATGGCGATACTGCGTTGGTAATACTTGCCAAACAAAATATTGATCTAGTCATTGTTGATTTATTTATGCCTGGCTCAGGTGGCGGATTTGATTTTATCGCCATGCTCTGTGAGAGTTATCCTGAACTTCCTATTATTGTCCTCTCTGCATCAGAAAATCCTGCGCATATTCGCAAGTGCCTGGATTATGGTGCTGCTGGCTTTGTGACCAAATCCGCGCCTAAAGATGCGCTGTTCGAGGCTATTTCAAGGGCCTTGAATGGCGAAAGGTATGTTCCTGATTCCCTGCGAGAGTCTATGCCGGGTGTCGCCAAGGTTATGGATGAAGTTGATTCAGGGGTAGATATAGATATTATTTTAGGCTTAGTGACTAAGCGTCAGATGGATATTTTACGGCGTATTACTCAGGGTCGTTCGAATAAACAAATTGCCAGGGACCTGGATCTGTCAGAAAACACAGTAAAAGTTCATGTCAGTGCAATGTTACGCGCACTGGGCTTAACAAACCGAACTCAAGCAGGGATTTTGGGGCAAAAGCTAGGCCTGGATGAAAATTCAGAAATGGCGGATTAAATAACTAAGAAAAAATAATAAAAAGAGGTTCATTTAATGTTTTTTTCAACCTATGCCAGAAAAAACCGATTATTGCTTGCAACACTATTTATAGTATCTCCAGTTATAGCATCTCCAGCTATAGCAGCCAGTGATATAGATATGCTCACTGAAGACGATCTGCTGGTTGAAATTCCCATTGTTAGCGGTGCTACCCATATGGAGCAGACACTGCCTCAGGCGCCAGCATCTGTAACGATTATCGACCGCCAGACTATCGAGGCGTCAACGGCTGTGGATATCACTGATCTGTTTCGCTTAGTGCCGGGTTTTCAGACCTATTATGTCAATGGAGGCCGCAAAGGAGTGACCTACCATGCGTTGGGTGATGAATATCCCCGCCGCCTGGAAGTTAAGGTCGATGGCCGCTCGGTTTATGAGTCACTATTTTCTGCGGTTACCTGGTCGACGATTGGTGTTGATTTGGATGATATTGAATATATTGAAATTGTTCGCGGTGCCAACGCGGCAGCAGATGGCAGCAATGCATTTTTAGCCTCGATTAATATAGTTACAAAATCACCACTAGTGGATACAGGCCTATCTTTACGTACGCAGATGGGCAGTGCTCAGACGCGCAATGCAGCGTTGAGCTACAGCGGAAAAATTGGTGCTGTCGATCATCGCACAACATTGAGTTTTAGAAGTAATGATGGATTTGATGACGGCATTACATTCGATGGTAAGTCGATTGCTGTTGATGATGACTCTGAAGCTGCGAGCTTTACATTTAAGGGGCTCTGGACACCTTCAGCAGCTGATAATATTGAATTCCAGGTTGGTGTCACTGAAAGTGAACTGGGGATCGGCGAAGACTCATTCGTCAATCGTGAAATGTCCTATCAGTACCAATATCTAAATTGGAGTCATCTCAGTGAGCAGGGTAATAACACTCAGCTGGTTGTCTATCACAATGATCTCAATCTGGATGATGATGTAGAACCACAGAAAATTTCCGAGATTCTTGGTGTGGATGACAGTTCTCCATTTTGGCCACTGGGTCCAGTGCCTGATACCACTATCTTTGATGGTAGTAATCGTGGCGATTCAGAGCGCTGGGATATGGAGCTTAGAACTACTGTCAAGCCTGCGGATAATCTGCGAGCAGTGACTGGCGCAGCAGTTCGTTATGACCGAGTTTCAAGCCAATCATTGTTTGATACTCTCAACCCTCTTAGCGAGACTTCATATCGAGCCTATACAAATTTAGAGTGGACTCAGTCCGAGCAGCTGATTGTCAATGCCGGTGCTCTTCTTGAAGATAGAGATAGTACTAATGTTTATGGTTCTTATAGGCTGGCGACGAATTATCTGTTTAGTGAAGACCATATGTTTAGGGTTGCATTAAATCGCAGTTTCCGAGCGCCAACCCTGCTTGAAAATAATCAGATGGGTTTTGTCCGTTATGTGAACCCTCAAGAGTGCAGTTCTGGTTCAACCGCTCCTGAGTGCAACCCGGCGTTTAGAGATATTATTCTTGATGCCGGTGGTATTTCCGATACAGATATAAAAAATGAAGAGCTAAAAAGTTATGAGCTTGGTTATGCAGGTTACTTTATGGACAAAGCATTGAGCCTGGATATGCGCCTCTATTATGAGCAGATGCTCGATATTATTGGTGAGCGTCGAGATGGTTACCCAGACCTGGATAATTTCGTCAATATTCGCGATAACACCGATACTATGGATGTTAGAGGTATTGAAATTCAAACGGTCTATAAACCCAATGAGCGTTTCTTGCTGCGTGCCTATTACAGTTATTCCGATATTGATGGAATAACCTGTCACACCTCACCAGAAAACGCTGGTGAACCCTGTCAGGAGTATAGAGATCTTGATAAGTACAGTCTTAAAGATACCTTCGGGCTTATGGCCAGTTATAAGCTTGCAGGAGGAGTAAGGCTTAGTTCAACGGTAAATTACAGCTCTAAACTTCAGCACTATCGCGGTCAGCGTATGGATAAATTTACCAGAGTTGATCTAAAGGCAGCGAAGAGCTGGGATATAAATCGATCCAGTGTCGATCTTTCTTTTACCGTGCAAAATGCCGGTGACTCATATGCAGAGTTTTATGAGCATAACCTTTTTGAAACTCGATATATTCTTGGTTTTAGAGTCACTCTTCCTTAAGTTTTGGATGAGTATAAATTAGTCAATGAAAATGGTGAAACGTAAATGAATTTTTGGATAGATTGCTAGGTTTAAGTGACGCTATTTGATCCCTCTAAGTTAATGGAGCCTGTTCGCCAGTCAGCTAAATGCTGGTTGGCGGGCCTGTTCCTGCTTGTATTTACCTGTAGCTATGCATTTGCGGATAGAAAAATCCATGTTCTTTTTGTTGCCAGTAAACCTTCGGCTGATTATGTTGAAGTCTTAGACAGCGTTAAACGGCAACTGCAGAAGCAGAGTCCAGAGAGTTATGTGTTTAATACCAGATTTCGTACCTCAGAGCTCAGCCTCGAAGACTGATCTGGCTACTGCAGATTTTGTCGTTACCGTAGGCACGGCTGCGGCTGATATGGCCTTTAGCAGTAAGCCCAAAGTACCAATAATAAGTGTGCTGATCACTGAAAATGCATTTTCAGTGCTGGCAGAAAAACACTATGGCTCGATCGAAGACTGCATTTGCAGCACAGGTATCCTCTATCTGTCTTGATCAGCCAGTTACTCGCAGTATTCAATTAGCCAGGTTACTGGTCCCAGACTCACCTGAGGTTGGTGTAATGCTGGGGCCGGCATCAGTTCACAGGCAGCCCGAACTCAGTAAATATATTAGTGACAGTGGCTTGCAGCCGCAGTTTGTTTCTATCAGCGCCAAAGACAATCCCATTCACAAGATTGAGCCGGTTCTCAGTCGTAGCGATGTTTTTATTCCAATCTCTGATAGCAGGCTAATCAATATCGCCACGGCGAAATGGATATTGCATCTAAGTTACCGACATAAGGTGCCGGTAATCGCCTTCTCAAAAAGCTACCTAAAAGCCGGCGCCTTAGCCGCTATCTATTCTGCTCCGGCGGACGTCGCTAAAGATACTGTCGAGTGGCTTGTTAAACCCGGGAATGCAGCGGTTGGCAGCTCGTATAAGCCGGCTCACTACTCTCTGGACTTTAATCAATCTGTCGCTGCTAACTTAAAAATTAAGCTGCAAACTGAACAGTTCTATCGCGATAATTTTAGTCGAGAGGTCAAATAATGGCTGTGAATAAAAGATTTTCCAGTATTCACTCGAGGCTACTTTTTACGTCCTTATTGCCTCTAACGCTACTCTGTATAGTCTTGGCGAGCTATATGATTTCAAGTCAGCGAATTGTATTGCTGGCCAATTTAAAAAACGTCGGTAACATTACAGTCCAACAGGTGTCCTCGAATGCCGAGTTCGGGCTGTATTCAAATAACCAAGAAATACTTAGAGATCTTGGTGAGTCAGTCCTAGATACCCCTTCTGTCGAGGGTGTTACTTTTTACAATATGAATCAAAAATCCAATGTCACTATTGGCCGTTTTGATCTGTCAGTGCTGAAAGATCAAGCTTATGGTGATTTTGTTAAGCCATTCTATAAAGACCACCTCTGGTATTTTTATGCGCCTATCACTCGAGAGGGGATACCTCTTCTAGATTATGATGAAGGAGTCGCGCCTGAGTCTGAAACGTTGGGTTGGGTAGTGGTTTCTTTAACCGATAAAATCTTAGTCGAACAGAGACGCGAAGGTATTTTTGCTGTGCTCGTTGTATCGACGTTGGGGTTACTGATTGCTGCCTGGATCTCGATGAGGATAGGGCGCAGTATCTCTCGCCCTCTCGAAACTCTGACGGCAACAGTAGAGACAATGGAGGCCGGTAATCTTAACCTTTTTGCCGCTGAAGAGGGCCCCATAGAGCTGCGCAAATTAGCATCAGGAATTAATCAGCTTGCTACCAGTGTGCGTCAATACAATGTTCGTATGCAGAGTGAGGTTGCTCGCGCCACGGCCCAGCTACAAATTACATTGATTGAACTTGAAGATGCGATGGAGGCTCAGGACCAGTTTTTGGCCCGCATGAGCCATGAACTGAGAACACCATTGACAGCAGTGATTGGTTTCTCACGATTACTCGCCGTCGAAAGCGATACTGACAAGCGCGAGGAAAGCCTGCGGATCATTAGTATGTCATCGAATATGTTACTGACTATGATTGATGATATTTTGGAGTTTTCCAAGGCCAGAGCTGGGGGGTTCACTTTGGAAAAGGTTTCCTTCAATATTAATTCATGGATCGCCGACCTTCTCTCCATCCATCAGCCGCGGGCTGAAGAGAGAGGGCTAACCATTGACTACAAAATAGATGAAACTGTCCCGAAAACATTGATTGGCGATCCTGTGCGATTTACACAGGTTATTAGTAACCTGTTGAGCAATGCGGTTAAGTTTACTGATCAGGGGAAGGTAACAGTCACTATTAGCTGTTTGACCACTGAAGATAGGGATATTTTCTTGCAGTGCTCTGTTGAAGACACGGGTAAGGGTATCAAGGAGGAAAAAATTCCTGTCTTGTTTGACCCGTTTTTACAGGAAGATACCTCTATTAATCGACGTTTTGGCGGGGCTGGTTTGGGTCTTGCAATCTGTAAGAGCCTTGTTCAGGCGATGGGGGGTGAGATTAAAGTCCGCAGTAAACTTGGCCAGGGTTCTGTATTTTCATTTACCTGTAAATTATCTACAGTCGACAACGACAATGCTCAGGTACAGAATACTAATCCGATAGGCGGGCAGCATGCAAGTCAAGTGCTTGCAGGCATTACAGTTCTTGTTGCAGAAGATAATCTATTTAATCAGAAGTTGATCATTCGATTACTTAAGGCCTATGGAGCGAAATGTTTAACAGCAGATAATGGACTTGAGGCAATTGATATTGCTGAAAGTTTGCATCTTGACGTTATCTTAATGGATATTCATATGCCCATTGTGGACGGCGTAACAGCTTGCGAGACGATTGTTCAACAATCTGCAGAGAGTCCACCCATTATTGGTTTAACAGCAGATGTTACCCTTATCGAACAGGAGCGAATTACTGAGGCTGGTGCCGCAATGATGCTGCTAAAGCCGGTGGATGAAGATGAATTGATTAGCAGTCTTATCAAAGTACTGCCGCGCTCGATGGGAAGAGCCGAAGTTTCTGGGATGGGTTTGCTTTCAACCGTAGTGCCGGTTGATGAGTTAAAGAAAGCGCTCCACCATAATCTGGATAAATTAGAGAATCAGCTACGGAAAAAGGAAAATGCCAGTTTACGCGGTATTATCCACGACCTTATGGGGCTTTCAGGCCTCTATGGTATGTCTGAATTACGGGAAATGGTCATGCAGTTCCGGGCAGAGTACGGAAGTTTGAGTTCGGCGGAAAATCTACTCAGCGTGCAGAAAATCCGCCAGCATATTGAAGAGTTCGTATTTTAATGAGGTTGATACGAGGGTGGGTAAACTAATCCTTTAGTATTAACTCGTCAGTGTAATATTTTTCTTCTAAAAACCCCCCTAATATGTCAACTCGTATTGACTCCCTAGCATGATGCGTACAAAGGGACACTACTGGTGACTGAATAACAGACCTACACTGCTGTTTTACAGAAGGTGCTAAAAAGCAAGGTGCTTGAGGCTTAGCTGACAGGGAGTTAGCTAACTAAGGATAGAGAGCTAATTTAGTTAATCACCAATAGATTTGTGTAAGTACATGGCGACTAGGAAGTCGTGCACCAAGGACGGTGCGAGTCAATATACATAGTTTTCTAGGCTGTTTAGCTTTAAGGCTTCTAGTTTCGGAAATTTTAGCAGTATTTATTCTTTTTCAATTCCCAGTATTTTTTAGTCAGTTATTATTAAACCTCGGGCCTGACCTTATTTCAGTTGGCCCGTTTTTTTTTGCCTAGAGAATTTCTTTTACTCAACCGCTTATAAGACATAGACTGCGCCATATTATTAAAAAATAATGATACAAAAATTGCCTGACTTTAATTAAGTCGTTGTTCTGAGTAAAAATCCGACAAAAAGAAGCCCTATGCCGCGAAAAAATAAAAACGTTGACCCCTACGCGACTCGCGAAGCCGCTAAGTATGAGAGTCCTATTCCAAGTCGAGAATTCGTCTTGGATTATCTGCACGAAAGTGTTGGTCCGCTTACCCATGAAGAAATATGTACTGGACTCAAGCTTGTTGATGAGCAGCAGGTGGAGGCCATGCGCCGTCGACTGCGTGCCATGGAGCGGGACGGTCAGATAGCCAGTAATAGAACGGGTGGCTACGGAACGCTTGATAAACTAAATCTGGTTAAAGGTCGTGTAATTGGTCACCCGGAGGGTTATGGTTTTGTTACGCCTCTTCAGGGTGGTGATCAGGATATCTATCTTTCAAGTCGACAGATGCGGCGGGTTTTTGATGGCGACATAGTCTTGCTGAGAATTGCCGGTTGGGATCGGCGTGGTCGTCCTGAAGGTACCCTGGTTGATGTGGTTGAGCGTAAAACCAAAGAGCTAGTAGGCCGTTATTTTTGTGAGAGTGGTATCCACTTTGTACGTCCAGATAACCCGCGCATTAGCCAAGATATATTAATTCCAGCTGATCAACTCAGCGGTGCTCTGTCCGGTCAGATTGCTCTGGTTGAGATTACTGAAGGGCCATCTCGCAATAGCCCCCCCACCGGGCGCATTAGTGAAGTATTGGGCGATCATCTTGATCCAGGTCTAGAGATCGAGGTATCCATTCGCAACTATGGCATTCCCCATCAGTGGAACGATGATGTTGCAGCGGAAACGGATGCAATACCGGATTATGTGACCGATAAGGACTTTCGGGTTGATTTGAGAAAACTGCCGCTGGTGACTATTGATGGCGAAGATGCCCGCGACTTTGACGATGCGGTCTTCTGTCAGCCAAAACCTCGTGGTGGCTGGAAATTGATTGTTGCGATTGCCGACGTTTCCCATTACGTAAAGCCTGGTAGTGCACTGGATAATCAAGCTTTTGAGCGGGGTAACTCGGTTTATTTCCCCAACCATGTTGTGCCAATGTTACCGGAAAAACTCTCCAACGGACTCTGTTCATTAAACCCCTTGGAAGACCGCCTGTGTATGGTCTGTGAAATGCAGATTAATCATGAAGGTGATGTCACAAAGTACCAGTTCTACGAAGCGGTTATGCACTCTCATGCACGTCTCACCTACACCCAGGTGGCACAGATTATCGAAGAGAAGAGCAGTGGAGAAACGTCTAATTTACGTGATCAGTTCTCTGCATTACTCCCGCATATAGATGCCCTGCATGATCTATACGCCAGACTGCACAAACGTCGCAGCGAGCGTGGGGCAATTGATTTTGATACTCAGGAAACCCGTATTCTGTTTGATGGGCAGCGCAAGATAAGCCAGATTATTCCGGTCAAACGCACTGAAGCCCACCGTCTTATTGAAGAGTGTATGTTGGCAGCAAATGTCTGCACTGCGCAATTCTTAGCAAAAGCCAAGCTGCCAGCTCTTTACCGAGTTCACGAAGGCCCCAGCGAAGAGCGTCTATCCTCTCTAAGGGACTTTCTTGGGGAATTGGGAATAGGGCTTGGGGGTGGCGACGATCCGCAACCTGAGGATTACCAGCGGGTATTAAGGTCGGTACTAAACCGCGATGATGCCTCGGTTATCCAATCCGTAATGTTGCGTTCAATGAGCCAAGCGGTATATCAGTCTGAAAACCTAGGTCATTTTGGTCTGGCATTTGATGCCTATACCCACTTCACATCACCAATTCGCCGCTATTCGGATCTTTTGGTGCACCGCGCTATTCGCTATCTGGTTCGCAGCAATAAAAAAGTCGCTGGTGTTGTTCGCGTCGAAGGTGCAGCTGAACTCAGTAAAGAAGCTATTTATCCCTATGAGCTACCGCGCCTGGATGAAACCGGATCTCATCTGTCGGTTACTGAGCGCCGTGCCGACGAGGCGACTCGCGATGTAGTCAATTGGCTTAAATGTGAGTATCTATTGGATCGGGTCGGAGAGGAATACTCTGGTGTCGTTAGTGCAGTCACCGGGTTTGGACTCTTTGTGATGCTGGATGATCTTTATGTTGAGGGGTTGATCCATGTAACCGGTTTGCCAAAAGATTATTACTATCATGAAGCATCTCAGCACCGCATGGTTGGCGAGCGCACTGGACGTGTCTTCCGTCTTGGCGACAAATTGAAAGTTAGGGTGGTGCGAGTCAATTTAGACGAGCGCAAGATTGATTTTGAATTAGCCGAACAGCCGAAAACATCTCTCTCAAAGGCGGGCAGAAAAACAGCTAAGGTTAAAGTGTCAGCAAAAGCCAAAGAGATGGCCAGAGAACACGATGGCAAGCGTAAACCCAAGGGTAAAAAGAACAAAAGCCAGGCGGGCAAGGGCGCGGCTAAACCCTCTAAAAGACGCCGCAATACTCCACCAACTGGTTCAGGCAATAAGGGTGGATCCTCTGCTGGGAAGAAAAAGCCTGCTCGTTAAAAATAGGCTGTTGTGACGGGCTTTCTTTTACGGACCTAATGTTATGAGCCTTATTTTAAATGGTTGGGTATTACCCGATTGAGGATTTCTGCAATATAACTCAGAAATAGAGTCCCCATACTGCTCTTGTAGAAGTTAGGGTCGCTATTGCCCACCGCGAGAATGCCGTAAAGGTTGTCGTAACGCAGAGGTACAGCGGCTACCGAGCCGACATTGCGGCCTCTCTCGCCGAATAAAAAAGTCATCTCATCTTCGCGCAAGATTCCGCATACAGCACGATTAGCGCCCAGTAGAGTTCCAATGCGCTCATTGGCTTTTTCCATAGTGGAAACTCGAGCCATGGTGCGCGGCAGTTTTTTCTCATCGCCGAGTAATGTCAGGCTGTAAAACTCAATTCCATAGTCTTTGCCGAGACTGTCATGAACAGATTCAATTAGCGTTGAGAGGTTTTTAGCTTCGAGTAGATTGAGAACCAAGCGCTTAGTTTTTTCGAATAACAGATCGTTGGCATGGGCGGTTTCCAGCATATTGTCTAAGCGTGCGCGCATCTCTTTGTTGCGATCGCGCAATACACCCACTTGACGCTCAACTAGAGATACCGCGTTGCCACTATCGTGCGGCAGCACCATACACTCTAGGATATCTGTGTTCTCATCGAGGAAAGAGGGGTTGTCACGAAGAAATTCGCGGACTATTTTTTCTTTGGGGTCTATCTCTGTTTCTTTGCTCATATTCTTATGCGTCCATGAAAAACTGTTTTTGCTGGCCCTGTCATTATCAATGCATGGCCCTCGCCTTGCCAGTCTATTTTCAAGCTGCCTCTGGTTAGCTGAAGAGTCACTGGGGAATCGACCGCACCCTGAAGTATCGCCGCTACCGCTGCTGCGCAGGCACCCGAGCCACAGGCTTCAGTTTCGCCAACACCGCGCTCATAGACACGCAATTTTATCTCATTGGGGCCGAGTATTTGCATAAAGCCAACGTTGACCCGATTTGGGAAGCGCGGATGTGACTCTATTTTGGCGCCCAATTTAGCAACAGGAGCCTTTGCAACATCGTCAACCTTGAGAACAGCGTGGGGATTGCCCATGGAAACCGCTGCGATCTGTTCAGATTGACCGTCCACATCAAGATCATAGACGGTGGCCGCAAGAGGCGCTTCAAAGGGAATTTTTGATGGCTCGAACTCAGGAATACCCATATCCACCGAGACCAAATTTTTATCGCTAATGTGAAGTTCTATAACCCGGTTGGAGGTTTTAACCCGTATCGGGTTTTTACCCGTCAGTCGGCGATCCTTAACAAAGCGTGCCAAACAGCGTGCACCATTGCCACATTGTTCGACCTCTGCGCCATCGCAGTTAAAAATACGGTAGTTAAAATCGATATCCGCGTCTGAAGGCGGCTCAACAACCAACACCTGATCGCAGCCAATACCGGTTTTACGGTCTGAGAGACGGCGTGCCATCGACGCGGTAACACTCACATTCTGTGTCACTGCATCAATAACCACAAAGTCATTGCCGAGCCCGTGCATTTTGGTGAATTTCATCAACATAGGTGATTTATCCCCGTGCCACGGGCAGTAATTGCTCGCCATTAAGCAGGTCTTCAAGGCTCTCGCGTTGACGAATAACATGTACCTGATCGCCATCGATCATCAGTTCGGGTGCCCGTGGGCGACTGTTGTAATTTGAACTCATCACAAAACCATAGGCGCCAGCAGAAAACAGGCAGAGATAATCGCCAGCACTAATCGCCAGTGAGCGATCTTTGGCCAGGAAATCACCGGTTTCACAAACCGGTCCCACCACATCGTAGCTATGAGTTTCTGCACTTCTAGCTGTAACAGGCTGAATATCCATCCAAGCCTGATAGAGCGCTGGGCGAATCATGTCGTTCATTGCGCCATCGACAATGGCAAAGTTCTTTTCACCATTGCTTTTCAGGTATTGAACCTGCGTTAGCATAACGCCGGCATTGGCGGTAATAGATCTGCCCGGCTCTAAAACCAGTGTTTCACTGCGACCGTTTAAGAGCGGCAAGATTGCCGACATATAATCATTGGGTGTCGGTGGTTCTTCAGTCTCATAGCGAACACCTAGACCGCCACCAATATCTATATGTTGCAGGCTAATGTTGAGTTCAGCTAGTTCGTCGACCAGCATCAGCAAGCGCTCAAGTGCTGCCACAAAAGGGGCGATATCGACAAGCTGTGAGCCAATATGGCAGTCCACACCGACAATATTGATATGACTCATCTGTGCAGCGCGTTGATAGACCTGCGGTGCCAGATTAATATCAATGCCGAACTTATTCTCTTTTAAGCCCGTTGAAATATAGGGGTGCGTTTGTGCATCCACATCCGGATTGACCCGCAGCGATACAGCAGCAGTAAGGTCACAGGCGGCAGCGGTGGAATTAAGTAATTCCAGTTCAGCTTCAGACTCGACATTAAAACAGTGAATGCCTACTTCAAGCGCACGACGCATCTCGACGGCGGTTTTTGCCACGCCAGAAAATACCACTTTGGATGGATCGCCGCCGGCACGAAGCACTCTCTCCAGTTCACCGCTGGAAACAATATCGAAGCCCGCGCCAAGTTCTGCCAGAGTCTGCAATACAGCAATATTTGAATTGGCTTTAACGGCATAACAAATAAGGTGTTCTTTATCGGCTAAAGCGGTTTGATAGGCGAGAAAATTACTGCTGATAGCCGCTTTACTGTAAACATAGCTCGGCGTGCCAAATTGCGTGGCGATAGATTCAAGGGCGGTGCCCTCAATAAATAAATTCCCATTTTGGGAGGTAACGGCGTTGTACATAATTTCCTAGAGTTCGCTGATGTCGGTTACATTGTTGTCCGTTAAGGCGCCAGTTGTAGTGCTAAAAGTTGTCGCAGTATCTTCTGGCAGGTAAAGGTCAGCCTTGTTGCCGCAACTAGAGAGACCTGCGAGCAATAAAATTACGGCGCCTATTCTTGTTGCAGACAGCATAGTTTTTTGCATTAATTTGGTAAGCAATTGCTGGTACATAGTTTATAATTCCTGCCCTAAAGAGCGCTATTCAAACAAGTTCGCAAGTATAGCCTCAGCGGCAATCAATACCAACAATATGAATAGTGAAGCTTAAGTAATAGACAGCTAATCGCCTGCTTTTCAGTAGGCAATAATATTAAGGGCAATAAACGAATGAATGAAGCGCAGTTTAACCAGATAGTCGATGAGTTGATGTTTTCAATCGAAGAGAGCATTGATGACAGTGGTGCCGATCTTGACTATGAAAACAGCGCCGGCATGCTCACCATAACCTGCGAAGCCAATGGCTCGCAGATTATCCTGTCCCGCCAATCTGCAGTCAGTGAGATATGGCTGGCGGCCAAATCAGGGGGCTTTCATTTCAAACTCGATGGTGATCAATGGCGCAACACGGTCAGCGGTAAACTGCTGACTGCGATGTTGAGCGAAGCCTGCCAGTCTCAGGCAGGCGAGACGATTACCTTTGATTTTTAGGGGCCTTAGCTAGTAAGGAGCCTCAGCTGATAAAGAGCCTTAGCTGGTAAAGAGCCTCAGCCTATCAAAGGCCTCAGCCCAGAAAAAAACCTCAGCGCGCGCCAAGTTTTGCCAAAGCACGCTGCGCTGCAGCTTTTACCTGTGCAGGAGCTGTACCGCCAAGATGATCACGGGCAGCCACAGAGCCTTCCAGAGTTAAGACATCAAAGACATCAGCGCTAATTTCACCGGAGAATTGTTGTAGTTCTTCAAGAGACATTTCCGACAGGTCTTTATTTTCGGCAATACCATAGGCAACAGATTTGCCAACAATTTCATGGGAGTCTCTAAAGGCAATACCTTTGCCTACTAGGTAGTCCGCCAGATCAGTGGCGGTTGAAAAGCCGCGGCGTGCCGCCTCGTACATCTCTTCTTTTCTCGATTCAATGGCCGGAATCATATCGGCAAAAGCTCGCAGACAGTCACGGACTGTATCAACAGCATCAAACAGCGGCTCTTTATCTTCCTGATTATCTTTGTTGTAGGCCAGTGGCTGGCTTTTCATCAGCGTTAACAGAGCAATCAAATGGCCGTTAACCCTGCCGGTTTTGCCTCGTACCAGTTCTGGCACATCGGGATTCTTTTTCTGCGGCATAATCGAAGAGCCGGTGCAGAAGCGATCGGGCAAGTTGATAAACTGAAATTGAGCCGAGGTCCATAGCACCAACTCTTCAGACATACGAGAGAGGTGGGTCATTAGGATGCTAGAAAAGGCGCAGAATTCAATGGCAAAGTCTCTATCACTGACCGAGTCCAGAGAGTTTTCTGTGGGTTTGTCAAAAAACAGTGCGTCAGCGGTAAACTGCCTATCGATCGGATAGGTGGTTCCAGCCAGCGCCGCAGCGCCGAGTGGGCTCTGATTGAGTCGCGCGCGGCAGTCTTGAAGACGGCTATAGTCGCGCTCAAGCATTTCATTCCATGCCAGCAGGTGATGACCAAAGGTTACCGGCTGTGCTGTTTGCAGGTGGGTAAAACCGGGCATAATGGTGTTGGCTTCACTGGCCGCAAGCTCAATCATTCCCTGTTGCAAGCGCGTTAAAAGAGGCCCTATCAGGTCGATCTGGTCACGTAGCCAAAGCTTAATATCGGTGGCTACCTGATCATTGCGTGAGCGTCCAGTATGTAATTTTTTGCCGACGATGCCGATTTTATCGGTCAGCGCAGCTTCAATGTTCATATGCACATCTTCAAGTGGCACAGACCAGACAAACTCTCCGGATTCAATTTGCACTTCGATCTCTTGTAAGCCAACAATAATCTGCTCGCGCTCGTCAGCCGTTAATACATTTGCTGTGCAAAGCATTTTTGCATGTGCGATCGAGCCCTGAATATCTTGACGATAAAAGCGCTGATCAAAATTCACCGAGGCGGTAAAGCGTGCGACAAATTCATCGACAGGTTCGTTAAATCGGCCTCCCCAAGCCTGATTAGTTTTGGGGGTTGACGGATTATTCATAGTATTTTTCTCAGATTGACTCATCGACTTATTTGCTCAGTGGTTATATCGCGACTAGGATTATAGCTAATCACAGGGATGAGCAATAACTCGAATGAGTGATTTAGGAGAAAAACAGCTTCAATTAGACGAATATTTTATTCCTGACCTCTGTCGCGGGCAGGGATTGTTGGGTTTATTGGTGATTACAGGGTTGTTTGCTGTCCTGATGGTATTTGTGCGTACGGGTATTTCGGCCTTTGATTTTCTGTTATTTGGCAAAATCGCACTGGAAGTATTCTGGATTGCACTGCTCAGCGCATTCTTTTTATGTCAGGGACGCCGCTATCTTATCAACCTCCCGCTGCGCCATGTCGCCTTAATTAATTATCTGTTAGTACTTCTAGCCGCCGCTATCTGCGCCGCGATCGCTGAGTTATCGAGTAATTTTCTGTTGAGAGGCGTATGGCATGCAGATGCGCTGTTAATCGTCGATACGGTAGTAATCACGGCAATACCCGCAGGTGCAATATTGAGACTATTTTATCTACAGCACCGATTGCGTCAACAGCAGCGTGCCAGCCAAGAGGCGCGCATTGAGGCCCTGCAGTCGAAAATTCGGCCGCACTTTTTGTTCAATAGTATGAATAGTCTGGCGAGTCTGATTCGGCTTGATCCAGATAAGGCGGAGCTTATTCTAGAAAATCTCTGCGATTTATTTCGCTACGCCCTCAGTGATGGAAATGCGGGAGTGAGCTTGCAGTTAGAAGTTGATACCTGCAAAAAGTATCTGGAGATTGAAAAATTACGTCTCGCGGAGCGCCTTAAATATAAATGGGATATACAGACGGACCTGAGTAAAATTTCTGTACCAGCACTTATCTTGCAGCCGCTAATTGAAAACGCCGTATTTCACGGCATTCAGCCTGCCTTGAAAGGTGGCTATGTGAATATTAAAATTTATCAGCAGGGCGAATGGATCTGTATTGATATAGTTAACAGTCTGGAAAATAAAGCGCAGAAGCCGGTTAAAAAGCCAGTTGGGCATAATCTTGCCGTTAAAAATTTGCGTCATCGACTCGATATCTTTTTTAACAAGCAGGCAGAGTTGCAAGAAACTGTAAAGCAAAATCATTACCATACAAGGATACGATTTAAACCATTGGAGGGTTAACTGTGGTCAAGGTACTGATCGTTGATGATGAACCGCTGGCGCGGATTCGCCTGCGACACCATCTGGAAAAGATGAGTGACGTGCGGCTAGTTGGTCAGGCCACTAATGGACTCGAAGCTGTTCAATTGGTGGGTAAATGCAGTCCGGATATTGTCCTTATGGATATCCGTATGCCTGAGATGGATGGTCTTCAGGCCGCCAAAGTCATTGCTCAGATGACCCTGCCGCCGGCCGTTATTTTTTGCACCGCTTTTGAGGATTTTGCCCTGCGCGCTTTTGATGCTCAGGCCTGTGCCTATTTATTAAAGCCAATTAAACTCGATGAGTTGGTCGCAGCCATCAAACAGGCCACTCGCAAGACCCGTGCGCAGATTATCGAAAGACCGCGAACCCATCGCCGTCATCTATGCAGTAGAACCCACGAGGGCATCGACTTAATACCGGTTAAAAAAATTCTTCTATTACAGGCTGAGCAAAAGTACGTAACGGCCTATTTGGCGGATAGCGAAGCGGTGCTATCGGATACCTTGAAAGAGATAGAAGAGGAATTTGCCGATCTATTTGTGCGTGTTCATCGCAATGCCTTGGTGTCTAGGGACGCCATAGAGGGGCTAACTTTTGTTGATGGACATCTGTCGGTGAGTATTCGTGACCTGAGTATTCAACCGATGGTCAGTCGGCGACTGGAACCCAAATTGCGGCAGTTGCTGCCAGAACTTTAAAGATTTAACCAGAGCCACAAAAATAGGGCTTTTAGAACTGCCCAACTGAGTCAAAATCGTCGATAATGTCACTCTTGTAAATGACTAGCGATGGAATATCAGTGTCCCAAACTATCCGAATTGCTACGCGAAAGAGCCCTCTGGCGCTTTGGCAGGCCGAGTTTGTTAAAGCCAAACTTCTAGAATGCAACGCTGATCTGGATGTGCAGTTGGTCGCCATGACTACTCGCGGCGATGTGCTGCTGGATACTCCTCTGGCCAAGGTTGGCGGCAAAGGGTTGTTTGTCAAAGAGCTTGAAGTCGCCATGCTGGAAAGTCGCGCTGATATCGCCGTGCATTCAATGAAAGATGTGCCGATGGAATTCCCCGAGGGTCTTGGGCTGGCGGTGATCTGTCAGCGCGAAGATCCTCTCGATGCATTTGTCTCCAATCAGTATAAAACCCTTGAAGATCTTCCTTCGGGCGCCGTAGTGGGTACCTCTAGTTTGCGTCGCCAGTGTCAGATACGGGCAAAGTTTCCCGATTTAAAAATTAAAGATCTACGCGGCAATGTAAACACCCGACTGACCAAATTAGATGGCGGCGACTACGACGCGATTATTCTCGCCAGTGCCGGTCTTATCCGCTTGGATATGGAAACCAGAATCGCATCACGCTTGCCTGCAGATCTATGCTTGCCTGCGGGCGGGCAGGGTGCCGTAGGCATTGAGTGCCGCAACAGCGATCAAGCCACACTCAACCTTATAGCCAGCCTAAATGACCCTGACACCCATACTCGCGTCACTGCTGAGCGAGCACTCAACCGTCACTTGCAGGGTGGCTGTCAGGTTCCTATTGCCTGTTATGCAGAGTTGCAGGAAAACAACCAGAGTTTAAGAGTGCGCGCCCTAGTGGGCAGTGTCGATGGATCAGTGATTCTTGAGAATGAAATTTGCGGTCCCAGAGAGTCTGCAGAAGAGCTGGGTATAGAGCTAGCCGAGCGGCTTTTGGCTGCCGGTGCTGGAGAGATTCTCGCTGAGGTCTATGGAGCTGGTTGATGACAGAGTCCGGTGATCAAAATAGTTTAGCCGCCAGACGGATATTGCTAATCAGGCCAAAGCGCCAAGATGATCAGCTGATATCAATGCTGGAAAACACCGGCGCGCAGGTTACTCATACGCCAGTGATGTCGATAGAGGCTGTTACTGAAAACCAGGGCAATACAAGCCAGAATATAAAAAGCCAGATTCTCGAGCTAGATAATTTTCACAAGGCTATTTTTGTCAGTGGCAATGCCGCAGAGTTGGCGGTTGAATGGATCGATCAATACTGGCCGATGTTACCTGTGGGGATTGATTACTTTTCTGTTGGTGAGCGCACAGCTGAGCTGTTAAAACAGGTTGGTATTGATGCTCTCTGTCCCAGTGGCCGTCAGAACAGTGAAGAGCTACTGCAATTGCCGCAGCTCCAGCAGTTGGAAAACCAGCGGATTATTATTTTTCGTGGCTGCGGTGGGCGGGAGATTCTCGCCGGGACATTAATTGAGCGAGGTGCGCGGGTTGACTACTGCGAACTTTACCGTCGTGTTATCGACAGCCAACAGTTAGCGCTAGCCCAGCAACAGCAGGCGGACTGCTTGATTGCCCACAGCGGTGAACTCATTCAAGCAATGGGAGAAGCTGAAGGTACTCTATTTGCCGATACTGCAGTGGTTGTTCCCAGTGAGCGGGTGGCGACAATAGCCAAACATCTGGGTTACCGGAAGGTGATCTGTGCTGAAAACGCGCTGCCTGAAGCGATGCTAGCCGCCGTGGAAAAAGTTTTTTGAGCAGCCTCTGCCCAATCCGATTTTAAGGCAGACAATTTATTGCATAGAAACCCCATCACGGGCTACTCTTTAGGTAGACTAGATGCTCAAGAAATCTAGGTACCCAAGACATATAGCCCCTAAGATCCAAGAGGAAAAATGGTGACGGACAAAAAAACAACGCCGCCCAAGGCTGGTGATAAACAGCCAGGCGATATATCTGATAAGTCGATGCCAGAGGCTGCGGTTAAAACAACCGACAAAAAAGCCGCGGATAAAAAAACCTCCCGTAAAGCCCCACTTAAAACTTCCAGCAACGGTTTTCCCTTGTTAAAAGCTCTGTTGATACTTGTTGTGATGGGCGCTCTGGGTTTTGCTGGTTGGAAAGGTTGGGCTGAGTGGAAAATTCAGCTGCAAGAAAGAGCCGGAGTATCAGATAGTCTGCAGACGGATATAGCGGCGATTGAGCGTAGGCTCGGTCAGCAACAGCAGTCAAATCGCCAGACAGTTCAGCAGCAGTCCGAGTTAATTTCGCAGCTTGAAGATCAACTCTACTCGGTTAAATTAAGATTAAATTCCCAAGCCGAACGAATATTGCAACTTGGCACAGCTAGTCGAGGCGACTGGTTGCTATCCGAGGCTGCTTACTTAATTCGCCTCGCCAATCAGCGTTTGCAGGTAGAGCGGAGTACCGAGAATCCACTGGCGATACTAGAGAACGTCGATAATATTTTTGTTCAGCTGGACGACCCCGAATTACTCCCAGTGCGCAGAGCTTTGGCTGAAGATATAGCGGCGTTGCGGATGACCAGCAAGATTGATCGAGAGGGGATATTTCTTGAAGTGGAGGCTATCTCAGGGGTGATTGACGATCTGTTAATTGTTCAGCCAGTCAGTGCAACCAAACCTGCAACTGTGGCAGATAACGAGACTGTGGATGAGCAAAATACTACTTTATTAGATAGCTTTGAACGCTTTAGCCAAAAGCTCGGCCAGTTGATAGTAGTGCGAAAACGCCAACAGCCTATCGAGCCGCTGTTGACCAGTAATGAGCAGTCTATTATTCAGCACAATATCTATCTTTTACTGGAGCAGGCTCAGAGTGCGCTGCTGCGAGAAGAACAAATTATTTATAGCGCCAGCTTAGAAAAAACCGCAGGGTTGTTACAGCGGTACTACCAATTAAACAGCCAGAGTCAGGCGCTTATTGAGCGTTTAAACCTACTTAGTGAACGCTCGGTGATCCAACAGTTGCCGGATATTTCAGGTTCTATAGCGGCGGTTCAGACAATGCTTAACCTACGTCAGAGTCGCATCAGTGACGGGGAGCAACAGAAGTGAGAAAGCTGCTTGTGCTGTTGATGCTGGCGCTACTGATCGGTGCTGCGCTGGTGTGGATATTGCAGCTGGGCAGTGGTTATATATTGCTTAGTTTTGAGACCTTTACTCTAGAGATGAGTGCTTGGACTGGTCTGCTACTGTATCTGACAGCCACTGGATTACTACTCTGGTTGTTGTTGACTTGGCGTTGGATAGCTGGAGCCGGGGGCTTGCAACTATGGTGGCAAAGCCGACGCAGTGCACGCAAAATTAATCAGACGGCTGAGGGACTATTGTTGTTCGCCGAAGATGACTGGCAACAGGCAGAAAAATTGTTATCACAGTCGGCGGAAAAGTCGGCAATGCCTGTAGTTAATTTACTTTTTGCTGCCCGTGCCGCCGCTGACAACAATCAGATCGAGCGGGCTCGACAGCTATTAAAGCGTTTAAAAATAACCTATCCAAAGCGTCGTTTTATTGCCGATAAAGCATTAGCTGAGCTTTTTTTACTGGAGGAAAAGCCCACCGAAGCACTGCAGATTCTTCGTGGGATGCACAGTAAAAAGCCCAGTGATCGCGGGCTGTTAAGACTTTTGGCCGATGCCTATTATATGGCTGAAGACTGGGGTCCACTGCAAAAACTGTTGCGTGACCTCAAGCACTACAAAGTGATTGGCGGCGATGCACTGGCCAATCTTGAGCTGGATGTCTACTGCAGCCTGCTGGATGAATATACCCCAGATCCAGAGCTTCCAATTAGCGAACAAAAAGCGCTACTGGAAGATATCTGGGATTTCACACCGAAAAAATTACACAAAAATCAACAGGTTATTGCGGTCTATTCAGACAGTTTAGCTCGAGTGAGCGCCCCAGAGAAACAACAGACATTGTTGATTAAAGCGCTGACTCATCAATGGCATCCGCAGCTGGTGGTGCAATTTGGTGAATTGCAATCGGCAACCCCAGAGAAGCAGTTAATGATGGCGGAAAAATGGCTGCAGAAGCATCGCGATGACCCTGATCTATTGTTGGCGCTGGGGCTTATCTGCCAGCGGCTGAAATTTTGGGGTAAAGCGCGAGACTATTTGTCAGCTGCGGTCACATTGCGGCCATCGACTCAGGCCTATATCTCCTTAGCCGAGGTGCTTGAGAAGGTTGGAGACGGCAGTGCCAGCGCCGATATTTATCGGCGTGGTCTGTTGGCAGCACGGGAGTCTTTAGAAGAGGCTTAGATTAAACCGCAGACTGAAAGCTGCGCAGCAGATTTATCTCATCGGCCCAGATTGATGGGTCGATGGTTTCCAGTACCAGCGGGATACCGTCAAACCGATTGTCCTGCATAATAAATTGAAAGACATTCAAACCCAGATTGCCGTGGCCAAGGCTGTGATGGCGATCGACCCTGCTAGAAAATTCCGAACGTGAATCATTCAGGTGCATTCCGCAGAGATACTCAAAGCCAACGATGCGCTCAAAATCGGCAAATACCTTTTCACAACCATCAGTGCTGCGCATATCGTAACCAGCGGCAAAAGCATGGCAGGTGTCATAGCATATACCCACCCGAGATTTATCTTCGACGCCATCAATTATGGCAGCGAGCTGTTCAAAACTAAAGCCGAGATTGCTGCCCTGGCCGGCAGTATTTTCGATGACTGCGGTAACGCCGGCAGTGGCATCCAGCGCTAGGTTGATCGATTCACTGATAGTTTTAATACATTGGTCTTCGGAAATTTTTCGCAGGTGACTGCCCGGGTGAAAGTTGAGGTATTTAAGGTTCAACTGTTCGCAGCGCTGTAATTCATCGACAAATGCTTGTCGAGACTTCTCTAAACCCTCGTGTTCCGGATGGCCGAGATTTATTAGATAGCTGTCATGGGGGAGAATCTGTTCGGGTGAAAAATTGTACAGTGCGCAGTTTTCTTTAAATGCTTCAATGCTCTCCTGTGTAAGCGGCTTTGCCTGCCACTGACGCTGGTTTTTGGTGAAGAAGGCAAATGCCGTAGCGCCAATGTTATGGGCGTTAATCGGTGCATTTTCAATTCCGCCAGCAGCGCTGACATGGGCTCCAATATATTTCATAGACAGATATTCTTGTGCCGTTAATTATTTATTCAGATCGCGATAATAAGGTAAAAAAAGACAAAGTCCATCAGCATTGATGGCTATCAACGGCTATGGAGAAAAAACCTGTTAGCCTGATCCAATTAGAGAGTAATGTTGAAAATATCAGGAGGGGATAGATCATGACTGATTTTGATTGCACACCTCAGGTTGATCTCGAGTTTATGAATGCTGAGCACAGAAAGGCCTTTGATGACGCCAATGAAATTAAGCAGCTGTTGGGTATGGCAAAAAAAGATTTAAAGTTGGTTGAGAAGGATATTGATAAACGATTAAAGAAATTACTTGCGGATACGGTTAATCATTTCCATTTGGAAGAGAAGTGTATGGAAGAGTACCAATTTCCCGCCCGAGAAAAACACCAGCAAGAGCATCAGCGGGTGCTGGCATGGATGGTCGATGAGCACAGTCGTTGGCAATCTCAACCTAGTGTCGAAGCAATGCTGCGGTTAGAGCATTATGTTGGCGAAGAATTTCCCCAGTGGCTGGTCAATCATATTGTCACTATGGATACGGTTACTGCCAGTTATATTGCACGCAATGGCGGCGGCTTTCTTTAAATACGGCTTCTTTTTAAATCGCGAATGATAAAGCGGGCTGGATGCATCGCATTGAGCAATTCTCGTTCGAGCGGGGGTGTTTCGCCGGCAATCTGTGCAGCCAAAATCTCAGCTGTCAGGGGTGCGTAACTCAAGCCTCGTGACCCCATGCCGCAATTCACATAAAGATTGGGTAAATAACTGCCCCGCGTCTCCAGTACAGTTTTGGCGTCGCGGCGCAAAATGGCGTAGTCCTCAATCATCTCAGGCACATTGGGTAGAGCGCCAACAATCGGCAGATAGTCGGCCGTGGTGCAGCGGAAATTGGCACGTCCAGTCAGATTTTCAATCGGGGGTTGGCCTACTGTTGCAGCTAACCTAGAATCAGTGGCTCTGATCTGTTCAATATTAGTGCGATGATCTTCATCGCGAACCTCAGGGGTGAAAATATCTTTATTGTAGGTCGCCCCGCAGCTGTGAAAACCATTTTCGGCGGGGGTGAAATAACCCTCACCACAGATAACGGTTTTCAATTGACTGCTCTCGGCAGTGCTGGGCAGTTGAGTGATTTGGCCACGTATTTTACGCAGCGGTAAAAAGTCACTCTGGGCAAAGTTTTTGCAGTCAAAGGCGCTGGCAATAACCACGGTTTCACTGCACATGATGGTTTGGCCGTCTGAGCTGTTTAATTTCCAGCTATTGTTATCGGCGTCATGGTTTAGGCTGTGAATATCCCCCTGCAATAGGGGAATGTTATTGTTTTCCAGCAGTTGCTGGCAGATTAGCGCCGGTGGCAACCAGCCCAGTTGGGGAAAGTAGAGGGCGGTTTCGGCACTTAGTGAAATGCCTGAGAGTGCTTGAAGTTGTTGTTTGCTGACTGATTGGACTATATCCGGCTGATCGGCAAAGCGTTGGCTAATCAGAGCAAAATCAGCGACTTTCTTGGGGCTTTCTGGAACTACCAGAATACCGCATTGCTGGCCCAATCCACGATCCCAAAAAGGTTGATAGTAGTCACTGCAAAACTGTATTGCGGCGAGATTTATCCGCGGTAAAGCATCATCTCGTGGCGATAATTTGGGATAGACAATTCCCTGAGAGTTTCCCGAAGCCTCTGAGCCTGCCTGAGGGTGGCGATCAACGATAGTGACCTCAAAGCCGCGACGTTTTAACGCCACCGCCGCAGTACATCCTGCAATTCCAGCACCGATAACCGTAATCTGTTTTGTGGTTGTTCGAGCGGGCTGTTTTGGCAGGTACCAAGGCAGTTCGGTTACTGGCGCGGCGCTCATGAGAGGGTGCCAAATTCAGTGATAACCTGGGTACACCAGCGGGCGATAAATTCATCAGTTAATTCGAGCTGATTTTCGTCGTCTAGCGGTAGACCAACAAAAAATTGTTTATCCTCTGTCAATGCTTTCGAGTCTTCAAATTCATAGCCCTGATTGGGCCATAGGCCGACCATACTGGCGCCCTGATTTTTCACCTTGGCCCAGAGGTACCCCAGCGCGTCTTGGAACCATTCTGGATAGCCGATCTGATCGCCAAGCCCATAAACGGCGACTTTTTTGCCACAAAAATCGATGCTATCAAGCTGATTCCAGTGAGTCTCCCAGTCCTCTTGAAGCTCGCCATAATCCCATGTTGGTATACCTAAAATCAGGTAATCGTAGTCGGCCATTAGGCTTAGAGGAGTATCGGCAATATTGTGCAGACTAACGCTGTTGTTTTTAAAGTTGCTATTGATCTGCTCGCAGATCTTTTCTCCTGCCATTTCGGTGTAGCAGGTCGAGCTGCCATAAAATAAACCAATTTTTGCTGTCATTATTTTGCTTTTATTAATAGTGATTCTTGAACGGAAGGTTGAATGCTGTTTTTTCGCACTTACAGGCGCGCATAATACCTGCGAGATTTAGTCACCGCCAGAAAACCCCAACTGTCGCCAAGCTTCGTAGACCACAATGGATACTGTGTTGGAGAGATTAAGGCTGCGACTATCCTTCTGCATAGGCAGGCGCAAGACATTGCTGGCGCCCACTGATGTGCGGATATCTTCTGGCAACCCGCGAGTTTCAGGGCCAAATAAAAGCGCATCGCCAGGTTGAAAACTGACTGATGAATAGCCGGCAGACCCTTTGGTGCTTAGGGCGTAAATATTTTTTGGTTCACAGCTGGTGAGGTATGCCTCCCAGCTTTCATGAACTTTTAATGACTGAAACTCCCGATAGTCCAATCCGGCGCGACGCAGTTTTTTGTCGTCCAGATCAAACCCCAAGGGCTTGATTAAATGCAGGCGAAAACCGGTATTGGCGCAGAGGCGAATAATATTTCCGGTGTTCGGTGGTATTTCTGGCTGGTAGAGAACAATATCAAGCATAGAGAATAGGGTCGGCTTAAGCCTCGACAACCTCCACCATTAGATCGTCGGAAAGGCTCTCCAACAACTGGGTCAATTGGTCCTCAGACATACCTACGGGCAGTTGAGTGTAGGCGTGAGCGTAAAACATCATGCCTGCAGACATGGGTGCGCTCTCACAAAAGGTTTCAAGAGATACCAAGTTGACCTGGTTTTTGGCCAGTAGAGAGGAAATTTCCCCGACAATTCCTGAGCGGTCATTGGCAACAATTTCCAGACAGCTGATATGGGCATCATCATTAGTTTGTGGGCCGCTATTCTCGACGGTGATTTTAATGCCCTGATCTGCCAGCGCAGCTAAATCCTTTTCGAGAAGCTGTTGGGCTGCGGCCTCGACCTCAACCAAAAGAATGCCCGCAAATTTTCCCGCCAGCCGGGCCATACTGCTTTCCATCCAGTTGCCGCCATGGTTGCTAATGGCTTGTGCGACTTGCTCGACGATGCCGGCGCGATCGTCTGAGATAATGGTTAATACTAAATAATTGCTCATTTTTGACTCCTAGTCTTAACTGCAAATGATTATGGCACTATTATGCACATCATAGTTGTTTTGAATACGCTTTATGATAGTGACACTAAAGGTGAAAATTAAGTGATTGAAATCCCTGCTGACAGATTGAGCGCTGAGGTTCTAGGTGCCGTGATCGAAGAGTTTATTCTTCGTGAAGGGACTGACTATGGCTCCTATGAAGCCAGTTTAGAAAATAAAATTGATCAGGTCAGGGGGCAGTTAAAAAGAGGTGAGGTGTTAATTACCTTTGATCCGGCTACTGAAAACTGCAACCTGCTAACCCGCCATCAGTTTCAACAATACCAGATTCAGCAACAGCAAGAGAATGAATCGGAGCTAGGATCTTGAGCAGGCCGACAATGAAAAAAAACCGCGAGATTACCGCCAGTGCAGTATTTGCCCATTGGCTGGAAGAGCTTAACAGTGCACCACAGGTTTTAGTCGGTCTGAGCGGCGGGCTTGATTCATCGGTTTTGTTGTGTCTGGTCTGCGAGGTCATTGATGCTGAAAAAATTTCAGCGGTACATATTGATCATGGGTTATCCCCGAATGCAGATCATTGGCAACAACAGAGTGCTGAGTTTTGTCAGTCTCTGGGTGTTCGCTTGCACAGCGAATCGGTATCAGTGATTGAATCTGGCGATGGTCTTGAATCAGCCGCCCGAGATGCTCGCTATCAAGTATTTGAAAAACTGATCGTTAAGCAGGGTATTTTACTGCTTGGTCATCATGCGGATGATCAGGTTGAGACAGTGCTATTCCGGCTGTTACGTGGTTCAGGCCCTAAAGGCTTGGCAGGTATTCCGCTAACGCGCCCATTGGGTCGTGGCAAATTATTAAGGCCATTATTGGCATGGACGAAAGCTGCCCTTGAGGCATGGGCGTTAGAAAAGCAGCTGAGCTGGGTCGAAGATGAGAGTAACCAGCAGGATCAGTTTGATCGCAATTATCTGCGCAATCGTGTTGTTCCAGTTCTGGCTGAACGCTGGCCCGACTATGCTCAGGGTATTAGTCGCACAGCTCGGCACAGCAGTGAGGCGGATCAATTGGCTGAGTCTGTAGCGCGTGCTGATCTGGCAAGTCTAAAGATTAAAAGTGTGCGCGCGGGGTGGTCGTTGTCACTGCCTGAGTTTAATCAGCTTGAACCGCTCCGACAGAAAAATCTGCTTCGCTACTGGCCGAGTTTTTATGGCCTTTCAGGACTTAGCCAGAGTTTTGTTGAGGAGACGTTAGGTTCTCTGGTATCCGCTCGAAAAGATAGTGAACCAAAGGTCGTTCGCGGAAATATCCAGCTTTGTCGTTACCGCGATAGGCTCTATTTGTTGCAGCGCAGTGAGCGGCCAAAAACTTATGATGATGCCTGCTTGTTTTGGACTGCGGGTGAGGCGTTGATGTTGCCCGATGGCTCTCGACTCAGTGCTGAAAAAGTGTTGGGTGCAGGTTTGCGAGTCGACGATGTTAGTAAGTTGACTCTGCGCTTTCGGCAGGGTGGTGAACGCTGTCAGCCAGTAGGGCGCGATCGCTCTAACAGTCTTAAAAAATTACTTCAGGAATATGCGCTTGAGCCTTGGTGGAGAGAGCGTATTCCACTTGTTTATATTGAAGAGCAGCTGGTTGCAGTAGGCGATTTATGGGTTTGTCATGGTTGGCAGTGTGACGCTAACGAGCAGGGGTTAAAAATCACCTGGCAGGCAAACTCTCTGTAGAATCCTACAACCCTTTCTGTTAATCTACTCTCCCATCTTGGGTAGGGTGGGTCTCAACCATTTTCATGGTTAAACAAGCCTTTCACAATTACAATTTTTTTAGATTCGACTCTTTAATTAGGTGAATTTTAGATTCACTCAATAAGGGTTACAGGGTCGTGATTTTACAGGGTCTCTATGACGCGTTTTATTTTTGTTACTGGTGGTGTGGTCTCTTCGTTGGGTAAAGGTATTTCAGCTGCTTCGTTAGCTGCTATTCTTGAGTCCCGCGGGCTAAACGTCACTATCCTCAAGCTCGACCCTTATTTGAATGTCGATCCCGGAACCATGAGTCCCTATCAGCACGGTGAGGTTTATGTCACTGAAGATGGTGCAGAAACGGATCTGGATCTTGGCCATTACGAGCGTTTTCTGCGCTCCAAAATGACCAAAAACAACAACTTTACCAGTGGTCAAATATACGAGACTATTCTTCGTCGCGAGCGCCGTGGTGATTATTTGGGCGGCACGGTTCAGGTGATTCCGCATCTCACTGATGAAATTAAACGCCGTGTCTATGCCGGTGCCGGTGATGCAGATATCGCTGTGGTAGAGATTGGTGGCACCGTGGGTGATATTGAATCACAACCTTTTCTCGAAGCGGTTCGCCAGTTAAAGGGAGAGTTAGGCCATCATCGCGCGCTATTGTTGCACCTTACTCTGGTGCCCTATATAGCCTCGGCGGGTGAAACTAAAACTAAGCCGACTCAGCACTCGGTTAAGGAGATGCGCTCGATTGGTTTACAGCCCGATGTACTGCTGTGTCGTTCCGAAGTCGAAATTGAAGAAAGCCAGCGGCAAAAAATTTCACTGTTTACCAACGTAGAACCTCGCGCAGTTATTCCGGTTATGGATGCGCCGACTATTTATCAAATTCCGCGTATGCTTCACGAGCACGGCTTAGATCAATTTGTACTCGACCGTTTCGGTATGGATCTGCCGGAAGCTGATCTCAGTGAGTGGGATTTCGTTGTCGACAGTCAGATGAATGCAGAGGGTCTGGTGACCATTGCTATGGTCGGCAAATATATGGAATTGTTGGATGCTTATAAGTCAGTGACTGAGGCGTTAATTCATGCCGGCATCCATAAGAAAACCAAAGTTAAAATTCGCTATATCGACTCAGAGCTGTTGGAGCAGGATCATTCACTGCTCGATGGCGTCGATGCCATTTTGGTCCCCGGAGGATTTGGCAGCAGAGGCACTGAAGGTAAAATATATGCGGTTAAAACTGCACGGGAAAATAATATCCCCTATCTGGGTATCTGTCTGGGTATGCAGATTGCGATTATTGAATACGCACGAAATGTCTGCGGCCTTACAGATGCTCACAGCACGGAGTTTAATCCTGATACAACGAGCCCGGTTGTCGGGCTTATCGCCGAGTGGATTGATGCTGAGGGCAAGAAAGAAATGCGCAGTGAAGACTCGGATCTGGGGGGCACAATGCGTTTGGGCTCTCAAGTTTGTCATTTTCTGCCAGGCTCTATGGCTCGAGATATCTACGCTGCGGATCAGGTTGAAGAGCGTCACAGGCATCGCTTCGAAGTGAACAATAATTATTTGCCGACCTTAAAAGAGGCTGGCTTGGTGATCGGAGGCCTGTCTCACGATAAGACCTTAGTGGAAACTATCGAGCTGCCAAACCATCCGTGGTTTTTTGCTAGCCAATTCCACCCGGAATTTAACTCCACCCCACGAGACGGACATCCTCTCTTTCAAGGCTTTGTTGCCGCGGCAGTGGAGTATCAAGCATCGAAATTGGAAAAATAGGAGTCACAGAAGTGAAAGCCAAAGCTATTAAAGTAGCGGATATAAACGTTAGCAACGATGCGGCAATGGTTCTTTTTGGTGGAATGAATGTTCTCGAGTCTCGTGATATGGCTATGCAGATTGCTGAAGCCTATGTAACGGTGACTGAAAAGCTCGGTATTCCCTATGTCTTTAAAGCATCGTTTGATAAAGCCAATCGCTCATCAATCCATTCCTTTCGTGGGCCGGGCCTTGATGAGGGCTTGAAGATATTTCAAGAGATCAAAAGCACCTTCAATATTCCATTGATTACCGATGTTCACGAAATAGACCAAGCCAAACCGGTTGCGGAAGTCTGTGATGTGATTCAGTTGCCAGCATTTCTGGCGCGACAAACAGATCTGGTTAAAGCGATGGCTGAGACTGGCGCAGTGATCAATGTTAAAAAACCACAGTTTTTAAGTCCCGGCCAGATGGGCAATATCGTCGACAAATTTCGCGAGTGTGGCAATGATCAGATAATGCTCTGTGAGCGTGGCACATGTATGGGCTACGACAATCTAGTTGTCGATATGCTCGGCTTTAGGACTATGAAAGAAGTCAGTGGCGGTTTGCCGTTGATTTTTGATGTGACCCATGCCTTGCAGTGCCGTGATCCACTGGGCGCAGCTTCTGGTGGTCGTCGTCATCAGGTGGCCGAGTTGGGTCGTGCCGGAATTGCAGTGGGTATTGGTGGATTGTTTTTAGAGGCCCATCCGGATCCTGCAAATGCCCGCTGTGACGGCCCCAGCGCATTGCCATTGGATAAGCTTGAGCCATTCCTTGCACAGATGAAAGCCTTTGATGACTTGATTAAGTCGCAGGATGATCTGGGCATTTTTTAGAAGAAAATGTTTGAAGACTTGTACCGGACAATTGAGTAAAAAATATAACCCTTTTAACAGCAGTAACCATACAAAATTATTGGAGAAAACAGTAAATGAGTAGCATTGCAGATATTCGAGCGTTTGAAATCTTGGACTCGCGTGGAAACCCCACTGTGCAAGCAGATGTAATCTTAGAGAACGGCATTGTTGGAACTGCCTGTGCTCCGTCTGGTGCTTCAACCGGGTCTCGTGAAGCGCTTGAGTTGAGAGATGGCGACAAGACCCGCTACCTGGGTAAGGGTGTGCTGACTGCAGTCAATAACATCAACACCAGTATCAAGAGCCTTTTAGTAGGGCAGGATGCTGCGAATCAGCGTTTGTTAGACCAGATGATGATTGATGCCGATGGTACAGAGAATAAAGCTACCTTGGGAGCCAACGCAATTCTTGCAGTATCGCTGGCAGCTGCTAAAGCTGCGGCGCAGGATCAGGGGATTCCTCTCTACGCCCATATTGCCAATTTGAATGGTACTCCCGGTCAGTACAGCATGCCTGTGCCGATGATGAATATTATTAACGGTGGTGAGCACGCCGACAACAATGTCGATATCCAAGAATTTATGGTTCAGCCAGTGGCGGCGAAAAGTTTTGCTGAAGCGCTTCAGGTTGGCGCTGAGATTTTCCATCAGCTGAGAAAGGTTCTAGGTGCTAAAGGATTAAATACTGCCGTGGGTGACGAGGGTGGCTTTGCACCGAATCTTGCATCCAATGCAGAAGCTCTGGCAGTGATTAAGCAGGCTGTTGAAGAGGCTGGTTATGTTTTGGGTAGTGATGTCACTCTGGCTCTCGATTGCGCGGCATCAGAATTTTACAAAGACGGTCATTACGACCTGTCTGGTGAAGGCGTTGTCTTTAGCTCAGAAGGCTTTAGTGATTATCTCGCTGAACTATGTGAAGTCTACCCAATTATCTCAATCGAAGATGGTCTTGACGAGTCTGACTGGGATGGTTGGAAGTACCAAACTGAAAAGCTTGGCAAGAAAATCCAATTAGTGGGTGACGATCTTTTTGTCACTAACACCCGTATTTTGAGTCGCGGTATTGAGCTGGGTGTGGCTAACTCTATTTTGATTAAATTTAATCAGATTGGCACATTATCAGAAACGCTCGACGCTATTGCCATGGCTAAAGACGCAGGTTACACCGCGGTTATTTCGCATCGCTCTGGTGAGACCGAAGATACTACGATTGCCGACCTTGCCGTCGCAACTGCAGCGGGCCAAATTAAAACGGGTTCACTTTGCCGTTCAGACCGTGTTGCCAAATATAACCGACTGCTGCGTATCGAAGCTGAATTAGGTGAGCAGGCGCAGTACCGAGGTTTGGCTGAATTTAAAGCACAGTAAATTCAGACGGTTTGCGAGCAGGATTATGTGCAAACCCCAGAAAAGCGAATAGAATGCGTTTATGCGTTGGTTATTGGTTATCTTGGCTGTTCTCTTTGTTGGCCTACAGTTTCGACTGTGGGTCGGTGAGGGCAGCCTCGCCCATAACTCTGAGTTAGATAGCCAGCTTGAAGAGCAGGAGCATGAAAATCAGGCTCTGCGCGAGCGCAATGCCCTTATCGCCACCGATGTCGAAAGTTTAAAGACCAACCTCAATGCCATTGAAGAAAAAGCCCGCGCCGATCTCGGTATGATCAAGCAGGGCGAAACCTTCTATCTAGTGATTGATAAAAATCAGCCGGGTTCAATAAGCAAGGATAGTAGTCAGTGAGCGCTGTTAACTATTGGATGATTGTTCCAGCTGCAGGCAGTGGTCAGAGATTTGATGCTGAACTGGCCAAACAATTTCATAGTATTGGCGATAAACTGGTCGCAGACTATACTCTTGGCCGCCTATTAAATATCCCCAGTCTGAAAAAAATCTTGGTTCCCTGTGACCCCAAATCTGAGTATTGGACGCGTGTTTCTGCCGCTGCCGATAAACGGGTAGAACTTATTGAAGGTGGCGCAGAGCGTGTACATTCAGTATTAAAAGGTCTTAGAGCCCTGAGTGATATCGCCCAAAGTGACGATTGGATCTTGGTGCACGATATGGCGCGACCCTGTATCACTAGTGCTGATATCAATAAATTGATTGATCAATTGCAGGGACATCCTGTGGGCGGCATTCTCGCTACCTCGATCAGCGATACGCTTAAGACGATAGCGCCAAAAAAGACAGTCTCAAAAAAGAACGCACCGCAGACTATTATCGAAAAGACGCTCGACCGCAGTGATTGTCGCGCCGCACAAACCCCGCAAATGTTTCGCTATGGTCTACTTGTCAGAGCTCTTGAGACAATGCTGGCAGAGCAGCAGGTGCCCACCGACGAAGCGTCGGCGATTGAATATTTAGGGAAGCAGGCCATGGTTGTAGAGGGTCGTCGCGACAATATTAAAATCACCCATCGTGAAGATCTGATTATTGCGCAGGCTATTATGGGTTATCAGGAGGCTGAACAATGCGTATAGGCCATGGTTACGATGTCCATGCATTTGGCGACGGTGATAAATTGGTATTGGGCGGGGTCTCAATTCCCTATCATCGGAGTTTTATAGCTCACTCAGATGGCGATGTATTAATTCACGCGCTTATCGACGCTATTTTAGGCGCTTTGGCGCTGGGTGATATTGGCCAACACTTTCCCGACACAGATCAGCAATGGCGAGGTGCTGACAGTAGGCACTTACTGGCAAAAGTAGTACAGATAATGTCTGACACTGGTTATAAGCTCGGTAACGCTGATATCACCATTGTTGCCGAGCAGCCAAAGATGTTGCCGCATCTAGATGCTATGCGCCGCAATCTATGTGCCGATATAAACTGCCAGATTGATCAGCTGAATATCAAAGCTACCACTACCGAAAAACTCGGTTTTGTCGGTCGCCAAGAAGGCATTGCTTGCCATGCCGTGGTTTTGCTGGTGGTTAAATCTGATGATAGCTAAATAACCTCTCGGGCAAACATTATCAAATCTCCAGAATTCGAATTTCAGAGCTTGCCGCGACTGTTTCCAACGTCGTTTGGTCGCGCCATGTATCGCAGTCAGCCAGAAGATTTTCTGGTTGATGAGGTTTTAGGCTTTGAGCCCAGTGGTGAAGGGGAGCATCTGTTTTTACATATCAAAAAACGCGACCAGAATACGCAGTGGGTCGCTGGTTTGCTGTCTCAGTTGGCGGGTATTAAGCGCAACGATGTTAGTTTTTGTGGCCTTAAAGATCGCTTTGCGGTTACCACTCAGTGGTTTAGCCTCTATCTGCCAGGCCTTGAATTAAATCCGGGTCAGCTGCTACATAAAGATTTTGAAATACTTTCAATGGCGCGCCACAACAAAAAACTGCGCCGCGGTATGCACAACGGAAATCTATTTCGGCTCGTTCTTAGAGAATTTACTGCCCTTGAAGATCAATTTCCAGAGATTGAAGCTCGGCTAGAGAAAATAGCCGAGTGCGGGGTGCCAAATTATTTTGGTGAGCAGCGGTTTGGTCACGGCTGCGGAAATTTGATTCAGGCTCAGACATTGATTGAGCATGATCAACTAAAGGGCAATCGTCGAGGCACTGGGATGATTTTATCGGCAGCTCGTTCATGGCTATTTAATTTGGTTCTCGCTGAACGCATTCGTCAGGGCTGCTGGTCCACATCAATGGAATTTGAGGCAGAGCCCTGCGGGCCACTCTGGGGGCGCGGGAGATCAGCTGCTGGCGGTGATCTAGAACAGTTAGAACAGGGTATATTGGCTGATTGGCGGGACTGGTGTTACGCCCTTGAACATGCAGGTCTCAAACAGGACCGCCGCGCCACAGTATTGGTGCCCGATGCTCTGCAGTGGAAACGTTTGGACAGAGATCGGTTGGAATTGTCCTTCGGTCTCTCTGCAGGTAGCTTTGCGACAGTGGTTTTACGGGAAATCACCGAATTATTCCGCCCCCAGATTCGAGCCCTGTGATATATTGGCGAGCATCAGCAGGGTTGTGTATTAGAAGAAGAAATTGTAATTATTAAAAGAACATCAGTCTGTTGTGGCAGGCTTTAGGTATAGAGGATTTTGTGTGAACTCAAGTGAATTAGCCGGCATTGGTATGACATCGCAGCGTACGCGAGAGCGGTTGATTCAGCGCTTGAAAGATCAGGGCATTACCAATCAAAGAATACTCGATGTATTCCGTGTAACTCCTCGTCATATCTTCCTCGATGAAGCGCTATCTCATCGCGCTTATGAAGATACAGCACTGCCGATCGGTTTCTCTCAAACACTCTCGCAGCCTTATATTGTCGCCAAGATGACCGAAATTCTATTGGCGGAAGGGCCTCTCAAAAAAGTTCTTGAGATTGGTACTGGGTCTGGTTTCCAAGCCACCATACTGGCTCAGTTAGTTGATTCTGTTTATTCCGTCGAGCGTATAGAGCCGTTATTAGTTAAGGCCAAAGAACGCTTTCGAAAGCTTTCTCTGCACAATATAACCGCCGAACTCTCCGATGGAAGTTTTGGATGGAAGAAACATGCACCCTACAATGGGATCATTGCCACTGCCGCGGCACAGGGTGTTCCCGACGAATTGCTCCACCAGTTGGCACCGGACGGCATATTAGTGATCCCGGTTGGGGTTGGCGATGAGCAAGATTTACGTGTATTACGCCGAGTTGGCGACTCTTCAGAATTTGAAGAAGAAGTTGTCGAGCGGGTTAAGTTTGTTCCCCTGTTAGGCGGTCTGTCGCGCTAGTATCAAAATCAATAAGTTCAGCTCAAAACTATGTGCAAAAAACTCTGGAGTAATCATGCGTAGCCTAAAACAGAATGTACTACTTTTCTTAAAGGGTATCGCTATGGGCGCAGCTGATGTTGTTCCCGGGGTTTCAGGGGGCACTATTGCCTTTGTCAGTGGAATCTATATAGAGTTGATCGAAAGTATTAAGTCGTTAAATATTAGGGCGTTAAAGGTTTTAAAAACTCAGGGTCTGGCGGCAGCTTGGAATCATATCAATGGAAGTTTTCTCGTAGTACTTCTGAGTGGCGTTCTTACCAGTCTATTTTCGCTGGCGGTGGTAATGCAGTTTTTACTTGCTGAACACCCGTTGCCACTGTGGTCTTTCTTTGTTGGTCTTATTGTCGGATCTGTTATTTATTTATTGCGCCAACATCCCTTTACTCACTGGCGAGATGGATTGTTATTTGTCTTTGGTATAGTCGCTGCATGGGGAATATCTGTGGCGCCAGCGGTGCAGTTAGAGGGCACCCATACAACCATGTTCTTTGCGGGTAGTATTGCTCTTTGCGCAATGATTTTGCCGGGTATTTCGGGCTCATTTATTTTGGTGTTATTGGGTTTATATCCTGTCTTTATAGGTGCGATCGCAGATTTTCAGATTGATGTTTTAATGGTGTTCGGCATCGGTGGGATTCTCGGGTTGATGATTTTTAGCCGTTTGCTCTCTTGGTTATTAGCCCATTTCGAGGTTTCTGTGATTGCCACAATGTGTGGTTTTTTGGTTGGGAGTTTAACGATTATATGGCCTTGGAAGCAGGTGCTTGATTCTGTGCTGAGCCATTCAGGCAAGACTATTGTGTTGGCGTCACAAAATCTTTGGCCCAGTGAGTTTTTGCAACTGGTCGGGAAAGACCCACAGACATTGGTAAGTGTATCAGCTATGGTATTTGGCTTGGTTTTGGTGCTTGGTTTAGAATATGTGGGTTCGCAGTATCAGGATAAATCTTTGTAGGCAAACTATTGTGTCGCGTATAGCTTCATCAGCATTAGTCCCCATCGCATTTTTGATGATCTTGATTATCACTGGTTGTAGCTCGTATTCTAATAATCATCCAGCGCCGGTTAGTAGCCGTGCTCAACCTCCCTCAAAGCGCATAATGGTGCATCAGGTTGAGCGGGGGGAAACACTCTATTCAATCGCTTGGCGTTACGACTTAGATTTCCGTAAGTTAGCGCGAGCCAATGGTATTCGTGCTCCATTTGTTATCAATCGTGGACAGTTACTCTCTTTAGATACCAGCAAGATTAGTACGCTATCAGCAAAAACTGTGAATCCTAAGCCTAGAGCTAAGGTGACAGAAAAAAATAAAAATGCTGTTCAGCAGAAAAAAACAATCGCGGCAAAGAGCAAACCAAAATCAAACCCTGTAATTAACTCGGCCAAATGGCGCTGGCAATGGCCGGTTAAAGGTAAGGTTGTAGAGTCGTATAACCTTAAAGAGTTACACAAGGGCATTAAAATAAAAGCGGTTAGCCGCTCTGCTGTTCGCTCTGCTGGGCCTGGTGTTGTGGTGTACTCGGGGGAGGGGTTACGCGGCTATGGCAAGCTGGTTATTATTAAGCACAGTGAGATTTTGTTAAGTGCTTACGCTCACAATGAACAAATTATGGTTAAAGAGGGCCAAACCGTTAAACAGATGGAGATTATTTCCCGCTTGGGCTCTGATGGAACGCTCTATTTTGAGATTCGCAAAGATGGTTATCCCATTAACCCGGTAACATATTTGAAATAAATGACAATTAAAATTATCTATATCTGATTAATCGTAGTAGTATTGGGATATTGAAGTAGAAAGAGCTGTAAAAAAGGAAGCGGCATTGTTCTGGATAGGTCACTAGATTGGTGACTTTGAACATGGAGAAACATTTAAAGGGGATAGAAACGTGAGGGATGAAGCGTTAGCAGTAGACCAACAAACAGCGTCAACCGATAGTCATGGAGATACATCGGAAATAAGTCATCAGGTTATTGATGCAACCAGTTTATATCTCAAAGAAATTGGTTATGCGCCGTTACTTACGGCCAAAGAAGAAGTCTTCTATGCCCGTAAATTTCTCAAGGGCGACGAATCAGCACGACACCGAATGATTGAAAGCAACCTGCGATTAGTGGTTAAAATTGCGCGTCGCTATGTTAATCGTGGTCTTGAATTGCTCGATTTAATTGAAGAGGGCAATATCGGATTAATGCGCGCTGTCGAGAAATTTGACCCTGAACTGGGTTATCGTTTCTCAACTTACGCCACCTGGTGGATACGGCAAACCATTGAACGGGCGTTAATGAATCAAACCCGGACTATTCGATTGCCAGTTCACGTTGTCAAAGAACTCAATGTTTATGTTCGAGCTTCTCGTAAATTGGCGCAGCGTCTGGATCATGCTCCCACGCCTGAAGAGATAGCCGAAGAAGTAGACAAACCTGTCGCCGATGTTTTAAAAATTCTCAGTCTTAGTGAACGAATATCGTCCATTGATATTCCTGTGGCCGAGAATGAAAAAAGTCTCGTCGAGACAATTTCTGCGGGAGGGGCATTTAGTCCTGAACGTCAGATAGAGGGTGAAGATTTGTCAGAGGCTTTGAATGAGTGGCTAGCTGAGCTTCCTGAGAAGCAGCGTGAAGTGTTAGTAAGACGCTTTGGTCTGCTGCATCATCAGGAAGAGACTCTAGAGCAGGTTGGGCGTGAGATCGGATTGACTCGTGAGCGGGTTCGGCAAATTCAAGTTGATGCGTTGCGACGATTGCGAGATGTATTGCGCAAGCATGGGCTAAATGGCGATGTATTATTTGAAGAGCTTGAAGAGGCCTAGGGTTCGAAAAAATTGTCTATAAAATTATAGGAATAAAAAAACCCAGCGAAAGCTGGGTTTTTTTATTTAATGCCAATACTTTGCTTACTCAGCTAAGTAGCGCTCGCGAGAAGAGATAATTTCAGCGCGTGCAGATTCAGCATCTTCCCAACCGTCAACTTTTACCCACTTACCAGGCTCAAGTGCTTTGTAGTTTTCAAAATAGTGAACGATTTGATTGAGCAGTAATTCAGGTAGATCAGCGATTTCTTGAACATGATCATAAATCTTGGTCAGTTTGGTGTGTGGAACAGCGAGAAGCTTTGCATCAATGCCAGATTCATCACTCATTTTTAACACACCAACAACGCGGCTACGGATTACTGCACCAGGTACAACTGGATACGGTGATACTACCAATACGTCCAGTGGGTCGCCGTCTTCGGACAGAGTCTGGGGTACATAGCCATAGTTGGCTGGGTAGAACATTGGAGTAGCAACAAAACGGTCAACAAAAATAGCGTCGCTGTCTTTATCTACTTCGTATTTAATTGGATCGTGATTAGCTGGAATTTCAATAATCACATTAATGTCGTTAGGCAGGTCTTTACCGGCTGGTATATCGTTGTAGCTCATGATTTTAAATCCGTCAGAGTTCTAAATGAAAGTGCGTTGCATTGTTGAGGCGCGGATTATAGCGACTTGATGAAAAATTGACCAGTCTTGGCTTTATGAGAAGTATATTTCGAAATGGCGGTGCAGAATGGCTGCACCGCCATGATTGAATTATTGCAGGCGGAAAGTAATAGGAATACTTAATTCAAACGAATCTGATTTTATATTCTCTGGGAGTGTTGGGAATGGGGCGGCCTTTGCAACGGCTTTCATAGCTGCTTTATTAAGGCTGCTGTACTTAGACTCCTGTGTTGTCAGCAGGCTTTTAAGCTCGCCATCTCTGCCAATCTCCACTGCTATACGAACGGTTCCCTGCTGGTTTTTTGATGCAGCACGACTTGGGTAGGAGATATGCTGGTATATCTGTTGAACAACTAATGGAGTGTAGTCGCGCTGCGCTAGGGCTTCGGCGACATTAAAGTCGACGATCTCTTCTTCAGCTTCGTCGGTAGATTCAGTCTCTATGGTTGCAGATGCGGTAGAGTTTAAGTCGGGTTTCTGACTGTCGGTATCTTGAGCGGAAGTACCTTCCTTGTTAGGGGGCTCAATTATATCAGCTATCTCGGTAGTAGGGATTTCAGGCGTACCCGTAATACTGCTGTCCTTTTTCGCTGTGCTTTTATTGCTCTCGGTTGATGGTTTGGTTATTTCTTTAGCTGCTACCTGTTCGGATTCATCTACAGCCGATTGCTGAGGAACGATCCAAGACTCAGCGAGAGAAATTCTCTCAGGATTTGGCGTAATATTGGCTAACAGATTATTTGAATGATTATTGCGCTTGTTGCCTAGGAGCTCTTCCTTAAATGAGGTGCTGGGAGGGATCGCGCCAATCCATGTGCGCAAGAGCAGTCCAAAGACTTCCCCAGATAGATCAGAAATTAACTCAGTACCATTGAAACGCATTGATGTGCCATTTTCCGGCGAGAAAATATACTCTAAGATATCACCCTTTTTAGGTGCTGATTTAGGTGCCTGCATAAGAGCGATTAACTCTTCCGCGGAATCGGAAAAAGTCTCGCGACCATTGTTGATCGAAATACTTTGCATCCATAAGTTTATCCAGCGGCGCATGGAATAGTTGTTGATCATCCTCACCTCCATGCGTTTTTCACTATTCATAGACTGAATAATATTGGCCTTATTCTGCGCCGTTTCGGTATACAGCGCTGCAACAAATTGATCTTTACCGAGATCTGAGTAGATGGTGCTGCCATTGAGGAGTAGATCGGCTTTTGCTGTGCAGGAAAACAGCACAATAATATACATTGCCAAGCGAGTAATATTTGAGCAGCTCCTTTTGAGAATTCCCTTATCTAAGTTTTGCTTATTCATTGTACTAGTCCCTTAATTGTCCAGTTTTAATCCACTTACCTTAGGCTTTACCTCTTCCCATTGTCATCATGGCAATTACCAGTTCAAGTTGAGTGCGGTAAAATGCTAATCAGAGCACCTTTTACTAGTATATATTGATGGGACTGTCACAGTTCAGTATGTAAAGTCTCTAGTACTTCCAGCGAATATAAGTGCTATTTCAGCTGAAAAACCTTAAGGAGTGCACTACTTTTAACTCTGTAGAGACAGTATTAGGGTTTGTTGTCAGATGATTGGCTTCACAATTAAATACCCAGTACAGGTAAACTACTAGATTAAATAAATCGTATTAAAACAGTTAAAAAAGCATAAAAATTGGATGGTACCTTTGAATAAAAATCTCCGTATTTCATTAATACTTGCTGTGGCTATATTGCTCTGGTTACTCAGTGGCTTATTTCTCTCTCCGGCAACTGATGGTAACGCTAATAAATCCATTGATTCCAAGCTTACCTCTATTCAGGCAACCTGGGCTCAGGTGCAGGCGTTTAGGCCGCAGCTATCTCTGCGTGCAAAGACCGAGGCGAACCGGGTGGTTGATGTAAAAGCTCAGATAAGCGGACGTATTATTGCTGTCCCTGTTGAGGAGGGCTCAGAGGTTGTAGCTGGGGACACATTGTGCAAAATAGATGAAGAAGATCGCCGCTTACGCATCCGGCATGCACAGGCGGCTCTTGCTCAAGCTGAAATTGAATTCAATGGTGCACAAAAACTCAAACAGAGTGGCTACCAGTCTGAACTGGCTATTGCCCAAGCTAAAACCAAGCTTGAGGCGGCGCGGGTTGCTTTCGAACGCAGTGGCTTGGATGTGGAGAATTTATCCATTAAAGCCCCCTTTGTCGGAATTGTTGAGAACCGTCCCGTTGAAGTCGGTGATTTTGTTCAGCCTGGTCAGCTCTGTGCGCAGATAGTCGAATTAAATCCATTGAAAGTAACCGCGGTTGTTACTGAGAGTGAAATTAGTAAAATTTCTCTCACCAGTCTGGCTAAAGTGACTCTGGTTAATGGTGATGTACTGAGTGGAAAAATTACCTATCTATCCCGTCAAGCAGACCCTATTACCCGCAGTTACAAGGTAGAAGCGACAGTGGAAAATCCAGATCTGAGATTTCTCGCAGGCATGTCTGCCCGCCTACAGATAGAAGGGCAGGCTATCCAGGCACATCTGATATCGGCGAGCCTCATGTTGCTTGATGATCAGGGTCATCTTGCGGTGCGAGCGGTCAATGATCAGGGTGTTATCAACACCTTAGAGGTTTCCAGCGTAGGTGAAAGTAGTGAAGGGGTTTGGGTGGCGGGTCTTCCAGACAAAATAGCACTGGTAACGGTGGGGCAGAACTATGTGACTGATGGTGAGCAGGTAACTGCCTCATTCACAAACAGCTCCGACAGTTTGTAACTGGAAGACCTATTTAAATGAATTTTCTCAGCCGTATTATCGATCACTCTAGGGCGACTCTCTCGATTATGTTGTTGATTCTTTTTGCTGGCACCATGGCCCGAGTGGCTATGCCGGTGGAAGTGAATCCCAATGTCACATTGCCAGTTGTGATGATCATGGTCAGGCATGATGGTATATCACCGGAAGATGGTGCTCGCCTGTTAATTCGCCCTGTCGAGAAGGAACTCAAGACATTGGATGGTCTCGACGAGGTCAATGCCACTGCCAGAGAAGGTGCGGTCTATATTTTGGCTGAGTTTGATATCAGCGAAGATATAGGTGCCGTGGTTGCCGAAGTCCGTGAGGCCGTAGATCGCGCCAAAGCAGAATTCCCCCAAGAGACTAAAGAGCCCATAGTCAACGAATTGAGCCCCAGCCCCGAACCTACCCTAGTAGTAACCTTTTCCGGGGAGAATATTTCAGAGCGTGAACTTTATACTACGGCGAAATACTTTCAGCGCCAACTTGAGATACTACCGGATGTTCTTAAAGCGGAAATGTCGGGTCATCGCGATGAGGTAGTAGAGGCGGTACTTGATCCCTACAGACTTGAGCAGTACAACATCACTGCCGACGAGCTACTCAGATCGGTCAAGTCTAACAACCTGTTGATTCCCGCCGGTGAAATGGATGCAGCTCAGGGGCGCTTTGGAATCAAGATTCCGGCACTTATTGAAAGCACTGAAGATATTCGCAGTTTACCCGTGCGTTTTACCGCTGATGGTGTAATCACTCTGGGAGATGTAGCAGAGGTGCGGCGCACCTTTAAAGATCCGGTCGGCTTCAGCACTATCAACGGTAAAAAGACCATCGCTATTGATGTTCGCAAGCGGCTTAAGGCCAATGCTATCGAAACTGTAACCGCTGTGCGTGAAGTAGTAGCCAATGCTGAGGGGCAGTTTTCACAACAGATAAAAATTGATTATATTTTTGACAGTTCCGAGTATGCCCAGTCAATGGTCAGTGAGCTACAGGGCAATATTCTCACCGCCATGAGTTTAGTGTTGGTATTAGTGGTGGCTACGCTTGGTGTTCGCTCAGGCCTGCTAGTGGGATTTGGTATTCCATTCTGCCTGTTGGGCTCAATGATCGTGGTTAATTTGCTCGGTTTCAGCTTTAATTTTATGGTTATGTTCGGTCTTCTGCTCTCGTTAGGTATGTTGATCGATGGTGCTATCGTTGTTGTCGAATTTGCCAATACCAAGGCTGCGGAAGGTCTATCTACTCGTGAGGCCTATATGGTTGCAGTGCAGCGTATGGCGGTTCCGGTTATTGCCTCGACGGGCACAACACTGGCTGCATTTTTACCGCTGTTATTTTGGCCTGGGGTCGCCGGTGAATTCATGTCATACCTGCCGATCACTGTATTTTCGGTGTTGGCCTGGTCGCTTACCTACGCGTTAATCTTTGCGCCAACATTGGGTATCGTTATCTCTCGCCGTCGCGGTGGGAATAAACGCCGCGCCGAAAGTCATGAGTCTGAAGAGTCGGCCAAAACACTCTTTCAACCGCTGTTGGACTTGTATTTAAAACTGCTAGTGCCGATTATTGCCAAGCCGGCGCAGTACTGTCTTTTGGCCGTCATTTTCCTTGTGGCGATATTTTACGGTTACGGAAAGTTCGGCGCAGGTCAGGCATTTTTTGCCGATATTGAAAATCGCTACGGTATGGTCAATGTTCGCGCCTTGGGTAACCTCTCTGTGGAAGAGCGTAGGAAGATTACCGCAGAGGTGGAGCAGAAGATCAGTTCTATTCCGGGTATTCAGCAGCTCTATGGATTCAGTGGCAACAATTCACTGGTGCTTGAAAGAGGTGCAAGTCGCGACAAAATTAGCTCATTTCTGGTGGAGTTATATCCACGTGCCGAGAGAGCACGGGGGAGTTTAGAGATATTTGCCGAGATTCGTCAGCGCACTAAAGATATGCCAGGTATTTACGTGACCGGCAAAGAAGTCGAAGGCGGACCTCCGGTGGGCAAAGATATTCAAATTCAGATTTCCTCTACAGACCGAGAGGCAATGTACAAAAAAACTGCCGAGATTCGTCAGTGGATCGAAGGCAATATTGAAGGTTTACGAGATGTTGAAGATACCCTGCCACTGGCCGGTATTCAGTGGGAGATGGCGGTCGACCGATCTCAGGCGGCGATGTTGGGTGTCAATGTTGGCAGCATAGGCCAGATGGTTCAGATGGTCACCAATGGGGTGATGATCGGTGAGTATCGTCCCAATGATGCTGACGATGAGTTGGAGATTCGTCTGCGCTATCCGCAGCAGAATCGCCAGTTGACTGCGCTAGATGAGTTGCGCGTCAATACCAATGCAGGGCCGGTATCTATCAATAGCTTTACTCAGCGGACTGCAAAGCCTCGCGTCGATGCTATTCAGCGCTTTGATATGGTCGAGACGGTTTTTATTATGGCCAATAGCGAAGATGGTTATCTCTCTGATAACCAGACTAAGCAGATTTCTGAGTGGTTGAGCAGCGAAGATATCGACGACTCGATAAAGATTAAATTCCGCGGCGCCAATGAAGAGCAGGCCGACTCGGCAGAATTCCTCAGTGTCGCATTTTCTCTGGCGATGTCGCTGATGCTGATTATGTTGGTGATGCAGTTCAACAGCTTCTACCAGGCCATGCTGATTCTGTTCTCGGTAGTGATGTCGACCGCGGGTGTACTCCTTGGTTTGATGATTTCACAGGCCGTATTCAGCACTATCCTGACCGGTGTCGGCATAGTTGCGCTGGCCGGTATTGTGGTGAACAACAATATTGTTCTGATCGATACCTATAACTATCTGCGCCGTGAAAACAGCGCACTGACCGCCGCAGAAGCGGTATATAAAGCCGCCAAGTCGCGTTTTCGTCCGGTGATGTTAACTACAGTGACCACCGTTGTCGGACTCTTGCCACTGGCCAATGGCTATAGTGTGGATATTGTTAATCGCAGCTGGGAGGCCGGCGGTATGGTTTCTTCCTGGTGGCAGCCACTGGCCAGTGCGATTGTTAATGGCCTGTTGTTGGCCACAGTGCTGACGCTATTGCTGACGCCGGCGATGTTGCTGTTGCCAGAGATAATCTCCAAGCGGTTGGGCATGCGTGTTGCTGATCATCAATTTGAGACTGAAAAGTCTTAATTGAGCTCATAGCACTTTAAGTGCAAGATTTTAATAAAAGAATTTAATGAAATATTTATTTAGTTTTTTCTACCAGAGCCTAAATCTAGTTGTGCTGTTACTCAGCGCCTATTTTGCTGCCTACTATATGCAGTCCCACTGGATAGCGGTGGCGGTTATTTCCGCTGCACCTCTACTGCAGGCAATGACTCTGTTTGATAAATCCACAGTATCCCGTTCCCAACCAACAAAGGTAAAGCTGCCGCTGGTCTCCCTATTGGTGATGCTTGGCAGTGCTTGGTTGTTACTCAGTGTTCCCGAGGCGGGGTTGTCACTCTGGCTGGGCTTTGCCTGTATAGGTGGGTTTATTCTCAATACCTATTGGGTCGAGGAATAAACCGGCGAGACAGGCTGATGGTTGATACTAGTAATAGTAGTGAGCTAAGAAAGATTATCCATTGTGACTGCGACTGTTTTTATGCCGCGGTAGAGATGCGCGATGATCCCTCACTGCAAGCATTTCCAATTGCCATTGGCGGCAAATCAGATCGCCGTGGTGTGATTGCCACCTGCAATTATAAAGCGCGCGAATACGGCGTTAGATCGGCTATGCCGACCGGTCAGGCTCTGAAACTCTGCCCCGACCTAGTGGTTATTCCCGGTACGATGGCCAAGTATCGCGAAGCCTCATTAAAAATCCGCCAGATATTCTATCGCTACACCGACAAAGTCGAACCCCTGTCTCTGGATGAAGCTTATCTGGATGTCACTGATTCTAAACTCTGTAGTGGCAGTGCCACCCTGATCGCCGAGGAGATTAGATCGGTTATCGCAGCCGAGGTGGGGGTGACGGTTTCGGCGGGGATCGCACCGAATAAGTTTCTCGCCAAGGTCGCCAGCGATATCAATAAACCCAATGGACAGTTTGTGATCACCCCGCAGAATGTTGCGGCTTTTATCGAGAAGCTTCCGGTAAAGCGAATTAATGGTGTCGGCAAGGTCACCAATGAAAAGCTGTTGCGTATGGGGGTTAAAACCTGTGCCGATATGCAGCGCTTTGAGCTTATAGACCTGATTAATAAGTTTGGCGTGTTTGGTAGGCGTCTCCATGATCTCTGTCGCGGTGTCGATAGCCGCCCGGTAAATGCCAACAGCAGACGCAAATCACTAAGTGTTGAACATACCTATTCCGGGGATCTCTCTGATCAGCAAGCCTGCCTAGAAAAGTTACCGGAATTGCTGATGGAACTACGCAGTCGACTGCGCCGCGTGGATAGCGATTATCTGGTGACCAAGCAGTTTATAAAAATAAAATTTAATGATTTTACAGTTACTACTCTCGAGCGCGCAGTGGAAAAAGACCTTCCTCTGAAGAGTTTTGACACTATCTGCCAGCAGGCCTGGCTGCGCGGTGGGCGTCCGGTGCGGCTGTTGGGGATAGGTGTACGTTTTATTGATGCCGGTGAACCTGGGCGTGCTATTCAGTTGGATCTGTTCGATAAGTCATATGATTAGTGGGCAATTTACAGCGCCACTGGTAGAATGGTGGATTGTTTAAATGTAGAATAAAAGTTGGTTTTTTTGTGGTTGAACGTGCAAGTAAAAATAAAATCCGTGATGATATTCAGCGTAAAACTGAAGAGTTTCTCTCCCGTGGCGGTGAAATTAAAAAGCATAATTGCGGTGAGACCGGTGAGCCTGCAGACAAACCGCGAGCCAAGTCGGTTTTTGTTAGCAGTCAGCCGCGCCAGACCCGAACCTATATCAATGATGTTGTTTCTGCACTAGATAATCGCAAAAAGAAAAGTTCCAGACCCGCCGCTAAGCCGGCAGCTAAGTCCGTTAAACGTGCTCGCAAGAAGGTTATCTATGATGATTTTGGTGAACCGTTGCGAGAAGTTTGGACTGAGAATGAAAACGATAAAGATAAGGACAAGGGTTAGGTATCAAGCCTTTTCCTTGAGGTGTTGCGCATAGCTAAGGAATCGTAAAACAATAGCTCTACTAATCAAACTAAGTCCTAAGTAATATCTTCGCCTCTCGCCTGTTTGTCGGCGTGGTAACTAGAGCGAACCAATGGCCCGCAAGCCGCCTGAACAAAACCAATACTCTCAGCGTATTCAGTGTACTCAGCAAACTCATCAGGATGGACAAAGCGTTCGACTGCAAGATGACTTGGCGATGGCTGTAAATACTGACCCACAGTTAACATATCAACATCGTGAGCGCGTAAATCATCCAGCGTTCGCAACAACTCATCCTTAGTCTCACCCAACCCAACCATCAAACCAGACTTGGTGGGTACATTCGGATTTAACGCCTTGTACTCTTTCAGTAGCTTTAGAGACCACTCATAGTTTGCGCCTGGGCGCGCTTCGCGATAGAGCCGCGGGATAGTCTCCATATTGTGGTTGAAAACATCTGGCGGAGTAGCGGTGAGAATTTCCAGAGCGGGTGCCATACGGCCACGGAAATCAGGAACCAATACCTCAACTTTAAGCTCTGGAGAAAGTATCTTAGCTTCGCGAATACAATCGGCAAAATGCTGGGCACCACCATCGCGGAGATCGTCGCGATCCACCGAAGTAATAACCACATAGCTGAGCCCCATCGCATGAATGGCATTAGCTAGATTTTTTGGCTCCTCGATATCCAGAGGGTTAGGTTTGCCATGACCGACATCGCAAAATGGACAGCGTCTGGTGCAGATCTCACCCATAATCATAAATGTCGCAGTGCCATGACTAAAACATTCATGCAGGTTAGGGCAGGCTGCTTCTTCACAGACTGTCGCCATCTTGTGCTCGCGGAGTATGTTTTTTATCTGCTGCACCTTGGGTGAAGCAGTGAGGCGGATGCGCATCCACTCGGGCTTGCGCTGAATTTCTGTGGTCGGAATAACTTTAACTGGAATCCGCTCTACCTTGTCGGCACTGCGCAGCTTTTCGCCCTGTTGCAGGCGACGGGTGCGTTGTGGAGGGGTTACAGATTCTGAAGACATGTGATTCCTTTAGTAAAAGATCGTTCGAATAAGCTAATTAAAACGCTTATTTTAAAAATTTTATTCAATATGGTGCGCATTATAACCGAGTCCAGCGGTTAAATTGTCAGCCAATTGATGCATTACCTGTTCAATACTCGGCGGACTATCGATTAGATCAGCGACTTGAGTCATTGCTACGCCGAGACCGCAGGGATTAATACGCTGCCAGGGCGACAGATCCATAGCAACATTAAAATTTAACCCGTGATAGCTACAGCCTTTGCGAATCCGTAGGCCAAGTGATGCAATTTTATCGCCATTATCTAAATAGACGCCCGGTGCATCGCGGCGGGGTGCGGCGCAGATTTCCCAGTGTTTTAGCGTATCTACTAGAGCCTGTTCGATAAGGGTTACCAAATCTCGCACGCCAAGCTTTAAGCGTTTTAAATCGACCAGTACATAGGCGGTTATTTGCCCTGGCCCATGATAGGTGACATGACCACCGCGATCACTTTTAACCACAGGAATATCGCCGGGGAGAAGAATGTATTCCTCTTTTCCGGCCTGACCCTGAGTAAAAACGGGGTGGTGTTCGAGCAACCAAATCTCGTCCGCCGTAGACTCATCGCGCTGCTCATTAAAGTTTTTCATCTTTGTGAAAATATCGCTGTAGTCTTGAGTGCCAAGATAGCGAACTATAAGCGGTGTACTTATAAGCGTTGTACTTATGGGCGGTGTACTGAGATGAATATCTTTTGAGGGCATGGCTAGAGCACCATCTTGACCCGAGAGCTGGTTTTCAGTTCTGCAAAGATTTCCTCGAGCTGAGGTTTCCCTGTGGCTGTGATAACCACGGTGATCGATTGCCAGCTACCCTTACTGCTATCGCGAATAGAAATTTTACTGCGATCAAATCCCGGCGCATGAAAGTCCATAATCCTGAGCACATGTTCGTGAAACTCTGGATGGGATGCACCCAATACCTTGATTGGATAGTCGCAGGGGAATTCTATTTTTGGGGGTTCTTGTTCGCTCACAGGCACCACTTATGACAATAATTGGGTAATAAACAGCAGAACCCAATCAATCAATCGGGCAAAGAAGCCAGATTGCTCAACTGGGGCTGCAGCAACTAATGGCGTATCAACCAATATCGCGCCGTCCAGAGATACCTGCAATCGACCCAGTTCCTGACCTATAACAATCGGTGCTTTGATTTGTTCATCAACAAGAATATTTGCTTCAAGTTTCTTTTCTGCACCGCGGGCTAGAGTCAGTGTGACATCGTCGCTAATGGTGAGATTGAGGAATTCATCTTCGCCATACCAAACCTTGGCGTTCTCTTTAATAACATCGCCGACGGAATAGATAGTTTTGGTGTTGAAATAACGGAATCCGTAAGACAGTAACTTCTGTGACTGACTGGCACGCATTTTGTCACTGGTAGCACCGAGAACAACCGAGATAAGACGCATATCTTTACGCTTGGCTGAGGCGACTAAACAGTATCCAGCGGCTTGGGTATGACCAGTTTTAAGCCCGTCTACACTGCTGTCGCGCCACAGTAGTCGGTTGCGGTTGGGCTGATTAATATTGTTGTACTTAAAATATTTTTCCGAGTAGATACTGTAGTGTTCTGGGTGTTCTTTGATAATTGCGCGGGCTAAAAGCGATAAATCTCGCGCTGTAGAGACCATTCCCTCATAGGGTAGTCCGGTAGCATTAAAATACTCGGTGCCGGTCATACCCAGCAGAGCAGCCTGCTGGTTCATGCTGTCGGTGAAGGCATCTTCGTCGCCGCTAATATGTTCAGCCAGTGCGATAGAAGCATCATTGCCCGACTGGATAATCACGCCACGCATCAGGTCACTGACAGAAACTCTCGTGCGTGGATTGAGGAACATAGTCGAACCATCAGTTTTAGCGCCGCCTTTTTCCCAGGCATTGTCGCTAATTAAAACCATGTCATCTTTTTTAACACGCCCTTCCTCTATCTCATTCGAGACGATATAGGTGGTCATCATTTTAACTAAGCTGGCGGGCGGTAATGGCAAGTCAGCATTACTTTCAACGATGATATGTCCAGTCTCAGCGTCGACAAGAATCCACGATTTAGCGGCAAGCTCTGGCGCTGCTGGAATAAGTTGCTGTGCCTGTGCTGAAGATAGCGTTAGCAGGGCGAGTGCAGAGTATGCGAAAGATAAAATCCATTTTTTAAAGCATTTGTTCAGCCAATTTTTCAGCATAGTAGACCACGACTTTGTTAAGAATTTAAACGGTCTATAGTTTATCACTTCAATGCGGGGGATGTCCGCCTGAGATGATTGAGAAATAACTAAATTTTATCTTTCCGGTGTTGGCTGCTCTGTGGCTGGAGGCTTGCCTAGGGAGTCACCGAAAAAGCACTTAGATTAGCGGTTTTTTTCAGCATTGTTTTAATACTGAGCAGCTCAATATTATTCGCAATTGGACCAATCCAGAGTTTGTGTAGCTTATCTTGAGTGCGCACAAAGATTGGCTGGGAGGTAAGGCTGCGAATTTTGTTCTGTAGCTGTTGAGCGGTCGCCATATCAGTAAACGCACCCACCTGCAGATAGCGACCGTTGGGGTCAGTTTCAGTCTTGGTTGTCTGTGGTTGACGGGCGGGTTTTGGATCTGTATCTATAGCCTCGATTAAAACCTTTGCGGTGCCCCGGTCTGCATAGCCGAGTTTCATGGCCCCCACGTAGGACAGGTCAATCAGGCGCTCATCATGAAAGGGGCCGCGATCATTAATTCTAACGACAATTGAGCGGCCATTTTCAGTATTGGTGACCTTCGCATAGGAGGGAATTGGCAGGCTTTTATGGGCGGCAGTCATGCCATACATATTGTAAACTTCACCGTTCGAGGTAAGTCGCCCATGAAACTTGGTGCCGTACCAAGAGGCTACACCCGTCTCACTGTAGTCCTTATTATTGGGAAGCACCCAATAGGTTTTACCAAATACCTCGTAGGGGCTTTTATTGCCCGCTTTGGTTACAGGCTCAGGCTTGGGTGTTGCGTTTGGAATGGCGCTGGTATCTATGCGTTTCCCGGCACCGTCTTTCTCGACCATCAGTGGCGTCGAACAGCCGAGCATTGTGGAAAGTGTCAGAGCAATAATCAGATAGCTGGAATATCTCGAGATAGCCCATGAATGAAAAATTAGTGCATTAACAGTCGCTGGTTTGCGCACAGTGACGTTCCCTAATCAGTTCGCTTAACTGGTATACCGCCATGGCGTATTTGGTGCGTGGGTTATAGCGGCTAATGACATAAAAGTTGTGCAATCCAAGCCAGTATTCATTGCCATATTTGGCTTTAAAGCGCATTGGCAAAGCCTTGGTCTCGGCTGCTAATGGCTCGATGATCTTATAACCTTGACTATTTAACTCGGCCAGTGTGGCCTTGGGACGGTGGAGTTTATTTAGCGTATCTTCAGCGGGATCGGTACTGATATTCGCTCGCATAGCCACCGCTTCGCCCTGTTTCCAGCCGTGCTCGTGGAAGTAATTGGCCACACTGCCAATCGCATCAGTGGGGTTTGTCCAGATATCGGCAAACTGATCATCGTCAAAATCAACCGCGTAGTTGCGGTAACTACTGGGCATAAATTGCCCTAATCCCATGGCGCCGGCATAGGAGCCTTTTAGCTCGACAGGATTTTGTTTTTGTTCGCGGGCGAGAAGAAACAGATTTTCCAGTTCGGCGGTGAAAAAGCGTTTTCGCTTGGCGCGTTTATCGGTGTAGGTATAGTAGTCAAAGGCTAGGGTCGCTAGGGCATCAACTACCTTATAGCTGCCGGTGTTGCTGCCATAGTTTGTTTCTACACCAATAATACTGACGATGATGGCTGGGTCGACACCCAGCTCTCGCTTTGCTCTTTCCAGTGTCTCTTTGTTGTCCTGCCAGAACTTAATGCCGCCTTTAATACGCCTTTCAGAGATAAAATGTTTGCGGTACTCATACCAGGGTTTTACTTTTTCGGCGGGTCGACTCATCGCTTTAACGATTGATTCTTTATACTCGGCAACCTTTAACCAGTTAATGATCTCCTCGCGCTTAAACTGGTGTTTATCCACCATGAGGTCGACAAACTCAGCGACTTCTGGATGCGTCGAGTAATCCGCGTGGCTGTTCGGGGCGGTACTGACAGTGGTGAGAATGGCTAAAGCCAGAACCGGTGCTGCAAAATATTTTTTCAGAGGTATATTCAATGTTTTATCCTAAATCCGTTTTGGCTCAGTGCTTATAGCCATCAGAATACCAAATCCGAGAAACAGAGTCACAATTGCTGTACCGCCATAACTGATAAACGGTAGAGGTGCTCCAACTACAGGTAAGATACCTGAAACCATGCCCATATTGACAAAAATATAGACAAAAAATGTCAGGCTTATAGTGCTGGCCAATATGCGGCCAAACATGGATTGCGCATTTAGGGCGATAATCATGCAGCGGCCTATCAATAATAAGTACAGGGCGAGCATGGTGAGTACGCCGATTAACCCAAATTCTTCTGCCAGCACAGCAATAATAAAATCGGTGTGACTTTCGGGCAGGAAGTTTAGCTGTGACTGAGTACCCTCAGTCCAGCCTTTACCATTCCAGCCTCCAGAGCCGATGGCTGTTGTTGACTGCATAATATTCCAGCCCGCCCCAAGTTTGTCTTGTTCTGGAGACAGCAGAGTTAAGACCCGCTGTTTTTGGTAATCGAGCATTACATAAAACCACAGGGTGGGAACTGCTGCCATGGCCAATAGAGCGGTAGAAATAATGTAGCGCTTACCCAGTCCAGCCAAAAATAGGGCAAAAAATCCAGAGGAGAAGATAATCAGTGAGGTTCCCAGATCAGGCTGTCTGGCGACTAAAAACACTGGAATCAAGGTTGCGGTAACAGCAATAAGCACGTGCTTAAATCGCGGCGGCATATAGCGTTTACTGAGGTAAGATGCGAGGGTCATTGGCACCGCAATTTTCATCAATTCAGAGGGTTGGAATCGGGTTACCCCGAGATCAAGCCAGCGCTGGGCACCTTTTGCGCCAACTCCAAAAAACAACACGGCGACTAGAGATAACAGTCCACAAATATAGATAAAACTCGACCAACGCTCCCAGACCCGCGGTTGAAACTGAGCTATGGCAAGCATAGAAAAAAGCCCGATCAACATAAATGTCGCCTGACGTTTCACATAGAAAATACTCTCGCCACTCGCACTGTAAAGCACCGTTAAGCCAATACTACAGAGCGCCAGCAAAATAAGTAGCAGAGGTATATCTATATGCATGACACGAGAAGGCCGTCGATCACCGCCGGGGCTGTTTAGCTGTCTGACAAAATCATTTCTATGCATAGTCCATCACCGGTTAACAAGGGTTGTTGATGGATTTGATTGCATATAGGCATCAATCACTGCCCGCGCAATAGGTGCAGCTGCAGAGCCACCGTGTTCGCCATTTTCGACAATCAGTCCAATGGCTATCTTTGGATCATCCGCCGGCGCAAAGGCAACAAAAAGTGCGTGATCCCACTGACGTTTGTCGAGCTTACTGCTGTCGTATTCTTCCTCAGCATTGATGCTGATAACCTGCGCGGTACCGGTTTTGCCGGCGATCTTATAGTTTAAACCTTGGCTAATGCTTCTCGCCGTACCGCGATTGCTATGAACAACATCTTGCATCGCTTTGTGCACATAGTCCCAATGTCGGTCGCTGATATTAATGGTTTGTTCAGGTTGGAGGATAGGCTGCTCTTGACCATTGATCGCTTTGACCAATTGCGGTGTGCGCACTTCACCGCGACTGGCAATCCGGGCTGACATCACCGCCAACTGGAGTGGTGTGGCGAGCATAAAGCCTTGGCCGATACTGACATTAATGGTGTCACCATTAAACCAACTCTGACCTCGCGCGCCTTTTTTCCACGCTCGATCGGGCATGATTCCAGGCCTTTCGCCGGGGACATCAATGCCGGTAGGACTACCAAGGCCAAAATACGCACTGTATTCAGAGAGTCGATCTATGCCAGTTTTAACCCCCAGATCATAGAAATAGACATCGCAGGACTCAATAATCGCTTTGGAAAGATCAACCCCGTCGCCGTGGCCGCCGCGAGCAAAATTGTGGTCGCGCCATGGACGTTCAATCCCTTTAAAATAAAAGTAGCCGTTATCCTTAATTTTGTAGTTCGGGGTGACGACTTTTTCCTGTAGTGCAATAAGTCCAAACATAGGTTTAATCGTCGATCCTGGTGGGTACTGCCCACGAACAGCGCGATCAAAGAGTGGTCGATCCTTAGAATAGAGCAGGCTGTCGTAGTTTTTCTGGCTGATGCCGGTAACAAACAGATTGGGGTCGTAGGTTGGTGCGCTAACCATTGCCAAAATGCCGCCAGTTTCAACTTCAATGGCGACCAGTGCGCCGCGTTGATCTTTAAAGGAATCAAGGCCGACCCGTTGCAAGTTGCTGTCGAGATGCAGGGTTAGATTATCCCCGGATTGGGCGCCGGTTTTGTCTAGTAATCGCATTACACGGCCTAGAGCATTGGTCTCGACCTGCTCACTGCCAACGGTGCCTAAAAGCTGCTGTTCATAGAATTTTTCTAAGCCGATTTTCCCAATTGAATCGGTTCCGCGGTATTTGACCGCTTCAATAGTTTGGCTCTCACGTTCATTAATACGCCCTACATAGCCGACCACATGGGCAAATAGTTCGCCCTCTGGATAGAATCGTTTTAAGCGTGCAGAGGTTTCCGCGCCCACTAATCTGTGACCATTTACTGCGAGAGCCGCGCGCTCTTCTTCGCTGAGGTTAAATCTCAGGTTGGTCTTTTCAAATGGGCGGCGCTGTTTTAGGCGTTTGCGGAAGCGCTGGATATCGCGTTCAGAAATAGAGATAACATCGCCCAAATCGGTCAATAACTTTTCCACATCAGGGCTGCGTTCAGGAACGATAGTCAGGTTGTAGCTGGGGCGATTGTCGGCAATCAGTTTGCCGCTGCGATCGTAAATCAGTCCCCGTGAGGGCGCGACAGGTCTCACCAGTACGCGATTATTGTTGGATTGGGTGGCAAAATTTTCGTAGCGAGAGATTTGTAAGTCGAAGTAGCGAGTAATAAGTACAGCAGTTAACAGCAGAGGTACCAGCTGCTGTGACAAGCAGCCTGCGGGTGAACATTAGACGTTCGCGAGCCGGGTCTGAAAAAGCTGCACCATCTCTCATATTAACGGTTCACCCTTTAACTTCGGTGGTAGGGATGATTAGCATTTATCGTCCATGCCCTATACATCTGCTCCATCAGCACAATACGCACCAGTGGATGGGGCAGGGTTAGATCCGAGAGCGACCAGCGCATATCTGCGCGAGCCAAACATTCATTCGACAGTCCATCGGGGCCACCGATAATCAGGCACACATCGCGGCCATTCATCTGCCAGTCGGCTAATTTAGTCGCCAGTTGCTCAGTGCTTAGTGATCGCCCAATAACATCCAGCGCAACGACAAAGTCTTGGCTACCAATAGCTTTTAAAAGTGCCTGACTCTCTTTTTCAATGGCCTTGCTGGCGGGCTGGTTTTTACCCCGAGCGCCAAGTGCTATTTCGATCGTTTCTATGCGCAACTCTGGCGGCATACGTTTGCCGTATTCAGTGCAGCCCGCGTCTACCCAGCTGGGCATGCGTGTACCGACGGCGAGCAGTTTTAATTTCATATTAAATCAGCTATTTAACTGTTTAATGACTTAGCTTAGGTCGCCGAGCATATTCTGCTCGTCTTCGCTGCCGTCGGGGAAGTCTCCGGGGCGCATCGACCAGAGTTTTTCTAGATCGTAAAATGCCCGTGTCGCCGGCAACATAATGTGCACTATGACATCACCAAAATCGACCAAAATCCATTCAGAAGTATCGTCGCCTTCAACGCCGATAATCTCAAAGCCAGCTTTCTTTCCTTCGACAGCTACATTGGTCGCTAGAGATTTCACCTGACGGTTTGAATTGCCGCTGGCAACAATCATGGTGTCCATCACGCCGGTCAGCTCACGGACGTCCAGTGAGGTAATATTTTGCGCCTTAACGTCTTCCAGCGCGGAGATAACAATGTCGTTCAGTGATTGTGTCATATAAACAAATTACTCGTATAAATGTTGTTGTTGAATACAGTTAACCACCGCGGCTGGCGTGAGGAAATTAATCGCTTCACTGTTGCTTATTTTGTCGCGTATCGCAGTGGATGAAATTGCCAGCATGGTCAAATTGCAAAGGTGCAGTTTACCAGTGCTGGACTGTTTTAGTTGGTGTAAATCGTCACAGAGTCGCGGTTTTATCCACTCGGCCAATGGTCCGGTCTCTGGTATTTGGTATTCGGGGCGAGAAGAGACAACTAGGTGACAATAGTCGGTCAGCTTTTGCCAGTCGCGCCAACTGTCTAGCGTGGCCAATACATCCATTCCAATACATAGGTAGAGTGGTGTACTGTCGTCAATCTGCATTCTTATCTCACGCAGAGTATCAATGGTATAGGTCGGACCATCGCGGCCCAGCTCAATATCGTCCGCCAGTAGGCGAGTGTTTTCGCCAATGCCCAATCTGAGCATTTCCAAGCGCTGCTCTGCTGTGGCATTGGGTTGTTCGCGGTGAGCGGGTAGCGCACAGGGAATCATCCGCAGGTTATCCACATCGAGTAGCTCTGCAAGCTCGGTGGCTATTCGCAGATGACCATTGTGGACCGGATTAAACGTGCCCCCAAAAATAGCGACTGACATATTATTGACGAATCTGCCCGTTGCCATAAACCACCCACTTCTGGCTGGTTAGACCTTCGAGGCCCACGGGCCCACGAGCGTGGATCTTATCAGTGGAAATACCAATCTCGGCCCCTAGGCCATATTCAAAACCATCGGCAAATCGTGTCGAGGCATTGACCATTACCGAACTGGAATCTACCTCACGCATAAAGCGCTCAGCGTGGGCAGTATTTTCGGTAACAATTGATTCAGTGTGCTGTGAGCTGTAGTGATTGATATGTTCAATGGCTTCGTCCAAACCAGCGACCACTTTGATTGCCAGAATAGGCGCCAGATATTCTTCGAACCAATCCTGCTCAGTTGCTGGGTTGACCCCTTCAATAATCCCGCAGGTTTTATCACAACCGCGTAACTCGACAGCCTGTTCAGCATAAAGCGCCGCTAGCTCAGGCAATACTTGAGCGGCAACCGGTTCGGCAACTAGTAACGATTCCATCGCATTACAGACACCGTATCTGTGGGTCTTGGCATTAAGCGCAATTGCCACGGCTTTCTCAAGATCGGCTTGGTCGTCAATATAGACATGACAGTTGCCATCCAAATGTTTGATTACCGGTACGCGAGCATCGGAGCTAATGCGTTCAATCAGGCCTTTGCCGCCACGGGGAACAATCACATCGACATATTCAGGCATGGTAATCAGCTCACCCACCGCCGCACGGTCAGTAGTGTTGATCACCTGTACAACATTTTCAGGCAGGCCAACTGCTTGCAAGCCACAGCTGATACAGGATGCAATCGCTTGATTCGAGGCAATGGCCTCACTGCCTCCGCGCAAAATGGTCGCATTGCCAGACTTTAAGCAAAGGCTAGCTGCATCAATAGTGACGTTGGGGCGCGACTCATAAATAATCCCCACCACACCCAGAGGTACACGCATCTTGCCGAGCTTAATACCGCTTGGGCGATCTTGCAGATCAGTGATTTCGCCGATAGGGTCAGGTAGTTCTGATACCTGTTGCAAACCCTCAATCATGCCGTCGATTCGTGCGGGATTGAGCTCAAGCCGATCGAGAAGAGCGGCATCCAAACCATTTTTACGGCCATTTTCCATATCCACAGCATTGGCCGCCAAGAGATTCTCGCGGTCCCTGTCCAGAGCGTCGGCAATTGCCAGTAACGCTTGGTTTTTAAGGGATGTTTTGGCGGCGGCAATTACTCTGGACGCTTCACGCGCCTGTGTGCCGAGAGTCTGCATATAGCTTTTAATAGTCATAATTTTCAATTAGATAGGGTTGATGTAGTGCAAAGTCGACATTATACGTTTTGCTTGTCATTAATGCCTGACTTTAAATTAAAGTAATTGCTGTTAAATCTGGATAGTCAGCGCTTGGGTTAGCGCTTAAGAGTATCGAGCAATAAACTCGTCTCAGTGGAAGAGACGCCATCAATCTCACGCACTTCACCCAACAGAGCATTGAATGATTCTAAGCTGTGAGTACGAATATCGGCAATCAAATCCCAGCGCCCGTTCGTGTTATGAATCGTGACAATTTGTGGGATCCCCATCAGTGCGCTGACTACCGTCGGTGATTTTTTACCCTCCACGGCGATGCTCATAAACGCTCTAATCGGATTTACTACCGCACTACTTTTCAGGTTAACCGTGTAATTTAAAATAATGCCGCGGCTTTCCAACGCCTGCATTCTATTTTGTATCGTTGCGCGGGATACATTCAACTGCTTAGCCAGTTTCACTACTGGTGTTCGGGCATCTGAGCGCAGAATAGAAATGAGTGTTTTATCCAGATGATCTAGCTTGTGCATAGTGCTACTTATTCCTTTCAATTTGCTATTAATCTGTGCAATTAGTTACATTTTGGTGTCTTTTTTATAGCTGTGCAAGCCCCAATAATGACCACTACTTCCTTTTTTTATGCCACTTTTTTGGAGAGCTGGTTATGACGAGATTTATTGACACAAATACTATGGCTACATTGGTAGACAGGGTGGGTATCGAAGAATTACTTAGCGATCTGTGCCAATTTATAGAAGATGACTTTAAACGCTGGGATCAATTTGATAAATCTGCGCGACTCGCCTGCCACAGTGATATTGGCGTAATTGAACTGATGCCCACCGCTGATAACCAGCAATATGGGTTTAAATATGTCAATGGTCATCCCGCCAATACTCAGAAAGGGTTATCTACGGTTATGGCGTTTGGTGCACTGGCTGAGGTCGCCACCGGCTACCCATTACTGCTCTCTGAATTAACCATTAGCACGGCGTTTAGAACGGCTGCCACCTCAGCAATGGTCGCTCGGGCATTGGCAAGACCAGAGTCAAAAAGCATGGCAATTATTGGTTGTGGTTGTCAGAGTGAATTCCAGGCAATCGCCTTTCACGCCTTGTTAGGTATTACAGAAATGCGTGTCTACGATATTGATTCGTCTGCAGTCAGAAAAATTGCCGCTAATCTGGCGCTATTTCCCAACCTTAGGCTTATAACCGCGCCATCCATCTCGGCTGAAGCGGTCAAAGGTGCAGATATAGTCAGCACAGTTACCGCCGACAAATCCTGCGCCACTATTTTGACCCCAGATATGGTTGAACCCGGTATGCATATCAACGCTATTGGTGGAGACTGCCCGGGCAAAACGGAAATTCATCCAGATATTCTGCGCAACGGCAAAATCTTTGTCGAGTACGAGCCACAAACGCGCATAGAGGGAGATATTCAACAGCTGGATGCCGACCATCCGATCACAGAGTTCTGGCAAGTATTAACCGGTAGCGCCAGCGGTCGAGACAGCGCTGAACAGATCACGGTATTTGATTCGGTGGGCTTTGCTATGGAGGATTTTTCGATGTTGCGCTATCTGAATAAAACGGCATTGGCGTTAAATCTAGGTGAGGACATCTCTCTGGTACCCACCATGGATGATCCTAAAAACCTCTATTCAATGCTTGCTAATGGTCGCGCCGTATCTTCGTTGAGACGAGTAGCTTAATGTCACAAGCAATTTCGCCAATCAGTCTCGTCGCAGCCAAGCCGAGGATTCAAATTATCGGGGTGCCAATTGATCTCGGCGCCTCGCGTCGGGGAACCGACGGTGGTCCCTCGGCGCTTCGGGTTGCAGGTCTTGGCGCACAGTTGGAATCTATAGGATACCGACTAGCCGTTGAGAAAGATATTCCAGTACCGACCATGGAAAGCTGTAGTAAAGATCAGTCTAATACGCGCTATAAAGCTGAGATTTTGCGCGTGTGCACAGCGCTTGCAGAACAGACTCGCAGAGCCTTAGCCGTTGGCGATATCCCGTTGATTATTGGCGGTGACCATTCAATTGCCCACGGCAGTGTCTCTGGTGTTTCTGCTCACTATCGCGAACAGGGCGAGTCGGTTGGACTGCTGTGGTTTGATGCTCACGGCGATATTAATACGCCAAAAACGTCACCCTCTGGCAATATTCATGGAATGCCACTGGCTCATCTGCTCGGTTATGGCGACACAGATCTGGCCAATATTATGGGCTACAGTCCAAAAGTCCGCCCGGAAAATGTGGTCCTGATAGGCATTCGCGATATTGATGCCGGTGAACGAGAATTAATCCATCAGTCGGGTATTACCGCCTACACCATGCGCGATATTGATGAATTGGGTATGGCGCGAATCTGCCGCGAAGCAATGAAAATAGTCTGCAATGGAACGGCTGGCTTTCATGTTAGTTTCGATGTCGATGGCTGCGACCCATCGGTAATCCCAGGCTCCGGAACATTGGTACCCGGAGGGGTAAGTTTTAGAGAGGCGCATCTGCTTTTGGAGTACTGCGCAGATACGCAAAAAATGCTTTCCATGGAGGTTGTCGAACTCAATCCGTTTCTCGATCAGGGCAATATTTCAGCCGAGCGAACTATATCCCTAATTAAAAGCGCCTTTGGAAAACGAGTGCTTTGAGGTTAAAAGCTCTTGAATTAAAAAGCTCTTAAATTAAAAGCATTAAAGATACTTGCTAACAATCCCCGCCAGCGCATCAAGATGCAGCGGCTGTGAATTCAAGCAGGGAATATAGTGAAAAGTCTCACCACCGTGCTCGGTGAAAATTTCACGACCCTCGCCATCAATCTCTTCGATGGTCTCCAGACAGTCAGAGGAAAAGCCCGGGCAGATCACTGCCAAATGCTTTATACCCTGATCGGGCATAGCCTCAAGGGTCTTGTCTGTATAGGGCTGCAACCAGGGCTCGCGACCAAAGCGCGACTGAAAAGTGGTCATAATTTTATCTTCATCGAGACCCATCTTCTCACGCACCAGTCGAGTCGTCTGATGACAGAGGCAGTGGTAGGGATCGCCATTGTGCAAATAGCGCTCAGGAGTGCCATGGTAGGAGAACATCAACTTGTCGGGCATACCATGTTCATCAATGTGCGCCTGAATACTCTCGCAGAGGGCATGGATATACGCCGGCGTCTGGTGATAGCTACCAATAAAATGCAACTCTGGAACCCAGCGGGTTTTAGTGAAAGTTTGCGCCACGGCATCAAAGGTTGAGCCAGTGGTTGCGCCGGAGTACTGAGGATAGAGAGGCAGCACAGTAATATCGCGAACATTCTGCGCGGTTAGCTCGGCAATCGCCGATTCCATAGAGGGATTGCCATAACGCATACCCAATACTACCGGCACATCATCATTAAACTTTTCATCGAGAATCTTTTTCACCCCAGCCACCTGAGCCTTGCTGTGAACCAGCAGCGGAGACCCGCCCTCAGACCAGACAGTCTGGTAAAGCTTGGCCGAACGTCGCGGACGAATACGCAGGATAATCAGATTGAGAATCATCCACCACAGCAGCCGCGGAACCTCAACAACCCGAGGGTCACTGAGAAACTCTTTTAAGTAACGACGCAACTCAGGGGTTTTCGGTGCATCCGGGGTACCCAGATTACACAGTAATACCCCACGTTTTGGCGAAGGCCCTTTGTGGTCGTACTCGGTCTGGCCCTGATACTTCATCTGTGCTCCCAATGCGCTGTTGTTATTCTGCGTTGTTGTTCTGTTTGTGCGATATGCCGAAACCATACTGCATGAGTCGCGGATCGCCAAATATTATCGACTAATTAATAACGCTGATGTACGTGACAGAGCTACGGCTGGATTTGGTAGGTAGGATTAAAAACGCCAGAAAAACCGTAGAAGACAGCTATTGTGGGTGTCATACCAGTGTGGCGGATTATGCCCAAGAGCTAACCGAGGATACAGGCAATATTCCAAGCCACTTGGAAATGTATATCGACTATGAGCGCATGGGGCGTGATCTGGAGCTAGGCGGCGACATCTTTACAATTGAAACAGGCTATCAGGAAGTGCATATATTTTGGAGCCATTAAAAAAGTGAAGCCCCTGCTACGGTGGGGGCTTTAATTTACCGCGCTTTTGGGGCTCAGCGGCCTATCGGCCTTAATTGCTCATCCTTCGCCTGTATTGTCTCTTGTCGAGCCAAACTGAGCCCCAAAAGTCTAAATAATACTGGCCTTGGGCAGTGTAAGTACCCAAAGACGCTATTTATTAAACCTTCCAGTTTGAATTTTGATTTATTTACGGCGTTAATCGCCGTGAAAAATAATGTTAGTAAACTTTTTCGGTTTATGTTAGTTTGATATTTATAAATTATACGGCGTTTTGCGCCGTATATATCGGTAGTGATAAACTATTGAGTGGTTTTAGCGGGCTTAACGGCCAAAAGTACTAAGAAAGGTAAGTGCACTTGGTTAATAGCATGACTTCAAAGGGTGAGGGTGTAAAAGGGACTTATAAGCAGTCACTTAAAGCGCTTCTGCCCTATGGCATGTTAGCCACTAAGAAGTGGCTGGCAGGGCAGGGCTTGAGTGCTCATGCACTCGACAATGCTGTTAAGACTGAAACCTTATTACTTTTGGCGACTGGCGTTTATAGCCAGTATTCTCGCTCAGTAAGCTGGGAGGGGGTAATCGCCTCTATGCAGCGTATGGAGAAAGATGGTTCTGAGAATATCCCGCCTGTTGTTGGTGGGTTATCTGCTCTAGGTCTATCAGGGTTGTCGCAGTATTTGTCACTGGGTAATACGCCGCATATCCATTTATATGTTCAAGGCAAGTTGCCAACATGGTTGGCGCGCTTATCATTGCCCATGAAATTTGAAGGGCACAGCACTAGTAAGCTATGGCCTGAAAGCGTGTTGCAGGATAAGGCTTTTATCAAAGAGCATGAATGGGAGGCTGAATTGCCTTCGGTGTATTTCTCATGCCCTGAAAAAGCCATGCTTGAGTTGTTAATGGATTTGCCAGATACAGTCACTTTTGAACATGCCAACGAGCTGATGCAGGGCTTAGTGAATTTATCACCCAGAAAGCTCGACTTGCTTTTGAAGGGCTGCAAGAGCGTAAAGGCCAAGCGGCTGTTTTTCTGGTTGGCAAAGCGCCAAGCCTATCCTTGGTTTAGCAAGCTAAATGTTGAGGATTATGATTTGGGGTCAGGTAAGCGTGTTGTGGCTAAAGGCGGTAAGTTAGATACGGATTACTTAATCACTGTTCCGTCGGATATGGTAATGGAAAATGATAGCTAGGATGCTTTTAGGAAAGGTCTGAGATGGATAGAAATAGTGTTTATTACAAGCAAGTACAGTTGCTGATGCAGGCCTTGCCCTTTGTCGCCAAACAGCAATGTTTTGCGCTTAAAGGTGGAACGGCTATCAACCTCTTTGTAAGAGAGTTTCCACGCTTGTCTGTCGATATTGATCTGGTTTACCTGCCTATGAAAGCCCGTGATGAGGCTTTGGATGAGATTTGTGAGGCATTGGATGTCATTAGTGCTGATTTAAAAACCGCGTTCAAAGATGCGGAGATAACCGAAGCTTATAAATCGAAACGGGATTCGTTGAGGCTCATCGTTGCGCGCAACGGGGTTCAAATTAAAGTGGAGCTTTCTCCAGTGTTACGTGGAACGGTTTACGAGCCGCGTCTTATGGAAGTTTGCGAAGCTGTTGAAGAAGAGTTCGGTTACGTTGAAGTACCCGTGGTGGCGCTAGCTGATCTTTACGCCGGAAAAATCTGTGCGGCATTGGATAGGCAGCATCCAAGAGACTTATTCGATGTTAAGTGGCTTTTAGAGAATGAAGGCTTAACGGATGACATACGCAAAGCCTTTCTCGTGTATTTATCGAGCCATAATCGGCCTATGGCCGAACTGCTGAAGCCGCAATACAAAGAGTTATCGGCCATTTACGCAGGTGAGTTTGCAAACATGGCCGAGACGGATGTGCCGCTAGAAGAGCTGGTGGCTGTTAGAGAACGTTTGGTCGAACTTATTCACCAAGGGCTAACAGAAAGCGAGAAGGGTTTTCTTCTAACCTTTAAAAGCCGTGGGCCAGATTGGGCGTTGCTTGGTTTAGAGGGTGTAAGTGAGCTTCCGGCCATTAAGTGGAAGCAGATTAATCTGGCTAAGATGCCGGAGAATAAACATAAGTTGGCATTAGAAAAGCTGAAAGGCATTTTGGCGTAGTAGTGTATGGCGCGGCGGTTATTCGTTAGAATAGCGCGCTTTTTAGCCGCCTTTCCCCCAAAAAGGGGTGAGGGGGGCAATTTAACAAACAAGTACAAATTTAAGTACAAATTAGGACTTATAGGGTATGGCTGATAGCAATTTTATCAATGAAATCAACAAGAGACGCACGTTTGCTATCATCTCGCACCCGGATGCGGGTAAGACCACCATCACCGAAAAACTGCTGTTGCTCGGCAATTTGATTCAGGTGGCGGGTACAGTCAAGGGTCGCAAAAGCGATCGCCATGCGACCTCTGACTGGATGTCGATGGAAAAAGAGCGGGGTATTTCGGTAACGTCGTCGGTGATGCAGTTTCCCTACCACGGATGCATGGTCAATCTGCTCGACACTCCTGGTCACGAAGATTTCTCTGAGGATACCTACCGCACCTTGACGGCGGTGGATTCATCGCTAATGGTCATTGACGGCGCTAAAGGTGTGGAAGATCGCACGATTAAACTGATGGATGTCTGCCGTCTGCGCGATACGCCGATCCTTGCCTTTGTAAATAAGATGGACCGCGAGATACGCGATCCTATCGAGCTATTGGACGAAATCGAGAGCGTACTCAAAATTAAAGCTGCGCCGATCAATTGGCCAATAGGTATGGGCCGTGGCTTCCGCGGTGTCTACAACCTCTATACAGATACCATTCATGTCTACACTCAGGGCAAGGGCCACACTCTGGCGGATGATATCCAGATTAAAGGTCTGGATTCTCCTGAAGCCTATGCCGCGCTCGGTGACTATGCCGACGATGTGCTTGAAGAGTTGGAGTTGGTTAAAGGCGCAACCCACGAGTTTGATAAGGATGAGTTTTTAGCTGGCCGATTAGCACCGGTATTTTTTGGCACCGCCATGGGTAACTTTGGTATCCGTGAAATGCTCAACGATTTTGTCCGCTGGGCACCACCACCACAGCCTCGAGCTACAAAGGAGCGCGAGGTGGTTGCCGATGAGAAAAAGTTTAGCGGCTTTGTATTTAAGATTCAGGCCAATATGGACCCCAAGCACCGCGACCGGATTGCTTTCCTACGCATCTGCTCGGGAAAATACACCAAAGGTATGAAGATGAAACATGTTCGCACGGGAAAGACTGTGCGAATTGCCGATGCTTTTAGCTTTAAAGCGGGCGAGCGAATCTCTCTTGAAGAAGCGCAGGCAGGCGATATTATTGGTCTACACAACCATGGTTCGATCCAAATTGGCGATGCCTTTACCGAAGGCGAAGATCTCAAGTTCAGCGGCATTCCGCACTTCGCCCCAGAACTGTTTAAGCGTATTCGGTTAGCCGATCCTCTCAGAGCCAAGCAGTTACAAAACGGTATTCGCCAGCTGTCAGAAGAGGGCAGTACCCAGGTATTTTTCCCATTCCGCAACAATGATGTGATTGTTGGCGCTGTCGGCCAGCTGCAATTTGATGTTGTCGCCTATCGCCTGAAGGAAGAGTACGGTGTAGAGGCAATCTATGAGCCGGTAAATGTGCATTCGGCCCGTTGGACTGAAGCTGAGGACAGCAAAAAACTGGAGTCTTTTAAAAACAAGACTCAGGATAATCTGGCAGTCGATGGGGGTGGCCATCTGACCTATTTGGCCCCGACCCGGGTAAATTTATCACTGACCGAAGAGCGCTATCCGGAAATTGCATTTCGCTCTACCCGAGAACATTGACGACAGCCAACTATATATAATAATAAGAGTTAAAGAGGCCAGCTATGAGTGATACAGGCGTGAGCAAAAAGGTAAATACAATATCCCAGGAGCAATGTCCTGAGCATTTGCGCACCAATCGCAGTCGCTTTACCCGCTGGTTTGGCAGAACCTTCTATCGCTCAATCGGCTGGAACCTAGAAGGCAATATAGTTGACTCTGAGCGGGTATTGATTGTCGCGGCACCGCACACTTCTAACTGGGATTTTGTCTTTGGTATCGCCGCTGTTCTAGGTATCAATGCCCGAGTGCGCTGGCTCGGTAAACACAGTATTTTTAAGCCCGGTATAGCCTGGTTTATGCGCTGGCTGGGTGGTATTCCGGTGAATCGCGAACAGCCTGATGCAGTCATGGGTTATGTCGATGAGGCGGTTAAAAAACACAGCGGTGTAGTGATTGTTGTGGCCCCTGAGGGCACACGTAAAAAATCACCGAAATGGAAGAGCGGCTTTTTGCGTATCGCCGAGAAAAATAATTGTAAGATTCAACTCGGCGCCCTGGATTTTCCCAATAAGCGGATTGTTCTCGGTGATGTATTTGAGCCAACCGGTGATAACCAGGCTGATATCGCAGCCATTATCGAATACTACGGTCAGTTTAAGGGCAAGCATCCAGATCAGTTTTAAATAATGGTTTTCCATAGGCAAAAGTATGGATTTTATTATTACCGTTGGACTCACGTTTATACTAATTTTGGTAGCCCTTTTAGTGTTTCGCTATGTTGGACTTCCGGTCTATCGTATCGAAGCGATCAATATAAAAAGGCTCTTGGAATCAGTGCTGGCTGAAACGGCCACTGAGGATGACTGGGATGTATTTACCGGCATGCCAATTCACCATAATCCAGAGCTGGATGACATTCGCGTTCAATGTGCTATGTTAGCCCTCACTGAGATGACAGTGCGGCGTGGCTTGGTTATTTTCTCCGACACTGGTCGGTCGCAGATTGAAGAGCAGTTGCAAATTCTCAACAAAAAATTGTGTAAAAAAACGGAGCACCACCATGATTGAAAAGACATCACCGATCGCCAGATTTCTGGTTATTGCCGCTGCCTTTGTAATTGTAGTCTCAGGCCTAAAAATGGCCGGCGCTCTGTTAGTGCCTTTTTTACTCGCAGTATTTATTGCCATGATAGTTTCACCGATACTTGGGTGGCTTAAAGAGCGCGGTATTCCCGGCGGCTTTGCTATATTACTGATCGTGATACTAATCCTACTGGTTGGCTTGTTATTAACCGCTGTTGTGGGTTCTTCAGTGGATAATTTCCGTCAGGATATCCCGGTTTATTCCGCCAAACTGACGGCGATGAGCGAGGGCGTTCAACAGTGGTTGAGTCTGCGCGGTATTGTTATCGACCAGCAGCTTTGGCAGAACAGCTTCGACCCCAGTGTCGTGATGTCATTTGCCGGCAGCACCCTGGCATCCTTTGGCAATGTGATGACCAATGCGGTGATGATTTTGCTGACAGTGATATTTATTCTTGCGGAAAATACGGGCTTTGGTGAAAAACTCAGATTGGCCAGAGGTGCCGATGTCTCTCAGGAATGGCTGACAAAATTTTCCGAGAGCGTGCACAGCTATTTGGCAATTAAAACGGCAATCAGCCTGCTTACCGGACTGCTGATCTTTATCTGGTTGAGCATCTTAGGTGTCGATTATGCTGTGCTCTGGGGGCTAGTCGCCTTTTTACTCAACTTTGTGCCCACGGTGGGCTCGTTTATTGCTGCCGTGCCTGCGGTCTTGTTAGCCACAGTTCAGCTGGGAGTATTTCATGCTGGCCTAACTCTTACTGGTTTTGTCGTGGTCAATTTAGTTATGGGCAACTTTGTCGAGCCACGCTGGATGGGCAGAGGCTTAAATCTTTCGCCCCTCGTTGTATTTGTCTCGTTAGTACTCTGGGGTTGGGTGTTGGGTCCCGTGGGTATGTTGCTATCGATCCCGTTGACCATCATGATTAAAATTGCGCTGGAGAATCAGGAAGAAACCCGCTGGATCGGTGTGCTTTTAGGCTCTGGAATAGCTCTCGACCCAGTTAATACAGAAATTAACAGCGAAGCTTAAATGTCTAATAGGATAGCTCCTTTAAAAATAATCCTGTAAAAAATCCGCCTTCCAGTACGGGCGAAACTCCATCGTCTTTTCAAATCTCCTCAGTATTTTCTGTTCTATACTGTGGATAACCACTCTGAAAATAAATAAATTGTGAACTAGGTCGCACTTGCCTGTCTGGGCAGTTGCTACTATTCATTCTAATTTCGTCTCAGAGCTATAGAGAGTTTAGTGTTTCAGAGACTCACTACATTGGATGTTGAGTTAAAACATGGATTTGTTTTTAAAGCAGAAAGCCCATAGTGGCTTTACCTTAATTGAGTTATTGATCACCATCTCTATCGTGGCTATTTTGCTCGGTGTTGGACTTCCCTCGTTTGTCACTTTTATTGATAATAACCGAGTCACCGCACAGGCCAATGACCTTGTCTACAGCTTTCATATGGCCCGCAGTGAAGCGACAAAACGCGGGGTGGAAGTGCGTGTCGTATCTATCGGCGGCAGTGATTGGAATGACGGATGGCGAGTTGTCGCCAACACCAATAATGATACAGATTACGATGATGCTGAAGACATCCTTATGCAATGGGATGCACTGGATGGCGGTGGCTCCTTATCCATAGCTACTACCAATTCCCCAACAGACACCTATATAGCCTTTAATGCCCGAGGCGCTCTTTTACCCAATAATGCCTCTTTTATTTTTACGCTAGTGCCTGCTGATTGCGACGCGATTGATTCGCGGATTATCTCCATTCAGCCGACAGGACGTTCCAGTGTTAGCCGTGGAGATTGCAGCTAATGAAAAGCCTTAGACACAGCTCAGCGCGCCAACAGGGCGTCAGTATGATTGAGGTATTGATCGCTATTTTAGTCTCGGTGATTGGTCTGTTTAGCGTCATGAAAATGCAGATGTCCGCAGTTTCTAATACCCACAGCTCTTATTTTCGCAGTCAGGCAGCGATTATTTCTGAAGCTTTAATCGACCAAATGCGCGCCAATCCAACCGCGGCAATATCCGGAGATTATGACATTACATTAACTGGAACAGCGCCAACCAGCGGCGGACTTGAAGTTGCCGACCTCACCCAGTGGCGCTCAGACCTAGCCGCGGGATTACCATCTGGAGTAGGTTCGGTAGCCTGTGTTTCAGCGACGCGAATATGCAGCCTGGTTATTCAGTGGGATGACAGTCGCGGTTTGACAGGTACCAGCACTCAGCAGTTTAGCCTGACGGTGAGGTTGCAATGATGAAACAGTCGACGCAATTTTCGAATCGTAAACAAACAGGTTTAACCATTGTCGAACTGTTAGTCGCCATGGCCATCCAGTTTATTCTGCTCGCCGGCATGGTCTACGTATACACCAACAGCAAAGTCATGTTCACAGTCAATGAACAGCTCTCGCGGGTGCAGGAAAATGGCCGTTATGCCACAGATGCACTACTCTATGATATTCGCATGGCCGGTTATGCGGGTTGCCGTAGTATCAAAGAAATTATCCCGAATATTATCGCCAATTCACCACCAGTTTTTGCAAGTTTAAGTGATAGCTTAATTGTCTACGAAGATGGTGCTGGCTGGACTAACCCAACTACGTTAATCAGAGTTGCGGGTAGTGATGTGATAACGCTTCAGTCTTCGCGTGGTAGTGGTGTTTCATTAACCGGTAATATGGCAGCCGATAATGCCAATATTCAAATCGCCAGCAATCCCGATGGACTGGATGCGAATGATCTGATTTTGATTTCAGACTGTTCAAACGCAGACCTATTTCGTGCCACAGGCGTTAGCAATGGCACACCTGTCACCATCACCCATGCCCAGAGTACCAATACCAGTAATAGACTTGCCAAAGCTTATCAGGATGATGCTCAGATCATGTCCTTTGATGCACACACCTATTTTATCGCTATAGGTGCCAACGGTGAGCCAGGTCTATATCAGCATTCGTTTAGTTCAAACACAGCCACATTGTTAGCCGAAGGTATTGAAAACATGCAGTTATTACTCGCCGAAGATACCAGCGGTGATCAAGAGCCCGATATCTATGTAACCGCGTCTTTAGCTACCGCAGCAGTTATTGCCGACCCCAGCACTGGAACGCCCGCGACTCCCGCTGTTATTGGAACTGATTGGGAAGCGATTATTGGCGTTCGCGTCGGCTTGTTGATGCGTTCAGAAATTGGCGTCGCCAGTGAGCCTCGGTCTTACAGCTTTAACGGCGTTGAAGCCAACCCAAGCAATGACACAAGAGTGCGCAAGGCATTTTGGAGTTATGCCGCCATGCGCAACAAGATTAATTAAGGGAACAGGCCATGATTTCTCGAAACCAACAGGGTGCCGTATTAGTTTCAGTGATGATTTATATGCTGGTGCTGTCGATGATTGGAATCTCATCAATGCGTGGCACCGCCATGGAAGAACGCATGGCGTCCAATCAGTGGGAACAATCGCGCGCCTTTCAAGCCGCAGAATCAGCATTAATCGATGCTGGACAGTGGTTTCTATTTCAGCCCAATTTAATCGAAGCCAGCAGCGACGGCACCAGTGGTGTTTGGCCGACAGGAGCAACATCTAATGCCGTTGCCAATGGCACCTTTGACTGGTCGGCTAATGGCCTTGTGTATGGCACTGGATCAGGCAATAGCACTAGTTTATTTGGCGACCTTTATTCGCCACCGCGATATGTTGTGGAGGAAGCAGGATTTGAACCCTCAGACAATGACCCTGATACATTAGCCAAACGCACGGGTGTGTTTTATTACAGCGTATCAGCCCTAGGCAGCGGGCGTTCAGAAGGTTCCCGCTCAGTATTACAAACCACATTGGAAAAGCACAATAATTGAGGCACGGATGTCATGAATACAGGATATTTTACTAAATGCTTTTTAGGTCGATTGTTTTTGGTTACGGCGATCCTAGGATTTGGTGGGCAGGCCTACAGCGCCCAACATGATCTCAGTGATACGCCATTATTTACCCTGGCTGGCGTCGACCCCAATATTGTTTTGACCATGGATGATTCAGGCAGTATGGCCTGGTCGTTTATGCCCACCAGTGTAGGTAATTACCCATCGACTAAGAGAGCAAAATCTGCCGCTTTTAATAAAATTTATTACGACCCCGCTGTGCTCTATGAGCCGCCAGTCGATGAAGATGGCAACAGTCTTGGCAACGCTTCCTTTACCGCAGCCTGGGACAATGGTTTTAACAAAACGGGCAGCGGTAGCTGCACCAAAAATTTGTCCACAAGTTATCGTCCCAGCTGGGGTGGTATCAATCAGAATCACTGTACTTCATCTAATGACTCTGATGGTTTCTACAACCGCTATGCCAGCTCATCCTCACAGGCAGCCTATTATTACCTGTTTGATAACAGCCTCAGCGGCTGTAATGGAAATACCTCCGACGATGACTGCTATAAAAAGGTTGTCGTTAGCACCACCTCTGGCGTCGGAGATACAGTGGATGAGCTTGCCAACTTCGCCAACTGGTACTCCTACTATCGCAAACGTGTCTACGTAACCAAGACTGCAGCAACCCTCGCTTTTGAACGTTTCAATTCCAATATCCGGGTTGGATATCAGCGAATAAACAATACGACTTTGACTGGTGTACAGACATTTTCCGGTACACGCCGCGCCAACTTTTTTGATTGGCTGCACGACTTGCCTGCCGTTGGAGGTACACCACTGCATAGGGCTATGGTTCAAGCTGGAGACTATTTGGAGACAACCCCGCCCTATCGTGACAACCCCTCAGACTCTAGCTCTACAGAGCGATCTTGCCGTCAAAATTTTCATATTATGATGACGGATGGCGAGTGGAATAGCATTCCAAATAATCTTGATGTCGGCAATGTTGATAATACTAGCAATGTTAACCACTCTATTCCCGCCAACGACTATGGCATTATCAACTATACAAAATTCGCCCCCTATAGAGATAATAATTCTAACTATCTGGCAGATATAGCCTTTAAATATTGGTACAGGGATCTCCGTCCATCGGCGACCAATAATGTACCGGTCAATGTCAGTGATCTATCAACGGATATTGATGGTGACGGCGACACCGACAACAGTGATATTTTCTGGAACCCGAAAAACGATCCCGCCAACTGGCAGCATATGGTCAATTTTATGATTGGTTTGGGGGTGTCAGGAGATAGAGACTTCCCTGACGATTATGACGACTTACTGGATGGCACATTGAGCTGGCCGAGCACCAAAATTGATGATCTCTGGCATGCAGCGATCAATTCCAGAGGTACCTATCTATCGGCACAGGATCCCGAAGAGCTAGTTAGTGCCTTTACCGACGTAGTTAACAGCGTACTAGATCGAACCGGTTCATTTGCCACCGCCGCCCTTAACTCCGGCACAATCTCTTCTGATACCGCACTGTTTTTTGCCCGCTTCACCACCAACGATTGGACCGGCAACCTAATTGCCCAGCCAATCTCTGATGGCAGCAACTGCGGCCCCGTAGCCTTGGGTAATATCTGCCCCTCAGCCTGGGATGCGGCCTGCAAATTAACCGGTGGATTTTGTTCCGAAGTCGGCAAGAGAGTCAGCAAAACTAAACCTAGCGATCGGGTAATAATTACTCGCGACGAAGATAATAACCCCAAGCCATTTCGCTGGGGTTCACTGAAAGCGGGTGGCACCCAACGGGCGTCATTAAACCAATCGGATAATTTAGGTGGCAAGCGACTAAACTACTTGCGCGGCGCCAGAGGCCAAGAAGTTGCCAAAGGTAAAGGCGGTAGTTTCCGTAACCGCAAGTCGGTATTGGGCGATGTTATTTCATCCATACCCACCTATGTTGGGCCACCCAGCAGATTTTATTTCACCTCAACTGATTTCCCCGAAGGGAGCAGTTACGGAATCTTTAAAGAAACCTATAAAAACCGCGATCCGATGGTTTATGTAGGCTCAAATGGCGGCATGTTGCATGGATTTAAAACCGCTAATGGACGCGAGAAATTGGCTTATGTTCCGGCGGTAATATTCGATAATCTCTGGGAACTGTCCAAAGCTGACTATAGCCACCGCAACTTTGTCGACGGCCCAATAACCGAAAATGATGTCTATTATAGCGGTGCTTGGCACAGCCTATTAGTCTCCGGCTTAGGGACTGGCGGCCAAGCATATTTTGCCCTAGATATCACCGCCCCAGCAGACTTCACAGAGGCCAATGCCGCAGCCATAGCCCGCTGGGAATTTACCGATAGCGACGATGCTGATTTGGGTTATAGCTTTTCTAAACCCTCATTAGTACGGCTAGCCAACGGCAAATGGGGCGTCATTGTAGGTAATGGTCTTAACTCAACCAAAGCCGATGGCAATGCCAGCAGCACAGGAAACGCGGTCATATTTATCCTCGACGCCGAAACCGGCGCGGTGATTAAAAAACTCGACACCAAAGAGGGTACCGCGGATGACCCTCAAGGACTGTCTAGGCCCAATGGCATTATCGGCACCAGCGTTGTCGATGAAGATGGTGACTTTATAGCCGACCGACTCTACGCCGGCGACTTATTTGGCAATGTTTGGGCCTTTGATTTATCTAACAGCAACACAGGGCAGTGGGTATCAGCCTATGGCTCAGGCAACAATCCTCAGCCACTCTTTAGTGCCGAAGCCTCCAGCTTGGCACAGCCGATCACCTCAGACTTAAAAGTTAAACGCCACCCATCATCAGATGGATTTTTAGTTTATTTTGGCACCGGTAAATATTTGGGTAAGAGCGATCTAACCGATAGCAGCCAACAAACCTTTTACGCCATCTGGGATCGCATGAGCAATAACAGCAACGGCTTTACCCGCAGCCGATTACTCCCTCAGACGGTTAGCGTTCATAACACCGTATCCACAGACCTGCGTGCCAGAGTCGTCTCTAAAAACCCAATCACATGGGATAACGGCGTAAACCCAGTTGCCACAGACGAAAAACTGGGCTGGTATATCGACCTTCCAGAAACTGGCGAGCGCGTACATCAGGCACCAATCCTCAGAGATGGCCGGGTTATCTTTGTCACCGTAACCCCCGCCAGTGATCCCTGCGCAGGCGAAGGCACCAGCTGGTTGATGGAAGTCGATGCGCTCAATGGTGGACGACTCGATGAATCAGTCTTCGACTTTAATAAAGACCGCACATTCAATGACGGCGACATGATAAATATCGGTGATATTGATGGCGATGGAAATGACGACTACGTCCACGGCTCAGGCATCCAGCGTAAAAACGCCGGCATACTCTCCCGCCCAGGCATTATCAATCATCCAGATGGCCGCACCGAGTCAAAGTATGTCACCACCTCAAAAGGTAAGGTTGAATCTATACTCGAAGATTCTGGCCGCAACCGACAAACCCCATGGCGGGAAATACGATAACAGGAAAACTTCCATGAAAATGATTACACAACTAACCCGTACAGCCCTGTTGGCGATTAGCCTGCTGATAGCCACATCAGCAGTAGCCGAACAGGAAATAGATACGAACTGGCAGAAAGTTAAAACCCAAATTGATTTTATCAGTCAACAGAACCGATTGATTGTGATTGGCGATCGCGAGTTTTCCGTCCCCTTCAACACTTATATTTTTAACGCCAATAACCAGCCTGTCGCCCTAGACACATTAAGCAAAGGCAACCGTATCCTAGTCTATTTAAGCAGACCTAAAAACGGCAGTCCGGCGGACATTAAACGTATAGAAAAACTAAGATAGAAGGGGTGGGAAAGAGATGAAAAAGCAACCTTCAAACAGACATCAAAAAGGCTTTAGCCTAATAGAACTGATGATAGTAGTCGTAATCATAGCCATTCTTAGCACCATCGCTTATCCCAGTTATCAAGACAATCTCACTCGCGCAAGGCGCGCCGACGCCCAAGCCGTACTCATGGAAGCAGCCCAATTTATGGAACGCTTTTACACCGAAAATAACCGCTACGACCAAGACACCGGCGGCACCGCCGTCGCCATACCCGCGCAACTTGCCGAATCACCGCGCGACAGTGGCACCAAGTTTTATGACATCGTCGTCCAAGCTGCCGACCAATCTACCTATACTCTGCGTGCCACCCCCAAAAATGGACAGGCAGGTGACGGCTTTATGGAAATCACCAACACCTTCGCTAAAGCCTGGGACAGTGATGGTAGCGGCACATTAACCCTTGCCGAGCAAAGCTGGAGTCAGTACTAGATTATTAAGTACTCACCCAAAAGCAATCGGCAGGAAGACAAAAACTCACCTATTATCAGTACAGGTTAAATGGAAATTAACAGTGCAGGGTGAACATGAAAGTAAAAATCTTATTAGGGCTATCGCTAGCACTCAACTTAGCGCTCTTGGCAAACATGGGTGGCGACAGCCAAAAAAGCGCTGAAAACTCCAGCGACAAACAAGCTACTCAAAACAGCCACCAAGACGCAAAAAACCAACAATCCTATTACGATCAGCTTATCGCCATGGGGTTGGACGACAATCAGGCAAAGACACTTATCATTCAAGAATTAAAAGCCGAGCAAAACGCCAAAACCGTCAGTAAAGCAGCCTACTGGCAGCCCAGCAGCAACGGCGAAAAAGCCGACATAACTGACCAGCTTGAACAAGACATCGCCCTTAGAACAGCACTCAAAAACATGTTTGGAGACACCGCAAAAAGCGAACCCGCCTTCCGCGAAGTCTTTCACCCCCTCGCCCAACAAGCCGGGTTCTTAAGTTCCCATGATCAAATAGCCCTGCACGAAAAACAGATAGAAACAGGCGCAAAGATAGAAACCCTATTCAGCAAAAAAGTCGCCCTTGAATATCAACTAAGACACTCACACTTAGCCGACAAACTTCGCCAGAGTGGCGTTGAATTTAGCGAAAAAAGCTTTCGACAAACCTACGTCATACTCGCCGCCACCTATAACAAACCCCTATCCGATCGCAACGACCCCGCAACATTGATCGCCCAGCGCAACAAAATTAAGCAACTTATCGGCAATCAAGACGGCATCAGAGTACTAGCCGAACTGGATAAGCGCTTCGCGCAACTGCAAAAAGCCGGTCTCAAAAAAGAGCTAACCCCAGAACAGATAATGCACGTCTACGAAATTATCTCCGACAGCGAAGCACAGATGATCGAAGGGTACTATCTGCGTAAATCCAACCCCGGCCAAGGCATTCAATTAATCCGCGCCGCAGCCCGAGACCGCCAAGCAAAGCTTGAGAGCTATCTGGGAGAGGAAATAGCAAAAGACCTAATGGCCGCCTTTAGCGCCGTCGCACCCAATCAGACAACGCCCGCTGGAGTAGTGTTAAATTGATGCTGGGTGAGATCCCTCAATGCCTTCAGAATGACAGGATCGGGGGCTCTGTCGAGATAACTCGCTGACTTTTCATACCAACTCAGCCCAGATAAGTCATACCAGCTCAACTCAGATTCGTCTCCCCAGCGAAGACTGGTATCCATCCATTCATGGACCCCAGTCTTCGCTGGGGAGACGTTAGTGTGGATGAGGAGACGTTAATCTGTGTTGTAGCGCGAACCCATCGAACTGTTCAGTTAAACCTTAATAAAATTTTAGTTAAACATTAATAATTTCTATATATAGCCTTCACCTGCTGTTGTATTTGACCACTGATCATAAGTCAATTATGGTGGGCGTAATAATATCCATAACTAAATAAGAAATTTATCCCCCCCCCCCTCCATCCCCATTTTTAAGGTTTTCATAATGTTCTGTCTAAGATCTATGCTGTTTTTAGCACTCTTGCTTGTTGCATCCGATGCGCTTTCAATGCAAATTTTTATTAAGACACTCACTGGTACAACAATTACCCTTGACGTTGAACCTTCTGACACCATAGAAAATGTGAAGCAAAAAATTCAAGACAATACGGGCATACTGCCAGATCAACAACGACTTGTTTTTGCAGGCAAGCAGCTTGAGGATGTGAGAACGCTAAGCGATTACAATATTCAAAAGGAAGCCGCGTTACATTTAGTACTGCGCTTGACGAGTACAACTAGCTTACTCGATGTCGATGGCAACGGTGAATATGACGCCCTGACTGATGGCCTGCTATTGCTCAGAAATATGTTTGGCTTTACCGGTGAGCAGTTAATCAACGGTGCTATAGGTAGCGATGCCCTTTTCAGCGCTTCCATTGAGGTTCAAGAGCGTATTAATAGTCTTGGTGCAAGCCTTGATGTTGATAACGATGGGCATGTTGAAGCATTATCAGACGGCCTGATTATATTGCGTTACCTGTTCGGTTTTTATGGTGAGTCATTAATCGCTGATCTGGTTGCAGAAGATGGTCTAAGACAAGACCCTAGCGAGATTAAAGCCTATATTGAATCACTTTTGGCAGAGTATGTTGCGCCACAGATTACCTTAAGTAGCGAAGTAACTGTCTATGAAAATCAACAGGCTGTGGCAACTGTTAGCGGCACATTTTCGCCTGGCTATGCGGCCAATCTTATTTATAGCTTAACTGGTGATGATGCTTCACAGTTCAGTATAGATTCGGCTTCAGGTGTAATAACGGCCCACACAATGCTTGATTATGAAAGCCGGCCTACTTATTTATTAACCGTTATAGCCTATGACGGGATTGAGAGTAGCCAGCAGGAGTTAACAGTCAATATCGCAGATATTAACGAAGACCCTATCTTTAGTATAAATACATCAGTAACCATAAGAGAATCCGAGCTTTTGTTCCTTCAGACACCGGCAGCTCTGGGTATCCACGGGCTTATAGCACCAGAGTCCTGTGCAAATAGAAATTGCGATGGAATGGATGGCTATCTTAGACTTGAAGAAGATCGTATTTTTATGACACTCAAAAGAGAGATATGAACTTCTTAATGAAAATACGGGTCCAGGATATTATTTTATAGAGGCTTTTAACCCGCAACTATCGGACCCAGAAAATCGCACTAATTTTGTTGGGGGAGTAATTAACACCTATACCGGTGCTCTGTTTCGTTGCACAGGAACGCTGTTGAATGTGACGGGCACTGCTTTTGGTCTGATGGTGTGATTTACTCAGGGTTTCATCTCTTTCTTACAACCTCTTTGGAATAGTGGGGAATTTTTTGGACCTTCGCTGTTACCTAGTGGAGATATGCATCCTTCCGAGCTGGGTTTCGTTCCTCAAATGGTATCTAGCCTACCTATGGATTACGACACACTACCTTTTTTCAATCAGGTCGGGGACGAGCGTAAAGCATTGGGTGATGGAGTTTGGGGTGGCAGACTTAGCCAGATGTATTGTGCCTGGGAGCGAACTCAAGAGGGTATAAAAAATTACCCGCTTGGCGCCCCTTTGATTATCAGTCAGGATAATCAGATCTATGGGCCGGCTTATTTTGAGGATGGAGAAGAAGAGAGTTGGAGCAGTTGCCATGAATTATCTTTATTTATCATTAACGATAACGACAATGCGCCGGTCTTCACTTCCCCAACCAGCTATACAGTATCAGCAAATGATGTGCAGATTGGCACAGTTACAGCAACAGATCGCGATGGAACCATCAGTTACACAGAAGGTTCTTATGAAAATCCTGTTCAGCTGGAATTTATAGATACCCTTAGTTATTCCCTTAGTGGCTCTGATGCAGAGTGGCTAGTTATAGATTCAGAAACAGGCGAGTTAAGCTTTAATTCAGCCCCTGACCCGGCAGTTAAATCGACTTACTCAGTCACCGTAACCGCCTCAGACCAGGCAACTGAAAGTTGGTCGGATACAGAGTATAAGATGGTGCCAGGGCCGCTAACTACCGCGCAGGATATTACCATTGATGTTTTGATTGAATCCATGGTCGGTGAAGATGGGGAGGTCGACAGTCCATTAGAGATGCCCACCTGTGACAGGCATTTTGCTGTTCGTGGCCCAGATGGAGAGTTCTTTTACAATGAACAGGCGCATGTTTACAGCTATACAAATCTCGATTGGCAGCAACCTGATGTTAATCAGTTGGCTTGGCATGGATTAGTTGGAGACTATGGAGGCGGAATAATGTTTGCTTGTGCTGCTTATCAGCAGGTTCTTGTAGATATCGTCGATCAGGTTGAAAGCAACGATCAATCATCGAGCTATATAACGTACTCAGAAGATTGGTCAAACCAAATTGCCAACGAATTATTCACTGAGGGTTGTGCAATTTCATCGGGTGATTCAAACCTTAGCCATTTTGTTGGTGAACTTATGTCAGTCTATGAACAGCGTCAAATGGACTTATTTATCAATTTAGATGGGTTGAAAATAGCCTCCTATGAATTATTAAATACCTGCCTAGTAAATTATCAACGAGAGTCTGGTTAATAATAGTCTCAGTAGCCCAGACATAGTCATACCAGCGAAGGTAGGTATCTATGTGTATATGGACCCCAGCCTTCGCTGGGGTGACGTGTTTGTGCTGGGATGACTTTCTTATAGAATCAAAAAAGCCCCAGCGTAAACTGAGGTTTTTTAAATTATGGTGCCCGGTCTCGGACTAAATGCGCAGTATTTTGGGCGCGTTCGCTTGCGAAGGCGGGGCAAAGCCCTGAGCGCTCTTGCGCGAATCCATCTAACCGTTCGATGACTTTCTTATAGAACCAAAAAACCCCCAGCTTTCACTGAGGGTTTTTAAATTATGGTGCCCGGTCTCGGACTAAATGCGCAGCATTTTGGGCGCGTTCGCTTGCGAAGGCGGGGCAAAGCCCTGAGCGCTCTTGCGCGAATCCATCTAACCGTTCGATGACTTTCTTATAGAACCAAAAAACCCCCAGCTTTCACTGAGGGTTTTAGATTATGGTGCCCGGTCTCGGACTAAATGCGCAGCATTTTGGGCGCGTTCGCTTGCGAAGGCGGGGCAAAGCCCTGAGCGCTCTTGCGCGAATCCATCTAACCGTTCGATGACTTTCTTATAGAACCAAAAAACCCCAGCTTTCACTGAGGGTTTTAGATTATGGTGCCCGGTCTCGGACTAAATGCGCAGCATTTTGGGCGCGTTCGCTTGCGAAGGCGGGGTGTAACCCTGAGCGCTCTTGCGCGAATCCATCTAACCGTTCGATGACTTTCTTATAGAACCAAAAAACCCCCAGCTTTCACTGAGGGTTTTAGATTATGGTGCCCGGTCTCGGACTAAATGCGCAGCATTTTGGGCGCGTTCGCTTGCGAAGGCGGGGTGTAACCCTGAGCGCTCTTGCGCGAATCCATCTAACCGTTCGATGACTTTCTTATAGAACCAAAAAACCCCTAGCTTTCACTGAGGGTTTTTAGAATATGGTGCCCGGTCTCGGACTAAATGCGTAGCATTTTGGGCGCGTTCGCAAAGCGAAGGCGGGGTGTAACCCTGAGCGCTCTTGCGCGAATCCATCTAACCGTTCGATGACTTTCTTATAGAACCAAAAAACCCCTAGCTTTCACTGAGGGTTTTTAGAATATGGTGCCCGGTCTCGGACTAAATGCGTAGCATTTTGGGCGCGTTCGCAAAGCGAAGGCGGGGTGTAACCCTGAGCGCTCTTGCGCGAATCCATCTAACCGTTCGATGACTTTCTTATAGAACCAAAAAACCCCTAGCTTTCACTGAGGGTTTTTAGAATATGGTGCCCGGTCTCGGAATCGAACCAAGGACACGAGGATTTTCAATCCTCTGCTCTACCAACTGAGCTAACCGGGCGTCGCAATCAAATGTGCATACTGCGAGAGGCGCGTATTAAAGCGTCTGAAATGCCGTTCGTCAAGGGATTATTCAGCAGGTGGCACGTATCCTTCAGCTTGATCGACATCTTCACCGGCAAAGTACTTTTCTCGTTGCTCCGAGAGGTAAGTTCGAGCGGTTAAATCCATCATGTTAAGACGCATTTCATTAATAAGCGTCGTCTGATGGGTCATCCACTCTGCCCATGCCTGTTTTGAGACATTCTCGAAAATTTCCTGTCCCTTGGGTCCGGGAAAGGGGGGCATATCCAGCCCGGGTAATTCTTGCTTGAGTTTGCGACAGTGAACCATGCGCGCCATAACTAACCTCTATGTAATGTTTTAATTCTGCTTCAGCAGTAATGCTTTAATTGGAGCAGGCATACCCAATGATAGTGGATTCTGCGGGTTATACCAGACTTGATTACCCTGTTCAGCAACCTGGCCGGCAGTGGCCCCAGAATGGCTGATAGATATCTCAACCGGCTGATAATCGAGATGAAAGTGACTGAACGTGTGGCGTTTCACGGCAAGAATCTGCTGGCTTTCAGCCTGTATACCAAGCTTTAAATAGGTTTCCTCTAATTGATCTTGTGATTCACATTGTGGAAATACCCAGAGCCCGCCCCAGAGTCCCGCCGGTGGGTTTTGCTCTAACAGCAGCGCACCTTGATTATTTTTAATGATTAAAAAGAAAGTGGTTTTTACCTGTAACTTTTTCTTCGGTTTTTTACCCGGATAATCCTGCGGGTTACCCTGCTGATAAGCTTTGCAATCTTTTACCAGTGGACACTGCTCACAGTTAGGTGAGGATCTCGTACACAGCGTCGCGCCCAAATCCATCATCGCCTGAGTGTAGTCGGCAATACGCTTATAAGGAGTATAGGTCTCGGCGATTAACCAGAGCTTTTCTACCACAGCACTTTTGCCGGGCCAGCCATCGGTGGCGCTAAAACGAGCCAGTACACGTTTTACATTGCCATCGAGAATGGTCGCTTGGTTTTTAAAGGCGATGGAGCTGATTGCACCGGCGGTTGAGCGGCCTATACCGGGCAGCTCGATGAGCTGGGGTACATTATCCGGAAACTGGCCGTTCAGTTCATTGCTAACATGTCTGTGCAGTTTTATGCAGATTGCGGGCGCGGGCGTAGTAGCCAAGACCTGTCCAGTGGTGCAGTACCTCATCTAAGGGTGCAGCTGCCAGCGTTTCCACTGTTGGGTAACTGTGCATAAAGCGTTCGAAGTAGGGGATTACCGTGCTGACCTGAGTTTGCTGCAGCATGATTTCCGAGACCCAAACCCGGTAGGGATTGATACTCTTTTGCCATGGCAAATTGGTACGACCATATTGGTCGAACCAGTTGAGTACTGCATCTTGGAATTTTTTAGGGGACACTATTTTATAGCTCTTTGTTATAGCTCTTGTTGATAAGTTCTTGTATTGATAAGTTCTTTTCCAGATATCCTTTCCAGAACACCTTTAAGAAGATCTTTTCAGCGGGTCTGTTTCTTGCTCTTCTTGCTCGCTGCTATCTTTATTCGTTACCGGCGTATCAAATAGCTGCCCGCCAAGCTGCTGAAAAATACTGCCTTTAAGGAAGTCTCTGACCAGGCTGTCATCTGGTTTACAGTTGGTTTTGCCATCCACATCGTAACTACCGGTGCAAATAAACGGCAGATTGCGGTTGCGCAGACTGGTATTCACCGAACATCCAGAAGCACTTGTGGTGGATGCATTAACTCTAGTATTGGCGGTAACGCTGTAGCGTTTAAGTAATAACTGCACAGTGCCACGACCGCTGATGGAGAGATTTCCGGTAGCGGTTTTTAAATCTCTAATCAGCACCTTGCCATTTTCCAAGCTAAATTGGCTAGTCAGGGTTTCCAACTCTGTGCCCTTTGACCAGGCTGTGTTGGTTGGGCTGCCACCAAACAGTGCGGCGGCATTACAGAAGGTCTCCTCAGCATTAATGGCCAAATAAGTCGGGTTTAAAACAGTTAGATCGCCCGTGCCACTCAGTGCACTGATTATTTCTTCACTACTGTTACCGCTACCTTGCATCTCAACCTCTAAGCTGAGCAGGCCTGACAAGTCACTGTTGTCCGCAATAGCCGGCAGAGCCAGCTCTAGATCTATATCTGTCAGCGAGTTTTGCAGCTTAAATTCAGGGATTGCAGAGCGCATATCCAGTCGTCCGGTCGCATTGATTTGGCCGCCAAACAGATCGGCATTTAACGAGGTCAATCGCAATACCGAATTATTACCAAAGACATTGCTGTAGACATTGTCCACTGCGAAATCATTAAGTTGAACACTGCCAATGGTCATTTCAACCTGACTCTGGCCCTGCCAAAGCGCAAAGGGAATGGCCAGTGGCGCGAACAGACCGCTGTTGTCGGCGCTGCTACCAGACTTGGGCAGATAGTTTGATGCCTTGATAACATCGGCTGAAACAATGGTGGTCAGCTTGTTGCGCGGCTGGTCTATTTGCAGGTCAACCTGAATGGCTTGGCCATCGAGCATGATTAGGTTATTAATATCTGATACAGCCACAGTATCAAGGGTAAAGTTGCTCTCGATACTGACCTCGGTCAAGGCTGCGGGGTCGGCCATCTCAGGTACGCTGACAATAGGCAGTATTTCTGCCACCCGTTGCAGTTGCTGTACCAGGCTAAAGCTGTTGGTTTGTAGATTGCCCTCAATAAAACTCAGGCTGTTACTGGCTTCGATACTGCCATTAATCTCAATGTCATTTAAGCGCACTGTCAGTTCTGACAGGTTTAGGCTTTGTATTGTGCGGTTAGCAACGACGACTGCAATATTACTATCTACGGCAACCTGCTGGCCACCAAGTGCCTGCAGAGACGCTGTGAGAGGGAAATCTGTTCCATCTAAATGGATGTTGCTGGCTTTAAGACTAATGTTATCTAATTGCACCGGCTGGCTGTTTGGGGGGCTATAGCGAAGTTGACCACCTTCGAGTTTCACGGAGCTAAGGTTAAGCTGATTTGGGTCGAGAATGATTGAGAGAAGATCGATCCAGGATACTGAAAGAGTGAGCTTATCTAC
>CALSQH010000005.1 GCA_943788445.1 uncultured Pseudomonadales bacterium
TTTTTATACTGAGATTGATCTCAACGATATTAAATTTTGGCCTGCTCTTGAGCCTTGAGCTCCTTGCGCAAAACTTTACCCACATTGGTCTTAGGTAAGTCATCGCGAAACTCTACAAATTTAGGTACCTTGTAACCGGCCATTGTCGATCTGCAAAATTCAATCACCTGCGCTTCCGTCAAACTCGCCTCACTAGCCACAACAAACATCTTAACCACCTCACCCGCCTTATCGTCGGCTACGCCTATTGCCGCGCATTCCAACACCTGAGGGTGCTGGGTTAAAGCCTGTTCCAACTCATTCGGATAGACATTAAAACCAGAGACAATAATCATATCTTTTAAGCGATCGACAATCTTGATATAGCCCTCTTCATCGACAGTGACAATATCACCAGTATGCAGCCAGCCATCGACGATCACCTCGGCGGTTTGGGCTTCGCGCTGCCAATAGCCCTTCATCACCTGAGAACCTCGCACACAGAGCTCACCGACACCGCCAACTTTCTGTTCAACGCCGTTCTCGTCGATCACTTTTATGTCGGTACCAGGAATTGGAATACCGGCTGTGCCAATCTTCTCAAAACCCGATGGATTCATAGAAATAACCGGCGAGGCTTCAGTCATCCCGTAACCCTCACTGACCACACAACCGGTCAACTGCTGCCAATCATTGGCCACCGACTCCATAAGAGCCATGCCGCCAGATAGCGTGTTTTTCAGCTCTGAGAAATCGAGTTTTTGAAAGGCTTTGTCTTGTAATAAGGCAACAAAGAGTGAGTTTAATCCACAGAAAATCTCAAATTTCACTTTCTTAATGGCGCCCACAAAGGCCGAGATATTACGCGGATCTGGAATAAGTAAACTGTGACCGCGTATCGCTGGAATCAGTCCCATGCTCAGCATGTAAGCATAGATATGATAAAGCGGTAAGGGTGAAACCACAGTGAAATTCTCAATCGACTGCTCACCGACATTAACCATCTCTAGAGCCTGGGCAATATTGTGCATAATTGAACTCTGAGTAAGCATAACGCCCTTGGAAACTCCGGTGGTTCCTCCGGTGTACTGCAGCGCGCAGATCTCGTCCAGCGATGGGCTGTGCAACGGATAGTCACTCTGCTCAGACGCGGCAACAAGCTCGGGAAAAGGTGTAAAACCACTTACCGGAAGTGCGGGTCGCTTACCCAAAATCTTTGTCAGGGCAGTCAGTATGCTTTTCTTCGGCTGTGGCAACAGGTCAATAGCACGGGTAACAACAACATGCTGAATATCGGTCTCTGGCAGTGCCGCCGCAAGCGTGTCGTAAAACTGATCGAGAACCACCACCGCTTTGGCGCCGGAATCATTAAACTGATGCACCAGTTCACGGTGGGTGTACATTGGGTTGGTATTGACGATAACCAAACCCAACTTCCAAGCAGCAATAACAATAACCGGGTACTGCAATAAATTGGGCAGTTGTACTGCAATTCTATCGCCGGCCTGCAAGTTGAATTGATGGGAAAAATAGGCGGCTGCGCGATCTGCAAGCAGATCAATCTGAGCATAGCTAAGCGTCTGCCCCAGACAGGTAAATGAGGGTAAATCTGCAGAGTCCGCCAGCGCCTGTTGCCATAGCTGTAATAGCGATTGAGCGGGTAGTGCGGGCTGTTGACCGGAAACTCCCATTCTTTGTAATGCTTGTTGTGCAGCGTCTTGAACTTGCATAGACTTACCCACCTATTGTTTGTAATTATTATTTTATTTGTTGTTCTCTAACCAAACCTGCGTTGCAAATACAGGCAGCTTAAATGACCTATTTTGATCTTTTATCTAAGCCTTTAACTTAAGCCGTTAACTTAAGCTTTTAACATAAGCACTTTCTTTCAATTACTTTCTTCGACTGCTTATTTCGAAAGAAGTCTCATACCTTTTTCCAAACCCGCCAAGGTCAATGGATACATCTTACCCTCAACCAACTCTCGTAACATCAAAATTGAAGGCGTGTAGTCCCAATATTGCTCTTGAACAGGATTTAACCAGATCAATTTTTCAAAGGTCTGCGACATACGCTGCATCCACACACTGCCCGGCTCTTCATTGTGATACTCAACACTACCGCCAGGGCTGTTAATCTCGTAGGGAGCCATGGAGGCATCGCCAACAAAAATCACTTTGTAGTCCGAGGTGTATTTATGCAGTAAATCGTAAGTCGATATCTGCTCGTCGCGTCGGCGGTGATTATCCTTCCAGACATAGTCGTAGAGACAGTTGTGGAAATAGAAATATTCGAGGTGCTTAAATTCAGTTTTAGCCGCAGAGAACAACTCTTCACAGAGACGTACATAGGGGTCCATTGAACCGCCAATATCAAAGAATATCAGTACCTTTACGGCATTGTGCCGCTCCGGCACCATCTTGATATCGAGCAGGCCGGCATTGCGTGCAGTGCTGCGAATCGTATCGTCGAGATCAAGCTGATCGGCCGAACCCTCGCGGGCAAATTTGCGCAATCGGCGCAGAGCCACTTTTATATTGCGTGTGCCAATCTGCACTGAGTCATCGAGATCAGCAAATTGGCGTTCGTCCCAAACCTTGACCGCACTACCCTGCCCCCCTTCACCACCAACGCGAATCCCCTCGGGATTAAAACCGCCGTGACCAAAGGGCGAAGTGCCGCCAGTGCCAATCCATTTATTGCCGCCCTGATGGCGTTCTTTCTGCTCTTCGAGGCGCTTTTTAAACTCTTCAATTAGCTTTTCCAGCCCGCCAAGACTTTCTATTTTGGCTTTCTCTTCTTCTGTAAAATGCTTTTCAAACTCTTTGCGCAACCAGTCTTCTGGAATTAGCGCTTCAATAATATCGTCGATATTCTCAAGGTTTTTAAAGTAGGCACCAAAGGCACGGTCAAAGCGATCATAGTATTTTTCATCCTTGACCAAGCAGGTACGCGAGAGCAGATAAAAATCATCCACCGAACCAAAGGCGAGATTCTTTTCCATCGCCGCCAGTAAGTCCAGCAGCTCTTTAATCGAGACCGGAACATTGGCGCGCTTGAGGGTATAAAAAAAATTGATCAGCATAATGCAGTACTATTTTCCAAGTCTTTTAGCGCGCTTCACGGCGGGTCATAAAGGCAAGACGTTCCAACAGATGCACATCTTGCTCGTTCTTCAACAGCGCGCCATAGAGTGGCGGAATAGCCTTGGTCGGATCGCGGTTGGTCAAAATATCCTCGGGAATATCATCCGACATAATCAATTTAAGCCAGTCCACCAGTTCAGAGGTTGAGGGCTTTTTCTTTAAACCGGGAATCTTGCGGACATCAAAGAATATATCTAGCGCCTGATCGACCAATGTTTTTTTGATCGCCGGAAAATGCACATCGACAATGCGCTGCATGGTGGCTCGATCTGGAAAGCTAATAAAGTGGAAGAAACAGCGACGCAAAAATGCATCTGGCAGTTCTTTTTCATTGTTGCTGGTAATAATCACAATCGGACGCTGTATGGCTTTAATCGTCTCTCCAGTTTCATAGACATGAAACTCCATGCGATCTAACTCAAGCAACAGGTCATTGGGAAATTCAATATCGGCTTTATCGATTTCATCAATTAACAGCACAACCTGTTCATCAGCGGTAAACGCCTGCCACAGCTTACCCTTATCAATATAGTTGCCTATATCATTTACTTTGTCATGGCCGAGCTGTGAATCGCGCAGTCGCGATACCGCATCGTATTCATACAATCCTTGCTGAGCCTTGGTTGTCGATTTGATATGCCAGGCTAAGAGTGGTTTGCCCAAGGCTTTGGCAACCTCTTCCGCCAACAGGGTTTTACCGGTACCCGGCTCACCTTTAATCAGCAGTGGTCGCTGCAATGTTACCGCCGCATTAACCGCCATTTGTAGCTCTTCGGTGGCCACATAGTTTTCTGTACCTTCAAATTTCATAGCATCTAAATCCACAATAAAAGTTATATGCTGAGCATAATAAGCTAAAAATACTCAGCTTGATGTAGCCAATATGACCGCAGAGTTTTAAGCGAGCTAAGCTAGTAAAATGGAGTACAAGAACAGAATGGAACAGATTAGCGAAATAAGGGGAACGCTAATTTTTAATCGCGCACTTTACTGGTGCGCTTTCACTCTTCAACAACAAGCTTGTCTTTGAATTTTGCACCGCGAGGCTTTTGATCGTTTTTTTTGTTGCCAGACAGCTTGTTAGACATAAGCTTCCAAAGCAGCCGCAAAAGCAGATAAAGGATTATCCCGAACAGGGCAGCCGCAACAATCGGCGCAAAACCGCGCTGAAAACCTGCCTCGGCTCCTGAGAGCATGACACCCTCATAAAGGCTGACAAAAAATGCCGGCGCCAGATGACCATCATCGCGATAGGCGGTAACTGGAGTCAATAAAATAGCGGCGGATACCAGCAAAAGAAGATGGCGAACGGTTGTCCAGGCAGACTTACGCAACACTAACCAGAGGAATAGCAGAAGACAGCTCGCCCCGATTAAGTAGACAATCCAACCCTGCAAATAATCTTCAGCAGTAAACATAATTAATCAATCCATTTAATAATATGATCTTCAACATCGTCTTCATGCACATTCAACTCCGAGACCACTTTACCGCGCAATGAACCGCCATAGCTGTGTATTTTTTCCCTATCACCGGTACGCAGATGGTGCCAGTCGGGCAATGGCTGACCTGCAGCTACAAGTCTATAAGAACAGCTTTTCGGCAACCATTCCAATGTATTTATATTATTTCGATCAAGCTTAATACAGTCATCAACCACACTGTGGCGACCAGCATAGTCGGAACAGCGACAGGACTCTGTATCCAAAAGCTGGCAGGTTACGTTGGTATAGTAAATCTCAGCGCTGTCGTAGTCTTCAAGTTTAACCAGACAGCATTTAGCACAGCCATCGCAGAGTGACTCCCACTGACTGTCGCTTATATCTGCGAGGGACAAAGCTTCCCACCAGGGTTGTAATTTCATTGGCAGTCGTCAGCTCTAGGGAATTTAGGCGGTGGCATCTGCAGATAAAAACCCGGAGCAGTGAGATCTGCCATTACCTTGATCACATCTGCGCGGGCTAATTTCTTCGCCTCTGTAAGTACCATTGTGGTGACTAAAATTGGCTCACCAAAGCTTTTTAACAGCGCCTCTGGAACAGATTTAAAGCCTTTAGCCCTGCAAAGGTAGAGATACATTTCATCTTTACTGGCAGTCTTGTAAATATCGCAAAGTATTTTCATAGTCGGTCACTGCTTTTAATCACTGACTGAAGTGCTGGCAAAACCATAGCAACACGCCAACCTTCACTCAATCTTGTTGGCCACTGGCATTCACCCTCGACAGCGCTGCGCAGAATCGATTCCAACTCTTTTTTGTTGCACATCAACTCTTTAGGAATAGCTTGATCTTCAGCCACTTCGTTGAGCCTAGCGCGCATGGTCTTCATCACCTCGGAGACTGGGCGGGAAAGTGGCTGGGGCAATCCCTGAGGGATATTGTCGTGGTCGACATCGGCTATCTGCTGGAGTACGTCCGCACCAAATCGCTTGATCGAACGCGAGTACCAGTCATCAATACTGTGCAACTGGCCTATAGTCGTCGGCATGCTGTTAGCTAATTCCAAAAGCACATTGTCTTTAATAATATGCGAGCGCGGCTTGTCGAGACTGCGGGCGGTTATTTCACGCCAATCACAGAGCTTTTTAAGCACACCCAGAGAACTGCCCTGCAGGCGCCAAGCGCCTTTAATACGCAGATAGTAATTGGCTGCTTTCTTGCGTTCGGCAGCAATTTTCAGTAGCCCAAGCATCTCTTCTTGCAGCCAACTCTGACGCTGTTGCTCGACAAGTTTGTCGCTGAGTATTTTGTGTAGCCGATGCAGATAGAGGACATCGTCTGCCGCATAGAGTTTTTGCCGATCACTCAACGGGCGAACCATCCAGTCAGAACGAGTATCTTCTTTACCCAATTCGACATCAAACACATGGGCAACTAGTCGCGCATAGCCCATGGAATATCCAATATTGACCAGACCGGCAGCGACCTGAGTATCAAAAATATTGGTTGGTGTGATCGACAGCGCATGGTCGAGCACTTCGAAATCTTCACCGGGTGCATGGAATATAAGCACCAGCTGAGGGCTCTCAAGCAGCGCCTTAAGGGGAGCAAATTGATCAATCGTCAAGACATCAATTAACCAACACTGCTGACCATCAGAGAGCTGAATAAGTGCCAATTTGGGGAAATAGGTGTCGGTGCGCATAAACTCAGTATCAATCGCCAGTGACGACGATGCCTGTAACTGCTCACAGAGCTCGGCTAACTGTTGATTGCTGGAGATCCAGTGGTTCATCGTTGTCGACGCGGTCATCTAGAGTGACTTCCTACTTTGTAAGGCCATATTTAAGGTTCCACCATCGACATATTCGAGCTCGCCCCCCATGGGAACACCGTAGGCAATTCGCGATACTGCAATGCCCATAGCCTTGGCTTTATCAGCAATAAAGTGGGCTGTAGCTTCGCCTTCCACGGTCAGGTTGGTGGCGAGAATTAACTCGCTGACAAGACCCGTTTTTAAGCGATCGGTTAACTGATCTATACCCAATTGCTCGGGGCCAATACCGTCGATCGGCGACAGGTGTCCGAGCAAAACAAAATATTTACCGCGAAAACTTCCCGCCTGCTCAATAGCGTATAAATCCGCAGGATTCTCAACCACACAGATTTGTTCCGGCAGTCGACCCGCGTTGCTGCAAATAGCGCAGAGCTCATGCTCGGTTAATGTGCGGCATTCCCCGCAGCGTCCAACCTTGTCTACCGATTCTACAATCATTTCGGCGAGCCGAGAGGCTCCACTGCGATCCCGCTCAAGCAGATGCAACGCCATACGCTGAGCCGATTTAGCACCGACACCGGGCAATACCCGCAGCGAGTCAATAAGTTGATCAATTAAATTACCGTACACAATTTCGCCTTTCGCAATTATTTAAACTAGATATTAAAATGGCATTTTAAAGCCGGCGGGCAAATCCATACCGCCAGTCATCTTACCTAAGGCATCCTTGCTCTGGGCTTCAACTTTGCGCACCGCATCATTGACAGCAGCAGCCAGCAGGTCTTCAAGAAACTCCTTATCTTCCTTCATAAGCGACGGATCGAGCGTCACCTGACGCACATCGTGTCGACCGGTCATAACCACTTTTACCATTCCAGCACCGGACTCGCCGATAACTTCAGCGTTTGCCGCCTGCTCTTGCATCTCGGCCATTTTGCCCTGCATCTCTTGGGCCTGCTTCATCAAATCGTTAATATTCATGCGTTCCTCGAAACTGTTTGTTTACTGTCTTTTTTCTGTTGATCTGTAGTGAGCTTAATCTATTGGGCGCACTGAGCGCTCATCGACTGTTCCATCGAACAGCTGTTTAAATTTAACCACTGCAGGGTCGTTGTTTAGAGTATCTACGGCTTCGGCAAGACGCTCGGACTTCTCTCGCAAGTTTGCCGCTCGCGGTGTCTCCTGCTCGGCAACGCCAAGACTGATCTCTACACTGACCGGTGTTTTAAAGTAGTCACTGAGAGCCTCACTAAACTGCTCTTGGTGAGCAACGTCATAGAGGCTGTTGTGACCACTGTCGATAAGAAAGTTTAGCTGTGTTCCAGTGCGACCCAGATAGAGACAGTGGCTGGCAATCTCACCCAATGAGGCGACTATGGTTAATTGCTTGCGCAGTTCAATCCAGTTAGCTGGGGTGAAATTTTGTAGGGCGATCGGTTCTTGTTGCTGTTCTTTATTGCTGGACGCTGAGGGGGCCTCTTTATTAGGTGGAGCTGAGGGCTCCTCATTACTAGAAACTAAGGGCTCCTCATAACTAAAAGCTAAGGGCTCCTCATTACGAGAAGCAAGGGGCTCATTCTCTTGAATAGATGAATCCAATGGCTCCCAAGGTGGTCTATCCTCTTCGACTAGCGTTTCAGACTTTTTTACGCTGGGCTCCACCTCCAGTGGAACCGGTGCTGCTGAGCTTGGGACTAAAGAGCTTGGGACTAAAGAGCTTGGTGCTGCAGAGGCTAAAGCCTGGCCGCGCACCGAGGTCTGTGGACGAAAGGCCAGCGCCCGCAACATAACCATTTCAAAACCAGATTTTGCATCCGCAGATAACTGTAGGTCTTTGCGGCCCAAAAGGCATATCTGATAAAACAGCTGGACATCTTCGCGGCTGACCTCAGCAGATAAAGCGAGGACTTCGCTGTAATTAGCTAAGCCCTGATCTAAGGCTTCAGGAACAGTTTGCACAATCGCCACCTGATGCCAGATCGACAGGACATCTGCTAGGGCCGCATCATAATCCGGGCTCTGTTCGGCCATTCTCGCAATCGCCGCCAACACATCAGTGCCAGAATCCGAAGACAATGCTTTGCAGATATCAACAACGTAACTGCGCTCGATAGTACCGAGCATAGCGCTGACATCGGCCTCATTAATTTGCCCACCACCGTGCCCTATCGCCTGATCGGTCAAACTTAGAGCATCACGCATACTGCCGTCGGCAGCTCGTGCCAGCGACCAGAGTCCCGCTTCTTCAAAGGGTACCTTCTCTTCGCCAAGTACAAACTGCAAATGCTCGGTAATTCTCTCTGGGCTGAGGTTTTTAAGATTAAACTGCAAGCAACGGGACAATACCGTTATCGGTAGCTTTTGCGGATCGGTAGTAGCAAACAAAAACTTAACGTGAGGCGGTGGCTCTTCAAGGGTTTTTAACAGTGCCGCAAAGCTGTTTTTCGACAGCATGTGCACCTCATCGATCAAATAGATTTTATAGCGCCCACGGGCTGGGGTGTACTGCACGTTATCAAGTAGATCACGCATATCGTCAACGCCGGTTCGCGATGCCGCATCCACCTCAATCAGATCAATAAAACGACCCTCGTTAATTTCATTACAGGCCGCGCACTCACCGCAGGGAACCGAGCTAACACCAGCTTCGCAGTTTAAACATTTGGAGAGGATTCTGGCGATGGTGGTTTTACCTACACCGCGAGTACCGGTAAATAAATAGGCGTGATGAAGACGGTCGTTGTCCAGCGCATTAATCAATGCCTGCAACACATGTTGCTGGCCAGCCATTTCGGCAAAAATACGTGGACGCCACTTGCGGGCAAGTACTTGATAACTCATATCAACAGGTCTTCAAATTCAAAAACCCATTATAGGGAGATATACAGAGCGCGGAAAGAGGAGATCAGCATAAAGCGTTTAAGAGTAAAAAATTGGCTAGGTATCTATAGAAGATCGAATTGCGCTAAAAGCCCAAGAGTGGCGCTGCCCTGATTAAATCAATCCGACTCCGCTTATGGTTGCAGTGGTTTACAGATTGAGCGAACAACTGTCTAAGCGAAGCGAGTTTTGTGAGCGCTGTAAACCACTGCAACTATGGAGTCGATCTAATCAGGGCAGCGCCACTCTTGGGCGATCCGACTACAAAGTGAAATCCTTCACAATCGTTCGGATTAACAAGTCAGGCAGTTATAAGAAGGAGATTCCTCGTCGCTAAGCTCTGTCGGAATGACAGACTGGAGGACAATAAAGAGGGTAACCAATGGCGGTGACCCCCACCAGCCACACCTCGGCACACAGCGTAACCACTACCGTTGCTCCCTTCCGGGCCTGGCGGGATTCGCGGCTGGCTGTTGCGAGGGGACCAGTGAGGGCCACCATTGAAGCGCGGGATTATCCGAGGTTTAGCCGCCAAGTGCAACAAGTCTTCGGCTACAATTCAAAAGATATGGTTTTCTTGCCATCTAGGGTTGTTTACACTGCTTGGCAATACCTTAGTAAAAGCAAGCTAAATAATTATTTTTTTGTATTGATGAGCGACTAAACCAAATCGTTTCCTCTATACAAATTATAATAAGTACAACGAACCAAACAACTTTTCGCCGCTCATAAAAGGAGCTCACCCAATGCCCCGCACTCAACTCCAGCAAGGAAATCTCTGGCGTTCTTCAGCCATTATTGTTTTTTCTATACTTCTCAGCGCCTGCGGTGACAGCGGCGATAATAAAACGGCTTCAGCGGCAAGCGACGAAAAAGAACTCACCATTGGTTTAACCCAATACCCTTCAACCATGCACCCGAATATAGAGTCTATGGTCGCCAAATCCTACGTTAGAGGAATGACCGCCCGCGCTATTACTATTTTCAATCATGCTTGGGAGCTTGAGTGTGCACTCTGCGTTGAATTACCCACCCTAGAAAATGGCCTCGCTGTTTTAGAGCAAACCCCAGAGGGGCAGCCTGGAATTGCAGTTACCTATGAATTGCCTGCCAATACCTCTTGGGGAGACGGAACAGCTTTAACAACAAAAGACATTCAATTTGCCTATGAAGTTGGCCGCAATCAGAAAACCGGCGCCAACAATATGGAGATGTATCGACGCATCTACAAGCTCGATATCATTGACCAGCAGCGCTTTACGGTGCATCTCAATAAAGTAACCTTTGACTACAATGCGCTGGGTGACCTCTACCCCTTGCCAGAACATATTGAACGGCCGATTTACGAAGAAGATGCCTACGAGTATCGCCACAGGACGCAATACAATGCCAACATAACCAACCCAGGACTCTGGTTTGGGCCCTATATCGTCAGCGATGCTGCTCAGGGTTCATTTTTGGTCATGACAAAAAATCCCTACTGGCATGGCAAAGCGCCCTACTTCGACAAAATCACCACCAAGGCGATTGGCAATACCTCGGCAATGGAGGCTAATTTGCTCTCCGGTACTATTGATATGATCGCCGGCGAGTTGGGCTTGCAGCTCGATCAGTCACTCGCCTTCGATAGTCGCCACGGCAGTAAATTCAATATTATTTATAATCCGGGCCTGCAGTACGAACATATAGATATCAATTTAGAGAATCCAATTCTCGCGAACAAGCTAGTGCGCCAAGCAATGCTCTACGGCATGAATCGCGAAGAGATGAATCAGCGCATCTTTAAAGGCCGACAGCCCGTTGCTGACACCAGCGTGAGCCCTATGGATCGTGCCTCATCAAATAACATCATTAAATATAGCTACAACAAAGCCAAGGCCATAGAACTTCTCAACAGTGCCGGCTGGAATGATATCCGCGATGGCATTCGTCATGATGCCCAAGGCGAACCTTTAAAAATTGAAATCATGTCTACCGCTGGAAATAAAACCCGTGAACTCATTCAACAAATACTCCAGAGCCAGCTAAAAGATATAGGTATAGATTTACGTATCCGCAACGAGGCACCACGTGTCTTCTTCGGTCAGACCACCAGAGAGCGGCGTTTTAGTGGACTAGCATTATTTGCCTGGGTCAGCGCACCAGAAAATGTCCCGCGTAGCACCCTGCACTCCAGTGAAATCCCCACTGCTGAGAACAACTATTCTGGGCAAAATTACTCGTCGATCAGCAACCCTGAACTGGACCGCGCTATCGAAGCCGTTGAAGAAAATTTAGTTTTTTCCGACCGCCTTCCTCACTGGGAAAAAATCCAGCAGATTTACGCCGAAGAGCTGCCCGTATTCCCCTTATTCTGGCGCCCTAATTCCTATATTCTTCCGCACTGGCTCAAAGGCCTTGAGCCCACCGGTCATCTCGATTCAAGTACTAACTGGATCGAGTACTGGAGCCGCAATTAATGTCTGATAAGAACCTCCCTGTGCTCGAGGTTGAAAATTTGAGTATCGGCTTTGAAAGCGACAATCAGCTGGTCTCTGTGGTGGAAGATATTTCTTTCACCCTCAACAGCGGGGAGACACTGGCTCTGGTTGGCGAGAGCGGTTGTGGTAAGTCCTTAACCGCCCTAGCTATGCTGCAACTGTTACCCGCCTTTGGAAAAATTCTCTCGGGCTCGATAAAGTTGCATGGCAAAGAACTTGTGGGTATGTCTGACCGCAGTATGCAGGCTATACGCGGCAATAATATTTCGATGATATTTCAAGAGCCGATGAGCGCCCTAAATCCAGTATTTACTATTGGTCAGCAGGTCGCTGAGCCGTTAATACTGCATAAAAACATGTCCAAAGCGGCAGCTTTCAAGCGCGCTATTGAAATGCTCGAGGCCGTGGGTATTCCAGATCCAATATCACGGGCCAATAATTACCCTCACCAATTATCCGGCGGTATGCGCCAGCGAGTGATGATTGCTATAGCACTGGCCTGCGAGCCAGACATTCTTATCGCCGATGAGCCGACTACCGCTCTCGACGTCACGATTCAGGCGCAGATACTTGACCTAATGCATGATCTGCAAGAGAAGTTTGGCACCAGTATTTTATTTATCAGTCATGATTTTGGAGTCGTCTCGCGCATGGCCGACGAGATTGCCGTAATGTATGCAGGCCGTGTTATTGAAGAGGGTTCAGCCCAGGATATTTTAGTCGAACCACAGCATCCCTATACGACCGCCCTTCTCAACACGACACCGCGCATTGATGTCAGCGTCGATCGACTTCCCGCGATACCCGGTCGAGTTCCGACTCCAGCAGAGAGGCCTGAGGGTTGTTTTTTTGCCCCGCGCTGCAAACTTGCCAGTAGTCTCTGCAGCACTGAACAACCACTACCCACTAAGCTTAGCCGCAGTCACAGCGCAGCCTGCCACGAGGTTGGCAATGGATAATAATCATCTTAGTAAAACCATCGTAGAAGCGAAGAATCTAACCAAAACCTTCGCGATCAAAGTTGCTACCGAAAAAGGCTGGGAGAAAAAAGCCGTAGCAGCAGTAACCGATGTAAATCTCACCATCCACGCCGGAGAGACGCTGGCGTTAGTGGGCGAAAGCGGCTGCGGCAAGACAACTCTTGGTCGTATGCTTGCACTGTTCTATCAGCCCTCAAGTGGGCAGCTTTCGATTCATGGCAACTCTGTTACTGGATTAAAAAACCGTCAGTTAAAACCACTGCGACAACATGTGCAGATGATATTTCAAGACCCCATGTCTTCGTTAAATCCAAGGCACACGGTAGAGGGCATTCTTACCGAGCCAATGAAAATATTTCCAGAATTAGGAGGGGCTGAAGCAAAGCGTCAAAATACTCCCGCAGGTCGCTTTGAAAAAGCCGCTAAATTAATGGACGCCGTGGGTCTATCGAAAGCCGATCTGGCTAAATACCCGCATGAATTTAGTGGTGGTCAGCGCCAACGTATCACCATAGCCAGAGCACTGGTACTCAACCCGGCCTTTATTGTTGCCGACGAGCCAGTCTCGGCACTGGATGTCTCCGTACAGAGCCAGATCCTTAACCTGATGAAGGATTTACGCGAAGAGTTTAATCTGACCTATCTATTTATTAGCCATGATCTAGCGGTAGTACATCACCTTGCCGACCGGATCGCCGTTATGTATTTGGGCCGAATAGTCGAGATCGCCGATCGCAACAGTTTATTCGCTGATGCGCGCCACCCCTATACACAATCACTGTTGCGCTCAGTGCCAACGGTAACGCCAAACAAAAGCAAGATTGGCCAGATTCTGCAGGGCGATCCACCCAGCCCAATCAACCCGCCTAATGGCTGTGCTTTTCACCCACGCTGTGATCGCGCCACCGACATTTGCCGCGAGCAATTACCCGACATGCAAAAAGTCAGCGACACGCATTTTGCCGCCTGCCATCACCATGAGCATCGGGTTAACACCGACAGTCTACATACTATGGCGGATACATAATGAGATGGTTTTTATTCACCCGAGTGACCCAGTCGCTGATAGTCCTAATGATCATGTCATTTGTTATCTACGCGCTTATTGGCCTGATGCCTGGCGATCCTATTGATCTAATGATCAGCGCAAATCCGAATATGACCGCTGCCGATGCCGTGGCGCTGCGTGAGCTTTTCGGTCTTGATCTACCGATCTACAAACGCTATCTGAACTGGTTGGGAACTGCACTGGGAGGCGACTTAGGTTACTCTCGACTGTTTGGCCAGCCTGTATTGGACGTTTTGTTCCCGGCCATGAAAAACACGGTAGTGCTGATGGGAACCGCTTTTATTCTCTCTGTGTGTATCGCCATTCCAGTCGGCACCTTTGCCGCATCTAAGCCACGTTCACCCATCGATTATGGTGTTAACCTTTTTGCTTTCGCGGGTATTTCAATTCCCTCATTCTGGCTGGCATTGATGCTCATCATCATTTTCTCGGTCTTTCTCGGGTGGTTTCCCGCCGGGGGCATTGCCACAGAGGGCGCGCCATTTCTCGAACAGATCAAGTATATGGTGTTGCCTGTAGCAACCATCACTATTGTCAGCATTGGCGGTCATTCACGCTATGTGCGCTCATCCATGCTCGAGGTATTACGCCAAGATTACATTCGTACCGCCCGCGCCAAGGGCGCAGACAACAACCGCGTTATCTGGAAGCATGCCCTGCGCAACGCAATGATCCCGGTGGTTACTATTCTGGCACTGGATTTTGGCTTCCTTTTTTCCGGCGCATTAATTACCGAAACAATTTACTCCTGGCCGGGTATGGGAAAACTGATTTTCGATTCAGTGATGGGCAATGATTTCAATTTGGCTCTGGTAGCACTGTTATTTGCAACCGCTCTGACCCTGACCGGCAATTTGCTCGCTGACATCTGTTACGCCTGGCTAGATCCCAGAATAGTTATTGGTGGAGACAGCACATGATCAATCAAAATTCACCGCTGTTTTTAGCCATGCGCCGCTTTCGTCGCCATCGGCTGGCGATCTTTAGCTGCTGCGTATTACTCAGCATGATCGTACTGGTGATTAGTGCCCCATTATTTGAAATCTGGCTGGGCGTCAGCGCCAATCAGGTTGATCTCTACAGCCGAATGGTTGGCTCCTCACTACAGCATCCACTGGGTACTGATGAGTTGGGCCGAGATGTTTTTCTGCGCTTACTTTACGGTGGGCGTATCTCACTGTTTACCGGACTGACGGCGGCCTGTTTCGCAGCCTCGATTGGCACCGTGATTGGGCTTTCAGCCGGCTACTTTGGCGGTCGCTTAGACGCCCTGCTAATGCGCCTGACTGACAGTGTTATCGCCCTGCCCCTATTACCTTTATTAATTGTATTGGCGGCAATTGATCTGAATAAAATTGGCCTGCCAGAAGCCATAGTTCAGTCGGAAGATGTGAGTTTCTATCGGATTGTTTTAATTGTCGCTCTAACCGGATGGACAACCGTGGCGCGTCTGGTACGCGGCGCTACCCTAAGTTTAAAGGAGCGTGAATTTGTCATGGCCGCTCGGGGTATCGGCGCCAGCGACAGGCACATTATGTTCCGACATATACTGCCCAATTTATTATCGCCGATTATCGTCGCCGTCACGCTCTCGGTGGGATCGGTCATTTTGCTCGAATCGGTACTTAGCTTCCTCGGTCTGGGTATTCAACCTCCCATGGCTAGCTGGGGTAATATGCTAACCAATGCCCAGCAACTTATTTGGGAGGCACCGCTGTTAGCGGTATATCCGGGACTATTAATCTTTATTACCGTAATCTCATTTAATTTTTTGGGTGACGGCCTGCAAGACGCCTTTGATCCTAAGGCAGAATATTAATAAAAAAGAGCCACTATGCAAAAGCTAATCTCAAGTCTATTGCCAGTCTGCACAGTGGCCATCTGCCTTATTCTAAGTGGCTGTGGTATGGGTGAAAGCCGAGTCGAGTCAGGTAATCGCGAGGGTATTTTACACTGGGGAAACGCCACTGAACCTCAGAGCCTAGATCCGCATATTGCCACTGGCGTTCCTGAGCACAAAATTATCACCGCGCTAATGGAAGGCCTAGTCCTTAAAGACAGCACCACTCTGGAACCCATCCCCGGTGTTGCCGAATCCTGGCATATCAGTGACGACGGTCTTATCTACACTTTCTATCTTCGCAAAAACGCCCGCTGGTCAAATGGCGATCCCCACAATGCCCATGATTACGTCTGGTCTTGGTGGCGAGCACTGCAACCGGCACTGGGCAATCTCTACGCCTACATGTACTTTCCAATCTACAACGCCCAGGCTTATTACGAAGGAGATCTACAAGACTTTACTGATGTTGGCGTAAAGGCGCTCGACGACCATACTCTTCAGATTCAGCTAGAGAATCCAACACCCTACTTTCTGCAACTGCTCGATCACTACAGTCTGTTTCCTGTGCATCGTCCAACTGTGGAAAAGTTTGGCACCGCAGACGAACGCGGTACCCGCTGGACCTTCGAGGGAAACCTGGTTGGCAACGGCGCTTTTACGCTTAATGAGTGGAAGATCAATCGCTATATTAGTGTTAACAAGAATCCCCACTACTGGGACGCCGAGCGAGTAAAACTCAATCAGGTGTATTTCTATCCGACTGAAAATCTTACTACCGAAGAACGCATGTTCCGTGCAGGACAGTTGCACTACACCTATGAAGTCCCGGTGGATAAAATTGCTGTGTATAGGCAAAAGAAGTCTCAAGAATTACAGATATCTCCCTATCTAGGCAGTTACTTTTATCGCTTTAATACCAGAGTTGAGCATCTAAGTGACAAACGGGTACGCCGAGCATTGGCAATGGCTGTAGATCGCCAAAAGATTGCCGACCAAGTCCTCAAAGCCGGTCAGGTACCGGCCTATGCGATCACCCCGCCCAATACCATGGGTTATTACCCACAGAGTAATCTAACTTTTGATCCAGATCAGGCACGGGCACTGATGGCCGAGGCCGGCTATCCCAACGGTCAGGGTTTTCCAAAAACTGAAATTCTCTACAACACTCAGGAGGAACACCGCAAAGTCGCTGTAGCAATTCAACAGATGTGGAAAGATGTCTTAAACATTGATGTCGTGCTACTTAATCAAGAGTGGAAAGTCTATTTGGATAGCGTCGCCAATGGCGACTATGCTATCGCCCGCGCCGCTTGGATCGGGGACTATGTCGATCCAAATAACTTCCTCGACATGTGGCTCTGTGATGGTGGCAACAACCGGACTGGCTGGTGTAATCCTGACTTTGATCAAATGATTCTTGAACAGGCACCCAAGGCTAAAACTCACGCTGAACGCCTAAAAATCTTTACCCAAGCAGAGACATTATTACTTGAAGACATGCCGGCACTCCCTCTGTACATTTATGTCAGCAAGCATCTGGTTAGCCCGTCGATAAAGAATTTCCCACAGAATATTCTCAACCAGCCTTCGTTCAAGGATATTTATCTACAAGCGCCTGATACTGCAATGAGTGATATTACCGGCAAGGAGACTAACTGATGTTGCGATTTGCCATAGGCCGCCTGCTACAGGCAATTCCGGTACTGCTAATTGTGATCAGTGTAACCTTTCTGCTTGTTCACTCAGCCCCAGGCGGCCCTTTTTCTGCGGACAAAGCGGTTCCACCGGAGGTTATCAAAGCTCTTGAAGCGCAATACAATCTCGACCAACCCCTCTGGCAGCAGTACCTCAGCTATCTGGGTGATGTGATTCAGGGTGATTTTGGTCCCTCGTTTAAATACTCTGGCCGCACAGTCAATGAGTTAATCGCAGCCGGATTACCGATCACCGCCGAACTGGGTCTCTATGCCCTATTGATTGCCCTTATTATCGGCATCACCGCTGGCGTAATGGCGGCTATCAGACCCAACACACTACAAGACTACATTCCGATGTCCGGCGCCATGCTCGGCATCTGTATGCCCTCATTTTTGCTTGGCCCACTGTTAGTTTTAGTCTTTGGCATCTATCTGGATTGGCTTCCGGTATCCGGTTGGGGAGATATACCCGGCGATAAAATCTTGCCTTCGATTACCCTCGGCGCTGCCTACGCCGCCTATATAGCTCGGCTGTCGCGAGGCGGCATGTTGGAGGTTCTCTCACAGGACTATATCCGCACCGCTCGCGCCAAAGGGCTCTCAGAGCCGTTAATTATCGTCAAACACGCATTGCGCGGCGGTTTAATACCGGTGGTGGCTTTTCTTGGGCCAGCCTTTGCCGGTCTCTTGGGCGGTTCCTTTGTCGTCGAGACCATCTTCCAAATTCCCGGCCTTGGCCGTTTCTATGTGCAGGCCGCCTTTAACCGTGATTACACTATGATTCTCGGCATGACAGTATTCTTTGCCACCCTGATTATCCTCTTTAATCTGCTCTCGGATATGCTCGCTATCTGGCTCAATCCGAAACTTCGGCAGCAATCTAGAGGAGATAGCTAATGGCGGCTAATGCCCCGACAAGCACCCAAGTCAGCGCCATCCCGGAGCAGGGAACATCTTTATGGCAGGATGCCTGGATAAAATTGCGTAAAAACCGCCTCGCACTCTATGGACTAGCGATTCTCGTGCTACTCTGCCTTGTGTCTCTGGCAACCCCGTGGATTGCCCCCTATGGCTACGAAGAGCAAAATCTCGGGCTGGGTGCCACTGCCCCCTCACTACAGCACTGGCTGGGCACCGATATCTTTGGCCGCGATATGCTCACCCGCATTATGTATGGAGGTCGAGTCTCTCTGGCGGTTGGTTTTATCGCCACCGCTGTAGCGCTGGTAATCGGCGTTCTCTGGGGTGCGATTGCAGGCTTTACTGGGGGCCGTGTGGATGCCCTGATGATGCGCATTGTTGATATCCTTTACGCCCTGCCCTTTATGATATTTATTGTTCTACTGATGGTGATTTTCGGGCGCAATATCTTTTTGCTGTTCTTTGCCATTGGTGCCGTCGAATGGCTGACCATGGCACGAATAGTTCGCAGTCAGGTTATGTCTTTGCGCAAACAAGAATTTGTTGAAGCGGCTCATTCGTTGGGGCTCTCCCAATGGACAATTATTCGCCGCCATATTATTCCCAACACCCTTGGCCCGGTGATTGTCTACACCACCTTAACCATTCCCAGCGTTATGTTACTGGAGGCCTTTTTAAGCTTTCTTGGGCTCGGTATTCAGCCGCCGCAAAGCTCTTGGGGGCTGTTGATTAACTACGGTGTTGAGACCATGGAAGAATACCCCTGGCTGTTGATTTTCCCGGGTATCGCATTATCGCTCACACTGTTTGCCCTCAACTTTCTCGGCGACGGCCTGCGCGACGCCCTAGACCCCAGAACCTCTAAGGATTAACCCCATGGCACTGCTTGAGGTAAATAGATTAAAGGTCTACTTCCAGACTAGAAATGGTCTGGTTAAAGCCGTCGATGATGTTAGCTTCAGCGTTGATGCCGGTGAGACACTGGCTATTGTCGGTGAATCTGGCTCGGGTAAATCTGTCACCTGCTACAGCCTCTTGGATCTGCTACCAAAACCTCCAGCGGTTATCGAAGGCGGCACAGCACTGTTTGATGGCGAGGATTTATTAACCTGCTCTACACCCCGCATGCGGCAACTTAGAGGCAATGATATCGCGGTGATTTTTCAGGATCCAATGACCTCGCTAAACCCGTTTATCAGTATCGGTGAACAGTTGATTGAGCCGCTGATTTATCACCCCGATAAAACCCGTATTCAAGGTCGCAAACAGGCTCGTCTCCGCGCCATAGAATTACTCGACGAAGTGGGTATTATTGATCCCGTAGCGCGCTTTGACTGCTATCCCCATGAATTCTCTGGTGGTATGCGTCAGCGGGTAATGATCGCCATGGCACTAATCAATGAGCCGCGGCTATTGATCTGCGATGAGCCAACCACAGCTCTAGATGTGACCATTCAAGCACAGATTTTAGAACTGATTAAAAAGCTACAGCAAACCCGCGATGTGGCCGTTATCTTTATCAGCCACGATCTCGGTGTAGTCGCTGGCATTGCCGATAAAGTATTAGTCATGTGCGACGGCACAATCCGTGAAGCTGGCGATACAGAGTCTATTTTTTACAACAGCCAAAATGACTACACCAAGAAACTGTTAGCGGCTATTCCCGAGGGTGCCAAGGTTCTAACAAACCGATCCGAGCCGGATAAACCACTCGTTGAGGTACGAGATTTAAAAACCTATTTCAGCGATTACAGTAAAGCCGCTGCTAGTGGCGGAAAAAAATATATCAAAGCCGTCGACGGCGTTTCGCTAGATATTCGGCGCGGTGAAATCCTCGGCCTTGTCGGCGAATCCGGCTCTGGGAAATCGACCCTGGGCCGCTCTATTTTACAGCTGGCACCGACCAGTTTTGGCACAGTGACATTTGATGGCACCCTGCTTGACGATCTGAATCCAAAACAGACAGTACCTTGGCGACGCAGGATGCAGATGATTTTTCAGGATCCCTACGCCTCTCTAAACCCTCGCATGACGGTTTATCAAACTCTCTCTGAACCACTGCTATATCACGGTTTAGCTGACAGCAAGTCGATTGATCAACAGGTCCGCCAGTTGATGGATGATGTGGGTTTAGCCTACGGTCAAATGCGCAAATATCCCCATGAATTTTCCGGCGGTCAACGCCAGCGCATCGCTATTGGTCGCGCGATTGCGACCAAGCCTGAGCTTATTATTGCCGATGAACCGGTGTCCGCTTTAGACGTTACCATTCAGGCACAGATTCTCGACCTTATTCTCGATTTAGTGGAGCGCCACAATCTGACGATGTTATTTATCTCTCACGATTTGTCTGTGGTTCGCTACATTTCAGATCGGGTGATGGTGATGAATAAGGGTGTGATTATTGAGTCCGGCGATACCGAAACACTCTGGGCGAATCCGCAGCAGGAATACACCCAACGGCTACTAAAAGCGATTCCATTGGCCGATCCAAGGCTTGAGCGCAGGCGAATTGCCAGCCTCTAGACAATCTCCAACTTTAGTTTTATTGCTAGGCTAGGTTGTGAATGGTAACCGTGCCACGTCAGCAGTGTGCCTCTATCCGATCTACTATCAGGGTCTTTAGTCTAGACTCGCTGTAAATACATCCCTGCCGCTCACGGTCTAGACTAAAGACCCTGACAGCAGACCTAACATCGAGCGTAATTCAATATTTGTTAATGCTGTGTGAGAGTTAAAGCGTGGGGGCACCTTGAAGATCAGTCAGGCTCCGCTTATGGTTTAGATATTTTCAGATTGAGCGAGCAACAGTTTGAGCAACGCGAGTTTTGCGAGCGCTGAAAATATCTAAACCATGGAGCCGATCTTCAAGGTGCCCCCACGCTTTGACTCGGATTCATGGCACAAATACCATTCACAACTAAGCCCACCGACAAACACAATTAAACAGGCGGTCTAAAAAAACAGGTTAAGAAGCTACCAGAAAAACTCTACAGTCATAGATTATCAACTCGACCACCTAATCGCTGATAAGATTAAAACATTGATTAATAAAAGAGGCCCTAATGTTAGAACTTATCAAGGTAACCAAAAACAGTGGCATTTTATCCATCACCCTTAACAGGTTGGATAAAAAGAACGCCCTAACCGCAGCCATGTATTCAGAATTGGCAGCTATCTTTGATCAACAGGTATCCGACATCAATGCCGTTATCATTTCTGGCGGAACAGACTTCACCGCTGGCAATGACCTCGCAGACTTTCTCGATAACCCGCCGACAACCAGTGACGCACCGGTTTACGAATTTATGCGCGCCCTCTCCACCTGCCCCGTGCCCGTTGTTGCCGCCGTTGATGGGTTTGCAGTTGGTATTGGAACAACCCTGCTACTGCACTGCGACTTTGTCTACGCCACGGCAAAAACAATCTTTGTACTGCCGTTTATCAATCTCGCCGTTGTCCCAGAATTTGGCTCATCACAACTCTTACCCATGCGTATGGGCTATGTGAAAGCCGCTGAAATGCTTCTGCTCGGGGATAAGTTTGATTCATCAACCGCACTGCAATACGGGCTTATTAATCAAATCTGTGATGCTGAAAATCTCATGGCAACCGCAACAGCGACCGCCGAAAAGCTAGCCAGTAAACCACAACAGGCAATGATACAGAGCAAAGCCTTTATGCGTCGTGATGCCGAGCCATTGGCCCAGCGCATTGCACTTGAGTCAGAGAGTTTTTCAAGGATGGTCGCAGCGCCAGAAGCCAGAGCGGCAATCAATAAGATTTTAAAACGTTAAATTTTTAATTTTAAACATCTAACCTTAGTCAGCACAGCTGATGCCTGTTCCGCATAAACCGCAGTAGCCACCGGGATTCTTCGCCAAGTATTGCTGATGATAATCTTCGGCGTAATAGAACGCCGGCGCCTCACGCATCTCGGTTGAAATTCCAGGATAACCCTGTGCAACTAACTTTGCTTCGTAAGCCGCGGCAGACTCGATAGTCTCGACCAACTGTTGAGCATCCTGACAATAGATAACCGAGCGATACTGACTACCTATATCATTGCCCTGACGCATCCCCTGAGTTGGATCATGGGACTCCCAGAACAACACCAAAAGTGATTCGAATGAAATTATTTCAGGATCAAAAACCACCAACACAACTTCAGAGTGGCCAGTCAGGCCTGAACAGGCCTCTTCGTAAGTAGGGTTAGGCGTAAACCCACCGGCATAACCAACCGCAGTGGTAATAACACCCGGCTGTTGCCAGAAACGCCGCTCGGCGCCCCAGAAACAACCCATACCAATGATCACCCAATTCAAGCCGGGGTCAAAAGGTGGTTTAATTGGTTGACCATTAACATAATGAGAATTGCTGACATCCATTACCACATCGCGTCCGGGCAGTGCCTGCTCAGCAGTAGGAAGAATTAACATGGACATATGACGACCTCGTTTATTTAAACCTATGCAACCTATATAAGCTCTAAACCGATTTTTAGATCATTCTTAATATCTATAATATCTTCTAAGCCAACTGCAACACGAATTAAGTTATCGGTAATCCCAGCTTGCAGGCGGTCTTCGTCGCTAAGGCGGCCATGAGTCGTCGTCGCTGGGTGCACGATAGTGGTTTTGGTATCACCAAGATTAGCGGTAAGAGAGATAACCTTAGTGCTATCCAAAACGCGCCAGGCCTCTGTACGACCTCCTTCGACACAAAAGGAAACCACACCGCCGAAATCACTCTGCTGTTTTTTCGCCAGCTGATGACCCGGGTGATCTTCAAGACCAGCATAAAAGACCTTAGTCACCATAGGATGGGCATTAAGCCAAGAGGCAAGCTCTGCGGCATTTGCCGAATGGGCTTGCATACGAATACGCAAGGTCTCCAAACCTTTAAGGAAAATCCAAGCATTAAACGGGCTCATACTTGGCCCCGCGGCACGTAAAAAGCCAACTACTTTGTTCATCAATTCATGACTGCCGACCACAGCACCACCGAGGCAGCGGCCTTGCCCATCCAGATATTTAGTCGCCGAGTGGACAACAATATCCGCACCCCAGTTAAGTGGTTTTTGCAGAACCGGCGTACAGAAACAGTTATCCACCACAAATAATGCACCCGCCTGTTTTGATATTGCAGAGAGTGCTTCAAGGTCAGCAATTTCAGACATCGGATTGGATGGGGTCTCGCAAAACAGCATCTTAGTGTTGGGCTGAATTGCCTGCTGCCATGCGCTCAAATCAGTCAATGCCACATAGGTCACTTCGACACCAAACTTGATGATGTAGTTATTGAGCATAACTCGGGTACTGCCAAACACATCCTGCGAACAGATAATATGATCGCCAGATTGCAGCAGAGCCATAACAACACTGAGGGTTGCAGCCATGCCAGAAGCTGTCGCGACGGCCTGCTCACCCTCTTCCATCGCCGCCAGACGTTCTTCAAAAGCGCGCACGGTTGGGTTGGTATAGCGTGAGTAAACATTGCCCTCAACCTCATTGCTAAAGTGCTTGGCAGCCATCTCGGCATTTTCAAACAGATAGCTTGAGGTCAGAAACAGGGCCTCTGAATGCTCATTCTCATGAGTACGCTGATAACCCGCGCGAATAGCGAGGGTATCCTGCTGTAACTTATCATCGTGGGCTGACATGTTTTATCCCGGGGTTTTTCTCTAATTAGTCGAGCTATTGTTATTGTGTATACCAATAATCGAATCTTTCTTCGTCTCAGCACTAACATCTGTTTTTTGTTTTGCAGAGTCATTGCGCTGGGCTTCAATTCGGCTTAAGTAGACTTCATCGATATCACCGGTAATATATTTGCCGTCAAACACCGAACATTCAAAGCGTTTGATATCAGTGTTACCTTCGATGCCAGAATCAATAAGATCCTGCAAATCCTGATAGACAATCCAATCGGCACCAATTAAATCGCCTACTTCAGCATCAGTACGACCGTGAGCGATTAATTCTGAGGCCGACGGCATATCAATACCATAGACATTAGGATACCGTACACCAGGAGCCGCTGAGGCCATATAAACATTGTTGGCACCGGCATCGCGAGCCATTTGAATAATTTCCTGCGAGGTAGTCCCGCGTACAATCGAGTCATCCACCAAGAGAACATTCTTTCCGGCAAATTCGAGTTTTACCGCATTGAGCTTTTGACGAACAGATTTTTTGCGCTCCGTCTGGCCCGGCATAATAAAGGTGCGGCCGATATAGCGGTTCTTCATAAAGCCTTCACGCAATTTTATGCCCAGTCGCTCGGCCATGGCCTGCGCCGATACACGGCTGGTATCCGGAATAGGAATAACCACATCAATATCGTGATCAGGTTTTTCACGGACTAATTTATCAGCCAGCTTCTCGCCCATTCGCAGGCGGCATTTGTAGACTGAAATATTATCGATTAAAGAATCGGGTCGGGCAAAATAAACATGCTCGAAAATACAGGGGACCAGTTCGTGTTTTTTTGCGCATTGCTGTAAATGAATCTGACCCGATTTATCGACAAACAAAGCTTCGCCTGGATCCAAATCACGAATAAGTTCAAACCCTAAGCTATCCAGCACAACAGACTCAGACACCACCGCATATTCAGTTCCTGTCTCGGTTTCGCGCTTACCAAAACACAGCGGACGAATGCCGTAGACATCGCGAAACGCAAACATACCGTAGTTGGCAATAAGGCCAACCACTGCATAGGCTCCGCGGCAGCGGTCGTGCACATGAGTAACGGCGGCAAATATATCTTCACTGGTTGGCTCCAGCTTTCTGCGCGACTGCAGCTCATGGGCAAAGACATTGAGCAGTACTTCAGAGTCGGAGTCTGTATTCAGGTGACGTAAATCATCGCGAAAGATATTGTGACGTAACTCAGCGGCATTGGTGAGATTACCGTTATGGGCAATAAAAATCCCATAGGGCGAATTCACATACATTGGCTGTGCCAAGGCAGGCCCAGAGCTACCCGCCGTCGGATAGCGAACATGGCCGATACCCACATTGCCGACCAGACGCATCATATGGCTGCGACGGAATACATCTCGCGCCAAGCCCTCGCCCTTGCACTGATGAAGCTCACCCTCAGCTTCTGTAACAATACCGGCGGCATCCTGACCGCGATGCTGCAACATGGTCAAGGCATCATAAAGCCGTAAATTAACACTCGAAGTTCCAGAAATTCCTACTACACCGCACATCTTTTAGACCCAACCCATTATAAAATCTTTAACCGCCGCGGCCGTTTCCGTTCCCCAGTCTGCAAAACTCTGGAAGACAGGAATTAACGCCGAAGCTTGCCACCAGGAATCCTGATCGACTGGCAGCGCTTTGGGTAAAATAATTACCAGCGCCAAAACAATCAATAGTCCCCTGAAAACCCCAAAAATCAGCCCTAACATCCTGTCTGTTCCGCTCAATCCCGTCGAGCTAACCAGTTTCCCCAATAAATAATTAACCATACTGCCCAGCAACAGTGTGCCGATAAACAAAAGCCCCCAGGCTGCCAACTGTCTGAGCGAAGCCAAACTTATAAAATTCACCAACAGCTCTGAGACCGGCTCTTTAAAATTCATCGCCACAGCAAATGCCGCAATCCAAATAACCAGAGACATGGCCTCTTTGATAAAACCCCGCACCAAACTGATCAGTGCCGAAATCACCAGTATCCCAAAGATCACCCAGTCCACTGTTGCTATATCCATAATCGAGCCGTCCTCTCCAAGCTATCCTTTAGAAAATCCTAGGGCACATATTGCAGAACAATTGAGTCCGTAGAGAAATTACTATCAATCTTGGCCTTCTCAGCCATTGCTCTGCGCTTGTCCGCCTTGGGGCCGACAAACACACGAAAAAAGGTTTTATTATCAATCACTGCTGCTTTAACGAAAGCCTTAAAGCCACTGTCACGAAGCTGTTGCATTAGATTTACAGCCTTATCCTGCTCTTCAAAACTACCCGCCTGAAGAACCCAGTGACGGAGTAAATCATTTTCATCTAAGCCGTAAAAGGTTTCACTGGTGTCGTTTGCAGGCTGGGATTTGACGACATCAAACAGCGTATCTGTTTCGCCTAATTTGGCAGAATTATCAGGACGTTGCGCTTTGGCAACATCGATCGATTTAATTTCAGGAGCGGCGGGTAATTTACTGGTGCGATCTATTTTAAGAGGGTCTGCGAAGTCAAAGATAATCGGCAGAATAATCAAGCCGAGGGCACCCAAAACCAGTGCACCAATAATTCGCTGCTGTAAACCATTACTCATTGAACAGTCCCATCAATATTTTGTTTTGATTGTTGCTGCAATTCATCATGTAAATAAAGCACTGCTGATACGCTATAAAATGAGCCAAACACAACCACCGTATCATCTGCCGTCGCCTCATAATGGGCGGTTATAAATGCCTCTTCAAGCGTTTCATGCAAGGTACCTGAGAGACCCGCATTGTATAACACTTCTAACAGAGTTTGGCCTTTAGTCGCTCTATCCGTGTCGCTTATTTCCGCGATGCGCCACTGATCAATAATTTCGCTCAAAGGCTCGACAATACCTGACCAATCTTTGTCCGACAAAACCGAAGCCACAGCGATATAACGCCCCGCAATCGGCGGCAAATTTTTCGCTAAAGCCACAGCCGCAGCAGGATTATGAGCGACATCAAGAACAACCTTAACGCCATTAAACTCAAGCGACTGTTGACGTCCAGTCAAAATCAGACCGTTCAGCGCATGGATAACATTGTTATGGTCTAGATCAAAGCCAGCACAGATTAGCGCCTGTACAGCCAGGGTTTTATTGATTGGCAACAAACCAGACACCGGCAGACCCACGAACTCTAGAGGCTGCCCATCAGTAGAGAGCTCTCCAACAGAAAGCTCTCCAACAGAACGCTCTCCAATAGAGAGCACTTCAATAGCAAACTGATCCTCGTGCAAATCAATCGAAAAATCGACCCCAACCAACAGCGCCTGCGCACCGGTTTCAGCAATCATCTGATCAAAACCTTGCGGGCTATCAGATTCACCAATCACCAGCGGCCTGCCAGCACGAGCAATGCCAAGCTTCTCGACCGCTATCAGTTCACGGGTGTTACCCAGCCAAGCTTGGTGATCGAGGGCAATACTAGTAACCACTGCCACATCTGCATCAATAATATTAATCGCATCAAGACGGCCGCCCAGCCCTACTTCAAGCAAGATAATATCTAAATCCGCATCGGCAAAAATCAACAGCGCAGCCAGAGTGCCAAATTCAAAGTAGGTTAAAGAGATCTGCCCTCGAGCAAGTTCAATTTCAGCAAAAGCAGCAACAATTAAATCATCGTAAACGGGCTGACCCTGCACAGAGATACGTTCGTTGTAAGCAATAAAATGCGGTGAAGTTGTGGCGCCAACGCGATAGCCATGCTGCAACATAATCGCCTGCATACTGGCAATACAGGAACCTTTCCCATTGGTACCAGCGACAGTTATCGCAGTAGGTAATACAAGCGGGGTTTTCTTATCTAGACGACGCGCAATAATCTCAGACCAAACCGCGGCTACACGGTCTAGTCCTAAATCAATCTCGCTGGGGTGCCGTGCTTCTAGCAGAGTCAACCACTCCGCTAGACAGCGATCAGGCATCGACGGGTTCAGGTAGATTAACAAACTTGGAAAGAATACTGGCTAAACGATCGCGCATTTCATTACGCGCAACAATCATATCAATCTGACCCTTGTCCAACAGGAACTCACTGCGCTGAAAGCCCTTGGGCAATTTCTGACGAATGGTCTGTTCAATGATATTGGGGCCGGCAAAGCCTGCACGAGCTCCGGGTTCGGCGACATTCAAATCACCCAACATGGCCAGACTGGCAGATACGCCACCGTAGACAGGGTCGGTCATAACCGACACATAGGGTACGCCAGAAGCTTTTAAACGCTCCAAAATAGCACTGGTTTTAGCCATCTGCATCAACGAGATAAGCGCTTCCTGCATACGTGCGCCACCCGTGGCAGAGAAACAGATCAGGGGCTTGTTTTCGGCCAGTGCCAATTTCGCTGCGCGGGTAAATTTCTCACCCACTGCGTAACCCATAGAACCACCGTGGAAGGCAAACTCAAAGGCAACTGCGACTACGGGAATACCTTTGACACTGCCACTCATAGCAATCAGAGCATCTTTCTCACCGGTTTTCTTCTGGGCATCGGTCAAACGGTCTTTGTATTTTTTAACATCGCGAAATTTGAGTCTATCAATAGCCACAACATCTTCGGCAATTTCACTGCGGCCGCCACTGTCGAGGAAGATATCCAAGCGGCGACGAGCACCAATACGCATATGATGTTCACATTTAGGACAGACATCCAGATTGCGTTCAAGCTCTGGACGATAAAGGGGTGAGGCACACTTTGGACACTTTTTCCAAAGCCCCTCTGGTACAGCATTTGAACGTTCAGTATTTTCCGCCGCTGGACCTGCGGGTCGAATGCGTTTCAACCAATTCATTTATTTCCCTTACGCCATCTGAATGAAATATTAATATCTTAAGCTTAGTGCTTTTCTAAGGTGTGCAGTTTAACACGACAGGCAGACAGTTAAACACCGCCTAAAATTATTTTTGCCTCTAGGCTACTGCCCGAGCATTATTGATAAATGCACGTACTTTTTTCTCATCTTTAATTCCCGGCGACTCCTCAACCCCACCGCTGACATCGACCATATCAGGCCGCGCTGCAGCCACGGCCTCAGCGACATTAAACGGTGTTAAACCACCGGCAAGAATCAAATGAAAATCTCGTTCACTGGGCAAACGCTGCCAATCAAACTGCTCTCCAGTCCCCCCATATTGATTGGGGTTCCATGCATCAAACAACAACCCATAAGTATTGTAATAAGCGCGCGCTTCAGCGGGGATATCTAGGTCGTCGCGCATACGCAGCGCGCGAATATAAGGAAAGTCGAACTGCTGGCAAAAGTCTGCACTTTCATCGCCGTGAAACTGCAATAAATCGGGTTTAACCTCGGCTATAACCTGTTTAACAAACTCTTTGTCCGCATTGACCAGCAGCACCACACAGAGCGTGTCAGTTGCAATAACCGCACGCAACGCGATGGCCTGTTGCAAATCCACATAGCGGGAGCTTTTCGAATACATCACCAAACCCAGTGCATCTGCACCAGCCTGCTGTGCCATCAAGGCATCTTCAACACGAGTAATACCGCAAATTTTAACCTGTACAGACATTCTTATACTCTCAATAATTTACTTTAATTAATTTCTATAACCCATTGAATTTAATAAGCTTAATGACGTCATATCACAGTAGGCAAAAACAGTGGCCCGCGAGGTATAGGCGCAATTGCAAAATTCTCAGGATAAACAACATCCACCAGATATAGACCATTTGGGGCTGCCGTAGCAGCACTTTTACAGCGGTCTTTGCCGTCGATTAACTCTGCGATCCAATCCGGCTGCTTACGCCCAAAACCAACCTCCATCAGAGAGCCAACCATATTACGGATCATATGTAATACGAAAGCATTAGCCGATACTTCAAAGACTATCAACTGACCAACCCGAATAATTTTTGCACGGGTGATATTTCGAAACGGCGAATGGGACTGACAGCCAGCACCGCGAAAAGCTGAGAAATCCTGCTCACCTAACAAATACTGACAGGCCTCTTGCATAGGTTCAATATCCAGTGGATAGCGAACCCAAGTCAAGCCCTGCGAAAGTATCGCCGGACGCGCGCAAGAGGCGTGCATAACATATCTGTAGGTACGCGAGGTTGCGCTAAAGCGCGCATGAAAGCTCTCCGGCACCTGCTCTGCCCAGAGCAGTGAGATACTATCCGGCAACTGACTGTTAGCCCCCTTTAGCCAATTGCGGCCAGTTCGCTCAGCGGCCGTATCAAAGTGAATCACCTGATAGCTGGCATGCACAGCGGTATCTGTCCGCCCTGCGCAACTGACTACAAGCTCTGCATTGGCCACCGAACTCAGCGCACGCTCTAACTCTTGTTGCACCGAGGGGCTGTGCTTTTGTTTTTGAAAGCCACAAAAAGCACTGCCGTCGTAAGATACGACGGCAGCATAGCGTTTGATTCCGACTGGAAGGTTCTGACCTTCGGGAATCTTACAATTTGGGGTATATACCCAATCTAATTCTGACATGGGAGAAATTATACACAGTCATTTAAACAGTCTCTAGCAAAGCCTTTGCCTTTGCCTTGCCATCTTCGTCAGAGTCTTCAATCAACTCCTCAAGAATCTCCTTAGCACCCTCAGGGTCACCCATCTCAAGATAGGTTTTTGCCAAGTCGAGCTTGACGTCGACAGCGCTCTGATCATCGGCACCATCGAATCCAGAAAACTCATCGACAAGTTGATCGCTTAGAGGCTCAAACTTTTGATCTTCCTGCTCTTGAACAGGCTCGGGGGTTTCTATAACTGGCTCAGGCTGTTCTTGTTCTAGCTCAGGTTCTTCGATAAGCGGCTCAGGCTCTCCTATAACAGGCTCAGGCTGTTCTGCAGGCTCAATATCAAAATCATCGGCAGTTAAATTATCCAGGTCAAGGTCTTCCAGCTCATCGCCTTCAAACTCAACACCCTCTATATCGATATCGTCCAAGTCGAGCTCTGTAAGATCAACACTGCCCAGCCCCAGATCCTCAAAGTCGGAACTCTGAAAATCAAGCCCCTCTAACTCTGAAGCAACAGATTCATCAGAGATCGACACCACCGCATCAGGGTGGGTGTCAGGGCCAACAATAATGGCCGCCATCTCAATTTCCGACTCATCCCCAGTCGCTTTAATTTCATCAAATAGCGGTCTAAGCTCATCTTTCCGATTCTCACGAAATAGTACTTCCATCAATTTCAGACGCGAAGAAGCATCGGCGGGATCCTGTTCTCGCGCCTCTTCAAGCACCTCAATAGCTTCAGCGGTTTTACCAAGTGACAGATAGACATCAGCCTCGGCAACAGCCTCAACCATCATGTCAAAAACTTCAGGATTAACAGGCTGATCTTGGTTTTCGAAAATATCAGTATCTGACTCATCGAATAAATCATCGTCTGGATTTAACTCCAGATCATCGAGAGCATGTAATTGGTTATTATTGGAGGCACTGGGTGCATGTGCTTTATCATCATAGGCTTCATAGCCACCATCCATCGACAGATTATCACCGAGCGCCTTGGACTCCTGATCTTTGGATGACTTGCGAACCAACAGCACCAGTAGGAATAAAATAATGGCAATCAACAGCAGCCAGAAATACGACGGCACTGCAGATAGCTGCTGCGTTAGACTCTGATTATCTGGATTGCCCTGCTGAGTATTGTCTGCAGCGCTGGCCGCTTCAACCATACCAACAGTAGTAGAGCTGGGTTTCTCAGACTGACTGAGCAGAGCCGCCATAGTAGCAACCTGCGCTTCCAGAAGAGCCAATCGCTCACGTAGTTCAATATTTTCCTGCTGTACTTTATTTGCTTCATCACTGGCAACAGCTAGCTCTTCGGCCAACTGGTTGATCTGATTCGTCTCGCCAGAACCGGACTGGCTACTCGCATCCGTCACTGAAGACTGGTCGTCAATCGCCCCATCGGCCTCAGGTTGCTGATCATCAAGCTGTTGACTATCAAGCTGTCCACTATCAAAAGCCGAGGCAAGCTCAAGGCGACCATCGTCTAGCAATGGCTGATCTTCATCAAACGCATAATTGTCGTTATCAGATGGCTGATTGGCCTGCTCCAGAGCCGACTCTAGCTCTGCGGAAGCTATAGAAGGGTTTTTAAGACCAATCTGCGCGGCAACTGTATTGCCAGCCTCAAGACTAATCTCATCAAAAGAAGGTAAGCGCAAAATAGAACCGGCTTTTATACGGTTAGCATCGCCCTCGACAAAGGCGTCAGAGTTTTGGCGATACAGCGAATCCATGGTTTGCAGGATTGTGGTATTTCTAGGACGCAAACGTTTCGCGACATTCCACAGCGTATCCCCAACGATCACCCTGTGCTCGTCTCCGGAAAGCGGCTTCCGTGGTGGCTCGGCTGATTGCCCTACTATTTGCCCTACTGTTTGCTCTACTGCCTGACCAAAACCAGACGAGCCACTTTGCACCGAAGGCGAGGCTTGCTGTGCAGGAGCAGATTGAGAAGCAAGGCCAACCTGCTTTGCCTGATCCCCGGCATCACTATAAATCGGCAGATCCAACAGTAATGTATATTCCCGCATAACACGACCCGCGGGCCACTGCAGCTGAACAAGAAAATCTAAATAGGGTTCGACAACTGGCTGTTTGGTAACAATTTTAATAATATGCAGATCAGAACTATCACGATAGATTGAGAACTGCATTTGATTAAGGAAAAAGCCACGGCTGATACCCGCACGTTCAAAAGATTCCGCCGAGGCCAGAGATACCAACAGCTGACCTTCATCAAGATCTGCAGAGCTGAGCACCTTAATATCGGCATCCAACGGCTCATTAAGCGAAGAATTAAGCGTTATCTCACCAAGACCTAAAGCCATTAGCGATGGCGTTGCGAACAACAGGCAAGCCATAAACACCGCTTTCACCTGCACATTAAATTTCCCTGTAAACACCATCGACCAACTCCGTATTGTCATGACAATTTTCCTAATTTAAAGACGCTTTAATATGCAGGGTACAATAAATGTTTAGACAAAAATCTGCAATATTTCGCAACACCGCTAACCCTTAAGTCTTAGCACATTATTGTAGCCTTTAATTAAAGGCTTTTAATCTTCAATAACAATCCGCAACATACGTCGCAAAGGCTCCGCAGCGCCCCACAACAACTGATCGCCCACAGTGAACGCCGACAGGTACTGATCGCCCATATTCATCTTGCGCAAACGCCCCACCGGAACATCCAAACCACCGGTCACAGCCGCCGGCGTCAAATGAGCAACCGAAGACTCTTTATCATTAGGGATAACCTTAGCCCACTGATTAGCCCCAGCCAGCATAGACTCAATCTCATCCATCGGCACATCCTGAGTCAACTTAATCGTCAACGCCTGACTGTGGCAGCGCATAGAACCAATCCGCACACAGAGACCATCCAGAGGAATAGGATTGCCCTCACGGTTAAGAATCTTGTTAGTTTCCGCCTGATTCTTCCACTCTTCACGGCTCTGGCCGTTCTCAAGCTGGGAATCAATATAGGGCAGCAAACTACCGGCTAGAGGATAACCCCAGTTATCAACCGGGAAGTTATCGCTGCGTAATGTGTCAGTCACCTGACGATCAATATCCAAAATCGCCGACCCTGGGTTAGACAGCGCATCCGCAACCGACCCTTTAATCACCCCCATCTGGTTAATCAGCTCACGCATATTCTGCGCACCGGCACCAGAAGCCGCCTGATAGGTCATCGACGAAGCCCACTCCACCAGATTGGCATTAAACAACCCGCCAAGAGACATCAGCATCAAACTAACCGTGCAGTTGCCACCGATATAATCTTTAACGCCATTGGCCAGACCATCTTTAACCACATTCATATTGACTGGATCGAGAACAATAATCGAACTGTCTTCCATACGCAGCGCCGAAGCCGCATCAATCCAATAGCCATCCCAGCCTGCACTACGCAGCTGTGGGTAAACTTTCTTGGTGTAGTCGCCACCCTGACAGGTAACAATAATATCCAACTGTGAAAGCGCATCGATATCGAAAGCACTCTGCAATAGCGGAGTCTCCACCCCCACATCTGGCGCCGCTTGACCGGCCTGAGAAGTGGTGAAGAATATTGGCTCGATATCGGCAAAGTCGTTCTCTTCACGCATTCTGTCCATCAGCACAGAACCCACCATGCCACGCCAACCTACAAATCCTGTTTTTTTCATTTTTCTAAACTCTCTTAAATTTTAATTAATTCTTAGTCTTAGCCTTGACCGTTCTTCCGACCTGTCACTCGGTATCTCAGCGCAGCCATGGTGATCCTTTACGATCAATCAGGGCCCGCTTATGGGTTGAGCATTTTCAGGTTGAGTGAGCAACTGTTTGAGCGCAGCGAGTTTTGCGAACGCTGAAAATGCTCAACCCATGGGACCGATCGTAAAGGATCACCATGGCTTAGCCCACACCAAAACAGCTTCGCCCACTACCAAACAGATACCAGCCTTCGCTGGCATGACGATACAACGCTGAAAAGAACTACCCCATGGGACCGATCGTAAAGGGTTCCCATGACTGCGCCCACACCAAACCCTAAAGCGCCGCAACCACCGCATCACCCATCTCAACCGTACCAACCCGCGTCATACCATCCGTATAAATATCCCCAGTCCGCAACCCCTGATCCAGCACATCACTCACCGCCTTCTCAATCGCATCCGCCGCCTCAACCGCATCCAGCGAATAGCGCAACATCATCGCCACCGACAAAATAGTCGCCAATGGATTAGCCACCCCCTGCCCCGCAATATCCGGCGCAGAACCATGACAGGGCTCATACATACCGCCACCATCCTTATCCAGAGACGCCGAAGGCAACATACCAATAGACCCCGTCAACATCGCCGCCGTATCCGACAGAATATCGCCAAACATATTGCCCGTCACAATCACATCAAACTGCTTAGGCGCCATCACCAACTGCATCGCCGCGTTATCCACATACATATGGCTCAGCTCCACCTCAGGGTAGTCCGCCGCCAACTCAGTGATAATCTCCTTCCAGAGTACGGTCGCCTCCAATACATTGGACTTATCCACCGAACACAAACGCTTACCGCGAACCATCGCCGCCTCAAAGGCCATACGACCAATACGACGAATCTCAGACTCACTGTACTTATACGTGTTGTAACCCTCGCGCTCACCATTCTCAAGCGTACGAATACCCCGCGGCTCACCAAAGTAAATACCACCCACCAACTCGCGAACAATCAGAGATATCCAAACCAGAGACAAACTCAGGCTTTCAACGAAGAGGCATGAGCCAACTGCGGATACATAATCGCCGGACGCAAATTACCAAACAGATCCAACTCAGAACGGATAGTTAACAACCCCTTCTCCGGACGCAGATGACGTTCAACATCATCCCACTGCGGGCCACCCACAGCACCCAACAAAATAGCATCGGAACTGCGCGCCTTATCCAAAGTCTCCTGAGGACAGGGCTCACCCACCGCATCCAGAGCCGCACCACCCAGATGGGCGTAATCCAACTCAATACCCAGACCATACTTATCACTAACCGTCTCAAGCACCTTAACCGCTTCAGTGACAATTTCCGGGCCAATATTGTCCCCGGGTAATACTAAAACCTTCTTCTTATCTGTCATTACTTAATCGCTCCAAATACCCAGGGATGCTGTGCCGCACGCTGAGTTTCATATTCTTTAATATCATCTGCATTCTGCAAAGTCAGACCAATCTCATCCAAACCATTGAGCAGACACTCTTTACGGAACTCATCCAACTCAAACGAGAACACATGACCAGAATCGGTTGTCACCGTCTGCGCGGGCAGATCAATAGAAAGCTGATAGCCCTCTTCCGCATCCATCTCGTTAAACAGAATATCCACCTGCTCTTCCGTCAATATCACCGGCAACAGACCATTCTTAAAACAGTTGTTATAAAAGATATCCGCATAACTCGGCGCAATCACCGCATTAAAGCCATAGTCTTCCAATGCCCAGGGCGCGTGCTCACGACTGGAACCACAGCCAAAGTTCTTGCGCGCCAATAGAACTGAAGCGCCTTTATAAGCGTGGGAAGTTCAATGGAAAATCCGGATTAACCGGACGATTAGAACAGTCCGCACCCGGCTGCCCCTCATCCATATAACGCAACTCATCAAACAGGTTGGGCCCAAAGCCACTGCGCTTAATCGACTTAAGAAACTGCTTGGGGATAATCATATCCGTGTCTACATTAGCGCGATCCATAGGACCGACCAAACCACGGTGTGCAGTAAATGCTTTCATTAAACGGCTCCTCCAACTTCTTGTAACAAAAAGCTTCGGACATCAACAATATGACCAGCCACCGCCGCAGCCGCAGCCATCGCCGGACTCATCAAATGGGTACGCCCGCCATTGCCCTGACGACCTTCAAAGTTACGGTTCGAGGTAGAAGCACAGTGCTCCCCCGCCCCCAACTTATCCGCATTCATCGCCAGACACATAGAACAGCCCGGCTCACGCCAATCCATTCCCGCCGCAATAAACACCTTATCCAATCCCTCCGCTTCCGCCTGCGCCTTCACCATCTGCGAACCGGGCACAATCAATACCTGCTTAACCGAACTGGCCACCTGACGACCCTTAGCCACAGCCGCCGCCGCACGCATATCTTCAATACGGGAATTAGTGCAAGAACCAATAAACACACGATCCACAGCAATCGACTCAATCGCCTGACCGCCCTCAAGACCCATATATTCCAGCGCGCGCTCAAGACCTTTGCGCTGCTCATCATTCGACTGCTCTTCCAAGGTTGGAACAGAAGCCGTCACCGGTGCCACCATCTCAGGCGAAGTTCCCCAGGTCACCTGCGGCGCAATATCATCCGCATGCAGAACAACCTCAGTATCAAACAGCGCATCCTCGTCACTGACTAAACCATTCCAGTACTCAACCGCCTGAACCCACATATCACCCTTAGGCACAAACTGACGACCTTCACAGTAATCAATGGTCTTCTGATCAACAGCCACCATACCGACACGGGCACCCGCCTCAATCGCCATATTGCAGACCGTCATACGACCCTCAATCGACATATCGCGGAAAACCGAACCGGCAAACTCAATCGCATGCTCATTACCGCCCGCAGTACCAATCTTGCCAATAATCGCCAACACCACATCTTTAGGGGTAACACCAGCGCCCACTGTGCCATCCACAGTCACACGCATATTCTTCATCTTCTTAGCCACCAGACACTGAGTGGCCAGCACATGCTCAACCTCAGAAGTACCAATACCATGAGCCAGACAGGCTAATGCACCATGAGTCGCCGTATGGGAATCACCACAGACCACGGTCATACCCGGCATAGTCGCGCCCAGCTCCGGACCCATCACATGAACAATACCCTGCCCCATCTCATTGATCTTGTATTCCTTAATACCATAGAGATCGCAGTTATCATCCAGCGTCTGAACCTGAATACGCGACACCTCATCCGCCATACCAGCAACACCCGCATCGCGCTCGGTTTTATCCGTCGAGATATTGTGATCAGGGGTAGCGATATTAGTATCCAGACGCCAAGGCTTGCGATTCGCCAGACGCAGACCTTCAAACGCCTGCGGTGACGTCACCTCATGCAATACATGCCGATCAATATAAATCAGCGATGAACCATCGCTATTCTGCTTAACAAGGTGGCTATCCCAGAGCTTGTCGTAAAGTGTTTTTCCTGCCATTGCCGTCTCCCAGACGTAGGTTTTGCTATTGCGCCTATTGTAGACCTGCACTATGATGAAATAAATTCATATTTAGCATATTTATCATTCCCTCTAGGAATGAATATAAAAACTAAAAACTATGAGCATTTAAAGAAGTGGATAACCAGAATCTAAAAGCCTTTATTACCGTCGCAGAACTCGGCTCCTTTTCAGAAGCCGCCGACAGCCTCTACCTAACTCAATCGGCGATCAGTAAGCGCATTGCCCTGCTTGAGCAGCAGATAGGTAAAAGGACTGTTTGATCGCATCGCCAGACAGGTATCCCTCACCGAAGCCGGCAATGAACTCTTACCCAGAGCCAGACGCATACTGCAGGAATATGAAAATGCCCTGCAGGCGATTAATGATCTCTCTGGTGAAGCCAGCGGCACACTGAGATTAGCGATTAGTCACCATCTGGGCCTGCATCGGTTGCCCCCTATTCTGAAACAGTTTGCCCAGCAATATCCCAATGTGACCTTGGATATTGAGTTTATGGATTCTGAGAAAGCCTATGAGCAGGTATTGCATGGTGACTCGGAAGTGGCGGTGATTACCTTGGCTCTGGATAGTCATCACAATATTAATAGTAAGAAGATATGGAATGACCCGCTGCGGTTTATCTGTGCGCAGGATCATCCATTGGCGGAGTTAAAGAAACCGGCGCTAAAAGATCTTGCCGAGTATCCGATTATTTTGCCGGGGTTAAATACCTATACCGGGCGGATTATTCAGAATCTTGTTTCAGAAGGAAGGGATACCTTTAAAGGCACCTATGTCGACTAACTATTTGGAGACGATTAGTACCATGGTTGAGATTGGGCTGGGCTGGAGTGTGTTGCCGGAGACGCTAGTTCGGGGGCTGCATGTGATGCCGTTTGAGGCGGTTAGGATTGAGCGGGAGTTGGGGTATATTCATCATACCAAGAGAAGTCTTTCGAATGCGGCGGTGGCGTTTTTGGGCTTGATGGATGGGGGTTAGAGCCCAGAACCGTCACTCCAGCGAGGGAACGTCACTCCAGCGAGGGAACGTCACTCCAGCGAGGTAACGTCACCCCAGCGAAGGAACGTCACCCCAGCGAAGGCTGGGGCTGGGGCCCAATTCCAGTGCACTACTTGTCTTTAACTGAGGGCAAACTCTCCAAACGCTCCGCCAACCAAACCTTGATAATAGATTGGCGCGTAACCCCAAGCCGAGCAGCCTCGTTATCCAGAGACTCAATCATCCAGGTAGGAAAATCAACATTCACGCGCTTTTGCTCACGGTTAGGCCGCTTGACGCTAGCTGTATCCAGCTGATCGATAATGTCGGCCTTGTTGGCATCAAATTTTTCGTCAAATTCTTTAGCTTTCATAAAGTGCTACCTCACTACTACGTGATCTCCTGACAGAAATTATCCTGATATTTTCATTGCGCTGGGTAACAACTGCAGACCAAGATTTTCCGGCAATCAAACCAATAACCAGCGTGCGTCTCTCATCACCGGATTTCGCTTGGACCTCTAAAAGATCCGGGTCATCCCACAGTGACTGGGCATCAATAAAATCAATGCCGTGCTTGTCACGATTTACCTGACTTTTATAGTCATCAAACTCGAAACTGCGCATAGTGTATAAATTATACCTTTTTTATATTATCTGCAAGTTATTGATAAATCTTCATAGCCTTTAATCCGAGAGCGATTTTAACTAACCTGAATATACACATCTGAGATGGGAGTCACTGAAAGTCTACACAACGGAAACCTCAGAAATAACCCGCAGACGAAAGGCGAAGTTTTAAGAAAAATAAGGTCAGGCTCGAATTTACCTGAACATTGTCTTACTAGTCTTGCCGCAGTATCGTATTTCCACTTTAAGTTCCACTCTGACCCTAATTTACTTCTAATTTACGGAGACATTGGTTCCGGGGGATGCCGTTTGAGGCGATTAGGATTGAGCGGAAGTTGGGGTATATACACCATACTAAGAGAAGCCTATCGAATGCGGCGGTGGCATTTTTGGGGTTGATGGATGGAGGTTAGAAACGAGAGCTATCGTCCCAACTTAGACTGGTGCTGGACCTAGAACCTATCTCGAAAAATACTTTGGTACTAGTAACTTGAAAACAATTAATTATCGGCTATGACTTATTGAATCATATCGCCCCATAGCAGCGATTTAATGCTCGAACCAAGGAAGGGTAATGAAATACTGCAACTGGCTTACAACCGAAAAAACTAACCATTGCGTATGGACTCACCAATGAGCCTTGCGGAAGTCGTCACGGCAGTAATCGCAGTTATAGCAATATCTATCTCAATCATTTCTTTGTACAACTCTTATAGAACCTCTAAGAAAATGGTTGATTTAGAAGAAATTCATGCCAAGGTCAGTAAGATCCAACTCCAAAAATATGAAGCTGAAGAAAAAGAACAAAGAAAAGCCAATCTTCATGTTGAGCTCCAGTCCAACGGTGGCAGCGGCAAGTTCCTTATACAAAACAGAGGGCCCGCTTCAGCTAAAAACATCCACTTCTACCTTACCGAGAATAATGATCATAACCCTCTTGTAGGTGGAGATTACGAAAATAAAACACCATTCCCCACTCTCAACAAAGACGAGTCATATTTTTTCCTCGCGAGCTTCCCAATTAATATCTCACAATCAATCTATGAAATTTCGCTTCGCTGGACTAATCCAGATAACAGTCAAGAAACAAGAAATTATTCAGTCTCGAGATAATCTTATACAGTAGGAATCGGAAAATTAGGGTCAGACTCGAATTTACCTGAACATTGTCTTACTAGTCTTGCCGCAGTATCGTATTTCCACTTTAAATTCCACTCTGACCCTAATTTATATCGTGAGACATATGCACAATGCACTTAAAACCGAGCGTGCTGGCGATAACACCAATGCTTAACCCGAGGTTACCGGTGCTTCCCACTGAGATGGTATGTTGGGCAAATAACGCTCTGCCCTCATCGGTAGCGAAAAGATCAAAATCGTCACCTGCTTCAATTAGGCCCTCTGCAATAGCGATTTTTTCAGCAATCACCAACACCGCATAAATGCCCCCGCGCGCTTTAATTGAACCGGCGATGGGTAGGAGGTTATCGGCCTTAACAAACAGCTCGCCTTTAATCTCCTCAGGCAGCAGCATTGCCCTAATTTCTGGCGCTCGACATAGCGGCGATTCGACAATGCCCTGCGTGCTTTCAAGTTCTGGAAACAGGTTTTTTAGTAATAGTCTGGCGCGATCCCAGAGGTAGTCGGCTTGTTCTACATCGCTGAATCCCAGGGGTAAGGTAGGGAGTACATCGGCAGCATTGCCAAGATTGGGGTTGATCCAGAAAACTCTTTTTTGGGTTTTGATTCTGCTTAACATGGTCTACGTCCTTTGTAGGTTGGGTTGTGGTGATAAATTCGTGCCATAAGAACAGGGGCGTTAATTGATCATGCATATACGCAACTTTAGGGACAGCGCAGAAATTCTTTATCCACAGCCACTAAACTGTATACTTTTCCTGTTTGATCCAGCCTGAATTGAGCAGGACCACTGAATAGAAGTTTGCCTAAATGAGGTGTTTTGACTTTTATAAAAAAAGTATCGTGATTCGCATGTAACAAGTCACCTTTGTAGGTTGTGCCAAGGGTGAAAGACAATTCTCCGTTTGTAGCCTGTACTGTCAGGTCTCCAAGCAGAGGATGTTGATAGAGCCCCGCATAAGATTCGATTGACTGACCGGGCTTTTTGGAAGGGTCGGTAATCTCTTCTCGGTTCTTTTCTAAATCAGACAATATCGTTTCAACGTATTCTGAATAAAAAGGCACAAGCTCATTGACCCAGTCTTTATCTGGCGCATCGGTATAACGATCAATAATCCAGGCAATCAAGGGCTGCGGCATCACTTTCGTTGAATTGACCATAACCGCAATACCCAAATCAAGCTCAGGCAAAAAAGCATGGTAGGATTCAAAGCCTTCTGCATCGCCGCCATTACTATAAAGTTTATGGCCAGAACTGCTGTCTGAAATATAGAGGCCAAGGCCTTGGTTAATAAAGTTTTTGGCGATGCCCGGAAAATCAAAATTAGCGGCAATATGACTGGTGCGCATCATATTAATACCCTCTTCTGAAATGAGGGTTTCATCACCTATCCTGCCATCATTAAGTTGAAAGGTCAGCCATTTGGCCATATCTGCTGCGCTACTGTAGATTGATGAAGCTGGGCCAACATTAGACGAGCGAGCATGAGAAACGGGCGTGACTGCTCCCTCTTCCGCTTCATGAGGCGTCGCAATATTGGAATTGTTTCCGAACAGATGTGGCCCAGTAATACTGTCAGTCATACCAATAGGTTTGAATAGACGATCAAGTACAAAATCATCCCAACTTATACCCGTTAGAGATGGAATAATTTCTCCGGCGGCCAGATTCATATTAAAATTAACGTCCCAGTGATTTCGAAAGTTATTAGGCGACTCTAAATATTTCATTTTTGACAAGATGTCTGCCCGATCAAGATCGGGATGGGGAGAAAAAGATAACATATCCGAGGGCAGTCCTGTTCGGTTCGCTAACGCATCAATTACTGTTGCGTAGTTAGAGACAAGATCATTGCCTGTTTTAAAACCCGGCAATAAATTGACGATAGGGTCATTCCAGTCCAGCTTATCTTCTCCAACCAGAATGGCCAGAGCCGAAGCCGTGAACGCCGCAGTAGAACCTGAAATTGGAAATAACGTGTGTTCGTCAACGGGTAAATCTTTACCCACTTCTCGTGTACCGTAGCCCTTGGCAAGCAGGGTTTTTCCGTCTTTTACAATGGCGATGGCAAGGCCGGGGACCTCCCACCTTTTGATGGCGTCAGTAATATAGCTTTCCAGTTCGTTCATATCTAATGCTGTTTGATTATTTGTCATTGCGTCGTTATTCCTTTAAGAATTTGTAGATTGTTTATCTTGAAAATACCGTGCGTTATAGCTTGAACTCTTTGGGTGGTTGCTCACCTTGAAGGTGAGTCACCAAATAGTCCCATGCTTTGCGTATTTGATAAGGACTGGCTGAATATCCCCAATTGGGATCTACAACCAGATCAAAATCTTTGTTGGCTTTCTGTAAGGCTTCTACTACCCTGAAAGTCACCGCAGCAGGTACATAATCTTGCAAACCCACCATCATCAACATTTTTCCTTTGAGGTTATTAACCAGTTCTTCTGGGTGTTTATCATCGGGGTTTGGCACCGGGCCTTCATTAAAATCACCCCAATTTGCACCCATAATCCGTGAGTCATATAACTGAGCGGCCGCTCCTACCTTGTAAAAATCGGGGTGTTTCAAGAGCCCCTCTAACACACCGTTACCGCCCATATTAAGACCACAAATACCCACACGCTCCAGATCCATATAGGGGAACCGTTCAGCCAACTGTTTGATACCTGCAACATGATCATCAATTTGGCTGGCAGAGTTCATCCAGCCATAGCTTTCATCCATAAAAGCCTTGCCTCTATGGCGACTGCCTCGGCCATCAATTTGCACCACGATAAAACCCAGCTCCGCCAGTGCGGCGGCTTCAAAATACATCGGACCAAGAGCACTGGCCATAAAATTACCAAAAGCACCTTTAGCGGCGATAGGTAATGTGTAACCAACAAAAGACTGATCAATAACAGGATAAGATTTATCGGGTGAAAAATCTGAGGGGCGATACACCACGCCATAGATATCGGTTTGACCATCAGCGGCTTTAAGTTTTACCGGTTCTGGCCATTGCCAGTTTTTGGCGAGACTTTTGCTGTTTGGGTATTCAAGATCAAGGATTTTCTTCCCATCTCGATCCAATAGATAGCTCGCTGGCAACTGATCTGCTCGGGTGCGTGTCACCACGGCGTAATCTCCCAAAGGCGATACACCACTGGATGTCCCCACATAACCATTCAAAAACTGCATGAGATCTCTGGAAGAGACAGTGATGTATTCGTGATCGCTTGAGATAAGCGTGGTGATCTTTCCGGTATCAATATTGACCCGCGCTAGATCATGGTAGTAAGGATCCCGATCTTGATCGTCCGCGCGCCCCGACGTCTTGACAAATAACGCTCTGCGCTTCGCATCAAAGTGAATCATCCCCCGCACTAGCCACTGTCCGGATGTGACGGCGTTTTTAAGCTGGCCAGTTTTCAAGTCGTAAAGATAGTAATGAGACCAGCCACTGCGATCCGAATACCACAGTAATTCATTCGTTTCTGGTAGTGGTAACAGGTGCGTTTGATCACAAGTGCCTGCGAGCATATCAACTCGGGTTGCCGATATTTCTTCAAACAAAATTCGTGTGGCACCGGTGTGGGTATTAAATTCCACCACACGGGCATATTTATAATAACGATCAACATCCACAAAATACGCGTGACGGCTATCAGTACTCCACCAGCCAAACGAATTTTCGAAGAAACCGCCTGAGCCTCCAGAAGTTGTTGGAATCCGGCCATAATTTGCGTCCTGAATATCCCCGGACTCTAGGTCAATCGCCAATAATCGATAGGTTTCTACATGAGTATCTTCTGGAAAGGCCAGTTTTCTAAAGGTTGTTTGCGGGCGCAACGTACCGTCAGGGGGCACATGAGTCACAACGCCAATGGTCTTTATCTGTCTTTGATCGAGCTGCACGGTAAAAAGTCGTTTGCTATCGGGTGACCAAAGCGCCTGCAGCCCTAAGAAGGAGATGAACTCGTTATTGCCGTGAACGGAGCCTGGGATAGCGTATTGATAATCTTCCTGACCATCGGTGGTCAACGCTCGCTCCCCACCGGTGTTTAAGTCTCGCACCCAGATATTGTAATCGCGACTGAAGGCAACTTGTTGGCCATCAGGAGAAACCAAGTCATGGACATGAGGCTGCTCGACTTCGTTAAGGGAGCCTGACTCGTCGATAAATTCCCAACGTTTACTAAAGGCCGTGAAATTCACCGTTAATGGATTCAGGGTTATTTCAATGGCGTTGGTCGTGAGCGGACCATTTAAGTTATTAACGGGCAAATGTTTTGCATCTACCGGCTCACCCAAGACTTCTGCGAGTGCGTTTGCCAATGTCTCATGATTAAACGCGAGCTCATTACTTGCTGTTTCTGCATTCACCAAACGGAATTCTTTTCCATCACTCAGTTGCCGTTCATACCAGAAGCTGTTGCTGTCTTTAATCCAGACGGGGAGTAACAAAGCATTGGGGACGGAAAACTGTGATAGCGCTTTTGCTCTCTCATAGGCTGATAGTATTTTTTCAGCCTGTTATGAGCTGTTGAGTGTGTGGGTCATAATATTTCCTTAAAAGCCTGCCGTGTGAGGTTCACGGGGCCATCTGTTGTGATCAATATATTGTCTTCTATGCGCATACCGCCATAGGGTTTGAGTTGTTCGATGCGATCCCAGCCAATCACATTGCGATGCTCACTTTGCGCCAATGACTTCAGCAGAATGTCGATAAAGTAGATGCCCGGCTCTACGGTCAGTATTTGATTCGCTTCAATAACGCGTCGCATCTTATGTTTAGGTTCATTGGAATCGATTAGGGTGCCGCTAATATCGGCTTGATTTCCGCCGACATCGTGAACTTGCAAACCCAGGAAGTGACTCACATTGTGTGGCATAAAGTATTTGATTAGATCCAGCTCGACTGCTGAATCTGGCTCGAGATTAATGATTTGAAACTCTTTTAGTAGTCCTGCAAGCTGATGCATGGCTAGGATATGATTATCTATGTACTGAGCTCCTACCCTGAGGGCCTTAACAATTGTTTGCTGTACTGTATCTAAGGCCGAAATCATCTCTGCATATAAGCCCTCTCTGTAAGCATAGGTTCGACAGGTATCTGCGGCATAACCGTTATAGGTAGCGCCTGCATCAATTAACAAGCTATGACGTTTATCGGCAGTAATGCGGTTTGTGTCTCTGCCAGAATAATGCAAGATGCCTGCGTGTTCGTTGATACCTATGATGCTTGCAAAAGCCAGCTGCTCTTCCGGTTGTTGGCACGCTTGCTGGAATGCCAAGGCAATGTCTAATTCACTGGCACCAGTATAAAAAGCCTCCCGTGCTGCCGCTATGCCCCTGAACAGTAATACGATTCGCTTCTGCCACACAGCGTTGCTCATACTCTGTTTTGTAACTGCGGTACCAGTTGAGTTCGTGAATAAGGGCTTCTGGATTGTGCTGACCCAAATCCCACGATTGAATACTCTCGTTGCTTTCACCTAAAAATGCGCAATGTTTTGTGTTACCAAAATATTGCTGTGCATCTTCTTTTTCCCTCAACGGGATTATTTCAAAATAGGATGACCAAAAGGTTGAAGGCAAATCAGGCGTTCCGTGCCAGAAATCGTCTGGCTGAAACAGTAATAACAAGGGTTTTTCAGAGGTCTTCCAGATAACCCAGCTTTCAGGCGCATCGCATAATGGAACAATGGCTTTAAACTGCAAATTAACAAAAAATGGGTACTGAATATCATCCTGAAACCGTTTCTTGATTGCACCGCTGTATACGATCAGTGACTCGAAATTATGGTTCTCTAGCGCACGGTCATAGACTTCGCGCAGGTGATTAAAGTGCGCATCGTAGCTCTGAGCTAATTGAGATTGAAGGTCTGTTTGAGAGATGATTATCTAACATCGTTTAGGCTTCCCTCGTGTTGGTTCGTGGAAGCATTCGGGTACTGAAGATATAGCGATAATGACCTGAATCATCAGGCTCAAGAAAACGAAGCTTCCCGCCTGGAACGCCCTCCTCGCTAAAGCCCATCCATAACGCATCATCCAGTGGCTTAAGGTAGGTCTTTACGGCTGGGGCCTTGGTTGCAAGGTCTTTATAGACCGCGGTGAGCTGTCCATTTTCTAATCTTATGGCGTAGTGCTCACCGGAGGATTGATAGTCACCAATGTAATGGGATAAGCTGCTCATCAGGTACCGTTGTAAATGATGGTTCCGGTTCGGTTAAATCAAAGTCAGCCAATTCCTTTAACAAGGCATTGATGACCGTTTGATAGGCTACCTCGGCATGTTCAGCATTCACCAGAACCGCAATACAGGTATCTTGATCGGCAACAATTCTAAGCATCGACATCTGGCCGTAAGTGCCACCACCATGACCATAAATCAAACGGCCATTGGCATTGAGACGATGTCAGCCCCAGTTCAGCCCCATGAGCTGGTTGTCACACTAGACAAGGATGGCATTTCTATTTGTGGCTTCTGCATCTGCGCTACGGCAGTTTCCGATAACCAACGCTCACCATTTTGAGTAAGGCCACGATCCATATGCGCTCGGGCAAAGGTAATCAGGTCTCTGGCACTCATGGTGATTGTTGCGCCAGCGGGTGCCTGCCCCAGCGATAAATAGAGTTGTTGAGTTTGCTGCCAATAGTCTGGGCTATCGGGCCCTGAACTCTCGGGGTTAGGAATATGGCCAATAGCGGCACGATAACGCAGAACATCCATGGGGCGACAGATAGCGTGGTTCATACCCAGCGGCTTAAATATTCGTTCCTCAATCGCATCAAACCACGTGGTACCAGTTACAACCTCGACCAAGCGGCCTGCTATTGCAAAGGCTGTATTTGAATAGGAATACTGTTCACCGACAGGGTGTACAAGTGGGAGTAAATTACAGCGATCGACAAAACGAGCAATCGGGTTGCCTGTTTGGTGATGATCATCGGGAAGAAATCACCATCCATACCGTTGGTGTGATTAAGTAATTGGCGCACGGTAATAGATTCGGTGGCCTCTTCGTCGGCAATGGCGAAATCACGGATATACTGTTTAACAGGTTTATCCAGGTCGACCTTGCCTTCGTCCACCAATTGCATGACTAAACTGGAGGTCATTACTTTGGAGATAGAACCAATTTGAAAAATGGAATCGGTGGTGGCTTCTACACCGGTTTCTAGATTTAGGATACCTGCGGCGGCTTGGTGTAATTGACCGTTGTGCCACACAGCCAATGAAATGGCCGGTATTTTGTGGGTGTCAATCAGGCTTTCAGCATAGGCCTGAAAATCTTCGAGAATTGAAGTCTTAAGCATTAGCGTTCCTACGTGGAGATGATGATGCGATTTGGGTATCGAGACGGCGGCGAATAATTCCGTGGCGGCGGGTGTTAATGGGGCTCAGTACAATCAACACCAGCGCGATAAGAATAAAAAACATGGGCAGCCAGGCCATACCGATCAATAGACCAACAACACCCTCTGCGGTTTGAACTGTCGTAGTTGCATCTAGGCCATACCAACCGGCAATGGCTAAACCCAGACCACCACCAACGGCAATATTGAATTTACCTAAAAACATAAACAGTCGCGTAATAGGTTGCGGTATTTTCGATGCGGTATTTCAAGGTACTGTAATCGATAATCTCCGAGAGCATGGCGGGTGCAAAGGCCATCATGCAGACCCCCCCACGGTATTTATTGTCTGTAAAACCAATAACTCACGAAAACCTGAACCTTCGGGCGTTAATAGAGAGGCATAAAGAAACTGAGATCAGTAAAATCATCGCCATTGAAAGAACTCGTTTTTTTACCTAAGATAATGGCTAACTTGCACCAGACTAGGCGTAGCGATAATGCCCACAATAAAGGACAGTAGAACACTTGCGCAAAATCTCTCCCAAGCCTAAATAGCTATCGACATAGAGAAAAACTAAGGCCATACCACATGCCAGCCGCAAAGCCATAGGCTAAAAAGGCGCTAAAGAAAGTCACTAGAGGTTTATTGCCCAATAAGAGATTGAAATAAGTCCAAAGACTTGTTTTGTTCTTTTCGTCAGCATCTGTTTACTGTTGATCAACGCCAGAAGAGGCGCAAACGTTCGGGGTATTTTTTAATACAGAGATACAACAAAGGCAACATCAAAACAGCCGCAGATGATCACCGATACTTTTAAGGTTTCTGGCGTAATATCTTGTGTATCAAAAAACGGCAACAAGCGGCACCAGATAAAAACAGACCATACCCAATGATCCGGCCACACTGCGGAAACTGAAAATTTTGGCTTTGTCCTTAGAGCGTTATGCAAGCTCGCTTGCCCAAGCACATGGGGAATTTCAAACAGCGTCATAGCTAAATAAAGCGCCATAAACCAAAAGGTAAAATAGGCAACGCTGACGTTGCTGGATTCACCAACAGTCATCGCCACTAGGCACATATAAGAAAATAGGCGCTGAGTATCAAGCAGAATCCGCCAGACAAAATAAAAGGCTTTCGGGTACCGGTGCGACGAGCATAGCGGTCAGAGTAGTAACCAATCAAGGGATCAGTAATGGCATCAAAAAAACGGGCCAGTAGAATTATCGTGGCCAGTGTTGTTAATGAAAACCATAATATTTTGCATATATTCCCTGAAGAATCGGAATAGGAGCGCCCAACCAAGTCATTGTTAGATAGGGTGCGAATAAGTACAGGAATCACTTAAGAGAAAGCTATGGCTACCTGCTTCGACTCTAACTAGAGATGGTTTGATGGTTGATACTGCCATAAGTAGTGCTCTTAACTAGTACAGCTGAGAAGGAGAGGCTTAGAAAGATCACAGCAACATTTTTACAAATGCTGCTGTGATCTTAGTAATAGGTCAAACATCAGAATTGATAAGTCAGATTTAAACCAATAGTACGAGGGCGAATACGATAAGCCGTACTATCTGCGCCGAGAACCACACCAGATTCTCAACCCAAGTAACACCATCGCCATTAGTCAGATTATTAACAAATATATCTGCAGTGATTTGATCAAACTGCAATACCCGCTTTTAAGATTGACTTGCCCGAAACCACCGGCAGGCGTCTGACCAGCGCCGCTACCTATGCTACTAAAATAATCACTAATGTAGGTATAGTCAACCGGGCAAAGCTGTTGTGATTTGCCAAGGTAAATTCATATTGCACACCAAGACTCAAGTTAAAATCTGATGAACCCGGCAGATTATCTCCATCACTGCCAATACTTGAATCACCGACTAATGTTGTTTCACCATAAGACGCGCTCAGATCAGTTCGGAAGTTTTCACTTAACTGTGCCTGCATTTCAATTTCAACACCCTCGGCTTTTGCTTTACCCGCATTAAGTGAAAGAAAACAATTGGCCACAGGGTTAACGCGCACGGGAATATCTTCCCAATTAATACGATAAAGTGCGGCATTGAAGGTAATACGGTTATCGGCGAAGGATGATTTAAAACCTAATTCGATATTTTCTGTTGTATCTGGACCAAGCTTGTCTGGAGAAGGTATACCTTGCGCAGTACATCCAGGTATCTCATTTAGCGCACTGCCTGGACGAAACCCCTCAGACCACTGAGTATAGAGCAGCATATCTTCATTAGGGGTATAGCTGAGATTAGCCTTATATAGCTGACCCTTATCGACAACATTGGTTATCGTTGGAATAGTTAATACAGTGCTAAATTTGTATACTCTATTGATATCTCTCTCATACTCATAATGACGCCCACCAATGGTTGCAGTGAGTTGATCCGTAAAAGCGTAAGATAACTCCCCGAAAAATGACTCCTGCTGAAGCGTTTCGATCCCTGTAGTGGATTGCAGAGGGACGCCTGAATCTTGGGATACATCGCCGGTCCAGTCATGTTCAAAGCGTCCGTATACCGATTCATTATCGCTATAGTAAAGACCGGCAACAAACTGAAGCGGGCCGTCAAGATTGGACGCTAGCCGCAGCTCTTGAGTGAAAGCCTCCGTATTTCTCTCATTAAAGGAGCCATAAGGTTGATCAGCAAGCCCGAAAAGAGCTGAAAAATAAGTAAGATCGGTTTCATTCCTTACATCGTAATTAACCCAAGAGGATGCACTCGTCACTGTGCCCCAACCAAGCTCGTAATTGACAACCAGACTAGTGATATCAACTTCATTCTCAAGTAATTCGAAACTACTGCCTCCGACTCCAGTGTTAACACGACGCTGTTGATAGTCACCGGCCAAATTCAGACTCACTTCGGGTATACCATCCTGTTCGATATCTTGCTCGAGATAAGAGAGCGTGATATCCAGCTCATCGATAGGTTGCCATAAGGTGGTTAAACGAAAACCTGTGTATTGATCATTGCCTACATCGTCCCGATCATTTGCAACTCCGCCATAAACACCTGTGGTTGTGGCAAGGCCAGGGACTGACTGACTAACAACAACATTATCTATGTAACCACTGTTATCAAATTGATAGACAACCCCTCGAACAGCAAGTTTATCTTCAATTAAAGGCACATTAAGCACCGCTTGCACCATGGTGTTATCGCCACCCCTTTCTCCTGTTTGGGAATAGCGAGTCGCTAACTTACCTTCCATCTCTTGCAAATTAGGCGCGACAGGTAGAACACGAACGGTTCCGGCCATTGAGTCTGAGCCGTATAAGGTGCCCTGCGGGCCACGTAACACCTCAATGCGCTCGATATCCACCAACTTGAGATCTATGTTTCCTTGAGTAGCGATAATACTTGCAGGTTGGAATCCCGCTAGTGGTGTCTCACCAAAATAGATACCCGCCGAACCCGACTGGCCTTGCGGGTCACCTGAGAGCCCACGGATGACGACACTATTTTGACCGGCGCCAAGGTCTTGCATGCTTATTCCCGGCAGTGTTCTCAGGTAATCATCCATCCCCACCAACCCACGTTTCTCAATCGTATCCCCACTCAACGCAGAAATCGCCATAGCAGTATCCTGAATACTCGTCCCTGCTCCGCGCTTACTTGCCGTTACAATAATTTCATCAATTTGATTTTGCTGCGTTGCAGCCTTGATCGCTATCTACACCCTGTGCGGTTGCACCTGCTGCAAACATCGCTATAAATGTTGCCAGTAAATTTTTCCGTTTATTTATATTCATTCTCTTCCCCTTACCGTTTTGGTTAGCGGGGTAGCTCGCATTCTCAGTCAGTGAGATGGTGAGTACCCCATCCACAAGGTCGCTTTTTAGTCCTGTGTTTTGCAGAAGACGATTGGTTGCTTCTAACAGGGTGAAGTGTCCATTGACTGGATTGGCTGTCCGGGATTTTGCAAGCTGGTATGAGAAGAGGAATTGTGCGCCGGTGTGCGTGGCTAAATCGTTTAGCGACTCGGCTACCGTTTGCTGTGGTAGGTTGAGTGTGTAGCGTGCTTGGTGTATTTGATGTTGCTTTGCGGTTTCGTTAGCTACCGCAGGTGCGGTGCTTAATACAGCGCAAAGCGAACTGGTTATTATCAAATAAAACACAAGCGTGCGACTTGCCATCCAATTTATACACGAGGCATTCATTGTTTTGTTTGCCCCATTCCCTTTCCCATGGTTTGGCTTGTTGTCCATGGCAGCACCACTTCATGTGGCCTTGTGTGATGTAAAACTTTTGGGAATGAGAAACCCGCTAGTGGGGTTGGCATTTTTTTATTGCTGGGGGTTTTGGCTTGTATGGTTGTGGCCCTCCCTGGGGTTGGTGGTGGTTTTGGTGGGTGATTTTTTTAAGTGTAGTTGAGGATTTTGGGGTTGGTGGGGGTTAGAGTGGTGGGTTAGATCCCTCGTCGCCTTGCTCTGTCGGGATGACAAAAATGAGGCTCTGGCGGGATGACAGGGATAAAAGAGGGTTTATCCTCTGTCATTTAAGGGCTAGGTGGACGGTGCTGGGGTTGGGGCGGCTGACTTGTATGCCAAAGCTGGTTTCTAGGACTTTTAACATGGCTTCGGTTTCGCCAACTTTGAATTGACCGCCGATGGTGATGGCGGCGACATTGGGGTCGGTGATTTGTATTTCTAACTGGGTGTAGCGGTTTACTTCACTGACTACTTGGGCGAGAGGTTCTCCGGTAAATAGCAGTAGGCCTTTGCGCCATGAGAGTTGTTTGTCGATTTCTTTTTGTTTAAGTTCTTGTACCTGGTTGCCTAGCCCTGCTTTGACCTGTGGCTGGAATATTACGCTCTGCCCTTTTTCTAGATAGCCTCTGTCGGTTTGTTGGGCCAGTTGTAGGGTTTGTGTCGGCTGCATGGTCTCTGTGGGCTGAGAGGCACTGCTGGCGAGGGCGACTTTGCCTTCGGTAACGATAACTTTGACGGCTTGCTGGTCGAGTCTAACGGAGAAGGCGGTGCCGACGGCGCGGACCATGCCTTCGCCTGCGCTTACCACGAAGGGTCGCTGCGGGTCTTTGGCGACGTCGAAGTGGGCTTCTCCGGCGGTTAGGACGATGTTGCGCTGGTTGCCTAGGTAGTTGACCTGTATTTGGCTGTCGGTGTTGAGCTGAATAACTGAGCCGTCGACGAGGGTGATGGTGTTTTGTTCGCCAATTCGGGTTTCGTAGATGCCGTTGCCGGATACGCCGTCTCTGTTAAAGGGCATTAGGCTTAGGGCGATTGCGACGGTTAGGCTAACGGCGACGCCCATGGTGGCGGTGACTTGCCAGCCGTGGCTAAACAGTTGTTTAAATTGATAGCGCAGGTTGGCGAGCAGGCCGTCACGCTGGCTGCCGGGCAGTGGGAATGAGAGTTCGGTGAGCCGGTTGGCGCTGTGCCAGTGTTGGGTGAGGCGCTTGAGCTGCTGTCTGTGCTCTGGGCTGCGCTGCATCCACTCTTTGAGGTCGGCGAGTTGTTCGGCACTGGGCGGTGTTTCGCTGTCGAGGCGCACTAGCCAGTCTGCGGCTTGCTCTTCGATAAGGTTCTCGACACTGCTTTGTGATGTTAGCTCGTGGATATTATCCATGTTGTTGCTCTACCTTTTTATCAACGCTGTTGTTTGCTGGTTGCGCGTTATTCGGTTGGTTGTCGCCGGTGCGCTGCTGTATAAAACTGGCGCAGTCTCTTACACCTTTCGACATGTGCTTTTCGACGGTGCTGATGGCGATATTCAGTTCCTCGGCTATTTCTTTGTGGCTCATGCCATGTACTTTGCGCATTAAATAAACGCGCCGACACCGGGGCGGTAATTGCGCGGCCGCTTCGCAGTGAATGCCTATAAGTTGCTCGGCCATTACTTGGTCTTCTACCGAGTCTTCTATCCATAGAACTGCTGACTCGTCGATGTCCGCTATATAGTCGATGATTTGATGGGATTTTTTAGTTAATTCTGTGATGGCGACATTGTGAGCGATGCGGAATAAGAATGATTTCGGTTGTTCGATGGGCCGGCCTTTTTCGGCTCTGTAGGCACGTAGAAAGGCTTCTTGGGCAACGTCGTCTATATCTTGAGGGCGCTGAACAATACGCGAGATAAAGCGTCGCAGTGCGCCTTGGTGGTTTTGGAAGGCTTGCAGTATAGATGTCTGTTGGCTTTCCTGCTGTTTGTTGTGTTTTTTCATCACTGCTTCGTCCGTGGTTGAGCCAGTGAATTTCTTGTACCGATTTGCGCGGCAATGCAGTGGCTCTACCCTTTAGTGATAATGTAGAAACTGCGCTTTGGCAAGTCGTGCAATGAAACCCCTCAGTAGTAAAACTGCTGGGGTGCGGGAATCCGCTAGTTTGGGGGTTGGCTCTCTGTCATATTGATCGGAATGGTTTGTGTTGAGGTCCCTCGTCGCTTTACTCTGTCGGGATGATTCGGTGGGATAGCAATGGCTGGTCCTGCGGTTACGCAGTATTAGCTTTAGGCCCTGAGTGAAAGCGAAACTCGGTATCGGGTTGTTCCACCAATTCGCGCTCGCGCTGTGCTATTTCTGCAATACGCCCGTCAATGCATGTATCCCCCGCTGCTGTCTTCGCCAAGCGTAAATAATCTTGGTAATGACGAGCCTCGGATTTTAATAGGGAGCGATAGAATTCCTCTAGTTCAGAGTCCAGGTGCGGGGCTAGTTTGGCAAACCGCTCGCAGGAACGCGCTTCTATAAAGGCGCCAATAATAAGCACATCTACCAATTTATGCGGCTCTTTATTGCGTACCATATCTCTTAGACCTGCCGCATAACGGGAAGCGGAAATATGTTCGTAAGCAATATTGCGGCGTTTCATAAGAGCAATAACCTGCTCGAAATGGCGCATCTCTTCGCGCGCCAATCGCGACATTTTATTGAGTAGTTCGAAGTTATCGGTGTAGCGATTGATTAAACTTAATGCCGTACTGGCCGCCTTTTTTTCACAGTTGGCGTGATCAATCAGCATTATTTTTTGATTTTTGAGGGCATTTTCAACCCATAGGTCCGGTGTGGAACAGGGTAAAAACGCATTGATCTCATCTAAGGCTGAAATGGTGGAGGCTGTAGAGGCTGAAACTGTCATTTAATACTCTTTTTATTCTGTTTTATTCAATAGATACCCAAGCCTTTCATTCTGGGGCGCCCTTTTGTATCACCCTGCCGGCTTATTCAGCGGCATCCATAAATGCCTTAATCGCGGCATTGCGCTCAATATCAACCTGCTGAATCAAGGGCCGTTTAGACATTAGTTGCAGCCAATCGCCCAGACCATCGACCTCATCGACAATATTCCAGCCCCAGACTTTATTCGCAACAGGCACAGCACTCTTAAAGACATAGTAGGCAAAAAAGTCTGCCATAGTAATCTCGTCGCCCATCAAATAGGGGGAAAACCTGGCTAATCTCTGCAACGCTGCCAAACCTTTACCCATTGTCGGCTTAACCTCATCGGCTAGCGTCTGGTTAAGCGCTCGGCCAAAAAACACATATCCCATCAAGCGTGCAGATTCAATCGCAATATACAGTTCAACAACCTTGATTAGCTGCGCCATCTGCGCGCATCGAAAACTATCCCTATCAGTCATCGGGAGCTCTGGAATACAGCTTTCCAAAAAACCCATGATTGCCGTGGTCTCACTTAAATAGCCTTCATCAACCTCAATACAGGGGATTTTACCCATCGGGCTCAATTCCAAAAACGGTTCACTGTAGGTTGGTGCTATATAAACCTCTTCAAAATCAAAGCCCTTTTCTAATAAAAAGACCTTAACCATTGCGTAATAATTACTTAAGGGGGCTCCATATAGTTTGATCATAATTTGGCTTTCAACTCCATGTGAGGGATTATAAACATTGTAAGGACAATTATAGCGCTTGCTTTTGAAGCGGACAGGATAAGTCTTATAAAAATATTTTGTTTGGAAAAGTCTTGTAAGAAAGCGCCTTGTAAAAAAACTATTTAAATCAGACTAATTCATTCAAAGATAGTCTTAGTTTGTAGCAAAGATTAAATCACCCGCCAGTAATAACGGCTATAAGCTATTGCTATATTGACAAGCCTGCTCCAATTTTCTCTCGAATAAAAAATTTAAGCCTATATCACAAGGGTTTAAGGCCAGCCGACGGAGAATGTCCGCGTAAAACTTAGACAGAGTCACAATAGACAACAGCCTGTAAATAAACTACAAATTCACATATAATAGCGCTCCGTTTTCAAGGCCGATTCTCGGATTTGAAGCAAACAATTACTATTTAAACCACAGGAGAAACCAGCTGTGCTAGAAGCCTATCGTGCTCACGTCGCTGAACGTCAATTACAAAATATTCCACCAAAACCTTTGGATCCAGAGTGGACCGCAGGTCTGGTTGAGCTATTAAAGAACCCTCCTGCTGGCGAAGAAGAATTTCTGCTCGACTTAATTGCCAACCGCATACCCCCAGGTGTAGATGAAGCAGCCTATGTTAAGGCGGGCTTTTTAAGTGCGCTTGTTAATGGTGACGCGTCTTCTCCACTGATTGATCGCAGCGCCGCAGTTACTCTGCTCGGCAATATGCACGGCGGCTACAACGTTGCCACACTCGTCAGCCTGCTGGATGATGCAGAGCTTGCCGGCCAAGCGGCTGAAGAATTAAAAAGCACATTGTTAGTATTTGACGCATTCCATGACGTTGCAGAAAAAGCTGACGCAGGTAATGCCAATGCTAAAGCGGTCATGCAGTCTTGGGCTGATGCCGAATGGTTTACCAACAACGATGCCGTGCCACAGAGCATCAAAGTAGCCGTGTTTAAAGCCACCGGCGAAATCAACACCGATGACCTGTCTCCGGCACAGGATGCTTGGTCGCGTCCCGATATTCCACTTCATGCCCGCGCTATGTTTAAAATGACCCGCGATGGTATGCACCCGGAAGAGCACGGCGTAACCGGCCCAATGACTCAAATCGACGAGCTAAAAGCCCGCGGTCTGCCGGTTGCCTTTATTGGTGATGTGGTCGGTACAGGTTCATCGCGCAAGTCGGCGACAAACTCAGTGCTGTGGTTCTTCGGTGAAGATATGCCCGGCGTACCCAACAAGCGCTCTGGTGGCATCTGCTTCGGCAGCAAAGTTGCCCCGATCTTTTTCAACACTATGGAAGATGCTGGCGCTCTGGTCTTTGAAGCCCCGGTCGACAATATTAACAATGGCGACGTGATCACCATATTCCCTTACGAGGGCAAGATTCTTAACGAAGCTGGCGACGTAGTGTCCGAATTCGAACACAAATCAGAAGTGATTCTCGATGAAGTACAGGCCGATGGCCGTATCAACCTAATTATTGGCCGCGGCCTAACCCAGCGTGCTCGCGAGCACATGGGTCTGGCGCCTTCAGAAGTCTTCCGTCACCCAACAGTGCCAGTAGAATCTGACGCCGGTTACACCTTGGCTCAGAAAATGGTCGGTAAAGCCTGTGGCGTTGAAGGAATTCGCCCTGGAACTTACTGTGAACCTAAGATGACCACTGTCGGCTCTCAGGACACCACCGGCCCTATGACCAGAGATGAACTGAAAGATCTGGCTTGTCTAGGTTTCTCAACCGACCTGGTGATGCAGTCTTTCTGTCACACAGCTGCCTACCCGAAGCCGGTTGATATCTCCACCCAGCACAGTCTGCCTGATTTTATTATGAACCGCGGTGGCGTTTCTCTTCGCCCTGGCGATGGCATTATTCACAGCTGGCTCAACCGCATGCTACTTCCGGATACCGTGGGTACCGGCGGCGACTCACATACTAGATTCCCCATGGGCATTTCATTCCCTGGCGGTTCTGGTCTAGTCGCATTCGCAGCAGCCACAGGCGTTATGCCATTGGATATGCCCGAGTCAGTGCTAGTCCGCTTTAAAGGCAAAATGCAGCCCGGCATTACCTTACGAGATCTAGTACATGCGATCCCTTATTACGGCATTAAAGAAGGTTTGCTAACCGTTGAGAAGAAAGGCAAAAAGAATTTCTTCTCTGGTCGCATTCTGGAAATTGAAGGTATTGATGAGCTGACCGTAGAGCAGGCCTTTGAATTATCAGATGCCTCAGCCGAGCGTTCAGCAGCTGGCTGTACCATTAAGTTGAGTGAAGATTCAGTTGGCGAATACCTGCGCTCAAACGTCACCCTACTGCGCTGGATGATTGCCGAAGGCTATGGCGATGTGCGCACCTTAGAGCGTCGTGTTCGCAAGATGGAAGAGTGGTTAGCCAAGCCATCATTGATGGCCGCGGACGCTGATGCAGAATACGCCGCCGTGATTGAAATTGATCTGGCGGATATTAAAGAGCCTATCGTCTGTTGTCCGAATGACCCAGATGACGCCAAGCTCTTATCTGACGTCGCCGGCGACAAAGTCGACGAGATCTTTATCGGTTCATGCATGACCAACATTGGTCACTTCCGCGCCGCAGGCAAGCTACTCGACGAAGCAGGCTCAGTGGATGCAAGATTCTGGATCTGCCCTCCAACGCGTATGGATGCCCACACGCTGATGGAGGAAGGCTATTATAATATCTACGGTAAAGTTGGCGCTCGTACAGAGATGCCTGGCTGTTCACTGTGCATGGGTAACCAGGCGCGTGTGCTGGCCGGCGCTACTGTAATATCAACCTCAACGCGCAATTTCCCCAACCGTTTAGGTGATGGCGCGAATGTTTATCTGGCCAGTGCTGAGCTTGCATCGGTGGGTGGTATTCTGGGTCGACTGCCAACACCGGCTGAGTATATGGAATACGCGAGTAAGATTGATTCCATGTCTGATGAGATCTATCGCTATATGAACTTTGATCAGATCGAATCATTCCAGAAGTCAGCAGAAGAAGGTAAGTTGATTGCGGCGGAGCAGATTGTTGAGGTGACGGTTTAAAAAACCGTCATCCTTCGCCACGACGTGGCGAAGGATCTCAAGAAGATTTCTCCCTTTGGTCGAAATGACGATACAATAAAAAACCCGCTATACAGGATGCGTTTTACACAGCGTCTTTAGCGGGTTTTTTATTGGTATTCTAATGTAGCTTGAAGGAGATCCTTAGGCTGCACTGAGGATGACCGGCCTACGGCCTGTTACATATATGCGTTACTGGTATCCGTATGGTCCGTCACATCACGCACACCCTTCAACTCGGGAATCTTTTCCATCAGGGTTTTCTCTACGCCCTCTTTCAAGGTTAAATCCACAGCCGAACAACCCTGACAACCACCACCAAACTCTAATACGGCAAAGCCATCAGCCATTTCTGCCAGTGACACTACACCGCCATGAGAGGCTAGGCCTGGATTAATTTCGTTATACAGCAGGTAGTTAACCCGATCTTCAATTGGGCTATCGTCACTAACATTAGGAAGTCTTGAGTTCGGTGCACGAATAGTTAACTGGCCGCCAAACTTATCTTCGGCAAAATCGACTTTGGCTTCATCAAGAAAGGGAATGCTGCGTTGTTCGAAGTAAGCATTGAAGGCGGCGTATTCAACCACGAGGTCTTCTTCGTTATGCTCGCCGGGACGGCTGTAGGCGATACAGGTTTCAGCTTTGGGTGTGCCGGGATCGGAGACGAACATACGAATGCCTATGCCTTCGCAATTTTGTTTTTCCAATAATCCAGCAAGATATTCCTGGGCTGATTCTGTAATCGTTACGTTGAGCATAGTTGAATCCTAAAAAACTAAATTTCAAAGACGGAATTGAAAAACCAATTCCTGAGTAAAAGACTAAGGTATTTTACGCTATTCTGGTGCCTTGGCAAAAGCCCCTTTTCACTTTTTAAAGGTCGCTTTTTAGATTTATTTTGGTATGATGCTCATCCATCAAAATATTTTGATACATCAGAAAAACTAGGGTACAGACAACCATTATGTCTCAGCAAGATAAAGCTCAAGATCTTAAACAGCGCATATTAGATGCTGCCCAACAGCGAATTCTAATTATAGATGGCGCTATGGGAACTATGATTCAGCGCCATACACTTGAGGAAGAGCACTTTCGCGGTGAACGTTTTGCTGACTGGCACACCGACCTTAAGGGCAATAATGATCTTCTGAGCCTGACTCAGCCTGATATTATCTGTGATATCCACCGCGCCTATCTCGACGCGGGTGCCGACATTATTGAGACCAATACGTTTAACTCCACGACTATCTCGCAAGCTGATTATGAGATGCAGGCTATTTCGCGGGAGATCAATGTTGTCTCTGCACAGCTCGCGCGAAAAGCCGCCGATGAGTTTTCTACCCCTGAACGACCACGCTTTGTTGCCGGTATTCTTGGGCCGACGAGTAGAACAGCGTCCCTATCACCGGATGTTAACGACCCCGGTGCGCGCAATGTCAGCTTTGATGAGTTGGTCGAGGCCTATGTGGAATCCACCGAAGCACTTATTGAAGGTGGTTCAGATGTGATTATGATCGAGACTATTTTCGATACCCTCAATGCTAAGGCTGCATTATTTGCTGTCCAGCTGGTATTTGAAAAACAGGGCTATGAGCTACCGATTATGATCAGCGGCACCATCACTGATGCCAGCGGCAGAACTCTGTCAGGTCAAACCCCTGAAGCATTCTGGAACTCTGTGCGACATAGCAAGCCGATTAGTGTTGGTCTTAACTGTGCGCTTGGACCCAAGGAGCTGCGCCCTCACCTGCTGGAAATCTCGTCCGTTTCCGATACTCTGGTCAGCTCGCACCCAAATGCCGGTCTGCCGAATGAATTCGGCGGCTATGATCTGGATGCCGATGCCATGGCCGAAACTGTGGCGGAATTTGCCCGTTCTGGCCTGCTGAATATTGTCGGTGGCTGCTGTGGCACGACCCCGGAGCATATTCGCGTAATTGCCGATGCGGTGGCTGATATAGCTCCGCGCAAAGTGCCTGAAATTGCACCTGCCTGTCGTCTGTCTGGTCTTGAGCCCTTCACCATCACTGCGGAATCACTGTTTGTGAATGTCGGTGAGCGCTGCAATGTTACGGGTTCTGCAGTGTTTAAGCGATTAATTCTGGAAGAGAACTACGACGCTGCATTGGAAGTTGCCCGCCAGCAGGTGATTAATGGCGCGCAGATTATCGATGTAAACATGGACGAAGGCATGCTTGAGTCATTGCCTGCCATGGTCAAATTTTTAAACCTGATTGCCAGCGAGCCGGATATTTCTCGCGTGCCGATTATGGTCGATTCTTCAAAGTGGGATGTGATCGAGGCGGGTCTGAAATGTATTCAGGGTAAGTCTGTGGTCAACTCTATCAGCCTTAAAGAAGGTGAAGCGGAGTTTATCGAACGCGCCAAGCTGTGTAAAAAGCACGGTGCTGCGATTGTGGTTATGGCTTTTGATGAAAACGGTCAGGCGGATAATTTAGAGCGTCGCAAACAGATCTGTCAGCGCAGCTACGATATGTTGGTCAACGAGATCGGTTTTCCTGCGGAAGATATTATTTTCGATCCCAATGTGTTCGCCGTAGCCACGGGTATTGAAGAGCACAATCGCTACGGTCTCGACTTTATTGAAGCCTGCCACTGGATTAAACAAAACCTACCCTATGCGCTTATTAGTGGCGGCATCTCCAATGTGTCATTCTCGTTCCGGGGCAATAACCCGGTGCGCGAAGCAATCCACTCGGTATTTCTCTTCCATGCGATCCGCGAGGGTTTGAGCATGGGCATCGTCAATGCCGGTCAGTTGGCGGTCTATGACGACCTTCCCGAAGAGTTACGCAATATTGTTGAAGACGTGGTGCTGTTCCGCACCTCAGCAGGCACAGACAATCTGCTGGCGATTGCCGATAAATATCGCGGTGATGGTTCAACTCAAGCATCGGTTGAAGACTTGAGCTGGCGCGATGCCAATGTTAATCGTCGCCTTGAGCACAGTCTGGTAAAAGGCATTACCGCCTATATCGAGGAAGATACTGAAGAAGCCCGACAACAGGCTGATCGCCCGCTACATGTGATTGAAGGCGCGCTGATGGACGGTATGAATATTGTTGGCGACCTGTTTGGTTCCGGCAAGATGTTTTTGCCTCAGGTGGTTAAATCTGCCCGCGTAATGAAACAGGCCGTTGCCTATCTACAGCCCTATATTGAAGATGAAAAAGATCAAGCTGCCAGCACCAACGGCAAGATTCTGATGGCTACGGTTAAGGGCGATGTACACGATATTGGCAAAAATATTGTTGGCGTGGTATTGCAGTGCAATAACTATGAGGTGATTGACCTCGGCGTGATGGTGTCGGCAGAAAAGATTCTGACCACGGCTCGCGAACAGAATGTCGATATTATTGGTCTCTCTGGCCTGATTACCCCATCGCTTGATGAGATGGTGACCTTGGGTAAAGAGATGCAGCGTCAGGGCTTTGATGTGCCTCTATTGATTGGTGGCGCTACTACCTCGAAAGCACATACGGCGGTCAAGATTGCCCCAACCTATCAGCGTAACCAGACCATTTATGTGTCGGATGCCTCCCGCGCTGTGGGTGTGGCCAGTAAGTTGATCAGCAAAGAGAAACGCGATGCCTTTATCGCCGAAATACAGCTGGATTACGATGCTGTAAGACTGCGTACGGCCAACAGAACCCCAAGGGGAACTCTGTACACCTACCCGGATGCGATCAAACAGAAGCCACAGATTAACTGGCGTGATTACCAGCCAACCCTGCCGGCAACATTGGGCGTGACAGTGCTTGATGATTACCCGCTGGAAGCATTGGTGCCCTATATTGATTGGACGCCATTCTTTATTACTTGGGATCTAGTGGGCAAGTACCCGAAGATATTCAATGATGAGGTTGTCGGTGAAGCAGCAACGACCCTTTTCGCCGATGCTCAGGCACTGCTCAAAGATATTATCGACAACAAGCGCCTTACTGCCCGTGCGGTTTTTGGGTTATGGCAAGCCAATACGGTTAACCACGACGATATCGAAGTCTACGCAGAGAGCGGCGAAACCCTTGCCACCCTGCACCATATTCGTCAGCAGATCCAAAAGCCTGGCGCCAGTGAGGAACTCACCTCTCTAGCCGATTTTGTCGCCCCAAAAGAATCAGATATCACTGACCATATTGGCGCTTTTGCCGTATCAACAGGCATAGGGGCTGATGAACTAGCCGCCGAATATGAAGCTGTGCATGATGATTACAATGCGATTATGGTAAAGGCGCTGGCTGACCGTTTAGCAGAAGCCTTTACTGAGCACTTGCACGAACGTGTTCGCCGCGAGCACTGGGGTTATGCCGCTGATGAAGAACTCGACAATGAAGCTCTAATTAAAGAGAAATATCGTGGTATTCGGCCTGCACCGGGCTACCCGGCCTGCCCAGATCACACCGAGAAAGGCACCTTGTTTGAGCTGTTGAATGTCACGGAGAACATTGGTCTAGAGTTAACCGATAGCTTTGCGATGTCACCTGCTGCGGCAGTGAGCGGCTGGTACTTTGGCCACCCAGATGCCAAGTATATCAATACCGGAAAAATTGATGGCGATCAGGTGGAGTCACTGGCTCAACGTAAAGGCATGTCAGTGCCAGAACTTGAGCGTTGGTTGACGCCTATTCTGAATGATTAATTGGGGCTAATTGTGATTGAAGAAAATAAATCCAAAAAACCCGGTTTAGGCTCGCTGATCAAAAGTATTTTGGCGGCGGCAATTGGCGTGCAGAGTAATAAAAATCGCGAGAGGGATTTTGAACATGGAAGTCCTCTGGCCTTTATTGTCGGCGGTTTTGTTTTTACTCTGCTGTTTATCGCGACCATTGCTACGGTTGTTGGAATTGTATTAAGTAATAACTGACCGAGAAGCGGTCATCCTTAAAGAGCGACGCGAAGCATCTTTTTTAGATATCTCAGCTCACTCTACCACCTAAAATAAAAAAGAGGCTGCAGTTACGCAGCCCCTTTTAAACGTCCTAACCAAACAACTTCACCCTAAAACATATACCTAGCTTGCAGCGCAACATTCCTCGGACGATTAACAAACGCGTAATAGGAATTGCCCGCACCACCAGTCAATGTTCCGCCCAGCGGCGTATTACCACCAAAGTTAATCACTGTCTCATCGGTGAGGTTACGACCGATCAGTGCAAACTCCCAATCACCTTCGGCATTGGATAGGGCAACACGGGCATTAACCAAGGTGTAGGCTTCCTGTTCGGTGCGCGGATCAAGGTTGGGGCTATAGATGTAATCACCCATATAATTCAAATCGATAGAAGCATCGAGAACCAGATTATCTGCAACAGTATCTGACCAAGCAGCGCCTATATTAGCTTGAAACTCAGGGGTGTACTCCTTGCGTTCACCGGCCACATCGCAGAGCCCGGGGAAGTCGGGTGCGTTTGGCACCTGACCAAAGTAACATTGAGAGTTGGGGAACTTGTCGTATTTAAAGTCCAGATAGGCTGCAGAACCCGTTAGCGTCAACTGATCAGTTGCCGCCCAACGGCCATCAACTTCAAAGCCCTGCACTGTTGCCTCTCCGGCGTTGGTTACGTTAAAGCCAAGAGTTCCATCAAACTGAGAGACTTGTAGATCGGTGTACTCAGTCATATAAAAAGCCATACTGAGTTCAGCCGCGCCATCCGCCAAGCTCATTTTAGACCCTAACTCAATACTGCTTGCCTCTTCGCGATCAAATTCCCAGCTACCGGTGATTGACGCACCATTCAAGGGGTTTACAGCATTGACGACAGTTGCATCTGGATGACCATTTGAACGGGCATCAAAACCACCTGATTTATTACCCTTAGTCCAGGTCGCATAGGCCATGGCATCTTCACTGACATCCCATTCGAGAGTCACTACGGGTGTGAACGAGTCATCATCGATCTTTCCAGTGATTTTCTCGTAGGGCTCAATAGCAAATATGCCATACAAAAGATTGTATGGATCAGTGGCTATTCCTGTGGGTAATGTTGCTCCCATAAAGGGTGATCCAACACTGGAGACATGCTGCTGAAGGCGATCTGCATCTTTGTTTTCTTGGCTGTAACGACCACCGAAGGTTAGGCGCATATCATCGGCAATAGACCAGGTTGCCTGCGCAAATAGCGACCAGATATCACCGTCTTGATTAAATTCACGATTGGTCGAAGAACCCGCTGCCAGAGGAGCCAGAGCACCTGCACCTGCACCAACCAAAGCTGCTGTGATCACTGTTGGGTCAGGCAGTATTATCTTATCGCTATACTCAAGCTCTGTTGACTGGAAAAAGATCCCCGCTATGTAGTCAACATCACCGCCAATATCTGAGGTTATGCGGAATTCCTGACTGAACTGGCTGTATTCTTCTTCGCCAGTGGTGTCAAAAACAGCTGCCCCAGTAAAGTCGCAGTCACAGTTTTCCTGAAACTCATAATCAACATAACCCGTGGTCGAGGTCAGAGTAAAACCCTCTAGGTCCCAACTGACACCCAGCGTTGTATTGTTGACTTCGTTGTTACTGTAATGACCATTGTTGTCGCCAATATAATTGAGCTCCGCATCGACTTGAAAGGCTTGAAGAGCATTCAACACGGTTATATGGTCTGGCGTACCAATACTGTTGTAGACCTCCAGGTTTCTGCCGACAACATCAAAGGTGGAGCGCGAAACTTTGAGATCAGCGGTCACATCGGCATTGATATCCCAGCGCAGCGACGCGCGGATAACATCTTCCGACTCCTGCTGCTCATCCTGACCGTTTACAGCATTCTTAACATAGCCATCCATATCACGAGTTAGCACTGCAAGCCGACCGCTTAGGTTGTCAGTTAGTGGCCCCGATAGTACCAAGCGCAGGTCTTCTTCACCGTGATCAGGCTCGTACAGGGCGGTAATCGACCCCTCAAATTCATCCGTCGGTTTGGCAGTGATCTGGCTAACCGCACCGGCAATACTGTTTTTACCAAACAGAATACTCTGGGTGCCTCGCAATACTTCTACGCGCGCCATATCCATCATCGGAACGCGAGCCAGCTGACCTCGACCGTAAAATAGACCGTCGTTGTACATACCAACGGACTGCTCAAACCCAGGGTTAATGCCAGAGCTGATACCGCGAATAGTGATGGTGGTGGAAATACCGGTTTCATTGATTGAAAAGTTAGGTACATATTCAGATAGCCCTTGCAGGTCAACGACGCCTGCATCAGACATTTTCTCTGCGGTTACCGCTGCCACTGAGACGGGTACATCCTGAAGTGATTCAGCACGCTGTTGCGCAGTGACAATAACTTCCTCGAGCACGGCGGAGTGGACAACCCCCACCGAGCTGGCAATAACTATCGATAAAATTGATCTAGCTAAAAATTTTTTCATTGTTACTTCTCCCCAAGTAATAGTTCACGGTTACCCGCTCTAATTATTAAGACGCACGACAAAAGTTATTCAGTGGTAATACAAATTAACCCACTACTTAAATATTAGCCGTGTTTTTAGGGGTTTTTATAATTTCTCGCAATTCACCTAGTGATTAACCTCACAAATCCCGCTAGAGGGTTAAAAAGTCCTTCTCGTCAAGACTCTCCAAATAGCTTGAGCTGCCTGTAATAGTTGCCAAATGGGAATAATTGCGCGTTAGCAACTGTGTCGCAAAGAATTGCGCTGTGGCAATTTTCTGAATATAAAATCTGTCCTCTGAGCCATGATCTACATGCTTTTGCGCGGCGATAGCCTGTTTGACCATCAGCCAGTAAGCCACTGAATTGCCGAATAACATCATATGGCTATAGGCCAGATAGCCCGACTGGTCGGGATTAGCCAACACATAATCAAGCGCCTCTTGGCACTGGGTAATTGCGTATTCAAGGGAATTGAGCAATCCCTGTATTTGAGCAGAAGCATTGGCGAGCGAAGCGGTTTCCGTCATGTCGGCGATCAGTGCCGACAAACCCTCTCCGCCATCGCGAAGACATTTACGGCCGACAAAATCCAACGCCTGAATGCCATTGGTGCCTTCATAGATCGGCAGGATTCGTGCATCGCGCATATGCTGGGCAGCGCCGGTCTCTTCAATAAAGCCCATACCACCATGAACCTGAACCCCCAGCGAAGTCGATTCCATAGCAACTTCGGTGCACCAGCCTTTAACCAGTGGGGTCATTATTTCAACCCGTTTTGCGTTGGCGGCTCTGACGGTTTCGTCAGGGTGATGAGAACTGCGATCTTCCGCGGCAATAGCAAAAAATGACATGGCGCGACCGGCTTCGGTGAGCGCGCGCATGTGCATTAACATGCGTTTAACATCGGGGTGATGAATAATCGGCGCACGCCCTTCAATGCCCGAAACTCGACCCTGCACTCTGTCCTGAGCATAGGCGACCGCTTGCTGATAGGCGCGCTCACCAACGGCGACGCCCTGATGCCCTACAGATAACCTAGCGTTATTCATCATTGTAAACATACATTGCAGGCCGCGATTTTCTTCTCCGACCAAATAACCAACCGCACCCCCATTATCGCCAAACTGCAGGGTACAGGTGGGGCTGCTATGAATGCCTAATTTATGCTCCACACCCACGGTTTTAACCTCGTTATGCTGACCGGGACTGCCGTCGGCGTTGACGAGAAATTTGGGTACTAAAAACAGCGATATCCCTTCATTGCCTTCGGGAGAATCTGGTTTGCGCGCCAAGACCAGGTGGATAATATTCTCAGCGCACTCATGGTCACCCCAGGTGATGTAAATTTTCTGGCCGCTGATTAAATAATGGTCGCCGTTAAAAACCGCTTTGGTGCGCACTGCGGATAAATCACTACCGGCCTGTGGCTCGGTAAGATTCATAGTGCCAGACCAGGCACCGGAGATAAGCTTTTCCAGATAGGTATCTTTTTGCTCTACAGTGCCATACAGACCAAGGGCATGAACTACACCTCGGGTAAGCATCGGCAGCAGGCTAAAGCCAAGATTGGCCGACTGCAACATCTCTTGGACAGCTAGATCAACAACGCCGGGAAAACCAGTACCCCCATGGGCTGGGTCGCCATTAAGGCAGCACCAACCCGCATCAACCATCTTGCCATAGGCATCTGCTAAACCTGGGGAGGCTACCACTTCGCCGTCTTTTAGATGGGCCGGATATTTATCGCCCTGAGGGTTAGTCGGGGCGACAACCTGTTCAAAAAATTTAGCCGCTTCGGGCAGTATCACTTCAACCAAATCACCGCCGGCCTCTTCAAAACCGGGCATTTTGCAATGCTCGTCGTAGCCGATAATCTCATCGAAAATAAATGACAGCTCCCTCTGTGGTACAGCATAGTTACTCACCGTCTTTCTCCCTGTAATGGTTGAATTTGATGACTTATTTACGCGCAATCTGCTATCACTGTAAACCCCAATAAATGACCAATAGGTCTAAGCAAAACGAGAAGTAACTGCTCTTGAGAATAAACACCAGTGAAGTCTGTCATCTAGACCCACCCCCCCACTCAAGATTCAACTTGAGCCAGTTTTCAAAATACAGGATGATGGGGAGGCGTTACGGGTGCACTCATGCTGAATGCACTCGCTAACTCATTAGACGAAAAACCCATTGGAGAATACGTTTAAATGCTAGCAATTATAGGTGGCTCTGGACTCTACCAGCTCGAAGGTCTTGAAATTGAACAACAGATCGAGATTACAACACCCTTTGGCAAGCCCTCAGCACCCATCAGTTCCGGCATATATCGCGGTCAGTCAATTTTATTTCTCGCTCGCCACGGTACCGCCCATCAACTACTGCCCCACGAAGTTAACTATCGGGCGAATATCTACGCGCTAAAACAACTTGGCGCCCGGCAGGTCTTTTCCCTGTCTGCTGCTGGCAGCTTAAAAGAGGATATTAAACCCGGCGATCTGGCTCTGGTGTCACAGTATTTTGACCACACCAGCGGGATGCGTGAAAAGTCATTCTTCGGCAATGGTGTTGTCGCGCATGTCTCTACAGCCAACCCTGCCTGCCCTGCCCTAAGCAAGGATATTCAGGCCGCGGCACAGCAGATTGGTCAACCACTGCATACAGACAAAACCTACGCCTGCGTCGAAGGCCCTCGACTGGGCACCCGCGCTGAGAGTCACTTTTTGCGCACAGCAGCCAACTGCGACCTGGTCGGTATGACCAATGTTCCCGAGGCCTTTTTAGCTCGCGAAGCTCAGCTCGCTTACTCTTCACTGTGTCTGGTTACTGACTATGACTGCTGGATGGATGATCCCAGCCAGCATGTTAGCGTCGATAAGTTCTTTGACGTTTACTCCGCCACACTTAACAAGGCAGTCGCCCTGCTCAGCCAGTTATTGTCAGCGCCCTTATCAGAAACACCCAGTGATATTAGAGGCGCACTGCAATCAGCGGTTATGACCCCAAGGGAAAATTTAGCCCCCGCCCAAAAGGCATGGCTTAGGGTATTGGAAGAGTGATTTTTCCGACCCTTGAACAGGTCAGTATCGTTATACCGGTGGCGGCAGATGAAACCGAGCATAAAACCCTGCTCGCTAACTTGCATAACCACAGCCAATTGCAAGCCGAGGTTATCCCCTGTTCAAAATTTACCCGCGCCCAGAGCCTTAACAAAGGCGCTGCTCAGGCTAAGGGCGAATGGCTGTGGTTTGTTCACGCCGACAGCTATATCAGCACCGACAATCTCTGCGCGCTTGAGAAGAGTCTTGAGCAGCATCCACAGGATTTACATTATTTCGACTTAGCCTTTGACGATCACTCTCTGCGCTTTAATGCGCTTGGCGCCAATCTGCGTTCACGCCTGTGCGGCACGCCTTTTGGTGATCAGGGGTTTTGCATTAAAAAATCGCTGTTTAAACAGCTCAATGGCTATCCAGAAAATACGCCCTATGGAGAAGACCTATTATTTGTCTGGCACGCTCGACAGGCGGGCATCAAGTTGCGGCGTATCCCGTCAAAAATCCTCACCAGTGGCCGTAAATATAAGCAATTCGGCTGGTTCAAACTTACCCTGCTCTATCAGTGGCGCTGGATAAAAATGTCATGCCCTGAGTTTCTAACGCTTTTAGCGATGCGTCTTAAAGCTTT
>CALSQH010000006.1 GCA_943788445.1 uncultured Pseudomonadales bacterium
GAGGTAAGTTGTTAAAGTTTTCTGTGGCTACTGTTTTAGTCAAAATTTATATCCTGACAGATGAATTTTGGTTGGGTTCTCTTCGGCCTTCTTCGCTTAAAAGTACTGCAAAGGCTATTGATGGTTGCACCAATTCGGTGCGGATACAGTCTTTATGCTTTGCTAATTGCTCAATATTCACTGCCTGAAACCCCCTTGTTTCATGATATATCTGCGCTAGTCATAGCCTTGGTGCCTGTGCACCATTAGTTAAGCCTGCAGCGGTTAGCATTTCACTTAAGACACTAAATACTTATAGCATTGATCTAACATTGAATAAGCATTAATCGTGCCAAGGAAGGATGGTTTGGATTTTCAAGAGGGGGGTAGTGGTTGTTCTGGTGAAAATTGTACGCGGTGAAATGTTATCGAGAAAAAATTGCCCCGTGGCAGCAAGCCACGGGGCATTCTATTGTTAGGTCGGCGGGCTATGAAAGGATTGGGCCCAATTTCATCGCAATACCCATATCACCTTGAATCTTTAACTTGCCAGTCATAAACGCAGCGGTGCCATCAAGCTTGCCTTCAGCCATGGCCATAAAGTTCTCAAGACTGATTGTCATGGTGCACTGAGCATCGACATCATCATTACTAACTACATTCGGAACTTGGGTTGCGTCTAAAACTAAGATGCCGTCAGCGCCGAAATCAAACTTTAAGACTGAGCCCAAGCCGCAATCTTCCCCTATTTTTTCTTTTAAACCTGCTGTAACTGCTTCCAATGACATATGGATATACCCCTATTTTTAGAATGTATTACGAGTAGTGTTGCTCTCTCGTAGTATTGAAAAACTGGATTTACTTTAAGATATCTTGGATTAATAAATCAAGACATAATGTACGCCAAAATATAATGACAGTTAAAATTTATGGCTACTGTCACCATCGCGACAAGAATTGGTGATCTGAATTTGGTGCTCTTATCTGTAGGATTTGATGGTCAGACTCGGCTGGTCACTATAAGTAATTATTAGCACTGACATTTATTCTGCCAAAATCTTAAGATGGTTATCTATTAATAATTATAAATTGGAAGCTCAATGGTCTTATCTAATCCAACTATTGACGTTCGACAAGGGGAAGAGCTCGATCCGTTGCGCACAGATAAGGTGCTTAAGAAAGTTGTGCCCGGCTTGAAGGGCTCGCCGGTTATTCGCCAGTACGCTTCTGGTGCATCTAATCTTACTTACTTGATCAGTTACAACAATCGTGACTTAGTGTTGCGCCGTCCACCGCCAGGTGTGAAAGCGGCCAGTGCTCATTCGATGATTCGAGAGTATCGGGTAATCAGTGCGCTGGAATCAGTCTACCCAGCAGTGCCCAAAGCGATTTACTACAGCGATGATGAGTCGCTGCTGGGTTCTGAGTTTTATCTAATGGAAAAGATCGAGGCTGTGTTGGTCAATAAGGGCCTGCCATCTGCATGGAATTTTAGCGATGCCGATCGCCATCGCTTTGGAAAGACCATTTTTGACAAACTAATCGAGTTGCATCAGGTCGATTATGTCGCCGCTGGGCTGGCAGAATTTGGTAAGCCGAGCGGTTATGCGCAACGTCAAATACTCGGTTGGAATAAACGGTTTGCTAATGCCCAGACTACAGATGTCCCCGGTTTTGAGGATGTCCGCGAATGGCTTGAGGCAAATATTCCTGATCCCAAGGCGGGTAATCTTCCCGCTGCCCTTATTCACGGTGACTTCCGTATCGACAATGTGATGGTTGATGCCAATGATCCATTTAATGTTATTGCGGTGATGGATTGGGAGATGGCTGCGCTGGGTGATCCGCTGATGGATTTGGCTAACTCTCTGGCCTATTGGGTTCACGCTGATGATTCCCCTGCATTACAGGCGATTAAAAAACAGCCGTCGGATGCGCCGGGCATGATGCGACGTGAAGAGATAATTGCCTACTACGGCGAGCAGACTGGGTTCGATACATCAAAGTGGGATTTCTATGAGGTCTATGGCTACTGGCGTCTAGTGGGGATTTTACAACAGCTTTACTTCCGTTTTGTTAATAAACAGACGCAGGATCAGCGTTTTGCCAGCTATGGGCAGGGCGTTACTCATCTGGGTGAGTACTGTCGGCAATTGATTGCCAGATCTGTTTTGTAAGTACTTTTTTGTAAGTACTTTTTCAATATTTACGGGGATTGCAATCATGAAAACCATTAAAACCGCGCCACATGCAAAGGGCATTTTAATGTTTTTGATGCTTCTTAATATTCTCAGCATGCTCGATCGCAGTTTAATTGCCGCTTTTGCTCAGACCATTATGGATGACCTAAACCTCAGCCCCTCGCAGTTTGGTCTGCTCAATGGTTGGATATTTACTATCTGTTACGTTGTGATGGGCCTTTTTATGGGCGCTTTTGCGGATAGGATGCATCGGCCCAGACTTATTGCCGCAGGTCTTATTTTATGGAGTGCCCTGACCGCAGTTTCCGGTGTCACCAAAAACTTTCTTCAAATTGGTTTGGCAAGACTGTTGATCGGTATTGGTGAGTCGACCATGACGCCGACGTCTATGTCGATGTTGTCTGATTTATTTCCCGCTCATAAGCGAGGTACAGCGGTAGGGCTTTATTATTTGGGTGTCCCCGTGGGAACTAGTCTGGCCTTTATTTTGGCGGGTTCTCTGGGCGTATCGATTGGCTGGCGCAATTGTTTCTTTTTACTGGGTGGTATTGGTATCGCTTTGGCAATTGTTTTATTGCTACTTAAAGATCCTAAGCGTGGAGCCATGGAGGTCGAGCTCTCGGACAAGCAGCCTGCTATAGGCTGGCGGGGGGGGTTAGCTGATTTAATGCAGGTGTTGAAAGGGTCGCCGGTGCTGATCTGGATAATGCTCGGCGCGGTACTACTGCATATACCTATTGGTGCAGGTACTTTCTCTATTCCCTGGTTGATAACCGAGCGCGGTTTCGATCAGGGTTATATTACCGGACTTTTCGGGTTGATCTATTTGGTCTTTGGCACCGCAGGCACGCTGTTTGGCGGCGCTATGAGTGACTGGTATCAGCGCCGCTACAGGGGCGGGCGAATTCGCTTTTTAGCCTTTTTGATGATTGCCGTGACACCCTTAACCATTGGTTATAGATTTGCCTCCCCCGATTCAATCATCTTCTTTATTGGTATGAGTTTCGCTCTGTTTAGTCTCAGCTCATTTTATGGTCCCGCATTTTCTACGGTTCAGGATTTAACCCCGGTGCGTCTGCGCGGTATTATGACTGCCGTATTGCTGGTCGCCTGTAATCTGCTCGGATTCAGTCTTGGTTCTTTTATGACCGGTGTTACTCAGGAGTTATTTCAGTCGGCGGCGATTTCTAACCCCTATACGTGGTCGCTTTTGATCGCCGATATTCTCGGTGCTCTTACCATTCCCTGTTTCCTCTATGCCTCTGTTCATCTAGAGCGGCAGCGTGACTAGCCGGCCGCCTTATTTATTGACATATAAAGTGCCACAACTTAATGTACTTTGATAAATTTAGTTGAAGGGGTGAATCGGTGGATATTAATTTTTCGGCACAGGATCTCGAGTTTCGAGATGAGGTGCGGGCATTTTTTGCCAGTGAATACGATACAAAGGTAGCGGAGAGTCTTTCAAGTGGTCAGGGTGAGGATTACAAAGAAGCCATTGTTGCCTGGCAGAAAAAGCTTCACGCGAAAGGTTGGATTGCGCCAGGTTGGCCAAAAGAATACGGCGGCACCGGTTGGTCCGTCACTCAGAAATTTATTTATGAAACCGAGCGCGGCTCAGCGGGGATTCCCGATGTGGTTCCCTTTGGTTTGAAAATGGTCGCGCCGGTTATTTATACCTTTGGCAGCGAAGAACAAAAAGCCAGATTTTTACCGCGAATTCTCTCCAGTGATGACTGGTGGTGTCAGGGCTATTCAGAGCCTGGTGCTGGTTCTGACCTAGCAGCCCTGAGTACAACGGCTGAGTATGCGGGGGATAACTATATCGTTAATGGCCGCAAAATCTGGACGACCTTTGCTCAGTTTTCTGATTGGATTTTCTGTCTGGTGCGGACATCAAAGGATGTGCGTAAGCAGCAGGGCATTAGTTTTCTATTAATTGATATGACCACCCCGGGCGTTTCAGTTAAGCCAATCCCCACAATCGACGGTAAGCACAGCCTTAATGAAGTGCTCTTCGAAGATGCACTTGTACCGCGAGAAAATTTAATCGGTGAGCAGGATAAAGGCTGGACTTATGCCAAGGCTCTGCTTGCCCATGAACGCACCGGCATGGCTGAAGTAGCCGACTCCAAACGTATGTTGACCAATCTTAAACAGCGCGCAGCGGCAGAGGTTAACGGCGGCCAGCCCATGATCGACGATCCGGTATTTCAGATGCGTCTTTCGGATATTGAAATGCAACTGATGGCACTGGAATACACCGAGTTGCGTGTGTTTGCCTCTATGGCTGCGGGAGGAATGCCAGGGCCGGAATCTTCATTGTTAAAAATCAAAGGTACTGAAATCTCCCAGGCTATTCACGAGCTTCAACTGCAATTGGCCGCCTACTATGGTGGCGCTCTGCAGGGCGAGCTAAGCAACCAGCAGTTGGGGCACAACTTTGCCGCTGAGGCGCGTAAAAGTTATATGTATGGCCGCGCTGCGACTATTTACGGTGGCTCTAATGAAGTGCAGCGCAATGTTATTGCCAAGGCCGTGTTGGGGCTGTAATAAGCTCTATAAAAAAGATTATTGGAGATTGGTTAGATGAATTTTGATTTTTCGGAAGAACAGGTAATGATTAAAGACAGCGTCGCGCGCTTTGTTCGTGACGAGTATGACTTTGATACCAGACGTAATATTATTCACTCAGAAGAGGGTATCAGTCGCGATTTCTGGTCTATGTTTGCCGAGTTGGGTTGGCTTTCGGTGCCCTTTGCTGAAGAGTATGGCGGCTTTGGTGGATCGGTTGAAGATTTAGTCGCAGTGATGGAAGAGCTGGGTAAGGGTATTGTTGTTGAGCCCTATGTCTCGACGGTGGTTATCTTTGGTGGACTGCTCTCGGCGGCTAGCAACGAAGACTTAAAGTCGGCCTATATCCCGAAAATCATTGAGGGCAGCTGTCTGGGTTCTTTCGCATTCTTGGAGCGCCAGTCGCGTTTTGAAATGGCTGATGTGGCAACTAATGCGATTGTCTGTGATGCTGGTTACAAGATTAATGGTGAAAAGACCGTGGTCATTAACGCTGGCACTGCAGATAGTCTGATTGTTAGTGCGCGCACCAGTGGCGAACAGTTTGATCGCGATGGGGTCAGTCTGTTTATGGTCGATGCTACTACTGCGGGTGTGAGCATCAACAGTTATAAAACCATGGATGGTCAGAGTGCTGCGACGATCAGTTTTAAAGATGTGGTGGTTCCGGCCAGTCATCTGCTGGGTGCTGTTGGGCAGGGTATGGAGATTGTCGATAAGGTTATGCCGCAGATTTTACTCGCGCTGAGTGCGGAGGCTTTGGGGATTATGGCTACCCTTAACGCGCTGACTGTAGATTACACAAAAACCCGCCAACAATTTGGTACGCCGATTAGTTCGTTTCAGGCTTTGCAGCATCGTATGGTGGATACTTTTATGGCCTGTGAGCAGACTAAATCATTGCTCTATCGCGGGCTTTGCGATGCTAATAAAATTGTAGTCGATCCATCTGTTGATGCCTCTGAATTGCAAAAATCTGTACATGCTCTAAAGGCGACTGTGGCTAAATATGGCAAGCTGATTGGTGAAGAGGCGATTCAAATTCACGGTGGTATTGGTATGACTGACGAGTTAAATGTGGGTCATTTTGTCAAGCGGCTGATGACCATTAATGTGGCTTTTGGTGATGCTGATTTTCACCAGAAGAAATTTAATCAACTTAGCTACTCGACTATTTCAGTCCAGGCTAGCTAAGACTAATCATGACTATCCTGTTAGTGGGGGTTTTAGCGGTAGGGGGCATTTATATTGCCTACCTGCTGCTAAGAACGGATCCGCTAGCAAAGTATGATCTGCCTGAAGGGCAGGTATTTCCTTCCTCTGACTCCTGTGCTGCACTTAAACAGATTAATGCTCAAATTAGTGCTGGTCACAGTAAAAATAGTGGCCTTAGCTTGAAGCAGCGGCTCTTCGCTATTCGCGAGACTATGAATAGCATGTTTGCAGATGTACCTATTGCCAGTGAGATTACGGCGGTCGATGCTGGCGGTGTAGCTGCTGAATGGGTTGTAGCGCCAGGTGCTGATAGTAGCCGCCGTTTTTTATATATACATGGTGGTGCCTTTTATGTGGGTAGTGCCAAAAGCCATCGAGTTATTACCAGTAAATTATCTGAGATTACCCATAGTGCGGTATTGGCTATCGATTATCGTTTAATGCCTGAACATTCGCGGATGGCGGGTGTTGATGATTGTCGTACGGCCTATGACTGGATGTTGGAGCATGGGCCTGAGCCTACAGACTTAAAAGCGTCTGCGGTTTTTGTCGGCGGTGATTCTGCTGGTGGGAATTTGACTCTGTCTCTATTGGCTTGGTTGCGTGATACCGGGCGCAGGTTGCCGAATGCTGCGCTGGCTTTATCGCCGGTGACTGATGAACGTATGGTTAATCCGAGTATTCAGCGAAATTTAGAGCGGGATCTTCTTCTTCGGCCTCTGGCTAGGGGGGTGCGCAAGATTCCACGGCCGCTGTTGGTGACGGGTAAGTGGTTGTTTACGGGGCGTGGTCCGACTAATCCGGTGATTTCACCTTTGCATGGTGATCTGTCGGGGTTGCCGCCGATTTTGGTGCATGTGTGTGATGATGAGATGTTACTTGATGATGGTCGTCGTTATGTGAATAAGGCGGTTGCGTCGGGCACTGATGCTGTTTTGCAGCGTTGGCAGCATGTGCCTCATGTGTGGCAGATTTTTTATCCTTATCTTCCTCAGTCGGTTGAGGCTTTTGATGAGATTGAGGGGTTTTTGGGGCGGTATTCTTAGTGGTCTGGGGTATTGGATCTGGTATTTTGGTTTGGGGCGAGCTGATTGGGTATTTATATCTGGGACACGCAGTGAATACGTCCATTTAGGCTCGTCGCTGGCATCCTTGCCAGCGACGGTCCCAGATATAAATACCCGACCAGCTCTTATCTGCAGGGTTGGAGATATGAATTGTTGGTTTTTTGGGTGGGTGTGAACGTTTTGATTGGTGCCTATAATGGGTTTTTTTGGGGACGCTCGTAAAGGAAAGCTCGTAATGGAAAGCTCAATGCATGACTTGAATAATAAAACTATCTTGGGGCACCCGCGTGGGTTGTTAATTTTATTTCTTACTGAGATGTGGGAGCGTTTCTCTTACTACGGTATGCGTGGGTTGTTGATTGTCTATCTGACGCAACACTTTTTATTTTCCGATGAAAAATCCAGTTTGATCTACGGTGCATACACGGCGCTTGTTTATGTGATGACGATTGTTGGTGGATCTCTGGCTGACCGTTATTTAGGGGCGAGGAAGGCGGTTACCTTTGGCGCCATTCTGCTGACCTTGGGACATTTTGGAATGACCTTTGAGGGGGAGGGTGCTAAGCAGTTATTAACCTATGGCGAGAGTCAGTACGAAATCAAGCTGGATGGGCGTGGTGGTGATGCTCGTCAGCAGATTATTAGCGGTATGGGCATGTCTTACGTTACTTTTACGCAAACCAGTATGGATATTGCTGAGCCTGAGGTGGTGGGTCTGCCTGTGAGTATTGCGCGGGATCAATTTTCTATTAGTGTTGAGAGAGAGGCGTTCTATCTGAACATTCTCTACCTATCCTTGGCGCTGCTGATTGCAGGTGTGGGGTTTTTAAAGGCCAATATCTCGACGATTGTTGGTTCTCTGTATGGTTTTGGCGACTCACGTCGTGACTCTGGGTTTACGATTTTTTATATGGGTATCAATATCGGCGCATTTTTGGCGTCGATTTTCTGTGGTTATCTGGGCATTGTTCACGGTTGGAAATACGGCTTTGGTTTGGCGGGTATCGGCATGCTGCTGGGGTTGATTATCTTTTTGTCCTGTCAGAGTTGGTTGCAGGGTAAAGCAGAGCCGCCATCTGTGAAAAAGCTTAAAGAAAAGGTGTTTCTGTTTATCAATCTGGAATGGTTCTGCTATTTGATTGGTCTGGGTATTATTGCGCTCTCTATGCTGCTGGTAATGAATGAAGACTTGGTAGGTGGAATACTTGGGCCGCTGGGTATTCTTATGTTCGTTTTGTTGATCAGCTATGCATTGACGCAAGTTAAAGGGGATGAGCGCTCGCGTATGTTTGCGGCGATTTATTTTATTTTGGCGCAGATTCCTTTTTGGGCGCTGTTTGAACAGGCTGGGTCTTCGTTGAACCTTTTGACGGTTCGTTTAGTCGATCGTGAGATCCTTGGTTGGTCAGTGCCGGGTCCGGTATTTCAGTCCTTAAATGCCGGTTTTATCTTTATCTTTGCGCCGCTTTTAGCCTGGTTATGGATATGGCTGGCTAGGCGCAAGCTAAACCCGTCTACGGCGGTAAAGTTCGCTTTGGGTGTGGCAATGGCAGGTTTGGGCTTTCTCGTTCTGGTGGCCGGTATGAAGGGATCTGGCGCGATTGGTCTTACGCCGGTGATCTTTATCTTTGCTGTTTATTGGATTCATACCATGGGTGAATTGCTGGTCTCTCCTGTAGGTTTGTCTGTGGTGACTAAGCTGGCACCTGTGCGGGTTGTGGGTATGACGATGGGGGCTTGGTTCCTTTATTCCGGTCTATCTAATTTTCTCGCGGGGGTGATTGCTCGGACTACGGGTGCGGAAACGATTGGTGGTCAGATGACCAATGTGGCAGCGGCCAAGGCGGGTTATATCGAGGTCTACTCTCAAGTGGGTTATATCGCTATCGGTATTTCACTGCTGATGCTACTGTTATCACCGGTTATCAGCAAGATGATGCACGGTGCGGACTAGAATACACTGAATAAAATGTGCCGATGAAAAGGCGACGACTAAAAATTAAAGCTGATAAAAATTAATCACTAGCAAGTCACTAAAAGGAAGGGGTACAAAATGCCACAACTTATTCAAAAAACCGAAATTGCCCAATACATTGGCCATGTCTGTGAACCCACTGCGTGGTTTGAAGTGACCCAGGATCAGGTCAACAACTTTGCCGATTGCACTCTAGATCGCCAGTTTATTCATATAGACCCTGTGGCTGCTGCTCAGACCCCCTTTGGTGGCACCATTGCGCACGGGTTTTTGACCCTGTCGATGCTGTCGCATTTTGCGGCGAGCTTCAATCTGTTGATTGAAGGGATTTATATGGGCGTCAACAAAGGCTTCGATAAGGTGCGCTTTGTAGCCCCAGTTCGGGTCGGCGGTAAAATTCGTTGTCACGCGACTATTCTTGATATCAGTGAAAAGCGCCCGGGCCAGTATGACTTTAAGGTTGAGGTGACGATTGAAATTGAAGGTGAAGAAAAGCCGGCCATGGTCGCTGAGTGGTTAACCGTTCAAATGGCGCACTAATTTTTATTAACAAATTGAATTTAAAGAGGTAAATGATGAGCATTAATTTTGAAGGGAAAGTAGCAATTGTTACTGGTGCGGGTAATGGCTTGGGCCGCTCTCATGCGTTGGCGTTGGCTGAACGCGGTGCAAAAGTTGTGGTCAACGATCTCGGCGGTGCCCGTGATGGTACTGGTGCTTCGTCTGATGCGGCTATGGAAGTCGTAGGCATTATTGAGGCCGCGGGGGGTGAGGCCTTTGCCCACGGTGCCAATGTTGCAAATTTTGACGAAGTCGAAGATATGGTCGCTCAGGCCATGGCCAAATGGGGTCGTGTCGATATTCTGATTAACAATGCCGGCATTTTGCGCGATAAGTCATTTGCCAAAATGGATCTGGCGGATTTTAAGCTGGTGATGGATGTCCATCTGATGGGGTCGGTTAACTGCACCAAGGCTGTCTGGGAAATTATGCGCGAGCAAAATTACGGTCGTATTGTTATGACCACGTCTTCCAGTGGAATGTACGGCAACTTTGGTCAGTCTAATTACGGTGCGGCAAAAATGGCGGTACTGGGTTTGATGAATACTCTGGTTCTAGAGGGCGGCAAAAATAATATTCATGTCAATGCTCTAGCTCCTACAGCGGGTACGCGTATGACTGAAGATCTTATGCCACCGCCAGTATTAGCTATGCTAACGCCTGAAGCGGTGACTGCAGGTGCGTTGGTTCTCTGTGATGAAAATGCTCCAACTCGAACTATTCTCTGCGCCGGTGCCGGTGGTTATGCCACGGCGAGCATCTATGAGACCGATGGCATCTTTGTGCCAGCGGACAAGCAAAATCCCGATGAAATCAAGGCGCGCTGGGATGAGTTGGCGGACGCCTCGGAGCATAAAGCGTTGCAGTCTGGCTCCAAGCAGACCGAGAAGTTTGTTATGAAGGCTATGGCTGCCCTGCAGAGTAATTAAGTACTGGGTTTTACTTAGAGTAAAAAATCGCAAAATTATTAAGGATATCGTTATGAAAGAAGCCGTAATCGTTTCAGCTGCTCGCACCCCAATCGGTCGAGCATTTCGCGGTGCATTCAATAATCTTGAATCACCCTCTATGAGTTCTCATGCTATTAATGCAGCGATTGCTCGTGCCGGCGTTGATCCCGCTGAGATTGATGACTGCATTATGGGTGCAGCCATTCAGCAGGGCACTCAGACTATGAACTTGGGCCGTCAGGCGGCGATGGCTGCTGGTCTGCCAGTAACGGTCTCAGGGATGACGGTTGATCGACAGTGTTCTTCCGGTTTGATGGCTATTTCAATTGGTGCCAATAACATTACTCAAGATGGCTCTCAGGTTATTGTTGCCGGTGGTTGTGAGTCTGTCAGTCTGATTCAAAATGAGCACTTTAATGCCCATCGTGTTGCGGATCCTCTGGCCATGAAACACGCGCCATTGATTCATATGCCGATGTTGGATACTGCTGAGACGGTTGCTAATCGCTACAGTATTTCCCGTGAAGCGCAGGATGAATATTCGGTTATCTCGCAGGCGCGCACGGCCGCGGCTCAGGAAGCGGGCCTGTTTGCTGATGAGGTTGTGCCTGTAACGGCGACTAAGTTGGTGACTAATCGTGAGACTGGTGAGGTGACCAAAGAGGAGGTGACCTTGGCTAAGGATGAGGGTAATCGTCCTGGTACTAGTGTTGAGAGTCTCTCGGGCCTTAATCCAGTTCGCAATGGCGGAACTGTTACGGCGGGTAATGCTTCTCAGTTATCTGATGGTGCGGCGGCTGTTGTGCTAATGGACGGTACTTTGGCGTCGCAGCGTAATCTTGAGCTACTGGGTGTTTACCGCGGCATGGCGGTTGCGGGCTGTGAGCCTGATGAGATGGGTATTGGTCCGGTGTTTGCTATCCCTAAGTTGCTGCAGCGCAATGGTTTGACGATGGATGATATTGGCTTGTGGGAGTTGAATGAGGCTTTTGCTGTGCAGGTTATTTACTGTCGCGATAAGTTGGGTATTCCTATGGAGCGTTTGAACGTTAATGGCGGTTCTATTTCGATTGGTCATCCCTTTGGTATGAGTGGCGCGCGCATGGTTATGCACGCGTTGATGGAGGGTAAGCGCCGCGGCGAGAAGTATGTGGTTATCACTATGTGTGTTGGCGGTGGTATGGGTGCTGCTGGGCTGTTTGAAGTACTCTAGTTTTTTTTTTGGGTTTGGTGAAGTTGGTTGGTTTGGGTGGCCTTTATGCTCTCAACTTGGAGTTTCCTTCTTTGCCTTGCCTCAGCTTGAGTTTGAAAAGTTAGTTCAGGCAGCGCAGATTGAAATCTTGGTTTTTACTGGCCAATATAAAAATGAATAGCAGGCTGTATAACTATGATCAATAAAGTAACCGCTAAAAAACTTTTATTAATAAGCCTGTTGGGCGTGACATCTGTGCTTGGCAGTTGCGATAAACCCGCCGACAACAACTCCCTTGAATCCATCGCCAGTGAATTTACTATTGCCAGCAATAAGACATTTGCGGAAAACCTCGATCTAGATAACCAGCAAGATTTTGAGGATGCTACCCGCGGGTTAGTGGCCTCTGCACCAACAGATATTATTACTAATAGACAGGGCCAAAAAGTCTGGGATGCCAGCGCCTATGATTTTATTAAAGGTGCGGCACCGGACACGGTTAATCCGAGTCTTTGGCGGCAGGCCAAACTTAATAATATCCGCGGTCTATTTAAAGTCACTGAAGGTATTTATCAGCTGCGCGGTTTTGATCTCGCCAATATCACCTTAATCAAAGGGCAGAGCGGTTGGATTGTTGTTGACCCGCTGACTACGCTTGAAACCACTCAATCAGCAATGGCCTTTGCCGAACAGCATTTAGGTGAAATCAACCTCTCTGGGGTGATTATTACTCATAGTCATATCGACCATTTTGGTGGCGTGCTGTCGATAATTAATGCTCAACAAGCGGCAGATAAGGGTATCCCGATTATCGCGCCCTCTGGCTTTATGTACGAAGCGGTTAGCGAAAATATCGTTGCTGGTCCGGCGATGATGCGTCGTGGTGCTTATATGATGGGCAATGCACTGGATCGTTCGGCGACTGGCCATGTCGATACCGGCTTGGGAAAGCAGGTTATTTTTGGCAGCACCTCTATTCTGAAGCCGACGGTGGTTATAGATCAGCCTCAGGTAAATTTGAATGTCGATGGGGTCGAGTTTGAATTCCACAATATGCCCAACAGTGAAGCCCCAGCCGAGCTGACTTTTTATCTGCCGCAATTTAAAGCCTTTTGCGGCGCTGAAATACTTTCCCATGTGATGCACAACGTATTGACGCTGCGTGGCGCCAAGGTGCGCGATGCGCTGCGGTGGAGTGATTATATTGGCGAGTCGATCGATCGCTTAGAGGATGTGGCGCTGTTATTTAACAGTCACCACTGGCCGACTTGGGGGCATGAGCGGATTATTACCCAGATGCAACAGCAGCAGGATATGTATAAGTTTATCCACGACCAAACCCTGCGTCTGGCCAATATAGGCTATACCCCAAAAGAGATTGCCGAGCGCCTAAAACTGCCGGATACACTTGCCGGTAACTTCCATATCCGCGGTTACTACGGCACGCTCAGCCATAACAGTAAGGCGGTGTACCAACATTATTTTGGCTGGTATGACGCCAATCCTGCCCATTTAAACCCACTGCCTCCAGAGCAATCTTCTCGTCGTTATGTGGAGTTTATGGGTGGTGCTGAAGCACTGCTTGAGAAGGCCGCTGCCTATCAGGCAAAAGGTGAGTATCGCTGGGTCGGGGAAGTGCTCAACCATTTAGTTTTTGCTCAACCGGATAATATCGCCGCTCGAGAAATGCTTGCCGAGGCATATCGTCAGATGGCCTATCAGGCCGAGTCGGGACCCTGGCGTGACATCTATCTGTCCGCTGCACAGGAGTTGATTCGTGGTGAAGTGAAAGCCAATAACGTGGCTATGTCATCTAAAGCTTTCTTGCAAGAAGTGCCACTTTTAGAATTTATGAAAGCGCTGTCGGTAAAACTGGATGCAGAAAAAGCGGAGGGTGAACGCTTAAAAATTAATATTCTGTTTACCGATAGCGAAACAAATGTTGTTCTGACGATTAGAAATTCGGTGATGTATTACAAGCTGCTTCCACTTGATGAATCCGCCGATGTCACTCTGAGTCTTACACAGAAATTATTCGTCGAGATTTTGCTCGGAGAAGTGGGTATTAAATCGTTGATCAGTTCCGATGAGCTCTCTGTGGATGGCAGTGCGGTGAAATTATTAAAATTCTTTTCGCTGCTGGGTGCGGCGCAAGATGATTTTAATATTGTGCTTCCCTGATCGAGGTTTTAAGCCTTAAACGGGACTGGAGTGGTACCAAAGCTGTCTCGAATACCTTATATTAAAAGCCTATTCACACAGACCAAACAGTTAGCCTAATAAAGTCCCCAATGAAAAAACTATTTAAATTTTATGTAAACAAGATTATCCAAATTTTTGTTCTCGGTTCACTGGTGCTTTCTATTCTAGTGGCCATTGCGCTGGCTTGGTTGTGGCCACGTTATGATTATTTGCCTGCCGAGCCGCTGACATTTTCGCTAGAACGTTTTACTGATGGTCCTATTGTCGATATCTCTCTAAGTGACAAGCTAACCTCACTGGCGGAGCAGGAGGGCTATATTAATATCAATGGCCCGTCGATAATTGCTGTACCGGATTGGGTCGAAAATCCACTGGGTAAATACTATCTTTATTTTTCTCATCACAAGGGCGATTCAATTCGTCTCGCCTATGCGGATCAAATAGGCGGGCCGTGGAAGGTCTATGAGCCTGGGGCATTAACGCTTCAGGCATCCGGATTTCCAACTGAGGCTATTCCAAACTTAAGCTTGGAGGAGGGGATTAAAGAGCTGTGGGATAGAGTTTCCATATATCTGTTCAGGGACTCATTTCTAGCGGTTTACCAGTCGTTAGTGACGGATCAAGCGTTGCGTAGGGCACGAGGGGTAGTGCCTTCCCAGACTCATAAGGCGCATATTGCTAGCCCAGATATTGTGGTCGATAGGGTGAATAAACAGCTGGTTATGTTTTTTCATGGCCAGCGCGACAGCTTGTCTCAGGTCAGTGGTGTTGCAGTGTCTTCCGACGGGTTAAATTTTAAGGTTTTGGAAAATAGAATTGGTGGCGTTTATCTGCGCAGCTTTGAGTATCAGAATAAATACTACTTTTTGGCTGCGCCGGGAATTCTCTATCGCAGCGATAGCCTTGTAGGAAACTATGAGCCACGGCATAAATCACTGTTTGGTACTGATGTAAGGCATACAGCGGTTTCGCTTGAAGGGAATAAATTAACCCTCGTTTTTTCAAGAGCTGGTGATGCTCCCGAGCGCTTGCTACTTTCTACCTTAGACCTTTCGTCCTCTAACTGGGACGATTGGACACCGACTCAGGCTGTTGAGATTATGCGCGCCGAAAAAAGTTGGGAGGGGGCTGATTTGCCTGCACTAAAGTCACTTAGGGGTGAATCTACTCTGCGATCTAATGATTTGCGTGATCCGGATTTATTTGTCGACCAAGATGGCCAAAAATATCTGCTCTATGTCGGTGGTGGAGAGCAGGCGATTGGTATCGTACGCTTAGCTGATAGGCTTTAAATAATGTGCAGCACCCCTTGTCACAGGGGTGACAGATAGACTCGACATTGTGACGGTAAACTCTAGTTATTAGCCTAATATAATAAAAAGTATTAAAAGAATAATTAAAGGGGATCTCATGTCTGAATTAACTACTTCCTACGCACAGCAGAAACTCGTCGAGTTAAATCAAGAGGGTTTCACCAGTTTGGTGGATGCGTTTAATCGCGCCTGTGATCAATTTTCCGATAAGCCAGCTTTTACCTGTATAGGTAAGACACTGAGTTTTAGGCAGATTGAAGTTCTGAGTCGTCAATTCGGCTGTTACCTATTGCACAGTTGTGGCTTGCAGCAGGGTGATCGCATTGCCATTCAGCTACCTAATCTCAATCAATTTCCGGTGGTGGTCTGGGGTGCACTGCGTGCCGGTCTGACTATTGTAAATACCAACCCTATGTATACCGCTCGTGAACAGTTACATCAGTTCAAGGATTCGGGTGCCAGTGCATTGGTAGTCTTGTCCGACCTATTGCCAATTACTGAGCAGGTTATTGCACAGACCGGCATTAAGACGATTATAGCCACTCATGCGCTTGATATGCTGCAACCCCAGGGGCTGCCCGAAAGTAGTTTAGAGAATCTTATTGCTTTACCTGATGCCTTGGCATTGGGTGAAGGTCAACTGCTGCCGGTGATAAATTTCTCTATGAATGACTTGGCCGTATTGCAATATACCGGCGGAACTACGGGCCCGGCTAAGGGCGCTATGCTCAGTCATGGCAATATCTATGCGGGAATGCGGATGTCTGAATTAAGCCTTGAACTGATCTCGGACGGTGACGAAATTTTAATTGCACCTATGCCGCTGTATCACGTTTTTGGTTTTACCATGAATGTGATTGGTGGATTTATTCAGGGCAGTCATTCGGTTTTAATTCCCGATCCCCGCGATATAGACAGTCTTATTGGAGTGATGAAGCAGTACTCATTTACCTCGATGGCCAGCGTCAATACCTTATTGCAGGGCATGATGTTGCACCCGCAGTTCGATGAGATTGATTTCTCTCGGGTTAAGGGCATTATCGCGGGTGGTACAGCCCTGGTTAAAGAGATAGCCGAAGAGTGGCAGACGCGCACAGGTTCACCGATACTCGAAGGTTACGGGCTCTCTGAAACCGTGGCGGTTTTAACCTGTAATCGCCCCAATCAAAACAGCATTGGCACTGTGGGTGCCCCGATGCTCTATCAAGAGGTTAAGTTGATTGATGCCGAGGGTTGTCGTGTAGCCAGCGGAGAACGTGGTGAAATATGCACTCGTGGTGCCCATGTGATGCAGGGTTACTGGCAGCGTCCAGAGGCAACAGCGGAGGCGTTAGATCCCGAGGGCTGGTTCCGCACTGGTGATATAGCGGTGATGGAGGCTGATGGCCTGGTGAGTATTGTCGACCGGCTGAAAGATATGGTGCTGGTCTCTGGGTTTAATGTTTATCCCAATGAAATAGAAGATGTAGTTTATAGTCACCTAGATATCATTGAATGTGCCGTCGTTGGTGTGGCTGATGAAAAGACCGGTGAAGCGTTAAAATTATTTGTCGTCTCGACCAACCCTCAATTGACAGAGCAGCAGATGAAGGATTTCTGTCGTGAAAATCTCACCCCTTACAAAGTGCCGCGGCTTATCGTTTTTAAGGATGATTTGCCAAAAAGCCCGGCGGGTAAAATTCTCCGTCGTGAACTAAGAGAGTTATAGAGATACTGATGAGTACCGATAACCGAACTCAATTTCTTCAGGCCAATGGTTTGCGCATTGCCTATGAAGAATTTGGCCGCTCCGAGGCCCCGGTAATACTGTTAGTCGCCGGCCTCTATAATCAACTGGTTCGCTGGCCTGTGGAACTCTGTGAACTATTGGTTGCCAGAGGCTTTAGGGTGATCCGCTTTGACAATCGTGATATTGGTCTCAGCGACAAGATTGAAGGTGCTTTGGCGCCAAGTTTCTTTCGACTTTTTCTGGCCTCTCGCGTTGGTCTAGCGGTTAAAACCCCCTATACACTGGATGATATGGCTGAGGATACTATTGGTGTTCTGGATGCTTTAAATATTCAAGCAGCGCATATTGTTGGTATGTCTATGGGCGGTATGATTAGCCAAATTGTCACTGGGCGCTACCCGCAACGAATTCTTTCACTGACTTCAATCATGTCCACCAGCGGCGTTAGAGGTAAGGGTGTTGCTTCGATCCCCGTGTCTCTGCAGATGATTAAGCCTGTGACGAAGACACGCACTGCGCTGGATAATTCGGTGGATATATGGCGGATGATTGGCAGTCCCGGCTATCCAATAAGTGATGACGAAGCACGGTTGATTCTTAAAGCCGAGTATAAGCGCTCGAGTAACCCAGCCGGTTATCTGCGTCAGATTGCCGCGATCAATACAGCGCCCAATCGCGTTGCGCTTCTCAATTCGATAAAAGTACCGGTGCTAATTATTCATGGAAAGCAGGATAGGCTGGTACCGGTGAGTGGTGGTATAGATACAGCAAGGCATATTTCTCAGGCCAAACTAGAATTATTTGAGGGTATGGGACATACATTGCCCCAGCAGTTGTTGTCGCGGTTTGCCGACCTTATTTATCAAAATAGCCTTGAGTAACCCACTAAATAACCGCTTCAATAAAAAGGGGCCTCACATATACAATCGTAAGACCCCCAGGGGAGAGCTGGTTCGTGCTCTGTACTCAATCCCCTTTATTTTTGGCTATCATTTTAGCGAGAAAAAATCGGGTTATCTTTCCAGTATTGCTGTGACTCCCTGGCCACCAGCTGCACATATGGAGATAAGACCACGACCCCGCCCCTTTTGTTCCAATAATTTTGCCAATGTAGCGATTATTCTTGGACCGGTAGCTGCAAATGGATGTCCAGTGGCAACACTGGAGCCTTTTACGTTTAATTTTGCACGATCAATACTGCCCAGAGCTCGATCCAAGCCAAGTTTATTTTTGCAGAAACTCTCGTCTTCCCAGGCTTTCATTGTACATAGAGCCTGAGCTGCAAAGGCTTCATGAAGCTCGTAGAAATCGAAATCCTGCAAGCTCAAACCGGCCCGCTTTAACATGCGCGGGACTGCATAGGCGGGGGCCATTAATAGGCCTTCACTGTTGTCTCCCTGAGAGTAAAAGTCTACCGCAGCGACTTCACTAAACGACAGATAAGCCATAACCGGCAGATTGCGCTCGGCTGCCCATTCTTCGCTAGCTAATAAAATTGATGCAGCGCCGTCGGTCAGGGTGGTTGAGTTTGCCGCTGTCAGAGTGCCATTTTCCCGGTCAAAAGCAGGCTTTAGTTTAGCCAGTTTTTCGAGCGGGGTGTCGCGCATAATGCCGTCGCGTTCGACACCATTAAAGGGGCTAACTAGATTGTCAAAGAACCCTTCGTTATAGGCGGCGAGCAAATTCTGATGGCTGTTCCACGTTAGTTCATCTTGCGCTTCACGGCTAATGCCCCAGTGTTTGACCATCTGCTCGCAATGTTGTCCCATCGACAGGCCGGTGCGTGGTTCTGCATTGGCTGGAAGGGAGGGGAGTATAAAACTGGGCCGAAAACGCAATAATATCTTCAGACGCTCGCCGAGAGTTTTGGCTTTATTTAAATCAAGGATCATGCGGCGATACTTTTCATTCAGCGCAATAGGGGCATCACTGGCGGTATCTGTACCCGCGGCAATGCCGGCATCAATTTGTCCGAGAGCTATTTTATTCGCCACTAGAATCGCCGCTTCAAGACCGGTGCCGCAGGCTTGCTGAATATCGTAGGCGGGGGTTTCCAATGCTAAACCTGAGTTTAATGTGGCTTCGCGAGCTAGGTTGAAATCCCGAGAGTGCTTCATTACCGCGCCAGCAGCGACCTCGCCAAGGCGTTCTCCGTCAAGCTCGAAACGCTGCACCAGCCCTTGCAATGTGGCCGACAGCATATCCATATTACTGGCGTAGCTGTAAGCAGTATTGCTGCGCATAAAGGGGATGCGGTTACCGCCGATAATTGCGACTCTACGTATTTGACTCATTATAATCACTCCCCTTTATTATGGCTTATTGGCTTTTTTTAGTTAGAAGCGTGCAACTCTGCATTGAGCTCAACAGCCGTTTTATTGGTCAGGCATTCAACCGTGCCTGAAACCGAGTTACGTCTAAATAATAGATCACTTTTTCCGGATAATTCACGGGCTTTCATTTTGCCGCTGGGCTGCTTTTGATCATCGAGCATAGTGACGATGGTTCCGGCAGTAATATACAGGCCAGATTCTAGAGTACAGCGGTCACCCAGAGGGATGCCAAGGCCAGCGTTAGCGCCGAGTAGACATTTTTCACCCATTGAAATAACCATATTACCGCCACCGGAGAGGGTGCCCATAATTGAAGCACCGCCACCAACATCGGATCCGGCGCCGCAGAATACGCCTGCAGAAACTCGGCCTTCAATCATATTTGGACCTTCGGTGCCGGCGTTAAAGTTGATAAAACCTTCGTGCATTACAGTGGTGCCTTCACCAACATAGGCGCCGAGACGGACTCTTGAGGTATCGGCAATGCGAATGCCGCTGGGCACTACGTAGTCGACCATCTTGGGAAACTTATCGACACAGTCGACGGTCAGCGGTTGGCCGGCCATACGAGCGGCTAACTGGCGATCTGGGAGCTCTTCTATATCTATCGGGCCGGCACTGGTCCAGGCAACATTTTTAAGTGCGCCAAAGACACCGGTCAGATCTGTTCCGTGGGGTTTAACCAATCGATGTGAAAGCAGGTGCAGTTTTAGATAGCCCTGTGGCACAGAAGCCGGTGGTAGATCATCGGTCATCAGTACGGCGACAACCGGTCGGCTTGAGGTTGCCAGCTGTTCAATCGATGCAGCTAATGCCGAATAACCATTGTGGTTAAGGGCAGAGTGCAACGCGGCTAACTGTTCGGTGCTCGGCTCAATCTCTCCAGATTCTATGCCCAAGCTGAGGCTGAGAATATCGCTTAGAGTTTGTTCTGGGTTGAGTTGTGGAGCTGGATAGAATACCTCTAGCCATTCACCTTTGCTGTTTTTGGTGCCAACGCCGATTGCGAAACTGTACAAATTACTCATGCTTTTGCTCTTCTCTTTATAATTAATGTTTTACTTAAAAATACTTTCGTAAGTATCTGTTTTAAATCCGATTGTAATCGATTTATCTGCATCCAAAACCGGTCTCTTTATCATTGCTGGGTGTTCGATTAGCAGATTGGTCACATTGTCCTCATCTGTGCTCTCTTGAACACTGCTGTCTAACTTGCGCCAAGTAGTGCCGCGGCGGTTTAGTACAGTTTCCCAGCCGGCCTGCTCAATCCAGTTTTCAATAGTGGCGGCGTCTATTCCGTCTGCGCGAACATCGTGAAAATTATATTCAATATCATTATCGCTCAGCCATTTACGGGCTTTTTTAATGGTGTCGCAATTTTTGATGCCGTAGAGAGTCGTCACAATTTTTCCTAGCTGAATTTAAGGGGCCTAAGCATAGCAAAAGAGTTAGGGCTTATGGGCGATAAATGGTTTTTTCCGGTTTGGATAGCAGGTACTGCAGATCTCGCAATTCCGTCCATCGCAGCCGCGCGCTGAGCAGTATTCGCGACCATAAAAAATTATCTGCAGATGCAGGGCATTCCACTGTTCGCGGGGAAATAGTTTTTTTAAATCTCTTTCCGTATGAGTCACGCTTTTACCCTTGGTTAGGCCCCAGCGTTGAGCGAGACGATGGATGTGCGTATCCACAGGAAAGGCCGGATGGCCAAAGCCCTGTGACATAACGACACTGGCAGTTTTGTGGCCTACGCCGGGCAATGACTCCAGGGCTTCCCAGTCGTCGGGAACTTCTCCGTTGTACTGTTCAACCAAAATCTTTGAGAGATTAGATATGGCGCTGGATTTCTGTGGCGCCAAGCCGCAAGGGCGAACAATTTTATAGATACTATCGACGGGCACATGTTGCATATCGAAGGCATTGTCAGCTTCGGCAAATAGGGCGGGGGTAATTTGATTAACGCGGATATCGGTGCACTGGGCGCTGAGAAGTACGGCAACTAACAGTTCGAAATTATTCTTATGATCCAGAGGGATAGGCGTTTCCGGGTACAGCTGGTTAAGCCGTTGCAGAATATAGTCAGCTCGTTCCTTCTTTAACATCTCAGATCCTTTCTAATCGGTTAGCGGCTCAGGTTCTGTACAAACTGTTTGATACGCTTTGCAGCTTCAATACATTCACCGGTTTCGGCTACCAGTGCAAGACGCACACGGTTTTCTCCGGGATTGCCGCTGGCGGTGTTTCGTGACAGATATTGGCCGGGCAGCAGGGTGACATTTTGCTCGGCAAACAGTTGCCGAGCAAAATCAGTGTCTAGAATAGGGGTTTTTGGCCACAGATAGAAGCTTGCCTGAGGTTCTGGAAACTCGAGCACCGGTCGCAGTATCTCGGTAACGGCAGCAAACTTTTCGCGGTACAGGCTGCGGTTTTCAATAACATGAGTCTCGTCGCCCCAAGCGGCTGCGGAGGCGATTTGTGTTGGGGTAGACATGGCACAGCCATGGTAAGTGCGGTAGCGCAGAAAGGCTTTGAGAATCTGACTGTCGCCGGCGACAAAACCTGAGCGCAGACCGGGTAGGTTTGAGCGTTTAGAGAGGCTGTGGAATACCGCACAGCGACTGTAGTCTGTTCGGCCCATTTCGGCACAGGCCTGCAATAGACCTGGAGGCGGGCGGTCTTCGTGTAGATAGACTTCGGAATAGCACTCGTCGCTGGCGATAATAAAGTCATATTTGTCCGCCAGCGCTATGGCCTGCTGGAACTGTTCAATGCTGATAACTGCGCCAGTTGGATTACCGGGCGAGCAGAGGTGTAGCAGTTGGCAGCGCTGCCAGATATGCTCGGGGACAACATTGAGGTCTGCAATAAAGTTGTTCTCTGCTGTGCAGTCTAAATAGTGCAGCTCTGCGCCGGCGAGTAATGCGGCGCCTTCATAGATTTGGTAGAACGGGTTGGGCGAAACAACTATTGGTTGCTGCTGCGGATCTATGACTGATTGGGTAAAGGCAAACAGGGCTTCGCGGGTGCCGTTAACTGGAAGTACCTGATGGTCGGCATCAATACCCTGACTATTTAGATTAAAACGCAGTTGTAACCATGCGGCAATGGACTCGCGAAGCGGTTGTCCGCCTTTGGTGGCTGGATAGACTGCGACCTTATCTATATTGTCAATCAGCGCCTGCTTAACAAATGCCGGTGACTGATGCTTGGGCTCTCCTATCGAAAGGGGGATAGGCTTGAGATGCTCGGGTGGCGTTACGCCGGCTTTGAGCTCGTTTAGCCGTTCAAAGGGATAGCGGTGCAGTAGGTCAAGATTGGGGTTCATAGTTTGTTCTTTTGTCTGATTTAGAAGGCTACTGCCAAATTTTCATTTTGCGCAATTTATATTCCTTGCCATCTTCCTGGTTGCGCTCATCGAGTTCTTTACAGATGGTTTGTTTTAAGGTCTTGCATAAACCGTCATTGGTAATCGGCGTAAAGGCTCTATCCGTGAGGTAAAAAATATCTTCAACACGCTCGCCCAGAGTAGAAATTTTTGCGTTGTGTATACGCAGTTCAAAGCGCACAAAGATTCTTGCCAAATGGGCAAGTAGTCCTGGGCGATCTGGGGTGATAATCTCCAAAATAGTGGTGTCGGTCTCAGTATCGTTGCGCAGTGAAGCAACGGTTTTTAATGCGAAGTTTTTTAATTGTCGAGGCGTGCGTCGCTGTATATCAAAGTCGATATTCTGTGGGTTGAGAATTGCCTCGTTTAGGGTCTTGATTATTTTGCTGCTCAGTGCGCTGTTTCTGCCCACCGGCTGATTAGCTTCGTCAAGTACATAAAACACATCGAAGGCTGTGCCGTCAGAGGCAGAATGAAGTCGTGCGTCTTGAATATTCAGATTTAGCTTGTCGAGGGTGGCGGCGGTGATGGAAAAGATATTTTCGCGGTCCTTGGAATGCACGAAAATTTGAGTTGCCACCGGTATCTCTACGCCAACATCTTTGAGTACTATAGCCGGCTTGTTAATACCTGAGTTGTTGATAATCGCCTTGGTGAAAAGTGCGACATCTTCGGCGCGCTCGCGAAGAAAGAATTCTTCATTGACATCTTTCCAGACACTGATGGCCTGTAAAGCTTCGATATCATCTTCAAGTAATGCCCGCAGTGCCGCATCTTTGGCATCTTTCAGCCAAGCTGATTTTGCTGTCGGTTCCTCCACCCCAAGTTGCAGAACTCGCTTGGTCTCAAAATAGAGGTTGTGCATCAGGGAGCCTTTCCAGTCGGTCCACAGGTGTGGGTTGGTGGCATTAATATCTGCTACGGTGAGAACATATAGATGATCGAGGTGCATAAGGTCGCCAACATGCATGGCAAACTTATGAATAACATCCGGATCTGAGGTGTCTTCGCGCTGTGAAATACTCGACATCAGCAGGTGGTTTTCCACCAGCCACTTCAAAAGCTTGATTTCCTGTGGCTTGAGCCCGTGGCGCAGGGCAAAGTCTTCAATATCTGCTGACCCTAATATCGAGTGGTCACCGCCGCGCCCTTTGGCGATATCGTGATAGAGGGCAGCGATAATAATCAATTCTGGCTTGGGGAAGTTTTTGTAGATATGTGCAGCTACCGGAAAGCGCTCGGTTACTTCTGGGAGCACTAGACGACGGATATTGCGCACCACTTCAAGGGTGTGCACATCCACGGGATATATATGAAAAAGATCGTGTTGCATCTGCCCAACAATTTTACCGAATTCGGGTAGATAGCCACCGAGAATGCCGTAGCGGTTCATCCGCTGTAGCTGTGCAGACAGCAGGTAAGGGGATTTGAGTACCCGCATAAACAGCGCACGGTTGTCTACACTGTTGCGGAAGTCATCATCAATCAGGTTGCGGTGTAAGCGTATTTGACGAATAGCAGAGGCGCGAATTCCCTTAATCTGGTCATTTTCACCGAGTATGGCAAATAGTTCTAGCAGGGCAGAGGGGTGATTGATAAACACCGAGCTATCGGTGGTATCCAGATAGTTATCGCGGATTAAAAACCGCTCGTTGATCTTTTTAACCGCTTTGGTTTTATTCTTTCGATAGATTGACTCGTCGAGGTATTGCAGCAGAACATCATTTAGCTCGCGGATCGACATCACTACCCGGTAGTACTGCTGCATAAACTTCTCAACACCAAGCCGGCCATCGCTGTCGCTGTAACCGAACATTACTGCGAGCTTGCGCTGATAATCAAAAAGCAGTCGCTCTTCGGGACGCTCAGCAATTAGGTGGAGTCCGTAGCGTACCTTCCAGAGAAACTCTTCGTCGCGTCGCAAGGTTGCGTACTCCTCTTCCGAGAGAAAACCTTTTTCTACCAGCAGAGATCGACGGTGGACCTCAAAATGACGTTTCGCGGTCCAGTTGATGACTTGAATATCTCGAAGTCCGCCAGGAGCTTCTTTAATGTTCGGTTCGAGGTTGTATTCGGTGTCCGCATGTTTGCGATAGCGTTCTTTTTGTTCATTTATTTTGCCGCTGTAAAAATCCGCCGATGACCATATTTTTTTCGGGCCGGTTTTGGTCAGTAGCTTATCTAAAAGTTTCGGGTCGCCACATAGCAGTCGCGTTTCCATCAGGTTGGTGGCAACGGTGATATCGCCGCGAGCTTCGTCAATGCATTGGCTGATGGATCTGGTGCTGTGCCCAATCTTTAATTGGATATCCCATAGAAAGGTCAGAAAATGCTCAATGCTGGTGCGATACTTTTCCGGCTTATTACGACGCATTAATATAAGCAGGTCAATATCTGAGTGTGGATGCAGCTCGCCGCGACCGTAGCCACCAACCGCGATCAGGCTGATATCATCATCCCATTCAAAGCGCTGCCAGGCGTGACGCAAGATTACATCGGCAAAAAGCGACTGCTCGTTAACCAGATGATGTACGTCTTCACCCTCGTGAAAGCGATTATTGAAGTGTTTCTGAGCGGCGCTTAATGCGCTGCGGAAAACTTCAATAGGATCGCCGTTTTGGACGTCGGCAAGAAAACGTTTCTGATCAAAAAAAAGTGGTGCGGTATTAGATTCTGATGTCATAAATTACTTTTGCTTGTAGGGTTCTTCGCGTCGTGCGGTGAGGACTTCACAGCCATTGCTGGTTACTGCGAGGGTGTGTTCCCACTGTGATGAAAGTCGACCATCCCGTGTTTCCACAGTCCAGCCATCGGATTTTAATTTGGTGCTGTGCTTGCCAGCATTGACCATGGGCTCAATTGTAAAAGTCATACCCTCGACAAGTTCTAAGCCTGTGTTGGGCGTGCCGTAATGTAAAACTTGGGGCTCTTCGTGAAACTCTTGGCCGATGCCGTGCCCGCAATAGTCGCGAACCACTGAGTAGTAATTGGCCTCAGCGTGCTTTTGTATGTGATGTCCTATATCGCCGAGACGGGCACCGGGTTTGACCATATCAATGGCTAAATAGAGGCACTCTTGGGAGACATCAATAAGGCGCTGTGCATGAGGGGCGACAGTTCCCACCGCATACATTTTACTGGTATCGCCGTGCCAGCCATCTTTTATAACGGTGACATCAATATTAATAATATCGCCATTTTTAAGGATTTTTCTCTCGGAGGGAATGCCGTGACAGACCACCTGATTAATCGATGTACAGACGGATTTTGGAAAGCCGCGATAGCCGAGGCAGGCGGGTATCGCTTTTTGTACATTGACTATATGATCATGACAGATTCGGTCTAGCTCTTCGGTGCTTGCGCCCGGCACCACATATTCGCCGATTAGTTCGAGAACCTCTGCTGCTAAGCGACCCGCTTCACGCATCTTGGCGATATCGTCCGCCGATCGTAATTGTATTGTCATAGTAAACCTCTTGCCTTTATTTGGCCGCTATTGTACTCATGTATAGGTAAATGAGGGAGTGCCTTTGAGGGTTATTCGCAAACTATCTGCAAGTCGATCTTTTGGTTTGGGTTTTGTTTTGTTGTGCGCGGCTTTTTATAGGCTTTTCGCGTAGCTTTTTCTTTAACTGACCTCTCCATTATGGTATAAAGCGCGCCGGTTACTGAGATGTCTTGGTAATCATTAATGTAACTAAACTATTTTTAAACGACACACACGTTCCGACACAGCGATCTGGGTGCCTGAAAGGCTTTATTTTAGCTTTAAAGGTTGATCACTGGGGTACGTGGAGGCTTAACCCCTAAAAGGAAAAATTATGTCTTCTGTAAGTATGCGCGAAATGTTGCAAGCTGGTGTTCACTTTGGTCACCAAACTCGCTTCTGGAATCCAAAAATGAGCCAGTTTATCTTCGGCTCGCGAAATAAAGTTCACGTTATTAACCTTGAGCAAACAGTACCAGCTTTCAATGAAGCACTTGAAATTCTGCGTGTTGAAGCTGCCAAGGGCAATCAAATTCTTTTTGTTGGCACCAAGCGTGCTGCACAAAAAATCCTCAAAGAACAGGCTGAGCGCTGTGGCATGCCATACGTTAGTCACCGTTGGTTGGGTGGTATGTTGACCAACTACAAGACTATCCGTGCATCTATTCGCCGTTTCCGTGAACTGGAAACTCAAGAAGCCAACGGTACCTTTGAGAAGTTGACGAAGAAAGAAGCTCTTATGCGTGCGCGCATGAAGACTAAGCTGGAAAATTCGATCGGTGGTATTAAGGATATGAATGGCTTGCCAGATATTCTTTTTGTTATCGACGTTGATCATGAGCGCATTGCTATCAATGAAGCTAACAAGTTGGGTATCCCAGTTGTAGGCATCGTTGATACTAATAGTAATCCTGATGGTGTTGACTATGTCATTCCAGGTAATGATGACTCAATCCGAGCGATCAAGCTTTATGCGGCATCTATTGCTGACACTATCTTGGAAGGCAAAGCTCAGTCAGCAACTGTCTCCAGCAAAGATGAGTTTGTAGAGGTTGCTGAAGAAGCTGCTCCTGCACCAGTTGAAGCGGCTGAGGCTCCAGCGGCTGAAGCTCCAGTAGCGGATGCTCCAGCGGCAGATGCTCCAGCGAAGGACGCTGCAGCAGAGTAACTGTTAAAGACTAATAGTACTTAACAATCAAAGGGGGCCGCTGCCCCCTTTTTTAAAAATAATTTTACGATTTTGAGAGGAATACAATGGCACAGGTAACAGCATCTTTGGTGAAAGAGCTGCGCGATCGCACAGGTTTGGGCATGATGGAGTGCAAGCGCGCACTGACCGAGTCTGGAGCAGATATTGATAAAGCTATTGAAGAGTTACGTAAATCAAGTGGTATGAAGGCAGCTAAGAAAGCTGGTCGTACTGCAGCCGACGGCCTTGTTACTGTAAAAGTAGAAAATGGTTACGGCATGGTTTTGGAAGTTAACAGTGAAACTGATTTCGCTGCACGCGATGAAGGCTTTAAAGGCTTCGTAGCTTCAGTTCTGGATACAGCATTTGCCACTAAGCAAACTGACATTGCCGCACTTTTGGACGGTGATCTTGGATCTGCTCGTGAAGCACTGGTACAGAAAATTGGTGAAAATATCTCGCCGCGTCGCGCTGCGGGTATCGAAGCGCCAGTTGTTGGTGGTTACGTTCACAGCAACAACCGTATTGCGGTTGTGGTTGGTTTAGCTGGTGGTGACGAAGCCTTGGCGAAAGATGTTGCTATGCACGTTGCAGCGGTTAACCCTGCGGTTGTTAGCTCAGATCAGATGCCTGCTGAACTTATTCAGGCCGAGAGAGAAATCTTCACTGCGCAGGCAATTGAGAGTGGCAAGCCACCTGAAATCGCCGCTAAAATGGTTGAAGGTCGTGTCAGCAAGTTCCTTAAAGAGAGCAGTCTAGTTGACCAGCCTTTCGTTAAAGATCCAGACACAACTATTGGCAAGCTGGTTAAAGCTGGCGGTGCTGAGGTTGTTGGTTTTGTTCGTTTTGAAGTGGGTGATGGAATCGAAGTTGAAGAAGTCGATTTTGCAGCTGAAGTAGCCGCTCAGGTTCAGGGTGCAGGCTAAGACAAACGAAGTAAATATAAGAGGATCCAATATGTCGCCAACTGGCAAAGAGAAAAAGTATAAACGAATTCTGCTAAAACTCAGCGGTGAAGAGTTGATGGGAGAAGAGGGTTTCGGGATTGATCCCAAGGTTCTCGATCGTATGGCTCTTGAAATTGGTCAGTTGGTGGGTATTGGGGTTCAGGTCGGACTGGTGATTGGCGGCGGCAATTTATTTCGTGGCGCGGCCTTGAGCCAAGCGGGTATGGATCGTGTTACTGGTGATCATATGGGTATGTTGGCAACTGTGATGAACGGTTTGGCCATGCGTGATGCCCTGGAGAGAACCAATATTTCCTCACATGTTATGTCGGCAATTCCGATGAGTGGAGTGGTCGAGCATTACGATCGCCGTCGAGCCATGCGCTATCTAGCGGATGGCGACGTGGTTATTTTTTCTGCGGGTACTGGCAATCCTTTCTTTACTACTGACTCTGCCGCCTGTTTACGCGGTATTGAAATCGACGCTGATGTCGTATTGAAGGCAACCAAGGTTGATGGTGTCTACAGCGCCGATCCAATGCTTGATCCAAGTGCTGAGCTCTATGATCGTCTCACCTATGACATGGTGTTGGATAAGAAGCTTGGTGTGATGGATTTAACCGCCATCTGTCTGTGTCGCGAACACAATATGCCGCTGCGAGTTTTCCGCATGTCCAAACAGGGTGCGCTGCTCAATTTGGTTGTTGGTGGTAACGAAGGTACATTGATTGAAGAGGGAGTAGCAAATGATTGATGAATTAAAGAAAGAGGCTGATGTGCGTATGGCTAAGGCTCTTGAAGCTCTTGGTAATGCGTTTAATAAAATTCGCACTGGTCGAGCTCACCCGAGCCTGCTCGATGGGATTACTGTTGATTACTACGGCGTTATAACACCGCTGTCACAGGCTGCTTCTATTGTTATTGAAGATGCCCGTACGCTGTCGGTGACCCCTTGGGAAAAAAGCCTTGTTCAGGTGATTGAAAAGGCGATTATGAAATCCGATCTGGGTTTAAACCCCTCTACGGCAGGTACGGTAATTCGTATCCCTCTGCCGTCTCTCACTGAAGAAACGCGTAAGGTCTACGGTAAGCAGGCTAAAGCTGAAGCTGAGAACTCTCGAATTTCTGTGCGTAATATCCGTCGTGATGTGCTGTCCAGTTTAAAGACTTTACTTAAAGATAAAGATATTAGTGAAGATGAAGAACGCAAGGGCCAGGATGATATTCAAAAGATTACTGATGGCTTTATCGCACGTGTTGACGAAGCGCTAGCGGCTAAAGAAAAGGATCTGATGGAGATTTAATCTCCTCGCTATTCATGGCCATGGCTGATTCGATTTCAGATAGCACTACTCATCCTTTAAAGCATATTGCCATCATTATGGATGGTAATAATCGCTGGGCGAAAGAGCGGGGGCTGGGTGGTATTGGCGGTCATGAGGCGGGTGTCGAGCGTATCCGCGTTATCTTGAAAGCGGCCAAAGCGCGTGATGTTAAAATTGTCAGCCTGTTTGCTTTTAGTAGCGAAAATTGGAAGCGCCCCGATCTTGAAGTGCGCGGTTTGATGTCACTGTTCTCCTCTTATCTCAAAAAAGAAGCCAAAGCCCTCCGCGATGATGGTGTAAGACTCAAAGTCATCGGCAACCGAAGCCATTTTAGCGACCGCCTCAAACGACTAATTGATGATGCAGAAACGATGACAGCCAGTGGTGAATTCACTCTGGTGCTCTGCGTCGATTACGGTGGCCGCTGGGATATAGCCAGTGCTGCTCAAAAGATTGCCTCAGAGGTTCAAACCGGACGTCTTAGACCTTCAGATATTGATGAGTCGATGCTAGGTAAATATATGCAGATGGACGGTATGCCCGATCCTGATCTCTGTATCCGTACCGCCGGTGAGCAGCGTATTAGTAACTTTTTACTCTGGCAGATGGCTTACACCGAATTCTATTTCGCCGATTGTTACTGGCCGGATTTTGATGCTGCGGCTCTCGATGTAGCGATTGATGAATACTACTCAAGACAGCGTCGTTTCGGCTTGCGCGAAACGCCAAATACTAATGATAAACCTGCTCGAGGAGAGATTCTCCGTGCTTAAACAGCGCGTTATCACCGCGGTCATGCTTGTGACGGGATTTTTATTGCTGCTCTTTAATACAGATGCACTGTGGTTTTCTCTAGCGGTTGTTCCGATTGTTTTACTGGCGGGTTGGGAATGGTCCAATTTGACCGTGATTAGAACCTCTATCGGTAAATTCTTTTATCTCTTGGCACTCCTATTGTGCCTTGCTACAGCGGCACTCTGGTTAAATCTGTTTGACAGCTTGAATGTCTCTAGAGGTCAGGATTTTGCACTGCTGGCATCGATTCTGTGGGCCGTTATATTTCTCTGGGTTCAGGGTTACCCCTCAAGCGCGATACTCTGGTCTGCCAAGCCCGTACTTGCGGGTTTGGGACTATTACTGCTGACATTCACTTGGCTGGCAATCTCATTGATTGTTCATCTGCCCGACGGCCAATGGTTGTTGTTATTGGCAGTCGGAGTTGTCGCGGTTGCTGATATTGGTGGTTACGTAGCCGGTAATTTATTTGGTAAACACAAACTAGCGTCGGTGATAAGTCCTGGAAAAACCTGGGAGGGCTTCTTAGGCGGTCTGTTTTTCCAGCTGATATTAATTGCAATACTGTTGCCATTAATGCCCGCTAGTGTCTCTATCCTATCTCTGCTACTGCTGGTTATTCCCGTTTCGCTTTACTCGGTATTGGGTGACCTGTTTGAAAGTATGCTCAAGCGACAGCAGGGTGTTAAAGACAGCAGTCAGATTCTTCCCGGACATGGTGGTGTGTTAGATCGTATTGATGGTCTAATGGCTGCTCTGCCACTCTTTGCCTTACTCTTTCTATTATTGAGCCCGCTCTAATTTATGCAGACTATCACCTTGCTTGGTGCGACAGGATCGATTGGTGTTAGCACCTTAGATGTTATTGCTCGTCACCCTGACAAGTATTCTGTTTTTGCGCTCACGGCGCATACCCAGATTGACAAATTAGCTGCCCAATGCCAACAGTTTAACCCCCAATACGCTGTTGTCGCCGATCAGAAATCTGCTTCTCGCCTGCAATTACTGTTAAGTGATCGGCAAAGCCAATCAGGCTCTTCTACAGAGGTTCTGTGGGGCAGGGAGTCGCTCTGTCAGGTTGCTAGTGATAGTGCTGTAGACACAGTGATGGCGGCAATCGTCGGGGCTGCTGGACTGGTGCCGACATTGGCAGCGGTTGAGGCGGGTAAGAAAATCTTACTGGCCAATAAAGAATCTCTGGTTATGGCCGGTGGTTTATTTATCCAAGCTGTCGCTGACTCTGGTTCGGTTTTACTGCCCATAGACAGCGAGCACAATGCCATTTTTCAGTGTCTGCCGGAGGATTTTAAAACGTCGAGTAATAACGGCGTTAAAAAACTTCTGTTGTCGGCGTCTGGAGGTCCTTTCCGCGGTTGGACTCGACAGCAGATGGCCTCAGTTACCCCTGATCAAGCCTGTGCCCACCCCAACTGGAGTATGGGTCGCAAGATATCGGTTGATTCGGCGACCTTGATGAATAAAGGCCTTGAACTAATAGAAGCCTGCTGGCTATTTGATATGCCCGCATCTCTTATCGAAGTTGTGGTTCACCCGCAGAGTATTATTCATTCATTGGTTCAGTACGTTGACGGATCGGTACTAGCGCAGCTCGGCAATCCGGATATGCGTACACCCATTGCTCATGCTTTGGCCTGGCCTGAACGCATTGATGCCGGGGTTGCAGATTTGAATCTATTTGAGATTGCGCAACTTGATTTTGAGAGGCCCGATATAGAATCCTTCCCTTGCTTGGCGCTAGCCTCGGCAGCCGCTGAGGCGGGTAAAAATGCCCCAGCGATTCTCAATGCGGCTAACGAAGTAGCGGTGCAGGCGTTTCTCGATCAGCGTATCGGCTTTATGCAGATTTCCGATGTTGTCGAGCAAACGTTAAATGGGCAGGTGCTGATTGAACCAGAATCATTGCTTGCAGTCCAAGAGTTCGACGAGCAGGCGCGCCTCTACAGTAGTGCCTATATAAAACGGCTAGAGAAGTAATTTATGGATATCCTGCAGACTATATTTTTTACCCTTATAGCCCTCGGCCTGTTGGTCAGTTTTCATGAGTTTGGTCATTTCTGGGTGGCGCGGCGCTGTGGCGTCAAGGTGCAAAAGTTCTCTATTGGTTTTGGGACGCCACTCCTGCGCTGGAGAGACTCCAAGGATACCGAATTTGTTATAGCGGCACTGCCTCTCGGTGGTTATGTAAAGATGGTTGATGAGCGTGAGGGCAATGTGTCAGAAGAAGACCTTCCCTTTGCGTTCACCCGTAAAAGTGTTTGGCGGCGCATAGCTATTGTTGCTGCTGGCCCTGCAGCCAACTTCTTGCTTGCTGTCGTAGCTTTTTGGATTGTATTTTTATCCGGCGAACGCGGTATTGCCCCGGTTGCCGGTGATGTGGCCGCTGGCTCTCTGGCAGCCCAGTCAGGTTTTGAACCTGGCACTGAGATCATTGCTGTTGACGGACATCCGACATCAACCTGGAGCGAGGTTTCACGACAGCTATTTGGTTATATAGGTACCAGTGGCGATATTCCTTTTACTGTCACCTACCCAGATTCAAATATTCAATACCAACTCTTGGTTCCGGTCGAGAAATGGTTGCGCGATGCCGAAGAGCCTTCGCCGTTGCGCGAGCTTGGAATAACACCACCCTTTGAACTTGAGTCGTTAAATTTAGTAGCCGTAGCGGAAGATGGTGCTGGTTATAGTGCCGGGCTTCGCGAGGGCGACCGCCTATTGGCGATTAATGGGGTTGATATCAGCAGTATTGGCGCGTTTATTGAAACCGTCGCTGCCAGCCCAGGTATCAATGTAGATTTACAGGTTGAGCGTGAGGCGGGCCAGCAGTTGACTGTTTCAGTTATCCCTCGCTTGGTCGATAGAGAGGGTATTGAAGTTGGCCAGTTGGGCGTTCAACTCTCCTCTGTGGGTCGATACCCAGAAGATCTGTTGCGCAGTGTTGACCACAGCCCTCTGAGCGCCATAGTGCGAGCAGTGACTGAGACCAAAGACACTAGTTTCTTTGTTTTGGAGTCAATTGGTAAGCTGGTGGTGGGCGATCTTTCACCGAAGAATCTCAGCGGCCCAATTACTATTGCTAAGGTTGCCGGTGATACGGCTAAATCTGGATTCGACAATTTTATTCGCTTTATCGCCATTCTCAGTATAATGCTCGGCGTAATGAATTTATTGCCTATTCCGGTATTGGATGGCGGCCATCTGGTCTACTACTTTATTGAGATTGTAAAAGGCTCCCCAGTTTCAGATACTGTGCAACTGGTTGGTTATAAAGTGGGATTTTTTATGCTGATTGGGTTAATGGTATTCGCCACTTATAATGATGTTATGCGGTCTTTTTAAAGTCGCTTAAAGATAACTAAAAAATTGGATTTTAATAATTACATGAAGCAACTCTTTAATGGCATCTTTATAGCTCTGTTGGCATTTTCCGCAGCGATTCAGGCAGCGGTCTTTCAAGTTGATGATATTCGTATCGAAGGCCTGCAACGGGTTTCGGCGGGAACAGTATTTGCTGCGCTGCCGATTAGTGTTGGCGATCTGGTCGACGAACCGGCCATTCAAGCGGCGACACGCTCACTGTTTCGCACCGGCTATTTTTCAGATGTTGTGATGGCGCGGGAAAATGGGGTGCTGGTAATAGCGCTTGCTGAACGTCCTGCGGTGACCGAGATCAATCTTGAAGGCAACAAAGCTATCGAGACCGATCAGCTACTCAGTGCGTTACGCGACAACGGTTTGGCTGAGGGGCAGATTTTTCGGCAGGTAATCCTTGAAGGTATGACCCAAGAGTTGCAGCGTCAGTACGTCTCTCAGGGTCGCTACGGTGCGCTCGTTGAGACTGAAGTTAAGCCCTTACCGCGCAATCGCGTGGCGGTAAATATCAATATTGATGAGGGCGATGTCGCCAAAATCAGACATATCAATATCGTTGGCAACCACCAATACAGTGAAGATGAGCTACTTGAATCTTTTGAGCAAAAAACCACTGGCTGGTGGTCGTGGATCAGCAGTAATGACAAATACGCTCGTGAAAAACTCTCTGGTGACTTGGAGGCACTTGAGTCCTGGTACCTAGATCGCGGATATCTGCAATTTGCAATTCAGTCGACACAGGTGTCAATCAGCCCAGAAAAAGAATCTGTCTATATCACGATTAATATTGATGAAGGTGATGTCTACAAGGTTAATGAAGTTGAGTTGGCCGGTGAGATGGTTATTCCTGAAAGTCATATCAAGGCATTGATTATCCTCAAAGAGGGTATGACTTTTTCACAGACCCTAATGACCACATCTAATGAATATATTACTCGCCGTCTTGGCAATGAGGGCTATACCTTTGCTGAAGTTCAGGGTTTCCCTGAGGTCAATGAAGAAGACAAAACCGCCAAGATAACCTATTTGATTAAGCCGGGTATGCGTGCCTATGTGCGCCGCATTGAGTTCCGTGGGAATACCAAGACCGCCGATACTGTCCTGCGTCGCGAGATGCGCCAAATGGAATCTGCTTCTGCCAATAATGCCCTGATTGAAATGTCCAAAGTACGTCTTGAACGTCTTGGATTTTTTAAAGAGGTCAATGTTGAGAATGTTCAGGTTGCCGGTACTAATGATCAGATCGATGTGGTTTATACAGTTGAAGAGCAGCCTTCAGGTTCGATTGGAGCCAGTGTTGGTTATGCGCAGGGTACGGGACTGATTCTCGGCGCTAATCTCAGTGAAAACAATTTCCTTGGAACTGGCAAGCAGGTAGGTATAGGTTTAAACCGAAGCACCTATCAAAGTTCGTTGAACTTTAGCTACTCCGAGCCCTATTTTACCGTTGATGGGGTCAGTGTTGGTTACAGTCTGTTTGCCCGTGAAACTGATTATGATGAGATAAATGTCGCCAGTTTCTCGACTAATACCTATGGCGCATCGGTTAACTGGGGTTATCCAGTCTCCGAAATACAGCGTATAGGCTTTGGGCTTGGTTATGAAAATCTGGATCTTGAGACCGGTGCTTTTGCCTCGAAAGAAATCGCCGATTTCATCGCCGGTAACGGCTCCCAGTTTGATGTGTTTAACGCCAATATTAACTGGGTTAAGTCGACTTTAAACCGCGGTATATTTGCTACTCGCGGAACATCGCAGCGTTTAGGTTTTGATGTTGCGCTGCCAGGCTCAGGGTTGGAATATTATAAAATGACCTATTCTGGCCAGCATCTTCGCCAGCTCTACCGTGGTTTAACGCTCAAACTTCGAGCGGACCTTGGCTACGGTGAGTCCTACGGGGACACCACTCAGATGCCGTTCTTTAAAAACTTTTACGGCGGTGGTTTTGGTTCTGTGCGTGGTTTTAAACGCAATACACTAGGGCCTCAGGATACACCCTGCAATCTGATGGATCCGCCCTGTAGTTCAGGCTTTTTCGATGATCCGGATCCGATTGGCGGCAATGTGCAAATTGAATTTGGCGCGGAAGTTATCTTCCCGCTACCGTTTATTAAAGATCAGCGTTCAGTACAATCTACATTCTTTTTAGATGCTGGTAATATATTCAATACCAAATGTGGTGATTCACAGGTTAACTGCTTTAAGCCCGATGTTGGCGAATTGCGTTATTCCGTTGGGTTGGGTGCAACCTGGTTAAGTGGTTTTGGTCCAATTACATTTAGTATTGCGAAGCCGTTAAATTCAAGTGATCTCGATGAGACTGAAGTGTTCCAGTTTTCACTGGGAAATCAATTTTAATTATAAATAGTAGGGAGATATATTTTGCGTAATTTGAAAGTACTTTGTTTGGTTGTAATCGCCTCTTTGGTTGGCACTGTTTCTATGGCTTCAGCAGCCGAAGATAAAATTGCTGTTGTTGATATTGCTCGTGCAATATTTAGCTCAGATTTCGCTCAGGCTCGCCTTAAGCAAGCCGAGACCAGTGCTGATTTCGTTGGTCTTAAAGCAAAGTACGAGAGTTCAACAGCGGATTTGCAGTCACTGGCTAAAGAAGCTGAAACCAAGCGTTTAACTTGGTCTCAGGAACAAGCTGTCGGTCATCAAAAGAAAATGGAATATGCCAAGGCTGATGCCGAGTTAGCGGGTCGCAAAATTCAAGCTGAACAGCAGCAGTTACAGCAACAAATTATGCAGGAACTTGGCCCTAAGGCTCAGGAAGCACTGCAAGAAGTTGTTAAAGAAGAGGGCATAACTATCCTTCTTCGCGCTGATGCAGTTATGGTGGCTGGCCCAGAGAGTAATATTACGGGCAAGGTTGCTGATCGCTTAAATAAGAAGACAAAGTAATCCTCAATGCTTGAAAACTATTCGCTGGGTGAAATCGCTACGTTTCTCAATGCAGAGTTACGTGGTGATCCCGAAACGCGGATAAGCGGTTTAAATACCCTGCAAAATGCTGGCTCAAATGAGCTGGCATTTTTAGCTAATGAGAAATACGTTAGTCAATTAGCCAATAGCAGTGCCGCGGCGATTATTATCTCTGCAAAGCATTCCGCGGCTGATAGCTATTGCGGCGCACTGCTGATTTTGGATAATCCTTATTTGGGTTATGCCCAGATATCTAAGTGGTTTGATACGGCACCGCAGGCGCTGGCAAGAGTTCATCCCACAGCGGTTATTGATAAGGCTGCGGTTGTGGGTGCCAATGTCGATATTGGTCCAAATGTGGTTGTCGAGGCGAATGTAGTTATAGGCGCTAACTGTTATCTGGGTGCTGGAAGCTATATAGGTGCTCGCAGTCAGTTGGGTGAGGGTACTAGAATCGCTGCCAATGTGTCGATCTATCACGATGTCAGTATTGGTTGTAGCTCAACAATTCACAGTGGCTCGGTAATTGGTGCTGATGGCTTTGGTTTTGCTCCAGATGGTGCGGGAAGCTGGCAGAAGATCTACCAGATTGGTGGTGTTGTTATCGGTGATCGTGTTGAAATCGGCGCCTGTACTACGATTGATCGCGGTGCGCTTGGTGATACTTGCATAGGCGACGGGGTGATTATTGATAATCATGTGCAGATTGCCCATAACGTCAGTGTCGGTGATAACACTGCTATGGCAGCGTATTCCGGTGCGGCAGGCAGTGCGACTATAGGTAAAAACTGTATTTTTGCCGGTGATGCCTGTGTGGTTGGTCATGTGAATATCTGTGACAACGTAACTGTAATGGCACGAACTCTGGTCACAAAGTCGCTTACTAAGCCAGGTTCTTACTCATCAGGTATGCCGTTTATGGGAACCCGTGAATGGCGTAAAAATGCTGTTAGAATCTCGCAGTTGGATGATATGGCACGAAGACTTAAGGCCTTAGAAAAAAACACTTAAGAATCCTGATAGATAAGGGCCCAGCATGGGCTTGGGGTTTTTTCTAAAATTAGAATAATGGGTATCTCAAATGGAAGGCGCAATGAATATTACTGAAATTATGGATGTATTACCGCACAGGTTTCCGTTTCTTTTAGTCGATAGAGTGGTTGAGTTAGTAAAAGGTGAGAGAATTGTCGCCTATAAAAATATTACCGCTAACGAAGATGTATTTAATGGTCATTTCCCCGGTGCGCCAATTTTCCCCGGTGTAATGATCGTAGAAGCTTTGGCTCAGGCATCGGGTATTCTGGGCTTTGTAACCACAGACACCAGCGCAGATGACGGTAAGCTTTACCTCTTTGCTGGCGTCGATAAGGTACGTTTTAAAATGCCAGTAGTGCCCGGCGATCAGTTGATGCTCGAGTCCGAAGTGGTTGCGGTTAAACGTCATATCTGGCGCTTCCAAACCCGCGCTACGGTGAATGGAAAGCTCGCTTGTGAAGCGACTCTGCTCTGTGCCTACCAAGACCGAGATAAAGTCTAGTGATTCACCCCAGTGCCATAATTGATCCATCCGCCAAGATTGCTGACAACGTCAGTATTGGTCCCTGGACAACTATTGGCCCAGATGTGGAGATTGGCGAAGGCTGCAATATCGCATCTCATGTGGTTATCAAAGGCCCAACTGTTATGGGTGCTGGTAACCATATTTACCAATTTTCAACCATTGGTGATGGTACGCCTGATCTTAAATACAAAGGTGAGCCGACCAAATTAATTATTGGCGATAACAATGTTATTCGCGAGGGTGTAACCATCCACCGCGGTACTATTCAGGATCAGGGCAAGACGGTTATTGGTAACGATAACTTGCTTATGGCCTATGCCCATGTTGGTCATGACTGTGTTATTGGTGATCATGTTATTCTGGTTAATAACGCTAGTATCTCTGGTCATGTGTACGTTGGCGACTGGGCGATTCTATCCGGCTATGCGTTGGTTCATCAGTTTGTGCATATTGGCGCTCACTGTTTTGTTGGTCCAGCTGCCTTTGTTTATCATGATATTCCCGCCTTTATTACCGCTTTTGGCAGTCCCGCAGAACCGCGAACAATCAATCGTGAAGGATTAAAGCGCAGAGGCTTCGATGCCGATCAGATTGCGCTGGCTAATCAGGCCTACAAATTACTCTATCGTCGCGGATTGCAACTTGATGAGTCGATTAAGGAGATTACCAAGCTCGGTGATGATGCAGTCATCAAAATGTTCTTAACCTCTATAGAGAATTCAACTCGCGGCATAATTCGCTAAGTTATGGGCATCCATAGTGATAAAAAGTCGTCGATTAATGGTGCTGACAGCGGTCCCGTTTTTGCCATAGTCGCAGGTGAAGCCTCTGGCGATACACTAGGCGCGGACCTGATTCGCGCTCTTAAACGTCTTTTCCCCAATGCTCAATTCGAAGGTATCGGCGGGCCTAAAATGCTCGCGGAGGGGTTTATCTCTCACTACCAGATGGATCGACTCTCGGTAATGGGGCTAGTGGAACCACTCAAGCGTCTACCTGAATTACTTGGAATACGCCGTGGAATTATCCAGCGCTATAAAAAATCTCCTCCCAGCGCCTTTATAGGTATAGATTCTCCAGACTTTAACCTCGGTATTGAGAAAGCCCTTCACAGTGCAGGTGTAAAAACCGTTCACTATGTCAGCCCATCGGTATGGGCCTGGCGTCAGGGGCGCATAAAGAAGATCAAACGCTGTGTTGATCTAATGCTTTGCCTGTTACCTTTTGAAGATGCTTTTTATCGCCAGCACAATGTGCCCGTCGCCTTTGTTGGGCATCCACTGGCGGGGCAAATAGCCCGTCGGCCGAATATGGCTGAAGCGCGCAAAAGCTTAGGGCTTGATCCGGTCAGGCCATTGTTGACGATTATGCCCGGCAGTCGTGCTGGTGAAGTTAATCTGATGGCTGAGTTGTTTCTCGATGTGGCGGCTGTGTTACTGAAAAACCACCCACAGTTGCAGTTTGTTATTCCCGCAGCCAACAAGGATCGTCATAGGCAGCTTGAAGAAATACTCGCCACGCGTCCCGAACTACCGGTTAGTTTGATTGAGCAGAAATCGCTGGTCGCCATGGAGGCAGCAGATGCAGTGCTATTGGCATCCGGAACTACCGCTCTTGAAGCAATGCTGTTAAAGAAGCCAATGGTGGTCAGTTACCGCTTGGGTAATTTAACCTATAAATTGATTAAACCTTTTATCAAAACACCCTATGCTTCGATCCCTAATTTACTCGCCAATGAAATGCTAGTGCCTGAGTTGATTCAGGAGCAGGCGACGGTGGAAAATCTCAGTGATGCAGTTCTAGTGGCTCTGGATGGCAATACTCGCGAGCAGCTTGAAAGTCGGTTTGATCAGCTTCATGATCAGATTGCTATGAACTCGGGTGACTGTGCGGCGTCTGCCATCGCTGACTTAATTGCTGGAACTACAACATCATGACCCCATGGAATCCCCCATCCGGCGTTAAATTACTCGCCGGTGTCGATGAGGTAGGGCGCGGTCCACTGGCCGGTGATGTAGTTACCGCAGCGGTTATTTTACCCGCCGATCACGGTATTGAAGGGTTGGCTGATTCCAAAGCGCTATCTAGCCGTCAGCGAGAAAATCTCTATAAAGATATTGTTAGCCGCGCCACCTGCTGGTGTGTCGCACGCTCTTCAGTCGATGAAATTGATCGCTTTAATATATTGCAGGCGACATTGATGGCGATGCGTCGCGCGGTAATGGGGTTGCAGCAACAGCCTGATTTTGTTGCCGTTGATGGCAATCGCTTACCCCAGTGGGAGTATCGCGGTGAGGCGGTAGTCAAGGGTGATGGTCGTGTTGAGGTCATAAGCGCCGCATCAATTATTGCCAAAGTAGTTCGCGATGCAGAGATGAAAGCCTTTGATGAAACTTACCCGGGGTACGGATTTGCGAAAAACAAAGGCTACGGCACTGCGCAGCATCTCGAAGCCTTGGCCCGCAAAGGTGCTACCCCCATTCACCGGCGCAGCTTTGCGCCGGTTCGCGAGCAACTCGAATTAACTCAAAGTAACCTTTTTGATTAACGCCTGCTCCCTTTAGTCGATACATTTTAACGGCTACAATGTCAGACTTATTGTGCGATAGTGGCATGTATAGGGAATAAGAAAAATAGCGCTGTAATCGAGGATATTATTTTGAGATACGCACAGATAACCGGTTGGGGTAAATATGCTCCACCACTGCTCATGACTAACGACGATATGGCAAAAATTGTCGATACCAGTGATGAATGGATTTTCTCCCGTTCGGGTATTCGTCAGCGTCATTACAGTCATATATCCACCGGTGATATGGGGTGGATGGCAGCAGAGCAGGCATTGGCTGCCGCTGGCGTCGAAGCTGATGATATTGATCTAATTGTACTGGGTTCGACGACTCCCGAGGAGATCTGCCCGAATACAGCCAGCTACATAATGAATAAATTAGGTGCGACTAAAGCGGCTGCTTTTGATTTGAACTCTGCCTGTACCAGCTGGTTTTACGCTTTAAATGCAGCTACAGATATGATCCGTGCTGCCTCTATCAACAGGGCTCTGGTGATCGGTTCTGAGCGGATTTCTCTGGCAATGGATTGGCAAAAACGTGAATCTTGTTTCCTGTTCGGTGATGGTGCGGGTGCGGTAGTTATTGAAGCTTCTGCAGAAGAGACCGGATTAATCGCGTCAAAAATGAGCTGTGTACCAGACAGTCGTGAGTGTTTACGACTTCCTGGATGGGGTTTATCGCCGACTCATTTGACTGAAGACTATTTTATCTCTCTTGATTTTGAGGGGCAGGAAATCTTTAAAAGCGCAGTAAAGGGTATGTTTGAGGCGATTGCCGATGTGCTCGAAAAGCAACATTTAACCGCTGAAGATATTGATCTGTTTATTCCCCATCAAGCCAATATTAGAATTATTCAAACCCTGGCAAAACGATTGAACTTTCCTATGGAAAAAGTCGTTGTTGCGATTGATGAATATGCCAATACCTCAGCTGCTTCGATTCCCCTGGCTCTCTGTGATGCTTTGCAGGAAGGGCGAGTTAAACCGGGCATGCGGATTCTCACCGCCACCTTTGGCGCGGGTCTTACCTGTGGCGCTGGCATTGTTAAATGGGGCGACAGGGTAGAGCCGATCGCCACATCCGACAAAAGCGTTGCTCCTTACGAGGGCACAGTTTTTGATTTAATGGCCGATAGTTTTGTTCACTACGGTATCGACGCCAAACACTTATTAAGTAAAGGGTAATTCCAATAGCCACTCCATCATTTGTCCATTTGAGACTGCATTCTGAATACTCCTTAGTCGATGGACTAGTGAGAATTAAGCCGTTGGCAAAACTTGCTGCCGAACTCGGTATGCCAGCGGTCGCCCTGACTGACTTTAATAATTTCTTTGGCGCGGTAAAGTTTTATAAGGCCACTCAGGCGGCCGGCGTTAAGCCGATTATCGGTGCAGACTTACTGGTACTCGATGAGAGCGGTGAGGGAACGCCAACCCAATTGTTGCTGTTGGTCAAAGATCAGGTTGGTTATGCCAATTTGACCAAGCTGATTTCCAAAGCCTATCAGCAAGGGCAGCGCCAAGGCGTTCCCTATATCAAGAAATCCTGGTTGGGCGAATTTAGCGAAGGATTAATCGCTCTCTCCGGTGGTCGATGTGGTGAGGTTGGCGTGGCATTGGTCTCTGGGCGACGCGCCGATGCAGTCGTGGCTCTGGAAGAGTTTGTCGCTTTGTTCGGCGACCGTTTTTATCTCGAGATTCAGCGCACGGGGCGTGCCGAAGAGGAAGATTATCTGCACGCGGCAGTGGGACTTGCTGCGCAGCTCAACTGTCCGGTTGTCGCGACCAATGATGTACGCTTTTTGTCGGCCAATGAATTTGAAGCACATGAAGCGCGCGTCTGTATTCATGAGGGGCGGGCGCTGGACGATCCGCGACGCGAGCGGCGCTATTCAGAGCAACAGTATTTGCGCAGTCCTGACGAGATGTGCGCGCTGTTTGCGGATATCCCAGAGGCCCTTGAAAACAGTGTTGATATCGCCAAGCGTTGCACGCTAGAAATACGGCTGGGTGAGTACTTTCTGCCGGACTATCCGATTCCTGACGGGATGACTATGGATGAGTTCTTTACGCTCGAATCGGAAAAAGGGCTGCGCGAGCGCTTAGAGGTTCTCTACGATACCAGCGCCGACGATTTTCCCGAGGTGCAAAAGCGCTATGCAGAGCGCCTAAAGTTTGAGCTTAAAATCATTATTCAGATGGGTTTTCCCGGCTATTTTTTGATTGTTATGGATTTTATCGGCTGGGCTAAAACTAATCTTATCCCAGTCGGTCCGGGCCGGGGTTCCGGTGCGGGTTCGCTAGTGGCCTACGCGTTAAAAATTACCGATCTCGACCCTTTAGAATACGATTTACTGTTTGAGCGATTTCTCAATCCAGAGCGGGTTTCGATGCCCGATTTCGATATCGATTTTTGCATGGAAGGCCGTGACCGAGTCATTGCCTATGTAGCTGAACAGTACGGTCGCGATGCTGTATCGCAAATTGTCACATTCGGTACCATGGCTGCCAAGGCGGTGGTGCGCGATGTTGCTCGAGTACAGGGTAAGTCCTACGGTCTTGCCGATAAACTCTCCAAATTAATTCCCTTTGAAGTAGGAATGACCCTTGAGAAAGCCGTCGAACAGGAGGAGTCTTTAAAAGAGTTTCTTGAGCAGGATGATGAGGCCTCTGAAATTTGGGGCATGGCTCTGCAGCTCGAAGGCGTCTCACGAAACTGCGGCAAGCACGCGGGTGGTGTGGTTATTGCCCCCACAGTGATCACCGATTTCTCACCCATCTATTGCGATGAAACCGGGGCAGGGGTGGTCACCCAGTTCGATAAGAACGATGTTGAAGATGCAGGGTTGGTCAAATTCGACTTTTTGGGTCTTCGCACTCTGACCATCATTGATTGGGCCGTGCGCATGATCAATGTCGATCGCAGTGAGGTCGGTGAAGATCTTTTGGAAATTGACAAGATTCCACTAGACGATAAAGCCACTTATGAACTGATGCAGCGTGCAGAGACCACTGCTGTATTCCAGCTCGAATCGCGGGGCATGAAAGAGCTGATCCGTAAACTGGGCCCGGATCGCTTTGAAGATATTATTGCACTGGTAGCCCTGTTTCGCCCAGGGCCACTCCAGTCGGGAATGGTCGACGACTTTATTAATCGTAAGAAGGGCCGCGCTGAGGTTAGTTATCCCCATTCTCAATATCAGCACGATTGCCTGAAGCCAGCACTTGAGCCCACCTATGGCATTATTCTCTATCAAGAGCAGGTGATGCAGATTGCTCAGGAAATGGGCGGCTATACCCTCGGTGGTGCGGACTTACTGCGCCGAGCTATGGGTAAGAAAAATGCCGATGAGATGGCTAAACAGCGCGATTTATTTATGCAGGGCGCAGTTGAAAAGGGCTTTGAAAAAGACCTTGCATCGAATATTTTCGACCTTATGGAAAAGTTCGCAGGCTATGGTTTTAACAAGTCCCACTCAGCCGCTTACGCGTTGGTCGCCTACCAAACAGGCTGGCTGAAATGCCATTATCCGGCTCAGTTTATGGCCGCAACCATTTCATCGGATATGGACAAAACCGACAAGGTCGTAACCTTTATTGATGAGTGCCGCTCTATGGGGCTAACGCTATTACCCCCAGATGTGAATTGCGGGCAGTTCCAGTTTAGTGTCGATGAGCAAAATAATGTTATCTATGGGCTCGGTGCAATCAAAGGGTTGGGCGAAGGGCCGGTTGGAAATATTCTTGCCGCGCGAAATGAGGGCGGTGCTTTTAAAGATATCTTTGATTTCTGTGCTCGAGTGGATGGTCGAAAAGTTAATAAGCGCGCCCTCGAAGCATTAATCCGCAGCGGCTCATTTGATGAGATTGGACCTGAGGGTGAAATTGGTTATCGCCGCGCTGTAATGCTTGCTGCAATGGATGAGGCGGTCAAACTGGCCGAGCAACACGCGCGCAATACCAGCAGTGGTATGGGAGATCTTTTTGGTGACACGATCGTTGAAAGCGCATCGGATATTAATTACAACAGTTACAACGCTGCTCGCACAATGTCATCTAAAGAAAGGCTTAACGGTGAGCGAGACACGCTTGGTTTATATCTGACCGGTCATCCTATCGATGAGTACGAAGACGAGTTGTCGCGTATGCATCCTAATCGTATTTCGGCGCTGCGGCCTGGCAAGGCGAGTACAACAATTTCCGGTATGGTTGTCGCCATGCGGGTAATGAAGAATAAGCGTGGTGAGAATTTTGCATTCTTAACATTGGACGACAAGAGCGGGCGCTTAGAAGTCTCGGTATTTGCCGAGAAGTACAATGCCTATCGTGAAATACTGGTCAAAGATGCTCTGTTAGTGATTCAGGGTGGGGTTTCAGAAGATAGCTTTACCGGTGGCCTAAAGATGCTCGCTGAATCGATTCAGTCTATCTACGAAGCTCGTTGCAGCAAGATTAGTAGTCTTCAGCTATCGGTTGCTTGTGATCCTGACAACCAGCAGTGGGTGGATCGTTTACATAATTCCCTAAGTACCTATAAGGATGGTAACTGCCGTCTTGAGGTCCATTACGCCCTTCCCAGTGCTAAAGGCTGTCTTAAACTGGGTAGTCAGTGGCGAATTCAGCCTCGGGATGAGCTGATAAGCCGGCTGCGTGATGAATTTGGTAAGAATAGTGTCAAACTCAACTATGATTAAATTAGCCCAAGATAATAATTATCAATGTAATTAAAATTAGTTTGATATAACAGATGCCTAGCGTAGATTTTTATAAGTGTTAGAATGCGCACAGCCCCCAATTTGGCAAAATACGAGACTTCTATACCCATGAATTTGAACTATCTCTCTTTTGAGCAGCCGATAGCTGAGCTTGAAGCAAAGATTGAAGAATTACAGCTGGTCGGCAATGACAACGATCTAAATATTGCCGACGAAGTAAACAAGTTACGCGATAAGTCACAGAAGTTAACAGAAGGCATTTATGCCAAGTTAACCCCTTGGCAGATCGTCCAGGTTGCTCGCCATCCGCAGCGCCCCTATGCCCTCGATTATATTCAACGAATCTTTACCGACTTCGAAGAAATGCACGGTGATCGCCACTTTGGTGATGACAATGCGATTGTCGGTGGAGTTGCCCGCCTAAATGGCAAGCCAGTCATGGTTATTGGTGAAGAAAAAGGTCGTGGCGTCAACGAAAAAGTTATGCGTAACTTCGGTATGCCCAAACCAGAGGGCTATCGTAAAGCACTGCGGTTGATGGAGACTGCTGAGCGATTTAAGTTGCCGGTTATCACCTTGATTGACACCCCGGGTGCCTATCCGGGTATCGACTCGGAAGAGCGTAATATCTCTGAGGCTATCGCCCGCAATCTGGCGGTGATGTCGCGTCTTAAAACACCAATTATCTGCACCGTAATAGGTGAGGGTAGTTCTGGTGGTGCACTGGCTATTGGTGTTGGTGACAAGCTCAATATGCTCCAGTACAGTACCTATTTTGTTATATCTCCTGAAGGCTGTGCAAATATTATCTGGAAAACCAGTGAGAAAGCACCGCTTGCAGCTGAAGCTATGGGTGTTACTTCTGGCAATCTTGAAATGTTGGGTATTGTCGATCAAACCATTCCAGAGCCTATGGGTGGCGCGCATCGTGATATTGAAACCATGTGTACAACATTAAAAGACAGCTTGAGTCGCCAACTTGATGAGTTGTCATCAGTTCCCGTCGATGAGCTTTTGGAAAAACGTTTTGAACGGCTGATGTCCTATGGTCGTCCGGACTAAAAGTTATGGCGATTGTCGAATAATGCTATAACGAAAAAAACCGCGTTCTAATACGCGGTTTTTTTTCGTCTCTTAAATTGTTAAAAGGGCAGCGGTTTTAACTTTCCACCAATAATGAAATTGCCGCTAGAGCCTCTGGGTCTTTAGACTTGAGCTTGTTGGCAATATGGTGTTGAAAAAAGTAGCGAAACTCATCACTTTTTTCAGCTTCAAACAAACAGTCGTCACCGGGCAGTACTGGGGTGTTATAAATTTTTGTGTCATCAATCAGCATGGCTGAGACTGTGCCGTCTTGAAATAATCGCCAGCTGACAACTTCTTTGAGCGTGATACTTTTAAATTTATCGGCGGATAGTACGGCGTGAGTTCCTATGGTATCGGGTATTTCCTGAATAATCTCCAGTTCCGAGTCACATTGGTATTCGTAGTAATCAGCAGCAGTTTCCAATTCAACAATCTTGTGAAGGGGTGCGCTGTAAAAAAGCTCATCAACGCCTTCGTCGTAATAACCCTGCCACTGGCCATTCAGTGGATCGTTGATCTCGTCACAGGCAATAAGATTGTCGAGCCATGGAACCAGACCTACAACTTCTCCACTTGAGCGTAAGCCCCAAGCGAGAACTTTGATTGAAAACAATTTGTCTTGATTCTCAGCGTTGCAATAGAGCATCTCAAGACCATCGAGTTCAGGGGCGATACGTATAAGTTTATTGCTGAGACTGTCGGAAAGGGGCTTGCGTGTAAAAATATCAATTACGTTGTCGTGACTATTAGAATTCACTGATTTAGACATCGATGTGGACATGGCTACTTCTCCTTATCTGACTTGTAAGAGAACCTTGTTGCACTACATAAGGTACCGCAGAATATTAAAAAGCACAACACTTTGTGCTGTATAACTAAAACGTCTATATAATCGCGTCTCTAGGGCCGATAAAAATATGGGTGTAAGTCAGTTCTTATGAACTTAGTGATAGCAGATGATTTGCGTTTAAACCGCATTGTTGACGTATTCGATAGGCTTTTTTCCGACCAATTTAACACTCGCTTGCAGGGTGGTGCGGCCGAGCCTATTTATATCCCCGCAGGTGATCTTGCCGATGGCTACGAAATTTGTGACTATCACCGACTGTATTTTCGGGAAGACTATTTTTCCAGTGCGCTGCATGAGTCTGCACACTGGTGTATTGCGGGTTCTGAGCGGCGTCTTCAAGTGGACTTTGGCTATTGGTATAACCCCGATGGTCGCAGTCAACAGCAGCAGAGGGTATTTGAGCGTGCCGAGACAAAACCTCAGGCTCTGGAGTGGATGTTTTCGCTCGCCTGTGGGCAAAAGTTTAGTATCAGTGCAGATAACCTTGCTTCGGATTTGGGGGCTAGCGAGGACTTTATTCACGCGGTTGTCCAGCAGGCTCAAGATTGGTGCTGTGGTAGCCCAATGCCACCTCGCGGTGACCAGTTTCTGCAAGCTCTGATGGACCAGTTTGAGAAAACCGACATTAAGTGTGTAAAGCAATATCAACAGGCTAAACTTGTTTAATATCAAATCAAAGGACTAACTACAGAAACGCAGGATCGCGGAGAAAAACCTATGCAGACTTACTTGATAGACTCATCAATTTATATATTTCGCAGCTATTTTTCGCTGCCGGATAACTGGCGCGCCCTCGACTCAGGGCACCCGACCAATGCTGTTTATGGTTTTACCGGATTTCTGCTCGATCTGCTGCGCAATAAAAATCCCGAATACCTTTTTTGTGCTTTTGACGAAAGTCTGCGTACGGGTTTTCGTCATGATCTGTGCCCCGATTACAAAGCCAACCGTGAATTGCCCGATGAAGCTCTTGCTTTCCAACTAAATGCCTGTCGACAGCTGTGTCGTGTACTGGGTATAGCTGAGATGGCTTCAGAAACTTATGAGGCTGATGATTTGATCGCCGCGGTGGCGCAACAGTCGCGCTCGGAAAATGCTCAGCCAGTCGTGGTTACCAGAGATAAAGATCTGACGCAGATTATTCAGTCAGATGATCTTTACTGGGATTTTGGTAAGGCACCGCCAAAGACTCAACGTCAAGTGGAGAAGGACCTAGAATTAAGCTGCCATCAGATGGCCGACTTTCTCGCACTTACCGGGGATAGCAGTGATAATATTGCTGGTGTGCCCGGTGTCGGTGCTAAGACTGCCAGGCAGCTGCTTATGCACTATGCGGATATACAGACGATACTAGAACACCTTGATCAGCTTCAGGATCTACCGATTCGTGGCGCATCTAAGTTGGCCGACAAATTAGATAAGGCTCGCGATCAGTTATTACTGTCCCGCAAGCTGGCAACTATCGTTACTGATATTGGCGAGGCACCGGATCTATCGCAGATTGTCTGGCAGGGCATACATCAAGATGCCTTTGCATTGTTTTGCGATGAGATGGGTTTTGGTAATAGCTTCAATGCCCGTGCCGCTCAATTGCGTGCTCGGCAGACAGAAACCATTTGGTAAAAGTGGATTAAAAAAAGAAACAATTGTGGGGATCTTATGCTGAAAATTGTAGCCGACCAAAATATGTTGATGGTTGACGAATTATTTGGCCATCTGGGCAGTATTGAATATATTCCAGGCCGTCAAATTACCACGGCCGATATTGCTGATGCGGATGTGCTTTTAGTTCGCTCAGTTACTAGAGTTGATGAGCCCCTTTTGAAGGGCTCATCAGTGGCCTTTGTCGGTTCGGCTACGATTGGCACGGATCATGTCGATCAAGACTATTTGCAGCAGAGGGGTATTCGCTTTGCTCATGCGCCAGGCTGTAATGCCAATGCGGTGGTCCAATACGATCTTTCGGTATTGAGTAATCTTCAGTCAGATTGGCTCAACTGTACTTTGGGTATTGTTGGTTGCGGTAATGTCGGCGGTCGGGTCTATCGAATGCTAAAAAATCTCGGTGTGAAATGCCGTGTTTACGATCCATTCCTTACTCTTGCGGATAACCCGGATTTGGTCGATTTCGACACCCTATTGACGGCAGATATTATCTGCCTGCATACGCCCCTAACCACTGATGGGGAATTTCCCACGAAACATCTATTTAATGCTGATGTACTGGCTCGGCTCGCAGAAAATACTCTGTTAATTAATGCCGGTCGCGGAGCGGTAATTGATAATGCCGCGCTTCTGAGTCTTTTGGAAACAGGTTCAAAACTGCGTGTGGCTCTGGATGTTTGGGAGCCTGAGCCTAATGTTAATTGTCAGCTTTTAGAGCGAGTTCAACTGGCAACGCCGCATATTGCCGGGTACAGTCGCGAGGGTAAGGTTCGTGGTACCGAGATGCTTGCTGAGGCTTTTTATCAGTGGCGCGAAGGTAGAACTTTAGACTTGAAGGAAGACGCATTAACTGAATTCGAGGGGATTAGTCTTCGTGGTGAAAGCTTGTCGAAGATTATCTTGGCGTCCTACGATGTTGCCGATGATGATCGGCGAATGCGCGAGGCTATGATGTGCGAGGGTAGTGAACGCGAGGCTAGTAATAGTCCCACTGAGCGTAAATCAGGTTCGGTAGAATCTGTTGCTGAGGCCTTTGACAGGCTGCGCAAAGAGTATCCCCAGCGCCATGAGTTTAGTTATTTTAGCGCTGAGGTGCCGGAATACCTGAGAGAGAAAGTAAGGCTACTGGGATTTATCTGAGATTTTTAATCTCGTCGAAAGCCTCGACAATCATAGCTTCGGTAATCGGTATTTCTCGACCATTCTCATCAATAATGGCCGCGCCATTTAAGCTTGCCGTTGATGATTTAGTATCGTCTGTACCCGCTTTTTTGTTGGTTTTAGGCTTAGCCTCTTGCGAATCTTTTCTCGACAAAATTCGACCCCCTCAAATTAGTTATTTAAGCCTTAATATCCCGCAGTCGTTGTAAAAAGGCACTAAGTCGTCCAATCGCTTCTGTTAACTGGTCTTTGTTAGGTAAGAACACTATACGAAAATGCTGTTTGTCAGCGGTGTTAAAAGCGCTGCCCTGAACCAAGAGTACGCGCTCCTGTTTAAGTAATTCTAGCACCAGGTTTTGGTCGTCGATTACCGGATAGATCGCCGGGTCGAGTTTCGGGAACAGATACATCGCTGATTTTGGTTTAACACAGCTAACGCCTGGAATTTGAGTGATCAGGTCGTAGGCTAAGTCTCGCTGCTCTAAAAGACGGCCGCCAGGCAAGATTAAATCGTTAATACTCTGATAGCCACCGAGTGCGGTCTGCACCGCTATCATCGCTGGGACATTGGCGCAGAGCCGCATCGAAGCGAGCATTTCCAAGCCTTCTATATAGCTGGTTGCACGCTGTTTTGCGCCGGAGATAACGACCCACCCAGAACGGAATCCGGCTAATCTATAGGTTTTGGATAGGCCGTTAAAGGTCAGACAGAGTACGTCTTTTACCAATGTTGCCAGAGGTACATGCTGAGCTTCATCGTAGATAATTCGATCGTAAATTTCGTCGGCAAATACCACCAGATTATGTTTTTCGGCAAGGGCGACGATCTGCTTTAAGTTGTTTTCACTGTATACCGCACCGGTCGGATTGTTCGGGTTAATAACCACGATGCCTCTAGTTTGCGGGGTGATTTTACCTTCGATATCGGCGATATCAGGCTGCCAATCATCGGCTTCATCGCAGAGATAGTGTTTTGGTGTGCCACCGGCCATAGAGACTGAAGCAGTCCAGAGTGGGTAGTCAGGGGAGGGGATCAGTATTTCGTCGCCGCTGTTAAGTAGCGCCTGCATGGCCATTACAATCAGCTCACTGACCCCATTGCCCATAATCACATCATCTACAACAACATTTTCAATACCCTGAGTCTGCGCCCTCTGCACAACGGATTTTCGCGCGGAAAACAGACCTTTCGAGTGACAGTAGCCCTGCGCTTCACGAATATTGTGAATCACGTCGTGCATGATTTCGTCGGGTGCATCGAAGTCAAAGGCACCTGGGTTGCCAATATTTAATTTAATAATGCGTTGGCCTTCGTCTTCAAGCAGGTTAGCATGATCAAGGACTGGCCCGCGGATGTCGTAGCAGACATTGGCTAATTTGTCGGATTTCTGTAAATCAGTCATTATTGTTTTCAGGTGGCATAAAGACCGCTTATTGTAGCTAAACTTATTAGGGTAGGGGAGCTTAAATGAAATTAATAAATTGGATTGGTCCGATTGCTTTTTTAATCGGCGTTCTAGCTACATTGGGGCATCGCTTTGGTTTAATACATTATCGACTTTCAATGATGGTATTTGCTTTTGCTGTGATTGTCTGTGTATTAGTTGTGGTCGCTGGAATTCTTATTATCGGTTTCTCGATGTACAAAAAGCAACAATTTCAAATAGAGTTTGTCGTGCTAGTTCTTGCCTGTTCTTTAGTGCCAATAATTGCTTTATCAAGCGCAGGATTCTCTGTCACCAAACCACCGATGATTCACGATATCACCACCGATACTCATAACCCGCCAGTATTTAAATTTATACAGTCAAGTAATGTATACCGTGTTAACTCGCTTATCTATGCAGGGGAGAAGGTCAGCGCCATACAGCGGCGTGCATACCCTGATATCAAAACCTTTAAAACGCACTCCCCACCGAGACTGGTTTATCAAAAGGCGCTTTTCTCTGGCGCGGTGTTGGGTTGGGAGATTGTCGGCAATGATCTTGCGGACCTGCGTTTTGAAGCCGTGACCACAACCCCTTTATTTGGTTTTGTTGATGATATAGTGGTTCGTATAATGCCGCTGCCGGATGGAGGCAGTGCTGTCGATGTGCGTTCTATGTCTCGGGTTGGGGTAACTGACTTGGGGGCTAATGCCAAGCGGATCCGTCATTTTCTGAGCCGTTTGGAGGAAGAGTTAATAATGCTTCAATAGTCCTTAATATAACCTGTTGTTGGGCTTGACAGTAAACGGTCAGTTACTGTGAAGGCGAGCCTCCTAGCCTGGCAGGTCCGGTTCGTCTAGAGGCCTAGGACACAGATTTTTGCACCTAATGCTCAATCTCTAACACTTTGCGGGTTTTGAGCAATCCTCATTCCATAGCGGGCGTCACAGCTTTGCAACAAATGTTCTGCGTTCTGGTGTGGATATTGATCAAATGTTCCTATGTTTAGCCATGGATCCAGCTTTTGATTTCTCGCACAGGGGATCTTTCAATGCCAAGAATTTTTACGGCGTATATTCTGGGGTCAGTGCTTTTCGGGCGTTCATTATAAATGGTTATGGTGTTCGATACTGCGTGACGGACAATGATGGATGGTGTATGTCATGCAACTAAATCGATCAGAACTCAGGGCACTGCAAAAGGTTGAGATGTGCCTGTAGCTCAGGAAAAGCGTCACTTTTGAGGCTTTTTTGTATCTATCGTTTTTATTTACCAAAAAGACTTGAGAACCACCAAACTTTGTTTATAATGCCGCCCTCGCTTGAGTGAAAGACTAGCGAGATTTTAGAAAAAGATTTTATGCCATATCTCATATGGCTAAATTCAAGCATGAAGGGCTAGTGAATACTTGGCCTTCCGCTACATCTAATTTGTTTATCCTTTGTCCCGTTCGTCTAGAGGCCTAGGACACCGCCCTTTCACGGCGGTAACAGGGGTTCGACTCCCCTACGGGACGCCATTTTATACGTTGCTTATGGATTAGCTTCTGCGGGAATAGCTCAGTGGTAGAGCACAACCTTGCCAAGGTTGGGGTCGCGAGTTCGAACCTCGTTTCCCGCTCCAATTAAAAAACGCAAAACTTCGGTTTTGCGTTTTTTTTTGCCTGCTGTTTATTCTAGGCTTCAATGTTAATTATTAACTGATCCTTTAAACGTTCGTTAAAAGTGTCAAATATATTTCAAATAGAGTGTATTAGGGTTATCTTTGTTAGCCAGTTAATCCCTGTGTGGTTGCTAAACTGGAAAAAAGCTGTAACCGATTAATAGTGGAATTAGCTCTATGCTCAAAAAACCGTTATTTTATTATATTGTGTTAATTTTTTGTTTGGCTGCTACAGGCGTAGATTTATTGCTGAATAAGGTGGGTCCTGCTGTTGCTCAGATTGAACTTTCCGAGCAAGACAGATCAGCGGCGGAGAATTCTAGAGCTGTTTTTGGGCTGCCCGGCGTTGGCCAGAGGCTGTCTCAGAGTAGGGGTTTTTATCGCCAATTAACGGCCGGTGACAGGTTCCCTCTATTGCTTGACGCCGATGATGTTAATTCGTTAGTGGAGGTACGCGTCTCGCGAATAAGTGTCGAACGAAACATCACCTCTATTAAGGGCTCTCTAGCTAAGGGCTCTCTAGCGACAACCGACGGTTCACTAATTATGACTATCGGCGATAAATTTACACACGTTTTTCTAACCGCAAACAATGCTATTTTTGAGTTTTCAGGGAAAGATTTTCAAGGTGTAGTGGCACGAACAACAGATATGCGACTCACCAATGATATTGCTATATCTCGAGGCCAGTCGGTTGAGTTATACAGTCCAAAATTACAACAGCTACGAGCTGTTAAGGAGTCGATACAATGACTATGCCCAGAGCTTTTTTTACATTCGTGAGTTTGCTGATCTACTTTCTTTTCTCGTCTACGGCTAAGGCTGCCACGCCCGTCGCCATAGAATGTCCCTGCTCTGTCTCAAGGCTTAATCCGACTTCCGTTGAGATAAATTTCAATCTGGTCTTTACGCAGGACGTTCGAAAATCAGCACCTATTGAAGTTTATTTACATGGGCATGACAGTCGTGATGCAACTTTTGGCGGCTATTATGTGCTCGCCTCGGCTGAGATTGGTGCTATCGATTTTTCCACTAATCCAAGTCCAATAAACGTGCGGGTTCCTTTTTATGCAACGGGCTTTGACAGTGGATACCTGTCATTGGTGCTGGTAGATAGGCTAACCGGTGAAATCTTTGATATAAGCCCTCTAACGGCTCAACCAATCTCGGTATCCATGGATGCAGGAGCAGTCTTCAGATCTGCGTTTGACGAGGTGTTTTTTGAAAATAAGCCGACTTTTGAGGTTGCTGATAAGAGCTATTCTTTTAGTGCACTCAATTTTACCCGTCGATCAAATACCCTTGCCTCGGAACAGTTAACCTTGCAGCTTAGCGCGTCTAATATGAATAGTTTTTATCTACTCGACGAGCAGGAGTTTACGGTGACTTATGATTCAGCAGGTAAAGCCAATCTCAATTTACAGGGATTATCGAACAGCTCACTGAATGCCCCGCTAAGCTATGCGCCTGAGCATAAATATTTACAAGTCGGTCTCTTTAAAGACGGTCAACAGTTGCTATCTTATACGCTGGCGACACTGGATGATTCGCCGTTGCCAGATTATGAATTTGATCTTAGCGGTGTGGATACGCTTGCCGATACTGATGCTGACGGTGTTAGTGACTATGTAGAGCTACTTAGGGGTTCTCCCTCAAATGTTCCAGGATCTCCCTCTATTGCAGAGATCGAGGTTGCGTTTTTATACGGCGATGCGGTACTCGAATACTATGAATCTGTAGTCGAAGTTGAGACTCAACTTAGCCATCTGCTCGCTGTTGCCAATGGGGCCTATTCGGACTCTGGCTTAAATATAAGATTGGTTAAGTCTGCGTTAGTTTATATAGGTAATGATACGGGTGTATCGAATAATGATTTACTTGATGCTCTGACAGATCGAACTTGGCCTTTTAGACTGGTCGATTCTCTGTTGGCACGTCAGTCTGATATTAATGTGCATCTGAGTACCCTGTCTTATTTGGACACTAATGGTGGTGTTGCTTGGGTAAACGGCCAGTGGAACGATGGTGTAGTTGATTTTGATGATTTAGCTTCAAGGGGTACCAATACGGCCGTGGTCGATGTGGATAATAGCGCATTGACCCTCGTGCATGAAGTGGGCCATCTGATGGGGCTTGATCATTCCCGGCGACAGGTTAATCGCTCCCATTACAGTAGTTTCCCTTGGGCCCTGGGGCATGGGGTAGACACTGAGTTCGTGACTATTATGGGTTACCCAACCACCTTTTCCGGCGCGCCACAAATGGCATTGTTTTCTTCGCCAGACTTAGTCTGTTCGGATTCCGGCAGTCGTTGCGGGCTTTTAGCGAGCAACTCTAAAGAAGGGGCCGATTCAGTCTCGGCCCTGAGGAGTGTTGCTTATCAATGGACCGCGGTTGCCAATGGATACTCACCTACGTTGACCTTAACCGGCGCTAATCCCCTAATGCTGGAGGTAGGCGACCCACTGATTAATCTGGGTGCCACTGGTTTTGATGCAGAAGACGGTGATATAACGGCCAATATTGATTTTATTCAGACCCTTGCTAGTGACGACTCCGGTGCCGATTATTTGCAGACTTATACGCTATCCGATAGTGATGGCAATAGTTCCAGTGTTATTCGTCAGGTGATGCTGGATAGGGATACTGATGGCGATGGTGTATCTGACAGCACAGATCATTTTCCTCTAGACAATCTCTATTCAGTAGATTCAGATAGTGATGGATTACCCGATCTATGGGAGGCTCAATATGGCCTTGATCTCAACGATCCCTCTGATGCCTCTAGTGATCAGGACGCCGATGGTATTACCGCCATTCTGGAGTTTACTGCGGGTACAGTTCCAATAGCGTCATTGGATGTTGATGGCAACGGCCAATACGATGGATTAACCGATGGTATGTTGTTACTCCGCTATATGTTTGGCTTTACCGATGATCAGTTGATTTCGGGCGCTGTAGCTGCAGATGCGCTTTACAACAGCGCGTCAGTTATTGAAGCTCGAATTAAAAGTCTTGGTGATCGCATTGATGTCGATGGCAATAACCAAGTCAATGCTCTAACCGATGGTCTGCTTATCTTGCGCTATCTACTCGATTTTCATGAAGATGCACTGATTAAGAATGCGCTTCCAGAGAATGCGACAAGAGTAAAGTCTGCCGATATCGAAGCTTATCTTGAGACCTTGAAGATGGGAAATTAGCGATTTTATTACCGTTTGTCGGATAGCCGAAGAAATTTTTGAGGCTCTTTGCTGCTGGTTCGTTTAATAATCAATCCAACAGATGTTCTCTTGTTATTCACGGTAACAAGATGGGGAGAGCTAGCGGACCCGCAAGGGTCCGTTTTTTTTTTTGCCTTTTTTTACAGATCAAAAAACTGCTTGATCTCATCCTCTTTTGCCAGTGCATCACGCATCCCCAAGTCAATCAACTTGCGACAAAAGCCCGGCTCAAAGAGTAGGTAGCTAGCGGCGCTCGAACCACCACCCTGAGCCGTAGCCCCCGTTAAACGAAGGAATAATCGCAGTGATCTCGGCAGTTGATGTAAGTGCTCCTGCGCAATTTGGTCAATTGATTCGGTTGGAGAGATAGACAGTACGTCGACAGGGTTGAGGTCGGTAATATTGTTTTTCTCACGCAGAGACTGAGGGAGTGCACTGGCGAGCCGATTGATATTCTGTAGGGTTTCAAGATCACTTTCTACAGCATCAATAAAGGCGCTGTTAAACATATGCCCGACAATCTGTGCAGTCGAGGGGGAATGTTCGATAGTTGATGGCCGCTGACTGTGTGTAGCGTTATCGCTGACGCCGATAATCAGTAATTTAGTGGCGCCCATATGCAGCGCAGGACTAATCGGTTTTAGCTGGCGCACAGCACCATCACCAAAATAGTCGTTATCGATTTTGACCGCCGGAAACAATCCCGGGATGGCCGTTGAAGCCATCAGGTGATCAATGCTGATTGGGATTCTTTCACCGCGCCGTCGCGAGCGATTCCAGGCAGGAATTGTCTCCTGTCCTTGAAAGAACGTTACCGATTGACCTGATGCGTAGCTCATCGCAGTAATGGCGATGGCTTGCAACTCACCATTGTCGATGGCGGTATCCAGATAGTCGAACTTGACGTAGTTCTCCATCATTGCCTTCAGTGGGCTGTTGTTGAGCAAGGATATAGGTCGTCCAATACCGTAGCCACTATGAACAAATGACGCGAGCAGATGAAAGGTGTTCGCAATCACGCCAGCGACATCGGTGCGGTAAACGTCGGCAGGGGTTAGCTCATGCCAAATTCGCTCTAACTTTTTAGTGCGCAAACGAAAAGGGCCTGCACGGCCAGCGATGGAGAGGGCGTTTATTGCTCCAGCTGAGGTGCCACAGATGATTGGAAAGGGATTGTAGACAGATCTTGGCAGTATGCTTGCGATGCCCTTGAGAACGCCCACTTGATAGGCCGCTCTGGCGCCGCCGCCGCTTAATACTAATGCTTTGCTCATTGCTTAATATATTCCCATTTCCATTTTTAGGCCGTCGGAGACATAGTCGAATTTATTAGCACAGCTGAAGTCTGTGGCCGAGTTAAAATCAATTTCTCCATCACAGGGCTAAAGTGCTTATTGAGAACTTTAACAGCCAAATGGATAAGTGCAAACAGGGATTGTCGATGAGTTATATGGTGATGTTGTCGGTGGGTATCTTTTCGGTGGCTTGGTGGCCCGGCCTGCCGAGCTTTGAAGTGAGTCTGGTCATGCTGGTTTGCTCAATCCCTCTTTGGGCTATTGGCAGGCTTAAATTACCCCTCTGTTTGTTTATGGGCATGCTCTGGGGGATATTTTCTGCTCATTTATTACTCGCAGATGTGCTTCCTGCAGAGTTTGACGGTGAAGATGTTTTATTGTCTGGAACCATTGTTGGGTTAGTCGACAGTAACGCTAAGCGCAGTCGTTTTGCTTTTAGTGTGGATTCGGCTCAACTGCTCAGTGATAGCTCGCAGCAGATAGCCATCAAAAAATCATTAATCAGTTGGTATGGCAAAAAAGACCTGCGGCCCGGACAGCGCTGGCAATTAGTTACTCGGTTGCGCCGCCCCCGAGGGTTTGTTAATCCAAAGGCGTTTGACTATCAAAGTTGGTTATACCAGCAGGGTTATGGGGCTACGGGTTATGTGCGCGGCTCGCATAAATCTACGAAGCTTTTTCATGAAAAGCTTTTTCGTAAGGACTTTCCAAGTACAGAATTCTTTTTATCAGTACCTCGACTAATAACCTCAAAAGTGCCCTCAACAGTAGCCTCCAGATTGCGCACAACACTTCGTCAGAGAATTGTGCGTGCAGACCTTTCACCTCGCGGGGAGGCGGTCATATTGGCCTTAACCATTGGTGATAAACAGCGACTTTCAACATGGTGGACGGATTTAGCCCGCCTGGGAATTGTCCATCTATTGGTGATATCAGGTTTGCATATAGGTCTTATTGCCTTGATAGGTACAGTTTTAGGTCTAGGGCTGAGCCGCACTATTATTTTATTTCGGCGCTTATTCTATAGGTTGGGGATAGCGTCTCCAGCGGAATCTAGTCAGCACTGGATAGCGCCTTTAAGTGGACTGTTGGCGGCTTTTTTATACAGCTTATTGGCCGGTTTCTCGCTGCCCACTCAGAGGGCCCTCATCGCTGTGTTAGTGATCGTTATAGCCAGATTAAGCTATCGTAAAATACGTCCTTTAGTGTGTATGGCTTGGGCCTTACTGTTGATCGCCATCAGTCAGCCACTGGCAGTGCTAAGTGCCGGTTTTTGGCTTTCATTTACGGCGGTTGGGTTACTGGTTTGGTGGTTTGCGCCCTGGAGGTCGACTGCTCGACAGTTTTCTTTGCGTCGAACAGGCACTGCTCAGTTGGCATTATTGATGGGTATGTCAGTGCCTTTATTGTTTTTTCTTGGCAAGGTTTCTTGGCTGGCACCGTTGGTCAATATGGTTGCTATTCCGTGGGTCTCCTTTATCACCGTCCCTCTGTCTTTACTTGGCAGTGTGTTGCTGCTGATATCGGATTCCGCTGCCAAGAGTGTCTGGGCGTGGGCCGATTGGTCTGTGTCCACGCTGTGGTGGCTATTGGATATTATCCCTTCCCAGTTAGGCTTTATGGTCTCTCCGCTGGGTATCTCGCCGATTATTCTCTGCGCAGCGCTACTGGCTGGATTAGTACTCTTATTGCCGCGAGGCATTGCTCTACGATGGCTCGGATTAGTTCCCCTGATACTACTGTTAGTTTTTTCACGCAGAGATATTCCACTGCGAATGACGGTGTTGGACGTGGGGCAGGGCCTTGCGGTAATCGTGCAAACTGAAAAGCATACACTGGTTTACGATACGGGCGTTGAATACAGTAAACAGTTTAGTGCCGGCAGTGGCATTATCGCGCCGTACCTGTGGCAGCAGGGCCGCGATAGGATAAATGCCACAATTATTAGCCACGAAGATGGCGACCACAGTGGTGGTTTTCCCTCATTGCAGGCTGTTCTTCCCAGTCAACGTTTGTTGGTCGGCCCAGCAGTTACTTATAGTCGCGACGTTACCAATGCTTCTGAGTTTGGGATTTGCTCGGCCGGTCAGAGCTGGGTTTGGGATAAGGTTAAATTTCAGGTTTTATGGCCAAACCAACGTGATTTAGAGGGCAATAATAGCTCCTGTGTGCTGCAAATTACCTTTCGAAAAACAAATGGCCGTGAAATAACCATATTGTTGCCCGGAGATATTGAACGCAGTGCTGAATTTGAGTTATTAAAGCTGGTCGGTCACAGTCATCAGCCCTTGGATGTTTTAATCGCCCCGCATCACGGCAGTAAAACTTCATCTACAGAGGCTTTTGTGCAGCGTCTGGCGCCACTCAATGTGGTTTTTTCTGCAGGCTATCGCCACCAGTTCGGCCATCCCCACCAAAGTGTCGAAAATCGCTATAAGGCGATTGGCAGCAGGCTATGGAATACCGGTGAACAGGGTGCAATAACCTTTAGTTGGTCGCACTCTGGGGAGTTAGAGGTCTCAGCAGCACGCAGTGAGCAGATTCGATGGTGGCGATAGTTGATTGTGCGTTTTTCCCAAACGTTGTTTGTGGTAGAGTTAAACTGAATTTAATGGACTGACTGGAATACAACGTGTATCAAATTTTCCTCTCTGGTGGCTGGTTGATGTGGCCTCTGTTGCTCTGCTCAATTGTCTTTGTGGCGATATCGATTGAGCGCTTTATAACACTTAAGGCCGATCGAATTGTTCCCAGTGGTTTGCTCGCCCGTGTATGGCAGCAATTGCGCAATAAAGAACTTCAGGGTGAACGGCTTAAAGATCTTCGCGACACATCACCTCTGGGTTATATCCTCGCCGCTGGAATCAGTAATTCCGGGCATGGTCGAGATATTATGAAAGACAGTATTGAGGAGGCCGCTGGGCAGGTTGTTCACGAGTTGGAACGCTTCTTAACGATTCTCAGCACAATTGCCAATATGGCCCCGTTAATCGGTTTGCTTGGAACCGTATTGGGCATGATTCAGGTATTTGCCGATATTATGTTATTTGGTACGGGCAATGCCGCTGAGTTGGCTGGAGGTATTTCCCAAGCACTTATTACCACTGCGGCTGGATTGACCATTGCGATTCCTGCAATGATCTCCAATCGGTATTTTGAGCGCCATGTGGAATCGCTGATTGTGCAGTTGGAGGGGCAGGCGACCAAGCTTGTCGACGCAATGCACAGCGATCTGTTTAGGCAGCCCTAGACTGATGCCTGATGCAACTCTTATGAAAATGCGGATCAAAGCGAGGCTCCGATGAAATTCCATCGCAAGCGTCGACCGGATAGCGGGATTAATTTAACACCACTGATCGATGTGGTGTTTTTGCTATTGATTTTCTTTATGGTCACCACCACCTTTACCAAAGAGACCCGATTGCTGATTAATCTTCCAGAGGCGAGTGGGCAGGTTGCTGATAGTAGTCCAGCGACGCTCGAATTGGTGATTGCCAAAGATGGCAGTTACGCGGTTAATGGACAAAATTTGATAAATCGAGACATCAAGACCATTATGGCGGCACTGAGAGACGCCTCGGGTGATAATGCGGATATTCCGCTGGTGATTACCGCCGACGCCGAGGCCACACATCAGGCAGTTATTACCGCGATGGATGCAGCGGGCCGGTTAGGCTTTAACCAATTGAATATTGCGACGCAGCAAGCTGACGATGCATCGCAAGAACCGTTTCCAAAAACATTAAAAGCGCCATCACGAGAGCCATAAGATTATGCCCAACCAAACCGTCCCTGACGGAGCAACAACTTACCTGCGATTATTAAAGTATGTACGCCGTTACTGGTTAGCCTTTGTGGTTAGTGTATTCGGATTGGTGCTGCACTCTTTTGCCGAGGTTGCATTCGTAGATCTGCTCGGCTTTATCACCGACACCGTGGGAAGTCTGACCAGTTCTGCTACTGAGGCGTCTGTTCAAAGCTTGCCGACCAGCGGGATGACAGCAGCGCTGGCCAATGGTCTGTTGGGTGACCTAATGGTTGACCGAACGTGGATGGTTATTCCTATTTTTCTTATTGCTATTAGCATGCTGCGTGGCATTGGCTATCTCGTGGGCAGCTACGGTCTTGCCTATGTCTCCAATTATCTTGTGCATGCACTGCGTGCAGATATTTTTGAAAAATATTTGCAGTTGCCATTCTGTTTCTTCGATCGCTCTATGTCGGGGCATCTGGTTTCGGTGGTTACTTTTAATGTTCAGCAGGTTACACAGGCCTGTACCAAAGCCCTAAAAACACTTCTACAGCAGGGCAGTTTGGTGATTGGCCTGCTCGCTTACCTGTTCTATGTGAACTGGAAGCTAACCCTGTTTTTTATTGCTGTTATGCCGCTGATTGCCCTTTTGGTCTCTTTGGTTAGCAAGCGTTTTCGGCTTATTAGCACTCGCATTCAATCGGCGATGGGCGATGTCACCCATCTTACTCAGGAAGCGGTCAATGGCTATCAGGAAGTGCGCATGTTTGGCGCTATGAATAATGAGCGTGAGCGTATGTTGCAGGCCAGTCACAGCAATCGTCGCCAAAATATGAAGATGGCGCTTACCGAAGGAGTCAGTAATCCTCTGGTGATGCTGTTGGTGTCGCTAGCCTTCGCTGGCATCACCGGTTTTATGCTCAGTCCATCAATCCTTGAGACTATGAGTACCGGCAGCTTTATTACGTTTCTTGTTGCCTCGGGCATGTTGATCAAGCCAATTCGTCAAGTGACGGAAATTAATAGTGATATTCAAAAAGGTATTGCCGCGGCGGAATCGATCTTTGAGGTTCTCGATGCGCAGCCGGAAAAAGACAATGGCACTGTTGAGTTGGATTCTGTGCAGGGCGGTTTTGAATTCAAAGATATTAACTTTCAATACAGTGCCGACGGCCGCATGATTCTGCAAGATATTAACTTCACCGTTAAACCGGGTGAAACCATTGCTTTGGTCGGTTCATCCGGCAGTGGTAAAACCACCTTGGTCAGTCTGATTGCACGCTTTTACAACCATGGTGAGGGTAATATTTTACTTGATGGCGTCGATGTTAATGATTTCACATTGAAAAACCTGCGCAGTCATATCGCTCAAGTCAGTCAAAACGTTACCCTATTTAATGACACGGTGTTTAATAATATTGCCTATGGTGAGCTTTCCGATTGCAGTCTCGCCGAGGTAAAAGCCGCGGCAGCTATTGCTCACGCCGACGAGTTTATCGAGCAGTTGTCCGACGGTTATCAAACCCATGTCGGCGATGACGGTGTGATGCTCTCAGGTGGTCAGCGTCAGCGTATTGCCATTGCTCGGGCAGTGTTAAAGAACGCGCCGGTACTTATTTTGGATGAGGCGACTTCAGCTCTGGATACTGATTCAGAGCGCTATATTCAGGCTGCTTTAGAAGAACTTATGAAGTCTCGCACCACCTTCGTTATTGCTCATCGATTGAGTACGGTTGAAAAAGCCGATCGCATCTTGGTTATGGAAAAAGGGCGTATTGTTGAGCAGGGGAGTCATAAGGAGCTGTTAGCTCAGGCTGGGCGTTACTCGCAGCTCTACAATAATCAATTCAGCGAGCTAAAGGTGGGCTGATTGTGTCTCTCGAGAAAATTATAACCAGTGCATGGGATCGCGATAGCCGTTGGTTGGTATTTTTAATTCCCTTGTCGTGGTTTTTTTCTGTGCTGTCTGGCTTCAGACGCCAGTATATGCAGGGAAAGTATCAGGGTAGTGCCTACGCCGCACCGGTGATAATTATTGGCAATATTTCAGTCGGTGGAAGCGGCAAAACCCCGCTGATAATTGCACTGGTTGCCGCCCTTAAACAGCGTGGTTATTCGCCGGGCGTGGTCAGCCGTGGCTATTCCGGTCAGGCTGTCAATTATCCGCTATCGGTAACCTCGAGTACGGCAGTCAACGACAGTGGCGACGAGCCCCTATTAATTGCAACGCTGGCCGACTGTCCGGTAGTCGTAGACCCGAACCGTCCGGCAGCTGTTGAGTATCTGCTCAGTCATTTTGATTGCGATCTGGTGTTGAGTGACGATGGCCTGCAGCACTATGCACTGCATCGAGATATTGAAGTGGTTGTTGTCGATGGTCAGCGCGGTCTGGGTAACGGTCGCATATTGCCCGCAGGCCCTCTTCGCGAAGGCGCGCAGAGGCTTGATCAGGCCGATTTTGTGGTTATTAATGGTAAGCGCGCTGATACAGGTAGAGATGCTCTGAGCGATAATCCTGTGGATGAAATGGCTATTCAGCCAACTTGCTTTAGACATTTACAATCTGGTCGCAGAGAATCGATTGGTCATTGGCTAGAAACTCAGGTCGGCCCTGAAAAATGGGTTCATGCCGCCGCCGCTATAGGCAATCCACAGCGATTTTCTAGTACCTTGGAGGCTTTGGGACTGTCGGTAAAGTTGCACCGCTTTGATGACCACCAGGCCCTCGACGAAAAAGATTTGACCTTTAATGATACCTTGCCGGTAATAGTCACTGCCAAAGATGCAATAAAATGGGCCGGATTACAGCAGTCTGTTGCTGACAATATCTGGTCCCTTGACGTCGAGGCAGTAATTGATTCAGGCTTTGCAGATAGGCTTGTTGAGAAATTACAGGGATTGGCACAGCCGTTCAAGTAAAGGCTTTTAAGTAAAATCGAGCTTATATAAGCCCAATAGTGAGTAAAAAGAACCCTATGGAATTTATAGTTATTATCCCCGCACGCTATGCGTCTACAAGACTGCCTGGCAAGCCTCTGCGCGATATTGCAGGAAAGGCGATGATTCAGAGAGTCTGGGAGCAGGCGGGTAAAAGTGCGGCAAGTCGTGTGGTTATAGCCACCGATGATCCGAGGATTGAGGCCGCAGCCAGAGAGTTTGGCGCTGAGGTGTGCATGACCAACCCCGATCATCCATCCGGTACAGATCGCCTTCAAGAGGTGGCTTCGATACTGGGGCTGAGTGATGATCAGATTGTGGTTAATGTGCAGGGCGATGAACCGCTAATCCCACCGGCAGTGATTAATCAGGTCGCCATTAATCTGGCCGAAAACAATCAGGCCGGTGTGGCAACACTGGCCGAACCGATTGAAAAGGTCGAGGACTTGCTGAATCCCAATGTCGTTAAGCTGGTGATCAATCAGCAGGGCATGAGCCTGTATTTTAGTCGTGCGCCGATTCCCTGGCCTCGCGATAGCTTTAATCAGCTGGCAACTGAGTTGCCCGTTGAAGTGCCTGCCGAGTATGACTTTCGTCGCCATATAGGTATATATGCCTACCGAATCCTAGAGTTAAATCGCTTTGTTACCTGGCCCGTTGCACCCTTAGAAGACAGTGAAAAGCTTGAGCAGTTGCGCTTTATGTGGCACGGAGTGTCGATTCATGTTGCCGACGCAGTGGAAAATGTTCCCGCGGGTATAGATACGGAAGAAGATCTTCAGGCAGCTATAAACTTACTGTAAATATATAAATAACAGTTGGTTATGCAGCTTATATAGAAATAACTTTAAGTATAAATAATCTGTTAGCAGGGGCTATCATGAGTCAAATATCAGTTCTTTTCGTCTGCCTCGGGAATATTTGTCGCTCGCCGACAGCCCATGGTGTTTTCCAATGCATGGTCGACACCAATGGCTTTGACGGTTCAATTTCGGTCGATTCGGCGGGTACTGGCGACTGGCATATTGGCCGCTCCCCCGATCAGCGTACGGCGGCGGTTGCGAAAACAAAAGGTTATGACCTGAGTGAACTACGGGCTCGATTGGTCACCGGCGACGATTTTGCCCAGTTTGACTATGTTATAGCTATGGATAAGGCCAACTTGAGCGATCTTAAAGCGATGTGCCCAGATAATTACACTGGCCATCTCGGTTTATTTCTCGATTTTACAGAGCAGCAGGCTCAACGCGAGGTTCCCGACCCCTATTATGGCGGTGACAATGGTTTCGAGTTGGTCTTTAATCTGGTCGAAGAAGCGTCATGCGGTCTGCTCAAGCATATTCAGGCTGAGCATTCTCTGAAGCCTACTTTTCAGGGCCGGCCTGAGTCTCGAAGCTCTTGAGTCCCACTATCGAACAGCATATTTCCCTGCAGCCTTTTAATAGCTTGGCACTGCCAGCTTATGCGGAATATTTCTGTTCGGTGAGCGATGAGCAAGAATTATTTTCTGCCCTTGAATACGCCAAACAGCATCAGCTGAAAATAACGCCTCTGGGTGGTGGTAGCAATCTGATCTTGGCCGGTGATTTGTCTGGATTAGTGATTCATATCAATACCCATGGCATTAGTCACCACAGTCAGGGGAATTCGGTCGAAGTCACCTTTGCTGCTGGGGAAAACTGGCATCAAGCGGTATTGACCACCTTAGAGCAGGGCTGGTTCGGTATGGAGAATCTCTCGCTTATTCCGGGCAATATGGGTGCTGCGCCAATTCAGAATATTGGTGCTTATGGTGTTGAATTAGCCGATCTGTTCGTTTCTCTACGAGCGGTTGAAATTGCCACTGGGAAATTGGTCAAGTTTAATAAGGCGGCCTGCGAATTTGCCTATAGGGATAGCCTGTTTAAAAATGTCGCTCGCGACCAATTTATTATTCTCGATGTCACCCTGTGTCTAAGCACCGTAGCTGAGGTCAATATTAGCTACCCAGCCTTAAAGAGCGCCCTAGAGAGTCACAGCGGTACGCTGACACCCGAAAAAGTAAGCCAGCTGGTATGTCAGATTCGCCGTCAAAAGTTGCCCGACCCGGCGATTACACCCAATGCCGGTAGCTTTTTCAAAAATCCACTAATCTCAAATTCCGCGCTGACAGGGCTGCTTGAGGTTTTTCCTCAGATGCCTAATTTTCCGCAACCTGATAATTTCACCAAAATTCCCGCGGCTTGGTTAATTGATCAGTGTGGATATAAAGGGCTTACAAGGGGTTCAGTCGGTGTACACAAGCATCAGGCGCTCGTGTTGGTTAATCACCTCGATGGTGGCGGCACCGGAGAGCAGTTACTTGAACTTGCCGAAGAGATTCGCGAGGGGGTTTGGCAGCGGTTTGCTATTCGTCTGGAGCTTGAACCGCGTGTATATGGATCTATTAAAGAGTTCTAATTGATGGATCTATTCGACCATCAGATTATACCCCTGCAGCTTACGGCTGAATGCCAGAGTACAATCACATTCTGGCCCAACTGGTTGTCATATAAGGATGCAGATAAGCTACTATACAGGGCGATAGATTCAGTTGACTGGCGCGCAGATAGTATCAAAATTGTTGGTAAATCAATCCCCATACCGCGACTGCAACAGTGGTTTGGCGAGCTGGGAACTAGCTATACCTATTCCAATATTTGCTCTGCAGGCGGTTAGTTTTCCCGATTGGATAGAGAGGTTGCGGGCCGACGTTGAAAATCAAACCGACGCCGCATTTAATCGCGCATTGGTTAATTATTATCGTGATGGTTCGGACAGTGTTGACTGGCATGCAGACAATGAGCCCGAACTGGGTCCAGAGCCTCTTATTGCATCTCTGAGTCTGGGGGCAGAACGGGTTTTTCAGTTGCGACATCTGCAGACCAAACAGCGTATTTCGATTCCTTTACCGCATGGGTCGCTATTACTAATGGGCGCTGGTATACAAGGTTACTGGCAACATCGAATCGCTAAGGTTAAGGATTTGCATCAGCCGCGGGTTAATTTTACATTTCGCTATATGGACTAATGTTTTAGGCTGAGTGTTTTTAATGCAGATTTTTTAAATATAGAGCTTTTTAATCGTAGAGCATTTTTCAAATGCAGAGCTTATTCAAAGGAGAGTTACACAGTGGAGTTGTCGAAGTTTGGGGAAAAGTTTTCCGGCCAATCCGGTATTGTCGAGTTAATGGATGATCTGGGTACTGCGCTCAATGAAAACCCAAATATGCTGTTTATGGGTGGCGGTAATCCCGGGCGAATTCCTGAGGTTGAAGAGGTCTTTAAAGCGCGCCTGGAATCTGTCTTGGCTAGCCCTAAGCAACTGCATAGTCTTATGGGTGTCTACCAGTCACCTCAGGGCGATAAAGACTTTCGCGAGCAGATAGCCGGGTTGCTAAAGCAACAGTTTGGTTGGGCACTTTCATCACGCAATATCGCCGTCTCAAATGGTAGTCAGTCCGCCTTCTTTGTGCTCTACAATATGTTTGCCGGTGATATGCCTGATGGCAGTCATCGCTCCATTCATCTGCCACTGGCTCCTGAATATATCGGTTATCGGGATATAGGGCTGAGTGACAATCTGTTCACGGCTACGCGCCCAGACATTGAACTGCTCGACGATAATCTATTTAAATACCATGTCGATTTTTCCCGGCTAAATATCACTCAGCAGACGGCGGCGCTGTGTGTTTCAAGGCCGACAAATCCGACCGGTAATGTTTTAACTGATGATGAGATTGAGCATATCGACAGTATTGCCGATCAGCACAATATTCCGTTTATTCTCGATGGTGCCTACGGGTTGCCGTTCCCAAGTATTATCTTTAATGATGCCAAGGCGCACTGGAATACGAATACTATTCTGGTTCTAAGTCTCTCCAAGCTCGGCCTTCCTGGGGTACGAACCGGTATTATTGTCGCTCGTGAAGATATTATTCAGGCCTATACCAAGGTCAATACTATCGTTAGCTTGGCCTGCGGTAATCTCGGCCCTGCGCTGGCCCGTGAACTGGTCAGCAGTGGTGAGATTCTCTCGTTAAGTCAACAGCAGATTGCGCCGTTTTATCGTCAGCGTGCTGAGCAGACAGTGGTTTGGTTTCGTCGTGCACTGGGTGACCTGCCTTACCGTATTCATCGCCCTGAAGGGGCCATCTTTCTGTGGCTGTGGTTTGATAAATTGCCAATTACCAGTCAAGAACTCTATGAGCGTTTAAAGGTGAGGGGCGTCTTGGTAGTGCCGGGGCATAATTTCTTTCCGGGCATTACCGATGATTGGGTACATAAGCAACAGTGTATTCGGGTTTCTTATGCTCAGGATGCTACGGTAGTTCAAGCGGGTGTGACTATTATTGGCGAGGAAGTTGCGCGGGCTTATGCTCAGTAGCCAAGTGCATAATTACTTTTCATAAAAAGTTTCTAGGGCGATTAAAAGAGCCCTTATTTTATCTATCGACTCCTCATATTCTCTATCTTCCTGAGAGTCCGCAACAATGCCTCCACCGCCCCAGCAGTGTAATTCCCCGTGGTCAGCGATCACGGTGCGAATAGCAATATTGCTATCCATGCGATTGTTGGCACTGATATAACCAATGCTGCCGCAGTAGGCCGAACGTTTCACTGGCTCTAACTCTTCGATAATTTGCATGGCACGTTTTTTCGGCGCTCCAGTAATAGAACCGCCAGGGAAGCAGTCGCGAAGCAGCCCCAGTGGCGTTGAATCAGTGTTGAGCTTGCCGGTTACAGTACTGACCAGATGGTGAACATTGGCAAAGCTTTCCAGTTCAAATAGCTTGGGTACGGCGATTGAGCCGGATTTACAGTTCTTGCTTAAATCATTGCGCAGTAAATCGACAATCATTAGATTTTCCGCGCGGTCTTTACTGCTTGTCACTAGCCGGTCTGAGAGTGCAGTATCTTCTGCCACTGTCGCACCGCGTCGGGCGGTGCCTTTAATTGGTTTGGTTTCTACAGAGCCATCCACAGACTGTACAAAACGCTCGGGTGAAAGGCAGAGTAAAGCTTGATCTTGCCACTGCCAAAAGGCCGAGTAGGGTGAGGGGACGTTATCTCTCAAGCTCAGGTAAGCTTCCCAGAGATCACCCTCAAAAGGTGCAGAAAAATGTTGGGTGAAGTTGGTCTGGTAACAGTCGCCAGAGGCGATATAGTCTTTAATGCGGCGTATTGACGCCTGATACTGCTCTTTGCTGAGTGTCGCTTTAAACTTCTCAGCAAGTCTAAAGGAAGCTTCAGCATTACTGGTTACTGCTGGAGTTGCGAAGCGCTGAATTACTTTTTTCCGTAATTCACTTGTGCAGTTTCCGTGAAATACTAATTGGCACTGTCGTGCGCTGTGATCGATTACCAGCGCCCAGAGATAGCGGCCAATTCGCATATCAGGTAGGCCGGTTGCCGAGGAGGTTTTATCTTGGATATCAATTAACCGACGTCCCAAGTCATAGCCGAAATAGCCGATCAATCCGCCGACAAACGGAGAGCTAGATGTACTGCTATCAAAGGGGAGTAGTGGCTCTAAGAGCTCTTGGGCTAATTTAAAAGGATCTTTGTCACTGCGGGTTTTTCCATTGCTATCGGATATTGTCGATAGCTTGCCATAGGTTTCGATAATGGCATCCGGCACCGCGGAAATAATATCAAAACGTCCCTGAGTGCTGCGCGATTTACCGCTGTCGAGCCAGATAGCGTCGGGCAGATCACGGACTAGGCTAAACAGATTTTCACTGTTGGCTTGATAGGGGATTTCTTGGAAGGTAAAACTCTGCATAGATGCTAACACCTTATGTGCTTGAGCTTACTTGCGCAATGGCTAAGCGGCGATGGCCTGGACAATAATGAAGGTAAGCCAAGCGGCAGCATAGGCAAGTAAACTATAGCTGACAAATAGTTGCGATGGCAGGCGCCACGAGCCGGTCTCTTTTCGCAGCACTGCGAGTGTTGATACGCATTGCAGGGCGATTGAGAAAAATACTAGAAGAGCAAAGCCCGCGCCGATTGGCAGGCCGCTATTTTGGATATGTTCTGCCAGTGAAATAATATTTTCTTCGCCGCCTTCAATACCAAAGAGGGTTCCCAGAGTGCCAACAAAAACTTCACGAGCCAAAAATGAAGTTAAAATTGCCACACCATATTTCCAGTCCAAACCAAACGGCGAAAATACCGGTTCAATCCATTTGCCCATTTGGCCGAGCCAGGATTCGCCGAGATTTGCGCCTTCATTTGGGAAGTAACCCAAGAGCCAAATAACCACTGTAACTATAAAGATAATCTTGCCGGCTTTGGTGACAAAGTGTTTGCTTCTATTCCACGCATTGCGCAGTAGAGGTCGCCATGAGGGGAGTCGGTAGGGGGGCATTTCGAGAACAAAGGGCAGATCGCTCTGCATCGCTTTATTAGTTTTTGATACCAGAGCAGTGACCAGCAGCCCACAGAGAATACCAAATACATAGATACTGAACATTGCCAAACCCTGCCAGCCAATCAAACCACCGAGCATACTGGTAGCGGGGATAAAGGCGGCAATTAACAGGCTGTAAACCGGCAATCGTGCGGAGCAGGGCATTAGTGGAATTGCTAGATAGGTCAACCAGCGCTTGCGCGGAGAGTCGACAGTGCGGGCGGCATAAATACCTGGGATAGCGCAGGCGACACTTGATAGCATCGGGATAAAGCTTTTACCGGTAAGTCCAAATAGCCGCAGCGGCTTATGGCAAATAACCGCCGCTCGGGCTAAATAGCCGCTATCTTCGAGCATGCCCACTACTAAAGTGAGGACAAATATCTGTGGTACAAACACCAAAAAGGCACCTATACCGCCAAATAGTGCATCGGCCGTAAAGTCGCTAATCACGCCCTGAGGGAGCATCGGCAAAATAATTCCAGCCATTAACTGCAATAGGCTCTCGACTGCGTCCATAACGGGCGCAGCCCAGGTGAAAATACTTTGAAATAACAGATACATAATGACCAAAAAACTAAGGCCGCCGAACCAGGAGTGGAGGAAAAACTCGTCGAGTCGGGTTTGTGCATTAATTAATAAGTCACCTTTTGGCCCAAAGTCCTTAGCGAGTTGCTGCGCCTGACGGTGAATAACCGATTCATCCGAGGCAATAATATCGCTGGTGTAAGGGCTGGGCAGGTCTTTTTGGCTGAGCGCTCTATCTTGCAGCTCTTCAAGTCCGCTTGCGGATTTTGCAGAGACTTCGATCACCGGAACCCCGAGTGCTTTTTCAAGTCCAGCAGTATCTAGACTCAGCTTGTGCTGTTTGAGAACATCTATCATATTGGCCGCTATAAGCAGTGGCTTTTGATGTTCAGCACAGGCATTGATAACCTGCAATGCAAAAATTAACCCCTTTTCGAGACGGGTTAGGTCGACAACACAGATAATCGAGCTGATCTCTGGATCTTTGAGAGCTGTATAAAATGCTTCAACTGAAATTTGCTCTTCCGCAGAAATGGTCTGTAGAGAGTAGGCGCCAGGAAAATCTAGGAATTCATTGGAGGGGTGAGTAAGACTTTTACCGGAGTTGACGCTAACTGTAACACCCGGGAAATTGGCGACTTTTTGATTGAGGCCAGTCAGCCGATTAAAGAGTAAACTTTTACCTGAGTTTGGGCTGCCAATAAGGATGGTTTTTGTCATTAAATCTGCTTATTTGTCAGTGCCGACTCTAATTAATGAAGCGACGCTGTCATCTAGCGAGTAAACGCTGTTATTGACTCGGTAAAGTTTCGGTGCGCCAAGGCTGGGGGAGAGTACGCAGGAGATTAGTTCACCGGGATGGAATCCAAGTTCACTCAGGCGAGTTCGATAGCTGCTCTCAAGGGATGAGACAAAGCTGTCAACGGTGGCGGATGTTCCCTGCTTAAGATCCCAGAGTGTCATTGGCAAATCTCGTGATTGGTTTGGAATAGAGTTATTGTACGCCACTATTGGCTAAATGTTAATAATATTGATTCTCATTCGCAAAAAAGAAACCAGGTGCAGTTAATCAAATATCTGACTAATTCTGGTATACGGGGTATGCGGTTACAAAGACCAAAACAGTCACTCTTGAAAGTTGGAAATCCGTTACAATGCGCCGTTTAAACCTATAACAAAAGTGTATCTAACAAATGTCAGCAAAACAGCAAGCGCCAACAGCACTTTATGATTACCCAAAATACTGGGCTGAATGTTTATTGCCTGCGCCATTTTTACCCATGTCACGTGATGAGATGGATCAGCTTGGCTGGGATAGTTGCGATGTTATTTTGGTGACCGGGGATGCCTATGTAGATCACCCAAGCTTTGGGATGGCTGTTATTGGACGTGTTCTTGAAGCGCAGGGTTATCGAGTCGGTATTCTTTCGCAGCCGGATTGGCGCGACGCCAAGAGCTTTAAAGAGCTGGGTAAGCCGAATCTCTACTTTGGTGTCACCGCCGGAAATATGGATTCGATGATCAATCGCTATACCGCTGATCGCCGCTTACGCCACGACGATGCCTACACCGCCGATGATCTTGGTGGCAAGCGTCCAGATCGGGCTGTGACTGTCTATACGCAAAAGTGCCGTGAAGCCTATTCAGATGCGCCAGTTGTGGTGGGTGGTATCGAAGCCAGTCTTCGCCGTCTTGCGCATTATGATTATTGGTCAGAGTCGGTTAAGCGTTCAGTGTTAATTGATTCAACCGCAGATATTCTGCTCTACGGAAATGCCGAGCGAGCGATGATTGAATTGACCCACAGAATGGCTCGCGGTGAGACTCTTCGCGATATTACTGATCTGCGCGGAAGTGCATTTTTGTGCCGGACTATTCCCGCTGGCTGGAGTGAGATTGACTCGACTCAAGTCGATCAGCCCGGACAACTAGCTAAGCCTAAAAACCCCTATGTGACATCGCAGACTGGCGATTCTGATGATGCGAAAACGATTCGTGTGCGAGCAGAGAAAGGCGGCACCTGTGCCACTGGCCAGGTCAAGCTTGGAGATATTGGCGATGAAGTAAAGCCTCTGGCGATTATTCCTGATACTCAGGCGATTAAAACCGATCCGAGTGCTACCTATATACGCATGCCGTCTTTTGATCAGGTCGGAAAAGATCCTGTTTTGTATGCCCATGCGGACCGTATTTTTCACCGTGAAACAAACCCTGGGAACGCCCGTCCTCTGGTGCAAAATCAAGGCCGTAACGATATCTGGGTTAACCCGCCACCGATTCCTCTCGAAACGGAAGAGCTGGATTGGGTTTTTGATCAGCCCTATAAGCGTATTCCTCATCCATCCTATGGTGAGAGCAAAATTCCAGCCTACGATATGATTCGTTTTTCGGTCAATATTATGCGCGGCTGTTTTGGCGGCTGTACTTTTTGCTCAATAACTGAGCACGAAGGGCGTATTATTCAGAGTCGATCCGAAGAATCGATTCTTAACGAAGTTGAAAAAATCCGCGATATGACACCGGGTTTTACTGGTGTTATATCTGATCTGGGCGGACCGACCGCTAATATGTATCGTCTTAACTGCAAAGATAAAAAGATTGAAGAGACCTGTCGACGTCCGTCCTGTGTATACCCGACAATCTGTGTCAATCTAGAGACCGATCATAAGCACACCACACAGCTCTACCGTAAGACCCGAAATCTGCCCGGGGTAAAAAAGGTTGTCGTTGCCTCTGGTCTTCGCTACGACCTTGCAGTGCGTGATCCTGAGTATGTCAAAGAATTGGTGACCCACCATGTGGGTGGCTATCTGAAAATTGCTCCAGAGCATTCTGAGGATGGTCCACTGAGTAAAATGATGAAGCCGGGCATGGGTAGCTATTATGAATTTAAGGAAATGTTTGAACGCTACTCGAAAGAGGCGGGCAAAAAGCAATATTTGATTCCTTACTTTATCTCTGCACATCCGGGTTCGACCAATGAGGATATGATGAGTTTGGGGCTGTGGCTCAAAACTAATGGATTTCGTGTTGATCAGGTGCAGAGTTTCTATCCCTCGCCGATGGCTTCAGCTACAACTATGTACTTTACCGAGAAAAATCCGTTAAAGCCGCTGGGTAAAAATAACAGCGAAAAGATTTTTAGCGCGAAAAGCCAAGAGCAACGAACCCTGCACAAGGCATTTTTGCGTTATCACGATTCGGAAAATTGGCCGATTTTACGCAAGGCTCTGCGACGCATGGGTCGCACTGACCTTATTGGCAATGGCGAAGGGTTTTTAGTGCCGGGAGAATCCCGTCGCGAAAAAGAAGTGATGGTTCGGGAGGCTAAAAAGAGTAAGCCCAAGTTAAAGGCACAGCCTCGCTCATCGCGATTAAAGCCGCGCAGACGCTAATAGACTTGTCTAAGCTGGAAATAGCCTTGAAATAAGGGCTGGAACAGCAGTTTCGACACGCAGGATCCGCGGCCCTATATGGACGGTTTCAAATCCTGCTGCGCTTAACATATCCACTTCATAGGGTATAAAGCCCCCTTCAGGGCCTATAGCAAGGGTTGCAGGTTGTTGGAGATCAATAGGGCAGCGAGTTTCTGTAACCGGGTGTGCAAGCAGGTTTTTCTTACCTTTAATAATGTCAGTAAGTTCATCTTCGACAAAAGGTTTAAATCTTTTGCGGATATGAATTTCTGGTAGCCTTGTATCTCGTGCCTGCTCTAAGCCCAAAATAAAATCCTCTTCGATAGCCTCTGGTTTTAAGAACGGTGTCTGCCAAAAACTTTTCTCGACGCGAAAAGAGTTGATTAGATAAATCTCTTTAACCCCCATGGCGGCAATTGTCTGCAAGCTGCGTCGTAGCATTTTAGGTCGCGGCATAGCTAAAATTAGCGTTAGGGGAATTGGCGGTGGGGCAGGGCTGTTTAAGTTGATTTCAAGAACAGCTTGAGAAGTGTTCAACTCGAGGATGGTGCCAGTTCCCATAAGACCATTAATTTCACCTACACGCACGGTGTCGCCTATAGCGCAACGCTGTACTTCAATTAACTGTTTGAGTTGGCGGCCGGTTATTTCAGCTAGACGGTTGGGTATTTTTTTGGCATTAATCAGAAGTACATTCATGGCCAAGATTGTAAAGGATAAAAATCCTTTCTGTTAATAAAAAGTAGGTTCTTTTTTATTTCGTAGTTTGATGTTTGTCTATTTTGTGGCAGCCTGATTTTCTATATAATGCGTGTTATCTCCCCTTGGTGAAATTGGATATCACGCTAGCCTCCTAAGCTTGAATTTCAGGTTCGACTCCTGAAGGGGAGACCATTGTTTATAAGCTTCGAGTGTTATCCCCCCCCTTCTTATTTTCTTATATATAAATTAACTCGTTGAGATTATATTGTTCAGAGACTCAACTTTCATATGTGTTGCTGTTTACATTAATATAGAAGGCATCCATAATTAGTCACATTAGTATAAATTTTATTCACCCTGAGGGTAGACATTGAGATGTTAAAATATTTAAGAAATGCTTTTACAGCCGTTTGTTTTTCTTCGTTAATGCTGAGTGCTGGATTCGTCTCAGCCAATGATCTAATTATTACCTCCGTTCTTTCATCGCCGCAGATTCAAGTGGGAGATACCATTTCAATATCAGTGGTTTACGATACCACTGATCAGGTATCCACCACCGGCCTAGGTTTACGTCTGCATTATGATGGTGACGTTCTTGTCTGTGATGAGCCTGCAGATATATTAACGGTTGATAATGTCGGTGTTCAGATACGTGATGGTGAATACATATATGATGTCGCCGATAGTAATGAGGGTGAGGGCTCCGCGACATTTAATAAGTATTTGAATATTGCATGGGCTGATTTGAATGGTACTTGGCCTTCAAATACTAGCCTTCCTGCCACATTGTTTACTTTGCCCTGTACCGCTCTAGACGGATTTTCTGGTACCACCTTAAAGTTTTCTCAAAGCTCTGATGTTCATTTTTCAGAGAACGGCATTAACAACAAATTTGATTTTGTTAGTTCCGATATAAATATTGCAGAGGGAGCGCCGGTCTCTGATGATACAACCGCTCCAGTTATTACACTGACAGGCGAAGCATCAGTAGTTGTTGCTCTAGGTGAGACGTATACGGATCAGGGTGCTTCAGCAGACACTGGAGAAACAGTAACGGCAAGTGGTTCTGTTAACACTTCGTCAGAAGGTATATACACGCTGACGTACACTGCTACAGATGCAGCTGGTAACCAAGCAGACGTAGTAACGCGTACAGTATCGGTTGTTGATCTGACTGATACAGACCGTGACGGAACGCCAGACAGTACTGATTTAGACGATGATAACGACGGAGTTCCGGATGTCCTTGAGAACGAAACCGGCCGTAACGCATTAGTTGTAGACTACACAGTTGGTGTGGGTTCTAAGTTTAGCTGTTCTATTGATGACACCGGCGTAGTTTGTTGGGGTGACAATAACTTTGGTCAAACTGATGTACCTACGCTGATCAATCCAACAAAGGTTGCTGCGGGCCATCAACATGTCTGTGCAATTGATGATACTGGTGTGGTTTGCTGGGGTAGAAATAACAATCAAGAAGTAGACGTGCCTAACGGTCTTTCGAACCCGACTGATCTTGCGCTGGGTATTGATCACACCTGTGCTATCGATGATAGCGGTATTGTGTGTTGGGGTAAAAACACTTCACAAGGAATTACTGAAGTTCCCGATAGCATAGTTAATCCAACGCAGATTAGTGCAGGTATGGATCACACTTGTGCGGTCAATGATAATGGAGTGACTTGTTGGGGTTATAACCGATACGGCCGAGCATCAGCAACAAAGACTGCTCTACTGGTTAACCCAACTCAGGTGAGTGCAGGTAAGAACCACAGTTGCGCGTTAGATGATACGGGCGTTGTCTGCTGGGGAAGTAACAGTGCTGGTATGAGAACTGTTCCTGCAAATACCTTTGTTAATCCAATCCAAGTCGGTGCAGGTGGAACATTCAACTGTGTACTTGACGATAATGGTGTCGGTTGTTGGGGTCGTAATAATAGACGCCAGACACAGGCTCCGAGCCTGATCAATCCAACGCATATCAGTGTTGGTTTCGATCATGCCTGTGCCGTGGATGATACGGGTGTAGTGTGCTGGGGCTATAACAAAAATGGTCAACGTACTGTTCCAAGTCTAGATATGGTTATGGATAACGACGGTGATGGTATTGATGATTGGGTCGAAGACGCCAATGGAACAGAGCGATATATTGCTGATACCGATGGAGATGGTGTTGTAGATGGTATCGATCTGTGGCCGTTGGATTCTACCGAAGCTCTAGATACCGACCGTGATGGAACCGGTAACAATGCTGATAGCGACGATGATAACGACGGTGTACCCGATGTACTTGAGACGGAGACTGGACGTAACCCATTAGTTGTAGACTACACAATCAGTGTAGGTACTAAGTTTAGCTGTTCGATGGATAATAGCGGCGTGATTTGCTGGGGTGATAATACTCGCGGTCAAACTGATGTGCCGGTCCTGAGCAACCCGACGAAGGTCGTTGCGGGCGCTGAACATGCCTGTGCGCTAGATGATAACGGTGTTGTTTGTTGGGGTGGAGATGATTTTGGTGAAACATTGACTCCAGTATTATCAAATCCGACCGATGTTGCGGTAGGTAATGATCACACCTGTGCTATTGATGGCAGTGGTGTTGTTTGTTGGGGTAAAAGTTCATCGAAGATCACCAATGTACCAGGCAAGGTAGTTAATCCTACTCAGATTGATGCTGGTAATGATTACACCTGTGCGGTTGGCGATAATGGTGTTATCTGTTGGGGACGTAATCGCTTCGGTCGGTCGGCTGTACCGAAAACATTACAGAATCCAACTCAGGTGAGTGGTGGTAATGTCCACACTTGTGCGATAGATGCTACGGGTGTTGTTTGTTGGGGAAGTAACAACGGTGGTCGTAGAACCGTACCGACAGATACCTTAGTAAACCCAACGCAAGTTAGTGCAGGCGGATCTCACACCTGTGTGATTGATGACAATGGCGTAACTTGTTGGGGTAAGGATACTCGACGACAGACGCAAGTTCCGACTCTGATCAATCCAACGGATATCAGTGCTGGTGATGAGCATGTCTGTGCGTTAGACGCTACTGGTGTTGTTTGCTGGGGCTATAACAAGTATGGACAGCGTGTCGTTCCGACCTTAGATATGGTTCTGGATAACGACAGTGACTTGACGCCTGATGCTGAAGACAGTGCACCTTATGATGCATCTATTCAGTAACAGCTAGTAAGTGTAAGACTTAAAAACTCGCTATGGGCAACCATGGCGAGTTTTGGTCTAAAAAAAATGGTAAGAGTCAATTTAATGGGCGAATGAAGAAAAAATAACAAGAAAAATCAAAGTTAAGTATTAAAATGTGTCGTTATATGAATCAGGGAGGTGTCTGAGTATCTTCTTTTGATCGAGCAAATGTCTTTTATTGTAGGTGTTGTTGCTTGTGTGACTAGCATAGGGCTATAGTCACACTGGGGACCAGCTAGTCGAAATGAAGTTACACTGGTATATCAATGAATTTGTCATAAGTAAGGTAAGCTAGTAGCCTGAGATATGGTAGAAACAGTGTATGAAAACCCTGCAGGAAGATTTGTAAATTAGGGAGTGATTAATATAAGGTTTTTATATGTGGATGTCGTTTCTTGTCGCTGATTGTCGAGTTAGTAAAAAAATAAAAGTTAATTAATTGATGGTTAGGTGCCTAAAGTGCCGGTAGTGTATCGAAGCTGCAAAATATAAAAGTTACTTCATTTTTTAAGTTTAAATTACTAATTGGAGTTATATAAAAAATATTCCGGACAATTACTTTCTTCAGGTGCGTGTTGTTCAACAATTTTGAGTCCCTTAAGTCTCAGTTGGGGGCACTCGCTAAATCGAGGTCTACAGTAATGGCTGTTACAAACTTAGTCAAATAAGTATAATTTTTACACCTGACGGTAGACATTGAGATGTTAAAATATTTAAGAAATGCTTTTACAGCCGTTTGTTTTTCTTCGTTAATGCTGGGTGCTGGATTCGTCTCAGCCAATGATCTAATTATTACCTCCGTTCTTTCATCGCCGCAGATTCAAGTGGGAGATACCATTTCAATATCAGTGGTTTACGATACCACTGATCAGGTATCCATCATCGGCCTAGGTTTACGTCTGCATTATGATGGTGACGTTCTTGTCTGTGATGAGCCTGCAGATATATTAACGGTTGATAATGTCGGTGTTCAGATACGTGATGGTGAATACATATATGATGTCGCCGATAGTAATGAGGGTGAGGGCTCCGCGACATTTAATAAGTATTTGAATATTGCATGGGTTGATTTGAATGGTACTTGGCCTTCAAATACTAGCCTTCCTGCCACATTGTTTACTTTGCCCTGTACCGCTCTAGACGGATTCTCTGGTACCACCTTAAAGTTTTCTCAAAGCTCTGATGTTCATTTTTCAGAGAACGGCATTAACAACAAATTTGATTTTGTTAGTTCCGATATAAATATTGCAGAGGGAGCGCCGGTCTCTGATGATACAACCGCTCCAGTTATTACACTGACAGGCGAAGCATCAGTAGTTGTTGCTCTAGGTGAGACGTATACGGATCAGGGTGCTTCAGCAGACACTGGAGAAACAGTAACGGCAAGTGGTTCTGTTAACACTTCGTCAGAAGGTATATACACGCTGACGTACACTGCTACAGATGCAGCTGGTAACCAAGCAGACGTAGTAACGCGTACAGTATCGGTTGTTGATCTGACTGATACAGACCGTGACGGAACGCCAGACAGTACTGATTTAGACGATGATAACGACGGAGTTCCGGATGTCCTTGAGAACGAAACCGGCCGTAACGCATTAGTTGTAGACTACACAGTTGGTGTGGGTTCTAAGTTTAGCTGTTCTATTGATGACACCGGCGTAGTTTGTTGGGGTGACAATAACTTTGGTCAAACTGATGTACCTACGCTGATCAATCCAACAAAGGTTGCTGCGGGCCATCAACATGTCTGTGCAATTGATGATACTGGTGTGGTTTGCTGGGGTAGAAATAACAATCAAGAAGTAGACGTGCCTAACGGTCTTTCGAACCCGACTGATCTTGCGCTGGGTATTGATCACACCTGTGCTATCGATGATAGCGGTATTGTGTGTTGGGGTAAAAACACTTCACAAGGAATTACTGAAGTTCCCGATAGCATAGTTAATCCAACGCAGATTAGTGCAGGTATGGATCACACTTGTGCGGTCAATGATAATGGAGTGACTTGTTGGGGTTATAACCGATACGGCCGAGCATCAGCAACAAAGACTGCTCTACTGGTTAACCCAACTCAGGTGAGTGCAGGTAAGAACCACAGTTGCGCGTTAGATGATACGGGCGTTGTCTGCTGGGGAAGTAACAGTGCTGGTATGAGAACTGTTCCTGCAAATACCTTTGTTAATCCAATCCAAGTCGGTGCAGGTGGAACATTCAACTGTGTACTTGACGATAATGGTGTCGGTTGTTGGGGTCGTAATAATAGACGCCAGACACAGGCTCCGAGCCTGATCAATCCAACGCATATCAGTGTTGGTTTCGATCATGCCTGTGCCGTGGATGATACGGGTGTAGTGTGCTGGGGCTATAACAAAAATGGTCAACGTACTGTTCCAAGTCTAGATATGGTTATGGATAACGACGGTGATGGTATTGATGATTGGGTCGAAGACGCCAATGGAACAGAGCGATATATTGCTGATACCGATGGAGATGGTGTTGTAGATGGTATCGATCTGTGGCCGTTGGATTCTACCGAAGCTCTAGATACCGACCGTGATGGAACCGGTAACAATGCTGATAGCGACGATGATAACGACGGTGTACCCGATGTACTTGAGACGGAGACTGGACGTAACCCATTAGTTGTAGACTACACAATCAGTGTAGGTACTAAGTTTAGCTGTTCGATGGATAATAGCGGCGTGATTTGCTGGGGTGATAATACTCGCGGTCAAACTGATGTGCCGGTCCTGAGCAACCCGACGAAGGTCGTTGCGGGCGCTGAACATGCCTGTGCGCTAGATGATAACGGTGTTGTTTGTTGGGGTGGAGATGATTTTGGTGAAACATTGACTCCAGTATTATCAAATCCGACCGATGTTGCGGTAGGTAATGATCACACCTGTGCTATTGATGGCAGTGGTGTTGTTTGTTGGGGTAAAAGTTCATCGAAGATCACCAATGTACCAGGCAAGGTAGTTAATCCTACTCAGATTGATGCTGGTAATGATTACACCTGTGCGGTTGGCGATAATGGTGTTATCTGTTGGGGACGTAATCGCTTCGGTCGGTCGGCTGTACCGAAAACATTACAGAATCCAACTCAGGTGAGTGAGTGGTAATGTCCACACTTGTGCGATAGATGCTACGGGTGTTGTTTGTTGGGGAAGTAACAACGGTGGTCGTAGAACCGTACCGACAGATACCTTAGTAAACCCAACGCAAGTTAGTGCAGGCGGATCTCACACCTGTGTGATTGATGACAATGGCGTAACTTGTTGGGGTAAGGATACTCGACGACAGACGCAAGTTCCGACTCTGATCAATCCAACGGATATCAGTGCTGGTGATGAGCATGTCTTGTGCGTTAGACGCTACTGGTGTTGTTTGCTGGGGCTATAACAAGTATGGACAGCGTGTCGTTCCGACCTTAGATATGGTTCTGGATAACGACAGTGACTTGACGCCTGATGCTGACGGACAGTGCACCTTATGATGCTCTCGAATCTACAGATACTGATTTAGACGGTATTGGAAATAATGCCGACACTGATGATGATGGGGATGGTGTTGTGGATTCTTTCGATGCTTTCCCTCTAGATTCTACCGAGACAACTGACTCAAATAACGATGGCTTGGGTGATAATGCTTATCCGCCGAATGTTAATTCAACCTCATTTACTGTCTCTGCACCCGGTGCTAGCTCCGTAACCATGCAGGCAAGTATCTACGATTGGGCCGCTGATCGTGATGATAATATTGCCGTTGATAATGGTGACGGAACCTGGACGGTAACTATCAGCCCATCTTGGACTTCTCAAGTAGATTACAAATGGAGAGTGGATGATGTTCAAGAAGATTTCTCTACCGGTTATCGTGCTGGAGAATGTGATTCAGGGAATTTTGCGGCTTATGCAGATACTTGGTTTAATCGAGTATGGAATCCCGAAAGAGGTAATGTAACCAATGATATTGCCGGCACCTGCGAGCTGAATTCTTCTGGGTTGAGTTTGTCCGTCATTGCCGAGGGCGCTAGCTCGGTTGTCCTGACGGGGCCATGGTTTGGTTGGGATGCTGAGTCGAGCCCTGTTGCGGTTAATAATAATGGAGTTTGGACTGTTACTTTAGATCTTGTCCCAACCGAAAGTATGGAATATCTCTGGGTAGTTAATGGCACCCAAGAAAACTTGATTGATAACGCAGCCAATAGCGAATGTGATGCTGAGATTGCTTACGGTAGTTTACTGACAGATTATTCCACGTATGCCACCCGTCAATGGATATTAGGTACAGGTAATATTTCCGGGGATTCTTTTGACGCCTGTTTGAATATAGATATCTCCGATCAAACGCCAACCTCGTACTCTGGGTATTCATTAGCCTGGAGTGATGAATTTGAAGGCAACGCGGTTAACGAATCTGATTGGTCCTTTGAAATAGGCCAGGGCGATAATGGATGGGGTAATGCCGAATCTCAGTACTACCGAAAAGAAAATGCCACCGTTGCTAATGGATTTCTCACTATTGAAGCCAAAGAGCAGAGTTTTAATGGCGCTAGCTATACTTCTTCGCGCCTAAAAACCCAACGTAAACAGTCCTTCAAGTACGGTCGTGTAGATGTCCGTGCCAAGCTACCAGAGGGGCAGGGCCTATGGCCTGCGATATGGATGTTGGGTGAGAGTATTACCAGTGTCGGTTGGCCCGCATCGGGTGAGATCGACATTATGGAAATGATTGGAGGCAGTGGTCGAGAAGATACCACTCATGGCACTATTCATTATTCTAACAGTTCCGGCGACAGGGAATATATCGGCGATTCGGTTAGTCTTGTCTCATGTCAGGCACTGGGTTGTATTAACACTTTTGCGGATGGATTTCACACCTTTAGTATTCAGTGGGATGAGTCCTCAATCAAGTGGTATCTCGATGGGGTACAGTTTGCCTCGCAGCAAATATCCTCTTCTGACAGAACTGAATTCCACGAAGAGTTTTTCCTGCTGCTTAATGTAGCCGTGGGCGGGCAGTGGCCGGGCTATCCCGATGAGAGTACAAGATTTCCTCAGCAGATGCAGGTGGACTATGTGCGTGTCTACCAGCCAACTTTGAGTCAGTTCTCGTTTTTGCAATCGGATAACCCCGGGTTAAATGACGATATAAGTCTTAACCTGAAGGACGGTTTAATATCTGGACGGGCACCTATAGGTGTCAGTGTCGACAATCTGGTCGCGTCTTTTCAGCAAGCGGGTGAAATAATTTCTGTCAACGGTGTAGTTCAGTCAAATGCTGTTACGGCCAATGATTTCACCAATCCATTAACCTATACCATTATTAATGAAAATGGTATTGAGTCTAGTATTCAAGTAGATCTAGCTCAGTTCACTGGGCTGCCGGTTGTAAAGATAACTACAGATGGTGGTGCACCAATTGAGTCTAAGGATGACTATATTTTTGGTACGGTTTCTGTCGATGGCGGTCGCGATATTAATGATTTTCCGGAATCAATCATAGAGATCAGGGGCAGGGGTAATTCAACCTGGGGTGCGCCAAAAAAGCCTTACCAGATGAAGTTGGATTCCAAAGAAGAATTTTTGGATATGCCCAAAGATAAAAAATGGATTTTCCTTGCCGAGTACTCGGATAAAACTATGCTGAGAAATCGTATGGCTTTTGAGATGGGTTATATCAGTAATTTAGATTGGACGCCAAAAAGTACTTTTGCCGAAGTGTTTATTAACGACGAATACAATGGCACCTACAACATCACGCAAAAGGTTGAGGAGAGTAATAGGCGTGTAGCTCTGGGTGATACCGGCTATCTTTTAGAGATTGATCAGAGCTTTAGACTGGACCCGGATGATGTCTATTTTGAAACCGAGACTTTTTTACTCAATATTAAAGAGCCCAAACTGGTTCAGGATGATGCGCAGTACGTTTATATCCGTGATCTGATTAGGCAATTTGAAACTGCATTGTTTGCTAATAATTTTGCCGATCCAACAGTCGGTTATGCCCCGTTTATTGATTTGCCGAGCTTTATTGATTGGTATCTGATCAGTGAGATAACCAAGAATGTGGATTCTGTTTCATTCTCGAGTATCTACCTGAATGTAATGCCCAACGAAAAGATAAAAATGGGTCCGCTGTGGGATTTCGATTTATCTTTCGGCAATGTTGACTATGCCGATAGTCGTTATGCAGAGGGTTTTTGGATTAAGAATAACCCCTGGTATAGCAGGTTATTTCAGGATCCGGCTTTTGTTGCGCTGGTGCAGGATCGCTTTGCGTACTTTAGAGATAACCAGGCCACAATGCTGGAAAAAATTGATACCTATGCGGCTAAGTTAAAGTGGGCGCAGCAGGAAAATAATGACAAGTGGCAGACCATTGGCACCTATGTGTGGCCCAATCCGGTTGTTTACGACACTTATCAAGAGGAAGTTGATCATATGAAGGACTGGTATGTTCAGCGTATGAATTGGTTGGATGAGGCTTTGGGTGATCTTTAATACCGGGTAGTTGAAAATTTTTTGAGACTGTAAATATTTCTGTGTAACTGCCTGGGTTAAATGTAATCAGAGAAACTATCAAAACCCTTTTATCAGAGCGTAACTAGTGCATCTGGTAAAAGTCGTAAAAGCGTTTTTTTAAAGAGTAATATATACGTCGTTAAATACTTAAGGCGTGGCAAAAACATCCATTTTTAGATGCTTGATTAATAATTACTATTTAATCAGAAAGTATTTATATATTTACCATGCCACTACATATACAGGCTTAATAGATCATAGGGGATTAGTTTAAATGGATAGAATTTTCGAAATGCAGTTGCATAACGCTGCATCTGTAAGAGTTTTATTTTCAGGACGCTTACATAAAATAATTTGTCTTTTAGGTTTTTTGTTTTTGTCGGTCAACAGTGCTGCCTTAGATGATGGAACTTGGACTTATGAACTTGATGGGGATAGCGTCACAGTAACTGGATGCCATATTGCATGTCCTAACGGCAGTCTAATAATACCAAATATCATTGCAGGTAAAAGCGTGACGCATATTGGCGACTATGCTTTCGTAGATAGCAGCTTAACCAGCGTGACTATCCCAGACAATGTGACCCATATTGGCGACGGCGCGTTCATAGCTAACCAGCTAACCAGCGTGACTATCCCAGACAATGTGACCCATATTGGCCGAAGTGCTTTCGCTATTAATCAGCTAGCCAGTGTAACTTTCGGTATCGGCGTAACCCATATTGGGATTCTCGCTTTCATGGATAACCAGTTAACCAGTGTGACGATCCCTGACAGTGTGACCAGTCTTGGCTCGGGCGCGTTTATCAATAACATCGGCACAGATACTGGCGTATGGAAATATATGCTGATATCTGGCGAACTCATTATTATAGGATGTTCTGACACTTGCCCAGCCGACTTAGTTATTCCAAATACCCTTGCGGGTAAAAGTGTAACCAGTATTGGTCAACAGGCCTTCGAAGGAAGCGAGTTAGCCAGTGTGATTATTCCCAGTACTGTGACCAGCATTGGATTGCTTGCTTTCATGGATAACCAGTTAACCAGCGTGACCATTCCAGAAGGCGTAACCCATATTAGCGACTTTGCTTTCGGTGGTAACCAGTTAACCAGCGTTGCTATTCCAAGCAGTGTGACTAGTATTGGCATTGGTGCTTTCCAGGATAACCAGTTAACCAGCGTAATTATCCCAGAGAACGTGATCCATATTGCCAAAGATGCTTTTCGTGATAACCAGTTAACCAGCGTTCTCTTTAGAGGATCTAGGCCTTCTTTTGATTCTTCTGCTTTTATTGGTAACCTAGATTTTCCCGGCATCTACTATTGCGATCACATGAATGGCTGGCCGGGTGAAGATTTAAATACTGGGAGTGCTCTTATTACACCGGCCGAAATTATATGTGACGATGATAATGACGGTGTAAGTAACTATTATGATTTGTTTGATAATGATACCAACGAAAGCAAAGATAAGGATGGCGATGGTGTCGGTGATAATGCTGATGCGTTTGATAATGATCCCACAGAAACCACTGATACCGATGGCGATGGCGTCGGTGATAATGCCGATGCCTTTGATAATGATCCTTCGGAGACCACAGATACGGATGGCGATGGTGTCGGTAATAATGCCGATGCGTTTGATAATGATCCCACAGAAACCACAGATACGGATGGCGATGGCGTCGGTGATAATGCCGATGCCTTTGATAATGATCCTTCGGAGACCACAGATACGGATGGCGATGGTGTCGGTAATAATGCCGATGCCTTTGTAAATGATCCCACAGAAACCACAGATACGGATGGCGATGGTGTTGGTGATAATGCCGATGCCTTTGTAAATGATCCTTCGGAGACCACTGATACGGATGGCGATGGTGTCGGTGCCAATGCCGATGCGTTTGATAATGATCCCACAGAAACCACAGATACGGATGGCGATGGTGTCGGTGATAACGCCGATGTCTTTGTAAATGATCCTTCGGAGACCGCTGATACGGATGGCGATGGAATAGGTAATAATGCAGATACTGACGATGATGGCAATGGGATTTATGATGATTTAGATGCCTATTTATTAGACCCAACTTTCAGGGCGGGACCGTTGTTTGATATTGATGGTAATGGGCATTTCGATGCTTTAACTGACGCTCTACTCATCACACGTTATGGATTTGGTTTTACTGGCGATACTCTTACTGATGGTGCAATAGGGAAAGGTGCAACAAGAACTACTTCAGAGGAGATTGAAGCCCTTCTCGAGGCGCTGATCCCAGAGCTATAAAAACTCAATAGACTTGGCTGGATAAGGGGTGCATATATTGGCCCCTTTTAAAGTTACAAGGTTTTAAAGTCCCTTCACATTTCTCCTCAATCTTTAAGCCGGCTAACTCCCCCCTCCATGACCTAATGTAGTTCTTGCACTCCCCTCAGGTAATCTAGTCTAGAGAAACTAACAAAACCCTTTTATCAGAGCGTAACTAGTGCATCTGGTAAAAGTCGTAAAAGCGTTTTTTAAAGAGTAAAATATACGTCGTTAAATACTTAAGACGTGGCAAAAACATCCATTTTTAGATGCTTGCTTAATAAGAAAGTATTTAATCAGAAAGTATTTATATATTTTCCATGCCACTACATATACAGGCTTAATAGATCCTAGGGGATTAGTTTAAATGGGTAGAATTTTCGAAATGCAGTTGCATAACGCTGCATCTGTAAGAGTTTTATTTTCAGGACGGTTACATAAAATAATTTGTCTTTTAGGTTTTTTGTTTTTGTCGGTCAACAGTGCTGCCTTAGATGATGGAACTTGGACTTATGAACTTGATGGGGATAGCGTCACAGTAACTGGATGCCATATTGCATGTCCTAACGGCAGTCTAATAATACCAAATATCATTGCAGGTAAAAGCGTGACGCATATTGGCGACTATGCTTTCGTAGATAGCAGCTTAACCAGCGTGACTATCCCAGACAATGTGACCCATATTGGCGACTCGGCTTTCTCTAATAACCAGCTAACCAGTGTAACTATCGGTATCAGCGTAACCCATATTGGCCGTTGGGCTTTTAGCTATAACCAGTTAGCTAGCGTAGTTATTCCCGAGAGTGTGACCAGTGTTGGCATAATGGCGTTTTCCGAGAACATCGGCACAGATACTGGCGTATGGAAATATCTCCTGATATCAGGCGAACTCATTATTATAGGATGTTCTGACACTTGTCCAGCCGATTTAGTTATTCCAAATACCCTTGCGGGTCAAAGTGTAACGGGTATTGGCGATACGGCCTTTATCAATTACTCGTTAACCAGCGTATCTATTCCTGATAGCGTGACCAGTATTGGTGTTGCGGCTTTCGTTTATAACCAGCTAACCAACGTGGCTCTTCCAAACAGTGTGACTAGTATTGGCATGTCTGCTTTCCAGGATAACCAGTTAACCAACGTGACCATTCCAGAAGGCGTAACCCATATTGGCAGTGAGACTTTTAAGAATAACCAGTTAACCAGCGTAATTATCCCAGAGAGCGTGATCCATATTGCCGAAGATGCTTTTCGTGATAACCAGTTAACCAGCGTTCTCTTTAAAGGATCTAGGCCTTCTTTTGATTCTTCTGCTTTTATTGGTAACCTAAACTTCCCCAGTATCTACTATTGCGATGACATGAATGGTTGGCCGGGTGAAGATTTAAATGCTGAGAGTGCTCTTATTACACCAACCGAAATTATATGTGACGATGATAATGACGGTACTACTAACTATTATGATGCGTTTGATAATGACCCCACAGAAACCACTGATACCGATGGCGATGGTGTCGGTGATAATGCCGATGTCTTTGTAAATGATCCCACAGAAACCATCGATACTGATGGTGATGGCGTCGGTGATAATGCCGATGCGTTTGTAATTGATCCTTCGGAGGCCACAGATACGGATGGCGATGGTGTCGGTGATAATGCCGATGCGTTTGATAATGATCCCACAGAAACCACTGATACCGATGGCGATGGCGTCGGTGATAATGCCGATGCGTTTGTAAATGATCCTTCGGAGGCCACTGATATGGATGGCGATGGTGTCGGTGATAACGCAGATGCCTTTGGTAATGACCCCACAGAAACCACCGATACGGATGGCGATGGTGTCGGTGATAACGCAGATGCCTTCGATAATGACCCCAGCGAAACGAACGATACGGATGGCGATGGCGTCGGTGATAACGCAGATGTCTTTGGTAATGACCCCACAGAAACCATCGATACGGATGGCGATGGCGTCGGTGATAATGCGGATCTCGATGATGATAATGATGGTTTTGATGACACCAATGACCTATTTCCTCTAGACCCCTTTGAAGCTTTAGATACTGATGGCGATGGTATTGGCAACAGTGCTGATACAGATGATGATGGTGATGGCGTGCCAGATGGTTTGGACGCTTATCCCTTAGATGCAGGTAATAATCAAATGAATGTATTTGATATCGATGGTAATGGGCAGGTTGATGCATTGACCGACTCGCTGCTTATTATGCGTTATACGTTTGGATTTTCAGGCGCTGAACTCATCGACGATGCATTAGGGGAAGGTTCAACCAGAACCGGCACAGAGGAGATTGAGGCTTATTTGGAGTCGGTGATGCCGGCGCTTTAAAATCGCAATTGGTTTTATTGGAAAAGGGGTGCAGAGATGCACCTCTTTTTTTATTAGAAATTAAATCCAATGTCCGGATATACAATTAAGATCGAGTCGCTGTGGGATTTTGATCTGTTTTTCGATTAATACTCTAGATATTCGGTGTATAAACTGCACCGATAAATAAATTTTCATTCGCAAATTCTATCTCAATTTAGCACGCTATAGTCCAATCAATTTATTTATCTTCTATTGAATAATATAAAAAATATAGTGAGTGTAAAATATACTTAAAGATAGGTGTATTAGATGTTTTTATTTATGGATTAATCGTTATGCAACTGCTAGGGTAATTTATCAATAATTACATAAGCGGTAGTCAAAAACCTCATTCTGAGGTTGGCTTCAGTCGTTAATGTAAAGCCTTTATTTATATATAGACTTAACAGTTTAGGGGATTGTTTTAAATGCTTAGAATCATCGAAAAGAGACTTAATAACGTTTTATTTATAAAGGCATTAGTTTCGTGCCGGCTTTATAAAACCCTTTGTTTGCTAGGTTTTTTAGGGTTTTCCGCTAGCAGTATCGCCTTAGATGATGGCACTTGGACTTATACAGTGGCGGGCAATGTTGTCACAGTCACTGGCTGCGTTAATGATTGCCCAACCGATTTAGTTATTCCAGATAACATTGACGGTAGACCCTTAGTCCGCATTGCGAATGCTGCTTTTGCTGAAAGCTATTTAACCAGCGTGACCATCCCTGACAGTGTTACTCATATTGGCGAATATGCCTTCTCTTATAACCAGCTATCCAGCGTGATTATCCCTGCCGGCCTGACCAGTATTGACGATTGGGTTTTCTTTTCAAACCAGTTAACCAGCGTAACTATTCCTAACAGCGTAACCAGTATTGGCGATAGTGCTTTCGCTAGTAACAAGTTAAAGAGCGTAACCATACCAGACAGTGTTATCGATATTGGCCAACTTTCTTTTCGTGATAACCGTTTAATTACTGTGACTATGGGTAACAGTTTAACCCGTATTGGTGATCTTGCTTTTATGAATAACTGGTTAACTAGCGTGACTATCCCCGACAGTGTCACCACTATTGGTTCGGCGGCTTTTGCCGAGAATGCCGGGAAAGTTATAGGTATGTGGCGATATTTTCTGATGTCAGGCGATCTCATTATTTCTGGATGCTCTGTTACCTGCCCAACCGACCTGGTTATTCCAAATACCCTTGCCGGTCAGGCGGTCACCGGTATTGGCGCGATGGCTTTCTCTGGTAACTCGCTAACTAGTGTGACTATCCCTGACGGCGTGACGAGTATTCGTTCTTGGGCTTTCTATGAAAATCAGCTAACCAGCGTGGATATTCCAGCTACTGTGACCAGCATAGGCCCTTTTCAATTTGAGGGAAACCCGTTAACCAGCATTCTCTTTCGAGGGCCTAGGCCTAATCTTGATTATTTTGCTTTTATGGCCAACCTAAATCTCACTAGCATCTACTATTGCGATCAAATGAGTGGCTGGCCGGGTGAAGATTTAAATGTTGATAGTGCTCTTATTACACCAGTCGGGATTGTATGTGACAATGATAATGACGGTATAGATGACAATTACGATGCCTTTCCAAATGATCCCACCGAATCTAAGGACAGTGATAGCGATACTATCGGTGACAATGCTGATCCAGACGATGATAACGATGGTGTTGATGATACCAATGATGCATTTCCTCTAAATGCGCTTGAGGGCATAGATACTGACGGTGATGGTATTGGTAACAATGCGGATACAGATGATGATGGTGATGGCGTGTTAGATAGTTTTGATGCCTATCCTTTAGATGCAGATAACAATCAAATAAAAATGTTTGATATCGATGGTAACGGACAGTTTGATGCCTTAACCGACTCGCTGCTTATTATGCGTTACGGGTTTGGTTTTTCAGGTGATGAACTCATCGATGATGCAGTAGGGGAAGGGGCAACCAGAACCAGCGTAGAGGAGATTGAGGCCTATCTTGAGTTGGTGATACCGAAACCTTAAAGCAGCATAGGTTATATCGAAAAAAGGGTGCAGAGATGCACCTCTTTTTTGGGTAAATGGATATCAACTTTAGGTGCTGTTGGGGGAGGGGGGTACCACTAGTTTTGTGTTTTGGGCTGAATTATCTAGTTTCTTTTGTTATTGTTTAATCTATAAAGTCATATTTATTTATCAATAGAATGTGCGAAGACACTCCCCCCTTTCAACCAGGTTATGATGCTTCGCGGGACGTTCGCGACCGACAGAGCGAGATTTATGCAATTCTCGCATGCTTAAATATTCCGCCACCAGGGTCTTAAACGCGAACATCGGAAGATAATCGAATAGAGAGAATATCCACTTTTAAAACGTGTCGGCTTTATTCTCAATGTTGTTGAGTTTTTTTATCACGTACAGCCAAAACGTTTGCTAACAATTACGTTCCTCGTAACCGGCTAAGATGCCAGTTAACCCACCTTTGAACATACTCCAGCAACCGAATGATACTAGCTGTTTACTCATAAAACTGGCGAGAATAATCGATAAGTCGAGTTAAGTTTGTCATTGATGATTCAGATCTTTCTCAGTCTGTTTTAGGCCATAAGAGCTTTGCTGTGACAAACTGACCATTATCGCTAAACTAGATAGCATTGATCTCTATCATACCGAAAAATGCTCGATCAAGATGGTGTCGGCATATGGAAATACTACCCTCCATAGCCCTCGAGAAGTATCTTTCTGAGCATTCCATAACACTACTCGGGACCTTAGCCACTGCTACCCATAGAGATCTCCCTATTGCTATAACGCTGACATATAAGACTATTTACTTTGACCGCGCAAAAAATATTCAATACAGAATATAAATATACTGTATTGAAAAAGGACCTTCCTTCGGCCTTCAAAATTTCTTCCGCTATTGTTAGATTCTCTTAACAGTCTGCTATCACTAGTAAAAAGTAGGTTTTTTCACATCCATTAAAATAATTTTTAAAGGATAAGCGCCATGATTAAAAAATTTTCAACTTTAGCAATATTACTTGCATTTTTTCCCTGATTGCCTCGGCGGTAGCAGTAAGGTTAATATCACAGAAACGCCTAATGACGAAGTGGTTGGGGACGAGACCGAAAATGACACTCAAAGTGCCAATGGTATATGGGGGGCATCATCAGCGCCGAAGGCATAGATACCCAATTGTTTGGTATTTTTAATGAAGGAGAATTCGCATTGGCAACATTGATAATCTCCGAAGACCCTGTTTCAGAATGTGCTGTATCTTTTGAAGTTAACTCCGGAATTCTAAATTATAGTGAGTCTGGTTTCTGTGAAGGGGACGACAGTGAAATTCCGCTTGTGCTAGATACATGTCTTGGTGGAGACAATGATGCTAATGCTGCTTTGTACAATGGGTTTGGCTACCGAAATGATTTTATCGTTAGCTACTATTCTGCAACAAATTCTATAACAGTAGACAATTACGATGATGCAAATTGTCAGCAATACGCTAATTAATTCTCTCGTTCGGAGACGGAGATTGTTGAGTCTATAACCGGAAATATCATAGCAGGCGCCTACTCTATTCAGGGCGACCAGCTGGAGACTGACTCCCCCGAAACTGTATGCCCTCAATGATGATTTCATTGAAGATGGATCTGGTACTGCAATTGTTAATTCAGCAGCAACTATGATGCTTACCGCAAAGGATGGCGCTGGAGCCACCACAGTTGATGCCACCTTACTTTATGATGATCTGCAGTGCAGGTTGGTATTGATTCGCTAGCAGGAGCATGGGAAATTCTCGACTCTACTTGTTTTGGTTCAGTTAATTTTAATTCTTGTTCGCTGAGCATAACCATAGCTGGTGACGTTTCATTAGACACTACTGATTGTCAATTGGAAGGCACAATCAGCCAAACTACAACCAACAATATCATGGCTTTGGCCACGTCAATCACAGGAGATAACTGTGCGTCCGCGGGCCAATATGCCGGTTTCGCAGTATATGGTGGTTCAGACATCGATGACGATGGAGATTCATATGAAGAAATAGTTAAGCTGATGTCTAACGAGCAGTCAGGCTTCGGTTACTCCATTCAAAAGCAACAAATGCCGTAGCCCGGGCCAACTTATTAATAATAGCCGCGGCCTTTTTACTACCTGAATTGAAGCCCCTAGGATCTCCAGATTCTAGGGGTTTTTGCACAAGCACGGTTTCCGAACAACATTCCGTACATATATTGCCAATGAAACGGTATTCAATGGAGAGATTACTGACTTTTCTCTATCGCATAAGCTAAAGGACAAAGCTCAAGCTGCTTATCAACAGGGTAATCTACTGAGTAAGCGTAGCGTCATAATGCAGTATTACAGTGACTATGCATATAGAGAGCCATTGGAAAAAGTCGTTCAACTCAGAGGATAGCAAATGAGAAACCAACTTGACTTGACTTGATGGGTAATTTTGATATGGTTAATAATAATTAATAAGTGAGTAGAAAAAGACATTCGGACATGCACCATATGCAGATTGTTGTCGACTTTATGGCTGTGGAGGCTTTAACTTAAATCCTCTAGCCTTTGCCACATTCTCTTCACGTCCTCCTTACTTATAAGTTCCGCGCATCACTTTTCGTAACAGTCATCACAAAACATTCTGTCGGGATGTCTGTTGAACGAGTCGAAGCTTGATCTGCATAGGTTAAATATGACGGGTTCTGCTCGTATTTTTTTCGCACTTACCGCTACTAATTTATTAGTGGAGACTGACCATAAATTTAGAGACTATATGTATGCTGCTTGATATTTGCTTAAAAGCCACTGTGCCAAACCCTATAAATCTAACAAGGCGAAATCTGATGCAAAAATTGCTACCAACTCTTTTAATTGTATGTAGTTTATTTTTATCTAGCTGCTCTGATCCAAAGCCTGATGGCCATGTATACACAGTCAATGGTTTACCGTCTCCCGATTTAGAAATGGCCTTTTTACCATATAATTCTCGCGCAGAATTTTTTCATGGTCCAATAACTGAAGCATACAAATATGCCACTCTGGGATTGGACGAAGCTTTGCTACCACTTTGTGATGATGCAGGTGCGATCATTGCGGAAGAACTTGCCTCGTTAGATCAGGCTCGTAATGAACTACAACTAGAAGGAAACGTTCCTGAAACTGCTGATGCTTGCATGAACATGTGCTCATCACGAATAAGTCTTGAGGATCAACGAGAGACTGAGCGTAAAGCTCTCAATCAAAAAATAGCGGGGATCGACCAGAAGATTAGTTCCGCGAAGCAAAACAAGAAGCAACTTCAGTCGGCTAGGTCTAAAAAGGCAGGAGCGCTTTCGCAACAACTTGCTAGCTTGAAGAAAAAGAGGAATCAACTCCTAGACAAAAAGGCTGAAGTGCTGGCTGCTAAGCAAGTTAAGAACTTGAGGATCATAGTAGGCGGAAGAGGTAGCGGATATTATGGGGATCAAGGTAAAACCATTTCAGTTGACCTTCGAAATAATAGTGAGTTTGCTCTACGAAAGCCGCCAAGGTATGGGGCTAATAAATTTTCAGCTGAGGGCTATTATAAGGGCATTAAAATTGGAGACTATACGCTGGAATTTCCTGGATACGGTGTATCTAACAAAAAGGACTCCCTTGGATTTGACAAAGGGTATGTGGCAGGGCGCGGAGAGATGGCGCAATTAGGAAAGGGCAGCATTTATAACCATGTAGACGGGCTCTCCTTAAACTCTCCGTCAGGACGCCTTTTAGCTCAGGAAAGGGGTTGGATACCAAATTCAAATGGATATGTTCTGCCAGATGAAATACGCATAGTGAGTTTTCCTGGATCAGCATTCGTGACTCCAGATGAGAATGGTAAGCGGTTAGGCAGCAGCATAGAGTACAGCCCTGAGGTAGTAAATTTCAAAGAACAAGTGGCGGCTCTCGGGTTACCTCAGGATAGTGAAATTGCTAAAATTTCAAAGCAGATCAATAATCAATCCTTTCCTGAAGATGATCAGATAGCAGCGCTGGATAATGATATAAGTGAGCTGAGAGCGGATCAAAAGTCTGCAAAAGATGCTTTCAATTCAAGTCAAGTGGCTAAAAATATTAACTCCTTGATCGATTCTGAGTCTGAATGCCGTGCGGCAAATACAGCTATGAATGAGATTGACGGTTATGCTGAGCGCATCGCTAAGTGGAAAGATAATCTATCTTCATGCGGGACTGAAGATGTTGATACTGGTGCAATCTTCTCGGGACTTAATGCCATAAATTATCGCTATGGAAATGTTCTTGAACTACCTGAGATTATGGAGAAGTATGAGCCGAAGGCTCGTCATTTGATTTGGGCGAAATTAGCATCTGAATCCCAATATGTAACCAAGACCGATATAAATGGCGACTTCTATATCGACGGAGCAATAGACCAATCTAATACATTAGTTTTTGCCCCTGTGATGAGTATGTCTGGTGAGAGTTTCTGGATGCAGCCATTAAGTTCCTTGAATGGAAAGAAAAATTTAAATCATCAGCTTTTGGGTAGGGGAGATCTTGAAGAATATATAGGGAATGTGATCAATTACACCTGCAAAAATTGCTCACTTGAAGAGTTCTCCTCGATCATGGTTGAATCGGAACTCGCGGCCCCCAATCCAAATCAATTAGCTAACAACTTGTCGAATTACGAAAAGGTTTATGCAGCGCAATTAGCAAATTTGGAGGCATTTACCGAAGAGTCGCCTGTGCAGGGTCCTCCTCAAGCATGTGAGATTTAGATAACTTAATTTAAAACACCCCCAGTTTGAAGTTACTAAACAAGTCCCTGTCGGATTTTCTTGGACCGTATTTTTCTTTGGTTTTTTCCCTCCGATTTTCCGTGGTGACTGGAAATGGGGTTTAATAGTATTCGTGCTTGCTATATTTACTTTTGGTCTCGCGAATCTTATTTTTATGTTTATTTACAATAAGCTCTATATTCAATCTCTTTTAGATCAGGGGTATACATCCATAGATTCAGAGGAAATATTGAAACCTGCAGAGGCAAAATTAGGAATTCATATCCCAAGAAAAAAGGATGATTAAACTCATACAATAAATATGAAACGATTTTTTTTACTTACAGTCTTAATGTCTTTTCCTATTCTTGCAGAAGTCAACTCTTGGGAGTGTGGAAAATTTGAAGGGGCTACTATTATTACTCATGACGGTACCTTTCTAGGCGAGTTGATACCCAGATGGGAATCGGATTCAATATTCAATGATTCGTCTGAACATTCAACCACATGGTCATCAAACAGTATCTTTAATTCATCAAATGACTACGGAAATTCTTATTCGAGCGATAGTGTATTTAACGAATCTGCTTCAACTCCCCCTAGAATTATATCTGAAGAGGGGAAAGAGATAGGTAAACTTTCGATAGGTCCAAGCTGGGATAGCACAAGATACGATCCTCACGATATAAAATATAACTGTGACTGGGATTAATAAACCTTAGTCAACACTATAATCTAGATAGGTGGGAACTTTTCTGTGTCGGGCATATAGATAGCAGCACTATGCTAGTAGAGGGAAAGGTACCTCGGATGCTTCTTCGCATCTGTACCCCGTCAGCACTAGTTGGACCAGATTGGCTAATTGATTAAGAGAGGGTTTTGGTTCATCGTTTACTCGAAGAGGAAATGATGATGACTAGAAAACCTAGTGCCGAAAAAACCGTGCGTGACATCCGTCGCGCCACTCGCAAACACTATTCATCGGAAGAAAAGATCCGTATTGTACTCGAAGGCCTACGTGGCGAAGACAGCGTCGCTGAGCTGTGCCGTCGAGAAGGCATCAATGCGAACGTTTATTATCGTTGGTCAAAGGACTTTCTAGAAGCCGGTAAGAAACGTTTGTCTGGCGATACGGTGCGTGAAGCGACGTCCGATGAGGTCAAAGATTTGCGCGCTGAGACAGCAGCGCTAAAAGAAACGCTGGCTGAAGTGTTTATGGAAAACCGTGTACTCAAAAAAAGCGTGCTCGGGGATGGGGAAGACGGTATATGAGATACACGGCCTCTGAGAAATACGAGATCATTCAACTGGTGCAGCACTCGGACTTGTCGGTAAAGCGGACGCTAGCGCGATTGGATATCCATAAGTCCACATTTTATAACTGGTTGGGACGTTATCACGACGGTGGTCTTGATGCGTTAGAAAATAAAAAACCTCAGTCGTCGACGGCCTGGAATAAAGTGCCAGCAGATCATTGTGAAGCGCTGATTGATTTTGCGTTACGAGAAACCGATCTATCACCGCGTGAGTTGGCGGTACGTTACACCGACGAACAATCCTATTTTGTCTCGGAATCCACAGTGTATCGACTGCTGAAAGCCCAAGACTTAATTACCAGTCCTGCGTATATCCTGATGAAAGCAGGAGACAAGTTCCAGCAACCCAGCCAGCGGGTCAATGAACTATGGCAAACGGACTTTACCTACTTCAAGAGATGAAGCATGATTTTATATTGATGTACTTTCCCAAATTTTTTTTGAGCTAAACATATATGTCTTAAGAATCGTGTCTTTCGGCAGGGTGGGGGCTTATTAGGATTAGATTTTGAAACTTTACCACTGGAACAGATTGGTGATAATTGGACACCTTGCGGTAGTTACTCCGGAGTAGCCAAAATGATATTTAAAGCCCGCAACTGTAACTCTACTGTATTTTAAACTCCCAGAAACGGAAAAACCCCAGCATTTACTGAGGCTTTAACGATTCTATATGGCGGTGGGATAGGGATTCGAACCCTAGATAGGCTATTAACCTATGCCAGTTTTCAAGACTGGTGCATTCAACCGCTCTGCCATCCCACCTGTAAAGCCGCGATTATACAGCGCCTTTTTGCTAGAACAAGTGCCAATTACTCTTTAGACGTAATTTCGCTACTTTCTTTTGCTGAACCACTATCAACGACTGGCGTGACATCAGTTTTTTCCACTTTACGCTTCTTGCGAGGATCATTTGAAGCGCGAGCAACTTTAGATTTTTCTGCAACTACTGGTGCAGGCTCACTTGTATCCGAAGCTTTTGGCTTCTCAGCTTTACTACGTTCAGTACTAATGACTACATCGCTGACAGGCTTTGGCTTTTTACGTGGATCATTGCTTGCTCTTACCGCAGTTCCCTCAGGTGGCTTAACCTGGTCTTTAACCGCTACTGGCTTCTCTTTAGGAGCCGCTTTCTTCTTTGCTGCGGATTTTGGCTTTTCAGCAGCTGGGGTAGACGTCGGTTCTGGCTTTGCTTCTACCTTGTTCTCAGCTTTAGTCCCAGTGTTACTTTCTAGTTTGACTTCAGTCGAGCTACTTTCTTTAGCACTTTCCGTTACTGCTTCTGCTGTAGGTTTAGCCGCCGGTTTTCTGCGTGGGCGTGACTTGCGAGCGGGTTTAGCTTCAGCCTGAGCGCTATCGGTTGATTCGCTTTTAGCCTCTGCTGTAGTTGTTTCCGTGGCGACGCTGGAAGCTGCTGCTTCAGTTATTTCACTCGTTTCAACTTTAGGCCTAGGCTTGCGCGGTTGGCGCTTACGCTTTGGCTTTTCTGCTGTAGCTTCTGCAGGTTTTTCTGTAGCAGGGATTGGGGCTGGGGTCGCTATTGCTTCAACGGCTGTTTCAGCTGTTACTGTAGCAGTTTGATCTACCACATCGCTTGGAACGTCCTGTCGTTGACGGCGGCGGCGGGGGCCGCGACGTCTATCGTTAGGGCGCTTCTTAAGCTTGTCCGCATCCGTAGCTTCAGGGCGCTTTGGCGTCTGACGAGTATCCTTTGCTTCTGTGACGGTTTCTGTAGCAGTGACCTTTTGATTGTCGCTGTGTTCTTTATTGGGTCGGTTACTTGCGGGCTTGGTATTTTTCTGATGATTGCCCGTACGCTCGCCATCGCGTTGATTTTCATTACGATTGCGATTATTGGGGCGACGATTACCCTGACGATTGCGGCTATCCTGACCACCGCGTCGACGGTTTGAATTTCCACTGCCCGATTTTTTCTGTTCTTTCTTTTCCGGCTCTGACTGTGCTTTTTTATCACCAAATAAACCGCTTAAGAGTCTCTTGAGGAGGCTGGGCTTTTCATCCTTTTCAGCTACAGGAGCAGCTTTTTGCGGCATGGTCGGTGCAGGGGTGTTAGGGACCAGAGTTTTTACTGCAGGCTGTGAAATCGGCAATGGCGCACTGCTGGTCTCCAGTTCCTGTTCTGGTTCGCTATTGCTGAGATCATGCGCTAATTTATAGCTAAAGTCTGATTCGCCTTCTTCATCTTGGCTGCGGATTCTAACCACTTCAAAGTGCGGTGTTTCCATTTGCGTGTTAGGAAGAACTATCACACTGATTTTGTTGCGCACTTCAATGTCAGAGATTTCTGAACGCTTTTCATTAAGTAGGAACGTCGCTACAGAGACTGGCACGATAGCGCGAATTTCCTTGCTGAATTCCTTTTGCGCTTCTTCTTCGATTAGACGTAGGATTGATAGCGCCAGCGAGCGAGTGCCGCGGATAGTGCCCTGACCTTTACAGCGTGGACATACCTTGGACATGGTTTCTTCCAGCGATGGGCGCAGACGCTGACGAGACATTTCTAGCAGACCAAAGCGTGAGATACGACCTACCTGAACGCGCGCGCGGTCAATTTTAAGCGCATCTCGGATTTTGTTTTCCACTTCTTTCTGGTGTCGACTGTTGAGCATGTCGATAAAGTCGATAACGATTAATCCACCAACATCACGTAGTCGAAGTTGGCGGGCAACTTCTTCTGCAGCTTCTATGTTGGTGTTAAACGCGGTCTCTTCAATATCTCCGCCCTTGGTGGCGCGGGCCGAGTTGATATCGACTGATACCATAGCTTCAGTCACATCGATAACGATAGAGCCGCCAGAGGGCAGGTTAACTTCGCGACAAAAGGCAGTCTCAATTTGGTTCTCAATCTGATAGCGATTAAAAAGCGGGATTTGGTCCTTGTAGAGTTTTACCTTGTTACTAAAGTCCGGCATAACTGTGCCAATAAAGGCGGCAGCCAGGTTGAAAGCGTCTTCGCTGTCAACAATGACTTCACCAACGTCTTGACGTAGGTAATCGCGAATCGCTCTAACGATGACATTACTTTCTTGGAACAAGAAGTGCGGTGCTTTAGCATTGACCGCTTCTTCATTGATGGTGTTCCACAGCTGTAACAAATAGTCGAGATCCCACTGTAGTTCTTCTGTTGCGCGACCAATACCCGCGGTGCGAACAATTGCGCCCATGCCTTCGGGAATGTCGAGACCGCGCATAGCTTCGCGCAAATCTGCACGTTCATCACCTTCGATACGGCGAGAGATTCCACCGGCGCGGGGGTTGTTAGGCATCAATACCAGGTAGCGACCAGCCAAGCTAATAAAGGTTGTCAGTGCAGCGCCTTTAGAGCCGCGCTCTTCTTTTTCTACCTGAACAATAACTTCTTGTCCCTCTTTGATAGCGTCTTGTATCTTGGCTCGACCACCGTCGGAAGATTTTTTCTTAAAATACTCTCGGGAAATTTCTTTAAGGGGGAGGAAGCCGTGGCGGTCTGCGCCGTATTCGACAAATGCCGCTTCTAAACTGGGCTCTACTCTTGTGATTTTGCCTTTGTATATGTTGGCTTTCTTTTGTTCTCTTGTGCGGTTTTCAATATCCAGATCATAAAGTTTCTGACCATCAACCATCGCGACGCGCACTTCTTCAGTGTGCGAAGCATTTATTAACATACGTTTCATATTTCACCTTTACTCATTGTGGAGAGGGAGCAGTAGTGAAGAGAAGGAAAGAGAGGTGTGGTGAACCAAGGAACCAGGTATAGATAAAGTGTAAAAAAAGACACAGCGCGTATTTGCGGCGTGCCAGTTACTCCTTTGCCCTACATATACTGCCTTACAGCGCAGTTTGTGCGGGATTGCTATCCTTTAATTGTGTCTTGTATTCGGTTAATCGAACGTACTTTTAGTATCGATACAGCCTATATGTAAAGGCTTATTCGTCTGTAAAAAGCGTTTTTTCTAAGAGAGAGATAGGCCTCTGTGGGTACGTCTTTCTCTGTAGTGATTAACTTTTAAAACCTGTTTTAACTTGTCTTTTCTATGCAGCTCGCTCAGCTGTCTTTGAAAGTCGGCCCCTATTGGCCTGACTCTCCTGTATTCTTTACCCGCTCGGCATTTGCCTTTTTAGCGGTCAGTTCGACCTCTGGGCAGCTTCAATTTTGGCTGGGCAGTAGGGAACTTGGCGCGCAATATAGCAATATTTACTTACACCTACAATCTAAACCATCAGGAATAGTTGGGAAGATGACTGCTTGCTAGGTACAATGCCGGCCAAAATCATCACAGGTAGCTTTTAATTTTGAGCGAATCACAGACCGAATCACAGGGCAAATCAAATTTTAATAAGGTATCTTTTGTCGAGATCGGCCCAGAGCAATCTGGCCAAAGGCTCGACAACTTTCTTATCAAGATTCTTAAGGGCGTTCCCAAATCGCGTATCTATCGTTTGCTGCGCAAAGGTGAAGTGCGGGTTAATAAAGGTCGGGTTAAGGCAGATAGTCGCTTAAAAGAGGGGGATATAGTTCGCTTACCACCCATAAGAGTCGCCGAGCGCGGTGAAGCGCCGACCGTAGGGCGTCAGCTAAAGAATTATATCGCCAACAATATCCTGTTTGAGGACGAGGGGCTGTTTATCTTAAACAAGCCCAGTGGGTTAGCTGTTCATGGTGGCAGTGGTTTGTCGCTTGGTGTTATTGAAGCACTGCGAGTTGAGTATCCACAATACCGTTATCTAGAATTGGTCCATCGTTTAGATCGGGATACCTCAGGCTGTCTTATCCTAGCTAAAAAGCGTGCGGTGTTACTCGAGCTGCAGAATTCCCTGCGTTACAACCGAATTGACAAGCGTTATATCGCGCTTGCCAAAGGTCGTTGGCCAAAGGGCAAAAACACTATTAATGCGCCACTGCTTAAAAATACGGTGGAGTCCGGTGAGCGTGTTGTACGTGTCGATGCGGCAGGTAAAGCGTCGGTGACTCACTTTAAGATCAGGCAACAGTTTCAAGCGGCAACGCTGCTTGATATCAAGTTAGAAACGGGCAGAACCCATCAGATTAGAGTGCACTGCCAGTTTGCCGGTCAGCCCATTGCTGGCGACCCTAAGTACGGCGATGAGCATTTTAATGAGAGCCTTAAAGACGCAGGCTTAAAGCGATTGTTTTTACATGCGGCCAGTTTGCGTTTTAAGCATCCACTGTCTGGTGACTGGCTTGAGGTCGAAGCGCCGTTGCCCGATGATCTAACTAGGGTGTTAAAGAAACTGTGACTGACTTAAGTACCGCAAAGTTATTAATCTTTGACTGGGACGGGACGCTTTCCGATTCAGTTGCTCGGATTGCCAAATGTATTCAAATGGCTGCGCAGGAGTATTCACAGCCAGTTCCTCAGTATGCCGATGTGGCGGAAATTGTTGGACTCGGTCTACATGAAGCTATCATGCGGCTCTTTCCCAGTTGTTCCCATTATGAATCAAGCCTGTTGCAAGCGAGCTATTCAAAGCACTATCGTTCGGAAGATCATAATCCCTGTGATTTCTTTCCCGGTGTGATTGAAACATTGCAAGAGTTGCGCGTAGAGGGCTATCAATTGGCGGTAGCCACAGGGAAGAGCAGGGCAGGTCTAGATAGAGTTTTGGGTGCATTAGATATGCAAGATTTTTTCCACGGTTCGCGCTGTGCAGATGAAACCCTCTCCAAGCCCGACCCTTTAATGCTTGAAGAGTTGTTGTCTGAGTTCGGTGTTACCGCTCAGCAAGCCGTTATGGTGGGTGATACGGAATTCGATATGCAGATGGCAGAAAACGCGGCCATGCCGAGAATTGCTGTCAGCTACGGTGCTCACCATATAGATCGCTTGCGGGTGTTTAATCCACTTGCCTGTGTGGATCTGTTTGCAGATATTAAAGCCGCTCTTTAAATATCGACTTCAAACTCGCGGAGTAATTTGCACAGTGCTATCAACGGCAATCCGACCAGCGAAGTAGGGTCATTGCTGTTAACCGCCTTGAACAAACTAATCCCTAGTGATTCTGCTTTGAAGCTGCCGGCGCAGTCGTAGGGTTGCTCCTTGCGAAGGTAATGCTCAATCTGATTGTCTGAAAGTGCTCTAAATTGTACTTCTGTGGTATCCACAGCAGATTTCTCAACAGCCTGATAAATAACCGTAAGCCCCGAATGAAACGAGACTCTTTGATCGGACTGGGCGATCAATTGGTTGACTGCCTGCGCATGACTGCCAGGTTTGCCGAGAATAATCCGTTCCTGTAAACAGTTGTGCTGAGAGTCAGCGGCTCTGCAGGTTATTAACTCTGCAACCTGGTCTGAGCCGATAATTATCGCATCGGGAAATTTTTCGGCTACAGCGCGTGCCTTTAGCCGCGATAATCTCTGTGCCTGCTGAGGACCTGTCTCACCATGTATTGAGCTTTCATCAATATTTGGCGAGTCGCATTCAAAGGGTAGCTGAAGTCGTTCAAGCAGTGCTTTTCGGTATGCCGATGAGGAGGCTAAGACGAGTTTTTTCATGGGTGAACTACTTGTTTAAATTTAAAGGCCCCTCAAAGGGGAGTTTAGTGCCTGAAAGCAGGCTATTTTGATCAATTTTCTTTGACAGATCAAAAACTTGACCCTATCATGCGCGCCTAACTGGGTACCACTGAATTTATGGCACTGCCAACTCTAATCGATCCGCGCAAGCTTGCGAACCAAGGAATTGTCCTCGAAGGCCAATTCCATGATCAGCATTTGCCACGCTTAGGCGCAGCAGTTTCCAGTATTGAGTCACCTTTGTCAGCTTTAGTAAAATTTGAAGTTGATGAAGCAAGGGCTAAGGTTGCAAGTGGAACATTGAGCATTACAGTATCGGCAGTATGCCAGCGCTGTCTTGATCCGGTCACAATTGCATTAAGCACCGATTTTGCTGCTCAAGTGATTTGGTCTGAAGAACAATTGACCAATGTATCCAGTAATCGAGAACCTTGGATTGTCGTCGATAAAATGGCCAGTCTCAATGAGTTACTCGAAGATGAGATTTTATTAGCTCTGCCTTTAGTAAACTACCACGAACATGGTCAGTGTACTGGAGACACCTTTCTTTCCGAGGACGGGCAAGGTTATAACGAGAAAGAAGATGAGATTGTCGGTGACAATCCCTTTAATATTTTACAGCAGTTGAAGAAATAACCTCGACTGCACAAGATTATTGCTTAGGAGTAATCTATGGCTGTTCAGAAAAGTCGCAAGACACGATCAAAGCGCGGAATGCGTCGTTCACACGATGCTTTAAGTGCACCCACTCTTTCAGTTGATTCAGTAAGTGGTGAAAAGCACCTGCGTCACAATGTTTCTGCGGACGGTTTTTACCGCGGTCGCAAAGTTGTTGAGCTCGACGCCGAATAACTGACAACATCACTCTTTGGCAAATTCACTCCGAATTGCCGTCGATGCTATGGGCGGGGACTCTGGTCCTCGCGTAACAGTATCTGCGCTGCTTGAATCTCTTAGTCAGCACAGCAATGTTAACGCATTGCTGTTTGGTGACAGGGATGAGCTGACGACCCAATTAAAGAATTGTGTAGATTCTAAAATCCTCTCGCGCATAGAAATTCGCCACGCTGACTGTGATGTTTCTGACACCGATAAACCCTCCCTTGTTATCCGCAGTAAACGTGATTCATCAATGGGCCTGGCTCTTCAAGCACTGGCTAACAATGAAGCTGATGCCTTTGTTAGTGCGGGTAACACCGGCGCAATAATGGCGCTCGGTCTCTACTATGTTAAATCCCTGCCAGGAATCTCGCGTCCAGCTATCTGTACCACAATCCCTACCCAGACAGGACGTAGCTATGTTCTTGATCTTGGTGCTAATCTCGATTGCTCGGCTAAACAGCTCTATCAATTTGCCTTGCTCGGATCGCTGATGGCTCAGGAACTCGACGATATTCCGTCGCCTGTGGTTCGCCTACTCAATGTTGGCGAAGAGGATAATAAAGGCCATGCCTATATTCAGGATGCAGCGACTTTATTAGATGCTGAACCGCTAATTAATTACGCTGGCTATATTGAAGGCAATGGCATCTTTAAGGGCGGCACTGATGTTGTAGTTTGCGATGGCTTTAGTGGCAATGTCGCGCTTAAAACTAGCGAGGGATTAGTCCAGATGGTGACGTCAATGTCCCGCGCTGCCGTCGGTAACAATTGGTTAGCCAAATTAGCTCTTTTATTATTAAAAACACCGTTGCAGAAACTAAAAGCGCAACTTGATCCTGCGATTTATAATGGCGCATATTTTCTTGGATTAAACGCCGTGGTGGTAAAAAGTCACGGCGGAGCATCGCGTAAAGCCTTTGCTCATGCCCTTGATGTTGCTATCGAAGCAGCGGAGCATAACTTGCCACAGGTTTTGTCGCCTATACTTAAGCAAAAAATGGATCAACAGATAAACGTAGAGGACCTATGAATACAAATTTAGCCTTTGTTTTTCCCGGACAGGGATCGCAAAAAATTGGCATGCTTGCAGACCTTGCCGCTGCAAATCCGCTAGTCGAAGAAACCTTTAAGGAAGCCTCAGAAGTGCTTGGCTATGATGCGTGGAAACTTATTCAAGAAGGTGAGCAGGATGATATCAATCTCACCGAGCGCACCCAGCCTATATTACTGACCTCAAGTGTCGCTATATGGCGTCTCTGGCAACAGCAGGGTGGCCCAACGCCATCTGCAATGGCAGGTCACAGCCTCGGTGAATGGTCGGCTCTAGTCTGTGCCAATGTAGTTGGCTTTGCTGATGCAGTAGAAATTGTTCGCGCACGTGGTGCATTTATGCAGCAAGCGGTCCCCGTTGGTGTTGGCGCTATGGCCGCGATTATGGGTATAGATGATGAAGTCGTCATTAATGCCTGCGCAGAAGCTGCTGAAAACCAGATTGCCTCAGCGGTTAACTTCAATGCCCCCGGACAAGTTGTTATCGCTGGTGATGCGGCAGCGGTTGCCCGTGCAATCGATATCTGTAAAAAAGCCGGCGCTAAACGTGCTGTCGAATTACCGGTCAGTGCGCCTTTCCATACGTCCCTGATGCGACCCGCAGCGGATAACCTCGCAGAGCTCGTAGAGCAAAAAAGCTTTGCCGCCCCGGAAATCCCAGTTTTACACAATGTTAATGCACAGGTCGAAGCAAATCCTGAGCAGATAAAGGCGCTTATGCTGGAGCAGATTTACCAACCGGTTTTATGGGTAGACTGCGTTAATGCGCTCTCCGGTCGCGGTGCAGAAATATTGATTGAATGTGGCCCTGGGCGAGTACTCAATGGCCTGTCCAAGCGCATTGATCGCGGATTGACATCACTGGCTACCGACGATGTCGCCAGTCTCGAAAATGCACTGACATCTGTTTAAGTTAGCTCTATTTAAGTTAGCTCTATTTAAGTTAACTCTCTTTAATTAGCTTTCTTTAAACTAGCTCTGTTTTAATTAAGTGCAGTTAATAAATTTAATAATTATAGGAATATATAATGAGTCTGAATGAAAAAGTAGCTCTCGTAACCGGCGCAACTCGCGGTATTGGTGCGGCAATTGCCGCAGGTTTGGGGCAAACGGGCGCAACTGTAATCGGTACTGCTACGAGTGAGGCAGGGGCTGCTAAGATTACACAGCGTTTCAAAGATGACAATATTGCCGGTGTGGGAATGGTACTTAATGTCACAAGCATTGATTCAGTTACCGAGGTTATTAAAGCCATTACTGAGCAGTTTGGCGCACCGACCATTTTGGTTAACAATGCCGGCATTACCAAAGATAATATTCTTATGCGCATGAAAGACGACGAATGGTTGGATGTTATGGAAACCAATCTAACCTCTGTGTTCCGTCTCGCAAAAGCCTGTGTTCGTCCAATGACCAAAGCCCGCTGGGGAAGAATTATTAATATTAGTTCAGTGGTTGGCTCCATGGGAAATGCAGGGCAGAGCAATTACTCAGCCTCGAAAGCGGGTGTCGGTGGATTTGCTCGCGCGCTGGCCAAAGAGTTAGGCTCGCGAAATATTACCGTCAACACAGTAGCCCCTGGATTTATCAATACTGATATGACCAAAGACTTACCAGAAGCTAATAAAGAAGCATTATTAACACAGGTTCCGCTGGCAAGATTAGGTGCCCCTGAAGAGATCGCTTCGGTGGTCTGTTTCCTCGCTGGAGAGGGTGCAGGGTACATAACTGGCGAGACAATCCATGTAAATGGCGGTATGTACATGGCCTAAGCCATTGATTTAAAAGAGAAAGCATCCTTTTTTAAATTTGGGTTTAGCATTTTGTAATTTCTAGGGTAAAATGCGCGCCCGATACACTGAATAACGCTGCTAGAGCAGACTATGTTCGGCGGCAGAAAATTAAATACAACATCCGTTAACAGGAGTAGATATACGATGAGTAACATCGAAGAACGCGTCATCAAAATGGTTGCAGAGCAGCTGGGTGTAAAAGAAGAAGATGTTAAAACTACTTCCTCTTTTGTTGAAGATCTAGGTGCTGATTCACTTGATACAGTTGAGTTGATCATGGCTTTGGAAGAGGAATTTGACGCTGAAATTCCTGATGAAGAAGCAGAGAAAATTGCTACAGTACAAGATGCAATTAGTTATATCACCGCTAACGGCTGATAATTATTGCACGTTAAAACAACCGCTCCATTGGGGCGGTTTTTTTATGGCTGGAATTTATGTTTAAAATTATGTCTAAAATTAGGTATAAAAGGCAGCTAATCTTTTATACAGTTAGTTTATGAATAGCCCTTAGGTGGATAGACCCTTAGATGGATAGCCCGATTAAAAGCATCGCTAACAAACCGGACGATAATCTAGCCGCGCTGTCGACCATCGATGGCGTTGAGGCCGATTTGTTGGCCATTTCAGATCGCGGGAACCAGTATGGTCAGGGTTTATTTGAAACTATGATTTTCAGTGATGGGATGGTTCCTCTATGGCCGCAGCACTGCGCAAGAATGGTGGCTGACGCCTCAGTCCTGGGGATTAATCTTTCGGCGCAATCGCTCGACAATAATCTGATGACCTTTATAAACTTACTTAAGCAGCGCGATGGTCAGGCCAGCGGTATCGTTAAAATTATTGTTACAGCAGGCAGCGGTGGACGAGGATACGCTTCTCCCGCAGAAATGAGCCCGCGGATAATCTGTCAGTATTTTCCACTTCCAGAAAACTTAGAAAAATCCAGACGCCATGGTATTGCCCTTTTCCAGTGCCAATATCAGCTGCCACTGAATCCGGTATTAGCGGGCATAAAGCATTTAAATCGTCTCGATCAAGTGCTGGCCTGTGCAGAGCTGTCTAAAGAGCAGTCTAGAGAACTATCTAGAGAGGCGCGCGCAAACTACACCGACGGCCTAATGTACAGCCGTGACAACCTGTTAATTGAAACCACCTGTGCGAATATATTTATAAAAACCGCTTATGGCTGGATAACCCCGCAACTCAATCAGGCCGGAGTGCGTGGTGTTATGCGCGGTCTGTTGCTTGAGCAGCTCTTTCCAGAATGCGGAATAAAGATTGTCGAAGGCGCGATAACCAAGCACCAGCTAGCCACCGCTAAAGAAATTTTTACCTGTAGTTCTATTCGCGGTGTATTACCCGTCACCAAAATACATAATCTCGGTCACTGGCCTATCGGCGCGGAAACAAAAATGCTTCAATCAGCATTGAACGACCACTATGATTGTTACCCATGCTAAAACGCCTGTTACGTATCACCAGCCTTATTATCCTTGTTGCCGCTGTGTGCGTCGCAGTGTTAGTGGGAAGCGCCCAGCGTTATCTAGAGGCTCCCATTCAATTGGCCGACGGTTCAGTTATCTGGACGATCGAAAAGGGCAGTAGTCTGAATGCCGTTAATCGGCAACTTCACCAGCGTAATATCCTCAGCCACCCAAGACTGCTGAGCCTCTATGCTCGACTTACCGGAGACACCGCTATTCAGGCGGGTCGCTATCAGCTCAGCAACGGGGACACAGCGACAACTCTGCTGCATAAATTTAATCGCGGCGATGTTATTAGCTATCAAATAACCTTTCCTGAAGGCTGGAGTTACAAACAGTGGTTAGCCCAGCTTGCCAGCATTGAGCAGTTTGCCGATATTGGCACCCTCAGCCAGGCGCAAATAATGCAAGCCGCGGGTATCGATAAACCTTATCCCGAAGGCTGGTTATTTCCAGATACCTACAGCTATATCAGTTCCGACACTGCCATAGATATTCTCGCCCGGGCTCACAAAAAAATGATTGAGGTGCTTAATCGCGCATGGCAAAACCGTTCCACTGACACGCCTTATACATCTGCCTATCAAGCCCTGATTATGGCCTCGATTGTTGAGAAAGAGACCGGTTTAGCTGAAGAGCGAGCCGCTATTGCCGGCGTGTTTGTGCGGCGCTTAAACAAACGTATGCGTCTGCAGACTGATCCAACGGTTATCTATGGATTGGGGGACGCCTACACCGGCAATATCAAACGCTCTCATTTAAAAACCCCGAGTCCCTACAATACCTATATGATTAAGGGGTTGCCGCCAACACCGATAGCCATGCCCAGTGCAGCGGCCATCGATGCAGCGCTGCATCCACTTGACGGCACTAGCCTCTATTTTGTCGCTCGTGGCGATGGAGGACATTACTTTTCCGACAACCTTGAAGAACATCAAAAAGCGGTACGACAATACCAAATAAATCAGCGGGCCGTTGACTACCAGTCAGCGCCTAGAATTAAACCCTTAGGCAAATGAGTCAAAGAGTAAGCCATCGCAGCTTGATGGATAAATAACAATTGAAAGGTTGGGGAAAAGCGATGCGCGGAAAATTTATTACGATTGAAGGCACTGAAGGCGTGGGCAAAACCACCAACATTCAGTTTATCCAATCGTGGATGGAAAAAAACAAACTCGCCTTCGCCACCACCCGCGAACCTGGTGGTACTCCACTCGCAGAACAGATCCGTGAGCTACTATTAGCCCCCCGCGAAGAATCGGTCAGCAATACCGCCGAGCTATTAATGGTATTTGCCGCTCGCGCCCAACATATCAACCAAGTTATAGAACCTATGCTCGGAGAGGGCGCATGGGTACTCTGTGATCGCTTTACCGATGCCACCTACGCCTATCAGGGCGCGGGCAGAAATATGCGCGACGATCTTATTGCAGAGCTGGAAGTGCTGGTGCAGGGTAGCTTGCGGCCAGACCTCACACTAATCTTAGATATACCCGTAGAAATTGGGCTAAAACGAGCCGGTGAACGCAGCACTCCAGACCGTTTTGAACTTGAGCGTGTCGAGTTTTTCGACCGCGTCCGTAATCGCTACCTACAGATCGCCAAAGATAGCCCAGAGCGCTGTGTAATTATTGATGCATCCCAATCCTTAGAGGGCGTGCAGAAACAGATAGAAACAGCTTTGAGTCACTTTATGGAGACCACCTAGTGCTCCCACTTCCCTGGCAAGAAACCCTCTGGGACAGTCTTAATAGCAGTGTTGAGCAGGGGCGACTACCCCACGCACTGCTAATCAGTGGCCCCAGTGGCATCGGTAAAATGCGGCTCGCTAAAGCCCTTGCCCAGCATCTACTGTGCACCGCAGAAATGACCAAGTACGCCTGTGGTTCTTGCAAAGGCTGTCAATTATTGGCCGCAGGTAATCATGCCGATATTACTTATCTTGAACCGGAAGATATTGGTAAACCGATCAAAATCGATCCGGTGCGCGCCCTCTGCGAATCCCTGAGTAAAACCCCACAGCAGGGCGGTTGGAAAGTAGCAATTATTACCCCCGCTGAAGTCATGAACAACAACGCCGCCAATGCGCTGTTAAAAAACCTAGAAGAGCCGCAGCCGAAAACACTGCTGATACTGGTCTCTCATCGTCCGAGCCTTTTATCCGCCACTATTCGCAGTCGCTGTCAGAAAATCAATATGCCGATCCCCGACAGACGCACTAGTAGTCAATGGCTAACAGAGGTTACTGGGGATCAATCTGCCGTCGACAACGTACTGTTTTTGGCAGCAGGTAAACCGCTCCTAGCCCTCGACTATTTGCAGAGTGACAACTTGCAACAGCGGCAAGATTTTGAAGCGCTTATCGATCAGGTTCGCCGCGGTGATGTCTCACCCCTTAGCGCCGCGCAGCAGTGCCAAAAGTTAGATGCCGATGAAACTATCGACTGGTTTAGCAGTTACGTCCATCGTCTGGCGACCACCGACTTAGCCGACCGACCTATTCCAGCCTTATTTGATTTTTCCGACAAGCTATTGCAAGCACGCAGTTGGGTGGTCACCAATAATCCCAACTTGCAACTCCTCTGGGAAGAGTTATTGATGGACTGGTTGATGGTATTTACCCCACGTAGATAAGTTGAAATGGGTTTTTCATGCTAAGCTCATAGAAGCACACAAGGAGAGGTGATAAATATGTTTAATGGTGGCAAAGGCGGGATTTTAACCGTCGATATCAATGATGAAAGTCAGCTCTATCAACACTACATGTCTTTTGTCGACGGCGGTGGTCTATTTGTGCCGACCAAAAAGGCTCACGAGTTGGGCGATGATATTTTTTTCTTGCTGAGCATCTATTTGCGTCCCGAGCCAATCCCCATGACCGGTAAAGTCGTCTGGGTAACTCACAAGGGATCCGGGAGTTTCAGAAAGGAAGGTGTTGGTGTTCAATTGGGTGAAGAACAGGCTGAATTAAAAGTTGATATTGAACAGGCTTTGACCGGTACGTTACACTCTCACAAGCCTACACTAACCATGTAGATCAATTTTATAATAAAAGACGAAATAACCTATGCTGGTAGACTCTCACTGCCATCTCGATCATTTAGATATGAGCGATCGAGAGGGCGGGTTGAATGCCGTTTTAGAGGCAGCCAAAGCCCGTGGCGTTACCCAATTTCTCAGTGTTGCGGTGGATATACCCACCTCGAAATCACTTATCGACCTGACCGCCCAATATGACAATATATATTCATCGGTCGGCGCTCATCCGCTGCAAAAAGTTCAGCAAGATATCCCTCTAGTCGACGAGTTAGTTGAGCTCGCCAAGCAGCCACGGGTTGTCGCTATAGGTGAAACCGGCTTGGATAACTTTTACAGCAGCGACACCATTGACTGGCAGCGGGCGAGTTTTATCAACCACCTAAAAGCCAGCCAACAGATAAACAAGCCAGTGATAATCCACACTCGCGATGCTCGCGAAGAAACCATCGACTTACTTCGTGAATACACACCCAGTGCCGGCGGCGTTATGCACTGTTTCACCGAGAGCTGGGAGATGGCCGAGCAGGCGATAGAGCTAGGCTTTTATATCTCCATCTCTGGCATTGTCACCTTTGCCAGCGCCGATGAACTTCGCGACGTTGCCAGCAGAGTGCCCTTAGATCGTATACTGGTCGAAACCGACTCACCCTGGCTCGCCCCAGTCCCGCACCGCGGCAAACAAAATGAACCACAGTATGTTCGCGACGTAGCAGAGTTTGTCGCAAATCTAAGAGGCATCAGTCTTGAAGAACTGGCGGTGGCGACTACAGATAATTTTAATCGATTATTCCAGATACCCAGATAGAGAAGCAGGCCATGCAACAGCAAACAAATACAGAAGCCACTGAATCGAACTTTATTATTCGCACCTTCCCCGTAGGGCCATTGCAGTGCAACTGTTCAGTGATTGGTGATCGACTTAGCGGCAGGGCATTGGTTGTTGATCCCGGTGGCGACGCGGATAAAATCCTTGAACTACTTAAACAACTCAACCTCTCGGTCGTAGCGATTATCCACACCCACGCTCATCTCGACCATATATTGGCCGCAGGCGAGATCAAACAAGCCACTGGCGCGCCGATCTACTTGCACAAAGGTGACCAGTTTTTATGGGATATGGTTGAGCAGCAGTGCGCCATGTTCGGCGTTCCCACCGTTAGCTTGCCCGAGCCAGATCACTATATAGAAGACGACCAAGCCCTCGACTGCTGTGGCGGTGTTGCCATCCACACGCCCGGGCACACCCCAGGCTCAGTGAGTTTCTGGTTTGATGAATACAAAACCCTGATTGCCGGCGACACATTATTTCAGGGCAGTATTGGTCGCACCGACTTACCGGGTGGCGACTTTGACGAGATTAAAAAATCTATCAGTCAGCGTATCTACAGTCTTGCTGATGATGCCGTGGTGATCACCGGCCATGGTCCCAGCACCCAAATAGGCATTGAAAAACAGAGCAACAATTTTGTTCGCGGCACATTGTAAAATCGAGTTAAAATCGCGCTAATATAATGAAAAATAATAGGAAACCCCGATGAAACAACAACTGATCACCATGCTCGAACTTCAGAACGACATGAACAGTAAAGTTCACGCCGACTGGAAAAACCAAAATTTCGAATGGTATCGCGCCATCTGGGTAGAGTCTGCCGAATTACTCGATCATTACGGTTGGAAGTGGTGGAAAAAACAAAACCCCGATATCGGACAGATAGCGCTAGAGCTTGTGGATATCTGGCATTTTGGTTTGAGTCTATTACTGCTCAAGGGCGACTCGCCAGACACCATTGCCAACAATCTGATCGAAGAGTTTTCAGCCCACCAAGACAGCGGTGATTTTCGTCTCGATCTAGAAGACTTTACCCACCACACCCTAGCCAGTAAAAGCTTTGAAGTAGCCCGCTTTGCCAAGCTCATGAAAGGTATAGATATGGACTTCGAACAGCTCTATGTTGGCTACGTGGGTAAAAACGTACTCAACTTTTTCCGTCAGGATCACGGCTACCAAGATGGCAGCTATCAAAAGGAGTGGGGCGGGGTAGAAGACAACGAACATCTGGTAGAGATTGTCGCGCAACTTGACACCTCCGCCAGCGACTTTAAAGATAAGCTCTACAGCCGCATGCTTGAAACCTATCAGCGGCTCAACGCATAGCTTGTTTTGATAGATCAGTACTTTTGAGATCAGATATACCTTTAGCAGATCTACCTACAAAAGCACCGATATAGCACTAATGGGGGTAAAAACAGCCTCATTAGTGCTCTAAAGATGCATTTTATTTTTGCCGCCCTATAATAGCGCCGGTATAAACACTGTCGATATTAACTTCCACGGAGATCCACCTTGAAATCACCCGTTCGCGTTACAGTTACAGGGGCCGCAGGCCAAATCAGCTACTCTCTATTATTCCGCATTGCCGCTGGCGAAATGCTTGGTTCCGATCAACCTGTTATTTTACAGATGCTTGAAATCACCCCGGCTCTAGAAGCGCTAAAGGGCGTAGCCATGGAATTAGAAGATTGCGCATTTCCACTGTTAACAGGAATGGTCTGTACCGATGATGCAGCCGTCGCTTTTAAAAATTCCGATTACGCCTTGCTGGTTGGCGCCCGTCCACGTGGCCCCGGAATGGAGCGTAAAGACTTGCTAGAAGCCAACGCCGCAATCTTCTCTGCGCAGGGTAAGGCGCTTAACGACAACGCCTCTAAAAACATTAAAGTATTGGTTGTCGGCAACCCCGCCAACACCAACTCGCTGATCACACAGCGCAACGCACCGGATATGAACCCGCGTCAATTTACTGCAATGACTCGCCTCGATCACAATCGCGCGCTCAGCCAAATTGCTAACAAGACCGGCACCACCATCAACGACGTTACCCACATGACCATTTGGGGCAACCACTCAGCGACTCAGTACCCCGATATTCACCAGACTAAAGTGAATGGCGCACCGGCCATCGACATGGTTGATCAAGCCTGGTACGAAGATGACTTTATCCCCGTTGTACAGCAGCGCGGAGCCGCCATCATCAAAGCCCGTGGCGCATCAAGCGCCGCCTCAGCAGCGAATGCCGCGATCGCACATATGCGCAGCTGGGCACTTGGTACTGCCGAAGGCGACTGGGTAAGCATGGGTGTCTACAGCGACGGCAGCTACGGCATCACCAAAGGTTTAATCTACTCATTCCCCTGTGTCTGCAAAGACGGTGACTGGGAAATTGTTCAGGGACTGGAAATCAATGATTTCTCCCGCGCTAAAATGTCAGCGACAGAGCAAGAGCTAACCGAAGAGCGGGACGCAGTTCAGCACCTACTGCCATAAAGTTAGCCGCGTATTAAAAAAAACCGCTTATTTATGTCTAGATAAGCGGTTTTTTTTGTTTTTAATCGCCCGTAACCCCAGCTTTCAGTGGTTGGTTAGAGTAATAATTTGCTAAAGTACCGTCCCTGATGAGAGTACAGTCCCTGAAGAGGGTACTGCTCAGGTAAACTAAATAGATAGTCGAAGGAGTTAAGCGTGGCATTTTCTGAAGTAGGAACACCAGCAATTGATTTTTCACTGATCAATCAGCGTGGCGAAAAGGTAAGCCTTTCAGATTACCGCGGTAAAAAGAATGTTGTCCTGTACTTTTACCCCAAAGCTATGACCCCAGGCTGCACAGTTCAAGCCTGTGGTATACGTGACAGCAAAGCAGAATTCGATGCGCTCGACACCGTGGTTATGGCCGTCAGCCCCGATTCTGTCGACCGCTTAATTAAATTCGAAGACAAGCAAGAGCTCAACTTTACTCTGCTGTCCGACGAAGAACACCAAACCACCGAGCAATACGGCGCTTGGAATATGAAGAAATTTATGGGTCGTGAATATATGGGCGTACTGCGCTCAACCTTTATTATCGGAAAAGACGGTACGATTAAATATGTGATGGCCAAGGTTAAAACCAAAACCCATCATGACGACGTGCTGGCGTGGATCAAAGAAAACCTTTGATACCAGCAGGTCTTAATGAATCAACAAATACACTAGTTTTATAACTTTAAATCAACAGCAACGTTAAGGGTTAATTATGTTTTTTATCTCCAGTGCACATGCACAGTCAGCGGCACCAGCGGGTGATCCAGGAATGATGGGTTCACTGATTATGTTCGGTGGTCTATTTATCTTTATGTACCTGTTTATTATCCGCCCTCAGCGCAAGCGTCAAAAAGAGCATACCAACCTGCTCAGCAGCCTGAGCAAAGGTGATGAAGTCACGATGACCAGTGGTATTCTGGGTAAAATCACCAAGCTGGAAGGGGATTATGTGGTTCTCGAAGTTAACAGTAACCTCGAACTTAAATTCCAGATCTCAGCCGTTCACGCAGTACTGCCCAAAGGCACCATCAAAGCTATTTAATCTGGTGAGTCAGTGGCTGTTACGACAGCCACTTCTGCTAGTATAAAGCTGATGATTACCTATCCAGAAAAGCTAAATCTCGCCCAGACGCCCACGCCGTTTTATCTGCTTGAGCGTCTTTCGGCGAACTTAGGCATAGCCAATGCGCCACGCATCTGGATAAAGCGCGACGACCTCACCGGGTCTGCCACCTCAGGCAACAAAATACGGAAATTGGAATTTCTGCTTGCGGAAGCACAGGCCAACGGCTGCGACACCGTCATTACCTCCGGCGGCGTCCAATCCAATCACTGCCGAGCTGTGGCCATTCTAGGTGCGCAATTAGGCCTAAAAGTTCATCTGTTACTGCGCTCAGATTCCAAGCCCCAAGCCGTGGGCAACCTATTGCTCGACCAGCTTGTCGGCGCAACCATCAGTCACTACAGCATCAGAGAATTTAAACGACTCGACAGCCTGTTTAAACACTGGACCGAACACTACCAAGAGCAAGGCAGTAAAGCCTATTCCATCCCTACAGGCGGTAGCAATGGCACTGGCATATGGGGGTATATTAGCGCCGCTGAAGAACTCGCCGCCGACTTCGTCCGCTACCAGATAAACCCACGCGCCATCGTCCATGCAAGCGGTTCTGGTGGCACACAGGCCGGCTTAATGCTCGGCTGTTATCTGCATGGCATAAGCGCACCGGTCAAAGGCTATGCCGTTTGCGATAACAGTGCCTATTTCACCCGCAAGATCAACGCCGACCTGCAAGACTGGAAGCACAGATATGCCTCGGATATAGATATAAGCGCCCTCAAAGCAGAAACTTTTGATGACTATATAGGTCCAGGTTATGGCCAAGCAGGCCCAGAGATCTTTGATTTTATTAAACAGGTCGCGGCAATCGAAGGCATCCTGCTCGATCCGGTGTACACTGGCAAAGCGTTTTACGGATTAATCGAAGATATAAAAAAGGGTAAATACTCTCAACCGGCACCTTCAAGTCAATCAAGCCAATCTGATGACATTGTCTTTATTCATACCGGCGGTCTATTTGGCTTATTTGCCCAGCAACAACAGTTGGGATTTTAGAATAAAAAAGGGGTAGTTATGTTTGAACAGGTAATCGATACAATCAATACCGTCATCTGGGGCCCTGCAATGCTTATATTGTTACTCGGCACCGGCATCTACCTTACCATCGGCCTCAAAGGCATCAGCATTACCCATATACCCTTCGCCTTTAAACAGCTATTCAAAGGTCGCAAGGGCAGCGGTGAAGGTGAAATTAGCCCCTTTAATGCCTTGATGACCGCACTCTCATCCACCGTCGGCACCGGCAATATCGCCGGCGTAGCCACCGCCATCGGCATAGGCGGCCCCGGCGCACTGTTCTGGATGTGGTGTACCGCACTGGTTGGATTAGCCACCAAATACGCCGAAGCCGTCCTCGCCGTCAACTATCGCGAGACTGACGAGCTGGGTAAAAAAGTCGGTGGCCCCATGTACTACATCAAAAATGGGCTCGGCCCCAAATGGAAATGGCTTGGTATTGCCTTTGCACTATTTGGTTCACTGGCCGGCTTTGGTTTAGCCAACACCGTACAGTCAAATGCCGTTTCACAGGTACTCAAAAGCAACTTTGAAGTACCCACCCTGATCAGTGGCATCGTTATGTCGATACTGGTCGGCATAGTGCTGCTAGGGGGCATTAAACGCATCGCCGAAGTCGCCGGCAAACTCGTCCCCTTAATGGCCATCACCTATTTCACGGCAACACTCTGCATCCTAATACTAAATTTTACCGAACTGCCCGCCGCCATCGTCCTTATCGTCGACAGCGCCTTTAATGGCACCGCCGCCACCGGTGGATTTGCCGGCGCCGCCGTTATGCTCGCCCTGCGAATGGGTGTAGCACGGGGCATCTTCTCCAACGAATCAGGACTTGGCTCAGCCCCCATAGCCCACGCCGCCGCTGAAACCAACAGCCCAGTTCGGCAGGGCACCATCGCCATGCTCGGCACCTTTATCGACACCTTGATTATCTGCACCATGACCGGTCTAGTACTGGTAGTCACCGGCGTCTGGACAGGCGAGCCCCAGGGCGCCGCCATGACCCTCGCCGCGTTTAAAGCAGAACTGCCTTATGGCGACATTATTCTCTCACTGTGTATCGTTCTATTCGCCTTTACCACCATGCTCGGCTGGAGCTACTACGGAGAACGCTGCGCCGAGTTTTTACTCGGCCCCAAGATCATCGTACCGTTTAGAATACTCTGGGTCATCGGCGTATTTCTCGGCACCCAGATGAGCCTCGGACTCGTCTGGAAAATGTCCGACGCGCTTAATGGCATGATGGCAATTCCCAATTTAATCGCACTGGTTCTACTCGCCCCGGTGGTTTTCCGCCTAACACGTGAGTATTTTGCAGATGAGAATCATGACCGCCAATCAAGCCCAAAAATAGCAGATAAACCACCGGAGAATGTCGGTTAACCCCGCGCAACGATAATGCCACAAACAAAAGGTCCCAAACTGGTAATAGCCATCTCCTCAACCGCACTTTTCGATATGCGCGAGAGCCATGAGATCTATGAAACCCAAGGCGTTACCGCCTACGCCAACTATCAGCGCGAACACGAAGACGATATTCTCGAACCCGGTGAAGCGTTTCCACTGGTCACCAAATTATTGCGAATCAATGAAAAACTGGGCGGTGAGCCCCGTGTTGAAGTAATCCTACTGTCGCGCAACTCCGCCGACACCGGACTACGCGTATTTAACTCCATCGCCCATCACGGTTTAAATATCACCAGAGCTGCATTTTCTGGCGGCACCTCACCCTACAGATACGTCTCCGCCTTCGCCTGCCATCTGTTCCTCTCCACCCACGCCGAAGACGTGCGCAGCGCACTCGACAGCGGCATGGCTGCCGCCACACTGCTGCCATCCCAGAGTGGTTCCAGTAACGCCTCAGATGAACTGCGCTTTGCCTTTGATGGCGATGCCGTACTGTTTTCGGACGCCTCCGAACGTATCTTTAAAGAGCGCGGTCTAGATGCCTTCACCGCCAACGAAAAAGCCACCGCCCGCGAGCCGATGGATCCCGGCCCGTTTAAAAACTTCCTGCAAACCCTGCACAGTCTTCAAGCAGAGTTTCCAGTAGATGAGTGCCCCATACGCACCGCCCTAGTAACCGCTCGCGCGGCTCCCGCCCATGAGAGGGTAGTGCGCACATTGCGTGAATGGGATATTCGAATTGACGAAAGTCTCTTTCTGGGTGGCCTAAGCAAAGGTGACTTCCTAAAGTCCTTTGGTGCTGATGTTTTCTTTGACGACCAGCAAGTTCACTGCACCTCAGCCAGTGAGCATGTTTCAACGGGGCATGTTCCTCATGGTGTCGCCAATGAGAAAAAAGAAACCGATTAATCTATGGTGGTATTACGCTCCAGAAAATACTCGCAGCTCGATGATAGCGAGATACTTAAACTCTATTCCCATGAACCCAAGGGCGAGAACTTACACTTCTTACAAATTGAAATTGAGCAGCGCAACCTGACATCACAGGCCATTGACGTGGTTGCCGACAACCGTAAAAAAGCCCGTCACTCAATACTTTACTATCTGTTTTATTTTGGGATGTTTTTGTTCTTTTTGTTTCGATTTGGTGGGGATTTCATCTAGTTTAGTCGCGCAGGGTATCTAGCGCATCCATACCGTCAAGATCGGAGCGTAGAACAATTTTTTTATTGGCTGTACTCGGATAATTCAAATAAGCCCTGCGTCTATCCTTGAGATCAGTCAGGGCCCGCTCATGGTTTTTTAATTTTCAGGTTAAGAGAGCACTTGTCTGAGCGCCAGCGAGTTGTGCGAACGCTGAAAAATAGAAAACCATGGGACCGATCTCAAGGATAGTCGCAGGGGCTATCACACTCAAAACCAACCCCCACAAACCAGACATCAAAACACCGCAAACTTAACCCCCATCCCCAACAGCATAGTCGCAATCAACGTCTGCAAAATACGCCCAGGAATATTACGCGCCAACCGCGTACCCAAATGAATCGCCGGCAGAGAACCCACTAACAAACAAGCCAATAACATAAAATCCACATTGCCCAGCCAAAACAAATGCCCCAACCCCGCCACCAACGTCAACGGCACCGCATGAGCAATATCCGTCCCAACAATATGCAACGCCGGCATACGCGGGTAGAGCACCATCAACACCGCCGCACAAAAAGCCCCAGCGCCAACCGATGACAGCGTCACGAAAATACCCAAGAAAATACCCACCAGAAAAATAATCGTATCATTATTCCGGCCAGCAGAAGCCTCAACTGGCACAGCCTTCTGCTTCAAACGCCCATTCAACAAAATAACCGACGCCGTCAGCACCAACATAACACCCAAACTGCGAGTTAAAATAGCCTCGTAATCAGAAGAATCCGTAAACACCTGACTCAACGCCACAGCCGTCAACAGCGACGCCGGAACACTGCCCAACGCAAGCATTTTTACCGTACGCCACTCAATACTCTTCTGCTTGTGGTGGACCGCCACACCACCAGCCTTAGTAATCGACGCATACAGCAGATCAGTACCAATCGCCACGTTATAGGGAAAACCAAACAGAATCAGCAAAGGCGTCATCAACGAACCACCACCCACACCGGTCAAACCGATCGCCAAACCAACGCCCGCACCAGCGGCAATATAAAGCAGAATATCTATTATCATTATTATTATTCACTCAACTATTCAAGAATTCGGCCACTTTACCAAGCCTAGACTATTCTAAGAAGTAATAGTTTTGCATATTTTTATAGCTTTATCGTATAGATAGGCGTATGTTTTCACTATTGAAAAAAAACCCTGCAAACAATATCTGAGGGACAACAATGAAGCTTCAACAACTGCGTTATATCTGGGAAGTCGCCCACCACGACCTCAATGTATCAGCCACCGCCCAGAGCCTCTACACATCCCAACCCGGCATCAGCAAACAAATACGCCTATTAGAAGACGAACTCGGCGTAGAGATATTTACCCGCAGCGGCAAACACCTCACCAGAGTAACCCCCACCGGCGAAGAAATACTTAAAATAGCCGGAGACATACTCCGCCAAGTTGAAAGCATCAAACAGCTCACCCAGCAGCACAACAGCCCCAACCAAGGCAGCCTATCCATAGCCACCACCCACACCCAAGCGCGCTATGCACTGCCCACCGTAATAGAAGGGTTTATTTCCAAATACCCAGACGTATCACTGCACATGCACCAGGGCACACCCGTGCAGATCTCCGAAAAAGCCGCCGACGGCACAGTGGACTTCGCCATCGCCACCGAAGCCATGGAACTGTTTAGCGACCTGCTAATGATGCCTTGCTACCGCTGGAATCGCTGTATTCTAGTGCCAAAAGATCATCCGCTGGCAAAGCTCGCCGAAGTGACTATAGAAGATGTCGCCGAACACCCCATCGTCACCTACGTATTTGGTTTTACCGGACGCTCAAGACTCGATGACGCCTTTAGCGACAAAGGCCTAACCCCCAAAGTCGTCTTTACCGCCACCGACGCCGACGTCATAAAAACCTACGTAAGATTAGGCCTAGGCATCGGCATAGTCGCCCATATGGCCTACGACCCCGTACTCGACCACGACCTAGTCGCCATCGAAGCAGGGCACCTGTTTGAATCAAGCGTCACCAGCATCGGCTTCCGCAAAGGCACCTATTTACGAGGCTACATGTATGACTTTATCCACGCCTTCGCACCCCATCTAACCCGCAACGTAGTCGACCAAGCCATGGCACTGCCCAACAAAGAAGCCCAAGAACAGTACTTTGCCCCGATAAAACTCCCGGTATACTAATGCGTCATACCACCACCGTCATACCAGCGAAGGCTGGTATCTATTGGTGATTGCAATTTCCCCGTTTGTTATCTCGACAGAGCCAAGCGACGAGAGATCTCAAGCAGATCCTTCACCGCGTTCAACATGTCACGCGGCGAAAATTCAGGATCGCCCCAGCCCATAATGACAGCCCTAAAACCCCTATTTAAACAATCCCAATAGCGGTTTCTAATAGTTTCCGTCTCTAAATAACAGGGCGCTGCTATTCTTAAATCATGACCAGTCGCCAAATCAATCTAGATTGACCCAGTGACATGCACAGGACTGCAGATCATGAGACTAAAAGACAATGAGTAAACAGGAACCACGCCAACCACAGCAAGCGCGTGGAAATAGCTCCAAGCTATATGAAACCTATGTCGACTGCGAAATCTCCCTAAAACGCTTCCTGCGTAATTTTCTTAAGAAACCCGAAGACATCGAAGAACTCGCCCAAGAAGCCTTCCTGCGCACCTTCACCGTCGAACTGCAGCAAGAAATAAAATCGCCCAAAGCGTACCTGTTTGTCGTTGCCTAGTGACTATACCCAAACGCCACCCACCGAGCTGACCCTTCAAACCCGGCCAGCTCATTTTTTTGTTTTATCAAATGTAATTTACTATAAGGATTTAGTTATGGCATCACAAAATCTAGTCTCCGGTGTTCTCACCGATGAAACCCTAAACACCGCCTTAGCGGGTATTCAATCACTGACTGACAGTCTCGACTTTCTTATCTCCCTGAGTCCCGACGAACGCAAACGCTTAGCCAAGCTGCGCGGCTGAGCATGTTAATTTTGTTACCGAGATGCGCGATGTCTGTGCGCAAAACCCGGGCTTTTTACCCCGTCAGTTTGATTTGGAAGAGTTTGATCGCGATGTGGCGTTATCCACTCAGCTGGGGCAGGTTGAAACAGCGATGGAGACCTTGGCGCGGCAGTTGGAAGATACGTTGATGGCGGTGCGCAGTGATATGTATAGCGGTGCGCTGGAGGCCTATGGCTATTTGCAGGTGGCCCGCGATGGCGATGGTTTGGATGGTCACCGTCGGGAGTTGCGGCAGTATTTCCGCCGTCGACGCTCTGGCGCTAATGAAGATGATGTGGCGCTTGTGGGGGAGGGTGTTTAGGCCATAGTCTTGTTTGTGGGCGGCTATACTCTTCGTATGGTCGCTCCGGCAGTTTGTATAGCTGGCTATGCTCGGAGTATAGGCGGCTATGTCGCGAGTATAGACGACTCGCTCCTTTCTATAGGCGACTCGGTTGTTTTTATAGACGGCTATGTGGGTGGTCATAGACGACTCGCTATTTTCTATAGACGCTGGGGTGGCATCAGACGATTCGCTTTTTTCTATAGACGGCTATGTGGGTGGTCATAGACGATTCGCTCTCGCTTTTGTCATAGACGGCTCGGTTGTTTGCATAGACGGCTATGAGGTGGGTCATAGACGACTCGGTTTATTCTATAGGCGACTATGTGGATGGCTGGGGGTTTGAGGTCCTTCACTGCGTTCAGGATAACGAACTGAGAGGTTTAGTAGACTGGTATTAGCCCTTACAGAAAATCCAGATCTACGTCGTTCATGATTTCTTGTATTTCTTCATCTTCGCTGGTTTTGGCATTCAGCACTTCTTTGACAAATTTAAAATATACGGTGTATATCTCGGCGTCCTGGCCATCGCGCTCAACAATAAAGAACGGGGCGCGGTCGACGTTGTGTTGGGCGGCGAGTTGCATGCCTTCTGACTGGGGGTCGGCTTCGTAGGCGATGACGATTTGATCGAGTTGTTCTAGTTGCCCGGCATCGCGCATTTTGGTTTCGATCTCACCGCACTTTTTGCACGGTGAGCCATCGGCGAATACCTTTTTGACCATGGTCAGTTTCATGGCGCTTACTTCTGTATGTTGACGGCGTGTAGGCCGCATTCTTTTAAGGTGGCTTCTTCCCACCACCAGCGACCTTCGCGTTCGTGCTGTCCTGGGCCGGTTGGGCGGGTGCAGGGTTCACAGCCGATGCTGATAAAGCCTTTGTCGTGCAGTTCGTTGTAGGGGACGTTGTTTTCACGTATGTAGTCCCAGACTTGTTTGGATGTCCAGTTTGCCAGTGGGTTGAATTTGGTTAATTTGTCGTCGGGGCGGGCAAAGGCTTTGTCGTCTTGCATTACTGGGACGGCGGCGCGGGTGCCGGGGCTCTGGTCTCGGCGCTGGCCGGTGATCCATGCGTCTACGGTTAGCAGTTGCTTGCGTAGGGGGGCGATTTTGCGGATGCCGCAGCATTCTTTGTGGTCGCCGTCGTAGAAGCTGAATAGGCCTTTTTCTTTGACGAGTTTTTCAACGCGGCTGGCTTCTGGATAGACGACGTCGATGTCGATGTTGTAGTGCTTGCGAACCTGTTCGATAAAGCGGTAGGTTTCTGCGTGCAGTCGGCCGGTGTCGAGTGAGAAGACTTGTAGGTCTTTACCAAGTTTGTGGGCCATATCAATCAGCACGACGTCTTCTGCACCGCTAAATGAGATGGCGATGTTGTCGTGGTTTTCGAGTGCGTATTGCAGTATTTCTTGAGGTGTTTGTGTAGCTAGTTCGCTGTCAATATCGACGATGTTAGTGATGCTGCCCATTAATTTTATGTCCGGCCGGTTGGAAAGGGCGGCACTATAACAAAACTGTGTGCTAGGTAAAAATAATAAGCAGCTATAGGCTTATAACTTTTTGTAGTAGTTGATAAGCGGACGATTAGTACTTGATGGCAATTGCGCCTAGGTTTGTAACCCAGTAAAGTGCGTTACAAATTTACTGGGGAGTAATGGTTGTGGAAATTGCATGTTTAGATTTAGAGGGTGTACTTGTACCTGAGATATGGATTGCGTTTGCTGAGAAGACGGGTATTGAGGCGTTAAAGAAAACTACTCGCGATGAGCCTGATTATGATGTGTTGATGCGTTACCGTTTGGATATTTTAAAACAGCACGGTTTGGGTCTGAACGAGATTCAAGAGGTGATTGCGACACTTGAGCCATTACCCGGTGCCAAAGATTTTATTGATTGGTTGCGCGAGCGCTTTCAGGTGGTGATTTTATCGGATACTTTTTATGAGTTTGCCAGTCCGCTGATGAAGCAGTTGGGTTACCCGACGTTGCTTTGCCATAAGTTGGAGACGGCGGATGATGGTACGGTGGTGAATTATCATTTGCGCCAGGCTAATCCTAAGCGTCAGGCGGTGGTTGGTTTTAAGAGTATGTATTACCGAACCATTGCGGCGGGTGATTCGTACAATGATACGACGATGCTGGCTGAGGCGGATGCGGGAATTTTATTCCATGCGCCAGATAATGTGATTAATGAGTTCCCGCAGTTTCCGGCTGTGCAGACCTTTGATGATTTAAAGAAAGAGTTTTTGCTTGCGAGTAATCGTGATTTAAGTCTTTAGCGCTTTGGTAATCCTTTAGTAACTCTTTAGTCGTTGTTATTGGTTTGCTTTCGGTTTCTAATGGTGTTCTTAAACAGAGATAAAGACCGTTTTTTTTATGAATAGTAAACCTTCCAGTGCTGATCGGATTCGCGAGAAGAAGAAGCTTTTTCTCAATCGCGAACAGAAAATTATTGATGCGGCGCTGGCGTTGTTCCTGTCTGAGGGTATTGATCGGGTGACGGTTTCCAGTATTGCGCTTCGGGCGGGTATTGGTAAGGGTACTGTGTATAAGCACTTTTTGACTAAGAATGAGATTCTTGTGCGCATTATGCTCGATTATGAAGAGAGCATTACTAAGTGTTTGGCGGCGGGTATTACTAAGGCTGAGGCGGGTGAGTCTGGCGCGGCGGCGAAGGCGTATTTTGAGTCGCGGTTGCAGCGTCCTGAGTTGGATCGCTTGGTACAGCATTTGGAGGTGCGGCTTTTGGATGCGGTGGATGTGGCGCCGCAGTTGGAGCAGTTGCATCAGATGCGCCGTTCCAATGAAGATTCCCTAAATAGTATGATTACGCGGTTGATTGATCGCGGTGTGCTCGAGGATGTGCCTCCCCATTATCATTATCTGGCTTGCTGGGCGTTGGCGCAGGGTGCGGTTGAGTTGTGCTTTAGTCGCAGTTGGAATTATCGCTTGGATAGTGAAGATTTAATGAAGTTTATTACTGGGGTGGGTGTGACGATTGGCAATCGCGGCCAGTATCGAGATCCATCTAAGCTTTCCTCTTCAAAATCAAAATCTAGTTCAAAATCCAGTTCGGGAAAATCCTAACTGCCGTGGCCTCTAGCCAGTTGGATAAACTTTTTTCCGATCTGCTGTCCAGTCAGCAACAGTCTGTAAGTTCTCTGCCTCCGGTTCATCTTTGGAATCCTTCGCTGTGCGGTGATATCGATATTGTTATTGATCGCGAGGGGCGTTGGTTTCATGAGGGTGGCGAGATTAAACGTGCGGCTCTGGTTAAGCTTTTTGCGTCTATTTTGGTTCGTGAGGGGGATGAGTATTTTCTGCTGACGCCGGTTGAGAAGTGGCGGATTAAGGTGGATGTGGCGCCGCTGTTTGTGGTGGCGGCTTGCCGTGAGTCTCGCGATGGGGTGCAGGCGGTGACGCTGACGACGGTGACGAGGGATGTTGTGGTGGTTGATGGTGATCATGGGGTTTTTGTTGATCCTGTTTCTGAGCTGCCTATGCTGATGGTGCGGGGTAATTTGCCGGCGTTGATTGGGCGCAATGTGTTTTATCAGTTGGTTGATTGGGCGCTTGAGGATTTTGCTGGTGATGACGCTGATGGGGCTGTTTATCTTTCTAGTATGGGGGAGCGGTTTTTGCTTGGGCGGGCTTAATTTTTGCTAGGTGCCTGTTGGTTGCTTTGGTGGGTGTAGCCGAGTTAAAGCTGGGCGCGCCCCTTAAGATCGGCTCCATGGTTTAGCTATTTTCAGCGCTCGCAAAACTCGCGTTGCTCAAACAGTTGCTCGCTCTATCTGAAAATACCTAAACCATAAGCGGAGCCTGACTGATCTTAAAGGGCGCGCCCAGCTTTAACTCTCACTCCGTGGCATGTTTTTTAGCTTGTCATCCCGACAGAGCACAGCGACGTGGGATTTGTTGAAGATTTCTCCCACTGGTCGAAATGACATAAGGGTTGTCATCCCGACAGAACGCAGTGACGAGGGATCTCCTACATCGCTGGATAATTCGGACCGCCCGATCCTTCGGGTACTACCCAGTTAATATTCTGGCTGGGCTCTTTGATATCACAGGTTTTACAGTGCACGCAGTTTTGTGCGTTGATCTGAAAGCGTTTGCTGCCGTCATCATTGGCGATGACTTCATAGACTCCAGCAGGGCAGTAGCGCACGGCGGGTTCGTCGTATAGCTCTAAATTTTTACTGATGGGTAACTCTGGATCAGCTAACACTAGGTGGCAGGGCTGGTCTTCTTCGTGGTTGGTGTTGGACATAAACACTGATGAGGGCTTATCAAAACTTAATACACCGTCGTATTTGGGGTAGTTGATTTTGGCGCATTCACTGGCGGGTTTTAATGTTTTGTGATCTGCGACTTTGTCGGTCAGGGTCCAGGGCAGCAGGCCATTAAAGATGTTGATGTCGATAAAGGCGTAGGCGGAGCCGAGGATAGTGCCAAATTTATGTTGGGCGGGGCCGAAGTTGCGCTGTGTATGTAGCTCTTTATAGGCCCAGGAGTTTTTGTAGGCGTCGGCATATTCAACTAGATCGGTATTGCTCTGCTCTGCGGCGAGGGCGGCGGCAACGGTTTCTGCGGCGATCATGCCGGATTTCATGGCGGTGTGGCTGCCTTTGATTTTGGCGAAGTTTAGAGTTCCTGCGTCATCGCCTACAAGCAGTCCTCCGGGGAATGACATTTTCGGCTGTGATTGCAGGCCGCCTTTTAGCAGTGCTCGTGCGCCATAGGTTAGGCGCTCACCGCCCTGCAGGTGCTTGGCGATCTGCGGGTGGTGTTTGTAGCGCTGAAATTCATCGTAGGGGCTTACATGGGGGTTGGTGTACGAGAGGTTGGTAATTAATCCTACGGCTACGGTGTTGTCTTCGAGGTGGTATAGGAAGCCGCCGCCGAGGGATTTGCTTTCATCCAGAGGCCAGCCTGCTGAGTGGACCACAAGGCCGGGCTGATGCTGTTCTGCTGGGACTTTCCATAATTCTTTGATACCAATACCGTAGTGCTGAGGGTCTTTGCCGGCGTCGAGTTGGTATTTGGCGATTAACTCTTTGCCCAGATGACCTCGACAGCCTTCAGAGAAGAGAGTGTATTTGGCGCGTAACTCCATGCCTTGCATGTAGGAGCCTTTGTGTTCGCCGTTGTGACCAATGCCCATATCGCCGGTGGCGATGCCGAGGACTTCGCCGTTGTCGCCGTAGAGGACTTCTGCGGCGGCAAAGCCGGGAAAGATTTCTACACCGAGGTTTTCAGCTTGTTCGGCTAACCAGCGGCATAGCTTGCCGAGGCTGATAATGTAGTTGCCGTGGTTGTGCATGGTTTTTGGGGCGAAGAGGTTCGGCACTTTGATGCTTTTCTCGGCGCTGTTAAAGATGTAGATATTGTCTTTGATTACCGGGGTTAGCAGTGGGGCTCCCATGGCTTTCCAATCCGGAAACAATTCATTTAGGGGCGTGGGTTCAAAGACGGCACCAGAGAGTATATGGGCGCCGACTTCTGACCCTTTCTCAACAACACAGACCGAGATATCGGGGTTGATCTGTTTTAGGCGGCATGCAGCTCCCAGTCCTGAGGGACCTGCACCGACGATAACCACATCGTAATCCATATATTCTCTTTCCATGCTTGTTCTCCAGCTATTTGTTTGAATATTACCAGTGCAATTTTACAGTGATAATTTAAGCATAACTATTTTACTAATAAATAACCGCTTTTTATAAGTCTAGCGGGGCATTCAAGCTGACTCATTGGTCGTATTCCATGGTTGCCCACGTATCCCCTTTGCTTGATTTGAATACCCTGTTTAGGCACTATGATTAGCAGATGATTGCCATATGTTTATCATGTGTTGCAGACTAGTTTTTCAGCAGCGCAGCAACAGATTAACTAAACTCTCTTTGTGATCAGCTGTTCTGCGAAAAGCTGTTTTGTTACAAGCGAATAAGTAATCCAAATTAATACAAGCAAAAGGAAATCCATGAAAATTCTGGTAGCGGTAAAACGTGTCGTTGATTACAACGTCAAGGTTAGGCCTAAGTCTGATGGTACTGATGTCGATTTGGCCAATGTCAAAATGTCTATTAATCCATTCTGTGAGATTGCCGTTGAAGAGGCTGTACGCCTTAAAGAGAAGGGGATTGCCACTGAGGTAATTGCTGTTTCTGTCGGCCCTCAACAGTCTCAAGAGCAGTTGCGTACAGCTCTTGCTCTGGGTGCTGACCGGGCTATTCTGGTTAATACCGATGAAACCCTTGAGCCTTTGGCGATTGCAAAGTGCCTTAAGGCGGTCTGTGATGCGGAGTCGCCTGAGGTTATGTTGTTGGGCAAGCAGGCGATTGATGGTGACAATAATCAGACCGGTCAGATGTTGGCGGCGCTGTTGGGCTGCGCGCAGGGTACCTTTGCTTCTGAGCTGACGGTTGAAGGTGATAAGTTGACGGTTGTGCGTGAGGTCGATGGGGGGCTGCTGACGGTGGCGCTTTCGTTGCCTGCGGTGGTGACTTCTGATTTGCGTTTGAACGAGCCGCGTTATGCATCGCTGCCGAATATTATGAAGGCTAAGCGCAAGCAGTTGGATGTTATGACGCCGGCTGATTTGGCGGTTGATATTGCGCCGCGTGTATCGTTGTTGGGGGTTGAGCTACCGGCTCAACGCCAGGCTGGCATTAAGGTTGATGATGTTGCGATGCTGGTAGACAAACTTAAAAATGAAGCGAAGGTGATCTGATGAGTATTTTAATTATCGCGGAACACGACAATAGCAGTTTAAAGCCTGCTACTTTAAATTCGGTGACGGCCGCTCAGGCGATCGGTGGTGATATTGATATTTTGGTTGCCGGTGCGGGTTGTCAGTCGGTTGCTGATGCGTCGGCTCAGGTGGCCGGTGTGAATAAGATTTTACTGGCTGATAATGCGGCTTATGGCCATGCGCTTGCTGAGAATATGGCGCCGTTAATTGCTGAGTTGGGTGCGGGTTATAGCCATATTCTGGCGACGGCGACGACGACGGCTAAAAATATGATGCCGCGCGCTGCGGCGTTGCTGGATGTGCAGGCTATATCTGAGATCAGTGCGGTGATTAGCCCTGATACTTTTAAGCGTCCTATTTATGCGGGCAATGTGATTGCTACCGTGCAGAGCAGTGATGCGATCAAGGTGCTGACGGTGCGCGGTACGGCCTTTGATGCGGCGGCTGCGGAGGGTGGTTCGGCTTCTATTGAGGCCGTTGGGTCTGCTCATGATGCGGGTGTTTCTAGCTTTGTTGGTGAAGAGGTGGCGAAGTCTGACCGCCCTGAGTTAACGGCGGCTAAGATTGTGATCTCTGGTGGTCGCGGTATGGCCAATGGTGAGAACTTTGACATGCTCTATGGCTTGGCTGATAAGCTCGGCGCTGCGGTTGGCGCGTCACGGGCGGCGGTTGATGCGGGGTTTGTGCCAAATGATATGCAGGTGGGGCAAACCGGTAAGATTGTTGCTCCGGATCTGTATATTGCGGTGGGTATCTCGGGTGCGATTCAGCATTTGGCGGGGATGAAAGACAGTAAGGTGATTGTGGCGATTAATAAAGATGAAGAGGCACCTATTTTCTCGGTTGCCGACTATGGTTTAGTTGCTGATCTATTTGTCGCTCTCCCTGAGATTGATTCTGCGGTTTAAGCTATAAGCTGTTGTTTTAATTGTTTTTGTAACTAGAAAAGGCTCCTGCGGGAGCCTTTTTTATTGGTCTTTTTATTAGCTTTTTTGGTTGTCATTTCGTTTATCTTTTTACTTCTCATTGCGCTTGTCTTTCTTGTCTTTCCGCGCTTTCTTGGCTTCGCGCTTTTCCTCGGGGCTCATATTTTCCCAGCGCTCGCGGAGTTCTTTGCGCTTTTCTGGGGGCATGTCCTTAAACCGTTCGCGGGCTTTCTTGATGCGTTTGCGCTCTTTGGGTGTGAGCTTTTCCCAGCGCTCGGCTTTGTTTTTGACGTTTTTGTTGCTGGCTCGCCGCACTAGTCGGTGTTGATGTTGGGGTTTTAATTTGTCCCAGCGATCGGCCATGGGGGCGAGGGTTTGACGAACATCGGCGGGTAAGTCATTCCAATTTATCGCTTGCTGATGATTGTCGGCGTGGGCGGGCAAGGCGCTGAGGGTCAGTGCTGCTGCGAGTAGCAGGCTGCCGATTGATTGTTTGATCATGGTCTTTCTCATGTTTTTTTCATGGCTTTTTTCATGATTTTAGCTCTCTGCCTGGGCGAGCCAGTCGTAAAAATCGAGGTCTTCGTAGAGGTCGATACTGTCATCCATCATATCGACGGATAGCTCAAAGGGGTAGTCGTCGTTGCTAATCCCTGAGGTACTAGCGGTATTTACGCCGGTGCTGCTGAAGCTAATCGTCGGCTCTGTTTGCTGTAGGGGATTAGAGAGTACGCCTACCAGTGCAAGCGAGGCGAATGAGGTTCCCAGTGCGGGCCAGAAGTAACTTTTCTTGCCAGACTTGGTTTGGGTTAGTGCATTGCTGCGCGCTTGGGCAAGACGGAATTGGTCTTGGCTGCTGGTCTGCTGCTCTAGTTGCTGCAGGTCGTTGCGCAGGTTGCTTTCGGTGTTATTCATGCCAGTAACCCTCCAGTGAATGACGTAGCGAGTGCATTGCTCTTGAGTAGTGGGTTTTAACACTGCCTTGAGTGCAGCCCATTGTTTCAGCGGTTAGCGCTGTACTCATGCCTTCCCAGCAGCGTAGCATAAAGGCTTGGCGCTGGCGGTTGGGGAGTTTTTCAACGGCCCCGGTTAATTTGTCGATCTGCAGTTCACGGACGAACATTTGATCGGGTGTTTCTGAGTGGCGACCCTCGGCGCGATCGATTAGGTCGGCGCCGTTGTCGTTGCTTTTCATTCCCCAGCTGGCTAGGCTGATCAGTCTGTTTTTGACTGCGTTGCGTCGATAATAGTCGGTGATTTTGCTGTTTAGGATTCGGTAAAACAGCGGTCGCCATTCGTCGGCTTGTTTTGCTGAATACTTTTCTACCAGTTTATACATGCTGTCTTGGACTATATCTAGTGCATCATCGCGACTACCGGTGGCTATCCTTGCCATTTGGAATGCACGCCGTTCAATGTTTTTTAGAAACTCTTCCATTGAGACCTCAGTTGAGGGCGGCATGGTTTCATGACTCATAGTCGCTTGGCCTTTTGGGTCAATGGTTGGCTGTGGTCTGTTTGGCTGAGGAAACGGCATGATTATATCCAATTTCCTCAGGTTCAGGTTGTTGCTGTCAGTTATAAACATTAGTTGTGTTTTGATGTTTATTCTAATACTTCGTTGAGCAGAAGCATTATGCCGATCCATTCTAGGTAATCATTGTCGTGGTCTTGATGTCGGTGGCGTTTGTGAGCGCCATGGCCTTTATGGCTGTGATACTTCAAATAGTGACTACGGTGATGGTTGTAGTGATGTCCGTAATGCCGACGGTTATTCCATTGATTATAGTTGTGGCCGCTGTAATGGCGGTATTTTTCTATTCTATGTTGTTTCTTATGAATTCTTTTGGCGTGCTTGCGATAGTGTTTTTTGGCGTACTTTTTATGCGACTCTTTGTGTATTTTTCTGTGATGTTTTTTATCTAGCTTTCTATCGATGTTCTTATGACGTCTGTCTGAGCGATAGTCGTGGATGGCGCTGTCATGCTTTTGGTGTTTTTGCTCGATGTATCTTTTGTGCTTGTCGGAGTCGTTGTGATCCGCCAGAGCTGTTACGGGAAAGGCAATTAGCCCTGCGCCTAAAGTTAATGCTATTAGTGCCTGTCTCATATCTATCTCCTTCGATGGGTGTCGCGCTTTAGAACGACTGCCGGGGAGATTGGTTGACGGGGGTTGTGAATTAGTTTTTTTTCTAGGCGAAATCAGCCCAAATAGGGCAGTGGTCTGAGGGCTTTTCAAAGCCTCGGGCGTCTATATCGATACCGGTGCTGCTTAGCAGTTGCATGGCAGCCGGGCTGGCGAGTATTAGGTCGATGCGCAGACCGCGCTTGGGTTCTTGTTCGAAACCTCGGCTGCGGTAGTCGTACCAGCTGTAACTGTTGTCGTCGCGGTGCTGGGCTCTAAAGCTGTCTTGCAGGCCCCAGTCTTGTAGGCGCTGAAGCCATTCGCGCTCTTCTGGCAGAAAGGCGCATTTGCCGGTTTTAATCCAGCGCTTGGCGTTTTCTGGTTTGATGCCGACATCTATATCAGCGGGGGCGACATTCATATCTCCCATCACCATAACGATGTCATCGGCGCTAAAGTTTTCGTTTAGATAGCTGAGTAAGTCGGCATAAAATTTTTCTTTGGCCGGAAATTTACTCGGGTGGACGCGGCTCTCTCCCTGAGGGAAGTAGCCATTGATAATATGAAAGCTGTGACCGTTTATCTGGTACTGGCCGTGAATCATGCGCCGCTGTGCGTCTTCGTCGTCTGTGGGATAGCCGCGGGTAACTGAAAGGGCGCTGGTTTTACTGAGCAGGGCTACTCCGTAGTGGCCCTTTTGTCCGTGGTAGTCGACCTGATATCCCATGGCATTGATGGCGTCGATGGGGAATTCTTCATCGCTGACTTTGGTTTCTTGCAGGCCGATAACATCCGGTGAATGCTGATCGATTACTGCTTGTAGTTGATGAAGTCTTGAACGTAAGCCATTGACATTAAAGGATATGATTCGTGACGGCAAGGTTATTTCTCTCCACTCTGGCGCAGGACTAGTAGCTGTTTTTTATTGGTTTTTTTGGTGATGCCTATCTGCTCGAAAAGGATGTAACCAGCTTCCTGAAGCATGGGGTCGGTCTCGGCAATATCTTCATCTTCTTCGACTTCATCGTCTTTTAAACCTGCGGCAAGTTGCGGCTCTGATTTAGAGCCGTCTTTGTCCGTCTCTTTGTTTACCTCTTTACTTACATCTTTACCTGCCACCTTATTTAGTTGGCTATTTACATCATTTTCTACATTATCTTCTAGATCGTTTTCGAGATCATCATCTTGATCTTCGTCATCATCTTTATTAGCGGCTTTCCATGCCTTGCTGTCGGCGTAAAGTTCAAGACCTTTGAGTTTACGGCGTTTATTTTCCAGTAGCAGCTGCTCTTCATCCCATTCAGTTGAGCGCTGGCGGCGCTTTTCAATATTGAGTGAGATGGTTTTGTCGGCGTCCCAGCGGTCGCTTAGCTCTAGCTGGCTGACGAGATGAACGAAATCCGGGTCTCTGTTGATACGCTGTTGATGGCCATCCCTTAGCTGGGAAACAAGTTGCTGAACGCCATCAAAGCGCTTGAAGGGGACTGGATGTATATTGTCCCAGGGCAGGGCGTTGTCTCTATGGCTCTCGCCAACTTCTTCTTTGTCGTAAACGGAGGGGAATTCAATATCTGGCACTACGCCACGATGCTGGGTGCTGTCGCCAGAGACGCGATAAAACTTGGATATGGTTAGTTTGAGTTGACCGCTGCTGAGGCCGGTAACATCTTGAACTGTGCCTTTGCCGAAACTTTGGCTGCCGACAATAATAGCGCGGTCATAGTCTTGTAAAGCGCCGGCGAAGATCTCTGATGCCGAGGCGCTTAAGCGGTTGATCATGACTAATAGTGGGCCGCTGTAGACGGCGCGCATGGTGGCGCGCTGGTCTCGGGAGACTTGCTGGTAAGCGTTGCGTATCTGTACTACTGGACCGGCATTGATAAATAAGTCGGTGAGCATGGTGGCTTCATGCAGTGAACCGCCGCCGTTATTACGCAGATCAAGAATTATGCCGTCGACCTTTTCTTCACGCATCTCCATCAATAGCTTATAGACATCTCTGGTGGTGCTTTTGTATTCGGGGTCACGCTTGCGGTAGGCTTCAAAGTCCATATAAAAGGCGGGGATATCAATTACCCCGAGTTTCATGTCTACGCCATCTTGATTGATGTTGATGATTTTACTTTGCGCAGATTTCTCTTCGAGCTTTACTTTGTCGCGCACGATGGCGATGATTTCTGAGCTGTCGCCGGAGTCGTTGGAGCCGCCAGTGACTTCTAAACGGACTGTCGTGTCCTTGGCGCCGCGAATCAACTGTACAACATCATCCAAGCGCCAGCCAATGACGTCGACCAGTTCTTTATCATCTTGGCCGACGCTAATTATCATATGTTCTGCTTTTAAAAGTCCCTGCAGGTCGGCTGGGCCACCGGGAATTACCCGTGACACTTTTGTGTATTCGTCTTCGGTGGTTAATTCAGCGCCAATGCCCTCAAGGGACAGTGACATGTTGATCTGAAAGTTTTCTGTGGTGCGTGGCGAAAAATAGGATGTGTGTGGGTCGTAAAGCGAGGCGAGGGCGTTTACATAGAGCTGAAATACATCTTGGCTATCACGCTGCTCCATCTGGGTCTTTTGTGTGGTGAAGCGTTTAATCAGCAATTCTCGGGCTTTGGCGGGCTCTTTATCATTTAATAACAGCCGTATCATCGAGTCTTTAATACGCTTGCGCCAGTAATCGCTGCGCTGCTCGGCGGTTATGTGCCAGTCGCGCTCATCGCCATCTAAAACGATGCTTTCATCGAGACTGAAATCAAAGTCATAATCACTTTCTAAAAGGTCGATATTCGCCTGTAGCTGAGCGACTGCTTGGCTGCGCAGTCGATTGAACATCATAAAGCCGGGTTTAACATCGCCGCGGCGCGCTAGATCGTCTAGTTTGGTAGTCCACTGTGCGAACTCATTGATATCGGACTGCAGAAAGTAACTCTTTAGCGGATCGAGCATTTCGATGTAATTGCTCAGATAGCGTTCGGATAGCTGGTCGTTAATTTCTTGGCCGTGATAGTGGCGGGTGGCTAGTCGATCGAGAATCTCTCGGAAGAGTGCTGTTTGCTGTGATTCTCGTTCTATAGGTTCTATTGCAGCCAGCGACGCTGTGCAGAGGATACTAAGTAGAAGAGTGACGATAACGCGATGCATGGCTAGGTTCCTTGTCTGGGCTGCTAAGTCTACCAGAAGTGAATTAAAGTAATATATAAGTGATAGACATCTGATCGCTGTATTCGATCAATTTGTTCGCTTGCTTGTCGGTAATTATTTATTCTTTATTGAGGTTCTATTTTGTAGGATGGGTAAAGAGGGTATTATTACTACTTTTGTTATGTCCTCTAATCTCAATTAGTGGACATAGGTAGACAGTAGTAAAGCTGGCTGTTACAGTGGCTATCAAGTAATAAGTAGTAAACATAAGGTCTGTAGTAACTATTTGGGTATTTATTAAAGATGTCGAAAACATTTAAAGCCACGCCACTGTTTGATGCGCACAAAGCATTTGTACGCTTACCTATGGGTATGGCTATGCTCGATGGCTATCCGGATTCAAAGCTGTTTATTGAAGCACTCTGCGAAACAATTTCCGATGTCCGTCAGGATCTTTTGCACACTCAGGCCTTCCTTAAAAGTTACAGCAGAAAATCTGAGGCCACTTATCGCGGTTATCGCAATGAGGTTGAGCGTCTGTTGCTGTGGGCATGGACTGTCGCTAACAAGAGTGTTATCCAGCTTAAACGTCCAGATCTAGAGGCATACTTTGATTTTGTTCACAGTCCAGCGCCAGCTTGGGTCGGCGAATCTGTACAGGATCGGTTTAAAATAATCGGCGGAGAGTCGCGTCAAAATGAACTTTGGCGGCCATTTGCCGTGAAAATCGCCAAGGAAGACCGAAAAGAAGCCATAGCTGAAGGTCTGGATATTAAAGTAAGTAGAGACGGGCACCTGTTATCTCATGAGGCGATGAAGATCTGCTATTCGGCGGTTTCCTGTTATTACGACTATCTGACAGATGAGGGATATGCCTTTGGCAATCCGATACCGGCGATTCGCAAGCAGTCGCCCTTCCTTATAAAAGGCGCAACGCAAAAGAGTATTAAACGCCTGTCCGATTTGCAGTGGGAATATGTTCTCGATTGTGCCGAAAAAGCCGCAGATGATTCGGTTAACCATGAGCGCACCTTATTTGTTATCGCCATATTAAAAACCCTGTATTTGAGAGTTTCAGAGCTTTCTGACCGGTCCAACTGGCAGCCGGTATGGAAGCATTTTTGGCAGGACAGCGATGGCAATAAATGGCTGAAAGTGCTGGGTAAAGGTAATAAGGTCAGGGATGTTTCAGTGCCAAGTGCCCTTTCTGGCTATATTGACCGCTACCAGAAATACCGTGCCTCTATGAGTACAACCTTTGGTGTTAACTCAACACTGGTGGCTAAGAACCGTGGCGTTGGCGGTATGACTTCCCGTCAGTTACGCAGAATCGTTCAGGAAGCTTTTGATTTAGCCTATGCCAAGATGATTGCTGAGGGTTTTAGCGAAGAAGCTAAAGCGTTGCGTGAGGCATCAACGCACTGGTTGCGTCATACGGGTGCCTCTCAAGATATCGCCACCCGCCCGCTTAAGCATATGGCCGATGATCTGGGTCATGCGAGCATGGGAACCACCGATCAGGTGTATATCCAGTCGGATATGAAAGAGCGCGCTAGATCCGGCAAGACCCGCGATGTTTAATCAGCAATTTCAGTAAGTTAGAGGGAAAACCTAAATTTAATCGACGCTCTGAACTGAGTCTTTCCTGCATTCCGTGGCCTAGCCAATATAGTCTTGCTCTCGCTTTCTTCCCCTCACTTTATTCGATCTAACCGAGCCCCATCTCAGGGCTATTTCACCCTTGGTTTAACCGCTAAACGGCATTTATTTAACGAATCGGCGTGATTTATTGTAAGTAATCACTGCGGCTAACTGTACCCAGATAGCTGTGTTGTTTATCCACAGTTTGTATAGAAATGGTCAATTAAAGTAATTTATTGAATAATTATTCAAATATAATTGAATGATTATTCAATATGGTGTTATCCTGCGGTTTATTAATCCGGGTACAGCCCCTTAGTCACCTACATTTCAGAAGAATCTAATAATGTCGAATAGCAGAAAGCTAACCCCCAGAAACGAACCTATACAGAAGCGCGCCCTCGCCCGTCGGGCCAATATTCTGCACGTCACGGCACTGGCGCTTGAGGAGGTTGGTCAGGATGATCTGACGACTATCCTGGTTGCCAAGCGCGCTGGTGTGTCTGTAGGTACGCTCTACCACTACTTTCCCAACAAGTACGCGATTCTCCACGCCTTGGGTGAGCAGTGGCTTGGGGAGGTAGAGGCTGCTCTGGATGAGCTGGAGGCGTTTAATATTGAGTCGCTGAGCTTGCGGCGCTTTGTTGAAATGTGTGTGGACCGCAGTCTAGCTGCCTATACAGCCCAGCGAGGCTTATTGCCGCTAGTGCAGGCAATGTATGGGGTGCCAGAGTTAAAGGATCTGAACAATACCTATAATGAGCTGATTGTTAGCGCTATGGCGAGGATGTTTACGCGCTTAGAGGTGGCTGAGCGCCCTGCGGAGCTATCGAGACTGGGTCGCGCCTATCATGAGGTCAGTCACGCCATGTTATTGCTGGCCGTTAATCAGAGTAAAACTGAAAGCATCAAGACGCTGGGTGATCTTAAGTATTTAAGTCTATGCCTTCTTGAGCGGGCAAAAAGCCAGTTTTAGCGTTGTTCCGCTCTGGGATTGCTTCACTTTAAAGGTGTTCCACAGGTAATAATTAACTTTCGATTATGCTCTTATATTACTGATATTAATATGTTTTTTGTCTTATCTAGCCTGATTTCTCATGGTGACAAACTCTTCTGCTGCTGAGGGATGAATACCCACAGTGGCATCAAAGTGGGCTTTGGTAGCACCGGCTTTTAGGGCAATACCTAAGCCCTGAATAATTTCAGCGGCATGCTCGCCGACCATATGGCAGCCAACCACCCTATCGGTCTGTGTATCAACCACCAGTTTCATAGTGATTCGCTCAGATCCGCCCCCGAGCGTTTGCAGCATGGGTTTAAAGTCTGAGGTGTAAACTGCGATATCAGTGTATTCGGCCCTTGCCTGCTCTTCACTTAAGCCGACAGTCCCCAGCTCTGGCTGACAGAACACAGCGGTAGGAATATCGCTGTAATCTATCGTAGCGCTGCCATCACCGTACAGGTGATCAACCAGCACCATAGCTTCCTGTATGGCCACAGGGGTTAATTGAACACGATCGATAACATCGCCAAGCGCATAGATTGATGGCTCGGCGGTACAGAACTGGTCGTCAACAACGATTGAGCCATTGTTGCGCAGGACTACAGCGGTGCTCTCAAGGCCCAAATTGTTGGTATTTGCCTGACGGCCAGTAGCGTAGAGCGCGATACCCGCCTGTAACTCCGTATTGTCACTGAGTGCAACCGAAAGACCGTCAGTGGTTTTGATAATCTGATTAATGTCGCTGCTAAGGTGTAGATGCACGCCTTTTGATGCCATACCCTCTTTTACCTTGTCGCTCATTTCACGATCAAACGACTTGAGTAAATGAGGGCCGCGATAAACCAAATGTGTCTCTACACCCAAGCCATTTAGGATACCGGCAAACTCAACGGCTATGTAGCCGCCGCCCACAACAACCGCGGTCTTGGGTAATTGGTCTAGAAAGAACATTTCGTTGGAGCTAACCGCATGCTCACTGCCGGGAAACTCGGGAATATAAGGCCAGCCACCGGTGGCGATTAGAATAGTTTTGGCGCTATAAGTCTGGCCATTAACCGCAACCTGATGAGGGCCGACGACGGTTGCACGACCGTTGTAAAGATCAGCGCCGCTATTATCAATCAACTTGTTATAGATGCCGTTGAGCCGCTCGATCTCTGCAGTTTTATTATCTCTTAGGGTGGCCCAGTCAAGGCTTGGCTGCCCGGGAATAGTCCATCCAAAGCCTTTGCTGGCATGAAATAATTCAGGAAACTGCGAGGCGTAGACAAACAGTTTTTTCGGCACACAGCCAACATTGACACAGGTACCGCCGAGATAACGATCCTCTGCGATAGCGACCTTTTTGCCTTTTGAAGCGGCCATACGTGCCGAGCGAACACCGCCTGAACCAGCGCCAATAACAAATAAGTCATAATCAAATGCAGCCGTCATTTATCCTTTCTCCTTAATATTGAACCAAGCCAGCTGCTTATGCAGGCTGACCACATGGCCGACAATAATCAATGTAGGGGCCTTTGCTTCAGCATCGCGAACAATGCCTGGCAGGATATCTAAATTCCCAGTAAACACCCGCTGATGGTTAGTGGTGCCCTTCTCAATTAATGCTGCAGGTGTATCTGCAGCAAGTCCGTTATCTTTAAGCTGTTGGCAAATAGTTTCCATGCCGCTTAGGCCCATATAGAAGACCAGCGTTTGATTGGGTTGGACTAATTCTGGCCAGTTTAAATCCATCTTTCCAGAGCGCAGATGACCGGCAATAAAGCGTACAGACTGAGCGTGATCGCGGTGTGTCAATGGTATGCCTGCATAGCTTGCGCAGCCAGAAGCAGCGGTTATACCCGGGACTACCTGAAAAGGAATATTGTGTTCGGCAAGGGTTTCAATTTCTTCGCCGCCGCGACCAAAGATAAACGGATCACCGCCTTTAAGGCGTACCACACGGTTACCCTCAAGGGCATAGTCGACCAATTTTTGATTAATGTTGTCCTGAGTTACCGGATGGTCGCCAGCGGTTTTACCCACGTAGATACGTGTGGCATCGCGGCGTACAAGGTTTAACACCTCGGGGGAGACCAGTCGATCATATAAGACTATATCAGCCTGCTGCATCAGTCGCAGGGCTTTAAACGTAAGCAGGTCTGGATCACCGGGACCACCGCCCACCAAGTAGACTTCACCGGTTTTAAATTCACTGGTGTTATCAAGTTTATCGGTTAAGAGGCGCTCGGCTTCATCGAGGTTATTGGCATAGGCCTGTTCAGCGATAGGTCCATAAAAGACCTCTTCCCAGAACGCTTTGCGATCAGCACCGTTGGAAAACTTGGCTTTAACACGCTCCCGAAAGCTACCCGCAAGGGAACCTAATTTACTCATTCCCGCCGGCAATAGTGCTTCAAACTTAGTCCGTAACAATCTAACCAGTACCGGAGCATCACCGCCACTGGAGATGGCGATTTGTATTGGCGAGCGATCGACTATTGAGGGAAAGATGACGGTAGAGAATCCCGGATCATCGACGACGTTGGAAAGGATATTGGCGGCTTGCGCATGCTCTGACACCAGGCGATTTAAATCGCGGTCATTGGTTGCGGCTATCACCATTACTATATTAGGGATATCCAACATATGCTGATGATCGTAAGCAGCGGTAATCAGGTGCAGGCCATTGCAGCCGTGTTTCTTGTCGGCGGCATCCATCGCTAATAGATCTGGACAGAAGTCTTTGGCAACGATGGTAATGATGGCGCTGGCTTCTTGGACTAGGCGCACTTTACGCAGGGCGATTTCACCACCACCGACAACCATAATGTTGCGGCCTTTGAGGTTGTGGAATAGTGGTAGGTAATCCATTTTTCCCTTTTATTAAATGTCTTTATGTTTAATGAATATTAGCGTTCCCGTGAGACCGCTGTTCGCTGTTCGCTGCGCTCTGTCGGGATGACAGGATTGATTTGTCATCTCGAACGAATCTGAGAGATCTCTGTAAAGGCCTGGAGATCCCTCGACGCTTTGCTCTGTCGGGATCACAGCTTGGGTGTTTGACACCCAAGCTATCACTTAATAACCGTCTGCCCATGCATTAATGGCTGTAATACTTCTGGTATGGCAATCGAACCATCAGCCTGCTGATAATTTTCCATTACCGCCAAAAGCGTGCGCCCTACTGCCAGGCCAGAGCCATTTAATGTATGCAGTAATTCAGGCTTACCGTCTGCATTTCTGTAACGTGCTTTCATTCGACGCGCCTGAAAATCAGCAAAGTTACTGCACGAAGAAATCTCGCGGTACTTTTCCTGAGAAGGTAACCAGACTTCAATATCGTAAGTTTTAGCTGCAGAGAAACCGAGATCACCGCCACAGAGAATTACTGTGCGGTATGGCAGATCAAGTTTTTGTAAGATTGCTTCAGCGTGACCAACTAAGCCTTCTAGAGCATCCCATGAATCATCCGGATGCACGAATTGCACCATTTCAACCTTCTCAAATTGGTGCTGGCGAATCATACCTCGCGTATCACGGCCATAACTGCCTGCTTCACTTCTAAAACAGGGTGTGTGAGAAACAAACTTGATAGGCAGCGTATCGACGATTTCATTGCGATAGATATTAGTAATCGGTACTTCAGCCGTCGGAATCAAATAAAACTCACGTTCATCGTCGAGCTTAAACAGATCCTCTTCAAATTTAGGTAACTGACCCGTGCCATACAAAGACTCACGATTAACTATATAAGGTACATAGACCTCTTCGTAACCATGCTCGTGGATATGGGTATTAAGCATAAACTGCGTCAAAGCACGGTGCAGACTGGCAAGACCACCGCGCATCTGTGAAAACCTTGAACCAGTGATTTTCGCCGCCACATCAAAATCCAAACCGTTTAAAGCGGCGCCCAGATCCACATGATCCTCAACCTTAAAATCAAAAGACTTAGGCTCACCCCAACGGCGCACTTCAACATTGTCATCTTCATCATTGCCCGCAGGCACAGAGCTGTGAGGAATATTGGGAATACCTTGCAGCATCTCATCCAATGTCGCCTGCACTTCGGCAAGAGCCGCATCTGCTTGCGCCCCTTGGTTTTTAATCTGCTCACCCTTCGCTTTCAGCGGCTCAATATCTTCGCCCTTAGACTTAGCTTCACCAATTAACTTGCCCATCGACTTAGCGTAGGCATTGCGCTCTTGCTGCAGACTTTCAGCGGCAAGTTGTAATTCTTTACGCTGAGATTCAAGAGACAAAAAAGCTTCTGTATCAAGGGTATAGCGCTTAATGTTAAGACTTTGTGCAACGGCATTTAAATCCGAACGTAACAGCTTCGGGTCAAGCATGGTGAATTCCTTAATCTAAATTGAAAGCAAAATGAAAGCAAATTGAAAGCAAACTGAAAACAAAATTATAATAACCGGGCAAGCCAGATTGAACTGCTAATGGCAACTAGGCATAAGACAACCGTCGCCAGCACATAAACCAGCGCCAGAAAAAGGTGGCCATTTTGCCATAAACCTATGGCATCAAGCGAGAACGTTGAAAAGGTTGTAAAAGCACCGAGAAAACCGATCATCAGCAGGCCACGCATTTCCGCAGGCAGCGCCGCTCGTTCAACAATAAAAACAAACAACAACCCCATAACAAAGCTACCCAACACATTCACCGACAGAGTCGCGTAGGGAAACTTATGGCTAGAAATACTAAATATCCAAGTGCTGACAGCATAGCGAGCCATAGCCCCCAGCGCACCGCCAATGGCAACCGCAAACCAATGCATTATTGTTTATCCTCTTTGGTGGAATTATCCAGCTCGCGCAGATAGGCCAGCTTTTCAGAAATCTTCTTTTCCAAGCCCCGGTCAGTAGGAAAATAGTACTGCTTACCGGCTAATTCATCAGGCATATAAGTCTCACCCGCCGCGTAAGCGCCCTCTTCATTGTGGGCATATCTATAGTCTTTACCGTAATCCAATTCTTTCATAAGGCTAGTAGGCGCATTGCGTAAATGCACAGGCACATCGTAACTCGGCAACGAACGCACCTCAGCCATAGTCTGATTAAAGGCATTGTAAACAGCGTTGCTCTTTGCCGCGACGGCCAAATAAATCACCGCCTGAGCCAGAGTCAGTTCACCCTCAGGGCTACCCAAACGCTCCTGAACATCCCACGCCTTCATCGTAATATCCAAAGCACGAGGGTCCGCATTGCCTATATCTTCACTGGCCATGCGCACCAATCGTCTAGCGATATAAATTGGATCGCAGCCGCCGTCCAACATCCGACACAGCCAGTAAAGCGCCGCATCTGGCGAAGAACCGCGCACAGACTTATGCAGCGCCGATATTTGATCGTAAAAGTACTCGCCACCCTTATCAAAACGACGCGTATCCCCCACCAACACCTGCTCCAAAACCGCCTTATCAATAACCCAAACATCATCCTTCTCAACCGCCAAATCATTCGCGATCTCCAATAGATTGAGCGCGCGCCGAGCATCGCCGTCAGAGGCCGCAGCCAAAAGATCCAGCGCCTCAGCATCCAACTGCAACTGACGATCCGCCAAGCCCACCTGCTGATTAGACAGAGCCTGCTGGATAACCGTTTTAATATGATTTTGATCAAGGCTCTTTAAGACATATACCCGACAGCGAGATAAGAGTGCATTGTTCAGCTCAAAGGACGGATTCTCAGTCGTAGCACCAATAAACACCACCGTGCCATCTTCCACAAAAGGTAAGAAAGCATCCTGCTGCGACTTATTAAAGCGGTGAACCTCATCGACAAACAGAATTGTCTTACGACCACGCAGATCACGCTGCTCCTCGGCTTTAGCAATCGAGGCGCGAATTTCCTTAACCCCAGACAAGACCGCCGAAATACTCTCAAAATGCGCATCTGCCGCAGCGGCAATAATCTTCGCCAAAGTCGTTTTACCAACCCCCGGCGGGCCCCAAAAGATCATTGAATGCAACGTCTCGCACTCAATCGCCTCACGCAGCGGCTTACCCGGACCAATTAAATGTTCTTGCCCATAAAACCCATCAAGAGAGCCAGGGCGCATACGCGCCGCCAACGGTCGGTAAACCTGACGGCTAAAAAGATCAGTTGGCATTGTTAATAACATCGACCCCATCAGGGATCTCAAAGACAAAGAGATCAGCGGCCAGAACCGGATTCAACTCAACCGCAGAAAAATTAATCGTCGTTATTTGATCGAGATTATCGGTCAGAGTAATAGATACAGGCACAGTATCCACAAAGCGGATAGCCATAGTCATAAACAAACTACCGCCCTGCTCCGGGGTCAGTAGAAAATCCCCTTCAGACTGCTGACGAACAAAATAGCTCTCGTCGAGCTCATCCAAATCACCAGAAAATAGAATCGCCGGTGTCGCGGTAATATCCTGATTAAACCGTTGGATAATTACCTGTTCAAGATCAGGATCGAAAACCCACAGCGTCATACCATCAGAAACAATCTGCTGCGCCATAGGCTGCTCAACAATCCAACGTAACTTAGTTGGCTGAGCCACCTGAAACAACCCCTCAGAAGCCTGCAACTCAAAACCATCAGCAGCAGTCACCCGCTGCTTAAACTGCGCCGAAAGACTCTTTATAGGCTGAAGAAGATCACGCAATGCCTGAATATCTTCAGGATTGCCACCGGCCTTAGCCGCAGAAGCCATGAATAAAAAAGCAGTGATAAGTAAATATTGGGTAAAGCGCATACATTATTGTCCATTAATAGAGGGCCTGCCGCCCCAGTCAAGCGCGGATCACAGGCCGTTGGCGCCGTTAAATCAAATAGCAATTCTACAGGTTTTGCCAACGCTGTTGAATGGTTTGTTTACAAACAAAAAAGCCCAGCTAAAAGCTGAGCTATTGTGGTGTAAAATTCGCAGAAGAACACTGCAGAGCCCCTTTATTCTTTCATTCCTCTAGAACCCCAGTATTTTTACCTCCAGCCGGAGACTCTCTATTTTATCATCCCGCAGGAGCCCTCCATTAATTTGTCTGTAGTGGTCAACTAATTCAGGGCTCTGAGTGGGGCTTTACAATAAAGGCTGTCGATCAACACAACCACTAAAGAGTAAAAAACCAATCAACGCCCACTCTGGGATAATATCTCACGACTTCCGTTACTACTCATCGGACTAACCACACCACTGACTTCCATCTGTTCGATTAGTCGTGCAGCACGGTTATAGCCAACCCTCAATTTGCGCTGTACGGATGAAATAGAGGCTTTACGGCTTTCGAGAACAAAGGCGACTGCTTCGTCGTAGAGTGGATCTGACTCGTCATCTTGTTCCCCGCCCTCTTCATTGTTGCTGAAGCCCGGTACGGGTATGCCTGAAACTGCGGCTTCATCGGTGATTTCAGTGAGGTAGTTGGGTTCGCCGCGGCGCTTCCAATCGGCGACGACTTTGTGGACTTCATGGTCATCGACAAAGGCGCCATGAACACGTTCCGGAACGCTAGTACCTGGTGGCAAGTAGAGCATATCGCCATTGCCGAGTAGTTGCTCAGCTCCGCCTTGATCGAGAATGGTTCTGGAGTCGATTTTAGAGGAGACTTGAAAGGCAATTCGGGTCGGTACGTTGGCTTTGATTAAGCCGGTGATTACATCTACCGAGGGTCGCTGGGTGGCGAGGATTAAATGAATGCCTGCGGCACGCGCTTTCTGGGCGATACGGGCAATTAGTTGTTCGACCTTTTTGCCGACGATCATCATCATGTCGGCAAATTCATCGATCACTACAACTATGTGCGGGAGGGTTTCCAAGGTTGGCGCTTCCGGTGGTTCTTCAGTGCCGTCCCAGCCCATTTCAGAGGGGTCAAATGTCCACAGTGGATCTGTTATTGGATTGCCGGATTTAATGGCATCTTCAATCTTGCGGTTGTAGCCGGCTAGATTACGCACGCCAAGTGCAGCCATCAGTTTATAGCGTCGCTCCATCTCGCCGACACACCAGCGAAGTCCACTGGCGGCATCTTTCATGTCGGTAATGACAGGCGTCAATAGATGCGGAATGCCGTCGTATACTGACAGCTCAAGCATTTTCGGGTCGATAAGGATTAACTTAACTTCTTCTGGCGAGGCTTTAAATAGCAGACTTAGTAGCATGGTATTGATGCCTACGGATTTACCTGAACCAGTGGTTCCAGCTACCAATAAGTGCGGCATACGGGCTAGATCGGCAACGATTGGTAGTCCGGCAATATCGTGCCCCAGAGCCAAGGTGACCGGTGACGATGAGCGGTCATAGGATTCGGATGAGAGGATTTCGCTGAGGCGAACCATCTGGCGTTTTTCATTGGGTATTTCAATACCAACCACCGATTTTCCGGGTATCACTTCTACTACTCGAACGCTGATAACCGCCATCGAGCGGGCTAGATCTTTAGCCAAGCCGGTAATGCGGCTAACCTTGATACCCGCAGCGGGCTGTATTTCAAAGCGCGTCACTACTGGGCCGGGAAGTACTTCTACGACATCTGCTTTAATACCGAAATCTAATAATTTGTGTTCTAAAAGACGCGATAAATGCTCAAGGGAGTCAGCGGAGTAACCTGTGCCCGAGTTATCATCGGCAGGATCGAGCAGGTTGATTTGAGGGAGTGTGCCGACAACCGCGCTGTCTTCAAATAGTGTTTGTTGTTTTTCGCGCTCTATACGCTTACTAATCACGGGCTTAGCTTTGGGTTCTTGAATGGTTGGCGGCACGCGAAACTTTTGTTTCTTGGTCTCGGTTTCCACTTTGACCTGTCGCTCCTTTAAAGCTTCACGAGATTTGGCTTTCTCTGCGCGGGCCATACGCCATTTGGCAAGCTTGCTGCGTGTAACATCATAAAAATGGATGGCAGCTAAACCTAAGCGGTCAATTAGTGCGATCCATGAAATATCGACAAAGACGGTGAGACCAAACAGGAACAGTGAGAGGAGTATCAGAGTGCTGCCAACATAGCTGAACACGGCCATGGTGGCGTCGCCGATTTTGTTGCCTAGTATACCGCCCACGCCAAACGGGTAGCTGTTATGGACTTCGGCGTATTGAATGTTGGCCAGCGAGGTGGCACTGATCATCACTAGCAAGAAGCCGATAACACGCAGAGTAAAGGTTACCGAATCAAAGGGATATGCTTCGCGGAGAATATAGTTTTTTAGTATTTGTATGGCTCGAACTGCTAGTAGTGCCGGAAACAGATAGGCCATAACGCCAAATAAAGCATAGAAGATATCGGCAACCCAAGCGCCGGCCAGACCGACGGCATTACTTATGTCGGCCCTAGAGCCTGTATGTGACCAGCCTGGATCGTCGGGTGAATAACTCAGCAGTGCTAGGAGAAGTATTGAGCAGAGTGCAATCCAACCGATTAAGGCACCCTCAGCTAACAATCGTTTGCTGCGGCTATCGTTTTTACTCAGATGCGTAGTAGTAGAATCGCGCTGCTTTTTTTTATCTTTGCTCAACGGGTCAATCCCTGTTATTTTTTTCAGGGTCAATTGTAGCCGGTTCACAATTAAAAGCCATGTTTGAGCTGTTGATAATAGACAACTTTGATGAACTCTTATTGATATAAAAGCCAGATTTGAATGTTTTATAACAGATTGTTTAAAAACCTATTTGTCCTTTAGATAGGATTGATTATGATAGCGCCCCTTATTTAAAACCTATAACTAAACCTTTATTTAAAACCAATACCAAATCTGGAGAGCTACCTTGTCCGAGAAGCAGTCTGACACGCAACATTACCCGCTGATTATTTTAGGTTCTGGTCCTGCTGGCTGGACGGCTGCCGTCTATGCCGCTAGAGCTAACCTGAGCCCTGTGGTTATTACTGGCATACAGCAAGGTGGTCAGCTAACCACGACTACGGATGTGGATAATTGGCCCGGTGACCCCGACGGTGTGCAGGGTCCAGACTTGATGGTTCGCATGCAGAAACATGCGGAACGCTTTGATACTAAAACAATTTTTGATCATATTGATGAAGTTAAATTAGATCAACGCCCGTTTCAACTGAAAGGCTCAAACAACTACAGCTGCGATGCATTGATTATCGCGACAGGTGCTTCTGCGCAGTATTTGGGGCTGCCCTCTGAGCAAGCATTTATGGGCAAAGGCGTCAGTGCCTGCGCAACCTGTGATGGCTTTTTCTACCGCAATCAAAAAGTCGCGGTTTTGGGTGGTGGTAATACCGCTGTTGAAGAGGCACTGTATCTATCCAATATCTGTAGTGAAGTTACCCTGATCCACCGTCGCGATGAACTGCGCGCGGAAAAGATGCTTCAAGATAAGCTGTTTGAGAAACAAAAGAACGGCAATATCACTATCGAGTGGAGCCACAATCTCGATGAAGTATTGGGTGATGACGCCGGGGTTACTGGTCTGCGCTTAAAGAGCGCCAAAGATGACTCAACCAAAGAATTGGATGTCACCGGTGTGTTTATTGCCATTGGACATAAACCTAACACCGATATATTTACCGATAAACTTGCGATGAAAGATGGCTATCTCACTATTGCTGGCGGCTTGTCTGGCAATGCCACTGAGACCAGTGTGGCTGGCGTGTTTGCGGCTGGCGATGTGGCTGATCATGTCTACCGTCAGGCGGTTACTTCTGCCGGTAGCGGCTGTATGGCTGCGCTAGATGCCGAGCGCTTTCTAGACAACTAAACTTTAGGGCAATCGGGGATGCAGATTCCACTGCTTGATCAAGAGGATCCACAGTTTCCGGATCCTCGTCGCGCGCTGGTAGAACCAGACGGTCTTCTGGCTGCTGGCGGCAATCTCTCCCCTGCTACCTTAATAAACGCTTATCGCCAGGGAATCTTTCCCTGGTTTCAGGATGATGATCCTATTCTGTGGTGGAGCCCTGCCACTCGCTGTGTTATTCAACCCTCGACGTTTCATCGCTCTAAAAGTCTCGCTAAAACACTTCGTCGCACGGATTACTCTGTCACCAGCAATCGTGCCTTTGAAGAGGTTATCTCTGCTTGCAGCGATCCGCGGGATATGGAGGGTGAAACCTGGATCACTGAAGAAATGATCGAGGCATATTGTGATCTACATAAACAGGGGTATGCTCATTCCGTTGAGGTGTGGCGTGAAGATAGTCTGGTTGGCGGTCTCTACGGGATCGCTATTGGCAGTCTGTTCTGTGGCGAGTCAATGTTTAGCCGCAGCGCCAATGCTTCTAAAATAGCGATGGCGCACCTCTGTCGCTGGGGCTGTGAGTCTGGACTTGAGTTGATTGATTGCCAGTTAGTAAATTCACATCTGTTAAGTCTCGGCGCAGAGTCTATAAGCCGAGAGGTTTTTTTAACGCAATTGCATAGCAACCGAGACAGGGTTGTCGGCTGGGATTTTCTTGGATCAGCTGAGTCACCTCAGCGACTCGCTTTTACTTGGTAGCTCTGCTGGATAACCTTGGATTTAAAAGCCATCGACACAGCAAGAAAAAACCATTATTGAGTATCGGCAAACACTAAGCTAACCTTTAACTCATTATCTAAAAAAAGATATTCCAATAGGCGGCTAACCTTTAATGACTCGAGATATATCGCCAGATATAGGCACTATAAAGCTTTGCTTAACTGAGCCCCATGATTGCAGTTATTTGCAGGGTCGCCGCTCTACAACTGCGTTTGTTGATCCTGATGTGGTGATTGATACGGATCTTTACTCGAGAATGGCGGCCATGGGCTTTCGCCGCAGCGGGCCTTATCTGTATGCCCCTATGTGCGCCCAGTGCAACGCTTGCACGCCTGCGCGAGTCCCAGCGGCTAGCTTTAAGTGGAGTCGTTCGCAAAAGCGTTGCTGGGTTAAAAATGCCGACATTATGGTTGAGCAGTTGAGTTCGATAAATATTGGCGAGCACTTTCCGCTTTACGCACGCTATATTAATGAGCGCCACAAAGATGGCGATATGTACCCAGCGTCCAGGCATCAATTTGAAGATTTTCTCGGCAATCCCTGGCCCTGCACGCAGTTTCTTGAGTTCCGATTAGCGGACAAGTTAATTGGCTGCGCGGTTGTCGATGTTATTAACAATGGTCTGTCGGCTATCTATACCTATTTTGACCCAGCATACACCGATCGGGGGCTGGGTAATCTGGCGGTACTTTTTCAGATCACTATGGCCCAACGACTGGGCTTAGATTATTTGTATTTGGGCTATTGGATTGCCGATTGTGCGAAGATGAAATACAAAACCAACTATCGCCCGCTTGAGTTATACCGAGAAAATAATTGGCGAATGGCCGAATGACTTTGCTATGCGGGGCGTTTTAGGGCAAACTTGCCGCGCTTTTTACGCAACAGCACAGTAACGCACAACAAACATTCTTATCTGACAGGCAATAAATAAGCTTATGGCGAAAGAAGACCACATTGAATTTGAAGGAGAGGTCATCGACACTCTTCCCAACACGACTTTCCGAGTAAAACTGGAAAATGATCACGTTATCATTGCCCATATCTCTGGCAAGATGCGCAAACACTACATTCGTATTCTTACGGGTGACAAGGTTAAGGTTGAGATGACTCCCTATGACCTGACTAAGGGTCGTATTACCTTTAGAGAGCGATAATAGTTTCTGTAAAGTGTTTCTTTTTAGATGCACTCCTCAGATACTTTTACAAAAGAACGAACAAAACCGCATCAAGTGAACCCCAGTGATTTAAAGGGGCTACTTTCGGCGGTTTAGTTGTTTATGGTTGTAGCTTTTTTGTTGCTGTTAGTTACGGATTATTGACTGGTCGCCATCTCAGCTTCAGTTCGAACGACTAATTCACCGTCTTCCACGCTGACATAGGCTGTGCCGCCTTTTTCCGACAGACTGCCAAATAATACTTCCTCAGCTAATGGCTTCTTGATCTTTTCTTGTAACAATCGCTCCATCGGGCGTGCGCCCATCTTCACGTCATAGCCATTTTCCGCGAGCCACAGACGCGCATCATCGTCGATTTCAAGAAAGACTTTTTTGCCATCAAGTTGTGACTGCAACTGAACCAAGAACTTATCGACCACAGTTGTAATTACTTTCATAGTCAGCTCACCAAATTGCACAATAGAATCTAGGCGGTTGCGGAATTCTGGGGTGAACATCTTTTTAATCGCTTCCATACCGTCTGTGCGATGATCTTGAGTGGCAAAGCCAATCGAAGAACGGCTCATCAACTCAGCACCGGCATTGGTAGTCATAATCAAGATGACGTTGCGGAAATCCGCTTTGCGTCCATTATTGTCCGTTAGGGTACCGTGATCCATGACTTGCAAGAGTAAATTGAAAACATCCGGGTGGGCCTTCTCGACTTCATCGAGCAGGATAACTGAATGTGGGTGCTTGGTAACGGCATCGGTTAACAGTCCACCCTGATCGTATCCGACGTAGCCGGGAGGCGCGCCAATTAAACGCGATACAGTGTGACGCTCCATATATTCAGACATATCAAAGCGCACCAACTCAATACCGAGAATATTCGCTAGCTGGCGACTCACCTCTGTCTTACCCACACCAGTTGGCCCGGCAAACAGGAAGCTACCGATGGGTTTGGTGCCCTCGCGGAGACCGGCACGAGCCATTTTGATGGATGTTGATAGCGCATCAATTGCAGGATCTTGACCAAAGACAACCATTTTAAGTTTATCGGCAAGACCTTTAAGCTGCTCTTTATCGGAGCTGGAAACACTTTTAGCTGGTATGCGTGCGATCTTTGAAATAACCAATTCGATATCGCTGACACCAATCGACTTCTTGCGCTTGGATGCTGGCTGAAGTCGCTGATAAGCCCCGGCTTCATCGATCACATCTATCGCCTTGTCGGGCAAAAAACGATCGTTGATATGCTTGGCGGCAAGCTCAGCGGCGACCTTGAGTGATGGGTTGGTGAACTTGAGATCGTGGTGCTCTTCAAAGCGGGACTTTAAGCCCTTTAGAATTTCATAGGTTTCGTCAATGCTGGGCTCTTCGACATCAATTTTCTGGAAGCGTCGAGACAGTGCCTGATCTTTCTCAAAGATACCGCGATACTCTTGGTAGGTTGTTGAGCCAAAGCAGCGCAACTTTCCTGAGGATAAAAGTGGCTTGAGTAGATTAGAGGCATCCATAACGCCACCTGAAGCGGCTCCAGCACCGATGATGGTGTGGATTTCGTCAATAAATAATATCGATTTATCACGCTTTCCCAGCTCGGCGATAATGCCTTTAAGACGTTTTTCAAAATCACCGCGATACTTTGTGCCGGCTAATAAGCCGCCCATATCGAGTGAATAAACAATGCTGCCAATCATGGGTTCTGGAACATTACCCTCAACAATAAGTTTTGCTAAACCTTCGGCAATGGCGGTTTTTCCGACACCTGATTCGCCCACTAATAGCGGATTATTCTTGCGTCGACGAACAAGTATTTGACTGACTCGCTCGACCTCGGCAGCACGACCTATTAGCGGATCAATTTGCCCAGTGGATGCCAATTCGTTGAGGTTGGTTGCAAATTGGCTGAGCAGGCTCTCATCTTGGGTTTCGCCTGCAGGAGCGCTTTCATTTTCGTTAGCGGTCTCTTCATTTGTGTTTTCTGGCTGATCGACATATTTGGATATGCCGTGAGATATATAGTTGACCACATCGATACGCGCAACATTTTGCAGGCGCAAAAAGTAGACCGCTTGGCTCTCTTGCTCGCTAAAGATAGCGACGATAACATTGGCGCCGACAACTTCACTGTGATTGGCCGAATTAACCTGAAACACTGCGCGCTGTAGAACCCGCTGAAAGCCATGAGTAGGTTGAGTTTCCTGTTCAAGCTGGGCATCGCCTATAGTTGGCGTTGTGGAGTCGACAAATTCGACTAGATCTTGCCTGAGTATGCTGAGATCTGCACCGCAGGCTTTGAGGACGCTCGAGGCTGACGCATCATCTAACAGGGCTAAGAGCAGGTGTTCAACAGTCATAAATTCGTGACGTTTGTCACGGGCACTTTTGAACGCGAGATTGAGGGTGACTTCGAGTTCTCTACTAAGCATAATTATTTACTCTTCTTCATCGTTACAGGGTTCAATTTCACATAAAAGCGGATGCTGGTGGTCCCTCGAGTACTGATTAACTATGCCCGCTTTAGTCTCTGCTACATCTTGAGTATAGATGCCACAAACACCCTTTCCCTCGGTATGAATACTTAACATGATGCGCGTAGCATTTTCGCGCGTCAGCCCAAAAAACAGTTCTAATAACTCAACAACAAATTCCATCGGTGTATAGTCATCGTTTAAAAGTACTACTTTATATAGGGAAGGCTTCTTTAATTTTGGCCTTTCCTCTTCGACCACCGAATTGCTTTCATGTTGCCAATCTGTTGTATTTTTTTTGTCGCTCATTGATTTTTTGCCAAGTAGATTACATATAAATTACGAACCCTATCTTACAACAGATCACCTCTAGTAGCAGGACAGGCACAAAAAAACCCGATCCTTAGACCGGGTTTTTTTGCATTGTTGCCGCGTAAAAATTGTCGCTTACATATTCTCAATCATTACATCGCCAAATTGCGAGCAAGACATCAAAGTTGCATCAGGCATTAGACGCTCAAAGTCGTAAGTGACTTTCTTTTCAGAAATAGCACCCTCAATACCTTTGATGACTAAATCTGCAGCATCGCCCCAACCCATATGACGTAGCATCATCTCGGCTGAAAGAATTAATGAACCTGGGTTAACCTTATCCTGACCGGCATACTTTGGTGCTGTACCGTGAGTGGCTTCAAAAATTGCCACATTATCGGAGAGATTTGCGCCTGGAGCAATACCAATACCACCCACCTGAGCTGCCAGAGCATCAGAGATATAATCGCCATTAAGATTCAGTGTTGCTAGAACACTGTACTCGTCAGGACGCAGAATGATCTGCTGCAACATAGCATCGGCAATCACATCTTTAACAACGATGTCTTCACCAGTGTTAGGGTTTTTGATTACGTGCCAAGGACCGCCATCAAGTGGCTCTGCCGCAAACTGCTCTTTGGCGACTTCATAGCCCCAGTCACAGAAAGCACCTTCGGTAAACTTCATAATATTGCCCTTGTGGACAAGTGTTACCGATGGTTTGTTTTGGTCGATCGCATATTGAATCGCTTTGCTGACAAGGCGCTTAGTGCCCTGCTCTGATACCGGCTTAACGCCAATACCGCAATTATCTTCAAAACGAATTTTAGTGACACTCATTTCTTCTTTCAGAAACTTAATAACTTTAGTCGCTTCTTCACTGCCGGCCTTCCACTCGATACCTGCATAAATATCTTCTGAATTTTCACGGAAGATGCACATATCAACTTTGTTAGGCTCTTTAACCGGTGAGGGAACGCCTTCAAACCAACGCACTGGACGCTGGCATACGAAAAGATCGAGCTCTTGGCGCAAGGCAACATTCAGTGAACGAAAGCCGCCGCCTACGGGAGTCGTCAGTGGGCCTTTAATTGAAACGGCATATTCTTTAACCGCTTCCAGAGTTTCCGCTGGGAACCAATCACCGTTGTATTTATCTGCCGCTTTTTCGCCACAGAAAACTTCCATCCAGGAGATTTTCTTGTCGCCGGCATAGGCTTTCTCGACTGCGGCATCGATCACCTTGATCATTACAGGTGTAATATCTACACCAATGCCATCACCTTCAATAAAAGGGACGATTGGCTGGTTAGGAACGTTTAGTGAAAGATCTGAATTTACTGTAATTTTCTCACCAGATTGTGGTATCTGGATATGCTGGTATCCCATCATTGTCTCCGCAGGGTTGTAGGGTTTGTAAAATTATTACCGAAAGGCGGCATTTTAACATTATATTCACTCTTTTTTGTAACTCTGTTTCATTTACAATGTAAAAAAAGCTGAGAATCTTCGTGTCTAAACTGGTTTTATTTAACAAACCCTTTAATGTCTTAAGTCAATTTACTGATGATAACGGCAGAAAAACCCTTGCTGACTTTATTGGTATCAAGAATGTCTATGCAGCTGGTCGCTTGGATTATGATTCTGAAGGACTGCTATTGTTGACTGACGATGGTCAGTTACAGGCACGGATCAGTAGCCCCAAATTCAAATTAAGTAAAACTTACTGGGTTCAAGTTGAGGGGCAGGCCACTGAGGAACTCTGCGAACAGCTTCTTGGCGGCGTAAAACTTAAAGACGGTATGGCGTACGCTCTAAAATGCCGCCCTATCAATGAGCCCGAGCTATGGCCCCGTGTGCCGCCCATCAGAGAACGTCAAACGGTGACTGATAGCTGGATGGAAATTGTTATTGATGAGGGGCGCAATCGTCAGGTGCGCAGAATGACCGCCGCTGTTGGTTTGCCAACCCTTCGTCTAGTTAGAGCCGCGATTGGCCATTGGAATCTGAAAACCATTGCGCTCGGTGAATATCGTGTCGAAACTGTGCATGTGCCGACAGCAAAGAACAGCCATCGCCCGAAAAGTAAAATTGGCGTCAAGCCAAAGCCGAAAAAATCCCCACGACGAAGGACTTAGCCTTGCCAAATAAAATACATTTAACCGTTGCCACTGTCGTTGAAAATGACGGTCAGTTTTTAATGGTTAAGGAAACCAACGACGGTCATCAAACCATTAATCAGCCTGCTGGGCATGTCGAACCCGGTGAAGATATTATTGCTGCGGCGCTGCGTGAGACATTCGAAGAAACGGGCTGGGAGGTTTCAGTTTGTGGGTTTCTCGGTATCTCGACCTATCTGGCAGAGGCAACGGGTGTCACTTATTATCGTTTGACCTTTGTTGCAAAACCCCTCCGTTTTGATGCAGAGGCAACCATTGATCCAGATATCGATTTTGCGCTGTGGATGAGTCGCGAAGAAATTGAAGCTAATAAACAGCATTTGCGCAGCCCTGCCGTCATAGATTGCCTGAATGATTATCTGGCCAAGCGCATTTTCCCTATGGAAATATTTCGCAACGCTTTATAGTACTTGGCTTTATAGTGCCGAGCTTTATAGTACTGGCATTAATCGAATGGCCTCAAATAGGCAAAGTCAGTTTCAATCTGGTGAACCATGAGTAAATCGCAAAAAGTTATTGTTGGCATGTCCGGTGGTGTAGATTCCTCGGTTGCTGCTTACCTGCTTATCGAGCAGGGTTACGATGTCGAGGGCCTGTTTATGAAAAACTGGGACGAAGACGACGATACCGAATACTGCACGGCCAAGGCTGATCTGGCTGATGCCCAGCAAGTTTGCGACAAGCTTAATATACCTCTGCACACCGCCAATTTCGCCTCGGACTACTGGGATAATGTATTTGAGCATTTTCTCGACGAATACCGCGCAGGCCGTACACCCAATCCCGACATCCTCTGCAATCGTGAAATCAAATTTAAAGTATTCCTCGATTACGCGCAGATTCTCGGCGCGGACTATATCGCCACGGGTCACTACAGCCGTGTTGCTAACGTTGATGGTCAAACTCAGTTGTTGAAGGGGCTGGATAACAATAAAGATCAAAGCTATTTTCTGCATGCGGTAACTCAGGCTGCATTTGCCCAGTCCCTATTCCCCGTTGGGGAACTCGAAAAACCTGAAGTGCGAAGAATTGCCGAAAGTCAGGGTTTTGTCACCTCGACCAAAAAAGACAGTACCGGTATTTGTTTTATCGGTGAGCGGCGTTTTAAAGATTTTCTCGAACAGTATATTCCGGCCCAGCCCGGGGATATGGTGACTGCCGATGGTGATATTATCGGCCAGCATCAGGGGCTAATGTTTTATACCCTTGGCCAACGTCAGGGCTTGGGAATTGGTGGTGTCAAAAACAGTGCCAGTGACGAGCCTTGGTACAGTCTGCAAAAAGATTTAAACAACAATATTTTAATTGTCGGCCAGGGTGGTCAGCATCCGCTTTTGTTTACCGACACATTGAGAGCAGAGGGCTTAAATTGGATCAATGGGGCACCTCAGGCGCCCTTCTCCTGCATGGCTAAAACTCGCTATCGGCAGCCCGATCAAGAATGTCTTGTGACACCGACAGAGTCAGGCTGTGAAGTGAGTTTTACCGACCCTCAGCGTGCAGTCACTCCCGGTCAGTCGGTGGTGTTTTATCTCGCTGATCACTGTTTGGGTGGTGGCACTATTGAAAGCACATGGAATATGTCATGAAGAGATTTATTAACTAATGTTCAAGCAGCCTACTCATGAACAAGCACTAGCCCTAGCGGCAATATTTCAAGCCTGCCATCTTGTCGACCGCCTTGCCAATACGGGCCAAGTACCCCTTGCAGAGATAAAGCACTGCATGGATTCTCTGCTTAACCAAAATCCAACGTCTCTAGAAAATATTTACGGATCGCCGGAGAATTTAAAGCTGGGTGTCGATGCAATGACAACGCTGCTAGACGATCCTGTTAACAGTGACTCCTTTGCTGCTTCGACACTGGGTTATGTGTTGACGGTGCTGAGTATCGAGCGCCAGTTAAATAAGCGCCCAGCCATGCTTGAGTCAATCTCCGCAGGCATAGATAAGGCCAATCGCCAAGCTGAACATTTCACTTCAGTCCACGACAATCTGTTTGCCAATCTTGCATCCGTCTACCAGCAATCGGTAAGTACCTTGCGGCAGCGTATCCAAGTCAAGGGCAATGCTATTTATCTACAACAGCCGAATGTTGCTGAACGTATTCGCTGCCTGCTTTTTTCTGCTGTGAGGAGTGCCTTTCTATGGCGCCAGTTGGGCGGGAAGAGATACCACTTAGTGATCTACCGAAAGGCTATTATCAAGGCTCTAAAAGGCTAGTTTTTAGTTGCTATTTTAATCGCTAAAGCGGCTGAAACTCACACCTGTTTCCGTTATCATGTGCGGCTTAATTAATGACCGCCTTTGGAATAGCAATGAACAATCTCCCACTCTCTTCGCTCACCGCAGTCTCGCCTATCGATGGGCGCTACGGCAGTAAAACTGATCAGCTTCGTACAGTCTTTAGTGAATATGGCCTAATCCGCTACCGAGTGATGGTTGAGGTTCGCTGGTTACAACATTTAGCCAATCATAAACAGATCACCGAAGTGGCGCCTTTTAGCGACGAGGCCAATGCTATTCTTAATCAACTGGTGGATAACTTTACCGTTGAGCAAGCACTACGGGTCAAAGAGATTGAAAGTACTACCAATCATGATGTGAAGGCGGTTGAATATTTGCTTAAAGAGGCTATCGCGGACAATGCTGAATTAAATGCAGTCAGTGAATTTATCCACTTTGCCTGTACCTCTGAAGATATCAATAACCTATCTCACGCGCTGATGCTCAAAGAGGGTCGCGACAATATTGTTCTTCCTACCCTGCAAGGTATAGCTGATAAGTTAGCCGCCATGGGCAGAGAATTTGCCGATGCCCCCATGCTCTCACGTACGCACGGTCAAACAGCATCACCTACCACTGTTGGTAAAGAAATAGCTAATGTGGCGTACCGACTTCAGCGTCAGATAGATCAAATTAGCGCAGTGCCGCTACTGGGGAAAATCAATGGCGCAGTAGGTAACTACAATGCCCATATCTCTGCTTACGCGGATGTTGATTGGCAGGACAATGCTCAGCAGTTTATTGAGCAGCTAGGCCTATCGTTTAACCCCTATACCACACAGATTGAACCCCATGACTATATGGCTGAACTGTTTGATGGCCTGTCTCGTGCCAATACTATTCTGATTGATTATGCCCGTGATATCTGGGGTTATATTTCGGTGGGTTACTTTAAGCAAAAGACCATTGCCGGTGAAGTGGGCTCTTCAACGATGCCGCACAAAGTCAATCCGATTGATTTCGAAAATGCCGAGGGCAATATGGGTTTGGCCAATGCACTGTTTGGCCATCTTTCCGCTAAATTACCTATTTCTCGCTGGCAGCGTGATTTAACGGATTCAACCGTGCTGCGCAATATGGGTGTCGGCCTTGGCTACTCCTTGATCGCCTATGCATCCCTAAACAAAGGTATGAGCAAACTTCAGCTGAATAGTGAAAAACTCAATGCCGATCTCAATGCCAGCTGGGAAGTTCTCGCCGAGCCAATTCAAACGGTGATGCGCCGCTATGGGATCGAAGAACCTTACGAAAAGCTCAAAGCATTAACCCGTGGCAATGTCATGGATCAGCAGACTATTCAGGCCTTTATCGACACGCTAGAGATGCCAGAATCTGCCAAGGCAGCACTTAAAGAAATGACTCCCAGCTCCTACATTGGTAGCGCTGTGGAACAGGCAAAAAACATCTAAGCAGAGCCAGAGCAATGACAGATATCTCGTGCATTTTAGGTAATATCTCAAGGGAAGAGTTTCTTGCCGAATACTGGCAGAAGAAGCCCCTGCTCATACGCAATGCGATCGCCAATTTTGAAGCGCCGATTGACGCTGATGAACTTGCTGGACTGGCGCTTGAAGAAGAAGTCGAGTCACGGATCGTCGTCGAGAAAGACTGGCAATTGCAGCACGGGCCTTTTACTGAAGAGACCTTTGCCAGTTTACCGGCTGAAAAGTGGACGCTGTTGGTTCAGGCCGTCGACCTCTGGGTTCCTGAAGTTGCTGAAATTCTCGCCAAGTTTGATTTCTTACCCCAGTGGCGCATTGATGACATTATGGTCAGCTACGCCGCTGATGGCGGCAGTGTTGGGCCGCACTTTGATTATTACGATGTGTTTTTATTACAGGGTGCTGGCAAGCGACGCTGGCAGATCGGCGGTCTCAGCGATGCGGATTGTCCAATAGTTCCGAATACTGAACTTAAGATTCTGCAACATTTTGAGCCGGTTGATGAGTGGGTTCTTGAACCTGGCGACATGCTCTATCTGCCACCCAAAATAGCCCACCACGGTGTCGCTATTGGCGAGTGCACTACATTTTCTGTGGGTTTCCGCGCGCCAGCCGTTAGTGAAATGTTAGATGACTTGGCCACCGAGCTATTAAGTGGTATTGCCCTGCCCCATCACCTAATCGACCCACCGCTAACGCCCGCTATGGCCAACAGCCAAATATCACCGGCCCATCTTGCGAGTGTCCGCGAGCTTTTATTGGCGACCTTAGATAATGAAAAATTACTGGGCGAGTGGTTTGCTCAATACATGACAGCGGCAAAATATCCCGATTTGGTCGATATCACCGGTGAGAGCCGCACTGCGGTTTTACTCGACAAGACTAGCTTCACCAATGGTGCAAAAGACTAACCTTCTAGTTGGCCATTTGAGCAGCTGGGGCGGCCCCTTCCCGGCGCGGATCTGATGCGGCATATTTAATATTATTCTTATCCGCTGTAATACTTTGAGTCGCACCCAGTCGCACCGCATTTTCACTGATGATATGGCCCATATCGGCTAATAATTTAAGGGTATCTACTGATATTCCCCGTTCATATTTAACCGTATCTGGTAGCCATTGATGGTGAATTCTGGGGGCAGCCGTAGCTTCAGCAATACCCATATTAAACTCGAGCGTATTGAGCAGGGTTTGGAGTACCACGGTAATAATAGTGCTACCGCCAGGACTGCCGGTGGCAAGAATAGCCTTACCCTGCTTGTTAAAGGCGATGGTTGGTGTCATAGAAGATAGCGGGCGCTTAGCCGGCTGAATGGCATTGGCTTCACCACCTATAAGACCGTAACCATTGGCCGATCCCGGCTTTGATGAAAAATCATCCATTTCATTGTTGAGCAGAAATCCGGCTCCGGCCACAGAGATACCGCTACCGTATGAAAAGTTAATTGTGTAAGTATTGCTGACCACATTACCCCATTGATCCCAGGTTGAAAAATGAGTGGTCTCGGTGCTTTCCTTGTTATGCTCTTTTTTCTGCGAAGCAAGCCCCGGAAAAATATCGTTAGAGCGACTGGCACTTTTAAGATCAATTTGCGCACGCAGCGCTGCAGCATATTTTTTATCCATCAACTGTTTGGCGGGAACCGGATAAAAATCAGGATCACCAAGATGCAGGCTCCGGTCTGCATAGGCACGGCGCATAGATTCAACCAAACGATGAAGATAGGCCGCACTGTTATGACCCAGAGCATTTAGATCCCAACCCTCAAGGATATTTAGCATCTGAATAAGATGCACACCACCTGAGGATGGCGGTGGCATTGCGCAAACTCGATTGTCACGAAATTCACCACACACCGGCTGGCGCTCAACCACCCTGTAATTGAGCAGATCTTGATGGCTGATTATTCCACCCTTGCGGCGCATCTGCGCAATCAGCAGGTCGGCGGTTGTACCCGAGTAAAACCCCGCGCTGCCGCTTTTAGAAATGCGCTTCAAGCTGTTGGCTAAATCTTTTTGCACTAGAAGCTCACCCGCCCTATAGGGTTCACCGTTGGCTTTGTAAAAATACGTTAACGAAGCGGAATCTTTCGTCAAATAATCACTGTAGTTAACGAGCGAGCTAGCCAGCCCACGACTTAGGGGGAAGCCTTTGTTGGCCAAATTGATTGCCGGTTGCATAACTTGTTTTAAGCTCATGGTGCCGTAATGTTCCAGAGCGTAAATTAATCCAGCCACGGTGCCCGGCACGCCCGAGGAGTGAACGCTATGGCGAGCTTTAACCCGATCTACATCACCCTCTTTGTCGAGAAACATGTCGCGGGAGGCAGCTGCGGGCGCCATCTCGCGGTAATCAATGGCAATAGTTTTATTCTCTTTGGACAGATGTACCAACATAAAACCACCACCGCCGATATTGCCAGCACGGGGTAGGGTTACCGCCAAGGCAAAACCGGTTGCCACAGCTGCATCTACAGCGTTGCCCCCAGCAGCGAGAATATCGGCGCCAACTTGGCTGGCAATAGCCTCTTGGGAAACGGTAACGCCCTGCTCTGCTACAACGGGGTGGAATCGAGCCAGTGGGTCAAGAGTGACAACCTTTTCAGCAGCAGCAAAAGATACGCCGAAAGCGTTAACCACCAAAAAAATAATAAAGCTTAAAGAATGTTTCATCATCAAATTACTCACTCTGGGTATTGGCCTATTCTTAACTATCACAATGCCTCTGGCAATCTGAAATTAACGCTGCGACTTTACCGACTGGCGATAATGATGAAGAAGCGGCTCGGTATAACCGCTGGGCTGAGTTGTGCCTTTAAATATCAAGTCACAAGCCGCCTTAAAGGCAGTGCTAGATTCAAAGTTACTGCTCATCGCACGGTAATCTGGGTCAGCAGTATTTTGCGTATCGACTACCGCAGCCATGCGCTTAAGAGTCTGCATCACCTGAACTTCGTCAGTAATTCCATGATACAACCAGTTGGCAATATGTTGACTGGAAATGCGCAACGTTGCGCGATCTTCCATCAAACCCACATTATTAATATCAGGGACCTTTGAGCAACCCACACCCTGCTCAACCCAGCGCACAACATAACCCAGCAGACCCTGCGTGTTGTTATCTAACTCTAGTTGAATTTGCTCAGGACTCAATGGACGATCAGCTAACAGCGGGATAGTTAAAATATCATCGACATTCGCGGGTGGGCGATTAGCGATCTGCTCTTGAATTGCTGGAACATCAACCTGATGGTAGTGAATCGCATGCAGTGTTGCCGCGGTCGGCGAAGGAACCCAGGCTGTATTGGCACCGGCTTTTGGATGGGCAATTTTAGTTTTCATCATATCGGCCATATTGTCTGGCACTGGCCACATACCCTTGCCAATCTGTGCCTTACCTTTAAGACCGCAGGCAAGGCCTATATCAACATTTTGGTCTTCATAGGCAGCTATCCAAGGCATAGCTTTTAAGTCTGCTTTAAGGGCAAATGGGCCTGCCAGCATACTTGTGTGAATCTCATCACCGGTGCGATCCAAAAATCCGGTATTGATAAACACTACCCTGCCCTTGGCCACGCTAATACAGGCTTTAAGATTAACCGAGGTGCGTCGTTCTTCATCCATAATGCCAACTTTGATTGTATGGCGTGGCAGGTTGAGCATATCCTCAATACGATCAAATAAGCTGTTGGTAAAGGCCACTTCGTCAGGACCGTGCATCTTAGGCTTAACAATATAAATACTGCCAGCACCAGAGTTACTCAGTGATTGCTGTGCCTTTAGGTCATGCAGGGCAATCAGGCTAGTGATAACACCATCCATAATGCCTTCAGGTACTTCATTGCCCTGAGCGTCAAGAATGGCTGGATTGGTCATTAGATGGCCAACATTGCGAATAAACATCAGGCTACGACCCTTAAGGCACAGCTTGTCGCCGTTTGCAGCAGTGTAATAACGATCTGGATTCATACGGCGGACAAAGCTTTTATCGCCCCTCACCACGGTTTCCTCGAGAGTGCCTTGATTTAATCCCAGCCAATTACTGTAAGCCAGCGCCTTGTCTTCAGCATCGACAGCGGCGACGGAGTCCTCGCAATCCATAATCGTGGTGAGTGCGGATTCGAGAACAATATCCTTGATGCCAGCACTATCTGTGGCGCCAACTTTATCACTTGAATCCACTTGAATTTCAATGTGTAACCTATTGTTTATTAACAGTATAGAGCTAGGTGATTCTGGGTCACCAAGATAGCCGACAAACTGTTCAGGCGATGCCAAGCTGTGCTTATCCCCACTGCTAAGAGTCACTTCTAACTGCCCGTTAACCACCTGATAGTGGTTGGCTATACCATGAGAGGCCGAGGCTAAGGGAACCGCTTGATCGAGAAAGTTGCGTCCGTAGTCGATAACTTTTTGGCCGCGCAGGGGATTGTATGCACCACTCTTCTCTGCGCCACCGCTCTCTGGGATGACATCGTTACCATAGAGAGCATCGTAGAGACTGCCCCAGCGTGCATTTGCTGCATTCAGTGCAAAGCGAGCATTCATAATTGGTACTACTAGCTGTGGCCCTGCCTGCAGGGAAATTTCAGGGTCGACATTCTCTGAAGTAATGGAGAAATCGGCAACCGCAGGAACCAGATAACCAATATCTTTTAGGAAAGTCTTGTAGTCAGAAAAGTCAAAAGGCGCGGGGTTTTCTGTATGCCAGACGTCGATCTTTCTCTGTAACTGTTCACGAATATCAAGCAGCTGTCGATTGACAGGGGCTAAATCCTCAATGATGGCGGCAAAGTCATGCCAGAATTGGCTGGGATCAATGTCTGTACCTGGGCATATTTTTTCGTTTACCAGATCAAAAATTGGCTTGGCTATTAAAAGACCAGACTGTTCTAGGCGCTCACTCATCAAATGTTCTCCATCACAAAGGTTATTGGCTAAACTAATTGATTAGTAGCTTAGATGGCAAAGTACAATTTTCCCAATCTATGGGTTTGATCTTTGCTATTCAGCACTCGAATGATGGCTCGAATGAATATTAGCCGGTAATTTCCTCTGAAACAGACTTAATCAGTTTGCGCATCCAACGATGGCCGGGATCATGCTGTAGTAACGGGCTCCAAACCATTTTTAAACGCATACGAGGTATCTCGAAAGGCGGCTCTAGAATAGCCACATGAGAGTTTTCCAACATTGAGCTGGCTGCGAGTGAAGGAATGGTAACCACTAAATCATTGTGCTCTGCGAGCAATAGTGCCGCCTGATAGTGCCGAGTGAATAGCGTGATAACCCGTTTAACGCCAATTTTAGTTAGCGCTTCATCCACCCATCCAAGGCGCTGAACATCATCAGTGGACATCCCTACCCCAACACCCATACCGGTCTTGCTTACCCAAACATGCTTTGCAGCGAGATAAGCATCAAGGTTCCAATTTTTAATAATCGGGTTATCGGCTCTCATTACACAGGAAAAACTGTCATCCCAGAGATGAATTTGATGAAACGATTGAGGCAGTGAATCAAAGCGGTTTATCACCAGATCAACTTTACCCCGCTCAACATCGTGAAAACTCACATCACTGGGGGTCATAATATCGAGACGAACACCAGGCGCTTCAATACTCAGCCGATGCAAAAGCTTGGGTAGCAATGTGGCTTCGGTGTAGTCGCTAGCCATAATTCGAAATATACGTTCAGACTCTGAGGGATCAAATACTGTTTTCGGCAACACGGCTAACTCAGCAGCAGCCAGTACGTTGCGTACCAGTGGCTGAAGCTCTAGCGCGCGATCTGTGGGGGTCATACCATCGCTAGTACGGACGAGGATTGGGTCATCAAAAAGGTCTCGCAAGCGTCGCAAACTGTTGGACATGGCAGGCTGACTAATACTCAGTTCCTCTGCTGCGCGAGTAACGTTGCGCTCTCTTAACAGTACATCCAAGTAGACCAATAGATTTAAATCAATTTTTGATATATTCATAAAAAAAATACTCAAGATAGAAACCATCAACTAGATAAATTATGGCACGGTTACTAGACTTAGGCCACAAACGAAATATTAACCACTTATTAGCAGGGAGCTTTGATGTCTATTTTTTCAAATGATGTGGCCGCAGTTACAGAATTGCGGAGAGAGCAGTCTGGCGCTTGGAGCGCTATTAACCCCGAATACGTAGCACGTATGCGTATCCAGAACAGATTCAAAACCGGCTTGGATATTGCCAAGTACACTGCGGCCATTATGCGCGCAGATATGGCTCAGTACGATGCTGATCCATCGGCTTACACCCAGTCATTGGGTTGCTGGCATGGCTTTATCGGCCAACAAAAGCTAATTTCTATCAAGAAACATTTCGGTACCACCAAGAAAAAATACCTCTACCTATCAGGCTGGATGATTGCCGCTCTGCGCTCAGAGTTTGGCCCTCTACCTGATCAGTCAATGCATGAGAAAACCGCTGTCGCTTCACTAATCGCAGAACTCTATACTTTTTTACGTCAAGCTGATGCCCGCGAACTGGGTGGACTATTCAGACAGCTGGATGCTGCCAGCGGAGATGCTAAAGCTGCTATACAGGCACAAATCGATAACCTTGAAACCCATGTGGTACCGATTATTGCCGATATTGATGCGGGCTTTGGCAATGCGGAAGCAACTTATCTGATGGCCAAGCAAATGATTGAAGCTGGTGCCTGCTGTATCCAGATTGAAAACCAAGTCTCTGATGAAAAGCAATGCGGCCATCAGGATGGCAAGGTAACAGTGCCCCACGAAGATTTCCTGGCGAAGATCAATGCGGTTCGCTATGCCTTCCTTGAGCTGGGTGTCGATAATGGCGTGATAGTCGCGCGCACAGACTCACTCGGCGCAGGTCTTACCAAGCAGATCGCAGTCACTCGTGAGCCGGGTGATCTCGGCGACCAATACAACGCATTCCTCGATGTCGATCAAATCTCTATCGACGATCTCAACAGTGGTGATGTGGTGATTAAGCAAAATGGCAAACTGGTACGACCCAAGCGCCTACCAAGCAATCTCTACCAATTTAAAAAGGGAACTGGTGAAGCACGCTGCGTTCTCGACTGTATTACTAGCCTGAAGAATGGCGCAGATATGATCTGGATCGAAACCGAAAAGCCACATATCGGCCAAATCGGCGCCATGGTTGATGAGATACGCAAAGCAGTTCCCAATGCCAAGCTGGTCTACAACAACTCGCCATCGTTTAACTGGACGCTAAACTTCCGTCAGCAGATTTTTGACGCGTGGAGCGAGGCAGGAAAGGATCTATCCGCTTACGACCGTGCTGATCTGATGAATATCAGTTACGACACCACAGCGCTGGCCATTGAAGCCGACGAGAAGATTCGTACATTCCAAGCTGATGCAGCAAAAGATGCAGGTATCTTCCACCATTTAATCACCCTGCCCACCTACCATACCGCAGCTCTATCCACAGACAATCTGGCCAAAGAGTACTTTGGTGATCAGGGCATGTTAGGTTATGTGGCCGGTGTTCAGCGCAAAGAAATCCGTCAGGGTATTGCCTGCGTCAAACATCAGAATATGGCTGGATCGGATATGGGTGATGACCATAAAGAATACTTTGCTGGTGAAGCGGCGCTTAAAGCTTCAGGTAAAGACAATACGATGAATCAATTTTAATCTATCCCGGTAGCATTATTTGGCGGAGCTCGGCTCCGCCTTTTTTTTCTAGGCGTTTTAAAATCATTGATATTAGTTATAAATTCACAGCAGATAATTTCTTCAAAATCGGTATAATCGCGGACTGCAATCAAACCCAAATTTATCCAGTTTTAAGCGAGCCATCTTGAAAACAGACTTTCTCGGTAAGACCCTATCCGGCCCATTCACAGTTCCCTCCGGAATTGTCACTACAGCCACCTCCATTATTCAGTATGTCTTTGACCACATGCCCCAGGTTGGCGTAATAACCACCAAAAGCGTTGGCCCAGAAGTACGCGCAGGTAATCGCGAACCGGTTTACAGCCAATATGCACCCGGTTGTTTCGTCAACGCCGTAGGTCTCACCAACCCAGGCGCACGAGCCGCAGCAGAAGCCATGGCAAAGTTACGCATACCCGAAGATCGTTTCTTACTCGTGTCTATATTTGGCGGCAGTGTCGAAGAATTTGTTGAAGTAGCGAAAATCATGGCCCCCGTCGCCGACGGACTCGAACTCAACCTCTCCTGCCCCCACGCCAAAGGCTATGGCATGGCCATGGGACAAGACCCAGAGCTCGTCCGCGAAGTGACCGCCGCAGTAAAAGCCGTTGTCGACATACCAGTGATACCCAAATTAACCCCAAACACGCAAAACATTAGCGAAATCGCCCTAGCCGCAGTCGCTGGTGGAGCCGACGGCATCTGCGCCATCAATACCGTTGGTCCAGGTTACACCTCCTCTCACGGCCAGCCAGTATTAAGCAATGGCGCTGGCGGCATGTCAGGAAAAGGCGTATTGCCCATAGCGCTTAAATGTGTCCGCGAAATAGCCGCAGTCACCGACCTGCCAATTATTGGTTGTGGTGGCGTAAGCAGCGCCGCCGATGTACGAGAATTTATCAACGCCGGCTCAACCATCATCGGCGTAGGCTCAGCCCTCACAGGCATGACCACAGACGACATGGAAAGCTACTTCAACCAGCTTGAATCGGATATCTGCTTTGACTCCAATAAAGCCGAAGCCCATATTCGCTACGACATAGACATGGACTTCGAACCCGTAGTACTCGTCGAAAACAAACGTATCTGTGAGGATATCTGCGTACTAACATTCGACCGTAAAATTAACATCCAAGCCGGCGAATTCGTCTTTCTCTGGGTACCAGGCGTAGGCGAGAAACCCTTCTCCGCCCTCTCCGACGACCCCTTCCAACTTGCCGTAATTGACGTGGGAATCTTTACCCACGCACTGATGGACCTAGAAGTTGGCACAGAAGTCTATGTACGCGGCCCACACGGAATCCCCGCCTCACCACCAGAAGATGCCAAGATAATGGCCGTTGCTGGCGGCACAGGCCTAGCCGCGGTCTATCAACTAGCACGCGATTTTGGTAATGCCGAAGTGTTCACCGGCGCCCGCACTGCAGAGCGACTTTACTACCTTGAAGAATGTAAAAAGATAGCCGACGTCCACGTAGCAACCGACGATGGCAGCGAAGGCTTCAAAGGATTTGTAACCGAACTACTGCGCAGCCGTCTAGAAGAAATGACCCAAGCAGAACTAGACAACCTAGTATTCTACAACTGCGGCCCCTCACCCATGGTCCACGCCGCTGCCGCCGTGCAGAGAGAATTCTGCCGCGACGACCAGATCTTCAGCGCCATTGATTACCTTACCAAATGCGGCGTAGGAATCTGCGGCGCCTGCGCCTCACCCGACGGCAAACGAATCTGTGTTGATGGACCCTTTATGCAGGGAACACCAGAAAGGCCTTCTGCCCAATAAGGCTTACAACCAAACGTCAGAAAACCGGTTTATCGCTATACCCAAGGCCTTGCCCAAGGGTATAGCGGTTGATTACCCAGAAAGAGCCTTCAGCTTGTATCCCGTATAGAGCCCTCAGCTTGTATCCCATATAGAGCCTAGCTTGGTTGTCATTCCGACAGAGTGCAACGAGGAGGAATCTTGTTATTTTTCTGCTGTGCCGCCAATCTCGCCGATCAACACGAAGACTGGAAAGCGACAAGCTAGACAGATCGTATCAACTCTTCATATCACCTCAGAATCTACCCGTGCGCCGCTTAGAATAGCCTTTCCCACCTCGTTAGCCGGACACTGGATGCCTGGCTTATTTCCGGAAGCTTGAATTACGGGTTTATTCTGCTATTACTATAAAACCTAACGAACATACATTCGCGTACAGACCAAAGGAATGGTGATGACGACCTTGCGAAAATCCCTCTTTAAAGTGCTGTGAAAACTACAATATCCCAGCTTGTTTCTATACCTCAACGACTCACCTCAAAAAAGTGCCCCGATAATAAAACCATGCACTTTGGTCTTGATAGTTTTTGGGATATAAATCAATCAGTTAAAGAATATCGAAATGCCCCTGATAACATATTATAAGGGCGCCCCGATAATAATAATTATGAGGCCGATAGGCCTCATAACTTGACTCTAATAGGTAACTTGCCATCGATACCACTTTTTATCAATGACTGAAGATTACGATTCTAGACGTGTTGAGTATCTCGAAGGATGCTGCTCATATTTATATTGGATTGGTGGTCTTCTTTCAGTAGCTTTATGGAAAAAGGCTCGTATGTCTTCGCGTGCTTGGTCCCCGTTGTTGCAGTTGCGCTTTCAATGGAAGTGTTGGGTTTGTATGATGACTGGCTATCGTTGGGTCAATTGCGATGGATGGCAAGTCTGCACGACATTATCAATACCTCTCTCTGGCCTGTAGTAATTACAATTTTGGTGCATATTCGCGCTATTAAAGAGTCACCTATAACAAGCATAGGCAGGCGGATGCTTCCATCCGTTGCTTTGGGCGTTAGGTGCCCTCAAGTTTTATGTGGCAATCAATGCTACTCATAGTCTGTAGATCCATAGTCATCATATTGGAACAATGTCCCTTCTTTCAAACTGTTCTGAATAATGCCTAGATCCCCAAGTATTTCATTGCGCTCCAATCTTGCTGAGAATATCCGTGCTTTTCGAAAGTCGCATGGCATATCACAGGAAGAGTTAGCCGATATGTGCGAATTACATCGTACTTATATTGGTTCAATTGAACGAGAAGAGCGTAATGTTACTTTAAGTACTTTAGAAGTACTTGCTGAATCTCTTGGAGTGAGCGTCACGGAATTGCTTACAACGAGAACTAATAGTGACAAATAAAAAACCAGTTGATTTTAAATTATCCATCGAAGCTTCTGGTTTTGACATTTATTCACCAATCGAAGTTGGCGATGCCAGCCTTTGGATTCCAACTATACAACTAGAAGCCTTATTAAGAGATGGTTTAATTGGGCATAATTTGGCTGGCTTAGCGTTAAGAACTAGATCCAAGGTCGTTAAGCAGGCAGTTTGCACAGCTCTTGGGTATCCAGCTCCTAATTCTTTTAAAAAAACTCAACCACGTTTTTTTGGACAGCAGCTAGACGTCTACACACAAAAATCCAGGAATTTACAAATTTGGAATGAAGAGCTTTCACCGACAAGAAGGTATGCTCTAATTCAAATATCTCAGCAGGATATTATCACCGAAGTTAGAGTGGTTAATGGTCAAGAGTTAGCAAACTTAGACACCACGGGAACAATAACTACAAAATATCAAGCAGGCCTCGTCACTGGCGACGAAAGTCATGAGTTGATTTCAAATTTTGATACACCAGAGTTTTTCCCATTTTTGAACTCGAATGCAGTTCTTTCAGGTGCTATTAACCCAATAAGTGAACCCCAGCCAAATTCATTGTTGCCAATTCAGGAAATATTCAATCGCTTATCTCCACTTGTAGGTTGCCAGTTTGCCGACCCCGGCATTGATCAGGAGCGCAATCGCGGTGAAGGACTGCACCGTCTGGTTTGTGAGTATTTAGGTTATAGTAGCTATGAAGATAAAGGCCAGTTCCCAGATATTCGCCATCAATTGCTAGAAGTGAAACTACAAACATCGCCGACAATAGATCTGGGGTTAGTTCTACCAAGTAGTGCAGAGAATGTAGATGTTCAGCAACTGGGAGGTTACCACCCAAAGCACCGCGACACTCGTTACGTTGTTTTCTATGCCAATACTGATGGTAGGGTTGTTACGCTGACCCATGTGTATGTATGTACAGGCGCTGACTTCTTTACTAGATTTAGGCAATTCGAAGGTAAGGTGAGTAATGGGAAAATTCAAATTCCATTACCTAGTAAATTCTTTTGAGTCAAAGCCGAATGCTTTCCAAATAAGAGCCTCAAGTTCAGAGCCTAGCTTGTCTGCTTCCGCTGATGGTGTTTTTTCGTAAATAAATTTTGCTAAGTCTATAATCGCAATAGACTCAGTTAAATCTGGATTGGGTAGCGGGAACTGATTTACATATTGTGTAATAAACCTTCTTTTCCCCGCGTAAAGCTTGTTGTTAAAGTTATGGTCGTAAAAAACTTCGATGAATGATGAGTTTGCCACAGCAAGTGCCAGCCACAAAAGGTCCTGTTCGCTTTCATTTTTACATTGAAGCCAATAGCATTCCCCGTTTACCACCCCGCCACTTGTATCCATCCAAAACATAGGTTTTTCTGAAATATCTGGAAATACTAACTTTGGTAACGACCATGCAGCTGGGTCATGAGGCACCCAGAGTTCATACCAGTTACGACCTGCATCGATGAGATATTTTCTACTTTCTAGCTTTTCTTTATGCTGTTCTAAATAACGAGCTGATTTTGGATATAGGTCTATATCCACCGCAGAGCGCCCGTTTGCGGTGGTTTCATGAGGATAAAGTATCTCTTTTCGATGCTTTGGGTTTTCAGGGAGTTGTGCCTTAAAGCGTTGAGCATATTTTCTGGTAATAAGTGGTTTCAATAGCTCAGGCCTTCCAGTTGGAAGTTCGTTCCAGTCGCTACGTAAGAAAATTTTATCCGCTGTTGATTTCACGCCCACACGTATCTTTCCAATACGGCTAAACCTATCCCATGTGTGTGCTTTAACTGTATCAAGCCATTGATCAGTTTGCTTTGTAGCTATTCTCCAAACACTTTCTAGAGTTTCACCACTAGCTAATGTGCCTCTACGAACTCTGAAAAACCTACCATCAGGAACTTCTGTAACAGTATCGTCTTTCTCAGTTAAAGCATCTAGAGCATCTAGAGATTTAGTGGTGGGCTCATCTTTGGTTTCATAAATTGATGTAAACAAAATTTTATCAGCTGTGATGCCTTTACTAGGATTACCAGTGGCAACAAAAACAGACGGAAGAACAGCAGCATCAAATAGCTTCGTATCACCTAAATCCCAAATGCTTAGTAAATTGAAACGAGTAAGCATTTCTCTACGAACATCTTGACCTGATTTTGTAGTCATGAATCGGTTTGAAGTGATTACGCCAGTAACCCCATTGCTATCAAGGACTCTGGATATACCCAAAATAAAAGGATAGTAGAGGTCTACTCGCCCACTAAGGTTAAAACTTTTAGCGATGTTTTGTGACTGTTCAGCACCCATTACTTGAGTTCGTACGTATGGAGGGTTGGCAATGACTAGATTAAACGGTTCAGCCTGCTCGTTTAATGAAAAAAGATCATCACCGCCTTGCAAGTTAAGAGTGTGTTGGAGAAAATCCTTCTGTTCTAGTTGTATATCTAAATCAGGATATTTAGCGTGCAGCCTGCTGATTGCGTTTTTAATAGCATCAGGATCAGTGTCAAAGCCACGAACTACTATCCGTTTTCTCGCGCGCGACGGTACGTTTAGTATTAAAGCATCAAGTAGTTCGCCATCACCACATGCAGGATCTAGCACCCTTATATCGCCTGTTTTTGGTATGTTAAATACACTTAGTATTTGTTTGGCTACGAAATCTGCAAGTAATTTAGGAGTGTAAGTCGAACCATCTAATTTCTGTTTGTCAACATCAGTGTACCTCACGATATTGGGTTTACTTGCCATGCTTGCGCCTATAGAATTGATACTTATAGTCATCATTATACTGTTCATTAAAGAGTTTTGAAAGCACCAAATGCACCTAACAAGGCAAATCAAGCGGATGTCAAAACCGCCGCTTCGTTCTGACTTTACCACCGGTATTTGCGGTGTTATACCCAAAGAAAGTTACAAATAAGCTAATACTTACAATTCTAATAACGTTGATGCTTTCAGGCTGTGAGACCTTTTATGGGATTAATCGTACGTAAAATCCATTTTCCCCAGTGCCAAAAATGGATTGTTTTTTGGCTGTAACAAATTCAATAGAAAATGTTAGTAATATGCCCTATGGCACTGCGGATGGCAGCCGCCCACTAAACCAAAGGCAGCATAAGTAGAAAATTCAAATAGTCCTTGGAGGTGTCCTTGCGATCGGTCCTATGGGCTCAGTATTTTTAGGAGATCTAAAAATACTGAGCCTTTTAAATACACTATTCAGTAACTATCTAATAAAAAGTATCACCACCGGCAGCCATTGCGCGGAGCTTTTCAGTAGGTCGATAAAGTTCACTCAGATGTGTGTATTTATCGGCGCGGTCTACAATCGACTGCAAGCCCTGCTCGTCCATCCAGCGGCAGATGCCTCCGTGAAAAACGGGGAAGCCAACTCCGTAAATTAGCGACATGTCTGCTTCGGCGGGCGAGGCTACTATGCCCTCTTCCAGACAATGAACCATTTCCATGGCCATGGCGATCATCAGGCGATCCGTAATCTCCTGTTTATCGCGCATTTGCGCTTGACCAAACTGCGCTTCAAACATGGCAATTACATCAGGATCAACTAGCTTGGCAGGCTTACCCTTTTCATTGAGCTCATATTTGTAATAGCCAAGTCCATTTTTCTGACCCAGACGGCCAGCCTTAAAGATAATATCTGTCGGCCAGTTGTCGCCCTTGCTAAAGCGTTCCGGCAAACCATTAGTCAGCACTGGGTAACAGTGATTAATGGTATCTATGCCGACCACGTCCATCAGATAGGCGGGTCCCATAGGCAGACCCCAGGCTTCCATAACTTTATCGATCTGTTGGAAATCTGCTCCTTCAGCAAGCATCATTTCGAGACCAGATAACAGCGCGAAAAGAACTCGGTTGACTAAAAAGCCCGGGCAATCATTAACCACAATAGGTTTCTTGCCCAGTGCCAAGGCATAGGCACTCACTGCGGCTATGGTTGCATCAGAGGTTTTGTCACCACGAATAATCTCCACCAATGGCATGGCGTGCACCGGGTTAAAAAAGTGCATACCACAGAAATTTTCAGGGCGTTGTAATGACTCAGCCAGACGATTTATTGAGATGGTCGATGTGTTTGATGTGATAAAGGCAGTATCGGAAACTAACGATTCTACAGCTGGCAATACCTGCTTTTTAACCGCCTCTAACTCAACCACTGCCTCAACGATCATATCAGCCTGAGCAATAGCTGCATCATTTAGTGTCGGTGTTATAGAGGCAAGAATCTGAGCCGCTTTTTCTTCACTTAGCTTGCCCCGTGAAACTCGCTTGCCGAGCAATTTATTGGCTTCCTCAATACCCAAATCAAGAGCGCCCTGGTTGATATCTTTCATGACCACTGGCAAGCGCCTAATGGCATTTTGATAGGCAATGCCGCCACCCATAATCCCGGCACCAATCACTGCTGGGGCTTTTACCGGGGTGAAATTTTCGCCCAATGCGCGACTGCGATTTTTGGCTAACTTAACAATAGTTTGGTCGCTTAAAAACAACCCTACCAAGGCGCGCGCCTGTGGTGTTCTGGTCACCTCGTAAAAAGCTTCGTTCTCTAACCTTATAGCCTCACCACGCCCTAAAGTCGCACCACTGCAGATCAGCTCGACCGCTTTTAGAGGGGCCGGAAAATAGTTGCCAACTTTACTAATAATTGCTGCGCGAAAATTTTCACCTGTAGCTTGCAGTTCAGCTTCAGAGAGTTCAATGGGTGATGTTTTTTGTTGTCGACGAGCCTGATAGTCACGGCTACCATCGGCCAGTTCAGCAAGCATTTTTAATGACTCATCGCGTAATTGCTCTGGCTCTACGACCGCATCAACCGCACCGGCATTAAGTGCCATCTCGGGTTTTTGCTGATCACCTGAAGATATCCAATGGATACCGACAAACATTCCCGCAAGCCTTGGCAGACGAACTGACCCACCCCAGCCAGGCAGAATGCCGAGTTTAGTTTCCGGAAGTCCAACCGCGGCTTTAGACGAGATAACCCGGCAGTCACAGGCCAGACAGATTTCAAAACCACCGCCTAGTGCAAAGCCATTAATCGCTGCCACTGTGGGGTAAGGAAGATCTTCAATGTCGGAAAACAGTCCGTTCACAAACTGCGATGCATGGATAAAAACTTCTTTGCTGTCTGCAAACATCTCTTTAAATTCAGTAATATCTGCACCCACGACAAAGACAGATTTACTGCTGGTCAGTAATAGACCTTTAACATCAGAATTGGCTTTAAGAAGATCAACCGCTTCTCTGAGCTCAGCGAGTGTTTGCCGATTAAATTTATTAACCGAGCCACTCTGACTATTGAAATTAAGCTCTACAAAACCATTTTCTAACTGTGCAAGCGCAAGCGTTTTTCCCTGATACATAGCGGTGAATTTCCCTGATGTAGTAAATTTGATGACAGTTATTCTATCTTGGTTAAAAGCATAGTCTATGTTTTACTGCGACCAATCGTTTCTGCTTATTGGCCTTGGAAATAGCACTATGAATCTACGTGAAAAAATGCATTGGGAACAACAACAGAAAGCACTTTTTGAGCAGGCTCAAGGCTATGCCTTCGATTATGCCGATGACGCATTAGAGCGCAACGTATTCCCCACAGATCAGGCCATTAGTGACCTCGACGCATTTGTTGAAGATCTACCCAACGAGATGGGCGATGCCAAGACAATCCTCGAACAGCTGCATCAATACGGCTCACCTGCGTCGGTATCACAGACCGGTGGACGCTATTTTGGATTTGTTAATGGCGGTATTCTTCCCGTTACTCTGGCGACAAAATGGCTAACAGATTTCTGGGATCAAAATACCGCTCTACAGGTTATGTCGCCGATCACTGCAAAACTTGAAGAGATTTGCGAGCAATGGCTAAAACAATTATTTGACCTTCCCGACTCTACAGTGGCCGGTTTTGTTAGCGGTACTTCCTCGGCAATATTCTGTGGCCTAGCCGCTGCCCGCTACCGCATCTACAAAAACCATCAATGGGACTTTAATCAGCAGGGCCATAATGGCGCACCGCCGATCCGAATTATTGCCAGCCGTCACACCCATGGCGCTGTGGTCAAAGCTATCGCCCTACTAGGGTTTGGTATAGATAATATTGAATGGGTTGAGGCTGACGATCAGGGGCGTATTATTCCGGAAAATATGCCCGATCTAGATAGTAGCTGTATCGTTTTACTTCAAGCTGGCAATGTGAATTCTGGCTCGTTTGACCCCTTTGATGAAATCTGTGACCGGGCGAATGCTGTTGACGCTTGGGTACATATAGATGGTGCCTTTGGTCTCTGGGCCGGCGGTACAGAGCGCCTAAAACACCTCACCCAAGGCATGCATAAAGCCCACTCCTGGTCTGTGGATGGCCATAAAACCCTAAATACACCCTACGATAGCGGCATCTTGCTATGTTGTGACAAAGAGGCCTTGGTATCTGCCCTTCAAGCAACGGGCGCTTACTTGACCTCCTGCTACGGTGAAAGCCGTGACGGTATGCTCTACACACCGGAGATGTCGCGTCGTGCTCGAGCGATAGAGTTATGGGCGGCACTAAAATATCTCGGTCGCAGCGGTGTCGATGAGTTGGTTGTTGGTCTGCATCAGCGAGCGGTTGAATTTGCCGACCAGTTGAGAGACGCCAACTTCGATATTCTTAATGATGTGGTGTTTAATCAGGTGATTGTTGCGCCCAGTTCTGATGACGAAGTTACCCAGCAGATAATGGAAGCTATTCAACAGTCCGGCGAATGCTGGGTGGGTGGTTCTCTTTGGAACGGCAAAAAGGTTATTCGAATAAGTGTCTGTTCTTGGGTTACTTCGCCAGAGGACATTAGTCGTTCGGTACAGGCCTTTATCAAGGCCCGAGATTCAATTATTACGGCTTCTGAAAAATAATCACATCAGCGCCAATAATTGTTGGCGCACTGCCCCACTGCTGGCCGAGATAGGCAAAGCTCTGCTGAGAGAAAAAGCTGATATGGGTAGGATCGGTTTTATAGTGCCAGTTGGCAAACTTGTCCGCATCCTCTACCAGCTTGGTCATTAGCCCAAGGTAACCGCCAGTTTTTATCAAAGCCCATAACCGCTGCAACTCGACCATTGGCTGAGATAGGTGCTCTACGACCTCTGTAGCGGTAATAAAATCATATTGGCGCTCAAACACACTGCTGTTATTGGCATAGTAGAGATCGAAAAGGTCCATGGAATGACCCTGCTCCTCGAGCATCACAGATAAACAGGGGCCTGGACCACAGCCAAAATCCAATCCCTGACTATTTGAAGTTAATCGCTGGAGCAGTGGGTCAGCAAGCCGGCCGAGAAACTTTCGGTAGCCGCTGTCATTGGGATCATTCTCGTGGTGATCATACTGCGCCTGTTCATCTGCAGCGTTGAGATGAAACTGTTTAGGTACAAATACCAGCTGACAAACGGAGCAGCGTAAATAGTTGCGGTTTTTGTCCTGATAAATGGGCCGAGTAGCGTCAGAAAGACAAAGTGGGCAGCTTATGGTGGTTTTAATCATAATTATTTATTAGCGACTTATATTTTTGCAGTATGTCAGTAGATCTGTGCAGAATACAGGCTTTCAAAGTTGCTTTTCGAGACTAATAGGAGACTAATGACCTTTTCCTAAAAAAACTCTGCAACTTGTTATGATTTAACATTGACGCAAACCTGCTTGGTCAGTATTATGCGCGCTCTCGAAAGAGACCGCATGGTAAGACATTCGGGGATTAGCGCAGTCTGGTAGCGCGCCTGCTTTGGGAGCAGGATGTCGGGGGTTCGAATCCCTCATCCCCGACCACTTTCCGGCTTGAAAGCTATGCCGCCCATAGCTCAATTGGATAGAGCATCCGCCTTCTAAGCGGAAGGTTCCAGGTTCGAGCCCTGGTGGGCGGACCAAGGTTGCTGTCTGTATTGGTTTGAAGGTAAAAATTCCTACATATATTGCTTTAATGGTGGACGTAGCTCAGTTGGTAGAGCCCCGGATTGTGATTCCGGTGGTCGCGGGTTCAATCCCCGTCGTCCACCCCATTTTCTTGTTGTATCTCTTTTAAAACATTATTTTAGAATATTCATTTATTCAATTAAGTTTAAAAAAGCTTGCGTTAAGTGCATCTCGCGCATAGTTTATCGCCCTGAATATAATTAATAATTTAACAACCAATACAGGTATCAAAATGTCTGCACTTATTCTTGATGGCAAAATACTGGCCGCGCAAACTGAAGCTGAGTTATCTAATCGCGTTGCTACCCTGAAAGATAAAAACGCAGGACAAGCGCCAATACTGGCAACTATTCTGGTGGGTGGCGATCCAGCCTCTGCAACCTATGTAAAGATGAAACAGAATGCCTGTAAACGTGTCGGCATGGACTCTATCGCGGTTGAAATGCCTGAAGATACTACTACTGAACAGTTGTTGGAAAAGATTGCCGAGCTCAACAACAATCCCAACTGCCACGGGATTCTTTTGCAGCACCCAGTACCTGCACAGATTGATGAGCGCGCCTGCTTTGACGCTATCGCCCTTGCGAAAGATGTTGACGGTGTCACCTGCCTTGGTTTCGGCCGTATGGCTATGAATGAAGAAGCCTATGGATCGGCAACACCCCAGGGTATTATGCGCATTCTCGAAGGCTACAATATTGAAATGACCGGTAAGCATGCGGTCGTGGTTGGTCGCAGCCCTATTCTCGGCAAGCCAATGGCGCTGATGTTACTCAATGCCAATGCTACTGTGACTATCTGTCACTCAAAAACGCAAAACCTCCCGGACCTAATCAAACAGGCGGATATATTAGTCGGCGCTGTAGGCCGCCCCGAGTTTATTAAAGCCGAGTGGATTAAAGATGGCGCTGTAGTCGTTGATGCTGGCTATCATCCCGGTGGTGTCGGCGATATCGAATTGGCCCCTCTGGTTGATCGAGTGACCGCTTACACGCCTGTTCCCGGCGGCGTTGGCCCAATGACTATTAATACCCTGATTTTGCAGTCTGTTGCCGCCGCAGAAAAAAGCCTACTTTAGGGCTTACTGCTGATCTTTTTCATCATTGCGGCAATCGAATCCCGAGCATAGGGTTGCTTAATAGACCAGACTTGCTCGGCGGTTTCCAGCTCAAGAATCTCCTGGTGATTATTAGTTCCACCAGCCTGATGCAATGTCTGCTTAGTACGCAACAGTAATTCTTTGGGTAAATCACGAATATTGGCGGTAAATTCAAAGACCTCGTCAATTAGAGATTCAGCCTCAACACAGCTCCAAGCCAAGCCTTTTTCAACCGCTTCACGACCACTCAGAGATTGCGAAAACAGCAGCATTCCCGCCGCAGTATTCCAATTAGCTATCTGTCGCAGCATCCAAGTATTGCCGCCACCCGGGTGTAAACCGAGCCCGAAAAAGCGCGGTTCAAACCGAGCCGCTTCCGTCACTATGCGAACATCACACCCCACAGCCAAATTAAAGCCTGCACCCACCGCAGGTCCATTAACTGCCGCAATAGTTGGTAGCCTGCAATTGGCGACCCTTAAAAAGCCGCTGTAAATTCTCTCTAACACCGCTTGATTGGGTATCAGATCTTTAAGCTGACCCCCAGCGCAGAATGCCCGGCCACTGCCGGTGATAATCAGGGCTTTAACCTCAGGATGTGCTTCAGCCTGCTGAACACAGTCAACAATCTTTTCGCAGACGTCTAAGGTCAGCATATTGCGTTTGTCAGGGTTATTTAAGGTAATCAGCGCCGCGTTATCGCGAATCTCAAAAAGAACTGTGGACATACAGGCTATCTCGGTAATAAACAATCTTTAAGGATAGCACCACAAGTCTTCAAAGGTGCGACGGGTTACCGTATAGTCAATGCTATCAATATCAACAGCAGCAATAAAAAGTGGCCGTAAATCACCGATGCCCTATAACAAACCTTTAACAGCCCAGCAACTTGTCGCTCATCGCGGTTATCAGAGAATCTATCCTGAAAACACCGCGCTATCTGTCCGTCAGGCTATTAAAGCAGGCGCCCTATTTGTAGAAATTGATATTCAGCTTAGTCGGGATCAGCAGCCGGTGGTCTATCATGACATTAGCCTGCAAAGAGTCAGTAACTGCAAAGAGTCCATTAGTGACTTATCTCTCGAACAGCTAAAACAACTATCGGCCTATGAACCAGAGCGATTAGGTGATGCGTTTATTAAAGAGCCTATATCTTCTCTGCAGACTGTTGTCGAGATTATCAAACAACATCCCGCTGTAACCTTATTTATTGAACTTAAAGAAGAATCTATCGAGCATTTTGGTGAAGAGGCTATGCTAAAAAATGTTTGTGCAATTCTAAAACCGATTGCACAGCGTGCGGTACTAATAAGCTTTGACTATAGCATTATCCAAACGGCCAGACGCAAAGGCTGGCCTCAAGTTGGCGTGGTTCTGCGTGACTGGTTAGATATCAATAGTCCAGAGGTGCAGGCAATTTCTTCCGAATATACCTTTGTTGATTACAAAATTATTCCACCACAAACTGACCTTGAAAGGCTAAAAACCAAACTGGTTGCCTATGAGGTGGGTACAGTTGAACTGGCGAGAAAGTTAACCACACAAAAAGTTCCGATATTTGAGACTTTTGATATTCAGGGTTTACTTAAATCCACTAAATAAGCTCTTTAGGGATATTATTGCCAGCTATAATTAACAATAAAATAATCCTATATAGTGATCATTAATCAATGGATAAAAACTTCGATGTCTGCGTAATTGGCGGCGGTATACAGGGCGCGGGAATTGCACAGGCAGCGGCCCTCTCAGGTTTATCTGTCGCTCTATTAGAAAAGAGCGACTGGGGCGCCGGAACCTCATCCAAATCTAGCAAGTTAATCCACGGCGGTCTTCGATATCTTGAATCCTTTGAAATCGGTCTGGTGCGTGAAAGTCTTAAAGAGCGCCGCACCTTACTTAATATCGCTGCAGATATAGTTAAACCCAACTGGTTTTACCTGCCAGTGTACAAAAATAGCCAGCACAAACCTTGGCAGCTAAGTATTGGATTAACCCTCTACAGAATACTTGCTGGACGCAAAAACCTCGCAGGCTTTAAACGCCTGCGTCGCTCACAGTGGAGCCAGCTAGAAGGACTTAATACCGCTAATTTGCAAACTGTCTTTGCCTATCAGGATGCTCAGACCGATGATCAGGCACTAACTCGCAGAGTCGCTCTATCGGCGCAAACTGAGGGTGCCACCCTACTTTGCCCGGCTACCGTAATCAGTGCCGAAAAAACCCATAAAGGCTATTCAATCGACCTTAATATCGACGGTGAAAGAAAAACCATTTACTGTCGCTATTTGGTAAATGCATCAGGACCATGGATTAATCCTGTGGCTAAAACAATCCAGCCCAAACCGCCGATGGTAAGTGTTGATCTAATTCAGGGAACCCATATAGAGTTTAACGAGCAACTTAGCGACAAATGTTTTTACCTTGAGGCGCAACAGGATCATCGGGCGATTTTTGTTATGCCCTACAAAGGCGGAACCTTACTTGGCACGACGGAAAAAGTGTTTAGCGGCGACCCAGATCAGGTGCAACCCAGCGCTGAAGAGATTGAATATTTATTAGAAGTTATCCGCTATCACTTTCCGCACTTTCATCACAAACCCACTAAAGCTTGGGCCGGATTACGGGTATTGCCAGCCAGTGATAGCAATCCCTTTAGTCGCAGCCGTGAAGTGCAGTATGCCGAGAGCGAAAGCTATCTGGCGGTCTATGGAGGCAAGCTGACTGGTTATAGAGCTACAGCAGAGATAGCTATCAAGAAAATCATTAAATCTATGGGATTGGAAGGTCGGCGCAAAGTTAAAG
>CALSQH010000007.1 GCA_943788445.1 uncultured Pseudomonadales bacterium
AATACTAGCAGCAGACCCTATTCAACTAGTGCCGCAGCAGCCTCTGACTGAGACCCTTCGCTAATGCTCAGGGTGACAAAATGTATGTCACACCGAACCCGCAACTGTAATCCCGAGCCCCCAGCTGTCATCCCGAACCCGCAATTGTCATCCTGAACGCAGTGAAGGATCTCTCAATACTAGCGGCAGTAGTTGAATAGGGTCTGCCGCTACAACCTCTAACTGAGACCCTTCGCTAACGCTCAGGGTGACAAACTGCGTGTCATCCCGACAGAGTGTAGCGACGAGGGATCTCCCTGCCAATACCTGAGATCTCTCCCGCTGGTCGAGATGACAGTGCTGGCCGAGATGACAGTGCTGGTTATCCTTGGCCGATTGTTAGCTGGCTCTTGTGGCCAGTACTTTAATCCCCAACAATAACATAGCGCCGCCAGCAATACGGTCAATCCAGTGGCCCATGCGCTGAAATTTGCTCGTCACTGTCGGTCTTGATAGCAGTACCGTCAGCAGTGAGAACCATGCTAGCTGAAGGACCATCATCCACAGGCCGTAAATCAATAAATGCTGGGCCGGTGTGTCTTGAGACAGAACGATGGTAAACAGCGAGACAAAGTAGATGGGCGCTTTGGGGTTTAGGGCATTACAGAGGAAGCCTAGACCAATGGTTTTGATTGGGGATCGGGCTACCATCGGTTTGACAACTAGCGACTCTGCGTTGCGCGCTCTAGCTCTTAGCCCACTAATCCCCAGATAGATCAGATAGCCACCACCGAGCAATTTTATACCCCAGAGTGCCGATGATGAGTTGGCGATAATGGCCGCTAGGCCCAATGAGGAATAGAGGATATGAACCGATAACCCGAGGGCTATACCAAGACTACAGAGCAGACCAGCGCGCTTACCGTTGGATAACGTCTGTTGGGACACTAATACAAAATCTGGGCCCGGTGCCGCAGCGGCCAACAGATGTATCGAGGTGATAAGTATTAACCCCTGGTAAAGATCCATAGCTTGTTCTCTGTGCTGTAACTTGGCTCAATAGTGTAATAATGTTCCTGTCAGTATAATGGAATGATTGATAATTATAGGCAAACAAAAGATGGTTGAAGTATCTCTGCGCGACAAAATCTACCGAGTCATCTTTGGAACCGATACGCCTGCGGGGCAGCGGTTTGATATAGTACTTATATACCTGATATTAATCAGCGTGGCGGCGGTGATTCTTGACTCCATTGAATCGGTAAACCGCGAATATGGTATGTGGCTATTCCGTTTGGAATGGGTGTTCACGCTGCTGTTTTCCCTAGAATATTTAATGCGTATCTATTCTTCCCCTAAGCCCTTGCACTATATATTCAGCTTTTATGGTCTGGTCGACCTGCTCTCTATTGTGCCTACTTACCTCGCACTGTTTGTGCCCGGTGCCAGTTACTGGCTGGTGGTGCGGCTATTGCGCGTGCTGCGCATATTCAGGGTGCTTAAGTTGGTGCGCTATCTCACTGAGGCCAATCTGTTGCTGCGCTCTATTTATGCATCGCGGCGCAAGGTGTTGGTATTCTTTACGGTGGTGCTGGTGATGAGTGTTATTTTTGGCAGCCTGATGTTTTTGGTAGAGGGGCCGGACCACGGGTTTACCAGTATTCCCCGCAGTATCTATTGGACGATCGTGACGATTACCACGGTGGGCTATGGTGATATTACGCCCCAGACGCCTCTGGGGCAGGTTATTGCTACTATGGCGATGCTCACGGGTTATTCGATTATTGCTATCCCCACGGGTATTTTCACGGCTGAGATTGCCCGCGAGATGAATGCCGAATCAAACCGCCGTCGCTGCAATATCTGTGAGCGCACCAGACACCATCCAGAAGCGGAGTACTGTTATCACTGTGGGGTGACTCTGCCGGATCAGAATATCTAGATTGTCAGTTGGTATAAGAGACCCAAGCAAGACCATTTTGACTGCACTGTAAAATTAATACTAACGTACTAATGCTTTAGCATTATTGAAGTCCTGCTTCTATTTCCTTAGGGTTGTGCACTTGGTAAATAAGGACATTTGCAGGGCCGTCACATGGATAAGCAAAAAATAAGTTTTATATTTCTCTCTTTAATTCTAATTACGGCGTTTGGGCTCTATACTTTTTTTGAGCCCGCCCAACCACCTTTGGATGAAGAACCCAATAATTCCTATGTTTTAGACTATTCGGTTGATCAAAGAAATAGTTTGGATAAAGCCTCTGATTATAAAGAGTTACTGAGCTTGGGGTTGTCGGACGAGCAAGCTAAACGATTGATCCTCCAAGAATTAAAAGATATCCATAGTAGTACTCAATCGCAGGATATCTATTGGAAAACTACCACAGCATCAAAAGCTGCCCTTGTTAGGCAGCATTACGTATCTCAACAGAAAATTAGGGATGCGCTTATAGCCCGCTTTGGTCAATCGACTTGGGATGAACCGCTGTTTAGTGAGGTTTTCTTGCCGCTCCAAAAACAGTTTCCCTTCCTAACTGCACAAGAACAAATTGCCCTGCAGAAATTCCAGATAGAGCGCCAAATCGCCATGATGTCAGCTCCCCAGGCTTCCCCGCCTTTTCAGCTATCTAGGCAAAACCCCCAAAGGTTAGCCTCTAGGCCTGTAACTCCTTTGTCTGGGGATGTAAGTTCGATTCTGAGTGAAAAATCTGCCTTTGAATATAATCTGAGAATGTCGATGCTAGCTCATCAATTCCGTGCCAGCGAAGTCGACTTTACTGAGAACACTTTCCGAAGAGCTTACCGGCTGCTGGAGGATCTCTTTCCCGCCAGGGCCTCCGTTACTCCTACCGATCGAGGGAAATTGCCGGATAGCACTTTGGTTGATCGTCGCTACGATCTGAATGAATTAGTGGGAGCAGAAAACACTCTCAAACTCATGGCAACTTTGGATCCGGAATTTCGAGAAATCCAACGTAGGGCTGGAGGCCTAAATCTAAACGAAGAACAAATTCTGACTGCCTATGAGATTTCTTTGGCTGCTCGTAAAGCCATATTTGATGGTGTTCGTGCTAAAGAAGTTAACCCCCAAATTGGGGTTGAAATGATTCGTGATGCGGCTAACACCCAATGGAACCAAATATCGACGCATCTAGGTGAGGAGGTGGCTGAAAAGCTACTGGGTTCAACAAGTCACCGCTTAAGAAATCAACCACCTAAAGTATTTACACCTTCAGCCACCATTGTGAACTAACGTAAGTCTACTCTGCCGCAAGGAGCGCAAGTCATGGAGATTCGAGCAACAGTTACAGCCTACATCAAATTTGCCATTTTAATAGTGATATCAGTCGTCTCGCTGCATGCTGGGGCAGTTAGTCCTCCGACGGTATCAGGTAATCAATCGAGCGGAAATTATACGGTCACCTATAATTACACGCCAAGTTACCCAGCATTATATGTGTGGTTGGAAGAGAAGATTGATGGCGGCCCTTGGACAACAGTCACTGATTCTACTCCATTTGGAACTATTGATTTTACCGGTAAAACCAATGGTACTTACCAATACCGAGTTGGCCAATTAGAAGACAGTTACTATTACCCTATTACCCTATTCCCTTTCAAGTTTTCTGGAGTTCCGCAGTGACAGTTATGGTCACTGGTGGAGGTCCTTCTGCAATGTCTTACAGTACGCAGTCAACTTATACCTATCAGGCTAAAAAGGGAGATATAAACGCAGACGGATTGCAGGACTTATATATCAAGCGTACCTCAGGCGGGGCATCAAATAATGGCGTTTTATATGAGACCATTCTTACGCAAATGGCAGACAAATCTTTTTCGGTCCTATCAGCGACAGCCTCTCAAAAAACAACAGCGGCTTCATGGCCAGTTATTAATGTAAACATTAAGTCTGCAGACTTTAATATTGATGGTTTTGTTGATGTGGTGGTTAAGGGTATAAATACTCATATACCCAACGTAGACAATCAGGTGGTTTTTTCAAGCGGTAGCGCCTCAAATGGCCAGGCAGACATAGCGACTTCCCTTGGTAGTCTAATGACTAAAACAATGACCAATATATCGGGCAGCCTCTCGACACCGAATTACTTCACTCAATTTATGACTCAAGTTCCTGTACAAGTGGAATATCCTGATTGTGGTTATTACTATGATTATTATTCAGACTCATGGAGATTTGGCTGCTGGATCGTCTCTTATACCGTTTGGCTTACGGGATATGATAGTAATTTTGTAAGCCAAGATGGTTTGGACTTTGGCCTGGCTTGGGGCGCACTAGACCAAGCGGCTACAGATGCTGACTTTAGAGAAATTTCTGAATATCTCTATGATGTTGTGGGTAACATATTGGGTATTGAATTCGGCAAAGACCGTCCAGATTTTAATGATCAGGGTGCAGTAGAAGAAGTCTTGGCTAAAATATGGGTGATCCTGAGTGATCTCTGTGGCGAAGCCGGTGTGCTTGAGTGTGTTTCTCAGGGGTCGCAAACCGTTGGCGAAGAGGTTTCACACGGCCTGACGGGGCTGCAAAACTGCACCGATCAATTACTTTCGGGGCAGGCATCACTACCATTTATCGGCAACCCCTTTAGATCACCCAAGGTTGCGCACAGCAGTACCCAAAACTTTGCCATCACCAGTAGCCAGCTAAGTTACTCTACCGGTACAAATAACACGGCGCGCCGCAATTTTTGGCTATCACGGTTCAATGACAGCAAAGACCCGTTGGGCCCGCTGGGTGTTAATGTGGTAGACAATGCTTACTTGCTGGGTTGTTTGGCTAATGAGCGGACACTGCTTTTTGCCTATGATTATGGGAAGACTGTGTCCTTAACGTCAATTGGTGTGGATATGATGGAGGCGCACTCTGATGCAGTTCAAAATGATGTTGTAGGTATACTAGGAAAACTTAGAGCTTCAGACATTGCAGCCTATCATTTCCAAGTGTTTGCAATTTCTGGATTGCCACCACGTACCTTTGGCGGCGCGCCATTTACAGGCATAGCCTCTGAAGCAGAGAAAACCAAATTCATATGGTGCCCAAGTTGCGAAGAATAATCTGTGCTCTTATTGCAGTGGCTAGCGTTGGCCTAAGCGCCTGTGGTACTAAGGCTGATCAGTCGAAAATTGAGGCGGCACAATCGACGGTCACGATCGCGGCGGAGGGTAAAACCTTTGCTGTACCCATTGAACACCTTGCCTCTTTACAACCCAGCAGTCAGATCATTCCTTTTGGTTCTACAAGTAAGAATGGGTTTTTGGCCCATTTTTCCGCGGCGTGGCTATCTGCTCATGTAGATGGTTACCAGCCCGTTCTAAATAAAGGGTTTCAAGGGCTTATGGCTAATCTTTCTGTGGGTAAACAGATTAAGATGGACTATGCGCGATTGCACCCAGTCTCTATGGACCTTTGGTATAAGCGAGGCACTTACGAAAATCGTGTAATTATGGATAAAAAAGAACCCAATACGGGTTTCTATATTATCCAACCAATACCTTACCAGTCGCGCCCATATTATGATGGTGAACAATGGTTTTTGGCAGAAACACTCCCCGATGAGTCCAAGCCTTATCCAGAGAATCCGCGCTGGCGCCCCTATATTTGTCGTCGCACCAATGGAATCATTCAAAATTCAAAGGTACTTACAAAGTGTTCTATAAATGGAACATCGGCGGACGATATTTTCTTTTATATTTATTTGTCGAGTGAAAATTTAAGGGTTAGAGAGCCGGTGCTGTCGATTCTAGCGCGCGAAATTAATTCCTGGGTTATTGATAAGGAAGCCAATAATGGTCGCTAAATTAAGTCATTCTATTCGTTACGTGGTATTCGCTGCAGTATTTGGTCTTCTATTAATACCTGCCGCACAAGGAGAACCTAGAGGTCCCATCCAAGTCACAACTGATATAGGTGCTTTTTTAATACCTCGGCAATTTGTCGCAATTGATCTATGGAAAACCCTAAAAATACCTCCATTTGAAACCAATTATTTTGTGTTTCGCTTACCATCAAAATATGTTGAAGCCAAAATCTCAGGATTTACCGCTATTGAAAATCACTTTGAGCAGGAGGTGATTGTCACGGTGGAAGTTCTAACCAAGAAACGCCACGCTATGCTCGAAGGTATTGATAGCAGGCAGTGTAGGCAGGAAAATCACGATCTTTATCCTCAATCTGTCCCTTATCGGAGATGTGAATATCGAAAATATTTCTCGCCAGGGGGAATTGCGATTAAATACCAGTTGAATGGCGAGAATAACCAGCAGTTCCGGTATGTTGAAGCGCTAGCTTGGGGGAAGCTCAATGAATGGAAAATGGACTGATGGTGGTTCTCAAGGGTTACGCGATATAAATGGTTATTGATACCGGTAAATTAATTCAATCAAGTAGTAGCGATAAAAAGCATAACAGTGAAGTTTTCTTGTGACTATATCTAGGGTATTAATACTGG
>CALSQH010000008.1 GCA_943788445.1 uncultured Pseudomonadales bacterium
ATTACTGTATTCCTGTTAATATTTTTTCCAGCCGCCGATTCTAGGTTATTCTCCCAGTAAATTCGATGGCTAAATATTCAGCGATCTAGCCAGCCACAAATCCAGACGTCACCGACATACTGTTATCCACCACAATGCGAGTGCCATTAACAAACTTGGATTCGTCGGAGGCAAGGTAAAGCGCCGCATTGGCAATATCCAGTGGCTCACCAGATGCGCTGGCACCGGCAGCCATGGCGGCCAAAACTTCTTCGCCGTATTTGTTCGCCATCTGGTCACCAAACTCAGCCACCATAGGCGTATCTATGCCTGAGGGGTGAATAGAATTGCAGCGCACGCCGTTTTTGTTTTGCGCGCAGTGCACCGCAACAGCTCTGGTATAGGCATCAATACCACCTTTAGCCATACAATAGGCCGCCACATAGCTCTCACCCTGAATCGCCGCCAGTGAACACATATTAATAATCGAACCACCGCCGCTAGCGGCCATTGCTGGTATCCCTGCCCTGCAGCCAAAAAACACACCATCTGCATGCACCGCCATGGTCAGTCGATATTCCTCCGTGGTTTGATTCTCTGGATTGCCCGCCTTAACCATCCCTGCGTTATTGACCAGAATATCCAGCCTGCCAAAACGCTCCAAGGTTTGCTCAATCACCTCAGACCAGCGTGCTTCATCGCTCACATCCTGCTGGATAAAGTGGCAACCCAGTTCTGCGGCCAGGGCCGACCCCAGCGCCTGATCAATATCTGTGATTGTTACCAGCGCGCCCTCAGCGACAAACAGGCGTGCATCAGCCTCACCCAGTCCTCTGGCCGCACCAGTGATAATTGCCACCTTGCCTTTTAAACGATTCATTTTAGAGCCCCTCTTTATATTTATTTTTTTCAGTCTACCACCTAAGCGTCTCACATAATGAAGCGCAATGTTTTATTTTAAGTCGGTATTACTTTGCCCGGACTATGTTAGAATCGCGGTCCTCTGGGGGCGTTTTGGATTCGACGACGGTTACAAAACCTCCGGTGCATGCCGAGATGGTGACCAATCTCGTTAATCCAAAGTCGCAAACTATTAGTTGCCAACGACGACAACTACGCACTAGCTGCTTAAACCCCAGTGTAGTGCCGTCTGACTGGAGCCGTGCTTATGCGTCCAGAGTTTGACATCCTTCGGGAGAGATAACGCTCAGGCGTCATATCTCATAAGATCGTGATGAAGCTTGTTCGGGGCGGATTCACTAAAAACTTACCGAAATCGTGCGTTGTGCGCCCTGTCAGTCGGGTTGCAGCGCCCTAAAATTAAAGACTGAACTAAGCATGTAGAGCCGTAGGCAGCGGACTGGCGGACGCGGGTTCAATTCCCGCCGCCTCCACCAAAAATATACCTCAACCCAAATGGGTTGGGGTTTTTCAATCTCTAGCTTTAGGGCCGCGCGGTATAGGCAAGATTTTCATGCCAAAAGTCGACAACATACTCAATGCGAGCTCTCATTAGATCTCTGTATTTAGGTAACTCACTTAAATGAATCCATCTGCACTCAATAATGCCCTCTTCAATCTGGGGAGTGGTATCTGCATCAAATCCGTCATAACGCATTAAATACCAATGTGTTTTCTTCATGTATCTGATGTTTTGATGTCGTGTTGTATGCCATGTTGAGACGAGCTTTCCCTCTATAGACAACTTGGAAGATTCGAGTCCGGTTTCCTCGTTGACTTCGCGAATAGCAGACGGTTTTTTCCCATCCTCGCCAACTCGCCCTTTAGGCATATCCCATCGCCCGCGTTTAAACATCAATAGAATGTGGTTTTGATTGTTGCACACTAGTCCACCGGCAGATTCGATAACAGGCAAATCGATGGTTTGGCGCAATGAGTCGGGAAAACTCGATTGATTCTGATTTTCAGACATATTGGAATCCATAAAAAGTGTCTTTTATTCCTGCTCTTTTAGTTCTTTTAGTACGGCTAGTTGTTGCAGCGTAAGATCACTAAATTTTACACCGCCGACAGAAATGCTATGACTGACTCGCACATCTTCTCCTGTCAGCGGTTCAAACTTTCGTCGACCAAAAAAACGCACCAAGTATAACATACTGGTTAATCTGGCTTGTTTTTTTGAATTGGCATTAACGACCACCCAAGGTGAAATTGTCGATGAGGTATGTTCAAACATTTGTTCTTTATACTTTGTAAATTGCGCCCATTTTTTTCGAGCATTGAGATCATTTTTAGAAAATTTCCAGTAGGTGAGAGGATTGCTTAGTCGATTTTCAAATCTTATTAACTGAGTTTCTTGGTCGACGGAGAGATAGAATTTGATTAAAAACAGTCCATCATTTATGTGTTTATGCTCCCAATCCAGCACCTTTCTCATAAAACGTTTATATCTTTCTTCAGGGCAATACGCCATTGTCGGTTCTATCAATGCTCTTGTGTACCAAGATCGATCAAAAAATGCCATATTTCCTGGTTTCGGGAACAGTGATTCATATCGCCTAAACCAATACTTGGATTCAGACTGACTTGGAACACCCAGTGCATGGATTGAGAAATGAGCAGGTATTAGATTTTCTGTAAAACGTTTAATAGTTGAACCTTTTCCAGCGGCATCCCTTCCCTCAAAAACAACAACAAGCGATAGCTCTTTTCGAACTAACCATTGTTGAATTTTTAGCAGTTCTAACTGAAGACGACGTTTTTCATTCTGGTATTCGTCTTCACTAATATTTTGGTAAGGGTTTTCGATTATTCGTATATTTTTACGCTTCATTATAATTTCCGACCGCCAACTATGATTCCAATCAGCTTATGACAGAAATATTAAATTTTTATGACCATCCCTCGCGAGGCAGATGAGCTGCTTTGTCATAAATGTCTAACCTTAATGACTCATAAATTTAATACAGCCTCATTATGCTCGTCGCTTAACACTTTTTGGGGATGTAACATGAAACGCACAAATTTATATCAAGCAATAGTATCAATCACCGCACTATCAACCGTTTTGGGTGCTCAGGCGCAAAATGCCGGAGGGCTCGAAGAGATAACTGTGGTTGGCTCAAAGGCAAGCCTTTTGTCTGCAGTAGACAAACAAAGAGAGTCGGACAGCATTATATCGGTGGTCGATTCTGATGCACTCGGAGGATTTGCTGACACTACTGCTGCTGAAGCTGTAAGAAGACTCTCAGGTATCTCTGTTGAAAATGACCAGGGTGAGGGTCGCTATGTCACTATTAGAGGTTTATCTTCTGACCTGAATAGTATTGCAGTAAATGGCGCCTCTATGGTGGCACCAGAAAATGGCAGAAGTGTCATGTTAGACGGTTTGCCCACCGAATTACTGGATTCTATTAGCGTTGCTAAGACATTGACGCCAGAAATGGATGCAGATTCCATTGGTGGACGCATCGATTTTAAGACTAAGAAACCGGCTGACTTAGACCGTAAGTTATTAAAAATAAAGTTGCATAATAACTTTAGCCAATACGCTGATGAAAAGCTAAACCCAAAATTCGCCATAACCTATGGCGATAAGCTCAATGAGTCGTCGGGCCATATATTGGGCCTTACCTACTCCAGCAAGGATATTGTTGCCTATAACAACGAAACCGGCTTTGGCTGGGAAGATGGTTATATGAATGACGACTACGAGATGCGATATTATGAATTAAGTCGTGAGCGATTTGGCTTAAGTTATGACGTCGACATGCTGCTTGAAAGTGGAAGACTATACATGAGTGCTTTCTGGAATCAGTATGATGATGAGGAGCTACGGTGGAAAGATGAATACGGTAAGTTGGGCCTTATAGAGGGCACTGGCACAGCAACGGGTATGCAAACTGATCGCATGCGTCATGATGCCGAAACCCGTGTTCGATATGAAACAAGAACAATTTCTGCTGTAACTTTTGGGTTTGAAGGCAGTGCTGGTGACTGGAGTATCGATCCAATGTTAAGTTATTCCTTCGCTGAAGAAGATGATAGCGACAATGCTGATGTAACCTTTAGGATGGATCAAGAAGATACAGTCGGCAATATTGATTGGAGCAATCCGCAGCAAGTTATCATTACACCAACCGATTTAAGTATTTATGATCCTGCACAAATAAAATTCAAAGAGCTCGAGATTACTGAAAATTTTTCCAAGGATTCGGAGTTTGCATTTTCTATCAACGCAGAAAAAGAATTTGATTTCGGTGTTGTTAAGATGGGCTTCAAGAGCAAGGATCGTGAAAAAGATATTGATGATTACATCATAGTTTACGAAGCTGATACGACGATGGCTGACTTTGATCCCCAGACATTGGACTGGAGAATTCCGGGTCAAACCATCAGCCCCCAGGCTAACCCAGATCTGATTTATGGTTTGCGTGATCAGGTTGATACGTTGGATATTGATTTTAGTGACGCAGTCTCCAGAGACTTTGTTACCGAAGAAAAGGTGAATGCAGTCTTTATCCAAAATACATATTCCTGGGGCAAAGGAGTTCTGGTTACAGGCTTTAGGTACGAAGATACATCAACGGATTCAAGTGCATATGATCAAGATGGAAACGTTGTGCTGGCTAGCAGTGATCATTCTTTCTTTGCCCCCAGTGTTAATGTTAAGTATTTCATGACTGACCAATGGACTTTACGAGGTGCTATCTGGAAGGGCTTATCGCGACCCGGGTTTAAAAAGACTGCTCCGAAACTAGATTATAAAAATGATGGTGGGGATATCAGTGGTAGCGCAGGTAACCCTAACTTAAAGCCCTATGAGGCCACCAACTTCGACTTGTCGCTGGAATTCTATGGCGATGATATGACCTTTGTGAGTGTCGGATTATTCAGGAAGGATATTAAGAACGCCATATACCCCAAGATCTATAAGACAGCGACCTTTATGGGCGTTACCTTCAACGATGATGTAAAGACTTGGGAAAATGCGGATGATTCTACGATCGATGGTCTTGAGCTAAACCTTCAATATAGCTGGGAAAATGGCATTTATTTCGCTGGTAATATCACATTAACCGACGGTGAAAGCACCTTTTCTCCTACCGATGACACATCGTTTACGACGCCATTCAGAAAGCTTGCCGATGAAGCTGCCAATATCAGCATAGGCTATGATAAAGGCCCTTGGGATGTTCGACTAGCCGCTAATTATAGGAGTGATTACCTCGATTGGCTGTCTGATGAAGGTGATGAAATTGATGATGTTTCAAGCAATAACTCAAGATTCGTTGATGCCTATATGCAAGTTGACTTAACAGCGAAATATAAAGTTACTGAGTCAATGGAAATAAAATTCGAAGCAGTGAATATGGGTAATGAAGAAGAGTATTACTATTGGGGCGATGAATCTCAGCTGTCTCAATATGACCTCTTTGGAAGAAATTACTCAGTAGGGTTTACCTACAAATTCTAGCTCCCCTTGGGGAAAGAACTAAATTTTCCCATCCTGGCCGCTGCAACCATAGTATTGGTAGCAGCGGTTTCTTATTAAAGTATCCAAGAGTTCCAGAATTAGATAATCTTAGGTAACCTGATATAGCAGACTAAATTAATCTGCGTTTTTACTAGGACATGTTTATATGAAATCACAAATTTGCAATAAAATTATACTAGTCAGCCTTGTTTCTCTTATTGGTGCCTGTAGCCAGTATCCAGATGTGACAGCCAAATTCGAAACACCAGAGGTAACAACCCATGATGATGCGGCAGATGACCCTGCCATTTGGGTCGATGCTCAACAGCCTGAAAATTCACTGATTTTTGGAACCGACAAAAAAAGTGGTGTACATGTCTATAATTTGCAAGGCCAAGAAATCGGTTATACAAAACTTGGTGATATTAACAATATTGACCTTCGTAGCCAGGGTGGTGTAACCAAGATAGTTGCTTCAAATCGAACCAGCGAGACCATAGATCTTTGGCTAGTTTCTGATTCAAGTCTGCAAGAGGGCGCGAAAAAAAATCAATTTGCACTGGATAACCAGAGGTCAGTGAGAGCAAACTCCGCAATAAATATTTATGGTATCTGTGCCGGTAATGATCCAGAGTTTGGTTTTATCGCATTTGTCACCGAAGATGAAGGCCCTAGAGTTGAGATGTGGCAGTATTCGGATGCAGGGTTATCTTTGCTCACAACATTCAATAATGGCGGAGAGTCTGAGGGCTGTGTATACGATGATGAGAATCGTAGATTGTTTATTTCTGAAGAAGAGACCAATGGAGTGCTTAAAGCCTACAGTATTGACCAGACTCTGGATTTTTCAAACTTTACTACAGTAGACTCCAGAAAAGGTAATATCGTCGGTGATCCTGAAGGCGTTGCGATTTATAAGACCAATAATACGGACGGCTTTATTGTGCTGTCTTCTCAGGGCGACTCAAAGTTTAATCTGTATGATCGCAAGCCCCCCTATCAGTATGTGGGAAGCTTCAGTGTTAAAGCAGGTCTTGGCGCAACAGGGTTACCTATCGATGAAATCAGTACTACTGATGGTATTGAGGTTATCAATCTAGACTTCAATAGCCATTTTCCAGAAGGTTTAATGGTTATACAGGATGATGTGAACACAGTAGATAAAGAGTCTAAGCTCAAGCGGCAAAACTTCAAATTTGTCTCATTTAAAGACGTCATAAATAGCTTATCACTGAGCACAGCTGCGGATTAAAGAATTATTCAAACGGTATTCCGAGCGCACTGTCAGTATTGGTGTTTGCCCGGTTTCTCTAGCAGTTTATGCTTAGGTTTTTGATGCTGACTAGCTTAGCTCCATCGCATGGATATTTGTGTGAGGCCTATGCAAATTCTGAGTTGTATAAGGTTCTATTTTCTTCGAGAGGCAATCGATCGTGTGAATGATGCTGTTGTTGGTTTAAGTAACAAAGGATGTAACAAAAGCGGATTTTCAAACTCATTAAATCTATATTAATCAGAGGCTTACAGTCTAAGTACAGTTC
>CALSQH010000009.1 GCA_943788445.1 uncultured Pseudomonadales bacterium
TACGTGACCGGGCGATGAAGTTTTATCGGCTTTTGTAAAGTAAAGAACTGGAGCCGCTCTAAAGCAGCTTTAAAATACGTCTAAAACAGTGCTGGCCGCACCGCGATCACATCATCATATCGCGGGTGGCATTAAGCAGGTCGGGATACTTCTCTCCGAGTCTGGCAGTCCAGTAGACAAACCAGTATTCGATTTTCTGCAGAAAGGTCATCTCAATCATCTCTGGTAGGCGCTGTTGCTTATCATCTAAAAATGCGTGAATCGCTTCGGAATCATCAAGGCTGAGGGTTTCGAAGAAGCCAATCATACCTTTGTGAGCATAGGTGCCGCCGAGTACAATGCCGCTAAAGTCTCTGTGGGTCTGCTCACTCATATAGCGCAGATCGGGGACTATATAGTTGCTTTTAACGCTGATCCCATGGCAGGAAGCGCAGTTCTGTCCGTAGAGAGTCTGGCCTTTTTTAATAATCTCGGGGTTGGTTTCAGCTTTGTGCCCAAGTGCCAGAATAGTGGCCAGAGTTGAATCCTGCGCTGTTTGGTTGTCTGAGTTGGAATTTTTAACCTGCCGGGTTTGATTGAACTCGCCGCGCTTAAAGACCAATAATTTATTCTGATTAACTTTATTGCGCTTGAGCTCATCTCCAACAGTCAACATCACCGTACCGCCACTGCCTTGAGCGACGGCAATATACTGTTCGCCATCCAACTCATAGCTGATCGGGCCGGCAAGAATGGCACTGTCTGATTGGTACTGCCACAGAGGCGTGCCATTCTCAGCATCGTAGGCGGCAAAGGTGCCATCCCAGGTGCCCTGAAAAACCAGATCGCCGGCGGTACTTAAAATGCCACCGTTGGAGGGCTTGTCGTGATGAACCTGCCAGGCTCGCTGTTTTTTCACTGGATCCCAGGCGACAAGTTCGCCGTAGACCAGTGCATCCATGGATGCTTTGGCGGCCACCCAGCTTTTTGGATCGCGGGATTCACTGAGATCTAAACCGGTGTTCCAGCGATCAACTCGATAGACGACCGAGTCCTGAGCACTAAAATAACCGGGAATATTCTGCACCGGAATATACATCAGACCGGTTTTACTGCTGAACGACATCGGCTGCCAGTTGTGAGCGCCGTAAGGGGAGGGCCAGATATAGGTGGAACCGAAACTCTGATAGTCGGCATACTTAGTTTCAACCGGGCGTCCGGTTTTCATATCCACATGGCTGGCCCAGGTGATATGGGTAAAGGCATCGGCCGATAGTAATTCACCGGTGATCCTGTCGAGCACGTAGAAGAAACCGTTTTTTGGTGCCTGCATAATCACGGAGCGCGGCTTCCCCTCAATCTCAAGCTCGCCCAGAACCAACTGCTGAGTCGCTGTGGAATCCCAGTTGTCCTGTGGGGTAACCTGATAGTGCCAGACATAGTTTCCACTGCCTGCTTGCAGGGCGACAATCGAACTTAGATAGAGGTTGTCGCCGCCACCAGGGCTGCGCAGATCACGATTCCACGGTGAGCCATTGCCTGTACCTATATAGATTAAATCCAACTCTGGATCATAGACTATAGAGTCCCAGGCGGTGCCACCGCCGCCGCCATTTTGATACCAGTAGTCGCCACTCCAGGTCTCGACAGCCGCTTCCAGTTCCGGGCTTTCCTGAGGCTTATTGGGGTCGCCGGGAACGGTGTAGAAACGCCAGATTTGTTCGCCGCTTTTAACATCGTAGGCGCTGACAAAACCGCGCACTCCGAGTTCGGCGCCACCATTGCCGATTATAACCATGCCTTTTTCGACGCCATTAACAACCCGCGGCACTACTCTAGGTGCTCCGGTTATACTGTAATTACCATCGGTTGGGGTGGTTTGAACTGACCAGTTCTCAGTGCCGGTTGATGCATCTAGAGCAATTAAACGTCCATCAAGAGCGCCAAAAAATAGTTGTAGTTCTGCGTGGCTATCGCCTTGCCAGAGAGCAACGCCGCGATTAACTGGGCCACAACAGGTTTTGGCTAAATGGGACTTAGCTACCTTGGCATCATAGTGCCAGAGTTGTTTTCCGCTGCGTGCATCTAGTGCGTGAACATGGCTCCAACCGGTGCTTATATAGATCACGCCATTATGTACCAGAGGCGTGGCTTCCATTCCGCGAGCGGTTGAAAATTGAAATGACCAGCTCAGGTCGAGCTGGTTGATATTGTCGCGATTGATTTTTTTTAGAGGACTGTAGCGTTGCTCGTGGTAATTTCGCCCATGGCTGAGCCATTCGCTCTCAGGGTTGGCGATGGCTCTCTTATCTACCACCACTGCCTGTGCAGTTAGAATGTTAGCGAGAATAATTATTAGAAAGCTGTTTTTGAAAGTACTGTTTTTGAAAGCTCTTTTTTTGAGAAAAGTCGATGCCATGGTTTTCCCTCTTTTCTTGTTATGTCGAAATCAATGCTTCAAGCATCTCGACAATAATATCAATGCTCGCCCGCTTCCCGAGGGATTGAATATCTCTAAGGCGGTGCCACATTTCAAAGGAGGCGACGCCATCGACGGCGTGACGTTTATTCGCCGCAAGGCCTTTTAATTCGGGCAGCCATTCATTTAGATCTTTACGTAATTGATCTTGGTTGGCAGTGTAACTTTCTCTTAACACCTTGGAATTCCAGCGTCGCGCGGCGGCAGAAAGTATCATATTGCTTATTGTCTCATAGGCGTTTGCATGACATTCAGTGGCATGCAAAATACGCTCTTGCAGACTGCCACTTCGATCACCACCCATAAACAGACCACGGTATTCTTTGTGGCAGAGATCATTGGCCGTTTCGAAAATACTCTCCATATCTTCAAAATGTCTAAATACCGATCTAATCCCTACATTGGCATGGTCTGCGACCTGTTGAGCGGTGGGGACAAGATTTCCCTGTTTGATCAATTCCAGCATAGATTCGATTATCAGCTGACGACTGCGGTCACTGCGCAGGCGACGACCATCGGGTTTGCTGGCAAGACTTTGTGATTGAGGCATCAGGGTTAAAATTCTCTGCTCTAACGGTTAATACTTGCAGAGTTACATGCTGGCAGGCATGGTGTCAATAGATTGGGCGCTGGCGAAGGTTTGTCAGTAGGTGCTCCCTTAAAGATAGCCAGATAATCTATGGCGACAGTTATAAAATCAGGTGGTTAAGCATGTCTGAGCAGTTTCAAGAGCAGGGCGGTGCTGCGACTATGGACCCGAGTCCTTTTCGCCGCTGGTTTTTTTCGGCGATTATAAATCGTATGCTTCGGCCTGAGCGGCTGGCCCAAAAACGCGAAAAATTTGAACAACAGCGGCGTAAAACCGCTGCGCCACACCGGGTGGAATTTTTTTACCAGATAGATGACGCCTATAGTTACCTTGCGGCACAGGCACTCAGCTCTCTGGTCGAGAGCTATCATATTGAGCTAGCCTGTTATTTGGTCAGTGGTCCGCTGGGTAAAAACGCTGCAGAGCCAGAACTGTTGTCAAAACTTGCCTCTTATGATGCTTCCTGTATTGCAGCCCAATACGGTCTGACATTTCCATCGCGAGATAAACTGTCCCAAAACTCATTTGACGATTCTTCTACAACTCTCGCATTGGCGATACTCGCTGCCCAAAACTCCAATGGATTTATCAACTGCGCCGCTGAGGTTGGCGAAGCCCTGTGGTCTGGCGATAGCAGCGCTTTAGACTTGCTCGCGGCGCAGTATGGTTGTTCCTCCGCTGAGGAAACTGCCGCTCACCTCAAGGTCGGCAATATCCGTCGAAATAAGCTTGGGCACTATTCTGGCGGGATGTTTTATTACGCTGGGGAATGGTATTGGGGGATTGATCGTCTCTATCATTTGGAGCGACGCCTTAGAGACCTAGGTGTCGCCTCTCAACCTCAGAAAAGCATGCTGATGCCGCGACCTGAAATTAAAGCAGGCCCCTTAAAAGATAATGCGAGTTTGACGCTGGAGGTCTACGCCTCTCTTCGCAGTCCCTATACAGCAATTGGCTTCGACCGGGCGGTTAAGTTGGCCACAGATACGGGTGTTCAATTAGTCGTGCGTCCAGTTCTGCCCATGGTGATGCGTGGTGTGCCGGTGACCAAAGAGAAGGGGCTGTATATTTTTTCCGATGCTGCCCGTGAAGCACGAGAGGCGGGTGTCGCTTTTGGTGATTTTTGTGATCCTATTGGCGAGCCGGTCAGGCGATGTTATTGCCTTTATGCCTGGGCCTGTAAGCAGGGAAAGGGCATAGCGTTGATCTCCAACTTTCTCAGTTCAGCGTTTGCCGATGGTATCAATACCAATACAGATAAGGGACTAAGAATCGTAATTGAACGGGCTGGATTAGATTGGCAGCAGGCTTTGAGTCGATTGGGTGAGTTGGGCTGGCAAGATAGCCTCGAAGCTAATCGACAGGCCATGTACGCTGCGGGCCTTTGGGGTGTGCCTAGTTTTCGTTTGTTAAACAATAGCGGCGAGCAGGTGTTGGCGCTTTGGGGGCAAGACAGGTTATGGTTGGTTGCTCGTGAGATACAGGCGCAGTTAGCGAGCCAGAAAAAACAGATAAATAGTGAGGAAGATAATGAGTAAAGAATATACAACCTTTAAAAGCTTTTACCCTTTTTATCTCAGTCAGCATTCAAATCCGATCTCTCGGAAACTACATTATCTGGGCACCAGTCTGGTGATCATACTGTTTGTTACATTGTTGATTAACGGTCAATTCCTAGGGTTATTACTACTGCCGGTCTTGGGTTATTTATTTGCCTGGATAGGTCATTTCTTCTTCGAGAAAAATAAACCCGCGACATTCACCTATCCTGGATACAGTTTGATGGCAGATTTTTTAATGTTATTTGAAGCACTGACAGGAAGGTTAGATCACCGCCACTTTTCCGATTCGAAATAGAATAAATTAATTAAATATGTACCCTGAGGCCTTGACGCACAAAGGGCTGGCGGTCATTATTCCTGATAATTAATTTACCTGTTCAACGCCCTTAGCATTGAGCACTCCCGCTTCAGAATAAATTTATCAATTGAGGAACCTATGGCCGACTACGATCTTTTTAATGGGGATGCCGATGGCATCTGTGCACTGTTGCAATTACGCTTTGCGGAACCCCGTGAAGACGCTGAGCTAGTGACTGGTGTAAAACGTGATATCAATCTGCTCAAGCGTGTAGAGGCTAAAGTGGGCGATCGTATTACGGTATTGGATGTTTCCATGGATAAAAATCGCGATGATCTTATTCGTGTGCTAGATGCTGGGGCTCAAGTTTTTTATGTCGACCATCATTTTCCCGGCAAGGTTCCTGAGTCATCGGCGCTTAAATCAATGATTAATGAAGCACCTAATGTCTGCACTAGTCTTCTGATGAATCACTATTTACGTGGCGCTTATCGAGAGTGGGCGGTGGTGGGTACTTTTGGTGATAACCTCAAGGTTTCTGCTGAGGGCTTGCTGAAAAATTTAAACTTTTCCGATCAGCAGGTAACACTTCTCGAAAATCTGGGCATTTATATTAATTACAATGGCTATGGTTCAGACCTTAATGAGCTTCACTTCAAGCCTGATGATCTCTATCGGTTGCTAAGTAACTATAAAAGCCCTTTTGATTTTGTGGCTGACAATGCAGAGCAGTTTGATAAGCTCGAGTCTGGATATCATCATGACCTGACCGCGGCTAAAACAACAGAACCGTTGAAGGCGACAGATTCTATTGCCGTATTTGTATTACCCAATCAAAGTTGGGCACGTCGCGTCAGCGGTGTCTATAGTAATGACCTAACCAATCAGAACCCAGATCGCGCTCATGCGGTATTGACCGAAAAGGCTAATGGAAACTATCTGGTGAGTATCCGCGCCCCACTCAACAATAAAAAAGGGGCTGCGGCACTCTGTATGCAGTTTCCTACTGGCGGCGGTCGCGAGGCAGCTGCGGGAATCAATGATTTGCCGGTGGAGATGCTGGGTGAATTTATCGATAAGTTTGAGCAGTCATACACCAGCTGATTAATAGAGTTTTTATAAGCAGTACCTGAACCAATACTAAAGGAGTTAGTTTTGTCCAGTTCACGACCGTTTTCTATTTTAGGGCTACAGCAGATTGCCGTTGGCGGTGCCGATAAGCACAGCCTGCGGCGTTTTTGGGTCGATCTTTTAGGTTTGACCTTTAAAGATAGCTTTGTCAGTCAGGCTGAGAATGTCGACGAAGATATTTGTCAGCTGGGTTTTGGTGCCACGGCTGTTGAGGTGGATTTGATGCAGCCTCTGAATCCTGAAAAGCGCCCACGTGTGGATAGTCCTGCACTGAATCATGTGGGTTTCTGGGTGGATGATTTGGCCGCTGCGGTGGATTGGCTGACAGGGCAGGGTTTGCGATTTACCCCAGGCGGTATTCGCAAAGGGGCTGCGGGTCACGATGTCTGCTTTATTCACCCTAAAGGTAACGACGAGTTTCCTCTCTCTGCCGAGGGCGTGTTAGTGGAGTTGGTGCAGGCACCCCAGCCAGTGATTGATGCCTATCGAGTTTTGGCTGAAGCTTAGCCAGTAAAAATAGCCAGTAAAATTAGTCCGTTATTTCTTTCGGTCTGACCAGTCGACCAAATACTATACCCACTTCAAACAATAGCCACATCGGAATCGCCAGCAGTGTTTGCGAGAGAATATCCGGTGGTGTTAGCAGCATGCCAAAGATAAAGCAGAAGACGAAAACATAGGGGCGCTTCTTGGCTAGACTGTCTGGGTCAACGGCACCCATCCAAGACAGAATAACGACGGCAATGGGAATTTCGAAACTGATACCAAAGGCAAAAAACAGCTTGAGAACAAAATCCAAGTAGCTGCGAATATCGGTCATGATGGCAACGCCTTCAGGTCCAACACTGGTGAAAAACATAAATACCAGAGGAAATACCACGTAGTAGGCAAATGCCATTCCGGCGTAAAACAAAAATACACTGGACATAAATAAGGGCACAACAATTTTCTTTTCGCGCTGGTAGAGTCCCGGTGCGACAAAGGCCCATACCTGATACAAGATATAAGGCATGGCTGCAAACATGGAAAGCACTAGGGTCAGTTTGAAGGGGGTTAAAAACGGCGAGGCGACATCGGTGGCGATCATTGTTGATGATTCTGGAAGATACTGTCGCAAAGGCTCGGACACATACAGGTAGAGTTGATTGCTAAACGAGAACAAGCCAATAAAGATAATCACAATCGAAGCGACGGCGCGCAGAACGCGGTCTCTGAATTCAATCAGATGAGCCATAAAGGGTTGGCTGTCGAGTTTTTCTTCAGTCATCTGGAGTGGGTTCTTTTTTGTCTAAAGGCTGCTTTTCAGTTGCTGGCTTTTTGTTGGGTGAGGCCGAAGGCTCTTCAAAAGGATTTTCCGAAGCCATTTCTAGCTGGTCATCAAAGGGGTTTTTAAGTGTCTCTTCAAGCGTTTCTTCAATCTGCTCTTTGCTGTCCTTGAGTTCTCGCATAATCTGCTCATTGTGGAGTTGTTGGCGAATATCATCCATGCCAACTTCCTGTTCAATATCTTCACGTGCTTTTGCAAGCATCTGCTTTAGGCGCCCAATCCACAGGGATATACTGCGGACAGTTTGCGGAAGACGTTCGGGACCCATCACCAGTAGGGTGACAAGTCCAATAAGCAGTAGTTCTGAAAAGCCGATATCAAACATAGTTTAAAAGCATGGTTTACCTATTTAACTCCTGAGATCCCTTGTCGCTTCGCTCTGTCGGGATGACAGTTTAGAGTGCGATCTGTCGGGATGGCAATTTAATGTATGCCCTGTTGGGTTGACAGTGGTTTGTGGTCTCGGATTTAAGCCTGTCATCCCGAGCTATAAGCCTGTCATCTCGAACGCATGTGAGAGATCTCCATCCAGGCTACTCAGCAGATTCTTTTTTATCTTCCACAACTTCCTCTTCTGCACTATCGGCAGTCTTTTCAGCAGAGTTAGTCTCGGCTGAATTAGACTCATCAGTAGCCACAGAATCTTTAAAGCCCTTAACAGCCCCGCCGAGATCAGAGCCAATGCCACGCAATTTTTTAGTACCAAAAATCAACGCAACAATGACCAAAATAATAAGTAGTTCTTGCCATCCAAAACCCATTTTAATTCTCCTTAATGTGCTTTATTGCTAAGTTATTTGTTTGTGGTGGTACGCGAGGCCTTTTCATCCAGGCCCGATAAATCAAAGCGTCGTTCCAGTTCACTGATGACTGCCTGTGCATCTTCGCCGAGATGAGAGAGCATCACCAGACTGTGAAACCAGAGGTCGGCAGTTTCATAGATAAGCTTTTCATTGTTACCGCTAACTTCAGCATCGCGAGCGGCAAGAATAGTTTCGACACTCTCTTCGCCGACCTTTTCAAGAATCTTATTTAGCCCGGCCTGATGTAGGCTGGCAACGTAGGACTTATCAGCAGAGGCCTGCTTGCGCGCAGCTAGAACTTCGCAGAGCTCTTTTAACACATCAGTGCTGTTACTCATTAGTATATATCCTTGGGGTTCTTTAAAACCTTATCGACAGTTTTCCACTGTCCATCTTCAAGTACGCGATAGAAACAGGATTCTCTGCCAGTGTGGCAGGCAATACCGCCAATCTGCTCGATCTGCATAAGAATCACATCATTGTCACAGTCGAGGCGCAGCTCTTTAATTGGTTGCGTATGGCCGGACTCTTCGCCTTTACGCCAGATTTTTTGGCGTGATCGAGACCAGTACACCGCACGGTTTTCATCGATGCTGAGCTGCAGAGCTTCGGCATTCATCCAGGCAACCATTAGTATACGGCCGGTCACCGCATCCTGGGCAATGGCTGGAACTAGGCCATCGCTGTTCCAAGCTATATTATCGAGAAAACTCATTAGTAAACTGCTCTGTTGATTGATGGGGGAATTATGGCAGTAGTTCTAGTGCAAAACTAGCGCAGTAGTAATATGAACAGGCCGATAGCGACTAGTATTATGCCGGTCTCGGGTAGCTGCGAAAGCGTATTAGCACTCTGTGGAAAGGCTAAACATAGTCCAGAGCCGATCGCTGCACCACCCACCCATGGGAACCATTTTCGGGTAAAGCTAAGTTTGGATTTAGCTTGAGCTGCTGGCACAACAGCTTTGACTGACTTTTCATTAGACTGCATTGACTGTAGAGCCTGATAAATCAGTGGAGGAATTTCTGGCAGCTGTTCCATCCAGTCGGGCGCGTAGCGTTTAAATTGCTTAAATAGGCTTTTAGGCGAATAGCGATCTTTAAGCCATTTGTCGAGAAATGGCTGGGCGGTAGTCCAGAGGTCGAGCTGCGGGTAGAGCTGACGGCCAAGCCCCTCAATATTGAGTAGAGTCTTTTGCAATAGTACCAGCGACGGCTGAACTTCCATATCGAAGCGGCGCGCGGTGGTGAACAGGCTAATCAGCATATGGCCAAGGGATATTTCGTTTAGTGGACGCTGAAAGATAGGTTCACATACCGCGCGAATGGCGCTGGTAAATTCATTTACTGGTGTACTTTCCGGCACCCAGCCTGAGCGGATGTGCAACTCGGCTACCTGACGATAGTCGCGCTTGAATATGGCGATTAGATTGCGCGCCATATAATACTGATCATCTTTGCTCAGTGAGCCCATAATCGCGCAGTCAATGGCGATATAAGAGGGCTTTTCAGGATTGCTGGCGTTGACGAAGATATTGCCGGGGTGCATATCCGCATGAAAGAAGTTGTGCTCAAATACCTGGGTAAAAAAGATTTCGACACCGCGTTCTGCCAGTGTTTTAAAGTTTACCCCGGCGGCTTTTAAATCGTCGATATTGGTGACTGGTGTGCCGTAAATACGCTCCATGACCAAGACTTTCTCGTTGGAGTAAGCCCAGTCTATTTTGGGAACATAAAGTAGCTGTGAGCCCTCGAAGTTATGCCGCAATAGCGAGGCGTTGGCGCCCTCAGCCTGTAAATTTAGCTCATCGTAGATAACCTGCTCGTAGTCGGCGATGACCTCTACGGGGCGCAGACGGCGGCCGTCCTGACTATATTTGGCCAGCAGGCGGGCGAGGGTGTAGAGCAGGGCTATATCTTTGCCAATCACCTTTTCGATATTTGGGCGCACGGCTTTAACCACCACATCACTACCATCCTTGAGTACGGCTGCATGGACTTGGGCAACTGAGGCGGAGGCGAGTGGTTCAGTTTCAAAACTGAGGAAGAGTTCGTCGACACTGCTGTCGAGGGCCTGTTCAACGATCTGACGGAACTTTGCGGATTTAAACGGCGGCACATTATCTTGTAGTTGCGCTAATTCCGCGCAGATATCCGCTGGGACTAAATCGGGGCGGGTGGATAATAGCTGGCCAAATTTGACGAATATTGGGCCGAGACTTTCCAGCGCTTTGCGCAGGCGCTCACCGCGGTTGTCTGAGGGCTTTCCATACAAAACGGCGGGGGATAGCAGCAGTCGAGCGATTAGCGGCAATTTATCTTTATCGATTAGGCTGTCGAGACGATAGCGATAGACGATGCGAATAATCTTGAATAGGCGGCGAATGCGAATCAAGATTGTGTCTCCGACGTATTCTTGTCGTCGTTGCCTTCTGACGCCATTTTCGATGCGACTAACGCCTCGATTATCTGACGGCTTTTATTGATTCTTGCCGCGGCGCGTTCAACTTCTGTTGAAAGGTGACGAACCCTCTGGGTGAAGTCTTCATATTCACTGGCTGAGGGTGTTGCTCGAAGTTCTTCCTGAGCGATTTCTGCGGCCGCAGACTTGGCTCTGCGGCTAGCATCTTTGGCGACTTTTGATGAACTGCGTAGAGTATCCGCAAGAATATGGGCAGGTATATCGCCAATAATAGCGGCTAAAATAGCTTCCCAATCTACATCAAGATTGCGCATTATCTCATTGATATTCTTAAGAAAGTTAAGGTCGCCTGTTACGCTAATGCCGGTGCCGGCAAAAGAGATATACTCCTCGGCGTTAACCGCCAGACTGACCATGGCCACCAGTGAACCGCTGACGGTAGTGTCGGCGCTGTCTTGCCAATTACTGTGCAGCATGACGCCTGATCTAGTCGCTTCAATTGCCACCGAGAGCGGTGGAAGAGTGCTTTGGACGAGTAATAATTTACCCTCCAGTGCAGCGATTTGGCGCTGTGTTGCCGGGTCGTATTCGAGCGCAGCATTAATGATTTTCTCTGCTGCTTCAAAGGCCGAGGCCTGCATAGCCTTAAAAATCACTAGGGCTTAACTCCGCGGTGAAGGGCGACAATGCCACCGGTCATATTGTGGTAGTCGCAGTTACTAAAGCCGGCATTCTCGACCATACCCTTGAGGGTTTCCTGATCTGGGTGCATGCGAATAGATTCGGCCAGATACTGATAGCTGTCACTGTCTTTGGCGAATAACTGGCCTAACTTGGGCAGTAAGCTAAACGAGTAGCTGTCGTATATTTTCGACAGCAAGGTACTCGGTGGCTTGGAAAACTCTAAGACCAGCAGTTTTCCACCGGGTTTAAGTACACGGTTCATTGAGCGCAGGGCCATATCTTTGTCGGTGACGTTGCGCAGACCAAAGGCAATGGTGATCACATCAAAGGTATTGTCTGGGAAGGGCAGATACTGAGCGTTGGCTTGGGCGAACTGAATATTGTTGACCACGCCGCGATCCATTAGGCGGTCGCGACCGACTTTTAACATTGAATCGTTAATATCGGCTAGTACTACCTGACCTTCGCTGCCGACAATGCGCGAGAACTTTGCCGCTAAATCACCAGTACCACCGGCTATATCCAAAACCTTATGACCACGGCGTACGCCAGACATCTCTATTGTCATACGCTTCCATAAACGGTGGATACCGGCGGACATCAGATCGTTCATCAGGTCGTAACTGGAGGCTACTGAATGGAATACTTCAGCCACTTTTTCCGCTTTTTCTTCGGTGTTTACGGTTTTGTAACCAAAATGAGTGGTTTTTTCAGACTCTTTAGACTTCTCAGGCATAGATAATAGTCACAGCGATCGTAGAATATTGGCCGCCTATTGTAGCGGGAGTTACAGCATTTAGGTATTGATACTGACAAAAGCTTTGCCGTTGATTTCGCCTGTCAGCTAAACCAGTTTAACTACCTGAGTATCGGGGTCGCGAGTTTGACCGGCCTGCTGCAGTGTCTCCAGATAGGTTGCCCAGCGGGAATCATAGTTAGCGCCTAAATCGTAGAGATAGTCCCAGGTGAATATCCCTGAATCATGGCCGTCACTAAAGGTTATCTGTATCGCATAGTTGCCGGATTTGGCGATAGATGAAATGCTTACCAGGCGCTTGCCAAATTGCAAAACCTCTTGACCGCGGCCATGACCGCGCACTTCTGCACTGGGCGAGAGCACCCGCAGATACTCGGCGGGCAATGGATGACGGATATCGCCGGCATATTCCATGGTCAGCGTATCTTTTGACTCGTTGAGGACAATGCGACTGGGGACTATGTCCTTATTTAAAGGCTTATTCATATTACAAAATAAACCTTGTTAGATCTTCGTCCGCTGCCAGCTCGCCGAGTTGTTTGTCGACAAAGGTTTTGTCGATGGAGATACCCTCATCTTTGCCATCCATGTCCGATGCTTCGAAAGAGATCTCTTCGAGGAGTCGCTCCATAATCGTATGCAGACGGCGCGCGCCAATATTTTCGGTTCCTTCGTTAACCTCAAAGGCGATCTCGGCAATACGTCGCACACCATCTTTGGTAAAAGAAATGTCCACGCCTTCGGTACCCATTAGTTCATGGTATTGCTTGGTCAGCGACGCTCTGGGTTCGGTGAGAATACGTTCGAAATCATTGATCTTCAGTGAGTGAAGTTCTACGCGAATAGGCAATCGGCCCTGTAATTCAGGGATTAAATCCGAGGGCTTGGCGAGGTGGAATGCGCCCGAGGCGATAAACAAAATATGGTCAGTTTTGATCATGCCGTATTTGGTCGATACTGTACTGCCTTCGATTAACGGCAGCAGATCGCGCTGAACACCTTCGCGGGAAACATCCGCACCACTGGCTTCGCCGCGACGGCAGACTTTGTCTATCTCGTCGAGAAATACAATGCCATTTTGCTCGGCGGCATTAACCGCAATGGTTTTGATTTCTTCTTCATTGATAAGTTTGGCGGCTTCCTCTTCTTTAAGGTGCTTTAAGGCGTCGGCAACGGACAACTTGCGGGTAGTTTTTTTGCCTTGCCCCATAGAGCTGAACATGTTCTGTAGCTGGGAAGTCATCTCTTCCATGCCTGGAGGCGCCATAATCTCGACGCCAGCTGCAGATTGGCTGAGTTCTAACTCAATCTCTTTGTCATTTAAAACGCCTTCACGGAGTTTCTTGCGAAACACCTGCCGTGTCGATGAGGCCTGCTCGGCTTTACCATCAGCACCGCGAGCCTGGGGCAGCAGCACATCGAGGATACGATCTTCGGCAGAATCCATAGCCCGCTGCTCGACCTTTTTAATTTCCTGTTCGCGAACCTGCTTGACCGAGGTTTCCACCAGATCGCGAATAATCGACTCAACATCTTTGCCGACGTAGCCGACTTCGGTAAATTTGGTTGCTTCCACTTTAACAAAGGGTGCATTGGCAAGTCTTGCCAAGCGGCGCGCAATCTCGGTCTTACCGACACCGGTGGGGCCAATCATAAGAATGTTTTTAGGCGTGACCTCATTGCGCATCTCGTCGCCGAGTTGTGCGCGACGCCAGCGGTTGCGCAGGGCGATGGCGACTGAGCGCTTGGCATCATCCTGACCAATAATATGGCGGTTGAGTTGGTGAACAATTTCTCGAGGAGTCATTTGTGACATATTTATTCCTGATTTTATGCCTATTTAAGAATTGGAATCCAGTTCTTCAATAGTTCTATTGTGATTAGTGTAGATGCAAATATCGCCAGCGATTTTCAGACCCTGCTCGACAATATCGCGAGCGCTCATTTCAGTATTATCCAACAGTGCACGTGCGGCAGATTGGGCAAAGGGGCCGCCAGAGCCTATGGCTATAAGATCATCTTCCGGCTGAATAACATCGCCATTGCCGGTAATGATCAGCGAGGCCTCGCTATCGGCAACGGCCAAGAGCGCTTCAAGTTTGCGCAGAATACGATCGGTACGCCAGTCTTTGGCAAGCTCGACAGCGGCTTTTGTTAGGTTGCCCTGATGCTGTTCAAGTTTTGCCTCGAAGCGTTCGAAGAGTGTGAATGCATCGGCAGTGCCGCCGGCAAAACCAGCGATAACCTTGTTTTGATAGAGGCGTCGGACTTTGCGCGCATTGCCTTTCATAATGGTGTTGCCAAGGCTTACTTGGCCATCACCACCGATCACAACCCTGCCATTGCGGCGCACTGAAAGAATAGTTGTTCCGCGATACTGTTCCACGTGGTTACTCCTTAATTTGGTTATCTCTTGAATGTCTCTTGATTGTTTCTTGATTGTCTCTAGAAGTGGGGTCGCTCAGCGGAATATCAATGGCTGAGAGAAAACTATTAGTTTCTTATAGCAGTGGCAGGTAGCCATTACGGCGCACTGATTGCTCAACCTGTCCGGGTAAAAAATTCAATAGTGGCAAGCAGCGCAGCCCAGCAATCCGTAGGCCTCGCGAGGTCCAATTGTTGCAGGTGTTAATAAGCAGGTAGGTGCCGTGAGATTTAAAGAACACTTCCCCATTGGATCTCTCTCTAACCGACGTCAGCAGTCCCTTTGGGCTGTGATGAAAATAGCCCGATACAAAGCGCGCCAACGAATCGATTACCGAAGGATTGCAGTCGATGGAATAGACACGATTGGTCTCCGTGACCTGATCCTGAATACTGTTGATCTTAAGCACAGCGATAACGGCTGCGGTTGGCAGCAGCAGGGCACGCAGCGCTGCAAACAAGGTCTGTTCTGAAGAGCCGTAATATTGAAAGTCACCCCAGCCAATTCGCGCCCAGGGGGAGTCTTGCAACTGCTCTTTAAGTTCGGGAATATAGTCCAATAGGACTTTTGCCGGTAGCACCAGATGGGTGTGAATACCTTCGCGGAAAAAGTGTATTTGTGAATTGGACATAGGCTTTCTATTGGTTATCTGACAGAGATTGAAGGTTACAGTTTTTCTGCTCGCAATGACAATTTCTGATCTACGCTCCTAGCCTACACTTAGGGCTGCGGATTTCTGCTAACATTATCCGTTGCACCCTATTGATAATACTTTGAATAGGTAACCATTGGCCCAATTGAGGAAAGTAGAATGGAACTTACTTTAACAGACAGCAGCTTGTTCAAAACTCAAGCATCTATTAATGGCGAATGGGTCGATGCCGACACAGGTGAAACACTGGCAGTAACCAACCCTGCAACCGGTGAGCTGATTGCCGAGGTTGCCAAATGTGGCAGTGCTGAAACCCGACGGATGATTGAAGCTGCCGATAGCGCACAAAAGCTATGGGCCAAATCCACTGTTAAAGAGCGTGCAGCCGTATTGCGTCGTTGGTTTACCCTCGTGATGGAGAATCAAGAAGATCTTGCGCAGATACTCACCGCCGAACAGGGCAAACCGCTTGCTGAAGCCCGCAGTGAAATTGCCTATGGTGCTAGCTATATAGAGTGGTTCGCAGAAGAGTCCAAGCGAGTCTACGGTGACACCATTGCGCCACCTTCCAGCGACAAGCGCCTAATCATTATTAAACAGCCAGTCGGTGTCGTCGCCTGCATTACCCCTTGGAATTTCCCTAATGCCATGCTTACCCGCAAGATTGCCCCGGCTATAGCAGCGGGCTGTGCTGTTGTCTGTAAGCCAGCTAATGCAACGCCTCTGTCGGCACTGGCGTTGATAGAATTGGCGATTAGAGCGGGGATGCCGAAAGGCTTAATGAATATAGTCACTGGTCGCACCGCTGAGATTGGTGCTGAGTTGACCGGCAATCCACTGGTGCGAAAAGTGACCTTTACCGGTTCGACGCCAGTGGGTAAGCAGTTGATGGCGGAGTGTGCACAGACCGTCAAACGCACCTCGATGGAGTTGGGTGGCAATGCCCCGTTTATTGTCTTTGATGATGCGGATATAGATGCTGCTGTTCAGGGTGCGATGATGTCTAAATATCGCAACGCCGGTCAAACCTGTGTTTGCTCCAATCGTTTAATTATTCAGTCCGGGGTTTATGATCAGTTCACCGCCAAATTAACAGCAGCGGTTCAGGCGTTGAAAGTTGGTAATGGTGCGGAAGAGGGCGTAACAATTGGTCCTCTGATTGATGCCAAGGCAGCAAACACCGTCTGTGAGTTTATCAATGATGCAGTCACCAAAGGCGCCACATTAATTGCCGGTGGCGGTCGCCGTGATATGGACGGTTCATTTGTCGAGCCAACCATCCTGACCAATGTAACGCGGGATATGCGGGTTTTCTCCGAGGAAATCTTTGGCCCAGTAGCCCCTTTATTTAAGTTTAAAACCGAAGCCGAAGTAGTACAGATGGCCAATGACACCGAGTTTGGATTGGCAGCTTACTTTTACTCACGGGATATTGGTCGAGTATGGCGCGTTGCCGAACAGTTGGAGTACGGTATTGTCGGTGTTAACGAAGCTGTTATCTCCAACGAAATGGCTCCCTTTGGTGGCGTTAAAGAATCCGGCACTGGTCGCGAGGGTTCTAAATATGGCATGGATGACTATATGGATATCAAATATATCTGTATGGGGGGCATTGGCCAGCGCTAAGGCAGGTATAATTTGGTGGGTTCTAAAGAGCCTTAAAAATATAGCTCGCTAATCAAACATCTAAAAGCAAAGAAAAAATGAAAAATATCTTCACCCATAAAACAATCATTATCACCGGCGCTTCCGCTGGTGTTGGCGCAGCCTGTGCTCGCGCCTTTGCCGCCCAAAATGCCAAGCTGGTTTTGGTCGCAAGAGGTGAAACCGCCCTAAATACTTTTGCCGAAGAACTGCGCGCTCAGTGCGAAGTGCTAACCGTGGCCATGGATGTAGCTAGCAACGAAGACTGTTTAACGCTGTTAGAGATGGCTGAATCAGCTTTTGGTACTGTTCATGTGATTATCAATAATGCCGGAATGCACAGTCGCGGCGATCTGGAAAAGCTTAACCCCGATGATGTCGCCGCCATGGTTGATGTCAATATGCGTGCTCCCTTGCTGCTGTCCTGCGCGGCCATACCTTACCTGCGTCGAGCCGGTTCTGGCGCCATTGTCAATGTTGGCTCACTGGCGGGCAGGGCACCGTTACAGGGTGCCGCGACTTATTCTGCAACCAAAGCAGGCTTGCGGGCATTTAGTCTGGCTTTAGCCGATGAGCTTCGCGATAGCGGTATTGTGGTTGGCGTGATTTCGCCGGGACCTATAGATACCGGTTTTATAATGGATGAAATTGATGCAGTTGAAGATATCGTCTTCTCCCAGCCAATGAGCTCCACCGAGCAGGTGGCCGATGCGGTGCTTAAAGTCGCTGCTGGTGAAGAGACTGAAATAGTATTGCCTGCCTCGAGTGCAAAGCTGACGCATCTCAGTTATCTATTTCCACGACTCAGGCGTCTACTGCGCCCGAGGCTTTATGCGCAGGGTCGCAAAAACAAACAGAAATACCGCAATCGCCAAACTGGCAAATAGGATTCAACAGAAAGAGCTATGAAACTAAATTATACAGAGCAGGGCAGTGGCCCGGTTATCATCCTGATACACGGCATGTTTGGTTCCCTGAGCAATCTGGGTATGTTGGCGCGCAGCTTGGTGGATCAGTGCCGCGTGATTAGCGTCGATCTGCGCAATCATGGCGACTCGCCTCACGCGCAACAAATGGATCTGCCCTCGATGGCTACGGATATTGTTGAATTAATGGATGCTCTGAACATCCCCAATGCAACCCTTATCGGTCATTCCCTCGGCGGTAAAATAGCGATGCAGGTAGCGCTTAATTTCCCTACCAAGGTAAATAGTTTAGTGGTTGCCGATATTGCTCCAGTCATCTATAGCGGTGGACAGAATCAAGCACTAGCTGCACTCGCTGCATTCAGTCAGCTTCGAGTGGACAGCCGTAGTGCCGCTGATCAGGTAATGAGTAAATATATTGAGGAAGCCCCAACTCGAGCATTTTTATTAAAAAACCTTGCCCGCGACGATCAGGGTAATCTGGGTCTCAAGCTCAATATGGCATCGATACTGGATAATTACGCGACCACATTAGTTGCTGCGCCGAGCGGTGATTTATACGCGGGACCAACGCTGTTTCTCAAGGGTGAAAACTCAGCTTATATCCAAGATAAACACCGGCCGATTATCGATCAGATGTTTCCACAGCTGTATTTTGAAGAGGTCGCCAATGCCGGTCACTGGCTTCATGCTGAGCAACCGCGCTTAGTAAATAGTCTTATTACGTCCTTTCTTATGAAAAATCATCTCATAAAGGGTTAAACAAATAATGTTAGACATAGTAAACTTGCGCCTGCATTTTTTATCGCCACTTATTGCGGCACAATTTTAGCCATCAGGAAATCGATAATGTTTGAGAGTTTAAAGCCAGTAGGCCTTGATCCTATTTTGGGATTAATGGCAGCCTTTAGAGAAGATCCTCGCGACAATAAAATAGATTTAGGCGTCGGTGTTTATCAAGATGACCGCGGTCGTACACCGGTTATGGATGCTGTGAAGCGCGCTGAGACCAAGTTGTTCGAGCTGGAGCAGACCAAGTCCTATCAAGGTATAGCTGGCGACGCAGAGTACAACAGACTGATGTTGGCGTTAATGTTTGGTGCAGAGCACAGTATTCTTGCGTCTGGCCGGATTAAAACCCTCCAGGCTCCCGGTGGTTCCGGTGCGCTTCGCGTCGGCGCTGAAGTTATCAAGCGCGCACGTCCAGAAGCCAAGCTCTGGGTTGGTGTTCCTACCTGGCCCAACCATATTCCACTACTCGGCAGTGCCGGTTTTGAGATTCAAGAATACCCTTATTACGATATGCAGACTCGTGAGATCAACGCCGATCTAATGATGGAAACCCTACGTCAGGTTCCAGCAGGTGACGTAGTGCTTTTACACGGTTGCTGTCATAACCCGACCGGTGCTGACCTGACTAATGCCCAGTGGGATGAGATTGCCGAAATAGCCTTAGATAGAGGCTTTATTCCGTTTATCGACACCGCCTATCAAGGGCTTGGCGATGGTCTTGATGACGATGCCTACGGTATGCGTACCATGGCCGAGAAACTGCCTGAATTAGTGATTGCCTCTAGCTGTTCGAAAAACTTTGGACTGTATCGCGAGCGCACAGGCTCGATTACGTTTATTACCCAGACTGCTGAGCAGGCAATCATTGTTGCTGCACAGGCGATGTCTACAGCGCGTCAAATCTACTCAATGCCACCGGCGCACGGTGCGCTATTAGTCTCCTTGATACTTGGTGACGAGAAACTTCGCGGCGATTGGAAAGACGAGCTCGAAGTGGTTCGCCTGAGAATCAAATCTATGCGCACTCTATTGGCCGATAGTATTCAGGACAATGCGCAAGGAATGGACTTTAGTCATATCAAACGTCAGAACGGAATGTTCTCATTCTTGGGTGTTAAACCCGAGCATCTGGTACGCCTGAGGGAAGAGTTTGGTATCTATATAGTCTCTTCTACACGGATTAACTTGGCAGGTATTAATTCAAGTAATATCAATTACTTATCGGAATCTATTAAAGAAGTGCTTAAATAGAGATTGATAGCTGCTATAGCAGTTGTTGGGTGACAGATTTCAAGCTCTGCTCCAACGACTGCTGATTGCAGTCAACCGCGATATCCGCATACTGTCGATAGAGTTTACAGCGCTCTTCAAACAGTGATTTAAGGCTCTGGTTTGGCTTTCTGGCTATGCCACGGCTGTCAAAGTTAGAGATACGTTGTTGCAATTCCTCTAGTGGTACATCTAAAAATACTACCGTTGCACCGTCTTTTAAACGCGCCATTCCGGCCTCAGAATAGACCGCGCTGCCACCGGTGGCGACCACTTTTCGGTGAATTTCTTCACTCAATAACACCTGCTCTTCGATACGGCGCAGGTTCAAGTAATTACTGCTGTCGAGAATTTCTTGAAGGGTGCGTCCCTCTCGCACCTGAATAGCAACATCGGTATCGACAAAACCCATACCCAACTCTTTAGCCAGCAAGATACCCAGCGTGCTCTTACCTGCGCCGGGCATACCGATCAAGACAATACTAGTTGCTTTGCTATTCTTCATAATCTTCCTTAAATTTACTTGTCAGCTGACGCCATTGTCGCGTGTGCGATAATCACTTTCCAGTTGCCAGACTGCGAAACATATTATGCCTTAAAAAGAGTGAATTACCGCCTCAGTCTGTATAATCATCAATCACGTTTTTGGACGCTCAAAAATATGCCCCATTTTCAACGTATCGGATTACTTGGAAGTCTAGCCGTTCCAGAGGTTCGCGACTCATTCAATAAACTTGAAGCATTTCTGCTTGGCCAGGGTCGAGACGTTATCTACGAAGAGCAAGCCGCCAAACTCGTCGACTGGCCCGTAGACAAAGTCCTTCCTATAGACAAGTTCCCCGGTGCTGTTGATCTGGCCATTGTCGTCGGCGGCGATGGCAGTATGCTCAGCGCCAGCCGCAAGATGGCCGACAGCAATGTACCTCTGCTGGGAATCAACCGCGGACGACTGGGATTTCTAACCGATATATCGCCCGATGAGATCGCCGAGCGCGTCTCGCCCGTTCTCGCGGGAGAGTTTAAACAAACCGAGCGGTTTATTCTCGAAACCTCCATTACCCGCAACGGCAAGCTTATCGGCGAAGGCCTCGCGGTAAACGACATCGTCCTGCACCCCGGGCAATCGGTACGAATGATGGCGTTCGAACTCTATGTGGACGGTGAGTTTGTCTACAGCCAGCGCTCTGATGGTTTGATTGTCGCCACACCAACCGGTTCAACCGCCTACGCACTCTCGGCGGGTGGCCCGTTGTTATGTCCTGAATTGGATGCCATGGTGGTCGTACCGTTAAATCCCCATACCTTGAATAGTCGGCCTATAGCCCTGCATGGCAATGCGCAGATCGAAATACGGGTCAGCTCAAGAAACGAACTGCACCCGCTGATCACCTGTGATGGTCACAACGATTTTCACAGTGAGCCCGAGGATATTATTACCATACGCAAACATCCGCACGGGATTATTCTTATCCACCCCAAAGACCATAACTTCTATAGTATCTGTCGATCTAAGCTCGGATGGGGCAGCCGTTTGGACGCCAAGAAAGCTCAAAATGACCAGTGAATTATCCTTGATATCAAGATGGATGATGGCCGCGAGACTTCATCCCGCCACAGCAGTGTTATTTATCGGCAGCCTGTTCGGTTGGTTTATCGGTAGCTTTCTCTATCCAGTACCCAGGCCATTTGTGTTTGGTGGCATCGGCGACGGCGAGACCTGGCGTCTAGTCACCCCAATTTTTGTGCATTTTGGCTTAATGCACTTCGTCTTTAATGGCCTGTGGCTATGTCTTCTAGGGTCGCGTATTGAAAGACTATCGGGCTCATTGCATTTAATTTTGCTAGTACTACTCAGCGCACTGTTTTCCAATATGGGTCAATTTGTTTGGAGTGGTTCAGTGAATTTTGGCGGCATGTCTGGGGTTATCTATGGGCTTCTGGGCTATATCTGGATAAGAAATCTTCTCGCCCCCCATCCACTGATAACCCTGCCCAAAGAGCTAATCCTATTTATGATTAGCTGGTTATTTGTCTGCATGACTGGCATTCTCGATGTGCTTTTAGGGGTCGGCATAGCCAATGCCGCCCACGCCACTGGGCTAGTTATTGGCATGTTATTGGGCTTGGTATTTGGCGCGGTCGCAAATATTGGTAAGAGGTTAAAATAATGGATTTTCAGCAGTTACTCGAAAGTATCACCCCTGAAATATACGCCAGCTTTAAGAAAGCGGTGGAGCTCGGTAAATGGCCCGACACACGCCCCCTTACCGGCGAGCAGAGATCGCTCTGTATGCAGGCCATCATTGCCTATGAACAGTTACAGCAACAGCCCGAAGAACAACGCACAGGCTATGTGCCGCCCAAAACCACCCCTTGCGGCACGGATTTGCCTGCAGATCATCCCGAGGATGAGCAAACCCTAAAGTGGCAGAATTAAATCCATGAGCGACATTTTACTGCAAGCCTCTGGGCATCTCGAAAAGATGCAAACCCGCCTCGACGACAGTGGCAGAGTCGACTATCAACTGCCCTTAGATGAGCAGCGCATCCCCCTCAATGATTTTATCGGCAAGCGTATCAGCCTGGAGCATCTTGGTGATATCCATTGCATCCACTGCGGTCGGCGCTCGAAAAAAAGCTTTAGTCAGGGCTACTGCTACCCCTGTTTCGCAAAATTACCTCAGTGCGATACCTGTATCATGAGTCCTGAAAAATGTCACTTTCACCACGGCACCTGCCGCGATCCAGAGTGGGGCGAAAAATACTGTTTTACCGATCATTTTGTCTATCTGGCCAACAGCTCTGGCGTCAAGGTCGGCATCACGCGCGGCAATCAACTGCCCACTCGTTGGATTGATCAGGGCGCCACCCAAGGCCTGCCTATCTTTAGAGTGCAAACCCGCTATCAGGCCGGGCTTATCGAAGATCGACTGCGTGAATATATCGCCGACAAAACCCACTGGCAGAAAATGCTTAAAGGCAATGCAGACGCCGTTGATCTAGCAGCATTGCGCGACGAACTTATGACCAAGGCAGAGCCCGAACTAGAGCTTCTTGAACAGGAATACGGACTGCAAGCCCTGCAGCGCCTATTCACTGAGCCGACTACCGAGATTGAATTCCCCGTCAGCATCTGGCCAGAAAAAGTAAAAAGCTTTAACCTCGACAAGCAACCACAGATTGAAGGCCTACTACAGGGCATTAAAGGCCAGTACCTGATTTTTGATACTGGTGTCATCAACATCCGTAAGTACACGGCCTACAATGTCCAGTTTTCTGTTTTTGAATAAACTTTTTACTGACCAAAAATAATGTAATAAGGAAATCCCCTATGAGAGACGCACTGCCGCAAACAATCTATCTGCAAGACTATAAAGTCTCCGCATTTATCATTGAAAAAACCGACCTGATTTTTGATCTTGGTGAAGAAAACACCCGTGTAACCGCCACGTTAAATATCAAACGTAACCCACTTAGCGACGAGCCAATGGCCGACCTAGTGTTACACGGCAGTGAAGGACTCGATCTGCAATCCGTACACATAGACGGCAAGCTAGTAGAAGAGGGCGTCTACAGCCGCGACAGCGAAACCCTGACCATTACTGGATTGCCAGACAGTGCAACTTTAAGCACCCAAGTACTTATAAAACCACAACTCAACACCACCATGATGGGCCTCTATCGCTCGCGCACCATGTACTGCACCCAATGCGAAGCCGAGGGATTTCGGGATATAACCTACTATCTCGACCGCCCAGATGTGATGTCTGAATTCACCACCAAAGTCATCGCCGACAAAGCCACCTATCCCGTGTTGCTCTCCAACGGCAACCCCATCGACAGTGGCGACATCGACGCAGGCAAACATTTTGTCATCTGGCACGACCCGTTTAAAAAACCCGCCTATCTGTTTGCTTTGGTCGCGGGAACACTTAGTGTGGTTGAAGATAGCTTTACCACAATGTCCGGGCGCGACATTAAGTTACAGATATTTGTTGAAGAAAAAGACCTCGATAAATGCGATCACGCCATGTTATCTCTGAAAAACTCCATGCGCTGGGACGAACAAACCTACGGACGTGAATACGACCTAGATATCTTTATGATCGTCGCTGTCGATGACTTCAATATGGGCGCCATGGAAAATAAAGGCCTCAACATCTTTAACACCTCCGCGGTACTCGCCAACCCCAAAACCACCACCGACGCTGCCTTTCAGCGCGTCGAGGGCATAGTCGCCCACGAATATTTCCACAACTGGTCAGGCAACCGAGTCACATGCCGCGACTGGTTTCAGCTTAGTTTAAAAGAAGGCTTTACCGTCTACCGCGACTCGCAATTCTCCGCAGACATGAACTCCGCCACAGTCAAGCGCATCGAAGATGCCGCCTATCTGCGCACCCACCAATTCGCCGAAGACGGCGGCCCCATGTCTCACCCCGTCCAGCCGGACTCCTATATGGAGATCAATAATTTCTACACCCTAACCGTGTATGAAAAAGGCGCCGAAGTAGTCGGCATGTACCACTGCTTATTGGGCGACAAGATCTTTAGAAAAGCCACCGACCTCTACTTTGATCGCCACGATGGCCAGGCCGTCACCATCGAAGAATTTGTTCAAGCCATGGAAGATGCCAGTGGTCGCGACCTCAAACAATTCCGCCGCTGGTACAAACAGTCCGGCACGCCGCTTCTAAAAGCGAGCTCCCATTACGATGCTGCCGCTAAAACCTTCACCCTAGATTTCGCCCAGAGCTGCCCAGCAACCCCCGGCCAGCCGCAAAAACAAGCCTTCGTTATGCCCGTAAAACTCGGCCTAGTTGGCGCCACAGGCGATCTGCCACTCAACAGCAATGGCGACACAGAAATAGTCTACGAAATCACCGAAACCACCCAGCAGCTCGTGATTGAAAATATCCACGAAGCGCCCGTGCCCTCATTGCTGCGCGGCCTATCGGCACCGGTAAAACTCGACTACCCCTACAGCGCCGAACAGCTCGCACACCTAATGGCCAACGACAGCGACGGCTTTAATCGCTGGGATGCTGGGCAAAAACTCAGCTTTGCACTACTCGAAAAACTCACCGACGACAGCCTCCATCAGCGCCCGCTAATAATGGACAAGCAGCTGATCGACGCCTTCGACTCGCTGCTCAGTGATGCCAGCCTCGACCCCGCCATGGTCGAGCTCATGCTACAGCTGCCCAGCGAAGCGCAACTTCACGAAGAAGCCAACATCATTCATGTCGACGCCATCCACAGCGCCCGTAAATTTGTTCGCCAAGCACTGGCCGAAGCACTCTCCGAAAAACTGCTAGCCACCTATCAGCGCCACAGTATAGAACAAGACTACGCCCCAGTAGCCGAGCAAATAGGCCGTCGCGGGCTAAAGAATATCGCCCTAAGCTACCTAATGCTGATCGACAACACCGGCGTCGAACTCGCCTGGCAGCAATTCCAAAGCGCCGACAACATGACCGATAAAGCCTCAGCACTCGCGTGCCTCGTCAGCTGTCCAGCCGCCGCAGAACAAGCCACCCAAGCACTCGCCGAATTTGAACAGCAATACCGCGATGAAGGACTGGTCATGAACCTATGGTTGCAAATCCAAGCGGTCAACAGCCAGAGCGGTGGATTAGCGCGCGTCAACGCACTGCTAGATCACCCCGCATTCACCTTTGGCAACCCAAACAAAATCCGCAGTCTTATCGGCGGCTTCTGCAATGGCAACCTCGTCAACTTCCACAACCCCGACGGCTCAGGCTACGCGTTTTTAAAGCAACATATACTCGCACTGCACAGCCAAAACCCACAGGTAGCCGCACGTCTAATGACCCCGCTGACCCGCTGGAAGAAATTCCCAGAGCCCAACAGCCAACACATGCGCGACGCCCTGCAAGTGATTGCCGACGAGCCAGGATTGGTCAAGGATATTTACGAAATTGCGATAAAGTCGCTGTAAAGTAAATTTAAAATCACTCTAAAGTCATAGACAGGCTGGTAAAGCCCTAGTTGTTGACTATGCTTTAAGTGTTAGGTCGGTATTGTCCTTTTTACTGACCTGACATTAAACGATCTAACTGCTGATCTAGCAGTGAATGTCTAATCCCCATTCAGGATCGTTGAAGACAGATGTAACTCCATTTAAAGGGGGCCTAATCAGCCCTCTTTTTTTATGCTCGACTTTTCCATACTGACGCTCTGGTGGGATGATAGATTGGGTGTGCTCTGCTGGTATGACCGGCTGGTGGGCTTCGCTGTGGTGTTAATGGAGGCCTAACTTCGCTGAGATGGTGGCAACGAACCACCCATCTTCAAACCCGTGCGTCAATCCAAGCTAGTAAATCGTTATAAACCCTCTGTTTATTCCGCTCATTAAACATTTCATGACGGCCGCCTGCATAGAGTTTGCAGGTGATATTCTCAATGCCTGCCTGACCCAGTATTTTAGCCAGTTTTTTCACGCCTTTTCCCTGTCCGCCGACGGGGTCGAGGGCGCCTGAGAGCAGGTAAATTGGTAGGCTGGGGTTTATGTGTGCCATGACGGCTCGAGCTGATAGGTCGGCGAGTCCATTGAGGAAGTCGAACCAGGATTGGATGCTGAGGGCGCCGCCGCAGTGGGGGTCGGCGATATAGCTGTCGACGACGGCTGGGTCGCTGGATAGCCAGTCTTTGTCGGTGCGGGTAGGTTTAAAGGCGTTGTTGAAGGCACCGAATGAGAGGTTTTCGAGCAGCTTGCTGGCGGCGCGTGGGCCGAGTCTGCGGCGTTCAATACGGGCTATTTGGGCAGCGGTGCGGCAGAACCATGGGGGGGCGTAGTTGGAGCCGGAGAGGACTAGGCCTTTTAATTCAGATTTCATGCCGGTGTCTATTTGTTCGCGGTAAGTCTGACACAGGCGGGTGGCGAGAAAAGAGCCCATGCTATGGCCGAGAATAATGAGCGGCAGGTCGGTTTGCTGGCCTATATGTTGGATCAGTTGCCACTGGTCTGCGACCATTTGATTCCAGCCGTCGTGGTCGGCGATGTGGTAGAGATTGCCGTTGGCTGCGCCGGTTTTGCCGTGGCCGCGGTGGTCGTCGGCGGTGACGGTGTAGCCCTGTTGGTTGAGGAATTCAGCGAGCGGTTGGTAGCGGGCGCTGTGTTCGTTCATACCGTGGATGATATGCACCCAGGCTTTGGCGGGTTGCTGTTGGGATTCTTGGGCGGGCCATTGGTGGTAGTAGCAGTCGCCGGGTTCGCCGCTGTTGTAGGCCAGAGTTTGTAATGTCGAGGTTTTTAAGGGCATTGGGTTGGCCTTTTTTATTTTTATAAACCATATTCACCCCAAGGATGGCACAACTAGGCCCTTAAAGACGAGTTATTTAACTGGATCTAGTTTAGTGCGTTGGATACAGCGGCTTTAGCCCGTTTGCATCGCTTGATTTGGAGGCAGTTGGCACATCCAGCTCTTTTAACTGACGTATCAGCAGGCTGATATCGGCTTGCTGGGTTGACAGATTGTTGTAGAGGCTATTGTCGAGCAGACTAAACTGTTCGGCTAGAGCGGGTATGCCACAGGGCTGGGCAATTTCCTTGAGGGTTTTAATGTTGGCGTCAGGAAAGGCGCTGCGTCCCCAGTCGAGTATGCCTTCGCGCACGGCGGCTAAGTCGTCGTTTTGGGCGGCGGTTTGAATGGCTTTGATGTGCTGTTTTAATTTGAGTCGTGGGCTGTTGATACCGTTATTAGCTGCGCTGTCGGGGGTTTTCTTATTAGACCGCTGCTGGGAGCGGCCTAGAAATAGGATCATGACTAGAACCAGTAGCAGGACATTGGTGAACAGCGACAGTTGCGTTAATCGCGAGGATTTAAGGCTGGCTAACAGCGTCTGTGGCTCGGCGTCGTTTTGCACGTCTGTTGGATTAGTTTGGCTGTTGGCTATATCGATGGGCGCCAAATAGTTGCCGGCATTGGTCTCCGCCGTGGCGGCGCCGACGTCTAATGTGGTGGCGGCCAAGGTTGCGGTTTGCAACCGCTGGTTGACGGTGTCCCACCAGCGCAGGCTGATTTCGGGCAGGCTGATGGTGCCTTCGCGGTTGGGGACTAGGGCAAAGGATTCTTGACGGATGCCGGTTACGCCACCGGTATTAATTCGCTCATCGAGTTGCGCTTGATCTGGATAGATTTTGAAAGCATCGCTGGCGCCTAGGCTGAGGGGTAATATCTGTGCCCCGGTCAAGCCTTTGGCGCTGATGGTGATGGTGCGGGTTATCGGCTCGCCGACCACCAGCTGGTCGAGATCACTGCTCCACTGCTGATTGATTTGCAGTTTGCTGCTCGGCATCCATTGGTCGGTGTTTATATGGGCTGGTTTGGCCATAATATTGACGGTTTTTGGTTCGGTATTGCCGTTGTATTGGGAGCCGTTAACGCTTATAGAGGGTATGTCGAGCCTGCCACTGGTCTGCGGGAAGAGGGCGTATTTATGCTCTACAACGGAGTAGGTTTTATTGTCGATCGCCTTGTAGAACGAGATTTCGCTGATCTTTTGCACCAGAGCGCCGGGTACTTTAAGTTCGTCAATTGGGGTGTTGTTGAGCTGTACCGAGGCGTAAAGGCGCTGGGTGACCAGTAGTTGCTCTTGGATATAGACGGCGGATTTGTCGGTTAGGGTTTGGGTAAACACCGGTTGGTTGTTGGCGCTGGACAGGGTGGCTTTGCCCACGGTTATTTCGATGGCGTTGCTGTTATCTTTTTTATAGGGAATCGGGGGTATTAACAGTTTGCCGATACGTTTTGGGATTAGGGTGAGATTCCAGTCGGTGTAGGACTCTGTGCGACCATTGGTTCTGCGGTACTGTTGTTGGCGATTGTTGCTGAGGATTTGAAATTCCGTTTCTAATACAGTGAAGTCTGGCTTGCTGTTGATGGCTTGGCCGTCAAGCCGCACTTGCAGTTGTAGCGTTTCATTGATTTCGACCACTGTGCGATCGACGGCGGCGGTCAGTGCCGCCCAGGTTTGGGTGGTTGCGGTGAGAGAAAAAATCAGCACCCATAGTGAGCGAATATATCGGCGCTTGGCTGCTGTATTTAATAGTCTGTGCATAGTTCTGTTAACCGGTTTGTTTGTCATTTTATGTGGCTGATGCTTTATTCCGCGCGGTTTATCACCAGCGTTCTTGCTGCTGTTCATTGGGTGGCGCGGGGCGCCGTTGTTCCAGTGCACGCTGTCGCGACTGATAGCGAAACTTTTCCCGCAGCAGTCCGCCGGGATCGTCGGGGACGCGGCGCAGCCATTGCTGTAGTTCCTGTTGTGCTTGTTTTTGTTCTTCTGTGAGTTCTGGCTGTTCTGTTAGTGGCTCAGGGCTGTCATTGGTCTCAGGGCTGTCATTAAGCTCAGGGCTGTCATTAAGCTCAGGGCTGTCCTCACCGTCTTTTTCAGCCTGCTCTATAGCTTCTTGTTCTTGAGCTTCTTGATCACTGGCTTCTTGGTTTTGAGCCTCTTGCTGCTCTTGCTGAGACTGCTCACCGTCTTGTTGCTGGTTTTGCTCGGAATCGGATTGTTGGTCTTGGTTTTGCTCTTGGTTTTGCTCTTGGTTTTGCTCTTGGTTTTGATCCGACTCAGATTGCTGATCTTTATTTTGCTCTTGCTGCCGCTTTAACTGCTCAACTAAGTCGCGATTAGCTAGGGCGTCGTCCATCTCGGGTTGCACTGTTAGGGCTTGATTATAGGCTTCGATAGCCCCTTTCAGATCGCCGGCTCTGGCGAGACTATTGCCCCGATTGTAGTGGCCGTCGGCGCTTTCCGATTGCACAAAGTCTTCAATAGCCGATTGATAGTCGCCGGCTTGATAGGCGGCGCTGCCGCGCCACTGGGGATGTTTAAATAACCCCTGTGCGGTTTCGGCATCGCCGTTTTGCAGTGCTTGGTTGGCTTGCTGGTCGGCGGTTTGCCATAGGTCGCGCCATTCAAAGGCTGAGGCGGGATCGGAAAACAGCATTGGGGCCAGCAGTACTAAGGCGACACTGCCTTTGCGGAAGCTGGCGATCAGGACTGGTAACAGCAGGATTACCAGCCAGAATCCCTGATCATCCCAGAGATCAAAATCGCGCTCGAGTTCTTTGCTGGCATCGGGAAATAGCTCTTCGGTGGATGCTAGCAGTGCGTTTATATCACTGTCGTCAGCACTTAGATTGCGATAGATGCCGCCGGTGTTTTTCGCCAGCATCTGCAAAGAGCCCGGGGATAGCTTGGGTATCAGAATGGCGCCGCGATTGTCTTTAACAAAGCCGCCAGAGCCGATGGGTATGGGGGCGCCCTGTTGGGTGCCTACGCCGAGAATCGAGAGTCGGAATTTACCGGCTTTTTTAACCATAGATTGCACCGTGGCAAAGGCGGCGCTAGCGACACCGTCGGTTATGAGCAACAGGTCACCCTGTTGGTAACCGCCGTTTAAGGCCAATTCCAGCGCCGTTTCTACGGCTTGTTCGGTGTTGCTGCCATACACCGGCATCAGTGCCGGTTCCAGAGTTGGCACCAGGCTGATAATGGTATTGCTGTCTTCGGTTAAGGGCGAGAGCGCATAGGCTTCGCCGCCGTAGACGACGAGTGCGCTGTAGCCTTCGCCGCGGTTTTTCAGCAGGTCGATCAGTTTGTAGCGGGCGCGGGCCAAGCGGCTGGGTTTTATATCTTCAGCGAGCATGGAGGGCGACAGATCCATAATCAGTATTAGGGCGGTGTCTTTTTTATGCACGGGCTGCGGCAGTTGCTGCCAACTGGGGCCGGCCAGCGACAGGCAGGCGATAATCCAGGCGACCAGTACCCAGTAGATACCGCGATTTTTTTTAGTCGTGTCGCCGTGCATTAAATACGGCAGTAATGCGGGATTGATAATGTTTTCCCAGTTGCCGGCGCTGCGTTTTTTCCACTGGACAAAGACGACGATTAACAGGGCGGGGATAAGGCCGAATAGTGCCATTGGGCGCAGAAAGTGAAATTCACTGAAATCGCTGCTTAAAAACTCAAACATGGGATCTCCTTGCGGCACTGAACAGCCCAGTGATCAAACTTAACCCAAAGGCCAGACTTAGTGGCCAGTAATAGAGCGCGGCGATAGGGCGAATGGTTTCGGCGTCCTGTTCTATGGGTTCGAGGCGATTGAGCTCGCTATAAATCGCGACGAGCTCTTGGGGGTTGCGGGCGCGAAAGTATTGCCCGCCAGTAGCCTCGGCTATACCGCTCAGGGTTTTTTCATCGAGATCGGCAGAGGGATTGGTGATGCGACTGCCAAATATACTGCGGGTTTTCATGACCTCTGCGCCTATACCAATGGTGTAAATTTTCACCTTGGCGCGGCTGGCCAATTCGGCGGCTTTTAGGGGATCTAGCTCGCCGGCATTGTTGGCGCCGTCGGTGAGCAGGATAACCACACGGTGATTTTCGGGGCGCTCTTGAAGGCGTTTTACCGACAGACCAATGGCGTCACCGATGGCTGTGCCATTGCCGGCAAAACCTAGCTGCGCTTCATAGAGAAGGGTCTGCATGGTTTGGCGGTCAAAGGTGAGGGGCGTTTGCAGATAGGCTTTTTCGCCAAATAAGATTAAGCCGAGACGGTCGCCCTGACGTTCAATCACAAAGTCGCCGACCACCGCTTTAACGGCGATTAAACGGTTGACGGTTTTGCCGCCGAGCTGCATATCTTCGCGCTCCATACTGCCGGAGATATCCACGGCCAAGAGAATATCGCGACCATTGGTGGGCAGGGCAACCGGTTCGCCGATCCAGATCGGTCTGGCGAGGGCCAGCAGTGTGCTAAGCCAGATAATCCCAAGGGCTGATAATAACAGCGACTTGCGCAAGCTGTGATTGGCGGCAGATGCCGATTCTCCGGCAGCATTGGCCAGCAGTGGCGCGCGCAGGGCGGCCATGCGCACCTCGGCGGGTTTGCGCAGCCAGCGATAGATCAGTGGCAGGGGGGCTATTGCCAATACCCATGGCCAGAGGAGTTCTAGCATGGGTCACCAACCTCCAGCTTATGTTCTGGGTGGTGGTGTTTTATCCAGATTTTGGCATCGACAAACAGTTGGTTGCTTTGGGATTCCATGGGGGCTTCGAAAGCGCTGTTGCTGTACAGGGCCTTTTCTAGATCCAGAGCAAGCGCATCAAAAACAGGTTGATCACAGCTGTATTGCAGAAAGCGAATAAACGCATCAATGCTGTAACTGCCGGGGTGGCGATCGGGATAGGCGCTGTTGGCGGTTTGTTTTAGCAGTTCAAAGAGCGCGCGCAGCTGTTGCTGTGAGTTGCCGGTTAATGGCTTTTGCTCTAAGTGCTCTAAATGTTCAACATGCTCTAAGCGTTTTAACTGCGCTAATGCCTGACGCCGATACAGGGTGGCGCTGTGGCGACGGTATAAAACCACAATTAACCAGCCGGTGAGTAGACAACCGACAATGATTAATAGCCACCAGCCGGGCGCCATTGGCCAGCTGCTAACCGGTTCGGGCAGATGAATATCGCGCAGTTGGTCGAGTGGGTTTGGTGCCGCTGCTGTTGTAGTTTGATTTGCCATTAGCTGCGCCGTCCTTTGCGCCGTTTGCCGTAAGCTTGTGCGAGCACCGACATTATTGCATCGGCGGTGTTAAACGGCAGCAGTCCGGCGGACAGTTGCTGGCTGTATTTCTTGAGTCGCTGGCTGCGCGCCTGAAAGGCATCGGCAAAATCTTGGCGAATGCTCTGCTGGCCGGTGTCGAGCAGGGTTTGTCGCTGACCATCGCTCACCGCGTAAAGTGCCGGCGCGGGCAATTCAGTTTCAATACTATCGAAGACATGGCAGAAATTAAGATCGCCGTGACGGGCCAGTTCAAACAGGTGTCGCTCGCAGTCTTCGTTAAGGTCATGGAAGTCGCTGACAATGAAGATGGTCGTGCCGGGCAGGGCAAAGCGCCGAGCTTCTTCGAGTATATGGGCTAGGCTGAGTTGGTCTGGCGCCGGCTCGAGTAGTTGCTGACTAAAATCTTGCAGCTCGTGAATAAATTGCAAGACGGCGTGATGGCTGCGGCGGGATTTCACCTCGGCCTGCTGTTGCGATCCAAACACAAGTCCGCCAACCCGGTCATTGGCGTTGAGTCCGGCCCATGCCAGTGCGGCGGATATTTCGCTGGCGACCACCGACTTTAGTCGCTGACTGCCAAAAAACATTGGGCCGCGTAGATCGGTTACCACCAGTACAGGACGCTCGCGCTCTTCGCGAAATATTTTGGTATGCGGGGTCTGGGTTTTCGCGGTCACTCGCCAGTCGATACTGCGCACATCGTCGCCGGGCTGATAGATACGCACCTCATCGAAGTCCATGCCGCGACCGCGAAATCTTGAGCGGTGTCCACCGGCCATCATCTGGCGTGCTTGAACCCGTGGAAAACTAGTTAGTTCACGGGCGCCGTAGCGCAGCTTGACCATCTCGCTGACACTGGCGATAGCGGGGTGGTTATTCTGGTCGATAGTCTGCTCAAGGCTGCGGTCGACGGTGTTGTCGAGGATTTCGCTCATCAGGCTGAGGCAACCGTTTCCAGTAATCGATCAATCACTTGGTTGGCGGTAACACCGCTGGCTTCAGCGTCAAAGCTAAGGATCAGACGGTGGCGCAGTACGTCGTGGGCGACGGCGCGTATATCGTCTGGGGTGACAAAGTCGCGACCCTGTAACCAGGCCATTGCGCGGCTGCAGCGGTCGAGGGCGATAGTGGCCCGCGGGCTGGCCCCGTAATCGAGCCATTTGGCAAGGTCGCCGCCATACAGTTTAGCGTCGCGGGTGGCGAGTATTAATTGCACTAGATACTCTTCAACCGGCTCGGCCATATGCACGGCAAGGGCTTCCTTGCGCGCGGCGAATAGGGTTTCTTGGCTGAGCGCTTCGATACCTGCGGCTTTTTCTTGCAGGGCTTCGCGGCGTGATAGCTGCAAGATTAGATGTTCGGTTTCAGGGGCCGGATAGTCGACGACTATATGCATCAAAAAGCGGTCCATCTGTGCTTCGGGAAGCGGATAGGTGCCTTCCTGTTCGATGGGGTTCTGGGTGGCCATTACCATAAACAATTCGGGCAACTGATAGGTGGTGCCACCGACGGAGACCTGGCGTTCGGCCATGGCTTCGAGCAGGGCGGATTGAACCTTGGCCGGTGCGCGGTTGATTTCATCGGCTAGCACCAAGTTGTGAAACAGCGGCCCGGCTTGAAACTCAAAGGTTCCCTGCTGAGGGCGGTAGATATCACTGCCGGTAATATCGGCAGGCAGCAGGTCTGGGGTAAATTGAACCCGCTGGAAGTCCCCTTCGATGCCTTCGGAAAGGGTTTTTATCGCCTTGGTTTTAGCGAGCCCGGGAGCCCCTTCGACAAGCAGGTGGCCGTCGGCTAAGAGGGCAATAATTAAACGTTCAACAAGATGGTTTTGGCCGACGATTTGTTGGTTTAGCCAATCTTTGAGTAGATGGATATTCTGGTGCAAAAGATTCCCCTGTTAGCTGTTGTTTAAGCTGGTAAGCGCGACATTCTAGAGCTTCGATTATTAACACACAAACCTGATTTTGTAGGCTATAGTTATGGCGAAAGTTAACGGCTATATTAGCTAGAAAGTTTGCGCCAAAGTTTGCGCCAAAGTTATGCAAATATAGTTCGTTTTCCCTAACCGCTATAAAAGACTAACAATACGACAAAAGGTTGCACGTTTGAGCATGGATGTGAAAAAAAATATTGGCCGAGAAGAATTAGCCGGCATCTTAACCGCCGTTGCAGTGGATAAACTCAGCTCTAGTCAAGCCGATGAGTTTCTCGATTTTATTGTCAATGCCATGCACTTCTATCCAGATGCCGATTATCTGGCGCGTCCCGCAGAGCAGATATTTTTTAATATCTACGGTCTGTTTACCTTTAGTAAAAAGGCTGACAATGTCGCGCTTGCCGGTCATGCTCGAGTTAAGGCGTTTAATCCCGAGCCGGAAGTAGATGGCTGGAATAGCCCTTACAGTATTATTTATATCAATCAGCGCGATATGCCTTTCTTGGTCGATTCGCTGCGTGTTGCGCTCAATCGTCGCGGCTTAAATATCTTTACCCTGCAGAGTAATCCGGTGTGGGTGGTGCGCGATAACAGCGGCCAGCTAATCGCCAGTCACAGGTCTTATATTGAGGGTGCCCAGCGCGAGGCGTTTATCAATATCGAAGTGGATATCCATCGCGATTCGGAGTTGGCCGAGTTACAGCGCGATCTACTTGCAGTGCTCGACGATGTGCAAAAAGTGGTCGATGACTTTGACCCCATGCGTCTGCGTGTCGGCGAGCTGATTGAGGAACTGACCGAGACGGCCACCCATGTGCCCAATGTTAAAGAGTCGCTGGAGTTTTTACGCTGGATTCACAATGGCTACTTTACCTTTCTCGGCGCTGTTGAATTTGATTTGGTGCAGGGCAATAACCAGTCGTATTTACGCGAGGTGGCTGATACTCGTCTGGGGCTTTTGCACAAGTACGGCGGCGATACCCGCGAAGAGGCTATTCAGCAACTAAGTCCGGGGGTTGTGGCGCTCTACGAAGGCGACGATATCCTCACCTTTACCAAGTCATCGCGGCGCTCGCGTGTGCACCGCGATGTCTACTCTGATTATTTAGTTGTTAAACGCTTTAACGATAAGCAGGAACCTATTGGCGAGGTGCGCTTTCTCGGGCTGTATACCTCGCAGTTTTACTCTTATAGTCCACGGCGCATTCCCATACTGCGTGACAAGGTTAATTGGGTGCTAGATAACTGTGGCTTTGATAAAAACAGTCACGACGGCAAAACCCTGCTGTCGATTTTGGATTTCCATCCCCGCGATGAGTTATTTCATTTAACCCGTGAGGAGCTTGCCGAAACCGCCATCGCCATCTGGCAGATTCAAGAGCGCCGGGTGATAAAAGTATTTATGCACGCAGACCCCTTCGATAAGTTTGTCAGCTGTATTGTCTATCTGCCCAGAGAGTCTTTTAACACCGCCGCGCGGATTAAGATTCAGCAGGCGATTGGCGATGAGCTGGATGCCGAAGAGAGCGAATTTACCACGCAGTTTTTACCCGAGTCTGTGCTGGTGCGTATCTATCTGGTTTATCAGATGCGCAGCAAAAAGTATCTGCAAGTTGAATGCCAGCAGCTTGAATCACTGGTGTCTCATATCACCCGTGACTGGAGCGATGCCTTTGCCGAGCAGGCTATTATCCACTGGGGTGAGCGCGATGGTCGTGCCATGGCTCGGCAGTTTCAGCGCGCCTTTCCCTCGTCATACCGCGAGGTGTGCACACCGGTTCAGGCTATTGCTGATGTGCTGTTAATTGATGAATTGAACAATGCCGGTGAGCTGGGTATTGCCTTTAATAATCTGCATGGCGACGAAAACCATTTCTTGCAGCTCAAGCTGTTCCACTGGGATACGCCCCTAGAGCTATCGGATATGATTCCGATGCTCGAGAATCTAGGCTTTAGGGTTATGGTCGAACATCCCTATCTGATTAAGCAGGACGCCGGCAATCAAATTTGGTTGCAGGATTTCCGCCTGTCGTTCTCTCTCGATGTGAATGTCGATGTGTCGGCCGTGCAGGGTAGCTTTAAAGATGCGCTGCGCGTGGTCTGGCAGGGCGAGGCGGAAAACGATACCTTTAACCGACTGGTGATTGGTGCCCGTTTGGATTGGCGTGCGGTAGCCATGTTGCGGCTTTATTCCCGCTATTTAAAGCAGTTGGGCATCGCTTACAGTCAAGAGTTTATCGCCGACACACTGGCCCGTCATCTGGTTATCACCCGCAACTTAGTCGCGCTGTTTAAAAGCTATTTTGACCCCCGTTATGCCGGTGAAAATACCCGCCTCGATCGCGCCGCTGGTCTCTCAAAGAAGATTCGCCAGGGCTTGGATGAGGTGGACAATGTCAGTGAAGATATTGTCCTGCGCGGTTATCTGGAAGTGGTCGAAGCAACTCTGCGCACCAATTTCTTTCAGGGCATTGAGGATGGCAGCTCGAAGTCTTATATCTCGGTCAAACTTGAAACTGCAAAGATTTCTCTCGCGCCCAAACCGCGCCCCGACTACGAAATATTTGTCTACTCACCCAGAGTCGAAGGTGTGCATCTGCGTGGAGGCAAAGTTGCGCGCGGTGGCTTGCGCTGGTCAGACCGGCTGGAAGATTATCGCACCGAGGTGCTCGGTTTAGTCAAAGCCCAGCAGGTTAAGAATGCAGTGATTGTACCGACAGGCGCCAAGGGTGGTTTTGTCGCCAAGCAGGCAAGTATGGCGGCGGGTCGCGAGGCCTGGCTGCAAGAGGGCATCGCCAGTTATATGCTCTATGTGCAAGCGCTATTGGATATCAGCGACAACCTAATCGAGGGCGAGGTGGTTGCCCCTTATAACGTCGTGCGGCGCGATGGCGACGATCCCTATCTGGTAGTAGCCGCGGATAAGGGCACGGCGACGTTTTCCGATATTGCCAATGAAATTTCTGAAGCCAATAACTTCTGGCTCGGCGATGCCTTTGCCTCGGGCGGCGGCAATGGTTACGACCACAAAGCCATGGGTATTACCGCACGCGGCGCCTGGGTAGCGGTGCAGCGTCATTTTCGCGAGCTGGGTGTGGATATTCAGCGCGAGGATTTCAGCGTGGTCGGTATTGGTGATATGGGTGGCGATGTGTTTGGCAACGGTATGTTGCTCTCGGAGCATATACAGCTAGTTGCAGCGTTTAACCACCTGCACATCTTTATCGACCCCAATCCGAATGCGGCGGCGACCTTTGTCGAGCGCCAGCGCCTTTTCGAAACCCCGCGCAGCACCTGGGAAGATTTTGATCAGTCGCTGTTATCTGAGGGTGCGGTGGTGTTTTCCCGCAACGCTAAATCGCTTAACTTAAACCCGCAGATTAAAGCGCGGTTTAATATTCAAAGTGACAAACTGACCCCGACTGAATTGATCGAAGCGATTTTAAAGTCTCAGGTCGATCTGATTTGGAATGGCGGTATCGGCACCTATGTTAAAGCCGCGTCAGAGAACAATGCCGAGGTTGGTGATCGCACCAACGACGGTTTGCGGGTTAATGGCCGCGACCTTAACTGCCGGGTATTTGGCGAGGGCGGTAATCTAGGCATGACCCAGCGCGGCCGTATTGAATTTTGCTTGGGCGGCGGCATCTGTAATACCGACTTTATCGATAATGCCGCGGGCGTAGACTGCTCAGATCATGAAGTGAATATCAAAATTCTCCTCAACGAAAAAGTCCGCGCCGGTGAATTGAGCGCCGCAGATCGCAATGACTTTTTGGCCTCGATGACCGACAGCGTCGCCGAATTAGTACTGCACAACAATCTTCGCCAAACCCAGGCGATAAGCCTAGCAATGCATCGCAGTGACCAGCAATACGCCGAGTATCAGCGCTTTATGGCCTGGCTTGAAACAAGCGGAAAGCTTGACCGAGAGCTCGAGTTTTTGCCCAGCGATGAGCAGCTTAATGATCGTGTCAGCCGTGGCCAGCCGGTCTGGACACGCCCAGAACTCGCAGTATTGGTCTGCTATTCAAAGGTCATGCTAAAAGAGGCCTTGCTCGAGGCCAACTTACTCGACGATCCGGTCTTGGCCGGCTCTGTAAACCACGCATTTCCGCCACAACTGGTCGAACGCTATGCCGACGATGTCAAAGAACATCAGCTGCGCCGCGAGATAGCCGCCACTCAGCTGGCCAATGATATGGTTGACCGTGTCGGCTTCACCATCTTCTTCCGGCAGATGGAATCCACCGGTGCCAGCGCCGCAGATATAGTCCGCGCCTTTAGCATCAGTATGCATATTCTGGGTGTTGATAAACTCTGGCAGCAGGTTGAGAACAGTGAGGATAGTCTGTCAGCCACCGTGCAGCTCGACCTGCTGCATATACTGATGCGCGTGGTGCGCCGCTCAAGCCGTTGGTTCCTACGTAATCGGCGTTTAAACCTGCACTGCAGTGAGATTATTCACAGCATGACAGCGCCTATGCAACTGGTACTAGAAAACTTGCCAGCCCTGCATGAAGCAGAGTGGATTAAGCTATGGAATGATGAAAAAGGCCAACTTATAGCGCAGGGCGTTGAGCAGCAACTCGCCGCAACCCTCGCCGCAGCTGACAGCATGTTTATCACCGTTGGCACCGTCGAGATGGCTCTGCGATTGCAACGCCCCGCAGAACTGGTTGCGCGACTCGCGTTTAAGCTTGGCGAGCACCTGTCGCTGGATTGGTTTATGTCGCAGATTGTTGGTTTGCAGCCGCAGAATCGCTGGCAAGATCTCGCCCGAGAATCCTATGTGGATGATCTCGAAAGCCAGCGCCGCCAGTTGACCGCCTGCCTACTTGAAGGCCATGAATCCGAGGATATTGACCAGTTACTGGCAAATTGGCAGGTCCAGCAGGCCATGTTAATTACCCGATGGAAAGCCATGGTGGTTGAATTGCAGCGCGGCGTAGCCCCTGATTTTGCGATGGTTTCTGTGGCACTTAGAGAGCTATTGGATCTGGTGCAAGCCTCGGTAGATGCGGCAGGCGCATAATATTCGACATATTCGATAAAGGGCTGGTCGCTTACTTTAGTCTATCTTTAAACTATCAGCCGAGTTCCACAAAACAACAATAAAAAAATCCCACTACTGCGGAATTCCAACGCTTTGCTGTTACTCATTAGACGGCGGCTTTTTATTAGGCGGCCTGCTACTAGGTGAGATAAGAGTTCCCGCCTGCAAAGCTAACAACCGGAACAGGCAAGCAATGAAAAGTGGACAGACAGGCACGTCTAAAACACAAGAAAGTCAGAAAGGCCAACAAACCACCGGCATCTTTCAGGCATTTCTGCAAAACGAATCGCTGTTAAAGCGCTTTCTCAGGCGTTTTCTGTACAAGCAAGAAGATATCGACGAGATATCCCAAGAAACCTTTTTGCGCGCCTACAAAGCCACCAAGGGCCGCGAAATAGATTCCCCAAAAGCCTATCTATTCCAAGTTGCCCGTTCGCTGGCCTACAGTGAACTATCACGCAAAACCCGCAAACTCACCGACTATCTAGAAGACGCACTGGAAGAGAACGCCGGCACCACAGACAGCCTTGAAGAAGAAATAGCCGCCCATCAAAAAGTCAGCTTCTTCTTTGACGCCATCGCCGAACTGCCGCCCCAGTGCCGGCGCGTGTTTCTAATGCGCAAAGTGCAGGGCATGCCTCACAAAGCCATCGCCGCCAGTTTAGGCATAGGCGCCAGCGCCGTTGAAAAGCATATCGCCATAGGCACCCAGCGCTGCAAAAAATATATCGAAACCCGAGAAGGGGCCGACAACAGCAGATCAGATATCACAGATTTGCGCGACCCCCAAGACATAACAAGAGGACAGACCCATGAGTAATCATAACGATACTCAGGACCCTAATTCTGGGGCAAGGACTCCTAGAGAAGACAGCCGAAAAGGAACTAACAGCATAGTGGAATTCCCAGAACACAAAAGCATTGAAACCCAAGCGTCCGAATGGCTTGCCAAACTCGATGCCGAGCAGCCCAGCGCCAAAGTGCTAAGTGAATTTAAACGGTGGGTCAATGCCGACACGGCGCACAGCCAAGCCTTCGAAGATATGGTCGAATTTTGGGATGAAATGAATATCCTGACTGAAGCCGTGCTGCCCAGAGAACAGCTCTCAAGACAAGAGCTTTCAAGAGAAAAGCTCGTAAATGAAAAGCTCGCAAATGAAAAGCCTCGACTCTTTGCCAAGCCCCGCGCCGCCTTCGCCACAGGCATGCTCGCCATCGCCGCCGTGTTCACCCTCGCCATTACCATCAGCATGCAATTCGGCGCACCGACTATCTACATCACCGGCATAGGCGAGCAGCAAACCATCCAGCTAGCCGACAACTCCACCGTGCAGCTCAACACCAACAGCCGCCTAGAAGTTGACTACAGCGACAACTATCGCCGTCTCACCCTCAGCCACGGCGAAGCCCACTTCAACGTCGCCCACAACCCCGACCGTCCCTTCGAAGTCTATGCAGGGCAGGGCCTAGTGCGCGCCATCGGCACCGCCTTCACCGTGCATATCCGTAAAATCGATATCGAAGTGCTTGTCACCGAAGGCACCGTCGAGCTCGATCACGCAGTCCAACCTAAACAGTCCCAGCAACCGCCCCGGGCACCGATCATTAATACCAGCGTGGTTATCGCCACCGAGAGTAATCCAGAGCAAACAGCGCAGAGCTTTAAACCCGGCCTAAAAGTCAGCGCCGGCAATAAAGTTATGTACGACAAAGACCTGCTCGACGAAGTGAAGCTAGTGGTTGCCACCCAAATCGAAGAACAGCTCTCATGGCGCCAAGGCATGCTGCTATTCAAAGGCGAACCCCTGCAAAAAGTCGTCGACGAAGTCAGCCGCTACACAGACCTAACAATTGTTATCCCCGAACGCAGCGCCCGAGAGCTAAAAGTAGGGGGGTTATTCAAAGTAGGTGATACAGAATCCCTGTTTGAAGCCCTAAGGGATGGTTTTGGCATCCATGTAAAAGAGGTCTCCAGCGATGTGGTTTACCTTATTTCTGATGAAAATCATTAATAAAAACAGCGTTATCAAACCCACGATCCCAACCTCAATCACAGCCACAATCAGAGGCAAGCAAACCGTCACGCAAAAAATAAACAGACTTTTTTCAATCCCACACCTGAGGTTTTTGCGCCAATCGCTATTACCCAATATGCGACCGGCGAGAAAAACGCAACGCGGTGTAACGCCAACAACGGGGTCGCCAACAATAGCCAAATGGACAGTGACGGGGCCATTTAGATGGAAAGCTAGATGCATAGCCCAAGCAGCGCTAATAGCAACACTAGCCTGCGGTAGCTCAGGCCTAAACGCCACCAACAGCAACAGGGAAAGCGCAGCAACCTACAGCTTTGATATCCCCGCGCAAAAAGTGGAAGACGCCCTCAGCCAGCTAGCCCAACAAACCGGCCACCAACTATTGTTTTCGTATCCCCTAGTAGACGCCCTAGACTCATCAGCAGTGCAGGGAACCCACACCGTCACCCGTGCTTTGCAGCAACTGCTACAAAACACAACCCTCTCCGGCCGCCTAACCGAGCGCGGCGTCATTATCGTCACCGATGCTCGATATAACAGTGACAAAGGGAGAGGTAATATGATGATTAATACTAATAAACGGAAAAATTTACTGGCGACATTTATAGCGAGTGTTTGCAACCGGTGCAACCGCACAGGGTGTGGATAGCGATCAACAGGCTGCGACGCAGCAAAATCAAATTGATGAAATTATTGTAACCGCGAGTAAGCGGGGGCTGGGCAGAGTATTCAGGATACGGCGATGGCGATTTCGGCGTTGAGTGGGGATACGATTGAGAAGCGTGGGTTGGTGGGGATGGATGATTATTTGCGGACCTTGCCTGGGGTGAGTATGCAGGATCGGGGGGCGGGGCAGAATAGTATTGTTATTAGAGGGATTGCAGCAAACCCGCAAGTTGAAACTCAAGCCGTAGGCGTTTATTTTGGTGAAACACCTATCACTGGTCTAGGTTCGAATAGTTCGTCTGGTAGTTCTGGCAATGGTGATATCAAATTAGTTGATATTGAACGCATAGAAGTATTACGTGGTCCGCAAGGCACTCTCTATGGTTCCGGTTCGATGGGAGGTACTGTCCGTGTACTTCCTAACAAGCCTAATCTTGAGGAAATCGAAGGTTCTGTTGCCTCACGTTTTTCTCAGACCGCTGAAAAAGGTGGTGATAACACCATGCTTCAAGGGGTGTTAAATATCCCTTTAATTGAAGACACATTGGCGATTAGAGCAGTGGCTTACCAATTTGATAATAGTGGTTATATTGAAAATGTTGGCTCCACTTATGCACCCTTAGTTGGCGCGATTGCCGCTGGAGGTGGTGTGGATGATCGCGGTGATGTAGGTGCGGATAAGTATACAGGCTTGCGCTTGACGACACTCTGGCAGCCGACCGACGAGCTTTCAGTCACCTTGGGCTATATCCAGCAGGAAATTGAGCAAGAGGGTCTACCAGAGGTGAATCTTACTTTGGGTGACTTTGAGCAAGCACGTTTAGGAGTCGGTTCTGACGGTAGCCGAAGTGAATTTATAGGCAATGATGTTGATATTACCAATCTGATATTTGAATACGATCTAGGTTGGGGAAGTGTTATGAGTACATCTTCATGGATTGATTATGATTCTCTAAACAATGTAGATTTCACAGAGCTTCTATCTCTATTTGGTTTGAGCGCTCCAATGGATATTAGAGGCACCGAAGACACAGAAAAATTTATTGAAGAATTGCGCTTAACATCTCAGTTAGACGGTTCGGTGCAGTTTTTGCTTGGCTTCTATTACGAGGATGAAGATTATGCTTCAGCAGGTCCGATTATGTGGAGTGGGGTTCCTACCTTTAGTGCGTTCGATACCCTTCAATTCGTCACAAGATCTACCACCCAGAAGGCCTTGTTTGGTGAGCTTTCCTATCAAATGACTGACGAGCTAACAGCAACCTTGGGGGCGCGCTATTTTGAGTATGATCAAGATAGTCTAACTGAAGGGAGTGGTGCGTTAATAGGTGCTCCAGTCTTTGACCCTAAAGAAAACTCGGATAACGGAGACAATTTTAAAGCCAGCCTTACCTATACCCCTAATGAAGATATTCTAATTTATGGTCAGTGGGCCGAGGGTTTTCGTTTGGGTGAACCGAAGAAGACAACGCCAGTAACCTGTGATGTTGACCAAGACGGTAATATCGACGCACTAGGTGTGCCATCCAGAGCAACGAGTCCTGATGAGCTGGAAAGCTTTGAGCTAGGCATAAAAACGGCCTTCGCTGATAATCGCATTCGATTGAATGCTGCGATATATCGTATTAATTGGGAAGGCATTCCGGTTTCAATTGCTACGCCCTCACCCTGTGCAGTGGCTTTTCTTTTCAATGCTGGTAAATCTAAGTCTGAGGGTATTGAGCTAGAGCTACAGGCGCATGTAACGGAAAGCTTCCGGCTGGATGTCAGTGCAGCTTATGGCGAAGCCACTCTCACGGAAGATGTTCCAAATGTTACCGGTTTTGGTTCTGCGGGCGATAGCCTCCCCGGATCATCTGACTACAATATAAGCCTAGCGGCAGAATACAGCTTTTCTTTTGCTGGATTTGATAGTTTCGTCCGGGGCGATTATTCCTATGTTGGCAGGTTCTACAATAACTTCACTGAAAGTGGTCTAGCCTCCGGTGACTATGGTCAACTCAACCTTAAATTAGGTACTAGCTTTGATCAAATTGACGTCGACTTGTTTGTTAATAATGTAACAAATGAAGATGAATTTACTTGGATTGAGTCAGGCCTAGGTGGATTCGGGTTTAGCCGAGCTTACCGCCTTCGTCCTCGCACTATGGGACTAAACCTAGCTTATAAATTCTAAGTTATACCTTCGCTAAAGCGATTTCCCTCTGATTAATGACATAGTTGATCAGAGGAGATCGCACCATTAAAAACCAGCTACATATTTCTGGTACCAATCAAATGCCCAAATCCAATGACACTAAATTGCATTTAGAGACTTATCGCACATTGAATTATGCGTTGCCTACGGTAGTGGTTGCTTTTTTAATTGGCCCAGTCGCTATTATTCAAGGGATTTATGCCAAATATTTTGGGCTAAGCCTGACAACGATTGCTAGTGTGTTGCTGATTGCGCGTCTATTTGACGCCGTCACAGATCCTCTTATTGGCTATTTTTCTGATCACTACTATGCCCGTACGGGTAGCCGAAAAAAAATCATTTGTACTGGCGCTGTACTATTTATTATTAGTGCTTATTTCCTATATGTTCCTCATGGTATTGGATCGTCTGCGCCTTATGATCCAATTAGCACGGCCTATTTTTTAACATGGTTTTTAATCTTTTATTTAGGTTGGACAATGTTTGAGATCCCGCATTTAGCGTGGGGAAGTGAGTTGGCAGTAGGTGCGCGAGAACAAAATAATATCTTTAGCGCTCGTATATTTGGTTATTCGATAGGTGGTCTAATATTTTATGCCATACCTTTATTGCCGATTTTTGAGGTCCATGCTTTTACACCAGAGACATTAACGTGGTCCGTGCTTATTGCTGCAGTATTTGCATTGCCCGCTTTGTATTTTGGTGTGGCTATGGTTCCGGAGAGAAAAGCACGTGATGTTGCGAGAGCGACATTGGGGCAAGTAGAGAAATCGAATAGAAGTACAGGCCTGCCCGATCTCTATCATGTGTTAATCGCTAATAAGCCATTTTTGCTTATGTTGTCGGCCTTTATTCTTTCAGGAACTGGGATAGGAATGTTGATGGCATTGCTGTTTATTTTTTCGGACGGGTATTTAGGGTTTGGTGAAAACCTTCCATTGATTTATTTGCTAACCATGTTGTCTTCGATCATAAGTATTGGCTTATGGAACAAGTTATCAGTTTTTTTAGGTAAGAGAGTTTGCTGGGGACTCGGAGTGATTATTATTGTTGTCGGGGTTCTAGGGATCAGCCTTTTAACTCCGACTGATGGTGATTGGTCAATGCTTTTACTTCTGCAAACATTAATTTTCAGCGGGTCTATAGCAATAAATATATTTGTCCCTTCTCTACTGTCGGACACTATTGCTTATGCCAATTGGAAATTTGGTTTTGATCACGCCAGTACCTATTTTTCAATATACACATTGGTTACAAAGGCTAACTTAGCTGTCGGTGGGGCCGTAGGGCTGGCGGTCGCTGGTTATTACGGGTTTGATCCGGCTTTAAGCGAACACAGTGATCGCCAAATTTTGAGCCTTCATGTCGCAATTTCTTATCTTCCTGCATTGATGCTTTTAATGTCCCTGCTTTTTTGTGGTGCTTACTCCCCTTAATACTCGGCGTAATAGCATTATTCGACGGAGATTAGATGCTCGGTATGAGCAGATAACATCCTAGTTTTTTTGTAGTGATCCCTAGGCAAATGTGTATTGAAAAAACATATTGATAGAAGGCTTCGCATGAGGCCGATTTTGAGTAAGACACCTAAATAGGAGAATAGATTAGTAATGATAAATGAAGCCATAAATTCCGGAGAATCAATTGAGTCTCGATACGAAAAGGCTCAAAACCTAGCGCGTGGAGTGTTGAGTAAAACGGTAGCGTTCAATACTACACTGTACCCAATTTGGATTGGGCAGAGTGATTTTCTTCTGGTATGAGCGCGAAAGTAGCGAAGGTAGAGAATATCGCCTGGTAGATGCTGCAGAAGCCATAAATAAAGAGGCTTTTAATCATCAGCACTTTGCTAGCACCTTGGGACAAGTGTTAGCTCGGGAGATTGACCCGTATAACCTGCCTATCACTGAAGTAGATATGGATTTAGATGTTGAGAAAAGTATCATTCAATCTCTAGATTTTACTGCATTTGGAAAACGTTTTAGCTTTCACTTAGTGTCAGGAGTATGTCAGGAAAAGGGGGCTATATCTAAAAGCTGGTCAATTTCACCGGATGGAAAGAAAGCAGCTTTTGTACGTGACTGCAATCTCTGGTTACGTGATACCGTAAGCGGTAAAGAACGTGCGCTAACAGATGATGGAGAAGATGAGTTTGTTTATGGCATTGCTGGAAGTGCGTGGGGGCATCTCATGGGTTCTGAGGCACAGGCCTGTTGGTCAGATGACTCCAAGCGTATTTTTACGGTGCAGAGAGATACTCGGTTGGTAAAGAATTTACCCGTAATACACCATGTCCCAAGGGATGGAAGCCTTCGCCCAATCCTAAAGAATTATAAGATTGCCTACCCTGGAGATGAACACACAGAAACATTACGTCTGGTTTGCATTGAGGTTGAAACAGGCAAACAACAGCAAGCCAATTACCCCCAAATACCTGTTACTCGAAATAGCTTTGGATTTTTTACGTCGAAACTAGGGTGGTGGTCAACTGATAATCGGTGTGCCTATTTTGTGGATATGGAACGAGATTATAGGGCTGTTCGTGTTATGGAGTTTGATACGGACACGGGCGATACCCGAACATTATTTGAAGAGACATCAGAGACGCATATAAACCTGATGCTCAATCAAGATGAACTGCCCACGTTTATGCCTATGCCGGAGACCAATGAGTTGCTGTGGTTCTCTGAGCGCAGTGGATGGGCACATTTATATCTCTATGACCTAGAAACCGGTAAGCTTAAGAATTCGGTTACCCAAGGTGATTGGCTGATAAGGCATGTTGTTAAGGTGGATATAGAACGCAGAGAAGTCTTTGTTCAAACCGCAGGTCGTTACCCTAATCGAGACCCGTATTACCGAGACCTTTGCAGGGTTAATTTGGATACGGGGGACTTGACTGAGCTGGTGTCTGGGGATTATGAAGTCCATGTCATTATGCAGACAGAGATGAATACGGCATCCCTTGTAATGAACGTCAATGCCGATATCGCAAATGCTTGTGGCGTTTCATCAAGGGGTAATTTTGCTGTGGTCACGAAATCTCGAGCAGATACAATACCGACCAGTTTTTTGATTGATCGAGATGGCAATCATGTTCTTGAGCTTGAAGTTGCAGATGTCTCTGGATTGCCTGCAGGTTGGCACTGGCCCGAACCAGTCAAGTTATTGGCGGCTGATGGTGAAACGGATATTTATGGTTTGGTTTATCGTCCTTCAGATTTTTCAAAGGAAAACTCCTACCCTATAATTTCCCATGTTTTTAATACTCCCGAATTGCCTTGGGTTCCCAAAGGCTCTTTTACTAATGGTTCTTTCGCATTCGGATGGCCCTATCTTGATGCGGCCGCTTTAGCTGAGTTAGGTTTCATTGTGGTGCAAATTGATGGGCGTGGCACGCCTTTCCGAAATAAATCGTTTTGTGATGAGTCATACGGTTGGCTGGAGTCGGTTAGCAATTTGGATGATCATGTGGCTGGAATTAAACAGTTAGCAGAGCGTTATTCTTGCTTAGACCTTGAGAGAGTAGGAATTACCACTCATAACACAGGTGGTTCAGGTGGTATACAAGGTCTATTGCAGCATCCTGACTTTTACAAAGTAAGTGTAAATATGATTCCTCATGATAGTCGTTTGATGCCAGCGTCTATGTGGGGAGAAAAATACGAGGGTTTAGATGGCCCGAAAACTGATGGTCTCTACCCGGAAATGCTAGTCGATAAATTGCAGGGTAAATTATTGCTTATTGGCGGTATGCTGGATACCACATGCCCGCCTACAATAATCTTTCGATTGGTCGAGGCCTTGCAGAAAGCCAATAAGGACTTTGATCTCCTCTTAATGCCAAATCTTGGTCATACACCGTCAAGTTATGCAGTGCGCCGTTCTTGGGATTACTTGGTTAGGAATTTATTGAATTTTGAACCTCCTAGAGACTTTAAACTAACTACATTCGCTGATGGCTAGAAAATTCACCTCAGCACAATCACTCAGGCCCGGCGTACCTGTTTGTAGCTCCACCAAAAAACGCTACCCACCGAGCTGACCCTTCAAACCCGGCCAGCTCATTTTTTTGTTTTATCAAATGTAATTTACTATAAGGATTTAGTTATGGCATCACAAAATCTAGTCTCCGGTGTTCTCACCGATGAAACCCTAAACACCGCCTTGGCGGGTATTCAATCACTGACTGACAGCATGACTTTCCTGATTTCACTCAGCCCCGACGAGCGTCGCCGTATCACCAAATTAAAAGGCGGTCATGTGGACTTTGTGCGCGAAATGCGCGATGTCTGCAAGCAAAACCCCGGCTTTTTACCCCGCCAGTTTGATCTTGAAGAATTTGATCGCGATGTGGCGTTGGCCAATCAGCTGGATCAGGTGGAAACCGCATTAAGTACCTTAGCCCGGCAGATGGAAGATACCCTGATGGCGGTGCGCAGTGATATGTATAGCAGTGCGCTGGAAGCCTATGGCTATTTGCAGGTGGCTCGTGATGGCGATGGTTTGGATGGTCACCGTCGGGAGTTGCGGCAGTATTTCCGCCGTCGACGCTCTGGGGCTAATGAAGATGATGTGGCGCTTGTGGGGGAGGGTGTTTAGGCCATAGTCTTGTTTGTGGGCGGCTATGCTCTTCGTATGGTCGCTCCGGCAGTTTGTATAGTCGCTCCGGCAGTTTGTATAGTCGCCTATGCAAAATGTATAGCTGGCTATGCTCGGAGTATAGGCGGCTATGTCGCGAGTATAGACGACTCGCTATTTTCTATAGGCGACTCGGTTGTTTTCATAGACGGCTATGTGGGTGGTCATAGACGACTCGCTTTTTTGTATAGACGGCTCGGTTGTTTGCATAGGCAGCTATGTGGGTGGTCATAGGCGACTCGCTTTTTTCTATAGACGGCTCGGTCGTTTGCATAGACGGCTATGTGGTGGTCATAGACGACTCGCTCTTTTCTATAGGCGACTCGGTAGTTTGCATAGGCGGCTATGTGGGTGGTCATAGGCGACTCGGTTTATTCTATAGGCGACTATGTGCGTGGCTGGGGGTTTGAGATCCTTCACTGCGTTCAGGATAACGGCCAGAAGGTTCAGGATAACGGCCAGAAGGTCCAGGATGGCAGCCAGAAAGTTTAGCATGACGGCCAGAAGGTTCAGTATGGCAGCTGTCCCTCTGTTCAGCGGTCTATACTTTTTAAGTTATGTACCTCAACCCCATGACCTTCGATTAAATAAGGATGGAATAACTTATCAAATACGACTAAAAAATAATCGCACAGTAAAAGTGGGGTTTTTGCCGATTTTTTTGTCTTATTAAGAGGGCTGGGAATATACCGGCCTTTTTTTGTTATGTGATTTATAAAGCCCTGACAAGTCTAAAAATATCGGGGCTAAAAACAACTAAGCTTTCAATAAAAACGTACCGACAGGAGTCTCGGGTGATTAAAACACTGAACGATTTTGACCAATACATTAATCAAGCTTTACAAGATTGGAATATTCCCGGCGCGGCGGTTGCTGTGGTCAAAGGAGATCAGGTTTTACATTCGGGGGGCTATGGTTTCCGTGATATGGAGCAGGACTTGCCGGTGACGGAGAACACCCGTTTTCCGATTGCGTCGATGACCAAGCCCTTTACTACTATGGGCGTGGCGCTGTTGGGTGCAGGTCGCCATTGGCGGCGCGCTGGGTTTTGCCGTGGTCGGCTGGTTTGGTTTTGATATGCAGGCCCTTGAGCAAACCGAATGGAGTCTGGTTGGTTTGCGGCTGAGTGTCTCTTGGGCACCGACATTCTTTGTGCTGCTGGCGATGGTGTTTATTGCCATGATGCCGCTGAATGAGGCGAAGATGGAGATTGTGCGGCGCAAGTTAAAGGTTCGGGATCGGCAGCAACGAGCCAATAACGCAGCCTAGCTGGGCATTGGCTGCGCAGATTTTAGCTTCTCTAAGGTGGGGTTTTTGGGCCGTAAACAGTCTTATAAGCCGGAACCCTTTGCTGTGTTGCTTGATAGCTTAAGTTTTCCACTGTTATTCAAAAAAGTTCTACCCATTTAAGCGCGCTGGTTATTTTCCCTGTGGCTGACCTTTGGTTGCTTCTACTGTTGATTGATTCAACTGTTTATTGCTTCAAGATAGGATTGTCGGCGTTTTTCTGTGGGTTAGATTAAGGCGAAGAGATCTCTCCTCGCGCTGCTCGTTCGAGATGACAGGATAGGTAGCTCGTTCGAGATAATAAGGTAGATGTTCGAGACGACAGAGCAAACGCTCAAGATAACGGCTATAAATAACAAAATGGACTTCCAAGCTATGCAGATTGATTCAATCGAGATATACAAACTAAAAATTCGTTTTAAGACACCTCTCAAGGTGTCTATTGGTGTTACCGAAGGTGCTGAAAATGTGGTGATTAAGATTATCACCAACACCGGACTGATCGGTTGGGGCGAAGCTAGCCCCTGTGCCTATATTACCGGCGATACTCAGGCTACAAATTTGGTCACCGCTGAGCAGTTGGCGCAGTTGATACTGGGTAAGGATCCGCTGGCCATTGATGCGCGCATGACGGAGATTAATGGCTTTATTGTCGGCGAGCCGTCGATTCGTTCGGCGTTTGATATGGCCCTCTACGATCTAGCGGCTAAGGCAGCGGAGATGCCGCTGTATCAGTTTTTGGGTGGGGCCAGTGCGGCTGAGCAGCCTGAGCGCGAGTTTAGAACTGACTTGACCATTGGTTGGCAGGATACGGTTGAGCAGACTGTGGCGCAGGCGAAAGAGGTTTTGGATGCAGGCTTTGATGCGATCAAGATGAAGGTCGGTCGCTCGGGTTTGCAGGATGTTGCCCATGTGGCGGCGGTACGTGAGTTTGCCGGGCCGGATGTGGCGATTAAGGTCGACAGTAATCAGGGTTGGGATTATCCGACTGCAGTGGCCAATATCAATGCCATGGCACCGTTGAATTTACAGTATTCCGAGCAGCCGTTGGCGGTGTGGGATTTTGCCAATTTGGCGCGTTTGCGCGATAAGGTAAATTTGCCTATCTGTGCCGATGAGAGTGTTTTTGATGATAAAGATGCCCTCAAGTTAGTGGCTGCGGGTGCGGCGGATTATCTGAATATTAAGCTCGGTAAGTCGGGTGGTATTCACACCGGGTTAAAGATTAATGCGATCGCCGAGGCGGCGGGGCTTAAGTGCATGATCGGTTGCTTTGGTGAGTCGCGTTTAGCGTTGAGTGCTTCGGCACATCTGGCCTTGGCGCGGCCTAATATTACTTTCTTGGATCTGGATTCAGCGTATATGTTTATCGATGATCCGGTGCAGGGGGGTATGCAATACGACAAGTCGGTGGGCGGTTTGATTCATGTGTCGGATGCTCCCGGGTTGGGTGCCAGCTTTGATGAGTCTATGTTGGAGTCTTATGCGGTGTTTACTGTATAAGCATCGGTCTTTTGTGGCTGGGTGCTGCAAAGAAATGAAAAAAACGAAGAAAAATAAGTTTACTAATTACACACTTTTCTACGTACAAACTTTTTACATACACACTTTTTACATACATATTTTAGGGAAAAACAATGAGCGAGATTAATTGGCAAGACCGTGCCGCTAAGGCAACCTTTACCGTACGCAATTTTATTAACGGCAAATACCAGGACTGTGTCGGCAGCAAGACCATTGAGAAATATGCCGGTCGCAATGGTGAGTTGCTGTATAGCTTTGCCAGTGGCGATGGTTCTGAAGTGGAGCAGGCTGTGGCCAGTGCCCGTGCGACCTTTAAGTCGGGCATTTGGCGCAAGAAGTCATCTGGTGAGCGCGGCGCTATTTTAAATAAGCTCGCGGATCTGGTGGATGAGCATAAAGAGACCTTTGCCCTTTACGAGAGCATGGACGTGGGTAAGCCGATTACTAATGCACTGTATGATGATGCGGCGCGAACTGCGGGTGGATTACGGGGTGCGGCGGCTGACATCAATAAGCTGTTGGGCAATTGCGGTACCGATCAGGGTAGTCTGGTATACCAAACGCGCAAGCCGGTCGGTGTGGTGGCGGGTATTTTGGGTTGGAATTTCCCTGTTTCGCTGGCGGCTGGCAAGGTTGGCCCTGCATTGGTGACGGGTAATTCGCTGGTTTTAAAACCTTCTGAGTTTACCTCACTGTCTACCTGTCTATTGGCGGAGTTGGCAGTTGAAGCAGGTGTACCTGCTGGTGTGTTTAATGTGGTCCACGGTGATGGTGCCAATGTGGGTGATGGGCTGGCGCGGCATATGGATGTTGATTTGCTGACATTTGTCGGTAGCAGCGCGACCGGTAAGGTGTTGATGAAGGCCGCTGGTGAGTCAAATATGAAGCGCTTGATTCTCGAATGTGGCGGCAAGTCGCCTTATATCGTGTTTGATGATACTGAAGAGTATTTAGACTATCTGGCTGCTGATATTGTTGATACGGCATTCCCTAACCAGGGTGCGCTCTGTGTCGCGGGAACGCGGTTGCTGGTGCAAGACAGTATTCGTGAAAAGCTGATGCCGAAGATTTTAGAACATGCGGCAAAGATTATGCCCAAAGATCCTCTCGATGCTGACTGTACCTTTGGCGCGCTGATGAATGAAGCGCATATGAATAAGGTGCTGGGCTATATTGAGACGGGCAAGGCCGATGGCGCTAAGTTAATTTATGGCGGTGAGCAGATATTGCAGGAGACCGGTGGTTTTTATGTGAAGCCAGCGATCTTTGATCAGGTGGGTGCGGATCATCGCATTGCTCAGGAAGAGATTTTTGGTCCTGTGCTGTCGGTGATTGGGTTTAAAGATGAAGCCGAAGCGCTAGAAATTGCCAATGGTACCTGCTTTGGTTTGGCGGCTTATGTGGCCACGCAGAACGTCGGTCGTGTACAGCGTTTGGGTGAAGAGCTGGCCGCGGGCTTGATTCAAATGGTTGCAACGGGTGAGCCAACAGGTGGCAATGTGGCGATTACGATTGAGGCGCACAAGCAGTCGGGCTTTGGTTTTGAAGCTGGCATTGAAGGGCTGGCGGCTTATACGGCGGTGAGTACGGTGATGTGCTTCACCTAGATTGAACAGAACATTGAACATCAATTTGTAAGCAATAATAAACCCCGCTTTTGCGGGGTTTATTTGTCATTCTAGATATGCAGAATACCGCGCCCTTTGTCACCCCGACGTCGCGCAGCGACGAGGGGCCTCTATTAGGTTACTCATATCTAGTAAGGTGTGGCCTGAAAGAGATCTCTCACATGCGTTCGAGATGACAGGGTTAAACCTTCGGGATAACAATAAAAACCAAGGTCATCCTGACAGAGCGCAGCGAAGAGGGACCTCAAGTAGGTCCTTCACTACGTTCAGGATGACGCGATGAATGTTCAGTCTGACGCGTTGAACATTCAAACTGTCGAGATTAAGAAATTCGGCGTAAATGAAAACATCACTTTGGTTCCACCTTCTTCTCTGGCTTTAATACTGACCTGTCCATTCAGATGGCGGCTGCGCTCGCTGATTATCGCCAACCCATAGTGGTTATTGCGCTCGGCATTTTGTGGTATGCCTATACCGTCATCTTCGACTGATAACTCAATCGATTGATCTTCTTTCTGGCGCAAAATAATATCCAGTTTTCTGCCTTTTGAGTGATTGACGGCATTTTGCGAGGCTTCGCGAATAATCTGTAATAGATGAATTTCTTCGGTGGGGCTAAGGGGTAAATTATTCAATTGGTAATGCAAATTTACCTCTAGGTCTGTGCGTTCGTTAAGCTGGGCGATAACCAGTTTGAGGGCGTTGTGTAATCCCCCTGTGTCGATTTTCAAACGGAATGTGGTCAACAACTCACGAAGTTGGCGATAGGCTGAGGAGAGACCTTCGCGGAGTTCATCAACGATTGGTTGCTGTGCTTCAGGTTGCTGTTTATCAATCGACTTTTGCAGTCGGGTGACCTGTATCTGCAAATAGGAGAGGGCTTGGGCGAGTGAGTCGTGCAGTTCGCGGGCGATCACGGTGCGTTCATTGAGCATGGCGAGGCGTCGTTCCTGATCTTCGTGGGCGGTGAGTGATAGGGCGAGGGCGAACTGATCGGCGACTGAACTGAGTAGTTTTTGCTGCCAGGGTTCGAGGCAGGTTTGCTCTGCATGGTGGCTGTTGATAACCCCGTAGCTGGTGTCATCGTGAAAAATATTGAAAGATTCGTTTGGACGATCGTATTTATCCGCCGATGCGCTTCCCTGACAGCTCTCGCAGGAGCGTTCTGAGCAGTCGCTTATCGTGGCATTTTTCTGGGCTATATGGATATAGGGGCGGTCTCCCTGTTGGGTGAAAAGGCAAAGTTCTAGGCGGGTATTGCCGCCGATAATCGCTGATAGGTCATCCAATAAACCTTGATAGTCAATCTCGTGCTGATGGCTGTTAAGGATTTTGCGGGCGGTATTAAATAAAAACTCGAGGCCAATATTGTTGTTTTTTAATTCTTGGGTGCGCTGTCTAACTTGATTGTCCATATCTTTATAGATGCGGTCGATGGAGTTGCTCATATGGTTAACCACAGAGCCGAGCAGTGCCAGTTCATCGTGGCCTTCGACGGGCACCTGATACCCGTAGTCTCCTTCACCAATTCGATGGGCGGCCTGTGTCAGCTGTGCCAGTGGACGTTCGAGGCGATTTTTAAGCAGATAGAAAATCACACTGCCGGCACTGATGGTGAGGAATAGGGCTATTAGCTGTATGGCGCGCAGGCGGCGTATTTTTGATTCTGCGCTGGCTTGAAAGGCACTGACTAATGCGTCGGTATGGGCCAATTGTTGATCGATAAGTGGCCCGGGAAATGGATTGGATGTTGGGGCTTGCAGATAGTCGATTAGACTCGGGCGCAGGCGGCTGCGCCAGTGCTCTTCAGCGCGGCTGAATTGTTGATTTAGCTGATTTTCTTTCGGTGTTTGGCGCTGGGTTGTGAAGAGTGGGTGCTGCCAGGTGTTGTCTAGCTGTTGAATATAGTTGTTCGCGGCACTGCTGTCTCCGCGCTGGGCCGCTAGGCCTATTCTATAGCTCTGCATGCGTATTGAGCCGGATATATTGATCGCCTGTGCGTCGTGGTCTGACTGATCAGTGGCCCACATTAGGCTGAATATTGTCAGTACGCCGATGGCGATTATCGATACCAGTGAAATGCTGATGGTCGATGCGACTGATGATGAATATTGCGATTTGCTGTGCTGCAAAAGTAACTACCTCCAATAACCAAGTTTTAGGTTTGGTTTGACCAATAATCTGGGCCTTTTAAAAAAGCATAGTGATAACAGTTAGTTAGGTTTTAATCTTCTACCTACAAAGTGATAGATCGGGTATTAGACGCTATATGGCGGTTCCCTTGAGTTGATTTCTATCAAATGAATTCTAAAGTTATAGGCTTATATTTCCCCGAATGCATTTATTTGCCGCAGGCGAGGGAGAAGATAAGGGATGAGTCAGTTTTTAGATAAGTTGCGATTTTTTAAGCTTGAGAAAGAGGATTTTTCAGGGGATCACGGTGTGACCACCAATGAGAACCGCGAGTGGGAAAGGGCCTATAGAGGTCGCTGGCAGCACGATAAAGTCGTGCGCTCCACCCATGGTGTTAACTGCACGGGTTCCTGCAGTTGGAAAATCTATGTCAAAGACGGTTTGGTGACTTGGGAGACCCAGCAGACGGATTATCCGCGCACGCGGCCAGACATGCCCAATCACGAACCCCGCGGCTGTCCTCGCGGTGCTAGTTACTCCTGGTATATTTACAGTGCCAACCGGCTTAAATACCCCAAGGTGCGCAAGGCGTTGTTAGAACTGTGGCGTGAGGCGCGTGCTGTGCACACTGATCCGGTGTTGGCTTGGGCGTCTATTGTCAGCGATCCGGTCAAGGCTAAGAGTTACAAATCACGCCGCGGTTTGGGGGGCTTAATCCGCTCGGATTGGAATGAGGTGAATGAGATTATCGCCGCGTCTAATATCTATACGGCAAAGACCTTTGGCCCTGATCGGGTGTCTGGTTTCTCGCCAATTCCTGCAATGTCGATGGTGTCCTATGCCGCAGGGTCTCGTTACCTGTCGCTGATTGGCGGCAACTGCCTGAGCTTTTATGATTGGTACTGTGATCTGCCGCCGGCCTCACCACAGGTTTGGGGTGAGCAGACCGATGTGCCTGAGTCTGCTGATTGGTATAACTCGGGTTACATTATGGCTTGGGGTTCGAATGTCCCTCAGACCCGTACGCCGGATGCGCATTTCTTTACCGAGGTTCGCTATAAGGGCACTAAGACGGTTTCAGTAACGCCGGACTATTCGGAAGTGGCCAAGCTCACTGATGAGTGGATGGCACCCAAGCAGGGGACTGATTCGGCACTGGCGATGGCTATGGGTCATGTGATCCTAAAGCAATTCCATGTCGATAAACCCAGCGCTTATTTTACTGACTATGTACGTCGCACGACCGATTTCCCCTATCTGGTGCGGCTGGATAAATGTGACAACGGCTTGCAGCAGGGCAGCTTTTTGCGCGCCTCTGATCTGATTGATAACCACGGGCAGGAAAATAATCCAGAGTGGAAAACCATTGCTCTGGTGAGGGTTGATGGAAAGTCTGAGCTTATATCGCCGACGGGTTCAATTGGTTATCGCTGGGGCGAGAAGGGCAAATGGAATACTGAACAGCGCGATGGAATAACCGGTGCCGAGGTAGAGTTAGAACTGAGCTTGAAGCATTGTGCAGATGAAATTGTCGATGTGGCGTTCCCCTATTTTGGTGCTCAAGAGCATGAACATGGCTACTTTGATCATACCGATCACAGCGAGATTCAGCAGCGCAAGGTGCCGGCCAAACAGATTACGCTGGCGGATGGTTCAACCGCGCTGGTGGCGACGGTGTTTGATTTAACGCTGGCTAACTACGGTGTCGATAACGGTTTGGGCTGTGCTAACAGTGCTAAAAGTTTTGATGATGATATGCCCTATACACCGGCCTGGCAGGAGAAAATTACCGGTGTGCCCCGTGCTCAGGTAATCAAAATTGCCCATGAGTTTGCCGATAATGCGGATAAAACCCGTGGTCGCAGCATGATTATTATCGGTGCGGCGATGAACCATTGGTACAACATGGATATGAACTATCGCGGTGTGATTAATATGCTGATGATGTGTGGCTGTGTTGGCCAGTCTGGTGGTGGTTGGGCACATTATGTGGGGCAGGAAAAACTGCGTCCGCAATGTGGTTGGTTGCCGCTGGCCTTTGGTTTGGATTGGCAGCGTCCACCGCGTCAGATGAATGGGACGTCGTTTTTCTACAACCATTCAGATCAGTGGCGCTATGAAAAACTTGAGATGACCGAAGTGGTTTCACCGCTGGCGGATAAGTCTAAGTGGGGGGCGTCGATTCTCGATTACAACACGCGCGCTGAGAGAATGGGCTGGTTGCCATCGGCGCCGCAGTTAAATACTAATCCGTTGGATCTGGTCAAAGCGGCTGAGGCGGCGGGTGTTGATCCGAAGGAATACGCGGTTTCGCAACTCAAGAGTGGCGAGCTAAAGTTTGCCTGTGAAGATCCCGATGACCCTAAAAACTTCCCACGCAATATGTTTATCTGGCGCTCTAACTTGCTCGGCTCTTCGGGTAAGGGCCACGAGTATATGCTGCGCCATCTGCTGGGTACCAAGCACGGTTTAATGAATAAGGACCTCGGCGAGAGCGGCGATACAAAACCCGAAGATGTGGTTTGGCATGACGAGGCACCTGAGGGCAAGATCGATTTGCTGGTGACCTTGGATTTCCGTATGTCTACCACCTGTCTGTATTCGGATATTGTGTTGCCGACGGCGACTTGGTACGAGAAAGACGATATGAATACCTCGGATATGCATCCGTTTATTCACCCGCTGTCCAAGGCCATAGATCCGGTTTGGGAGTCACGCTCTGACTGGGATATCTTTAAAGGTATCGCCAAGCGTTTCAGCGAATTAACGGTCGGTCATCTGGGTGTCGAAAAGGATTTGGTGACGGTACCACTGCAGCACGATACCCCCGCTGAATTGGCTCAGCCGGATGGCGTTAAAGCCTGGTGGAAGGGCGAGTGCGATCTGATTCTGGGTAAAACTGCACCGAATATGGTAGTGGTTGAGCGGGATTATCCAAATACTTATAAGCGCTTTACCTCGCTGGGGCCGATGCTTGAAAAACTCGGTAATGGCGGTAAGGGGATTAACTGGAATACCGATGAGGAAGTGGCATTTCTCGGTGAGTTAAATCATCGCCATCGCGGTGAGGGTATTAATAAGGGACGGCCAAAAATTGAAAGCGCTATTGATGCGGCTGAGGTGATTCTCAGTTTGGCACCGGAGACCAATGGTCAGGTGGCGGTCAAAGCTTGGCAGGCGTTAAGTGCTATTACCGGTCGCGAACACAGCCATTTGGCGCTGCCGAAGCAGGACGAGAAAATCCGCTTTCGGGATATTCAGGCGCAGCCGCGCAAGATTATCAGCTCGCCGACTTGGTCTGGTTTGGAGGATGAACATGTCTCTTACAACGCCGGTTATACCAATGTCCACGAGATGATTCCCTGGCGTACGGTGACCGGTCGCCAGCAGTTCTATCAGGATCATGAGTGGATGCGCGATTTTGGTGAAACCCAATGTCTGTATAAGCCGCCGATCAATCTTAAAACCATTCAACCCCTGTTGGGTAAGAAGCCCAACGGTAATCCCGAGTTGGTGCTGAATTGGATTACGCCGCACCAGAAATGGGGTATTCACTCTACCTACTCAGACAATCTGTTAATGCTCACGCTGTCGCGAGGCGGACCAATTATCTGGCTCAGCGAGGTGGATGCGGCCAAGGCCGGTATTGTCGATAACGATTGGATTGAGGCCTTCAATGTCAACGGTGCGGTGGCTGCCAGAGCGGTGGTTTCCCAGCGTGTGCCTGAGGGCATGAGCATGATGTATCACGCTCAGGAGCGGGTGGTGAATGTGCCTGGCGCTGAGACCACGAAGACCCGCGGCGGTATTCACAATTCGGTGACCCGGGCGGTGATGAAGCCGACCCATATGATTGGTGGCTATGCTCAACAGTCTTACGGGTTTAACTATTACGGCACGGTGGGCTGTAACCGCGATGAGTTTGTGATTTTACGCAAGATGAATAATGTCGATTGGCTAGATGAGGAAGCACCTGATAATCAGCAGGCCAATCCATCAACGGGCAATCCGTCAAAGGCCATAGCCACGGAAGGAGCAGCACAATGAAAGTACGCGCACAGATAGGTATGGTTTTAAACCTCGATAAATGCATCGGCTGTCACACCTGCTCGATTACCTGTAAAAATGTTTGGACCAGTCGCGACGGTGTCGAGTACGCCTGGTTTAACAATGTCGAGACCAAACCCGGTGTTGGCTTTCCCAACGAGTGGGAGAATCAGGATAAGTGGAAGGGGGGCTGGGCGCTTAAAAATGGCAAGTTGCAACCGCGTCAGGGTGGCAAGTTAAAGATACTCGGTAATATTTTTGGCAACCCGGATTTGCCGCAAATTGATGACTATTACGAGCCTTTCGATTTTAATTACGAGCATCTGCACAATGCCGCAGACAGCAAGCATCAGCCGGTGGCTCGGCCTCATTCGCTGATTACTGGCAAGCGCATGGAGAAGATTAACAGCGGTCCTAACTGGGAGGAGATTCTCGGTACCGAGTTTGAAAAGCGCAAGGCGGATGTGAACTTTGATGAGGTGGCACAAAAAGAGATTTACGGTGAATTTGAGCAGACCTTTATGATGTATCTGCCGCGTCTCTGTGAACACTGTGTCAATCCCAGCTGTGTGGCTAGCTGTCCCTCTGGTGCGATCTATAAGCGCGAAGAGGACGGCATTGTGCTGATTGATCAGGACAAGTGTCGCGGCTGGCGTATGTGTGTTTCTGGCTGCCCCTACAAGAAGATTTACTATAACTGGGAGTCGGGTAAATCAGAGAAATGCACGTTCTGCTATCCGCGTATTGAAGCCGGTCAGCCGACGGTCTGCTCTGAGACCTGTGTTGGGCGTATTCGCTATCTGGGTGTCTTGCTCTACGATGCGGATCGTATCGAAGAGGCTGCCAGTGTCGAAAAAGAGACTGATCTCTATGAAGCGCAGTTGGGTATTTTTCTCGATCCCAATGATCCTGAAGTTCAGGCCGCAGCGCGGGCTGAGGGAATTCCCGAAACTTGGATAAATGCGGCTCAGGAATCACCGGTTTACAAGATGGCAGTCGACTGGAAAGTGGCACTGCCTCTGCACCCGGAGTATCGCACTATGCCGATGGTCTGGTATGTGCCACCGCTGTCGCCGATTCAGTCTGCGGCGCAAAAGGGCCATATAGGTGTAGATGGTGTTATTCCCGATCTGCGCTCTCTGCGCATTCCTATGAAGTACCTCGCCAATCTGTTTACCGCGGGTGATGAAGCGCCGGTGATCACCGCCTTGGAGCGAATGTTGGCAATGCGTTCTTACAAGCGCTCGGAACAGGTTGACGGTGTTGAAGATCTTGAGGTGCTACAGCGAGTCGGCCTCTCCGTCGATCAGGTTGAAGAGATGTATCGCTATATGGCGATTGCTAACTACGAAGATCGCTTTGTGATTCCGACTAGCCACAAGGCCTATGCTGAGGATGCCTACAGTATGAAAAGTAGCTGTGGGTTTAGCTTTGGCAATGGCTGTAGTGACGGCGATAGTGGGGTCAATATGTTTGGCGGCAATAAGCCGACCAATCGCAATATTATTGCTGTCTCCAAGGAAGAGGACTGATTATGCAGATTCTTAAGGTTATTGCCTGTCTGTTGGACTACCCTGATGAATCTCTGACGGAGTACCGAACGGATATTGAGGCTGTCGTGAATGGCGCGGCGTTGGTCGGTGAGATTAATTCTGACCTGCGTGACAGGTTGTTGGTGTTTATTGATAACCGTTTGAATCGCGACCTGATGGTTTGTCAGGCTGAGTATGACGGTCTGTTTGAGCGCGGTCGTTCGCTGGCGCTGTGGCTGTTTGAGCATGTGCACGGTGAGTCGCGAGATCGCGGTCAGGCGATGGTTGATTTGATCGCTAACTATCGTCAGGCGGGCTTGCAGATCAGTCAGCATGAACTGCCGGATTATCTGCCGTTGTTTCTGGAGTTCCTCTCCACTCAGGGCCGTGACAATGCAGTGAGCTGGCTGTTGGATATGGAACATATTTTGGCGCTACTGCAATGCCGTTTGGAAAAACGCGAGAGTGACTATGCACTGTTATTTGAGCTGTTGTTGAGTATTGCCGGTAGTCGCGTGTCGCTGGATGAGGTGCGTGAACGTATTGCCGACGAAAAGCGCGACGACAGCAAGCAGGCTATCGACAAAGAGTGGCAGGAAGAGGAGGTGACCTTTGGTGCCGACTCGCTGGAGAAAAGTTGCGATGGCACTCAGCGCAAGCCGAGTGAATCGCAGCGTCAGGATTTAGATGTTCCACTGCACTGGGTGGATTTTGAAACGGATAAGAGGGTACAGCCATGAGCAATACCATTAACACCTTTGCTAATCAGGCCAGCCAGGTGAGCGATATGAACCAATTATTATTTGCCGTTGTTCCCTATATAGCGCTGACCATATTTTTTGTCGGCTCGTTGGTTCGCTATGACCGTGATCAGTACACCTGGAAGGCCGATTCCAGTCAGTTGCTAGAGAGCAAGCAGTTGCGGCGCGGCAGCATTCCTTTTCATATCGGCATACTGGCAATTTTTGCCGGTCATTTTGTTGGACTGCTAACACCCACTGAAGTCTGGCATGTGCTGGGTGTGTCGGCGCCAACTAAGCAGCTTATCGCTATGGCTGCTGGTGGGCTGTTTGGGGTTATCTGCTTTTATGGCATGTGTATTTTGATTGTGCGGCGCTTAACCAATCCGCGGGTTCGCGCGACCAGCTCGGCTATGGATATAGGTATTCTGTTGCTGTTGTTTTTACAGTTGGTGGTCGGCTTGGCATCAATCTTTGTCTCTGCGGGGCATATGGATGGTGAGGAGATGCTTAAGCTGATGAGCTGGGCGCAGAATATCTTGATTTTTAATCCAACCACGGCGGCGGCAAGCATTGCGTCGGTGCACTGGATATACAAGCTGCATATATTGCTCGGTATGGGTATTTTTGTACTCTTTCCGTTCTCGCGATTGGTGCATATTTGGAGTGTGCCGCTTAAATATTTACGCCGTAACTATCAGGTGGTACGCAGTAAATAGATAGCATTGGTGCGGCTGTAAATAAAAAACCCCTTAAATTAAAACCTATGCTAATCTTTATAGGCAAGCTTATGGTGAGATTGCCTATTAAAGAATGTAAGCTGATTTGACTGTAAATTCTTGGCGAATGGCGAATGGCGAGGGGTTATGAAAGGGATGTTATTTACATCGTTTCTGTATCTGGTTGAAGAACAGTACGGACTCGAAATGGTTGATGAGGTGATCGCCGAGGCGGCACCTGCAAGCGGCGGTATTTACACAACGGTTGGCAATTACGATCACACTGAATTGATCGATATGATTGTTGTCTTGAGTAAAAAGATTAATGTTTCGGTGGTGCATTTAACCAAAACCTTTGGCATGTATCTGTTTGCCGAATTGATTGCCGCCTATCCTCAGTGGATCGCTGATCTTAATTCTTCTTTTGCGCTCTTACATAAGGTCGATGGCTTTATTCATGGCGAAGTCAAAAAACTCTATCCAGATGCCTCCCCGCCAACCTTTAAGTGCACTGACTATACTGACAATAGTATGGAGGTTATTTATAAGTCGCCACGCTGTATGGGGGATGTGGCTGAGGGGCTTATTCAGGGCTGTGCAGCGTATTACGGTGAAAAAATTGTCGTACGTCGGGAAACGCTCGATGATATGACTGGCTCAACAGAGCGCTTTGTACTTACGCTGATTAAAAGCTAATCGATATTCTTAAAAGAAAAGCTAGCAACACTGACTGTGCTGCTAGCTTTTTAACGACAATAACTTGCTTTCTTTTAACCTTAGCCTGCCGCTTTAAGGGCCTGCTCAATATCGGCAATAATATCGTCCTGATGTTCAATACCTACCGATAGGCGAACTAAGTCTGAGCTGACACCGGCACGGGCTAACTCTTCTTCGTTAAGTTGGCGGTGAGTCGTGCTAGCTGGGTGGCAGGCGAGTGATTTCGCATCGCCAATATTAACCAGACGTTTGATCATTTGCAGTGCGTCAATAAATTTCGCCCCTGCGGTTTGACCGCCTTTTATACCAAAGCTGACAATCGATGAGGGCTTGCCTGAGCTGATACGCTTTGCCAGTTCAAAGTACTTGTCATCAGAGAGGCCGGCATAGTTTACCCAAGAGACCAATTCGTGCTGCTTGAGATAGTTGGCAACTGCCATTGCATTTTCAACATGGCGGTCCATACGCAGTGCTAGGGTTTCCAGTCCCTGGAGAATAAAGAAAGCGTTCATAGGTGATAGTGCGGCGCCCATATTTCGCAGCGGTACAACCCGTGCGCGACCAATAAACGGCGCATCGAAATCATTGGCGTAGATCACGCCATGGTACGAGGGGTCTGGGGTATTAAACTGTGGGAAACGTAGGTTATCTTTCCACGGAAAAGTGCCTGCGTCGACAATGATGCCGCCGATGGTGGTGCCATGGCCGGCTATATATTTAGTCAGTGAATGGACAACAATATCGGCGCCGTGCTCGAAAGGACGACACAGATAGGGCGTGGCGACGGTGTTGTCGACAATAACTGGTACGCCGTGACGATGGGCCATTTCAGACAGTGCGGCGATATCGACAACATTGCCTGCGGGGTTGCCAATTGACTCGCAGAATAGGGCTTTGGTGTCTTTGTCGATCAGTGCTTCGAGGGCGTCAATATCGTCGCCTGAGGCCATGCGTACTTCGATACCTTGCTGTGGCAGGGTGTGGGCAAATAGGTTGTAAGAGCCGCCATAGAGCTGGCTGACGCTGATCATATTGTCGCCGCTGCGACAGAGGGTCTGAATGGTTGCGGTAATGGCGGCCATACCTGAGGCCAGGCAGAGCGCGGCAACGCCACCTTCCATCGCGGCAATACGCTGTTCGAGTACATCACAGGTGGGGTTCATTATCCGTGAATAAATATTACCAGCTTCGGCGAGATTGAATAGATCAGCACCATGCTGTGTGTCGCGAAAGCTGTATGAAGTAGTTTGATAAATTGGCACGGCAACCGCACGTGTGGTTGGGTCATCATTAAAGCCAGCGTGTATAGCCTGTGTTTCAAGTTTCATATCTGCTTATCCCCGTTTTATATTTAGTGATTATGTGTCGCGTCTTTTTTACGGGCTATAGTTTCACTTAACTTAAAGCTGTTCGCAAGCTAAGCAATAATCTCATTGGTTATCCAGACTGTTTGGTAGGGCTGCATGTCGATAGTTTGCATTTTGTCGTTACAGCTGAGCTGACTGATTAGATCAGTCCAGTTGTCGTTGTCGATTAGGTTAAGGTCAGAGAGATTTAAGCGTTGAACACTGTCGCTTATGTTGCTGACGCAGAAAATACTCTGTTGACGATCAATGCTCTGGCGCCAAAAGCCAAACATTTTACTGCCTAGGTGGAGCGTAAACTGTGTGGCATTAGGGTGGAACGCGGGCTGTTGGCGGCGGATCTCAATAAGCTTTTTAAGACTGCTAAATATCTGAGATTCGCTGCTGTCTGGATCTGATAATAAGGCTTCTAATGAAGGGTAATCCCACTGGTGCCGGTTTATCGCGCGGCTGTGGCCGGCATTTTTAACTCGTTGGTTGTCATTTCTAGTGCCCACTAAACTGTGTATATAAATTGCTGGTACTCCCTCAAGCGCAAACATGATGGCATGGGCGCAAATAAATCGTTGAAGACCCCAGTTGTCGCGACCAGCCTGTGTTCCCTGCAGGGCATCAAATAGGGAGATATTTATTTCGTAGGGTTTACTTAGATTTTCGTCTACGGCTCGCCAGGAAACCCGGCCGCCAAATTGTTGCATGGTTTCGACTAGCGTATTTATTTCGCTGTCACTCAGGAGGCCCTCGGCTGGCCGCAGTCCAATCCCGTCGTGGGAGGCGATAAAATTAAAGTAGGCGGTGCCGTTTCGCGCTGGCGGCATGCTCATCATCCACTGCTTGAGGTAATTGCAGTCACCGGTGACAAGGCTGTTGACTAACAATGGTGGTAGAGAGAAGTTATACACCCAGTGTGCTTCGTTGGCGTTGCCAAAGTAGGCAAGGTTTTCACGGTTGGGAATATTGGTTTCGGTGACAATCACTGCATCAGACTGGGCGTGCTCTATAAGGGTACGCAAGAGCCGCACAACTTCGTGTGTTTGATCTAGGTTTATGCAGTTGGTGCCCAGTTCTTTCCATAAAAATGCCACTGCATCGAGGCGGAATATGCGCACGCCACTGTCGAGATACTGACGGATTATACTGGCAAATTGTTTAAGTACCTCGGGGTTGCGAAAGTTGAGGTCGACCTGATCGTGACTAAAGGTACACCAGACATGCTGTGTGCCATCAGCGGTTTCGACTTCGCGCAAAAGTGGGTTGGTGCGCGGGCGAACCACTGCGCTAAGATCATCTTCCGGACTGGCGGTGACAAAGAAGTCGCGGCCTGGCTCTCGGCCTTTAATAAAATTCTCAAACCATGGGCTGCGTGCAGAGCAGTGGTTGATAACCAGGTCAGACATTAATCTGTAGTCTGCTGCGATGGCTTCGATATCTGACCAGTCACCGAGTGATTCATTGACGCTGGAATAGTCGAGTACCGAGAACCCATCGTCTGAGGTAAAGGGATAAAAGGGCAGTATATGCACGCCATTAATACTGCCTTTCACCTGTTTATCTAAAAAGTGTTTTAAGCTGTGCAGAGGTTTTTCCCCGTCCTGCAGAATGCTATCGCCATAGGTAATGACTAGGCAGTCGCTTTGATCCCAATGATTGATGTAGCGGGTTGGCTCGGAGTTGATGCACTGGAGGCGCATAATCTCGATAAGCTCTTCGCTGAGACGGTTGCTGTCTATGCCCTCAACTGTCTCGTAGATGGCGTTTATATGGTGTTTTATGTTGTTAAACATCGCTGTCTTATCTTCATTGGGTATGGTCATATTTTCTCTCACTGACCGCCAAATTCAGCTGCATCGGCTTCGACGGCTTCGGTCAACTGTTCAAAAACATCGGGCACTGCGCTGATAACGCGGTTCCAGCTGGGTATAAAGGGTTTTTCCATGGGGTTATTAAAGAAAACCTCACCGGCTTTGATAATGTTTTCGGCGAACATCTCGACAGCTTTTTCCTCTTCGTGAATATCCAGGCTCAGACCATTCATAATGGCATCGTTGTGGCAGGTTTCAACAATATCCAGCGCCATGCGATAGTAGGTAGCTTTTAATGAGCGAAACGCTTCATGGCTAAAGACAACGCCCTGCGTGGCTAATTTTCTGAACAGTGCTTTGGCAATGTCGATGGACATCTTTGATAGTCCGTCTTGATCGTTGTCGAGAGATAGGGTCTGATGTTTATGGTCGTAGTTGTCGGCTATATCCACTTGACAGAGGCGGTTGCTGGCATAGTTGCGATGCATTTCTGATAGCACTCCGATCTCTAAGCCCCAGTCACTGGGAATTCGGATGTCGTTCAGTACGTCGCGACGAAAGGAGAACTCTCCGGCCAATGGGTATCTAAAGCTGCCCATATAGTTGAGATAGTCTGTATGACCGACGGTTTTTTTCAATGCACTTAACAGCGGCGAGACCAATAGGCGCGAAACTCGCCCATTGATCTTTCCATTGGCCACTCGGGCGTAATAGCCTTTGCAAAATTCATAGTTAAAGCGTGGGTTGGCGACGGGATAAATCAGTCTGGCCAATAGTTCACGGTCATAGGTGGTAATGTCACAGTCATGCAGAGCCACCGATTCGGCTTTACCTGAGGCCAGAGTGTAGCCCATGCAATACCAGACGTTGCGACCTTTACCTAGCTCTTTGGGCGCTAGGCCCAGTGCTTGAAGCTTGGCATCTAATGCTTGCAGGCGCGGACCATCATTCCATAACACTCGGTGGTGCTGAGGGAGGGTCGAGAAAAACCCTAGGGCATCGCGATACTGTTGCTCGTCAGCACGATCCAGACCAATAATAATTTGGCTGAGATAGGGCACGTCTTTGAGCTGGTTGATAATGGCGGGCAGGGCTTCGCCCTGAAGCTCGGAGTAAAGCGATGGCAAGATTAATGCCATGGGCCGTGTCTTTGAAAACTCGAGAAGTTCTTTCTCCATGTCGTCCAGTGAACGGTTAGAGAGATTGTGTAGCGTTGTTATAACGCCGTTTTGGTGGAAGTCGCCCATATTTTGTTCTCTTTTTTTATTTGATTTTTAATTATTCTGAAGCAGCCATTCGGCTACTCCAGCGGCCCAACCATGCGGGCCAGTTTTATGACTAACTGAAAAGTTTTCACTGCGAATTAATGTGGGTGGCGGATGATTATCGGATTTAATAATCAAAGCCGTTGAGGCCTGTTCCAGCATGGAGATGTCATTGCCGCTATCGCCAATGGCTAGGGTTTGACAGCTTGCCTGCTGTGCTTGCTGTAAATACAAGCGCTCTAGTTGCAGCAGGGCGCGGCCCTTGTCGGTGTCGCCGCCAATATTCAAAAAACGACCGCCCTGTAAAACGGTGGCTCCGAGTGATTGCATCTTTTTAATAAACTCTTTTTTGCTGGCGGCTGTTCCTGTCCAATGAACGGGTTCGCTGAATTCACGCTTATTGGCCAGCGTTGCTGCCTTACTGTTAAGGCCCGTTAATTCGGCAATGCCTTCAGCGCCATGTTGTCTGTATACGGAGTCAAATGTCTGGTAATGGCCAGAAAACTCAATCGTTGCACTGTGCAGTAATTGTTGCCATACCGAACGCGGAGCTGCGTTTTCAATAACCCAGTAACCCTCGGTACTTGTTGAATTTTCGGGTTGTTGGGAAAAGTAACCCTCAGGTACATAGATTGCCGCGCCATTCTCCACGATAAAAGGATGGCGGTTATTGAGCTGCTTGCGCAGTGGTAATAACTCAGCCATGGTTTTACTGGTGATTGGGATAACTGGAATTCCACGCTGCTCTAATTCCCCGAGCATTTTCGCTGCGGGTTTAAAGCTGTAACTGTGGTGGTCGAGTAAACTGCCGTCCAAGTCGGTAAAGATAAGCTTTAG
>CALSQH010000010.1 GCA_943788445.1 uncultured Pseudomonadales bacterium
ATTATTCAGTCGGTCGATGGCGGGGTATTGGAAATCATTAATGTGCGTGAGGGTGACAGGGTTGAAAAGGGCCAAATTCTCGCTCAGCTGGATCAAACTCGTATTGGTGCCGCCGTCAAGGAAGTCGATGTGCGTCTGTCTGCGCTCAAAGCCAAAGCCACAAGATTACGCGCCGAAGTCACAGAGGCCGGTGAGTTGGTTTTTGATCAGGATGTTATGCGTTTTCCCGAACTGGTCAAGGTAGAGCAGGCACTGTTCCAACAGCGCCGTCTCGGTCTGGCTGAAGAGTTGCGAACCCTAAATGTATCGGTCGAACTGGCTCGTGAAGAAGCCGACTTGATTGCTAATCTGTCAAAATCCGGTGATGTAAATCGCACCGAGGTTATCCGTGCAGCCCGAGCATTGAATGATGCCGACGCGAAATTAATCAATCGTCGCAACCGCTATCTGGAAGAGGCGCGTATCGAACTGACTAATGCCGATGATGATATTGCGCAAAATATTCAAATCCTTACCCAGCGTCAGCAACAATTAAAAGACAGCCTGTTCACTGCTTTGCTGCCGGGTATCGTTAAAAATGTCCGGGTCACCACTGTCGGCGGCGTACTCCGCGCCGGTGAAGAGCTGATGCAGATTATCCCAGTCGACGATGATCTGATTGTTGAAGCCAAGGTACTGCCTGCCGATATTGCCAGTGTAAAGCCCGGTCTTGAGGCGACCATTCGCTTTGATCCCTTTGACTACACTATTTTCGGCGCGGTGATCGGTGAAGTGGTATACGTTAGCGCGGATACTCTTAAAGAGGAAACCTCAAGGGGCGAAGAGATTTATTATCGCGTGCATATTGCCACCCAGAGCTATCCGGCACTGACCACAGCGGGCAAAGAGCTAGCGATTCTTCCAGGTATGACCGCTCAGGTCGATATTCGAACCGGTGATCGCACGGTGTTGAACTACCTGCTCAAGCCCTTGCGCAAAACCACCACAGAAGCCTTCGGTGAACGCTAGCGTCTTATGATGAATTTTCACTCAGTTCAAATACTAAAAATAGCTTGGCAGTATTCAAGGAAACTATGAATCAGTCTCTATTACAAAATGTTGATAACGCTTTGGGTGTATTTGATACCCATACATTGGCGGATATCAATAATTTAAAACTGATGGATAGGGTTGATAGCAAGTTTGTTGTTCCTGCGGAACTGCTGCCATTACTTTTGCAGCAATCTAAGCATCAATATTCACTGCTGAGTATTGATGGAATCGTGCGCAGCGATTATTTAAATGTCTATTTTGATACCGACGGTTTTAATTATTACCTTATGCACCATAACGGTAAGTTAAATCGAGTCAAAGTTCGCCACCGTCACTATGTAGATACAGCGACTGCCTTTATCGAATTGAAATTCAAAAATAATAAAGGCCGAACCCTAAAGAAACGTGTTCCGGCCGATCTGGATGCAGATAAAGCCATTGGGGAGCATAGAGGATTTTTGTCGGATCATGGGATTTCTCAGGACTGTCAATTGCGGCCCAGCCAGATCAGTGCTTACCAGCGAATATGCTTGGCGAGCCAGAGTCACGGAGAGCGTATCACCATAGACACTAAGCCGAGTTTTATCGCTCCGGATTCGGGCGTGAAAGTGGTTCTTGATGATGCGATTATTATTGAGATAAAACAGCCGCGTATCGATCGACAATCACCTTTTTACCGTCTTGTTCGATCTCTTGGGCTAAGGCCCCAATCGTTTAGTAAATACTGTGTCGGTGTCTCCCTGACGATGCAGGACAGAATTAAAACCAATCGCTTTCAGCGCGATATTAGAAAAGTTGCCAAATTTAGCAACTCATTGAGGACTATTACTGTATGACCATGCGTTTATTTGATTTACATTTTTTATCCCTGCTGTTGATTAATCTGGTCGCAGTGTTGGTTTTGATGCGCGGTATCTATTACCGCTATTCAACAGACCGTGATTCGTTACTCGGCTTGACCATGTTCGGACTAGGTGTGTTTCTGGTTGCCCATCTACTGCATAACATTGAAATGTCGATGGGGTTCGCCTTCGGCCTTTTTGCGGTTTTCTCTATGTTGCGTTACCGTACCGAATCGATTCCGATTCGCGATATGACCTATCTGTTTTTAGTCATTGTTATTGCCTTGATCACCGCTGTAGTTCCTGCAGAACCACTAGAAATATTACTTATTGATATGCTGATATGCCTACTAGCAAGGCTGGCTGAAACAAGCCTGTTAGCGCCGAGAACCTATAGCAAGCGGGTAATATACGAAAATATTGAAAATATTAAACCCGAGAATCATCAGCAGTTGATAGAGGATTTGAAAGCGCGCACTGGTTTGGATATCTATAGGTTTGAGATAGACGATATAGATCTGCTTAGAGATATAGCAACACTGCGAGTGTTTTACCATGAAGTCGCTCAAGCCCAAACTGCCAGTGCCAAACTGATGGCTTCTGATTCTGGTATTTCCCTCGCCAAGAGCGCATCAAAAGAGAGTTAATAAAATGAAAAATATAAAGAGTGTTTACTCCACGCTTTTATTTAGCCTGCTGAGTGCGGGGCTGACGCTTGCTGAGACCGAGACTATTAAATACGAATATGGTGGCTCGGTATTTCTCGATGTCGATTCTTTTGATGGTGTCTACAATCCTGTGTCTGTCGGCACTGATCAGCAAACAGAGCTGCGCCGTGCCCAATTTTATTTAAAGACAGAATTTGAAAAAGACTGGTCGACAAAGTTACAGCTCTCCTATGACGAAGAGAGCAGTAGCGTTGAAGTTAAGGATGCCTATATCCGTTACAAAGGCTGGGACTTTGCTGATATTACTATTGGTCAGGATAAAGAGCCTTTTAGCCTAGGTTTAATGACCTCTTTAAAAAACAGCAACGCCATTGAAAGAAATTTAGCCAGTCAGGCATTTAGGTTGGGACGCAATATGGGTGTTAATTTGGCTTCAGCCAGCAAGGCTTATTCCTGGACTCTTGGGATCTATGATGTAGGTGAATATGGTAGCGATACCACTCAGGGTGGCGGTGGCAAGCTGGCCGTCACTGGTCGCTTATCCCTAAGCCCTATCAATGATGACAGTCAAGTTCTTCACCTTGCTACTTCCTTCTCCATGCGTGATTTGGACGGTGCTGAATTCGAAGTCGAGAGCAATGCTGAAGTGCATGGTTCAGTCGATGTACTCGATACACGAAACTTTCAGGCCGATTCTCTCAATCAGTACGCGTTGGAGTCTGCCTGGATTAAGGGTCGTTTAGCCCTGGTTGGTGAGGCTTACTATCAGGATGTGAAAGGGACTGTTGATAGCGATAGTGCTCTATACACAGGCTATTATGTTGAGGGCAGTTATTTTCTTAGTAATGATTCTCTGCGATATAAGAAAGGGCGCTTTACCTCGGTTAAGCCGAATGCCGATTTAGGTGCCTGGCAGGTGGTTCTCAGGCACAGTTATCTGGATGCAGAGGATAATCTGGACGGCATGGAAATAAGCAACACAATGCTGGGTGTTAATTACTATCGAAAAGCGATTAAGTTGATGGTCAATTTTATTCGCACAGAACTGGCTGGCTATGATGTTAAAGAATTGGATCGTGGAGATGCGATTTCTTTTCGAGCCCAGTACCGTTTCTAAAAGGCTAGTTTCAGGATTGTATTTCCTTAGTCAAATCGTATAATCGCGCCTCTTTAAACCAGCGCTAAAACGGATGTTAAAACAATGAATAAAATCTTCGCTATTGTCCTTTTAAGTCTTTCTCAATCCGGTTGTCTGGTCGCCGCCGCTGTTAATGGTGTCACTGATGTTGCCATCGCAGTTGTAACAGCGCCGATTAAAGTGGGTGCTGCAGTTATCGATGTTGCTGTTGGCGATGATGAGGAAGAAGAGGAATAAAGCTAGGCCAACTGTGGTACAAACAATTACTAGGCTTATTACTTTTTAGAACTATTCGTTAAAGTTGCCTCAATATAGCCTCTCAATCAAATATAGCACCACCATCTAGGAAGATGTGTATATCAAAGCTTCAATTATTGTATTGTCTGATTAACTATTAACTATTGAATTTACATTGACTGTTTTAAAGGTATACTCCGAGCACCTTTAGATCTTTAAATAGAGTCTATGGGACACACCTTCTAGGGGTGAAATTATAATTATAATTGGAGAGTTCTATGAAAAAATTAAGTTTCCTTGCTGTTGTACTGTTAGTCTTATCCGCTTGCTCAGCTCAAACTTATTATGTTAATTCGGTGCCTGCAAACCAAGAACCGTCAAAGCCTTCAAAAGAGAAGTTTGACCATTTCTTTATCTCAGGAATTGGTCAAGAAACTGAAAGTGATGCTGCAGAAATCTGCGGTGGCGCTGATAAAGTAATCAAAGTGACTTCACAGATGTCATTCCTAAATGGCTTTGTTGGCTTCCTTAGCTCTGGTATATATACACCTCGTGTATCGAAAATCTATTGCAAAGACTAGACTCAAAAAGGGCAGGCTCTGCCTGCCCTTTTTTTATAATTTATGCTACATGCTTAATTAGACTCAATGTTAAGCAGACTTAACGCCACAGCCTCGGCAACCTTAATACCATCAATTCCCGCAGATAATATTCCACCCGCATAGCCGGCACCTTCGCCCGCAGGGTAGAGTCCAGTGGTATTTACACTCTGATAATATCGGTCGCGCACAATGCTTACAGGCGCCGATGTACGTGTCTCTACGCCGGTCATAATGGCATCGGCCATGGCATAGCCCTTAACCTGCTTATCAAAGGCGGGAATCGCTTCGCGAATGGCTTCGATGGCAAATTCTGGCAGTGCCTTGGACAGATCACCCAATGTAATTCCCGGCTTGTAGGAAGGCGTTACACTGGCCAGTTCTGTGGAAGGACGATTGTTTAAAAAGTCCCCAACCAACTGTGCCGGTGCATTGTAATTTTCACCACCGAGTTTGTAGGCAAGGCTCTCTAACTCACGCTGTAAATCTATGCCGGCAAGGGGATGGTCGGGGAAGTCCTGCTCTGGTGAAATACCTACAACGATAGCGGCATTGGCATTGCGTTCATTGCGTGAATATTGCGACATGCCATTGGTGACAACCCGACCTTCTTCAGAGGTCGCGGCAACCACGGTGCCACCGGGGCACATGCAGAAGCTGTAGACACTGCGGCCACTCTTACAGTGGTGCACCAGTTTGTATTCCGCGGCTCCCAAAATAGGGTGCCCAGCCTGTTTGCCAAAGCGCGCGCGGTCAATGGTCGACTGTGGATGTTCAATACGAAAGCCAATCGAGAATGGCTTGGCCTCAATATGCACACCCTGATCATAGAGCATCTGAAAGCTGTCGCGGGCACTGTGGCCAATGGCGAGAATAATATGCCGGCTATGCAGGGTTTCGCCACTGCACAGCTTGATACCGGTAATCTGGCCATGGCTTTTGGTATCCGGTTCGCCATTCGCTTCTTTATTAGTCTCGCGAAGAATACTTTCTACCTTTTGCTCAAAGCGTATTTCACCACCCAGACGAATAATCTCGGCACGCATATTCTCGACCATGGTAACCAGCTTAAAGGTACCAATATGGGGTCTGCTCTCGGTAAGGATTTCCTCTGGCGCACCGGCAATCACAAATTCTTTTAAAACTTTACGTCCCAGATGGCGGCGGTCTTTGACCTGACTCCAGAGCTTGCCATCGGAAAAGGTACCGGCACCGCCTTCGCCAAATTGCACATTGGAATCGCTGTCTAATTTGCGTTTTCGCCAAAATCCCCAGGTGTCTTGGGTGCGCTGGCGCACCTCGCGGCCACGTTCGATCACGATGGGTTTTAAACCCATCTGTGCCAGCACCAGTGCGGCTAATATTCCGCAGGGACCAAAGCCGATAATAATTGGCCGCTGCTGATTAGCGGTGGGAAACTCTGTAGCTGCCTGGGCAATAAATTTATAGTTGGTGTCCGGGCTGGGGCCAACGCGGGGCAGGGCGGGGGTTGATTCCAGAATGCGCTTTTCGACACTGTCACTGAGCTCAATATCAAGCTGATAGATCAGCATAATATTGCCTTTTTTACGGGCATCATAGCTGCGCTTATAGATATTAAAGCCGAGCAATTCTTCCGCAGAGATTTTTAAGGTTCTTAGAATTGCCTCAGGTAAATCATTCTCTGTGTGATTGAGGGGTAGTTTGATCTCGCTGAGTCTTAACATGAGGGCTTATGGCCTAGCTTGAAGGGGCTTGTAGAAGTAGAGGATTTTAGCATAAACGCCGCGGCTTTTACTTGGTGATAATGTTTTTCGCTTGCAGATTTAGCCTGACAAGTTTATGCGTTATTGCTGATCTATGAATATTTTTCTGTATATTTATGTTTTAAGTATTCAATAATAATCTATATATAAAGTTTATTTGCTGATTTATTTGTGGATAGTGTTTAGTCGATAATGTAGGGTCATATTGAACCTGCCATAGTTTAACGGACACTTTTAATAGGCACTACAATTGCCTAAGGAGTATCCACATGACTAGAACTAGAAAGCCAAGAACGACGTACCCGAAGGCGTTTAAACTAGAAGCCATTCGTTTAATGAAAGAGTCTAATCGCCCATCGGCGGAGATTGCTACAGAGCTTGGGATTAGGCGAAATCAACTCTACAAATGGAAAGAGCAATTGGAAAGCAAAGGAGAAGATGCGTTGACGAGCAAGCTGGGAAGGCCACTGAAAAAAGATCAAAGTGAAGTCACTACGTTGCGCCAAGAGAATGATCGCCTGCGTGAAGAGGTCGAGATTTTAAAAAAGGCCGCGGTGTACTTTGCGAAAGAGCTCAAGTGAAGTACGCCTTTATCCACTCGGAGCGAAAGCGGCATTACGTGAGTCGGCTGTGTTCAGTGTTGAACGTCTCAACCAGTGGTTACTACGATTGGATTGACCGACCACCGAGTAAGACGACAAAAAGCAATCAACGTTTAGTGACAAAAATTCGCTGTTATCACAAGGCCAGCCGCCAAACTTATGGGTCTCCACGCATTCAAAGAGACCTTTTGGCCAGTGGTGAAACAGCCAGTCGGCAGCGCGTAGCAAGATTGATGCGTGCCGAGCAGATTCAATCCAAAATGGCGAAACGGTTCGTGGTAACGACCAATTCAAAAGGGACGACAGCGCCGGCGCCTGATCACTTGCAGAGGCGATTTAAAACTGGGTTCAAGAATGAAGCCTGGGTGTCTGACACAACATTCATTCGAACGCGGCAGGGGTGGCTTTATCTGGCGGTGATGATGGATCTTTATTCGAGACAAATCATTGGTTGGGCGATGTCTGATCGCAATGATTCAGCGTTGGTGGCGGATGCCTTAATGATGGCGATATGGCGCAGAGGGAAGCCAAATGGTGTAACAGTGCATTCAGACCAAGGTTGCACCTATGCCTCAGGCAACTATCGCAAGTTACTAGAACAAAACGACCTGCGTTGCAGTATGAGCCGTAAGGGCGAATGTCATGACAATGCAGTGGCGGAAAGCTTTTTCGGAACGCTAAAAACCGAGCTAGTAGATGATGAAGACTATCGGACCAAAGAAGATGCCAGACAAAGCATTTTTGAATATATCGAGGTGTTTTATAACCGACAAAGACGACACTCTTATCTGGGCTACGTGAGTCCATACGAGTATGAGCGGGCGCAGGCCCTTAATTAAATCGTCCGTAAAAATATGGCAACCTCATATGCAAGTACTCTATAGCAATTAATTAAAAGGCTTCCATGTTTAATTCAAATTTACGTTATTTAATCCTCCTACTCTCGATAGCCCCATTCTTGAACGCGGAAAATTATACTGATACGTATAATTACACAGGCAGTTCACAGAAGTGGGTTGTGCCAGCTGGAGTTTATTCAGTTAATTTTGAAATAGTAGGCGCAAGAGGCCAGAATTCTGGTGAGGCTGGATATAACGGCGGCTATCCCAGTGCTGGTGGTAAGGGTGGCTCCGTCTCTGGCGATTTACAGGTTACTCCAGGTGAAACCCTCTACATTAATATAGGTGGTATGTCGGGATGGAATGGCGGTGGTAACGGCGGAGCCTTTGATGCTTATCCAAGTCTTTTTAATTCAGGTGGTGCAGGTGGTGGTGGCAGTGATATAAGAATTGCCACCAATGATATAAATCAGCGTGTAGTTGTTGGCGGTGGCGGTGGCGGGGGTCTAACCACTTATTGGTGCTGTATGACTCCAGCTCGACAAATTAACGGTGGTGCAGGAGGTTACCCTGCAGGGGGCAATGCACCCTATATAAACCAATATTATGCATCCTCAGGTGGTGGTAGCCAAACCAGTGGTTGTGCTCCCTTTCAGGGCTGTAATGGACCCTATTCCAGGAATACATGGGGCGCTGGCGGTGGCGGTGGATACTATGGTGGTAGGGCACTTTCAGGTAGTTCTGGCGGTGGAGGTAGCAGCTATTTTAATCAAGATCTGACCACTGATGTCACCTATGAAAATGGCGTTAATGCTGGCGATGGTTATCTGGTTTTGGTTTATCAGGCCTCCCAGCTTGGTGCAACCACAGTTAATACAGCCGAAATTGAGGCTGTGGGGCGGGAAACCATTTCCGCTAATCTGGTATTCGATGATCCCAATGGCCTGGGCAATTTCAGCCTCTCGGCACAGCCGGCGAATGGCGTTCTAACATTTGGCGATATCGATGATTCCGGGATTTATACTCAATTGATAATCCCCGTTTTTTATACAGCTAATCAGGGTTTTACGGGGCTGGATCAGTTCACCCTGACTCTGACAGATTCCCTCTCTGCCAATACAGAGATTACCCTTACAGTAGATGTTCTCTCGGATGTGGATGCCGACGGTATCAGTGACCTAGATGATTCCGATGATGATAATGATGGCGTTGATGATAACAGTGATGCTTTCCCGCTTGATCCATCGGAAACTGTTGATACTGACAGTGATGGGGTCGGTGACAATGCTGATCTCTACCCGCTTGACCCATCGGAGACTGATGATGGTGATGGTGATGGGGTGGGCGATAATGCTGATCTCTTCCCGCTTGACCCATCGGAGACTGCTGACACTGATGGTGATGGGGTGGGTGATAACTCGGATGTTTTCCCGCTTGATCCATCGGACACTGCTGATGCTGATGGTGATGGAATAGGGGATAACGCCGATAACGATGATGATAATGACGGTGTAATTGATTCTATAGACGCCTTTCCGTTGGATAGTAGCGAGAGCTTGGATACTGATGGTGATGGGCTGGGTAATAATACCGACAGCGATGATGACAGTGATGGTGTCGAGGATCAGCTGGATGCTTTTCCATTAGATTCCAGTGAAACTGTGGATACAGACGGTGACGGAGTGGGCAACAATGCCGACCCCGATGACGATAATGATGGGTACCTAGATGCTGGCTCCGGGGAGTATTATGAGGCTTCTGATGTCAGGGTTATCTTTTCTCCAATAAACAGCACCACTGAAATTGTTGCAGGAGCGGAATTGATTGAAAGCCTTGGTGATTTCAACCTGTTTGATCTCAGGTTTGGAGGTTACGAGGAATTTGAGTTTAGGGACGATGTTTCTGGCCACGCCTATCGCTTTACCTCGGTGGTCTATGATCAGGGTGTTATCTCTACCATTGCCACCCCGCTGGACACCTCAGTGAATAGCTCGCCACTGCCCATAAGGTTTTATCCCGAGATTGTTAGAAGTGACGAAGATTTTATCTCGGAGCTGTTCAATGTGGATGAATTTGGTTCTGCAGAGAGTTTAGGGCTTTTCTCAATTCAAGTTGGAGAAGAGGCTAGCGATCCCGACGCCTTTCCTTTGGATGCCAGCGAATGGCAGGACTCGGATAGCGATGGTCAAGGCAATAATGCCGATACTGATGATGATAATGATGATATAGAGGACAGTCTGGACGCTTTTCCTTTCGATGAGCATGAGTCCGTTGATACTGACTCTGATGGCGTAGGTAATAATGCCGATACTGATGATGATAACGATGGTTTTCCGGATTTCGCTCTTTTTTATGCAATAAATGTCAGCATTGATGACGTAGTTTCAAGAGGGCCTGCTATTTACGGATTTGGTGTAAGTAATGGTGATGATCCTGTAACTGTGAATAATAGTGACGAAGACTGGTCCAGTATTGATCCCAGTGAACCGGAAGGAATTTATCAGAGTTTCGAAATGCTGGTTAATGGTGGGCAGCAGTCGGCGCATGATGTGACGATGAGCCTTGTGCCAGGCACTTCAGATGAAATTCTGATTACATCAGATAATCCGGATCTGGTTCTCTTTATGCAGCACTCTCCGATGGGTGATCAGTGGGAAACTCTCAATGGTGTATCTCAAACAGCTGATTTCCTTTATCAAGGGGTTGAAGGGGCTAGAGATGCCTTTCCACTCGATGCCAGTGAGTGGCTTGATACGGACAGTGATGGTGTTGGCGATAATGCCGATGCCTTCGACAACGATCCCAGTGAAACAACGGATACTGATGGTGACGGCGTGGGCGATAATGCCGATGTTTTCGACAATGATCCCAGTGAAACCACAGATAGTGATGGTGATGGAGTAGGCGATAATGCTGATGCCTTTATTTATGACCCTAATGAAACCACAGACACTGATGCGGATGGTATTGGTAACAATGTCGACACTGACGACGATGGGGATGGTGTTGATGATGTCTCCGACACTTTCCCTTTAAATGCCGGGGAGATTCTGGATACAGATTCCGATGGTGTGGGTAATAATGCCGATACTGACGATGATAATGATGGCGTATTAGATGTCGTGGATTTGTATCCGTTAAGCTCAGGTACTCATACATATAAACTATTGGATATTGATGCTAACGGCGAGATTGATGCCCTCAGCGATGGTTTGCTTGTTATGCGTTACCTGTTTGACTTTAGTGGCGATGCATTGGTTAACAATGCTGTTGGGGATGGTGCTACAAGAACTGATTCAACAGAGATTGAAATGTATTTAGAATCCCTGATGAACAAGTTTTAATTGGAAAAATAGGTGGGAAGGGCTTTGCCAAGGCGGGCCCTTCCCAGTTTGTTGCTTATTTAGAAATAATGTTTGATATCAAGTAAAACGCCACGTCCTTCACCCACAAAGTAGCGATAGCTGCCAAAGGCAAAATCCGCGCGATCAGCAATGCGCTTATCGCCAAGGTTGGTTGCCCGCAGACGCAATTCCCAGTGATCAAAACTCTGCAGCAGACTTAGGTTAAGTACATTGTGGCCGGGATATTGGTGGTTATTGGCGGCATCGAGAAAATAGCGGCCAAGATACAGCCACTCAAGTTCGGCCGTAATTCGCTCAGAGGGCTGGTAACGCAGTTGCGCGCTGCCCTGATAGCGCGGTGCTGTATCTATATCATTGCCATTAACCGAAACGCCATTGAGCGGGCTGCTGTTGCTGTAGAGGTGTTTGGCCCATGCGCCGGCTGTGGCAATCTGCCAGTCAGGGTTGAGCGCATAGCTCAGTTGCCACTCTATTCCCCGGTGGCTGGTTTCTCCATCATTGACCAAAAAGCCATCGGAATCTTTAAGGATAACCTTCTGTTTATTCATTCGATAAAAGTTGAGTTCGGCACTTAGGGCATTTTTATAATAGCGTAAACCGGCTTCAACACTTTTTAGCTGCACGGGTTTGATATCGTTGATCTGCTGCTCTCGCTGCAGGCGATACAGTTCGTTGATCTGAGGTGCGCGATAGGCGCTGGCTACGCGGCTATAGGCTGATAGTGCAGGGTTGATCTGGTAGTTAATGCCCAGGTGAAAGTTGTAGTTATCGTTGCTGTCGGAGCGATCGGCCGGGCGAAAATAACGGCAGCTACCGTCACTTGAATTACAGGCACTGCCATCATCTCTGGTGGTGCCGGTGAGTATATTGTTTTGGTAGTCATAGTTAATGTATTCAGCTCGCACACCGGCTTCGGCCGTCAGTTTTGAGCTGAAATTTGATTCGAGATTGGCAAAGGCAGCGAGCTGTTGGCTACCCACTTCAAAGTCATAATGCTGGCCTTGGTAGCGGACATTATCTGAACTGCCAAGGGCGTTGGCCTGAAATTCCTCGACCCACATATTCGCCCATTCAAGGTCGGCGCCGAGCCAGAGGCTGGTACTGTATTTAAAGATTGCTTTAAAGCTGGACTGAACGCCGGCACTGGTCTGGCCATTTTTCTCTTCGGCCTGTCCGGGCAGATAGTGCTGTAAAAAAGTCATGCTGCTGTGGCGCATATAGGGGCTTATTTGCCATTCGTTCGAATTACTATCGTTGCCAGAATTACTATTGGAGAAATGACTAGAGAGTCTAAATGCCTGTGCATCTCTAAAAGCTTCCAGGTTGGGATTGGTTCTCCATACTTGCGGATCGCGGTAGGCATTTTCACCGCGAATAAAGCCGGCGGTTTCCTGATTTAGATTGACCGCAGAGAAGTGAGTGTCACTGCTGATATCAGTGCCAGCCCACTGGTGCTTTAGAGACAGTTTTTGTTGATCAAAGCCAGAGTCGTCCTTAAAGCCGGCATCCTTTACCCCATTGGCGGCGACCTGCCACTGCTGCTGGTTCCAGCCGAGTTTAATACGGTTGTAATCGTTGCTGGCAGTTTCAAGGGAGAGATAGTTGCGGTCGATCTGTGGCGAAAGAGTATTGATCACACCGTGTAGGGCATTGGAGCCATAAAAGACTGTGCCCGGCCCGCGCCAGACTTCAAGTCCGGCGGCTTGCTCGCTGTTGACTTCAAATAGCTGGTTAACATTGCACATGCCGGTGGGGCGAATCGGTAGGCCATCTTCACTGGTCTGGATCTCACCACAGCTGCCGGCACCGGTGAAGACTGGCGAGCGCACCGCGGCAAGCAGTTCCTGACCATTGCCACGGCTCAGCCAGACCCCGGGAAGACGGGCGGTTCCCTGATTAATATGCACATGGCCGATAAGCTGCAGGTCTGGGCCACTAAGCTGCCCAATAGCGCCAATAAGGTTTTCTGCAGACTGGCCGTCGCGGCGCCCAGTCACCACAATAGTCTCTAGCTTGCTGTCGCTTAGCGTTGTCTCTGCATAGGTTTGAGTGGCAGAAAAAGTGCTTAATAGTAATACTGAACCAAATAGTAGTTGGGCCTTTACCTTCATAGAACGCTTCTTTGGAATAATTAACGATTGACCCATTATAGACAGCTTTTCTGGGTTTTGGCTTTAGTTGGTTTCAACCCAATTTGATCTGTTAAGCGTATGGATTATTAACTGGGGGTTAGCTTCAGAAAATAGAAAAGGGTTTAAGCGTTGACCATAGTAATATCCAAACTGGAAAAATATCTCGTGGTGGAAAAACTAATTTTTCACTCTGTCGATTTAAGTCTTTATCAAGCCTCGGCGATTATTGAGGGGGAAGAACATTTTATTACCGATAATAAAGGCGTTCTTTTGCGCTCGAGAAGCTTAGTTGAATTGCAGAAGCAGTTGCGTGAGGTTTCTGCGAGTCAGTCAGTGCTGCGACATACTAGTGCCTACGATGAAATGATCGGCGGCGCTGAAAAACCATCGACTAATGCCCTTGAAGTACCTCTGAGAGATAACCAGCTTTACTGAGTAGTGTTATTATTACTGGGTAATTGTCCGGCTGTAATTTTTCCGACTCTGATTTAGAGTCTTTTATTTTTTTCAAGAGAGTTTCTAAAATGCCCTTTTTTCTTGTTCCGGTATTAGTTATCGGCGGTTTATTTTTAATTTTATACACCATTGAGCTGGCCAAGAGAGTCAAGAAAATGGAGCGTCAATTTGCAGACTTTAGGAAGCAGACACACCGTGTGATTGTGTCTCATAAAGAGCAAATTGAATTATTAAAAGATGACGAAAAAGGGAAGGGTAAAGAGAAAAAAAAGGAGAAAGAAGGCGAGAGAGAAACAGTACAGTAGAAACTCGTTATTAAGATCGATTAAGCAATCCCGCAGAGTGTGAGAAAACACTCTGCGAGAATTTGGCTTTAGGGCTAAATTTACAACGGCCCTTGCTGTTCAGTTGGGTTGTCCCACAGTGTCGACCAGACTGAGCTGCCATTGATAAAGTACACCGCATCACCATCGAATACTGCTCGCTGCAGGCTATTCCACCACTGAGACTTGGCTTTGATATGGCCAACCTCAATCATTGAGCTGAGCTCTGGGGTGTCTTTGCTGTCAATTTCAAATAGATACAGACGATCCTCTTCACGATAGCCGTCATTTTTGTCGTATAAGCCTAATGAAAGAGGAATAGAGAAACGGTCAGTACTTTCACTTATCGCTTGATAAGTGAAGGCGTGGTGGTTGTAGCGGGCTTCTGAGCGGCTCCACGAGGCCTCGGGTGCCAAGCTTACGGTGCCCAGTGAATAGGGACTCTCAATCGAGGCAACATTAAACAGCTCTAGTTTTACCGCTTGATTTTCATCTTGTCCCAAGCCCAATAACAGCTCGTTATTAACCGGGTGCAGGAAATCGGAGAAACCGGGAACGCTCAACTCACCAGCAATTAGGGGATCCGTTGCATTGGAGAGGTCGATTACATAAAGCGGGTCGGTGCGCTCAAAGGTCACCAGATAGAGCGTGTCGCCCAAGAACCTAACCCCGTAGAGATCTTCATTGGGCTTGCCGATTTCATTGGGTCGCTCTGCGTTGGGCAGTGTTGCCACGGTTTCAAGTTCGGCGGTGGTCTCTGATTGCTTTAATACAAACACCTGATGATCAAATCGATCCGCTGAGTCGCTCGTAAATTGCGTGGTGACTAAACGCAGGTGGTCGGCATATTCATTGATGCGGAAATCCGTGCTGCTGCCACTGATATTACCTGCGACAACGCCAGAACCTGAGTAGCTAATTTCTTCATTGAGCGCATACTTGTGAACAAAGGTTCTTGTCTCTGAGTTCTGATAGTCAGTCTGAGTCAGATAGATAGCATTTTCAGAAACATAGATGCCGGAGGTAGGCTCCATATAACAGATGGCTTGTGCCACGCTGGGTTCGCCATCGGTTGATTGTGCTAGATCAATGGCGATCAGCAGCGTCATGGTTGGCGTGTAAGTTCTTGCTGGCAATGCGCTGTGTTCAGCGTCGGTAATACTGCAATCTGTCGCGCCTAGCAGGGAGCTTTCAGTGCCATTAATCGAGATTTTCGGCAGAATATCTTCAGCACTCAGTGCGTCCAGAGTGGTTTGATTTTCCGCTATCATCTCGTCATCACTGGGGTAGTAGTGCAAACCATCCGCTCTTGGCGTGTGGCGGGCAACCAGATAGACCGTATCGCCTTTTTTGCGACTGCTAATAAAGCCGCCTTCAATATCGATTTGCCAATCCATCGTCGGGTTGGCGGTATCACTGATATCGTAAATAGCCAGTCCGGTACTCTGGCCCTGCCAGGTGCGTGGGCTGATAAAGGCTTCACCATAAAGTCCCCACCAACCGGAACTGTTGATAGAAACCAATTGAGAACCGTCGATATAGAGACCCTCGACACTGCGATTAATATCTAGCTCAATGCTGCCTACCTGAGTCGCGCCTGCCTGTTCTGGGTCGGTGGCCAGTATGCGGATACTGTGCTCATCATCCTGCATAACAGTCTCTTCAGGCAGCATAATCGCGTCATTGGCGATCATTATGTCGTCTTCAAAAACAATATCATCGACAATAAAGCAACAGTCCATACTGCGACTTGGGGCGATAAATAGATGGGAGCCATCATATTTGACAGCATCGTGTTCATCGACACCCTTCTCGAGGGTATAGGTTGTGGTGAAACTTCTGGAGGCCGCGCTATCCGAACTTGTGGCTTCGGCTACGGGCATATCAACAACAGGCATAACGCCGCCAGTAGTTCCGCCATCCATACCAGTCTCAACAGCGGGCTCAATAATTTCATCGAAGCCCTGGCGGAAGGATTCCACTAACTGCTCTTGAGTTTCTACGGGGATTAATAGTCCAGTGGGTGCAGGCTCATCGACTGGATTAGGCGTTGTTGGATTGGTGTTTTCGCTACCGCCACCCGAACCACCACCACAGGAGCAGAGTGCAATTGAAACTGCTAATAAAGTGTATTTATAGAACATATAGATTAACTCCCCAGAAACTGATTTTTTTAAATCTATTTTTATTGGCTATTTGTTACAAGCTTTACTTCGTTTATAAGTTATATTTTAGTCTGCAAGCCTTAATTAACTATGCTATCACTAATCGGTAATAGATGCTTGATTGAGGTGCCAATAAGCGTAACTTTTCTTATTCAATTAAACTATTTATGGGTCGAAATTGGTCGAAAAAGTGTTTAAAAACGTAAAAGAGAAAAAATATAAGCTCAAATAATAAAAGCTGAAATAATAAACAGCCCAGATAATAAAAAGCTCAGTCTAAAAAAGAATTAAATTATGAACCGTATCCTAATAATTTTAATTGTTCTGTCGATGGCCTCCTGTGCGCTATTCACGCGTCAAGAGACTGTCGTTAGTCTTATCGATGCGCATAATATCAATACAACCAGTGGCACGGTTCAGGGCCAGTTTACAGAACCCAGCAAACCCGCTGTTGTTGTCTGGCAGGATATCCCTTACGCCCAGCCACCGGTTGGGGATTTGCGTTGGCGAGCGCCGCGAGCTCTGAAAACCCCAGATGCAGTTATTCAAACCAAGGGCAATCTAGCCTGTGTTCAGCCGGCCAGCGAGTATGGCGGTGTCAGCGGTGAGAGTGTTGTGGGTGATGAGGATTGCCTGTATCTGGATATTCGAGCGCCGGATGATTTCGCGACGGCTGATTACCCGGTGATGTTCTGGATTCATGGGGGCGGCAATACCACCGGCACTAAGAATTATTATGATTACAGTAAACTGATAGAGAGCCAAAAAGTGGTTGTGGTAACCATTAATTACCGCCTTGGTGCTCTCGGGTGGTTTACCCATCCGGCGATTCAGAATTTACAGGCCGGACTGGATACCAGCTCTAACTTTGGCACCCTGGATATTATTCAGGCACTGCACTGGGTGCGGGATAATATTGATCAGTTTGGCGGCGATGCCAATAACGTGACTATTTTTGGTGAGTCTGCCGGTGGCCACAATGTCTACAGCTTGCTCGCATCGCCCCTTGGTAAAGGGTTGTTTCATAAAGCCATTGCTCAGTCCGGTTATAGCATTAGCAACAGTTTGGAAGATGCTTACAACTACAAAGGTGCTAATAGCTATGTCACTAAAGGTTCATGGCAGGTTGTTGAAGAGCTTGTTGGCCAACAGCAGGGCAGTAGTCAGCAGTCTTATTCTCCAGAACAACTTCACCGTTTACTGAAAAATGTCGACCCACAAGAGTTTATTGGCCTGTACAAGAAAACCGCCAAGATTAACTATATTCCTCTAACAACGTCTGATGGGGTTGTGATTCCCAAGCAGGGTCTTCTTGCTGCACTGGCAGATCCTCTGTACGCCAAAAATGTACCGGTTATCTCTGGGGCCAATAAAGATGAAGTGACTCTCTGGTTAGGCTTACATCGTTACTTTATAAAGACCGCCTATCCGTTTACCAAATTATTACCCGCCAGAATGACGATTAAAAACCCGAAGCTGTACAGCTTTTGGGTGCGGATTAGATCTCAAGCATGGAAGGCGCGGGGCGTTGATGAGCCGCTCAATGCGCTGGAAAAGGCCGGCTACACTGACCTTTATGCCTATCGCTTTGACTGGGATGATCAGAAGTCGTCCTTCTTCGCCGACTTTCCGAATATTCTAGGCGCCGCTCATGGCACAGATATCTCTTTTGTATCGGGGGATTTTAAGTATGGCCCGATCACCTCGTATATTTATCCTGAAGGCGAGGCTCGCGATCAGATGCAGCGCACGGCAATGAATATCTGGGGAGATTTTGCCGCCTTGGCAACGCCGGATAAATCCTTGCCTTTCAAGTGGCAGCCCTACAATAGCGTCGATAAGGCCTATATCCGCTTGGATAAAGATGAACACTTAGCGTTAGATTTCGAGACTCAAACGCTGGACAGTCTATTGGCAAGAGTTGCCGCAGACGACCATGCGACCTATGCGGAGAAATGCATCATGGTATGGGAGACGTTAATCAATATAGGCGACCCTGATATACCTCGCTACAAGACTTGGAATAATAGTCAGTGCCAGGGGTTTGATGCCCGCGCCGTGCAAGATAAGATAGCCTCAGATCTGATACAAAAACATGGCACAGCATCGGTGTTATAAACTGCATTTAGGGGATTAAATTGAACCAAACAGTTGATAAAGAGGCTAGTTTTGTGGGCCGGGTTTTCAGTATTTTTCAATTTCCGGCAAGTCGAGTTAAAACATTTTTTCTGATTCTGCTCAGTGTGTTTTTTACCTACGCGGGAATAGACCACCTGCTCTCTCCCGACTTTTATGTGAGCATTATGCCGCCGTGGATTCCGGGTCATCTGGAGTTGGTCTATCTGAGTGGAGTGTTTGAAATTATGGGTGGCGTTGGGGTGTTAATTCCGTGTTTTCGCGCCTTTGCCGGTGTTGGTTTGGTGGCCCTGTTGATAGCAGTTTATCCGGCCAATTTACATATGGCATTTAACCCGCATCTGTTTCCTGATATTCCTCTCGTTGCACTCTACATTCGATTGGCACTGCAGTTTTTAGCGGTCTACTGGGCTTATACTGTCACTAGGCCAGATAGTTGTTCAGCGCATAGTTAATGTCTTATGATTGAACCGGAACTAGCCATCTAATTTTTCCACACAGAGTTAACCATGAGTTTTGATGCTCCACCCAGCAAATTTTCTGATCCGTTTATAACTTCAGATGGCTCAACTCGGGCGAGTGTCAAACTCAACCAGTTGCAGACCCTTTGGTTTAATACCGGCACCCTGTGCAATTTGGCCTGCACTAACTGCTATATAGAATCGACGCCCTCCAATGATCGTCTTGAATATATTCGCCTCGCGGAGGTGCAGCAGTTTCTCGATGAAATTCAACGCGAAAATCTAGCCACCGATGAGATTGGCTTGACCGGTGGCGAGCCATTTATGAATCCGGATATTATTCCGATTATGGGGGCGATTTTGCGCCGTGGTTTTCGGCTTTTGGTGCTGACTAATGCGATGCGCCCGATGGCCAAACTCAGGGAGGGTCTGTTGCAATTGCATACCCTTTATCCGCAACAGCTCACCATTAGAGTGTCAGTGGATCACTATCGTCCGGAATTACATGAGGAAGAGCGCGGGGGGAAAACTTGGCAGCCAATGTTGGATGGGCTCTGCTGGCTTTCAGCCAAGGATTTTAATCTGGACGTGGCGGGGCGCACGCTTTGGGGGGATGACGAGTTGGAATTGCGTCAGGGGTTTGCCGATCTATTTAAGCAAAACAAGATAGCTATAGATGCGATGGATAAAAAACAGCTGGTGCTGTTTCCTGAAATGAAGGATGGAATGGCCGAAGAGGATGCTGGAAAATCATCGCTTCCAGAAATCACCACTGCCTGTTGGGGTATTCTCGATGTAGATCCAAATGCCATGATGTGCGCATCGTCGCGAATGGTGGTCAAGCGCAAAGGGGATTCTGCGCCCAGTGTTATGGCCTGTACTCTTCTGGCTTACGATCAGCAGTTTAATCTTGGTAGCACCTTGGCCGAAGCGTCGGGTACGGTTCAGCTTAACCATCCCCACTGCGCAGCATTTTGTGTGCTGGGTGGCGGTAGCTGCTCGGTGACGGACTAGGTTTTTAACTGTGTTTCATCAAGCTTATCCCTCTAACTTATCTATCCAGCGGATAATCTCTTCCTGTTTATGGCTTAAGGCGGTTTCTGCCAGCAGTTCGGATTTTAATACCTTTAGGTCATTAATAGTATCCACATCAGTGATGCGTTCTAACTCCACTGCTGGAGAGGGCAGTTGGGCGCATAATTGCTCTGCGGTATCGGCTGCACTGTAAATAACACTGGTCCAGATATTCTTCGGTACGGGTGCCCGGCCAGCAAAAAGGTAGTAACCCCCATCCACCGCAGGCCCAATAGCAAACGTATGCTTATCCAGAGCTTTTATAGCCTCTTTCAGTAGCTTTACGGACAGCTGTGGAGAATCTGCGCCTACAAGAATTACTCGTTGATAGCGGGCCTGCAGGGTTTGATAAATATGATGCTGTCGTTCACCGAGCCCGCCATCGCCTGTGTGTATGGATTCAAAGCCCTGCCATAGCGCATTAGATAATCCCGCGGTTTCACCCACCGCCCAAAATGGGCTGATGCTAAGGTCTTGTGTAGCACCCAGCAAAGTTTGCTCAATAGCTGAGACACAGAGTCTGTATAAGTGCTCGGCATCGGGGGTACCGATAGAGGCTGCGAGGCGGGTCTTTACGGGTGACAAACCGGGGGTTTTAACAAACACTGCAATGGCCGTGCTGCTTAATGAAGTGCTGTTTAACTCAGAACCGTTTAATTCAGAGCTATTCATAGAAAGCTTTAAGACGCATCGCTAAAAGCGTTAGAAACTCAGGGCATGACATTTTTATCCAGCGCCACTGATAGAGCAGGGTAAGTTTGAACCAGCCGAATTGCTTATATTTACGGCCACTGGTGAGGATTTTTGACGGGATACGCCGCAACTTGATGCCCGCCTGTCGAGCGTGCCAGACAAATAATAGGTCTTCTCCATAGGGCGTATTTTCTGGATAGCCATTGAGCTGTTTAAACAGCGATTTTTTAATGCAAAACCCCTGATCACCAAAAGGCGTGCCGCACAGGCGTGAACGCAGATTGGCGCCAAGCGCATTAAAGCGCAGAGAGTGATCGTCAAAGGCTAAGTCGAAATAATGTAAATCCTGTGGATGCTGCTCAAGACTCTTCTCAAGCGCGCAGAGATTGTCGGTGCTGATATAGCTGTCGGCGTGAACAAACCACAGCCATTCGCCCTTAGCCTGAGCAGCGCCTTTGTTAAGGCTCTGGGCGCGGGTAAATTTTGAACAGGGGATAACCTCGGCTTGCAATTGGCTGTGGTTATGCAAGTTAGCGAGCAGGGTTTTATGCTCGGTTTCATCTGCCGCCACCGGTATAACGATACTGACCTGTTCAAGGGTCGGAAAAATCACTCTTCCAATACCCTAAGCCATGCCTTTTGGGCGGGGGCTAAATTTTCCCTTGGGGTCATAACCGCTGATTGCAGTGCGCCTCTAATATCACTGGGTGTTTCTGATAAGGGCGCTGACAATAACTGGCTGAGCAGGGCGACTGCCTTGTTAAGTGTGGCGGAGTAAACGTCAAAGAACTTATCGACGCTAACATGCTGGCTGGGATCATCCATCCAGCAGTCATAGTCAGTAACCAGACACAGTGAAGAGTAAGCGAGCTGAGCTTCGCGAGCTAAAAAGGCCTCGGGAACATTGGTCATACCGACCAGGTCGCAGTTGGCTGCTGTGCGCAAAAAGTGACTCTCAGCGCGGGTGCCCAGTCGAGGGCCTTCGACGCAGGCGTAGGTTTTGTCTGTATGCAGTGGTTGACCAATCTGCTGTGCCGCGGCCTGAATATCCTTGCTTAGGGCAGGGCAGGCAGGGTTGGCTGTAGAGACATGCGCGACAACACCATTGCCGAAGAATGACTTTTCACGCATCCCGCTGGTGTGGTCAAAATACTGTGACACCAGAGCCAGATCGCCGGGTTTAATATCCTCTTTTAAGCTGCCAGCAGCAGACAGGGAAAAGACCTGCCGGGCGCCAAGTTGTTTTAGCGCGTAGATATTCGCCCGATAGTTAACTTCGTGGGGCAGTAGTTGATGGGCGGTACCGTGGCGAGCGAGAAATAAAATTGACTGACCGCGATATATGCCGGAACTGATGGGTGCTGAGGGCTTGCCAAAGGGTGTTGTAATCTCGATCTGTTGTTCAATTTCAAGACCTTCGAGCTGGTAGAGTCCAGAGCCACCTATAATTGCTAGCATTTAAACGTATTCTCCAATGGGTTTTTCGTCTAATGAGTTAGCGAGTGCATTCAGCATGAGTGCACCCGTAACGCCTCCCCATCATCCTGTATTTTGAAAACTGGCTCAAGTTGAATCTTGAGTGGGGGGGTGGGTCTAGATGACAGACTTCACTGGTGTTTATTCTCAAGAGCAGTTACTTCTCGTTTTGCTTAGACCTATTGGTCATTTATTGGGGTTTACAGTGATAGCAGATTGCGCGTAAATAAGTCATCAAATTCAACCATTACAGGGAGAAAGACGGTGAGTAACTATGTTGTACCACAGAGGGAGCTGTCATTTATTTTCGATGAGATTATCGGCTACGACGAGCATTGCAAAATGCCCGGTTTTGAAGAGGCCGGCGGTGATTTGGTTGAAGTGATACTGCCCGAAGCGGCTAAATTTTTTGAACAGGTTGTCGCCCCGACTAACCCTCAGGGCGATAAATATCCGGCCCATCTAAAAGACGGCGAAGTGGTAGCCTCCCCAGGTTTAGCAGATGCCTATGGCAAGATGGTTGATGCGGGTTGGTGCTGCCTTAATGGCGACCCAGCCCATGGGGGTACTGGTTTTCCCGGCGTTGTTGATCTAGCTGTCCAAGAGATGTTGCAGTCGGCCAATCTTGGCTTTAGCCTGCTGCCGATGCTTACCCGAGGTGTAGTTCATGCCCTTGGTCTGTATGGCACTGTAGAGCAAAAAGATACCTATCTGGAAAAGCTTATCTCCGGTGCCTGGTCTGGCACTATGAATCTTACCGAGCCACAGGCCGGTAGTGATTTATCCGCAGTGCGCACCAAAGCGGTTTTTAACGGCGACCATTATTTAATCAGCGGCCAGAAAATTTACATCACCTGGGGTGACCATGAGTGCGCTGAGAATATTATCCACCTGGTCTTGGCGCGCAAACCAGATTCTCCCGAAGGCAATGAAGGGATATCGCTGTTTTTAGTACCCAAATTTCTCGTCAACGCCGACGGCAGTCCCGGTCAGCATAACGAGGTTAAAACCGTGGGTGTGGAGCATAAATTAGGCATTCATAGCAGCCCCACCTGTACCCTGCAGTTTGGCGATAATGGGGGTGCGGTTGGTTATTTGGTCGGAGAAGAAAATCGCGGCCTGCAATGTATGTTTACAATGATGAATAACGCTAGGTTATCTGTAGGGCATCAGGGCGTCGCCGTTGGTGAGCGCGCCTATCAGCAAGCGGTCGCCTATGCTCAGGACAGAGTGCAGGGTCGAGTTTCGGGCATTGAAGGGCGTGCGCCGATTATTCATCACCCCGATGTTAAACGCATGTTAATGCACATGCGCGCGCTCACCGAAGCCGGTCGCGCCATGTCATTTTTTGCTATTGCCGCGGAAGATCGCAGTTCTCATCACCCTGACGAAACCGTCAGAGCCGCCAACGCAAAACGGGTTGAAATAATGACCCCACTGGTTAAAGGCTGGTGCACCGAAGTTGCTATGGAATCGACTTCGCTGGGGGTTCAGGTTCATGGTGGTATGGGCTTTATTGAAGAGACCGGCGCTGCCCAGCATATGCGCGATGCACGAATCCTGCCGATCTATGAAGGCACCAATGGCATTCAGGCGTTGGATTTTGTCGGCCGTAAATGTCTTCGCGATGGCGGAGAGGGTTTGTCGGCACTGATCGCCGACATGACGGAAACCGCTTCGCTCGCCAATGCTTCTGCTCAAATACAGGGATTGCTCAATTCCCTTGAATACGCAATTACCCAGTGCCAAGAGGCGCTTGATTATGTGTTGGCTAATCCCGACCAGTCGGGCTATCTGGCCTATAGCCATATGATGTTATTCGGCAATTCAGTGGCTTACTGGCTGATGGTCAAACAGGCTATCGCCGCGCAAAAGCATGTAGATCATGGCTCAGAGGACAGATTTTATATTCAGAAAATTGCCACAGCGCAATTCTTTGCGACACAGTTGCTAACGCGCAATTATTCCCATTTGGCAACTATTACAGGCAGCTCAAGCTATTTGGAGAGTCTTGACGAGAAGGACTTTTTAACCCTCTAGCGGGATTTGTGAGGTTAATCACTAGGTGAATTGCGAGAAATTATAAAAACCCCTAAAAACACGGCTAATATTTAAGTAGTGGGTTAATTTGTATTACCACTGAATAACTTTTGTCGTGCGTCTTAATAATTAGAGCGGGTAACCGTGAACTATTACTTGGGGAGAAGTAACAATGAAAAAATTTTTAGCTAGATCAATTTTATCGATAGTTATTGCCAGCTCGGTGGGGGTTGTCCACTCCGCCGTGCTCGAGGAAGTTATTGTCACTGCGCAACAGCGTGCTGAATCACTTCAGGATGTACCCGTCTCAGTGGCAGCGGTAACCGCAGAGAAAATGTCTGATGCAGGCGTCGTTGACCTGCAAGGGCTATCTGAATATGTACCTAACTTTTCAATCAATGAAACCGGTATTTCCACCACCATCACTATTCGCGGTATCAGCTCTGGCATTAACCCTGGGTTTGAGCAGTCCGTTGGTATGTACAACGACGGTCTATTTTACGGTCGAGGTCAGCTGGCTCGCGTTCCGATGATGGATATGGCGCGCGTAGAAGTATTGCGAGGCACCCAGAGTATTCTGTTTGGTAAAAACAGTATTGCCGGTGCGGTTAGCCAGATCACTGCCAAACCGACGGATGAATTTGAGGGGTCGATTACCGCCCTGTACGAGCCTGATCACGGTGAAGAAGACCTGCGCTTGGTACTATCGGGGCCACTAACTGACAACCTAAGCGGTCGGCTTGCAGTGCTAACTCGTGATATGGATGGCTATGTTAAGAATGCTGTAAACGGTCAGGATGAGCAGCAGGAGTCGGAAGATGTTATCCGCGCGTCGCTGCGCTGGGATATCAATGCCGATGTGACCGCTGATCTCAAAGTTTCGCGCTCCACCTTTGATGTTGTCGGCAGAAACCTGGAGGTCTACAACAGTATTGGTACGCCAGACCATATAACCGTGTTGAATGCTCTTCAAGCCTTTCAAGTCGATGCGGAGCTCAATTATATTGGCGACAACAATGGTCATTACAGTAACAACGAAGTCAACAATACAACGCTGGGTGTCAGTTGGGACCTAGAGGGTTTTACTCTGACCTCGACCACGGGTTATGTTGATTATGAGTTTCAGGAAAACTGTGACTGCGACTTTACTGGGGCAGCTGTTTTTGACACCACTGGCGAAGAAGAATACAGCCAGTTCAGTCAGGAATTCCGCATAACCTCAGATATTGGCGGTGATGTTGACTACATAGCGGGGATCTTTTTCCAGTCAACAGAGCTTGAGTATAGCGATAAGATAATACTGCCTGACCCAACAGTGATCACAGCAGCTTTGGTTGGTGCAGGTGCAGGTGCTCTGGCTCCTCTGGCAGCGGGTTCTTCGACCAATCGTGAATTTAATCAAGACGGTGATATCTGGTCGCTATTTGCGCAGGCAACCTGGTCTATTGCCGATGATATGCGCCTAACCTTCGGTGGTCGTTACAGCCAAGAAAACAAAGATGCAGATCGCCTTCAGCAGCATGTCTCCAGTGTTGGATCACCCTTTATGGGAGCAACATTACCCACAGGAATAGCCACTGATCCATACAATCTTTTGTATGGCATATTTGCTATTGAGCCCTACGAGAAAATCACTGGAAAGATCGATGATGACTCGTTCACACCCGTAGTGACTCTCGAATGGGATGTCAGTGAAGATGCCATGGCCTATGCGACCTGGACTAAGGGTAATAAATCAGGTGGTTTTGATGCCCGTTCAAATGGTCATCCAGATGCAACTGTCGTCAATGCTGTAAACCCCTTGAATGGTGCGTCAATCACCGGTAGCTGGGAATTTGATCGCGAAGAGGCAAGCAGTATTGAGTTAGGGTCTAAAATGAGCTTGGCGGATGGCGCGGCTGAACTCAGTATGGCTTTTTATATGACTGAGTACACCGATCTACAAGTCTCTCAGTTTGATGGAACTCTTGGCTTTAACGTAACCAACGCCGGAGAGGCAACAGTGCAGGGCTTTGAAGTTGATGGCCGTTGGGCGGCAACTGATCAGTTGACGCTAACGGGTTCTGCAGCCTATCTGGACTTTAAATACGACAAGTTCCCCAACTCTCAATGTTACTTTGGTCAGGTGCCAAACGCACCCGACTTCCCCGGGCTCTGCGATGTGGCCGGTGAACGCAAGGAGTACACCCCTGAGTTTCAAGCTAATATAGGCGCTGCTTGGTCAGATACTGTTGCAGATAATCTGGTTCTCGATGCTTCTATCGATTTGAATTATATGGGTGATTACATCTATAGCCCCAACCTTGATCCGCGCACCGAACAGGAAGCCTACACCTTGGTTAATGCCCGTGTTGCCCTATCCAATGCCGAAGGTGATTGGGAGTTTGCACTGATCGGTCGTAACCTCACCGATGAGACAGTGATTAACTTTGGTGGTAATACGCCGCTGGGCGGAACATTGACTGGTGGTGCGGGCAATTCCTATTACGCGTTTGTTAATCGTCCGAGGAATGTTGCGCTGCAAGCTAGGTATATGTTCTAGGGTGAAGTTGTTTGGTTAGGACGTTTAAAAGGGGCTGCGTAACTGCAGCCTCTTTTTTATTTTAGGTGGTAGAGTGAGCTGAGATATCTAAAAAAGATGCTTCGCGTCGCTCTTTAAGGATGACCGCTTCTCGGTCAGTTATTACTTAATACAATTCCAACAACCGTAGCAATGGTCGCGATAAACAGCAGAGTAAAAACAAAACCGCCGACAATAAAGGCCAGAGGACTTCCATGTTCAAAATCCCTCTCGCGATTTTTATTACTCTGCACGCCAATTGCCGCCGCCAAAATACTTTTGATCAGCGAGCCTAAACCGGGTTTTTTGGATTTATTTTCTTCAATCACAATTAGCCCCAATTAATCATTCAGAATAGGCGTCAACCAACGCTCAAGTTCTGGCACTGACATGCCTTTACGTTGAGCCAGTGACTCCACCTGATCGCCATCAATTTTTCCGGTATTGATATACTTGGCATCTGGGTGGCCAAAGTACCAGCCGCTCACTGCCGCAGCAGGTGACATCGCAAAGCTATCGGTTAACTCTAGACCAATGTTCTCCGTGACATTCAACAGCTCAAACAAGGTGCCTTTCTCGGTGTGATCTGGGCAGGCCGGGTAGCCCGGTGCAGGCCGAATACCACGATATTTCTCTTTAATTAGAGCTTCATTGTCGAGTTCTTCATCAGCGGCATAACCCCAGTGCTCGCGGCGAACACGTTCGTGCAAGTGCTCAGTAAAGGCTTCTGCTAAACGGTCAGCCAGCGCCTTTACCATAATCGCATTGTAATCATCATGCACAGCTTCATATTCGGCGGCTAGTTCATCAGCCCCTATGCCTGTTGATACGGCAAAAGCGCCAATATGGTCAGTGATATCTGATTCTTTTGGGGCGACAAAATCGGCTAGAGAGGTGAGTTCCTCACTGGCGCCAGGCTTTTGGATCTGCTGACGAATATGGTGCAGGGTGGCAAGGGTTTCGCCGCTCTCTGCGTAGACTTCGATATCGTCGTGGTTAACCGTATTGGCTTGCCATAACCCAAAAACCGCACGGGCAGTAAGGCGCTTGTTGTCGATAATATCTTTGAGCAGTGCCTGAGCATCGGCGAAAAGGGTCGTTGCTGCTTCACCGACAACCTCATCATTGAATATCTTCGGGTACTTGCCCACTAGATCCCAAGTAATAAAGAATGGCGTCCAATCAATATAGGGCACCAATGCTTCCAGCGGGTAATCATCAAGCACTGTCACGCCCAATGTTGCCGGCAGGGTTGGCTGGTAATCACGCCAGTTAATCTGTGGCTTCTGTTTGATCGCATCCGGGTAGGTGTACAGAGTTCCCCTTGGGGTTCTGTTGGCCGTACGCAGTCTTACAGCATCGTAATCCAGCTGTATTTCGGCGATAAAGGCATCGCGTTTCTCTTTGCTGATCAACTTACTGGCCACACCCACAGCGCGGGAGGCATCCGACACATAAATGGTCTGGTTACGCTGATAGGTTGGGGCAATCTTGACCGCCGTATGTGCTTTCGAGGTAGTAGCGCCACCAATCAATAGAGGCACATCAAAGCCCTGACGCTGCATCTCTTTACCCAAGGTCACCATCTCATCAAGCGATGGGGTAATCAGGCCAGAGAGACCAATAATATCGACATTCTGTTCGCGAGCCGTGGTCAGAATCTTTTCTGCCGACACCATCACGCCGAGGTCAATCACCTCATAGTTATTGCACTGCAATACCACGCCAACAATATTTTTGCCAATATCGTGTACATCGCCCTTAACCGTAGCCATCAGAATCTTGCCGTTGGTGCTGGCAGCTTGATCTTTTTCATCTTCAATATAGGGCTGTAGATAGGCAACGGCCTGTTTCATTACGCGGGCAGATTTAACCACCTGAGGCAAAAACATCTTGCCGGAACCAAACAGGTCGCCAACAATATTCATACCGTCCATCAGCGCGCCTTCAATCACATGTAGCGGGCGATCAGCCTGTTGTCGGGCTTCTTCAGTATCTTCCTCGATATAGGCGGTAATGCCTTTTACCAGACTGTGCTCAAGGCGACGATTAACATTGGCATCGCGCCAGCTCAAGTCTTCAACCGATGCTTGAGTTGAACCATCACCGCGATATTTATCGGCAATCGCCAGCAGATTGTCTGTGCCTGCTGAGGTGCGGAACAGCACCACGTCTTCAACAACATTGCGTAACTCTTCGGGAAGGTCGTCATAGACCGCCAACTGACCGGCATTGACGATGCCCATGCTCAAACCCTCGCGGATCGCATGGAAGAGAAATACCGAGTGGATTGCTTCGCGCACCGGGTTATTGCCCCGGAACGAGAATGACACATTGGAGATGCCGCCACTAATAAGCGCATAGGGTAGGTTTTGTTTAATCCAGTGGCAGGCTTCAATAAAGTCGAGACCGTAGCGATTGTGCTCTTCAATACCCGTGGCTACGGCGAACACATTGGGATCGAAAATAATATCTTCCGCAGGAAAACCGATCTCGTTGACCAACATATCGTAGCTGCGCTGACAGATCTGTTTGCGACGCTCTAAATTATCCGCCTGACCGTTTTCATCAAAAGCCATAACCACAATCGCAGCACCGTGCTTTTTACACAGCTTGGCGCGTTCGATAAACTCCGCTTCACCTTCTTTAAGGCTGATAGAGTTGACCACAGACTTACCCTGAATACATTTCAGACCCGCCTCGATCACATCCCACTTTGAAGAATCGACCATAATCGGCACGCGAGAAATATCCGGCTCGCTGGCAATCAGGTTTAAAAATTTGACCATGGCAGGCAATGACTCAAGCATGCCTTCGTCCATGTTTACATCGATAATCTGCGCGCCATTAATCACCTGCTGGCGGGCAACTTCCAATGCAGCGTCGTAGTTCTCTTCCAGAATTAATCGCTTAAACACTGCAGAACCCGTAACATTGCAGCGCTCACCGACATTCACAAACAGTGATTCCGCAGTGATGGTGAAGGGCTCAAGACCAGACAGACGACAGGCAGGTGCAATTTCAGGCACTTTGCGCGGAGCTATATCAGCCACCGCATCGGCAATTACGCGAATATGCTCCGGGGTCGTGCCACAGCAGCCACCGACAATATTCAGCAGGCCAGAACGGGCAAATTCCGCCACAGTTTCGGCCATGGCATCGGCATCCAGATCATAGCCGCCGAATTCATTCGGCAGACCGGCATTTGGGTGCGAGCTGACCAGAGTATCGGAAACGGACGAGATTTCCAGCAGGTGAGGGCGCAGCTCCTTGGGTCCAAGCGCACAGTTAAGACCAACACTAATCGGCTTGCTATGTCGCACAGAGTTCCAGAATGCTTCAGGGGTTTGACCTGACAGAGTTCTGCCGCTGGCATCAGTGATGGTGCCGCTGATCATAATCGGTAGCTCATAGCCCTGTTTTTCAAATACCAGCTGGACAGCAAATAATGCAGCCTTAGCATTGAGGGTATCGAAAATAGTCTCGACCATAATCACATCTGAACCACCTTCAATAAGTGCTTCGGTGGATTCCACATAGGCCTCGACCAACTCATCAAAGCTGACATTGCGCGCACCGGGGTCGTTAACATCCGGTGATAGGGACGCTGTTCTACTCGTCGGCCCAAGAATACCGGCAACAAAGCGTGGTCGTTCAGGGGTAGAAAACTCATCGGCGGCTTTTCGCGCGAGCTGTGCAGAGACAACATTGATCTCCCGCGAAATAGCCTGCATCTCATAATCAGCTTGCGAGATAGTCGTGGAGTTAAACGTATTGGTCTCAATAATGTCGGCACCCGCGTCGAGATAGGCGCGGTGGATATCACAGATAATATCAGGCTGAGTCAGGCTCAGAAGATCATTATTGCCCTTAAGGTCGGTGTGCCAGTCAGCAAAACGTTCACCGCGAAAGTGCTCTTCCTCAAGTGTATGGCGCTGAATCATAGTTCCCATAGCGCCATCTATAATTAGAATTCGCTGTTGGGCAGCATCTAATATGCGCTGTTTAAGATCTTGAGCTTTATCTTGCTGAGACATAATGGTTGTCTGTACCCTAGTTTTTCTGATGTATCAAAATATTTTGATGGATGAGCATCATACCAAAATAAATCTAAAAAGCGACCTTTAAAAAGTGAAAAGGGGCTTTTGCCAAGGCACCAGAATAGCGTAAAATACCTTAGTCTTTTACTCAGGAATTGGTTTTTCAATTCCGTCTTTGAAATTTAGTTTTTTAGGATTCAACTATGCTCAACGTAACGATTACAGAATCAGCCCAGGAATATCTTGCTGGATTATTGGAAAAACAAAATTGCGAAGGCATAGGCATTCGTATGTTCGTCTCCGATCCCGGCACACCCAAAGCTGAAACCTGTATCGCCTACAGCCGTCCCGGCGAGCATAACGAAGAAGACCTCGTGGTTGAATACGCCGCCTTCAATGCTTACTTCGAACAACGCAGCATTCCCTTTCTTGATGAAGCCAAAGTCGATTTTGCCGAAGATAAGTTTGGCGGCCAGTTAACTATTCGTGCACCGAACTCAAGACTTCCTAATGTTAGTGACGATAGCCCAATTGAAGATCGGGTTAACTACCTGCTGTATAACGAAATTAATCCAGGCCTAGCCTCTCATGGCGGTGTAGTGTCACTGGCAGAAATGGCTGATGGCTTTGCCGTATTAGAGTTTGGTGGTGGTTGTCAGGGTTGTTCGGCTGTGGATTTAACCTTGAAAGAGGGCGTAGAGAAAACCCTGATGGAAA
>CALSQH010000011.1 GCA_943788445.1 uncultured Pseudomonadales bacterium
ACCGGCGTGTTGCTAATGATGGAACTGCTTACAGCAACTGGCGCCATAATCAGCGGGATAGCCCCTTTGACTGATCTATTTTTACCCAACCAGCGCATTATCCACCAGTGTAATGCACCACTTTCTTTAAGGGCTGAAGAGACAATATAAAAACAGGCGATAATAAAAATAGCTGGATTAGAAAAGCCCTGGAATGCTTCATTGGGTGTGAGTACACCAAATACCAATAATGCTGTCATGCACACAGCTAAAGCAATATCTACTGCCAAGCGTCCACTGATCGCGACAATTAGAAACAAAGATAAGACTACAAGCGTAATTACCCCATCAGAATTCATTTAAGTATCACTTTGACTAAGCTCATAAATTTTTCTCTAATAACTATTTTAAACTTCTTATTGAGTTTTGATAATGCTTAATCAAAACAAAAAACGACGACAATATAATACCTAACAGGGTTCCTAACAGACATATCAAAAATCGTTTTGGAGACGACTCTTCCACAGGTATCATGCTTGGACTTACTTGCACAAAAGTGTGCTCAGGGGTTGCCTCCGCAATCATCTTACTCTTTAACTGTTCTTCAATAATCGTATAAAAAACCTCATGCATACCTGTAATTGAGCTTTTATGAATTTGTGCTTGTAGATACTCTATATTGCTATCAATCATTCTCAACTTTCTAAGTTGCATATGTCTATTGATGGCAGAAAAATATAAGTCTACCCACTTCTTTGAATAAAGAGGTGCGTAGCTGCCAATACTTACTGAAAGTAAACCAGTAGTTGCTTGTTGTGAAATCTGTAATTTTTGAGAAAACGTGTCAAACAACTCCCAACTATTAGGCTCTCTAGTTCCGTCTTCAGCCTCAATCAGCCACTTTTTATTAACGACATCATAAAGCGAAGGATCTATTTTTAAAACATTATTCTCTCGATCCCAACCTGACGAAGCATATATCTCAACCTCGAGATTATTATCTGAAATAAAGGCTTCTATAAACCCCCAAGACTTCATAATTTCTTCTGCAAGTTGAGCATCAGTAACAGCTTCCGTACCTAATTTCATTCCAGCGAGTGAAGCTATACCACTGATTTCTGAAAACACCTTAGACAAACCACCGGTAGCTTGAGTTGCAGGCGCTAGCACAACGACACTTCTGTATACATTTGGCAATGAGAAAGCGTATACAACGGTTATAAATGCGAAGAACGCCGATAGGCCAAAAAACAATCTTCGGCCAGTCCAAATAGGTATAAATACCTTTCTGAGATCAATTTCATTTTCGTATTCAGACCGATCATTATTACGCAAAATATGTGGCTCCAAGATTAGCTCATACTCTAAGTTATTAAATTTTATGTGGTTAATTAAAGCTTTTTAGTGCCGCTGCACCCAACGCCGTTTGATAAACAATCTTACTTATTTCAGCCATAAAAGGGATGAAATCAAGTCTAGCTTGGTCTGTCTCTAAAGGAACAACAATGGTATCACCAGGCTGTACGCGCTCAGAAGGAGTGAAAAAATGGAACCATTTAACTTTTGGTAAAACTACTTCGCCATTTGCTTTAACTATGTATACAGCATTTAAATTAGCGTTTCTTGTACTACCACCACTCTGCTCAATATAATTATTTACTGAATAATTAGGATTGAACAGATAAGACACTGGACGTTGCACTTCCCCGATAATCGTCACTTCTTGACTGTACTTTGGTACTACTAATCTGTCACCATCTTCTAGAAGTATATCATCAGCCCGCATAGCCACGATCTCACGGAGGGGGATAACTAAGCGACCTATTGCCTTAGCTGTTTCCAGCTCCCTTAGAACTCTATCCTGAAAATCAAATTGATCATAATCTCTATTTATGTCTGAGTTTAAATCCTCTAGCCTATTGGAAGATATTTGCTTATCAAGCTGCTGCCTTAGGTTTTGTATTTCTTGTTGCTCTCTTTCCTTCAAAGAGGGTCTCGTGTAAAAAGAAGCATCAAGGTGAGCGAAATCCGTAAACCCTCCAGCCCGCTGTATAATGCTCCCCAAAAGTTCTCCTTGCTCGAAAAAGTACTCGCCTGGAAACTTAAATTCACCCTGTAGTGTTATTTTTCTAGTTTCACGAAACTCAGGAATAGACCTAAATGATACCCTGTCAAGCGGCTGCAACTGAATATCTGAAACAACTTCTTTACCTCTTATAGGGAATTGTATGGAATTAACCACTGCAAGCAAAGGGTTGGAAAGATTCAAACGATTTAACTCAGCAGTTTGAGTGTAGGTTTTATCATTGAAGCCACCCGCAGCCGAAACTAAGGCGGAGATATCCATATCTTCTGTAAGTGGATACTCACCAGGAAACCTAACCGAACCGGCAACACGCACAACGCTTGACAATTCATCTGCACGAGCTTGTTTTTTAAGGTTAGAGAGTAGTGGATTTAGGCGATTAGTACGATCTTCATCTTTCGCAAATAAAATAACCTCATCTTCAGGTAGTAAGATTATATTATGGGCACTTCCTTCATCTACAAGCACATTGCTGAGGGATAAATTGATAACCTCAATATCTCTACGAGGAAGTTTCTTTCTTACTAAAACTCCGTAATCATAAGGAGAATAAGTAGTAGAAAAATCACCTGCTGCTAAAATAAGATCTGAAACTCTCATCCCCTTAGTCAGCGGAAATTGCCCTGGCAATCTAACAGTACCACTTATAGAAACCAGTTTTGCCAGTTCAGTTGACCGAGATTGAGACTCGACTTTAGAAAGAACATTCTCTATCTCAGAGCCTCTTTTTAAATTTGTAGAAAAAATATGAATGGTGTCTCTTTCATGTAATTCAATGTCAGCTTTAGCCTTATTACCCAGCAACATCTCTCGCAGATCAATTTTAATAAATTCAATGTTACCTACAGGCTTTGTCTCACGAGAGATTAATGCATAATCAAGATCAAGATTGGGAGGAAACTTATCAATACTATCCAAAATGCCAGATAGAAGCATGCCGGACTGCCATTTAAATTGACCTGGGTGATAAAGATGACCTGACAGGGTAACAATTGATTCTTTACGATTAATAATTTCCTTTATATTAAGATGGTCACCGGCATTTAGCTTCATTTTTTGACCAGACTTGCTGGTAAGATCAAGGTCAACGACAGTCATAAACCCGTCACCATTAACGCGCTCTATGCTTGCACCTTTCGAGAATGCCTTGAGGCCCAGCCCACCGGCCAATTCAATCAATTCACTTGCTGTAGTTTCACCGTTTAGTTCGTAGATAGCGGGGCGAAGAATCTCTCCACTGATCGTAACAATATCACCAACCGTTGGTATATAAATTACATCAGAAGCCTGCAAACGAATATCTTTTGAAGTATCTCCAGACATCAAAAGGTCATATAAATCAAGCGTTGAAATAATCTTGCCAGCACGCTTTAGTTGTATTTTTCTGAGCGAAGCAATATCACTAACCCCACCACTACTGGCCAGTGCATGAGTGATGGTAGATAAAGAGGAAACTGTATAAGCACCAGGTTTGTAAGCTTCACCTAACACAAATATTTGCATAGAGCGAAGGTTACCCATGCTTATACTTACCTGGGTGCCAACAACCTGCTTAGAGATACGAATCTGTAGGATTTTCTTTGCCTCAGAAAAGGTCAACCCAGCAAGCCCTACAGGGCCCAATTCAGGAAAATCTGCTATCCCATCGCGGTTAATCTCAACTGAGAAGGATTCATTTATCTTCCCGTAAAACAGCACCTCCAGCTCGTCGCCTGGCCCAAGTAGGTAATTCGCAGTAACAGGTATATTATTAGCCGGCGCAAAAGTATTAGGTGAATTAGCAAACAAGTCATATCCAAAGGGTTTAAGTTGAATTATTGACTTAGTTTCAACCACATCTTGTTTTGCCATTAAAGCTGCGCTATCAGGCTGGGCAACAGGCTTATAAGACGAAACAGTTGCTCTTGGTACAACAACTGGTTTTTTCATCGTATTTGACTGCTCAGCACTTACAGCAGGAAGCTTCGTACTACTACAAATTTTATCTAGATCGTAGCCAGCGGCATTCGCCATAGAGCGATCACTAGCACTTAGGTTTTTACAAAGCTCTTTTGCATCGTTTGAACCTTGAGCATAACCAAGACTTGAAATACAAGCAGTTACCAAAATTAAATTGGTTATCCATAATGCTCTTCGTATTGTAATACTCATAATAAGTTATCTCTGATCAAATATTTAATTTTTAATTTTCAACCTGCTACTAGTGATTTTTAGAGAGATTAATATATTTATTGCTACCATCAATGACCTGCCTGATAAGAGTAATCTGTCCCTTATCATTGACTAATATATTGTTTTCAATTGGCACAAAGCCTACACATTTTTGACTGTAACGAATCGAGCTAGCGCTGTTAGCAGAAATCCAGCCATCACAAAAGTGTTCAGCGACAAACCTGCTACGGTCAAAAAACTGGCGGTTTTTTTTGCTATCCACAATCTTCCACTTAGCCCGACGAATACCCAACCCAGAAACCTCTCTAACTGACCAACCATCAAATGAGACACTATCACCATTTTGATTTGAAAATAAAGTCCCATCAGGCGTTGAAACAGCATAAACAATTGCTCTGTATTCACCATAGCTAATTGTCCAACTGAAGCCCTGGATATCTTCAGAAGATTTTTGGAAAATTTCAGTCAACGCAGAAAGCTGACTCGACCTAATGGAACAAGCCTGCAAACTAGATACAATTACTAATATCGTCAAAATTATTTTTAACGGATTCATCGTGTGACCCTTTTAGCACTACCATTAAGAGCGTCGTATCTTACACCTCGAAGATTCCACCAAATATTTCCACTAAAGTCCTCAAGTCGAGCTCCACCATCTCGTTGAATTGGGCGAATTCGTGTTGAATAACTTGATCGAACATTTCGATCTGAAAACATACCAAGAGGCACTTTTAAAAACAGCCCTTGATCATAGCTTCCCTCACCAAAATCCTTAGCTGACACATCTGTAAAAGTCGCCCAAAGTCCTACCATCCAACCATTTGAAAATGTTCGCCTCAACTCAAAAGTCGTCCCATCATCACCCGCAAGATAACGACCTGTATGCATTGCTAAATCGAAGTTATAGAATGGAGTTGCCCAGTAAACGCTAGCGAAGGATGTATTAGTCTTATAATCAAGCAACTTCAAGCTTCTATCAAAATCTCGCTGCTGTACTCGATTTGCACTCAGTCCAAAGGCTAGACGCGAACGATATGGCTGATAAAGCAACTCACCACCGAATCCGCTATACATTTCCTCAAGGACACCACCAAACAATCGAAAATGCAATTCAGAAGATAAACTACCGCGTTTTTCGAAAAACAGAGAGTCCAAGCCAGTATCACCTTCACTTAGATATCGAGCTACATCTGAACGAACGTTTGGTAACGCAGAGTTAGGCTTTCGGGTAATCTCATCAAAAGTATTATCGATATTTACTGAATAGGAACCCCTTAACGACCAATTTGCTGGTAACGGAGCACTGATACCTAACTTTAAATAAAGCTGATATCGCGCCGGATCCTCTGGATCAAAGAACTGAAATCTCGACGAAAAATTAGCGTCGATAAATACTTTATTTTGATAAAAATCTGTTTGATGCTGAGGATTTTTTAGATTTTCTACAGGCCCAACTATAGGCTGTAATCTCATCACATGATTATGCCTTAACGAATTTCTTGACGGCCTATCTATATAAACACTATGGACCCTATGCCCCTCTTCCTCAATCACTACCCTAAATTGTTTAACTTGCATGGGTAGATGCAAGTCAGCTAATTGGGTTATTTCATCTATTGCATCAACCCACATCTGATAAGAACTATTACCCATTACAATTGTTGCTAGTTGAGTAGAACTATCAATACTTGCCTCGACCAAAATTAATCCCGACTTTTCCACATCAAAAAGGAAAAGATCATACCAACTGTCTTCATTAAGTCCAATTGGCAGATTTTCTTTCTGGATGTCCAGACTGGATTTGTATAATAATTTAGGCTTTCGTGGAGCTGGTGATTTAGTATCAAACTCTGCTACTAAATTAATACCCCACTCCTCATTGTGCTGGCGCGAAATACTTAAATTGATACCAGGAAGAGCCTCCCAGTTAGCCGCTATACTCCAACGACTTTTAGGTCTCCAGCCGGTTTCACGGAATTCAAAATTATATTGATCAGGGTTATATTCAACTAAAACTGATAACGGTAGGGAATCAAATTGATAAGAAGCTCCTCCAAAAAAGCTTATCCCTTCTCCGCTGAATAACAATTCCGGCTGGAGAACACCAATTGACTCAGATCCTAAAACGTTCTTTTCCCTTTTAGAAAACCTCTCAGAAATAACTCTCATGGGATTATAGATAGACTTAGTGCCAGCTAGCCGCCCCCATTCTGCACCCATTGAAATATCTAAATTACCAATTTTTTTTGATGCCACAAAGTACTCAGACCCAAATTCACTGGTACCAACCAAATCACGAATACCCATCGATACTTGAGGTAAATAGTCCTGCTCAGCCCAGAGACGGAGTTTTAACCCAAAGTTACGATCATAGTATTTAAAATTATTATAGCCTGTATACCGAATAGTACTCTCGAGCCAAGGAGTAGCCTGATAGGTTAATGCATAGGAGTTGGTTCTTCCCTGAATCGCAGCAGTTGAAGTAAATGCGCCATCAAAGGACATTCTTGCAGTTGGCGTATCAATAAGCCCCACAGTTCCATAGTCTGATGCAGCAAGGGGCAATGATGCAGTTAAAAGCGATACCGCTATAATCTTCAATGTTTTGGTCAAACTAAATACCTTAAAAAAGGAGCAAATCCAATCGGCTTTAACTGAATCCATAGGGTCACAGGAAACGAGCTCAACTTAGTCACTAACTTCAAAAGCGCACCCCGCCCCTAGCTGTGCGAATAATCCACTTATGCTTAGCTGAAGAGATCACAATCTCAAATGATTTAAAATTCACCAGCATTTAAAATATTCACACTATTTGCTTCTCGTATGTTCTTTACATTATATTTAAAATGTAAACTCTTCGGGAGGAAGAGAAAATGTCAAAGAATTTAAGGGCCATGAGCGAATCAAAAAAAGAAAAATCTTGAATAGAATCGAGCATTTTATAGAAGAAGAGCAAATACCGGATCGAACTGAGCATACTTACATGTCAGGTAAGAAAACCACATTACGCCTCACCGATCAAATTAGTTAGTGCCTGTAGTTGCTGAGGTTGCTGTACTACCAGTAGTACCAGTAGTACCAGTAGTACCAGTAGTACCAGTAGTACCAGTAGTACCAGTAGTACCAGAACTTCCTCGAGATAAAGTAACCACGAAAGCCCCAACCAACCCAAGAGAAACTGCTGTCGCATAGGGAATCCCCGCAACTTCCCCTGCAACCGACGCTGAATCATTAACATCGAGGGATACAGGATCTACTTCAGCCTGAGAAAACGAAGCCGCCAATGAAAGAACAGCCGAAGCAGTAAAAATAAATATATTTTTCCAATGCATTTTAAACCTTAGGGCTGAGCTACTAATACTACACATACAATTCCATATAAACCTTCAAAAAAAAATATATAAACACATTTAACAACCAATTAATCTATATCTAAAGCTTTAATGAGATTATCACTACCCTGAGATTTAACTGCATTTTCAAGGGGCTTTTTGGCTAACAAACTTGCACCTCGACAGTGATAGCGCAGCAATCTATGGGTAGTTACCCGCGATGCCATTCCCGGCGGTAAAGTTTTATCTTTAATAAAATACATATTAAAGGCTTCAAGTCGCTCGGAAGCATCATGCCGGCTATTCCAATCTCGACAAACCCAGGCACCATAATGGGTGCGATGCCTTGCATTACGCTTCAGCCAAAGGAAATTTTTATACTTGCGCCAGCGATAGCTTTTAAACTGCTCACTGCTCTCAGGACGCTCTGCCGTGGGCAACTCGAGCTTATCGGCTGTCACATTAACCAGCTTGCCGTTGCTCAAAACACCGGGGGTAACAAACCAACCATCGTTCTTTTGCGGATAAGGGGCAAACATACTCCAATACTGGTCGAGGCGAAGCCCGCGGTATAGCGGGTCAAAAAATCTCGGCGCAGGAATTCTATAGCCCCTAGTAACACCCGTATCTATGCCATGCACTGGATTCCAAACCTTAATCGAGGATAGGTTCTGCCAGAACAGTAGCGCAGCCAAAACAGCGACGAATACTGAGCCGATTATGCCAACACGGGGATAGGTTTTGCGCCAAGGCATCCAGCGGGCAGTGAAGGTTCCAAAGCCATAGCGATGATCACCGATCCAGTTATAGATGCGACCTCCTGCAGCACCCGTTTTTTGCATCAATTTCGCGATCCAGGCAAATCTGGGATTAGACTGAATAACAAATACCAGAGCTTCCCAGCGTAAACGCTGGACACCCTGTTCATCGACCACTACCCAGCTATTCTCACGCTCGAGTATCGGGCCTATATGCTTATCATCCTGCGCCGGTGCAATCGTTGCATTCAACCCCAAAAGGTAGCGCAGCAGATAACAGGTCTTCTCGCAGAAGGTACATTCCTTATCAAAATACATACGTATTAAAGGCTTATACTTTTTACCGGACTTTTCTGGCTTTTCCGAGCGCCACAGAAAATTCATAACCGAGGATGGCAAAATGGCGATAAGAGATAAACTGGAGATAAACGGAAAGAGACCAATTCGCAGATTGAAAATAAATCCAATTTCCATGGCGATAAGAGCAACCACCACCAGAGTACGAAAACCTGCGAACCAAAGTGGACTCAATGCCAATATTGGTCCGATCAACTCCAGCCACCAGACATAGTGAGTCAGTGCGCCAGTAAACCCATGCCAGTCGCGCCACAGGGAAGCCATACCAAAGGCGACCTGATCATTGTGTAAAGCGTAGTAAATACCGGTGCCATCGCGCACCCATTCGACACCAGTTTTAAGCAGCGCAGAGAAAAAATATACCGACATAACCTGCAATACCAGAGCCACACTTACCGCACTGAAATAGCGGTTCGATGCTCGCGGTTCACGCACCATAGAGGCATCTATAGAAGCACGTTCACCCCAAGGCAGAAAGCAACCCCAAAAGGTTAATAGCAACAATAGGTTATCACCACCCTGCTGCAGGTAAGGGTTGCGTGCATGTAGGGAGGCGAGGAATATAAAGCTGGCGATCGATGCCAAGCGCGTACGTATACCAAGCATCAGCATCATCGCAAAACCTGCGGCGATAACCATTAGTGACATAGCCCATAATGGTTCAGCGTTAACCCAATACAACGACCAGTGCCAGCCAGAATTTACCGACATCGACATCTCGCGAGACATAACACCCCGATCGGTCATAAATGCCATAAAACTGGGCGCACGCAACAAAAGATCGGTCAAAATCAATGCACCAACACCAATACGCATTAACGCCAGTGCACGAAGATCGAGAGCAAAAGGATTAGATAATGATTTAAATAACGAACGCATGTTTAGTTGTACACCAGAATTATTATAATTATGCGCCCATCCTACAGAAGGGCATGTGAAAAAGGAACCAGCAAAGCCACACAAAAAGCCTATTATATATGGGTTAACGGCCCATTTTTGCACAAAATAACATCACTAAAATGCGGTTTTTAAAATTGGCAGACAAAAAAACGGCCGCCTAAGCGACCGGATTATTTCACATCATAAGATTGTTATTCGAGAACTATACGCTGCATATTTTTCTTGATTGTTTTGTTTCCCACGCCCTTGACCATCATCAGGGCATCGAGACTCTGAAAAGCACCATTCGTATCTCGATAGGCGACTATGGCTTGCGCCGTCTTTAACCCTACGCCTTTGAGAGAAGAGGCAAGTTCTGAGGCAGATGCACTATTGATATTAACCTGCTGCTGAACCTGATCAGACACTAGCGCCCTACCCTGATCAGCTGGCACAGCAAAAACAATAGAAGAACCGCAAAGCGCGATAAGAGAGGCACCGATCCAGAGAATTTTCTTACTTTTGTTTAACTTTCGATTTAATCTGTTTTTTAACCTTTGATTCAACATGGTCTAACTCCTTGTAGATTGATATGTTTGCGTCACAACCATCAATGATCATCCCTGCTGCATTCCCTTGAAGCTCAGCTTCACAGAGTCTTCACCACAAAACAGCCTGCGACAGGGCAATACTGGCAAAAAGTAAGCTGCAAACGGCAAGATCAGATCACAAAAACATCAAATTTACGTCTTCTAATTGACAAAAACTTCAGCGGTTACTATAGTTCGCGCCCGCTGTGAGAGCTGGTGCAACTTGGCCTTAAAAACTTATCACAGAGACCATGGAAACAGTCTTGGTCATGAGTGGGAAAATCCATCTAGTTATATGCCCAGGTGGTGAAATTCGTAGACGATGGTCAGGATGACCAAGTGTCGCGTAAGGCAGGACGCCTGAGAGCGACCACGCGCGTGTCGACTTAGATATTGCACGGAATTAAGTTATAAGAAATCCATCTAGTTATATGCCCAGGTGGTGAAATTGGTAGACGATGGTCAGGATGACCAAGTGTCGCGTAAGGCAGGACGCCTGAGAGCGACCACGCGCGTGTCGACTTAGATATTGCACGGAATTAAGTTATAAGAAATCCATCTAGTTATATGCCCAGGTGGTGAAATTGGTAGACGATGGTCAGGATGACCAAGTGTCGCGTAAGGCAGGACGCCTGAGAGCGACCACGCGCGTGTCGACTTAGATATTGCACGGAATTAAGTTATAAGAAATCCATCTAGTTATATGCCCAGGTGGTGAAATTGGTAGACACGCTAGCTTCAGGTGCTAGTCCTCGCAAGGGGGTGGAGGTTCAAGTCCTCTCCTGGGCACCATAATCTTTAGTAACCTAAACGTAACTCACTTTTAAACCTCAAATTTCTTTCGAGAACTCGAGGTAAAGTTGACAAATAAGCATCCTAATTCTCGATGCGGCGAACTGTTGCTGGGTAGGCCTCAACGAATAACTCAGAGAATAATCGTACGATGCCCATTCAACAACACGCGCATCTCACTGTGCATCCGCACCGCCCTCGCCAGCGCAGTGGCCTCAGTATCATGTCCCATATGCACCAGCTCCTCCACCGAGTCACCATGGTCAATCGGCCGCACTTCCTGAGTAATAATAGGCCCCTCATCCAGATCACTGGTCACATAATGGGCCGTAGCACCAATCACCTTAACGCCGCGATCATAAGCCTGATGATAGGGCTTAGCACCTTTAAAGCCAGGCAGGAACGAATGATGAATATTGATCGCCCGCCCCTTTAGCTGATCACAGAGATCATTGGATAAAACTTGCATATAGCGCGCCAGCACCAACAGGTCGACCTTATATTGATCCATAAGCCCGATAATCTGCGCTTCCTGCTGGGGCTTGGTATCAGGCGTAATCGGCAAATGGTGATAAGGCAAACCATGCCATTCAACAATACCCCGGCAGTCCTCGTGGTTGCTAAACACCCCGACAATATCCACCTGCAGAGCACCCGATTTCCACTTGGTTAACAGCACATTTAAGCAGTGATCATATTTAGAGACCGCAATCAGCACTCTGGGTTTTTCGCTAGACGCTCGCAGCTGATAATCCATATCAACCTCATCGGCCAACAACGCCACCTTCTGTTTAAACGCATCAATCGGTATTTTCAGTGCGCGGGTATCGAATACACAGCGACAAAAATAACGCTCGGTAATCTGGTCGATACAGACATCAATTTCAGTAATATAGGCGCCATTCTCGGCGAACATTGACGACTGCTTAGCCACAACACCCAGGCGATCCGGGCAGGAAAACGAAAAAATATACGGGGTAATTTCTGATTATCCATGGGGTAACTCTTCATCCTTGTTTAATAGCTAATTTCTCAACGACCTACTGACCAGCCGCCTGATGCAACCAGTGCAGCAACGAATCGGCAAAGCTCTTATAGACAAAAACATCAAACTGATCAGCCTGAGTTCGTCTGACTACCACCGCTATCTCATGGATCGCACTCTGTAAGACCTTGCCCACAGGAAAAGCCTCAAGGTGCAGATCCAACGGCAAACCCTTGGCCATCACCGCAGCAGCACCATGGCCACTCACGGTAAAACAGGTGCGCGCGCAACTAAGATCCGTCACCGTACCCAAGGTCTGGGGCAACTGCCCCTGCAACGTTGCATGCAGTTCAGTCTGCCGCTCTTTATCGGTCTCCAACAGATAACGCCCGGGAGCGATCTCCATGATTGACAGCGCACCGGCGTCATCGACTATATCCGCCACGCTCGCAACCGAATCCGGCCATGCCGCTACCTGAAATAAACCGCCAGGGTTCAGTGCCTGAATCGACACCTGGGTATTCACGCTATCCAGCGCGGTTAAAAAATCACTCATACAATCGACTCCCATCCGGATCAAAGAAGCAGGGCTCAACCACCTTGACCGGCCCATAGGTATTATTAAGAGGGAACGTGGCATAGACAGTCTCACCGAGACGCTCCAACCCACCAGCCAACAGCCCCAGAGCAATAGACTGATCCAATGCCGGGCTAAAAGTGGTTGAAGCCACATGACCCTCACTGTGCACAGCCTCTCTGCCCACCGGCTTACCGCAGGCCAACTTAGCAGCCTGCAGGCTGCTCACCAAATGACTGCCCGAACGAATAGGCTTGCCATCCATCGACACCAGACCCACCAACTTATGCCGGTCCGCAGTCACCAGCCCTTCGCGGCCCTGCATCACACTGCCCACATACTCTGGATTCTTAGAACCCATACCCGCCAGCCCCAGCTCAAGCGCCGTAGTGCGGCCATCCAACTCAGGTCCAGCCACATGGCCCTTTTCAATACGCATCGTCGCCATAGCCTCAGTGCCATAGGGAACAATATTGAAATCCGCCCCGGCATCCAGCAAGCCAGTCCATACCTTATGTCCAGATGGCGTGCCGCAATACACCTCATAGGCACGCTCACCACTAAACGACAGACGCGCCACCAGCACCGGCACATCACCCAAGCGTCCTTCGCGCACCCCCATAAACGGCAGACCCTCTTCCGACAGGTCAATATCGCTTAAGGCAGCCGCCAACACATCGCGGCTCTTCGGCCCAGCAATCGCCATCGCCGCCCACTGGTCAGTAATCGAAGTAACATTGACTCGCAACTCCGGCCAGACCGTGGCCAACAAAAATTCCAGATGAGCCAATACCGGCCCGGCATGGGCAGTCGTCGTCGTCATCAGATAGCGATGCTCGTCCAGACGCCAAGTCGTGCCATCATCAAACACCACACCATCTTCACGCAGCATCACCCCGTAACGAGCTTTGCCGATCGGCAGTTTTAACCAGTTATTGGTATACACCTTTTGCAAAAATTCCGCGGCATCCGGCCCCTGTACATCAATCTTGCCCAGCGTCGACACATCCACCAGCCCACAGTGCTTGCGCACATGACCGGCTTCGCGGCGATAGGCATCATCCACCGATTCCCCCGCTTGCAAATAAGCCCGCGGGCGCTGCCACAGACCCACCGCCACCATGTCACCGCCATTGGCCATATGCCAATCATGCATCGCTGTTTTGCGCACTGGCTTAAAGTGAGCGCCAGTGGACTGCCCCGCCAAGGCACCCAGAGCCACAGGGGTATAAGGCGGGCGGAATCGGGTCGTGCCCACTTCAGGAATTTTGCGCTGCCCCGCCTGAGCCAATAACATCAGCGCATTGAGGTTGGAGGTCTTGCCCTGATCGGTCGCCATACCCAATGTGGTGTAGCGCTTTAAATGCTCAACCGAACGGTAGCCTTCACTGTGGGCCATAAACACATCATTGGCGGTGACATCATGCTGCAAGTCCACAAAGGTCTTGCCCTTATCTTTGCGTACCGTCGTTTCGGCGGGCAAAAAGCTGCTGATCTGAGTGACGACTAAATTATCCACCACCGCATCAGCCAGCGTTTTCAGCGCAAGCTCCATATCAGCCACGGCGGTAAGACTAGCCTCTTCAATATCCAACTCGCGCACCGCTGTTAGACCGGCATCTGCACCTGTATGCAAACAGGCACTCAGCGCAAACTGCCCGGCCATAGCACCCACAGCGCGCCAAGGCTGAAGTGGCTCACCGGGTAGGAAGGTTTCCAGTTCGGGACTCCACAGGGCCGACTTACTCGACTGACTGGCCAGATGAATACTGGGCGTCCAGCCACCGGAAATCGCCAGACAGTCCAGCGCAATAGTCTTTCTGGCGGCGGAGCCTGAAGTATGAGTCGGTTCAATCTCAATCGCCTTCAGTGCCGGCGAAGCCAACCAGCGACCACCAACAGCACGCGCCACTCTATGGCCCGTATAGACCTCTATGTCCTTCTGGCCCATTCGCGCCAGTAATTCAGGGTCAATATCTGCACGCGTATCAATTACCGCAGTTACCCTAATATTCACACGGGCAAGTGTCTCCACCAACCCATAGGCACTGTCATTATTGGTATACAACGCAATACGCTGACCCGCCAACACGCCATAGCGACGTACATATTGCTGCACCGCATCGGCCAACATCACACCGGGCAAATCATTACCCGCAAACATCAGAGGGCGCTCAATAGCCCCCGCAGCCAACACCACCTGACGGGCACGAATCACCCAGTGGCGCTGGCGCAACACAGGCGCGGCACTCTGTTGTGACTTAGCACAGTGATCGGTAAGCAACTCCACAGCACCCAATGTATTGTCATCGTAATAGCCATAGACCGTCGTGCGGTTTAGCAAAGTCACATTGGGCAATGCCGCTAACTCAGCCACCTGCTCTTTAAGCCAATCAGCGGCCGACTGGCCACCTAAGGGTTGATCTGAGCTGCGCAGAGCACCACCAAATGTCGGCTGTTCATCGGCCAACAGCACCCGGGCACCAGAGGCCGCCGCCGTACGTGCAGCAGCTAAACCCGCAGGCCCGCTGCCCACCACCAGCACATCACAGAATAGATTGAGCTTTTCATAACGATCCGGATCCGGCTGCAAACTGCCCTTACCCATACCCGCGGCCTGACGAATAAAGTGCTCATAAAAATGCCAGGCATGTCTAGTTGGCCCCATAAAGGTTTTGTAATAAAACCCGGCACTAAACAGCGGGCCAGCCAGCTGATTAACCGCCATTAAATCAAAGCGCGGGCTCGGCCAGCAGTTTTGACTTTTAGCCACCATGCCCTCATAAATCTCCAACATGGTCGCGCGGGTATTAGGCACAGCTTTGGCGCCCACACCCACAGTCACCAACGCACTGGGCTCTTCAGCACCCGCAGAATAAACACCCCGCGCACGGTGATATTTAAAGCTGCGACCGACTATCTTAATGCCATTGGCCAACAGCGCAGAGGCCAGCGTATCCCCAGCAAAACCCTGATAGGTTTTACCATCGTAGATAAAATTAATAACCTGATTACGATCAATTAATGGCGCCAGTTGAGCACTCTGTTTTACGTCAACTCGGCCTGGTTTTCCATTGCCCATACTCATGCCGCACCATCCTTGTTTTGGCTATTAACAGCGCCCGACTGCGACTGGCTCTTGAGCGCATTCTGCCAAGGCCCAACAATCTCGGCGCCACTCACCTCATGGGTCAATGTATTGCGCGTCACTTTTAATAACAGGCGGCAACCCTGAACATGGTGCCAATAGTCCTGATGCACACCCACCGGGTTAGTGCGTTGATAAATATAATCAGACCAGTCTTCAATAGTGGTATTCGCCGCATCTGGGCGTGTCACCGTGGCATCACCGCTGTAAGTAAACTCACTGGAATCGCGAGGGCCACAATAGGGACAGGGAATAAGCATCTCTTAATCTCCTTATTAATGAGCGCGAGGAACAGGGCCAATGCCCTTTTCATCAATGGTGGTACCGCGATTAAACCGATCTAGGGTAAACGCAGCGTTATATTCGTGGGGTTGGTCATTGGCAATGGTATGGGCAAAGCACCATCCAGACGCAGGCGTCGCCTTAAAGCCGCCATAACACCAACCACCATTCAAATAGAGACCGTCTTTGGGGGTTTTGGTAATAATCGGACTGCCATCCATCGACATATCCATAATCCCGCCCCAGTGACGCAACAGCCGCAAACGACTGGCATTGGGGAATAGCGCCAGCGCAATACCGCTGACCTCCTCAATCATCGGCAGATTGCCACGCTGGGCGTAGCTGTTATAACCGTCAGGGTCACCACCAAATACCAGACCCCCCTTATCCGACTGGGAAATATAAAAGTGCCCAGCACCAAAGGTCACCACCGTATCCAATAGAGGCTTAATCGGCTCAGTCACAAAGGCCTGCAACACATGGCTCTCAATCGGCAGCTTATTTAACCCCGCCATCGCCATCACATGACCCGTATGCCCAGCCACCGCAACACCGACTTTTTTACTGCCAATCTTGCCGCGAGTGGTCTCTACACCCACCACCTTATTGCGATCATTTTCATCAAAGACAAAACCGGTCACCTCACAGTTTTGAATAATATCCACACCCAACATATCCGCACCCCGGGCATAGCCCCAGGCCACCGCATCATGACGCGCCGTGCCACCGCGGGATTGCAATAACCCGCCAACAATCGGGAAGCGCGCATTGGGTGTCACATCCAAACCCGGCACCCGAGCCGCCACTTCATCGCGGCCAATCAACTCCGCATCCGTGCCATTCATGCGCATAGCATTACCCCGGCGGGCATAGGTATCCATCTGCCCCGGGGTATGGGCCAGATTGATAATGCCGCGCTGAGAAAACATCACGTTGTAATTGAGCTCTTGAGAGAGACCCTCCCAGAGTTTCATGGAATGCTCATAGAATTTAGAGTTGGCCGGCATCTGGTAGTTAGAGCGCACAATGGTGGTATTGCGACCCACATTGCCGCCACCCAGCCAGCCTTTTTCGAGCACGGCTATATTGGTGAGACCGTGATTTTTAGCGAGGTAATACGCGGTAGCCAAACCATGACCACCGCCACCAACAATAATGGCGTCGTACTCAGGTTTGGGGTCGGGAGATCGCCAGGCTTTGGCCCAGTGCTTGTTACCGCTCAGTGCATTGGCGGCAAGGGAGAGGAAGTTATAGCGCATAGATTGTCCGTGTTTTCCGTATTACTTTTGGGTTGGATCAATCTGAATGATAGTGCGGCGGTGGGGGTTGGTAGAGGTATCGGGAAAATCGTTGGGGGGGATTAGGGGGGGCGATGGTGTTTAACTACTGTGCAAGCAGGCATTAAAACTTACTTCCAAACCTGCCGAGCAACCCGCAGATTGTTATGCCCCAAGATTCCCTGAACATGCTCTTCTCTATAGCCACTTTTTAACAGTGCCTCGGCAATGTCTGGAAAAAGTTCCGGCTCGACAAGAAAGCGATGAATAATTATTTTTTAAGCCATATTTCTTGCATATGACGCAATGGCCAAATCAAGTATTCCCACGCCCGTAAGGTCACAAATAGATAGTGTATCTTCCTCTCGACGAAAACTCTGCTGCGCGCATACCTCGCCCAATTCTTCGACTTTCGTAAAATCAACTTCACCTGTGGCCGCCACTGTTCTTAGCTCACCTAAGCAAAGAGATTGAGACTTAAGATCACAAACATACCGACTCGCTAATGAGTACAGTTCTGGAGATAATTCGTTTTTGCGGGGACTATCCGACCCCATCGCAGTAATGTGTACAGGTTTGTTAAGATTCAAATGAGATGGATTAATTAGGTGATCTGTAGCGCCAGTAGTAGTAATTATTATTTCTGCATCAGCTAAGGCCTCAGCGATATTTTGAGATACCTTACTGTCTTTTTTTAGATGGTCTTTGACCCAGTCGGATAAAATATCAGCTTTTTCAGTAGTCCGGCTAAATATAGAAACAGATTCAAAGTTACTTACCAGAGCCAGTGCTTTCAGTTGCAATTTTGCTTGGACACCAGCGCCTATTACTGCAACATATTTGCCAGATTTAGGCGCTAAGAATTTAGCAGCCACAGCTCCGGAAGCTGCTGTACGTAACTGGGTCAGTAAACCGTTGTCGGCTAGAAGCGTATCGAGCTTTCCTGATGTCGAATCAAATAAACACATACACCCTTGGTTGCTTTGCTCATTGATTTCATTGTTGTTGGGGAAAATCCCCGCGATCTTTACTACAAAGTAAGGAAGCTTAGGCACATAAGCTGATTTAACACAGACCTGACCGTTTACAGCATCCATAGGAATTTGTTGTATTTGAGGTGTTATGGCTGGATCTTTGGCTAATGTTATAAAAGCGTCCTGAATAATTTCTATAAGCTTTTCATCTAAAGTTACTGAGTCTTCAAGCATTCTCTGAGTGATTATGCGTGATTGATTATTCATACTGTGTTATTCCTTTAAACTTGGTCGATTAACTTTACTGCCATACTCAATATTGCTTGATCAACATTTCGACCACTTATGATAGAAACTACTTTCTTACCAATAAGCTCCTTATGCTTTAACGCGATTTCCCCCAGGCCACATGCTCCACTAGGTTCTGCAATAACTCCGAAGTATTTCATCGCACATGCCATTCCTATCAACGCAGTATTGTCATTGACAGTTACAATATCTGAAATCCTATCCCTGAGCATTTCCCATGGAATGACACCCGGCTTAGGCGTTGGAGGCATAATGGCATCACAGATCGAAGTGCATTTGGGTAGGACCTGTGTTGCCCGATTCTTTTCTAACGATATTTTCCATGGAGGTGAGACCTCCGGCTCTACTCCAATTATTTTTGCTAGGGGAAAATATTTCTCGGCACCTAGACTAAACCCAGCAAGATATCCTCCTCCCGATATAGCCAGGTAAAACTCGTCAGGTACAATGTCAAGTTGCTGTAACTGTAAACAACATTCCAGACCAGAAACACCTTGCCCGGCGATAACATTAAAATCATCATACGGATGAATTAATGTCACCTTCCTTTCATTTATGTACGAGTTCGCAAGCGCTTCTCGCTGCTCTTTTTCGGGGTCAAATAATACTACTTCAGCACCGAATGCGCGGGTGTTAGATATTTTTACTTGGGCAGCGGTATGGGGCATGATGATAATTGACGGGATGTTAAGTCGATTCGCTGAATAGGCGACAGCTTGTGCATGGTTTCCCGTAGAGAATGCAACCACCCCACTTTTTTTCTGTTCATTACTCAAACAACATAGTGCATTAACCGCTCCCCTCAGCTTGAACGATCCAGTCGGTGTTAGACCATCGCCTTTCAAGTAAACGTCTACTCCATATTTTTGCTTAAACAGAGGTGAGTAGATAATCGGAGTGGCAGGAACATACCTTTCAATACGGCGTTGTGCCAATTCTACATCGACAATTGAGGGGAGTGATTGACTGCTTGATGACATAATTAAATCCGACTAATTTTAACAAGGACATTACTAAACGGGTAGGCCTTTGCAGGTCTCTTAGGTCGTTCCTTCAAGGCTAGCCACTTTTTTCCGCAAGCTATTTGCACCGAAGGAAATGCTGCGTACTTCTGTACCAAGCCTAAATATAATAGAGCCTATAGAAATAACATGAACCGCCTATCGTCAATTCTAATGCTTGCCATCGTTTTTACCCACTCTTGCTAATTAGTGATGCTGCGTAACCCCAAACAATCTAGCCGCAGACAACTGCGACATTTTTCGCTGTTTAATCAACGCTCTTACTTCGAACATCACCTCAGCGCGAAGACGTAATTTTTCCGACGCTGAGAGATCGAACTGACCCTAATTTACCCAATACCCACCCCAGTCGCCCAATCAGTAAAAGACAAACCAGCCCCTAGGGTTTCCGGCTCAAAATCGCAAAAAGACCTAAACACCCTCAATCAATTCAACCCTACGCGTCACCGCAGATTTAGGAATCCGAATAAAACCAGATGCCTGAGCAGAACCCCCGCTTTCGATATCACCCAAGTTAGGCGCCAGCATCAGAACCTCATCTGTTTCTCCCACTGGCCAACCCACCGACACGCACTCGACAATTTCCAAACCCGGCTTGTTTTCCAAGAACATCCAAGCGGCGATGGGCTGCGCGCTATCGATCCATTCGACTAATATTGGATTATGCTTCTTTGACATTTGTCTGCTCCAAGCTAGGGTTGTTACAACGCTTCAAATGAAGCCCCCTGTTCGAAAACGACTTATTTAGCGGCCATATGCGTATCAATCCAAGCTACCACCCTAGTGGCATAGTCAATTACCGCAGGGGATTTCCTTACTCCATGGCCCTCTTCCGGGTAAGTTACTAAAACTGATTCAACCCCGTCCTCCAATAAGGCATTATGAAACTCCATCGCCTGCCCCGGTGGTGTGCAGCGATCCAGTGCACCACAGATATGGAGAGTCGGGGTTTTAGCTTTATGGGCATGCATAACTGGGCTACGTTGGTGGTATCGACCATCAGGGTTGTTGTATTTATCATTGAGGAATAGTTCATCAAAAGCGGGGATATAGGTCGTAAGATGTTTACTTGCCCAATGGGTAACGGGGGCAACGGGCACGGCGGCGGCGAAACGTGAATCTTGGGTAATTAGCCAAGAGGTCATAAAGCCGCCATAACTCCCTCCCGTAACACCAATTCGTTTTGGATCGGCAATGCCCCGCATTACCAATGCATCAAGTCCCGATAAAAAATCCTGGGTATCCTTTCCTCCAAGATCACCCTGCACTTCACGAGCATAGGCTTGACCACGACCGCTACTACCGCGCGGATTTGGTAAAAAAATGGCGTAACCTTTTTTTAATAGCATCAGCGTCGATAGATTACTCCGCGGCAACCAACGCGGCCGCCAATGCCAAACGGGGCCGCCATGGACATCCATCACTAATGGGTAAGGTCCCTCTCCTTGAGGAAGCAATAACCAACCCTGAATTTTCAGCCCGTCCGGGGCGGACCACTCTATCGATTCAATCGCACCGACCCACGTCTCTATCGATTGTCCCTTGCCGCAGTCAAATGAGGCGATGGCACGGTATTGTTGATTGTGCACTCTGGCTAATTCGGGAGGGCGTAAAAACCCCTCGCCAACCAATAGACAGTCACCAATATCTTTGCCTATTGGCGTGGGCTTGAGATAGACACCACCACTGGTGATTTCCGTGCTTGCCCAGCATTCATGACATTTTGCATGACTTATCTCAAGTTCCAATACCACCGATTCAAACCCACGATGTCCTGCCAGAAAAAGCTGCTGCTCTGAGCGCCACTGGGTATGACTGATATCCACATTATGTGTGGATATGCGTCGAGCCGCCTGCGTCTCGGACTCAATCAGCAATAAATCACCCGCAACGCAGCCGCGATCACTGCACACCGCTTCGACCACTGCCACTTGTTTTCCCGAAGGCGATGCGGCCAGACAACCCAACTGGTCTTTAGGTGTATATATAATCCGCGTTTCTCGGCTGGCAATATCGATCAGGTACACTGCTGCGGTGTACCAATCGGCCTCGGCGGGCGACGATGACGCAATGGCCGCTACGGCGGTGTAACCACACCAACACATCTCCCAAATATTTAAACCCGCGGGTGAGATCGGTTGGCACTGGTGGGTGGCTAAATCATAGAACCACAAACTGCGCCAACGATAATTTTCATCCCCGGTCTGCACCTCGGGCAACCATGAAGCGGCGGCCTGTTCCTGTTTGTGGCTGCTAACGGCGCCTTGGCCACTTGAGGTGTCGGCACCATGCCCGGCAATACACACAAGAATGCGTTTACCCTCAGGGCACCAATGAAAGTTTTCAACCCAACCTTCAGCCTTAGCGCCTGGTGTTACTGCGCCAGATTGATTGTCGAGAAAATACAGTTGAAAATCGCCCCGCTTATGACGGTCTGAGAGAAAGGCAATCTGGGTTCCATCCGGTGAGAATTTCGATAATCGATCCGTATTGGGGCCAACGCTTAATACCTGTGTTTTGGCCGTGTTCAGATCAATCTGGCAAATACGAGTAGCAGGCACACCTTCGAACGATTCCATTATTGTGCCGGAAAAGACGGCCTGTGAACCATCCACAGATACATCAAGTTCACAGGCGTCACTGATTAAACCGGCCCTGGGGTGTCTTAAGGTTTGAATAAGTTGCTCTGCTTCCTGGTATAACTGTGTATGTCGAATATCGTTATACAAACACTGACTCCTACTACCGATTATTTAACTACATATTTTTTCTATTGCCGTATTGTTACTACACGGCTGCTTCAAGTGGTATGCCCGGCGCACTTTCACTGCGTTTATCATTTTGTCAAATGGCATTTTTAGCGCGGGCGTCTCTGTTCTCAAGATATCGCTGAACAATACCATGTCGACGCTCAGTCATCGGGCCCAGCGCCACAAAGACACAGCTTAATGCAATCAATATTGCCGGCAGCGTTGAAACTGCAAAGGTTAAACCCGCCGCCCCCTGGCTATTATTCAAGGGGCTTTGAGGATCAAAACCCAGCCAACCTGAAATTGCCAAACCCAGTGCGCCGCCAACGCCCTGCGCGAACTTAAAAATAAATCCCTTGATCGCAAAGAAACTGCCGGCAGAACTCCCTTTTGCCCTCGACCTCCACTGACCATAATCAGCAATATCTGACAATGTAGAATCTGCCATAATGATCATGCATACACTGCCTAAGGTCACCAATGTCTTAACCATCACCAATTCAAACAGCCCTGTTTGTGTAGGCATCAGTAACCCCGTATAGACAAAGGCAAAAAAGAGAACCCCCATAGCCATAAGCCATGCCGTTTTTCGACCGATCAAACGAGCAAGATAGATACACGCAGGACTGGCTATTAACCCAACGAAAAACGAGATCAAAAACATCCCAGCAAAGCTTTCTCCGAGCCCCAAGTAGATATCAACGAAGATAAATATCAGGCCGAACCATAGACCCAATGCTAAAAAGGTAAAAAAATAGGCGCTAATAAATAGGACCAAGGGTTTATTGCCAATGAGTGACTTAATAGCCATGGCAAATCGCTTAGTAGGCTTATGGACATCTAACTCAAATGCCTTGCACGCGTTCAAATCTACAGCGGCGTTAGGCACATAATAAATACACAGGCAGAGCGAAGGCAGCATCAATGCCCCTGCGATATAGAGCGACCATCGCAGGGTTTCGGGGGTAATTTCTTGGCTTACGAAAAAAGGAAAAAAGGGAATACAATAAAAGAGCAATTGCCCCACATAGATAAAGGCCGCGCGAAAACCATAAACTCTTGTCTTCTCCGCGCTGCTTTTCACAATTTCACCACCCCATGCCAAATGGGGTATTTCAAACAGAGTCCATCCCAAGTAGAACAGGATAAACCAGCAAGAAAGATACACTGGCGTAATAGACCCGAAGGGGATATATAAAAAATAGGCAGCTACGATAAATAGCAAAGCCCCCATTACCATAAAGGGCTTTCGAGTGCCTTTACGTTGCTGATATCTGTCTGAAAAAATACCAATGAGTGGATCAGAAATGGCGTCAAACAAACGTGCAAAAAGGATAACCCCCGCAATCATAGTGAGATCGATGCCATAAAATTTAACATAAACACCTTGCAGCACGCCCATCGGCGAAAACAAAGTAATCATCATTGCGCAGGGCAGTCCATAAGCAACGCCCTGAAAAAAGGAGAGTCGTTCTATCGTCTTCTGGGAATCCTTTTTCAATCGACTAACCTCTGTATCAGATAGATGGTTTGCAGTGTTGCGTTAAAAGCTCGCTGAGCATCATTGGCTGCCATCAAGTGACCGCCGTTTTTTGCTTCAAAGTAGAGTACGGGGAGGTCATACCCTTGCATCTTTGCCACCATTTTTCTGACGTGCGCGGGGTGGACGCGATCATCCAGTGTTGCCGCCATAAAAAGCGGCTCATAATAGATCTTTGCAGGATCAATATTGTGGTACGGGGAAATACGGCGCAAAACGCTACTGAATTCCGGATCCTCTGGATCACCATAATCCGAGGTAAACATAGAGCCCTGCCCCAGTCGCTTATAGGCTATCAAATCAAAGAATCCGGCTGCGGAAATGGTGGCGTTGCTGAGATCAGGTCGCTGAACAAAACTAACGCCCATCGTTAAGCCTCCACAGGAGCCACCGATCATACCAATACGATTGGCGGCGCTTAGCCCTGAATGGATAATATCTTCACAGACTGTATAGATATCTTCGTAGGTCGTTTGTTGATTTTTCCCCTTCCCAGCGTCGTGCCATTGCTTACCGTATTCACCGCCGCCACGTGGATTAATAGCCACAAAGGACCAGCCTTGCTTTAACCAGTAACGAATGAGTAGGCCAAAATAGAAATGATCATACGTTGGCTGCATAGACGTACCAAAGTGTCCATACGCATAAACCAATGTCGGCATCGCTCCATCTGGAACCTGGTTAGGACGGCCAGTGACAAAATAAGGAACGTCGACGCCATCTTGTGTTGTGACAAAGTGCTGAGTCGTCACACACGACTTTAACCCTGAGGATTTGGGGTTGACGCGCAAGCAACACATACCCTTGTCGACACTGGCTGCGTAGAGTGTTGGCGGTGTTAGAAAACTTTCAAATAGAACCAGTGAGTGATCTGCATGGCGATTGCACATCATCGGCAAAGTTATCTTTCCTTTTTCAGGAAGCTCGATCTCGGTAAGTGCCCATTGGCTTGAACCCGTATCGGCCAGCTTGGCAACCACCAACTTTGACACCACATCATGCATCACATTAATAAAAAAAGCGTCACTGCTTGAACTAAAACCACAAAATGAATCAACAGCTTCATTCGCAGCGGGCAGATATACCAAGGAGACTGCGTTGTCAGGGCAACCCTTTTGATCGATAGCTTTGAGGAGGTCGACTGCGACCACGCAGCCTGCCGGATAGACTTCACCGCCCACCGTCCAATCATCCCCAAGCCTGATCAGTAGGTGGTGATCCATTAACGTGAGATAGCCATTTAAGGTGAGGTTGGGACCCAAATTAGGAGGAAGCCCTAGAGCCATCAATGAACCACCAGGGGAAACCACACTAATACCGGCGTCATCTACCGATCTTGCATGGACAATAAAGGACCATGACTGTGTCCTGGTATCAACACAAGCGGTATTCACTGCTACATGGGTGGCGGAGATTTCGAAAATAACAGGTGCGTCTTCCAGGCACTCCCCACGCCGCCAAAGCCTCACTACACGAGGGTAATTGGCCTGTGTTTTCTCGCTCTCGTTGATTGGGCTAGCGATAATTATCTGATCGTCAGTCAACCAGGCAGCCGATTGAATTTTAACTGGGACATTAAAACCTTCAGCAACAAAAGTAGCGCTGTCAAGATCAAACTCACGAATGGCCTGAGCGTCAGCACCGCCCTCAGTAAAGTTAATCAGTAGCCGTTGATTGCTGGGCGAGAAACGGGACGATTGAAACGAGTGAATATAAAAATCCCTACCCTCTTTTTTTGCAAGCTCATCAATATCAAGCAATATCTCCCAGGCCGATGCATCAATACCACTGTTATCACTCAAGGTTCGTCGCAGTACACCGCGTGGGTTATATTTATCCTGCCATATCTCATAGATATAATTATCTCGCAAAATGATGTTTGGCCTGTGAAAATGCAACAACTGATCGGCGGACGCTAACTCTTGACTAAATTCACGCAACAAGTTCTGGAATCTTTGGTCAACTTTGAGTCTTGATAAGGTATTGGTATTTTGTTCTTCAACCCAGGAATTTACGCCTTCACCTTCAATTTTTTCTAGCCACGCATACTCATCATTATCTTTCATGTGGGAAGATCCTCCTTTTCTATAGGCTTATTAGCACTAATCCGTTTATCAATCGCATTTTCACTGCCTTAACTAAACGACACTAAAAAGTGAAATTAGCCATAGACCTCGAATATCGATATGCAATTTTTTACTCCTGCAAACTACTGGATATAAGGGGGGGGGTATACGAATCCTCTTGAAATGCCAATGCGATAAAGAAAATGGGTACACCAAATTTATGACAGGTCTATTGATAAGACACACAGTGCTACCCAGACCTTTAGAATAAGGTCTGGGTAGCTGAACTGCTTTTAGAATGTGTAGTTAACAGAAAGGCCAATACGCCGCTCAGCGACATAATTAACAGGAGGATAAGCGGTTTGATAATTAAAAGACGGGTTTACATAAGTGAGCGCCTGCTTGTCAGTCAGATTCTCTGCCCAAAGCGATACGTCCCAACCGGTATTCGCTGAGCGTAATCCTAGGTAGAGATTCGTTGTGCCAAAGCCTCCAAGGTCGCCAATGGACGTGTTGGTATCCGTCGGTCGTTTATCACGATAGTTGTAAAGTACTCGCACATATCCTTCGCCCGACTCCAATAAATTGGGCAAGGTGTACTCAGTAGACATCGAAAGTGTCCACTCAGGCACCTCATCCGCCCGACCCGAGTTGTCACAAAAGTTCAGCGCTTGGCCCGACGGAAAGGTAATCTCGCCGGCGGCATTAAATACAGTACAGGGAACTACTACACCATCTTCCAGCTCAACACGATTATTGGCGAGTGTACCGGAAAATATCCACTGGGGAGTTATTAGTGCCTGCCAATCTAGCTCTATACCGTGAGACACCGCATCATTGCTGGTTGGAAATGTAACCAGAGCATCACCATTGACATTGCGGGTAAAAATACCATCGCCATTGGCATCAATCGCCACGCCCGCAAGAGTCCCACCAATCAAGCCAGAAATCTCCTGCCAGTAAACATTGACATTGACTTGCAAGCGGTTATCCATGAACTCTGACTTCACACCTAGCTCTATCGCATCACTCGTCTCAGACGAATAAGCAATCAGGGCTGGGTCGATCACGCCAGTTGCAGCTAAATCAAATCCCGGTGAGTTAGTGGCAACACCCTCTGGGCGAAATCCGCGCTGGTAGGATGCATAAATCATCATATCATCACTATATTGATACAAGAATTGCGCCGAGCCAGTCACGCCGTCGGTATCCGATGCCGTCTCATCCTGCCTTCCGCTTGTATTGTTGGCACTAAACTGAGTCCTTTCGTAGTTTTGCCAGCGGAGGCCGGCTTGCGCGGTCCACTTGTCGGTAAGATAAAACTGATGAAACATAAATATTCCCAACTGTTCTTGCTCTCGGAGGGTCGTGGCGTCGAAAGAGAAAGCCGGTATATCTGTGTTATCAGTAAATTGGGAATCTAAAAAATAGATACCGAACATATAATCCCAAACTGACCTATCTTTGGATGCGATACGTAGCTCCTGTACAAACCTTTCCGTGTACTGCAACTGACTTGTGTCAACAATGTCATCAGACGTTCCGCTGCCATCTAGATCCAATATCCTTGCGTGATCAGCAGTACCATAGCCCGAAAGTGAAGTAATAGTATGCTCGTCGATATCCCATTCTACGCTTAAAGTGTGCTGCTCATGTTTAACCTTAAAGTCATCAAACTCGAACGGGCTACGGGGGTTCGTATATGGATCAATGACCCCCAGAGCATTGCCGGCATTGCCACCTGCATGGAATCCTGTATTACCTGACAGAGTTCGCTCATTATTCTGGCTAACCAGATTAAAGCGCAAATCAGAAGTGGGCTCCCATGCGACTGACAACCGAATACCATCGCGCTCTCGCGCACTTTTCTGGCCAGACGAATTAGTGTATTCCACCGGACCGTTATCCTCGGTGGTTAGGCCACTTAAGCGCACCGCAAGTTTATCCGGTACAATGACTGCCGACCCACCGGCCTCAAGTTCGTAATCACCATCATCACTCAAAAGCGTTCGAACTCTTCCTGAAAAGACCTCGCCAGAGCCCACGTCGGGACGCCGACTGTGCAATTGAATAATACCGCCCGGAGCAGGACGTCCTTGTAATGCGCCTTGCGCCCCTCTGAGCACTTCGACACGATCCAAGTCAAACATACCGGCAAAGGCCATAGCCGGTGTAATCGCTATGCCATTCCAATAGGTATCAACGACTGGTTCAATACCCAAAAAACTCCGGGCATTGGGCACTCCACGAATCCCTATATCACTATTGGATGGTTCAATTTCATCTATCTTTAATCCGGGGGTAATAAACTGCAGGTCCTGAAATCGTGATAGATTAATCTTCTCTAAAAACTCCCCGCTGGTTACCTGCACTGAGATTGGAACCTCCTGTAGGCTCTGTGTTCGTTTTTGCGCCGTAACAATAATCTCATCCAGTTTTGTTTGTGACGTTGCTGATTCAATTCCATCCTGCGCCATAACACCAGAACTAACCGCCCCAGCCCCAAACACTGCAATAAATGTTGCTAATAATTGTTTTCTATTACCCTTCATAGCTTCTCTCCCTTGATTTTTAGTATCTGATTCCGCGTGCGAAATCATCAGTACACCTTTATCGGAAAGACCGCCTGAAAGCCCGGTACCGCTGAGTACAATTGCTACCGCCTGTTGCAGCGTATAACGCCCTGCAATTGGATTAGCGGTTTGTACCTCTGCGAGCTTGTAGGGGAATAGCACTGGAATATCTGTTTGTTGGCTCAGTGCATTCAGTGATTGGGCTACGGTTTGAGCGGGTAGATTAATGTTGTAAATCTGCTGCTCGGCGTTTACTAATCCTGTTAGGCCTAGTGTTGCCAGCACTAACAGATACCGTATGACTAATCGTGAATATTTCATTTCCCCTCCGAATGGGCAGCGCTTTTATAACTGTGGCTGTGCACCCTCGGCAGTCTTACGCTGGCTACAACGCAACCGTGGATAAAAACCTCTATGGGAAATGCAATTAATTTAAATCTTTTTTGTGCTGTGGTTTTATGGTGTTTTGGCTTTTTGTGAGATGTGCAGAATGCATCTGCGATGGGAGAATAAAGTGGGCTTTTGTGAGGCGCAAAAATACCTGCGTTACCTTTATTGCGACTGCTGAGTTTGCTGCGGCTGCTGTTTTTTCTGCGCTTGCTGATGCAGCTGTATATGTCGGTCGCTAAGGCGGCTGACGTGCATACCAAAGTTGACTTCCAGTACATCGAAGATAGCCTCTAGGTCACCGATTTTAAAACGGCCACCGATTTTTAGATCGTTTAGGGCGGGATCGGCAATTTCTATATGGATGTTGGTGTAGCGATTGATTTCTTTAACCACGTCGGCCAGTGAGTCGCCGGCGAAGGTTAGCTGGCCGGTGCGCCAAGAGAGGGTTTGTTCTAGGGCTGCGGCATCTAGGTTTTGGATGTTGGGGGGTTCGTTGGCGAGCAGGCTAACGGAGGTGGTTTGGCCTGCGGCTAAGGTGCCTATGACTTTAGGCGGGGTCTCTGGGGCTGGGTTGGCGATGCTGTTATTAATACTGTCGGGCGCTACTGCTGCCAGGTTTACCCGCCCTTCCGAGACAGTTACCTCTACTTGCTCTTCAGCCCAATACACTGAGAATGCAGTGCCTACTGCCTGCACCATTCTATTATCGGCATAGACTTCAAAGGGTCGATCTGGATTGGAGGCGACATCAAAGTGCGCTTCGCCTCTGAGTAGAATAATTTTGCGTGTATTGTCGCTGTAGTCAATCTGCACCAGGGTATCTGTATTGAGTTCGATCACTGATCCATCGGCCAGGGTTTTGCTTTGCTGCTCTCCTACCAATGTACCGTAGATACCGTTTCTGGTGATCTCCTGTGTTTCAAATAGATCTCCAAACAGGGCCAGACTTACTACCAGCACCATGCTGGCCATAGCACTCACTTTTGGTAATGCCCATGGGCCGGAAAACAGACCGCCGAACAAGCGATCGAACAAACTAAAGCGCTTTTGTGAGCCCAGGTCCTCGCGGGGAATGGCCAGCTCGGTTAGCACTGATTCCTGACGCCAGTATTTAGCATAGCGCTGCGCGGCCGCAAGGTGCACATCGCTGCGCGACGCCCATTCCTTAAAGGCGGCGAGCTGCTGTGGCGTAACAGCAATATCACTGTCGAATTTAATCACCCAGCCCGCCGCTTCTTCTTCAACGGTGGTCGGGTCATAAAATTCATGCACATTGCTCATTGGGTTACCTGCCCTGCCGGTTAGTTTTGCTGGTCGGTGCGCCTGTTTTTAGTGGGCTCTGTTCCACACCAGCTTGTTCACTGACATATCGTTCACACAGCATAATACCTTTTGTCAGGTGTTTCTCTACGGTGCTGCGCGCAATGCCCAGGCTCGCGGATATCTCTTTATGGGACATACCGTAAACCTTGCGCATCAAATACACACGGCGCACTGAGGGGGTTAGCTCTGCCACTGCCTCGCAACGAATACCTAGCTGCTGGCGGGCAATCACCTCGTCCTCGGATGACCATTCTGTGGATACAACGTCGGAGGCTTCAAAATCCTCTATGTATTCTGTGGGATGACGGGTTTTTTGGCGAAGATGTGACAGGGCTACATTTCTGGCGACCCGAAACAGAAAAGATTTGGGTTGTTCTATGCTGTGTTTTTTCTCGGCGACAAAGGCTTTTAGAAAGGCCTCTTGAGTAACATCTTCAATATCATTGGGGCGTGGCAGAAACTTGCCAATAAAGCGCCTGATGGCGGATTCATGCTGCACATAGGCATCGGTGATGGAGTCGCCCTGCTGGCCTGTGGATTTAGGCTTTTTCATCGAGCGCCTCGGGGGCATCGGCCAGCCACTCGATGCGCTCTTCTATCCAGGGTAATGTTGGATAGAGTTTTGGCAGGCATTCTTGTTTGAGTATTTCGCGGGTGGTGTCTGCCAGGGTTTTGGGCAAGGTACCCAGGTCATCTTGCCGCGAGACCATTTTAATGGTGCGGTAAAACTCGCCGCGTTTAATTGGCTCTATACGCAGCTTATCTAAAAATGGCAGGCTCTGAAGCAGACATAGGGGTGTGGTGATGCTCCAACCCAGACCGTCGGTGACGGCCTGTAGCTGCCCGACCACTGAATCAAACTCTACCTCCACCGGCAGGTTAAGGCGCAGGCGTCTAATCTGCTGTTCTATTTGCTGGCCAATGGTGGAGCGCAATGAGTAGCGCACAAAGGGTTTGCTGCTTAAGTTTTCCCAGGTGGCGGGCTCTGTATAGCTGGCAGGCATTACCAGCACAAAGGGCTCGGCCATGATGCGGTGCGATTCGAGGCCTTCGATAATATCTAGCTCGTGGCTGGTGGTGATAACAATATCCGCGGAGTGGCTGAGCAGTTCGGCATGATTGGCGGGGTTGATACCGGCCCAGATACGCCAGCGGCGTGTGGCATCCAGTTGCTGCTTAACCAGCAGCGGCCCGACCGTGTTGGCGAGGCTGTCTGACATGGCGATGGTGAGGCTGGGCAGTTGGCGATGATCGCGCTCGCGAATCATATCGAAGGTGTCGCTTACCTGACCCAGAATAGAACGACTTTGATCGTACAGAATCGTGCCGATGCCAGTGAGGGCAATCGGTCGAACGGCGCGATCGAATAGGGTGCTACCTACGGCAGTCTCAAGATTGGCTATCAGTTGGGATACGCTACTCTGCGTCATCCCGAGTCGGGATGCTGCAGCTGTCATCCCCCCCGATTCAGCCACTTGAACAAATGCTCGCAGCGCTTTTAAGTCAAAACCTGCAGAGAGTTCCATTACCATAAGTTTTAGCACAGCCCACCAGAGATCACAAGAAACTAGCCTCGGAGAAACCCACTTTTCGGGGGTTGCGATAAGGCTGGGAAACTGAGTAACTTAGGCGGTTTTGATGGGGCAGCGTAGAGGTATTAAAAAAACCGTTGGCAGGGATTGGTTATGGCGATTGCCTGTGGGTTAGTTGGCGTATTCGACTGTCTGTCAGACGGACGGCAGGCAGGGTTCGATATGCCGTTTAGCCATATTTTCAGCAACTGGCACGGCGACAAAACTGAGGTGGGTGTTGGAGCAGTATCTCGCTTATAACCAGCGGCGAACGGTTGATTGATAGGCCTCAAATTCACTGCCAAACAATTTAATCAAGGCTCGTTCTTCAGGGGTAATCTGGTAGCGCTGGATGTAGGCCATAAAGCCTATTACAGCGACCAAGCCGAAGGGTGCGGCAAGATA
>CALSQH010000012.1 GCA_943788445.1 uncultured Pseudomonadales bacterium
ATAAGAGTTAGATTTATTTAGCATATAAATCAATAATTTAGTAGTTTCACGCTGGTTTCACACTTCAGAAAACCCCTTGATATACAAGGGTTTTCATTTTATCGTTTCACAGAATGTTTCACAGAATGTTTCACAGAATGTTTCACAGAATGTTTCACAGAATGTTTCACAGAATGTTTCACACCAGAGACACTATTGCGTGTCGTAGGGAACGTCTGTGACTACGAACAAAAAGACTGATGCCGAATAGTTACTTGGGGATAGGGGAGAAATCTACCGAATGTCCCGAAGTGGTGACGTGTATCAGTGCCGCATCTGGGTGCCAGATGAAAGGAAATACGTTCGTAAATCCCTCAAGACTACCGACCAGGCAACTGCGAAACAAAGAGGTGAGAAACTCATACTGGAAACTCTGAGTGATGTTGCCTCAGGTAGAAAACTATTCGGTATTATTCTGGGTGATTTGGTTGATAAGTTCCTTGATTACCGATGGAAAGACGTAGAGAACGGAACAATCACAGAGGCTCCTTTCAACACTATCCAATCACAGTGTCGTGCATTACTTAGAACCAAACCTCGTTCCGTAAAGATTGCTGAGTTGGACGAAAATAGTTTCCACGAATGGAGACAGATTCAACTGAAAAAATCAACCCGCGAGCTTAGCTTGATTCAGGCCTGTGCAATAGTTTCAGCGAAGTTTTGTGCTTACTGACTACTGCTTCCAAACTGGCTAAAATCATGATGACTGTGATGTCTTCAATCTCCTGCAGTGAAATATCATGACTCGTTATATAGTGGCCCGCTGCTGCCGGAAGTCCATAGGATATATCTACCACGGGAAGGGCTATGGACATATCGATTTGGAAGTTTTCGCTGAAAATTCTGGCTATATATTCAACAGCAGAATCACGACTATATTCGGTGGGATCGCCATTATTGGCAACGGAAGGTTCTGCCGCCAATCTGTCGATTAACGGGCCATGTTCTTTTATGTAGACAAGGTATACATGGGTGACACGCCTGACGAGCTGCTCTAGGGTCTTGCCACTCTCAGCTGCCTCAAACTGCAATTTTCTTAAGTGCCGATACTCGCGCGTCAATAGTTCTTGTAAAACCAGTGTTACATTGGGGTAATAATTGTAAACCAGTGCTTTGCTGACTCCTGCTTCTTTGCCGAGGCGCTCCATATTGACTGCAGACACGCCCTCGGCGGAAATCAGCCTTGCGGCGTGATCCAGAATCATAGATTTTCTAGCATTCGGGGACAGCCTACTGCGTGTTTTTTTCTCTATTGTCATGATTGCCACAATAAGTTTCGTCTAGTAAACCCGAATTTTATCATGAACTCGTAGAGTTTGATCTCCCAAGCGAATGTTTATTTGGTGTTTTTTCGATCCAAAATTAAACGATATTATAATAAAGTTTAGTATTAAGAGGATGCTCAAAAAATATAATAAAGCTATTAAATACAGGTAGTTGAATAACAATACATAGCTTATAAGATGGATTTCTCTGTCAGTTAAGTAGAATTTGTGAGGAATTAGCAGTTTACTTCCCAGTTAATTTCTTAATATTCTAATACAAGCATAAAAATAAAAATAAAAATGAGTGATGCGGCAAATTTCCAGTAAACCCGCAAGCAGCTTACTAGTAAAATAAGAGGGTACATCGATGAAATATAGGTACACAACGCTGAGTTTGGCCATGGCCAGTTCACTGCTACTAACCCCCAATCTCAGTACTGCCGAAGGTCTGACTGTCCTTGAGGAAATAGTAGTTACGGCTAGGAAGCAAAATGAGAGTCTGGTCGATACACCGGTTGCGGTATCTGTAATAGGCGCTGAATTCTTCGAACAGACTGGGTTTAATTCGATGGCTGACATCGTCAAATTTGTGCCTGGTTTTGACTACTTTCCCACTAACACCACTCGTGCCAATGGCACCAGAATTCGCGGCATATCCACCTTAATGCATTTTACCTCTCCTAAAAGATAATTTTTCTAGCGATACTAATTAATTCCGCGTCGACCCTTGCGGAGCTGCATGTAGTTCAGTAATGGCCTAATAGGGTCGCGGCGTGATTTCCTCGAGAAACGGCCAGGGTGAGGTCATCAATTGCACCATACCTATCCCGATCAGGTCTTCGAAGTGAGTTTAATTCTGCATGGTGTAGAGGCCTTTGAAAGCCTGAGAGCGAATTCGCGCGGCGACCAGTCTCGGCTGGCCGCGCACGGTTAGGGAAGTACTACAGGCCCATGTAATATTCGAAGTTCTTACTGTAGAAGTTGTCCAATTCCTCTGGGGTAGCGTCTACAGCGTTGAGGCTACGTTCAAAGTCACCGAAGGGGTCGCTGCCACCCTCTGGGTGAGGATAGTCTGTATTGAACATTAGAATGTCTTTGCCAACATTACGTAAAATCCAGCCGGCATCTTCCATGTGCAGGGGCGCGACGCGAACCTGCCTCTGAATATACTCTGATGGTTTTAAAGAAAGCTTGTCTAAGCTAGTGTCAAACTTTCCCAGGTGAAAACGGCCAATGTCCAAGTTGGCGAGTGTGGTAGGAAGCCAATTGGCGCCTAGCTCTATAAGGCCGACCTTCAGGCGCGGGAAGCGCTCGAGAACACCATGGTAGATCATACAGGTTAGCCATCGTTCTATGGCGTGGTGCAATACAGGTATGTCATGGGCTTTGGTGCTTTCTATGTTGAATGGGTTCCCTTTTAGCTCACGCTCTTCACCGGTATTCATATACTCGGGTGGCATGTTTACCCCGCTACCGATATGCAGGGTGAGTGCCACGCCTGCTTCCTGCATCATCGCCCAGAGAGGGTCGTAGTCCAGATGAGAGGGTGCGCGGCCTTCGACGGAATCCGCAATGATCCAGATTGAGCGAATGCCAAGCTTCAACGCTTTTTTAAGGCACTCTTGTGCGCGCTTTGGATCGTTCAGGGGTACATGGCCTACTGCCAGCATGCGAGGATCATCGGCGCAAAAGTCTGCCATACCACGATTCAATGCGTCTGCGCCGCCATACATTAAGTCCATGTCAGAGGTGCGCGAAAAACGCGCCATTGCGATGCTGGGAAAGATCAGCTGCGAGCTGATACCCATTATATTCAGTGACTCACTCCTTTCTTCCTTCTTGGTCGCACCGAAGGCTGCCCACATATTGAGCTTTTCCTTCGCGCCAAAGATGTTAGCTTTCAGCGTTTCTGTCAGCTCAGGATCATTGCCTGCTAGGCGGTTATCGGCCTGATCTATAATTCGCTTGAATAAAGGATTGTCTGTCGTTAATCGGCTGGGCTTCAGATTGGCTTTAACGTATTCGCTGGAATAGCTCTCAAGCCAGCCAGGATATTCGATGATGTGACTGTCAGCGTCATGAATGATTCTGCCGTTGCGGTGTGATTGCTGTGTGCTCATTTTCGTGAATCCTCAGTTTGCGTTTTTTCTTATTATATAAACACTACACTAAAAGTAAAGGGTGATTGTGTATGTTTTTCAGCCGCTGCAACTACTGACATCCCGTGGGTTCCTCTAACTACTTAGTACTTTGTTTGATCAATAAATACACTGGATATAGAGCTTTTTGGCATTCAGCAGGCTCTTTCTAATGGGCTAACCTGTTCCTGAGTTTTAGGCATTTCGAAAAAGCCATGGCATATTTCCACAACAATATGGCGAGGTACCTCAAGAGCGAAATGCCAAATTTCTCTTGCAATTTTTTCTTCTCTATTATAACTTTTGTAAAATAGTGGACATTAGAGCACGGCCATTTATAGAGGCTCCGCGCGCGCCGCGATCGTGTCAGCGAGGGGGTAACTCTCATTGAAGAGAAGAATAACTGACGCCATAAATGGCGCAATAAGGGGCTGTTAATGTTTGATGTGGTTACTAATAGTGACGTAAACAGCAATTCACTTTTTCGACGAAGCGCAGTGAAAAATACTGGCTTTAACCGATTTAGTAACCAGTAGCAGAGAGGCAAAATGGAAACTACACGAACACCTTTGCCAATTAGGACTACGCTAGCTTATGGAATCGGGGAGGTGGGAGAGGTTGTTTTCCTAGGCATGTTTAACACCTTTATCGTCATTTACTACAATCAGGCAATAGGTCTTTCCAATTCGTTGATAGGCACTGCGATTATGCTCGCTACGATCGGCGACGCAATCTCCGACCCTATGGTTGGGATGATTTCTGATCGCTGGCGTTCGCGGCTAGGCAGGCGCCACCCCTTTCTCTTTGCCGCTCCTATTCCACTGGCTGTCTCTCTGTACGCAATTTTCAGTCCGCCAGATTTTCTAACCGGGGGCGTTGCAGGTGAACCCAATCAGCTATGGCTGTTTGCCTGGTTAGCTGTTTGGACTATATGTGGGCGCTTGTTCGTCACGCTGTATACCATCCCTCATCATGCATTAGGTGCTGAGCTGGCCAAGAACCCCAATGAGCGCTCAAGGCTTTTCAGTTCGAACGCGATCATTGGGTATGTATCCGGCGCGCTCTTTTCCTTCACAGTCTGGGGCTTTTTTCTCAGTGGCGAAAGTATGTTGGCTGACGGGTCCGTTATACCTAAACACCTGGACGCGTCGGCCTATCCACCCGTGGTTATAACCGCCTGCGCGATTATCTTGGTGATGATAAATCTTAGTGCTCTTGGTACGGTGGATCGCGTGCCCTATCTAAGTTCGGTAGCTAAAAGTGACGCGCGAAGATCGCTCTTAAGTTTCTATCGAGAGATGATCACGGTTTTCGCCAATCCCAACTATACCTTTTTGATGATTGGGTTTTTCTTGCTCATGATTTCAGTTGGGCTTAGTGACACTTTGTCGGTCTTTATCGCAACCTATTTTTGGGAATTTAAACCTGAGCAAATCAAATGGTTCGGCCTGATGGGAGTCCCGGCCATTATCATCGGTGCGACTGTGTCTCCGGGTTTGATGAGAAAATTTGACCGTAAGCCGGTGCTGATCGGTGGGCTTCTGGGTTTATTGATAATTGGTCCGGTACCCTTAGTTTTGCGCTTATTCGATTTGATGCCCGCCAATGGGTCTGAACATTTGCTCCCAATAGTAATTGCTAGTGCAATGGTTTCGGTGATGTGCGCCGCCGCGGGAGCCGTTGCGATGATGTCGATCTTGGGTGACATAGCGGATGAAAACGAGTTGCTGATTGGTCTGCGACAGGAAGGATTGATCTATTCAGCCCGCGCTTTCTTCGCAAAAGCATCCAACTCAGCGGGTCACTTTTTTGGTGGCATATTTCTAGATGTGTATATTGTTTTTCCCTTTGATGCGGTGCCCGGTGAAGTCGACGCTGATGTCATCTGGCGTTTGGGTTTGTTCGCTGGACCAATCATGTGCATCGCAGGCTTTTGTGCGCTGCCATTCTATGCGCGCTATCGACTCACTCGAGCCAAACACCTCGAGATCCTGAAGAAGTTAGAAAAAACTTCCCCGCGTTGACAAAGTATCTACGATTCAAACTTGCAACGGTAATAGCTCAGTATGGAAGACGCACTTTTACAAATTAGTCTGATGCTGGTTCCCTAAAGGTAATTCACGGCGCCTAGTGAAGCCAGTGAGAGGAGGATAGTGATGTGCATGGATACTTCTAAATTTCTACCAAACCTTCTTGGTTCATTAAGCGCAGCTTTATTTTGGACAGTGTTGCGAACCCGGGTCAAGACTAAAAAATCAGATTTAACCAACCCTCATCTTTTGGAAACTGGAAAAAATAATGAAACAAACCAAGCCAAAGTTACATTTAGTTGTCGCCACTGTTATGTTTGCACTTACTAGCATGGCGTATGGTAAAGGATCGAGCGACTTTTCTTCACTCTCAGATTTTGATAGTCACATTCTCAATGCGGATCTCGATCCCAAGAAATTGATGTCGCTTGAAAAGCGTATGCACAAATTTGTGGCTGATGGAGAGACCATGGGGATCGCTACTCTGCTCGTGAGCAATGGCAAAGTCGCCAGCTATGCTCAGGCTGGTGTGCGTGATATTGTCAAAGGCGAGCCTATTACTCAAGATACTATTTATCGTATTTACTCTATGAGTAAACCAATTACAGGTGTGGCGATGATGATGCTCTATGAGCAAGGTGAGTTTTCACTTTCTGACCCGGTCTCAAAATTTATTCCTGAATTCGAAAGCCTTGAGGTTGTAAGGAGCTATGACAAAGACGGAAGCTTCGAGTTAGAGCCGCTTGAGCGGCAACCAACTATGCAGGAGCTAATGAGTCACACCGCGGGCTTTGCCTATGGCTTCTCTGGCATGGATCCTGCAAACGTCGAGTATAGGAAACAAGATGTTTTAGGGTCCTCTGATCTGCAAAGCCTTGTCAATAAAGTCGCAAGCGCTCCGCTAATGCACAAACCCGGCACCAAATGGGAATATTCAATTTCTGTTGATCTTCAAGGCGCTATTATTGAGCGAATTACTGGTATGACCCTGAGTGAATACCTCGATAAGAAATTGTTTACTCCTCTCGGAATGACAGACACAGCGTTCTACGTTTCCCCCGACAAGGCAGACCGCCTTGCCGATTTGTTTGCCTATCACCCAATTACCCAAACTCTTCAGAGAATGCCGTTCAGTGAGCCAGATTACAATTTGTTGGGCGATATTTCGTACAGCAAAGAGACTCGTGGAATGGAGTCCGGGGGTGGGGGCCTCGTTTCAACAATGGCCGACTACGCACGATTCTGTCAAATGCTGATCAACGGCGGAACGCTGAACGGTGTTCGTGTCATTACCGAAGAAAGTGTCAAATTGATGAGTACCAATATATTGAGCGCGGGGCAAAAGGTAGACATTGATGGTGATCTTAGCAGTGCACAAAGGGACCGCCTTGGATTTGGTCTAAATGTTGGCATCATCATGGGTGCAGAATCTAACAAATCGAAATATGGCAATGGTAGCTATTACTGGGGGGGCGCGGCGGGTACCTGGTTTTGGATTGATCCAGTTAATAACCTCTTTTTCATCGGGATGATCCAGCGCTTTCCTAAAGGCCCCCAAAGCGAAAATCCCGATTTTCGAGGAGTCTCTCACCAGTTTGTATATGATGCGTTGGTGCAATAAGTTATAAATTATTCACAGACATATTTCGTGTGGATACGAGAAGCGATTCACATGAACCAACACAGCGTCGATTGCAAAAATGACAGGGGCCAGCGGGTTAGGAGCCATATTGCCAGCTATGGCGTCTGCATTGAGAGGTGCGCCAAGTGAAAAAGCATGACTCTTTCGCGCTCGTGATTCAGCGAGCCGGATACTGACGGGAATGACAGTTTAGGTCGCAGCGAGATAGCTGCGTATTTACGGTATTGGTTGTAAAACATAATACTTGGCTGGTGGCGCGAGTGGACTATTGAAAAGTTATAGGTCGATGGCTATTCCAGTATCAGCCTGCGGCCTGTCAGAAGCACCATTGTCAGCGTAGCTTCTTTCTTTTAAGTTTTGTCGCGCAGTTTTTTGGAATGGAGCGAGGTTTAAGTTGCTACATAGCCTAATGCTTTTCGCTCCATAAGACCTTATAGGAAAAAAGCTTTTTTTCTCAGAATGATCTGGTGCCCGCCCACCAGCATCGGCAAGCTGACGCAAACCACCGAGGCCACAAAAGATATTCCATAACTAATGAATGGAAGTTCAACCAAATACCCGGACACAAAAACCGTCAGCAAGCCCATGTAAGACCATACCAGTGCCAAAAAATGCCAGTAGCGCCAGTTGAGCTGGCTTTTCCATAGGGCGAGGCAAAGCAACGCGGCCAGGGTGAGGGCTAAAAGACTGTAGGCCAGAACGTGAAAGGGGCCAAAATGAAAGAGCTTGACCAAGAGCAGAGCCATTACATTAACGAGCAACATTAGCGGGATATATAAAAGGGTAGCGATCTTTGAAATCTGCTTAGATCTTGTTTGAAAAAGAACATAGCCTCCCGCTAATATCGCCAAAACAGAAAGTACGGTGTGGCTTGTTCCGAAAATAGAGAAAAATATGACCATTTGCCTTAAAGACCTCTTAGTTGCTTCGTCAGTGCTATCGCTAAACCCAAAGCCGACCTTGGTGAAACTGGGGCGGGCTGAGATTACAGCAATTAAATAGTAGATTTTCTTTTATTATAAGTAATGTATAATAGCGATGCAATTATGTTTAACAAAGCCCTATATAGCGCCCTTAATTTACTGGTTTCAAGGTAATTCATATGCCCAGTTATCGTTCGTTCTTGCCAGCACTCGTATTTTGCATCCATGCTCTATTTCTAGTATTCAGCGCTGCACTTGCCGCAAATGATGATGCCAGTACCCGCCAAGAATTGGATTTTAATTTCGATTGGAAATTCAGCCTAGGTGAACAAAGCGGTGCGCATGCACCAGGGTTTGACGACAGCGGCTGGCGCGAGCTTCGCTTACCCCATGATTGGAGCATCGAGGCCGAATATTCGCAGGAGAACACCTCGGGTGCCACAGGATATCTGCCAGGTGGCCTGGGGTGGTATAGAAAGCATTTTGCTTCGCCAGAGCTGGTAAATGGCGAAATAGCCAAAACCCAAATTTTGTTCGACGGAATCTACAATCACTCAGAGGTTTGGATTAACGGCCATTCACTCGGCTATCGCCCCTTTGGCTATGTGGCTTTCTTTTATGACCTCACACCGTTTCTCAATACAGATGGCAGTGACAATGTGATTGCTGTGCATGTTGATCGCAGCCGCTACGTGGATTCTCGCTGGTATACGGGCTCTGGCATCTACCGCAATGTAAAGCTTGTCATCACGGGCCAGGTTCATGTGCCCATTTGGGGAAGTACTATTTTAACCCCGGAAGTGACTTCAGAGCGTGCCAAGGTGCTTATAAGTACGGAACTACGAAACGATAGTGCGCAAGCTAGGGTGTTGAATGTTTCAACCACGTTACTCGATGACTCGGGCCGTAACATTGGTAGGGATGTTAAGCGTCTGGAAATTGCCGCACGCGCCACCGAATTACTTCGCCAAGAGGTTACTGTGGCTCAGCCGCAGCTTTGGGATATTGATAGTCCTTATCTATATTTCGCGCAGACGGAGGTACGAAGTGAGGAACAGTTGCTTGATTCTAAGAGTATCCGTTTCGGTATTCGTTCCTTAAGAAATGACGCCAAAACCGGTTTTTTTCTAAACGGCAGAAACGTAAAAATCAAAGGGGTTAACCTTCATCATGATGCTGGGCTAGTAGGAGCTGCGGTACCTCTAGGGGTTTGGAAGCGTCGCTTGGAAGCTTTGAAAGAAGCGGGAGTGAACGCAATACGGACTGGTCACAAACCCGTCTCCAAAGAATTTATTGAACTGTGTGATGAGATGGGTTTCTTGGTTCAGCAAGAAACTTTTGATGAATGGGAAAGACCCAAAAACAAACGTAGAAACGGTCGTCATCAGGGAGAGATTGACTATATCGAGCAAGGCTACAGTGAATTTTTCACTGAGTGGGCCGAAAAAGATCTCACCGCCATCATCAGGCGAGATATTAATAATCCCTCTATTTTCCAATGGAGTATTGGTAATGAAATTGAATGGAGCTACCCAAGATACATTCCCGCTACCGGTTATTTTGGCAAAAACGGAAAGTCTAAGGGAGCAACACATAAGGAACCCCCGATAACTCCGGAGCAGAGTAAAGCGGTGTTCAATAGCTTTAAAGTCGAAGAACCAACCCTCGCAGGGACCGCCCACCGTTTGTCAAAGTGGCTGCGAGCTCTCGACACCAGTCGGCCCATCACCACAAACATGGTACTGCCATCGGTCAGCTTACATTCAGGTTATGCCGATGCTGTGGATATCGCGGGCTTCAGCTATCGCAGACCGCTTTACGATTACGCCCGCCGGCACTACCCCGAAAAGATGGTGATGGGCACTGAAAACTTTGTTCAGTGGGCTGAGTGGGAAGCCGTGCTGGATAGGCCTTTTGTGGCGGGTATTTTTGTTTGGACAGGCATTGATTATCTAGGCGAGGTGGAAGGCCGCTGGCCGTCCAAGGGCGCACCCAGTGGCATGTTGGATTTTGCGGGTTTCAAGAAGCCCAGCTACCATATGATGAAATCGATCTGGAGCGAGGAACCCCATGTTTTCATGACCACGGTCGATCTTGATGATTCGATCTACCGTGTAGAAGACAACCAAGTAGTCGAAGAAACAGAGGGCCAGTGGAAGTGGCGGAACTGGGGATGGCACGACGTTAATACGCATTGGAATTACAGCCCCGGTCAAGACATTGTGGTTGAGGTGTATACCAACCAGGCTGAGGTGGAGTTATTCCTCAACGGCAAGTCGCAGGGCGTGCAGCGTTTGGCCAACAATGACGATCACATTTTAAAATGGGCGGTGGGCTATGAGCCGGGTGAGCTGAAGGCGATATCGGTGGTGACCGGTGTGGATGTCGGTACAAGCCTTCGTTCTAGTCTGGAGCCAGCGGCTGTTGTTCTGAGTGTGGATCGACAACACTTGGATGCCGATGGCTACGATGTCGCACATATCACCGCACAGGTAGTTGATAAAAACGGCGTTGCGGTAACGACTCAAGAGAGAAAGTTGAGCTTTGATATCGATCCAAAGCTTCGGTCTTTGGGGGTAGATAATGGTGCGGCAGACAATCTTCAGCCCCACAAGAGCAATGAAATTATCACCCGTAATGGTCGAGCTCTCTTAATTGTGCAAACTAAAGCCAGTATTGGTGATGCGACCATTAATGTCAGTGCCGATGGTCTTGAAGGTGCTGAGCTTGGTTTGAATATAGAGACAATCAGCGTTTTGAACAGTAAACCTTAGCGGGTTGACCCATAGAGATGCTGGGGGAAATACTGTAAGAGAAGAAATAGAACAGGAACAGAGAAACCTGATCCAATTACTTTTATTAACAATAACAAATAGTTGAGAGTAAGATCATTATGTCCGATAAGCCTAACAATACCAACCGAAGTCCTGATTCGCTGAACGAGATACCATCAGTTGATTGGCTTGATCTCGAACGCGACCGGGATAAGTTTTTTAAAGATCTTCGTTATGCGCTTGAAGAATGCGGATTTTTAATCCTAACCAATGCGCCCGGCTTTGAGGACGAGTTCCAGCGGCGAGCGTTCACCGAAGTTAGGAAGTTTTTTGATTCGCCCATGGACTTTAAGCAAGCATTATCCATTGAACATAGTCCTTATGTTCGAGGTTATTCTTCACCGAGGCCGCCAGAAGCTGGCCGTGCTCAGGTGATTGAAAGCTTTCAGTACGGATTTGATGAGGCGCCACTCTGGGCTCACGACGACGATTCTCAGCCTATCCACGAGCGATTTTTTCGAGGGCCTAATACGTGGCCAGACGCAGAGAAGTTGCCCGGCTTTAAGCCAACGCTGAACGACCTCAACTCGGCCTATCATCGCTTGACGTTGCAACTGGGCGAGCTGATCGTTGAGTCGCTCGGCGAGGATCCAGCCGAATTCCGACAATATTTTAATCTCGATGAACCCTACCTTTTTGCGAGCTTGAACCACAACTTCAGCATGGACGCCGTCCTAGCGGATAAGCGAGATCTGGTTCGTGATGAGTATGCTAAATTTTCGAGCGCGGTTACAGGTGCTCACATTGACGGACCTCCCTTTGTGGCCTTATTAATCAATGACCGACCTGGGCTCCAGGTGGTCGCTGGTGAAGGGCGGTGGATGAACGCTCCTGTGACCTGTCGTACGGCAGAGGGCGACTACAATGTGCCGGTAGTGCCGGGCTCTGTGGTCGTTAATACTGGAGGATCCTTGATGCATCTGAGCGAAGGACGTTACTCGGCTACTGTCCACCGAGTGAATACCACCATGATTCCTGATGGGGATACACGTATATCGATGCCTTACTTCCTACTGCCGACCATGCAGGGGGACCTGATACCGTTTGGTAAGTCTGGCGCTTCAACTAATCACGACGTAGGTTACAATGCGGGCCGTAATCGTGGGGCTAATGCGGCTGCTAATCTCATGAGAACCTACCCCAAATTAACAGCCCGTTGGTGGGAAAAAGAGTTTGCAGCGTTGAAAACTGCTCAGCAGCAGGAAGAGATGGCCGAAACAGAGGCTGCTTTTAAATTGGCAGCGGAACGCGGCGATCGATATATAGAAAAGTTGAGTGGTTCGTAGCGACGTATTAAAGGTGACCTAACCCAACTGAAGTTCGATAAATCGTCGGTAGGCGCCGCTCTGATTCTACATTAGTTATTCATGACGCCCGGATTCGACAATCCGGCCGTCATCGACCACACAGATCCGATCGGCCATGCGGATGGTGCTAAGGCGATGGGCGATCACAATTAGGATGCGCTTTCCGCGCTCCACCTGTAAGGCTTGTAACAAGGCATTTTCTGTTTCCGGGTCCAGTGCTGCGGTGGGTTCATCAAGCACCAGTATAGGCGACTGGCTAACCAATCCTCGGGCAATTGCCAGACGCTGTTTTTGTCCGACAGATAGGGTGTCGCCGTTACGCCCTAGAAGCGTATCGAAACCCTCTGGAAGAAGGGCTCGACCCCTGACTAGTATTGGCCATTCTTCCGCCCCGCCAGACGCTTATGCGACAACGTTACCGTACTCGTTTCAGGTCTATTCCGATAGCTATCCATCAATTACAGTCCTGTAATAATCCCCATGAGGTCCTCAAGGCGCCTCAATAAATTCTCTTATCAGGCGATTTACCTTATCCGGAGCCTCCAGCGGAGGCCAATGCCTCACGCCCGGCAGGACTTCGATCCGTAGATCTTTTGCATAGTTGGGTAGTTGGTCTAAAAAGGCGGGGACAAAGGTAGTATCGTCCTCGCCCCAGATCAGCATGCTCTCTACCTCTGTGCTGGATTTGGTTGAGGGCCAGAAATCATCATCTGCAATCTTGTCTAGCTCAGGGATATTAGCCTGATACCACTTGATGCCGCCGGCTACAGCCCCGGGTCGAGTCAGTGCGGTTTTGTAAAGTGTAGCCTCCGAGGCTGAGATTAGGCCGCCATTGACCATGCTGCCATAGGCAAAACTGGCCATTTGGGCGGCATAGTTCTGGTCTACAGTTTGGTTCTGAGCAGCGTCCTTTAAACGAGCGATATATGTGGATGCCTTGCGTTGCTCTGAGTTGGAGCGCAGCAATTCAAGAAACAGGTTGGTAGGCGGCGCATTAAGTACCACCAGTTTATCCAGCCCCTGGGGGTACTGTTGAGCATAGGACCAAGCCAGGGCGCCGCCCCAGTCATGACCCACCAGCACATACCCTTGGTCGTTAGCCAAGCTCTTAGCTAATACGTTCAGCTGTCGTGATAGGGCACTGACATGATAGGGCGCTAGCTCGTTAGGTTTGGCTGATAGATTGGCGCCCAGACCGTCTACCGCCACCACTCGATAGTCCGCGGCCAGGTCTAGCAGTTGGTTTTTCCACATATACCAGTAGGAGGGAAATCCGTGATAGAACAGAATCAGTTTGCCGCTGCCAGCGCTGACATAGTGCAGCTGCTGACCATCAACATCAATGCTGTGATCAGAAAACTGCAGCGCCGGGTCACTTATCTGGTGGTTAATAAATCTGACGGATGGGCTTCCGACTGATTCCATCTCGGCCGCCAATAATACTGACGAGAGCAACAATAGCGTTACGCCGATTATGTGAAAGATGGTCATAGCGGAAAGATACTGTGCCCGCCATCTATAGCAATAGTTTGCCCTGTCATATAGTTACTATGACGGGACGCCAAAAAGACTGCAATACCTTCCATATCCTCACTGGTGCCCAGACGGCCGCCAGCCACGCGCCTTTTGGAACCTTCTTTAAAGGCCTTGGGTGCGGCTGCCGTAAGATCTGATTCAACATAGCCAGGCAAAATTGCATTGGCGGTAATGCCATTACCACCCAATTCCACAGCCAGTGCGCGGATCAAACCGACCACCGCAGCCTTGGTAGTCGAGTAGGATGCCTGGAAGCCCATGCCCATCAACGCAGCGATCGATGAGGTTACCAGTAACTTACCCGCCGCTTTTCGCTCTATTAAGTGGGCGATAACTGGACGAAAAGTGTGCACCACGCTGGTGACATTCATATCCATGACTCGATGCCAGTTTTCAATGTCTGTTTCATGTAGCCTACCCGGTTCACCACCACCACCGGCGTTGGCAAAGCAGGAGTCTACTTTGCCAAAATGGGTCAGGGTATCAGTAAAGGCTTGCTTGACCATAGCCTCATCGGTCACGTCGCAGACAAAAGCGTGCACATTGCCGCCCAGGCTCCTGAGCTCATTAACCGCGGTCTCGTTTTTTTCTGTATTGCGACCCCAGATAGCAACGGCAGCGCCTGACTTCACAAGTCCCCGAGCATAGGCCAGGCCGATTCCGCCATTTCCACCTGTGACCAGTGCTACGTGACCTTCTAAATTAAACATTAAACATCTCCTTTGAATGATGGCGATCAACCCTCTAGGTGCGGGCGATTCGATAGTTTCGATGGGCAGCCAGTATTTGTCATGCTTCGCAATATGCCTGACACATAAGCGCCAACCGCCGAGCTTATTATTTATTAACTATTTGAATAATAGCTGCGAACAAAGTAAATGCAACTAGTTTAGGCAGGTTGTCAGCTAAATCGCATTTATATATCTTTTTTATTGGGAGAAAATTGATATTTATTATAAATTAAGGGTATTAAGTTGACGGTTATGCTTGATTAAACTATCGTTATTGACCAAGTAATTAATAGTTGCTGGCCGATAGGCTTGTCACTGAAATTTGGTTCAGGTGATGGCTCCCGTGAGTCCTAACACAATATCGTTGACCTGCACCTAGACCAATGTGCATTATTTATGCTTGATCCGGCGCTCACTAGTATCCTCTCAGGGAATATCTTTTGAGCGATTTTAGCGAAACTCCGTAAAATGTATTAGGCTCGTTTTCGTGCTGGCATCCGAGTAAAAAAAATGATCACTTCCAAACACAGTAACGCCTCTTCAACAATTCCTCCAAATATTAATTTGGTCAAAATTCTGATCGGGATCTACGCTGCGATCCTTTGCGCGACTGCTGTGGCTGGGGAGAGCTCTGCAGTTGAGGCTACTAATGATGACTATCTCGTTGGCAAGCAGTTATATCAGTCTAGATGTGTCAGCTGTCATGCCGGCGCTATGCTCAAGGCGCCGCAAATGGAGGCACTAAAGCTTTATCCGCCCGAGTATATTATTCAATCGCTCACCAGTGGTGTGATGAGTACCACCGGACTGTCGCTATCGGCTAGCGAGATGCAGCAGGTAGCCTATTACGTAACCGGGAAAATGGTATCAGACAAAACAGCTGATTTGTCTGATGCCTTCTGCGTTTCAGACTCTCCGGCTAAAATCAGGTCTTCAGCCAGTGCCCAATGGGCAGGTTGGGGTGGCGAGCTTAATAGCCAGCGCTTTCAAGCAAATGAAACCAGATTAAACAAACAGACTGTTGCAGACCTTGAGCTGAAATGGGCCTTCGCCTTCCCTGATACCAGTAGGGTGAGATCCCAGCCTACCGTGACAGAAAGCATGACTTATATAGGCAGTCAGGATGGGACTGTGTACGCTTTGGATACAGATACTGGCTGCGTTCGTTGGACCTTTCAGGCTGAGAATGAGGTTCGCGGCGCCATTAAACTGCAGGGCGATGCGGGTAATCAGGTTGCTGGGGAGGCCAGACTATTGTTTGGTGACTACAAGGCCAATGCCTATGCGCTAAACGCAAAGACCGGAGCGTTACTTTGGAAAACCAAGGTTCACAGCCATCCTCTAGCGAGCGTTACTGGTTCGGTGACTGCTGACAATAAAAGGGTCTATGTGCCCCTGTCATCGTCGGAAGTTGTGCCTGCGGCTCAGTCGACCTATGCCTGCTGTACCTTCCGCGGCGCCTTGGTTGCGCTCAACCTAGAAGACGGTAGTATTGCCTGGCGCACCTACACCACAGATAAACCCGAACCGCTGGGTAAAAATGCCGTTGGTGTGCCTCGCTTTGGCCCCTCCGGAGCGCCTATCTGGTCTGGCCCTACGCTGGACACCAAACGCAATCTTGTCTATGCCACCACCGGACAAAACTACTCTTCGCCAGCCACAGGAACCAGTGATGCGGTAATAGCCATGGATACCACAACAGGTGAGGTGAAATGGGTGTCTCAGGTGACCGCCAACGATGCCTGGAATGGCGCCTGTGGCTTCACAATGATCAACTGCCCAGAGGAAGATGGGCCAGATTATGATATTGGCGCCTCAGCAATTTTGGTGACCTCAAAATCTAACCGAGATCTCTTATTGGTGGGGCAAAAATCTGGGCTCACCTATGCTATGGATCCAGATCAGCAGGGCAAAATACTCTGGCGCCAAAGGGTAGGTAGTGGTGGCACTATGGGTGGCGTGCACTGGGGTATGAGCAGCGATGGTGAGCGCCTCTATGTGGGGGTGTCTGACCTTCCCACTAAGAATCGCTATAACCAAGGCGATCCATATCCTGGAGTACATGCGCTGGATCCAGATACAGGGGCATTTTTGTGGCGTAACGTCCTTCCATCTCTGTGTCCTGAAGGCATCAAGTTTGCCTGTTTTCAGGGTGTTTCTGCCGCGGTGAGCAGTAGTCCTGGTTTGGTATTTGCCGGTGGCATGGATGGTCGGCTGCGCGCCTTTGATGCCAGTAGTGGCGATACTCTCTGGACTTACAATACCTTTAGAGAATTCACAGCGGTCAATGGCTTGAATGGGCAAGGTGGATCGATTGAGGCTGACGGTCCAGTCATTGCTAATGGTCAGGTGTTTGTGACCTCGGGCTATGATAAGTGGGCTGAGATGCCAGGCAATATGCTGTTGGTATTTTCTCTCCCCAACTAAACCTTAACTGTTTTGGAAACCCTTATGAACCTTGTTAGCAAGTCCGCACTGTTAATCGCCGCTATAGCTATTGGCCTGTATTTGGTTTTGCAACCGACCAGCCCAATAGATGTGGATAAAACCGCAACTGTCGCCGATACGAGCACCAGTGTTCTTGGGTTAAATCATATTGGACTGTCGGTACGAGATCTGGATGCTGCGTTGGCGTTCTACCAGGGAGCCACTCAGTTTGAGTTGTTGCGCCGAGAGTCGGTGAGCCTTAACGAACAGGCCAGCAAGTTATTTGGCCAGGACAATATTGCCTATGAGATAGCCGTTCTCAGGGGTCCCAACATGCTCTTGGAGTTAACCCAGTTCGAGGGTAATCGGGGTATCCCTGTTCGCAATATGCCACCTGAGGGGCCAGGTATGACTCATACCTGCTTTCAATCTCCTGGCTATGACTCTGGCTGGGACAAGTTTGTGGCCATGGGCATAGACCCGTTGTCCCGCGGTGATCAGCCCATTGATCTTGGCGGCTATGGCATCACCTACGGCTATGCCTATGATCCCGATGGCAATATGATTGAGCTCGAGCAGCTGGATGGTAGTTTGTTAGAGCGCGCAGGTTACGGCGGCAGCGAGCGGGATTTGGGTGGAAATCTATGGATGTCTCAGGTGGGTTTGGCGACCCATGACATTGTTGGGCTGATGGAGTTCTATCAAATGGTATTGGGCTTTAAGCCCTATAGATATGCGCATGTCACTGACAATCCCAGACTCGACGATATAGTAGATATAGATAATGTCGACTTGATTGGTGGCTGGTTTAAGTTAAATCAAGCATCCAAGGTGATCGAGATTTGGCAATATGTCAGCCCAGAGACACCAGAATTTACTGGCCAGCGCGCTGTGACTGCGCTGGGCTATTCGTTTTCTATCGAGGTTGCAGATATTCAGGCGGAGTACCGGCGTCTGACTAAGCTGGGTTTGGATTTTGTGAGCGAGCCTGTTGAGCTGGATGGTTTCTGGCAAGTCTACAGCCGAGATCTGGATGGCAATATCTTTTCTCTGCGTCAGGCGATTGATCCCCAGTCGCGCCTCTCAGTGCGCAAGCTGGATGCCTGGGCGGCTAGCTAGCCACCGCTAGGTGGGATTGTCAAAACTGGCAGTGCGAAAATAACAGGCGCATTTTTCATGTCCCCAACTTGCTTTCTTGTCATTATTGCCGAGACGGCTTTTATGGTCGCAATAACTCCAAAGACCTCAATTCTTGGATTTTATTGAGTTTCTTGTCAATAGCATTTTGATGCTGCCTGCGTGAGTATTAAGGCGGTACCTGAGGCTGTATCAAGCAGCCACTAACCTGTTTAGATAGCTTTATTACGAGGGCGTTTGAGTAGGGTTTTTAGAGAGGTCTCGTATTTTTTCTGAATAGCCTGATAGCTGCCCAAAATCATGGCAACAGTAATATCTTCAACTTTCTGTAGGCTGGTGTCGTGATGGATAAGATATTGCCCTGCAGCGGTTGGCATGCCATAGGAGATGTCGACTGTAGCTCTAGCGACTTCGATATCTATGTTGAAGTTGTCAGAGAGTATTTCGGCGAGATAGTTTACCGCTGGATCTCGACCATATTTGTTGGGGTCGCCACTATTGGCCACAGAGGGTTCCATAGATAGACGCTCAATGATAAGTCCGCGTTCGCTGATGTAGGAGAGATATACCTTAGTGACTCGGCGGACCATTTGTTCCAGTGTCTCCGCGCTTTCAGCAACTTTCAGCTGGGCTCTACGTAGGTGTCGATATTCGCGCGTTAATAATGTTTGTAAAAGCTCTGTGACGCTGGGGAAGTAGTTGTAAACCAGCGCCTTGCTGATTCCCGCTTCAATGCCCAGGCGCTCCATGGTCACAGCAGACACACCTTCGTCTGCCACAAGTTTGGCCGCACAGTCCAGAATCATGCTTTTTCTGGCTTTTGGCGATAGCCGGGTTCGGGTTTTCTTTGCCGTGTCGGTTTTGTTCATGGCTCTAATATTGAATGGCGATTCCTAACCATAGCAACTGTTTCGGGGCTATGCCAGCCAAGCTTATGGCTTATCTGTCGACGCTGGCCAGAACAATGCTATCTGCACAGGGGCTAAACCGCAGAGTGGGGCCGCTCAACCAAAATTTCCATAGCTGCAGTCCAGAGATTCTGCTTCCAAAGCATTTCTTCTCGCAATATAGATTAACTATTGACACTATGATTAGTAGGGTATTATAAATCTACCATAAAACTATCAATTCCAGCGGATTTAATCTCTTTACTCAGATATTTGGTTAGGTCTTGGCCGATTGTTGCTGCAAATATTACCATTAAACCGACCCAATTAAGCCCTTATCTCAGGGGTTTTTTTGGGTTTTCTACAACTTTTTGGAATCGAATTTTAATTCTGCCAAAGTTCTATTGACGATTACTTCAATAATATTTACTATGAAGTCAATGGAGTTAGGACACGACAACGAAAACATTAACTCATTTACAATAATAAAAGTCTCAAAAATCGTTCGTTATACCTGAAATAAAAACAACTAATAAAAAGCAACTGGGGAAATAATAATATGAAATTGCATACAATGGTGCGTTTTAGCGCGCTCTCCGCAGCATTACTAGCCGCCAATACAGGCCTAGCTCAGGAAGAAAAGTATAGCGGGCTGGAAGAAATATTGGTTACCGCTCAAAAGCGAACAGCGACTTTGCAAGATACCCCAGTCGCTGTATCTGTAGTTTCAGGGGAGCTTCTGAAACAAAAAAGTCTTGACGACATTCAAGAAATGGAGCTCGCAGTGCCGTCTCTTAGTGTGACCCAAAATCAGAGCTCTTCACAGCAAACCTTTGCTATTCGCGGATTAGGAACCTCCGGCAATAATGCAGGTTTAGAACCTTCTGTGGGGGTGTTTATCGATGGTGTATACCGCAGTCGGGCAGCCTCAGCTATTGATGATTTTATCGCTGTTGAGCGGGTAGAAATACTGCGCGGGCCGCAGAGCTCGGTTTACGGTAAAAATACCCCCGCCGGCGTTATCTCCATTGTTACAAAAAAACCTCAGCGAGAGTTTGGTGCTGATTTTGAGCAATCCATTGGCAATTACAGTAGCAAAATAACCCGTGGCAGCATTACTGGTCCCATTAGTGACACTGTCTCTTACCGTGTCTCCGGCAACCGCAATAGCCGCGACGGTTTTATTGATAATATTCAGGAAGGTAGAGATGCTGTAAATGATAGGGATCGCTACGCCTTGCGTGGGCAACTGCTGATAGAGCCCAGCGATGAGCTGAGCATACGCGTTATTGCTGATACTTCATCCATTAACGAAGATTGTTGCGGTGCGCCGTTCTACTACAACGACCCTGGCAATGCAGCCACCACTACGGCCCTTGGTGCAACGATCTTGCCGGACGACATTTACGCGCGCAAGATTAAGTTTGACCGAGCCATGGAAACCGATCAGGAGCAGAGCGGATACTCAGTACAATTAGACTGGGAGGCTGAGTCCTATTCCTTTACCTCTCTGACGGCGTTCCGAGATTTTGAGGAAGTCAATGATATTGACGCCGATTTTATCGACATTGAACTAAGTGGCGTATTGCAAAACAACGCTGATCGACAGGTGTTCACTCAAGAGTTTAGACTACAGTCTACCGGTGACAATAAAATCGACTGGCTAATGGGCTATTACTATTACGACGCTGACCAAGACACCGGCGGGAATAATCGCTTAGGTGCATTCGCGCGCCCATTCTTTGATTCTCGGATCTTCGGTTTGGTATCGCTTGTTGAAAGCCTGGCGGGCGCTCCTACTGGATCCTATATTGGACCCGGTACCGGTAGAACAAGCGAATTCAATCTACTGACAACCAGCCACTCTGTGTTTGGTAAGCTTGACTGGCACATTAATGACAAGTTAACAGCCTCAATCGGGACGCGCTGGACCACGGAAGACAAGGAAATTGATGCGCGAATTACTACTGACGCGCCCTATTCCGCCATTGATTTCAGTGATCCCACTAGCAGCCCCGTTGTGGCAGCGCTAGCAGGGATAAACCCCGCCTTTCCTGTATACGCAGGATTCGTACAGCTATTTAGGCCGGTGTCGGACTTTTCCGAAAAACGCAGCGAACAGGAGCCTACTGGTGAACTCATTATTTCTTATGAGTACAGTGATGATGTGAGTCTGTATGCCAGCGGCAAACGGGGCTATAAAGCAGGTGGATTTAATGTCGGCGCCGGATCTGGTGGCGCAGATTTTGATAAGGAACTTGCTGACGCATGGGAAGTGGGGGCTAAAATTCGCGCATTAGATAATAACTTACAGCTTAACGTTGCCGCCTTCTCGCAGCGCTTACGTGACTTTCAATCCAACGCGTTCAACGGCACCACCTTTGTTTTAACCAACGCCGGTGAGATTCAGATTGACGGCTTAGAGTTTGACGTGCTTTATGCACCCACATCAAACTTGTTTCTCTCACTTGCAGGCTCCTATCTAGATCACGAATATACGAGTTATGTTGGCGGACCTCAGATCGTCCAACCCGCTGGCTCGCCATCACTGCCGCCCGTCCAAGACCTAAGCGGGACGCCGTTATCCGGTGTGCCTGATTGGACCTTAAGCTCATCCATCAATTACGTTAAAAGCTTTGGCGCCGTTGAGGGTTTTGCCAATCTTGCAGCTAGATATCGCGGCTCACGCAATGTGACTAGCGAGCGAAACCCAATTGCTGACCAAGATAGCTATCTCACTGCCAATGCCACTATGGGGATACGCGATGCTGAGGGCCTCTGGACCCTTACCTTATGGGGAAAAAACATAACGGATGAAGAATATACCGACGGTCTCTTCAACTCTGTGATACAGGCAGGTAGTTTTAATGCCTACCCTGGCGACCCACGCACCTATGGTGTAACCCTGAGATTACAGTTCTAAATATAAGCTAACTTCCCCTTCAGGAGGCCAAGATTATTCTTGGCCTCTTTTTTTTGTCCAGTGTCTGCTTTCTAGTGTGGTCCTGACACTAGATTTATTGACCTATCCCGAGATTTGTATATCGAGAAACTGGTGCTGAATAATTATTATGCTGTTTTAGTACATCTTTTCCCTCTCCGTCGAGCAAGCAAATTTCCACACCCTACGCGTCTAAATGCAAGGGATACCTTTGACTGCAACCCGCCATAGCACGTCATTAGACATATCGATTTTAAACACTGATATTAAAAGGACTTACTAGGTACGTTTAAAAATAATAGGTCTTATTATCGAAAATCTGGATGTAACTTTACTTTTATGACTAATTCGTGGGGAAATAATAAAAATGTTTTTAAATATAAAAACCATAATTTAAGCACGGCTTTTGTGGTAACAGGGGCTACTGCTTTTAGCGGTGATACCGGTCGCTGGCTTGGCAGAGAATAAATCCGTTGATGGATCCGTTTCAACAAGAGACTGCTGGGTCGGCTGATGCAGACAAGATGATTGATCCTACTACCGGTGCTCTGGTTAAGATTATTACTGAATTGACCAATGGCGGTAATGTAGAGCTTGAGGGTTGTGATTTTCAGGCTCACTGCACCTGGGATACCAGGGTCGTAGCGCTGAACTTTGGCATAAGGAGCACCTTTTACTGTTGAGGGCCTGCCAAAACTGCGATCAAATGCCTATCTGTCTGTGCTAAAAGACAATTATTTCTTCCGAGTGTATGCGCGGTACATTGAAGAATGTGAGGTTAAGTCTGGTGCTGGAGCCTACTTTGGTGGCTTGGGTGGTGTTGAGAACCCAAGCGAGGTTGAGGAGTTCTTGACCTATGATGCTCACTATACCTGCACGCTGCCTAGCGGTGACACTTCAGTATCGGTCACTGTTATGAATCTTACAGACGCGAAGGCCCCTGACGTTATGCACTTTATTGTCTACGATGTCCGCACCCATTCTCAATTGGGGCGCGTTGCTAAGTTCAGTGTGAAGCATAGTGTTTAAAGGCTAATACTCAGTGCCATTTAAAAAGCCCCGGAGCATAAATCTCCGGGGCTTTTTTCTATAAGTAGGTTTATTGGCTCTATGGAATAAGAGGTCCCAACTACCCACTAAGAATCGAATCCAGAACAGCCTCTGTTGCCTAGGTTGTCATACTCGGCCTGAACAAAGTCGGCGTTGGTAAACAAAAGCTTATAAACCTGGCAATATTCTTCGTGGTCGTTGAAGCGCGTCTCGCTAAAAAACCGTTCTTTTAGATCTTGCATCTTTAACTTCACTGGAGACATGCGAATACCGCTATCTATGGATGTATCAAAGATCATTACTCGATTTTGCTCATCGTTATTGCTCCAAGTGCCCCATTCAACCTGTTTGCCATGGTATCCCTTGGCGGGCTCACCATAATGAGCAAATGACGCCCAGTAGGACATCATGCTCTGTGATAGAGCATTTCTCGCTGCTCGAGCGAACTCCGGATGGATAAGATTACTCATCAATGTAACAAAGTTTCCAAACACATAGGGTATCTCAAAGGCATGAGCTGCACCCATCAGCTCTTGCAGACTGAGAAAACCAAAGTCACGCAGATCGTCCGCATCGAAACGATAGGCATAAACGTTATCTCCTTGCCCCTGACGCATCACTGTAGCCAATTGGTCGACGGCTTTAATTTTCCACTGATCGCTGGCATAGCTGCTAAATGCCTGATATCGCCCACTGTCTTTGATGGCGATGGGTATACCCATAAAGCTGTCGACCTGATCGGGACTGAAGCTTAAAAACAACTTCATCTCATCGCGGTTGGTACCAAGTATCACCGGTACTGCGTTGTAATTGGCAGGATCGGCAAAGAGTTCCTCTGAAGCAACGGCCTGAGGTAAAACGATACCGTCGCCAATTAGGTCCAAATTTCCGAACACCTTGCCGCCGGTCTTACTGCGGAAGGCTTTATATATCTCAGCCGTGGTTTTGCTGCGCAAATAATTGCCAAGGTCTTGAGCCGTCATACTGCTCTGTAATTTCTTTGCACTCTCTCTGTTTGTGGTTCTGTTCTCGGCTATCAGTAATTGATTGATAAATTCCCGCGAGCTGTGTTCGTGTCCCCCATCCTCTGTGAAGTTTTCAGCTCTGGCAATCGGTTCGATATCCAAGCCGCCACTTTGAACAATGGCACCATGAAATAAGTCTGTAGCTAGGGGAGAGGCCATAAGTGCCATAACATTCCAGCCGCCGGCAGATTCGCCAAAAATAGTGACTCTGTTGGCGTCGCCGCCAAATTGGGTAATGTTTCGCTGTACCCATTTTAGTCCAGCAATCTGGTCTAGTGTGCCAAAGTTACTGGACTGATCCTCAGGCAATTCGGCATTGGCTCGAAGGGCAGGGTGGGACAGCCAGCCAAAAGCCGACAAGCGGTAGTTAATACTTACCACCACCACATCAAATTGAGATGCCAGTTGAGAACCATCCAACATTGGGTGATTACTTGTACCTCCGTTATTAGCGCCTCCATGAATCCAAAACATCACCGGTAGATCTTTGGCGTTTGCGGGAGCAAAGACATTGAGGTACAGGCAGTCTTCGCTGCCGTTGATAAGGTTTTTTTCCGCTGACGTGTTGTTAGCTTGATTGGCACAATCTGGTCCAGCCTCTAACATCTGCCTTGGCTGTTGCCAGGACTTCGGAGGTCGCGGAGCGCGCCAGCGCAAATCACCAACCGGTGGTTGAGCGAAGGGTACACCTCGCCATATCGACACCCCAAGGTTATTTTGATAGCCAACAATATCACCAGTGTCTAAATTAATCAGAGTGTTATCGGACGCTACAGGGGCTGGCTTAGCTTCGGGCGCCAGATAGGCGTAGGCCGCTCCTGCAACGATTACCAAAACCAAAACAAGACCGCTAAAAAACCGTATTAGGTATTTCATCAATTAAATCCCTTATATTTGCTGTTAAAGAGCAATAACCCTAGTAGTAACTGAAACATTAATCGCCTTTTAACCATCAAATTCCGCGCAAAAAAGATGATCAAGCCTTATTGACGATTATATAAATAAGGCTAAGGCTAACTTTTTAACTCCTGTGAGTCAACTTTGGCATTTTCTTAAAAACGCTGTTGTGAAATGAGGTGAGACATTAGGCGTTAATGTGGCGGCAAACCAAAAAACAGAGCTCTAGCTTATAGCCTCGAGCGCGGTGAAGCGGCATCGATCGATCAAACCTTTAAAAAAAGATCCTCAGAACAAACCTTCAAAAAAAGTCTTTGCCTGGTACACAATATGAATCGTTTTAAGCGTAAATTCACTTCTTTTGGTATCCTCGTACTCTGCAAAGCTTTGCAGGTATGCTGGATTGCCTGGCGCCACAACAAGCTGCTGCATGCGATTGTGAGCCGGCGTATGAATATCGCCCATCACCACAATATCATTTCGGATATGGTGAATCGCAATATGGTTGTAGCGCTCAAGAGTTTCCGGTCGGGTAATTGCATCTTCATAAGCCAGCTGTAATGCGGCTTTGACTGCGGTATCACCATTGCGGTAGAGGTTAGAAATTGCCCACGAAAAATGCCATACGGCATGGTTCCAGTCGATGATAGTAAATGGCTCTGTAGTATAGAGCATCTCGATATTGTCGAAGTATAGCTGGGCTATTTTAGCGGCGATTTCAGGTGTAACCACTTGGTCTCTAATCGCCCATATTGGTAATTCTGATGTGGATAACTCGCGGGCAAATTCTGCTTCTGCAACCTTGAGCGTTGCAGCCAAATCAATGCCCTCAATCAACACTGGCTCTTGATCGTTATAACTCACATAAGGCATAACCGATGTGCAGATGGAGTTGGCTCTTCCTGGCGTCGCAAATCGCCGATCTCCAAACATGTAATCTTCGATCAAAATGGTATAACACCAATTTTCGACCTTATCATTTGCCTCAGCACTCTGAGCTTGGTTGCTATCTGTATCGGATGTTAACTGCCAAGATCTGGCTGTTGCTGCAATGGTCGGCGGGCCAATTTGATAAGTCATTTTATCAATAAGGCTACCATTGCAGGTCAGGCTTATGCCGCCGGCTGGAGGTAACTCAAATAGATCAGACTGATAGGTGAAGTCAGCTCTAGGGTTTTGATTGGCAACCACTGCATATTGCTGAGATTCCATAACCAGGCTATCAGTAATGGTAAATGCCTGATCCTGAGTATTAGTAATTTCACAGCCCTGAAGATCGATTGAGGATTCGGCGCTGTTATAGAGTTCTAACCACTGTGGCTCGCTGGCTGCGGATACAGGCATTAGTTCGGTAATGAAGATATCCTCTGGCGCCACTTTTTTGATGGATGAGCCGCCGCATCCGGCGATCAAAAGCGCCAGGCTCACAACACAGGATTTTGCTAAGGGTTTAGTCATGATACTGTCGCTGCCTCTGATTATGTTCACAGTACTAATTTATCTCGGTAAAGCGGGGGAAGGTCCAAGTGCCATTGAGTAATTCAGCTCTTGGTCGGTACATTCTTACTACATAGTTCCAGCCCTCGGTGATGGGGATGTAATTGATGCTGCTAGGGTCACCACCTAAGTGCAGGGTGATTGATCCGTCGGCATTTTTCTCTGCGTTTCTATCGCTAAAACCATAGGCGTTATAGCTATTTTGCTCAAAATAACCCTCGTTGTTATACATGGCGAGAGACCAGAAACTATCTACAGGGACATCTTTTACACTGAGCCTGTAGGCTTTATCGCTAGGCAGGTTGGGTTCAACGGTAAGCAGCAGAGACTCAGTCTCAGGAAGCGTTCCAAAGCCATAGGCGGTCAACAATAGCTGCTTGATGGGATCGACCTGCTCTTTGGTTCCCGCTGCTTTTGAGTTGTCGCTAATATCCTTTCCTAAAGCCGCCAGCAGATCGGTAGTTGCAGCTAGGGTCACTGGGTCATATTGCGGATGGGAATAGCTTTTGGCCGAGGCACTGACAATCGAAATTTGATCTTGAAGTTTTTGCGCGGCTTCCAAATCACCGGGCACAGAGTCAACCACTAGGGTCCTCACCAATAGCCACACATAGGGCGTATGAAATTCCTTTAAGCTGAGTTCGTGGCGGCCAGCACTATGGAATATATTGTTGGTGTAGCCATCTTGATTAACCACCTGCACAGACATATAGCGAGCACCCATGTCGGGCAAGTCAATGCTGGCGCCCTCACTAATATCGACTATGGCAACGCTGTAAAGGGTATCGCGATTTAGGCGTTTGCTGCTGCGGGCATCAACGCTTACAACCTGACGTCCATGGGCAAATATATTCAGTTTTCCATCGGCCCTAGCCAAGTATTTATCGAATTGAATGGCGGTTTTCGCACGTACATAGTTGAGGGCGTTGACCTCCACTAGCGCTTCACTGGCCACAATATTAGCTGCTATCAATGACACAAAAATACCACTGAAGAGAATTATCTGCTTGATTAAATTTGATATTTTTTTCAAATGTTGTCCCAATCTTTTTATTGTTTTTAAGCGCTATATACATTGTTTGAGCTAGGGCCTGCAATAGATTGGCAGCAAGTAAGCCCGCTGTTAAATAGAGATGGATCCGCCCTGAGGTCTAACCATACCTAATGCAAGTGCATGTCCCAATGCATGCTTTGGGGTTTGAGTTTGCAGGACTCGCCGATCAAGTCATACTTGAATTGCCGACACACTGTGGCCAATCGGTGATTTTTAACCTCGAAAATACAATAATGTCAAAGCCGGGAAATATCAACATTTATTATAATGTTCATATAATAACCCTATAGTGAGAACCAACATGACGACACCCAATAGTCATAGCCGTGTCTCTGGGCGAGCGAAATTTATGAGCCGCCTATAGTGGCGTTGACCAAAATACCATTACCAAGATGCTGAAAGCACTATCAATCAAGCCGCTTTTCTATGGTAAACGAACAGCTTTAGCAATCTGACAGATCAGTAAAACACCCGTATACTTTCTATATGAACAAACCAATCCGAAAGCGTCTATCTACAGAAGCTCGCTGCACCCAGCTACTCGATGTGACTCGTGAACTGATTCTTGAGCACGGGCTGAATTCGTTTACCATGGAGCTCCTGGCACGCAAGGCTGGCGTCAGTAATCCCCTAGTTTATAAATACTTCAGTACTCGTCTGGTGCTCCTGCAGTCGCTACTGCAGCGTGAATTTGATTTTTTTTACGGTAGCCTTTTAACGCGGCTAAATCAGACGGACGATTTTGTTGCCGTTGTTCATATTTTTGTCAGTATTAACTTCGACCAGGAATCAAATGGCAAGATTCTGCCTATCCTTCTCAATTTGGCCGATGTTGCCAAGGTATTGGGTACTGTAGGCCCGAAGGCGCAAAATAAAGTGGGTAATATCCTGGTCGATAGCATAATGAAGGCTTATGGTGTAACGCGGAAACAAGCGAGAGTAATGGCGAAAATTGCTTCTGGCACTTCCATTGCCGCTGCAGAAAACTTTAGTGTGGTCGGGGGCAATCGCGAGCAAACTATTGATTCTGCAGTGCAATTTATTCTTGGCGGCCTCGAGACGTTCAAAAGATAATCTGCCGAGTCTTCATTTCCCCCTAGGTTCCTTATCTAATAATCTATAGTTTGTGGTTGGCATTCTATTGAACCGATCTCATCAATCTAAATTAAGATTGACCAATATTAGTATAGAAATACTATATTAATGTTGACCGGATCATCCTTTGACGGTATTTTATCGCCTTGATTTCAGCGTCAGCAATAGCACTCAATCTATCAGCAGCGTTACTAAATCTAACCCTTTAAAAATTTTAAAATCAAAGTAGGTTGCCCAATGTTATCTTCAGTTTCAGAGTCCAATATTATTCCAACGGTTTCACTGTTAAGTGACCAGGAGGCTATCGAGAGAATCTTTACTCACATAGATGATGGCACTACTGATCTTGGTGATACTGTCTGGCGAGAACCTGTTGAAAACTATCATTCCCAAGAGCGATTTGATGCTGAAATAGCGCTGTTGCGGAGTCTTCCAATTCCTTTTTGCCCCTCCGCGGCGCTGTCTGAAAAAGGTAGCTATATTGCCCGCAAATCGGCGGGCACCCCGTTGGTAGTAGTGCGGGGCAGAGATGGCAAGGTGAGAGCCTTTATTAATGCCTGTCGCCATCGTGGCATGCAAGTAGCCAGTGGCAGTGGTCGTGCTCATGCTTTTGTCTGCCCCTACCATGCCTGGTCCTACGGCCTTGATGGTTCACTCAAATCTATCCCGGGTGAAGAGGCATTTCCTGGCCTTGCCATTAAGGATCACGGTCTGGTGGAGGTAAGTGCTATGGAAAAGGGCGGTCTGGTCTATGTGATGCAGAAGGGAACCATCAATCCAGAGATGCTAGAAAATAGCCGCACCTACTTTAGTCCCGAGCAGCAACTGTTTAGACAGTCAGAAAATACAGACCAGGCCAATTGGAAGTTGTTAACCGAAACACTCCTAGAGGGCTACCATATCAAATCATTGCATCAAAAGTCGTTCTACCCCTATGGCTTAGACAATGTCAATTTGGTCGAGACCTACGGCGCTAATGCTCGAGTGACTTTTCCTTTCCGGCGCATTGAGAAGTTGCGAGATGTACCTGCAGAGAAGCGCAGAGCTGCAGGAATGCTGACCTCTGTCTACCATCTTTTCCCCAACGCCAGTGTCTCAGTACTGTCCAAACATTCAAACTTGACAATTATGGAGCCTCTCAGCCCCAGCAGTACTCAGATGGTGATCTATTTGATAACCCCGGAACAAACTATCGAGAACCCAATTTCCCTTGAGGATGTTGAAAGAGATGCCGAGTTTGTCAATCAATCAGGCCAGGATGAAGATCGAGAAGCGGCCTGCTTAATTCAGCAGACGGTAACAGCTCAGGCCAACAGTCATTTGACCTTTGGCTACTTTGAAAAAGCGATTGTTAATTTCCACCAGCATCTGACAGAAACTTTAGATTTGTAGCCTTTATAAAAAAGCAGGTATAGGCCAACAATTACTAATGCTGGCCAACCAGTTTTCAAAAACCAGAATTAGTAAATAAGGAGTACCTTATGAGTTACGCGCAACACCGCAAGATCATTGATGCCGACAGTCATGTTATAGAGCTAGATGACTTTCTAATAAAGGCGGCCAGAGAAGCCGATATAGAACTGCTGCAAAAGATGGATGATCAAACGGAGCTACCAATTGATAGGCAAAAATATGATGACGGCGTAGAGCTGTTCGAGCGGCGCAAGCATGATGCCGCTGTTAAGCAGGAATGCGAGGATATTATTGTCAGCAACAACCTGGGAGGTTGGTCCCGCATTGGCGCATTTGACCCTCAGGAGCGCTCCCATGCGCTGGATTTGTTTGGTTATGAGAAGCAATGGGTGCTGCCTACTTTCTCCTTTCATCAGGTAGCCCATGTTGGTGATATGGATGCGCTCTATGCAGGTGCTCGCACCCTAAATAAGGCTATGGCCGACTTTTGTGCCCATGATGATCGCTTGCTAGCGATTGGGTATTTACCCTATACCTTAGGGCCAGAGAGGGCGCTGGAGCTAATGAAACAGGGCTTCGATGATGGTTGTTATACCTTCATGATCGACACCAATGAGCCCAACGATGACAAGATTAGTTTTGCTCATCCAGACTTTGACCCTGTCTGGGCAGGTTTTGTAGAGCAGAGGGTACCCTTTGGTATACATGTGGCTGCCAATGGTCATTATGAGGCTGTACCAAAAAGCTTTAAGCGCAATGGCAAGAATATTATTGCGCTGGGTGGCGATGCGCCTGCAGGTGAGCTCGGCCTGATAACGATAAAAAATTCGGCTGAACTATTTCTGTCGGCGCTAATTTTTGACGGCGTCTTTGATCGTCACCCCAGTCTGCGAGGCATGTGTATGGAGCATGGTGCATTTTGGGTTCCATCCTGGCTAAAGTCGCTAGACTTTACCTATGGAGCTTATTTGCCGCGCAGAGAGTTTGTGGAAAAACCCTCAGATACAGCGAGGAGATGCCTGAAGTTTTCGCCGTTTGCCGGTGAACCTGTTGGATGGATCATCGAAAATACCAGTCCGGATATGATTTGCTACGCATCGGACTATCCGCATCCAGAGGGTGGGTCAGATCCTATAAGCAAGTTCGAAGCTACAATGGTAGGCTGTGATGAAGACACCATGAGTAAGTTTTATCATGGCAATATGCAGGCCTTGATGTCTCTGGCTTAGTATCGGTTTGACATGTGCTGGGCTAACTTTAATGCTTGAATGTGGCGGTTTTTGCCCACTAAAAAAATTGGCTGATTACGATTCATGACTCCTATTAAAACGCAGTATGTTGGTCTGAAATCAAAGATTGACGACCAGTTATCTCGCTGGTCAGTCGCCGCATTTGGCATCGGCGCCGCAGGTGAAGCAGTTTACTTGGGACTGTTCAACACCTTCATTACTATTTTTTATAACCAAGTAATTGGCTTATCAAATACCCTCATCGGTACTGCTATCATGCTGGCCCTGGTGGTCGATGCTATCACTGACCCATTGATCGGGATAATTTCAGATAAATGGAAATCCAAACACGGACGACGACATCCATTTCTATTTGCTGCGCCCATACCCTTAGCGCTGGCAATCTATGCAATTTTCAATCCGCCCGAATCCATTCTGAATGAAGCAGATAATTTCACTAATTATGCATTGTTCGCATGGCTAGCCATTTGCACGGTGTTCAGTCGCGCATTCTTAACTCTCTATTCAATTCCGCATCTAGCCCTGGGTGGTGAAATGTCGAAGAACCATAATGAGCGTTCCAGGTTATTCAGTGCTAATGCAGCATTTGCCTATGTAACTGGTGCCTTATTTGGTTTTTTGGCTTGGGGAGTATTTTTCGATGCCGAGCATATAAGAGCTGTTGACGGCGTGGCAGTTCCTGGGCACTTAAATGAAGCCTCTTATGCACCTTTAATACTGTTAGCCTGTAGTTTGGTTCTTGTGGCGATTTGGACTACCGCTGCCGGCACGTATAAGCATGTGCCAACATTATCCGCACCCCCTAAGCAGCAACAAGCGCTCTCTCTGAAAGGTTTTTTCAAAGAGATATTGGCCACATTAAAGTGCCGCAACTATGTAATGCTAATTGCCGGTTATTTTTTCTTTATGATTGCCAGCGGAATCTACGATACGCTAAGTGTTTTTATGAACACTTACTTTTGGGAGCTCGTGCCGGGCCAAATGCGCTGGTTTGGGTTAGTGTCGGCGCCCTGTGCCTTATTTGGCGCATTAATTTCACCTGTGTTAATGCGCAAGTTTGATCGTAAGCCTGTGGTGATCTTCTCTCTGATTTGCATGGCGATTACTGCTCAATTGGTTGTAAATTTGAGATTGCTCGGTTTAATGCCTGACAATCACAGCCCTGCATTGCTGCCACTGCTACTCTGCAACTCAGGGGTATTCGCGTTTGTGATTGGCCTTGGTGCTGTCGCAATGATGTCTATGATTGGCGATGTGGTAGATGAAAACGAGTTGGATACCGGATTGCGCCAGGAAGGGTTATTCTATTCTGCAAGAGCCTTTTTCGCCAAAGCTTCGTTTTCCTTTGGTCATTTTGTGGCTGGCGTAGGGCTAGATTTATTCGTTCGTTTTCCATCGCTGGCAGTTCCCGGATCGGTTGATGCAGATGTGCTATTTAGAATGGGTATGCTGGCTGGGCCCATTATGGGTATAGCGGCGTTTATCTCGATATTCTTTTATGGCAAATACCATTTGACCCATTCTATGCATAGCAAAATTGTTGATGATATTGAAGAGCGCAGGCGTAACCAACAAGAGTCCATTGCCAAGGCGACATAAACCAAATTAATGGTTAGAATGGCAGCATCGGGAGCGCCTTTCTGGGATGCTCATAGGCATGGTGATAGGTTGATGGTACAAAAAAAACGAACCCGTTTGTCGAAAGAAGGTCGGCGATCGCAGCTTCTGGACACGACGGCAGCAATTATAGAAGATATGGGATTTGCAGGATTTACCATGGAGACATTGGCTAAGGTGGCCGGTGTGAGTAACCCGTTGGTCTATAAATATTTCGACTCCCGGCAAGAGATATTTAAAGAGCTTTTATTGCGAGAACTAGAAGATTCTCGCTTGAAGATTAGGGCTAAAGTAGCCGTTACTCAGACTTTTGAGGAACTTGTAAGAGTCTTCGTTGAGGTTAACTTTGAGCAATCCGAATCTGGAAATGTAAGAGACGTTCTGCTCAGCCAGCCCGATCTAAGAGAGGCGCTTTCTGAGACGATACGGAGAAATCATAAAGAGACTGGCCGATATCTACTCGATCGAGTCATCGAAGAGAATCGCACGATGACATTAGAGCAGGCGGAGCATCTTCTCTATATGGGCTCCGCGGCCTCTATCGCCGCTGCTGAAAAAGTCGATCGATCGGGTCGCAGCAGACAACGCCTAATTGACAATACCGTCAGTTTTATTCTAGGCGGGTTCGCGGCTCCCTATGCCGATACTGACACCGATACCAACAGCTAAAATTTATCATCTACTCGCTTAATCCATGTGCTTAACGTCGAGCACAATTCTGTGCACCTATCATAAAAGCCCGTCATTGAGTTCAATCCTTTGTTCGCTATTTAATCACAAAAAAAACCACATTTTTGCTAAAACAGGCCCATTGCGCACTATATTTGTCTGCTCCTATATTATATTATAGTATATGTATAATAAAAGCTAAGCTGAAGCCTCCTATGGGTTTGGCAATGCCATAACATTTTTAATCTATCTCGGGGGTAACAATGAAGCGCGAATACACAAACCGGAAAATAGTTCTAAATAGACGGCCGCAGGGCGAATTGCGGGATGGAGATCTCTCTATGCTCAGCGAACCCGTCAGAGAATTAAGTCAGGGACAGTTTTTGCTTAAAACTATCTGGTTGTCGCTTGACCCTTATATGCGTCCACGTATGAGTGAAATCAAAAATTATCTGGCACCCATTGGTATTGGCAAAGTCATTGTTGGCGAGACTGTATCGGTGGTTGTGGAATCTAAGTCCGAAAAATACAAGCAGGGTGACCTTGTAACCTGTTTCTCAGGCTGGCAGGAATATTTTTCAGCTCATGAGTCCATGGAAAATATCTATCATATTGACGATCAGGGTTTGCCACTATCAGTTTTTCTTGGCTCCGCCGGCATGACTGGCCGAACTGCCTATAGTGGTCTCACCTTTATCGGAAAGCCCAAACGCGGAGAAACCTTGGTAGTTTCCGCAGCTGCTGGCTCAGTGGGTACTGTTGTTGGACAGCTTGCTAAGGCGCAAGGTTGTCGTACCGTTGGTATCGCTGGCGGCCCACAAAAATGCCAGTTCTTATTGGATGAAATGGGCTTTGATGCCGCGGTTGATTATAGAGCTGGTGATCTGCGCAGCCAGCTTAAAAGTGCATGTCCTGATGGCATAGATATCTATTTCGAGAATGTCGGCGGCGATGTGGCCAAAGCCGTTGCACCCCTGCTAAACAAGGGCGCACGGGTGCCAATTTGTGGATATGTGTCGGCCTATAATTCACAGGATTTGGACACTGCAGAGACACCAATGGATATTTTTGGTGCACTCTCGGAGCCACCTGAATTCCGTTATTTTCAGGTGCGAGAGTGGCACGATCAATATCATCAGATTACCGCCTTGCTAACAGAAAAAGTACGAAATGGTGAGATCAAATATACCGAAACTGTAGCGCAGGGGTTAGATAATGCTGAGGCGGCTTTTATCGGCCTGCTGGGCGGAGCCAATCTGGGCAAGCAATTAGTGAAAGTGGCTGATTATTAATTCTTTTCCTAAACAGGAGCGACTAATGAAACTATATGATTTTCCGAATGCGCCAAACCCTAAAAGAGTAAAAATATTTGCCAATGAGAAGGGCATTGAGCTCGAACTAGTTACCTGTGATATGCGAAAGGGAGAACACAAATCATCAGAGTTTTTGAAGAAGAGCCCCAGCGGCAAGATACCTGTTCTCGAACTAGACGATGGTCGATGTATTTCAGAGTCTGTGGCAATTTGTCGTTACTTAGAAGCCATCTTTCCGGAGCCAAACCTACTTGGAGCTAGCCCTTTCGAGATGGGCCATATTGAGGCAAGAAATCGACATATTGAGTTCGAGATGTGGCGTGAAATAGGCATCTCCTGGGTAAATGGACCGATCGTAGCTCAACTGGGGATAGTCAAGCAGATACCTGAAGCTAAGGCAGCCAGCGATGTAGCGGCGCGCAATTACTATGAGCGGTTGGATCTTGAGTTTGCGCAGAATGCTTATGTTGCAGGTGATAGATTTACTATTGCCGATATTAGCCTTTATACAGCGATTGAGTTCGCTAGCGCTATGGTAGATCTAAAACCTGAATCGAGTTTGAAAAAGCTAAATGCCTGGTACGAATCAGTTCGGTCGCGACCGAGCATTGCCGTGCTTGCGCAATAGTCGGATGAATATAAGAGAGTTTATTGGCTTTGGTGGTGTGGTGCTAACTGCGGATGTGTATGGTAATGAAGACCATCCCTGCGTAGTTTTGCTGCCTAGCCTAACGCAGACCCGCAAGCTATGGGGGAGCGCGGCAAAGGCTCTGGCGCAGGCCGGTCGTTATGTTATTAGCTTAGATTTACGAGGTCATGGTTGCAGTGATAGTCCCAAGGACTGCAATTACAGTCTAGAAGCCTTTATGGGTGATTTAGTGGCAGTTTTATCGCAGTTGGAATCTCGCCCGGTGCTTGTGGGCTCAAATTTTGGTGGTTGGATCGGCTTAGCGGCAATAGGCAATACCTCCGCACCCATTGCGACTGGACTGGTTTTGACCAACCTGCCGTCTGAGTTCCAAACCCTTAACAATGAGGGTATTGCCAAAACAGTCAGCGAGCGAGCATCCAGTGATGATTTTGAACAAAATTTATTTTCAGGTGGTTTTGATTTTATTGAATTGCAAAACAAACTTGAACCCGCAGCCAAGAACTTAAAACTACCCACGCTTTTGGTGCGCGGTATCGACAGTCAAATAAGTTCATCCGGCGCAACGCAACGCTTCGCTGATTTAATCCCCCAGGCCGAGATCTCGGAAATTGAAGGGGCTGGTCACTATGTTGCTTTCGATAAGGGGGATGAATTCAGTGCTTTGGTATTAGAATTTTTAGAAAATCATGTGCCCCATCAACCACCACAATATGTGAGTGGTTCGGACTCTCGAATCCTGCGAGATGCTATGGGATGTTTTGCCACTGGAATCACTGTGGTAACCACGCTTGATGAGGTGGAAACACCTATTGGCCTGACTGTTAATTCCTTTAGTTCGGTCTCCCTCGACCCGCCGCTAGTATCAATTTGTCTAGGTAATCATGTCGGTAGCCTAGACGTGTTTAGAGCCCAAAAATCATTTGCTATCAATGTGTTAAATACTGGGCAGCAGTCTATTTCAAACCTTTTTTCCTCTAAGGGGGTGGATCGTTTTGCAGGCATTGATTGGAGTACCTGGGAGCAAAATGTACCGATTATTGAAGGGTCGCTAGCGAGTTTTGAATGCATAAAAAAAGACATGATTATACAGGGTGACCACACCATTTTTATTGGCGAAGTAGTGAGGGCAAAGTTCGAACCTCACCGTGACCCACTTTTATATCTTGGCGGCAAGTATCGGCGATTACATTTCGGCTGATTGGCCACTGCCGTGAACAGACGCAGGCGGCAATCAGCACAAATGCAGTCATTGACGTTTCAATAATTATAAAAACAAAGAGGCTTATAAAATGACTATAGATTTTGACTTTGATCCCAATGCTGTACTGGTTGATTCCACTACAGGTATTGAGGGAGTGAACCACATTGGTCTGTCTGTACAAAATCTTGACAGGGTATTGGATTTTTATAGCGCAGCGACCGGTTTTGAGGTGATCCATAAGGAATCCTTTGAAAATGACGCATCGGCCGATATTCTCTTCGCTCGCAACAATGTAAAAATAAAGACAGCGATTTTGCGAGCACCGAATTGGGTTCTGGAGCTCAGTGAATTTGCCCATAACGACTCTGCCACTTTGACTGATATGCCGGTTATTGGGCCAGGCATGTCACATACCTGCTATCAATCGCCTATAGATCAGCCATTATTTGAAAAGTTTGCAGCCCAGGGTGCCAGGTTCTTAAATCGGCATGACGAACCTGTGTATTCGCCTACCTACGGCGTGAGCTATGTCTATGCCTATGATCCAGAAGGCAATCTTCTTGAAATGGAGAAGCTCGATGGCGAACAACTGCTGAAACATGCGGGGTATCTGGATAATTGGGATAAGGATAACAAGGCAATTTGGATGTCTCAGGTGTCGCTGTTCACCCCTGATAGGGATCGACTGATGCAGTTTTATCATAATATTTTTCGGACCAACCCCCATAGGATAGTTGAGGTGCCGGTAGGTGAATTTGGTGACAACCTATTTGATATTGATAATGCCAAGGTGCAAATAGGCTGGTTCAGACTTAATCGTCAGTCCAAAGTTATGGAGATTTTACAGTTTTTAAATCCGCCCACTCCGCAGAGCATGATAGAGCGAGAACCAACATCTCTAGGCTATTCATTTTCTCTAGAGGTAAGCGATATCGAGGCGGAATACCAACGACTAAAAGCGCTCGGGGTTGAGTTTTTTAGTCCGCCGGTCAAGTTAGGCCGCTTTGTCCAGGCCTATGCTCGTGATATTGACGGCAATATTTTTTCCTTACGCCAGCCTGTCGATTCAGATGGCCCGTTTTCGGTCAAAGCCTACGATAAAAGAGGGGGTCTATAAATGAAGACTCTTTTGCATATGGCGCTGATCGGATTATTGTGCGTGCCAGTCCTGAGTCATGCGAGAGAACTTTTATGGGGTGATACCCATGTGCATACATCGAATTCGTTCGATGCCTTTCCTCGCGGCAACCAATCGGCTGATGTTGACACAGCTTATCGCTACGCAAAGGGCCTGCCAGTGGTGCATCCCTATCATAGAGCAAGAATCCGCATTCAAGAGAAACTAGACTTTTTAGTCATTGCTGATCATGCAGAATTTTTAGGAGTAATGCGTACTGTTTATAATTCGGGTATTCCTGAAGACTCGCTTAATAGCGAAGAATTGAAGCAAAAAGACAGCATGGAAAAGCTGATCCGTGAATCCATCGACAGCAATACCTTTTACAGGGTAATGATGAGAATAGCCAAGCTGTATGATGGCGACCCCGTTAATTCAGCTAAAACCACCGAGCTCTATCAGGATGTGATCCCCAATTCGCGACTTATGGCGCGTACTGCATGGGAAGAGGCTGCAGATCTTGCGGACAAGCATAACGTGCCCGGAAAGTTTACCGCCATGATCGGCTGGGAATGGAGCCCGATCCCCGGTGGTGCAAATTTACATCGTGTGGTATTTACCGATACTGATGCGCAGACTGCTAAAACCTTTCGTCCCTTCGATACAGGCGACAGTGCTTATCCACAGGATCTGTGGAACTGGTTAGAAGATGTAAGTAAAAGCACAAATGCTGAGTTTATTGCCATTCCCCATAATTCCAATATCTCAAAAGGCTATATGTTTCCCGAGATTACTATCAGGGACGAGCCGGTTGATGCGGAATATGCCAGGCTTCGAGCCAAGTGGGAACCAGTAGCCGAAGTCACTCAAATCAAAGGCGATAGCGAGACCATTTCTAGCTTGTCACCGGATGATGAGTTCGCCGATTTTGAAACCTACGCCTATCACATTCAGGCTAAAAATGAGGGCTATAACGCGCTTAAAGGAGATTACTTGCGTAGTGGGTTGCGACGCGGTCTAAAGTTGGAGCAGGCGTTAGGCACCAACCCCTATAAGCTTGGCATGATTGGTTCTACAGATGCACACACCGGCATGGCTTCGGCAGAAGAGCAAAATTTTCACGGCAAGATGGCAAGGGATGGTACGCCAGAGAGAAAACTAATTAACCCTGACCGACCTGATGCGACCAGCGGTTGGGCGATGGCAGCCCAGGGGTTGGCAGCAGTCTGGGCAGATTACAATGATCGCTCCTCAATCATGCAGGCATTTAAGCGCCGTGAAGTTTACGCCACCAGTGGACCGCGTATCTATTTGCGGGTGTTTGGCGGCTGGGATTTCAACAAGCGAGACCTCAATCATAAACGCTATCCTGAAAATGGCTATGCCAAGGGTGTGCCAATGGGTGGAGATCTACCTGAGCGTAAAGGGACCAAATCGCCTAGTTTTTTGATTCACGCAGGCAGTGATTCGAAAGGCGCTAACCTTGACCGGGTACAGGTGATCAAAGGCTGGGTTAATTCACAAGGCCAGTCGTTTGAGAGGGTGTATGACGTAGCCTGGGCTGGTGAAAATCGTTTGGGTGCAGGTAACAAACTAGCGACAATTGGGAATACGGTTAATTTGGAAACTGCTACCTATACAAATTCTATAGGTGCACCACTTATTTCGACAGTTTGGCGAGATCCTGATTTCAAGCCCGAACTATCAGCATTTTATTATGTTCGAGTTATTGAAATCCCAACCCCGAGGCACGCATTGGCCGACGCGCTGGCACTGGGTATGGATGCACCTGACCGAGGCCCTGCGGTAATCCAGGAGCGCGCATATTCCTCACCGATATGGTACACCCCATAAAATCACTATGTAGTCGACACCACTGGAGTGCAACCTAACACTGAACAATAAAAATAGAGAGAATAACAATGAAAAATATACTGACGCTCCTTAAGTCTGCCACGTTGACTGGGTTTCTGATAGTAAACCTTAATTCCTAAGCGAGTATGACTGGTTCCGCCTTCCCAGATTTAATGTCTAATGTCACAGTAACTGGTGTCGGTGCTGAAAAAATAGTAGCTCTTGAGTCGCGCATGCGCCAATTTGTGGCCGAAGGTGACAGCATGGGTATTGCGACACTGATGATGTTGCTTGAACAGGGTGCATTTGCTTTGGATGATCCAGTGGCCAAGTTTATTCCGGAGTTTGAGGGCCTGAAAGTGGTCAAGAGCTATGATCTGGAGGGCAATGTAGAGTTAGAGCCCCTAGAGCGTCAGCCAACTATCCGCGAACTTATGAGTCACACTGCTGGGTTTGCTTATGGTCTTAGCGGTGCTGATCCAAGTAATGTGCAGTTCAGAAAAAAAGGCGTGTTGGCTTCACCAGATTTACAATCGCTGGTGGATAGGGTAGCCACGATTCCGCTCATACATCAACCAGCCAGCGAGTTGGCTTTGGATTGAACTTTGGTCTCTTTATGGGAGAGGCATCTGAGACATCAGGCTATGGTGATGGTTCTTATTTTTGGGGTGGGGCAGCATCCACCTGATTTTGGATTGACCCAAAGAATGATCTGTTTTTTATTGGCATGGTGCAGCAGTTTCCAAGACAACCGCCAGCGGCAAATCCGGACTTTAGAAACACTTCTCAACAATATGTTTATGACGCATTGACGGTCTGATCGGTAGTTTCAATATATTTATTAGTATATAAATTGTATAATAAAGAGTTTTGAATTATATTAAAGCTATAACTTTGATTTTAGCAGGGCACCAAAGCTTTTAAGAAAACAATATATAAGAGGAACCACCAATGAATCAGCAAAGCGCACATCAGGTAAATCGTACAATTCACGACGCAGATAGTCATATTTCGGAGTACGACGGTTGGATCGAAGGCTATACTTCCGAGTATGTCAGAGCCAATTTAGACGAGCCGTTTTTTAGAGTTGAAAGTGTTCCACAGCTCAAGCCATTAGTGGAGCAGGCCCATAATCGCCTGGCCGGTAATGACCCTGCCATGACAGAGCATCTGAAAGCAGATATCTTTGGTAGTGAGGGAAAACGTAATATGATCGGCGCCTATGGTGCGGTGAATAATATCGAACGCACTGATTCATTGGATATCGCTGGAATCAGCAAACAGCTCGTATTCCCGGGTTTGGTGTTCGTGTCCCGTTTTGCCCGATCTAAAGACGAAAAGGTTGTGTGGGGTGGTTGTGATGCCATGAATAGAGCCATGGTCGATTTCTGCTCCAGCGATAGCGATCGGCTACAAGCGGTGGGATATCTGTCGTTAAGAGATCCAGCCAAGGCACTTCAGGAGGCGAAAAAAGCTATCAAGATGGGTATTAAAGCTTTCTGGATGACATCAGATGCCGTAAATGGTCGCGCACCATCGCATATTGCATATGACCCGATTTGGGCGGTGTTACAAGAAGCAGGTGTGCCAATTACATTGCATATTGGCAGTGGCGCGAAATTGGCCGATGACTATCGGAACACCGGTGTAAAGCGAGAATTGGCCCCCGAATCAATGAACATTGAAACCACTTCGCCCAAAGATTTGCCGATCTTACACCATTCGATTGAGCGATGGTTGGCCTGCATGATTTACGACGGTGTGCTTGAGCGCTTTCCTAAACTTAAAATAGGTTTAGTTGAATTAGGCTCAAATTGGTTGCCGGCTTGTATGGCAAACCTGGATATAGGTGCAGCTGAATTGGGTAGATTTGATCTTGGCTTAAGAAAGCTATCACTCAAGCCCTCTGAATATATGCAACGCCAGGTAAAAGCCACGCCACTGCATTTTGAGGATGCTGGCTGGGTTATGCGTAATGTTGGCAAAGACATGTTGATGTTTAATACAGATTACCCCCATCCAGAAGGCGGCAAAGATCCGTTTGGAGCTTTCGAGCGCAGTCTCGATGCCGTGCAGGCAACGCCAGAAGAGCTGGATAGTTTTTATTCGAAGAATTTTGAAGATCTTTTGAGCCTCTAGCTCTCCCTCGCAGCGAGCAGAAAGGGCTGTGCAGACCCCTCAAAACCCCCACAAAGCAATTTGGGGGGGTCTTTTTTAATGTGTTGACATGGCTATTGAAAAGAAGGGTGTGAAGTTTCGTAAAAGGCTATGTAAGTTACAAGCACCTCTGTAGAGGCCAATCCTACGTAGCGGTTACAAGCTCTGTTACAAACAAGCTCGACTGTTGCGATATATAATTTTCTTAAAATCAAAGAAGGTTTAGACATTACTTTCCAATGAGGCAGCAGCGACATTAAAATCAGTAGACTCAACTAAACGCGATGCCATCCAGTCATTCAGAATACCGTTATTGCTCATAACATTAATAAGCTTAAGTTACTCCCTCGTTGTTTTTAATTGGGGGATGACAGAGCAAGACAATTTGTGGGCTTTGGGCATGTATATAGGATCGGCTAGCTTTGGTATATTTGTAGCTTTCTATTTATATACCTTCCGTCTGTTGG
>CALSQH010000013.1 GCA_943788445.1 uncultured Pseudomonadales bacterium
ACTTACTTTTCAACAGTTCCCGAATAGCAATATCTGCCGCTAATGCCAATGGCCACTTATACACCCCAGTTCCCATCGAAACAAAAGCAATACTCTTAGCGTCAGGAACCTCATTGTAGAAGGTTAGGGCGCTTGAATAGGCAGAAGCCAGTTGCTCAGCTTCTCCACGCTGACCGTCCATGTAGCGAGGGCAGATAGTATGGATAATATATTTCGCATTTAGGTTAAAGGCAGGAGTAATAACAGCCTCTCCGGCTTTAAGTGGCCCCAAAGGCTTAGCGTATTTTTCAAGTTCAGGGCCTGCGGCCTTGTGGATGATGCCAGAGATACCGCTGCCGGCTAATAATGAAGGGTGGGCTGATATGACTAACACGTCGGCTGTTGAATTTAGGATGCTTGTTTTAAGGATATTCATTACTGTCTCAACTTAATTAATATTTGAATAAATATATGTATATTTAAATAGATTTATCTTATTATAAATAGATTAACCCACTTTGATTTAAAGATTTGAATTCATAGAAAATTTGAGTTATGTTACATAAATTCATGTTATGTAACATAAGAGTGTAATTATGCCAGTTGGAAATAGTGGGCGAATTGTCATTGAGATGGATCCTGAGCTTAAGCAAGAGCTCTACAGGTCCTTAGCTAATGATAAGTTGAGTCTCAAAGAGTGGTTTTTAGAGAATGTTGATTTATATCTGTCTGATAAGACCCAATTACCGTTAGAGTTTTCTGAAAATAAAAATAAGGAGGCATCTGCATGAAATTTAGTTCTGAAAAAGTTGCCTTCGGCCGTCATGAGACTTTCCATCTTCGGTTTTCATGGTTATCAAAGGGATTTGCTGCATTCCAGAAGAATAGAGAGTTATTTGAAGATGTAGACTCCGCTACGGTTACTCTAGGGGTGGGGAAAAATATGGTCCACTCGATTAGATATTGGATGCGGGCAGCGCAGCTTATTGATCCCATTGATAATCATCCAACTAAATTGGGTCAGTACATTTTTGAAAGCAAATGTGGGCAAGATCCGTTCCTTGAAGACCAAGGTACGCTGTGGCTTATTCATTGGTTGCTTGCCTCAAATACTGAAATGTCTACGACTATTGCTTGGTTCTTCAGCAAATACCATAAAACGAATTTTGATCAAAATGAGTTGCGAGCAGCATTATCCAGCTATCTTCAAGATTCAGTGAAAAGTACTCGTCGTCCAGCTGCATCGACCCTTAAAAACGATGTTTCAGTGCTGTCGAGACTCTATGCAAAAACTCAAAGTGCAATTGTTGCAGAGGATGCATTAGATTCTCCTTTATCTGAGCTTGGGTTGATTGTTGAGTATGGTAAATCTGCTTATTCATCATTTTTTGAGGATCATGTTGATCTACCTAGTGAAATATTGGGATTTGCCATTTTAGAGCTTATGTCCCTCGAAGATTCCAAGATAATTCCCGTAGAAGACCTTATTCATTCTGCTGAAGATTATGTGTCTCCAGGTTCTGTCTTTAGATTGAGTGAAGCTTCATTTATGTTGAAACTTGAAGAATTAGTCCGAAAATATCCGGATAATTTTGTTCTCAGAGAGACGGCTGGGTTACGGCAGTTATATCTTAATGAGCCCATGGGCTCTATGGAACTCCTTGATGAATATTACACACAGAGCTCCAAGAGTATGGAGCGTGCAGCATGAGTATTGCTTCCCATATTAAGGTGTCTGCAACATACACCCGCTCTGTTAATCTTGAGCGAGACTCTCAATCCGATAGCTTTGATCTAGGTTATATACCGACCTCAAGAGCACTTCGAACTCTAGGCACCATTTCTTCTCGTTTCTCGGAAAGTGATCAGCCAAGGGCTTGGTCATTGGTTGGGCCCTATGGTTCAGGAAAGTCTTCCTTTGCACTGTTCTTATCTCACCTGCTGGCGGCTCCAGATTCAAAAAAGGCTAAAGCTGCACGAAAGCTTCTGAAAAAAAATGACCCTGATCTCGAAGCCATTTTAAAGGATGAAACAAAAGGTACGGATGGCTACGTAGAGGTGCTTATTTCAGGAACACCAGAAAGGTTATCTCTAAGATATCTTCGAGGCCTCCAAGATGCCATGGCTATTTATTGGCAAAGCCGAAAAGGGAAAAAGCCCGCTGTTTTTTCTGAGATGGAGCGCTTTTCTCAAATAGGAGAGGTATCCGTCTCAGAATTAATTGAGCTCACCAAGTCTTGTCAGGTAGCCCTTAGTAAAACGGGTTGTCCCGGCATGATGATAGTGTTTGATGAATTCGGGAAATTCTTAGAATACGAATCCCGCTTTCTTGGTGTTAATGATGTCTTTTTGCTTCAGGCCCTTGCAGAGCATGCTCATGCAGGTCATTCAACGAAGATTTTGTTGTTAGTTCTATTGCACCAATCTATTGAGCAGTATGCTCGCGGAGTTGGTGAATCCCTTAAGAACGAATGGGCTAAAATTCAGGGAAGATTTGAGGAAATCCCTTTCCTAGAATCTGCCGAGCAAACACTTCGTGTTGTTAATGCGGCTATAAGCTGCAAGACATTTGATACTGTAACAGACAAGAAAATTGAAGCTGATATTGCATCAGCTATAAAGGCGTTGTCATCAGAAGGTGTCTTGCCATCTAGCCTAAAAAGAACTGAGGCAATGAGTTTGTTTAAAGGGCTTTACCCGCTGCACCCACTAAGTGCCATGATTCTTCCTCAGTTATGCCAGTTGATTTCTCAAAACGAAAGAACTTTGTTTAGTTATCTTGGTAGCCGCGAACAAAACGGTTTTAGAGATATGCTTGAAAAGTTAGCATCGCCAGGTGAGTTTATTACTCCTGATCATATATTTGACTATTTTCTAACTAACCAACCTTCAGTTAATGGCGACTATCTTACCCAGCGTCGATGGGCGGAGTCGGTATCAGTTGTTGAGCGTATTAGTGATGTTTCGAATGAGGAAATGGCAGTATTGAAAACGGTTGGCCTTATCAATCTACTTGGAAATAGAGGTAGTATGCGGGCCTCTGAAAAGACAGTTTGTGCTGTTTTTGGTTCGAAAGGCAAAGCGGCTCTAGTTCAGCTTACAAAGTTATCTGCGCTAGTTCATAGAAAATTTAATAACGAATTTAGGGTATGGCAGGGCAGTGACTTTGATCTTGAAGCTGAAGTGCAAAATCAAATTAATCAGCAAGGTCCCTTTTCTCTTGCCGAAAAAGTGACAGAAAATCAGTCCTTACCTCCGTTAGTGGCACGAAAATACAGTATCGAAAATGGTGCGCTTAGATATTTTACGCTTACCTTTGTTGATGTTATAAGTTTTAAAAAGGTCTCTAAGCAGAAGACCCCGCAGATATTTATCTTTTTATCCTCAGGTCAAGATGATCAGGATATTTACCATAAAAAGGCGAGAGACCATCTTGGTGTATATGGTCTAGTAGCTCATTATGAGGGAGGGCAGTCACTTAAAAGCTTGGTGTCAGAGAGGATTGCGCTGGAGATTATCGGAAGAACTGCTAAACAGTTGTCTGAGGATGCTGTTGCAAAAAAGGAATTTGAATCTCGCATGTCAGCTATTTCCCAGGCAGAGATGCGTCATGTAACGCAGCTAATTGCCAACCCCCAAAACAGTGAGTGGGAGTATGATGGAGAAAAAATGAAGGTCAATAATCGACGAGAATTTCAGATGCGTCTGTCCGAGGTTTTGCACAAAATCTTCCATAAGGCACCAGCTGTCCATAATGAGCTTATTAATAGAGATAAACCATCATCACAGGCCACAGCAGCTAGAAACAAGCTCTTAAACCTGTTGCTTACGAATAGTGATAAAAAAGACTTAGGTATTGATAAATTCCCCCCTGAAAAGGCGATTTATCGATCAGTGTTGCTTGAAACAAAAATCCACCGTGAAGTTGATGGTAAATGGATGCTTTGCAAGCCACCCAAAGGAAGTTCCCTACTGCCTGCATGGGAAAGAGTGGAGGAGTTTTTCGAGTCTACTGACACAAAAGCTAGGCCTTTTAGTGACATAAACGCTGAGCTGATATCGCCACCTTATGGCGTCAAGGCAGGCTTATTACCGATACTTTGGTTGTCAGTTTATTTGGTCAATGAACATGAGCTAGCGCTTTACGAAGAGCGGAAGTATATCCCAGGTTTTAACCAAGAACTGTTAGAGAGATTCGTTAAGCGTCCAGATCAATTTAGTATCCAGCGCTTTAAAATCGCAGGTCTTAATGCTTCGATATTCAGTCAGTATTGCAAGGTAGTCAGTGGTGGTGCTAAACCAAAAACTATCCTCGATATAGCTAAGCCTCTAGCTAGCTTTATGGGCGAATTGCCAGACTTCACTTTAAAGACTAAAGCTAGCCATATCTGACAAAGCGATTGCTGTTCGCACCGCTTTTAATTTATCTAAGTCACCAGAACGACTAATTTTTGATGGGTTACCCAAAGCGCTAGGTTATAAAGATCTTGCTACTAATGAAAAGGCGCTCGAAGGTTTTGCCGAAGACCTCAAAGATGTTCTATCTGAGTTAAAAAATGCCCATCAAAAGTTAGTCAGTGGCATGCAAGCTAATTTTGCCGAGGCGTTAGGCCTTGACCCTGATCTGACGCTTGAAACGCTGCGTGAGCAGAGCCGGGGTAAATGTTTCGGATTAGACAACTATACTCTCGATATAAAGGGCGTTAGAGGGCTTTTAGCAAGAATAAACCGTGAAGATAATGATGAGCACCACTGGTTCGAGAATATAATGATGTTCTTGGGTTCTAAGCCCAGTGAGAAATGGACCGATGCGGATAGGGATGAGGCTGATTATAAGCTTGCCCAATTGTCGAGAAGACTAACTGATCTCTTTAAGCTCGCAGCTGAAGAACGCCGCTTTGGTGAGCAGGCTGACGGTGATTTTGACGTGTACCTCTTGAAGTCCCTTAAAAAGGGGGGCGATTTTATAGATGAAATCGTTACTGTAGATAAGAATAGGGAAGAGCACGCTAAAGCGTAATTAAAGAGTCATTGGAGGCGGTATTAGCTGGATCTAATGATAGTGAGTTACAGCTGGCGGCTCTTGCTCAGGTCGTTGATAAGTTTCTCTGCAGATAAGCAAGAGGCCGAAAGAGGGCCTTCAAAGTGATCGTTCTTTGAGCGAGTGTGACCGAAGAGGGGAGCAGGGCGTGAGTCATTTCTCGGACCTAGTCAATAATGCAGCCCCTAACGTTCGCCATGTTCTTAGGTTTATCTGGCGGGAAAGACAGTGCAGCTCTTGCCATCTTTATTAAAGATCAATATCCAGATATTCATGAGAAGGTTGAGTATTTCTTTTCTGATACAGGTGCAGAATTAACCGAAGCTTATGAATTTCTAGACAAACTCGAGACCTATCTGGGCAAGCCAATTATTAGGCTAGGAACAGGCCGTGAATTCGATCACTGGCTAAAAGTTCATAACGATATGCTGCCTTCAGCAAGGCAGCGTTGGTGCACCCGTACCATGAAGATCAAGCCTTTTGAGCAATTTGTAGGTGATGATCCTGTTATCAGCTATGTTGGTATTCGTGCGGATGAAAACCGTGAAGGTTATATAAGCTCAAAAGAAACTATTAAAGCTGTATTCCCATTTATTGATGATGGTCTTGTAAGAGACGACATCTTTCGTTTGCTAGAAGATACAGTTGGTATTCCAGAATACTACCGCTGGCGCTCTAGGTCGGGTTGTTATTTCTGCTTCTTTCAGCGGCAGGATGAATGGCTTGGTCTAAAGGAAAACCATCCCGAGCTTTTTGAAAAAGCTAAAGAGTATGAGCTCAGGCAGAGGGAAAGATATGATATGGATGTTGCTGATAAGCGTTTGGTTGGGAGTGGCAACTATACGTGGAGCCAAGGCGGAACCTTGATGAAATAGTAGCCAAAGCTGAAAAGAAAAGAGAAGAAAAGGGCATTATTGCTTCTTCCAAGGATGTCAGTGCCGTTCGCTGGCAGGAGACTTTTCAAGAGCAAAAAGATGACGACGACCCTGAGGATCAGGCGTGTCTGATTTGTAGCCTTTATAATGACCGAATTGGACGCTTTAAGTACAGTTTATTTCCCACATCGTGTGGATGTCGATACGCAGCTTTTTTCCCCGGTATCGAAAGATGGCTAGTACATTCGACTGTATGTCAGGCTATTTTTCTAGTGGCGTATTACGCGAGCTAGCGCACGCCATAAGCTTCTACCTTCTGAGTGCTGATGACAAAAAAATGCGGTTTATTATAGGGCCGAATCTATCCTCCGAAGGACGATATTGATGCCTTACGTTCGGCCATATATTCAGTGAACAAAACCTCGTTACCTCTGCTATTTGATGATGTTGATATAAGTATTGAAAATTTTCAATCTAAGACAGTTAGGATGCTCAGCTACCTGGTAGCGACAAGTAAGATCGAGCTTAAAATTGCTGTAATGTCAGATGCCAAAGGTATCTTTCATAATAAGCTCTGGTTGTTCAATACGAATCAGGGGAATGTTGCTATTCACGGATCTGGAAATTCGACATCAGCTGGAATCGGAAGTAATTCTGAGCAGTTTACTCTTACTAGGTCTTGGCAAAACTCAAATGAAGAACAGACCTTTACTATGTTCAAGGAAGAATTTGATCGAGTCTGGAGTGAGAAGGACGACACTGTTTTGTGTACGCCCCTTAATATAGAAACTTTGGAACACATCAGTAAAATCTCTAATGCGGTGCAGTCTAACTCTGCACATTTGCAAGATCTTAGTGATTTTATTAAAAGTATCATCGATGACTCGGCCGCACATTTGGTTAAACGCCCTAAACTTCCGAGCACCCTAAATGGATCGAATTTTAACCTATTGGACCATCAAAAAAGGGCAATTCGAGCTTGGAATGCCAATGAGTTTAAAGGGATATTAGAGTTAGCGACGGGCTCAGGAAAAACGATAACCTCTATTTATGCGGCAACCAAAATTTATGAGGCTAGAAAAAATAAAGGTGTAGGAACTGTTCTTATAGTTTCAGTTCCATATGTTGAGCTCGCAAAGCAGTGGGTATCGAACTTGCAAGTTTTTGAAATGGAGCCGATAGAGTGCTGGGATTCAAGGCATCGATGGACCGACAAGCTGGCGAGTGAGGTCTTAGCATTCAATATGCAGGCAATTGACTTTATTGGGGTTGTTGTTGTCAATAAAACGCTCGCATCAGAACATTTCAGTTCAGCTATACGTCCGTTAAATTCCAAAAACATTCTCTTTATTGGGGATGAGTGCCATCGCCATGGCTCAGATAAGATGCACAAAGCACTCCAGATGCGTTTTATCGTATGGGTTTATCCGCTACTCCGTTTAATAGCGATGAGGATGACTATGATAGCCCTTTCCCTGATGAGGCAAGAGTTCGACTGATGTCATACTACAACCGAGTTGTTGATACCTATACCCTTGGAGATGCTATCAATGACGATGTTTTGTGTGAGTATGATTACCACATTGTTCCTGTTTTTCTGACTGTAAAAGAACAACAAATATTTGATGAGATAAGCCTTGATATTTCTAAATTGATGGCAGCCAGTAAAATCAATGGTTTGACTGATCAACAGAGAGGTTACTTTAAAATCCTTACAGGACGTCGTTCGAGGCTTCTAGGTGGGGCAGAAAATAAATTGCCAGCACTGTCTGAAATAATTCGCCAGATTAAACCTGAAAATCAATCACATTCTCTTTTTTACTGCGGAGAGGGCTCGAAAGATAAAGATCTGATGGATGATTACGCAACAGACGAACGCAACATTAATCAGGTATCTAGAGTGCTCAATAGTGCCGGCTGGTCTAGTACAAGATTCACAAGCGAGGAGAATACTCGGGAAAGAAAAATAATTATGAAAGATTTCGTTGATGGCGCTGTCGATGCCCTAGTATCACTTAAAGTTTTGGATGAAGGGGGTAGATGTGCCTATATGTAATAAGGCCTTCATTTTGGCGAGTACACGTAACAGAAGGCAGTATGTTCAGCGACGAGGGCGAGTGCTAAGAAAACATTCAACCAAATCTAAGTCAGTTATCTACGATTTTGTTGTACTTCCTGCTGTGGGTGCAGAAAATTCGGCAAGTCAAAATCTTATGAAAGCAGAATTAGAACGCGTAGACGACTTCTGTGAGTTAGCTCTAAATCGGCGCGATGTTGAAAATCAGATTGACAAATTGGGGATGAGATATGAATGAGCAATCTAAAGTAAAAATATTTTCAGAAAGATCTGTAACTCTTGCATCACGAGATATTATAAAAATCGAGCGAGATTGCTTTTATGGAGATCAGCTTGAACGTGAGCGATTGGAGAAGATAAGAACTAAGCTTAACTTGATATTTGCGGAGTCATATTCAAGAGAGGAGGGTTCAAAGTGATTTTTGAATCTTTAACCGTAGAGAATTGGCGTGGATTTTATGGAGAGCAAACTATCCACTTTAGTACTTCTAAAGAGAAAAACACTACTATCGTATATGCCCAAAATGGAGTAGGTAAAACTAATCTTCTAAATGCGATTATGTGGTGTCTATATGAAGAGTTAACGCCCAGCTTTAAAAAACCTGATGACATCCTCAATCATCATGCTTCAAGGGAAGGTAGGAATTCATATCATGTTAGTATTTATTTACGATCCGAGGACAACGAACTTTATAAAATCCAGAGATCTGGCGGAAATATAAGCAATTTCAGGGTTCACGTGATTTCAGAAGATGGGAATCACTCCCCGTTGCCAGGCAGCGCTAAGTTATTTGTTAATTCTATTTTACCTAAAGATATGGCTGGATATTTCATCAATGATGGTGAAGGCGATGATCTAACATCTGATGATAATGGAATGATTTCCATCTCAAGGTCCATTGAAGATATTCTCGGCTTTGGTATGGCAAAGCGAGCTTTAGATGACGTTGCTCAAATTCGTAAAGAATATTTTGGTAAATGGAAGACATTAAACAAAGAAGGCGATTTGTCATCAGAAATCCGTCAAGTCGAGATTCTACAAAATGATTTGCAAGGAGTAGAAGAGAGCCTCAGCAGTAATCAAGAGGTTTTGGTGAAGTATGAATTCAATTTGTCAAAAATTAATTCTGCTATGGGAAACTCAGATATTCCTACAATAAAAGCTAAGCAGCAAAAGCGAGCGTCCCAAGAAAAGGCTCTGTCGAGAGCTCAATCAAACTTAAAGTCACTCAGGGCCAAAAAGAAAACTCTCATAAAAGAGTATGCAACTGCGAGTTTTTCAGCCCACTTAAAAATTTCTGACTTAGATTTTTTAGAAAAAGAAAATTTAAAGGGAAAGTTTCCTGGAGATTTTAATCTTCAGTTAGTTACAGACATCATTGCACGAAAAGAATGTTTGTGCGGAACCGAAATATGTGAAGGAACGGAACAATATAATGCCATTCGATCACTGCTGTCTTCTGCCGCTGATGGGGGGACGCTGGATCGACTGCAAAACGCGAGAGCTAAAATAAATTCAATTAATACTCTATCGGGGCAAATTACTAAGCGGATAAAGGAGAATTTCACCCAATACCAGGCTGAAGAGCGTGCAATAGATCGCATTAAAAGAACGTTGGAAGAGCTTTCTCTAGAGATAGATGACTCAGGTTTTGTTGCTATTCAAACGCTAGAAAAAAATAGGAACATATACCGAGCTAAGATCACTGCCACGAACCAAGCAATAGGGCGTTCTCAGCAAAAAATTGTCGACCTTGAAGCTGATATTGCAGCCATCAATGTCAAGTTGAAAAAAGCAAATAATGTGAGTCCAATGGTAGAGCAGCTCGACCGGAAAATGCATCTATGCGATGAGGTTATTGCTAATATCAAGAAAAAGTTGAGTGCCACAAGGGAAGATGTGCTTGTTAAGCTGCAAATTAAGATTGATGAATTCTTAGACACTTATTTACAGCAGGACTACTCAGTAAAAATTACCGAAGATAGAAAGATTGGTTTGGTGGATCGCCGTGGGAATTTTATTGCACCATCTAAAGGTCAAGCCGCGATTTTAAAATTCATATACATATCAACATTGGTTTCAATTGCACGTGAGAATCGAGATGTTGATACAAATATTTTTCACTGCAGGTGCAATTGCACCATTAATGTTTGATGCCCCATTTTCCGATCTACAGCCCACCTATGCTATTAATGTGGCAAATACGCTGCCGGGACTTGTAGATCAGCTCGTTATAATTATGTATCAAGATGCTAGTAAGCCCATTGATGAGATATTGAAAGGCAATAAACAGCTAGGCAAAGTTTTTTGTTTTAATCAAGATCTTGAGGGACCACAAAAAGAAAATAGTACTACTACTATAACCGTCGATGGCGTTACAAAAACAATAGTCTCATATGAGCAAAAGCGAGACCGAGTCAGAATTGAAGAGGTAATAAGTTATGTCTGAAAGCGATAATTGGCGAGGGATAGATGTTAAAAGAGAGAGTAACCACAAAGCGCTAGAATCAATATTGGTTAATGGTAATGACAGTATGTTTCCTTTACTCAAAGATCTGATGGTTTTTGCTGCTTCTATTGGCCATTCTATGGGGCAACGTACTCCGCTTCAGGGTGATGCTCAGGGCATAACTCTAGGTACATATAATTATGACGGTAAAGATGGATATATATATCTTTTCGGGTTGCTGGAATCTAAAAATGGCGAGAGCCTACGTATGGAAAATTTGAAAGAAACAATTAAAATTTATGAAGAGTTTTGTAATGCGGGGGTTATATGAGATTCAGAAATGGCTTGATAATAATCCTTCTGATCCCTCTGGCACGGACACTATACTAAATAAAATGTTAGAAAAAATTACACAAATAGAGAGCTCTACAGAAATAGATCCCACTGATATTGATTTAGGAATTTAAAGTTTTTATTTGATGGGGGATATTGTCTGTTTTACGGAATATTATTTCTTGCGTTCCAGATTTGGTTGTTACTCTTGTTTATTTTAGCAGCATGGCAAATGGCTTGGTCTAAAGGAAATCATTCCGAACTTTTTGAAAAAGCTTAAGAGCACGAGCTCAGGCAGTTATTTTTTTGATAGTGAAGGCCGCCAAAACTATTAAGGGTAAGCTTAAGACCTGGAGTTCGATAGATTCTGCAGCAAAGTGGGTTAGGGCGCTAGGTGTTGGTAAGGTGCAGTTGGATATTTCCAAGTGGCAACCAGGACAGCGTAAAATACAGCTTTAGGCTTTTAACCCCTCTTATTCATTCTGTCTTTTTTACAAACATGACGGTTGGCGTAAACTACAGATTTACGATTTTCATTATATGGACCATTCAATGTCAGATTTCGCGGAATAAGTATAGAACCTAAGAAGCGAAAAGCACTTAGGGGTTAGGGAGTCTGCCGCGCGGAAGGGGTTACGGCGATGCATATTTATAATATTGAAAAGGGCAAGTCGATCCCCAGCCATTTCTCTACATAACAATTTACCTTTTTGTTATTCTTTTCATTGATATAGGGTTATCTTTAAAATATCGTTTTAATAAATATATTTGGTTAGTGCTTACGTTTAATACGTAACTAGCCTATATCAAAAAAGACTTTTATCTAAAGAGTTGAGGTTATGGCCAAACCACAAAAATTTCTCTATGAAGAGCGTTATTTCTTTGGTTCTAATAACAGAATTCAATTAATTGATGATTGGCTCGATATTCAGCAAACGACAGATTGTATTCCATACCTTTTGCCGAACCGGCAGCGGCAATTGAGCGCTAATCAATGGAAAGACATTGAAGGTTTAATCAGTGCATTAAATGTAAAGCCGAGAGCAAATGAAGAAATTCTGGATGGAATGCAAGTGCGCTGCTGGATTACATTTAAGAGGCGACTCGTAAGGTTCGATTTAATCAATCCGGAATTCGATGGGTTTCTAGAGTTGAGAAAAATTATCAATGAAGTGTCGGTCTGTGCAGCTTACCCTGATGGCATATTGAGGCTGGGCTGATCTCAGGGCCTTAAATCATTAAATGATTAATACTACGACTGATTCGACTGTTAGGTTGGAAACAGCACTTAAAGGCCCGCTAAGTGATCTGATCAGGGGCTTGGTAAACTTATAAATTGATAGAGACTCAGGAGGAGGGTATTTAACTCTACCGGTCAAAGAGTAAACTTGCTTATATTATCCAAAATTACATAGAATGGGAGGCTTAGTGTAACTGGCTTAATTAAGCGTTCTCCTAGAGAAAACTTGTCAAGTGAGATCCAATATGGAAAATATAGAGCATAAAACTTTGACGGCCGATTTCTTTGAGGCTTGGAAGTTAGCAATCCAAACAGTGATATCCACCGCTTTACCGCTATCAAAACAGAAGAATGTTCATTTTAGTATGCTTCGTGACCATCTAAATCAGCCTTTTATAGAGCATTTTTCTTTTGGATTTAGCAATCAAATATTCTTTTGTTGCATCCAAACGGATGAAGATACTGGTGTTCGACCCACTTCTACAGCTGCATTGTGTAAATATGCTCGAGAATGCGGAGCGATACCCTGCCTAATTCCACTGACTAAATCGGATGATGGAACTTGGAAAGCATATACCCCTGATTATCCTCTTCATTTTATTGATGACGATGGTGACCCACAGCCATTAGATTTATCTTTAGTAATTTCAGAGGGTTTAGTAGGAATGTCTGATTGGGAAATATTAGATTGGTCGATAAATATCGTTGTAGATCATATTGTGGATAAATTTGATATCAAAAATCGAGATGAAATTAATTATCAATCAACTACAGGCATTTACCCCCAGATTTGGTTTAAAGATAAAACTGGATCTGTGAATTATGTTGTGGTGGGTGCCGTTCGGTATCCTGAAATGGATGCACCTAAGCCGGAAAATATAGAAGAAATATGTGAATTTGCGAATTTAACCGGGAAAGGTTTTTTTGCTTCGGTTTCCATTGCCCAAGCTGATGGGTTTAAATCAGACCCAGGCATTGGATATCGTCCTCCGGCCGAATTTATTTATCGAGGCTGTGGTGCACATGTTAATTTTAAGGGTTTAGAAAAGCTTTAGAATCGAATGAAGTGGTCGATGATAGGTTTCTTTAAAACAAAAACCCTCAGTATTCTTTGATGATTTTTCGGTATTTCTTTCTGTTTCGAAATTGGTGTGGGTATCGTTTCTTAGATTCTTGTAAATATTTTAGTTAAGCGAAATGACAAAATTTTCCATTGGAGTGTGGTTTGAAAGCTATTTTGAAAGAAGGCATCTTATGTATCGACTCTGATGGCGACACGATAATTCTAGATACTGGGTCGCCAGTATCTCTCGGAAATGGCAGTACTCTTGATTTGGATGGCGTATCAATTAAAACTCAGCTTTCTATTCTAGGCCATGACTGGCAGGCGATTGAAGAGTCAGTGCCTTTCAGTGTGAAAGCTCTTGTCGGAACTGATCAGATTGGTAGTAAATCACTTTGCATCAATCTAGAAAAGCAAAGTGCAATTTGGGCTGAGCCCCTAATACAGTGGATTGCCATTGGAAACGATGGCGGGTGTTCCGGTCATTTCAGCAATACTAAATGGAAAACATGGTCGATTTTTCTTCGATACTGGTGCTTCAATTTGCTATGTGACTGATGAACAGTCTGTAGAGGGATGCGATCGAGCTGGCGAGTTTGAAGACTTTCATCCAATGCTGGGCAAGTTTTCGACTAGGCTTTTCACTGCAGCGTTGAATATGGATGACCAGCCTATTGAGGTAGAAGTAGGCATTCTTCCTGACGAATTTTCAATGATGATGAAGCCATTTGGCATCGATGGAATCATTGGTACCAATAGCATTCTAGCCACAGAGATACAACTCGATTTTACAAACAACTTCTTCAGATTTCCCGAAATTGTCAAGAGCGTCCCCCATGATAGCTGGGCAAGCTCTTATGACCAGTTATTCGAAGCAAGCTTTGGTAGTCTCCTAGCTGATATAACAGATTTAACAATGGAATTGGTCTTAGAGCTCTCTGAACCTACTGATTCAATCCTAGATATCGGCTCAGGTACAGGAAGGATGAGTATCCCCCTTGTAGAATGCAGATACTATGTTTCTGCTTTGGACCCAAGTGCGGGTATGCTTAATCAATTGGCCAATAGACTGCCAGATCATCCCAATCTAGAGTTAATTAATAGCCCGGTTGATCAATTAGCAATGCAAGATAGTTTTAATGGTGCCCTATGTGTTTTCACTGTATCAAGTTATTGGCTCGATGAAACCGCTCTCAGGGATAGCCTGGCGGCAATTTATAACGCATTGCTCCCTGGTGGCTGGTTAATTATTGATAGGACATTACGAGGTTCATTCTCAAACACCGCATTCCACAATGAGAAAATTCATCGCCAAACGACTGTTGAGCATTTAGGTGGAGATATTTATCGTTACACTGAAAAATCGAAGGTTATAGGTTCATGTAATACAGAATCGGCCAATGACAGCTTCTTGATTCGATTCTGGGCGGAGGATGTATTTCTGGATCATGTTCTAGCTACTGGCTTTATTTTGGAGAAAGATTTGAGCCAAGATTTTGCCGGTTCAGGTGCAAGTTTTTATCTAATTAGGAAAGACTAATAAATACCCTACATATTTTTCTGCATAAGTAGCTAGCTCAAATAGCTTAGATTCAGATATTAAAAATCCTCATAGTTAAAACCGATAGCTTGATTATAAATGGCATATTCTTTGCCCTGATCACTAAATAGTCGGTTCGGGTCTGGTGTAATACCTACACGCCCTAAATCCAGCCGATCCCCATCCCAACATGCCGCTAAAGTTGGGTCTAGGCCTGCTCTGCCATTGGGATGCGCATGTGTGTGTCCGGAGCAGGCTCTGACCAATAGCTTGAATTGAGTATCGCTGAGGTCAAATAGATCACGTTTGCGTTTGGCAAAGGCCGCTGCTCTGGGGCCATGCTGTGGATCATCCCATTCATTCTCTCGGCAACAATCATGTAAATACGCAAAATATTCGACTATTTTAAGGTCTGCACCATTCTCAATTCCAATCATAAGGGCATTTTCCATGACTCTGTCCCAATGGGTGATGCCATGAGCTTCTGATTGCCACATATCTGAATCATTTTTAATTTGTCTTAAAAGCCTAATTAATGACATTGAGTGAAGTTTACCTTAGAGCTTTTGAATTTTATGAACCACTTGGTTTTGATGCATGTTTTCTTTTCTCTAAGCGCCAAAGAATAAAGAAAAGCAGTATTAAACCGGGCTGAATGACGACGAATATAACAATATTTGCCAAATAATAGCCAAATCCAAATTCACCTGGTGAGCCACCGATTACTTGAAGAATATAAACACAAATTCCGAAGATCCAAGTTACAAAATCTACCATAAGTTAACTCGCTTTTTTTCAGTTAATTACAGTCCTGTTAAGAACATTGATACCGAAGTGCTAATTTCCTACTTTCTGGTTTCAAGAGTCAGGATCATAGATTCCGTAAGGACTAACATTAGTTGCTACAACTGTTTTTTCTGGTGTTAAATATTTTGAATAAAGTTCTGGGTTGTCCGAAGAAAATCTTGCCTCATCAAAATTTAATTGCGTTCTACACTTTCTTTTCCAGCTTATGAGCCCCTCAATTCCGTCATCCACACCAACACATGCTGCTAATTTGGCTGTTAGTGATTCATATAACCATTCAGCTTTTGCAATATCACCTAGATTATCAAGGTACTTAGAATGGTTAATTATGGTTGATGTAGTTCGGTCACTAGATGGCTTATCGAGCTGTTGAATATTAAATTGCGATCTTTTTTTCGTATCCTTCAGAGCATTATATAGCGTTGGATCAATCTTCCTGATTGTAAGGGCGCCTTTTATCTTTAGTTTGCCACTGGGTTTACTAAGCTCTTCCGTCTCGTACTGCAGGTAAATTGCTCTATAGTCTTCCTTGAGCCTTGTCTTTTGAAGGCGTGCTTTTTGTATTCTACTTGTTAACTTAAGAATCCCTAGAATACCGCCTGAGTTGCTGATTTCATTGAATAGAACCCTTTTTATAATCTCTTGATTTGCTAATTTAACCTCCAATTCTCGTTTGGCGTCGATAATTTGGTTATGTAGTTCTAACTCTCTATGCGTTGGCTTTCTTATAAGCCCTGATGATTCTTCTGACTCGAGTAAAACTTTTGCTTGAAAAGCAGATAGGCTTTCATTTTGATTTGTAGCAATTCTCTCTGCTTCAGGAATGATCTCTGAGATAACAGTTTGATCATCCATTAAAAACATCTGGCCTTTAGTTCGGCAGTGTGAAAAAGTACTCATAAGCTGTTTTTTTAGATTTTCAATCATAGGCGATTTGATTGCGTAAACAGTAAGTATATTTTCTGAAGATCCGCCAATAATGTCTCGAGGAGGTATGCTTTTGCTGATGCCTATTTTTACATATGGGCTCCAATGACTTGAAGTTTTATCCTTAGCTCTTTGAATTAATAGTGTTCCTTGAGAGATTTTCGGTATAGCCATAGGGGAATACACCTTGTAGTTTTAATTATTTATAAATTTCTATTTTTATGCTGGGTTGTAAAAGTTACCTAATCGTTTAGCAATCAGCCAAGTTGATCGGCAATCTCCTTGGTTATAGGCAACAAGGCCGCGAACATACGACTTTTGCTTTTCAGAAAACTGTTTCCATTTATTATTTGTGTTGCATGCCTTGTCAATTCGCCTACAGGCCTCAGCAGCGCCAAGAGGGAAGGGTGGGTAGGGGTTGCGTTTACTAAACATTGCTGCGAAAAATTCTTCTAACGGCCTCCCTCTAGCACCGCCTTGCTCGCCGAACAGGCGTCGGTTATTGGCATAGCGTCGTGCATCGGGGTGCAGATTATAGAGCGAAGGTTTCAATCTAGCATAGGTTTCACCGTCTAAATACTGCTCCAGTATTGATGCCTCATGAATCGTCCAATAAATTAGATAGGCATTTCGCTCCTCCAGCTCTGATGCTAATTCATTAAAAAAGGCAATAAAGTCTGTACATTTAGCACTACTTATTCCATTTGATGCGGGCTTCCATTTCTCATTGAAGAATACACAGGCATATTTCCCTCCATTACCAGCTTGGTTTGGGCGAAAAATACCGGCAAGGTGTGGCCTTGGTATGCTGCCATCTCTCTTTTTACCTTCTCCTTCGAAATCAAGGTATATAGCATTGCGCATCTCGTTAGGTGATAGCATGGAAATCTCCGTAGGTTATAAATTATTTAACTATCGTTTTACTGCGAAATACTACTTTAGCTCGAAATTACCTCCGCGCTCGCGTTGCCTTTGATTTCTTGCGAAGTCATCTTTAACCTCCTGTACTGCATTATCTAATGCCGATATGATTTGAATGACCTGATCTTCGCTGTATTCATAGTTTTTACGGTCACTTAGGTTTGCAATTGATCTAATCGCTGTCAGGGCTTTTCCGACTCGTTTTTCGGCAAGGTATTTAAACCTTCCTTCTGGAGATCTATCTCTATCTTCTTTAGCTTGCATTTTTAAGGCTCCTTAAGATTTGCGTGTAGCTTACGATAGACACTCGAAATTGAGTATCTACGACTTGTATCGGTCACCGCTAGGCCAGGTTTGCTGTGAGATAACGAAGGTCATCTTTCCATTGATGGATAGCTCTATTGAATGATGATCTGTGGTAGCTAGTCATCCTTTCCTTTGCTGCGATAAGGCCTCGTAGAGTCCGGATTAGTTTCTCTTTGCGCTTAAGGCTTCTAGGCTTACCCCATTCTAAGGTGTAGGACTTGTCCTTCACCGGTGGTATTGGTGCCTCTAATACATGGTCCAATATTTGGCGACGCTCAGTTTCATTACTTATTCCACTGTCACCGACTCCGTACCTAAAGGCCTTTAGCACTCCGTCTGAAAAAACGATTGAAATTGTTGAACCTGAACAAAGTTGTTTGTTTCTCGCTTCCCAGATAGCGTAAATTTCTTGCTTGATCGTATTGGCTCTCACCCTATCAGCATGGTTTCTTGCATTATGAAATAGCGTCATAAGTTGATTATCATCTTTTTTATCAAGGTTCATATTCAAGTTCCTATCTGTATTTAGAGTTATAAAGTATCTTTTATGCGGCTAAATCAGCCTGCTTGAAAGACTACAATTTACGTATAATACACTACAAAACGATAAATGTAGTAAATAAATTCATATATATAGGATTTAACTGTGGGAGTAAGCCGTTACAATGCCTTTTGGATAGCTAGTTTAGGGGTCGATAGCAGCTTATGCCTGACCGATAGTCTGAGAGTCAACAATCCGCCTAAAACTATTGGTGCGTGCAAGATTTGCCATGATTAGATTTTCTTGAACACTGTTTATAGTCTGTTCATATTGCTTAACTATTTTGTGATGTTGTGTATTTACAGATCCATTAGCAGGATGGTAAATATTGGTTTCTACAAGGGGAGATGTTGTTTCTACTAATGCCAAACCTGACCTAAATTGTTCTGTAATGTCCGATTCCATTTGTTCGAGTAATAGCATAGATTCCATTTGACCAATCTGCATATGTGATACAAATCTGTTGCAATAATCCACTATATTCTGGTGGCTTGGGCTCATAATTAATTTAGCTGCGCTCATGCGCTGGCGAATGCCAGGTAGTGTCTTTAGCCTCAGTTGTCCATGAGGCCGACGCTTTAGTTCTAAGATTTAACGCGTCATAAGTCATATAGATTGCCCGATCCCACTTTTCGTTTAAGCATTCTGCGGATGAATATTCATCTAAATTAAGCTCGTTTTTTCTTTTTATAAATAACATTTCTTCTTTTACTATCTGGTCATCCCCAGGCATTTCTTTTCCAAGGCAGTTGTATAAAAAGCGCTTTCGTATGTTTTTTGAAAAGTGATGGCTAAAAAAACCGACATATCTGAATTGAAGCTTAATAAGCTGTTTTCCTATTCCTTCCTGGAGGGGTAGATCCCTATAGGTTTCTTTGAGTACTAGCTTTATCTGGCGGACAAAGGCTTCTATTTCTGACATTGTGATAGGTGTTTCATCTAATGTTTCACTCTTATAATTAATCAATGCAGCCAGCCAATACGCTGTATTTAATCTAGCTTCTTGAATCGAATAGAGCGTGAACTGTTTTTTATCAAGACGTTCGAACCACATAGGGTCTCCTTTGTGTTGGGTCGATTTGAGTTGCCTTTTTATTAATGCATAGTTTTATTTGGTATTGTCAATATTTTATTTTCGTGATGGATTTGAGTGTAGGTGGATTTGATTTAATTTTGCTTTATTGAGTATGGTAATATGAATAGATCGACTTCAAGGGTAACACATGAATAATTCCAAACTTTTATCAACCCATCAGTTTGATGCTAATAAGTTGGTTGCCGAGCACCCTCCGGTAATAACCGATAGAAACAAATTTGTTGTATTTAAGCTCGGACTCAGTAAGCACCATGCTGAGTCTCCTAGTATTGGTTACAGTCGCTGGGGGCAGGTCGACTTGCCTAAATATGTGAATAAAACTGATATTGAATTAATTTATCAAAACGAATACTTCTCATACCCAAGCTCAACAGCAGATTGTATTGAATGGCATTTGAATTTTGCCCATGAGGATGTATTTGGTTTTTATGGCGGTTCATTATTTGCCCAGGATGAAATGCAAGTGGCCGAACACCCCGTTCTGGGGTGTCTTCGTGAAGCGCTTTTAGATTTGGAGATTGATCGAACTACTGTTCAAAATGGTCAGGCTACTCCAATACTCGTTACTGGTGTAGAGCGCCGATGTAAAGTGGCAACGGATAGGGATGCCGCTGCAGGACGTCCATATGGTTTATACGGAAGTGAGTTTCAATGTGCCTCCGAGGAGGTTATAAGAAGGGCTACTACGGTGCTCGATCCTCCAACCAAGTCAAATATCATTGCTATGGAGTCGCCCCCGCCAGATTTTGGCCTATATACTCGTGAACAAATAAAATTCATTCTGGCATCAGCAATAACTGGTTTTTCAGCAGCAGTAAATCTCAGTCGGGGTGTCAAAAAAGATGTGCAAGTGTCTATACATACCGGCTACTGGGGCTGTGGTGCCTATGGCGGAAATCGCGAGCTTATGCCTTTACTGCAAATAATTGCTGCTTATTGTGCGGATGTAGATATTCTTCATTTCCATACTGGAGGTGATGGAGGCGGTTATATGTCAGCACTGCAGACGCTTGAGGAGATTATGCCGGAGTGGGAAGAGATCTCCCTCGATCTATTAATTAATAGTATTTTATCGATGCGCTATGATTGGGGCGTAAGTGATGGGAATTAAGCTGCTATATAAGAATGATTTGTATGAGCGTACTTTTCATCTCTGATCGTTGTATCTCTTAGATTGACTTCTGTGGTGACGATTACCTAATTCCAAGTTGCAATTTCTTTTAGGAAATCATTTTATCAATTCTTTATTTGTGTGTATTAGTAATACATGTGGGTATCAGGAGTCCCAACTGAAAAAGCGGGGGTACCCCCGGGGTGGGGTCGGCGTATCTGAGAATTGGAGCTTTTACGGTTTTTTAGGAAATTGAAGCGTCGAGCAGCTGAGTAGTACAAAAGTTTATTGCGGTATATGTTACGGTACATTTCGCAGTAAAAATAATTAAATACATATTTATCAGTAGTTTATAGTGTTAGTTCAGGCCATGCCGTCCCGACCAATTAAATAAAAAAGGCCACCTACTTTGTAGGTGGCCTTTTTTATTTAACCGCCGTGACGGCGGATCTGAGGGTCAAAGCGCCCAGGTTCACTGATTGTGCCTGCGGCGCAATCAGGACGAGGACAGATTTTTGCTCCTGCAAAATCTGCATACATGCCATCCATGGCAATAAGCGTAGCGACGATGCCCCGAAGGGGCTCAAAAAGCCCAAAGGCTATTTGAATCACTAATATGCCTACGGCAAAATTTGAACGAGTCGCAACGCGACGCAGCCCCAAAGGGGTTATTAACAAACTTTAGTTTGTTAATAATAAATCCTGCCGTCGACTCCCCGATTACCTCCGCAACATAAAACCCAGCAGACCACCCAAAAGATCCTTCGGCTTCGCTCAGGAAGACAGGGTTGTGTGTATAGGATCCCTTTTCATTCAACCGTCGGAACGGCGGGGTTCGAGGGTTAACCACCCATTCCACATGCATCTTAATCGCTGGTTCTTAATTACCAACCATCAGCGTTTTAGCCGCCTGATAAGCATCTCTAGTCTGCTCATCCATTACACAAAGAAAAGTCTCCTCGAACTCACTTTTTAGCAGTTCCCGAATAGCAATATCTGCCGCTAATGCCAATGGCCACTTATACACGCCAGTCCCCATAGACACAAAAGCAATGCTCTTTGCATCAAGCACCTGACTGTAGAAAGCTAGAGCGTTAGCGTAAGCAGAAGTAAGTTGTTCGGCCTCTCCACGCTGACCGTCCATATAGCGAGGGCAGATGGTATGAATAACATATTTGGCATTGAGGTTGAAAGCAGGAGTAATCACAGCCTCTCCGGCTTTAAGTGGCGCCAACGTTTGCTTTTCTAAATCTTTTAATTGGGGTGATTGTGTCTGTAATTGACAAAGAGTCTAGGTTAGATGAAAAGTTAGAGAACGTTAATGTGGAGAGAGAAGAAGAGCTCCTCAGAAGTATTCAAAACCTACAATTAAAATTAGAAAAATATAATCTCGATTGAATTTTAAGGGTGGGTACCCCGCGAGGGGTGGGGCAGCGTATCTGAGAATTGGGGCTTTATACAGGTTTTTTAGGAAATTGAAGTGTCGAGCAACTGAGTAGTTGCAAAAGTTTATTACGGTATATTATATACTAAAAAAATAATTAAACACATATATATCATAGAGTTATGGCGTTAATTCAGGTCATCCAATCCCGACCCATTAAACAAAAAAGGCCACCTGAAAAGTAGGTGATTTTTTATTTATCTGTCACGGCTCTGATTTATACGTAGAGCTCTTCAGCGAAATTTAGACGAAACAATGTAAATTTGACTGTGCATATAGTTCTATGGGTTAATGCATGAAATTGGTTGAGTAACTACTAATATGAGCATATTTGAAATCATTGGATTGTTGGAACCTTGGTCTTTTTTTCTGACTGCTATGATTTTAATTGCTGTCGCAGCCGTTATGGGTGAGGTATCTATTATTCCATGGATATCTCTAGCTATTGTCGTTATGGGAATATCCGATTTTTTTCAACTGTCTATAGAAAACCAATTAATCGTTTTTTGTACTTCCTTTTTTGTATCTATCTACTTGTCTCATCGTTATTTATCTCTAGGCGCTAAGCAGCCCTTAATTGCAGAAGAAATTGCAGATATGGTCGGTGAAAATATTACTGTTTTTCAAGTGGGTATCAATAATTCAAATACAGGTTCAGCTCGAAGTAAAAATGGCAAAGTTTGGAACGTTCAAAGCGTGGCGAATGAAAATTTAATTATTAATCACGAGTATATTTGCTCCGACATCACAGGGGTGACACTTATTGTTAAAGGGGTAGATTATGAATGAAATAGGTTCTATGGTTTTTTGGCTGGTGTTCGCATTAATTCTGATGCTGATAATCATCAAGTCTTTCAATATTGTGCCTCAGGGTTCAGTTAGATTAGTTCAGCGGTTAGGGAAATATCATAGAACCCTTAGACCGGGGGTAAGTTTCATCATTCCTTTTTTGGATAATATTAAAGTCCCTAGTATTACTACCTACGATAAAGATCCAACGAATCCGGAAAACGCCCAAACCCGGTTACGTTATCTAGTTTCATCGAAAGGCGACATCCCAACAATAGAGATAATAATGGATCCGCCGACTATTGACGCTATTTCAAAAGATAATGCTCTGGTCTATCCAGATGCTATTTTATATTTTCGAATAGTTGATCCTGTCAAGGCAGCTTATGAGGTAGAGAATCTGGGCTTGGCTGTATACAAGCTTATAGAAACTACTTTGCGACAGCAGATAGGTATCCTAACTTCCGATGAAATTATTACTGGTCGAGCATTAATTGGTACTTCTATTAAATCAGCTCTAGAAGAGGCTTCATCTGCTTGGGGAACCATGATTACTCGGGTTGAAATTGAAGAAGTTAGGTTTGATGAGGATGTTACCAAGGCGCTCAGTGATCAGCGGGCAGCAGAGCTTGAGGGTAGGGCTTTAGTGGCTAAAAATGAGCGTGAACGTGAGGCTATTGTTATTGCCGCAGAGGGTGAAAAGAGGAAGGTTATATTACAAGCCGAGGCTACATTTGAACTTGAAAGGTTGCAAGCTGAGGCCGACTATTTGAAAGCATCAAGAGTTCTTGAGGGGCAGGCTAAGGGAACGGAGGCGCTGGCGTTAGCACTTTCCAAAAACCCAAATGCTGTTGTTGCTCTAGAGGCATTAAAAGCGCAGGTTGAAGTTGCTGCAGCGATAGGAAAGTCAAGTAACACATTAATTATCCCTGAAGAGACAGCCGGGCTATTTGGTGCGATCAACTCAATTAAGCAGGTGTTAAATTTAGATTTGGAGTCATCGAAAAAGGGTTCCTGATGTTGCTTTAATAATTTTACTTATCTGGTCCTTAGCATCTCGACTAATTAAACTAAAAAGGCCGTCTATATAAATAGATGGCCTTTTTAATTTAACGGCTAAAAGTAACCAAGGCTGACTACAACTCATCTAACATAGCCGTAAAAACCTCAACATTGGAGCACTCAAAAAGAAAGTCGGCTGCTTCAGCCGCAGGTATGCCTAATTTTTTGGTGATATTAAATCGATGGTTAGCAAACGTTCGTGCGCTTATATGTAAATTATTGGCTGCCTTATTGGTGCTTTTAACATGATAGAGTTCTTTTAGAACATCCATCTCACGCTCCGTAAGCAGTTTGGTTAAACTGACAATTTCTTTCATGAGGAGTATGTCGTTGACGTGCTGCTGGCTATCACCATCAGTTGTAGCTACAAAATAAAAGCTGGCCTGATTGCTTGTTCTATTAAGCTGCCTTTTGATTGTATCGTCATTTTTAATGACTAAATTTATCTGTACTTTTTGAAGGGCTTTATCAGTTCCGCTATTATTTGGTTGGCAGGATATTCCCCACGTTACAACATCCGAAAGTACGCCTTTTAGAAATGACCTAATGACTACCACTCACTACCCCCTTTTTACTATTTAAAGTACAAGAAATACATCCATAATTGAATGAGTACATATACTTATATTTATAATTTGAAAGCCATTCGGTCGCTATAGTGTTTTTGCGTGATCGAGATAAGGTAGGGTAAGATTAATGATACGTCGAGTTAGTGTTAGTTAAGAATGAGGCTTTAAGCCCCGAGTCTCTGGGCTAATAGCGCTATTTTGAAACCATCCTTACATCAAAAATAACACTAGCCTAGCCATAGGGAACTATGTTCAAATATGCGAACATAAATTAAAACTACTTCAATCTTGTATATAAGTATATTCTTTATATCGATAGGGGAAATTCATTATTACATCTACTACCATTATATCCAATTCAGGCCTTCGAAATACGTTGATTACCACTGCTCTTCTTTTTTCCTCAGTTGTATTTTCGGTTAACTCATATGCTCAGAGTGATGGTGCAGTAGCCATTGTTAATGTTCTTGACGAGGGTCAGGTGGACAGCACTTGGGACAAAGGGATTAATGCCTTTGATTCTGCAATTGGTTGGAATGATTGTTATAACGATGGCGGGGCAGGTTGCCCGAGTATCAGCTGGGGTGTGGTGACTGATAGTAGTCGTGGCAGTGTGCTGCAAGTGTCACATACTGCTGCTGGAAATGCGGCTGGCGTTTATATTGGTTCCACAGTAGGTCAGAACGTCACCGATTTTGCAGCTGGTAATTTGCTGTTTGATATTAAGGTTGTCTCTGGCGACAGTAACATTACGGTTAAATTGGACTGTACTCAACCCTGTGGCTCTGATCCTATAGACCTTGGTAGTGTGGGTGTAGGCCTTTGGAAACCCGTGACTGTTCCTTTCTCAGCTTTGGTGGCTGGTGGTCTTGATCTAACAAAAGTTGATACTGGCTTGGTTATCTGGGCGACGAATGCAACCAGTACGGTATTTAGAATTGATAATGTTCGCTGGCTGGTGGGTGATGGTTCATTAGACGCTGGAGCTGTTGATGGCGGGACTACCGATGGTGGAACTACCGACGGCGGTATAGGTGCGCCTGTTATTGAAATGATTGAGGGATTTGGTGGCGCACAGGTTACCGATAATACCTTTAATGTTCCTGCAGGTTCAGAATCTTGGGCTGGTTTTGCTAACCTAAACACTGATGTCTATCCCTTTACCTTTGCTAATGGAGGTTCTGTAACCTTCACAGCTGCGATTGTACCTGGCGGAAATCCTACCTATGTTTACTTTAGATTTGAGCGTTTACCGCATCCAAATGTTGAGCCCTCATTTAATTTAAATTCTGTACTGATCAGTGGAGAATCTGAGCGGCAATATACGGTAACAATTCCCGCACAAGCTGCATCTAATACCTACGAATCGTTTCTTTTATATGTCGTTGAGCGGAATTCAGCGGTTATGGTTAAGAACATTGTAGTGACCGATAGTAATAGCAGTACTGGCGGCACTAGCGGTACTACAGATGGTGGTTCTACTGACGGTGGCTCTACCGACGGCGGATCCACTGATGGCAGTACCCCAGCACCGCCATCAAGCACAGCCCCCTTTGATATAGCCCGTGCAGGGAAACTGGATGGTTCCAAAATATGGCAGCTACCAGATTCTCCAGGTGGCGATCGACCAGATCAATGCTGGTTAGCGGTCGGCTCTGACGCCGATGGCGAGATCTATATCTCCGGTCATGACCATATCAACAACTCGATGATGTATCGCATGTATCAAAGCGATGACACGGTCCGTTGGATTGGCGATGCCCGCACAGCTTCTCAAGCAGCGAATAATTGGTTGCCCAACGAAACTGCAGAGAAATTCCACACTCGACCTATCCATCACAATGACAGTGTCTATGTCGCCACATTGGATAACTCCGATATGAACAACGGGTTTTTAAATACCCGTGGCTTCCATTGGTACGACTACAGTGTTTCACAGAATACGTTTACTGATTTAAGTGCTAGCGAGCCGAATGGTGTAGGTGCAACTACCTTGCAGTTGGCCACCATACAGAAAGATCCGGTCAATAATCTGCTCTACGGTATGTCGATTCCTGAAAATAAGTTGGTTCGTTACGATATTGAACAGGGTGTCACCACCGTTCTTGGCAAACCCGGCGCCTGGGGCTCTAATTACTTTTACACTAATCGCTTTATGTGGGTTGATTCTCGCGGGCGTGTCTATATCAGTGGCGGTTCTTCTCGCGATCAGTGGAACAGGGATGAGCCGGCCAGTGTGTTTAATCATATTTGGTACTACGATCCTGTTACTGGCTTTGGCGAGTTACCTCAGTTTGCCCTTCAGGGCGCAAACTCTATGGAGGTGGGGCAGTGGGATCGCAAGCGTGAGAATCTCTATACCAGCGATGATCAAGGCAATATCTATAAATTTAACGATGCCGCGGCGAGCTGGACCTTTTTGGGCCGACCGAATTTCCCCGCCAACTATAAAACCTGGGTATTTCAGCTCTCTGCTGATGAGGAAAAAATCTATATAGGTCAAAGTGATGGCGCTGGCCCCAATACTATCCATGAGTTTGATATTGCCAGCGGCAGTTCTTATCAGTTGCTGGAAATTAGCGACCTCGATGATGCGGCGGCGACGGAGAATTTTATTACCGGCTACGATTCCTGGGATAGTCAGGGTAGCTTCTATATCGCCGACTTTAGTATGTACGATGGCGACAACGTCTATATGCTCGGTATTAACCCGGTACGTATTAAAGCTGCCAAGGGAATTCTTTCCCAGTTGGTCGAGGTTAGCGCGGTGGCTGCGGGAGATAGTATTAATCTTAGTCGCAGTGGTTCAACCGGTGCTGCGCTAGAAGTGTTGTATGAGGTTAAAGGTTTCGATGCTGGCGGTGAGTTGGTTGAAACCCGTTATGGCACTGCTAACTTTAGTTCTCAGCAAAGCAATCTAACGCTCAGTGACTCTAGCATCCTTCGTGCAGTTGGCAATCAGGTTGTCAGTGAGACTTTCTCGGTGATGCCTGATGGTAATGACTATGTGACTGGGGCGAATACCGATGTTTCGCTTGAGGGCGGAACCCCACTTGATACAGACTCAGATGGCATTGCAGACAGTGTAGATCCCGATGATGACAATGACGGTGTTGCTGATGTCGATGATGCTTTCCCTTTAGATGCTAATGAGTCAATTGATACGGATGGTGATAGTACTGGCAATATCGCCGACCTTGATGATGACAATGATGGTATTTCTGATATTCAAGAGTTAGCTGATGGCACCGATCCCTTAAGTGCACTTTCTTGTCGAACCGGTTGTTTCAGTTTTGATATAGACGGTGATGGTAGTGCAGATGCATTGAGCGACGGTCTTCTGTTTTTGCGCTATAGCTTAAATTTCAGAGGCGACCCTTTGATGAGCGGAGTGGTAGCCAATAATGCTATCTACACGACTTCTTCAGAGATCGAAGCGTCACTCAATCAGGTAGTTAACGCTATCGGTGACATTGATAGTAATGCCTCGGTGGATGGATTGACCGACGGTCTTTTACTGATGCGTTATCTCTTTGGATTTAGGGCTGATATGCTAGTCAATGGCGCAGTAGCTGTGGATGCAACTAGAGCCAGTGCAACTGATATTGAAGCTTATCTTCAGTCAATGATGCCTGTCTTCATTCCCCCAGTTGAGGATAATAATCCCTCCGCAGTTGCCGATAGTTTTAACACCAATGAAAACACGTCATTAACTGCAAATCTGCGCAGTAATGATAGTGGGCTTGAAGATACGCCAGTAACTTACAGCCTAGATAGCGCATCCAGCAATGGCACGGCAACCGTCAACGCAAATGGTACTGCTACCTACATTCCTAATGCCGGTTTTACTGGTAATGATAGCTTTACCTACGCAGTGACTGATGCCGATGGCGACCATTCTACCGCAACAGTTTCTATAACCGTTGTTGAAGCAAGCAGCTCATTCCCAGTTCCCGGCACTATTCAAGCCGAGCAGTTTACATCTATGAGTGGGATTCAAACTGAGGTCTCCACAGACAGTGGTGGTGGTCAAAATATTGGCTATGTGGACGTTGGTGATTGGTTGGAATTCGATATATATGTGCAGGCCTCGGGTACATACTTAATTGAATATCGACTCGCCAGTGCAACTGGCAGCGCTGGATTTACTGCTTTGATCAATGGCATCCAGATAGATCAGCAGGCGGTCCCCAATACGGGTGGTTGGCAGAATTGGATATCCCAGTCGGCATCGGTGAATTTGCAGGCCGGTGAGCAGACCTTGCGGATTAATGCTGTGGGGCCAACGTGGAATATGAACTGGATTAGGCTTTCTCTGGATGATGGAACTGGCGGAACTGGAGGAACTGGAGGAACTGGAGGAACTGGAGGAACTGGAGGAACTGGAGGAACTGGAGGAACTGGCGGAACTCCGGACGTCAATAACGAAGTATCCTTCGCCAATGAACGGCTAGTAGGGGGTTCGGATTCGCTGACACCCGGTTATACCCTGTATGTTTTTGATAATGATTTAGGAACGCCTGGCAGCAGCTGTAATGGTGGTTGCGCCACGGCATGGCCGCCTGTATTGGTCGTAGACGAGCAGGCCTCTGGTGTAAGCGGGTTGAGCACGATAGAGCGTGACGATGGCAGCAAGCAGGCCGCGTATAACAATCGCCCCTTATACTTCTATGCCGGAGACAGCTCAGTTGATGATACCCGCGGTGACGGAATCGGTGGCGTATGGTGGCTAGTGCCTTATGGTGTCTTAGGTGAAGTAGACGTGCTCTACAACGAGCTTACAGCGCAGCAACCTGACACCCAATTTGAAACAGACGTTGCCTTAGTCACGCGTTTTTCTGATCGTCCACGTACACGTCATGCCCGTGAAGACGAGTTTCAGTCCTACGATCATTACATTAAATTCTACTTTGAAGACCGTTCAAGCAATATCGAGATTGTCGATTACGTTGCCAAGGGTGGTAACACCATTGAAATGAATGTGCGTACCATTTTCCCGCTGGACCCAATTCAAGCGGAGAATCGTTGGTGGTATGAGGGTATAACCACCGTCGCTCAGTACGCGAGCAATGGCGTCATGACTTATAAGGGCTTTGATGGAACCTATTATAACTATCAAAAAACCAGCAATGAAAACACCCGCTTGGGAAGGCCTATTCAACTGGGTGATCGCATGGAATTTGAGATTAGCCAGTTCAGCGCGCCCGGTATTCCCAACGGGCAGGCCAACTATTATGGCACCACCTTTCTCTACATAGTGGGTGAGGGTATTGTTCCATGGTATGCAGAAGCAGCAGGCTCAACATACCCTGAAGACAGTCAAAAAATCCCTGAAGAGTTCTGGTTAGGCGGGCATACCACTCTTCACCACCAGTATACGGATGAACCCAACGATAATTTCTTGCAAATGGCGACCAATCTTGGCTACGACAACGGACAGAAATTTCTGCTCGGGCGCCGCGTACATCACTCTTCGGTGATTAATGGTTCACATGATGAAGATCCTGCCAATGGGGTGTTAGCGACTAGCGCTGGTTTGTCAGGCACACGTTTCATTAATCAGCGTTGCACCGGTTGTCATGAGCGTAATGGCGGTGCCGGCGTTGCTAATAATGGTGTCCCGCTTGATCGTTGGGTCTTTAAAGTAGGTGATGCCAATGGTGCACCTGACCCGCTTATTGGCAGTGTATTGCAGCCTAGCGGCAGTGCGGGTGAAGGCAATGTTTCTATCGCTTCCTGGACCGAACGTGCAGACGGACTGCGAACCCCTAACTATCAATTTAGTCAGGGTACACCGGCTACTTTCTCTGCGCGAATTGCCCCGCGTCTTGTTGGATTGGGTTTGCTGGAAGCCATACCCGAAACGGCTATCCTAGCGCTGGAAGACCCCGATGATGCCAATGGCGATGGTATTTCCGGTCGTGCCAATAAAGTGATAGACCCCGAGAACAGTGAGCTAACGCGCCTGGGTCGTTTTGGCTGGAAGGCGGCAACCACAAGCGTAAAGCATCAGGTGGCCGCAGCGTTGAATACCGATATGGGCGTGCGAACCTCTGTTCTGCCTAATCCGGATTGTGGCTCCGCACAAACCAATTGCGGTGGAAGCAGCCCGCTGATGCCGGAAGAGAACCTCGACAACCTAATATTGTATATTTCTGCTCTGGGTGTCCGTCCTCAGCGCGTCTGGAACGAGGGCGTTGAAAACCAGCAAGTCCTTCAGGGCAGAGAGCAGTTTAGAAATATTGGCTGCGCAGGCTGTCACACGGAGTCCTTCCAGACCAGTGAATTCCATCCATTGGCCGAAGTGCGTGACCAAACCATTTATCCCTATAGTGATATGTTGCTGCATTATATGGGTGAAGGGCTCGCCGATAATCTGGGTGAAGGCTTGGCCAGTGGTGGCGAGTGGCGAACTACACCATTGTGGGGACTCGGCTTGTCCGCCTGTGTAACAGGCGGGGTTACTAATCCGACCGGCAGCGAAGGTGGAGAAATCTGTACACCTGATCACGCCTATCTACATGATGGTCGAGCGCGCTCTATTGAAGAGGCGATTTTATGGCACGGTATTGAAGGCTCTGAAGGGCAAAGGTCCACTGATAAATACAAGGCTTTGTCAGTGCAAAATCAGCAGTCGGTATTGCGTTTCCTAGAATCCTTATAAGCGTAAATTAAACGGTTATCGTTCACTTGGCCCCGACTAAAATCGGGGCTTTTTTTTGTATTAAATATAGCCTGAAACACAGGGGAGTCCCCCGCTTAATATAGCGATATGCGCAAACAGGGTGCTACAAAATTAACGAGAAAAATCACTAGGTACCGGCTTACTATTCAGTAATAGTGTATATCTGGAAACTTTAGCAACTGGGTGTAAAAAAGAACCGACAAAATTAATCCAGTGACCCATACGGTGGTGATGTAAGTCGCCATCATATCTTTAAGTCTATCGGCTAAAGTATGGGTATTGCCCGATGACTGATTGCCGCGGTTAGTCCAGCGCTGTTTCGACAGCCTGGCCAGGCAGTAAACTTTAACCGCAGCATTTAACAGCTGGTTAAAATAGAGAATAAACGGCCACTCAATATGAATGCTGGTGCTGTAGCGAAAGAGAAACAGCGATAGCGCCATCCGTGAAATAGCAATCCAGATAAAATAAGAAACAATATAGTAGGGATCCTTTAGCAGGGTAGCCCCCACCGCAACTATCGGGCTAACCAGCATGGTCCACATGGCGATACGCTGATCCATCACACACCACCAGATAAAATATCCCACTTTGTTAGGCCCCAATTTAAGCGCACGGGTGCCATTGCGCAGCATATTGCCCGACCAGCGGCGAAAGTTCTGAGTCATGCGCTCAATCCCTGAACCCTCAATTTCCTCAATGGTATACACCAGCGCATCCGGGACATAAAGCATCTTGGCATCCTGGGTGAGCATGTAGTACCAAGTGCTTTTATCGTCGCCGGAGAGAAAGCGGAACGTACCCCACAGCCAGTGATAGAGGTGGTCGGCTTCGAGCATGCGGATAAATTTATATTTGGTTAAATGGTTTGCACGGAACACAGACATGCGCCCCGTCAGGGTTAATACCTTATTGGACATCGAGTGAGATTGCATAGCGATTCTGCGTTGAGAAAAGCGCATGGTCAGCCAGGATTGAATCCATTTTGGTCCGTAGCAAATCACCTCTTCATTTGTGGTCACCGCTTGCAGTTGGGGGTCGTTCTCAAATAACGGACAGCATTGGCGGAGTATTCCCGGTGCCAACACCGCATCGCCATCCATAAACACAATCAAATCGTCTCTGTGAATGCCTCTGCGTGACATGGCGCGCAATACCAACCCTATAGCCATACGTTTACCAGAGACGTTCTGGCGGATCATGATAAATTCCAGCGGCAGATGCTTAGCGTGCTGGCGCAGATAGCTCATGATGATATCTTCGTCATAGGCATCACCAGAGCCCAACCAGAGCGTGCAGGGGACGCCAGCTTCTTCAATCTCTCGACAAATACTCTGAATGACCAGCTCGGTTGTCTCGCGGCGCTCGCGAAAGGTGGTCATCATAAAATGCATATGTTGCGGTCGCCAACCGTCGCGCCAAACTTTGTCGGCCTTGGCACGAATTTTTGGAAAGCGTCGATGCTGATAAAATTCGGAACGCAGAACATGCACAAACCACCAGCTGTAGCGCCAAATACCCAGTATTCCCAGAGTAATAGTGACAACCTGAAGCTGTGGATGCCATATTTGATTAGGCACCAAAAAAATCAATAATAGACAAACGGTGATGTAGACCGCTAATTGTAAAAGTGCCTTTTTATGCCATTTTTTTGGTTTATCAAGGCACTGTTCACCACTGACTAAGGCACGGAAATCGCGACTTGGTTGATAATTATTCATCGGTCAGGCTTCACTCGTCGCACTTCACTCCTCATAGTGCCTGCTGAGATAAACTCTGATCTTTACTAGCATCGAACTGCTCTTGATTGGCAAGGTATTCGAGAACCGTCTGGCTGATTCTCGAGGTTGCAAAGCGTACCTCGACGGGTAGCCCCGAACGCAGGTGAAGGGCATCAGAGTTATCCATTTTCAGTTCAACTTCTACTCGAACGCGTCGCTGAGATGACTGTTCAAATCCATAGGCGAGTTGCTGGGCTGTGGATTTGAGAGTATCTATTTTGATATCGCTAACATACCCCAGCCAGCGCTGATTCAAACTCAGTAAATGCACCTGGGTTAATTGATTGAGATAAATTAAACGCGCTTCTTGCTCGGTCACAAACACGTTGACTACTGGCATCTCTGCGCGCTCAAATATTCCCAGAGTCTCACCGCGTTTAACCATTGCGCCGCGCTCACGCAGCAGATGCACCAGACGCCCATCACTGGGTGAGAGTATTGAAAGGTTCTCTTGATACTCGTAGAGGGCAAGCAGATCGCGCATAGCTAGACTGACCTCTTGTTCAACCAAGTCTATATCGATCTGCAAAAGACGAGCTTCTTTACTTGTCACTGAACCAGAGGTTTCAATGGCCACCAGATAGCGCTTACGCTGAGCCTCGAGTTCGAGCTTTTTATGCTCGATATTGGTTTTAGCTTCGGCAATTTGTTTTTTTAGCTGTGGCGACTCAATGGTGAGTATCCGCGTCCCCTCAGCCACCGGCTGATCAATAATGCTGGATACTCCGGTAATGCGCCCATCGACCAGAGAAACAATTGATTCAACGGGAACTGAGGTTGAGGCTGTATCGACTTTTAAAGTGAGAAAGTTTTCGTACAGAGTCATCATTAGCAGGCTAAATAAGCCGGTGCCCAAGGTGAAGTAGATCAGTGACATCATCAGCATTCGCAACGGAATTCTCGAAACTGGCAACTGTTCAACTGGACTTGCCTTGGGTTCGGTCGATACCGGTGTTACTGGGGAATCGATGCGTAAAATAGTATCTTTGAGGGGAATCATAGCGCCGCGAATCAACTGTTCAATAAAGTGATTCATCAACTCTTTTTGGCGCTCGCTAAGAGCGATAAACTGGCTGGCAAACTGTTCCGTAATGGGATCGAGTCTTACCACTTCAGCCACTACCTCAAAGGCGATCATAAAGCCCTGAAAGGGTAGTTCGAATTTCCAAGACAGTTGATCGCCAAGCTTTATAGGGTCAGTCCAGCGATCCCAGTGGCGTACTCTAAAGCCGCCCAGACTCCAGTCTACGGCCGTGTAGTGGCGGCCATCAATGGTTAAGTTTAGCGGCGTAGCGACTCTATGGTGTAATCGCTGACAGGCCTTTTCACGAGTAATTTCCAAAAATACGACGCCTTCCAATAGCTCTGATTAAGATAAAAATCTTTCCTAGATATAAAGGTATGGCAATTATTGCGCCAACTATTTTAACTGTTATCTTTCAGGGCCATCAGCCTTCGATCAAAGCCCCGTCAATAGCTTGATCGAGGGGTTATTTAGCATTTGCAACAGGCATAAATATCAATCTATGAGTGAATTTTATTTTGCATATTGCACTGCAAAATGCGAAATAATTTTCAAAATGCAATTTAAAATTGCCTTTTGCGATTCCTTTTAGTTACAGCTAACGCATTGATATTTATAGAATTATTAGTAATTTTTTCGGGTTGGCGCGGGGATTGCCTAGAGGCATATATAAAAGAAAATGCATTCAAAGGATTTGAGCGGGCATGGTTTTTTCGAGTAATATTTTTCTATTTGTTTTTTTACCGGTATTTTTGACGTTTTATTATTTAACGCCAGAGCGCAAGCGTTCGTGGGTAATACTGGTAGGCAGCTATGTTTTTTACGCTTGGTGGCGAGTTGATTTTCTCCTGCTGTTTATCGCCGTTACGCTGTGGAACTATTTTATTGGTCGCGGCATATCCAATTCTGCAAATGGTTCCAGCCGAGCAAAACGATGGGTCACCCTTGGTATAGTTGTTAACCTTTCCGCTTTAGCCTATTTTAAATATACTAACTTTGGTGTGGCGACGGTCAATGCCGCGATGACTGATTTGGGTTTAGATCCTTGGCTATTGACCGTTGTGATCTTGCCAATCGGCATTTCTTTTTATATTTTTCAAGCGATCAGTTACATCATTGACGTCTACCGCGGTGATACACCAGCCACTGAAAACCTTGTCGATTTTGCCGCGTTTATTGCGCTTTTCCCCCAGTTAATAGCAGGGCCAGTTCTGCGCTACAAAGATATTGCCGCGCAGTTTTCTCAGCGTAGTCACAGCGTCGATAAATTTGCCCAGGGCGTTCAACGTTTTATGCTTGGGTTTATTAAAAAGGTGATTATTGCCGATACGCTAGCACCGCTGGTCAATCAGGGTTTTGCGTTACAGGATCCCTCTTTTCTCGATGCCTGGTTAGCCGTGCTCGCCTATACCGCCCAGCTGTATTTTGATTTTTCTGGTTATGCCGATATGGCGATTGGTCTGGGTTTGATGATGGGCTTTCGCTTTATGGAAAACTTTTCTCATCCCTATATTAGCCAGTCGATTACTGAATTCTGGAGACGCTGGCATATCAGTCTATCCAGCTGGTTGCGCGATTATTTATATATTCCTCTAGGCGGCAATCGGCGCGGTCAGATTATTACCTATCGCAATTTGTTTCTGACCATGTTGTTGGGTGGGTTGTGGCATGGTGCGAATTGGACTTTTCTAATTTGGGGTGCCTGGCATGGTTGTATATTGGCCTTGGAGAAAGCGCTCGGCGTTGATACTAGCGGAGCGAGCTTTTCGCCGTTGCGCTGGTTACTGTGCCTGATTTTAGTGATGCTTGGCTGGGTAGTTTTTCGCGCGGAAAACCTTAGTCAGGCCATTACGCTGTTCAGTGCAATGGTCAATATTGAGCCTCTATCAATAACCCAAGCTCTACAATTTAGCCCAGTCTATGCTGGACAGATTACGGTACTTCAGGTGACGACACTGCTGTTGGCTTGGATGCTAATTGTTGCGTGTGGATTTTATCAGCGACAGCTTGAGAGGGCTGATTACCCTTCAGGCGATAAGCTCAGTCATGTTTCTATGGGCCACTTATCTAGGGGCTATCTATCTAAGGGCTATCTATCTAAGGCTTATGCATTTTTACTGATGCCTGTATTTATACTGGCAATTTTTAAGCTATCAGCAGAGAGTTATTCTGCGTTTCTCTACTTCCAATTTTAAGGGCTTTTCAATGACAGAGATTCTCTACCCAAAAAATCTCCATAAAAATCAGCTCTACAATAAACTGCTTATCGTCCTATTTTTGGCACTGGTATTTGGTGCCAGTATTACCACCTGGGGAAATTTAGATAATTCGGTTCAACCTGAAGCGCTATTTGATCGCCAATCGTTACTCTCAGGTGAGTTGGCGCGAGATTTTGAAGAGCAGTACGACGAAGGTTTCTCGCTTCAGCAGATTGGTCTCAATGTCTGGACTGCATTCCAATATGTGATTTTTAATGAGGCAAAAAAGGGCTTATTGATCGGTACCAATGGATGGTTTTTTTCCACTGAAGAATTTATTGCTCCTGCGGGTGGTGAACAGGCATTGAAAAATAATATTGAATTTATTGCTCAGGCTTCTCGTCAGTTGACCCGTCGTGGTGTTGGTTTGATGGTTGTGCTGATTCCTTCCAAGGCAAGAGTGGTCGAGGCCCAGACGGGAAGCCACCAGCCGACGAAAATTCATCGAGAAATGTATTCGCAGGTGATTAAGACACTTCAAAAAAAGCATATTCTTACAGTGGATGGATTTAGAGCCATGCGTGCTCACTCTCAGCCTAAATCTCTCTATCTTAAAACCGATACCCACTGGACACCGCAGGGTGCAAAGATAATTGCCTCAAGTTCCGCCGCGCTTTTTTATCAGAATTTACCTCAGCTGAGTTTGAGCCAGCAAAAATTTAATACAGAAACCATTGGCGAGGAGTCGCTAGAGGGCGACTTGTTGCGCTTTCTGCCGCTGGCGCCGCTATTTGAGAAACTTATGCCAGCAGCAGAAACCATAGAATTAACTCAGACCTATTCTGCAAATAATGATTTTCTATTTGCAAATGAGCCGATTGAAGAACCAGAGCTGTTTGAGGATGAACTCGCAACTCTTCCAGAAGTTGTGCTGTTGGGCACCAGCTTTAGTGCAGATCGGCGCTGGAATTTTGACGGTGCTTTAAAGCAGGCGCTCGCGGTTGACGTGGAAAATCTTGCTGAACAGGGGCAGGGGCCAATAATGCCAATGGCCAATTTCTTGAATGATTATTTGCCTACAGCCGACAACTTAAAATTGGTGATTTGGGAAATCCCTGAACGTTACCTGCCTATAGCTTATCCGCAGGCTTATTCGCAGTCGAGTTTAAATATGGCAAGTACCTCTTATAAAAACAGTATTACGGAGATTAAATAGTGAAGCAGCAGGCCCTTATAAAATTTATAGCACTTTTAGCGCCTCTGGTATTTAGTTGCATTTCGTTTAGCAGTTGGGCAGATGAGGCGGCTCTATATGATCTGGCGCCAAAGGGTTCAGCTTTTTTGCGGATTATTAATCTGCGGGAACATAGCTCGGATCGGCCATATAATAATAGGCTGACACTACGTATTCAGAATAAACATATATCCACAGATGCCTATTGCAGCGCCTCTGAGTTTATCTATGTGACGCCGGGAGAGTATCGCAAGAAGATCAATGGCTTGCAGTGGGAAGGTACTCTAGAGCCCGATAAGGCTTATGCACTGGTAGTTGAGGATAACTCGGTGAGACTTCTGAAGGATTATCGCGCGCAAGATTCACGGCGCGCGGTATTAGCTGTACATAACTTTTCCAAACTTTCACAGCTCGATTTAGAAACAGCTACATCTGCGAGATCGGTATTTGAGAATATCCCTCAAGGAGGATCTGTTGCTCGAGCGATTAACCCACTTAAGAGCGCATTTTCGGTCATTCAAAGGACTGCTGGTAAGAAAGAAAGGATTACGGTTACTGATCCGATGATTTTTCAATCCGGTGTTTTATCGAGCTTATTTATCTGTGGAGATCAGAGCGAATTAGTTGTCCATTGGGCGGATAGAATGGGAAATCGCTAAATGACTCTATTTGAAATCAAAGCCTATTCAAGTAAAGCCTATTGCTGGCTAGCGCAGGTAATTGTATTGAGTTTTGTCTGTTGTGCTCTAGCCAATGCTAGCAATATTCCAGCAGTTAAAATTACACTCTGTGATACCGCCGATCGCCCAGAGAGTTACCGCGGCAAATTTTTGAAGAACTTTAAGACCCTGCAAAAAGGCGAAAGGGATTGGCTTTATCGGGATATGGATTTAAAGCGCACTTACGGCCCCAGACAGCCTGGTTATAAAAATTTGCAGCAGTTGCAGCAGGCTCTACAGGCAAGGGGTACAGCCCTCGTTATGGTGCCCATTCCGGGGCGTGCGCTAATACATCCCGAGTATCTGGGCGAGATTGATTACGACGTGCCACGAGCACGCAAGTCTTATATTAATTATCTGCAGAAACTGCGCGACACTGGGATTGCGGTGCCGAAGATTGATAGCCTTTTTGAACAGACCCAGAGCAAACCGATGTTTTTCGCCCGCGACCATCATTGGAACCATCACGGTGCTCGTACCATTGCCAGATTGACCGCCTATGCAATCAAGGCTGAAAAAAAGCTTTACTCTGGAATTGAAAAGCAAAAATTTGAAAGCTTTGCTGTGGGTAGCGATCACAATCAGGGCAGTTTGCAGCGAGCGGCATTGGAGCTCTGTGAGCAACGTTATCCCAAAGAACCGTTTAAACTTTACCAGACAGTGGCTAAGGGTAGCGATGACCTGTTTGGTGATCTACCCGAGCCACAGATTGTTCTTGTTGGCACCAGTAATAGCAAAAGTAGCCTGAATTTTAACTTCGATGGTTTTCTTGCCCATTACATCGGTGCTGCGGTTATTAATAAGGCCAAAAGTGGTAGTGGTTTTGGTGGTGCATTAAAAGATTATCTAAACAGCGACGACTTTCGACAGTCCCCGCCGAGATTTTTAGTCTGGGAAGTTCCCGGTTATTACTCACTTAATGACCAGGCTTTTTTTGATCAAATTCTAATGAATCTTCGGGGCGATGGAGGCCAGTCATAAAAAACTATCTTGCGGCAATTTTTATCAGTAGTGCAGCCATGGGTGTCGCTGCTGACGATCAGTTGCGTATCTCTGCAAGCGTTGGTTACGACAGTAACCCCTACAAACTCTCATCGCCTGAGGCTCTTCAGGCCGGAGCAGAATATAAAGCTGTAACGTTCAACTACAGGGGTGAGAGCCATCTACAGGGCAATTCAAAAAAGGCCAATTTACGTTACCGGCTGGACTTGCAAAAAGATATTTACAATCACAGCAACAGTGCTGCTGACAATTCAAGGTTAGATGGACGCCTGCGTTGGATTGGGCGCTTTAAGTTCGGTGAGCAGAAAGCTAACCTTATGTTGAGTGGCGATATACGCAGTGAGCGAAATACCTATTATAGTCAAATTCAGCGTCAGGTTGCCGAGACCAGCGATGGTGATCTGATTGACAACCGATTCTGTTTCGATGCGGCAAATTTGAGTGCAGAACTGGTTTATTACGCCGATAAAAAACAGTCCTGGTCACTGCTAACCCAAACGGGTCAACGCAATTACCGACAGGATTATGACAATGTCGGTCTTGAGTCCATAGATTTTAATGAATTTCGTCTACAGCCCAGCTTTCGCTACAAGGCAGAATCCGGATCTAATTTAAGGCTTTTTGTCTACCATAAATCCCGTCACTACAGCGACCTGCAGAATGATATCGACAGCGATTCATCACTGGTCGAATATGCTCTAAATGGGTATGGCGCAGTTTTTAGTAAATCTCTTAATAAAAATTTAGACAGTTCATTTTATCTCAGCGGCTACTTTGCCCGAGACAATGGGCAGGGCATTCGCGACCTCGATTATCATAAGCTTACGGCAACCCTTAACTATCGACTTGGCAGTAAGGCCAATATCGAAGTCATTGGTCAAGCCTACCAGCGAGCCTATTTGAGTCGACAGGTATCCCCAGAGGAATCAGAAACACGAAGTGCCGGTGATCGCAGGACTGGAATGGTACTGGAAATTATCTATAGCCAAGCGCTGTCTTCTGAATCTCTTCGAGGGTTAGTTTCTTTTCGATGGGAGACTGAACATAACTCTTTGGGCGTGCTGGATTATCAGCGGAAAATATTAAATGTTGGATTACAGTACCAGCTTTGATTAAAGGGTTGTCTTTGGTTGTTAGTGATTTATTAAGCTGCAATTGTAAAAAATATTAATATTTCTATGTGAATTCATATAATTAGTACTAGTATGTCTATATATTAATGAATAAATGTGGGTTGTATTATTAACAGACGATAAATTAATTTACCTAGTTGGGCGTGGATTTATGAAAGGATTTGTACTTGCTGGTGCTTTGAGTTTTTTAGAAAATCTTTTTGACCAAGATGTTGTATGGGACCAAATGGATTATCGCGAAATCCCGGAGGGAGGTATTTATTCACCTATGATTGATTACCCTGATGAGTCCCTTCAGAAATTGATTGAGCACGTGGCTGGTTTTCTTAATATGCCGTGTAGCAGGTTATCGAAGATAATGGGCATACATCTTTTCGCAGAGTTATTGTCCCTTAACCCGAGCTGGGTTGAGCAGGCTGGAAATACATTTGAATTGCTGAAAAGTCATGATACGGCATTAAATGAGGATATGGAAAGGGCATTTCCAGGGTTTATAGGTCCATCCTTTGATTGTTTTGAATTCAGTTCAGATAGAATGAAGATCAACTATAAATCATTGTTTCTCCCAGCAGATGTTGCTGAGGGCTTAATAGCCGCTGCGGCTATTCACTACAATGAAAATTTCTTTATTGAGCCTATAAAACCTGATCTAACGGTGAATTTTAACCTGCAATTTATTTTACGGCGTAAATGTAAAAATGAAATAAAAGCGACTTAATTTTTAAAAAAAACTGGAGTTACATTGCCATGCATGGCTTACCTTTTATGGTTACCAATTCTATATTCAATAACCTCTGTTGCTGTGTTCACTTATGAATGAGCAGACTAACTATATCCAACCACTAGAAAATAAACTGCGTCGTGAAATAGCTGCACGATATCAGGCCGAGCAACTTCTCGAAGAGAAAAGTCGAGAGCTCTATAAGACTAATTTGGAGTTGTATTTGCGCAATCAAAAGATTGCCGAGCAAAGTAGGGATCTTCAGAAGCAGGTGGTTGAATTAAAGGAGACTCGCGAGCAATTAGTGCAGTCGGAAAAGATGGCAGTAATTGGACAGCTAGCCGCTGGAGTTGCCCATGAAATTAATAATCCAGTGGGGTTTGTCGCCAGTAATCTGGATACCTTGAGTGACTATGTAGTTGATTTATGTACCCTTGTCACTAAGCAGGATCAGTGTCTTGCGATGCTGGTGGGAGAGCGGGACAAAGATTATAAATTATTTGATGATCTGCGACTTTTTATCGATAAAATTAATCTCGATTATCTGCTGCCGGACATAGAACAACTCATCAACGATTCTATTGAGGGCACCCAAAGAGTCGAGCAAATTGTTGCCGATCTCTCGGATTTCTCCCATCTGAAAGCACCCCAAGCCAGATTAGAGGATATTAATATTCTCATGCAAAAGACCATCAATATAGCGTCTAACGAACTTAAATATAAGGCTGAAATAGAGCTGCATCTGGCTGAACTTCCACCCGTTGTTTGCCACGGGGGAAAGATAGGTCAGGTATTTCTCAATTTGCTGGTCAATGCTGCGCAGGCTATAAAAAAGCGTGGGTTGATTACTGTTGCTACTGGTAATGATGGGCAGACTGTATGGATTCAAATTACCGATGATGGCTGTGGTATCTCGAAGACCAATTTGGGAAAAATATTCGATCCTTTTTTCACCACAAAAGAAATTGGCAAAGGCACAGGCCTTGGTTTGCATGTGGTAAAAGCAGCGGTAGATATGCACGGCGGTGATATTTATGTCAGTAGTACAGAAGGTTGCGGCGCTTCATTTAAAATTGTTTTACCCGTCGCTGGTGCAGTCAAATAAATCGCTGATGTGGTGACGGTATATTTGACAAAAATGCATTGAACAACTAAAAACTACTGCAAGAATAATAATAATTTGCAGGAAGCATTTGGGTGGCTCGCTATAGATAGCACTTTTAGAGAGCCACTGAAAATTACACAGGAGGGACCTGTTTAAAATGAATAATAGTCAACCTACCATACTACTGGTCGATGATGAGCGGCGTGTTCTCTCATCACTTACACGCTGCCTGGCAAGACTCGGCGTCAATTTGGTCGATTACAGCTGTCCACAACTGGCACTGGAATTTGTCGAAGAAAACCGGCCTGATCTGGTGATTTCTGATCAGCGTATGCCGTTGATGCAGGGCAGTGAAATGCTCAGTAAGATTAAGGCGGTCTGGCCGGATGTTCACACCATTATTCTTAGTGGTTACAGTGATTTGGAATCGCTCTCCGATGCATTCAATCGACGGGTTATAGATCGTTTTATCAGTAAACCTTGGGATAATAATGAGTTGCGCTTGGTTGTGAATGCGGCGCTCAGAGAGCAGGGGTTGTTTGGTTTCAATGCCGAGAAAAATACACAGACCACTGCTGACTTCCACGGTATGCTCAGCACTAACCCATCCATGTACCGTCTATTTGAAAGGATTACTAAGTCGGCGCGAGCCAATATTCCTATTTTTATTTCGGGTGAAACCGGAACCGGTAAAGAGTTGGTGGCTAAAGCCTGTCATTTGGAGAGCCCGAGAAAGTCGCAGCCGTTTATTGCTATGAACTGCGCCAACTTAAATGAGAATCTAATAGAGTCACAGCTGTTTGGTCACAAAAAAGGCGCCTTCACTGGTGCCACTGCGGAGCATCATGGATTGTTCGCCGCGGCGGGGCAGGGTACGCTTTTTCTCGATGAGGTAACCACACTGCCATTGCCGCTGCAGGCGAAACTGCTGCGGGTTATTCAGGAGCGTGAATTCTCACCGGTGGGCTGTCACCAGACCTATTCGTTTGGCGCACAGTTGTTGACGGCTTCGTCTACCACGCTTGCCGAAGCCGTTGAGCGCGGTCAGTTTCGAGAAGACCTCTATTATCGCCTCAATGTTATTCCTCTCAGGTTGCCGCCATTGCGCGATCGTGGTGAGGATGTGGTTATTATGGCCGAGCACTTTTTTCAGCTATTTGCTCGGCGTGAACAGAAGGTTTTTAAAGGCTTTAGTCAAGATGCCAAACAGTTCTTGCGCCAATATTCCTGGCCCGGCAATGTCCGTCAGTTAGAAAACCTTACTCACAGTATTGTGGTGCTCACTGATCAGGAAATTGTTGATGAATCGATGCTTCGCACGGCACTAGATGGGGGTATTCAAATAGACCATGCAAAGCCTGTCTATGGGCTAGAAAATAGTTCTTATAAACTGAATGGGGCTGAGGGGTCGGATACTGATGCAGTTGAGGTTAGACCCCTGTGGCTGGTGGAGAAAAATACCATTGAAATGGCTATAGCTAACTGTGATGGCAATATACCTAAAGCGGCGAGTCTACTCGGGGTAAGCCCCTCAACCATTTACCGCAAGCAGAAGAATTGGTGAATGCCAGCTTAGTGTTGCGATTTTGTTATAGCGATGTGCAATGCATTTTGCAAAACTCTCCAATATGGACGTCTTATTTTCCTGAGGTGTTAGATTAAATGAACTACATAAATAGCTAATAATATTGCAAAAAATAATTATTTTAATAAGTTGGCACAGAGTTTGCGATGAACTAGGGCAGAGGTTATCTGATTACAGATATACCAATGACGGCTGCCATGCCCAGGGGAGAAATAATGTTAAATGACAATGGATTAGATTCAGCTTCAAGCCTCAGTGAACTTTCGGTTTTGGAAAAAAATACGCTATTAGATATCGTTCATAACAATGTTACGTCGCTTAAACCGGCACTTAAATCACCACAACCTATCCCGCCATCCACAGCGGCGAATGATCAAAGTTTAGGTTTTAATCTTGATTCCTTACCGATCCCAGAGATCGGCACAAAGCCAACCATCAGCATATTCGGGTTAGGTTACGTAGGCGCCGTTTCTGCAGCCTGTTTTTCCGACCGCGGACATTCGGTGATTGGTGTTGATCCAGATGCAGATAAGGTTGCGACTCTAAATCGCGGTGAGTCGCCAATTGTTGAAGAGGGATTGGCCACACTATTGGATAATGCGCGCCAAGTGGGTCGCCTTGAAGCTATGTGTGATTCCCATCGAGCGGTAATGGAGTCAGATGTAACCCTGGTCTGCGTTGGGACCCCAACCGGCCCTGACGGTGGATGTGATCTCAAATACTTGCGTATGGCCTCTGAACAGATTGGTGCCGCGCTGTCGGTCAAGGATGATTATCATCTGGTCGTGTTCCGCAGTACCGTTCCGCCCAAAACTACTCGTGATGTTTTGATACCAATTCTGGAGAAGGTTTCAGGGAAGCGTTGCGGCAGTGATTTTGGGGTTGCCTTCAATCCCGAGTTCCTACGCGAGAGCAGTGCGATTAGAGATTTCTATGAACCACCAAAAACCGTTGTTGGCGCCGTTGATCAGCGCAGCTCATTGGCTGCAGCCCAGCTTTATAAGGGCCTACCCGGCGAGCTGATTGAAACCAGTATTGAAGCCGCTGAATTTGTAAAATATATCGATAACACCTGGCATGGCTTGAAAGTCAGTTTTGGCAATGAGGTGGGGCGTCTGTGTAAAGCCATGGGTGTTGACAGTCATCTGGTGATGGATATTTTTGTTAAGGACACCAAACTAAATTTATCCCCATACTATCTAAAACCCGGTTTCGCGTTCGGCGGTTCCTGTCTGCCCAAAGATGCTCGCGGAATTATGCATTTAGCGGCTGACAACAGTGTAAACACGCCGCTGATTGACAGCATTATCAATTCCAATGACCGCCATATTGAACACGCGCTATCGCTGATTGTTGCTCATAAGATAAAACGTGTCGGGATAGTTGGCCTTACGTTTAAAGCGGATACGGATGATCTGCGTGAAAGTCCCCTGTTGGAACTGGTCAAACAGTTGCGCGAGAGAGGACATGAAATACGTTATTTTGACCCTAATGTTAAACCTGAAGATCTGTTGAGAATGGGGCTAGACGCTCAGGTAAGTGATTCGCAGTGTATGATTGTTGATCAATTGATTGCCACCACAGATATGCTTGTGGTTGGCCACAATACAGATTACGGCAGAGATGCTGCAAAAATTGCTAAACGTTTTATGCCGGTGATTGATCTGGTCGGTCTCGGAAATTCATATAAATATGCCAAAAATTGCCAAGGTATCTGTTGGTAGGGCGTGATTAAAAGCAGAACGGGAGTAAGGGTGGATATGGATATAACAAAGGATATGCACAACGATATTGAACAAAATAAAAAAATCGATCAATCGCTGATGGCTAATGTGGTGCCAGTGATTCTTTCCGGAGGCAATGGCACACGCCTGTGGCCCAAGTCGCGGAAGAAGTTTCCCAAGCAGTTATTAAAGCTCAATGGCGAAAACTCTATGCTGCAGCGTACTGTAGCTCGCGTTGCAGATCTTCATAGCCCGATTGTCGTTTGCAATGAAGAGCAACGCTTTATGATTGCCAAACAGCTTCAAGAGGTTAATTGCAACGCGACTATGATTGTTGAACCCTGTGCGCGGAATACTGCGCCAGCTATTGCTGTCGCGGCCTTTCAGGCTCTCGCCCAAGGTGGTGATCCATTGATGCTGGTGCAGCCGGCGGATCATTTGATTGGTGATCAAGAGGCCTTTCAGGTTGCCTTGCAAGCGGCGCTGAAGCTTGCCGATACAGGTAAGTTGGTTACCTTTGGCGTGCCGCCGGCAGTGGCGGATACCGGATTTGGTTATATTAAGATTGCTGGTGGGTCTGGCGGCTCGTGCTCGGAGGGGGAGGAAATAGAGCAGTTTGTCGAGAAGCCAGACTTGACCACAGCAAAGCAGTATCTGAGTAGCGGCGATTACTTTTGGAACAGTGGCATGTTTGTTTTTAAGGCCAGTGTCTATCTTGAGGAGTTGCAAACTCAGCAGTTGGAGATGTTTTTTCACTGCCAGGGTGCCTTTCAAAAGTCTGTGCTGGAGGCGGGGGTTATCCGGCTCTCGGAGCAGTCTTTTAGTCTCTGCCCCAATGATTCTATTGATTACGCGATTATGGAGAAGACGACCAATGCTTGGTTGGTACCCTTACATTCTAGCTGGAAAGATCTCGGTAACTGGTCGGCGATGTGGGAAGCGGCAGAAAAGGATGTCGATGACAATGTGCAGTGGGGCGATGTATTGGCTGAGGATTGTGAGGGCAGTTTTTTTCAGAGCGATGGTCGTCTAATTGCTGCGATCGGAGTCAAGAATTTGATTGTTGTGGATACTAAAGATGCGATTCTGGTAGCGGATAAAAGCCGTGTGCAGGAGGTTAAGAGTCTGGTTGCTCGTTTGGAGCAGCAGGGTAGAACTGAGCATGATTCTCATCCTGAGGTGATGCGGCCCTGGGGGAGTTATGACTCTATCGGTCAGGGGCATCGTTTTCAGGTTAAGTTGATAAAGGTTAATCCTGGCGAGAGTTTGTCTTTGCAGATGCATCACTACCGTGCTGAGCATTGGATTGTGGTGACTGGTACGGCGCTGGTGGAGCGGGATGGTGAGGAGCAGCTGGTGTCGGAGAACGAATCGGTATATATCCAGATTGGCCAGCGTCATCGTTTAACGAATCCGGGTAGTTTGCCATTGGAGCTTGTCGAGGTGCAGAGTGGCTGCTATTTGGGTGAGGATGATATTGTGCGCTTTAGTGATAATTATAATCGCGTGCAGGAGGCGAGTTAGAGGGTAAAGGAGATCTTTCCTGAGACTGTAAATATTTCTGTGTAACTGCCTAGTTGGTCATCTCGAACCTCCGGTCTGTCATCTCGAACCTCCGGTCTGTCATCTCGAACTTCCGGTCTGTCATCTCGAACTTCCGGTCTGTCATCTCGAACGGATGTGAGAGATCTTAAGCTTCGGAGCACTGGCCCGGCTCAGCTACCCCCATGCCCCTTCAAAACACGCCGTGAATACATCCCTGTAGTCTCGAGGCCAGCATCCATGCTGGCCACGGTTTCGAAGGGGCATGGGGGTAGCTGAGCCTTAAAATCGGAGCGGGAACGATACGTAATTGACAAAAAATTAGAAAAAATTAGGGTCAAAAGAAAAAATTAGGGTCAGACTGAACCTGCCATAGTTTAACGGACACTTTTAATAGGCACTACAATTGCCTAAGGAGTATCCACATGACTAGAACTAGAAAGCCAAGAACGACGTACCCGAAGGCGTTTAAACTAGAAGCCATTCGTTTAATGAAAGAGTCTAATCGCCCATCGGCGGAGATTGCTACAGAGCTTGGGATTAGGCGAAATCAACTCTACAAATGGAAAGAGCAATTGGAAAGCAAAGGAGAAGATGCGTTGACGAGCAAGCTGGGAAGGCCACTGAAAAAAGATCAAAGTGAAGTCACTACGTTGCGCCAAGAGAATGATCGCCTGCGTGAAGAGGTCGAGATTTTAAAAAAGGCCGCGGTGTACTTTGCGAAAGAGCTCAAGTGAAGTACGCCTTTATCCACTCGGAGCGAAAGCGGCATTACGTGAGTCGGCTGTGTTCAGTGTTGAACGTCTCAACCAGTGGTTACTACGATTGGATTGACCGACCACCGAGTAAGACGACAAAAAGCAATCAACGTTTAGTGACAAAAATTCGCTGTTATCACAAGGCCAGCCGCCAAACTTATGGGTCTCCACGCATTCAAAGAGACCTTTTGGCCAGTGGTGAAACAGCCAGTCGGCAGCGCGTAGCAAGATTGATGCGTGCCGAGCAGATTCAATCCAAAATGGCGAAACGGTTCGTGGTAACGACCAATTCAAAAGGGACGACAGCGCCGGCGCCTGATCACTTGCAGAGGCGATTTAAAACTGGGTTCAAGAATGAAGCCTGGGTGTCTGACACAACATTCATTCGAACGCGGCAGGGGTGGCTTTATCTGGCGGTGATGATGGATCTTTATTCGAGACAAATCATTGGTTGGGCGATGTCTGATCGCAATGATTCAGCGTTGGTGGCGGATGCCTTAATGATGGCGATATGGCGCAGAGGGAAGCCAAATGGTGTAACAGTGCATTCAGACCAAGGTTGCACCTATGCCTCAGGCAACTATCGCAAGTTACTAGAACAAAACGACCTGCGTTGCAGTATGAGCCGTAAGGGCGAATGTCATGACAATGCAGTGGCGGAAAGCTTTTTCGGAACGCTAAAAACCGAGCTAGTAGATGATGAAGACTATCGGACCAAAGAAGATGCCAGACAAAGCATTTTTGAATATATCGAGGTGTTTTATAACCGACAAAGACGACACTCTTATCTGGGCTACGTGAGTCCATACGAGTATGAGCGGGCGCAGGCCCTTAATTAAATCGTCCGTAAAAATATGGCAACCTCAGACTCGAATTTAAAGGATTAGAACGTCGAGTAGCACAAGATTGGATAGATAACATATATGGAAATTCGAGCTTGACCCTAGATTTTCGAGAAACAATAAAACCCAAATCGAGTCCCCTCCTTTTTATACTAGACTGTACTCCGATAGTTCAAATAGCCCCTGCACATACCCTTGAGATCAATCAGGGCCCGCTTATGGGTACAGGGATTTCCAGATTGAGAGAGCACTTGTCTGAGCAACGCGAGTTGTGCGAACGCTGGAAATGCCATGTACTCATGGGACCGATCTCAAGGGTATGTGCAGGGGTTATTATGCTCATACTAAACAGCCGACTAGCAAAGAGATCCATCGTCGCTTCGCTCTGTCGGGATGACAGTGCCGGCCTTTTTCCTTTCCTCTGTCTGACCGACGATATCCTATCGTTGACCAGGTTTTTCAAGCATAGGATGACAGGCTAAGGCTTTTCGGTCGGGGTGGCAGGGTAAGGCTGTTTTGTCTGGATGGCATGGTAGGGCTGTTCGGTCTGGATGGCAGGGTAGGGTTGTTTTGTCGGGATCGCGATAAGGTTGTCCTGTCAGGATAATAGGGTAGGGAGATAGACGCTAAGCCTATCTCCCTTGTTGTATAAACCAACTACGTCTAAAAAGCAGCGCTAACAGTTAGCCATAATTTCTCGGCATCAGCTTTATTGAAAGAACTATCACCGTCAGAATAATTGGCATATTTAAGGCTAAGTCCATAATCGCCAAACTTCTTGCTGGCGACAAAACCAAATTCACTGCCCAGATCATCATCGCCACTCAGGTTGTCTGTATCTGAGGTAAAGTCATGGTAGACCGCTAAGAGTTTTACACCACCCAACTTGCCACCCGCAGAAAAATAAATATCCTTAATACCTTCATTGGGGGTGCCGAGAAACTGGTCAGCCCAACCCTGGAACTTATGGGCAGTTGCCAGTGGGGTAGCAAAGCCAAAGTTACCATTGTCACTCTGTAAGTTTTCAAAGCCCAGAGCGAACTTCACAGCATCCACCTTCAGACTGGCTTCTGCAAGCAGGTAATCGGCATCAAACTCAGTGCCGTTGGACAGCTCTTTTTCTTGAGTTGCGTACTCCAGCTGGTAACCGAAGCCCTCGTTCTTACCGCTAAAGCGCAGTCCATAAGTGTCGTATTGCGTGTCGCTTTTTTCTCGTCGAGCAGGTAGCTGTAGAAACACCAGACTCCCGGCATCCCAGCCGCTGTAGTTAATGTTTAAAAGATCACTGCTGCTATCAGTATCGCTGACAAAGGGATCGTTTTCACCAAAGATGCGGTTGACGTTATTGATATGCGCGTAAAAGACCTTAGTGTCAGCATTCGCAATTTATGGGTGATCGAAAATGCATCGTAGGTCTGTTCATTCTGGCGGAACCCGACGCCACCGACAAAGCGCTGGTTGTCTAAAGATATGCGCTGACGACCATATTTACTGGTGGTATTTGCCCATGGTATAGCTGAGGTACGCCTGATTGATTTCAGTTCCTTACGGATCGGCAATAATCGTTTTACCCGGGAAGTTGCCGGTATTCTTTAAGCCTTTACTGGTAGGGTATCCATTGCCATCTAGCTCGCTGACATTGTCCATTTCCATAAATGCAGCAAAACCTTCGTACAAGCCGGTTTTGTAGTTGAGTCTGGTTTTAAGGGTTAGGGCATTGGCTTTATCGCCAGCCAGATTGTCGATATCGACATCTTCGTAGCGCAGACGGAAACTCAGATTCGCGGTGCCATTTTTGATTGCATCGCTAAAGCTTTTGTTTTCGCTGCTGGTATCGTCAGCATTGACGGCGATCTGATGATCCGGCCAACACCAGAGTGGCCAGTGATCTGCCGTGATGCCAGTGTTGGTACCCGTGCCTTAAGTCCTTAGTCGCATAACAGTTTCCTTTTGCATTGAAGTTAATAAAGACTTAAATAATGGCTGAAGGGTAGAGCCATTTGCTGCGCTGAATATTGACTTGTATCAAGCCCAATAGCCCACTACCACCACTGAGTCATGACTACTATTTTCAGGGTATGGGCTTGATGCTTAATTATCATCGAGGAAGTTATGGGTTTGGGCGTGGCGAATACGCTGGCGTAAACGATCGCTCTTGTTGGCAAAGAACATGGTTGTCATACACAGGGCTAAAACCCCGTATAAAAGCATAAAGGCGGCGCTGTGGATGCCGATGGCGTCCTCCGCCAGACCGAAGGCAATCGGCAGTGTGCAACCGCCAAAGGCGCCAATGGCTGCGACAAAGCCGCCGATGCTGCCCATTTGATTCGGGTAGTAGTCATAGATAGTTTTATACACGCTGGCGCGGCCAAAGCCCTGAGCTATACCGATAATAAAAATCAGCCCAGTAAATAACCAGAGATTGACTTCAACATCCAGATAGACATCTTTGTCGACACCGTGGATGGTCATGGTGGTGGGTGGGTAACTTAAGAAAAATAGACAGACCAGACAGATCCAAAATACTGTCCAGTTGACTGCGCGGCCACCGTAGCGATCGGCAAACCAACCGCCGAGCGCACGAACCATACTCGAAGTGGCAACAAAGAATAGGGTAAAGGCCATCGCCTGTTCATTGGTTAAATGGTAGGCGTTCACATAGTACTGGGGCAGCCACATAATCAGTGCCAAAAAGCTGCCAAAGACAAAATAGTAATACAGCCCAAAGCGCCATATCTGCGTGTGGGCAAGCTCCTTTAGATAGCTGGAGGCATCTGTTGATGAGTTTGTGGATGTTTTAGATGAGCTTTTAGAGGAGGGCGCCAGCCAGGCAAATAAAATAGCCACAACTAACAATTCGGCCGCGTAGCTTGGCCCCAAACTTGCCCAGCCCCAGTGTTCGATGACCAGCGGTGCTATGGCCAGTGTAATCGCGGCTCCGGCATTGCCGGCGCCAAATACACCCATGGCCGTACCCTGAGCGCTTCGCGTAAACCAGTCACAGACATACCGAATACCAAGGGTAAACGAGGCACCGCTTATACCGATCCAAAGACCCAACCACAGATAGTGGTCGAGTGTGCGCATATAGGGTAATAATAGCAGTGCGGGAATGACCGCTAGCATTTGCGCTGTATAGAGATGCTTGGGATTGTAGCGATCGGCCAGAATACCCAAGGGAATACGACTTAGTGCACCAGTCAGCATGGGGGAGGCAAATACAAAGCCGAGTTGAGTGGCGCTTAGTTGCAAGCTCTGTTGTAACTCGAGGCCCACTACAGCGTATAGAATCCACACGGAAAAGTTTGCGGCAAAGGCAATGGTTGCCATGGTGAGTGCTCTTCCGGCTCCGGCTACATAACTGTCCCTGTTCATCGTGATGTTACCCCTTAGCTGCCTAATTAATCGCTACTCTAAACAATCAACCCTAGCCTAGCTATTGGCTACCCCTCTTTACTTTTACTGCGCTTCGGGGCTACTTAAAAGTGGGTAGTTGCTCATAGTGGCAGTGCTATTTAGGCGAGTTATCCCCATCAATATAGGTAGCTGTGCTAGCTGTAAAGAGTCTCTGTGAATATAAAGCCAATGACAATTGATGCAGGTCAAACACATTGGAAGAGAATAGTTTGAGACTGTGCGAGGTATTTTTTGTTATGACTTGCCGGAGGCACTTATGTCTACAGAATCATTATCTTCAGATCATAGAATCAACTTATTTAAATTGAGCGATCCTAAAATAAAGACCTTGCACGTCACGTGGTTTGCGTTTTTTCTAACCTTTATGGTGTGGTTTAACCATGCGCCACTATTGGTATTTATCAAAGAGGCTTTCGATCTAAGCTCACAGCAAATAAAAGCGCTGATGATCTTGAATGTCGCCTTAACTATTCCCGCACGTATTCTTATCGGTATTCTTGTCGACAAGATTGGGCCACGTAAAGTGTACAGCGGCCTGCTGGTAACCTCAGGGTTTATCTGCGTCGCCTTTGCCTTCTCCCAAACCTATCAACAGTTGGCACTATTGAGATTTTTAATGGGCTTTGTCGGTGCCGGTTTTGTTATTGGCATTCGCATGGTCGGCGAGTGGTTTCCGCACAAATCAGTGGGGGTTGCCGAGGGGATCTATGGCGGTTGGGGTAACTTCGGTTCCGCAGCTTCGGCTATGCTGCTGCCAACCCTTGCCATGCTCTATGGGGGTGAGAATGGATGGCGTTATGCCATAGCCACCACCGGCATTGTCGCTGGACTGTACGGTATTTTTTACTACCGAGTGGCGCGCAATACACCCAAGGGTTCTACTTATTTCAAACCGAAAAAATCCGGCGGTTTGGAAGTCACCAGCCGCAAAGATTTCTATTTCTATCTGTTGATGAACATTCCTATGTACATCGCTCTAGCAGTCTTGTCGTGGAAACTATCGCCCTCTGGTGTTGCTCTCTTAAGCACTAATGTTATGTATGCAATCTGGTTGGTGTTAGTGGTGCTGTTTATCTATCAATGCCAAAAGATCTGGCATGTTAATCGCGACCACCTAACCGATGGTGTACCCGAGCAGGATAAGTATAAATTTAAGCAGGTAGCCATTCTCAACTGGGCCTATTTTGTGACCTTTGGGTCGGAGCTGGCGGTGGTATCTATGTTGCCACTGTTCTTTTTAGAAACCTTTGATAGCTTGGATCCGGTCAAAGCAGGCCTCTTAGCCTCTGGATTTGCGGTGATGAACCTTGTTGCCCGTCCTACCGGTGGTTGGTTCTCAGATTACTTTGGTCGCCGAAGGTCACTGCTTATCCTGATTGGTGGACTAGGCTTAGGTTATGGATTGCTATCCCAGATCAACAGCAGTTGGTGGATTCCGGCAGCGGTAATCTCAACCATGGCGTGCTCGTTCTTTGTGCAGGCAGGGGAGGGGGCGGTGTTTGCCATAGTGCCGTTGATAAAGCGCCGAATGACTGGGCAGATCGCCGGTATGACCGGTGCCTACGGCAATGTTGGCGCGGTGACCTATCTGACCATTCTGAGCTTTGTTGATTACAGCACGTTCTTTATGTTGATTGGAGCCTCGGCGTTAATAGTCTTTGCTATTGCCATGTTTCTTGAAGAACCCAAGGGACAAATTTCCGAGATTCTCCCAGATGGCACCGTCCATATGATTGATGTTGGCTAGAGGTTATTAGCAGACAGTTTGTAAAACCTAGCGAGGTTTTGAGTGACACAGATAACATTGGACATTGCCTGCTTTTCCGAAGCAGGTATTAAGCCAATCAATGAAGATTCGGTCGGCTACAAACAGCCGGCCGAATCTTATGCGCTTGAAAATAAGGGTATTAGTCTAGCCCTCGCGGACGGAGTTTCAACCGCCGAAGCCGGTCGTGAAGCCAGTCATATAGCCGTCGAGCGTTTTCTTGAAGAGTATTATCAAACCCCAGATATCTGGTCGGTTGCAGGCAGTGGCGAGAAAATATTATCGACCATCAATCTGCGCCTGTTTCGTCAGAGTCATGAATTTACCACGACCACCAAAGGCTATCTGTGCACCTTTAGTGCCGTAGTGATCAAAAGCCGCACGCTGCATTTTTTCCATGTGGGCGACAGTCGTATATACCTGTTGCGAGATGGCGTTATCAAACAGCTCACCACAGATCATGTGGCAACCATTGACGATAATCGCACCTGCCTGTCACGTGCCATCGGCATGGATAGCCGCCTCAATCTTGATTATGGGCACAGCGATATCAGGGTTGGAGATCGCCTGCTGTTGACCAGTGATGGGGTGCATGACTTTATTGATTCACCACAGCTAGAGGTACTGTTAGGTGCGAATAGCAGTGCCAGTGACATTGTTGACAGTATTCAATTCGCCGCTATAGCTGGTAATACTGATGATAATTTAAGCGCCGTTGCGGTTATAGTCGAAAATCTGCCCGAGAGTAATTTAGAGGACTACAGCGCCCAGCTAACAAGATTGCCCTTTCCACCAGAATTACAGGTTGGCATGAAACTCGACGGCTATCGGGTGATTCGAGAAATTTTCGCATCAAGTCGTAGCCAGCTGTATCTGGTTTGTGATGAGCAGAGCGAAGATGGCCAAGAGCATTATTATGCGATGAAAACCCCGTCGCGAAATATCGAGGAAGACCTTAGTGCGATTGATCGATTTATTCAGGAGGAGTGGATAGGGCGGCGAATACATTCACCCCGTGTAGTAAAGGTGATTCAGCAGCAGCGAGCCCGCACCGCACTCTATTATCTGATGGAGTATGTTGACGGAATCGGTCTGGATAAGTGGATAGCAGAGCACCAACCAGTTAGCCCAAAACAGAGTATTGCGATTGTTAAACAGCTAGCCGAAGGGTTAAAAGTATTCCATAACAACGAGGCTATTCATCAGGATTTAAAGCCGGCCAATATCATGCTCAGCAACGAGAGTATTTTGACCGGTCATCCGGAAATAATGATTGTCGATTTCGGTTCAGTCTATGTGGCAGGGCTGGCAGAGTTACAGCGACCGCTTATTCACGAAGGTGCGCTGGGTACCGCCAGTTATTCCGACCCGCTCTATTTACTTGGGCGCAACCCAGGTATTCAGGGCGATGTCTATGCGTTAGGGACGATTATTTATGAAATTTTTACCGGCCAACTGCCCTATGGTGAGCAGATTGAGGAATGCCGCACCGCCATGGATTACGATCGCTTGCGCTACAAAAGTGCCAGCGAATACAACCCGCATATTCCGCTTTGGTTTGATGCAGCCTTAAAGAAGGGCGTAGCCTTCGATCTGCAGCAACGTTACGGAAATATTGATGAACTGCTGAGTGATATCACCCAACCCAACCCAGTCTTTTTGCAAGCGGATCCGGTGGTGGAGAAAAACGCCAGCAGTTTAACCCTCTGGAAATTGCTATCGGGGTTTTGGTTTTTAAGCTTTCTGTTGGTGATTTATCTGTTTAGTCGTTTTTAACTAAGCTCTTTTTGAACAAGCTTTTTTTTTGCAAGCTCTCTGTGAACTCGCTCTCTGAGAATAAGCTTACTTCCAGCAAGCTATTCTTTTAAATAACCTGTGAATAGCGAATTTTTTGTTTGTCTGTCGGCGCATTCTCACGCTTTAAATAGGCATCAAAAACCATACAGATCGCGCGAATTAGCAGCCGCCCGCGATCCATAACCACAATCTCTTGCGGGGTTAATCGAATCAACCCATCGGCAACCATAGGTTCCAATGCGATAAGTTCTTCACCAAAGTACTCTGAAAAAGTAATACTGAACTGCGCTTCGATTGCCGCAATATTCAGACTGAATTGGCAGATCAATTGCATGATTATTTGCTTCCGCAGCAGATCGTCATCGCTTAGTGTCAGGCCGCGACTCATCGGCAAAACACCTGTATCTATAGCTCGGTTGTAGTCGACTATCGTTTTGTAGTTTTGCATTAAACTATTACCTAGAGAGCTAATAGCGGACACTCCAAAGGCGAGTAAATCGCAGTTCCCGTGAGTTGAGTAGCCTTGAAAGTTACGCTGCAACAAACCCTGCTGCTGGGCCACCACTAAGCTGTCATGGGGCTTGGCAAAGTGATCCATACCAATATAAACATAACCCGCACGACAAAGAGTATCGCTCGCGTAGTGGAGCATCTGCAATTTCACTTCAGCAGTTGGCAGAGCTGTTTCATCAATCTGCAGCTGGGTCTTAAACAGATGGGGCATATGGGCATAGTTAAACAGCGACAGTCGATCTGGCGACAGCTCAATCACCTGGGACAAAGTGGTTTTGATCGAGCTTAGAGTCTGGTGGGGCAGGCCATAGATAATATCCATGCTGATCGAGTGGAACTGCGCGCTGCGCGCTGCGCTGATTAATTCATCGACCTGCTCAATGCTGTTAAAGCGATTCACCGACTGCTGTACACGCCGATCAAAATCCTGCACACCCATACTCAGACGGTTAAACCCCAGCTTTCGCAGCACCGAGATAGTCCCGACATTCATACGCCCAGGGTGAACCTCAATCGAGTAATCGCCACTGTCATCATCCAGCAAGCAAAAGTGCTGGCGGGTTTGCGCCATCAACTCACGCATTTGGTTGTCGCTGATATAGGTTGGTGTACCGCCGCCCCAATGCAATTGCTCGACTATTCGTTTACCTTCCCAGCCATTATTACGGGTGCTGTTAAGGCATTCAGATTGCATAGCCATTTCTTTATGCAGACGCTTTAAATAGGGCGCTGCATGCTGTTTATTGGCAGTAATAATTTTATTGCAGGCGCAGTAATAGCAGACCGTATCGCAAAACGGGATATGGAAATACAGTGACAGGGGAGACCGCTTGAGATTGCTCTGCCGCATCGCCTGCCGTTGTTGAGACTGAGTAAATGAACTGCTCAGTTGCGGTGCGGTAGGGTACGACGTGTAGCGCGGACCAGTAATGTTGTAGCGGTGAATCAGTTGCTCATCCCAACAGGGTACTGTAGATGGAGATGGAGATGCTAAAGACTCAGCAGAATGAAGATCAGCCATTATTTTGATTAATCATCCATACCGCCGCTTCAACTCTAGAGCGCAGCTCGAGTTTTTTAAGAATATGTTTTACATGTACCTTAACCGTGCCATCTGAAATATCCAGTTCTCTGGCGATTAGTTTATTGCTTAGACCCTTGGAAATTTGCTTGAGAATATCGTGTTCACGACTGGTTAATTTGGCCAGCATACTGGTGCGATTGTTATCGCCTTTGCGAATGGCCCCAGCGAGAATATGGGTAACCTTTTCGCTGATGACCATTTTGCCAACAGCCGCCTCTTTAATTTTTTTCAGGATATCTTCAGGATCCATATCCTTGAGCAGATAACCATCGGCACCGTAAGTGATGGCGCAGACCACATCTTCGTCATTATCCGACACCGTAAGGATAATAATACGTGCACTCACCCGAGCTTCGCGCATCGCTTTAAGCGTCTCAAGACCGTCCATACCCTGCATATTTAAATCGAGCAAGATTAGATCTGGATCGTGCTCGACAGCCAAGGCTAGAGCCTGTTTGCCATTATCTGCCTCGGCCACCACCGTTAGGCCATCATCCAAATCAACAAGCTGAGCCAGACCTTTGCGCAACAGCGGATGATCATCCACCAATAACAGTGTCGCGGGTTCGCCGGTTACGCTTTTAGACGTTTTATTTTGCTCGTTGGATAGTTCGTAAGAGGAGGTTTGCTCTGCCATAGTATTTCCATCGAAGATTTTCTAACAGAAGCGAACTTTGGATAATTTAAGACAAAACCACAACCTGACAGAGACCTTTGGTTGACCTGAATCATGCATCTGCAATGCGACATTTTTTGCCCTCTAACCCTTTGTAGGTAGGTGCAAAATTATCGCCCCATAGCCATAGCCCACAGCACAGAAGCCGTTTACCCCCATAGGAATAGAGCGGGTCGTCGGCATAACTATTTATGCTACTCCTTTGGATCATTGCACAGGGGATAAGAGAATTTGCATAGTAGGCTGGAAAGCGGTGGGCGCAGAGTTATTTTCTGTGTTGTAGAGATCATTTAAGGAGAACAATGATGACAGAAAAACAAAGTGTGGGCAGTGCTGATATCCAGCACTGGGATCCAGAAGATAAGCAATTCTGGGAAAGTCAGGGTAAAAAAATCGCCAATCGCAACCTGTGGATTTCCATCCCCAGTCTGCTCTGCGGTTTTGCTGTCTGGCTATATTGGGGTGTAATTACCGTACAGATGTTAAACCTTGGATTTCCATTTGCTAAATCCGATCTTTTTTCACTGATGGCAATTGCCGGACTAACAGGTGCAACACTGCGCATACCCAGCAGCTTCTTTATTCGCTTGGCCGGTGGGCGCAACACCGTATTCTTTACCACCGCACTGCTAATGGTACCGGCATTTGGCGCAGGTATTGCCCTTCAAAATCAGGATACACCGCTCTGGGTGTTCCAGTTATTAGCGCTATTATCCGGTTTAGGTGGAGGTAACTTTGCCTCATCAATGTCCAATATCAGTTTCTTTTTCCCGAAAAAACAGCAGGGATTAGCACTGGGCTTAAACGCTGGCTTGGGTAACTTCGGTGTCACCAGCATGCAGATTATCGTACCGCTGGCCATGACCTTTGGGTTGTTTGGCGCGATGGGTGGAGACTCAATGGTATTGCAAAATACCTCAGGCACTTTGATTGGCAAGATTCCCGCAGGAACCGAAACCTTTATTCAAAATGCCGGTTTTGTTTGGTTGTTGGCACTGGTACCGCTGGCGTTCTTTGGCTGGTTTGGGATGAACAACCTGCGTACCCCTGATGTATCGCCCAAGATTCCCGGCCCGATAGGCAGTTTTACCACCATCAGTTTCATGCTCTTGATCGGTTTTGTTACAGCTATCTTTGGTCTCTGGTTACTACTGCCTGAAGCCGCCAATGGTTCAGGTTTTGGCGTACCTAAAGAGATCGTGCTGTTATTAGTGGTTGCTTCAACGGTATTTTTATTAAAGCTAATTCCCGGTCAAATCAAATCCAACCTCAGCCGTCAGTACGAAATTTTCAACAACAAACACACCTGGGTCATGAGTGTTATTTACACAATGACTTTTGGGTCGTTTATCGGCTTCGCGGCATCATTTCCACTGGCGATTAAAGTTATTTTTGGCTATCAGCATATTATGGTTGATGGAGTACTAACCCATAACACCGCCAATGCCAACGGCCCCAGCGCACTCATGTACGCATGGATGGGGCCCTTTATTGGCGCCTTGATTCGTCCATTGGGCGGCTGGGTTTCCGATAAAATCGGTGGCGCACTGGTCACTCAGATATGTTCAGTCGTGATGATTGGCTGTGCACTGGGTGTCGCTTACTACATGAAAGCAGCCTACGGTTCAGCAACACCGGAAGAGTTTTTTGTTCCTTTCTTTATACTCTTTTTATTGTTGTTTGCCGCTACAGGTATTGGCAATGGCTCAACCTTCCGCACCATCGCAATGGTATTTTCTAAAGAGCAGACCGGCCCAGTATTGGGTTGGACCTCAGCGATTGCCGCTTACGGTGCTTTTTATATTCCTAAGGTGCTCGGTGAGCAGATCAAAGCCGCAACACCAGAGGTTGCCCTGATCGGCTTCGCAAGTTTTTACGCGGTTTGCGTGTTGATTAACTGGTGGTTCTACCTGCGCAAGGATGGTGAGTTTTACAATCCTTAACAGCAGTGATTAAAAACGAGCCGTTTCAAAGCGACTCATTAAAAAGCCAGGCGAGAAATCGTCTGGCTTTTTAGTTTGCACAGATCTGTGACTTATCTGAAATAACCCTAAGGTTTTTATCCTGACACTTGCCTTGTTAACCCTGAATCATTGAAGGGCAGTGCACTCGATTGCTATCGGGCACGAAAAATTCATGATGGCCATGCCTTCATCGTCGCGGTAATACCAAGATTGAGTTTAGCTTCAGTTGCACCGCTTTTGGCTTGTATCGCCAAGCCTGCGATAAGCGTGGAGAGTAATATGCAGAAATCTTGAGGGTCTACATTTTGTGGAAGCTGACCATCACTTTGGGCTTGCTTTAAGCGTTGCTTAAGCAGGGTTTCAGTGCTTTGTAAGGCTAGGGATAGTGCTGTCTCTATCTCCTTAGGTACCGAAGTGCCGCCAAAGTCAGCTGTGCCATTGATAATAAAACAACCACCAGGCAAGCTTGGATTGGTCAGCATCTTTGTTAGTGAGCGCAAAAAATTCTCAACCGCAAGACGACCATCTGGCTCCTCGGTAAGTCTGCTTGCGTGCAGTTCCACGAGTAGCCCTGCATAGCGCTCTAATGCCTTTAAGTAAAGCGACCGCTTGTCGCCAAATGCTGCGTAAAGGCTGGGTTTGCTCAAGCCTGTCGCTTTTGTCAATTCACTTAAAGAGGCACTCTGGAAGCCATGTTTCCAGAAAACATTGAGTGCACTATCCAGTGCAATATCAGTATCAAAGCTGCGTGGCCGTCCTCTTATGCTTTTCGCTCTTTCACTATTCGCTCTTTCACTATTCATAGTGCCTCCAAATATACCGCTTGACTCTCGATTAAAACGATTGCTAGTATATAACGTACCGAACGGTATACAAATAAACAGTAGTATTTATTTAACATTAACGTAACTAAAAAGGAATTTTCAATGGGCAAGTTAACAGGAAAAACTGTATTAATCACTGGCGGTACTACGGGTATTGGTTTCGCTACGGCTAAACTGTTTTTAGAAGAGGGCGCACGTGTAGCAATTACGGGGCAAAATTCAGACCGAGTCGCATCTGCCACCAATAGTCTCGGGGCTGGGGTGCTTGGCATCTGTGCTGATGTCGCTTCGGTATCTGAAATGGCGACTGTGGCGGAGAAGATTAAATCTGCATTTGGCACTCTTGACATACTATTTGCAAATGCTGGTATTGCAAAGCCAATGCCGTTTCAGGATGTCGATGCTGAGAATATCAATAGTCAGTTAGACGTCAACTTCAAGGGTGTTATCTATTCCATTCAGGCTGTGCTCCCACTTCTAAACAACCCGTCCAGTATTGTGATGACATCGACCACCATGATCGAAAAAGGGGTTTCGGGCATGAGTGTGTATGCCGCGACTAAGGCCGCGGTGCGCTCACTGGCCCGTACCCTGTCAGCCGAGTTCGCTGAAAAAGGTATACGCGTGAACACTATCAGCCCCGGTCTCGTCGAAACACCTATTTACGGTAAGTTAGGGTTGCCAGAAGAAGCAGTTTCAGAATGGGCTGGTCAGTTACTCGAAAATGTACCTGCATCGCGCTTTGGTCAACCAGAGGAAGTCGCCAAAGCCGTACTGTTTTTGGCCAGCGAAAGCTCTTCTTACATGCTGGGAGAAAACATCCTGTTGGATGGTGGTATGGCAACCATTTAACGCAGATTAGATTATCTGCACGGGTTGTTAGTCAATGAACAGCTAACTGATGTTCATTGCTCGTAAAAAGCTCCTTTTTAGGCGGCGGCTAAGCCATCGTTTGACAAGGAGCTTTGTTGTTTTTAACGTTTAATTTATGGATATGGAGATGAAAACGGATATGGATATCAATATTGTGGATTCAATGGCAGGGTTTATTAATGCCTGCGATGACGCGTCTAATTTAATGGACTTTCGTGAGAAAATTTACCCAACAATCAACCAAATATTACCGCACAGTATGTTTGCCTGCGGCGCAGTATCTATAGAGGATTTACGTATTGTTGATTTTGTCAATATAACCTTCCCAGATGATTACCTGGAGAAAATAAATTTAACCAGCTGCCCAGTACTGCTGCGTTGGCTTGGGCTAAAGAGCCCAGTCCATATCGACACCAACACACCATTACTTCAATCAACCAGCCGTACCTGGTTTAATTATTTTGGGCAACATAAGATTAACAGCTTAACCGTACATGGCGTGGTTGGCCTCAATAAAAAACATATCTACTTTTTTGTTTTTGGCGGTATTAACGTTTGGACTGACCATCAGGAGTTAATGCTCAAACTACTGGTGCCACAGCTTTATTGCACGCTCACTGATTTAGATAACGTGTTCAATAGCAATATGAACTGCAAGAAGATCCTTACGCCCCGTGAAGAGGAGGTGCTAACGTTGATCTGTAAAGGCAAATCAAATGCTCAGGTTGCGAGAGCTTTGCATATCAGTTCGTGGACGGTGAAAATTCATGTGAGTAATTTGATCGCAAAACTAAAGGCATCAAATCGAAGCCATGCCGTCGCAAAAGCGATGGGTCTGGGTCTGCTGGCTAGCTAAAAGGCCTGTCATTATTGTCTGCTGAGTAATGTAATGACAGGCCCCTAGGTTCTGGTTAGACCAGTAATGATTTTCCCTTATGCCAGACTGGCCTCCTTGTTAGGGGCTTTGGTCAATGCCCCTAACACTTCACCCAGCGCTCGAACCAGCTTGTCTGTATCACCACGCCTGCGGACAACGTTGCGAAGATAAGACTCGGTAGAGCCCACTTTATTGCTGCACTCGCGTATTACTAGCCCGTAATGCTCTAGTAACAGGTTGCGTACTTCTTTTCCTGAAACCCCCGCGGGCAGTTCGCTAAACAAAAAGTTACATTGAGATGGATAGGTTTTTAGACCTGATACGGTCTGTAACTGCTGATACATATAGTCTCGGTCTTCAGCTACCTTAATAAAACTTTCTTTGTATTCCTCTTTAAAACGGTGCATATTCTTAAGTACAAAACCGGCAAGACCGTTAATATTCCAATAAGGCAGTTTATTGCGTAGCGCCTTGGCCAGCTTGAGATTTGCAACTGCATAGCCGAGCCGAATACCGTGCCAACCTAGCGACTTGCCCATGCTTTTAACCACCACCATATTGGTGGACTCTATGGCGAGGGCTTCGGCGCTTTCCAAGTTCGAAAACTCAATAAACGACTCGTCAATAATGATGCATTCTATGTGCCTGAGGTCGTGGAGCAGGGTTCTGATCTCTGCATTGCAAAAATAGGCGCCGGTTGGATTGTTCGGGTTAGAGATAACCACAGTTTGTGCGCCTGTCTCTTTCGCACGACGAACAACCTCAGCAGCGTCCAGCTTAAAATCCTTGGCCTTCTCGCGCTGAACAAAATGCACCGGAATATCAAAGTCGGGCGGCAGATCGGTCCAGCGGCCGAATGTAGGCACCGAGGTAAGAATGGGCCCACCACTGTCTTTACAGAGAATAGTTATGATTTCAGTAATCCCATTGGCCGCGACAATATTGTTGGCCGGACTACCACAGAGATTGGCAATGCACTGTTGATGAGCCGGCGCATAATCTGGGTAATACTTTAAAATATCGGCCATATTGTCTTGAATCAGCTCAACCATCTGTGGCGGCGGAAAATACGAATTGGCAGGCACGCAAAAATCCGTCAAATCACCTTTAAAGCGCGTGCGTGAACGTATTTCAAACATAGACGGGTTATGAAACAGGGTTTGAAAAATATCCAGATGTTGATTAGAACTCATAACAGCCTCCGCTGATCATATAATGGTTTCCAACAATACTTATATCGTTGCCAAAGCGCTGGCTAATGTCATTGATAAGGCGCTCTTTGAGCCGCTCATTACTGCGATACATAACACCAAGCACCGTGCCGCTATGAGCGCAGTTGACACCCAATGCACCAGCCGCAAGACTTATGGCCAATAGCTCCTCAAATTGAGGCTTAAAATGAATCTGCTGATTAAATTTTGCGCTAAGAGTCGCCGCTTTCGCCACCGCCGCTAAATCGCCGCTGTACAAACCCGCTTTGAGTAGCTTGAGCATTGCACATAGATCGGGCTGATGGCTGTGGTACAGGCTGCGCGCCTTTATACGGTCAAACATCACCGTATCAATTTGGCCCCCGCAGTCGACGACCAAAATATTCATTTCCTCAGGCGCCGGCATTGACTCAAATAGCTGGCCGGTCAGATGGTTGATATGGCTAATGCCGGGGAAATGAACAAGATCCGAGGGTTCGATTTCTGAGACTGTATGCGCAAAGGTTTCGGCAGTCAGCGACACGTCAGATGAACGGCAAATAGCCTCAAAAGCAGCACTTATATCCGCTGAACTTGACGCCATCCCCTTGCCGCGTGGAATATCGCTATAAATCTCTAATGCATGACCAAGACTAAACTCATGCTCTTCTGCCGCCAGCAAAAGGGTGTCGCGAATCTTGGTATAGCGGTCTTCATTGTGAAGTTCCAAGCCCGCGCAACCCAAAGGCTGCACCTTGGCATAGGAAAAAAGGTTAATCGGACAGTTGACTAGAAAATCCTGACCATCAATGGCACCTTGCAGAAGTTCTCCGCAGGTGCCCGGCGCCTTAATATACAAAGCGCTTAAATCGGCGTCTGGCTGTAGCATCGCCTGTTGAGCTGTAGCTTGCATAATATGTACCTTCCAAAAGTTTATGTGGGGATTGGTAATAGAAGTTAGTTCGCTGTAGCGTACATATTGTCGTGATAATTAAGCGCTTTGCTGTCGAAGTCTCTAATAAAATCCGGAAGGGGAGGCGGCGCAACGTCGCCCTGTGGAATAGCCTGATTAAAGCTAATCGTATCGCCAACCTGAGCGATAAACTGATCCATCTTATCCTGATGTCCCTCCAGCGAATGGAAAAATTTTAGCTCTTCACGGGTATAGGGCTCCATCTCGGCACCGTCGCAAACCATCGACCAATAGTCTTCGTAATCCGCATTGCGTACTTCACTGTATTCAGTCATCGCCGTATCCCAATCAGATTCGCCCTTGAGAACCGGCTCGAGATAACCGGCAAGCAGCTCGGCATCGCGCAGCGAATGGGTAATGCCCATCGCAGTCCACTGATCTTTGAAACTAGCAGCATCACCGACCAGTACCCAACCCTTGCCCCAATTCTCGCGATGAAAGGCAACCATCCGGCCCATGGCTTTAAATTTCTCTACTCGGGTAGCCTTTTTAACCAGAGCGGCTACATCCGGCGCAACAAACTCATAGGTTTTGAGAAAGTTTGCCTCGGGATCTTTGCTGAAATCACTCCACCAAGCCGTGGGCCCATAAATTAATACCAGATGCCGCTCGTCCATCGTCGGAAAAATGGCAGTGCCAAAGCGGCCTTTCTTATGAATACACAGCTCCGGCTTATCAATGCCCGAATAGTAACCATAATAGGCAAACGTCGATTTCTCACGCACCTTGGTTTTCTGCGAATTAACCCGGCTAGCAAATTTCGACATGCGACCATCCGCACCAATGACCACCTTGGCCCGAGCCTCCAAAACCGTATCATCAGGGCCAATACCACGCACCCCAACCACAACATCGTCTTCAATAATCACTGACTTTACCGAAGTACCTTCGCGCACATCCACACCAGAAGACCGCGCCTCATCCATTAAAACTTTGTCAAGATAGAACCGACGCGGACCACAGTAGTAGTCCACCACGCCATCATCATCGCCATGAAGAGACGTAAAACGGTCGCGCACCGCCTGCAAAGGCACGGCTCCATGCAAGCGAATTCCTTCAATGTTCACTTCAAGCTTTTTGAAGTGTGGTGTTCGCTCAAGAATTTTGTCGGCCACACCCAAACGATTAAGGTATGACATGCCGCGAGGCCAGATAAAGTGCGTTGAATTCGTATCCCGCGGAAAGGTATCTTTTTCAACCATCAACACGTCAAAGCCTTTACGGGCAAGCCAGGTTGCCGTGGGTGCGCCAGAGACGCTGCCACCTACAACGATCACATCAAATTGTTCCATCAGTAATATCCTCCTTTTTATTTAGATTAACTCGGCTAGATCGAATAAACCGAATGAAGAGCCGAGTGCATACGGATAACAGAGAGCTTAATAAGCCTCTCTGTACACAAACCCCTCAAGAGACACCCGGTACATCTGATTGGCCGGTTTGTATCTCATACAATATTTGGTTGGGTAATACCCCGCAGTTTCAAAAGCCATCGGGGTTTTAATAGGAGTGCAAAAATTAGGCTTCTCTAACAAAAAATCCCGCGACACCATCGGCTCGTAAAACGTAATCTGACTATCGTAAGAACCCTGAATAAACGTATGGGTAAAATCACCGCCATTCAGTTCAGGGCTAGTTGAATCCACGTAATGGTTGCCCATATGTGCAAACGCCAACTCGGTATTAATAAAATCCGAGTGAATAAATTGACTGGGTAGCGGCATAATCGCGATCTGCTCCTGCACACAATTCATCAAACCAGTGCAGGGCCCCGGAGTGATTTGTTTGCGCTCAATATCAGATGATAAATAGAAGTGAAAATCAAAGTGTGGGCTGTCGTAAATGCCAGCGGGAACATGGCCGTGAGGCTCCCAATTGACAGTAATATTTTTAAACGGCGTTAAATCGCTATTGAAATAAAGCGTGCGCGAATGCCCCCCCGTGCACTCATCATGCAAATCAATCTCATCATTACCGTTAAGGTCATAGCAAGTCTTGCCATCATTGAGCGGGTGCATAGGCAGGTTTTGCAGCGTCGTCTTTGGAAACTTAACCCCAATAGCCCGAGGTTTACCGTGCTTAGAAACCCTGATAAACGTCTGGAAATACCCAGCGCCAATCGAAGCCCGGTCATTCTTGTTAGAGAGAACATTGTCGTGATTTGTATTCTGGTTGCTGTCTGTTGCTAAGGCGCCAGCACTGCTTGCAAGCAAGATCAGTGCAATAGCCATATTTTTACTCTTCATGTAATGACTCCTATAAATAATGTGGCCGTGTTGGACACAGATAATGGGTTAAATTTCAGGGGTGAAAACCTAGGTATTCCCAAGCACTTCGCGTAGCTATAGTTACAGGATACAGCGGCAGAACATATAGCCAAATAAGGCTATTCGAGAGCTTTTATTGATTTTTTTAGCGGTTTTATTAGAAACAAACGACTGGATGTTTGCGGCCAGTCACAATGCAAGTGCCAAGCAGGCAAACCTCAAATAACACCCTCACAAGGCGGGGCACTGTCGCAACAACCAAAAAAAAGGCCGGGCTGTTTAACAGCCCGGCCTTTTCGATATTCAAAACAATTAATTACAGCATAAAAACCACACCCGCCAGTCCAACAATGGTCAGAACGATGGTGTAGGGCAGGGCCATAATGACCATGCGCATATACGAGAGTCTAATCAGTGGGGCCAGTGCTGAGGTTAGCAGGAATAGAAATGCGGCCTGTCCATTGGGGGTTGCTACGCTGGGCAGGTTGGTGCCGGTGTTGATGGCGATGACTAGCTTGTCAAATTGCGCTCGGGTTAGATCGCCGGCATCAAGGGCGGCTCTTACTTCGTTGATATAGACGGTTGCTACAAAGACGTTATCGCTGATGGCTGAGAGCAGGCCGTTGGCGAGGAAGAACATGCCGGGCTGGACGGATTCATCCATGGCGAGCACGGTGTCAATGACGGGTGAGAATAGGTGCTGTTCGTGGATAACGGCAACGATGGCGAAAAACACGACTAACAGCGCGGTGAAGGGCAGTGCTTCTTCGAAGGCGTGTCCGATGCGGTGCTCTTCGGTGATGCCGTTAAACGCGGTTAGCAGTACGATTACCATCAGGCCGATTAGGCCGACGGGTGCCCAGTGGAATGCGAGGCCTAGGACGAGGATGACGGCAACAACGGATTGCACTATCAGGCTGGCTTTGTCGTATTGGGTGCGGCGAGATTCGTCGTGGTCGCTGGATTCTTGGAGTATTTGGCGGACGGCTTCGGGTAAGGGTGCGCCGTAGCCAAGGATTTTAAATTTCTCGAGTAGCACGCAGGTTATTAGGCCGCAGACTAATGTAGGCATGGTGACGGGTGCCATTTGTAGGAAGAATTCAATAAAATTCCAACCGGCTTTTTCGGCAATCAATAGGTTCTGCGGTTCGCCGACTAGGGTGGTTACGCCGCCCAGTGCGGTGCCTACGGCGCCGTGCATGATTAGGCTGCGCAGAAAGCCGCGGAATTTTTCTAGCTCTGCGCGCTTTGAGGAGCGCAGGCTGTTGTCGTCACTGTGGTCGTGGTCTTCGTCGACAATTTGCTTGCCGGAGGCGACTTTGTGATAGACCGAGTAAAAGCCGACTGAGATGGTGATCAGTACTGCTGTCACGGTTAATGCGTCGAGGAATGCGGATAGAAAGGCACCGGCAAAACAGAATAAGAATGAGAGGGTGGTTTTGGATTTAACTCCAAGCAGTATTTTGGTAAAGACAAATAACAGCATGTCGCGCATAAAGTAGATGCCGGCGACCATAAACATTAATAGCAGTATGACCTGTAGGTTGCTGGAGATTTCGAGGTAGACGGCTTCTGGGGAGGCCATGCCGAGCACGATGGCTTCTATAGCTAGCAGGCCGCCGGGTTGTAATGGGTAGCATTTGAGGGCCATTGCTAGGGTGAAAATAAACTGAGCAATAAGCATCCAGCCGGTGATAAAGGGTCCGAGGGTCCATAGGGCGATGGGGTTGATGATTAAAAATGCAATGATCGACTTTTCATACCAGTCTGGTGAATTACCCAGAAAATTCTTTTTTAATGCCTGTGTGAGAGACGGTTGCATAATGGGTTCCTTGCTATTGATTGAGATAAAAAATTTCGTGTTAGACTGGCGCGCTTTATGGGTCGAATCCTAGCCGCAGACCTTTAAATATGCAAGATAAAGCGGCTTTTCTACGCATTATAAAAGGTATTTGTTGATCTATGATTCCCGAAAGCCTGCAACATTTTTTCCCGGCGAATAAATTGTCTGGCAGCGATGACCTTTTGGTTATTCCGGTGGTGGGTCGAGATGTTCTGATGGCTCAGGGCAGCGGCGTGTTAGTGGTGGATAAAACGGCTACGGATATTATGAAGTTCTACTGTCAGCGGCGTTTGGTGTTGGGGCAGTGGCAGGGTGTTGATTGTGAAGTCTGGGATCTTTCCCCGGAGTGCCGTTCGATGCCGGGTTATGAGCTTGTCGATTTGCGATCGCTGTTGCGGTCGGTGTCCGATCAAGAGTTTTCGCTGGCGAGTCGTGCGGTGCAGATGCTTGAGTGGCAGAAAACTCATCGCTTCTGTGGGTCTTGCGGTGAGCCGACTAGTTGTTCTGCGGACGATCATGCGCTGCGGTGTTTGCCTTGCAATATTAGCCTTTATCCGCGCATTTCTCCGTGCATTATTGTCGTTGTGGTGGATGGCGAGCGCTGCCTGTTGGGTCGCCAGGCCTCTTGGCCTGAGGGTCGATTTAGTGCTCTGGCGGGGTTTCTTGAGGCGGGTGAGAGCGCTGAGCAGGCGCTGCATCGCGAGGTGTTTGAAGAGGTGGGTGTGCATGTCGACAATATTCGTTATATGGGCAGTCAGGTGTGGCCGTTTCCCGGGCAGTTGATGCTTGGCTTTTTGGCCGATGCCAAGACTACGGATATTCAGGTCGATGGTCTGGAGATTGCTGAGGCGGGGTGGTTTCACTTCAGTCAGCTGCCGGAGAGATTGCCATCGATACAGAGTATGTCTGGCCGTTTGATTGCGCATTTTGTCAATCAGGTTTAAGGGTCTTAGGTTTCCGGCTGTTCTGTGAGTTTAATCAGTCTATAATTAGGGCTTTAATTTTCTAACGTATTTTCAACCTTACTGGAGTTTGTCTTGGATTTCCTTCTTGAATATGGCTTGTTCTTTGCCAAAATTGTTACTTTTGTTATTGCCGTGATTATCCTGCTGAGTGTGGCTGTTGGTTTGAGCCAGAAAAATAAGCAGTCTGGTCATAAGGGGCATTTGGAGATTACGCCGCTGAATGAGCTTTATGATGATATGAGCGAGGCGGTCAAGCTTGCGGTGATGGATGAGTCGCTGCATAAAGCGGAGGCCAAGAAGCTAGAAAAAGACAAACAGAAGAAGGCCAAAGAGCAGAAAAAAGCGCTTAAAAAGGCGGCTAAGAGCGGCGCTGAGGAAGATTCTGTTGAACAGAAGCCGCGGGTTTTTGTGGTTAATTTCCACGGTAATATCAGTGCCTCTGCGGTGACCCATTTGCGTGAGGAGGTGACGGCTATTCTTTCGCAGGCGACCGAGACGGACGAGGTGGTGGTGCGCTTGGAGAGTGGTGGTGGCATGGTTCACAGCTATGGTTTGGCCTCTAGTCAGCTCGACCGGATTCGCAAGCGCAAGATTCCGCTGACGGTTTGTGTTGATAAGGTGGCGGCCAGCGGGGGTTATATGATGGCCTGTGTTGCGGATAAGATTCTTGCGGCGCCGTTTGCGATTCTCGGTTCTATTGGTGTGGTTGCACAGTTGCCTAACTTTAATAAGGTGCTTAAAAAGCATGATGTGGAGTTTGAGCTGTTAACGGCCGGTGAGCATAAGCGCACTTTGACGATGTTTGGCGAAAATACTGACAGCGGCCGCGAGAAGTTTCTCGAGGAGTTGCAGGATACCCATGATCTGTTTAAAGAGTTTGTCAGCCAGCATCGCCCGGCGGTGGATATCGATAAGATTGCCACGGGTGAGGTTTGGTATGGTCTGCGCGCGGTTGATGTGGCGCTGGTCGATGATTTGCAAACCAGCGATGAGTATCTGGTGACGCGGTCGCAGGAGGCGGATGTGTTCGAGGTTGTCTATGTGTTGAAGAAGAAGCTTCATCAGCGTCTTGGCTTTGCTGCGGAGGAGAGCGCTGATCGCTTGATGCTGCGCTGGTGGGAGCGTTTGACTGATACCACTAAGAGAATGATGTAGCCTAAGCGGATGATTTAAGAGTTGTTAATCCGAAGCGCTTAGAAAAGCGCTTCGGGATCTAGATTATAGGCATCTGGTGGTAAGTTTTTAGCGATATCAATGGTGCCTTCTTTGCCGGTTAGGGTGAGTACTTTTTTCTTGCTGAGCCGGCGTTTGTTCACATCGAGTATTATTGTCAATTTGGGCTTTCTGCCCATGCCTGCTTTGTAGTCGCTGACGACGGCGACTTCCCCATTGGTGAGTTCTACCAATGATCCCGGTGGATACAGGCCGATAGCCTGAATAAAGGTGTCGACCAATTCTTTTTGAAATAGTCTTGAGCGCCAGCCGGCCATTTTGAGGATTGCCTCGGAGTGGGGGATGGGTGTGGCGTAGTAGCGCGGGCTGGTCATGGCGTCGTAGCAGTCAACAATGCCGGCAATGCGTGCATACAGGGGTATGTCGGTTCCGGCCAGTTGGTGTGGATAGCCGCAGCCATTAAAGCGTTCATGGTGGTGGCGGATGGCGGAGACTACATCGACGGGCAGGGGGACCTCTTCTAATAGGGATAATCCGAGCTGAATATGGCTGCGGGTTTCGGCGTGCTCGGCACTGCTCAGTTCTGTGGTTTTGCGCAGCAGTGAGTCGGGCAGGTTTAATTTACCTATGTCCATTAATAGGCCGGAGAGTGTTAGCTGAAATAGCTCGTCTTTATTTAAACCCAGTTGGCGGCCCATAACGCAGGAGAGGATGGCGCAGGATATACAGTGCCGATGGGCATAGCTGCTTTTACTTTTCAGTCTGGCCAGCCATACCGCGGCGGCGGGGTTGCGGATAATGCTCTCTACCATTGCTTCAATAAACGCATCCAGTCGTTTGATATTGGGCTTTGTGTTGGTTTTGACGGCTTTGCCTATGCGGTTGAATTCTTGCTGAATGCTGAGATAGGCGAGGGTGGCTACACGCAGTTCCGAGGCGATATCGGTGCTTATTTGATAGTCTTCGCCATTGCGCTGGGCCAATTCCTGATGAAGTGGTCGGTTGTTTATCTTGTTTCGGTCTGCGAGGGCTGGCTGTGGGGTTAATTCATTCATTTTTGTTGGCAACGTCCCGGTTGAATTTCTGGTTCCCTGATAGCGGTTAGTGCTGGATATATCAGAAATAGTTTAAATAATTTTCTACTAGTCAAAAGGATAGCAGAAAATAGGCTTGGTACTTTTTATACTTCTTTTACTGCGCTGTCGTGGCTTTAATGTAAACATATGGCTTGCAATCCTTTTTTTAGGCTGTCTCTGCTGTTTGCCCTGTGTGGGAGGCTTTTAACCAGTGCTGAAATTTTTCAGCAGGTAAGGCTCTGCTGATATGGTAGCCCTGAGCATAGGTGCAGCCTAAGTCTGCCAGCATTTCAAGACTCTCTCGATCTTCTACGCCCTCGGCTACTATCGCCATATTAAAGCGTTTTCCCCAGTCTAAAATCAGTTTGATGATGTCCATGTCGATCTGATTGCTGCGCATGTTTAGAATAAACGACTTATCAATTTTTAGTTCGTCGGCGGGGATAAACTTAAAGTATTCCAGTGATGAGTAGCCGGTGCCAAAGTCATCAATGGATATTTTTACGCCGAGTTCTTTGATCTTACTCAGGGTTTTAAATCCTTGATTAAGGTCTTGCTGAATGGTTGATTCGGTGACTTCGATACACAGGTTTGAGGGGTTGCCGCCCCACAGGTTTAAGCTTGATTCGATGGTGTCAAATAGTCCCGGCCAGTGCAGACATGAGGCGGAGAGGTTGACTGCGGTGGTGATGGGTTTACCGGCAATACGCCAGTCGGCTGACTCTCTCAGGGCGGTGTTTAGGGTCCATTTAAAAAGCTCTTGCATCTGTCCAGACTGTTCGATAATGGCAACAAGTTGTTCGGGTGTGATGTCATGCTGGTTGTTGTCGCTCCAGCGGATAAGGCTTTCGGCACCGCGTGCTTGATTGTCGGCAAGGGATATTTGTGGTTGGTAAAAGAGCTTGAATCTATTTTCAGCCAGTGCCTGAAGAGCCTGCTGTTTTAGTGCAACCTGATGCTGGACGCTTTTGGCCACTGAGGCTTTGCTGATATGGTAATGCTGTTGTGATGTCTGGGCCTGTTTGGCTGCGGCTTCGGCTTGTTGAAGCATTTCTTCGGCGTTATTCTCGGTGCTGGATCCGGCAAAACCTGATGATGCAAAACCTGATGATGCAAAACCTATAGTCCCTTCAAGAAAAATAGACTGATTGTTGAGGGTGAATGGGCTTGTTAGCTGTTCGATGATTTTTTTCGCGACCAGGGGGATCAGTTGAATATTCAGGAGTGGTGAGAATATTAGGGCAAATTTATCCCCGTCCACGCGGCTGCAGAAGACCGGTTTTTTGGGTATGTCGGCGAGTCGCTGCTGCAGTTCTATGAGTATTTGGTCACCCTTTTGATAGCCGTGTCGCTGGTTGATTTGGGCGAAATGTTTTAGGTCTATTAAGGCTAAAACAGTCAGTTTTTTGGCCCCTGACTGCTGGTTTAAGCTGTTTCTGAGTGCCGAGAGTAGCCCGATTCGATCAATGTTAAAATCGACTTGGCTGTTACTTTTTTTCGTTCCATCTTCCATAAGGGTGTACTTTATTAAATATACAGGGCTTCTGGGTCTAAGCCATAGGCGCCGGGCTCTAGGGTTTTGAGTATTTCTATTACTCTGCGGTCTGCCCCGACAAAATTTGCCAAATCAATTTCTTTAAAATCTTCTAATTGTTTTTTATCCGCGTCCAATATGACTAACACCTGGGGTCGTAAACGTTTGCCGGGGTTCTCTTTAACCACAATGCCGACTTCTCTCGACGAGAGCTCAACCAATGTGCCTGTCGGGTATATTCCTACCGATTGGATAAAGGCTTCGATTAATTCTGGCTGGAAATCGTAGCCGCGCCATTCGTACATTTTTTTGATTGCCAGTGCGTGGGGGATTGGCTGTGCGTACACTCGGTGGCTGGTAATGGCGTCATAGCAGTCGGCAATCGCTGCAATTCTTGCGTAGAGGGGTATCTGCGTGCCCTGAAGGGCCTGTGGATAGCCGCTGCCATTAAAACGTTCGTGGTGGGAGGCGATCATATCCATCACCGGCTTGGGGATTCTTTGACTTGAACTGTCGGCCATTTTTAAGCTTAGGTCGACATGTTTTTTGACTAGGGCAAATTCGCGCTCGGAGAGCTGCTGTTTTTTATTTAACACGGCGCCGGGTATCTTGAGTTTGCCAATATCCAATAACATGCCGCCCATAGAGAGCAGTGCCAGTTCCTTCTTAGGTAGGCCTATTTGGCGGCCGATTACCGAACACCAGATGGCCACGGCAATACAGTGTCTGTAGGTGTAGGAGTCTTGCGACTTTAACCGCGCCAACCAGACGCTGGCGCCCGGGTTGCGAACAATGCTGTCGACCAGTGGGGTAACGACTTCGTTGAGGTTGCTGATATTCAGGGCTTTGCCGCTGTTGATACGGCCGGCCATGCTGTCAAATTCATTTTTGATCTGTTGGTAGGCGTTGTTCGCGGTTTTGATTTCGCTGGTGACGGTAATTTGATCGTCGTACTTGACGATACGGCGCGTCGAGAGCTCTTTGTTAAACGGCGTGGAGGCTACGCCGAGTTTACGGCTGTGGGATAATTTATGGGAAACTTCGATATCTAGATTAGCGACGCTTTTTTCGTAGTCGACATACACATAGTCACAGTAGAGGGAGAGTTTTTGCACATCCCCTGAGTTGCGGATCATAAATCCCTGTAGATAAAACGGGGTTTCCAGCCAAGGACGGTCTAGGCCGGACACATACATGCCGGTCTCGAGTTGATGTACATAGATCTTTTTAGTTTTCAGTGGCCCCAATCCCGTCACTCCTTAACGTGTTATTAACTCCCCTGTATCTTTAAAACCAGAAACTTATTGCTTCGGTTACTTATTATTATGGACTGTTATTAATCGCGGCGTAGCTTATCGCTCACTGCGATAGGATTTGAAAAGTTGAAGACTACTATATAGCTGGAGATCAGAAAAGTGATAATAGCGGCTGCTTGTATTAAATGTGATGCATTGTTGCCAATTAGCGAACTGTTGAAGGCGACATAGGCAATTAGCAGTGAGAACTCGCTGTTTTGTCCCAACCGAAAGCCGATATCCCATGCCAGTGCTTGGCTTTCGCTCTGCTTGCGCAATAGCGCGTGATACACCAGTGGTTTTAGGCATAGCATAAGTGCGCCGAGCACGAGTGCTGGTGCGGCGATATGAGGGATTAATGAGAGGTCGAAGCCACCGCCGAGCGAGAAGAAAAAGAGAATTAAAAAGAAATCGCGCAGGGGTTTTAGGTTGAGGGCGATATAGGCGGCGATGGGGCTGGTAGCGATGGAAATGCCGGCGATAAAGGCGCCTATCTCGCGTGACAGTCCGGCGTATTCAAATAGTTCTGCTACACCCAGGCACCAGCCGATGGCGAGTAAAAACACATATTCGCCAATCCGGTCAAAGCGGGCAAATAGCGGCTGTAAGATATAGCGCACCATTAGCACTGCGCCACCAATTAATATGGGCAGTGATACTAGGCTAATACCAAATCGGCTGATGCTGACGTCGCCTGAGGTGACGGAGATCAGCATTAACAAAACAAAGATGGCTAAAAAATCCTGCATCAGCAACATGCCGACCATTAGCTGGCCTGAATGTCGGTGGTGTAATACCGTGGTGGGTAAGAGCTTGATGCCAATTATGGTGCTGGAAAACATCATGGCCGCGCCGATAATCAGGTTTTCTACGGTTGAGAATCCAAATAGATAACCGATGCCGTAACCGGCAGCGGCAAAGATCAGCGAGCTGATCAGGGTGATATGGGTGACCTGCCGCAGAACGCGAACCAGCGCCTGTGGCTGCATATCTAGGCCGAGCAGGAAGAGCAAAAAGATAATCCCGATGCTGGCGATCTCGGCGATTAGGTCGACGTCGGTTACCCAGGCTAGACCATGGGGGCCCATCACTGCGCCGAGCAAGATGTAGGCGACTAAAAGCGGCTGACGGCCAAATAGTGCCAGCGAGGCAACCACAGCGGCGCCGCTAAAGATCAAGAAGAAGAGTTGTATTAAGTGATGTTCCATAGTGCCATTTCAATACAGACGGCCCAAAGGTGCAATGGGCCAGTCTGTTTTATTTGAAATTAACTCTTAACGGTGGCGTTTGAAGAGTGGTTCTGGTTGATCGACGGCGACCTGATAACTGTCACTAAAGTCATTCAATGATTTACTGGCCGCTGCGAGGTCGATGTCTGAGTCAAACTGAAAGGCATTAAAGCCACAGCGCTGCATCATAAATAACTGGTCGCGCATAAACTGGCCTATGGCGCGTATTTCGCCAATGTAACCATAGCGTTCACAGAGTAGGCGGGCGGTGGAGAAACCGCGGCCATCGGCAAATTTGGGAAAATTAATCGCGATAACTGGGAGTGCGGCTATTGAATCGGAAAATGCTTCGATCTCTTCGTGGCTGTCGATCCAGACGCCGACCTTGCCGCTGTGTCCAGCCAGTTGCTGGTGGTTGGCTTGCCAGTAGGCGATGGGCACGAGGATATCGCCTGAGGGCAATGTTTCGCTGTTAGCCTCAACTAGCTGCCAGTGGTTATCGGTAACTATGCCATCTTTAAGGTACTGTTTAGGCTGCTCGCTATTAAGCTCACTATTTAAATCACTATGAAGTTGGGGCATAAACTCTCTCCTTGAATTTGTCTAATCCGATACGCTGGTAGGTGCCTAAAAAGCTCTCTTGGTCGAGGCGATTTTCCACATACACATCGAGCAATTTTTCAATGCTGTCGACGACCGCGTCGCGCGAGAGTGATCGGCCCAAGACCTTACCTAGGGCAGCATTCTTATTGGCGCTGCCGCCGAGCTGAATCTGGTACCATTCTTCGCCTTTTTTATCGACACCGAGAATACCGATATGGCCTATATGGTGATGTCCGCAGGCGTTCATGCAACCGGAGATATTTAACTCTAGATCACCCAGATCATAGACATAGTCTAGATCATCAAACTTGCGCTGGATGGCTTCTGCTACTGGAATTGATTTGGCGTTGGCCAGTGAGCAGTAGTCACCGCCAGGGCAGCAGATCATATCGTTGATGGTGCCGATATTTGGGGTTGCTAAACCGCTGGCTTTGGCTAGCTGCCAGAGCTCAAATAATGTTGATTTATGCACGTCTGCCAGAACAATATTTTGGTTGTGGGTGGTGCGAATCTCGCCAAATGAGAAGCGGTCAGCCAGATCGGCAATAATGTCGAGCTGACGGTCGGTTACATCGCCCGGGGCAACACCGGCGGGTTTTAACGAGAGCGTTATGCTGGCGTAACCCTGTTGCTTTTGATCTCTGACGTTGCGATCTAACCAGCGCGAGAAAGCTTTGTGCTCTGCGGCTAGGGACTGCACTTCAGCATTAACGGCAGCACTGTCGACAGTCTGGTAATCGGGTAGGGTAAAGAAGCTTTTTACGCGCTCAATTTCAGTGCCATTTAATGTGGCTGGGCCATTTTTGAGATGTTCCCATTCCGCTTCGACGCGTTCGGCGAATACTGCCGGCGTCCAGGCTCTAACCAAAATTTTGATTCGCGCTTTGTATTTGTTGTCGCGATTGCCGTAGCGGTTGTAGACACGAAGGATGGCATCTAGATAAGTCAGCAGATGCTCCTTGGGCAGGAACTCGCGAATCGACGATGAGATAACTGGGGTTCGTCCCAGACCGCCACCAACGTATACATGGAAGCCTGTCTCGCCACTTTCATTTTTAACCAGTTGAAGACCAATATCATGCAGTAGGAAAGCAGCGCGATCTTCTTCAGAACCGCAGACGGCGATTTTAAATTTACGCGGTAAGAAGGCAAACTCTGGATGCACGGTCGACCACTGGCGGATAATTTCGCACCAGGGACGAGGATCTTCAATTTCGTCGTCAGCCACACCGGCAAACTGGTCTGTGGTGGTGTTGCGAATACAGTTGCCGCTGGTTTGGATGGCGTGCATTTCTACCGAGGCGAGTTCTGCGAGAATGTCTGGAACCTCCTCCAAAACGGGCCAATTTAATTGGATATTTTGTCGCGTGGTGAAGTGTACATAGCCTTTATCGTAGGTTCGGCTGATCGCGGCGATCTTGCGTACTTGACGGCTGGACATCAGTCCGTAAGGGACGGCGATGCGTAGCATTGGCGCTAGACGCTGGACGTAGAGGCCGTTTTGTAGGCGCAGGGGAAGAAATTCTTCCTCGCTGATCTGCCCATCAAGATAGCGTTTGGTCTGGTCTCGGTACTGTTCAACGCGTTCGTCGACAAGTTTTTGATCGTATTGATCGTAGTTATACATGGATACTTCTTACCCCTTTATCCCTTTGCCTAGCCGGCCTCAACAGGTGAAATTTGAGCTAAAAACGTTAGCACAAATTCCTACCTCACTTAAAAGGTCGCAATAATAGCGTCACAGGCGGCTCTTTTATATTACTATTTGAATATATGGCCTTATATTTTTGGAATAATTAGCTGTCAGGTATTGGTAACAACTATTAATCGTATGACTGCCGCTTTAGTGGAATTTAGTACAAAAAAAATCCCCCACAATTTTTAGCGGAGGATTTTAATGAACAAAGTAAAGCTACTGGCTAAAAATAGCTTGAAGCTCAAAGGCTACTTATCTTTGTCCTGACAGGTAAACATCGATAATGTCATTTGCAGGATGGTGGTTCGGTTACCCATAAATACAGCTTTCTTATCGTGTTTCTTACAGTGATCTACCGCTAGGGTTTTTACGTTTCCTGGTAGTTCGAAACATTCATTGAGCTTGTCGCTAAATGTTCTAAAAGGGTTGCAGGCTTTGTCAAAGCCCATTGAGATCTGCGCGTATCTGATGCTCAGTCCTTTTTCGTCGGACTTGGTAACCTTGGGTGTGGTTAGGGTTTTTATTTTATCTGATGAGACATCGGATACATCTCGTGGTGTCTCCTGTGATGCGCAGCCGGCTAGGACTAGCAGCATTAATCCTGTTATAAGATGATTTTTCATTTTAAGCGTGCCTTTTTTGGTGTTTTTTTATTAGGTTTATATTTATAAGACGGTCGGGCTCAGCTAGAGCATGAGTCATTAGAAACTCGCAATGCAAATTTATCTTACTCTGATCACAGAGTTTATATGGGTTTTCTTTGGGGGGACTTGAGTTATTAACCCGTTGTTATTTACTGGTTACCTAAGTAGGACTCTAGATTATCTGTATTAAGCAATTTTCCGCGACAGAGGGATAACGAATTGCTAGAATGCGCGAAATTTTAAGAGGGCCGATTTTTTACGACCTTCGAAGGAAATTTATTCAGTCTATAATTTTTAAGTTTAAGGTACCCCCTATGTCTAACGACAACAATCAAGACCATGATTACAGCGCTGAAGATAGCAAAGCCGATGCAATTGCCGCGGTTGCTGTGCTGTCTATAATTATTGTTACCGTTGTTTACTGGTTATCTACCCTAGGATAGTCGTCCAGGTTTCTGATTCTGTATTCAAATTTTATTGAGACTAGTGAAATATGAGCGATAGACTGCAACTGGCTGAGAATGTAAATCAACGTCTTATGGTTGAGGATTACCTCAACCAAGTTCAGCCTGAGCCTGCCATTAGCGCGCAGAGAATTGCCCAGCTGCAAGAGCAGATCAAGCAGCAGCTTATTGAAAAAGACGCTGTTCTTATCGCCCACTATTACACTGACCCGCTTATTCAAGCACTGGCTGAAGAGACCGGTGGGGTTGTTTCCGACTCTCTAGAGATGGCGCGCTTTGGCAAGACCCACAGTGCTCAGACACTGGTGATTGCTGGGGTTAAGTTTATGGGTGAAACGGCGAAAATCCTCACGCCTGAAAAACGCGTGTTAATGCCTACGCTGGAGGCGACCTGTTCACTGGATGTAGGCTGTCCTGCTGACGAGTTTGCCGAGTTCTGTGATCAACATCCGGATCGTACTGTGGTGGTTTATGCAAATACCTCTGCAGCGGTTAAGGCGCGAGCTGATTGGGTGGTGACTTCAAGTATTGCGGTAGACGTTGTCGATTATCTGGATGGCTTGGGTGAAAAAATTCTCTGGGCTCCGGACAAATACCTCGGCAGTTATGTGCAGGGTAAAACCGGTGCCGATATGCTGTTGTGGGATGGCAGCTGTATTGTTCATGAAGAATTTAAAGCCAAGCGGCTTCTTGAATTAAAAGCAGTGCATCCAGATGCGGCTGTATTGGTTCATCCTGAGTCGCCGCAATCGGTGATTGATATTGCCGATGCGGTTGGTTCTACCTCGCAGCTTATAGCCGCAGCGGCCAGTTTGCCGCAGACTAAGATGATTGTTGCTACGGATCAGGGCATCTTTTTCAAAATGCAGCAGGCGGTTCCTGATAAAGAGCTGATGGTTGCACCGACCGGCGGCAGTGGCGCTACTTGCCGCAGCTGTGCCAACTGTCCCTGGATGGGGATGAATAGTCTGGAGAATCTACTCGCTTCGTTGCAAGAGGGCGCTAACGAGGTTTTTGTCGATGCTGAGATTGGTGAGCAGGCGATGCGCTCACTGGGTCGTATGATCGATTTCCGTAATCAGCAGAGCCCGCAGTAGGCGTCTCTTAAAGCTTTTCCGCTCGGTCTTCCATCTGTGCAAGATCTCGCAAGCGCTGGCGGATAATCGCCGATTGTTTAAAGTCTCTACTGACTAATTTGGCGGCTAGACTGAGCTGGTCTCGTGCCATGTCAAACACCCCGATAAGAATAAAGTATTCGGCCCGCGCCTGATGCAAACCAGAAATATTCCCCGCTAAACCCCGCACTTCTGCGAGTCTGTACCAGATCATAGGATCTTGGCTGCGCATTCTCGAAAGGGCGGTCAATACTTCGTCCGCGCTGTCGTACTTGTGATCTTGCCAAAGTGCTTCAGATTTGAGGACCATCAACGGGTAGTTGTTGGGGTTCAGTGTCAGTTGATGATTAAGTCGTGCCACGGCAGCACTGTAGTTTTTCTGCGCTATATCTATTTCGATATCGGTGTAGAGAAAGGTTAGGTGAGCGGGATTTTTGGTTATCAGCTTGCTCATTATCTGCTTGGCTTTGCTGAGTTGATGGTTTTTTAAATAGGCCAGCGCGAGACCGTAATTGGCGGCATCGGCTCTCAGGCTGTTGGCATTAATTTCTGCCTTAAAGCGGTTGATGCTGTTTTTTACATTGTGCTCCATGGCGACCAGTGCGCGGGCGCGCATCAGGAAAAACTCTGGGTTCTCTGCATACTGCCGCATTGAGGTCCCCATTGAACGATTGCGTGCATCGCCAATTCGCTTTTCGGTAACGGGGTGGGTCAATAAAAACTCTGGGGGGCGGCTGCCGCTATAACGCGTTGCTTTGAGCAGGGTTGTAAACATGTCGGCGACAGCGCCGGGATCACGATTGGCGCGTTCCATGGTTGCTAGTCCTGCGCGGTCGGCTTCCTGCTCGTTGGCGCGGCTGTAGCGAAGTTGACTGTCCATGGCGAGAGCTTGTGAGGTGATCATGGCGGCACTGGCCGCATCGCCGCCGGCTGTTGCGGCGAGAACCACGCTGGCGAGTAGCCCGGCCATGCTGAGCATTGATGTTTTTCGCTGTGCTTCTGTGCCCCGTGAGAAATGTCGCTGGCTAATGTGGGCCAGTTCGTGGGCGAGTACCGAGGCCATTTGATCTTCATTTTCCGCATAGGCAAAAACGCCGGTGTGAAAGCCAACTACGCCGCCGGGAACGGCAAAGGCGTTCATGGATGGGTTTTTAACGATAACCAATTCCAGTCGTGGGTCTTCAAGATCGCTGTAGGTGGCCAGGTTGTAGAGTAATTGCTCGAGATAGATTTGCATCAGTGGGTCGTCGTAGGCTTTGACACGACTGCGAAATATCTTTAACCAGATTCGCCCGAGTTCATATTCTTGTTGTTTGGAGATTATTCCCGATGCGGCATCACCGAGCACCGGTAACTTGATTTCATTGGCGGAGAGGTTGTTGCCAAGTGGCATTATCAGGCAGCAAGCCAATAGCATGCTCTTTAGAAAATGCTTGGGTATAGAGAGTCGAGGCAGAAAAAAAATAGTCAAAATAGGCCTTATCAAGTTTCATAACATTGGCGGCGCCGTGATAGCATCACTGTAGCGGAAAATTATGCACAGTTCGACAGTTGATATATCGACAAGTTTCAGGTCAGATACGTTCAATTAGATGCTTTAAATTCTTTAGATTGGTTAGATACAACACTAGCAGTCACTGCCCATGCGCAGATGCAAATAGGATAAAAGGGATGAAGAAGATTTTACACAAGTGGGTCGAGCGTTACTTTGGCACAGAAGAGGCTCTGTTGCTGACTATTATCCTGATTGTGTCACTGGTGATATTTGCCACCTTGGGCGCTGTGTTGGGGCCGGTTTTTGCAGCGGTAATTTTAACCTTTTTACTTCAGGGTGTGGTCAATACTCTGCGCCGCTACGGTGTCCCCAAGACTATTGCCATTATCAGCACCTATCTTCTCTTTATGGTTGGGTTTCTCTCGGTGCTTATAGGTTTGATTCCTATGATTGGCCGTCAGGCATCGCTGTTAGTCGGCGAGCTGCCGAATATGATTAATCGCCTGCGCGAGTTGGCGGTGGATCTGCCGGAGCGCTATGCGGAGTATGTCAGTCCCGAGCAGTTTCAGTCTATTATGGCCCGCCTTACCGAGGAATTTGGCCGTCTTGCCGAGCAGGCCCTGACTTTTTCGATCAGTAGTTTTCCGAGTATTATTGGTCTTATGATCTACGTGGTGCTGGTACCTCTGTTAGTTTTATTTATGCTTAAGGATAAGGATCAGTTGCTGCTTTTTTTAAGTAATTTATTGCCTGAAGAGCGTTCGGTTATGCGCACCATCTGGAATGAGATGGATATGCAATTTACTAACTATGTGCGTGGTAAGGCCATTGAGATATTAATTGTCGGTACAGTTTCTTATATTGCCTTTTTGCTTCTCGGGGTTAATTACGCCGCGCTCTTGGCACTGCTGGTCGGGCTTTCGGTACTTATTCCCTATATAGGTGCAACCGTGGTGACTCTGCCGGTGCTGCTGGTAGGTTATATGCAGTGGGGCTTTAGTAATGAGTTCTTTTGGTTGTTTGGTACCTATGGGGTTATCCAATTTCTTGACGGCAATGTATTAATTCCTGTGTTGTTTTCTGAGGTGGTTAATCTGCATCCGGTGTTTATTATTGTTTCGGTGCTGTTGTTTGGTGGAATATGGGGTTTTTGGGGTGTGTTTTTCGCCATTCCATTGGCCACTTTGGTCAAGGCGGTGTTTAACGCTTGGCCGCGCAAGGCTCAGCACGAAATGGCTTTTCAGTCACCCCTAGATTTATCGGGGAATCTATCTGACGCTGCCTATATTAAAGATGGTAGTGGCTCTGAACAGGCAGCTATTGATCAAAAATAAAATTAAATCTAAAAGCAAAACATTAACTATTAACTTATAACAAAGGAAGTTTGTATGCGCCGTTTACTTGGGCTCTCTGGTTTTTTGTTTGTCGCAGTTTTTATTCTTGCTATGCAGCAGGGTTGCTCAGATTATCCGGTTCAGAATCAGTTCCCTGAAATTGTTGTCAGTTCCAATGATAGTCGTGAATACCGTCATATCCGTCTCGAGAATCAGCTCGATGTGTTGTTGATTTCCGATCCCAGTACCGACAAGGCTGCGGCATCCCTTGATGTGAATATTGGCAGCTATCAAAATCCAGCTGATCGGGCAGGGCTGGTACATTTTCTTGAGCATATGCTGTTTTTAGGTACTGAAAAATATCCCGACCCGGGCGAATATCAGAGTTTTATCAGTGAACATGGCGGCAGCCACAATGCCGGTACGGGCTTAGAGAATACCAATTATTTTTTCGATATTGATGAGGCTCATTTGGAGTCTGCATTAGATCGTTTTGCGCAGTTCTTTTCAGCACCAAATTTCGATGCTAAATATGTCGATCGCGAGCGCAATGCGGTGGAGTCTGAGTACCGCTTAAAAATCAAAGATGACGGTCGACGTATGCAGGATGTGCTGCAAGAGCAGGTTAATCCGCGCCATCCTCTGGCTAAGTTTACCGTTGGTAACCTTGAAACCCTCGCCGATTTGGAAGGCCGTCCGGTGCGCGATGAGCTATTGACGATCTATAAGAAATACTATTCTGCCAACATTATGAAGCTGGTGGTTCTCGGCAGTGAAAGCCTTGATGATTTGCAGGCTATGGTTGTTCCTCGTTTTGCTATTGTTGAAAACACTGCTGTCGAGATTGCTGCTCACAGTGCGCCAATGTTTGAGCCGCAGCGCTTGCCGATGAAGATATCGGCTATTCCATTGCAAAATTCTCGCGAACTCAGTCTTTCTTTTCCATTGCCGAAAATGCTGCCCCACTGGCAAAAGAAACCGGCCAATTACTTGGGGGCGCTGATTGGTCACGAAGGTGCCGGTAGTCTGTTGGATATATTGAAAAAGCGCGGCTGGGCAGAGTCTCTTGGGGCTGGCGTTGCACTAGAAGACCGAGGTGGTGCAATGTTTTCGGTTAATATTTCCCTGACACCCGAGGGTTTGGAATATCAGCAGCAGATTGTTGAAATGTTCTTTGCCTGGATTGCCCTTATTCGTGATCAAGGGATTGAGAGCTGGCGCTACGATGAGCGTGCTCAGTTGAGTGAAATCGCATTTAGATTTCAGGAAAAACAAAATCCAATTAATTATGTCTCCGCGCTGGCATCAATGATGCAGCTCTATCCGGTTGCTGATGTGTTGCAGGCAAATTTTGTGATGAGTGATTTTGATGCTGATTTGTTGGCTGATGTCAGTGCATTATTGACGCCAGATAACCTGTTGCTTCAGTTGACTGCGCCAGAGGTTGAGACCGATCAGCTTAGCTTGATGTATCAGACCCCTTACAGTGTTAGTGGGATTGCCAAATCAGACTTGCAGCAATGGCGTGCGCCGCAGCGCTTTGATGAGTTGAATTTACCGCCGGTCAATGCCTATATTCCGAACAACCTTGAGTTGCTGCCTGAGGCGGGCTCTAACCAAGTTCCTCAGCTGCTGATGCAGACTGATAGGGTCACTGCATGGCATTTTCAGGATACTCGTTTTGGGGTTCCCAAGGCGCATATAATTGCCGCGCTGGAATCCGGCACTATTAATACTCCTGCGCGGGCTGCTGCCGTGCAACTTTATCTTGCCTATGTAGAGGATCAGCTCGGAGCGCAGATTTATCCCGCGCAAGAAGCGGGTTTGAATTTTTCTCTGCAAGCGACTAGTAAGGGTTTTAATATTGTTGTCAGTGGTTATTCAGAGCGCCAATCAGCATTGCTGGAGGATATTCTTGATGCGTTAAAAGCGCCTCGTTGGGAGCAGGAACGTTTTGATCGTATACAGCAATCAATGTTTCGCGAGCTGAGTAATTTCCGCCGCGAATATCCATTTCGGCAGGTTGTGGCAAGTCTTTACTCAATGCTTAAAGGTCAGTGGACACCACTCCAGAAGGCCACTGCAGTGAGTGATCTATCCATGTTGGAGCTAGCAGGGCAGGTTGAGAGCTTGACCAGTCATCTTCAATTAAAGGTGTTGGTTAGTGGTAATCAGGATAAGCAATCTGCCGAGCAAATTGTGGCTCGCTTGTCGAGTTGGACGCCGCTTAAACCAGTACAGCCATCGCTTAGCGTAGCCAAGTTAATGCCGGGTGAGTATCGAGCGCAAATTCCGGTAGATCACAGCGATGCGGCTTTGATGCTGTATATTCAGGGTCGCAATGACTCACTTGCAGAACGTGCGCATATGCTGCTGATCGGCGAGATGCTTTCATCGCCTTTTTACACCAGTCTGCGCACAGAGAAGCAGTTGGGGTATGTGGTTGCAGCCTTTGCTAACAATCATGTTCGAGTACCCGGTGTTGCAATGTTGGTGCAGTCATCGTCAGTCGATGAGCGGGCTTTGCGAGCGGAGTTCGATCATTTCCTGAGTGGGTATGTTGAGCAGATAGAGAAAATGAATGAAGATGATCTTAAACGCTTCAGAGCCTCTGTGCTGAGTAACTTGCAGGAGACACCGAAAAATTTAGCGGATCTCAATGGCCGTTTTATTGAGTCTGTGAGTCTGGGTTATACCGACTTTGATTTCCGTGAACAGCTTGCTAAAGAGGTCATGGATGTGACTTTGAGCAATTTTAAGGGTACCTATAAGGCTCTTTTGGTGGGTGAAATTCGTGGATTATCAGTTAAGACTGTTGGGCCGGATGAGGAAAATACCGCTACCGATTTACGTGAGCAGGGTGAAGTTTATCAATATGACTTTTAAAAAGAGGCAGATAATCTTTTTTGTAATTCTACTAACTTAAGTTAATTTTAAAAATACTTATATTAAACAGTGGGTTATAGGATAATATTTTAACTAGAATAGATTTTTTTTATATTTTAAATCCCAGCGTCCCGTTGATTTTGTAGTTGAGCTACATTAAAATTAGCGCCAGATTTTTTGTGGTCTGTCATCAAGTTACACTTGTAGGCAAGCAGCTGCGAAAACAAGACTAATTAATAACTGGTTGGTGATGAATGACTCAGGACTTAGATCCGTTTGAAACTCAAGAATGGCTAGAAGCCTTCGATTCTATTTGTAAGATTCATGGGGACGAAAGAGCCACTTTTCTTCTAAATCAGCTGCAAGACCATGCCAATCAGCAAGGCATGAAGTTGCCCTCATCGGTTACCACGCCATATCATAATACTATCCCCGCAAATCGCGAAAAGCGTATGCCCGGCGATCTGTTTATGGAGCGTCGTATTCGCTCACTGATTCGCTGGAATGCTCTGGCGATGGTGATGCGCGCAAATAAGAAGAGCGAGGGTATCGGTGGTCATATCGCCAGCTTCGCCTCTGCTGCGACTCTTTATGATGTTGGCTTTAACTATTTCTTCCGTGGGCCTGAGGGCGATCACCTCGGTGATTTGATCTTCTTCCAGGGTCACAGTGCTCCGGGTATGTACGCGCGATCTTTCCTTGAGGGACGTCTTAACGAAGATCAGTTGGATAATTTCCGTCGTGAAGTTGATGGCGGCGGTCTTTCTTCTTATCCGCATCCCTGGTTGATGCCAGATTACTGGCAGTTCCCGACGGTATCTATGGGTCTTGGCCCAATTCAGGCGATCTATCAAGCGCATGTTATGCGTTATCTTTCAGCGCGTGGTCTGGTACCTCGTGGTGATCGCAAGGTTTGGGCTTTCCTCGGTGACGGTGAGTGTGACGAGCCGGAAAGCTTGGGTGCTATTTCTCTGGCCGGTCGCGAACAGCTTGAGAATTTGACCTTTGTGGTTAACTGTAACCTACAGCGTCTCGATGGCCCTGTGCGTGGTAACGGTAAAATCATGCAGGAACTCGAAGGCGTATTCCGCGGTGCTGGTTGGAATGTTATTAAAGTGGTCTGGGGACGTCACTGGGATCGTTTGCTTGAGAAGGATACCTCTGGTCTGCTGGTTAAGCGTATGAATGAAGTCTGTGATGGTGAGTTGCAGAACTATAAGTTCAATGGCGGTGCCTACACCCGTGAGCACTTCTTCGGCAAGTATCCTGAATTGCTCGAGTTGGTTAAAGATATGACCGACGATCAAATTATGTATTTGAATCGTGGCGGTCACGATCCCTATAAGGTTTATGCGGCCTATGCTGAAGCAGCGGCTCATAAAGGCCAGCCATCGGTTATTCTGGCTCAGACTGTTAAGGGCTACGGTTTGGGTGGCGCTGGCGAAGCTGCCAACGATACTCACTCGGTGAAAAAACTTGATCTAGAAAGTCTGCGTGGCTTCCGTGATCGCTTTGGTATCCCAGTTTCTGATGATCAGTTAGAAACTGTACCTTACTACCGTCCAGCGGAAGACAGTCCTGAACTTGAGTACATGCGCAGACGTCGCAAGTCTCTCGGTGGTTCTCTGCCTGCGCGTCAGGCTGATTTCCAAGCCATGAAGACGCCTGGTTTAGAGACCTTCAAAAAGCAGCTGGAGAGCAGTGGTGAACGTGAAATCTCAACCACTATGGCATTTGTTCGTGTGCTTTCAACGCTGGTCAAAGACAAGACAATTGGAAGCTCAGTAGTGCCAATTGTTCCCGACGAAGCGCGTACCTTTGGCATGGAAGGCATGTTCCGTCAGCTGGGTATTTATACCTCGGAAGGCCAGAAGTATGTGCCTCACGATCACCAGCAGGTTATGTATTACAAGGAAGACAAGAAGGGCGTTATTCTTGAAGAGGGTATTAACGAAGCCGGCGCTATGTCTGCTTGGTTAGCTCTGGCAACGGCTTACAGTACCAGTGACTGCCCGATGATTCCGTTCTATATCTTCTACTCCATGTTTGGTTTCCAGCGTATTGGTGATCTGGCTTGGGCGGCGGGTGACAGTCAGGCACGTGGGTTCCTAATCGGTGCAACTGCCGGTAGAACCACTCTGAATGGCGAAGGTTTACAGCATCAGGATGGTCACAGCCTTATCCTTGCCAATACAGTTCCAAACTGTAAAAGCTATGATGCTGCTTATAGTTATGAGTTGGCAGTTGTGGTTCAGGATGGTGTTAAGCGCATGTTCGAAGATAAAGAGAACTGCTTCTACTACCTGACCACGATGAACGAAAACTATGTTCAGCCTGCTATGCCTGAAGGTGCCGAAGAGGGCATTATCAAAGGGATGTACAAATTTAAGCAGGGCGGAGACGCTGACTTGAAAGTCCAGTTGATGGGCGCGGGTACTATTCTTAATGAAGTTCGTGAAGCGGCGAAAATTCTTAAAGAATCGTTCTCTGTCGAGTCAGATATCTGGAGTTTAACCAGCGTCAACGAACTGACCCGCGAAGGTCAGGCGGTTGATCGTTGGAACCTGTTACACCCAGGCAGTAAAGCTAAGAAATCCTATGTTTCTGAACAGTTGGAAGGAACTTCTGAGCCAGTGGTTATCGCAACTGACTATATGAAAAACTACTCTGAGCAGTTGCGTGCCTATATAGACAGACCGCTTTATGTACTGGGTACTGATGGCTATGGCCGCAGTGATAGCCGTGCCGCTCTGCGTCACTTCTTTGAAGTGGACAGATACTTTATTACTGTTACAGCGCTGAAAGCATTGGCAGATGAGGGTAAGATTAAGGCGTCGGTAGTAACTAAGGCGATCAAGACATTTGGTATTGATCCTGAGAAGGCCAATCCATTACACGTTTAATTGCGTCTATACGCTAGCTGAAAGGCTGTTTAACGACAGCCTGCCGAGAAAAATGCGAACAAAGGAATCAATGTGACAATACAAACAGTAGTAGTTCCAGATCTTGGCGGCGCCGAGACGGTTGAAGTTATCGAACTGGGTTTAGCGCCGGGTGATAATGTTGAAGTAGAAGATTGCCTGTTGGTTTTGGAATCTGATAAAGCAACCATGGATATCCCTAGTCCCAAAGCCGGTGTATTTACTAAATACCTAGTTGAAGAGGGTGCCACCGTCCGAGTTGGCGATGCTATTGCCGAGATCGACGTTGCTGATGCAGCCTCTCCAACTGCGGATGTTGCTGTTGAAGAAGCTCCTGTAGAAGCTGCTCCTGTCGCTGAAGAGGTTGCACCTGCAGCGCCAGTTGCCAGTGCACCCGCCACTTCTTCTGAGCTAATGATTCAGGTGCCAGATATTGGCAGCGATGACAAAGTCGATGTGATTGAGATCTGTGTTGCGGTCGGTGATGAGGTCAATGAAGGCGATACGCTGGTTGTCTTAGAGTCTGACAAGGCGACCATGGATATCCCTTCGACTCATACAGGTACTGTTTTGAAGATTGTTGTTGCCGAGGGCGACAAGCTGGGTACTGGTGATGAGGTTGCGCTGTTTAAAGTAACTTCTTCTGCTGAAGAAGCCGCTGCTCCAGCTACACCAGAAACTGCTCCTGCTGCATCGGAAGTAGCTTCAGTTGTTGCAGCACCAGTCGCCGCGCCAGTTGTCGAGGCGGCACCAGTTGCTGCACCGGAAGACGTTCCTACTGGGGGCGATTTTTACGCTGGCCCAGCGGTTCGCCTGTTGGCCCGCGAACTGGGTGTTGATCTATCTCAGGTTTCAGGTTCTGGCCCTAAGGGTCGTATCCAGAAAGATGATGTGAGTCACTTTGTTAAGAAAGTGATGAAAAATAAAGATAGCGCTGTGGCCTCATCGGCTGGTGGCGCTGGTATCCCTGCAATACCCACTGTTGATTTCAGTCAGTTTGGTGAGATTGAAGAGATTAAGTTAAGCAAGATTCAGAAGCTTACCGCGGCGAATATGCAGCGCAACTGGTTGAATGTTCCACATGTTACTCAGTTTGACGATGCGGATATCACTGAACTGGAAGATTTCCGTAAAGGCCTTAAAGCTGAAGGCGAAAAGCGCGGTGTACGTGTTACCCCAGTAGCTTTCTTAATCAAGGCGCTAGCTGCTTCTATGCAGGCTAATCCTGAATTTAATCGTTCAATGGGTGCCGATGGTCAGCACGTTATTCAAAAGCATTACTGCCATATTGGTATGGCTGTTGATACGCCGCGCGGTTTGGTTGTCCCGGTGATTCGAGATGTGAATGAAAAAGGCATCTGGGATATATCAGCAGAAATTATGACTTTGGCGGGCAAGGCTCGCGATGGCAAGTTGACGCCAGCAGAGATGCAGGGTGGTTGCTTTACACTCTCTAGCCTAGGTGCGATTGGTGGCAATGGCTTTACGCCGATTGTGAATGCTCCAGAAGTTGGCATTTTAGGTGTTTCCAAGTCACAGATTAAACCGGTTTGGAATGGCAGCGAGTTCGCTCCACGCCTTATGCTGCCGCTGGCGCTGTCTTACGATCACCGTGTGATCAACGGTGGTGATGCGGGTCGCTTTATGACTCACTTGGTTAAGCTGCTAAGTGATATTCGTCATTTAGCGCTCTGAGTTGACGGTCTCTAGGATTTATCAGTTTATCTGTATCCTAGTATGCTTTTATATGAGTCCTAAGGGATCTTTGAGAAATCAAAGATCCCTTTTTTAATGAGATGGATTATTCGTTTGTATTTTAAGGAGAAGTTATGAGGTATTTGCACAGTATGGTGCGGGTAACTGACTTGCAGGAATCGCTCGATTTTTACTGCAAGGCGCTCGGGTTGGTTGAGTTATACCGCAACGAATATAGTCAGGGACGTTTTACACTGATATTTCTCGGTGCGCCTGATGATGTAGAAAAGGCTCAAGAATCAAAGTCGCCACTGCTGGAGTTAACCTATAACTGGGAACCGCTGGATGGCAGCGAGCCTGAACAATATTCTCAAGGCCGCAATTTCGGTCACCTGGCTTATCGTGTCGAGAATATCTATGAGACCTGTCAGCGACTCGCCGATGCCGGTGTCGAAATCAATCGACCGCCCCGCGATGGGCATATGGCTTTTGTTCGCTCTCCAGATAATATCTCTATCGAAATTCTTCAGGAGGGCAGTACACTTGAACCGCAAGAGCCCTGGCTGTCGATGCCAAACACTGGCGAATGGTAAGTGTGAAGGGTAGGAGGTTAATCCTTGCGGTAGGGGAGCATCTCTTGGGCCTGCTTTATGTGTTCATCTATAGATTCTTTTTCTCGGACTAAAAACCGCGCAATCGCATCTCTGAATTGTGGATGTTTAATCCAGTGCAGCGAGTGGGTTTCAACCGGCTCAAATCCGCGAACAATTTTATGTTCTCCCTGAGCACCTGCGTCGTAGCGCTTTAGGCCGCGACTGATCGCAAATTCAATGCCGCTGTAATAACAGAGTTCAAAGTGCAGATAGGGAAACTCATCGACACTGCCCCAGTAGCGTCCGTAGAGTGTTTCTTCATCAAAAAAGTAAAGCGCGCAGGCCACCGGTATTTCATCAATCCAAGCCACTGCTATGGCGATTTGCTCGGGCATAGTGACTGCAATCTGTTGGAAAAAGGCTTCGGTTAAATAGCCTCTTGTACCGTTTCGTTTGATATAGGTGCGTTCATACAGCTGGTAGAAGAGCTGCCAAACCTGATCACTGATATCACTGCCAACTTCAATAGTGATATTGATGCCCTGACGAACTATATCTGCGCGCTCTTTACGCACCATCTTGCGTTTGCGCGACATCATACGCGCGGTGTAGTCGTCGAATGACGAGTACCCTCGGTTATGCCAGTGATATTGAACACCGCTGCGCTGTAATAACCGTGGATCATCGAACATGTTCAGATGTTCGACGCTGGGAAATAGATAGTGCCAACTAGAGGCGTCGGTTTCCTCGGCGACCTCTAAAACTTCATTGATAAGCTGTGAACAGTCCTGTTTCGATATGGGCTGATTTGTTCGAACCCTAGGGCCAACCGACGGTGTAAATGGAATGGCGGTGACCAGCTTGGGATAATAGTCTAAGCCATTCTCATGGTAGGCATTGGCCCAAGCCATATCGAAGACATATTCACCCATGGAGTGATCTTTGAGATAGAGCGGCATAAAGGCGCTATTTTGATTCTCTTCGCTATCAGCCTGTTCTAATAACAGATGTATAGGTGCCCAACCGCTCGACTCACAGGCGCTATGGCTCTCTTCTAGTGCCTGTAGAAATTCTTGACGAAGGAAGGGGTATTTCAGTGGCGGATGGCTAGGTACTGAACTCAATGGACTAACTCGGCTTGGGATATTATTCTATTGTACGGTCTGAGGCTGGAAGATGATCAAAAACTTGGCCTTATATCAATGATTATGGTTTTTATCGCGGTTAATTTTTGGGTAACGATTGTCATTAGGGTATCATTGCGCACCTTTAACTTTAATCGGCAAAGTACGGAGATTATTCAATGATAATCAAGCCCCGCGTTCGCGGCTTTATGTGCATAACAACTCATCCAGTGGGTTGTGAAACTAACGTCAAAAATCAGATCGACTATATAAAATCGCAATCACCGATTGATTCGCCCAAGCGCGTCTTAGTGATTGGTTCTTCAACCGGTTATGGTTTAGCTGCGCGAATTACATCAGCCTTTGGCGGCGGTGCATCAACGTTGGGTATTTTCTTTGAAAAGCCAAGTACTGAAACCAAGCCGGGTACTGCGGGCTGGTATAACTCTGCGGCATTTCATAAGTTTGCCGAGCAGGATGGGCTGTATGCGAAGAGTATTAATGGCGATGCATTCTCCGATGAGATTAAAGCTAAAACCATTGCCACGATTAAAGAAGACTTGGGGCAGGTGGATCTGGTTATCTATAGTCTTGCAGCGCCACGTCGTCAGCATCCAAAAACTGGCGAGGTGTTTAATTCCACTCTTAAGCCAGTGGGTAAAAATATCACCATGCGTGGTGTTAATACCGACAAAGAAACGATTCAAGAATTTAGCCTTGAAGCTGCCAACGAACAGGAGATTTCCGATACTGTTGCAGTGATGGGTGGTGAAGACTGGCAGATGTGGATCGACGCTCTCGATGAAGCCGGTGTTCTGGCTGCAGGCGCTAAAACGACGGCCTTTACTTATATCGGCGAGAAAATGACTTGGGATCTCTACTGGGATGGCACCATTGGTCAGGCGAAAAAAGATCTCGATAAGCGCGTGATCTCTATTCGTGAAAAGTTGGCGGCAGGTGGCGGCGATGCGCGAGTATCTGTGCTCAAGGCTGTTGTGACGCAGGCTAGTTCCGCTATTCCAATTATGCCGCTGTATCTGGCGATGCTGTTTAAAGAGATGAAGCGCCTTGGTACCCACGAGGGTTGTATCGAGCAGCTGCACAGACTCTTCAGTGAATGTCTCTACAGCGATTCTCCACGCACCGACGAAGAGGGTCGCCTGCGTGTCGATGAATTAGAGTTACTTCCCGAGGTGCAGGATGTAGTTGCGCAAGCCTGGGCTAATATCAGCACAGAAAACCTCGCAGAGCTAACCGACTTTGTTGGCTACAAACAGGAATTTCTCAATCTATTTGGCTTCGAGATCGAGGGTGTCGACTACGAGGCCGATGTCGATCCCAATGTGCTGATTAGCAACCTTGTATAGCGCTTAATATGAGTTCAAAAGCCACGCAATTTAAAGCTGCGCTGTTGCATCCGCGCTATTGGTTGACGTGGTTTGGATTTGGCGTCTGGCGTTTGGTCACTGTTTTTCCCTTCCCAGTACTGCTTGTTTTTGGCCGCGCTGTTGGCTTGGTTTTTTATGCCATTCCAAGTCGCCGCAAGACCATTGCCCAGCGCAATATTGAAATTTGCTTTCCCGACCTTAGTGGCGCGCAGCAACGAACCATGCTGCGAAATAATTTTATCAGCACAGGTATTGCCGTTATGGAAGTCGGTATTTCTTGGTGGTGGTCAAAAAAACGTTTTCAGAAGCTTATCCATATTGAGGGGCAGGAAAACCTTGATGCGGTTAAAGGCCGCGGCATCATGCTTTTGGGTATTCACTTTACGACCTTAGAGATTGGTGCAGCAGCGGTATCAACTGTTGTGGAAATGGACGGTATGTACCGCGCCCACGGCAATGCTGTCTATGACTTTTTACAGGCGCGAGGGCGTTTGGATAAAGGCGTTGGCAGCGGCGTGGTCTACGAGCGCAGAGATGTGCGCGGAACTATGAAAGCCCTAAAGCGTGGACGAGCACTCTGGTATGGCCCCGATCAAGACTACGGGCTTAATCAGGGTTTATTTGTACCCTTTTTCAATGTTCAGGCGGCAACGGTCTATGCCACAGCACGCTTCGCCGAGAAAACCGGCGCTGCGGTTGTTCCGTTTAGCCATATAAGATTACCTGGCTCTCAGGGCTATAAGATTACCCTTTATCCGCCGCTGAAAGATTTTCCGGTTGGCGATGATCTTGTTGATATCACTCGAATTAATAAGATTGTTGAAGAATTTATTATGCTGCAGCCCGATCAATATCTTTGGGTGCATCGACGGTTTAAAAACCGTCCTGAAGGCGAGCCGGATTTATATAACTTGCCGGCTAAAAAGAAAAGGCATTCCAAGTCTGTGTGAGTTGTAGGTTTAACTTGTGTCGCCTGATTGCCAACAGTACCATTACGTGTTTTTTACAGAATAGTTTTAAAAGGAAGTAAGTCATGATTACCGGAAGTATTGTCGCGCTAGTAACACCGATGCACCCTGATTCTCTAGAGGTGGATTGGGATGCGCTACGGAACCTTGTCGACTGGCATATAGAGCAGGGCACCAATAGCATTGTCGCAGTTGGCACCACCGGTGAATCAGCGACATTGAGTGTTGCCGAGCACGCACAGGTTATTAGTGTGGTGGTTGAACAGGCCGCTGGACGTATCCCTATTATTGCCGGTACTGGCGCCAACTCTACTCGCGAAGCAATTGAGTTAACTCAATCAGCCGCTGATGCCGGCGCCGACGCATGCCTTTTGGTTACTCCCTACTACAACAAGCCTACTCAAGAAGGGCTGTATCTGCATTACAAAGCGATTGCTGAGGCTGTGGACATAGATCAGATTCTCTACAATGTACCAGGCCGTACGGCCTGCGATATGCTTCCTGAAACAGTGCTACGCTTAAGTTCGATTGCCAATATTATCGGTGTTAAAGAAGCGACGGGTGATCTCGACCGTGCCAGACAAATCATTGCTCAGTGTGACGATGATTTCGCGCTTTATTCTGGTGATGATGCGACCGCTAGAGAGCTGATGCTGTTGGGCGGTAACGGTGATATTTCGGTAACAGCAAACGTTGCACCAAAATTGATGTCAGAGATGTGCGCAGCGGCACTCTCAGGGGATGCGGATAGAGCTTTAGCGTTGGATTCGAAATTGGCAGCGTTGCATAGCAGCTTATTTGTCGAGGCAAATCCTATTCCGATAAAGTGGGCTGTGTCTGAGTTGGGATTGCAAACCAATACTCTGCGTCTACCGTTGACGCCGCTTTCTGAATCGCAATATGAGGTAGTTCGAACTGCTATGCGCAGTGCTGAACTTATTTAACGAGTTTATAAAATTTATACGGGGCTACCGATAACAATGAAACAACTGATAAGCGTGCTGAATATCTGTGTCATCTTGACTTTGAGTGGCTGTGGTTGGCTGGGTTTACGCGATCGCAGTAATGATTATCTGCTCGCAGAAGAGACCGAGGTAACAGCGATTCCTGCAGGTCTTGATCGTAATGTCATCGGTCAGATTTACCCGATCCCACAGATTTCCTCCAGTTCTGTCGAGCTTGTTAAATTCGAGGTGCCGCGTCCGCAGCCAGCTTCGGTCAACACCTTTGAGCAGATGGTTAAGATTCAATCGCTGGAAGGCCGCCGTTGGGTATTGATTAATATTCCCCCCAGTGAAGTTTGGCCCCGTGTTCGCAGTGTACTTAATCGCAGTGGTGTTCCCGCTGCTCTTGCCGAGGGCTCGTCAGGCATTATTGAAACTGTCTGGGTGAAATTTAATTCCGATGAAGATAACTCCCATCGCTTCCGTTTCCAGATTTCTCCCGGTGTGCAGGTAAACAGCTCTGAGATATCACTGCTCCACAATCAGGCTGCACGTTCTGAAGAGGAACAAGCAGAGTGGCCGCAAGCATCAGATAGCGATCAGCGGGAAAAAGATATGCTGTCTATGGTTGCCGGTGAATTAGCCAGTGCGACCAATTACGCCTCGGTATCTTTGCTAGCTCAGGAAATTGGTGGTGAAGCAAAGGTTGAAGTAATAACCCCAGAGGTTGCCGATCCCTTTATTCAGGTTAAGCTGAGCTTTGATAGAGCCTGGGCATCGGTTTTGTACTCTGCTGATCGCGGTGGGTATACCCTTGTTGACCAGAATCGTGCCGAGGGTGTTATGTATGTAAATTACAGTGATCAGTTGGCCGATGAACCTGGCTTTTTTACCCGTTGGTTTGGCGGTAGCGGTAGCAGTGACGTGATTGTTGAAGCTAACTATCGTGTATTGGTTCAGACTGTTGGCGCGAATGTGGAAGTGCGGGTTGTTGGGTCTGAGGCTGAGGGGCTGGGTAAAGCCGAGGCACTTCGACTGTTAAAGATTCTCCGTAATAATATGTCCTAAGGCGTATAACTGAATGCGCTTTGCATCTTTGGGTAGTGGCAGTAAAGGTAATGCCACCCTCGTCGAATGGCGTGATACCTGCATTATGATTGACTGCGGTTTCTCTATCCGGGATACCGCTAAACGGCTACAAAAACTTGGCAAGACCCCTGAGGATATCGACGCTATTCTGGTCACCCACGAGCACAGTGATCACTGGAAGGGCGTAGTGCCGCTCTCGGCCAAGTACAATATTGATGTCTATGTCACAGCGGGCTGTCTGCGCAGTCGAAAGGCCGATGATCGGGCCTTCCCATTCCATATTATTGACAGCCATACTCAATTTCAGGTTGGGGATTTATCGGTGACCCCGATACCTGTTCCCCATGACGCCAAAGAACCGGTTCAATTCGTTTTTAACAGTGATAGTCATCAGTTGGGTATATTGACGGATGTAGGTTCTTTGACCCCGCATATTGAATCTGCTTATGCTAATTGCGATGGTTTATTAGTCGAGGCTAATCATGATCTAGATATGTTGCTTAGTGGGCCCTATCCAGAGTTTCTTAAAGACCGTGTGTCTGGTCCTTGGGGCCACCTCAATAACCAGCAAACGGCACAGTTACTTTCCGTGATTAACCAAAATCTTATTCAGCAGTTAGTCATTGGTCATATTAGCGATAAAAACAATAGTCTTGAAAAGGTAAGAGTAGCAGTGGAGCCGGTTATTTCAAATATCGGTAGCCTCTATTACGCTTGTCAGCAACAGGGTTTTGATTGGCTTGAACTCAATTAGACTGTCACACAAGCCATGCTCTAATAAATATTTAATAATCATCTATATTCAGCTTAACGTTTAAAAATACATTACGACAAAACATTTTTTTTGTACGACTGCAAACACTTTCTACCTTATTACTGGTACTTTTTTAATTTATTTATGTATTTTTTCCACAGATAGCACGAATATCTACAATATTTTTCACAAAACCCCTGTAAGTCATTGATAATCACCTGTTAAAACCGTAACCCATTGATATATATAGGCTTAATTATATGGTTAAAATTTGATCAATTTAACAAAACTGTCGGTTTTTAGGGCATTAACCCACCCAAAACCTATTTAATCCACAAAGTTATCCACAGATTTTGTGGGTATCTTTTTCGATAGTCACAGAGCAGTAATATTTGTTTGCTAGCCGATTATTGATCAAAAACTAAATCAATAACGCAAACTTTAATGGTAAAAGGTCTTAGGCACTTTTTTTATAATCTTATAGCAAAGATTAACCTGCATTAAAGTACGGTTCAGTGGTTAAATAGGCGCATGTCAAAAATAGAAATCACCTATACCTCGGATTGCTTTAGCGACTCTGCACAGCAGCTCTCCAATAAACTTGAACGACCAATCCGTACTGATGAATCTAGTCCCTATGACTATTTGTTAACAATCTCGGAGTCAGGGTTGTCACTTATACCTTCTGCCGATAAGGGTTATGGGTCGATTCAATGTGATTTCGCTGGCGGTACTCATGCTCACCGGCGGCGTTTTGGCGGCGGCAATGGTCAGTCAATTGCCAAAGCTGTCGGCGTATCAGGTAAGTTTTTACCCAGAGTTCTCGATCTTACTGCTGGGATGGGTGGCGATGCTTTTGTGCTCGCTTCACTCGGCTGTCATGTAACCATGCTTGAACGTAATCCGATTGTTCACAGTTTGCTTGCCGATGGCGTAGAAAGGGCGGTAAACAACGCTCAGCATGGTTTCGTAAGAGATGGTTCTGCTGGAGATACAGAGTTAGGCGATATTATGGCGCGAATGACATTGATTGAAGCTAATTCAGCCGCTTATCTAGAGCAGGGCCCCGATCATCCTGTAGCACCTGCCGATGTGGTTTATCTCGATCCGATGTTTCCGGAACGGAAAAAGTCCGCCAAAGTGAAAAAAGAAATGCAGGCTTTTCACGCTCTTGTCGGCAGTGATCTAGATGCCGATAAACTGTTAGCCTTAGCGCTAAAGGTTGCCAATTATAGGGTGGTAGTAAAACGTCCGGCGGGAGCTAACCATCTGGCTGATAGGAAACCGAGTTATTCCCTCGAGGGTAAATCGACTCGCTATGATATTTATACCCTAAAAAAGCTTCCTAGCTAAACTGCCTGTTTAAACTGCCCATTTTAAAAGCTTCGGTTAATAAAGATTAGGTAAAAATTTCTAACGCCTTGTAATCACCAAAAAGTTGCCAAAAATGACAACAAAAAATCCTCCAATCGCTAGAGGGGTCCATTGATAGTCTTCAAATATTGTCGACAGCATGATTGCTACAAAAGGAATGATTAGCGCTGTAAAGCTGGCACGATCTGGGCCGATACTAACCAGTAATTTTAGGTAGGCACCAAACACCAAAACGGTACCGAATACAGATAGGTAAACTAATGAAGCGGTGTACTCAAAAGTAGCCTCATAGCTAAACTCAACACCGCTTAGTAATGCGATCGCTAAAAGAATCAGTGAGCCATATAGCATCGACCAGGCATTGATAGACCATACAGAAAGCCCAGTGCGGCCATTGCGAGTGGCGGCAATATTTCCCAAAGAGGCTATAAGGACGCTTAAGACAGCCATCGAAAAACCCATCAGTGCATTTTCAGAGGAGGAGTATTTAATAATTTCCGGGTAAAACAGCATGCCCACACCAAGCATACCAATAATTCCCCCCGTCAGGGTTACCCCTGAAATAGGCTGTTTGAGAAAAATACGTCCATTAATAATATTAAAAAATACTAAAAGCGAAAATATAACCGCGACAATTCCGCTAGTTAAATAGATTTCAGCGAGATAAATAGCCCAGAAATTTAAGCCGAATAAGAAGCCTCCTTGAGCCAGTAAAAAGCCATGGGTGGCAGGGTTTATTTTTAGCGGGATTTTTCTAGCTAAACACCAGATAAACAGCAGTGCTGAACCCAGAGTCATGCGGTAGATAATTGATACTAATGGATCGACTTCGCCGAGCTGATAGGTAATAGCCAGCCAGGTTGAACCCCAGATCAAAATTGTCGATAGATACAAGAAACTCGTCAAAGGATTAATAGCCGACTCCCAGTTGCGTTATTACGCGGCTTTAAGCGCTATCTAATTGATAGCTCTAATAGACTGCTCTCCAACAGGTCTCACCAACAGATCTCTATACAAACAGCTTGGTCAGCAAGGATTGATAAATATCCGTCAGTGTATTGAGATCATCGACGCTAATATTTTCATCAATTTTATGGATGGTTGCATTGACTGGCCCCAATTCGATTACCTGAACGCCATGTGGGGCAATAAAGCGGCCGTCTGAAGTGCCGCCTGCGGTCGATAGTTCCGGGTCTAATCCGGTAACTTCGTTAATACTGGCAACCGTGGCGGCAACCAATTCGCCCTCGGCGGTTAAAAACGGCAGACCGCTAAGATTCCAGTTGGCTGAATACTCAAGACCGTGTTTGTCGAGTATTTTCTCGGCGCGCTGAATTAACTGCTGTTCGGTGAGCTCGGTAGAAAAACGGAAGTTAAAGATCACCTCAAGTTCACCAGGGATAACGTTGGTAGCACCAGTGCCGCCATTAATATTGGATATCTGAAAGCTGGTGGCGGGGAAAAATTGATTTCCCTTGTCCCACTCTTCAGCGGCTAATTCTGCAAGTGCCGGTGCCGCGCGATGAACCGGATTATCTGCCAGGTGAGGGTAGGCCACGTGCCCTTGTAAACCTTTTACCGAAAGGGTGCAGCCGAGTGATCCACGGCGTCCGTTCTTAATAACATCGCCGCACTTGGCAGTACTTGAGGGCTCGCCAACCAGACACCATTCCGGTAGCATATTCTGTGCTCGCAACCACTCGACGACCTTGACGGTACCGTTGGTGGCTATGCCTTCTTCATCACTGGTAATCAAAAATGCAATCTGTCCCTGATGATCCGGGTTCTCTGAAACAAAGCGTTCAACGGCAACTACCATGGCTGCCAGTGAGCCTTTCATATCTGCAGCGCCACGGCCATATAGGTAACCATCTTTGATATTGGCTTCGAACGGCGGTATCTGCCAGTTTTCTTCAGGTCCGGTAGGAACTACATCGGTATGCCCTGCAAAACACAGGGTTGGCCCCTGAGTGCCACGAACTGCCCAAAAATTATCAACATTCTCAAAGCGTAGCTTCTCAATATGAAAACCAATAGCCGTTAATCGGTCAATCATAACCTGCTGACAACCGCAGTCCTCAGGCGTGACTGAACGGCGGCGAATTAGATCTTGAGTAAGTGCGATTGTTGCTGATTGCTGAGACATTGAGTTGACCTTTATTGTATGTCTCTATTGTAGAGGGCAAATGCTTTTCAGGCTATATGCTGTTGGTGGTTATATTTATTTTACCTGTTTAAAACCGCTTGAAAAAAAACAGATAATAAAAAGGCTCCTTGAGGAGCCTTTTTATTTTTGCACAGACTATGTTTTTACTTTTAAGCGCTAATCCGCTTTCTTGTGGCTATTCCCAATAACCCGAGAGCCATAGAGCCAAATAAAAATAGCGCACTGGGAATTGGAGTTGCTATAGGTGGCTGAATAGAGGCAAAGAGTTCTCTGCTTGCAAGGCGTTCATTCGAGGTATAAACCAGCATTGTGCTGGACCAATCGAAGTTATTCTGTCCGCCTGCCTGATCTTTTAGCTGTCTTACAGTACGTCGATCTGATCGATCTTTAAGCTTTGGCACTGATCCCATAATATCCCAGATCACATAGTTAACCAGAGCGTTGTATTTAGCCGCTGTTGCGCTGAGAGATTCAGAAAAATCCAGAAGGGTAAAGAGATAGCCTGCCTGGTTGTATTTAGTTTTGTCGTTTCGACTATTATTGAATTTACCCGCACCATTTTGAACATCAGTATAGGTGTTAACGGTTGCATCCCATGTGTTGAGATAGTGTCTGGAATTGTCGTTGGTTACCGCTAAGCGGTTATCCCCATCAATGGTTAATTCAAAGGCTCCGATTGTGATATCTGAGCTTCCTATAACATCTAATGTTGTAGTTGTGCCCAGACCTTCGTAGGTGATTTCAACTGTTTCAGCAAGCACTGAGAAGTTGATTAAAAGCGCTGCAGCTGTGCCGCCAATAAGTTTACCAATAGTGGTTTTAGTGATACCCATCCTTTCAAGTCTCCTTGTCAGCAGCTTGCCAACACAAATATAGTACGAATGTAGCGATTCTATGGCTTGAGAGGAAACACGCAACTAGCGCAGGTTAATAATGAGAACCAGTTATCGTTTTGAGCTGAGTTGAATCTCAGAAGCAGCTGTAAAAAGTACTTGCAGCTCTAATGGCAGTTCTAATTTCAGTATTTTGATCAGATGAGTTTATCTTTTGCGGCATTAATTTTAGCGGCCAGATAGTCACTGCCGCCACGGTCTGGATGAAGGCGTTGTATCAGCCGTTTGTGGGCTTTAATAATATCTTCTTTAACGGCATTGGGTTCTAGCCCAAGAATTTCATAGGCTTCTTTTTCGGATAGCTCCGTGAGATTGTTGGCCTGGTAGCTCTGATCTGAGCCACCTTTGTTATTGCGCAGTAGGTAGGTTTGCAGTAACAGGTAGGACTCTCGATCAGTCTCTTTGAGGCTGATTGCAAGTGTCTGAAGTTGTGTGGCACTTAATTCGGATAAATGTTTGCCAGAGAATTCCCCTTGCAGTACCTCTCCGTCCATCTTTCTGGTTGCGAAATTAACCTCAACTAACAGTGACTTGGTGCGAAATTGAGAGGGACTAGTTTTAAAGCGACTGAGTACATGTAAAAAGGGTAGGGCTCGCAATCCCAAAGCAAAGACCGTTTTAGCCAGCGGGATAAGAACGGCTAAACCTGCCCCTAACCAATGCATTCTGCCGGTTACTACTAATAAGACAGAGAAGCCCAAAACGGCCCAAAATGCAGTGCGCCAAAAGAATGCACGGCGTTTTTCACTAGGCAAGCTCTTTACGATTTTCCACCAATACCAGACTGAAAAGATGATCGCGACAAGTAAAAGTATTCTCGGCATAAGATATATTCGTTTGTAAGTTAGTTGAACAATACCTGTTTATAGGTTTTCTGGCGAGTGAATAAAAATCCCTTTGCATAAACAAAAAAGCCCCGACTCATTATGAATTGGGGCTTTTAGCTTTTACTGTCATCAGTTGTTAGCGCGCCTTGAGGACATCACGCAACTTATCGGCCATAGAGACCAGTGAAGCTTCAGTGGTTTCCCAATCGATACAGGCGTCAGTAACCGACACACCGTATTCCATTTCATCGGGATTACTCGAAAGCTTTTGATTGCCTGCGTGCAAATGACTCTCGACCATGACACCAATAATAGACTTATTACCCTCAACAATCTGATTGGCAACATTATCCAATACTAGCGGTTGCAGGTTGTGGTCTTTGTTGGAGTTGGCGTGACTGCAGTCGACCATAATATTCTGTGCTACACCCGCGGCCTCCAATTCCTGTTCACAAATTGAAACGCTCACAGAGTCGTAATTGGGTTTGCCATTGCCGCCGCGCAATACGACGTGTGCATGGGGATTGCCCTTGGTGGTAATAATCGAAACATTACCCTCAGAGTTGATACCTAGAAAACGGTGTGGGCTGGCCACTGACTGCAGAGCATTAATCGCCACTGTCAGGCTGCCATCGGTTCCATTCTTAAAGCCTACCGATGAGGAAAGGCCTGAGGCCATCTCGCGGTGAGTTTGAGATTCGGTGGTGCGCGCTCCAATAGCAGACCAAGCGATCAAGTCTTGCATATACTGAGGCGAAATAGGGTCTAGGGCTTCGGTTGCCGTGGGTAGGCCGATTTCCAGAATATCATGGAGTAACTGACGACCTATATGCAGTCCATCGGTTATCTTGAATGAGTCGTTCATAAAGGGATCGTTGATTAAACCTTTCCAGCCGGTGGTTGTGCGTGGCTTTTCAAAATAGACGCGCATAACGATCAACAATGTATCGCTAACTTTTTCGGCGAGACTCTTAAGTCGCACAGCATATTCATGAGCAGCTTTAAGGTCGTGAATAGAGCAGGGACCAACGACGACAATGACTCGGTGATCATTGCGCTTGAGGATATTTTCAATGTCGTTTCGACCCTGTGAAATAACCTTGCGCGCCTTATCTGATAGCGGTATTTCGCTCTTCAGTTGAGCCGGAGTTATCAGAATTTCTGGCGGTTCAATATTAATATTTTCTACAGCGTGGGGATCCATGTTGGAATTCCTAACGATTAACTTTATTCGAGGTCGGCTATTGTACTTAAATATTTTCAATATTGAAGATTATTCCGCGTCAACCTCAATAAACAGTGGGATTTGCGGAAAATAAAGGGCACAGCTCACTGGATTGTCCTGCAAACCTTTATACAGATTGGCATAGTGCCGCAGTTGACCCTGATAGGCACTGGTCTGTTTAGTGGCGAATTGCTCAGCTGTTTCGTCTGCCCCAATAGTGGAAAACTTGTAATCAATTATCCAGCGCACCCCCAGATCAACAAACGTTCGGTCAATAATTGATGTGCCGGCGCGCTTCTGATCAGGTTGGTAGTAACCCAGCGCTTGCTCGCACGCTGCCTGAGGATGGCGGTGCAGTATCCATTGGCCTTTAGGGTCTTTGAGCATGGTGTTTATTGCAGCGCTGAGACTATTAAGTTCCTCGGGGCTGGCAAGTATTCCCTTTTCTTTAAGTTGTGCGGCCCAAGCGAATGAGAGCAGCTCGATACGTTTGAGCGGCCATTTTTCGACACCCTCATTAGCGATTTGCTTGAGTGTTCTATGCAGGACTGTGCCCATTAGTTGGGCGCGGTTGGATAGGTTTTTTCCCAGCTGATTTTCAGCCACCGACTGAGTGTCTTCACTGCCAACTATCATAGAACCAAGAGGAAGGTTGGGTGTTTCAAATGAAGCGGGTAAACGACGAACATGTTGCAGGCTGACTACCTGAGCCGCCGCTTTAGGCTTGTCCGGGCCAATCTCAACACTGTAGTGCTGTTGATTTAATCCCTCTTCAATAGAGTCCCATATAGGTGCCAGTAATGTTGCTTTGCCTGGCGCTTGCCAGCCTTCCTTTTTGGCCGCTTTTAGCGATGCAGATAAATACAATTTGCGGATCGCTCGAGTTGCGGCAACGTAGAGTACGCGAGTATTTTCTAGGCGTGTCTTAAATGATTCTTCTTGTTTGAGGTAGCTGTAGACACTGTCATCTTCTTCATCGTGGGCACCCAGCGGCGCCATGATCAATGACATCTGATTGTCTTCATCTATATGTTGAGACCAACGCAATAGGGGTTTCTTATCCGATCCCGATGGGCGAGCCAGCCCCGGCAGTATCACATGATCAAATTCCAGCCCTTTGGACTTATGGATGGTCATCAGCTGAATAACCCCTTTACTACCTGAATTGTTATCCTCTGATAATAGGGGTGAGGGTGCGGCATAGAGCTTTTCTACAGCTTGCTGAAAACCTGTCCAGTCAGACATGGTTCCGGCACTTTGCCAGTTTTCTAAAAGGTCTAGATAGGAACGCACATCACTGAGGTCGCCAATACTCTTTAAGGTTGCGGGCCCGCCCAGTTCGACCCAGAGCTGCTCTACAGTTTCACGAAGGTTGTTGCGAGCGCGATTTTTCCAAGCGTTCAGTAAGAGGGGGGTAACCCGCTCTAATGTAGCCTGTCCCTGTTCAGAGATCTGAGTGAATGCTTCTGAGTCAATTAAGGTTTCGAGTTGCGCGAGCACAGCATGATTCTGGTTATGATTGGTACCAGTCACTTTGGTGCTATTGGTAATGCTAATCAGATCATTTAAACCCAAGCCACAAAAAGGTGCGCGCAACAGGGCTAGCCAGGGAATTTTGTCGGCCGGCGAAAGTAGTGCTCGGGTGATAGAGAGCATATCTATAACCGGCATTCTGCTGGCTAGAGGAGTGATATCAATGGCTTGCCATCTGAGGTTTGCAGCCCGTAATGCGGGAACAATAGTTTTAAGATGACCACGCCCGCGGACCAATATAGCAATTGATTCATCGGGTCGATTATCGTTTAGATCTCTACAGATACCAGCGATATATTGAGCCTCAGACTGTTCATAATCATCACCTGAAAAGCCTTGAAAGCTAACCGCGGTTTCAGGGTCGAGCCCTTTAAAAGCCTCTGACGCAGAGTAGGGAACCGCACCACGGCTAATGTCTGCTACAGCGGGAAACGCCGTGCTAAAGCTATTGTTAACCCACTCAATAATCCCTTGCTGAGAGCGAAAGTTACACGTGAGTGCCAGTGGTGTGCATTGCACAGGGCCAACTGGGTGGCGCTGGGCATTAATAAACAGACCCACATTAGCATTGCGAAACCCGTACAGAGATTGCATGGCATCGCCAACAAGAAAGAGTGTTCGGCCATCATCCGGTTGCCAGCCGGCAATAAGATGTTCGAGTAGTTTGATCTGCGCACCGGAGGTATCTTGGAATTCATCGACCAGAATATGCCGCAACTTGTAATCCAAGCGCAGGGTAACATCCGAAATGGCTTCATCTTCTGGGGACGGTTCTATCGCTTCCAGTGCTGCGAGCGTAATCGCCGGATAGTCACACTGATCCTGCTGTTTAAAAACAATGTCGAGTTCTGCGGCTAAGCACGGTAGAAGGTAGCCAAGTGCGTCGAGCATCAGTTGCTGGGATGAGTTTATCTCTGATTCAGGAAGGTACAGGGCATTGAGTATCAATTCATGCATGTCGGGATGATTGTTACACCAGCCCAATAGTTCCATCATGCGGTTTTTAACGTCCTTTTGATCACTGGGGAAACCATCATTTTTGGTTACCTGTTTACGCGGTTCATAGCCTTTGGTCACTAGCAGGCTGAGCAGGATTTTCCACTGTTGAATTCCATCGAGGCTAATATCCGGCAGTTCTGTTATACCCGCCAGTTGAGCCAGTGGAGAATTCTTCTCTGGCGGCACATGGTTGGCGGCAAAATCGGCAATAAAGAGTAGCTCGCCAGCAATTGGCTGCAGGGCATCTTGAAGCTGCCAGAGATGTTCACCAATAATTTGATCTATGACCTGTTGAAAATACTCTTGATTGCCTCTGGCATCATAAATAAGCGGTAACCACTGTTCGCGCTTGCCAAGAATGTCCGCCAGTAGCCGTTCACAGCGGGCGGTGTCATTACCAGTATGGGCTAGCAGAATAGCTAACTGCTCACCGATATCACTGTCCTCTTCAATTTTCTCGAGCAGATTACGCGCAGCTACTTCGTAATGAACCTGAGGCTGTTCGCTGGGTTCTGGCAAGGTGCCCAATTTTGTTTCCAGAGCAAACTGGCTGGCAATATAACGGCAGAAACCATCGATAGTTTGAATACGCAAGCGGCCAGGCATCTCGAGTAGATTCCAGCCCAGCTGATTATTGCGCGCCACAGCGCTGGCAGCGAGATCCCAAGTTTGGGCCTCGTACTCATCACTGGGTCGAGGCTCATAGGCCGCTGCCTGCAGAGCGCTGTGTATGCGACTGCTCATTTCACCTGCGGCTTTGCGGGTAAAAGTAATACTGAGTATTTCTTCTGGATTTTCTACACTGCATAGCAAGCGCAAAACACGCTGGGTAATCAGTCCAGTTTTGCCCGAGCCGGCGGGCGCAGAGACAATAAAACTCTGGGTCGGGTCGAGGGCCAATTGGCGTTGGGCAATATCGGCTACTTGATTCATGGCTCGACCATTTTTGTTGCGATAGCGTTTATTTCAGGCTCTTCCGGCCAGCGATTTAAAGGCAGTAAGTGATCTTGAAAGCCAAAGCTCCCTTTGTCGTAAACTTCGACAGGGGCATAGCCAGAGATAAACTCAGTGGCTAGATTGTTCAGCGCTGATTGCCATTCATCAATTTGTGCTGACCAGTTGTCAGCAGGCTTTTCGAAACTGATTAACTGGCTGTCACTGTTACCCATAAATTTAATATCACCCGCTCTCAGTTGAACAAAGGCACAGCCATTGGCTTGGGGTTTGCTGGCTAATAAATACAGCGGCAGCTGAGGCTCAATCGGTCTTGGCCCGGTCCATTTTTTAGGCGTTACCTTACCGGTTTTGTAATCAATAATTAGAAGATTATCGCCTATTTTATCGACCCGGTCTAAGCGCAGCGAAATTTTAAGATCACCAAAGCTGATACTGGCACTGCTCTCCAGATTGGCCACTTCAAAGGGCTGGCGGAGTTTCTCTTCTTCAAGCCACTGAGTGAGTAACTTTTCTAAACGCTGTTGTTCCAGCGCACGAAAGCGATTGCCACGCAGCACTGCATGGCGGGGTGCCCATTCCGTCAGGGTGTCGGCAATTACAGTGTTCAACTGTTCGGTTAATTGTTGATCTGCAAGCGACTTTAAAAAAGCTGAGGTCTTCCACTGCGTCCACAGACGGAAGAGTATTTCATGGATTAAGGAGCCGCGATCCATCGCGGATAAACCCTGAATAGGTTCATCTAGTGGCTCAGCTTTAAGCCGGTGAGTTGCAAAGGCATTAAAGGGACAGACCGCTTGGTTTTCCAAAAGCTTGCTGCCACCGCGGATAGATTCGCTGGCTGGGTTGTAGTGCGGTGCCTTGTCCGCAACTAATTCGCACTGCTCATGTTGTAATAGCCAGGGGGGCTGTGTCTGAGGCTCTACCAATAACTCAGTTCCATTGGATACGGGTATATCACGAATCAATGGGCTCGGGTCGAGCTGTTCTTCGCCGCGTAATAGTGGGTAGCTAAGAATTAACCGCTGGCTATTGTTCTTGTAGTCTGACAGCAGCTCTTGAGCTATCTGTAATTCACGCTCTGGAAGACTGTGCGGCATCCCATGCTGACGCTGAAAATCTGCCGGTAATAGAGGGTTAATCGCCACTGAGGCAGGAAAGTTTTGACTGTGCATACCGACAATCCACAGTTGGTCAAAGCGCAGCCCCGAACCTTCCAGCAAGCCAAGTATCTGTAGTGGCGCATCGGCGGTTTTTGGGTGAAATACGGATTCTTGAGCCAGCTGCTGCAGATACTTAAGGGCGGTCGCCAAGCCTACTTCAATCCCCAGGTTGTCGAGCGCACAGAACTGCTCAACCATACCAGTCCAATGCTGGCGTTGCTGATATTCAATACTATCTAAGCTGCGAGCCCCGGGCCAAGCCATGTCGTCGAGAAACTGATTAAAGAAGGTTGCCCATGCGGAAAAACTTTTCTGGGTGCCCGTCTTTATTCGAGAAAAAGCCTTTAGATCGATTAAGGGTTGCAGAATTGCCCGTGCTGTTTTCGAGCTTTCTGTTTCAGGGCTAACGATTTGTTCCGCAGGCAGAATGGCACTTAAAAACTGCTCCAAAGTGAACTCAAAACGGCGAGTTTTACGCAGTGCTAACTCGCTGTCGGCACGATACTGCAGAGGCAATTGATCAAATACTGAAAAGGGTGAGTAAAGTAGTTGGAGCCAATCATTGAGGGGGCGTTTGTATTGCAAAATACCGACAAGTTCAAGGGCACAGTGGACAACCGCAGTATTAGCCAGTGGGGTGCCCGCAGAGATATTAACTACCTGCTCTGTATCTTCAGTTCTTAGTGCTTCGGCTACTACACGGCCAACCTGCTGCAAACTATTATTGAGGTCCGGCACGACAATGCCTATCCGTTGTTGCGGTTTGGTTTTTAGCTGTTGGGCTGCCCAGTTAGCCGCTGTGCGCAGTTCACTCTGGGGATCCTGACACTCTAGTCGATAAACTTCAGCCTGATGGTGAGGCGTATCGATGGTTTGCACTGCATCGCAAGCACTCTTGATAATCCCCGCTTGCAGCGGCGGTGTCGATTGAAAACCATAGAGCAGTATCTCTGCTTCAGCGGGCAGGGCCTTTATTTGAAAGCCTCTTTCGATCAGCTGCCAGCTAGATTGTTGGGTGATTAACTTATTTTTCTCTAACAACTCATCAAAGCTGCCGGCCCAGCGTTTAAAGAATGCAACCGCCGGAGTATCGCTCGGTACCTGGTCCACAGACAGATTCCAGCTCTGCAATGTTTTAAGGGTGTCAGCGGCAATTTTCGCATAGCTATTGCTGTGGGCTGAATCATCTTTGGCAATCGCCCGCTCCCAGTAATAGCGGCTCTGTTGTGCGCCGACCACCGAGAGACCTGAGACCAGCGTATGATTTTGATCCTGCAGTTCGTCCCAGCAATATTTCAACCAGTGATCAATCGAATAGACGCGCGGTGCGCGCCACACAGATTTCCCAATCGCAAGGGCCCAGGCGTCATTAATCTTCGCGGCCAGTCGATGGTTTGGCGTCAATATTAAAGCGTCGCGCTCTATAGCGTCGCGAAATAGGTTTATATCTATGAGTGGTGGCAGCATCCTTGGGTCTACAATTTTATTATCATTTAAATAGGCCAGTATGATCGCAAAACAGCAGTGTAATTGACAGTAGGCTGATACAATAAACCTATGCAATTATCTAATGATCTCAATTTTATTTTCTGGGCGCTTGGCGGGCTTTTTATAGGCTTAACGCTGGGCGTTTATATTAGTCAGCTTATCAGTCGTGGCAGTCGCGAAAAGGCGGCGGCCGATTTCGAACGACTTAGCGCTATTCGTCTCGATCTCACGAGTGCTAATGGTGTACTTGAGCAGCGTCTAATCGGCCAGCAAAACCAATACGAAGCCCAGTTAAAGCTACTTCAAGATGCCAAGAAAACCCTTAGTACGGAATTTGAAAATCTCGCCAACCGTATCTTTGAAGATAAACAGGCGAAATTCTCTGTGCAGAATAAAGAGGCTTTAGAGGTAACCCTAAGCCCACTGCGTCGCGATATTGGTGATTTCCGCAAACAGGTCGAGTCTGCTTACGATAAAGAAAATGCTGATCGCAATAAGTTGGTCGGTCAGTTGAGTGAGCTGCAAAAGCAGACTATGCAAGTTTCTGCGGATGCGGTTTCTTTGGCTAATGCTCTGCGTGGTGACAATAAAGCTCAGGGTAACTGGGGCGAATTTGTACTTGAGAAACTACTTGAAGATTCCGGCCTAACTAAATGCCGTGAATACGATACTCAGGTGGCATTAAAAGATGAATCTGGTAAAAGACGCAACCCCGATGTGATTATTCATCTGCCTGAAGGCCGCGATATTGTGATTGACGCTAAGGTTAGCTTGGTTGATTACGAGCGCTATTTTCACGCTGAAGATGATGAAACCAAACAACAGTGTCTGCGTCAGCATCTAAATTCACTGCGCGCCCATATCAAAGGTCTTAGCCATAAAGACTATGAAAAGCTTGAAGGGGTTAACAGCCTCGATTTTGTGCTGATCTTTGTCCCTGTTGAGGCGGCCTTTATGTTGGCCTTGGATCAAGACCCCGAGATGATGCGCGACGCCTATGATCGCGGCATTATATTGGTTAGCCCAAGTACATTGATGGTAACCCTTAGAACGATTAAAAATCTTTGGCGCTATGCGGATCAAAGTCGCAATGCGCAGGTTATTGCCGATAAGGCGGGTGGTCTATATGACCAGTTTGTGCGGTATATAGAGTCACTCGATGAGGTTGGTAAACATATTGCCAAAAGTCAGGAGGCGTGGGATACAGCCCATAAGCGTCTTTCAAGTGGCAAAGGTAATCTGGTTCGTCGTACCGAGGAGCTCAAAAAGCTTGGCGCCAAGGCAAAGAAGAGCCTGCCACAGAGCGTTGCTCTAGATAATGAAGTTACTGATATTCTCGATAAGCCAGTACGCTTGGCAGATGATTCGGATTCTTCTGAAATTGAAGATTGAATAGGTGGAAAATAGGCACAATGAATTTAAGTAGTTTAGCGGTGATTGCAGGAATAGTGGTGCTGATGTGTCTAGGCAGTTATGCCTGTTACTTGGCTTATAAGCTTCGCCAGAAAAAACTGAAAGCTGAGCAGGCTGAACAACAGTTGGCCGATGAATTGAGTAAAAAAGAAGCTGAAGCCCGTCAGTCGGTGCAGATTATTGCTCGGGCGTTGGTGCAAAAAGATTTAACTGAGACTGAAGCGGCGATGCGAATTGCTTGGCTCAGCCAACAGATAAACCTGAGTGTCGATGAGGCGCAGCAGGTTAGCGTGTTCCATCAACTTGCTGGAGCCACTGCTCATATCCCTATTCTTGATGACTGGGCGTCTCTTAGTAAAAGTGAAAAACGTCGTTTGAATACTGAGCGCGAATCCATAGAGTCTAATTACCGCGAGTTTATTCAGGTTAGCGCTGTCGACCTAACTAACATTCATTTGCACTGATTTTCGTTAACAGCCTTTTTATTAGCGGCGCCGCTTTAGTAATACACCGCTCTCGAGGTGATCTGTCCATGGGAACTGGTCAAAAATTGCCGTTCTGACTATATCGTGCGTTTTCGTCAAACTGTCCAAATTGTCGCGCAGGGTCTGTGGGTTGCATGAGATATATAGAATCGTATCAAAGCGCCGCGTCAATTCCAGTGTGCCATCATCTAACCCAGCTCTGGGTGGATCGACAAAAATTGTTGAGAAGTTATAGCTATCAAGATCTATATCTTTGAGTCGACGGAAGGGACGGTCGCCATTTAAGGCTTGCGTAAACTCTTCGCTGGACATGCGCACCACAGTGACATTCTCTACCCCATTCAGAGTAAAGTTAGTCTCTGCGGAGCGTACCGAAATCTTGGATATCTCGGTGGCCAGTACCTGATTAAAGTGCTGTGCCAGCACGGCGGTAAAATTACCATTGCCGCAGTACAGTTCAAGTAAATCATTGTTCTCAGCGCTGTTATTCTCAATGGCGCAGCAACTGCTGGCCCAGCTAAGCATCTTTTGATTGACCTCAGCATTGGGTTGGGTAAACCCCGACTCTACTTGCTGATATTGATATTCACGGCCATCAACGGTCAGCTTTTCCAGTACATAGTCGCGTTCTAACACCACCTTCTGTTTGCGACTGCGACCAATCACCATAATATTTAAATCAGTCTGCAACTGCCGTGCAGCCTGCTGCCACACTTCATCCACAGGGCGGTGATAGATCAGTGTGACCAATACTTCGCCGCTAAGAGTGGTAAGAAATTCTGCGGTAAACAGTCTTTGGCTTAACACCGGCTCGGCATTAATTGCCTCGATTAGCGGGGTCATCAGCTTATTGATTAATGGGCCGCCAATTGGAAAGCTATGGATAATATAGGGACGTTTTTCCCCGGCGCGATTCATCGCATAGTGAGCGCGCCCATCTTCGTGCCAGATACGAAATTCAGCGCGCATACGGAACTGACTCGGCGCGGAATCAAATACCTCGATCTGAGGGTAAGCCAACCCCTTTAGCGTTTCATTAAAGCGCGTCAGTTTGGCGTCTAGTTGTGCGGGATAGCGTTGTGGGTCAATTGCTTTCAAAGTTGCTTAAACACCCTGATTAAATACAGTTTTTAGGTTTGGGTAAGCCGGCGAATTTGGCGACTAGCTTGGCTGGGCTTCCGGGAAACAATTGTAACAGGTAGATGCTACGGCCTTTTTCGACGGATAATTCGGTGGCGACGGTTTTACACAGCGGTCTCATGGAGGGCGAAAAACCATACTGATCGTAAAACTGTCTGGCGACTTGGAGAATTTCCAGATGTTCTGCCGTGAGTTGTAGCTGATCATCGCTGGCAAGTAGGCCCGCCGTTTCCGGTGTCCATTCTGACAGTTTGTTTAAATGGTATTTTTCACTCATAGCAGTTTGTTTGCCGCAATAAAAAAGGCCCCGTTTAGGGGCCCTTTATAGTAACTGAAAACCTTAGTCGTCGCTGCTCATGCCGAAGAAGCTCAGCAGAGTTAGGAAGAGGTTATAAATCATCACGAATAATGTCACAGTTGCAGAGATGTAGTTGCGCTCGCCACCGTGAATAATGGCGCTGGTCTGCCACATAATAATCGCTGTTGAGAGCAGGGCAAAACCTGCGCTGATGGTCAGTGCCAGTGCCGGGATCTGCAGGAATACATTGGCTATAGCTGCGACAAAGAATACCAGCATACCGGTCATCAGAAAGCCGGTCATAAAGTTAAGGTTTTTGCGCGTGGTCAGTACGTAGGCTGAGGCGGCAAAGAACACCAGTGCGGTTGAGCCCAGTGCCATCATAATTGGCTCGGAACCCTGTACGGCGAGATACATGTTGAGTATTGGGCCGAGTGTGAAGCCTAACCAGCCAGTCAGGGCAAATACCCACAACAAGCCGCTTGAGTTGTTTTTGTTTTTCTCGGTCATCCACAGGCAGATAAAGTAGGGCAGTAATGTCCAGAGTCCAAAGTAGGGTACGCTGAGAGTCATTGCGACACCGGCCATGGCTGCACTGAATGCGAGTGTTGCGCCAAGCAGCATATAGGTGTTGCGAAGTACTTTAACGACCGCAGGATCTAGGGCGGTGCTTTGAATGCCGGAGGGCATCTGTTTTGCGTTGTATTTTTCAGTTTCCATGCTGTTGTCCTCAATAGAATTGCTAATGCTTCCAATAATACCCTGTCGGTAGAGTATTACCACTTTGTTGGGGTTGTTTTCATAGGTTTTTTTGCTTTGAGTACTGGTTTAGATCGGGGCGGCCAGAACCGAGAAGGGCTTTCCGGGACTCACTCAAGCCATCCGTGGGCGTTCGAGCGCCGTTCCCGACGGCGCACGGTCCCGGAAGGCCCTTCTCGGCTCTGTCCTTAAATCTCTCCTAAGGTGCTCTAAAAATTTATGGATTAAAAAAATAGAAAAGAACTTCGCTGTATCGGCTGAAGGCCATCCGTCACTCTGGCCGTCCCAAACCAGAAAAGGACATCGAAAAAAGAGGTAATTTAGGTAAGATCTAACTACTTCTGGGAGCTAATAACAAAACTCTCAAGATTGTAGCCACTGTCATCAAGACAGAGCACCCAACCAAGATCATGCCAATCACCCAAAACAATCCGCTCTCCAGATGCCAAAGCATGGCGATTGGGACGGTGGGTATGGCCGTGGATAAGAACTTCAACGTTATGTTTTTCCATCACTGTAGCCACAGCCTGTGCATTGACATCCATAATAGCTGATGCCTTATTACTGTTAGCCGCCATACTTTTTGCACGCCAATCAGTGGCTAATTTCTGTCGTCGCTTAAGGGGCAGGTGAGAGAGACACCATTTATAGATTGGATTGCGCGCCTTGCGGCGGAAACGCTGGTAATCAACATCATCAGTGCACAGGGAATCACCGTGCATAACCAAGGCCCTGTATCCCGCATGCTCAATAATATGCTCATCACCAAGCAGAACTGCAGCGCAGCGTTTGATAAAGCGTTTGCCGAGTAAAAAGTCGCGATTACCCTGCTGGATAAATAGAGCGACCCCAGAATCACTTAGCTTGCGCAGCGCATCCTGTACTTCTGCCGCCATGTCAGTGGGATCATCATCGCCAATCCAAGCCTCGAAGAGATCGCCGAGGATATAGAGAGACTCCGCGCTCGCTGCGCGTTCAGACAGGAAAGACAAAAACGCCCAGGTTACTGCCGGGCGTTCAGGTGCGAGATGTAAATCTGAAATAAAGAGTACAGACATAACGCGTTCTCTAAGACTGCTTATTTGTCAGAGTAAGCATCACTGACAATAGTTTCCGTGATCGCAATCGTTTCAACAGGAACATCCTGATGATGGCCAGAACTGCCTGTAGGCAATTTGGTGATCGCATTTACCACGTCCATACCGTCAACAACCTTACCAAATACCGCATAGCCCCAACCCTGGCTGTTTTTGCCACTGTGATTAAGAAAGCCATTGTTGGAAACATTGATAAAGAACTGTGAAGAAGCAGAGTGTGGATCGTTGGTGCGAGCCATAGCCAGAGTGCCAATATCGTTCGACAGACCATTGTCAGCTTCGTTTTCGATAGAATCCCGTGATGCTTTTTCCTGCATATTGGCATCCATACCGCCGCCCTGAACCATAAAGCCGGGAATGACACGGTGAAAGATAGTGCCGTTATAAAACCCGTCACGAGCGTACTGAAGGTAGTTAGCTGCAGAGGTCGGTGCATTGGCAAAGTCTAGTTCAATGGAGATATCGCCTTGAGTGGTACGCAATGTAATCATAAGAAATCCCTGTGGATATATTTTGAAATAATTAAAGCCGCTCATTTTAGTTTGTAAGCCGCCGAATTTAAACCGATGTTTGGTTTAATTGAGACGATGCTCGATTAATATGCGTGGAATACCGCCTTTTTGTTTATCCAATGGGTTGCTGCGGCTATAATCTCGGCCACTTATTTCCAGCAGATTTATATTCATGACTGATATTGAAAAACCCAGTAATTTTATTCAGCAAGTCATTAGCGCCGATCTCGACGCTGGCCGTGTTGAAACTGTAATCACCCGATTTCCGCCAGAGCCGAATGGTTACCTGCATATAGGTCATGCAAAATCTATCTGCCTGAACTTTGGTCTCGCTAAACAGTTTGGTGGTGCCTGTAATCTGCGCTTTGACGATACCAATCCGGAAAAAGAAGACGATGAATATGTTCAGGCTATTATTGCAGATGTTCGCTGGTTAGGTTTTGATTGGGCCGATGAACCAAAATTCGCCTCTGATTATTTCGGTCAACTTTACAGTTGGGCGCAATATCTGATTGGTGAAGGCAAGGCTTATATTTGTGAATTAAATGCTGAGCAGATGCGCGAGTACCGCGGCACGCTTACGGAAAAGGGTAAAAACAGCCCCTATCGCGAACGACCTGCCGAGGAGAGCCTTGCGCTACTCGAGCAGATGAAGATTGGCGCTATTGATGAGGGAGCCATGACATTACGGGCCAAGATCGATATGGCCTCGCCGAATATCAATATGCGTGACCCAGTGATTTATAGAATCAAAAAGATGGCTCATCATCGCACCGGTGAGGCATGGAATATTTATCCCTCCTATGATTTTGCCCACGGTCAGGAAGATGCCATTGAAGGCGTTACCCACTCTGTTTGTACCCTGGAATTCGCTGCTAACCGTCCACTTTATGAATGGTTTACTAGCAACCTACCTTTGCCCACGACACCTCATCAGTATGAGTTCGGTCGTTTAAACCTTAATTACACCCTGACCAGTAAGCGAAAATTAAAGCAGCTGATTGATGAAAATCATGTGGATGGCTGGGATGATCCTAGAATGCCGACTATTTCTGGTCTGCGTCGACGCGGTGTGACCGCTGCGGCTGTTCGCGATTTCTGTGACAGTTTAGCGGTGGCCAAAACTGACGGTGTTGTCGATATTGCACAGTTTGAACATTTTATTCGCGATGATCTAAACGATACTGCGCGGCGCGCGATGTGTGTTTTGAACCCGCTAAAAATCACTCTGAGTAATTATGAGCAGGGCAAGGAAGAGATGTTAACTGCCGCAGGGCACCCCAATCGCGATGATCTACCTCAGCGAGAATTGCCTTTTGGTCGAGATATATATATAGATAAGAACGATTTTAGTGAAGATACGACGCTGTCTCGCAAGAAATTTAAACGCTTGGTTATAGGCGAATATGTTCGTCTACGGGGTGCCTATGTTATTCGTGCTGACGAGGTTATCAGTGATAACAGTGGCGAGATTGTCGAGATTGTTGGCTCCTATGTACCGGATACGGTGGGTGAGAATCCTCCTGAAGGTATTCGCCCCCGTGGTGTTATTCACTGGGTGTCAGCGACTAATGCTATCGACTGCGATCTGTATCTCTACGAGAATCTGTTTACTGTACCTGCCCCGGATGCGGGGGAGGGTTCTTTCCTCGACCATCTCAACCCTCAATCATTGCAGGTTGTTACGAATTGCAAAGCGGAGTTAGGCCTTGCCAATGCGGTTGCAGGTGAACAGTATCAGTTTGAGCGCGAGGGATATTATTGTTTGGATGCTAAATATAGCAGTAGTGATAAGTTGGTTTTTAACCGGACAATCGCTCTTCGCTAAAGACGCTTTTAACCTTGGCTAAGGGCTTTTAATTATCGCTAAAGGCTTTTAAAGGACTATAGGCTAAAGGCTTTTTAAAGACACATAGATTTAACAAAATAAAAAAGACAAAGAGAGAACAATGAGCTTAACCCTATACAACACATTGACACGCAGCAAGCAGCCCTTTGAGCCTATCGATAGCGAGAGAGTCACCATGTATGTCTGTGGCCCGACCGTATACAACCGTGTTCATATCGGCAATGCGCGCCCCGCGGTGGTCTTTGATACCCTGTATAGAGTTCTTAATACACTTTACCCAAAAGTTGAGTACGCCCGTAATATCACTGATATTGACGATAAAATTATGAAAACCGCCGCTGAACTCGGCGAAAATATCAGTGCCTTATCTGCTCGTTATGCGCAGGCTTATTTTGATGATATGGCCGCGCTGAATAATCTCTCACCGACTATTGTTCCCTACGCGACTCAGCATATTCCGGAAATGATTAATATGGTCGCCCGGCTGATTGATAAAGGTCATGCCTACAATATTGATAACGGCATTGAAGGCGAGCAGGGTCATGTGTTGTTTGCCGTGCAGTCAATGGCGGATTACGGTGCACTATCTGGTCGCTCTCTCGACGATATGTTGGCCGGTGCCAGAGTTGAAGTCGCCTCCTATAAAAAATATGCTGGAGACTTTGTACTGTGGAAACCCTCTGCGGACAATGAGCCCGGCTGGGATAGTCCCTGGGGGCGCGGTCGTCCCGGCTGGCATCTTGAATGTTCGGCGATGATTGAAAAACATCTCGGCGATTCTATTGATATTCACGGTGGCGGTCAGGATCTTATCTTCCCTCACCACGAGAATGAGATTGCCCAAAGCTGCTGCGCCCATGATGGCAAACCCTTTGCCAATATCTGGATGCACAATGGCTTTATCAATATCGAAGGCGAGAAGATGTCCAAGTCACTGGGCAATTTCCGTATGGTCAATGATCTGCTAGAACAGTATCCCGGTGAAGTACTGCGCTATGTAATTTTATCAGCTCACTATAGATCTGAGCAGAATTTCGGTAAGGATCTTCTCGACAGTGCCTGGCGCTCGCTAGATACGCTGTATGGCTTTTTACGCACCCAGAATGATACACAGGCCGCATCAGTGGATATATCTGATAGCGACGCCTACAGCGCGCTACTCGATGATTTGAATACGCCGATGGCAATAAGCGAACTGCATAAGCTAGCCCGCGAAATGCACTGTGCCGAAGGTGCAAATCTACCGCTTGCCAAGGGTCGCTTATTAGCCATTGCCGGTCTAATGGGATTGCTGCAACAGAACCCAGAAGAGTGGTTTACGCTATCTCGCGGTGGCGATGATATTTCTGCAGAACAGGTTGAGGCGTTGATTGCTAAACGCAATCAGGCTAAGGCTGATAAAGATTATGCCGGTGCCGATGTGGTTCGCGAAGAACTTAAATTATTAGGTGTAGTTTTAGAGGATAGCCGTGAGGGGACAAAGTGGCGTCGTGGTTAAAAGTAGATTTTATATGACATCTAAAGTAGGAATTAAATTTTTACTTTAGATGAAT
>CALSQH010000014.1 GCA_943788445.1 uncultured Pseudomonadales bacterium
TCACAATGGTATGAAGCCCATTCGTGAAGGTTCACGCCCGATCAGTTCAGACACCGGCTTGCTGGATATCAAGCGTATCGCCGAAGAAAATAAATTTACAGCGGTCGATCCTGACAGACGCGGTGGTTATGAAAAAGTATCTATCCTAAATCCTTACCTTGACCATCTGCTGGGTTATATCGACCTACAGGCGATTAAACCCATCAAATTGTTAATGAATGCGGGTAATGGCGCAGCAGGCCATGTGGTAGATGCCATTGAAGCGCGTTTTGCCGAGCTCAAGCTGCCAATCGAAATTATTAAAATACACAACGATCCAGATGGCACATTCCCCAACGGAATCCCCAACCCGATACTCCACGAAAATCGCGCACCCACCATCAATGCAGTACTCGAGCATGGTGCAGATATTGGCATAGCCTGGGATGGTGATTTCGATCGCTGTTTCTTGGTCGATGAAAAAGGCAACTTTATCGAAGGTTATTATATTGTCGGTCTATTGGCAGAAGCCTTCCTTACCAAAAATCCAGGTGCCAAGGTTGTACATGATCCACGACTCACATGGAACACCATTGATGTGGCTAAAAAGAGCGGCGGTCAAGCTATCCAATCGAAAACCGGACACGCGTTCATTAAAGAGCGCATGCGTTCTGAAGATGCGGTATACGGTGGTGAGATGAGTGCTCACCATTATTTCCGTGACTTCTTCTACTGTGACAGCGGCATGATTCCATGGCTATTAGTTATGGAATTGATTTCTACCACCGGGAAGCCATTGTCAGAGCTAGTCAATGATATGCAGGCAGCTTACCCATCGCCGGGTGAAATCAATCGTAAAATCGCCGATCCTGTCGCCGCCATTAAGCGTGTTCGCGATCGCTACGAACCAAGTGCTATTGTTGTTGACGAGACCGACGGTATTTCCATGGAATTCCCAGAGTGGCGCTTTAATCTGCGCATGAGCAATACCGAGCCAGTAGTGCGACTCAATCTTGAAACACGTGGCGATCATGAATTGCTCACTAAATGCGAGAATGAGATTCTTTCCTTACTAGATCAGGTATAATCTCGCACGCTAAAAATAACTCAAGGACGTGAGTATGGGAAACTGGTTTTTACTCCAGACTAAATCAAGGCAAGAAAGCCGGGCAGTTGAGAATCTAGAGCGCCAAGGCGTTGATTCTTTCTGCCCAATGGTTCGTGTGGAGAAAGTTTCCCGAGGCACCCGAGTTGTAAAACAGGAAGTTCTATTTCCTGGTTATCTATTTGTAAACTTCAATCAAACGTCAGTTTCAGCAACCACTGTTCGATCTACCAGAGGCGTCAGTCACTTTGTCACCTGTGCTGGCTCACCGGTTATGGTGCCGGACACGCTTATTGACCAGTTGCAAAAGCGCACCGATATTAACAACCAAGAAATTGTTTCAAACCTTCCCCAACTCGGTGACCAGCTAGAGGTTATCGACGGTCCCTTTAGGGGGCTCAATGCAGTATTCACAGAGATTGACGGCAACCAACGTGCCGTAGTGTTAATCAATTTATTAAATCAACAGGTAAAAGCATCGCTACCATTCAGCAGCCTATCAAACAAAGATGGGAACTCGACTTAACGACAAAAACCCAAGACATTATCGCATTGCCGATAACTACAATTTGAATGGAAGCGAGACGAAATAACATGGAGCTGTTTATGATCAAGAAAAAAACCCTTTTGGCTTTCTGCGCAGGCATAGCACTGATGTTAGTAAGCGCAGTGCTATCTGCACAAAATATCCCCTCTGCAGCAGCGGAAGAAAGCTTAAAAGAGGCGCGACAACTCTGTAGCGGCATCAGTGAGTCAAACAAAAGGCTCGCCAAATCTGCCGGATATGATATCGAAAAGCTCTGCGGCAGCCTTGACCTGTTTGAATTACCCGATGGTGACGAGACTGAAAAAGCTCTTGTCTTGCCGCGCAAAAATGCAGATGCAGTGGCGCTCAAAAACGATAAACCACCAGTGCCAATCAGCGAAGACGGAATAAAAACCGATAAGCGGAATACCTTGCGAACCTTTGGGTACGACCTATTTGCCGGTGAACCCACCAGCTTTGAACCCGCATCGCGTATTCCCGTATCCCCCAACTATATACTTGGGCCCGGTGATACCGTAAAAGTCCTTTTTTACGGAAAAACTAATGAATCTTACGACTTAGAAATAAACCGCGATGGCTCAGTCGATTTTCCTCAGCTCGGTCCGGTCAGTCTAGCGGGTATGACGTTTAACGACGCCAAACAGCTTTTACAGCAGCGTATCAAAGAAGAGATAATTGGCATTGAAGCCAGCATCAGCCTTGGTCAACTGCGCTCGATTCAGGTATTTATGTTAGGTGAAGCCTACAAACCTGGCACTTATACCATCTCGTCACTTTCCACCATCACCAATGCGCTATTCCTCTCGGGCGGGCTCAGTGATATAGCCTCGCTGCGCAACCTAGAGCTAAAGCGCGCCGGTAAAGTTGTCGCCCAATTAGACCTCTACGACCTATTATTGAAGGGTGACACCAGCAACGACGCCCAACTGCAGTCGGGGGATACCATATATATACCCACCGTCGATAAAACCGCATCCATCAACGGAGAAGTTCGTCGACCGGCCATATACGAACTCAAAGGCCCAGCAACCGCGCAGCAGATGATCGATCTCGCCGGTGGATTAAAACCCACAGCCTTCAGTAAAAGCGCGCGTATTCATCGTATCGCCGACTCAGGCTTTATGGGGGTAATCGATATAGATTTAAGTACCAGAAAAGGTCAAAAAACCGCGATTAAAAGTGGCGATCTATTAGTCGTAGACAGTGCCGTACAGCAGCAAGAAATGATCGTCAAACTCTCAGGCCATATACACCACCCCGGCGAGTTTTTATGGCGCCAAGATCTGCGCATTTCAGACCTGATTAAAAGCATTAAAAGTCTCAAGCCCAATGCCGACCTAGATTTTGCATTAATCCGCCGCGAACTGCCGCCGGTGGGGAAAATAGAGCCACTCTTTGTCGATCTGCGAGCCGTGCTCGCCGATCCCAGCAGCAGCGCCAATATCGGCTTTTTGCCACGAGATGAACTGATTATATTCTCCAATGAACCCAATCGAGCCCAAGGCATCTCCGACTTAGTGCAGACCCTAAGACTGCAGTCACGATCTGGCGAAATGGCACAGGTTGCCAGTATCACTGGAACCGTCCGCTCCCCCGGCGAATACCCGCTAACCAAAGGTATGACCTTAACCCAACTAATCGCCGCGGCAGGAGGTCTCAATGAAGAGGCCTACACGCAAATAGTAGAGCTGTCTCGGCATGACTTCAGCAATATTGAAAAAGCCGGCGCAGATCATTTTGCGATTACATTGTCAGACGCGCTTAACGACCCCAGCAAAGATCCGCAACTGCAGCCCTATGATGTTATCTCGGTACGCACCATTCCTGAGTTTAGAGAAACCCTGTCTATCAGTCTTAAGGGTGAAGTACGTTTTCCAGGCAACTACACCTTTAAGCGCGGCGAAAAACTCTCAGAAGTCATCAAGCGCGCTGGCGGCCTGACCGAACTCGCGCATATTGATGCGGCAGTATTTACCCGTCAAAGCCTGCGTGAACAGGAAGACAAGCAATTACAGGAACTACGCCAACGACTGCGCGCAGATATAGCCGCCAGTAGTTTGGAAAAGACCAATGAAGGTAAATCGGCGGGTATAGATGACTCTGCAAAAATACTCTCAGAATTAGATGCCAGCCAAGCCCTTGGACGTCTCGTGATTGATCTAGGCGGAATACTCGACACAACCATGGACGACGTAACAATAAAAGACGGCGACCTATTAGTGATTCCCGAGTATCGGCAAGAAATCTCCGTTGTCGGTGAAATACAGCATTCCTCGGCGCACTTATTTAATCGTAAACTCAATGTCGAAGACTATATCGATCTCAGCGGTGGTGTAAATAATCGTGCCGACAGCAAAAGAATCTACATAGTCAAAGCCGATGGTTCAGTTGCACTGCCAGGCCGCTCAGGCTGGTTTAAGCGTCGACATATGCGCATTGAGCCGGGAGATACGATTATCGTACCTCTGGATATTGATCGCCGCCGCGCCTTAACCGTGTGGGGAGAAGCCAGCGCCATTATCTATCAGCTTGCACTGGGTGCAGCAGCCATCAATAGTTTTTAAAATAGCGAATTAAAGGAAAAAAAGATGTTGATCACAGGACGATCATCGCGATCCAGAATCAAACTAAAAAGCCAACAGCGCAGACCTAAAAGCCGTCTGCACTGTTGGGCTTGGGTTTTATTTGCACTAAGTATTACAACCCAACTCGCCAGCGCAGAGCCATGGCTAGACACCAGAGACACTGGCTTGCGCATGGATATAGAGCGACTATCCAATGCAGGAATCATAAAGGTACCCATCAACACCTGGCCCCTAATGTGGTCGGGGATTCTCAATGATCTCGAAGCCAGCGACAGCAAAGCACTGCCAGAAAAGCTGAAGAATAGCTTTGCACGGGTGATAAGCGCCGGCACAAAAGTCACCCGTATTAACAACCCACAACAGTCGCTCAGGCTGTCAGCGGCGAATCAATCACAGCTGATCCGCCACTTTGGAGACAAAGCCAGAGAAGAAACTGAATTGACCCTGCGTCGCAACGGCATCAGCCAGCACTTCGCCTACAACCTCGAAATCACCAAAACACAAAACCCCTGGGATGGCGAACAAACCCATTATGACAACAGCTATTTTGGCGTCGTGCTAGGCAACTGGATTGGATTAATCGGCAGTGTTGAAAAATGGTGGGGGCCCTCATGGAACAGCAGTTTGATTTTAACCAACAATGCCCGACCCACCACCGGCCTAACCCTGCAACGAAATTATTCACAACCCTTTGAATTGCCAGTGCTGGAATGGTTAGGACCCTGGACAACCTCAATGTTTATCTCCGAGCTCGATGACGAGCGATTTATCAACAATGCCAAACTGGTTGGTATGAACGTCGGCTTTCGCCCCACCCAATCCCTAGAGATTAATCTGCGGCGCACCGCCCAGTGGGGAGGAGAGGGTAGACCGCAAAGTTTTAAAAGCTTCTTGGAATTATTAACCGGCGTTGCAGACAACTGTGGTGACGCCAGCTGCAAACCCGATGAGCCCGGTAATCAACTGGGCGGCATAGATATCCGCTGGGATCTGCCATGGCTAGATGCATCAGCCTATGGACAAACCATCGGTGAAGACGAAGCCGGCGGCCTGCCTTCGCGGCGCACCAGTCAGATAGGCATGCAATTTCATCTCAGTCGTCAATGGTTTGAAGGAACAGTGTTTGTTGAGTACGACGACACCAGCCTTCAGTCTGCGCCCAACCCCTACAACACACTCTATAGCCACAGTATCTACAAAACCGGCTACCGCTATCAGGGGCGGGTTATAGGCGCGACCTGGGATAACGATTCCACGGTCACAAGTCTCGGCGCCATTGGCTATTTAACCAATGGCGACAAAGTAGAGGCGCGCTACAGCTACGGTGAAATCAATAAAGACAACCTGCAAGACGGAACAGCAGTCGCGAGACACTCGGTCAACCGCGAAGGCGCTAAATTAAATACCCTCGCGGCGAAATGGCAGCGACCTTATAGCTGGGGTGAATTAGAAATTGAAGGACGCTATACCGACCAAATAATAGATGAATTTGGTCGCCAACAAGAAAAATTACGTGTGGCCGCATCAATTAACTACTATTTTTATTAAACGACCCGGCATGTCATTCCAGAGAGCGTCTCAGTGAGTCACACCGGAGGGCGCCTAGGCATGCCATCCCGACAGAGCGCCTGGGTATGTCATCCCGACAGAGCGCTTGGGTATGTCATCCCGACAGAGCGAAGCGACGAGGGATCTCAAGCAGATCCTTCACTGCGCTCAGGATGACAGGTTGGAATACTTAGGATGACAGGTTGGAATATTCAGAATGACAGGCTGGAATGTTCAGAAAGACCAATAAAAAGACCAATAGAAACACAGTCGAAAAACGGAAAATAAACAAAGGAATTGTTTACATTTATGGGCGATATAAAAAATAAAACCACCAAAGGCATAATCCTAGCCGGTGGCTCAGGCACACGCCTGCACCCGATCACACTCGCAGCCTCAAAGCAGCTGCTGCCAGTGTACGACAAGCCAATGATCTACTACCCCCTGTCAGTATTAATGCTCGCAGGCATTCGTGAAATCCTGATCATATCAACCCCCATCGACCTGCCGGGCTTTCAGCGCATGCTCGGCGACGGCAGCCAATTTGGCATAAACATTAGCTATGCCGAACAGCCATCCCCCGATGGCCTTGCACAGGCCTTTATTATTGGCGAAGACTTTATTGGCGACGACAATGTCGCCCTCGTCCTCGGCGACAATATATTTTACGGCCAACACTTCACCAACATACTTGAAAGCGCCATCGCCAGAGAGCAGGGCGCAACCATCTTCGCCTATCACGTCAACGACCCCGAACGATTTGGTGTCGTCGAATTTGACAGCCAAGGCAAAGCCGTCAGCATCGAAGAAAAACCCCAGACCCCAAAATCCAGATACGCCATTACCGGACTCTATTTTTACGACAACGACGTCATTGAAATAGCCAAAACCATCAAACCCTCAGCCCGAGGCGAACTGGAAATCACCGACATTAATAATGTCTATCTAGAGCGCGGCGACTTAAACGTCAGCTTACTCGGGCGCGGCTTTGCCTGGCTCGACACCGGCACCCACGATGCACTGCTCGAAGCCAGCCAATTTGTGCAAACCGTCGAACACCGCCAAGGCCTAAAAGTCGCCTGTTTAGAAGAAATAGCCTATCACCGCGGCTGGATCTGCACCGAGCGTTTGCAGAAACAAGCCAGCGCACTGCACAAAACCGGCTATGGCCAATATCTACAAACAGTTGTCGAGGGATACCAATGAACATTATTGAAACCGGCGTCAAAGGCGCAGTGATTATCGAACCTAAAGTATATGGCGATGCCCGCGGATTTTTTATTGAAACCTATCAAGCCAAACGCTATCAGGAAATAGCCCATATCGACGGGCCATTTGTGCAAGACAACCACTCGCGTTCCAGCAGAGGCGTGCTGCGCGGGCTGCACTTTCAAAAAACCAAACCCCAGGGCAAACTCGTCAGAGTCGTGCGCGGTGAAGTCTTTGATGTTGTCGTCGACCTGCGTAAAGACTCACCCACCTTTGGGCAATGGCACGGCGTTTGGCTATCGGAAGATAACCATCGACAATTTTGGCTGCCCCCCGGCACCGCCCACGGCTTTGTGGTCACCTCAGACAGCGCCGACTTCGAATACAAATGCACCGACTACTATGACCCCAGCGACGAAGGCTGCCTGCTGTGGAATGACCCGCAGATAAATATCGACTGGCCCATAGCCAACCCCAAACTCTCGGATAAAGATCAAGCAGGGCAGAGCTTTGCGGAGTTAACGGTATGAAACTATTGATTACCGGCGCCGCCGGTCAGCTCGGCAAAGCCTTTGTTAGCGAACTGAAAGCCAAGAAAAATGTTCAATTTTCAGCCTACAGCCGCGGAGATTTAGATGTCACCTGTGTTGAAGAAGCGCAGACCGTTATTGCCCGCGAGCGCCCCGACTTCGTTATCAACACTGGCGCCTACACACAGGTCGACCTAGCCGAGTCAGAAAAAGAAAACGCCTATCTCGTCAACGAAAAAGGCCCCGCCAATCTTGCCGAAGTCTGCAAGCGCCTAGATATACCCCTCGTTCATTTCTCGACAGACTATGTGTTTGATGGCACCAAACAAGGCCCCTGGCACGAAGATGATCAAACCGCGCCGCTGGGTATTTACGGCGCCAGCAAACTTGCCGGAGAACAGGCAATCGCCCAAATACACAGCAAACACCTGATCTTTCGCACCAGCTGGGTATTCTCTGAATACGGTCACAACTTTGTTAAAACCATGCTGCATGTGGGCGCCATGCGCGAAAAAATGAAAGTAGTCGACGACCAAGTGGGCAAACCAACTGCGGCCAGAGAAATTGTCCGGCTGATACTGCAAATACTGCCAAAAATTGAAAACCACTGGGGTATCTACAACCTCGCCCAACCGCAAACAATCAGCTGGTATGGCTTTGCGCAGGCAATCTTTGAACAGGCCAGAAGTCTCGACAACAACTACTGGAACCAACACCTGATGGTCAACGACCTGCAGCCCATTCCCAGTAGCGAATACCCCACCCACGCCCAGCGCCCAAGCAATTCAGAGCTCGACACCAGTAAAGTCGAAAGTACCTTTGGCCTAAAAATAAAACCCTGGAACAACAGCCTGCAAGAAACCATCGGAGCGCTGCAAGACAATGACTGAATACACACCCAGAAATATCCTAGTCACCGGCGGCGCCGGCTTTATTGGCAGCAACTACGTGCGCTATATGCTCGCCAACTACCCCGAAGTCAATATTGTTAATCTCGACAAGCTTACCTATGCAGGCTCAATGGACAACCTGCTGGAACTGCCCGACGACACCAGACACCGATTTGTGCAGGGCGATATCTGCAATCAGGGATTAGTCGCCCAACTGCTCGTGCAACACCAGATAGACAGCATCCTGCACTTTGCCGCAGAGAGCCATGTCGACCGATCGATTAGCGGCCCCCGAGAATTTATTCAAACCAACGTAATTGGCACCCTGTCACTGCTCGAAGCCGCACGTGGATACTGGCAAAAAACCAACCGCCTAGAAAACCAACAATGCCGCTTTCACCATATCTCCACCGACGAAGTCTACGGCACCCTAGCACTCACAGACCCAGCGTTTACCGAAACCACAGCCTATGCACCCAACTCGCCATACTCCGCATCAAAAGCCGGATCAGACCATCTGGTAAGAGCCTGGCACCACACCTATGGCATGCCCGTCACCACCAGCAACTGCTCGAATAACTACGGCCCCCATCAACACGCAGAAAAGTTTATCCCCACCGTAATAAGATCCTGCCAAGAGCAACAGCTAATACCTGTCTATGGCGACGGCAGCAATATTCGCGACTGGTTATACGTCGAAGATCACTGCTCCGGCATCGACGCCGTCGTGCGCAGAGGTACGCTGGGCGAAACCTACAACATCGGCGGTATCAACGAATGGGCCAACATCGACATCTGCCGCCTAATTTGCGACCTGATGGACAAGCAAAACCCAACCGCCGCCCCACATCGACAACTGATTAGCTTTGTCACCGACCGCCCCGGCCACGACTGGCGGTACGCCATAAACGCCGAAAAAATAACCACAGAACTCGGCTGGCAACCCACAGAAACCTTTGAAACCGGAATAGCCAAAACCGTGGAAGCAGAACAAGTAAAGGAACACCACCATGCAAAATGAAATACAAATGACCCAACCACTAGACGATGAAATCGACCTGCGAGAGCTCGCAACCGTCATCTGGGCAGGCAAAAAAATCATCCTGTCCATCAGCAGCCTATTCGCCATAGTCGCAATAATAGTCGTACTGCTAATCCCCAACCAATACCAAGCCACAGCCATCGTCTCCCCAGCCCAAAGTAGCTCCTCCTCCATGCTAGGCGCCATGGCCTCACAGTTTGGTGGACTCGCCTCATTAGCGGGCATCAACGTTCCCGGCGAAGAGGGTGGAGAAGCCCAAGCCGCCATAGAAATAATGCAATCATGGGGCTTTATCGAAAAGTTTATCCAAAGCAACAACCTAGCCGCCGCAGTCTTTGCCGCAGATGGCTGGAACAGAGACACCAATCAACTCAGCTATAAAAACAGCCTGTACGACAACCAACAAAAACAATGGGTAAGAAACCCACCCAAAGGAAAAACCATCGAACCCACCAGCTGGGAACTCTATAAAGAATTTTCCGAACGACTCGCCGTTACAACAGACAGTAAAACCGGCATGGTCTCTATCTCTATCCAGCACTACTCGCCGGTATTAGCCAAACAGTGGGTCGACCTGTATATCACCAGCATTAACGACTACATGCGCAGCCGAAAACTCGAACAAGCCAATAGCAACATTGAATACCTAGAAGCCCAAATAGATAAAACCGCCATTGCCGGCATGAAAGAAGTCTTCTATCAAATAGTAGAAGAACAGATGAAAAACAAAATGCTCGCCGAAGCCAGCCACGAATACGCCTTTGTCACCGTCAGTAAAGCCATGCTGCCAGAGGAAAAGTCCATCCCAAAGCGAGGGCTAATTTGCATCTTAGCGGTACTGCTCGGCGGCATGATATCTGTATTCGCTGTGTTGGTAATGCACTACAGCAAACAGCCAACCAGCGGCAAAAGAGAAGTAGAAAGCTGATCTAGCGCAAACAGAAAAAAACAAGCCAATTAATCAGTAAATAAACTGGCAACCTCGAAAGTTTGTACTACTTTTAAAGCATCGTTCAAGGAATGTACGGTTGGGCCAAAAATCAGGCCCAAGTCATATAAAAGCAGGAGCTCATGACAGGCTCCTGCGGTAGCCTGCCAGAAGGAAATATCATGATTATGGACACTCAAGAATATTACTACCGCACCCTCAAAATACTGCAAAAAACCCCCGAACTCACCCAGCGCCAGATTGCCGAAAAACTCGGTGTCAGTCTTGGTAAAGGCCACTACGTGGTTAAAGCCCTAGTCGATGTTGGCTGCCTGAAGATTAGAAATTTCCAAAAGTCTGACAATAAGACCGGTTATATGTACATCTTGACCGCTAAAGGCCTTCGCGAGAAAGCGAGGCTGGCCAAGCGGTTTTTGAAGTACAAGCAGGAAGAGTATAAGCGGTTGCAGAAGGAGATTCGGTCGTTGAAGGGTGAGGTTGAGAAAAACTAAAACAACAGTTAAGAATGGATTGATTTATGGCAAGCGGAAAAAAAGTTGCTTTGATAACTGGCATTACAGGTCAGGATGGCTCTTATCTAGCCGAGTTCCTCTTGGAAAGAGGTTATGAGGTTCATGGTATAAAGCGACGAGCTTCAATGTTTAATACCCAGCGTATTGATGGGATATTCGAAGATCCACATAAAGAAAATCAAAGTCTAATTTTACACTATGGCGATCTGACGGATTCTTCAAACTTAATTAGGATATTAAATCAGGTACAGCCTGATGAGGTTTATAACCTAGGTGCGCAATCACATGTCGCAGTATCATTCGAGGTTCCGGAATATACGGCTGACGTAGATGCTATGGGTACTTTGCGCTTACTCGAAGCAATAAGATTTCTTGGGTTGACAAATAAAACCAGATTTTATCAGGCATCTACATCAGAGCTTTATGGGTTAGTCCAGGAAACACCTCAGAAAGAGTCAACACCTTTTTATCCCCGTTCGCCCTATGCTGTAGCCAAGCTATATGCATATTGGATTGCAGTTAATTATCGAGAATCCTACGGAATGTTCGCATGTAATGGGATTTTGTTTAACCATGAATCGCCCAGACGTGGAGAAACATTTGTTACCCGAAAGATTACTCGAGGTCTTGCGAATATCGCCCAAGGAATAGAAGAATGTCTTTACCTAGGTAACTTAAATGCGCTGAGAGACTGGGGTCATGCAAAAGATTATGTAAGGATGCAGTGGCTGATGTTGCAGGCAGATAAGCCTGAAGATTTTGTGATAGCAACAGGAGTTCAATATTCAGTTCGTCAATTTCTTGAATGGTCTGCGGCAGAATTAGGTATAGGTCTGTGTTTTGAGGGCGAGGGAGAATCTGAATTTGCAGTTGTGTCATCAATAGTTGGTGCAGATGCACCAGCTCTAAATGTAGGAGATATAATTTGTCGTATAGATCCTCGTTATTATAGGCCTGCCGAAGTTGAGACTCTATTGGGTGATCCGAGTAAAGCAAAGCGAATTCTTGGTTGGCAACCAAAAGTAACGGTTAAAGAAATGTGTTCCGAAATGGTGAGTGCGGACCTTAATATTGCTAAACGGAACGTACTTTTAAAATCAAATGGTTTTGAAATTCCGGTCAGTGTTGAGTAGCCAGGAAAGCTTATATGAGAGTTTTTCTTACTGGTGGAAGCGGCATGGTAGGCCGTAATATTCTTGAACATCCTCACTTTAGTAAGCATCAAATCCTGTCTCCTTGTAGTGCGAAATTAGATCTACTAGATCGTGATGCAGTACGTAAAACACTTTCTGTTTGGATGCCCGATATAGTGATTCATGCTGCGGGGCGGGTAGGCGGAATTCAGGCAAATATGTCAAACCCCATTGGATTTTTACAGGATAATCTTGATATGGGTGTCAATGTTATTGCTTCAGCGAACTCTCTAGGAATTCCCAACCTATTAAATCTAAGTAGTTCTTGCATGTATCCGAAGGACGCGTCAAACCCATTAACTGAAAATATGATTTTAACGGGCGCATTGGAACCCACCAATGAGGGTTATGCGTTAGCCAAAATTGTAACGACCCGGTTGTGTGAATATATTAGTCGTGAAGATGCGAACAAAAACTATAAGACAGTTATTCCATGCAATCTCTACGGTCCTTACGACAAGTATGACCCTTCCAATTCTCATATGATCCCTGCAGTTATTCACAAACTTCATGAAGCAAAAGAAAATGGGGTAAAGATTGTTGATATATGGGGGGATGGTGAGGCAAGGCGAGAGTTTATGTCTGCTAGAGACCTTGCTGAATTTATATGTTATTCGATCGACCACTATCAAAATATGCCACAGAATCTAAATGTTGGATTTGGTATGGACTATTCGATTCAAGAATATTATCAAGCCATCGCATCTGTCGTTGGGTATAAAGGAACATTCCAGTATGACACATCCAAGCCGGTGGGTATGAAACAGAAGTTGATGGATGATAGTGGGTTAAATGGTTTTGGTTGGCGCCCTAAGATATCTCTAAAAGACGGGCTTATTGATGCATACCAATTTTATAAGGATAAAAAATTAAAGTGAGTTATCAGCTAGCTTCAAGTACATGGGACTCTAAAGAAATTGACGCTATTCATCGGGTGATCGAATCAGATAGATACACAATGGGTGAAGAGGTGGCCGCATATGAACGTGCTTTTTCAAGTTATTGTGGCTCACGTTACTCCGTGATGGTGAGCTCAGGATCAACTGCTAACTTACTTATGATAGCGGCAATGTTTTTCACAAAGGATAAAAGTCGTCAATTGAAACGCGGGGATGAGGTAATTGTTCCGGCAGTATCTTGGTCGACTACATATTTTCCACTTCAGCAATATGGCTTAAAGGTAAAGTTTGTTGATATTAATAGACATACATTAAATATAGACCTTGAGAAGCTTGAATTAGCCATTACAGAAGATACTAGAGCAATTTTGGCTGTGAACCTTCTAGGAAATCCTAATGATTTTGAAGCAATACGGAAAATTATAGGTAATCGAAATATTACTTTACTTGAAGATAATTGCGAATCACTTGGTGCAACATTTAATGGGCAGCAAGCAGGAACATTTGGGCTTATGGGGACATTTAGCTCATTTTTTAGTCACCATATAGCGACAATGGAAGGTGGCTGTATCGTTACTGACGATGAAGAAATTTATCATATTCTTTTGGCTTTAAGGGCGCATGGGTGGACAAGAGATCTTCCAAAAGAAAACCTAGTGTCCGGCCAAAAAAGTGAAGACCAGTTTGAGGAATCATTCAAATTTGTGTTGCCTGGCTATAACGCAAGGCCATTGGAAATGAGTGGTGCAATTGGTCGTGAACAATTAAAGAAACTGCCTGATTTTATTATTCAAAGGCGTAAAAATGCAGATGTTTTTACAAGTCTACTATCTAGCCACCCCTATATAGATATTCAGCAAGAGCTAGGTGAGAGTAGCTGGTTCGGGTTTTCAATGGTGCTGAATGAAAATAGTCCCATTTCACGGACTAAATTGGTTGAATTATTGAAGAAAAAAAATATAGATTGCCGTCCGATCGTAACAGGTAATTTCCTAAAGAATACTGAGGTATTAAAACACTTTAATTATGAAGTGGGGGGGTGGTGTAGCGAACGCTGAGTATATTGATAAGCATGGCTTATTTGTAAGGTAATCATCATGTGGACATATCCCATAATATTGAATATTTGAATTCGATAATACGTGAAAAATTATAAAGCAAGAGCTTTGCATTATTGAAAAATAAATTAATCCATCAATCTTTAGGAATAAAATAGACAGTAAAAATGGAAGTTAAGGTTAAATGATGTTTAGTACCTTTAAGTTAGGACTAGATTTTATGTGTTTTGCTAAATAATGAGTAGAAATAAAATCAGATGAAAGTGTTTTTTTGGCTAGCGATAATAGTAATGCCTTTAGATAGTTTTCCTCTATTTCCAATAGAAACGGTCAACAGGCCACTTTCAGTATTCTTTCTAATAGGTTATCTAACGACACTCTATATTAAGCGGGAATCAATTAGCAAAATCGGAATAAAATATATTCTCACAGTGTCAGTGATATTATGTGTTAGCATTATTCTTTGGTTGAATGGATTTGTAGAAAAGTCAATTATATATAAAACATTGCTACATTATTTTATTGTTATTATTTATGGTTTGTCATGCATTGAATTTTTCAAGTCATCAAGCTTTAGATATGATGAATTCGATGCTGGGATGCGGGGAGTTTTTTTATTTTTAAGTTTGATTATTATCCCTGTAAGCGTAATACAGTTGTTCGGACGACTAGATATATTTCCACCGTCAGTAGTTGAAAATATAACCAGTTTATTTTCATACAGGAACGTAGAAGATAGAATTCAGGGTATATCGGGTGAGGCAGCCCAGAGTTTTCGATTTATATTCCTCTTCCTCATTTTCTATATCGCTAAATTAAAAATTAATATAACAGTTTTTATTATTTATTTTCTTTTGTTGATATTTAGTGGTTCAACATTTTCTATTATATTGCTCCTATTGACGGGCCTTATATATATATTATTGTCAGTGGGCTCTTTCTTCACATTAAGAAACATTTTTTTAGTCTGCGTATTAGGAATTATTTTTGTTGGATCTTTCCAGATATTCCTGAAATTTTCAAACGACTATACTTTGAGCAAGATCGAAATAATAACACAGCTTTTGAGAAATCCATCTGAGGCGGTTATTCTGTTGGAAGAATTCTCTGATGGAAGTGCTTTTGTAAGGCTAGTTAACCCAATTATTGGCTTTATAATTTTTTGGGATTCTAGCTTTATTGGTGTTGGAGCTAATTCATATCATTATTATTACTATCCCATTATTGAGCAGTACTTTCCATTTGCAGTTAATTTTTCGTCGGTTGCCGCAGTAGGGTCGGCTGAGGAAATAATCACCGCTAAGTCAATGATATCGAAAGTTTCTGCAGAATTTGGGTTGGTTGGTTTGCTTGTTGTCTTCGTACTGTTTGGTAAATCATATTATATTTTAAAGACATCCGTTAAGTATTCTGATAAATATTCTTTCATTAAAAATAAAGCTCTCTTTAGCTATTTGATTGTTTTATTCTGTTTTACGGAAAGCTACATCTATTTTCCATTCTTTATAGTCTTAAGTTATTTCTTAATTTCACTCCCAAAACTAAAAGATTTACAAGCCATAAATACAATGAAAAATAATCCATGTTTCTAAAACAATCAATAATTTCGCTTCTAGCGAAGCTAGGAACAATGGCATGCTTATTTGTGATTAATGGGCGTCTTTTTCGTTCAATGAGTCTCAATGATTTTGGGTTGTGGTCGCTTGGGTTTGGGTTGATCCCTTTTATGATGTTATTTGATTTTGGTATAGGTTATTGGTTTCAAAACCAAGTGTTAAGACCTGCAATTGGTAAAGTTAATAGAGCCTTGCTTTTCTTTGGGGTTGTAGGTGTTCAGCTCGTTTTAGCTATTTGTTTAATATCTACGTTTACTTTTATAAGTCTTTTTTTTGCATTATCCATTCCTGGTGGATTTATCTACTTTGTTTATCTTATTTCTATGGCTGGGCTTCTTAGCGTAAGCGACAGATATTTAGCATCTCAAGGTTACAATCATATTCAAGAACTACAGCAATTTGTAATATTTTTGTTATTTACTCTTTCACTTTTTAGCTCTGTAAGTGATGCTCTTCTAGTGGATGCTGAGGGGCTAGCTTTATTATTTTTATGTATATACATTATTGTGAAAGGAACTGTATTGTTGAGTGTGGCTTTTTTTCAGGCTAAGGTTATTGACCCCTTATGTGACTTTGAAATATCTATTGAAAGGTTCTTCTTTTTCCTAAAAAAGGGTAAGGGTTTTTTTTTCTGCACAAGTATGGGCGCTTTTCTTTTATAACATTGACCGATACATGGTAGCTAAAATCTACGGAGCATCAGAAGTTGCTCTATATGAACCGGTATATCGATATTGTTCGATCATATTGGCCCTTTCAATGGTCTTTTACAGGCCTCTTTGGTCTGATCTTACTAGAAGTAATTTAAAATGGGTTGCCTATCTGAAATCGGTTTCAAGGCTCATAAAAATTAGCGGTTTATCTTTTTTGCTTCTGGCGATTATGATGGTTCTAGTTTCTAAAATTGCTCTAATGGTTTGGTTAGGTTCAGGATTTGAATTTTCCTTGAGTAATTTAGTGTTGATTATGTCTAATACGATACTTTGTGTATTTATTGTTCTTATTAGTTTTATTCTAAACGGGATGGATAAGCCCAAGGCTCAAAGTGTAGGTTTTACTGCTGCTATATCCGTTAAGTTATCTGGAATGATCTGGCTCCTATTTGTTGGTACAAATAAAATCTCAGACTATCTTTCGGTGTCTTTAGCCGCAACAGTAGTATGTCTCTTAATCATGATTAAAGCGTTGCAAGATAATAAATATGCTTAAACTATCAATTGTTACCGTTTGTTATAATGATGCAGATGGCCTCTATTACACCCTAAAGAGCATTTCAAATGCTGTACAGATTGTTTCTGGTCATCAAATAGAGCTTATAGTTATTGATGGAGGTTCTAAGGATGGCACCTGTGATGTACTAGATGAGTGGGAATCTCTTATTGATATTGTTGTGTCTGAGCCAGATGATGGGCTTTATGATGCAATGAATAAAGGATTGAGTTTAGCTCACGGTGAGCACTTGATGTTTGTAAATGCGGGGGATGGTCTTCTTTTAGAGGGTTTATCTGATGTACTTAAGTCTATTAAATCTAACATTACTTACTGCTCTAGGGTAAGCGTTATAAGTGAGTTGCGAGAAAATAAATGGGTCTTTCCTAATGCTTCAGTAAATTTTGAAAATTTTAGTAATTGGAGTTTGACTCATGCTGTAAATCTTCAAGGCTGTTTTTTCCCTAAGGCGTTTTACCAGTCCTTTAAACTTGATCAACGAAATTTTAGCATTTCGGCTGATATGAAATTTATAGCTCAAGCAAGAGACACTACTGGCCTTCAGTTTATAGATGTTATTAGTGGCGAATTTTTCCTTGGTGGAGTTTCGAATAATTATGCGAAATTTAGTCATGCTCTTAATCATTCTTATGAAGCGTCTACAATCAATTGCGATTATTACAGAGGAAATAGACTGAGAGTTTTCATCAAAATACATACAACTTTGAAATTTCTTATGAAGTTCTTTGTCGCTAGAAGCTTTGGTGTCCAATGTCTGCGAAAGTTATCCGGTTTCTATAATGTTAAACGCTAAGTAAATTCAGGTTGAAAATGGAATTTCTTTTTAAATATATTTATCTTTTCGGTATATGGTTTCAAAACCGTCAAATATTTTCAGTTTGGCGGCAATTACGTTTTTCTGAATTCCATAGTGATGCAGAATTATCTGATCTTCAAAATTCTAGATTAACGAAACTTCTTGATCATGCTAAGAATTCAACTTCCTACTATGCCTATTCTTTTAGAGATATTGATATTAAAGATATAGATATATCGAATATTTCAGAGCTTCCAATCCTTAAAAAATCTGATTTACGCGAAAATCAAAGTCAATGTTCTTCTGACAGATTTAAAATTAAAAATTGTATTTTATCTGAAACCTCCGGAACTTCTGGTCATCCTTTCATTTTCTATAGAGATAAGAGTTGGGATGCTTCTCATAGAGCAGCTATATACCGTGGCCTTAAAAGTCATGGTGTATCTCCTTGGGAGAAAAGCCTTTATGTATGGGGCTTCATTTTTACACCCTTCAATAAAATAAAAACTAGGACTTTGGATTTCATTCAGAATCGTTTCCGAATATTTCAATTTGATGATGTGAGCCTAAAAAAAGCTGAAAGAAAACTACCGAGTTGCATTTATATCGAAGGTTATTCATCGGTATTAAATGCTCTATCAGTTAGTATTTTAAGTAATGATAGGTGTTTTCATAATATACAAATGGTTAAGGCTACCTCTGAAAAAATTTATGGTGATTATGAGGAAAATATAAAGCAAGCTTTTGGTTGTAAAGTTGTAAGTGAGTATGGTTCAGCTGAAACAGGAATAATAGCATTTTCATGTCCACAGGGAGTTATGCATGTCATTCGAGAAAATGTAATTTTGGAGGTTGAGGATAATCGCGCAATTGTTACAAATCTGCATTCTTTCTCTATGCCTATTATACGTTATGAGCTAGGTGATTATATTGAGGTCCAAGATAATTATAAGTGTAATTGCGGTCGTCATGGGCAGGTTGTGCTTTCAATATCGGGAAGGGTTGGATCCAATATTAAGGGTCAAAGAAAGACATTTCCGTCCCTTACTTTGTATTATATCTTCAAAGATTTAGCTATTAGTGAGTCGATTAAGCTTTCTTACCAGGGGGTTCAAGATGTCTCAGGTCAATTGATCATTAATATATTTTCTGATATTCCTGATGAAAAAAAATCAATCATAAGCGGAAAGATTTTGTTGATTTGTGATAAATATTTTAAACAGGATGTTTCTTGTTCAGTTCAGTTTGTTAGACTAGATATTAATACTTCTAAACTAGTGGATTTTGTAAGTAATTTAGATAACCAATTTTAGTTAATTTCAACATATTATCTCCAAGATGGAAACTTATTTAACATGGAAAAAGTTAGCATAGTCACCCCTAGTTTTAACGTGTCGACTACTATCTCTTTAACTATAGAGTCTGTGCAAAATCAATCTTATCAGAACTGGGAGTTAATAATTGTCGATGATAATTCCACAGATTTATCAGCTGAAATTGTTGAGGTAGCATCAAAAGCTGATCCTAGAATTAAATTAATTCGTTTATCAAAAAACTCAGGCCCTGCAGTCGCACGAAATACTGCTATCAGAATATCTAATGGCCGATACATTGCATTTCTAGATGCTGATGATCTTTGGAGTCCGAAAAAACTTGAAAAACAGATTAACTTTATGCGTTCCAAAAATATCCCTTTTTCTTTTACTTGGTATCAAGTTATCGATTGTTTTGGTCACTTTCTAAGAGAAGTCAAGTGCTCCGATTTGGAGATTTCTTACAACCAACTTCTTCGTTCTAACGAAATTGGGTGTTTGACTGCGGTCTATGACACAAAAATTATTGGTAAGAGATTTATGCCTCTTGTTCGGAAGCGACAAGACTATGGTCTTTGGTTGAATATATTAAAATCTGGTAATTCCGCAGTTTGCTTGCCAGAGGTTTTGGCTTCATATCGTTTAGTTTCTGATTCAATATCATCGAATAAGTTTTCACTTATTAAGCATAATTGGCGATTGTTTCGGGATGTTGAAGGTTTTGGTCATCTAATTTCTATATATTATATCTTATGGAATATTTACAGGAAGTTTATTAAATGATATTGATTTCTGGTGGTTCTGGTTTTGTTGGATCCCGATTATGTAAAAGGCTTACTAGTACAGGTAAAAGTTTCACTATATTTGATGCACAGTCAAGCAGCGCCTTTGCTAATAAAACCATTATCGGAGATGTTTGTAAATCCGTAGATTACGAATCCCTCCCTAAAAGTGATGTTTTGATCAATTTAGCGGCGGTTCATCGAGATGATGTGCGGCCGCTTTCTCGTTATGACGATGTCAATGTCGGCGGTTCTGAAGTTATTTGTAACTATGCGCGGCAGGCGGGTATCAATAAAATCATCTTTACCAGTTCAGTTGCTATCTATGGCTTTGCGCCACCAAATACAGGTGAAGAGGGCGAGCCAAACTACTTTAACGATTATGGCCGAACTAAATATTTGGCTGAGCAAGTGTATAAAAAGTGGCAGGCCGAAGACCCGGAAAATCGTTCTTTAGTGATCGTTCGCCCCACAGTGATCTTTGGTGAGGGCAATCGGGGTAATGTCTGTAATCTACTTACCCAAATTGCCTCCAAGCGTTTTGTAATGTTTGGTGATGGCACAAATCGAAAATCCATGGCCTATGTTGAGAATGTCGTAGCTTTTTTGGAATACAGTTTAGACTTTCCCGCTGGTGTGCATATCTACAATTATATTGATAAGCCCGACTTAGACATGAACACTTTAGTTTCAACCGCGCGCAAGGTGTTATTTGGTAAAGCTAATGTGGGTATTCGATTACCTAAATTCTTAGGGGTTGCTATAGGTTATCTTGCCGATGGAATCGCAAAGATAACAGGTAAGTCATTACCTGTAAGCAGTATTCGAGTGAAGAAATTTTTAGGCACTACACAGTTTGGCTCTGCGGTTAGTGATACTGGATTTGTGGCACCGGTAAAGCTTGAGGATGCCATCGAAAAAACACTGCGCTATGAATTCATTGAAGACAACTCCGATCAACCTGAGTTTTTAACCGAATAATCACCGCTGTAATAATTAAAAGCATGATGCTTTTGAAATACTGATAAGGACATTCAAATGAAAAAAATCATTTCCATCTTAGCCATAACATTAGCCAGTTTTTCCCACGCCGACTACAACGACACAAATAATATAACAATAGAGCTTATCAGCGTATGGACTGCCAGTGGCGACATTCTAGTGCAAACCAACCCTAAACATAATATTCAGGGATTGGCCTGTACCAGTGACTACTGGTTAAAACTGAGCGAAACTTCAGCAGGATATGATGGCACCTTATCTATGTTGCTATCTGCACAGGCTACACAAGCAACGGTTACGGTACGAGCTTATGATGATCAGGGAACCGACTTTTGTAGGCTGGATAGAGTAATTATTGATGCGCCATGAGGGCGCTGGAAGATATGGCGCGCGGGTCAGCGGTGTAATGCCGGGTGGCTGTACTAACAGTACCGGCTTTGTGATTGAGGAGGGGCCGGGTTCAGAGGCCGCTTATTCAACATTGTTAGCGGCAACGCTTGCAGGTAAACAGGTTCAGGTTTATTTAACCCGCTGTGCATACTGGCCAGTTGCGGATCGAGTTTGGATGATTCCATAACAGGCATTCTTCGTCTTAAATAAAAAAGGCTGCATACTTTACAGGTATGCAGCCTTTTTTGGTTTTGGCTGATTACTTTTTGATGGTTAGAGCCACCACTTTTGCCTGTGCTTCTCCATCACAACCCGATACATAAGCCTGTATTTCCTTATCTGCGGCCAGTGCGGTTAGAGAAATAGAGACCATCTGATCAAAGCCTGGCGTATCGCAGGGCACTTCAAGTTGAAGATTGTCTGCGCAGGAGTCTGGATTTGCATGAGCAGAGGACAACGTAATGGTAAAGCCTTTATTGGCGGTGCACTCACGTTGCTGTAGATAATCAATTGACTGAAATCCGGTATTGCCACCAGCAAATGAAAATGCTGAGAAAGCGCTAAGTAAAACCCCACCAATCTTTAATATCCTTTTCATGCTATCTCCTTATTTGTATAACTGTTGTTGGGGTTAAATCTTTTTAAACTCAAATGCCGTTAATTCTAATGAGCTAGCTGCATTACAGCCCCCACCAACGTTGTACCAAATATAACTAATCTCTAAGCCTGCGGTGTACGCAGCCAACAGGCCTGATACGAGTTCGTCTTTGTTTGGAGCATCCTGATCAATATGGGCGTGCAAGCGGAAGGACACTTGGTGCAAGCGGGGAAGCCTCAGGCGATGACTTCATTTCTAACGATACTTGAGGCGGCTGGCGGTTTGCCCAGCGATCAAGATGGTAAAACATTGGTTACACTGTTGTCGGAAACTGCTGGGGATAGCGCGCTCTTGTTGACTCAGATTGAACAGCGCCAGTCTTCTGTGACCGTGAGCATTGAAAATCAATCTTTCTCAGGTGTTTTTAATTGGTTGCGTTTATTGTCGATTAAGCATGACGTGATTATTGGTCAGGCTACAATGACTTATTTTGATTCTGATAGGGTGAACGCCAGAATTGAACTGAATTTTACCCAGTAATATCATTTCTCTTGTGAAGCTTTAGATTCAATAAATAAGAGTCGCTTTATCATAGAGCGGTAGATTATTTTTTTTCCTCCAGTCTAAAATTCAATATATTCCCTCTCGTTATTTAATTTTTTTTAATCATTAAGTAAGTTAATTCTTTGTCAGTCTAGAGGCTATCCCTCTATTATTGCAGATTATTTGTTAATAAAAATTCTGTAATATAAACTTGTTATAATTGTTGATATGTTTGTTAGGCTAAAGTATCGTGCGAAAATTATTTTGTAGTAGATATTCCTACACAAGTTTGAGTGTTAATGTCTAATATTTTTTAATTTAGATAAATTATTTAAGGTGAATGTTATCCCCACTTTGGTCCAAACCAAAAAAGAATTAATTCAGATTTTTGTTGTCGTTGTCCTTGCTGGATTGTGTTTCGGGATTGTAGGTGCGGTTATTACACTGCTATTGCAGTGGTTTTCCCTACAGCAGTCGGGTTCTGATTCTGCGAGTAAGCATGGAATTAGTACGCGAACTTCCTCACGCCTTGGTGGTTTGGCAGTGATGATTTCTGCTCTGATATTTTTTGTGGTTTCCTACTATATCGATAGTTCAAGTTTTGATAATGATCTAGAAAGACACGGTAACAATCGATTTGGGATTTTTGCGATTATGTGCTGTGCAGGCATGGGGCTTGCTGAGGATTTAAAAGCTGACTTTTTATCACCAGCTGTTCGTCTCGCCTTAAAATTTACTCTGTTTGCTGGAATTATCTTTGTTTGGCCTGAACTTGTTCCTGTGTCATTGGGTTTTGATGGTTTAGATTATTTACTTTCTCTTCCTTTTGTTGGCGCGATTCTGGTTATTATATTTCTGGTGGGATTCATCAATGCGGTGAATATGGCTGATGGCGCTAATGGCCTGGTTCCGGGCGTTGCATTCTTTTCTATTTTATTGTTTGACCTGCAGGCGGATAGGGCGATTGATGCGAGCTTTATGGCTGCCTGTGGCGTGTTCTTCTTCTTCAATGTTGTTACTGGCCGCCTCTTTTTGGGTGATGCCGGCACCTATGGCTTAGGTGCTGCATTGGCTATTTATGGGTTGATGTTTTTTAATGCGGGTATCTTTTCGCTAGGTTTCTTGGCCTCATTATTTGCCTATCCGTGTGTTGATTTTCTGGTCAGTATTACAAGAAGAATGTTGGTGGGTCGTTCGCCATTTTCACCAGACAATGATCATTTGCACAACAGAATTCATTTTTATTTACGGCCAAAATTCCGCTCTCAGGTTTTATCTAATTCCTTGACGGGTGTCTTGGTCTCTTCTTGCACTTCAGGTTTGGTTATTCTTGGGTATATTAATGAATGGTGGCTACCATCAAGTAATGAGTGGGGCTATTTCTTTGCTTTTGAATGCCTGATGTATGCATTTGTCTTTTACCTTACGGGTCTTGGCCGATCAGTGGCGCAGCATTCTGCTGCTATCTAGATCTTATTCTCGGATTCCTGCCTCTTTCAAATTTTCTATTACCTAGTTGAGCCTTTAATTGCTTATCTGGCACAAATAATGCTTCTGTCAAGTTAGTCTTGTTGGTAAGTCTAGTTTGTCTGTTAATCCATTTGTTGTTGTGGTGCTGGATTTTTGTGATCTACCAACAGTTTCGTTTGGTCGAGACCCTTGAAAATACATTAATATTAGGAAGAAATATGAGTGAAACTATACGTGAGTTTGATGGTTCTGCACCATTGTTGGGCAACCCCCAACGCTGGAGTAAGATTATTGGCCCAGTTCTGCTTTCTAGAGTTGAGTTTGCTAAGTTACTGGCAATGATTTTGGTTGTGAGTCCGTTTTTTGGGCTTCCTGGCATATTTTTTCTTTTTTGCATGCATGTCCTAAGTATTTTACGCGTTGGTAGTGATTCAGAAGAGAAGCATGGTATTAGTACTTTGCCTTCATCCCGTCTTGGTGGCTTGGCTATTGCGATAATGATGTTCGCTTATGTGGGTTTTACTTTTTTCGGGGCCTCTGAACCACTTGTTTTAAATTACACTGAACGATCAGGTTGGATTGCGGTTTTATTTATGGCTGCCTTGGGTTTAAGTGAAGACCTCAAGGCCGATTTACTAAGTCCCTTGGTTCGTTTGGCGGCACAATTTTTATTTATGGGCGGCATTTTATTTATCGCTGACGCCTATATTCCTAGCTCTTTGGGTGTTCCTGGGCTTGATCTTTTGATGGCTCTCCCTCTGGTTAGTTGGCTTCTATGCACTGTTTTTGCTGTAGGTTTTATAAATGCATTCAATATGGCTGATGGTGCAAATGGCCTGATTCCAGGCATTGCCTTCGCTGCTTTTTTTGTTTTTGCCTCTGAGACTGGCAGGGTGTTCGAGGTGGGTTATATGAGCGCCTGCGCTATTTTTCTTGTGTTTAATGTTATTTCAGGTCGCTTTTTCCTGGGTGATATGGGATCTTATGGATTAGGTGCTGCGGTGGTTCTATATGGGCTTTGGTTTGTCTCTGAGGGGACCATGTCATTGGCTTTTCTTGCTTGTCTGCTAGCTTATCCCTGCCTTGATTTGTTGATGAGTATCGGTCGACGGATAAGTGATGGACGGTCTGCTTTTTCCCCGGATAATGATCATCTTCATAATAGCTTGTTCCGCCAAATTAGACGTCGCGTTGATTCGCCTGTTCTTGCAAACTCGCTCACGGGGTTGTTGATTAGCGGATTTACTTCTGGTGTTACCGTGCTGGGATATTTGCAGGCTTGGTGGTCATTATCCAGTAATGATTGGTGGGTATTGTTTGCCGTTCAGGCTGTACTTTATCTTGTTGTTTATTGGGTTACTGGTTTGGGGCGAGCGCTAGTTTCAAATAAGTTTTAGGTTGGGGTGCATGCTCAAATTTGTTAGGATGGTCGATTAGTTCAGGGTGTGAACATAAATAACCCTAACTCTATAGTTCGATTCTTTTGGGGCTCACTGTTGGGTCCTGCGGTAGCCTGAATGATTATAATGTGAAAATTTAACAGCCTTGATAAGGTAAATTAAATCATTCAAGGTCGATATAGTAGATTAGAATAAGTGAGAAATAATTAATGAGTATTTGTGCAGTTATTATGGCTGGTGGTTCTGGGACGCGCTTGTGGCCCTTGTCGAGAGCTAAACATCCCAAGCAATTTCTAGCTTTACGTGGTGATCACAGCATGCTTCAGTCAACTATGAAGCGTTTGTCGGGTTTGGATGTTGAATCTTCAGTTGCTATTTGCAATGAAGAGCATCGTTTTTTTGTTGCTGAACAATTTCGAGAGATTGATCAGAGCAGCTCCATTATTCTTGAGCCTGTAGGCAGAAACACGGCGCCTGCTATTGCGCTTGCTGCTTTGTCGGTTGAGTCTGATCCTTTGTTGCTGGTGTTGGCTGCCGATCATGTCATTCAAGATGAGGCCGCATTCACTGAAGCAGTAAATAAGGCTATTCCGTTAGCTGAGTCGGGAAAATTGGTGACATTTGGTATCGTTCCAACTGAGGCGCACACAGGTTATGGCTATATTAAGCGTGGTGATGCTTTAGATTCTGGTTTTGCCGTTGATCAATTTGTGGAAAAGCCAACTTTTGAGCTCGCCCAAGGCTACATGGATTCGAAAGAATATTACTGGAATAGTGGGATGTTTTTATTTAAAGCTAGCCGTTATTTGGATGAGTTAAAGCAATTTCGACCTGAAATATTTGAAGTATGCCAGGCCTCTCTTGCTGGAAAAAAAGCTGATTTAGATTTTATTCGTATTGATAGTGAAATATTTGAATCTTGCCCTAGTGATTCAGTTGACTATGCAGTGATGGAAAAAACTGAAGACGCGATAGTGGTCCCGCTAGAGGCAGGTTGGAGTGATATTGGTTCGTGGTCTTCACTTTGGGATGTTAGTGATAAGGATGAAAATGGCAACGCGACGAGTGGTGATGTAATGCTTCACAATTCTCAGAATTCTTACATAAGAACAGATGGCAAGCTAGTTGCTGCGATTGGTTTGGATGATTTGGTAATTGTTTCAACAAAAGATGTTGTGATGGTAGCCCAGAAAGATAGTGTTCAAGATGTGAAGGTTATTGCACAGCAGCTTAAAGATAATTCTCGAAGCGAGTGGAATTTACATCGAGAGGTCTATCGTCCATGGGGTAAGTATGACTCAATTGACAGTGGTCAAAGATATCAAGTGAAGCGCATTACTGTAAAGCCTGGCGCTAAGCTAAGTGTTCAAATGCATCACCATAGAGCGGAACATTGGATTGTTGTGTCTGGTACCGCCAAGGTTACTAAAGCTGATGAGACTTTCCTTCTTTCAGAGAACGAGTCTACATACATACCAGTAGGCGTTGTTCATGCATTGGAAAATCCTGGAAAGGTCGAACTTGAGTTGATAGAAGTTCAATCTGGTTCTTATTTAGGAGAGGATGACATCGTACGTTTTGAAGATATTTATGGAAGAGTTAGTAAGGATGTTTAAGAGATAAGTTTCTAAATTGCTCTATGGTGGTTTGGTTTGGGCAGATTATGACAAATTTATTTTAAATGACCGCGAGTTACAAATTTAGCGTAAAGTTTCTAATATTCCGCTAATGGTTGAGTTTAGATACTCTGATTTATTTTTGATATGAAGGCTAATTTTTTAGTACTTAATTTCGAGTTAATTGAATATTATTTTATAGAGTGAAAGTTTAATGTGGTGCGATAAGCGGATTGATATTGTTTACTTAGGATGGCCGAAAGCAGGTTCTACATGGTTTCATAGGTTTTGTGAAGAATCTCCTGATCTATTGGTTTCATCTGCTAAGGACACCTATTTGTTCTCTAAGTCTGCAGGTGTTTCTGTTGAGTCAATCTTTCCGGATGTTGATTCTTCTTTTGATGATACAAAACTTGTAGAAATAAATCATGACTACGTCTTTTCACTAGAGGCCCTTTCTAAGATTTCAGCTCATAACCCTAATGCTAAAGTGGTGGTTTTTTTTAGGGAGCCTATTAGCTGGTTGATTTCAGAATATAAGTATGTAACCGCTACAGGTGCGGTATCTTGTAGTTTCGAGGAATTTCTAGCCACTTATGATTATCTTAGAGGGCGCTTGAGCATTAGTGAGCATATAGAGAATGTGCACAAAATATTTGGCAAAAATAATACTTTTTGTTATCCGGTAGAGCATCTCCGCGAACAGCCAAATGATTTTGCTGAAAAACTATGTTCCTTCTGTGATATTTCCAATGATTTCTTAAATCAATATGATTTTTCAACGTCCGTAAATTCTGCAATTACCCCTAGGTTGAAGTTTTTACCAGTTTTAATAAATTTTGCTCGAAAAGTACGTGATTTTACTGGACTCTACCGACTTTACGGGTTGGTTAAGCGAGGCTCTTTAAGAAAGTTGATGTATTCAAACTCTTCAAGCAAATTAAACTATGATTGGGCTAGGTCAAAGGTACTACTGTCGGATCTCAATATCACTGACGAAATCAATAAAATCGAGAATATTTTAGATTTTGAATTAACATCTTGGAAAAAATAAGAATTTATTTACTGTAATAAAAATAGATAAAATATATGTATTTAACTAAGTCAATTGATAATAAAAGTGTATATTTAGATAAATATACCATTAATTTTTGGTCTGTTTTAACAGCATACTTTGGGTTTCTTGTTTCAACTGCTTCTCCAATGATTGCGGCAGTATTTTTAATTTTATCAATTTTTCTTTCCTGTTTTGGTAACATTTTTTCTAATAAAATATCTCCTTTATTTTTATTAATATTGATAATTATTGTTTTTAAGATTTCCTATTATTTTTTATTACTTGATAACTTAAAACCATCTCTTGAGTTTTTCTCCAGAGAAGGAAGATTCATATTGTCTTTGGCGCTACTTGCCGCTTTTTCGATGATTAGGCTTGGTGTGAAAGATGTTATTAAGCTGGCAAAAGCATGTCGGATTTTATTCCTGTGCTGGCTTCCGATCTATGTAGTTAATTTTTTAGGGGTGAATTTACTTGAAGCTAGTCATCATCAGCGTGGCAGCGTTATAATTTCAGGATTTGTATGGCAGTTTCTTATATCGATCTACTCTGATAAAACCCGCTTTTCTTCCGATTTTCTAATTATGTCCATCATTTGCGCTGCCTGTGTTTTGATCAGTGGTTCAAGGGTTAGTATAATCGGCTTTCTTCTGATTTCCTTTTTTCCTTTATTTAAACAGTATTTTATTCGAGCATCCTTAGCAGCAATTATTAGCCTTGCGCTTATCTTGGTTTTTTTTGAAGGGCGAATAGAGGTGGGCGAAAGAAAATTTGATTTATCTGTGATTGAGTCAATACCTGCGGCGATGGCCTATGGTGCTACCGCGAATTCTCTGAGCCATGCCAGTGACTTCAGCGATTCGGGAATTGCAACTACAGATTTTAATGTTACAGCTCGTTTTGCTATGTTTGCTAGATCATTCGTTAGATTTACATCTTCGCCGCTCCTAGGGATTGGTGTTGGAAGGTTTGATGACTTTGGAAGTTTTTGTTCCAGCGCTTACACACTTGTCTGTATCCATGATCAAGGTTTTTCTAACTATGCGGGTAATACTGCCCACAACGTTTTTCTGCATATTTTAGTTGAAGAAGGCTTGCTTGGTTTTTTTCTATTATGTTTATTACTCCGCATGATTTTAAGAACTTGTCAAAATTCGCTTAAAGCCTCTGGGCATGATATGTTCATACATCCGGTAGTTGGTATTTGGTTTTATATGGCTATTAGTGGTTTTTTTAATCATATTCTAGCTTCGCCTTTGTTTATCATCAGTCTTTTCTTACCTCTTATCTTGATTTCTCAAATTTCATATGAGCCAAAAAACCGTGTCTAAGTTAAAACAATCTCTTCTAATCTGTCCTGGTGTTATTAAGTCGGGTACCACTTCGCTTTATAAAATCCTATCCGGTTTAGAGCAACTTTCTATGGCTCGTAATAAAGAGCTGCATTTTTTCTCTAATGCTTATGAAACGAAATCTTCGAAACAGAGTAAGCTTCGAGCTACGGTTTCTCTTTTTCCTTCAAACCCTTCCATTGCAGATTATCAGCGAGAGTTTCTTAGCTTCGAAGAATCAAATATCCTCTGCGATATTTCACCCAGTTATATTGGATATCCCGGTACTTATCAGCGTATCTGCGAGTTAGTAGAAGATCCGTATTTTATTGTTATGCAGAGAAATCGAATCGATCGGGCATTGTCGGCTTGGTATCATGCCTCTAGAGCTGGACTTGAAACTGCTAGTTTCTCGAATGCTGTTTACCGTGATTACGAAGAAAGGGATCCACACGAGCTTCCCTTAAGAAAATATTTCCAACTTTCTGATTATGATTCCCATATTGAAAATTTAGTACGAATATTTGGATCAGACAGAGTGCTTGTTCTCAAAGCTGAGGGCTTGTCTGATGTACAGTCTGTGCAAAATAGTATTCAAGGTCTTTTAAATCGCACTTTAGATTTTACTTCGAATACTCAAAAAATTGCTGGGGAGCGAGCTAATTCAGCAATGTTTATTGGCGAGGAGCAGCGCTTAGTTAAGTATCTGTTCAGTCAGCCAAAATTGATTTCCTTTCTTTCTGGTGTTGTCCCCAAGTCGATGCGTTTACGAGACTTCCTATCCAAAATAGTATATCGGGGTTCTAGAACTTTAGTTCCCGATTCGGAAAAAGAAATAGTTTCAGAGCTATTTGCGCGTGAGTTTGGTTAGTATTTGCACGTCACTAAAGATTTTGTTTTCATCAAAAAATTAACTAAAAGGTTACTTTGTAATAATATGAATATAACTCTAACAATTGGAATCCCAGTCTACCGTAGACCTGATCTATTAAGAAAATTAATCGATTCTATTCTCTGTTCAGTGTCTGGTGATGATGTTGAAATTCTTGTCTGTGATGATTCCTCGGATCGGGTTAATGAGAAGGTTGTCAGTTATTATAGTGATCAGGGCAGGTTCCGTTACATACATAACGAGGTTAATCTTGGTATTGATGCAAATATTAAGAAATGCTTTGATGAAGCTAGTGGAGAATATGTTTTAGTTATTGGTGAGGATGATATTGTTAGCGAAGGTTCGATTGATAATATAGTCAATGAATTGAAGTCGGATAATGCATTTGATGCGGTCGTACTAAATTATATTTATTGCACAAATGATCATAAGAAGAATATCGGTAGTCCACTATTTGATTCTTCTATGATTATAAATAGAAACTCTCTTCTGGAGAATTTTTATAAGTTTGGATTTATAGGCTCTTTTGTAATTTCGAAAGCTTGCTGGGATAGATATACTCCAGAATCTCCTTTAGGTACTTATTTTCATCACTTAGGTGTTTTGGGTAAGGTTTGCTTTGAGGGTGATTTCATTTCAAATTCAATCGGATTTGTTAGTGATGTATGTGTAAGAAATCGTGCAGAGGATGCAAGCTCTAACAGTTGGATTGAGAGTTCTTTTAATGTTCATTTTGGTTTTTATAAAGCCCTTGATCATTTTGCATCAAATTTGACATCAAGTGAGCTGGTTAAGTTACATTCACATTCTCGAGCGCTTTTTAGACCTAAAAACTTTTTATGGGTTTTAGCTAAGCGTGCTGATGGCGTTTATGGTTTGTCGCAATTTAGGGAATACTATTCAGCTGAGCCCATTTTTTCAAAGTTAATATATTTGAGCATTGCCATATATCCACCGTTTCTGGCGCAGTTTATGAAAAAAATTTATTACAAAATTCGAGATAATTCGATTTAAATTATTTATTTTTTTTGGGAATCAAATTTTATGTTTTAAATCTGTATAATTTTGTATTTAAACTTATTAGATGATCAGTTATATTTTTATAAACATCTGAGCACTTTCTCACGAGTAATTCTCTTGCCGGTAAAATTAAACATATTTTTTCGCCCTGAAGTTTAATACCGATGTTTAAAATATTTCCTTATTTTAGATGTTGGGTAAAGTCTATGGCGCTAAGTTACATCCAATTAATGAAATAAAAGATGCCTAAGGGCATAGTTTAATATTTATATATATGAACATAAATTTTCGAGGTGACGATAAAAAATGGGATCTAATTTAAGTAATTCACGTGTTGCTATAATCCACTATTGGTGGCTAGTAAACAGAGGTGGCGAGGCTGTGGTGTCTGCCCTCATAGATCTGTATCCAAATGCTGATTTGTTCGTGCATGTATGTGACGAAGAATTAGTTCGGAAATCGTTGGGTGATAAATTTACTGGCAGAATAATTAAGTCCTTTATATCTAAACTTCCAAAGTCTCAAAAACATTACCAAAAATATTTGCCTCTGATGCCTTATGCGTTAGAGGCGCTTGATCTGTCGGAATATGATTTGATTCTGAGTAGTGAGTCTGGTCCAGCAAAGGGAGTGATTACTAGACCTGATGCTTTGCATATTTGTTATTGCCATTCTCCGATGAGATATATTTGGGACATGGAGCATGAGTACAGAAAGGGCATGGGAAAATTTACAGGTAAATTCTTTGCTTATTGTGCGCACAAATTAAGAATATGGGATGTTGTATCCGTTAATCGGGTAGATCATTTTGTTGCTAATTCGACTTTTATACGCTCAAGAATTAAGAAGCATTATAGAAGATCTTCCGAGGTTATTTTCCCGCCGGTTAGTACTACAACTTTTGATCCTAGCAAAAAAAGAAAAGACTTTTATCTTTGTTTAGGTCAGCTAGTGGCTTACAAACGAGCTGATTTGGCTGTTAAGGCTTTTAACGAGCTAGGGCTTCCACTTGTTATTATAGGCGAGGGTGAGCTTTTCTCTGAATTAGAAAAAACGAAAAATAGCAACATTATGTTGTTGGGAAGGCAGGACTTTTCTGTGGTGAAGGAATATCTTGAGACCTGTAAAGGGTTGATTTTCCCTGGTGTTGAGGATTTCGGTATCGTTCCAGTTGAAGCAATGGCCGCCGGTGCTCCTGTGATAGCCTTTGATCGTGGAGGTGCGCGCGATACGGTTATTGATGGGGAAACTGGGATTTTATTTCAGGATCAAACTGTAGAGTCGCTTTGCAATGCTGTAGAAAAGCTTGAGTCAGAATCCGTACAGTTTGATAGCGCGGCATTGAGTAAGAGCGCAAAGCAATTCGATGTGTCCATGTTCAAGCAAAAAATTTCGAATTTAGTTCAATCTTCTTTTGACGACTTAGCGGGTTAATCTTTTATATATTTTGTAATTGAGTTGAGAAAGGTTGTTCCGACTTTCTCAATTATGATGTTTATTCGACGAATTATTGAGGCTTTTTCTAACCTATTACTGGCATGAGTTAGCTGACAATTATTTCTTTAAAAATATGGAGGTCATCAATCTGATGAATATTTTGGTAACCGGTGGTGCAGGATTTATTGGCAGTGCTGTAATTCGCGAGATTTTACAAGAGACAGATTTTAATGTTGTCAATGTAGATAAGCTTACTTATGCAGGTAATTTGGATTCGTTAAAAGAGTGTTCGGCATCCCCACGATATACTCTTGAAAAAGTTGATATTTGTGACAGTGTTGCAGTAGCGGATGTTTTTTCAAAGCATCTGCCCACAGTAGTCATGCATTTGGCTGCCGAGAGCCATGTTGATCGTTCTATAGATAGTCCCGGTGACTTTATGGCGACTAATATAATTGGTACTTTTAACCTCCTAAATAGTGCTCGATCTTATTATCAACAGCTTGATGATGATGCGAAGAAAAATTTTCGCTTTCACCATATTTCTACTGATGAAGTTTTCGGTGATTTGGTTGGCAAAGATGATCTTTTTACTGAAGAGACTCCTTATGCCCCATCTTCACCTTACTCTGCAAGTAAAGCCAGTTCGGATCACTTGGTTCGAGCTTGGGGCAGGACTTATGCTTTGCCAGTTATTATTACTAATTGCTCCAATAATTATGGTCCTTATCATTTCCCAGAAAAACTCATCCCCCATGTGATATTAAACGCTCTCCATGGAAAACCTTTACCTGTTTATGGGGATGGATCACAGATTCGTGATTGGCTGTATGTAGAAGATCATGCTAAAGCACTTGTAAAGGTGGCTTGTGACGGAAAGATAGGCGAGACCTACAATGTCGGTGGTCACAATGAAAAGAAGAATATTGAAGTGGTTGAGACGATCTGTGAGCTTTTGGAGGAGCTGGCCCCAAATAAACCTGAAGGCGTTGTTAAATATAGAGACCTTATTTGTTTTGTAACCGATCGACCTGGCCATGATGGGCGCTATGCAATTGATGCGTCAAAAATTGAGACTGATCTAGGTTGGATTCCTAAAGAAACTTTTGAGACTGGATTGAGAAAGACTGTTCAGTGGTTTCTAGATAACAAACCTTGGTGGGAGAGAGTTCTTTCAGGCGTTTATAGGCTTGATAGATTGGGAGGTGATGTTTGAGTTTTAAATACAAGGGTATTATTTTAGCTGGTGGATCGGGAACACGACTTCATCCTATTACTTTGGGAACATCGAAGCAGCTATTGCCGGTCTATGATAAGCCGATGATTTACTATCCAATCTCGGTCTTAATGTTAGCAGGGATAAAAGAGATACTTTTGATTTCTACACCCAGTGATATTAATGGCTATAAACGCTTATTGGGCGATGGGGCACAGTTTGGTCTTGAAATTGAATATGTTGTTCAGCCTAGTCCTGACGGCTTGGCGCAGGCATTTATTCTTGGTGAAGAATTTATTGGTGATAGTAATGTTGCCTTGGTTCTTGGTGATAACATTTTTTATGGACAGCATTTTTCGGATAATTTAAATGCTGCAGTTAGCAAAAATCAAGGCGCTACTATTTTTGGTTATCACGTCCCAGATCCTGAACGGTTTGGTGTCATTGAATTCGATGCTTTGGGTAACGTGTTGTCCATTGAAGAAAAACCTAAATCACCAAAGTCAAGCTATGCGGTAACTGGTCTTTATTTTTATGATAATCATGTTGTTGAAATTGCGAAATCTATTAAACCTTCACCGCGGGGTGAACTTGAGATTTCCGATGTAAATAGTATTTATCAAATGCGTGGCAATTTATCTGTTGAGATTTTAGGGCGTGGATTTGCATGGCTTGATACAGGTACTCATGATTCGCTCCTTGAAGCAGGCCAATTTGTTCAAACTGTCGAACATCGTCAAGGCCTTAAAGTCGGATGTTTGGAGGAAATTGCTTACCATAGGGGTTGGTTATCAAAGCCTGAATTACTTGAACAGGCAGGAAAACTCAAGAAAACGGCCTACGGGCAATATCTAACGAAAGTCGCAGGTGGATACAAATGAAAGTAATACAGACTAAACTCAAGGGCTGTGTCGTTATTGAGCCTAATGTTTTTGGCGATGAACGGGGTTTTTTCCTAGAAACATTCCAAGCATCTCGATACAAGGAAGAGGCGGGAATTGATCTTGAATTTGTCCAAGATAACTATTCTCGGTCTGAGCGAGGTGTTTTGCGTGGGTTACATTTTCAAAAAACAAAGCCTCAAGGTAAGCTTGTAAGGGTTGTTAAAGGTGAAGTATTCGATGTAGCCGTTGATATTCGTAGAGATTCAAGCACTTTTGGTCAGTGGGAAGGTGTCATTCTGTCTGATGAAAATAAAAAACAATTTTGGGTCCCGCCTGGATTTGCTCATGGTTTTATAGTTTTGTCGGATATTGCTGATTTTGAGTACAAGTGCACCAATTATTATGATCCTTCAGATGAGGGTAGTATCCTTTGGAGTGATCCAGGTTTGAATATCCCGTGGCCTATTATGGATCCTATATTGTCAGCTAAAGATAAATCTGCTCCTTGTCTTTCAGATATTGAATCATGAAGGTGTTAGTTCTTGGCGCAAATGGTCAGCTGGGTCGATGTTTAGCCGATCAGTTAAAAGGCACCGATCACAATATTACACTTTCATCTAGAGCTGAAATTGACATTGCAGATATGGAAAAAACATATCTTACAATCATAGATTTAAAGCCTGATGTGGTTATTAATGCAACTGCATATACTGCTGTTGATAAAGCTGAATCTGATCTCGAAACAGCAGATTTAATTAATCACCTTTCGGTCGCCAACATCGCTAATATTTGTGCAGATATTGATTGTGTGTTGATCCATGTTTCTACCGATTATGTTTTTGATGGCGAAGCTAATTTAGCTTATACAGAAAATGATGAGACTAACCCTCAAGGTGTTTATGGACAAACTAAATTATTGGGTGAAGTTGCAGTTCAGGAGTCTGGCTGTAACTACTTGATTCTTCGTACTGCTTGGGTATTTAGCGAGTATGGCAATAACTTTTTGAAGGTTATGCTCCGTTTGGCAAAAGAACGTGATTCATTAAGCGTTGTTGCTGATCAGTTTGGTTGCCCAACCTATGCCCAAGATATTGCCAGGGCTATCATTGTTGTTTTGGGTCAAATTGAATTAAAAAATACTCGTTGGGGTATTTATCATTACTGCGGTGATAAGCCCGCCTCGTGGTTTGATTTTGCTCAAACTATTTTTGATGAGGCTAGTCAAGCTAATGTAATAGATAAATCTCCCATTCTTACAAGAATAAAGACTGAAGAATTTCCTACTCTTGCAAAAAGGCCAGCATTTTCTGTATTGGATTCATCCAAAATTATGGTTGACTGGGGTGTAGACTCTTCCAATTTGGTAAAGGCTGTAAGAGAAGTGATTGCCAAAGTTTAATAGATATATAGGTTTTTTTTGGTGTTAGATAAAAGTAATTTTTTTAAACACTCCGCGATAGCTTTTTCTGTGCGTGTTGTCGGGGCTCTTATAGGGTTGGTCATGACAATGACTGTGACCCGAACTCTTCCGGTTGCAGAGGCCGGGATGTTCTTTCTAGCTATTGCTGTTATGACGGTTTTGGCTTCAGTGTCTAGTCTTGGACTTACGGCGGCATTTATTCGCTTTATCGCAGGGTATATTGCTGAGAATAACTGGAACGTTGTCAATGGTGTTTTTACCGCTGGATTAAAAGCTACATTTATAACCGCTTCAATTGTAAGTGGATTGCTTTATTTTTCTAGTGATTTTTTAGCCTCTCGTGTATTTGACAATATTGCATTGGCTCCTGTATTGAAATTCGTTTCTTTTACTATTCCTTTCTATGCCTTATTTCAGCTAATAGGCTTTGCCTTTCAAGGTTTGAATAAATCTGTAATCGTCATTTTTATTCAGACGATCTTTACCCCGCTATTTTTTGTCTTGCTAACGGGTCTAAGCGTTTATTTTGGGAGTGTCCAATCAGCTAAATGGTTATCAGGGTTGTTTTTCGTTGCATCGATGATGACATTCTCGATTGGAATTTGGCAATGGTATAGGCGGCAGGAGTCTCGGTGCAAGGCGGATTATTCGAGGACTTTAGATTTAAAGAATAGTGCGCTTCCACTATGGATTGCCGGACTTATGATGATTTTAGTTCAATGGTCCGGTCAGCTTATAGCTAGTACTCATGTTTCAGCGGAACAGCTAGCCGTTTTCGCGGTTGCTCAACGTCTGTCCCTATTGACAACTTTTGTTTTGATAGCTGTAAATCTTGTGGCTGCTCCAAGATTTGCTTCGTGTTCCCAGTTAGGTAATACAGATGAGTTACGGTCAACTTCAATTTTTTGCAGTCGTATCATGGTTTTTTTCGTAACCCCTGTATTGCTTTTTATGTTGTTTTTTGCTGAATTTCTAATGGGTTTGTTTGGAGATGAGTATACGCAGGGGGCTTACCTTTTGCAGATTATGGTTTTCGGTCAATTTATTAATGTCGTTTGTGGTTCGGTGGGCTTTCTTCTCAGAATGACCGGTCATGAGAAAGATTTACGAAATACGGTTTTACTTTCAGGTCCTCCTGCTTTATTACTCGGTTTTCTCATTATCCCAATTTACGGTGTTACTGGTGCCGCGATATCGACAGCGGTGGGAATAGCCGCGCAAAATTTATTGTCGGTCTATATGGTAAAGAAGCGTCTAGGGTTTAATACTTTAAATCTATTCAATTAATATATTCTTTTTTATTTTAATTAAATAAAATCACTCATAATAAATGTGCGTTTTTAATGTAAAAATATAATTAATATCCATAAAATAGTTATATGTAATCTACAGATTAATTTACAATCAACAAAAATTATTGTATTAATATTTTGACTTTTATTCCTCACAATATATTTATATATCCTTGTATCCTTGTATCCTTGTATCCTTGTATCCTTGTATCCTTGTATCCTTGTATCCTTGTATCCTTGTATTTTAGGAATATAAAATTTACTAGATACAAACTTTAATCCCTATAACAAAAGACAGAGTCTTTTAGAGGTATATGTTTTGAATTGCGCGGTTATTTTTGGTGGTACAGGCTTTATCGGCAGTTTTTTTGCGGTACATTTACTTGAAAAAGAGAATTTTGAAAAAGTTTATCTTTATGATCATGAGCTGATGTCTCAAAAGGAGTTCGCGTACAGAAAATCTATGGTTGCGAATTATCCTCAGATTATTGAAGTTGAAGGTGATGTCAGAGAGGCAATCAGTTGGCTGCCTGCTGAAAAGGTAACTCTTGTTGCCAATTTTGCAGCCGTTCATAGAGAGCCTGGGCACGAAGGTATTGAGTATTACACTACAAACTTGCTGGGTGCTGAAAATGTCTGTGCCTGGGCTGAAAAAGTTGATTGTAATAAAATGATCTTTACCAGCTCTATTGCTCCCTACGGTCCTAGTGAGGCGGTAAGAGATGAGTCTTCTTTGCCAGTTCCTGAGACTGCTTACGGTGGATCAAAGCTTGCTGCAGAAAAGATTCATCAGGTTTGGCAGGCAGAAAATGTAACTGATAGGCAGCTTGTTATCGTTAGGCCGGGTGTGGTCTTTGGTCCTGGAGAGGGCGGTAATGTTTCTCGTCTAATTAAGGCTGTTCGAAAAAGGTACTTCCTTTATATGGGTAATCAAAAAACCCGCAAGGCCGGTACCTATGTCAAAGAACTTTGTTGTGCCATGATTTGGGTTTTAAATAGTGAAAAAGCAAAAACAGAGGGCGTGACGCTGTTTAATATGTCTATGAATCCTGGCCCTTCTATTGAAGAGTATGTAGATACCATTGCACGCGCATCAGAAATAAAAGTATGGGTGCCAGGATTGCCCAGCACACTGGTATTTATGATCGCTTACACAATAGACCTTTTTGCCAAGCCATTAGGCATTAAACATCCATTTAGTCCGGTTCGAATTAGAAAGTTGATTCGATCAAACAATATTATTCCTTCTTATCTGGCAAATAATGGTTATCCATACCAGTACACGCTTGATGATGCTTTCGCTGACTGGAAGAAAGATTGCCCAGAAGAATGGAAGTAAACGCTTAAAATTAAAACTAAAGATTGAGGCTATATCTATTTATGAACGACATTGTTGATGATACAACGGAGCCAACTGAAGCTTTTCCATACTCTGCGCCTACTGAAGAGATAAGATCAAAATTTGATCATATTTTCAAAATTAACGAGCCGCTTCCTGCACGTTTTTTTAAGACATTATTTGATAAGTTAGTTTCAGCTATTTTGCTAACAGTAAGCCTGCCAATTTTACTTCTACTTAAGATTGCCTACGTTATTGAGGGAATATTAATTCCTGAAAATAAGGGCCCTATGTTCTTTTATTACTGGGGTATGAGTGGCGGTAAGAAAATGAAAAAGTGGAAGGTTCGCTTAATTAAGACCAAGTACATAGAGCCTGAAGGCGCCAAGCGACATGATTGGATTGCGTTCTCTGCTGAGTGGACTCCAGATAGTCGAACTCACGTAGGTGAGTTTGCTAAAAAATGGTATTTAGATGAGTTGCCTCAGTTTTGGAGTGTACTTATTGGTGATATGAGCATTGTTGGTCCGCGGCCTCTATCGGTTCTACATTATGAGCGTGATAGAGCTCAGGGTAATGTCACTCGCTCGTTGTTAAAGGGTGGATTGTTAGGTCTTGGCCATATTAATAAAGGTACTTCTGAGATGGGTAATTCTGTCTATGAGTACGAGTATGTTGATGAATACCTTAATAGGTCATCCTTCGGTCTTTTAAAATTAGATTTATGGATTGTCTGGAAAGGGATTATTGTGATTTTGAAAGGTGGCGGGTACTAATCTTCCTAAACCATTGACTGAAGGATTTATAAAACATTGTTTTATTGATCCGAGATTTAAATCATGCATAATGATTTTTAAATAATTGTATTTATGCTTTATATAAAGTTTATTTGTGGAATAAAAATTAACTGTCGTAAACAGAGGATTATCGTGAAAAAAACTATTTTTGTATTGGCATTTAGCTTGCTTTTGGTAGGCTGCCACCATGGTGATCTAGGTGAGAGTCCCGACGTTACCGAACCAACCATAAGTGTGCCAAGTACTATTACTATTGCTGCTGTAGATGCATCAGGTACGCCTGTAACAGATGCATCTATAGCGGATTTCCTCAGTACTGTTTCAGCCCTAGATGGTAACGATGGTCCGGTTAACGTTTACAGTGATGCTCCTTCAGTTTTCCCTATTGGTGATACAACAGTAACCTTTACGGCTACAGATTTGTCATCTAATAAGTCTAGTGTTGTTGTGGTGGTGACTGTTGTAGATTTAACACCTCCGCTTCTTATCTTAGCTGATGATATTACTTTTCAATCCTCTATGGTTGGTGGTGTTGTGGCTACTCGCTCCGAGATTGTAGATTTTCTAAATTCGGTATCTGCTGAAGATAATGTCGATGGCTCAGTCGAGGTGTCAAATGATGCACCCTCAGACTTTTTCCCCTTTGGTGAGACTCTCGTTGAATTTGTTGCCACAGATGCTTCGGGCAATACTGCTACAGCGACTGGTATTATTACTGTGAATCTGGAAGTGAGACTGACTGACTTTAATCCGACAACCCAGATTACAGATGTGGACCGATTGCCTGCAACCTCTAATAATGGTGTGTTGGATACAGATTTAACCCCTAAACCGCTTAACTTGCAAAACCTCAAGAATGCACTTGTTGAGGGTGATTTCCACACGCCGGAAATCAATTCAGTGTTTGGTGGCATACCCACAGGATCCGGTGCTGAAATGGCCACTATCAGTGTTTTTGATGGTTTTGATTCTAATAGAGATACCGGTGAGCGCTTTTTAGAGATTGATCTGGTGTTTAACTGGACAGCAGATGGTGAGACGCTACTGATCGATTTCCCCGCGCAAATTCTAAATGGACGCTATATAAATGCAATTGACACGGTTATTAACTTAACGCTTGAAAACACGCAGGATAACTCTTTTACGATTACAAAAGAGGGTGTTAATTATGCTGAAAACTTTGACGAGAAATTCCTTGTCACTCTTGGAAAGCTCTCTGATATTCCTCTTGATGAGCTGTTAGATACTGGTATTTACACTTTTCAGTTAAAGTCGACACTGCCATTCGCTCTTGTTGACGGTTCTAGTGTCACGGTGGTCGATGCCATTGTGGAAATCAAGCCCGAAGATTAGGTTTAAGCTATGTACAGTAGATTTGTTGTTGGACTTACCCTTGCGCTGCTGTCTCAGCCATCAGTAGCTATTGCGGAAAGTAAGATTGATTATTCTGCAGAGCTAATCGGCTCATACAGTGAAGCTAATAAGCGCATTGAGGTGGACAATAAGTTTGCCTCATTTCGCGCTGGTGGTGCTGGACTGCGTTTAGAAGCGGAGCACGATAAATACGGTATTGCTTACGGCAGTTTAGGTTTTGGCTATTCGCCCAAGGAAACCGCCTCTTATTCAGGCTCTAGTCTTTCTGGCCCTGCTGATAGTATGTTCTACGGTGCTGGATATCGCTATGACTATAGGCTTAACCAACGTTATAAGGTTATCTTGACCACGGACTACATTGCTCATGATATTTCTGCTGATATTTCTGGAGAGGCTCGAGGCCTTCCGGCAACAGCGACGGTAACGTCTGAGATGAGTCTTTTGGATATGATGGTTGCGCTTCGCTATACCGTTACTCGCGATATCCATGTTGTTTTTGGTGCTGGGTTACGCAAATGGGATTTGAATGCACTGGCTGAGGGAACTCTGGGCGATTCTATCGGTGCTACTAGTCAGGTCAGTGCCGATGGTACGGATCCAATTACCTATATTGGTGCTGAATTCAAGGTAAAAGGTGTGCCTGTTAAGGCCTATTATCGCCGCTCTCAATTAAAGGCTGATAATTCTCTGATAGTTCATGGGTTAGATATCCATATATCACTGCCACTTTTCTAAAGGTTGTTTTTAAAGACTGCTTAACATTGAATATCTGATCAAATTACAAAGGTACCGAATTGAAAAAGAGTATCTCGTTATTGTTAGCGCTGCTTTCCCTAACTGGTTGTGGGAGGAGGTGGCTCTGATACCTCATCTAAGCCTACCCCGGATCGCACAGCGCCAATTATAAGTGCGCCAATTTCTATTAGTGTTGCTGCTCAGAACGGCGCAGGTGCTGAAGCCAGCAATGCCGCCATCAGTACTTTTTTATCTGCCGTATCAGCTTCAGATAATGTTGATGGCAGTGTGGTTGTTAGCAATGACGCCCCCACGGTTTTCCCTCTGGGCTTGACTACAGTGACTTTTAGCGCCTCTGATACAGCGGGCAATGAAGCTGTGCGGGTAACGCGAACAGTGACCGTCTTCGATGCCGATGCGCCAGTAATCACGTTGAATGGTCCTTCTTCAGTCAGTCTTGTTTACGGCACTGCTTTTGTCGATGGCGGAGCGACAGCGGAAGATGCTGTCGATGGTTCCGTCAGTGTGACCACTCAGGGAGCTGTCGATGTTAATTCGATGGGAACCTATAGTTTGGTTTATTCGGCAGTTGATAGTGAAGGTAATGCTGCGCTACAGGTAACCCGTTTTGTTACTGTTACTACATCAATAATTCCTAATAATATCGAGCCCTATATTTCTGAATATTCTGAGGGTTCGTTGAGTAATCGATATATTGAAATCTACAACGATTCTGACATCCCGTTAGCGTTGGCTGACTATGCTTTTGCCATGAGTGTGGATGGGGCAGATAGCGACGGTGCTTGGGATTTGTGGCGCGATTTTGATATAGCGGTATCTATAGGTGCAAAGTCGGTGTACACCCTCTGCCATGCAGATAGTGACGATAGAGTTAAAGCTGAGTGCGATATGTTGGTCGATAGCTTGCCCGATGGTAATGATGGTTTTGCGCTACTCAAAGGGTCTATTGATAATTATGCCGTATTGGATCGCGTCGGTGACTGGCGTTTGACCGCGCCGGCTAATGGTTGGGATGTCTGTGGCTACACTGGCGCAACCGCTGACCGAACGTTGATTAAAAAGCCGTTTATCGGTGGCTTGGCAGATTGGTCGGTCTCCGGCGGAAGCAATGCAGGGAATTGCGCCTGGTTGGTATTGGTTAAAGATGACTGGACTAATCTTGGACGACATAGCAGTATTGAAAATCCCACTTTTGTCAGTGCATTTGAGTTGATTGGCACGACAGTGACACTGCAGGATTTTAATCCGCTGGATCAGTCGCTTGAGTTTGATGAGTTTGAGGGTTTGATAGAAAATGGCGCGGTGAGTTTTGATCTGCGCTCAGCACCGCTCAATCTGTTGAATTTAACCAATGTTGTTGATGGTGGTGTATTCCAGGATTCAGTCCTGAAGTTCCCCATTAATGGCGCTCTGCCATCAGCCGAGGATTCGGCGCTTGTTGATTTGTATATAACGACGGGTAATGATGGTATCCGAGATTCAAAGGAGTCTCAGTTGCACTGTCAGGTAGCATTAAATTGGCAGTCTAATGGGGTTGCCGCTTCTATTTCAGAGCCTCCCCAGGAAATTACTCTGGTGGTTACAAAACCTAGTCTTGTAGCAACTACAGTCATAGGTGCGTTCGATATTTTTGAGGTTTCCTCAGCCGGCTTAGACAGTGAGGCTCAATTGGAGCTGAAGTTGCTGACTGCATTGAATGAGGCGGTAAAAATTGCGCCAGAGCTGCTGATGTCTCTATTGGTGCCGCGCAGACTTCACGTAAGGGTGGTTATTACCTTGCCGCTCAAAGATTCTAACGGCGTCGATGTAACTGAGTTTAATGCAATGATGCGAATTCTGTAATAGAGCTATCTTGTGCTCAGGCGCTAAGTCGTCTTATTGATCGTGCAAACTTAAATGCATGCTGAAAGATAAATTTAAAATACATTGTGAACGTCAGCAAAAACAATCCAAATGAGATGGCGTCGTTCTGAGGCCATACTCTCTCCAGAAAAATGCCGACTCCGGCAATACTAGCAGCAGCAACAATAATTGTTACCAGAGCCTGTCGCTGACTGAGTCCACCGCGCATAAGAATATGATGTAGGTGGGTTCGATCGGCGTGGAACGGTGATTTCCCTTTGCGTATTCTACGTACCATGGTGCTGGTCATATCCATTAGCGGGATAGCCACAAGCCAGAGTGCTGTGGCGGGTCTTAAAACATTGCTCTCAGATTGTGAGAAATAAATAGTCGCAATGGCAACACTGCACCCCAAAAAGGTACTGCCGGCATCACCCATAAAGATTTTGTTTTTGGCAAATGGACGTATGGTTAGGTTAAAAACCAAAAATACCCCGATGGAGGTTGCCATATAGGCGAGCAGGGCGACTTCATTTTCAGCGGCTCTACCGTTGGCAAGAAATAGCAACGCTAGAAGCGAGACCAGCGTTAGCGATCCTGTAAGTCCATCGATTCCATCGACCATATTGTAGGCATTGCAGAGTCCAGTGATGGTTATTGCGGTAAACGGTATGGCGAGTAATCCAAGGCTGATGGCACCAAAGCCGGTTAGATTGCCCAGATCGCGAAGACAGACATCTCCTACAGTGGCTATGGTAACGCCCGCTATCAACTGCATGAGCAGGCGGTAATTGGGATGTACTGGGTAGCGGTCGTCGAGAGCACCCATAAACGTGACCAGTCCGCAGATAAGCGCGATACCGATAAAATGTTCGGGTAAGTTGAGGAACAGCACTGCGCAGAAAAGCACAGATAAATAAATTGAGATGCCGCCGATAAGGGGTATTGATCCAGTGTGGACTTTGCGATTGTCGGGGCGGTCTAGAAGACCCATAAAGTGAGAAAGGGGGATCAGCATTCTGGTCAGTAGAAAGCTGATAATCGCAACTCCGGCGAGAGATGGCAGATACTGCATCATATGCTGTACTCCAGTAATTCCATTTAAAAGCCCTTTAATGGTACCTATTAGTCCTATCTGCGATAGAAGTCCAATAGATACGCAATTAAAGTGGCTCCGCCTGCTGGGCTCGAACCAGCGACCCAATGATTAACAGTCATTTGCTCTACCAACTGAGCTAAGGCGGAATCGTGTCTTTCTTGACAAGGCGCGCATTCTAGGCGGCATAAGGGGTAGAGTCAACATTTTATAGGCAGATAATTACGCCTTTTTTTGGTTGGTCTGCTCAGTCAGGTTAATCAGGGTGATGAGTCTAGGTATTGTGTTGTGAATATGCTGGAACTGTTTCAACTTTTTCGGTGTTGGATAAGTCCTTCGATAGTGATGTCAGCGCTTATTTTTACCTACTGAAACTCATTTAAAGTCTTACAGTCTGTATAATCCGTACTATTCTGGATGTGGATTTTTAAGTAATGAGATGATTAAGGGACTGGCGCAGAGATTATGGTGAATTTTTTTAAATTGTATATAAAGCTTATTTTGACTCTGCCTTGGATATTGTTAGGTGTGCAGTTGGGTTTTGCAGATAATGACAAGTCTGAGCTTGCTGAGGTTTTACCTGCAGAGCAGATTGTTTTGCAGCGCTTTGATCCTATGTTTAATCAGGTCAGCCTCGAGCTGACAAAAAATAAGCAGCATTATCTCAGCGATCCAGTTGCCTACGATGACTTTGTAAATCGGCTTCTTAAGCCGCTTTGGGATACTCAATCTACCAGTAGTGCGCTGATTGGTCGGCAACGTTTCGAAAAGCTTAGTGAAGCCGATAAGGCGGCTCTTGTCGATGCCGTCGACAATACCTTGCGGCGCTATGCCTTTGAGGGTCTTGAGCGCTACTCGGGTCAACTGTTTCGGGTTGTCGATGTGGTGGTTAATGAGCGTGCCAGTATGGGGTGGGTTCAGATTTTGATGGAGTCATCTCTAATACCGGATCTGCATATAGATGTTTTGATCAAGCAGGTGGCAGAGGATAGCTGGAAGGCAGTTGACATTCGTTTTAAGGGCATTACTTATGTAGCTGTTAAGAAGCATAAATTTCGCGAGACAATTGAAGAGAAGGGCATAGGTGCGTTAATTAGCGATCTGCAGGCAAAGAACCGCAAATACTTTGTGGATATTTGCACTAAAGCCAATATTGTCAGCAGGGCGCCCTGCCCATCGCTGGTGAACTAGGGGTGCCAGATAAAGTGTCGGATCAAGTGTCGGAAAAAGTGCTGAATAAAGTCTCAAACATTGTCCCAATACCGCCCCTTAAAGTCGTCAGCGATTACTCGCCAGCAGGTGATCAGCCGGCCGCTATCAAGGGCTTGGTCGCAGGCCTGCAAAATGGTCTTGCCGCGCAGACGCTATTGGGCGTGACTGGATCGGGTAAGACTTTTACCGTGGCTAAGGTGATGGAGGCGGTACAGCGACCAACCATTGTGATGGCTCACAACAAAACCTTGGCGGCTCAATTGTACGGAGAGTTTAAAAGCTTCTTCCCGAACAACGCTGTCGAGTATTTTGTCTCTTACTACGACTACTACCAGCCAGAAGCCTATGTGCCGTCCTCAGATACTTTTATTGAGAAAGACGCCGCCGTAAATTCCCATATTGAGCAGATGCGCTTGAGTGCCACCAAGGCATTGTTGGAGCGCCGCGACGTTATTGTGGTGGCGACGGTGTCGGCTATCTATGGTCTCGGTGATCCACAGTCTTATTTAAAAATGCTCTTACATCTCTCCCGCGGCGAAAAAATAGATCAGCGGGATATTCTGCGACGTCTCGCTGAATTGCAGTACAAGCGCAATGATGTTGATTTTGATCGATCTTCCTACCGTGTGCGTGGCGATGTTATTGATGTCTATCCCGCTGACTCCGATTATGAAGCGCTGCGTATTGAGCTGTTTGATGATGAGATTGAAAACCTCACCTTGTTTGATCCCTTGACCGGTGAGGTGCTGCGCAAAGTGCCGCGCTTTACTGTCTATCCAAAGTCCCACTATGTGACACCGCGCAATACGGTTTTGGAGGCGGCAGATAAGATTAAAATTGAGCTTGATGAGCGTCTTGAACAGTTGCGCTCGGTGGATAAGTTGGTTGAGGCGCAACGTTTGGGTGAGCGGGTCCGCTATGACTCCGAGATGATGCGCGAGCTGGGTTATTGCAACGGTATTGAAAACTATTCCCGCTACCTGTCAGGTCGTCCCCCAGGCGAGCCACCACCGACATTGTTTGATTATCTGCCTGACGATGCACTGCTCATTATCGACGAGTCACACGTCACCGTGCCGCAAATTGGCGCTATGTACAAAGGTGACCGATCACGCAAGGAAACCCTCGTTGAATACGGCTTTAGACTGCCCTCTGCACTGGATAACCGTCCCCTGCGCTTTGATGAGTGGGAAGGGTTGGCGCCGCAGATGATCTTTGTCTCGGCAACCCCAAGTCGCTACGAAGCTGCCAACGCTGGCCAGATTGTCGAGCAGGTGGTGCGTCCCACAGGGTTGCTGGATCCGATAATTGAAGTGCGACCCGCTCAGACTCAGGTTGATGATGTGCTCTCAGAAATCCGTCAGCGAGTCGCCGACGATGAGCGTATTTTGATTACGGTTTTAACTAAGCGCATGGCCGAGGATTTAACTGATTATCTCGCCGAACACGATGTGCGGGTTCGCTACCTGCATTCAGATATAGACACGGTTGAGCGGGTGGAGATTATTCGTGATCTGCGCCTTGGCGAATTTGATGTTTTGGTCGGCATCAACCTTTTGCGTGAAGGCCTGGATATGCCGGAAGTTTCACTGGTGACTATTTTCGATGCCGACAAAGAGGGCTTTCTGCGCTCTGAGCAGTCATTAATCCAAACAATCGGTCGCGCCGCACGGCATGTCAAGGGTAAGGCAATACTCTACGCAGACAAGATAACCGGCTCTATGGAGAGAGCTATTGGTGAAACCGAAAGACGCCGTGAAAAGCAGATAGAGCACAATGCACTCAACGGATTAACTCCCACGGGAATTAAAAAATCTGTTGCCGATATTATGGAAGGTGCCTATGCAGGTCAGGGTAAGCCTAAGCGCGGCAAGAAGGTTGCAGAAGGCTTGGCCGGTTATGATATTTCCGCTGATACTGTGCCGATCGGCGATATCGCTAAAGAGCTTAAACGCTTGGAAGAACGGATGTATCAGCATGCCCGTGACCTTGAATTTGAGGAAGCCGCTCAGACAAGAGATGAGATTGGTAAGCTGCGGGAGAGGATGTTGGCGGGATAATTTAAAGAAGGACCATTTAATTCGGATATAAAAAGGCAGCCTAGGCTGCCTTTTTTATTGCTCGGTTTTGAATCTAGCGATCTTCCACCGGCGTGTAATCACGAACATCTGCGCCAGTGTATAGCTGACGTGGGCGACCGATGCGGTAAGGATGAGTGATCATCTCGTTCCAGTGTGAAATCCAACCAACGGTGCGGCCTGTGGCGAAAATTACGGTAAACATCTCGACGGGAATGCCCAGTGCTTTAAGAATAATACCGGAGTAAAAATCAACATTCGGGTAGAGTTTCTTGCTGACAAAATACTCATCTTCCAATGCGATTTTTTCAAGCTTCTTTGCGAGACGGAACAGTGGATCATTTTCCAAGCCCAGCACTTCAAGTACTTCGTCACAGCTCTGACGCATGACAGTCGCTCTTGGGTCGTGGTTTTTGTAAACCCGGTGACCGAAGCCCATCAGACGGAACGGATCGTTCTTGTCCTTGGCTTTAGCAACATAGGCTTCAATATTATCTTCGTGGCCAATCTCTTCAAGCATATCCAAAACTGCTTCGTTGGCGCCGCCGTGAGCAGGGCCCCAAAGTGCAGCAATACCCGCTGCGATACAGGAGAATGGGTTGGCGCCCGTCGAACCAGCCAAGCGCACAGTAGAGGTTGAAGCATTTTGCTCGTGATCTGCGTGCAATAAGAAAATTCGGTCCATCGCCTTGGCGATAGCGGGCTCTACTTTGTAGGGCTCGCAGGGCGTGCCAAACATCATATGCAGGAAGTTTTCTGAATAGGAGAGCGAGTTATCTGGGTAGATAAAGGGCTGGCCGGTAAAGTGTTTGTGACACATGGCGGCAATGGTTGGAATCTTGGCAATCAGGCGGTGTGCTGAAATTTTGCGGTGCTCTTGATTGGTGATGTCCAGTGAGTCGTGATAGAAAGACGACATTGCGCCGACTACACCACACATCATTGCCATTGGGTGTGCGTCGTAGCGGAAACCGCTGATAAACAACTCAACTGAGCGGTTTACCATGGTGTGATATTTAATCGTGTCTTCAAACTCTGCTTTTTGTTCTGCATTTGGCAGCGCGCCTTCAAGCAGTAGGTAGCAGGTTTCTAAGTAATCCGATTTTTCAGCTAACTGTTCGATGGGGTATCCGCGATGTAGCAGGATGCCTTTGTTTCCGTCGATGTAGGTTATGTCAGATTGGCATGCAGCGGTTGCCGAAAAGCCAGGGTCGTAAGTGAAGATGTTGTGTGACCCGAGTGTGCCAATATCAATAACGTCTTGGCCTAGTGTTCCTTCCAAAATTGGCAGCTCAATGGGAGCCTGTCCTTCAATTGAAAGGGTCGCTTTACGATTGCTCATGCAGGATCCTCTGGGATAACTTGATTTGTGTGGCAGATATTTCGGTCTGCAACTATAGATGTTCAGGGCAAATTGTCAACTAAATCCAGCTATCAAAGTGCTTACGGCCCTTTATTTTAGCAGGGAAAATACTCTTGGGTAATCATCATCATTCGTTTCCTGAATTGCCTAGAGTGAAGGAGTTTGCGCATTCTGTCTGTTCAAATCAGTACGTTTTTAGCTGTTTGAAGTGCTTTTGCTCTGTTTACAGCATCGCCGGTTTAAATATGTATTGTTTTGAGCAATCTCAATTGAATTCACTAGGCCATGTAATTATACTGCTCGGCCATCACTTAGCTGGTTGTTCTGCCGTTAGAACCTTCAGTCTTAAATTTGTTTATTTCTGATTTTTTAATTGAATTCATTTTAAATACATCTCCGTTTTTACGGATCACCACTTAAAGGTAATACCCGCCGTGGACAATAAAAGACCTGTCAATCTTGATATTGGAACCATTAAGCTTCCAATTACATCCTATGTATCTATTTTGCACCGTATTTCCGGTGTTGTTTTGTTTTTTGCTGTGGCCGTCTTTCTATGGATGCTCGAGAGCAGCCTAGCTTCAGAGCAGAGCTTTAATGAATTGGGCGCGACCCTTAACAGCCCAGTTTGCCAGTTTATTATTTGGGGCGGTCTCGCTGCTCTGGCCTATCACGCTATCGCTGGAATTCGTCATTTGATTATGGACTTTGGTCTCGGTGAAGATTCTTTCGAGAGTGGCCGCAATAGCGCATGGGTGGCAGTGGTGTTGGCGATTGTTTTAATCGCTCTTATTACAGGGTGGATTCTATAATGGTTACTACAGTTACTAACCTTGGTCGTAGCGGCCTGTCCGATTGGATGATTCAGCGCATCAGTGCTTGGGTCATGACTGCTTACTTGGTCTTTATCATTGGTTACTTTATTGCCAATCCAAACTTGGATTATGCGCAGTGGGCTGAGTTAAATAGTTTGTTGCCTATGCGTATGTTTAGCCTAATTACCATGCTCTCTATTGCCGCTCATGCATGGATTGGACTGTGGTGTGTTCTGACTGACTATATCACCGTCAGGCTGATTGGGCCAAAGGCAACTGCTATCCGTATCTTTTTTCAACTAGGCATGATTGCAGTTACGTTGCTCTACGTGCTTTGGGCTATCGATATTCTCTGGGGAATTTAAGTACATGGCTAACATTAGAACGATGAGTTTTGATGCCGTAATCGTCGGTGGTGGCGGTTCTGGCATGCGCGCCGCACTTCAGTTGGCGCAATCCGGTTATAAGACAGCGGTTATTACTAAAGTATTTCCTACCCGCTCACACACAGTTTCTGCTCAGGGTGGCATTACCTGTGCAATTGCCAGCGACGATCCCAATGATCAGTGGCAGTGGCACATGTATGACACTATTAAAGGCTCTGATTATATTGGCGATCAGGAAGCGATTGAATATATGTGTCAGACTGGCCCAGAGGCGATTTTTGAGCTTGAGCATATGGGTCTGCCTTTCTCGCGTACTGAAGAGGGGCGTATTTATCAGCGTCCTTTCGGTGGTCAGTCAAAGGATTTTGGTAAGGGCGGTCAGGCTGCTCGCACCTGTGCTGCTGCTGACCGGACTGGTCACGCATTACTGCATACGCTCTATCAGGGCAATTTGAAAAACGAAACTACATTTTTGAACGAATGGTTTGCCGTAGATATTGTTAAGAATGCCGATAACGCTGTAGTGGGTGTTGTTGCTATCAATATCGAAACCGGTGAAACGGTTTATGTTAAATCCAAAGCGACTGTATTCGCCACTGGCGGAGCAGGGCGTATCTACGCGTCTACGACTAATGCGCATATCTGTACTGGTGACGGTATTGGTATGACTTTACGTGCCGGCTTCCCGGTGCAGGATATCGAAATGTGGCAGTTCCACCCAACCGGTATACACGGTGCGGGCACGCTGGTTACAGAAGGCTGTCGTGGTGAAGGTGGTTACCTGATCAATAAAGATGGCGAACGCTTTATGGAGCGTTATGCACCAAATGCCAAAGACCTTGCTGGCCGCGATGTGGTTGCACGCTCTATGGTTCTGGAGATTCTTGAAGGCCGTGGTTGTGGTCCAGATGGCGATCATGTCTACCTCAAGCTCGATCATTTGGGTGAAGAAACTCTAAATGCTAAGTTGCCGGGAATTCTTGAGTTGTCACGTACCTTTGCTCACGCCGACCCTGTAAAAGAGCCGATTCCTGTGGTTCCAACCTGTCACTATATGATGGGTGGTATTCCGACCAATGTTGATGGTCAGGCACTGACGATTGATGGCGACGGCAACGATCAGGTGATTGAAGGTTTCTATGCTTGCGGTGAAGCTGCCTGTGTTTCTGTTCACGGTGCTAACCGTCTGGGTGGTAACTCGCTGCTTGATCTGGTGGTATTTGGTCGCGCATCGGGTATGTTTATTGAGAAACAGCTGCGTGAAGGGATTAATCTTAAAGATGCCAGCGAAGCTGATATTGAGGCGGCCATGTCCGGTTTAAATCGTCTTAACGCGTCTAGCGATGGCGAAAAGGCCTCTGATTTGCGTGTTGAGTTACAGACAATTATGCAGAACTACTTCGGTGTATTCCGTCGTGGGGACTTTATGCAAGAGGGCATTAAGAAGCTTGAAGAATTGCGTCCACGCGTCGAGAACGTTGCCCTGGACGATAAGAGTAATGCTTTCAATACCTCGCGTATTGAAGCCTTGGAGTTACAAAATCTTCTTGAAGTTGCAGAGGCTACGGCAATCACTGCTGAAGCGCGCACCGAGAGTCGCGGTGCCCACGCTCGCGATGATTTCAAAGAGCGCGATGATGAGAACTGGTTGTGTCACTCAGTGTTTTTCCCAGTGGAAAAGCGCGTTGGTAAGCGCGGTGTGAACTTTACGTTGAAAACCCGCGAAGCTTTTGAACCTCAAATCCGTACCTATTAATAGGGGCTGACAGAATTATGTTAAACGTAAGTATTTATCGCTATAACCCAGAAGTTGATGCAGAGCCCTATATGCAGGACTTTCAATTCGATACTCAGGGTAAAGATATTATGGTGCTGGATGTGTTGGAGAAGCTTAAAACTGAAGATCCAACGCTGGTATTTCGCCGTTCATGTCGCGAAGGCGTCTGCGGTTCAGATGGGATGAATATCTCAGGCAAAAACGGTCTTGCCTGTGTGACACCTCTCTCGGAAGCCGTTGTGAAAAACAAATTGGTAATTCGTCCTCTGCCTGGTCTGCCGGTTATCCGCGATCTGGTTATTGATATGGGTCAATTCTACGCTCAGTACGAAAAGATTCAGCCCTACATGATCAATAATTCACCGGCGCCGGCGATTGAGCGTTTGCAGTCCCCGGAAGAACGCGCCAAATTAGATGGCCTGTACGAATGTATTCTTTGTGCTTGTTGCTCTACCGCTTGCCCATCGTTCTGGTGGAATCCAGATAAGTTTATCGGGCCGTCGGGTCTATTGCAGGCCTATCGCTTTTTAGCCGATAGCCGCGATACAGCCACCGAAGAGCGCCTAGCTAATTTGGATGATCCCTTTAGTGTGTTCCGTTGTCACGGTATTATGAACTGCGTTCAGGTTTGCCCTAAAGGTTTAAACCCGACTAAAGCGATCGGTCATATCAGAAATATGCTGATAAATAGTGCTACTTAAGGATAGAATGCGCGGTCTGACAAATTGATCGCTAAATTGAAAGCGTTAACTAATAAAAATGAACAAGATATGAGGAATACCACCAATGCCTGAGGGCCCTATGGAGCACTTTCTTCGCTCCTCCCACTTCTCTGGTGGTAATGCTGCGTACATTGAAGATCTCTATGATACGTACCTGCATGATCGCAATGGCGTACCTGAACAGTGGAGCAGCTTCTTCGATACACTGCCGCGCACCAATGGTAGCATCGCACCGGATATTTCTCATGCAACCATAGTCCAGCATTTTGAGCTATTGGGTCGCCGTCAGGCGCGCCCAACCCCTGCGCCAGGTTCCGGTGGCATACACCTCGAACACGAGCGCAAGCAGGTTAAGGTTGTTCAGTTAATCAGCTCCTATAGATTCCGTGGTCATCAGAAAGCTAATCTCGATCCATTGGGTTTGATGGTTCGTGAAGATGTGCCCGATCTACATTTGCACTTCCACGGTCTAACTCAGGCCGATCTGGACACTACATTTCAAACTAGCCCACTTTATATTGGCAAACAGGAAGCCACTCTTCGTGAGATTGTAGAGTCTCTCGAAGAGACTTACTGTGGTCATCTTGGCCCTGAGTATATGCATATCACTTCGTTCGCCGAGAAGCAGTGGTTGGCGCAGCGTTTTGAAAGTGTCCGTTCCAAGCCCACCTATGGTGATGAAGCGCGTCTCGATGTACTTGGTCGATTGACTGCTGCAGAGGGCCTTGAGAAGCACCTTGATTCAAAATATCCCGGCACCAAGCGTTTTGGTCTTGAGGGTGGCGAGAGTTTAATTCCGCTGCTCGACTGTTTGGTTCGTCGCGCCGGAGAATATGGCGGAAAAGAAATTGTTATGGCCATGGCTCACCGTGGTCGTCTTAACGTACTGGTTAATGTGCTGGGTAAAAACCCTGCCGAGCTGTTTGAAGAGTTTGAAGGCAAGCGTCTAGTCAACACTTCCGGTGACGTTAAATATCATCAGGGTTTCTCATCTAACGTGATGACTCCCGGTGGTGAAGTACATATGGCGCTGGGCTTTAACCCCTCGCATTTGGAAATCTCCTGTCCGGTGGTTATCGGTTCTGGTCGTGCTCGTCAAGATCGACGCGATGACCAGAGTGGTGAGAAGGTTGTTCCAATTCTGATGCACGGTGACGCGGCATTTGCCGGTCAGGGTGTTGTGATGGAAACTTTTCAGCTATCCCAAACCCGTGCATACAAGACCGGTGGTTCGATCCATATTGTGATCAACAATCAGGTTGGTTTTACCACTAGCCGTCAGGACGATGCCCGCTCTACGGAATACTGTACCGATATTGCCAAGATGGTTCAGGCGCCTATCCTGCATGTTAATGGCGATAACCCAGACGCAGTAATGTTTGCCGCTATGCTGGCGATGGATTATCGCTATGAGTTTGGCAAAGATGTGGTTATCGATCTGGTTTGCTATCGTCGTCGCGGTCATAACGAGACCGACGAGCCGTCAACAACTCAGCCCTTGATGTACGACATTATCCGCAAGCATTCGACCACCAGAGATTTGTATTCTCAGAAGTTGGTTAACGAAGGTGTCTTGAATCAGAATCAAGCCAATGAGATGTCCAACAAATATCGCGCTCAGCTGGATAAGGGTGAATTTGTTGTTCACAACCTAGTCCGCGAGCCAGATACCAGTCTGTTTGTGAACTGGGAGGCCTATCTAGATCACGATTGGCGCACGCCCGCTAACACCGGTTTAGATTTGGCTGTGCTGCAAGACGTGGCCGCCCGGGTTAACAAGATACCTGACGGCATTAAAGTTCAGCGTCAAGTCAGCAAGCTCTACGATGACCGTCGCAAGATGGCCGGCGGTGCGCTACCTCTTAACTGGGGAATGGCAGAATTGCTGGCTTACGGTACTCTTCTTGAAGAGGGTTATCCGATACGTATTACTGGTCAGGATGTTCGCCGCGGTACTTTCTCTCATCGCCATGCGGTGGTGTTTAATCAGAAAGATGGCGAAGCCTATTTGCCGATGGCAAATCTGTCTAAAGATCAGCCGCGTTTTGATATTTATGACTCGGTACTCTCTGAAGAAGCGGTGCTGGCCTTTGAATACGGCTATGCCACAACCGCCCCTAAAGGATTGATTATTTGGGAAGCACAGTTTGGTGATTTCGCCAACGGTGCCCAAGTGGTTATCGATCAGTTCATTGCCAGTGGTGAGCACAAGTGGGCACGTCTATCCGGCCTGACTATGTTGTTGCCTCACGGTTTTGAAGGGCAGGGCCCAGAGCATTCCTCGGCACGTCTGGAGCGTTTCTTACAGCTCTGCGCAGAGCACAATATGCAGGTCGTAATACCGACTACGCCAGCCCAGATATTCCACTTGCTACGTCGTCAGGCTATACGCCCGATGCGTCGCCCGTTGATTATTATGAGTCCAAAGTGGATATTGCGTCATAAGTTGGCGACATCTTCACTGGAAGAACTTGCCGGTGGTGAGTTCCAGAATGTTATCGCTGACAGCAAAGTTGATCCGGCAAAAGTTACTCGCGCAGTACTCTGTTCCGGTAAGGTTTATTACCACCTGCTGGAAGAACGCGAAGCTCGCGGTATAGATGATATTGCTCTGGTTAGAATAGAGCAGTTATATCCATTCCCGGATATTGAATTGGACGAGGCGTTGAAGCCTTACGTGAATATGAAGGATGCCGTCTGGTGTCAGGAAGAGCCGATTAATCAGGGCGCCTGGTACAGCAGTCAGCACCATATGCGTCATGTACTTCAGCGTATAGACCCCATGTTACATTTGCGTTATGTAGGTCGAGCAGCATCAGCTGCGCCGGCCTGTGGATATATGTCTGCGCACTTAGAAGAACAAAAACAATTTATTGATGAAGCACTGAGCCCAAGCTCGTAATACAGGAAATAATTAGATGGCCATTGAAATTAAGGCACCCACATATCCAGAATCTGTTCAAGAAGGTTCACTGGCAACTTGGCATAAGCAGGTTGGCGACAGTGTAAACCGGGATGAACTGCTTGTTGATATTGAAACCGATAAGGTTGTGCTTGAAGTTGTTGCTCCAGTCTCGGGAACGCTTACCGAGATTCTTAAAGCGGAGGGCGATATCGTTCTTAGCAACGAAATTATCGCGCGCATCGAAGAGGGCGCAGTAGCCGCTGCCCCGGCTGCAGCTACAGCCGAGGTTGAAAAACCAGAGCCGACTGAAGCTGGCGGGTTGATTAACCCGGCGGCGAAAAAGCTTGCTGAAGAGCGCGGTATTGATGCCAACCAGATTACTGGAACTGGCAAAGGTGGACGAATCACTAAGGAAGATGTGGTTAACTTCACACCGCCAGCCGCTGCGTCTGTGGCTGCCGCCGCTCCAGCTGCTACGCCTGCCGCTGCAATTGAGTTGGAGGCCGGTGATCGTGTTGAACGCCGAGTGCCTATGACACGAATGCGTTCAAGAATTGCAGAACGTCTATTAGAAGTTACCCAGACAACTGCATCCCTGACGACCTTTAACGAAGTCGATATGACAGCGCTGATGGATCTTCGCAAGCAATATAAAGAAGAGTTCACCAAAATGCACAATGGCACGCGCCTTGGCTTTATGGGCTTCTTTGTCAAGGCTGCTGTTGAAGCGCTAAAACGCTTTCCCTCAGTCAATGCTTCAATCGATGGCTCAGATATTGTCTATCACGGTTATCAAGATGTCGGTGTTGCGGTTTCTACAGAGCGTGGCTTGGTTGTACCCGTATTACGCAATGCAGAAAATATGAGTATCGCGAATATCGAAAATGGCATCTATGATTACGCTATGAAAGCTCGCGATGGCAAGCTGACCATTGATGAGATGACTGGCGGTACCTTTACTATCACCAACGGTGGTGTCTACGGTTCATTGATTTCTACGCCGATCATCAACCCGCCGCAGTCGGCCATTTTGGGAATGCACAAGATTCAAGAGCGTCCAATGGCGGTCAATGGTCAGGTTGTGGTTCGCCCAATGATGTATCTGGCACTGTCTTATGATCACCGTATAATCGATGGTAAAGGCGCGGTTCAGTTCCTGGTAACCCTTAAAGAATTACTTGAAGATCCAGCTAAGATATTGCTTGAGATTTAATTTATAACTATTTGATATTTATAGGACTTAATATGTCAGAAAAGTACGATGTAATCGTAATCGGCAGCGGCCCAGCAGGTTATGTGGCAGCCATTCGCGCAGCTCAGTTAGGCCTCAAGACCGCCTGTATTGAGAAGTGGAAGAACGACAAAGGCGCCGGTGTAAACGGCGGTACCTGTCTTAATGTTGGCTGTATTCCCTCCAAGGCATTACTCGACAGCTCTTACAAATACCACGAAGCAAAAGAAGGTCTTGCTGTGCATGGTATTAGTACTGATGGCGTAACGATTGATGTTGCTGAAATGCTCGATCGTAAAAACAAGATTATTAATCAGCTGACTGGCGGCATTGCTGGCCTGTTTAAAGCCAACGGCGTTACTGCGCTGTACGGCACAGGTAAATTGCTGGCTGGCAAGAAAGTTGAGCTGACTGACAATGATGGTGTAGTTTCGGTGCTGGACACAGATAACGTTATTCTCGCCTCTGGCTCACTGCCTATTGCTATCCCGGTCGCTGTTGTAGACAACGATCTTATCCTTGACTCAACCGGCGCCCTGGAAATCGGTGAAATACCCAAGCGTTTGGGTGTTATCGGCGCAGGTGTTATCGGTTTGGAACTGGGTTCTGTTTGGAATCGTATGGGTTCTGATGTTGTCTTGCTTGAAGCTATGGAAGACTTCCTAGCGATTATGGATAAGGGCATTGCCAAAGAATCTAAAAAGATCTTTACCAAGCAGGGCCTTGATATCCGTCTTGGCGCTCGAGTTACTGGTACTGAGATCAAAGGGAAAACGGTTGAAGTAACCTATGTCGTTGCAGATGGTTCAGAGCACAAAGAGACATTTGATAAGTTAATAGTCTGTGTTGGCCGACGCGCCTTTACCGACGGCCTGTTGGCAGACGACAGCGGCGTGCAGCTAGACGAGCGCGGCACCGTGTTTGTCAACGAGCAATGTGCGACCAATATTGCTGGCGTTTTTGCTATTGGTGATTTGGTGCGTGGCCCTATGTTGGCGCACAAAGGTTCTGAAGAGGGCGTAATGGTGGCCGAGCGCATCGCTGGGCACAAAGCGCAGATGAACTATGACATCGTGCCTAACGTTATCTATACCCACCCTGAAGTTGCGTCTGTAGGCCTAACGGAAGAGCAGGTTAAAGCGGCAGGTGATGCTTACAACGTCGGCACCTTCCCATTTGCAGCCAGTGGCCGAGCCATGGCGGCAAACGAAACTGGCGGTATGGTTAAGATTATTGCTCATGCCGATACCGATCGTATCCTTGGCTGTCATATTGTTGGCCCAAGTGCGGCGGATCTGGTTCAGCAAGTGGCTATCGCCATGGAGTTTGGTTCCAGTGCTGAAGATCTCGGCATGATCGTATTCGGTCACCCAACACTCTCTGAAACTGTTCATGAGGCAGCACTGGCAGTGAATGGCAACGCTATTCATATCGCCAATCGCAAACGTCGCTAAGCGATAATATTTGTCAGGCAGAGTTATCCTCTGGGTAGCTCTGTTTTTTTTATTCAACTTAATACAAACAACAGGAAGTAAAGTATGAACCTGCACGAATATCAGGGTAAGCAGCTTTTTGCTGAATACGGATTGCCAGTATCGAAAGGTATTGCTGCAGAAACCGTAGCTGAAGCTGTGGCAGCTGCCGATGCAATAGGCGGAGACAAGTGGGTTGTTAAAGCTCAGGTCCACGCGGGTGGTCGCGGTAAAGCGGGCGGCGTAAAGCTGGTTAGCTCGAAAGCCGAAATTGAAGCATTCTCAGAGCAGTGGTTAGGTAAAAACCTAGTAACTTACCAGACAGATGCCAAAGGCCAGCCAGTTAGCCGTATCCTAGTTGAGACCTGCACTGATATCGACCAAGAGCTCTATCTTGGCGCTGTTGTTGATCGTGGAACTCGTCGCATTATCTTTATGGCCTCAACCGAAGGTGGTGTTGAGATAGAGAAGGTTGCAGAAGAGACCCCTGAAAAAATTCTTAAAGCGATTATTGATCCGGTAACTGGCGCACAGCCATACCAGGGTCGTGATCTTGCGTTTAAGCTTGGTTTAAAAGGTGTTCAGGTTAAGCAGTTCGTACAGATATTTTTAGGTTTGGCCAAGCTGTTTAAAGAGAAAGACCTTGAGCTGTTGGAGGTTAACCCACTGGTTATTACTGACGAAGGCAACCTTCACTGTCTGGATGCCAAGGTAATTATCGATGGCAATGCGATGTACCGTCAGCCAGCGATCAAAGAAATGCATGATCCCTCGCAGGAAGATGCACGTGAAGCTCATGCTGCTTCATTTGAGCTTAACTATGTAGCTCTCGATGGCAATATTGGTTGCATGGTAAACGGTGCAGGCCTGGCCATGGGTACTATGGATATAGTCCATCTGCACGGCGGCTCGCCAGCTAACTTCCTCGATGTAGGCGGCGGAGCAACTAAAGAGCGTGTAGTTGAAGCGTTTAAAATTATTCTCTCTGACGACAACGTAAAAGCGGTACTGATCAATATCTTCGGCGGCATCGTTCGCTGCGATTTGATCGCCGACGGCGTTATCGGTGCAGTTGAAGAAGTCGGCGTTAAAATTCCAGTGGTTGTTCGCTTGGAAGGTAACAATGCCGAATTAGGTACTCAGAAGCTGGCCGAGTCCGGTCTGTCTATTATTGCGGCAACCAGTCTGACTGATGCGGCACAGCAAGTTGTTAAAGCTGCGGAGGCTAACTAAATGTCTATCTTAATTAATAGCGACACTAAAGTTATCTGTCAGGGCTTTACTGGCGGGCAGGGTACTTTCCACTCAGAACAAGCGATTGCCTACGGCACAAAAATGGTCGGTGGTGTAACCCCGGGCAAAGGCGGAACTACTCACCTTGGTCTGCCAGTATTTAATACCGTTGCAGAAGCGGTAGCAGTGACGGGTGCTGAAGCCTCAGTTATCTATGTACCGGCTCCATTCTGTAAAGACTCTATTCTTGAAGCCGCCAACTCAGGCCTCAAGCTGGTTGTTTGTATTACTGAGGGTGTTCCCACTCAGGATATGCTCGACTGTAAAGTGGTTTGCGACACTTTAGGTGTGCGTCTAATCGGACCTAACTGCCCGGGTGTTATCACGCCAGGCGAATGTAAGATCGGCATTATGCCTGGTCATATTCACCTGCCAGGCAAAGTTGGCATCGTTTCTCGTTCAGGTACTCTGACTTATGAAGCGGTTAAGCAGACCACCGATTACGGTTTTGGTCAGTCTACCTGTGTGGGTATTGGTGGCGACCCGATTCCCGGTTCTAGCTTTATCGATATTCTCGCGCTGTTTGAAAAAGATCCAGCCACAGAAGCGATCGTCATGATCGGTGAGATTGGCGGAACTGCAGAAGAAGAAGCAGCGGCATATATTAAAGCTAATGTCACCAAGCCTGTTGTCTCTTACATTGCTGGTGTTACTGCACCTGCGGGTAAGCGTATGGGTCACGCTGGCGCGATTGTTTCCGGCGGTAAAGGCACTGCAGATGAGAAATTTGCGGCGCTTGAAGATGCGGGTGTTAAGACCGTTCGCAGTCTGGCTGATATCGGTAATGGCCTAAAGGAAATTACCGGCTGGTAAGTTCTTTTGAGGTTTTAGCGATATAAAAAAGTGGCTTTCGGGCCGCTTTTTTTGTGTCTGGCGAATAATCTCTCACTCTTGTCACTCTGAGCGAAGCCGAAGGGTCTGTTGGAGATCCTCTGTCTGAATGATAAAAAATGCTCAGTCGAGACTACTAATAAGGATTTACTTCGATAGTTCAGATAGTCCCTCGATATAATCCTGAGATCAATCAGGGGCTGCTTATGAGTTTATAATTTTCAGATTGAGCGAGCGCTTGTTTGAGTGAAATGAGTTGCGTGAGCGCTGAAAATTATAAACTCATGGGACCGATCTCAAGGGTATACCGAGGGGCTATCCCCCTGCAAAAACCAAAACCTCCCAACAACAAATGAATAAAGAATAACTGCTATCATTCCTTTAAACTGATCTAATAACCACCGAAGCAACAATTATTCATTAAAAGATCCGAGCAAAAAAATGGCATTCGATATGACAATGGCCCTGTTCCGGCCAGCGCTAAAATATGCAATGGAAAAGAACGGTCATGGCAAGACTCTCGGTCTCAAGATGACCGGCATTAATCGCGGCGAAATTAATTTAGTCTTCCCTTACAAAGAAGAAGTGATTGGCAATCCGCTAACCGGCGTTATCCACGGTGGCATAATCGTCAGCCTACTCGATACCGCCTGTGGCTCAGCCGCTATGACCGTACTTAATACACCGGCTGTTACACCGACCATAGATTTACGTCTCGACTACATGCATCCAGCCGAGCCTAACAAACCAATCTATGTCGAAGCCAAAGTCTATCGCCAGACCTCCAATGTTATCTTCTGTCGCGGTCTTGCTTGGCAGGAAGATAAAGAAAATCCCATCGCCCACTGCGTGGCAAACTTTATGAAAGTCGACTCAAAAAGTATTAATTTCAGCGCTATCGCGATAACCCAATTACGCCGACTCATGCCCTGGGGACAAAAAAGTGCAAGCAGCGATCAGGGAGCCGAGAAATGAGCGCCGATATAAATAACCATCCCCTCGAAGACTGGCAGGCCAATGTTGCCGCCGCTCGTCAAGAGAACAGCCCGCAGACCGTTATGGAAATGATTCCCTATGCCGCCTTTATTGGTGCACAGGCCAAAATTGAAAACGACCGACTGCTCTATTGGTTGGATAAGCGCGCATCAAATATAGGCAATCCCTCCTTGCCGGCTATTCACGGCGGTGTTATAGGTGGCTTTCTTGAGCTCTCCGCAGCCATAGAAATTATCTACAGTCTTGATATTGCCGCTGTCCCGAAAGTCGTCGATTTCTCTCTCGATTACCTGCGTGCTGGGCGCTATAAAACGATCTATGCTAAATGTAACGTCTTGCGACAGGGCAAGAAACTCGTCAATGTCTCGGCCACCGCTTGGCAAGATGACGAGCAGACGCCAATCGCCACTGCGCGCTGTCATTTTCTGATCTGAGAAATCTAAGTTGCAGTAACTAAGTTAGTAGCAACGCTTGAAATTTCTTAAGCAGCCCCCATCTGTTAGCTCATGTAAAAATCTATTTAAGGGTCTTTTAAAACGTTCTTTAAAACATCCTTTAAAAAACAGTTCATGCAGTTAACATCAGATCAGGAGATCAATAGGAAATGACCGCTAAAGCAAAAGCTAAATCATCAGCAGAAACACTGGGTTTTCAAACAGAAGCGAAACAACTGCTTCACCTAATGATTCACTCGCTTTACTCCAACAAGGAGATATTTTTACGCGAATTAATCTCCAATGCGTCAGATGCAACCGACAAGTTGCGCTTTGAAGCACTGGAAAATTCAGCACTCTATGAAGACGATGGCGACTTGCGCATTCGCATCGCTATCGACGCAGAGGCTAAAACCATTGAGATTTCTGATAATGGTATTGGTATGTCACGAGATGAAGTTATTACCAATCTCGGGACCATCGCCAAATCTGGCACCGCTGACTTTTTGAAAAACCTAACCGGCGATCAAAAGCAGGATTCCCAGCTTATTGGTCAGTTCGGAGTCGGTTTTTACTCCTCATTTATCGTTGCCGATCGTGTTGTCGTGGAAACCCGCCGAGCCGGTGCCAGTCCTGATGAGGCCATCCGCTGGAGCTGTGAAGGCGAAGCCGACTACCAGATTGAAGCGATTGAGCGCGCCGAGCGCGGAACCTCAATCACGCTGCATCTAAAAGGCGAAGAGCAAGAGTTTGCCAACGACTGGCGTCTGCGCAGCATTGTTAAAAAATACTCAGATCATATTGCCATTCCCGTAGAAATGCTTAAGCAAGAGCCGCCAGCAATGCCAGGGGATGATGAAAAGAAAGAAGAACCCGCCGAGATCGTACCTGAGTGGGAAGCGGTCAATGATGCGCAGGCATTGTGGACCCGTTCAAGAAGCGACGTCAGCGAAGAAGAATACAAAGAATTCTACCGTCTGGTCTCTCACGACTTTGCCGAGCCACTCAGCTGGAGCCACAACCGCGTTGAAGGTAAGCAGGAATACACCAGCCTGCTGTATATCCCCGCCATGGCACCAATGGACCTCTATCAGCGAGAAGCCTCTCGCGGCATCAAACTGTATATCAAGCGCACCTTTATTATGGATGACGCCGAACAGTTTATGCCGATGTACCTGCGCTTTGTAAAAGGCGTGTTGGATAGTGCCGATCTGCCATTGAATGTCTCTCGTGAAATCCTCCAGAAGACCCCTATGGTCGACAGCATTCGCGCCGCACTCACCAAGCGAATTTTGGATATGCTCAGCAAGATGGCTACTAGCGAGCCAGAGAAATACGCCAAATTCTGGACCCAGTTCGGTGCCGTATTGAAAGAAGGCCCCAGCGAAGATCATGGCAACCGCGAGAAAATCGCCAAGCTATTCCGTTTCGCCAGTTCAACCAGTGATTCCGCAGAGCCCACTGTCAGTTTGGCTGACTACGTAGGCCGTATGAAAGAAGGGCAGGACAAGATTTACTTTGTTACAGGTGATAGCTATTCCGTGATCAAGAACAGCCCTTACTTGGAAGTCTTCGACAAACATGGTGTCGAAGTGCTGCTGATGTCTGATCGTATTGATGAATGGATGATGGGTTATCTGACTGAGTTTGATGGCAAGTCCTTCCAAGATGTTGCCCGTGGTGAACTCGATCTGAGTAAGATTACTGGTGAAGAAGATAAGTCTGATAGCAATGCTGATAAAGATGCCGCTTCAGAAGATAAAGACAATGCCGAACTGTTAGTGCGTATCAAAGCGCTGCTGGAAGACAAAGTCGACGAGGTTCGCAGCACCAAGCGACTGACGAGTTCACCAGCCTGTCTGGTTGTCGGTGCCGATGATATGGGCGAGCAGATGCGCAAAATTATGGCCGCCGCAGGGCAGCCGGTTCCAGAAGCTAAACCGATCCTTGAGATTAATGCCGAGCATCCCTTGGTTGGCAAGCTTGAGGCTGAAGCCGATGACGCTCAGGCCAAGATTCTGGCCAGTGTCTTATTTGATCAGGCTGCTCTCTCAGCAGGGCGACCGCTTGAGAATCCTGCACAGTTTGTGCAAGAGCTTAACCGTTTGATGTTTAGCTAAGCTAGACAGCTATCGAACAATAAAAAGCGTCCTCACCGGGCGCTTTTTATTATTCGCGGCTGACAGTTTGCAAGGCATCACTTTATAATGTCGATCATTAGATAATTACTGGCTAGGGGCAGCGCTCTGTGACAAATAATAATAACCATAAAATTGCCGTATTAGGCGGTGGTAGCTTCGGCACCATTATCGCCAATATGCTGGCAGTCAATGGCCACAGCACCACATTGTGGATGCGTAGTAGCGAGCAATTACAGGCGATTACCGCCAGTGGTGAAAATGCCGCCTATCTGCCAGGCTACAAATTCGATCCAACGCTCAACTTCAGCACTGATATTCAGCAGGCCCTGGAAGGGGTAGATACAGTGATTTTTGCTATTCCCAGCAGTTCCTTTCGTAAAGTTGCCAAGCTAGTCAGCCCCTGGGTAACTAGCGACACGGTACTGATTAGTGCCGCCAAAGGTATCGAAGCCGAGACATTCTTGCTACCCAGTCAAATTCTTGAGCAGGAGCTGCCCAGCTGTAAGGTTGGTGTTATCAGTGGCCCTAACCTGGCTAAAGAAATCGCCAACTTTGAAATTACTGCCACGGTTATTGCCAGCGAACACGACAGCCTCTGTGATCGCGTTCAAGAAATACTCGCATCCAGCTATTTTAGAATCTACGCCAATCACGATCGCTACGGTGTTGAGCTAGCCGGAGCCCTAAAGAATATCTATGCCATAGTCTCGGGGATAGCCGAAGCCATGAAGGTTGGTCAGAACACCAAGAGTGTCGTACTGACCCGAAGCTTGGCTGAGATGAGTCGCTTTGCCAGTCAACTTGGTGCTGACCCGCTAACCTTTTTGGGCCTCAGTGGCGTCGGCGATCTCTACGTCACCTGCACCTCACCTCTGAGCCGTAATTTCCGCGTCGGTTTAGCGTTGGGGCAGGGCAAAAGCCTCGAACAAGCCGTTGCCGATGTAGGTCAGGTGGCCGAAGGCGTAAATACGACTAAACTAGTAAAGGAGAGAGCCGATGAATTAGGCATCTATATGCCATTGGCCTCGGCCCTGTACGCCATCATGTTTGAACAGCGACCGATTGTAGAGTCTCTGAAAGAGATGATGGTTGCAGAACAAACCACTGATGTTGAATTTATGGTGAAACCAAATGAGTGATAAAAAAATGTCTTTAACTAATTCCAATACCTGGATCCGCTTCGCCTACATGCTGCTATTTACCGTCCTGCTAATGGCGGCACGACTGCTGATCACCATTGTCGCAGTGCTACAGTTTTTACTCGTACTAGTGACTGGCTCGGACAACGAAAACTTGCGTAACCTTGGTCAGGGCTTGGGTAAATGGGTTTACCAAACAGTCTTGTTCCTAACCTTTAACAGTGAAGATAAGCCGTTTCCATTTGATGAATGGCCGACTATTGATGCAACTGAGGGCTATTCAGTGCACTCTGATTATGAGGATGATGGCGAGGTTGATAAAAAGCCTGAAGACGCTGTTGAGGCTGAATATGTCGAAGCCGAAGAAGTGGCCGATGACGATATTCCGTCCTTTACCGCGAATGAATCGGAAGCCGATGACGACACAGACGAGCCGGTTAAGTGATTAGCGCTTAAACATTACGTCCAATCCAATAGGACTGTCCTAGGCAGGGATCTGCTGTATTTCAAAGAGATCGATTATGTCACTTAGATTTGTCAGTGAGCGAACCTTTAATGTCCATGGACTCACCTTCGCCGCCAAAGAATGGGGCACCCCGGGAGCAACCCCGGTTATTGCCCTGCACGGCTGGCTCGACAACGCCGCCAGTTTCGATGTGATGCTCCCATACATGAATAACCTACATGTTATCGCTCTGGACTGCGCAGGGCATGGTAACAGTAGTTTCCGCTCGGCAGATTCCAGCTACAATATTTGGCAGGATGTCGCCGAGATTATGGGCGTAGCCGATCAGATGGGCTGGCAGCAATTTTCCCTCTTGGGGCACAGCCGCGGCGCGATAATCTCAAGTCTAATCGCCGGCACTTTTCCCGATCGGATAACTCATGCCGCGTTAATTGATGGCCATGTGCCCAGTCTTGCCGACGCCGAGGGATCAGCGGTCCAGCTGGCTAAATCCCTCTATGAACACAAGCGCTTTGGCTGTGCATTGCCAAGCTTCTTCCACAGTTTTGAACGTGCAGTACAGGCGCGCATCAATGGCTTTATCCCTCTGCAAGAGTCCGCTGCAATACTGCTTGCTCAACGCGGTGTGCGTGAAGAGGCGCGAGGCTTTTACTGGCACAATGACCAGCGTTTAAAAGCTGCTTCGCAGATGAAATTAACACGAGATCATCTTAAAGATTTCCTCACGGCTATCACCGCGAAGGTGATGATTATTCAGGCCGATAACAGCCCTTTGAATCGTCGGGAAAAAGAAGATGAATCGTTTTCCTGGATCGCCAGTCTCTACCTGTTAAATATGCCGGGGTCTCATCACTTACATATGGAAGATCAGGCCGAGCAGGTAGCGGAAAAAGTGCAGATGTTTTTAAATGCGGCGGACTAAAGCCGACGTTGCCACTGGAGGCTTATACGATGGCGAAAATCGAATTTAACGAGCATGAGAAGGCCGCTATTGTCGCTAAGATTAAGCGCTATTTTCATGAAGAGCTAGATCAGGAAATCGCCCAGTTTGATGCCGAATTTCTCCTCGATTTTTTCTCGGAAGAAGTAGGAGCTTACCATTACAATCGTGGGTTGTTAGATGCTAAAACCCTTCTTGAAGAAAAGCTGGAAACCATTACCGATGCTTTTTATGAAATTGAAAAAACCACCGACTTTGTGCGTTAAGGAATAGACCATGGCTGATCTCAGCACTCAATCCTGTGAAATCTGTACTGCTAAGGCACAGCCATTAGGGAATGCCGAGCTTGCTAAATACCTCCAGCAAATAATTGGCTGGCAAGTCATCCCTGGTAGTGGTGGAACAAAAGCTTTGCAGCAACTAGTTAAAACCTTTAGCTTCGATAATTACCCCCAGGCCGTAGCCTTTACCAATCGAATTGCTGATCTTGCCGAGGCCGAAGATCATCATCCAGCACTGCTCACAGAGTGGGGTAAAGTCACTGTTATCTGGTGGACTCATGCCGTAGGTGGGTTGCATCGCAATGATTTTATTTGCGCCGCAAAGACCGATTTGCTGGGCTAGTTTTCATCGGCACAAAAAAACCCACGTTTAAGTGGGCTTTCTATAAACAACAATATTTATCTACAATCTCAAATACTGCTTAAATATGGATTAGCTGTTGCTCAGAAGCGTAAGGAACTCAGTGCGAGTTGCCTGATCACTGCGGAACGTACCCAGCATAGCCGAGGTCTTCATAGAAGAATTTTGCTTCTCAACACCGCGCATCATCATGCACATGTGCTTGGCTTCAACAATAACGCCCACGCCGCGCGCCTGAGTAACCTCTTGAATCGTAGACGCAATTTGCTGTGCCAGAGCCTCTTGAATTTGCAGACGACGGGCAAACATATCCACCACGCGCGCCACCTTAGATAAACCCAGTACTTTTCCATTGGGAATGTAGGCAACATGACACTTGCCAATAAATGGCAGCAGGTGATGTTCGCAGAGCGAAAACAATTCAATATCTTTAACAATAACCATCTCTTCAGAATCGGAAGGGAATAGGGCGTTGTTAATAACATTGTTGAGATCCATCTCGTAGCCACTGGTTAGATAGGAAAATGCTTTAGCCGCTCTATCCGGTGTATCTAACAGGCCAGGTCGGCGAATATCTTCGCCAGTGCTTTCTATTATTTTTTCGTAGTGGTGTCTCATCAAGTGGGTTCCAACTGAATTAATGGGATGTTCTTATTTAAGCGATCATTCTGTAACAAAGTGCACACCATTGCCAGTTTCAAGGTTAAAATATGTGACCAGCGGAGATCTAATAGCAATGTCAGAAAATAACACCCCAAAAAAATCTAATATTCACAATCAAGCCACCTACACAGTCGGCCAAATGCTTGAGCGTGGACAGTCTCTATTCGACAAAAGTGGCCTCTATTTTGGCCACGGCACAGATAATAGTTGGGATGAAGCAGTCTATTTACTCTCATTTGTTCTCGAATTGAGCCCCGATGCCGATCGAGCCATATTAGAAAATACACTTACAGAGCAACAGCAGAAAGAAATCGAAGATCTGTTTGCACGGCGGATAAGTGAAAGAATACCCGCGCCTTACCTGACGGGCCGAGCCTGGTTCTGTGGGTTACCCTTTAATGTCGACGAGCGGGTTATTATTCCCCGCTCACCTATTGCTGAATTGATTATGACGGGCTTTCATCCCTGGTGTGTTAGCGAACCAGGTCGAATACTAGACCTTTGCACCGGTAGCGGCTGCATAGGTATAGCCTGCGCCTATGCTTTTGAGCAAGCCGCAGTGGTTCTCAGTGATATATCACCTGAAGCCCTAGAAGTAACTGCCGGCAATATAGAGTTTCACAAGCTAGGCTATAGAGTTAGCGCAGTAGAGTCGGATCTATTTGAAAATTTAAAAGGCCAGCAATTTGACCTGATTGTCAGCAATCCGCCCTATGTGGATGCCGATGACTTTGCTAGCATGCCTGACGAATACAGCCATGAGCCCGAACTTGCTCTGGCCTCAGGGGATGACGGCTTAGACTTTACTCGCAGGTTATTAAACCAAGCCAGTGATCATCTGACCGAGCAGGGCGTGCTAGTGGTAGAAGTGGGTAACTCATGGATCGCTTTAGAACAGGCTTTCCCCACAGTCCCGTTTTTATGGCTGGAATTTGAAGAGGGTGATGGCGGGGTGTTTTTATTAACTCGTGAACAGTTAGTCGAACACCGCGAATCTTTCCAATAACTTACGTATAATTGTCTACTTTACGGCTCAACAAAATAAATAAGGCTCAAGCGCACTATGTCCGGAAACACTATAGGTAAACTTTTCACAGTCACCAGTTTTGGCGAAAGCCACGGCCTAGCAATTGGCTGTATTGTCGATGGTTGTCCTCCCGGACTAGAGGTTAGCGCATCCGATTTACAGCCCGATCTAGATCGCCGCAAGCCCGGCCAGTCACGTTACACCACTCAGCGTAAAGAAGACGACGAAGTAAAAATTCTGTCTGGCATATTCGAAGGCAGAACCACTGGCGCAGCGATTGGAATGATGATTGAAAACAAAGATCAAAAATCCAAAGATTACAGTAAAATCAAAGACTTATTTAGACCTGCTCATGCAGATTATACCTATCATCAGAAGTACGGCGAGCGTGATTATCGCGGTGGTGGGCGCAGCTCCGCCCGTGAAACAGCTATGCGCGTAGCCGCTGGTGGTATTGCTAAAAAGTATTTAAAAGAGCGTTTGGGTGTAGAGATATTTGGCTATGTTTCCCAGTTGGGGCCGATAGTTGCCGAGCGTTTTGACCAAGATCAAATCGAGAAAAACCCATTCTTCTTTCCCGATCCCGATAAGATCGCCGAGCTAGAAACCTATATGCAGGCGCTGGGAAAAGAGGGTAACTCGATCGGCGCGCAGGTCACGGTCATCGCGAAAAATATGCCGGTAGGCTTGGGCGAGCCAATTTTTGATCGCCTAGATGCAGAAATAGCGCATGGTTTAATGGGAATCAACGCGGTTAAAGGTGTAGAGATCGGCGCCGGTTTTGCATCAGTGGCCCAGAAGGGTACTGAGCACCGTGATGAGTTGACTCCAGAAGGGTTTACCTCGAACAACTCTGGTGGTGTGTTGGGCGGTATCTCATCAGGACAGGATATCGTGGCTAACCTAGCCCTTAAGCCAACCTCAAGTCTCCGAATCCCTGGGCAGTCAATTAACACCTCCGGAGAGTCAGCTGAAGTGATCACCACTGGCCGCCATGACCCCTGTGTGGGCATTCGGGCAGTGCCTATTGCTGAGGCGATGTTGGCTATAACGTTAATGGATCACTACCTGCGTAACCGTGGGCAGAATGCTGATGTAGATAGTGGCCTAAAGCCGATTTAGAGAGTTCCGGATGACAGAGGGATTGTTTGAGATGACGGTGGTTTCTTTGTCATCTCGAACGTATGTGAGAGATATCTGTAACTGACAGGAGATTCCTTGTCGTTATGCTCTGTCGGAATAACAGGAAAAGCGTTATCCCGACAGGGAAGAGAGATAAGAGACCCATTTTAAAATAAAAACCCCCGCAGCGAGAGCTAGCTTGATACATATACTTCTCCACTTTCTCGTTCCAGCGCTGGTCGCCACTGCATTCTTTCGCAGTCGTTGCAGGCATGCTTATCTGATAATGCTAGCTACTATTGTAGTAGATCTAGACCACCTTCTGGCCAATCCCATTTACGACTCTGATCGTTGTAGTATTGGTTTTCACCCATTGCATCAACCTGTCTTAATAGGCCTATATCTAGTCCTCTGCCTCTTCCCCAAGACCCGGTTGGTCGGGATTGGTTTGGTGCTGCATATGGCGCTGGATTCCATAGATTGCCAGGTTACTAATGGACTGTGGATGAATTAAGTTCTTATGGGAACTGGAAGGATTAGCAGGCCGGTTTGGATAAGGTTAATCAGATGCCGCGCTAGAGGCTGCCCCGAGGCGCAATTCTATTGAATAATTTCAATAGCTAGAAGCTCACTTGCATTACCCAAGCCGCCAGCATTGATAACATTGGTATATCCCAAACTATTCATTATTATCTTAGCCTGCCCAGATCTGTTGCCACTTCTGCAGTACAGATACACCTGCTGATCCTTATTCGGCACAATTGCATCTATTGACTCCGCCACTCGTTCCAGTTGCATGTGCAGGGCTGTGGCTAAATGCCCAGCATTCCATTCGTCTAAGGTTCTAACATCAATAATCATGATTTCGTCTCTCGTCGCCCAGGCAGTAGATGCCTGGGAGGTTATAAATAAGGTTATTATAAATAGAGTAGTTGCAAAAAATGTCACTTTAAAAAGTGGTGCGCTGAACTGTTGGCTCATGGATTTAATCCTTATTGGTGAGTTGTTTAGCTAGGCTATCTTATAAAATAACTATGGCTCTATTAACATGATGCATAACTAACGCCAGTTACTTTTAGCTATTTTAAATTTTAAAAAATTAAGCGGAAGCCAATTGGTCAATTCAGACTATATTTCGCACAATAATGACTGATGATAAGCCAATCCAAAGAGTATTAAAGGCGACCATTGTTGGAAGTAATTTTCGCTCAGACACCCAGATCAGAAGGCCAGAGGTAAGAAGAGTAATCAGGTGCAACTGCCAGATTTCTTTTTGCCAGATAAGCCCCGGCAGAATAACGGCAGCTTTTGCCAGCCAAGCCCCAGCTTCCACTATATTATAATTTACCCAGTACCCGTTTTGAAACCACATGCGATAGCTTTTAATAATATTCTCATACCCGACTCTAAAATAGATAAAAGCGGTTATGGTGAAAAATGATAATGTAGAAATAATAATTTCCAAAAAACTCTCCAGTACGAAATAAGCATATATTCAAGCACATAAGCGCTATTAGCTTCTACAAAATAGTTTATTAGTGCATACTGATTTCCATTATTTTTTTATTCAAATTAACGTTCTAAATTCGCGCGATAATTTATAAATTACCTTATTTAAATTGCCACCACATTTGAGAGTTTAATGATTTTAATCCTTTTGCAAACATTAAAGACTGGCGAAGTTGTTCAAACTTTGTTGAAAAACATTCAGTCAGTGAGCGTGGTTTCTGATGCAACTTATACTGTCTTTGATCAGGCCACGATGAAGCCTCCTGAGGGTTTGATTCTTAAGCGAAAAGGTGCTGTGCTTGAAGTAGAGGTGGAGCAGGAAGTTGTTCTTAGTTTAGAGGGTTTTTATGATCAATCTAGCCTTGCTATTTATAGTGTTGATGGATCGGCAGGCGAATCAATGGTCGTCGACGCATCAAGGGTGCAGGATGTTGTAGCGGGAGAGGTTGTCGATGGCGTTGTCTGGCAGGCATCTGTCAGTTACGCGCAAAACGACGATAACTCTGAACTGGAGGTTGGTTTCGTTCTCGGTGTTGGTGCCTTAGGGGCGATAATGAATTCCGGTTTCGGTTCCAGCTCTAGTGAAACTCCCTCAGCCATTAGTTCAGTGATGATTCCTGATGCCGCAGTTAATGTTGGCGATACGGTAACGGTGAGCATCTTAGCGAACAATGAAGGTCTAGTTATGGCTAGCGGCACCGTTAACGGTGTTGCGGTAACAGACTTTACTGATAACGGTGGCGGTAACTACAGCGCGACTTATACGGTTTCCGAGGGCGATACTGATATTGCTGCGGGCAGTGATATTCCGGTTTCTTTTGTGCTGGCAGATAGTGCTGGTAATGAAATTCCGGAGTTCACCTCTGTGATTAGTCAGTCCAGTGATCCTATTGATGCGAATACAGCTTCTATTAATACCGTAAGTATCGCTGATGCTGCGATGAGCGTTGGTGATGCAGTGGCGGTGACTATCACGGCAAGTGAAGCGGGTTTAAGTCTGGTTAGCGGCACCGTTAACGGTGTTGCGGTAACTGGCTTTACCGATAACGGTGACGGTAGTTACAGTGCGAATTATACGATTGCAGAAGGCAGTACTGCTGTTGCTGCGGATGATGATATTCCAGTTTCTTTTGTGCTTGCAGATAGCGCCGGTAATGAGACTGTCCCATTTACCACTGCGATCAGTCAAGGGAGTGATCCGATTGATCCGATTGATCCAGTAGATCCAGTCGATCCGGTCGATCCGGTCGATCCAGTCGATCCGGTCGATCCGGTAGACCCAGTCGATCCGGTTGATCCAGTCGATCCGGTTGATCCAGTAGATCCGGTCGATCCAGTAGATCCAGTAGATCCAGTAGATCCAGTAGATCCAGTAGATCCAGTAGATCCGGTTGATCCAGTCGATCCGGTTGATCCAGTGATCCGTTGATCCAGTTGATCCAGTTGATCCAGTAGATCCGGTCGATCCGGTAGACCCAGTCGATCCGGTTGATCCAGTCGATCCGGTTGATCCAGTAGATCCAGTTGATCCAGTAGATCCGGTTGATCCGGTGATCCAGTCGATCCAGTCGATCCAGTCGATCCGGTTGATCCGGTTGATCCAGTAGATCCAGTAGATCCAGTAGATCCAGTAGATCCAGTAGATCCAGTCGATCCGGTAGATCCAGTCGATCCGGTAGATCCAGTCGATCCGGTTGATCCAGTCGATCCGGTTGATCCAGTAGATCCAGTTGATCCAGTTGATCCAGTAGATCCAGTAGATCCAGTAGATCCAGTAGATCCGGTCGATCCGGTCGATCCGGTCGATCCGGTTGATCCAGTCGATCCGGTTGATCCAGTCGATCCGGTTGATCCAGTAGATCCAGTGATCCAGTCGATCCAGTAGATCCAGTAGATCCAGTAGATCCAGTAGATCCAGTAGATCCAGTAGATCCAGTAGATCCAGTAGATCCAGTCGATCCGGTGATCCGGTTGATCCGGTTGATCCGGTTGATCCAGTAGATCCGGTCGATCCGGTCGATCCGGTAGATCCGGTAGATCCAGTAGATCCAGTTGATCCGGTCGATCCGGTAGATCCGGTTGATCCAGTCGATCCGGTCGATCCGGTAGATCCAGTAGATCCAGTAGATCCAGTAGATCCGGTAGATCCAGTCGATCCGGTTGATCCAGTAGATCCAGTAGATCCAGTCGATCCGGTTGATCCAGTCGATCCGGTTGATCCGGTTGATCCGGTTGATCCAGT
>CALSQH010000015.1 GCA_943788445.1 uncultured Pseudomonadales bacterium
CCATATAATATCGTTTAAACCCCCGCAAATGCTGGGGTTTTTTCGTTTCTGAGTTTCATTAATATCTTCAGGGTACATTTCAGGTTACATTTTGTGATATTGCTGTAGGTGATTAAAATATATACTGTCCTCGCGAAAGACCTAGTCTCTAATACCTATACCCAATCTCATAAAGATCCAAAAGACTGGCCTAAACAAATAAGGTAACATTATGTGATATTGAATAGGACGAACGATCACAGGCTTTAAGTTCGTATTCAGAACGCAGGAACAAAAGAAACTATTCTAATTATGGAGCAGAGAGAATGAAGAAACTTATTTTAATAGTAGCACTACTTTCTAGTAGTATTGGGTTTCAGGCGGCATATGGTGCGACGGTAATAGCCCACAGTTTGTCTACTCGACAAGTCGCTAGATCGGAGAGATCATTTAGCCGAAACAATGAAATCCTTGTTGTCTGTCGAAGTAACTTGAACTACCCCCTTGATCGTACTTATAGCTCAATTGATGCATTAGACAGGGATGCTGAATCGCAACTCAATATTACGGGAAGCTACTTTCACGTTTACTCCTTCAGTATAAACGGTGATGGTAGCGTAACCCAAAAGCGAAATAAAAAATTCAAAGCTAATTAGTGAGTCAATACAGAATGAAGAAACTACTTATCACCCTATTACTAATAAGCCCGTTTAGCTTTGCTGACTGGGGAGATGTCTATTACTGTGAAGAGACCACCTCCACATCAATCAGTCTTTATGGAGACAAGAAAAGCTACAGACCTGAAAAGTTTAAGTTCAGACTTAGCGAGTCTAAAAGGGCTATGGTATTTGGACTGGACGGTTTCTTTGTGGGTAAAGTCGTCAAACTAAGGCCAGAAGAATACAAGCCATCACTTGAGGAGTGGTACGGCTATGATGAGTATGGAAGCTACTATTTTGATGAAGGGTATTTCGTGTTTGCGTCAGCATCCCATGCTGGTGTGTATGCTATTAGCGCAGACTGCGACAAGTTCTAATAACGAGGAAATACAGATGGCTAACGAAAGTCCTAAAGGATTACTAGACTCAATTACACAGCTTCCTATTGGCTTGCTCGATCCAGTCTGGGATAAAGGACTAGCTGTCGATATGGACAAGGCTTTTAAAGACCTTACCGTGGATATGGATAGTGTGATCGATGATTTGAGTTTTCGGAGCAGTACGCACGCGGGAGAAGTTTCTGACGCTTACAAAAAAAGACTGAGGTTAGCGGTACAGGCTTGTTGAACAGCATTAAAAGCTAAGTTTAAGGCGGGTCTCCTGACTTCCCCGACTATATACAAGAATTAGGAGCATTCTCGATATACGCATTTGATAAGACTACACAGTTGATAGCGGAAGAAGACTTTATGTCGAAGTAACTTGGACGACCCACATTAAGGGAAGGGTCTTATCACTCGAAGGTCCACCACTCCAAGTCTTTGGTTGATTTGCTTCCACATTTTTTTTGATAAATGTCGGTTCAGTTATGGGAGTTCCATTGTATCTGCAGGTAAATCCATCTAACTCACTGGGGACTATGGGGAATTGGTTATCACAAAATAACGAAGCCTCAACTTCACCTAAACTTACCAGCACATCTCCAGCGACCAATCCTTCACAATCAGAGCCTTTGCATACCTGTTGAGAAAACACATAGTTGGATGAAGAAGTCAGCAAAATGAGTAAAAGTAATCGTTTCATCTCAATCCTACTTGCACTTCAATAACAATCACTCAACTAAAATTTCGAAAGTTTTTTTACAACTTTCTATCATATTAACAGTGCCTCTCTGAAATCCCTCATCTCTTCCTATAAGACGAACTGGCCCTGCAGGTGTATCGTAAAGACACATGCTCCCATACTGATCTGTTTTTACTAAAGTCGCCGTCATTGTCTTTTGAAGTTCCAATGGCCAAATGTATGGATTGTCCATTTTCCAATCATAGCTAACCTCATAATCAGAGCCATAAATATCTGTATTTGTTCGTTCGAGCTTCTTTGCAAACTCTCTTGCTTGACTACGAGAAAAATTTGGATCTGCTTTGGTTACTGCGCTCCAATCGACTTTATCGTGAACCTGAACATCCAATATGGACAAGTCTATTTTTTCTATTAAAGTGTCGAGGGAAACCGTTTCGCCTTTTTCAGCTAAATCCATAATGATGTCGGGCCACTCACTTTGCTCAAGCTTCATAGAGGCTTTTGAAAAGGGCTGTACAGACTTCTTATTTTCATCACAAAAAGGAGCAGATCTAGGCTCAACTGAGATAACAGTGCCGTCCTTAAAATGAATATCAGCCGAAACCTTTAAGCCTTCGAAAATATTATCAACCCCAAAATGGTGTCCAGCAGTCTCTGAGGCGTTGGAGGTTACGCCACATGTAAGGCGGATAAAGAGTTTGACGTGGTATGACTCGATATTGCCAGAATAGCCAACCGTATACATGTCTGTTGAAAGTAATTTAGGTCGAAACGTAGCAAATTCGCTGAAATATCGATCTACACTCTCTCTCCATTTTAAAGTAGATTCCTTTTCTCTAAGCACTTTGGCTCGGTACCTTGCTTTCTCGGCTTCTTTAGCCAACCTATCTTGCTCTGTGCGTTCAGCCTTCGCTTCACTTAATAAACTTGAGTAATTAGGACTATCCAAAACTAATGAATAACAAAGACCGTATTCAAACGCCTCTTTTATTGCATCATCTGTCTGCAAAAACTCGGATTTACCTAATTCATCTCTTGCTCTATTAATTTCTACCAATCTAAGCGAAGAGTCCATGTTTCTGGATGCCCCCATGACGTTACAAGAAAGAGTCGCAATTTTCGCACTCTCTTCAGGAGAAGGACCACATGCAGATAAAAATATCACTGTAAGTAAAAGTAATCGTTTCATAAAATAACTCCCCTTATTGATTACCTAATCATAACTGAATAGCCCATCCAGTCAAATCAGGGCTAGATCGATGTAAAGAGCAAAATCAACGAAGTACGATTAGATAGTTAATCCACGCGCACAAACATTGTTCGTATAAAGGCTAAAGTACTTTGAACTAAAAACAAAATTAAACAGCCAACATAGATATTTGTGCGAGATTGCAAGTATCCAATAATCATGAGACCTGAGGCTATAAAAATTGTTGCAAGAAGCCCCGTCTGGAATAAAAAGACCTTAAGTGGAAAGATATGTTTGTACCCTTGATCCCTCAGTAAAAGCATTCTTTTTGGGAACACTAATAAACCTATCACAGAGTAAAGGCATACGGACCAGCAAATAATTTTCCACGACAATTCCGCATTGTTAATGTTAAAGATGCCAAACGGTAGAAGGCCGCCAAACATTGCACCAAAGGCTGAATATGTCAAAAGTCGAACTCGAAAGTTGTCAGGACCGCTGAACACGTCTGAACTCCGACTTAATGCAATTAATATAGCTGAAAACCCAACTATACCTATGGCTATCTCTGCAATTAATTGTAGAGCATGAAAATTTGGCTCCATGGTCTATGCTCCCTGTCGAAGTAATTATCCAAGCATAACTGAATACCCCATCCAGTCAAATCAGGGCTAGATCGAGGTGATTCCTAAGACTTCAAAAGTCCTTCTATTCGGTATAGACTCAAAAAACACTGTTTAATAAAAAATTTCAGGAATTTAGGTTATGGCCAAGTGTATTAAGTGTTCAGGTAATAATGCTCAAAAAGCCTCAATGATTGAAAAAGCAGGTTCATCATCAACCAAAGGAGTAGGCGTGGCTGGTGGTGGGTTTGGACTAGGTTATGCCGAGTCTAAATCTGGCTTAGCGAAGGAAGCTTCATTCAAACCGCCTAGTGACGGTTTTATGGCTGATGCACAAGGCTGCTTCAGTTTGATTATAGCGCTGATATCGGGGTTCGTATGGTACGCAGCGTGCGCTTTCATTGGGTTCGAATTTGATATGTATGACTTCACTGGAGTCGCTGGTGCCATCGGGTTATTTGTTGTTCCTGTGTTAGTGTTTGTAAAGCTAAATAGCTTTGGCGCATCTAAGAGAGCCGAAGAGCGTGTGGCTATCGCTAAGATGGAACACGCTATCAGATGGATATGCTTAGACTGCGGTCATAAATGGGTTGCTCCATATAAAATGGCACCTAAGCAGCCCGTGACTAAAGAGGACAGTAAGAGTAGAGATAACTCCTTTGGCTGCATCAAGCCTATCGGATTATTTTTAGTAATTTCGATAGGATTAACTATCTATTTTGCCGATCGGGTATCTTGGGTGAATGTTGATTCATTAAATATCCGTTCAGAGCCAGATGGTGAAGTTATAGGAAAGGTCACTTTTGGAGAAAAGCTCACAATTAAAGAAACTGATGATGGGTGGAAGCGAATAGCGAGAGGTGGATGGGTAAATGAAAAGTTTTTATCGGTTTCTGATCCCAATAAAGCAGACGATTAAGGATTAAATAGTGCCATGGATGGAGGGAGTTGAGAAACTCTTAAGGCTTTTAAAGATATTTTTACACACTGTTATGCGCGACTTCTCGGACACATTTACGCGCGTAGATCGAGGTTGCCACTAGATCGAGGTATGGGTTTACGGAGTTCTTTGAGCCTATAAAAAAGGGCCATCAGTAAAATAAAATATCCACATAAATCAACAGTTTATAATTATTAAACTATCCTGTGATCGAAACTACTTTTGATTGAGGTGTGGCACAGGCGTAGTCACTGTACCTCTGCATCATTGCTCGTCGCTTCTCTACCATTGTAGTTCGTTGATATGCCGCCACTTGTTGATCAAGAATCTTGTGGGCAAGAGCATGTTCAGCCATTGCACCGTCAAAGTTTGTCTTGTCTGCTATGTAGTCACGAAAGGTTGACCTGAATCCGTGAACTGTAATCTTCCGTCCTTGCTTATCTACCCAGCCACTTTTTTTATTTAACCGCTTTAGCACTGATGACATTCCCGCTTGAGACAGGTGGTTGCCTGACGATAGGTTGGGAAATACATATTCGCTTATTCGAATCTCATGCACTTTTTTCAGTAAGGCTATGGCTTCGTCTGATAGAGGTATCTTGTGTGCTTTTTTGCTTTTCATTCTGCTTGCTGGAATTTCCCAAAGCCCCTCATTGAGATCAATTTCATTCCATTTTGCTTGGAGAGTTTCAGTTGATCTCGTAGCACAAAGAATACATATCTCTAATGCTCTTGCTCCCATGCCTGATGACTTGGATAAAGCCTTTATGAAGTCAGATATTTGATCGTAAGGCAGGGCAGGGTGGTGACGGTCTTCACTAGGTGCTTTGACATTCTTAACTTCGCTAGGCGAGGGATATATTTCTTTTAGGTGACCTCTCCAAGTTGCTGGGTTTTGATCTGATCTCAAGCCTAGAACTTTGGCGCGGGCCATCACCGCCTCAATGCGTCCCCTGACTCGGTCTGCTGTCTCTGGCTTCTTATTCCAGATAGGATCAAGTACGGCTCTAATATCGTTGGTATCGATCTGCGCTATTGGCATGTCGCCTATTAATGGAAAGGCGTAGGTCTCAAGCGTTTGAATCCATTGCTTAGCATGCTTTGGGTTATTCCACGTCGGTCGTTTTTGCTCGTAAGCGTCGTAGGCTAATTTTTGAAATGTGTTTTCGTGTAGTTGCTTGTTATGTGCTTCAGTTTTCCGTTTTAAGTCTCGTTCTTGTTGTTCTTCAACCTTAGGGTCGACGCCTTGTTTAATCTTTAAGCGATACGCGTCACACTTAGCCCTAACAGAAGCTAGATTGTTTTCCTTGGGGTGATAAGGTCCCATCCCAATGTTTTTCCGCTTTCCGTCTATATCATAGATGATGCACCAGTTGACTGTACCTGATTGAGTGATGTTCAGGTAGAGGTTGTCCTTACAGGGATAACGCCCAGCTTTCTTGGTTGCGATTATTTGCTTTATTTCGTTGTGAGTTATTCTGTTAGTTCTGCGCGGCTTGCCCATATTCTCTGATCCCGTCTAGATGCCCTTAGATCGTAGTCTAAGCGGTTTTATAAATCCGCCCGACAACTTCACAGTTTGCGGGCTAGGATGCCTCAGAAAGCGCTCTAAGGTACATTTCAGGTTACATTTTAAATCCAATATGTAGCAGTATAGTACAGGACAGTATAAGAATGGAATAATGAACTAACCAGCATATAAGACGCTTATAGCCTAATGATGAGTAAAGTATAGGAGCGCTATAGACTATAGTTAGGCAGACTCTTTCTCCGCCATGCATCAGAGCCCCAGTAACTACAGTGTTTCTGGGGCTTTTTTGTATCTTCCGCGTAGAAAATCTTTGTAGCAAAATTATCTGCTAATTATTCTGACTTAATCAACTGAGCCATTTATGTTTTAGGGGTAGGGGGCTATTCCTCAAGGGGAGGGAAAGCCGCTGTGGGCTTGTGTTTGTTACAGTATCCGTGGGGATACATTAGAAGGTGATCTTAAGAACCATTGGGCAAACGCGATAATTTATTCAAACACACATAGTTCTATGTCACTATTGATGCAATAGAAATAATCATGGGTGTTTTACCAGTGAAATCATTTATATTTTATGCAGTTGTATTGGTTTTTCTGAGCTCTTGCGGAGGCGGTGATTCCTCAAATGAGCTTTTAAATCAGACACAGCAGGCTGATCAGAACTCCGTTGAGGAATCACTGCCTGTGATCGGTAGCATAGTCCGAATTGATCCAAGAGTTGACGGCATCATTCCCCATGGCGCCAAATTGGAAATTCTTGCGAATGGACACGAATGGACGGAGGGGCCGTTGTGGGTACCAGCACTTCAGGCTGTTTTATATTCGGATATTCCGAAGAACGCAATTTACCGGTGGAGTGAGAATACTGGTGCGTCTCTTTGGTTAAAGCCTGCCGGTTATACAGGTGAGACTCCGCGAACTGGTGAGCTTGGCTCGAACGGACTCCTGCTTGACAGGGAAGGACGTCTCTTATTGGCCCAACATGGAGACCGCCGCATTGCTCGTCTTATCAGTCCATTGAACGCCCCAAAAGCCGAATTTGAAACAGTTGTTGGGCAGATAGAAGCAAAACGCTTCAACTCACCCAATGACCTTGCTGTGCGGGCCAATGGCGATATTTATTTTACAGATCCACCCTATGGACTGGTACATGGAGTAGATGATCCAGCCAAGGATTTAGCTGTCCAAGGTGTCTATCGGCTTGCGACTGACGGCACGATGACACTGCTTATCGATGACCTGTCTAGACCAAATGGCATAGTGTTCTCGCCAGATCAACAACTTCTGTATGTTGCAAACTCTGACGAGAGCCAACCGGTAATTATGGTCTATCCAGTCGAGCCTAATGGCGAGCTTGGAAATGGTAAAGTCTTTTTTAAATCATGGGGTGACGGTCTTACGGTTGATCAACAAGGACATTTGTACGTAGCAGGTCCAGGCAAAGGTGTAATGATCCTGAGTCCAGACGGCGAACACCTGGGTTCACTAAATACCACGCAACGCACCTCAAACTGCACGTTTGGCGATGATGGTTCAACGCTCTACATTACCTCAGATATGTATCTACTTCGTGTCCGGCTTAGCGTTAAGGGGATGGGCACGTTTATTTAATTCGTCTCTTGTCTCCTTAAGTAACTCAGGATTCTCCAGCTGTCTGGTTACAAAGAATTAAAGGGAATAGACGCCGAAGGCGCAAATCTAATCTGCAATAGCCTTGATATCCAAAAAGTCGTGCAGCCCATAAACTCCATTCTCACGGCCATTACCGGACTGTTTTGTGCCGCCAAAGGGAACGTCGTAATCATAGGCCGCACCATTGATTGATACATTGCCGGCGCGCAACTGCCGCGCTACCCGCTGAGCTTTTTCTATATCCAGGGTTTGCACATAGGCACCCAGGCCATAGACAGAATCATTGGCCAGAGCTATGGCTTGCTCCTCAGTGTCAAAGGGCATAATGCACAGCACAGGGCCAAATATTTCTTCCTGATTGACGCGCATAGCAGGGTCGACCTCAAACAGCGTGGGCCTAATATAGAAGCCGGTGTCTAATCCCTCAGGTCGTCCCGGACCGCCAGCCAACAACACAGCACCCTCATCAATGCCAGCCTGTATTTTCTGCTGTATCTGTTCGAACTGTCGCTGATTGACCACCGGGCCTATATGGTCGCCCTCCATCTGGGGATCTCCCAACTGGGTGGCCTGGGTAGCAGCCATAAGCTTGGCCTTTACCTCTGTATAAACTGAGCGTTCAATCAGTAAGCGGGTGGGTGCATCGCAGGTTTGCCCCGCGTTGGAGAAACAGGCATCCGCACTAAAGGCCACTGCAGCATCAATATCTGCATCGGCAAAGAGAATATTCGCCGACTTGCCGCCCAATTCCAAAACAACCCGTTTTACCGTCTCTACCCCATTGGCTTGCACCAGTTTACCGGCGCGCGTGGAGCCGGTGAATGACACCAGTTCAATATCAGGATGGGCGCTCATGGAATTGCCAGCGATCTCGCCATTGCCATTGATCAGATTAAAAGCGCCGGCTGGAAAGCCCGCTTCATCCAGCATCTGAGCAAATAAGATAGCGGATAAAGCCGACTCTTCACTGGGTTTTAATACACAGGTGCAGCCAGAGGCAAGGCTGGGCAATACTTTGGCCACTACCTGGTTAATAGGCCAGTTCCAGGGGGTAATTAAGGCGCAGACACCTACAGGCTCGTGAACAATAGTGGAGCCTCCGCGAGGACTTGGGTGTTCAAACTGGAAAGACTCTAAGACCTCAATCATCACTTCTATATGGCCGTCACCGCAGGGGGTTTGTACCTCATGGGTAAAGCTGCGAGGGCAACCTATTTCCATGATCATAGCGTCGGTGATGGCATCGGCATTGGCGCGATAGATATCAAGCAAGCGCTTGAACCACTGTATGCGCTGGCTGACTGTAGTTTGAGAGTAACTGGGGAAAGCAGCCTTGGCAGCAGCTACGGCTGCGTTGACGTCAGCTTCGCTAGCCATAGGAATATGAGCTACTACCTGTTCGGTGGCGGGGTTGACCAATGGCCATCTGTCTTCGCTCTGCGGTGCGACCCACTTCCCGGCAATATAAAATTTATTGTGATGCATGCTGTTATTGCTCTTATTTAAGTCCGATTATAGGTTTGCTCGGCCCGATTGAAAATATACAACAATTGTCATAATATATGTCAAAGTATATAAGAATAGCCTCTACCGCTGGTACAGTCCCTCGACCCAATAATATAATAAAAGGATTAGTCCATGAGCCCTAATGTCAAACAATTCCTCGCCGACACCGGGGCCAAAACTCCCGTTGTGTGCGGCCCTATGTACCCGGGCTCAAATCCAGAGTTAGTGGCTGCCGTATCTGAGGCCGGTGGTCTTGGGGTGGTTCAGCCCGTGGCCCTGACCTCATTATATGGCCATGATTTTCGCGAAGGTTTACAGCTTATAAAGCGGCTGACGGATCAACCCTTTGGCGTAAACTTCACCATCTTTGGTGGCGCCAATAAAAAGTACCATGAGCAGATGAAAGAATGGATGCAGATCTCTATAGAGGAGGGCGTTAAGTTTTTTCTGACTTCCTTGGGAAAGCCAGATGCCGTAGTTAAAACTGCCAAGGAGCACGGCATTGTTGTCTATCATGACGTTCCCAATAAAAAAGTGGCCCTGGCCATGCGCGACTCTGGTGTGGACGGTCTTAATTGCATCAACTGGCGCGGCGGTGGGCAGACTGGTATTCAGGCGGCTGAGCAGTTTATGGAAGAGCTGCACGATATTAAGATTCCTCTGATCTGCGCTGGCGGTGTTGGCAATGCTGAGGATTTCAGGCAGGCCTTAGAAATGGGCTACGCTGGTGTCCAACTGGGAACACGTTTTTTGGCGACCAATGAATGCATGATTACCGACTCTTACAAGCAGGCCATTGTTGATTCATCGGAGCAGGACATTGTCTGGACCAATAAGATAGCAGGTAATAATTCCTCGGTGATTAAGACAGACGATATTATGAAAGGTGGGTTGCGAACTGGGCCAGTGATTAATTTTATGCTGAGAAAACCCAATCTGAAAAAGTACGCAAGGATGTGGTTGATGAGCAAAGGTATTCGCAACTACAGCAAGACAGCATTTAACGATGATGTTAAATTTTGGCAGGCCGGCAAGGGGCTGGGCAATATAGCATCGGTTGAATCAGTGGCCGATGTAATGCATAAATTCAAGCTTACCAGTTAGATTATATTAAACCTAGGCAAACCTATAAGGGCAGCATGGATAAGCAAAAAAACCTTCCAATAATTGTTGGGGTAGGTCAGGTTGTAAATCATTGGGATGGGACTGATCAGAGTCAGGCGCCCAGCCCCATTGGCTTAATTACAGACTCTATTTCAAAAGCTCAGGCTGATGCTGGTATAGACCCACTGCATCATGAGATCGATAGGTTGGTGGTAGTGCGGGCCTTTACCGACTCTTTGCGCACGCCCTTTGATCCCTTTGGTAAAGCGACAAACCTTCCAGCAGCCATAGCTGATGCAGCATCGATAAGGGCCAGCGAGATAATTTACTCGTCAGCTGGAGGGGAGCAGCCTCAGTATCTGGTCAACGAGTTATCAAATGCTATCTCCCGCGGTGATATTCGCATGGCGATAATTGCGGGCGGAGAGGCCCATGCGGCTGTCAAGATAGCACTTAAGAAGCGCCTTCAGCTGGACTGGACCTCTGCTATTAGTGCTGAGATTGAGGATCGGGGTCCCCAGATAGACTTTATCTCTGGTTATGAAATTGCCAATGGAATGGGACTGCCTCCCCAGACCTATGCTGCTATGGAAGAGGCATTGCGTGCTAGATTGGGGCTCTCTCAAGCAGAGTATCTCGACTATATAGCGGATATCTGCGCTGGACTCTCTGCAACCGCAGAGCAGAATCCCTATGCCCAGTTTTCACGGGCAATGACTAAAGAATTCCTGGCCCAGCCATCCAGTAAAAATTACCCTGTCTGCGATCCCTATCTTAAATGGCATGTGGCACAGGATGCAGTTAATCAAGCTTCATCGCTGATTTTAACCAGTGTAGGACAGGCACAGGTGCTGGGTATTCCCGAGGAAAAATGGGTTTATCTTCATGGCTATTCCAATGTTCAGGACCGGCTTGTCTCCCAGCGCCCGGATCTATCCAAGTCACTGGCTCTTGAGTTAGCGCTGACCAGCGCCATTGATCGCGCAGGCATCTCTGCAGCGGACATAGCCTACAGAGATATTTACAGCTGTTTCCCCATGGTCGTGCATTTAGCAGCCGAGGTACTAGGGTTGAACCCAGGCAAAGATGAAATGACAGTCACAGGTGGCCTGCCATTTTTTGGTGGTTCCGGAAATAATTATTCCACCCATGCCATCGCCAGTATGGTCGATAAGCTGCGCCAAGACCCAGAGGCCTATGGTCTGATTCTTGCGAATGGTGGCTATGTCAGCAAGCAGTCTGCTGGTATCTACTCAGCTCGGGCGCTGAGCACATGGACAGATCATTCAAGCAATGACCTGCAGCAAGCTATTGATGCCCAGCCTCAATATAAGCTACTAGAGCAGGACTGCGAGGCCGAGATCGAGGCTTATACAGTGCGCCACAACCGGCATGGCTGCGACCATGCCTATCTATTTGCTCGCAACACTCAGGGTCGGGTCATGGCATCTGTGCCAGCTGACCACCGTGCCACTATGCAGGCCATACATAATTTCGATAGTCCGGTGGGTAGGTCTGTAAAAATCAGGCACCGCAATGGAAAAAACTATCTCATCAATCCCCATCCAATAGGAGGTCCCATGTCAGACGATTTTCTTAGTCGCCACTTTAAATATGTAGAGCTTAAGAGAGACGACCATATTCTTAAAGTTACCCTTAATCGTCCAGATTCATACAATGCACTGTTTAGCGCCGCGCATTTTGAATTGGCGGAAATTTTTGATGAGTTTGAGCAGGATCAGGAACTCTGGGTTGCCATTATTACAGGCGCCGGTGAAAAGGCTTTCTGCAGCGGCAATGATCTGAAAGTCACTGCCAGTGGCGGTGATATGTCGATTCCAGCATCCGGGTTTGCAGGACTTTGCTCGCGAACCGATAGACAAAAACCTATTATCGCAGCGGTTAATGGTGTGGCTATGGGCGGCGGTCTGGAAATTGTTCTGGCCTGCGACCTTGCTATAGCAGACCCATTGGCAACTTTTGCTCTGCCAGAAGTTAAGGTTGGCCTGTTTGCCGCTGCCGGTGGTTTGCAGCGTTTGACTCGCCAGATTGGGGAAAAGGCGGCAATGGAGATGATATTGACCGGCCGCAAAGTTGATGCCGCAGAGGCTTCAACTCTGGGTATTATTAATTCAGTATCTGCGGCTGGCGGTGTGATGGAGGCCGCGAGAGAACTTGCTCAAACCATTGCCGGCAATTCCCCGACGTCTATTCGCGCCTCAAAACGCGTTCTTGCGGCAGTGGATGAGCTGGATAATTGGGATCAGGCCCTGGCTCTAAGCAATGCTGAAATTATGAATTTAATGCAAACCAAAGATATGCGAGAAGGGGTGACAGCCTTTGCTCAAAAGCGCAAACCCAATTGGGTTAATGAATAAGCCATACTTGTTGGGGCCATGGGTTGCTGAGTTAGTCTGTTCTTAAGTTTGGCTGGCTTTCTTGACGCCCTAACTCTTTGCTCGGTTGGCAGTGTCTGCCAGTTGATCCATAGAGGCTTGTAGAAGCTGTCAATGCTGTTTAATCTTTAGGTTATCAACTTATAAAAAGAATAAAACGACCCTATGAAAAATCTACTTCTACTACCTCTGTTAATTTTCTCTCTGGTGGCTCAGGCTGAATGGACTCACCGTTATCCTAAGGTTGACGGGCAGCGACATCATATTTATCTAGAGAGCTACGAACTGCCTATTCTTTCCTCTGGCCCTAAGTACCCAGCGGCCTCTCCAGATGGTCAGTCATTGGCGTTTGCCTCAAATGGTTGGATTTGGGTGTTGGATCTCAAGACGAGTATCGCCAAGCGGGTTACTGGCGGGAAGTCTATTGATGGTCGACCTCGCTGGTCACCAGACAGCAGTCGCATAGCCTTTGTTACAGATACCGGAACAGATTCAGAAATTACGCTGTTGACCATAGCGACTGGTGAGACCCAGCGAATCAATACTCCAAAGATTGATCTAGATCCGGAGTTTTCGGCAGATGGAGAGTCGCTATATCTCAGTTCGGGCAAGGAGGGAGTATTGGATATTTGGCAGTACAGTTTTGCGTCTGATACTTTTAGCAGAGTCACGGAGCTCGACGGCCATTCACGAAATCCGCGCCTGTCTGGAGATGGACTGAGTCTTTACTACAGTCATCTGGACTGGCCCGAGCGGCAGATACGCATTCGCTCTCTCGCCGATAGTACAGAGAAAGTGCTTAAGACAGTCAGTATTGCTGGCCAGTTTGGCTTCGATATTCATCCAAGTGAGGATATTTTAGCCTATGCATGGCCTGTGAATGATGATCTTAATCTGTTTGTTGCCGACACTAATGATCTATCGCCAGTTAATAATCTGACACCAGGTAAAACCTATATTCAGGGGCCAGCCTGGAGCGCTGATGGACAGACCATTTACTACAGCCAGCCCGATAGGGCACAGCAGTTTAAGTTGATGTCTGTATCGGTCTACGGCGGCGGCGCTAGCGAGGTGCAGATAAAAGAATGGGATTGGGGGCAGCAGAGAACAACATTAAAAGTGGTCACCAAACTAAATGGCAAAGTCACGCCGGTGCGTTTGTCTGTTAAAGGACAGACCGGACATCCGGTGGCTAATGCAGAAGCGGCGACCTATTTCGACTCTCAAAATGGCGAGCATTATTTCTATAGCGACGGCTCTATGGAGATTGAGGTTCCTGTTGGTGAAATTACGTTGCAGGCGGTACATGGCATCATGGGGGTTCCAGCCTCAGTGACCACTATGGCACTGGCTGGTAAAACTAATAAGATTGTTATTCCTATAGAGCAGGTTTGGAATGCGCGATCGGCCGGCTATAAATCTGCAGATTTTCATCTGCACCTCAATTATGACGGTCCCTACCGCCATATCACCTCTGATATTGAGCCGCTGATTGCCGGTGAAAATCTCGATCTGGCTACCCCCCAGGCAGCCAACCTGCACAATAGATTGATGGATAGGGAGTTTCTCGGGCAGACATTGCGCACCAAAGCGGGCAGTCTGATTCGCTTTGCCCAGGAAGTTCGCGCCCATTTTCACGGGCATATTGGCGTGGTGGGGGCCAGTGAGTTTTACTTTCCTTGGTTTTGGGGGCCTGGATACCCTGAGCACAATGACGGTAACCTCTCCAATGGAGATGTTATGGCCTTTGTCGCCGAACACAGCGACAGCATAGGTACCTATGTGCATCCAGTGGCTAGGAATATAGATCCCTTTGAAGGCGACAATGCCCTGAGTATTCCCCTGGAATTTATTCCCGACGCTATTCTCTCGGACAATGTGGGTCTTGAGCTAGTCTGCGCCTGGAGTGACGCCCTGGGTACCTCAGAGCTGTGGTACCGGCTGCTCAATATTGGTCGACCAGTAATTGCTATGGCCGGCACCGATATGTTTGTCGACTTTCATCGCACCCCGGCTATTGGCACGGCGCGGGTCTATGCCCAGCAGGCTGGGCGCAAAACCCGATGGAGCCCGCTGATAAAGGAAATTAAACAGGGTCGCAGTTTTGTTACCAACTCAGCCGCACTGCTATTTACCCTGGATGCTGATGCTGGCCCTGGCGATATTGTGCAGTCGGGCAAGCGGTCTTTTACTCTGGATGTCTCGACTGCAGCGGCTTTTGATAAAGTTGAGGTACTTGTAAATGGTGCGGTGGTTTGGTCTGAGCCCGGTCTAAGCGCTGGCGAGTCGCGAAAATTTGGTGGCGAGCTGGTGCTGCCAGAGGGCGGCTGGGTGGCAGCGCGGGTTTATGGTGGCAGCACAGCCTGGCCGCTGATGGACAGTTACCCCTTTGCTCATAGTTCGCCTGTGTGGATCAATAGCCGAGGTAGCACTGACCCGGCTGCCAAGGCGCAGGCAGTATTAGAGCTTCAGCATGCGTTAAACCAGCTGCAGGCCCATGCGCTGGAAACCTACGATGATAAAAATACCTCGCGATTAATAGGCCGTATAGAGCAGGCTAAAAAAGCACTAGGGCAGTAAGTTGCCAGGGGCTAGTGACTGGGTTGGCCCCTCAACTATATGAAGTTGCATAGGCGAAGCGGTTCTGAGATAGTGGTTCAGTACTAAAAAGAGGCTGTTACAGGCTGTATGCGAGCCCGACTAACTAACTATGGATTTATCTGAGGGAACCTTATGAAACTCAATACTATTTTTATCGCCGCGCTCACACTCTGTATGAGCCAGCTGAGCTTTGCCGGACACCACGGAGAGCATGCCAATCCCAACGAGGCTGTTGTCAAAGGCTGGATTGAAGCCCGAGCGGCAGGACAGAAAGAAAACCTTGCCTATGTAGAAAAGCATATGGCAGACGATGGCCTATTTTTCGGTGGACGCTATGTGGGTTTTGGGTTCAACTTTGATCCACTGGATAGCGGGAAAATGGTGGTTAGCCGAACCATTGAGGGTAGCCCAGCCTCCAAGGTACTCTTAGCCGGCGACGAGTTTCTGGTGGTCAATGGTGTTGAGGTTAACAAAGACAACCTAGACAGACTGTCCTTCCGAGGCAAGCCAGGCGAGCCGGTCAAGGCAACCATACAGCGCGATGGTAAAAAGATGGATATAGAAGTGGCCAGAGGCATTATCGACAACGGCAGCTCTAAAGAAGTGCTGTTGGCAGACCTTAGCAATGCCAATGCAGACGACTGGACTGTAAAGATTAAGATTAACGAGATGCTCAGCAAAGACAATATTGTCTATGTGTGGACTACAGTTAACGATGTGGATGCAATGAACGGTATGCCCTTTGAAAGCCATGTTGTCAGCCGCTACCAGTTCAATGAAGCTGGTTTGGTGGACGCTGTAGGCTCTGTCTCTGAAGACCGCTTTGTTCTCGAGCAGACCGGATACACCGTAGCTCGATAATTTGCTATGTTGATGCATAGCACCCAGCTGTGTATCTCTAGTATCCAAAGCCCCTGTTTACACAGGGGTTTTTTTATTGCCTGCAAACAACAATGCTATTGATTGTCTGCGGCGAAGACTGTGCGGCCCTCTTTAATGGTCTCCAGCACCCGAATCGTCTGTATTTCTGATCTCTCCACTGTCAGGGGGTTTTTATCCAAAATCACCAGATCAGCTAGCTTGCCCACCTTAAGACTGCCTTTGCGATCCTCTTCAAAATGCTGGTAGGCCGGCCAAATGGTCATAGCTTTGATAGCCGTTAAGGGGTCCACTCTGTGGTATTCGCCGAGGGTCGCTCCTGATCTGGTGGTGCGATTAACCGCGCTATGCAGCACGCGCATGGAGTTAGGGAGGGTGACAGGGGCATCGGAGTGGATGGAGAATTTCATATCGCGGTCTAGCAGCCACCCTGTGGGAGAGATATTTTCCGCGCGTTCGGGCCCAGCCACAGACTGTCGATGCCAGTCGCCCCAGTAAAATGTGTGCATGGGATACAGAGCCGGAAAAATATCCAGTGCTTCAAGACTGGCCACCTGATCTTCACGCAAATATTGACCGTGAATCAACACCGTGCGCCGATCTGCTGCCGGATTATTTTGCTGAGCTACAGTGGCGGTTTTAATAAACTGGTCAATGGCAGCATCACCATTGCCATGCACCATAAGCTGCCAGCTATTCTTGTAGGCCAGCTCGAACCACTGCAGTGCCTCATCGTCGTTGAATGCACCATAGCCCGCATAGCTAGCATCCTGATTTAAAGGTGGCTGATGATAGGGGTGAGTAAACCAGGCGGTTTTACCCTGAGGCGAGCCATCGAAGGTAAGTTTTACCCCACCTATACGAAAGTGGTTACTGTATTCGCGAGACAGCAGAGGCCCGTGAACTGGTGAATCCTCCTTGATTTTAACTAGGTCCGGGTAGGACACCAGATCCAGATTCAGAGCGCCAGCGGCAGAGACTGCAGCAAAGGTTTTTAGCGAAACCGGGTCAGTTTTGCCGTCCTGGACAGTGGTAAAACCATTGGA
>CALSQH010000016.1 GCA_943788445.1 uncultured Pseudomonadales bacterium
TGGTAGGCCAATGTCGATAGCAGCGAGGGCAGATTGATTGGCTTAACTAAATAATCGTTGTGTAGCGACTTGTCTGTGTCTACACCAAATCCTTCATCAGCCTCAGCCGAAATCATAACCAGAGGCGCATGAATACCTCGATCGCGCAGCTCAGCAACCAATTCCCAGCCGCTCATATCGGGCATAGAAATATCCAGCATAAATAATTTTGGCGAGCATTGATCGAGCATTTTTAAACAGGAGGTGCCATCTGCCGCCGCAATCACATTGAAGCCAAGAGGCGTTAGAGTATCGATCAGCAGACGCCGTTGATTAGGGTCATCATCGACAACCATAAGGCTAAGCGTATCGCCGTGATAGCCGATAACTCGATCGGCGGCAATTGGTTTGTGGGTGACTTGACTAATGCTTGGAAGCATCAGTGACACTGTAAATATGGATCCCAGGCCGATCTTGCTTTCAATGCGCAGGTCACCGCCCATACAGTGAATTAATGCCTGGGTAATTGCCAGGCCCAAGCCACTACCGGAGGCCTGATGTATTGGGTTGGATATACGCACAAAGGCTTCAGATATGCGCGAAATATCATCTTCTTCAATACCAATACCGCTATCGGTTACAGTGATATAGGCGACCTGATTGCGGTATTTGAGGTTAACCGATACCGATCCCTTGGGAGTGAACTTAATGGCGTTTGAAATAAGGTTGATAAGCACCTGACGCAGCCTTTTCTCATCGACAATCACATGCTCCGGCAGTTTTTCCTGATGGGTAAAATGCAGTGTTAGACTTTTTGATTGAGCCTGTATTTGAAACATATAAATTAGCTGTTCAATCATTGTGACAATGTCGACTTCATTTCTATGCAAGTCGAGTCGTCCCGCCTCAATTTTGGAAATATCTACCAGCCCTTCAATCAAGTCAGTTAAATGTTCACTGCTGCTGCGCATCACCTTAATTGAGTCTCGCCGCGACTTGGGAATATCCTCAGCTCCTTCGAGCAGTTGGGCATAGCCCATCACAGAGTTGAGCGGTGTTCGAAGTTCATGGCTAATACTCTCCAGGTAGCGACTCTTTGCTATATTGGAGGCATCTGCGGTTTCTCTGGCTTTTTGCAGATCCATATCGGTCTTCTGGTGAGCAATAACCTCTTTGGTTAACAGTTGCGTCTGCCGCTGAGACTCTCTTCGAGCCAATCGCTGTCCCTCAAGGCTTAGTAAAAATGACCAGACGCCAATAATTAATACCAATATTGTCATTAGCGATAGAATCCATGCAAAGCTATTAATGGCATCGATTTGTTGGGGATAAACGGACAGGGTTTTTGAATAGGCGATCAAAATAATGGTTGAAAAAACAGCGATATTCGCCATAAACAAAAACGCGAACTTAAAGCCACGGGACTGAATATGGCGCAATTTAATTCTTTTGGAAAATAATTTGAGAAATAACAGCAATTGATTTTCAAAGCGTCCCGAAGGCCGGCAGGCGTCTTCACATTTTGTATCGAGCGAGCAGCAAAGAGAACAGATAGGTAGACCGTACAGCGGACAAAAAGTCATATCTTCATTATCAAAAGAATTTTCACAGACCCCGCAAGCATGAGCAGGCTTGTCTTCATCAATGCAAACCGGCCGTGCAATATAGTAGCGACCGCTGGTCACCCAGGCGATAAAGGGAACTAATATAAACGTCATCAATAATGTTAGATAAGAGGCAAACGCCTGCATGGCTTCACCTAAAAGGCCGCCGTAGGCGATAAAGCCAGTAATCATTGAAATTAGCATGCTGCCGACACCCACAGGGTTAATGTCGTATAGATGCGCTCGTTTAAACTCAATGCCGGGCGGGCTCAGTCCCAGTGGTTTATTAATCACTAAATCAGCAACCATAGAGCCAATCCATGAAATAGTGATTATTCCAAACAGTCCAAGAGTGTTCACCAAGGCGTCATAGATGCCGATTTGCATCAGTGCAATGGCAATCAATACATTAAAGACTACCCAAACGGCACGTCCTGGATGAGCATGAGTCAGGCGTGAGAAAAAATTTGACCATGCAATTGAACCTGCATAAACATTGGTTACGTTAATCTTTAACTGCGAAAGTATGACAAACAAAGCGGTGAGAGCGAGAACTGTAGAGGGTGTTTGACTCAGGTAATTAAACGCGACCAAATACATCTGTGTTGGGTCAATAGCCTGCTGTGCATCTACGCCATGATTGACGGCAAGCACAAATAAAAATGAACCCAACATTAACTTTAAGCAGCCAATAATAATCCATCCAGGGCCTGCGCATAGGGTGGATAGCCACCAGGTTGACTTGCTTATATCTTGTTGCGTTGGGATAAAACGAGCATAGTCAGCCTGTTCTCCGATTTGCGCCACCAGAGCGAATATCAGGGTAGAGGCTGCACCAATCATCATCCAATTTATCTGTGCATCACCACTGCTATTAATCTCACCTTGGTAAAGCATCCAATCGGTTACAGCAGAAAAATCGTTGAGAAAAATAATGCCAATTGGCAGTAGCTGAAGTAGCATCCAAACTGGCTGAGTCCACAATTGAAATCGACTAATGGCACTGATGCCATAAGTCACTATAGGAATAACCACTAGGGTGCTGACCAAATAACCCCAATGCAGAGGCAACCCAAGACACAGCTCAAGGGCTAGTGCCATGATCGTGGCTTCTAGGGCCAGGAAAATAAATGTAAAGGAAGCATAAATTAACGATGTAATGGTCGACCCTAAATAACCAAAGCCAGCGCCGCGGGTTAATAAATCAATATCGAGTCCATAGCGACTACTGTAATAACTGATGGGTATAGAGAGTAAGAGAAGTATCGCACTCACCATAAAAATGGCGATCAGTGCATTTTGAAAACCATAGTTCAGGGTGATGGAGCCACCAATGGCCTCGAGCGCTAAAAATGAAATCGAGCCCAAAGCGGTGAGCGCGACTTTTTTTGCGCCCCATTTTCGTGCACTTAAGCCGGTAAATCGCAGGGCGTAGTCTTCTAAAGTCTCGTCTGCGACCCACTTATTGTAGCGGCGGCGGGCACCAAAAACGCCCTGCTTAATGGTGGTTTCAGTGTTTGAACGATGATTTTTTTTAGCTTTTTTTAAAAAAGAGGGCATAAACAGGTTAAGCAATATATGTGCCAGCAATTGAGTTCGAATCACCGCAGATACGGCTGATTTACATAGTCACTCAATGGCCCTGTGTGTGACGGATGTCACCAGTGAAGAAAATCATCAGAGTTTAAGCAGGCTTATATTATCTCACTGACGGAAAGCGATTTTTTGCCAACGCTAAACCGCCAAATGTTTTGCTATAAGTTCGTCGGACAACTCTGGCATCGCTCCCGAGGCAACCACCCGACCCTTTTCCATCAGTCGAAATTCTTTGCCAACACGTCGAGCGAAGGTGAGTTTCTGCTCAACCAATATAACAGTCATTCCTTCCTGCTCATTAAGTAAGGTAATGACATCGCCGATTTGTTTTACGATATTGGGCTGAATACCCTCATTGGGCTCATCTAGAATCAAAATCTTAGGCTCAATCACCAGCGCTCGACCAATAGCCAATTGTTGCTGCTGTCCACCGGAAAGGTCACCACCGCGACGTTGCAGCATATCCTGTAATACTGGAAATAATTCGAAGATTTTGTCAGGTATCTTTTTTGATTTATCCCTGCGTGCACCCAATCCCACGCGGAGATTTTCTTCCACGGTTAACAGCGGAAAAATATCGCGTCCCTGAGGCACATAGCCAATCCCATTGCGTGCCCTGGATTCGGCCGATTTCTTTGTGAAATCTTCATCACCAAAGTGCAGTTCACCACTGCTAACAGGCAATAGCCCCATTAAGCATTTTAATAATGTGGTTTTCCCCACGCCGTTGCGGCCCATAATGCAGGTACATGATCCCTCGGCAATTTCTAGATTAAGGTCCCATAAAATCTGAGTGCCGCCGTAAAGCTGGTTTATGTCTTTCAATGCAATCAATCTTCTTCTCCTAAATACACTTCAATGACGGCAGGATTATTCTGCACATCCGACATACTGCCTTCAGCCAGCACCGAACCCTGATGCAGTACAGTAACTGTCTTGGCAATACTGCGGACAAACTCCATATCATGTTCAACCACCACCACAGTCCGGTCTCCCGCCAGGGAAGTGAGCAACTCCGCTGTTCGCTCAGTCTCTTGAGCGGTCATACCTGCAACCGGTTCATCCACAAGCATAAGCCTTGGGTCCGCGATTAATAACATACCGATTTCCAGCCACTGTTTCTGCCCGTGAGACAAGGCTCCGGCAAGCATTCTATACTGGGATTTTAGGCCAATAATCTCTAGAACCTGACTGATCCAATCTAACTCTGAAGGGGATAGTTTTGCCCATAACGTAGAGATAATGCTCTTATTGACCTTCATGGCCAATTCAAGATTGGCCAACACGGATTGCTCTTCAAATACGGTGGGTTTTTGAAATTTTCGTCCAATCCCTAATTGAGCAATTTCAGATTCGCTTTTGCCGAGTAGATCTATGGTCTGCCCAAAATATACATGGCCAGTATCGGGGTGGGTTTTGCCGGTTATCACATCCATCAATGTGGTTTTGCCTGCACCATTAGCGCCGATCAAGCAGCGTAACTCGCCATCATTGATATAGAGATTAAGGTTATTAAGCGCTTTAAAACCATCAAAGCTGACTGATAAACCCTCGACATAGAGAAGTACTTGATGGGAAATATCCACAGCGGGCGGCGGCTTTGCCGAGAAAAAATTGCTTTGGCGGCGTTGAACAGCCTGCTTTACATCTTCCAATATTGTCATACTATTTCTTCCTCGGGTTTTCGACCTTTGCGCCAAAAAAACAGCTTGCCGGTAACAGAACGCTTGTCCTTGATTAGCCCCATCAAACCCTGAGGCAAAAAGATAGTCACACTGACAAACAGTGCGCCCAGCGCAAACAACCAGGCTTCAGGAAAGACTGCGGTAAAACGCGTTTTAGCGTAGTTGACCAACAGCGCGCCGACGATAGCGCCATACAGAGTGCCGCGACCACCCACAGCCACCCAGACCACCACTTCAATGGAGTTTAATGGCGAGAATTCTCCCGGGTTGATAATGCCAACCTGTGGCACATAAAGAGCTCCAGCAATAGCTGCCAGTATTGCCGAGTAGACAAAAAGTGACACTTTGTAGTTTTCAGTTTTAAAACCAATAAATCGAGCCCTGTTCTCGGCATCGCGAACACCCAGAATTACTCGTCCAAATCGAGACGACATAATCAGCAGGCTGAGGCAATAGGCAAGGGCCAATACCACAGCAGAGCATAAAAACAGCGCCACACGTACATTGTCAGATTGCAGGTTAAAACCGAGTATATCTTTAAAATCGGTCAGGCCATTGTTGCCGCCGAAGCCCATTTCATTGCGAAAGAAGGCCAGCATCAAAGCATAGGTTAATGCCTGAGTCATAATTGATAGGTAGACCCCAGCCACTCGGGAGCGAAATGCCAACCAGCCAAAGACAAATGCCAACAATCCAGGCACCAATATCATCGCCAGCATCGCCACCCAAAATTGATCAAACCCATGCCAGAACCAAGGTAACTCCTGCCAATCTAAAAACACCATAAAGTCAGGTAATAGTGGATCGCCATAGACCCCGCGATCACCTACTTGGCGCATCAGATACATGCCCATGGTATAGCCGCCCAAGGCAAAAAATGCACCATGGCCCAGGCTCAAAATGCCGCAGTAGCCCCAAACAACATCTACCGATAATGCTAACAATGCATAACAGAGATACTTCCCGAGCAAGGTAATAGTGTAGGTGGTGACATGAAAAATAGACTCTTCAGGCACCCAAAGATTACAGACCGAGGCATAAATAGTGGTACCAAATAGTACCGCTAAAAATATTGGCGCTTTCTCGCGTAAATCATGCAACGAAGAAAATTGATTGCGAATAGTGCTCATTCAGCTGCCCTCCCTTTTTGAGGAAACAGTCCACGAGGACGTTTCTGTATAAATAAGATAATCGACACCAAAATAACAATATTGGCCAATACTGCCCCGGTAACAGGCTCGAGGAATTTGTTTAACATGCCTAAGCTAAATGCACCCACCAAGGTGCCCCATAGATTGCCTACACCGCCAAACACAACCACCATAAATGAGTCGATAATATAGGCCTGACCCAGGTTGGGCCCAACATTGGTTAACTGGCTAAGGGCAACTCCGGCGATACCAGCAATGCCGGAACCTAAACCAAAAGTCATAGCATCCACCCATTCGGTGCGAACACCTATCGCTTTTGCCATGCCGCGATTTTGAGATACCGCGCGGACATTCAATCCCAGCGAAGTTCTTTTCAGCACTAATTGCAGGATAAAAAATACCAGCAGGGCAAAAAACAAAATATATAAACGGTTGTAGGTTAGCGAAAAAATAGGGTTGAGTTCCCATGAGCCACTCAGCCAGCTTGGGCTGACTACCTGTCGATTCAGGGGTGAGAAAATACTTCGTACGGCTTGCTGCAAAATTAGGCTGATACCAAACGTGGCTAATAGGGTTTCCAGTGGACGGCCATGTAAAAAACGAATAACACCGCGTTGAATCAAAACACCCACGGCACCGGCTACCAAAAAGGCCGCGGGAATTGCCACCAGGATGGAGTATTCAAGGGTATTGGGCATCAATAGTTGAACTACGTAGGCAGTGTAGGCACCAATCATAATAAGCTCGCCATGGGCCATATTAAGGACACCCATAACACCAAAAGTGATCGCTAAACCGGTTGCTGCGAGCAATAAGACTGAACCGAGGCTCAAACCAAAAAACAGTTTCTCCATCAACTCATAAAAATCAATTTCCTGTTGAATGCTATTTTTCAGTTTAAGCGCTTTTTCGCGGATTACTTTGTCCGCTTCAAGGTTATTTCCCGCATCATCCTGAGCTAGCAGAGTGCTCAGGGTATTAAATACTATAGGCTCCAGACTTCCATCCATAATCTCAAGGGCGCTCAAGCGCTCTGCTTGAATATCGGATGTGGTTAGAACGTTAATCGCTAGCGCTAAATCAATAAGTTCCATAACGCTTGAATCTGTCTCAACATTTTTGGCTTGCTCTAACATCGCAATATTGTCTTTGCTGGTTTTGTTGAGCATATTCCTCACAGCACTTTCACGGATGTCGGGATCTGCGCTAAACAGGGTCACTCTGGCGATAATGTCCCGCAGCTGCATCCTCAAGCGGTTGTTTACTTTTACTTTTTTAAGTTGCTTCTTTGGCAAGGCCGTCAATGATTCGGCGCTGAGCGCATCCATGAGCGCATAATCGCCATTTTCTTGGCGCTCACCAACAACAATTAACTTATCGCTTTTACGGATAAATAATCGGCCCTTCAACATCGCGTCAAGCATCGGCAAAGCGACTTCACCACCAGCTTCAAATTGCTTAATAATTACCGGTAGCGCTTTTAATTTTGCGCCTACTAGCTGTTGTGAGATCTGACGTAGGTCTAACTCCACCTCATCAGCTGCCGAGATGGCAAAGCTGAATATTAAAAGTGTTATCCCCAAAATATGTTTAACTAAACTGATCACTATATTTCCGCCATTCAATTCTTTAGAGTTTTTCAACTAATACCGCAAAAAAAAACGAGAGGCCATTCGACCTCTCGTTTTTAACGGTGTTATTTCAAAGCAGCATTAAAAGTTTTGACCTGAACACTTAGCGGTTTTGGTGTTGAAGTTACCGCAGCTAACTGGAGCCGTCCAATCAGAAATCAGATCCTTGGAACTAGGTAAGAAGTTAGACCAGGCGTCACCAATTACAGTGCCATCTGTCTCCCAGACTGTTTCAATTTGACCGTCATCTTGGATCTCACCAATCAACACAGGCTTTGATAGATGGTGGTTGCTGTTCATTACGGCAATGCCGCCAGTCAAGTTAGGCGTAGTGATACCGATCATCGCTTGCTCAACAGAATCAACATCAGTAGTACCGGCTTTTTCTACCGCTTTGGCCCACATATTAAAGCCAATATAAGTCGCTTCCATTGGATCGTTGGTTACGCGCTTGTCGTCTTTGATAAAGGTTTTCCACTGCTCGATAAACGCAGTATTCTCATCGCTTTCAACACTTTGGAAGTAGTTCCAAGCGGCCAAGTGGCCTACAAGTGGAGCTGTATCCAAACCAGACAGCTCTTCTTCACCTACGGAGAAAGCAATTACTGGAATATCTTCAGCTGAAACACCCTGGTTACCTAATTCTTTATAGAAAGGAACGTTGGCATCGCCATTAATAGTAGAAACAACTGCGGCTTTTTTACCCGTGCTGCCGAATTTCTTCACGTCTGAAACAATGCTCTGCCAATCTGAATGGCCGAATGGTGTGTAGTTGATCATGATGTCATCAGGAGAAACACCTTTAGCAATCAAATAGGCTTCGAGGATTTTATTGGTCGTACGTGGGTAGACATAGTCAGTGCCGGCTAATACCCAGCGCTTTACGCCGAGCTCATTCATTAGGTAGTCAACGGCTGGAATAGCCTGTTGGTTAGGCGCAGCACCGGTGTAGAAAACATTTTTAGAAGACTCTTCGCCTTCGTATTGTACTGGGTAGAAAAGCAGACCGTTAAGTTCTTCAATAACTGGAAGTACAGACTTACGCGATACTGAAGTCCAGCAGCCAAAAATAACATCAACGTCTTCTTTACTAATTAGCTCACGTGTTTTTTCAGCAAATAACGGCCAGTTCGATGCAGGATCAACTACAACAGCTTCGAGTTGTTTACCTAACAGACCCCCTTTTTTGTTCTGCTCTTCAATCATCATTAGAACAGTGTCTTTCAGAGTGGTTTCAGAGATTGCCATAGTTCCAGAAAGAGAGTGAAGAACACCCACCTTAATTGTGTCAGCAGCTAAAGCTGAGAACGATAGCGTCAGGGAGAGAGCCGCCGCTGTCGCTTTAATAAGTTTGTTAAATTTCATAATTTTACCTTTGAGTTTAAGTGAGAGGTGAGTGCTTTCTGTAGTCGTTGAAAAAGTCCAACAAGTATTAAATAAAAATTTTAATTTTTTTATTAGTTAAAATGCATTATCAAATAAAGCCAGAGGTTCAACTATTCGTTACTTGGCTAAATGGACTACGTGATTTGACGTATAGAAGTCTCGGCAGAAAACTATCCGCTGGTTGGGTGGTGAGTGATGGTTCCAAAAAGTTGCGGTGGTAGAAGTGTGAAGACGTTAAAATGCTTTGTACGCAGAGGAAAACAGGATGTTTTCCTCAATGCGCTATGCATGATGAGCTAATCAATTTTTAGAAAGAATACTGTCAGCTTCAGGCTGCCAGCATTCCTTTATCGACGATAAAATCAATAATAGTTTGAAGACCTGTATGCTTATGTAAGTTGGTAAATACATAGGGATTGGTCGGGCGCATACGTTTGGTATCGCTATCCATAATCTCCAGATTTGCCCCAACATAGGGAGCCAGATCAATCTTGTTAATCACCAGCAGATCCGCTTTGGTAATACCCGGCCCGCCTTTGCGTGGAATCTTTTCCCCCGCCGCAACATCAATCACATAGATGGTTAGATCTGCCAGTTCAGGACTAAAGGTCGCGCTTAAATTATCGCCGCCACTTTCAATAAAAATTAAATCCAGGCCCTCATGGCGCTGACTCATCTCTTCGACCGCGGCGAGATTCATCGAAGCATCTTCACGAATGGCCGTGTGCGGACAGCCACCGGTTTCAACACCGATAATACGGTCAGCATCCAGCGCCTCAGCGCGGGTCAAAATAATCGCATCTTCCTGGGTGTAGATATCATTGGTCACCACCGCCAAGTTGTACTGTGCGCGCATGGATTTACACAGAGCTTCGAGCAGGGCGGTTTTGCCGGAACCGACCGGGCCGCCGACACCAATGCGCAATGGAGCAGTTGTATGATTCATCGTAAATTCCTAATGTAGTTCAAGATCTGAAAAGTCTTGTGTATTGAGTTTCATGACGGCTGCTGGCAATCGCCAAAGCCGGTGTTGAGCTGCCTATATCAGCGTCTATAATCTGTTCAGCTTGTGCCACCGCGGCGGGAATATCAGCCGCCAGTTCAAGCATGATCTGCTGACCGTGAGTCTGCCCAAGAGGGATCAGTTTGACCCCGGCGACGACATTATTTTCCAGCCAGCTCCAACCGTAACCGCAGCACAGTTGCTGACCGTCAATATCCCACTGGCTTGCCGCTAGAGCGATACCGGTAAGCTGACAACTAGCCACGGTAGCCGCCAAATGCTGTGGAATTTCAATCCCCAAATTGGGCAGCAATTTAGCCAGTGCTGCACCGCGCTGGCGTTCTTCTTTGCGCAGCTCCATTGTCTCCCGAGAGGCAATTAGCCACTCAGACCAGCGTACAACACTGGCCTCATCGCCGCTGTTAAAGGCTTTTAAGGCACGGATTAAAACCGGTAGCTCAAGCGTGGCAACACTGGCGGCGAGCACACTCTGAAGCCAGTCTTTTAAACTCTTGGTATCAGTGACCCACTGGGCTTCAATCGCCCACTCCAAACCCTGGGAGTAGGTAAACCCCCCGATCGGAAGAGATGGGCTGATTAGCTGAAAAAGCCTCAGCTCAGAGAGCGAGTTTTTGCGCATTATTTTTTAGCAGCGCTCATTATTTTGGTTTTTTGTAAGCGCACAAAAGCGGCTGATAAAAGCACCACCAAAAGCGTGGCCATACCGAGATGATCCGGGGCGGTGATAAAATGAAAAGCCGAGCTTATTGAGCCATCTGAGTCATGGGCTTGAGCAGCAGACTGTCCAAAAACCCCTAGGACAATAATCGTAATGCTTTTAAAAAGGTTGTTCATTTTTTTGCCTTATAAGTAATAAATATATTTTTCAATGGTGATGGCCGTGGCTATGGCTAGAGCTATGCCCAGCAGCGCTTTTATAAGCACCGGCTTCAGGTTCAAAAGGCGCATCTTCAACTGCAATTGAAAGCCCCAGACCGATCACCATTTCATCGAGTACATGGTCATGTTGATAACGCAGGAAATCAGGTTCAATCTGCAGAGGCACATGGCGATTGCCGAGATGATAACTGGCTCGTGCCAATGCATGGGGGCATGTACTGGTGACAGTTGAAACTGTTTCCGGAGCCGCACAAATCTGCACTACCAGACCCTCTTCACTCTCAACTAAATCACCGCCGCGCAAGATTTCTCCGCGAGGTAAAAAAAGCCCGGCCTCGCGACCGTCGTCGAGAGTGACTTTAATCCGGCTCTTGGTGCGTTCTCGTATCGGCAGGCTCAGTGTTGTGCTGTGAGCTGCTGACTTTTCTAAAATATGGATAAAACGAATCATAAATTTGTTCTTAAAATAAAGTTCTTAAAAAAGAGTTCTTAAAAAAAGACTTTTTAGAAGAGAAAGTAGCGCTGCGCCATCGGCAACTCAGTAGCCGGTTCACAGGCCAATAACTGGCCATCGGCACGCACCTCATAGGTCTGCGAATCCACTTCTATTTTGGGTTGGTAGCTATTGCGCACCATATCCTTCTTGGTCACATTGCGGCAGCCTTTCACCGTGCCGATCAAACTCTGTAAACCCAGCTGTTTGGGTATGCCAGCATCGACAGCGGCAGCGGATAAAAACAGCATCGAAGTATTGTTATTCGCCTTGCCCATCGCGCCAAACATAGAGCGATAGTGAACCGGTTGCGGTGTTGGAATTGACGCATTGGGATCACCCATGGGGGCCGCTGCAATCATTCCGCCTTTGATAATAGTGGCTGGTTTAGTGCCAAAAAATGCCGGCTTCCAGAGTACTAAATCAGCCAGCTTGCCGTTCTCAATAGACCCCACCTCATGGGAAATACCGTGGGCAATGGACGGGTTGATGGTGTACTTGGCGATATAGCGTTTGATTCGCTCATTGTCGTTGGCGCTGCTATTGTCCGCGTTGCAATCTTCGGCCAGAGGCCCACGCTGCACTTTCATTTTGTGGGCGGTCTGCCAGGTGCGTAAAATAACTTCGCCAACGCGTCCCATCGCCTGAGAGTCCGAGGCAATCATTGAGAATGCACCCAAGTCGTGGAGAATATCTTCAGCGGCAATCGTCTCGCGACGAATTCGCGACTCGGCAAAGGCGACATCCTCAGCAATATTGGGATCCAGATGATGGCAGACCATCAGCATATCCAGATGTTCATCGACAGTATTAATCGTGTAAGGGCGTGTCGGGTTAGTCGAAGAGGGAAGAACATTTAGCTCACCACAGGCCTTAATAATATCCGGCGCATGGCCGCCGCCGGCACCTTCGGTATGGTAGGTGTGAATGGTTCTGCCAGCGATAGCGTCGAGGGTAGATTCGACAAAGCCTGACTCATTGAGAGTATCGGTGTGAATAGCCACCTGAATATCGGTTTCTTCGGCAATATTCAAACACTCATTAATCGAGGCCGGTGTAGTGCCCCAATCTTCGTGAAGTTTTAGGCCCATAGCCCCCGCAGCAACCTGTTCGCGGAGTGGTTCTGGCTGGCTGGCATTACCTTTGCCCATCAGGCCAATATTCATCGGCAATGTATCTGCCGCTTCTAGCATACGGTGGATATTCCAGGGTCCAGGGGTGCAGGTGGTCGCGTTAGTGCCGGTCGCTGGACCAGTGCCGCCGCCGAGCATAGTGGTGACACCTGACATCAGTGCCTCATCAACTTGCTGCGGGCAGATAAAGTGAATATGGGAATCGACACCGCCAGCGGTAAGAATATGCCCCTCACCGGCAAGCACCTCAGTGCCAGCGCCAACCACAATATCGACATTGCTCTGGGTGTCTGGGTTACCGGCTTTTCCGACAGCCAAGATACGCCCATCTTTAATGCCCACATCGGCTTTAATAATGCCCCAGTGGTCGATAATTAATGCATTGGTAATCACCAGATCGACCGTTTCGGCGCTGGGTCTCTGACTCTGCCCCATCCCGTCGCGGATAACTTTACCGCCACCAAATTTGACCTCATCACCATAGTCAGTGAAATCTTTTTCCACCTCTAACCACAGCTCGGTATCCGCAAGACGCAGCTTATCGCC
>CALSQH010000017.1 GCA_943788445.1 uncultured Pseudomonadales bacterium
GCCGCGAGCACCGACACTGCGGTCCATACCATCACTAAAGCCCAGTGCTGGGTTGTGGCAATTGGCACAGGAGAGATTTTTATCACCAGACAGAACAGGATCAAAAAACAGCAGACGGCCGAGATCAATTTGCTGCGGACTAAAACCATCGCGATGCTCGGGCAGGGCAGTTTTTAAACCGCCTAGGCCACGATCTTGCAATGAATCATAGAGTTGATAGAGATTGCGCAGGCGGCATTGATTATTGCTGTCGAGAGCAAAGCTTGGTGGGCATTTCTCTGCCAAGCTGAACTGTGGCTGGGCGAGACTTAAGGGCGCAGATAGAACCGTTGACAATAGAGCGATAGTGACGCCAAAAATAACGCCAGCGTTCGCTCTATCTGCGATTAATTTCCCCATCACTTTCTTTATGGTTTTTACTATTTCTATCCGGAGTATGCCATATTCTAGACATTTCAATGCCTTAGAGTCTGATCGGCTGGTGTAACTGCATAAAAACAGTTCGTTTCTGTGTAATGAGCAGCCGGTCCTACTGTTTAAATGCCCTACGACAGTGGTGTTTCGGCCACAGCACCTGCACTAATCAAATCGTCGACAGACCCATTATTCCAGCCTAATTCAGTCAGAATATCGCGGCTATGTTGCCCTAATAATGGGCTGGGTTCAGCCTGTGACGCTGCTGCGCCTTCGAACTGTACTGGTGGTGTAGGCACTGTGAGTTTGCCCATGGCTTTTGTCACATAGGTTTCCAGAGCGCCAATAGCCTGTATTTGCTCACTTGCCTCTAAATCATCGCGCTTTATGCAGGGCGCACAGGGCACATCGGCGGTGGTTAGTATGGCTAAGGCTTTTTCCACACCAATATCTAATCTGGGGTTCTTTATGACTTTGGTGACCTCACGCATATTGGACATACGGGCTGGGATTGAGCCATACATAGGCGTACCAACCAGTTCAGGATAGCCCAGCATGGGCAGCAGGGCTTCCCAGTGGTTATCTCTCAAGGGGGCTACTGCTACGCCACCATCTGAATAGTTGATGGTTTGAAAGTACTCTGATCCCGGTGACATGGTAATTTTGTCATCGTCTTTTAACGTTCTATGCATCATGCCATCTGGCCACATAAAGGCGATGCAGGCGTGCAGCATGGAAATATCAATATGTTGCCCTTCGCCGGTGGTTGCTCTGGCGAGCAGCGCCGCCGTGGCCGCCTGTCCGACCGTGTAGGCGGTCACCTTATCGCATAGAAAGGTGCGAATAAAATCAAATTGATTATCGTCTGGTGCCTGCAGGTCGGTAAATCCGGCCAGGCCTTGAATAACATGATCAAAGGCGGGCATGTCTGCCATGGGGCCCTGAGTACCAAAGCCGCTGACGGCGACATAGATGAGTTTGGGATTTATCGCCCGCAGCACATCCGAGCCAAGGCCAATTCGGTCCATGACGCCAGGGCGGTAGTTATGCAGCAAAATATCGGCTCGGGCGGCGAGTTTTTTGACCGCTGCAACACCGGCCTCAGATTTAAGGTCGATGGCCAGCGAACGCTTACCGCGATTACAGTTGTGGAAAAAGCCCGAAACACCACTTTTTTGGGTACCTAGTGGCCGCATCTGATCGCCCCCGACCGGTGGCTCAATCTTGATGACATTGGCACCCTGAGCCGCCATTGTCATGGCTGCCAAGGAGCAAGTAATCATATTGGAAAGCTCTATGACCTCAAGTCCTGCGAGGGGTTGGCGAGCGGTTGGTGTTGGTTTGTCCATCTTTCGCACCTATTATTTTCCCTGCGGCTTTTGCTGTTAGGTTACTTTATCGTAAACCCCCACCATTTGGCGATTTAAGGCGAGCAGTTGTCCATTGGGGTGGTAAATTTTACCCTCGGTATGGGCGTAACCCTGTCCCGCCTCAATACCACTGCACTCATAGTAGAGCAGATCTTCGACCTCAAGGGGCGGGCGTGGATACATAAACTCTACATTCCAGGTAATGGTGCTGCTAGGTGCCTTGGTTGTCATCATGGGTAGTATGGCGGGTGGCCAAGCATCAATCAGAGCCAGTATGGTGGCATCATTAAGAACTTCACTGGGCCTGGCAAAACGCATCCAACCAGTGATTAGGCTGCTATTAGAGCCGCTAAACAGAAAATTGTCATTGGTTTGGCGAAGATCAAAGTAGCTGACAAAAAGTGGGGCTGAATCTTTCTTAAATTCGAAGGACATTTCATTAGTGTCTTGCACCGCTACCGGAAACTGCTTGGCAGGCTCAGTAATCTCAATGGCAGAGACTCGCTGGGTGGTAAAACAGGCGATTATCTCGGTTTTAACCTCCCCATTTTGCAATAGTTGCCCTTCGATTTGGATTACGGATCGGCCCGCTGACAGTATCCTATGACGAAATTCGCAGGTGGTGTCGGCCATGGTGGCCCCACAAAAATGGATATTAACCGTGCGCAGATCGCGACCAGTTAAGTCTATATTTGATTCTATATGGACTAAAACCAGTGCGGCGGTTAGACCGCCAAAGATACTGCGTCCCTGACCCCATTCTTCGCTGATGGAAAATTCGGACTTAGTTTTGGCGAGTTCACGGTAATCTAAAAACTGCATAAAATTCTTTGTTGATGATCTTATTTAGCACCCCTTATTAGGGACTATATGGCCACTTTAGCAAATAGAAGTCACATAGTTTCCACTGTAAGCTATGGGGTCGTAAAGGCAAGAACGAGACTGCCCAGTACTGATGCCAAGCTAGCAATCTCAGGGGGTGAAGGCATTGCGGGTGGGCACAGAGCTGGTCGCCATTAGTTTTGAGGCTGGCCAACTGGATTTTCTGATCCTACTATACGCAAAATCTAATAATAAGAATCTACCGATGAAAGATATCCTAGCTCAGCCTCTAACTTTACCCTGCGGTGCTGTACTTCCCAATCGACTTTCCAAGGCGGCGATGACCGAGGGTCTGGCGCTGCCAGACGGGCTGCCCACACCAGAGTTAAACAGACTCTACGGCCTGTGGAGCGATGGTGGCGCTGGCATGCTGTTGTCGGGGAATATTCAGATTGATCGGGATCATCTAGAGCGCCCGGGTAATGTAGTGGTTGACCGTAAACCTAATAAAGCGATGCGCACCGCGTTAGCGAGCTGGGCCACAGCGGCCACGCGCAATGGCAATCATTTTTGGGCTCAAATTAGCCATGCCGGTCGTCAGACACAGAAGATTGTTAACCCCAATCCCAAGGCGCCCTCGGCGGTTAAGTTAGGGTTGCCCGGCGGCCAGTTTGGTGAGCCAGTGCCGTTAACTAAAGCAGAAATTAAATCTATCGTGCGCCGCTTTGGGGTCTGTGCGGCGGCAGTCAAAGAGGCTGGGTTTACCGGCGTGCAGCTGCATAGCGCCCATGGTTACTTACTATCACAGTTTTTAAGTCCGCGAAGTAATTTGCGTACCGATGACTATGGCGGTGATCTGGCCAACCGCGCCCGTGCTCTATTGGAAAGTGTGGCTGCAGTTAGAGCTGCGGTAGGGCCAGAGTTTCCGGTTGCAGTAAAACTCAACAGTGCTGATTTTCAAAAGGGCGGTTTTGATTTTGCTGATAGTTTGCAGGTTGTGCAGTGGTTAGAGCAGGCGGGTGTCGACCTGATTGAAATCTCCGGCGGTACCTATGAGCAACCCAAGTTGCTAGGTGTGGTTGGTATGGAGGAAGAGGAAAAACAGCAGGTTGCCGAATCTACCATGATCCGTGAGGCTTACTTTGTTGATTTTGCTCTGGCCATGCAGAACAAGGTTTCTATTCCACTAATGGTCACCGGCGGCTTCCGTCAGCGCCTGGTGATGGAGCAGGCCCTAGAGTCTGGCAGTGCCGATCTAATTGGCGTGGGTCGGCCAATGTGCGTTATGACCGATGCCCCAAATCAGTTATTGGCTGGGCTGGATGAGCTGCCGCGCTATGAAAATGACCTGGCGCTATTTCCCCGCTGGCTATCCTTTTTGGGCGCGTTTAAACCGCTGCGCGCTCTGGCTACCTTTGCGGTGCAGTATTGGTACTACGAGCAAATTTACGCCCTTGGGCATCGGGGTGAGGCTGACAATAATCTCACTGTGCTGGCAGCGACCAAACAGATTATGGCTCGAGAGAAAAAACTCACTGCTAAATAACAGTCCAAAAGTAGCGGCTTAAATAGTGCCGTTAATTAATGGTTTGGTCAGCGTGATTAGGGTGATGCCAATGAGGGCGATAGCAAACATTCGCTGCAACTGAGCGCCGGCAATTTTGTCGGCCACTAGGCGTCCGCCCAACATGCCGAGCAAGCCACCAAAACAAACCTGTGCTAGAAGTATCCAATCTACGGTGCTATTGGATGCCACAAAACTGGCAAAGCCGGTGCCGCCCACAACACAGATAATCAGCAGGGAGGTGGCTACTGCTTGGCGCATTGACACCTGAGTAATAAATAGCAGTGCGGGTACGATTAAAAATCCTCCACCAACACCAAATAGTCCACTCAATAGCCCCACTATTAAACCGCAGCTAATTAGCGCTGCAATGCATTTAGGGCTGGTATCAAATTGATCGTCTGGGCTAAAGCGGCAGATAGGCTGTATAAGATCATTTTCAAGGAAATGACCAGAGCGCACCACATTGGCTCGCTCGGGGCGGGTGACTGCTTGGCGCCACATAACACCTGCAATAATAAACGCCAGCAGGCAAAAACCCATTAAAAGCATTGTCGGGGGTAACTGGGAACCAAGATATTTGCCAATGGGAGCTACTAATGCGCCGGCCAAGCCCAGTGATAGGGCGGGCACCCATAAAATATACTGGGCGCGCCAGTTGCCCAATGTACCTATTAGTGCGCTGACCGCAACGGCGCCCAGAGCAATCCCTATGGCATCATTAATGGGTAGGCCAAGCAGTAGCATTAGCAGTGGTACGGCAAATATGGACCCGCCAGCGCCGGTAAGCCCGAGCACTAGTCCTATAATAAGACCGATAAGAACTGACATATCAGTTATTCCATAGCATGGTATCTAGTCTGCCACTGCAACTTAAATTTACTGGCGCTAATAATGACTACCGATTTATTCATGCACAACTTCGACCAGCGGCCAAACTTTTAGGTTGTTCATTTTCATCTTATCTTGATCAACCATAAAGCGCACCAGAATAAAGTAGATATCTAAGTCGAAGCGATCGTCTGCATCATCCCGAGGGTCGCTCGAAGAGTTCTCGTCGTGTGAAGGGCGGCTACTGTCTCCAGCCAACTGATAACCTAGATCATAGATATCGTCCACAATTGATAGCTTGGCGATATAGCGCCAGCGATCGACAATATGAAAGGCCACCTGATCGGGGCTCTGAGGATCTCGCTCCTCCACCAAAATCGGCCCATGATAGGGCCAAAGTTTTATCTGATAATTTTTCAGTGCGGCGGTCATTCTCTCATTGTAGTTTTTGCTAGACTCCGCCCCATGGCAGGCGCCAAAACACTTTTTAAGCTGCGAACGAAAACAGGGTTGCCGGCTGTTTCTATCGCCTTCAAGCCCCAGTAGTTTGTGACACAGAAAATATTGATCGGCGAGCTTTTCCATCTGCTTTGTGGCCTGACGAGGCGAGCGAAATAATCCGAACTGCTGCTCCACGTCAGTATCCTCTGTCTCTACCGTTTCAATATTAAGGCGCAAATAACCATTACTATCTTCGGTACTGCGATACTGAAATAGCTTCTTCACCTTGCGCAGTCGTCGGTTGTATAGGGGGCTCAAGGCCTTGATTTGATTGCTCTCACGAATTTGTGCACCGAAATCGCTGGGCGTCTGTTCAAAATCTATATGGGCAATCTTGGTGCTCATCTGTAAATCTTTGGGGTTCTTATGGTCAGAGCTAAAGTGGCTCATCACACGATTGCGAATATGTACGCTCTTGCCCACATAGAGCAGCGTGCCTTTTTGATCATAAAAATAATAGACTCCGGCACTGGCCGGTAATTTTTCTATCTCTTTGGCATCAAGCAAGGTGGGTAGGCTTGGACGTTTTAGCAGGGTTTTACAGGTGGCGGCAATTTCATCATCGGAAAACAGGGCCGAAGATTTCTGAAAAAACTGGTAGATCATCTCCGCATCGTCGAGGGCTCTATGACGATTCTCGATCTTCAGATCAAAGCGCTCAATAATTTGTGACAGGCCATGGCGTTTAAACTGCGGATACAGGTTGCGACTAAACTTCACTGAGCAGAGTGGTTTAGCATTGTAGGTAATACCAGCGCGCTCAAATTCATTCTTTAAAAAGCTATAGTCAAAACGCGCATTATGAGCCACCAATGTGCGACCCTTTAGTTTACTGAGTAGTTCTTCGGCGATATCGGCAAACTCAGGAGCACCATTAACCATGCCCGGGCTTATACCTGTAAGTCGCTGGATAAAGGGCGGCAGCGGGATTTTTGGATCAATAAAGGTCTGCCATTTCTCAATCAGCTCACCGTTTTCAATCACCACTAGACCGATCTCAATAATGCGGTGGTAGATCGCTTTGCCCCCGGTAGTCTCACAGTCGAGCAGAACCATGGCCTCAGGGAAGCCTGAAGAGAGACGGGAGGATGTTGGTTGATCAAGCCAATTTAGCTGCATTAAGTTATTACGCAGGTCAGCCCGCTTTTGATTATCCAACGGGCATAAATAATTTAGGGTGTAGCTCATATAGAGACTTAGCTCGTTTCTGGCAACAGCTAGTGCTTGTTGATGCTTAGCTGACTCGTTATTCTACCGCACCCAACTTTCTCAATGAGTTTCTATGTCTCCCACCGGCAGGTCCACCATCGAACAGGTAGAGCAGCAGGTTCGTGCCTGGCTCGACCAATTTGTGGTGGGACTTAATTTATGCCCGTTTGCGAGACCAGTAGTAGCCTCCGCAGCCCTGCGTATTAGTATCTGTGATGCTAAGCAGCTGCAACAGGTGGCCGAGGCTTTTATGGCCGAACTAGATCTAATTCAACAGTTACCCGAGTCAGATATAGCAACGACCCTATTGGTATTACCAAATGCTCTTAATGATTTTGAGGAATACCTTAGCTTTATAGAAAATGCCGAGGCTCTGATTGACCAGATGGGCCTTACCGGAGTTATTCAGCTGGCCAGCTTTCATCCAGACTATCAATTTGAGGCTGAGCCCGCAGAGTCCGCAAGTCATTTCACCAATCGTTCACCTTATCCACTGATCCATTTTTTGCGAGAGGAAATGATGGCGCGAGTACTTGAAAGTTTCTCTAACCCGGAACAGATTCCACAGCGCAATATTCAAAAATTAGAGGCTATGGGTCGTGGGGCAGTTGAGCAGCTTTTGCGAAGTCTTAAGTCCCATGGGCAGCCTTAAATGAAAAATAAGCACTACGACGTAATTATATTAGGCGGCGGCGCCGCCGGATTATTCTGCGCATTTACTGCAGGTCAGCGTGGACAGTCGGTATTAGTTTTAGATAGCAGCAATAAGGTGGGTAAGAAAATTCTTATGTCCGGCGGCGGTCGCTGCAACTTTACTAATTTGGATATACAGCCCGAAAATTATTTATCTGCCAATCCGCATTTTTGTAAGTCTGCCCTTAACGGTTATAACCAGTGGCAATTTATAGAGATGGTTGAGCAACATAAGATTGCCTACCACGAACGCAAACATGGTGAACTTTTTTGCGATGAATCAGCTAAAGATATTTTAAAGATGCTGACCGATGAGTGCGCCAAAGCAAAGGTTGTTATTCAAACTAAGTGTGCAATTAAAACCGTTTCAGTATTGGATTCTGGCTACAGCATAAAAACATCGCAGGGTGATTTTGAGTCTAAGTCACTGGTAATAGCCACAGGGGGATTATCGATTCCGACCATGGGTGCAACAGGTTTTGGTTATGAGATCGCTGAACAGTTTGGTCTGAGTTTATTACCGCGCACTGCCGGACTAGTACCATTTACCTTTAGTGATAAGTCAAAACAAATTTGTGAGCGTCTATCCGGTTTGGCGGTAGATGTTTCTATGTCTGTTAATGCTACTAGCTTTCGCGAAAATTTGCTCTTTACTCATCGTGGTATTAGTGGACCAGCGGCACTGCAGCTTTCAAGCTATTGGCAGCCTGGGCAAACTATTGCTGTAAACCTGCTACCGGATATGGATGCTCGCGATTTACTTCTAGGGTACAAAAATAATAGCGCTAAATCTTTACTGCGTAATCTATTGTCACAACAGCTTTCAAAAAGCTTGGTTTTGGAATTACAGAATTTATATTGGCAAGATCATGCAGAAAAACCCATGGCAGAAATTCCCGATGCAGCGTTATTTGATGTTGCCAGCCATTTATCAGATTGGCGGCTTAAGCCGTCTGGCACAGAGGGTTATCGTACTGCCGAGGTAACACTCTGTGGCGTGAATACTGATCATCTCTCATCCAAAACCATGGAATGTAAAACCCAGCCTGGATTATTTTTTGTGGGTGAGGTGATGGATGTTACTGGTCACTTGGGGGGTTATAACTTCCAGTGGGCATGGGCATCTGGGTATGCAGCGGGGCAGTATGTTTAAGAATAAGGCTCTCCATTATTAATAAATATACTGCCCTAAAAAATATTGGCGATGATAAAGTTTATGGTCTAGCCTGAAAGATAGGTAGCGGGCAGTCCAATATTTTATTGCGTAGCTAGCAAGTTCAGTTTGCCCAGTATAAGAGAAGAGCCTTAACACCTGATCTAGAAATGGATTGTTACAGCATATAGGATGTGCACTGACATGAACTTTAAATATTGGGCGGCTCTGTCGCTTATTTTAAATGTTGTTTTTGGTATTAAGTTCTTTGGTCTGGCACCAGATCAATTAGCCCAAACAGCCAATCGGCCTCAAGACGCTACCTTGGTTGCAGCAGTGAGTCCGGCGGTCGACCATCAATTAAAAATTGATCTATCAACCAATAAAACACTTCAAAATTATCATACTAGCTTGCTGAGACAAGGTTTCAGCACTGATCAAACCAAGCCCTTAATCTATGCTGTGTTAAAGACTCAGCATATTGATAGCATCTCAAGGCCGGATGACAAATTTTGGAGGCACCAGCCCTTAGCGCAAATTACCTATATGGAAGCGCTCTCAAAAGGATACAAATCAGTAAGAGGGGGGCTTGTAGGTATCTATGGTCCTAGGGTCTCAGAAGACCCACTACTCACCGACATGTTTTATCCTATGGTTAATCAATATCCATTTCTAAGTTCTGAAGATCAAATTGCAGTGCAGGAGATGCAGCTTGGTCTGCAGCGCTATTCGGTAGAGTTGCAAAGCCAAGGTGGAATGCCCCGGCGTATGCCGCCCGAGCGCTCACCGCAGCAGTTACTGGCAAACCTACTGGGGGGTAATGCGACTAAGGAATATATGTTACGCACATCACCTCTAGCCAATAAGATGCGCCAGAGCGGAGTGACCTTTACCGAAGAAAAATTCCGCAAGGCCTATGATGTCTTGGGTCAACTCATATCCGTACAAAGCACTGGAGAGACTTTCGATGCCCGTGATCAGATCAACGAAATCGTTGGCTCTAACGAAGGCTTAATTCTGTGGGCAGCAGTTGATCCGATTTATGGCGTTATTAAACAAGTTGCCAACAAACATGAGATTGCTGAGGGAATAGCGCTATCTGCCTACGAGCTAATTTTGACCGTCAAGCAAGAGGTCAGCCAAGCCGCTGAACAGCGAGAGTCTGACCCCAAGCAAACCATGTATATGGTGCAGTCGCTGATAACAGAGTTAAAAAATGAACTTAGCCAGCTTGTAGGGGAGCCAGCGGCAAACGACTTTATAAATATATTAAGCGGGCGCAGACCCCCTAGTTCTAGCAGGCGCAGTAACGGGTAAAGGACTTACCCAACCATCCCAACCATAGAAAGGATAAAGTATTTAGCAGGAGCTCAATTATGGAATCTAAAGCACAGGCAACATTTATCCTCAGCATCAAGGCTGGGGTGTTGTTAGTTCTTAGTCTATTGTTCACCTCAGCGCAGGCGCAGTTCCCCCTGTTTATCAAGTTCCCACCTGCGCCCAATGAGTTGTATGCGCCAACCGCGCCAGAGCATATTGTTGGCAGCTATACCGTTGGCTGGCAAGATACCTCGGGATCCGGTTGTTGGTTGTCAGAGCGAGCAAATGGTGGCATATGGGCAACAGTCCCTAATAGCAGTTCCCCGATTAAAACTATCAATCTTTCCCGCTCAGTGGGTAACTACGAATATCAAGTAGCTTGCATTGATGGTTATGGCGTCAAGTTGGGACCCATAGCTTTAGTAGGTGTTGTAACCTCAATACCTACATTGGACTCGCTTGCCACTCAGCAGGGCTATCAGTTTCAGGTGCGCAGCGGTCATTTTGATGGGAATGGCAAGAAGGATATCTATATCCAGCGCAATAGTGGCAATACCAATAATGGTGTTATCTATAAGACCATACTGTCACAAACTGATAATGGGCAATTTGAGGTAGTCGAAAACCCAAGCTCAGGGCAGCTATCGAATGTTGCTAGTTGGCCGATCAGTCCGGGTGTTACAGCAGTGGCTAAAGATTTTAATGTTGATGGCAGAGTAGATGTACTTTTAAAAAATTTGGATACAGCGATAACTGGCGTTGACGACCAAATCGCTTACTCAACGGGTGTCTTTTTTCAAGGTGCCGCTCAGACAGTGACGGCTATAGATATTGAATTTGAGAAATTCTTTAGGGATACCTATAACTGGATATTGGATCCTAATTACTTCGCGCAGGCTATTACATCGAATATGCCGGCGTACCACTTTTCATTGGATATCGGGGTTTACTTTTGCACCTACTGGTATGGCTTTCCCAGATGTTTTAATGTTGGGCATGCTCTTTTTGAGAAAACCGTGACCCTTGCCACGCTCGGTCTATCAGGCTATGAAACAATAGCAGCGGCTGAACAGGGACTTGCTAATGCTCTCGGTTTTGCTAGTTATGACACCTTTAAGTGTATTTTGGCCTGTGGTTGGATAGATTATTACGGCTGGTACAGCAATACAATTATTACTTTCTATGATGTTTGGACGCCAACCACTGATAGTCCTGGATTTGACGATATTAACTTTAGCACTTGGGCAAGAGATGTAGCAGATACTTCGGAGGACCTTGATAATGAAAGCGTAAGTGCCGCTGAAGGACTAGATACCCTTACAGAAATTTTTGAGCAGCTTACTGGAATGGAGGTAGGTGGCATTTGTTTAGAGGGACTCATTACCGATGGAGCGCTTCAAGATCCAGATGATTGCCGGGGTTTTGAGTTATTTTCCGTTATTTCTACAATTGCTCCAGAAGCTGATGAAGTAGAAAAGCGACAACCTAATACCGTGTATATCACAGGCCATAGAGTTGGTTGGCTAGGGCCATTTCATTTAGCAGTGGAATATAATTCCGCTAGCAATATAGCTTTCACTCTCAGCGCAGCTCCCGTGGATGGTAAATTGCAAAGCGATCGAAATAGACCTGAGGATATCTCAGGAAATATTGTCTTTGGAACAGCAGAATCCAATATGGGGTTGCCGCCATTAGCTCATTTTATGGCGCTAAAGGACAAGGATTTTAATTATGACGATGAACTTAATTATGACTTATTTCCTCAGAGTGGCACCGACAGATACAATTCAAACAGCTACGTAAGTGGATTGACTAACGCTAGTAATACCTCATCGACAGTTGATTTTGATATTTATGTCGGAGGGGATAAGCCGGTCCCAAGTGCTGAGTTCGATTAACATTGATGCAAAAAGAGCAAAGACGAATGGGTAAGTGGACATTATCAAAATCAACATTGGGGATGATTGCCCTTTTAATTGTTGGTTGTAATCCCATTCCCAGCAACTTGCCATGCAATTTGCCAGATATTAGTGCAGATGTGCCGATCATGACGGTTGAAAGTGTGGGAACCTGGGGCATTTATCAAGATTACTGCCCTGTCGAGATAAACCGATCATTTACCATCTCCCGAGATTTCGGCGTAATTAAATTTGAATGGCGAGGATCGCCACATCGGCTGTACATGGCAGTACTCAATGATTTTGATTACGGCTTTGAGCTGTTAACCAATCATCCGGAAATAAAGCTACAAGGCGTAGATTCTGATTCTGAGCCGCTGTCATCTTACACCGCGAAAATTACTTTCCCTAATCAAAGATACGCTGAGCCGACGGTGTCGGTCCAAGAGATTGAATTAATAATTAAGGACCGTAAAAAGAAAATAATTGATCAAATAATCATGACCTACTCTAGCAAGGAATGTACCTGTGTAAGTTTTGATGCCATATAAAAGTATGTTTCCATCTTTGTCATTCGAGGTAAGAGGCTGATGGTTACTAAAAATGTAATTTTGGGCTTAAAAGTAATCTTAACTAAAAGACTAAAGATGTGTTTTATCTTTTTCATAATTACCTTCCTGGTTAGCTGTGTACCTCTTATATGTAGGTATATCTTCATCACATTAGAGGGTGATTGGTCTGACAAAGTGATTAGAACTGAGAGGCTCAATATAGGTGGGGATACTCTGTTCTTTACAGATGAAATTAATATTGAGTATCGCAATGAATTAACTGATTTTGTGATTCAAGCGGAATTACTAGCCGCATCAATGCCGAGTATTAAGTTTAGACTCTTGAACACTGTCGGGGGAGCCTCAAGAGCCCAATATTTCTACAAACCATCCTTGTTATTTTAATAAAATGTTTAGGATTAAGCTGTCAGATGATGGAGGACCTATTGAACCTGTACAAGAAGATAGGGCTTCTGCTACCTACCAATGGGTAGAGGTTAATCCTAACCCAGATTGGGTGCTACGGTATAAGACCGAGTGTTATCAACAAAAGGTGCCCAAATATTTATATATAACTCTTAGTTCATCAGTCAATAATTTTGAACTCAATGTGCCTATTAAAGTTAATAAAAAGGGTTACTATTTACATTTTGATGCGGTGTGAACGTTCACGACGAGTATTGTTTCAGGCATTGGGGAAAAGGAGAGGCCTGTTTGTTGGTTTGCGCGGTACCCTTCAGGCGTAGGAAAGGCCCTTTACCATCGAGAACGTGTAAAATCACATTAACGGATACTATCTAATAATAGAGAAAAGTCATTAGTCCTATTAAGGCGAATGAGCCTTTGGGCTGGGTGTTTCAAGATTGCCAGACGTGGGGAAATAATATTCTCATTCCTAGAAGTGTATTTCAAAGCATTCCTAATAATGATTCCATTCAGTTTCGAAAAATTGTCAGTGAAGGGCTGCTGAGTACTTGGCGCAGCAGTAGTTTTAGAGTATGCAGTTGGTGAATACACTGGATTAATTTCGATTGGCCTTGGCTTTTCTGCGTCTCTCTGCGGCTTTCTCCAAGCGTATTTTTTCTCGCTCGGCTTTTTCAGCGATAAGAATGGCCACCTGTTTCATTTCTTCTTCGATCACGGCGGGGGTCTCGTAACTTACGGGGCCTAAAATGCCTGCGCGTAGCTCATTGATAAAGATGGTTGAGACGCGTTCTAAATCGACTTTTCCACCTGCACGTAAACAGCCACGTTGGGCACCAATAATTTCTAGCAGCTCAATTTCAGAACGGGGTAGTTGGTCGAATTTAAAGCGTTCCTCAAGGCGATCTGAATAATTGGCCAGTAAAAATTCGGCAGCAAAAAAGGCGACATCTTCATAGGTCATTGCCGTATCTTTAATCGCACCAGTAGTGGCGAGACGATAGGTGCCATTGGGGTTATCGATTTTGGGCCAGAGTATACCGGGGGTATCCAATAGCATAATGCCATTGCGTAAGTTGATGCGCTGCTGACCTTTGGTTACTGCAGGTTCGTTACCGGTCTTGGCGATATGTTTGCCGGCCAAACAGTTAATCAACGAAGACTTTCCGACATTGGGGATGCCTGTCACCATGACTAGCGTATTGCGGCCCTCTTTTTGTGGTGACAGTTTATTAATCAGATCAATAATCTGTTTGCTGGGGTCATGGTGCTGTAAATCCAGCGCCATGGTTTTGGTATTGCTTTGCAGTTCAAAATAGTCCTGCCATAGCTTGGTGTTTTCTGGCTCGGCTAGATCACATTTATTGAGCAATTTAATGCAGGGCTTTTCGGTACACAGGTCGCCGATAAAGGGGTTTGAGCTGCTATAGGGAATGCGCGCATCTAGGACTTCGACAACGACATTGACCAGAGGTAATGTCTCGATCATCTCCTTGCTGGCCTTGTGCATATGGCCGGGATACCACTGTATAGACATAATGGGCTTCAGTTAGAGCAGTCAAACCTGCGGAAGCCGCATTCTAATGCATTGAACAAGGGTCTACCAGTGATGCACTATTCTCCGGGCCTGTAGCGGCGCTCGATTTTATCAGCCCTGATTGCGGCATTGAACAGAGGGTCATGAAGTACTTCATCGACATAGTCTTGCGCCTGATCGGCATAATGGGGTGAAGTCTTATCTAGGGTTGCAGCGCCGAACTGATGAATG